>CANKYU010000003.1 GCA_947488295.1 uncultured Anderseniella sp.
CCGACGCCGATACCGGCGCCGAACATCATGGAGAACCAGGAGAAGTTGGAAAACTCCGGCTTCTCCCCGTCCTGGCCCAGATTGAGCTTGCCGGCTGCAGGCCAGATGGCCAGCAGAATGCACACCAGGACAAACAGCGCCACCACCCAGATGTACCAGGTGGCGAAGTTGCTCAGAATGAATGAATTGAACTTGTTGAGTACCGAGCCGGCCTGTTCCGGAAACGCTACCGCCCAGATCACAAGTCCGCCAATGATGAATTTGGACGCAATAGTAACGTCCTTACTGAACCCTTTGTAAAATCCGGCATCCGCCGTCTTGATCGGAAGATCAGTAAGTGCTGGCTTAACTGCCATTGATAGTTCCCTCCTCTGCTTCCCTGCCAACACTGTACAGACGTGCGACAAATTGCCTACGAAAAATGCAAAAAAGTAATGGTGTGCTCATGTGTTGCCCACAACAGACCTCTATTTTTCAAAAAATGAGAATATTGATCCGAATTCTGAGGGTATTTTGAGACTACAGTCCCGTTCATCGAACGTTGATTCGTTGTCTTCCATGCGAACTTTTGCCGGATGACACTCTCGAAAGGCCCGGCAATGCCGGGTGCGGGACCGGGTTGCGCACAGGTTTGCCAAGAAAAAAAATACAACTGCAAAAACACGGCAATCACAAAAATTCCACAAAAAAGCCGGATTTTCAAACGGTTAACCGGACGCCACGGCAACCGGTGATTGCAACGCCTGTGCGAACATCGATCAACTTTGTGTATATCCGAAAATTTCCCGGCGTGATGGCTGTACAAATCGCCGGTGTTTGCCCATCATTTGGGTGAGGGCAACTGTAGGCGGCGGACAGAGTAAAGGTTAGGAGCGGTAATTATGGCTGGTGATGGCGGGCCAGTGGACGATGGGGCTGAATTAAGAAACAACACACCGGCACAGACCGGACAAGTGCGCCAATCTTCACTATCAGAGCTGGAATCAAACGTTGAAATTTTCGAGGTGGCAGGCTTCGTCAAATGGTTTGACGTAGCACGTGGCTATGGGTTCATCATACCAGACAGCGGTATCCCTGATGTCCTGTTGCATCTGAGCTGCCTCAAGCGCGACGGTTTTGACGCGCCGCTGGAAGGTACCCGGGTGGTCTGTGAAGCTGTGCAGCGTCAGAAAGGCATTCAGTGCCTGCGTGTGCTCGACGTTGACACAACCACTGCAATTCACCCCGTAGAGCGCGTGCCGCGCACGCACCAGAGCGTCGAGGCCGGCAGTGACTGGACCCGTGTGAAGGTCAAGTGGTTCAACCGCACCCGCGGCTTCGGCTTTGCCAGTGAAGGCGAAGGCCAGCCCGACATCTTCATTCACATGGAGGTTCTGCGCAAAACCGCGATCGCCGAGATAGAGCCGGATCAATGGATTTATGTCCGCTTTGGTGATGGCGCAAAAGGAAAGATGGCCGCCGAAGTCCGTCTCAGCCTTGATGACGACCGGTTGCCCGGCACGAATTGATCCACTGCCGGATTCCGCGTACAAGGCAAGCCATGCGGATTTTTGCGGCAGTTCTGTTTTCATTGTTGTTTCTTGCCGGGCCGTCGCTGGCATCGGAAGAAGTGGTTCGCCTGCCGGTTGAGCAGGTGGTCGTGACCACAGACAGCGGTGATATTGAATTCGCCGCCGAAATTGCCACCAGTGACGAAACCCGCGCCCGCGGCCTGATGTTTCGCCGCTCCATGGGTGAGCGCGAGGCAATGTTGTTTCACTGGCCGACGCCGCGCGTGATCTCCATGTGGATGCGCAATACCTATATCTCTCTGGACATGCTGTTTGTGGCCGCTGACGGTACCGTTGTGCATGTTCAGGCCAATACGGTTCCCCAGTCGCTTGATGTCCTCACAGCGGGCCGGGAAGTGTCGGCAGTGATGGAGGTTGTTGCCGGCACGGCTGCGCAACTGGGCATCAAGCCGGGCAGCAAGTTGAAGCATCGTTTTTTCGATGGTTCCTAGGGCCACCAAAAAACATTCCCGTCTGCACACTTACCCCCTTGCCGAGCAGGTGTGTTTTCCTGTAACCACCCTCTCACCAGTCAGGGACGGTTTGTCCGGCAACGGCATTCGGAGCGTAGCGCAGCCTGGTAGCGCATCTGGTTTGGGACCAGAGGGTCGGGAGTTCGAATCTCTCCGCTCCGACCACCGGCCGGCCCTGAAACGAGCTTGAAGCCAACCGGCAACAATCGAGGCGACATCATGCCTGCACGTATTTACCAGCCAACGCGCAATGCCATGCAGTCCGGCAAGGCCAAGACCAAAAACTGGGTGCTGGAATTTGAAGCAGAAGCCCCGCGCGAAACCGACCCGTTGATGGGCTGGACCTCATCCGGCGACATGAAACAGCAATTGAAGCTGACCTTCGCCACCCGTGAAGAAGCGGAAAACTACGCCAGGCGCAAGGGCCATGCCTACCAGGTCATCGAGCCGAAAAAGCCGTCTGCCAAATCCAAGTCCTATTCAGACAACTTCCGCTGGGGCCGGACCGACAACTGGACCCATTAGATCACGCGGCTTAACGTAAATCCAAAAAACGGGTGCGGTGAGTTTTCAAACCGAGCGACCGCGAGGCGAGCTTTGCTCGCGCCCGCGCAGGCGTCGAATGAAATGAGACTGCCGTGAGCGATCCAGAGTGAACATCTAACACTTGCGAGACGCGCGCACTTGCGGCAAACAGGATGCCACAACTGCTGAACAACGGTCCCGTAGCTCAGCTGGATAGAGCACCAGCCTTCTAAGCTGATGGTCGCAGGTTCGAATCCTGCCGGGATCACCAGTTGTTTCCAATCCAATCGATGCAAAAAAATGTCCCTACGTCGTCCTGGACGGGACTAGTCTTCCACATCTGCCGGTAGCCCGGATTCCACGCTGATGCCGATGCATGGTTCACGGTTTTCGCCAGGTCCGGGTGAAGCGTCTGGGCGTTCCTGCCCGACTGTGACCTTGCCTGGCGGCGCATGGCAGAAATAGCGCCATCCGGTCGGCAGGGTATAGGCCTTGCGGCTGAACGACGGGCGCACCCGGACCCGTTTGGCCGTTGGCTTTTCGGGCGCCTGACCGGTAAGCGAAAACTGTCCTGGTAGAACTATAGGCAATTGAAACCCGCCCAGGTTTCCCGACTTCCATTCCGGTTGCCAGGCTTGACTGTCCTCATCCCAGCTTTCGACTTCGGCATAAAGCGTACCGTAAGGCTGGTTCGGAACGGTTGCCCAGAACGGGTCCCAGTCGACCACCAGCGGCACGTCTGCACCCTGGTACACCCGGCCTTGCGGCTTGATAATGCGGTACAGCGGACGGTCCAGCGTGAACGTGGTGGAAAAGATCACTTCGACCGGATCGTCCTCAAACCCGTCAGCACGGGCCCGGATCGAATAGGTGCCTGGTTCCGGTGTCCAGAAATATAGAACGCGCGTTTCAAAGTTGGTCTTGCCGGGCAGGATTGCGTTTCTCATCGCCCCGACAAAGCCATAGGGGTGCGGCCATTGCCGGATTTCGAAATGCACGTCGATGGCGTCGGTTTCAGGAACCGCCGTTCCCGGTTTCCGGCTGATCCGCAGCGGGATCGGCAGCGTGTCATAGCTCTGATTGGCGACCGGGTGCGTGAACTCGAATGGAGCGTCTGCAAGCCCTGATCCGGGTATCAGCAGGGAAACAATGAAAACGGCAGGCAAGGCTGCCAGGCCGGTCGGCCCGGCCGTCGGTTTTCGACAGCAACTCTTGAACCCGAACATGACCACGCACTTCCGATGTCGCTCACAGAAGCCGATTGTTTCCCGTTTCGCGATCCATATTCAACAGTTTTTGCAAAACCGGCAGGACGACCTGGACCTTTACCTGCCTATTCGGGCATTGGCAGTTTCAGGTCCGGCGTCTTTTCCAGCAACTGGGTCGTGAAGCTTTCATACCCGGCGCTTTTGGAATCGTAAGTGACCTTGGTTATCCATCCGCTTTCCCGGTTCACCCAGTACTTGTAGTGGTTGGAAGATTTGTATTGCTGCACAGTATCAAAATCGGCTTCAACCGTGTCGTGCGCGACGCCGTCGAGCATCTCCTCCCCACATGTGGCATTTTTGATTGTTTTTGCGTTTTCTTCCTGGTTCCTGATGGTGTCGAGCCGGTTCTTTTCACTGTCCATTTCCCTGACTTTCTTCCAGGACTTTCCCTTGTCGGCAGAGGTGTACATTTTGTTGTTGTAGGCCAGCGTGATGGGCTGGTTTGACGGTTCGGTCATCACCGTCATCCAGTGTCCGGTGGCTTTGAAAAAGAAATCATTCCTTGAAACCTTGCCGCCCTTCGGCTCCGTCGTGATGCGGATGGTCACCGGATGCGGACCATTGCCATGGATGAGCAACTGGGCAAATTTCTCCTTGCAGGGGTCAGCAAGGCCGGGCTGGGTTGTGGCCAGAAGTATCACCGAAGCAGCTAAAGTCAGTCTCATGATATGTACCTGTGGTTTTTTCTGTCGACCACTGGATATCGCTTTCAAAGTTTCAGAGCAACTGTACGGCGTCTATCGAAACAGCACACGCACCGCCAGGGCAGAGACAAGGCTGAGCCCGGCGGCGACTGCAAGGGCAGATGAATAACCACCTGTTGCATCGAACAGGACGCCGGCCAGCCACGGGCCGGCCAGTCCCGCTGTGCCCCAAGCGGTAAATACCCGACCGTAGATGCGCGGGCTATGGACCATGCCGTAACGTTTGGCGATGATGGCCGGATAGATGGAAATGATTGCGCCATAGCCGAACCCGACGCAGGCAAGACCGGCAAGAACCGGCAGGCCGGGTGCGCTGACAGCCAGCACCGCAAGGACGCAGAATAGAAACATCGCCAGGCCGGCCAATAATGGTCCCGGCGACATGGCATCGGCCAGATACCCGCCTGACAGGCTGCCGGCCAGGTTGCAGGCGGCGATCAGGGCGGGCGCAATCCAGATCAGGTGGACAAGCTGATCTGACCTGGCGATCTCGGCGGCATGGCCGATGACCATGAGGCCGGAAAATACTGCCGCGCCGAAACCGGTCCACAACAGAACCACTTCGCGTGACCTGATCTTGCCGCATGTGGTTTGTCGTGCCGGGACATCCAGCCGGGCCCCGGTGCCGTTGACAATAAGGGCGGCGCACACCGATGCGACGATCAGGGCCATGCTCAGGCCCAGCATGGCGGTCTGGAACCCGCCATGCGACAGGGCCCACTGAAATCCGGCAGGGGCGATCATCGCGCCGGTGGCATAACACGCTGTCACAATACCCATGGCCATGCCTTCGCGGCCACCATTGGCTTTTGCGGCAATTTGCAGTCCGAAGCCGTAACCGACACCATTGGCCGCCCCGAACAGCAAGCTGTACCCGAACACAGCGGCAATGAAGCCGGGCGCAAAAGCGGTAACGAAAGTCCCTGTCGCTGCGACCAGGCCGGAAGCCAGCAGGATGCAGGCTGCGGGCAGGCGATGGAAGTATTTCGGGCCGGCCAGAACCGAAATGGTCAGCATGATCAATGCGAAGGAGTAGATCAGGCTGATCTTTGCCCGCGATGCCGAATAGGCCGTTTCAAGCGGCACCAGAAACACTGAAAATGCATGCACGGAACCCAGCACCAGGCACAGCAGACCGGCCGCGGCAATCACCCATCTGCCTGATTTAACGGGGATTCCAGGTGCTTCACTTCCATCCATGTTCAGGTGAACTCCATAACGGGCCCAGACAGGCCATTATGCATGCCGGGGCCTGATGCCCGACAGGTTTATGCACTGGCTGCGGCCGCCGAATTAATCTGGCGTTAATGTGGCGCATCTGTCTTTGCTGTGCCGAAATGCCTATTATCTCGCACATGCAGATCAGAACCAAACTCGTCATGAGCGTCAGTACTCTTGCGGCGGTTGTCGTTGCATGTTCGGTATTGTTGCTCTGGAACACCTATAGCGCCACGTACAATCAGAAGCGCACCAGCCTGGCCTATGAGGAGCTGACAGGGTATCTGAGCCTGTCCAGCGAGGTGCTGGGCACGTTCAAGCGTGTCCGCCGTGATCTGCTCAATGAAGGCAAGAGCCTGAGTTTCGATCTGGGTGAGGCACAGGCGCGAATTACAAAAATCGTCGCGGATATCACGGAAACGACGATCGACGAGGATGCGGTCGGGCTGCGCGCCGGTGAGGTTGATGAAGACCAGCAGCGTGCCCGCGATCTTGCCAAAGAGCTTGAGAGGGCGTTTGCCGATGTGCGTCAAACGGAACTGCTCCTGAAGAATGGCCGGGTCGAGGAAGCGCGTGAATTCCTCGACAACAGTCTGAAAGTCCGGCTCGACGGTGCTGTCACCGGCTTCATCAACGATGCGGTGGAGGATGAACGTTCGGAACTGGACGATGCCCTTCGGGAAATCGAGTATTACAACACCGTCGCATACTGGGCGGCACTGCTGGCATCGCTGACCGGTGTTCTGGTGGCGGGCTGGGCCATGTATGCCCTGGCGTTGAGAATGTCCAACAGCCTGCGCAATCTGGAAAACGGCGCGGAACTGTTTGCATCCGGCAAGCTGGACCACACCATTCCGATAACCGGGCGCGACGAGTTCGCCAATCTGTCGGGACGGTTCAACGCCATGGCCGGCCAGTTGCAGACCCAGCGTACCGCCCTGGAAGAGGCCAGGGACCAGCTCGAACAGCGGGTCATGGAGCGAACCGACGAACTGCAGGTCGCCAATGACGAGCTTACGCGGCGCGATGAAACCAGGCGGCAGTTTTTTGCCGACATCGGACATGAACTGCGCACTCCCATCACCGCGGTTCGCGGCGAGGCGGAGGTGGCGCTCAGGGCGCGTCAGAAACAGCGTGAAACCTATCATTCGGCACTGAGCCGGATCATCGCCATCTCCGATCAGTTGACCCGTTTCGTCAACGACATCTTCCTGATTGCGCGCGAACAGGCCGGCGTGGTGGATATGCGCCATAACGAAATTGATCTGCGCGGGCCCGTCATAGCAGCGGCAGAACAACTGCATTCAAAATTTGAACAGGACCAGTGCCGGCTGTCGATGGACCTCGGGGATGAAATTGCCCCAGTGGAGGGTGATGCCCAGCGGTTGTGCCAGCTGATGCTGATCTTGATGTTGAACGCGATTGAGCATTCACCGGCCGGTGTCAGCATCACGGTTTCGCTGGCGCGTCAGGATGATGAATGGTGGTTGAGTGTTGAAGACAACGGGCCGGGAATATCGAAAGAAGACGCCAGTCATGCATTCGAGCGGTTTTATCGCGGCGCTGTGGAAGCGGGGCTGGACCAACGCAAGAGCACCGGTTTGGGCCTCCCCATTGCGCGCTCGATAACCAACGCCCATGGCGGGCGCATCTGGATTGATGCGGACTTTTCTGGCGGCACCGCAGTTCGGATTGCGCTTCCTGCAATTGAAGACATTCCCGATGAGCCGGCGCCAGAGACCCATGCTGAGATGGAGACTGTGAATTGAGATTGCTGCTTATTGAGGATGACATCCGGATCGTGGAGTTTCTCGGTCGGGGACTGAAGGCTGAAGGTCACACTGTTGATATTCAGAATGATGGAAAGTCCGGTTTCGACGCGGCCAGCAAAGGCAGCTGGGATGCGATCATCCTGGACGTCATGCTGCCTGCGCTTGACGGGCGTGAAGTGTGCCGGTCGCTGCGTCTGGACAACAATCGTACCCCTATTCTGATGCTGACCGCGCTGGACAGCACCGACGACATCGTGCGCGGTCTGAGGCTTGGTGCGGACGACTACATGACAAAGCCCTTTGCCTTCGATGAACTGCTGGCCCGGCTTGAAAGCCTCGACCGGCGGGCGGACGCTGGTGAGATGAAGCAGGCCAAGGGCATGATGCAGGCCGGGGACCTGTCGTTTGACCGTGACGCACTGGTTGTAAAACGTGACGGCAAGACCATCGAGCTGACCTCCCTGGAATACGCCTTGCTGGAGTTCATGATGGTGGAGACCGGCAAGGTATTAAGCCGTGCCAGGATACTGCAGAACGTCTGGGGAGTTTCCCAGGATCCGCTTACCAATGTGGTCGATGTCTATATCAGGCGGCTGCGCGCCAAGATCGACGATGGCGCGGAAACCAAACTGATCAACACAGTCCGCGGCCGCGGCTACCGCTTCGGCGCGGTTTGACAGGCTGCGTATATTGACTTCCAACGACGCAATCGGGACCGGACATCACATGTCGCTCAACTATCGTCAGATGCTGCCAGAAGATGTTCCCGCTGCTTTGACTGTCAGGCTGTCGACCAGGGAGAACGCCGTCACACTGGATGAGTTGAGGGAAGACTATGGTGTGACGCCGCAGTCCATGGCAGACGAACTGAGATCACACGCCAATGGCTGGGTTTGCGAAGATGACGGCAAGCTGGTCGGATTTTCGATGGGCAATGGATTGAATGGCGAAATCGCGGTGGTTGCCGTCGCGCCTGAATATGAAGACAGGGGGATTGGCAAGACCGTGTTGGCGCGCACACAGGACTGGCTCTTCTCCCTCGGCCATCAGGAGATCTGGCTGCTGGCCAATCCCGATTCGGAAATCCGGGCGACGGGTTTTTACGAAAAGCTTGGATGGCGTGCTACCGGTGTCATGAAAGGTCATGACCAGATACTCAAACTGCAAAACACTGCCGCGCCTGGCCAGCCTGTATAAGCTTTTTGATGCAGGCTCCGGATCGCCGGCGGCTTAAACCAACACGATGGTCAAATGATCCTGCAGGTGTGCGGTCACGGAACAGGCTTTGCGATTACGGCGACATTCGTTCCTTGCCATGAATGCCAAATGAACCGGTTGTGAAACCAGCATAACAGCAAGCTGAACCCTCTATTAATCAATAAATAACAACGTGTTAAGTGGATTGCACGTCGAAATCTCTGTGTGCATCCTCTGCTCGTGACGGCAGTAACGCACTCGTTGTCGGGTCTGCGCAGGCAGCCTCAAACAGCGGTAAACACGAAAGCAGAGGAACCGACATGAAACAGATCATCTTCAATCAGAAGGTCGTGCCAGCCAGTGCAAAATGGGCGTTCACTGCCCGGCGGGTCAATCGCCGTGATGCGGTCGGGTATGGCGGCGACCTGTACAATGCAAAGGCAGGCGATCTTGTACTTGTGGAAGTGGAATCCATCGGCCAGCACAAGAAACTGCAACTGGCTGAGGGGCGCTACTCGGTGAGCTACAAGGGCGATCTTCTGGTTGTCGTGTGTGGCAACCGCTATGCGCCGGATCAGTTCGAGGGTTTTGCCGAGATTGACTATGACGGCTGTGACATGCTGGCAGGCGGCGGCATTGTCGGGCGCATGGAGGCTGCCCACGACAAGATGGCCAGACCGACCAGGCTGCGCCCGCTCGGTCTTTTGACCGACAAGCATGGCGAGGTCATCAATATCGGGTCTTATGCCATTGCCGGTTCATCCATCCCGGCCCATGTAACGGTGATCGGTGTGTTCGGTGCATCGATGAATGCCGGCAAGACGACCGCTGCGGTCAGCCTCGCCCATGGCCTGAGCCGCGCCGGATATGCCGTCGAGGGCGTCAAGGCCACCGGTACCGGCGCGTTCGGGGATTTTAACGCCTTTCTCGATGCCGGCGTGCCGGTTACAGACTTTACCGATGCCGGCATGGCGTCCACCTACAAGGTGCCGTTGCAACGGATCGAAGACGGATTTGATGCGCTGGTCGGCGGTGCTGCTGCGCGCGGCGCTGAAATCGTCGTTGTGGAAATCGCCGATGGCTTATTTCAGGCCGAGACCGCCGAAATCATGAAGAGCAGCCGCATCAAGGATCGCTTTGACGCAAGTCTGTTTGCGGCACCGGACGCACTTGGGGCAGTGGGCGGCGTTTCCATCATGCAAAGTCATGACCTGGCTCCATTTGCTGTGTCCGGCATGGTGACCTGTTCGCCGCTGGCGGTGCGTGAGGCGGAAGCCGTCACCGGCACCAGGCTCTTGTCCCGTGACGATCTGATCGATCCGGAGCAGCTTCTGCCTGCAGTGGCACACCTGCTGCGCAACCCGGCCCATCACGAGATCCAGGCTGCGTGAGCAGGGTCTCTGCAAAACTCAACCGGCGCCGCACTTCAGTGATGGCGCCGGTTGCCTCCTGCTCGATTTTCACCGCAGACGGGTTGCAGTAACTTGTGCATGAACAATTCGATCGCGGCTGAAAGTGAGACTGCCCTCCGCGAGATCATCGCGGTCACCGGTTAGCGAAGTTTCGCCTTGGCTTCCAGGTTACTTGCCACGTATCGCCCTGTGAACAATGCCCCCAATGCCGATTTGACAGTGTTTTCGGGAGTTGCCATGCGGACGAATTCAACGACTTTTCCGGTTTGCCTGACGGTAAACGATTGGGTTGGGTCGCCGTCATATATACTTGATGATCGAAATGAGTAATCGAGCAATTCAAAAGCTGCCTGATCATACCCGGTCTTGCGGGCGTGACTTGCGGTGATTGCAAGCATAAGAGCCAATTTGGATTGGTTCGCGCCTGACAGGAGTTTCGAGTGTTGCAGATACAAGGCCGTAACCAGTCTCTGGTCTAGGTAGGGTGCTGCAATGTTTAAAGCGTGGTTCATACCGATCGCAGCTTTGCTGGTTGCGTAGTTCGGTGAGCCAACGGTGAAATTCGCTATGGCGGCCTCTCCATCCATCCAGGCCTGTGTGATAGCTGGAAGCCATTGCCGGGGGGGCAGAGCCAACCATTCGCACTTCTTATTTCCGGTGAGCCTGACTTTACCATCCTTGAGCGGTATCCTGGCTTTCAGCTCCGTAAACAAGCCCTTGTCTCCGAGCGAGATTGACTCAGTGAGAAACGAAGTCAGCAACATCACCCTGCAGTTGTGTTGCTTGACAGCTGAGGCATATTTGCCGGCAGCGCTCAAGAACGAATGAACAACAACAGGTTTGTTCTGTTTCCTGAGTTCCAAAAGTATTTTTCTAACCTGGCCTTGAATAGTGGTAAAGCGGCGCTTTTCGTTCTTTGCTTCTGCGCTTTCCAGTTCGCTGAACAACTGGTCGGGAGTAGTGCTGCTTGCCAGTGCGACCAGTCGGGCAAACCGGTCCTGTTTTGCAGTCAGTTGCGCCACTGTTTGTGACAGGGCCTCGTCGACACCATCACTGGGAAATCGCCTGGCAACAACGCTGGCTGCGGTGACAAATCCATTTTTGGCCAGAGTGCCAACCAGCTTGACGGGCACGTCGGTTTTTCCAGCTTGGGTCGCGGCAATCCAGTCTGCCAGGGCAGCAGCAGAATTTACTTCATCAAAATCATAACCAGCTCTTCGGATGAATGTTGTCGCCTGTTTCAGCTCAAGGATTTTGCGCTCCAGATTTGCTGATTGTCCGGCATAGTCGGTCATGGCGTTCAGGTGCTCGGCCAGACGCTTGGAGTTTGCGTTTTTCAGATGCAATGCAATCAGATGCCGTCGGGCACGGATGATGGGACGACCGGTGAATGCCGGCCCGCGGCCCATTCGCTCATTGTATACGAGTTCAAAGTACTGCTCGGCCTTCTCCGAGTCTCCGTGAACGGCAAAGTAGACTGCAAGATTACTCAGCATCATGAGTCTTTCAGCCGGCAGCGAAAGGCGCTTCAACTCCTTGCTGTAATCAATGGGTTTTCCAGGCGTCATCTGTTGCGCGACATGCTCGGCAACCCTTACCGCACAAGCTTCATCTTTCTGCTTGGCGCAAATGTGCAGGTTTTTGAGGGCGTCCTGCCAGTCAGGATCAGCAGTCGCGGTGCCTGACAAGGCAGGAAGCAACAACAATGCATAGCTGATGCTGCGGAGAACGTTCATCTCGGTCGGCCCCGTTTGGTTGGTATACGGATGCATTGTGCTGGCCGGTGTTTAAGAACTGATAGGCGGAATTCCTAAAACACGATCTATCGGCCGGTATAAGAGCGTGTCGGAAGTGCCTGTAGGCCCCGGATACTTACGCGAGAGTGGCCTCGAAATGATCCTGTCAAAGCGATTATGAACGTTTTATGACAGTCAGGTTAATCTAGTATTAAGTTGTAAAAACAAGAGGTTAAAACGATTATAGAACACAATTCATCAATATGCTCGTCTCATTGAAAACCGGCAGAGGCTGCGCTGCCGCAGATATTGAAGCGATCATCAAAGTGAGGGGCCGTGTTGACCAGCGGAGACGACCATGAGCACCAGATTGCCGTTCGCAACAGCAGCATCTTCAAACCCTGAAAGGCTCCGCATCGTGTCGCCTGTCCTGCCCGGCCCGCGTTGGTTGATTGCCCTGGTCATTGCTATATCCGGCAATGCCGGCATCTGGCTCGGCCTCGGCGATGCAGATGCGGATATCCGCGTTGCCCTGTGTGTTTTCATGTTGGCCATCATCGGCTGGTCGGTGTTGCGGCTTCCGGCAACGCCGGTTGCTCTGGTTGCCGGCCTGTCGCTGGTGGTATCGGGTGTCGTCCCGGCGCAAACCTTTTACCTGTCCATGGGCCATCATCTGATCTGGCTGCTGTTTGCCGCTTTTGTGATTGGCTCTGCACTCAGCAAAACCGGTTTGGCACACCGCTTTGTGCTGGCAATGAGCAGCAGGTCCGGCACGGTTCGCGAGCTGTTTTTCGCCATCGGGCTTGCCATCGCAGCCACCGCATTTCTCGTGCCGTCCACCACCGGGCGGGCGGCATTGCTGGTGCCGGTCTATGTGGCCCTGGCCGCAGCCATAGATGACCGGCGCATAAATCGCGCACTGGCGCTGCTGTTTCCGACCGCGGTGTTGCTGTCTGCCGGCGCCAGCATGATCGGGGCGGGTGCCCATCTTGTCGCTGTGGATTTCATGGCATATGCCGGCACCGAGATCAGCTTCCTGTATTGGGTGGTGCTGGGAGCGCCGTTTGCCGCCCTCTCGCTGCTGCTGGCAACCCTGATTATCCTCAATGTATTTCTGACAGCCGGGGAACGCGCGCGCAAACTGATCATGGCGCAGCCGGAAAAGGCCTCGTTGAGCAGTGAACAGGTTTACGTATTGCTGGTAAGCGCCCTGACCGTGACCTTCTGGCTGACCCAGCAGTGGCACCGGATCGATCTGGCCATTGGGGCTTTGATCGGTGCGGTCGCAATCACCTTGCGTCCCCTGTCCGGTATTTCGCTGAAAGAAACCATCAGCGACGTCAACTGGAGCCTGCTGGTATTCCTGGCTGTCACTCTCATGCTGGGCCATGCGCTCATCGATACCGGCGCAGCCTCCCTCATCACCTCAAAACTGCTGGCCTTCGCATCCGGCGGCAAGGGCCTTACGCCGGCCGCTGCTGTCATGATTGCAGCATTTGCCGCCATCGCGGCGCATCTGGTTATCACATCGCGCACCGCCCGAGTTGCGGTTCTTATCCCGTCGCTTGCCCTGCCGCTGTCGGCGTTTGGCATTAACCCCGCTGCCCTGATTTTCCTGATGACCATGGGCAGCGGATTCTGCCAGACCATGTATGTGAGTGCAAAGCCGGTGGCCCTGTTTGCCGGTCTCGACGTTGCGACCTACGACGATCGTGACCTGCTGCGTCTCAGTGCATGGCTGTTGCCGGGCATGACCGGACTGTTGCTGCTGTTCAGCTTTTTCGTCTGGCCTGTGCTGGGACTGGAGCTGTCTCCGCCTGTGAACGTTGCTGACGCAGACGGGGGTGGCCCATGAAATTTACGGTGCTTGTCGCTCCATCCGGTTTCAAGGGCAGCATCAGCGCCCGGCAAGCTGCAGACCTGATTGCGACAGGTGTCCTGCGCGGCCAGCCGGATGCCAGGATCATAAAAGCACCCCTTGTCGACGGTGGCGAAGGCTTTACCGATGCCATCACAGATGCCACTGACGGCATGTTGCATGCTGTCACAGTGACCGGACCTGTCGGGCATCCGGTGGCGTCGTTCTTCGGCATCCTGGGCGGCGCCGGACCTAAAACGGCAATCATCGAAATGGCTGCCGCGGCCGGGCTCTCTCTGGTCCCGCCGGACAGGCGTGATCCGACCGTGACGACCAGTTATGGGGTTGGCGAACTCATCAAGGCGGCTCTGGATGAGGGCGCTGAGCGCATTCTGCTGGGGTGCGGGGATTCTGGCATCAATGACGGTGGTGCCGGCATGGCGCAGGCGCTTGGTATCGGGCTTTTTGACTGCGATGGCGCGCCGGTTGGTTACGGCGGTGCGCAACTGGCCCGCCTCGACCGCATAGATCTGTCGACCCGTGACCCCAGGCTTGATGATGTGGTGATCGATGCTGCGGTAAACTGGCATAATGTGCTGCTGGGCAAGCGTGGCGTTGCCCGTGTGTTCGGTCCGCAAAAGGGTGCAACGCCGGATCAGGTCGAACAGCTTGAGGCAGCGCTGGAAAACTATGCCGGAAAGATACTCGACCATACCGGACTTGATATGGCCCGCCTGCCGGGCAGTGGTGCATCCGGCGGGCTTGGTACCGGGCTGGCCGCGCTTTTGGGAGCCACGCTGCACCCGCGCTACGACATCGTCATGCAGTATCTGGAACTGGACCGGCTGATTGCCATGGCTGACCTGGTGATCACCGCGGAAGGCTGCCTGGACGGCCAGACGCCCTATGGCAAGATACCGGCCGAAGTAGCGCGCAGGGCAAAGCGGTTCAACCTGCCGGTGGTTGTTCTGGCCGGCACAATCGGCAAGGGCGTTACCGATAATTTCGATCATGGTATCGACGCGTTCGCCAGCATTCTGAAACGGCCCGGCAGCCTGGCTGACGCTATTGCCGACACCGACAGGCTGCTGGTTCAGGCAGCCGAAGACTGTATCCGGATGGTGGGTGTCGGCGTCACACTTTCTCAATCAAACGACCATGGTGCGGCCCCATCTTCATCACCAGGCAAGTCCAGTCTGTCCCGGGCCGGTCGCCGCGCCGATGTCAGTCCGGATGAGAAAAAGTGAACAGCACAATCACAGTCAGGATCGCCCAGGAGATTGTCTCCCACGAGGCGATTGTGCGCGAAGCCTATCTGGACAGTGTCGGTGTGTGGACCTGGAGCGTGGGCATCACCAATTCATCGGGACACACGGTGTTCCCCAGGTACAAGGACAACCCGCAGACCGTCAGGCGCTGTCTTGAAGTGTTCGACTGGGTGCTGCGGACAAACTATCTGCCGGCTGTGACGGACGTGTTCGAGGGGCACGTCCTGACGGAAGAGCAGCTTGGCGCAGCCCTGTCGTTTCACTACAACACCGGCGGCATTCGCAGGGCGACCTGGGCGAAACGCTGGAAGGCAGGCGATATTGCCGGTGCCCGCGCGACCTTTATGAACTGGTCGAAACCGCCGTCGATAATTCCGCGCCGGCGCAAGGAACGGGATCTGTTCTTCGACGGCGTCTGGTCGAGCGACGGGACCGCAACCGTGTTTCCGGTCAGAAAACCATCCTACCAGCCCGACTGGGGCGGGGCACAGAGAATAGACATTGGCCCGGTGCTGGAGGACCTGCTGGGCTTGTCAGCACCACCTCCGGTGGCCGAAGTCTAGAGTGTTGTGAAATCTCCTTGACATAATACCAAAAGGTATCATATAAACATGATACCAAATGGTATTGTAATGGAGGCTTCATGATGCAGACCATGCCGTCTGACCTGCAGGAAACGTTTCGGGCGCTGGCTGACCCGAGCAGGCGCGAAATGCTCACCCGGTTGCGCGATAGCGAAATGACCATCGGCGAAATGGCCGGGCATTTTCCCATGACCCGGGCGGCCGTCAAAAAACATCTCACCATACTGGAGCAGGGCAACCTGATTTCCGTTCATGCAAGGGGCCGCGAGCGCATCAACCGCCTGGAGCCGCTTGCGCTGAAGGAGGTTTCCGGCTGGCTCGACTACTTCAGCAATTTCTGGGACGACAAACTCACCAGGCTGCAGACAGCGGTCGAAGCCGCGGAAGGAAACAGTAAATGACCAGTTCAACGATTGTAAAAACCGTCATGTTCACGGCATCGCGCGAAACCGTATGGGGGTTTCTGACGGAGAAGGACAAACTCGCCGTCTGGTTTCACCCGGCAGATGCGGATTTGGCCGAGGGGGCGGAGTTTGCGCTGCTTGGCACGACAGATGATGGCCGGACGGAAAAGATCTGCTGGGGGTCCGTTCTGGAAATGGAACCGCCTTCAAGGCTTAAATACACCTTCACCATCAAGCCGCTGGGCGGGCACATGACAACCGTCACCTGGCAACTCGAGGAGATGCATGGCGGCACCAGGTTGTCATTGCGCCATGAAGGCTTTGATGCAGCCGGCGAAGATGCCCTTGGCCTGCTCACCGCCATCGATGCCGGCTGGGATCGGCATTTTGGCACACTGCGCGAAGCGGTTGCTGCGTGACGTGATCCACATGGACATGCGGGGCTCTGGCTCAGGGTGTTTCCAGTTGCTTTCGCCGGTAATGCCGCCGCGCCTTGGCCCGGTTGCCGCACAAGTCCATGGCACACCACTGCCGGCGCCGGTTCTTGCTCTCATCCAGAAACAGCCAGCCGCAATTGTCCGAGGGGCACAATTTGACCCGGGTGATCTCATGGGCGTCGCCGAGCAGCGAAACAGCAAGCAGACTTATGGCTTTGGTGAATGTCGTTTGTGAGCCGAAGGCCAGTCTACCGTGCGAAGGCTTCATCAGCTGATAGGTTTCCGTCCGGGTTACGGTCCTGTTGAAATCCTCTATGTCCGGCGAGGCGGGTTCATTGTCGAGAACGAGCGTCACGATGATGTTGCGAAGTGTATTGCGAAACTCCAGCACGTCTTTTTGCAACCGCTCCTCGCCCGGCATGACAAGGTCATGCAGGCCGACGGCATCGCACCATATGGCAAGGTCCTTGACGCTTGCCAGCCGTTCGTCGGCAATTTGACCGGCGGATGTCCAGTTGGCGGTGTTCAGGAAATCCAGGCAGATACGACCGCCTACAAGGCGTACCGGATGATGCTGATAACTCATATGTCGATTATAACCGTTGTTCCGGTTGACTCACAACAGCAAATTTATATTCTAACCTGCATAAAGGTTATAAGGAAGTCTCGCAATGCAGGTGACGGGTGAAGTTGTGCTGTCCGTTCAAGGCGTTCGCCGGGGCATGCGCACAATGTTCGCACTGGCCCTGTTCGTCATTCCATACGGCATGGCGTTCGGGGCAGCGGCAATTGATAGTGGCATGTCGGCCCCACACGCTGTGGCCATGAGCGTCATTGTGTTCTCCGGTGCTGCACAATTTGCATCGCTGGAACTGTGGTCGTCCGCATCCATCGTCTCGCTGGCGCTGGTGGTGCTGGCGGTCAGCGCCCGGTTCGTTCTGCTGGGCGCATCCCTGTCGCCCTGGATCAACAGGCTCAACCGCCCGCAGCGGCTTGCAGCCCTCACCACGTTGAGTGATCCGAATTTCGCCGACAGCATGAACGCATTTCAAAATCGCGAACGCGATATTGGCAGATTGCTTGGAGGAGGGTTGATCCTGTGGGCGGCATGGATCATCGGCACTGCCATTGGTGCGGTTATCGGCCAGACTTTTGGAGACCTGCACCGCTTCGGTATCGATGTTCTGATGCCGTCATATTTTGCCGCGCTGGTGCTGGCCGGATGGCTCGGCGAATGGGAGGGTAGCCGAACCTGGTTGCCGGCAGTTGCGGCTGCTGTTATTGCGGTCATTGGTCTGCATGTCCTCCCGCCGGGATGGAATGTCGTCAGCGCTGCTGTGGCAGGCGGTGCCATTGGCGGGCTTGTCCATGAACGCTAGCCTGGCTGGATTTCTCGTCATCCTGATCATGGGGCTGGTCGTCTATGTGACCCGCATCGCAGGGTCAGAACTCATGAACCTGTTTGCAATGACTGCGCGCCTGGAAGCCATCCTGAAGGCGATGGCTTCATCGGTACTGGTCGCAATCGTTGTGTCGGAGTGTGCCCGCGGCAGTTTGCGGGTAAGCGCGGCCGTCGCAGTTGCCGGCTTGGCGATGCTCATGTTCAGAAATCCGCTGGTTGCCATGTCGAGCGGTGTAGCCACAGCGGCGGCCTTTTCATTTCTGCATATCTAGCTGGCAAGTGACCCGGCGTTACAACCTTGCCGGTTTAACGGATGTTTAATGCGTACAGTGAACAATCGCCTCGATAGCAACGGAGAGCGGGTGGCTGGTGTGTTTGACGTTAAGTTCGGATTGCAGATCATAGGTTTCACGATAGCGGTCTTTGTCGGGGTGCTTGGTTTCATGTCACCGTCCGTGCGGGCCACTTTCATGGGATACATCCCCGGGTTGCCGCACTCCATGAGCATTGAGGAGAGCTATGCCCGTCAGGATGAGTTTCGCAAGCAGTTACGTGTCGCCTATGCCGATCTGGGTGCATTTTGGGAAGACGGCAAGGCCATAGCCCCGCCGCGCAAAGGCAGATCGCGTACAGGCAAGCCAAGGCCGTACGGTCCGTTCTTCATGCCAGTCATGTCGATTAGGAAGGACACATCAAAAATCTTCAGGCGGCATGTTAGCCAGGATGCCGGCCGGTTCCGTTTTGGCTACCGCGAGCAGTTGTACGAGGCACTTATGGAATTCAGCAAAGACCGCTGTTCCGCCAGACGGCGCGCATCGGTAATCGACGCTTTTGAAGCGTATCGAAGGTCATATTTCAGATCCCTCGACCGCCATACAATAAAAAGAGACATTCACTATTTCGAAACCAAAACGGATCTGCACCTCGTTGGGGTGCTCATCGTGCTTGCCAATCGCGGATACCTGACCTGGGACGACATGCCTCCGCCAACTATTCCAAGCGGTCTGGAACGGGATGTTGCAGGCCCGGAACAGTTTGCCGGTCTGAAGCCGAGATTCGAGAAACGGCGCGCTTGTTCGGGTTAATCCGGACAGCGTTTCCGACGGCGCGCTGAGCGCTTGCGGAGTGCCGGAGCGATTTTGTGACTAGCTTTAACTCTTGATCCATCAATGGTGAAACTGAAGGCGCACCATCACAGTGCTTTGCTGCCGACAGGCTTATGTCAATCTGGCGAGGTTTTATGTAGCAGGTGACGGAAGTCAATTGGTCCCTGTTAAACACTGTCTTTTGGCTTTTTCGTTGAGACGCTGCTGCGCATAGATTTCAGCTTCGACTGTCTCGTCATAAGCGGTTATCTTCACCCTGTCGGCATCATAGGTCACTGCGTAGCCATCGAGCCGGGAACCGGTCAGTGCCAGCAGCCTTTTGGCAGCATCTGTCAGGTCGCGTTTATATTCACAGTGAAAGTGCGGTTTACCTATGCCCGAACATGTGCAGGTGATCGATTTGTTTGAAACCCCGATATGGGCTTTCGTATGCAGGACACGTTTGATTGCATTGCCATACACACGCGATCCGGTCACACGAGACCCCAGGATTACCGTAGAGACCTTCTGATCCGCCGGCAGTTTCCAGTCGATCGGCGAGTGGGAGTTCAGCCAAAGGACGATTGGGCGATCTGTTTCGGGCAGTTCGACCTCAACCGTCGCATCTTGTGCTGAACTGTCATACAACCCGACATAATAAAGTTGGGTTGATCTCTGGTTGGAGTTGACCAGATACGACTTTACCTCGCCCTCGGTGAGATAGCGGATCTTCTCCTGAATGGTTACCTTGTACCCGACCGTATGCCAGTAATTGTCATGTTCCACCTCGATGAAGTGTTCACCGGCGGCGAAACTGTGCGTGAAGTCCTTCTTCTGCTTCTTGCTTTCGTAAACAGTCTTGCCATTGATGCGGATGACTGATTTTGCGTGACTTTCGCTGACGCTGATTTGCCTGGTGGTCGGCGTGTCGAAATTCAGCCTGCCAACCCAGTAGCCCATGAAACCGGCCGACTCGATGCCTTTCAATTCACTTCGGGAATACTGGATCGCGATGTCCGGAACAGTTTCCGCAAACACCAGCTTGTCCGGATCTGCGCGGCTGAAGTACATTGCCTTGAAACCGCTTGCGGGTACTTTGCCTGACGGGTTTCGTTCCGTTACCCAGGTGCTCGCCGGTGTCTCGTCCGTCGCGACAATGGAGCCTTCATCTGGCGACAGCTGCAGAACAAAAGGCAGCGAAATCGCGCACGCCATGACGATGAGAAACAAAATATTGCGCATAGCCCAACCCCCACATCAATGTGAATAAGTCTGAGCTGTATTGTAATATATTGCGGTCATTTAGTAATTACCGCTGAATGATCAGTATGAATACATGTTTAATTGTAGAAAATAAATTTACGATAACCGATAGGGAAGACGGCCCTGCCGGTGCGCCAGATTTGTTCCGCCACACCGGTTTGCGTCCTTACCCTAGGCGATCCTGGTCATTTCGTTCAGCACGAAATTGCTGACGGCGCCTTCCGTTGCTGCCATGTAGGCCCCCAGGTGCGGGGCGTTCATGTGCTGCTGCCACAGGTCGCGGCTCTGCCAGTTTTCATAGAACACGAACAGGCCGGGGTTTTCATTGTCCTGGTGCAGGTCGTACTGCTCGCATCCTTCCTCGGCGCGGGTAATGTCCACGAGTTTTTCCAACTCGGCGCGCACCAGCGCCTCCTTGCCGGGAACTGCAGTGATTTGCGCCAGAATGGTCAGTGACATGGGAGCGATTTCCTTCGTTTGATACCGGGTTCGAAGTGTGTATCCTCCAGCAGGCATTCCAGGCAAGTACGCACATTTTGTGATTATAGGTACAAAAAGTATACCATGAGGTGTTTCCATGAAAAGCCAGGCGAGATTTGACCGCTATGACTGCAGTGGCGGTTGTCCCGTCGAAGCTGCGCTTGAACAAATCAGCGGCAAGTGGAAGGGGCTGGTCCTGTATCATCTCATCAACCGGACGTTGCGCTTCAGTGAACTGAAGCGCCGGCTTGGAACGGTCACCCAGCGCAGTCTGACAAAACAGTTGCGGGAACTGGAAAGCGATGGCCTGGTCCATCGCGAAGTGTTTGCCGTTGTGCCACCCAAGGTGGAATACCGGCTCACTGAGAAGGGGCAGAAGCTGCGGCCGGTTCTCGAAGCGCTGCAGGTGTGGGGCAGGGAAAACGCGCTTTAGCCCCGGTCAGCGGTCTACTGCAACCCTCTTGCCAGCATCGGATAGACCGACATCACCAGCACCAGCCCGCAACAGATATTGAAGCTGCGATAGGCGGCAGGTGTCCGAAGCAGGTGCCGCAATTGCTGCCCCAGCACGGTCCACGAGTTGATTGTTACCGTTCCGACGACTGCAAAAACCAGTGCGATGAAAAATACACTGCTCAGGGGCCGTTCAGGTGGTGAGTAGGCGGTGATGGCGGTTACGGCCATCGCCCAGGTCTTTGGGTTCACCCATTGAAAAGCGGCAGCCTGAATGAACGAAAGCGGCCGGCTGTTTGTGCTGATGCCGTCAGTGTCCACCGGTTGTGCGGTTGCAATCTTCCACGCCAGATAGACAAGGTAGGCCGCACTCAGTGCCCGCAAGGCATCGAAGCTGTATGGCACGACGTCAAACAACTGCATGACGCCAAAACCGACCAGGACGACCATGACCGGGAAGCCGATACCGATACCCAGCATGTGCGGCAGCGTGCGGAGCCAGCCATAGTTCATGCCTGACGCCATCAGCATGAAATTATTGGGTCCAGGCGACATCTGCGAGACAAATGCAAATCCGGCGAGTGCAATGGTGAGGTCAAGTGTCATCATTGCGCAATAATATGAGATCTTCACCGCAATGTGCTTGCGTATCGCTCCGGTTTTCGAGTATTTTGTGCAATAAATGAGCAAGTTTGACCAAATTGACCGAGCAATATTGCATGAGCTGGAACGCAATGGCCGTCTCACAAACATCGAGCTTGCGCGCAAGATCGGGCTTTCAACGTCAGCTTGTTTAAGGCGTGTGCAGGAACTTGAGCGAAACGGCACTATTCTAGGCTATCGGGCCGTGCTCAACCGGGACGTGCTCGGCAGCGGTTTCGTCGTGATGGTTGCCGTTGGCCTGTCACGGCATTTGAAGGCTGATCAGGTCGAGTTTGAACGGGTCATGGCGAATGCACCTGAAGTGCGTGAGTGCCACTCGATCTCGGGGACCGTCGAATACCTGTTGCGCATCGAAGTCGCTGATCTGGCCGCCTACAAGCACTTCCATACTGAAGTGCTGGGTATGGTGCCGCAGGTGAGCAGCATCACTTCCCATATCGTCATGGCGTCGCCGAAGGACGAACGCGCCTGACACCTGCCCGGATACCGAAGCGGGAAGGGGTCTCGGTGGACCTGTCACGTCACTCCCGATTGGGCATATGTGGCTGCCGCAACGGGCTCTAGTATGGCCAGTGGAAAACAAAGCTGTATATTCCAGACCGCATTTTGATGCCGGCAGATGTTGCCGGGAATGGGAGAATGCAATGCGCCTTTTGGTCTTTCAACACATCGACTGTGAGCATCCAGGCTCACTGCGGCGGTTTCTGGCGGAAGATCACATAGAGTGGGACGCGGTCAACCTTCATGCCGGCGAACCGGTTCCGCCACTGGAGGGCTATGACGCACTATGGGTCATGGGCGGGCCGATGGATGTCTGGGACGTGGAAGAGCATCCCTGGCTGGTGCCGGAAAAGCTTGCGATCCGCAGATGGGTGCGTGAACTTGAAAGGCCTTTTCTGGGTTTATGCCTCGGACATCAGTTGCTGGCAGATGCGCTTGGCGGAACCTGCGGGCCGCAGCGCCCGCCCGAGATTGGCGTTCTCGATGTCGAGCTGACGCAAGCGGGTCAGAACGACCCGTTGTTCGAAGGCTTGCCGCGCCGCCAGAAATTTCTGCAATGGCATTCCGTCAATGTTGCCCAGGCACCTGAAGGCGCAACCGTTCTGGCCAGTTCCGACATCTGCAAGGTGCAGGCCATGCGGATCGGGAAGCACGCCTGGTCCATGCAATATCACGCGGAGGTCGAACCCGGCACGGTGGCAAACTGGGGCGAGGTGCCGGCTTATCACCATGCGCTGATCGCTGCACTCGGAGACGACGGGTTGACCGCAATGCAGTCTGCAGCCGCTGAACACATGCCGGCATTCCTGTCATGCGCGGAAACGCTGTATCGCAATTTCATGCGGCAGGCCGCTTCTTAGAACCGACATCGCAATTCAGATCAACGGGCGCTCACAAAGCTCGCCGTCGACAAAACTCAGCACCGTTTCGGTTGGTTTTGCCCATTGGAAACCATCAAGTATCGAGCTTGCCTCCTGCAGCGAGGCCGGCGCTGGGACGAAGCAGCGCGCCATTTGTTCCAGTTGCGCCTGCGCCTGTTCGCTCACGGCCTGATCCCGGCTGAAGTCCCGGGCCGGGCCCCAGTAATCCCACGGCAAGGGTTCAATTGCCGCCAGTGTGGCGACATCCTTCAGGACGTTTGAAGCCGGGAACCAGTGTCCGCTGATGCCGGCATAGAATAGCCCACATTTCTGTGGATCGATCTCGCCCCGGCGAATGGCCAGCCACAATTCGCAGCCGGACTTGAACCGGGATCGCGGAACATTGGTGATGTCAAACTCAACACCGTGGCCCTGTCTTGCCCGCATGCCCAACTGCGCGTCCAGAAGCCGCCACTCGCCGTCTTTGCGATATTCGCAAAGCCAGTGATCTTCCCATCTGTCTTTGCGGAAATAGTCGACGAAGCCAACGCGAAGCCGAGCGTCGATGCCCAGCGACCGGAATTTGCTGGCGGCGATGAGCACAAAATCATGGCAGCTCCCGTAAAGGTATGCCGGCAGTTGACGGTGCTCGGAAAACGGCCGGTCGTCCCGGTCCTTTGCAGTTCGGAACAGGCGCTCGACCGTGCGCAGGTTGCGGTCTGTTTCTGCATAATCGGGAACACCGAAATTCAGGGACCTTGCCGCTGCATGATGTATCAGGAAATTCTCCAGGCAGTCGGCAAGCTCGCCGGGGTCTGCGGGAAGTTCATCCAGACTGTCGGCAAACGGCCCCGGATCCGACCAGGCCGTATGCTGTGAAAAGTTCATTTCAGGCCATGCCTTCCCGCCGTCCGCGGTCATCATCGTCCCTGGCAGTTACAGGGACAATGTTCACGAACACTACAGGATGTCCGTTGACGGAGCAAATCTGGGTGCTGTTATCGGAAATTTGCCTGTCCCGTCGTTGCCAGCAGCACCGTGTACACGCTGCTTGAGGCGGTGATGAACAGCCGGTTCAGCTTGGGTCCGCCAAAGCACAGGTTTGAAACTGTTTCCGGTATGAAAACCTTGCCGAGCAGGGTGCCGTCGGGGTGATAGCAGTGCACGCCGTCCCCGGCGCTGGTCCAGATGCGTCCCTGATTGTCGAAGCGGAAACCATCAAACACACCGGATTCACACTCTGCGAAAACCTCGCCGCCGGAAAGGCTGCCGTCGCCGGCGACGGTGAACGCGCGAATATGATGCTCGCCGCTTGGATACCGCGTCGCACCGGAATCGGCAATGTAAAGTGTCTGCTCGTCGAGGGAGAAGGCGAGGCCGTTGGGACAGACGAAATCATCCGCCACGCGCGTGCAGTCTCCGCTGGCCGGATCGAGGCGGTAGACATGCTCGCCATCCAGTTCGGGCTCAGCCTGAAACCCTTCATAGTCGGACTCTATGCCGTAGGCAGGATCGGTGAACCAGATGGTGCCGTCTGAACGCACGACAACATCATTGGGACTGTTGAAGCGCTTACCCTTGTAGTGAGAGGCAAGCGTAGTGACGGAGCCGTCATGTTCGACACGGGTGACACTGCGTGTGCCGTGTTCGCATGCAACAATGCGGCCCTCGCGATCAAGCGTACTTCCATTGGTATAGCAGCCGAGCCCGCTGCGGATATCGCCAACCGACCCGCTCAGTTCATCCCATCTCAGGCGCCGGTCATTCGGAATGTCGCTCCACAGCAGGCACCTGAAGGCGGGCGAGTAAACCGGGCCTTCCGTCCAGCGCCCGCCGGTCCATATCCGCTCAATGGGCTCGTCCGTCTTGATGCTCCGCCGGAAGCGGTCGTCCCTGACCTCGTAGTTGTCGTTCTTCATTTCCACTTTCCCATGATTGCCGGCAGCTGCTATATTTTTCATAGCAAAGATAATCCGCTATGGAAAGTATAGCAAAATGATAAAAATTCCCAGACCCGGTCATCCTGTCAGGGGCTCGCGCAGCGGTGCGCCGGTTATGGCGCTGTTCGATCTGATCGGCAGGCGCTGGGCAATGGGCGTGCTGTGGACGCTCAGCGAAATCGGCCCCGCCACATTTCGTGACCTGCAGGACAAGTGTGAAACCATATCGCCCGCCGTCCTGAACCAGCGCCTCAAGGAGCTGCAGGCGGCACGGCTCGTGCACAAGGTTGCATCCGGTTATGAAGTGACCGAGATCGGCAGGGAGATTTACCGGCATCTGGTGCCGCTGGGCGCTACGGCGAAAGTCTGGGCCAGGCATCTGTCTGATGAGTGAAGGGCGACGTTGACCGGGGCGGGGGACGGACATGTGTAACTGGCGACACAACCGGGTCGGGGGCATTGGAAAAGCCTGTGCTCTCGAGGCAATCAGGAAGTAGTGGTGTTGAGACACGCTTGTGAGCCCTGATCATCGCGAACTTTCGGGACCGGACAAGCCGGCATGGCTTTGTTCGGTCAGCCAGTCCCACATTCTCCGCACGGAATTGCTATTGCGTGATTTGCGGGGGGCCACGATGAAAAACCCGAGGTCTCTCTGAACGGTGTACGGGAAGGGGCGGACAAGCCGGCCTGAAGCCAGTTCATCGGCAACAAACAGGTCACCTGCGAGTGCCACGCCCTGACCGGCAAGCGCGGCATCTACAGCGTGGGCTGTCTGATTGAACCTGATGGTGCGGAATTTCGGTGTCTGTTTTGCATCCAGTATCTTCTCGATGTACAGCGGCCAAAGTCCGTGGCCATCGAGTAGCAGGGTATGATGTTGAAGATCTTCCGGCACCAGCAAGCGATGATCGCCCTGCAGCAGGGCAGGACTGCAAACGGCGTAAAATTCCGACGGAAACAAAGCCTGCGATACCAGGCCGGATTCCTTTGGTGCACTGCCCTGGCGGACGGCAAGATCAATGCCGTCGTCCTGGAAGTTGGCCAGTTCTGACGACGCCACTATCTGAACATTCAGATCAGGGTTGGCATCGGTAAACTGTGCCAGGCGCGGCACCAGCCACTTTGTTGCAAATGACGGCGTGACGGAGATGGTCACTACGTCCTGGCGCGGGCGCAGCTCGTCGCTTGCATCACGTATCAGGTCAAAGGCCCGCAGCAGCGGCGCATGGTATTTTCTGCCCGTTTCGGTCAGCGCCAGCCCCCTGGCAAGCCGGTCAAACAGTTTCACCTGCAGGTCTGCTTCGAGTGCGCGCACATGTTGTGCAACAGCGCCCTGGGTGACGCCTATCTCTTCAGCCGCCAGCCGGAAATTCAGATGGCGGCCGGATGCTTCAAATGCCTTCAAGGCATTCATGGGTGGCAGCCGGACCAAGGGCGTTCTCCGTTACGCAGTAGTTTTTCTATAGTCTAGAGAGTGGATTTATGGTTGGTCAACCACGCATCTGAGCGCCTATTTTGAGGGCTGCAACATCACCAACAATCCAGCGGGAGAGGTCCGGCATGTCCGAACAAAAGGTAGCGATCATTACAGCAGGCGGCAGCGGAATGGGGGCGGACTCCGCTCGTAAGCTGGCGGCCGACGGTTTTCACGTGGCCATCCTGTCGTCGTCCGGCAAGGGAGAAGCGCTGGCCAAAGAGCTCGGCGGCATCGGTGTCACCGGGTCCAACCAGTCGGTTGACGATCTGCAACGGCTTGTTGATGCAACCATGGCAAAATGGGGACGTGTCGACGTGCTCGTAAACAGCGCCGGCCACGGGCCGCGTGCACCGGTCCTCGACCTGAGCGATGAAGACTGGCACACCGGCATGGATGTCTACTTCCTCAATGTGGTGCGCCCGACCCGGCTCGTGACCCCGATCATGCAGGCGCAGAAATCCGGTACCATCATCAACATATCGACATTTGCCGCTTTCGAGCCAAATCCGGTATTTCCGACATCAGGCGTATTTCGCGCGGGCCTGGCTGCCTTCACCAAGCTGTTCTCCGACAAATATGCCGCCGACAATATCAGGATGAACAACGTGCTGCCGGGTTTCATCAACTCCCTGCCGGAAAAGCAGGAGTTTCTCGAGCAGATCCCGATGCAGCGATATGGCGACTCGCTCGGCGAGATCGCCTCTGTGGTCGCGTTCCTTGCGTCAAGCGGTGCAGCCTATATCACCGGCCAGAACATCCGCGCGGATGGCGGCATAACCCGATCCGTATGAGCGGGCTGATCGTCACGAAATGAGGTTTGGTAGAGGCTGGAATAAACTGTAGGCCATTACATGGCCAAGTCTGAGGGGGAGGCAGTGGCGGTTACCGATATGGCAAATAAATTGACCAGTATCGGCAACGCAACCGCTGCCTTGTCTCCGCGACCCCTCAGTTCCCCTGGCCCGCCCCAAGCTCTGCCTTACGCTAGATGTGAAGGGCCAGCAGGACAATCAGTTTCGATGGGGCGGCTGCACTTTTTTGGAAACTGTGTCCTATTTGTCACAGTTCTGCCATTTTGGCCGAACCGGCTTTGCTCTTGTAGCTCACGCCTGCAGACGCGCTTGCCCCAGCACTGACGTACGTCGGACTGGAGTTCATCCCTACGTTTATTCTGGGTCGGAGAACGGCCTGAGCGAAGCGAAGAAAGCTGTTCGACCAGAGTGATGCAGAACGGCCTGAGTGAAGCGAAGAAAGCTGTTCGACCAGAGTGATGCAGAACGGCCTGAGTGAAGCGAAGAAAGCTGTTCGGCCAGAATGATGCAGAACGGCCTGAGTGAAGCGAAGAAAGCTGTTCGGCCAGAGTGATGCAGAACGGCCTGGGCGAAGCGAAGAAAGCTGTTCGACCAGAAGAGTTGGACTACTGCCCCGAATTCGAGCAATGATGTCCTCCCAGTTTGCGAGAGGCTGTCCAATGAGTGTTGAATTCCTGCTGACATCGATCGTTGTTGTTCTGCTGCCGGGAACCGGTGTGCTGTACACGCTGGCGGTCGGGCTGGGGCGGGGGTTCAGGCCCAGTGTCGCTGCCGCGTTCGGTTGCACACTTGGTATCCTGCCGGCGGCGATTGCCAGTATTGTCGGGCTGGCTGCCATACTGCACACCAGCGCACTGGCCTTCCAGATCGTGAAGTATCTCGGTGTCGCCTATCTGTTCTACATGGCCTGGAACATAATGAAGGACGGCGGCACACTGGATGTCACAGAAGACAAGGCGCCGGTTCCTGCCGGCCGGACGGTCGTGAACGGCATATTGCTCAACGTGTTGAACCCCAAGCTGTCGCTGTTCTTCATGGCCTTCCTGCCGCAATTCGTGCCGCTTGACGGGCAGGGAGCTACGGCGAACCTGATACTTCTGGCGGCTGTGTTCATGGCGCTCACCTTCATCATCTTTGTCGGATATGGCGCCTGCGCCGCCATGGCCCGTGACTATGTGATTTCCCGGCCCGTGGTTATGAAATGGCTGAAGCGGACCTTCGCCGGCACCTTCGGGTTTCTCGGCCTGCGGCTTGCGCTGTCTGATCGCTAGTCTGGCAATCTGATTCCGGACTGTCGAAACGATGAGCGCCATTTCTTGCGGTAGGCCGATGCCGTGATGCCGACATGCTTGCGGAATACAGACCGAAAACTGGATGGTTCGCTGTAACCGACCTCTGCGGCGATGTCATCGACCGCAGCATCTGTTGTCTCAAGCATCTGCTTGGCCTCCTCGACCCGGAGCGTTTGCACATATTCCAGTGGGGACTGCCCGGTAGCCTTTCGGAAGCGTCGCAGGAAACTGCGTCTGGACAGGTTGCTGGTCTGTGCCATGGTCTGCACCGGATTGCGGTCATCATAGTGTTCGGCTGCCCAGGCTTGCGTGTTGGCAATAACCTGGTCTGTGTGCTGGCGGCCGGCGGCAAGCGAGGCGTAACACATCTGTCCTTGTGCATGTGGTTCGATCAGGTAGATCTTTGCCACGCGCCGTGCTTCCTCGGCTCCCGCAATCCGTGCGATCAGGTAAAGCAGTAGGTCTCCCCAGGCCGACGCACCACCGGCTGTAATGATCCTGTGGTCGTCTCCGGCCGGCACAAGGACGCGCTGGCGCTGCAGGCGGACCTGCGGAAAGCGCTGCGACATGACGTCGGAATAGGCCCAGTGCGTGGTTGCCTCGATACCGTTCAACAGCCCGGTTTCGGCCAGCAGCAGCGCACCTGAGCACACTGAGGCGATCACTGCGCCATGCTCATGTGCATCGTGGATCCACTGCGCGATGGGCGCAAAGGTGTCCGGTGCGGGAGCGGATGGGTCAAGGTGCAGGTCGGGAACAATGATCAGACCCGGTTCAGGAGAATCTGACAGGCGTCCTTCCGGTGTGATCCGCCTGCCGTTGGGATCGTCGTAAGGCAAGCCGTCATATGACAATAGGCGGGCCTTGAAGGCTGGACGCTGCGACGGTGTGCCATGCAACATTTCCCAGTCACGGCCGACAGACGCAAGTACGTCAAGGATGGCGAATGTGGTTGATGTGCCGGCCCATGGCAAGCCAACAACCACAGTTTCGACAGCGCTGCCTGATTTCAACATGATATGTCCGTTTTGCACCGGTTTGGTCAGATTTTCCTCTAACACGGTTTGGGTTTCCGGGCCAGAACAACCCCCGCCATCGAGACAAGCTGCGACAGTGGTTCAGACAGACCGGTCCGCAGTGTGAGAAACTGCACTTGTCTCTGCCGGATACCACTGCAATCAATGAGACAACATCATGCACAACTCATCTACCCAAAACGCTATTGTCATTGGTGCCGGGCTCTCCGGCCTCACGGCTGCGCGCGAACTGGCGCGTCGCGGCATATCCGTAACCGTGCTTGAAGCCGGTGACCGTGTTGCCGAACCCTGGCGCGCGCGCCACTCACAGTTGCGCCTCAATATTCACCGGCATTTCGCCGGTTTGCCGGGGCGGAAACTGCCGGACACAGGCGGGTCTTTCCTGCATCGCGACACGGTTGTGGACTATCTTGAGAGCTATGCCGCTGATCTTGAGGTGCCGATCCGGTTCGGGGTCAGGGTGACCGGCATTGAGCGGAGCGGAACGGTCTGGCGGCTGGCTACCGACAAGCAGCATCATGAGTGCGATCACGTCATTTTTGCCACCGGGCGGGACCGCATCCCGCATGTGCCCGGCTGGCGGGGGCGGGATCGTTTCCAGGGTGAGCTGATCCATGCTGCTGATCTGGGTGACATCACGCGGTTGAACAACAAGCGCGTGCTGGTGGTCGGTGCCGGTAATTCGGGTGGCGACGTGTTGAACCATCTGGTGCAGCATCAACCTGCCGAAGTGCTCATATCAGTGCGTCACGGTCCTGCCATCGTGCCGACCCGGGTGTTCGGGTTTCCACTGCACAGGGCGGCCAATCTGTTTGCCGCCTTGCCGGTTAGTGTACTCGACCCGGCATTCCGGCTGATGCAGTGGTTATTTTTCGGCAATCTGGCCCGCTACGGTCTGACCAGCCATCCCGATGGTGGCGGCACCCGGTTGCTGCGCGATGGTGTTGCCTTCGCCATGGATGACGGCTTTGTAGCCGCGGTCCGCAATGGTCGCTTCAAGGTGGCGGGAGAAATAGCCGAATTTCAGCCGGATAAGGTTATATTCAGAGACGGTCAGACCTTCAGGCCGGACACGGTAGTCTGCGCAACCGGTTACCGGACCGGGCTGGCGCCTTTGCTGGACCACCTGTCAGTGCTGGATGACGGCGGTGTTCCACTGCATCCGTCAGGCGAAGCCGATCCCGATCATCAAGGCTTGTGGTTTATCGGTTACCGACCGGCATTTCAGGGCTACTTCCACGCTGCATCCGTCAGTGCCAGGCGGATTGCGGATGCAATCCGGACACGGCGCTGAACCATTGCGGGCGGGCATTCAGACACGGTTCCGTTCTTGACGCAAAAACCCCACAATTCAACCATTTTTGGTCCAACAAAAACCAACCATGGAAGATCATATACGCGCCGGTGGGGTGTTAGCATAACGCTCCTGCCGGATGTGATAATGCCCGCATGATACGGGCTTGCCTAGTTTTGGAGGGTGCGATGAAAAGGTTTTTTGCTGTTCTTGCTGTTTCGGTGCTGGCTGTCGGCGCTGCACAGGCTGCGGACTTTGCTGAAGTGGATGTTGATGCAGACGGGTCCGTGTCTCTGGACGAGGCCGTGTCCATGATGCCTGACCTGACCGAAGATGCTTTCCTGACGGCTGACGCCAATGAAGATGGTGCGCTTTCAGCGGACGAATTCGCCAGCATGAAAAACTAGAGTCCTTTCCCGCTACATAGAAGCGTTTGATGGCCTCAAATCAGTTCACTCGGCTAGACGAAAAGCGAAGAGCGATGTGGTGCATCGGGCAAGCTTTTCAACGACGCCGATGGACTGATTTGATCCACCGAAGGCCGGTTTTCTGCGCCCGCTGGACTGCGTTACGCCTTCCTTGTGGTCAACCAGACCATGGCGGAAGCCGTGCCTGGCCAGCAAACGCAGAAAATCGGTCAGACGTTTCTATGTAGCGGGAAAGGACTCTAGAGTCAGCAATACTGCCTCCGGACTGAAACCTGCGCCGGCGAGATCAGTCCGGATGCGCCTGCAGCTGCCTAAACGCTTTCGACTTCCGGAGCCGGACCGTGATAGATCATCTTCCATTCGCCGCCATCCTTGCGAAAGATATTGATCATTCGCACGCTGCCCGGATTGAGTTTCTCAAGACAGGTTACGGCCCAGCCGCCTTTGGAAAACCGGACGGTTTCGACCTCGCAGCTTATGTCGGGCGGCCGGCGCATCATTTGTGCCCAGCTCCGCAACACCGCATCGCGTCCGTCAATGCGCCCGGTTGAAGGGTGTTGCACGGCAACCGGTTCCTGGCTGGCCCATATGTTGGCCATGGCCGTCACGTCGCTTTCCCGAAACGCCCGGTAAAACTCCGTGTTGACGGCTAGAACCGCTTCGCGGTCTGCGCTGGACTGGGCTTGTGCCTGGGGCCCGTGAACAGTCATGAGCACAATGAACACGGCGAGGAGATGAGCTATTGGCTTTTTCGCGGCTGTTAACACGACGGTTTCCATCAGTTTTGTTCGAGCCGTCACCAGAGCCTGGAAAGCCAGACTGGCCTTCCCGGTCTTTCTGTTAGTGGACTATTTTGACAGCAGGGTGTCCAGACAAGTCAGTCACGCATTTTTACGCAGAGCATGGAACATGAGGCAATCAACGCCTGAAGGACAGGTTTGAGCCTATACTTCGGACATCGACACCTGTGCATTCAGATAGGCGTCGGCATCCGGTTGTGGCACCATCATCACGTCGCGCCATATGCGCTGCTCCGCATCGATCAGCCCCAGTTCCCAGACACAGGCGATGACCGGCCGCGAGGCAGTGTCCATCGGCTTGTCGTCTCCCCACAACGTACGCTCGATGTGCTGGCACAGCACCGAGCCCTGTATCCACCAGTGCAGCAGCACCGACACACCGAGTTCGCCCGGATGGATGATGACAAAGCCAAGCCCGTTGTCTTCACCTTCAGCAGCCACCAGCGCCGGCAGCTCACGCTGCGCAAAGGCTTGAGCCTTGCTGACAAGGTCGTCAGTCAGTTCTTGTCCGTCAGCTGTAATCCCGTAGACCTTCAGGCGCAGGTCACCGATGTGCCAGACATCGAGACCGGACACAGCTCTCGGCCGGTAAACGTCCAGGTTCGCTGTCCCGCCTGCGGTCAAGATGTGCAACCAAACCGTTCAGGCATGATACTTGTTGCTCGGCGTGAACGATGAAACCACCGGGTCGCGTGGCTCGTTGACCCACAATTGCCTGTCCGGATGCATGCCGGCGCCCTGAATGGCGGGAACGGCAGACCGGCGCATGCGGTTGAGCAGGCGGGTGTCGGCATCGCCGCAGGCTGGGTGCAGGCCACCGTTTGCCTCGACGGTTTTGGTCCATGCCGCCTTGCGCTCAGCCAGTGTGGCCGGGTCGTTCAGCTGGGTACAGTTGAGCTCGTTGCTGTTCAGGTCTGCAATGATTTCATCGCCGTCTTCGATGAAGGCGATAGGTCCGCCGAGCGCTGCTTCCGGCCCGACATGCCCGATCACCAGCCCGACCGACCCGCCGGAAAACCGTGCATCCGTCATCAGGGCGACAACAATATCGCGCTCGCGGCACAAGGCTGTGATACGCGAGGTTGAATCAAGCATTTCCGGCATGCCCGGCCCGCCGCTGGGGCCTTCATAGCGCATGATGATCATGTCGTGGTCCTTGAAGCCGTCAGGATCGCTGTCGAGTGCGTCGAGCAGTCCCTGTTCGCCCTCGAACACCCGCGCGGTGCCGCGGAACATGTTGTCGTCAAGGCCGCCCTCGACGCCGGCCAGTTTCAGGACGGCGCTGAACTCAGGCGACAGGTTGCCGCCCAGAACCCGCAGGCCGCCGGTCGGCTTGTAGGGTTTTGCCACCGGATAGACGACCCGCCCGTCGGCTGACGGCGTCTTGAGCCGGGCGACCTGTTCGGCCAGCGTCTCACCCGTGCACGTTGGCGCATCGCCGTTCAAAAGACCTGCCTCCAGCAGTTCCCTGACAATTACCTGCACGCCGCCGACCTCGTCGATGTCCACCATCGAGTAGCGGCCATAGGGCCGCGCATCGGTGAGCACCGGCACGACATTCTGCGAGATATGGTTGAATTCTTCCGGCGTGATGATGTCCTTCCAGAAGTTTGCAAACCCGGCTGCCCGGGCAATCTCCGGCGCATGCAGCACGACATTGGTTGAGCCGCCAACCGCCATTGCCACGATCAGTGCGTTGCGGATGGAATCGCGCCCGACAATGTCACGCGGCGTGGTGTCGGTTTCGATCAGGTTCTTGAGGTAACCGACCAGTTCGGCCGGGAATTCGTTCAGGCGGCGCGGATCGTCGGACGCCGGTGCCACCATGTGCAGAGGTTGCATGCCGACAACCCCGATAAAGGTCTGCATGGTGTTGTAGGTGAACATGCCGCCGCAACTGCCAAACCCGGGACAGGCAACACACGAAATGTGCATGCGTTCAGCTTCATCCTTGTTGCCAGCCGCCTGGTAGGCTGTGACCAGGTCAACCGGGGTGTTGGACCTGGGATCAACGCCGGGGTGGATGGAACCGTCCGACATCATGATGGCGGGCCGGTTGTGCTCAAGCAATGCGGCAAGCGTGCCGACCGGTGGCTTGTCGCATGCCACAACGGCGATGGTGCCGGCCAGGCCGCTGGCGCTCAGGTGTTCGCACACTGAATCATGGGTGACCTCGCGCCCGATCAGCGAATAGCGCATTTCGCGGGTGCCGTTGCGGATGCCGTCTGAAGTGGCAACCGTGTATTCCGGCTGGACCAGGCGCATGGGCATCTGGTCAGCCTCGCTGCCGATGCGGGCGAGCAGGTTGTCGTGGATCGCCTGTACCTTGTCCTGCACCCCGATATAACACTGGCTGTCGCCCTTGTTGCCGATCACGCCCACTGATGGCTGGTGGATCAGGTCAGGGTCGGTTCCAAGCTCCCGCGCGATACCGAAGGCCTGGGCGCTGCGACCGGGGTGTTTGTCGATGATGACGGTCCTGGATTTTGGCACTTTGAAATTCTCCATTAGATCAGTATGATTTTTGATTTAATCAATCGAAAATCATAAAACTGCTCGCTTTTAAAGTGCTAGAGCAACTTTATGGGTTCAATTGAACCCATGTTGCTCTAGGGCGTATAACGGCATCACGATAGACCGTAATGCGTAATCAGAGCAGTTCATTAAATGATTGGCGGCCATGTGACCAGAACAGATCTGCCCGTGCAAGTTTACAAATGGTAATCAGCGCGGCAGGTCAGAACCCCGGTGCAGGTTGGAGCCGCCTCATTGACAAACGACGAGCGGCTCAGTCGCTGTCAAGCCTCGCCTGCAGGTCTTCCTTGATCTCATCCAGAGTTGCGTAGCGTTTGAACACCCGGCTGGCCAGCCATGAGCCGAAACAGCCGATGACAAGGAAGCCGATCACACCCTGCCAAAGCGGCCACGCCACAAAGGCCCACAGGCCCAGCAGGGCAAAAACCAGTGAGATGGAAAACTTCAGATAATGCGCCATTGCGCAATCGTATGCGATGGTCGTTAAGGCTCCGCTAAGCAGTATCCGCCTGCCACTGATGCCGCGGTCAAATTCCAAGATGCAGCTTCGGTTTCCAGAACGGCCGGAACAGCTCGATTTTGGGGCACCGGTCCATGACGACTTTCATGCCGGCCGCTTCGGCAATTTTTGCAGCTTCGGGATGCGTGACGCCGATCTGGCCCCACAGGACGCGGGCATTGATGGCGACGGCCTGCCTGGCGATCTCGGGCAGGTCCTCGGCCCGGCGGAAAACCTCGACCATGTCCACCGGCCGGTCGATGGACGCCAGGTCGGGGTAGACTTTAATACCGCGGATTTCGGTCAGGCCTGGCCGCGGATTGACCGGGATCATGTCATAACCGGTCTCGTGCAGCACGCGCAGCACTCCATAGCTGAACTTGGTCTTGTCGGGGCTGGCGCCGACCATGGCGATGGTCTTCACCGACTTCAGGATCGTCTGCAGATAGTCGTCGCTGTAAGGCTGGTCGTGGTCGGTATGGCGTAAGCCATCAAGGCTGGTCATGGCGTGTCCTTGCGAGCTTGCTTCAACGGTGTTGCGATATCCGCCTTCAGTTCGTGCGGCTTGAGCGGGTCCAGGAACGGGTTGCGATACAGCTTGTCATGACTTTCCACCCCGATGTCGAACGTGCAGTCGCTTTTGGGGCGTGCCACGCACAAGATGACATAGCCATCGGCGATCTGCCGGTTGTTGAGAGCGACCTGTGCGCTCTGGTTGACCTCACCCTCGATCAGCCTGGCGGCACAGGTAATGCAGCCGCCATACTTGCAGCCATAAGGCAGGTCCACACCCTGGGCGCGCAGGCTGTCGAGCAATGGCTTCCTCGCATCGACCTCGTAGGCAGCACCGTTGCGGTTGGCGATGGTGATCGTGTGGGTGGTCACTTTTGTAACGTGCTCCTGGATCCTGATCCTAAAGCCAGATGTCGCTGGTGCAGTCGCCGCCGGGATAGCGGGTTTCATGACAGCGGCTGGGACCGTTGGGTTCCTTGCCGAAATCAACCACGAAATCCGGGTCGATCTCCATTCCACCGGTTTCGGTGTCGCAATTCACCATCAGCATGCAGCCGCCATTGGTGCGGATGTCGGGATAGAACTGATTGTCCCAGGTGGAAAACAGCGAGGTCGTCACGTAAAGCCGCTTGCCGTCCAGCGACAGCTGGATCATCTGCGGTCCGCCGGTGACTTTCACCCCGTTTACTTCCGGCGCCCGGCCCAGCAATCCTCCCATCCAGACCTGGCCGGTGAGCTTCGGGTTGTGCGGGTCCGAAATGTCATACTGGCGGATATCGCCGTGCAGCCAGTTGCAGAAGTACAAGAAACGGTCGTCCATCGATAGCAGGATCACCGAGATCACGCCGGGCACCGGGATCGGCCATTCCGGATGCGGCTCGTTCTCCACGTCGATGATTTTTTCCCACTGCCATTCACCGGCTGCATCTTTCCACCAGTGAATGATGTTGGCCGACAGGGCGGCGCCGACAAAGCCGTGCGACGAGGCCGGATCGTGATGAAAGCGCACCTCCAGCGGGATCAGGCCGTCTTCGCCCAGATACATGGTCTGCTTCGGGGTCTTTGCTTCAAAATCCCAGAAGTGGATCTCGCGCCCGTATTTCAGATGCCCGACCTCTTCCAGGTCGAAACCCGGCATGAAGGTGTTGGGTGCTGCCCATTCCGACGACACCATGACGTTGTGGCGGGGCTGGTACCAGAAGTCATAGCCGAACTTGATGTCGCCCATGGAGTTTTCCCAGCGCCCGACAATGTTGAACTCCTTGTCCAGGTGCAGGTAACCGCCCGGCGCGTTGCCCTGCGCATCGCCCAGCATGGAGATGATGATTTCAGAGCCCAGGCAATGGATCGTATGCGGTGCCGAGAGGTTGGTCTTCGCCTTGATCTCCGATCCCTCGATAACCTTGAACAGTGCCGGGTTGCGCGGGTCCGTGGCGCAGTCGACGATATGCAGGTTTGAGGATCTCACACCCGGCACGATCATGTATTTGCGTTCCATGCCGGCATCGCCGTGGCATGATGAACACGCATTCCAGCCCATGTGGTGCAACTCGTCGCCAATGCCCGGCATTTCAAGTCGCGAGATCACCTGGCTGTAGGTGTCGCTGTCGGGATCGGCGTCAATGGTGCACAGATAGTCGGGCTTCTGGATGCCGGTGCCGGTATAAATGGCAATCGTGTAGAGCAGTTTCTCCCGCGGTGCCTGCATCGCTTCGCCAGGTGAGGCATAACCGGGGCCACAGCATTTCATGGGTCACATTCCTGTCGGGTCGGCACAGAGTAGAAAACGAAATCCGATTTTGGCTCATAGGTGTCGTACAAACGCCGGCCGGCATAATTGCTGTCCTGGGTCAGCCAGTCCACAGAAGGCAGGTCCCTGTCTCGTGCAAATGCCAGCACCTTGTCAACCAGCAAACGCCCTGCGCCTGAACCGCGTTCCGACGGCTCGACGAACAGATCAGCCATGTAGCAGGCCATGCTTGCCGTCAGGCTGCTGTGCCAGAGCTGATAGTGGACGAAGCCGATGATGCTGCCGTCTTGTTTGACCACCAGATCACACCAGAAGTCATTGTCAGGGTCGAATATCCAGTTCCACACCCGGTCGAAACCGTTTTCCGGAACTTCGACTTCGTAGAATTCGAAGTAGCTCCGGAACAGGTCCTGCCATCTTCCGCGATCGGCTTCTTCAAGCCGCCGTATCAAAACGGTCTTTGCTGCTTCCAGGCTCGGGGTATTGTCTGGTGTATCGATCATCACCCGCAACCGTCTTTCACCATGGCACCGCTGTCAATGTCCGCCAATCGCTTTCCGGCAGCATCAATTGACCAACGACGTTGCGCCATACATGCTGGTGTATAAGGGTTGGACGAGTGATTTGAGCACTGGCACATGAGTACATCTGCAGATATCGACAAGCTGATCGCTCGCGTTGCCTTGAAGGATCGTGATGCATTCAAGCTGCTCTATGAGCTTACTTCTGCGAAACTTTTTGGCGTATGTCTTCGTATCTTGAAGGATCGAACGGATGCAGAAGATGTCTTGCAGGAGGTATATGTAAAGATCTGGAACAAGGCGGACAGGTTTTCTACCGGGCACGCCAGTGCGATCGCGTGGCTGGCCTCCATTGCCCGAAACCAGTCAATTGACCGCTATCGCAGCCGCAGGCCGGCAAGCGATACCACGGACGAAATGCCGGACATTGCAGACGATGGCCCGTCTCCGGAAAACGCCATGCTGGCAAAGGACGAATCCCGCCGGATAAACGACTGTCTCGATGAACTGGATGCAAAACACGCAGCAGCGATCAGGCGGACCTATCTGTCCGGTTGGTCCTACCAGGAGGCTGCAGATGAACTTGAAGCACCGCTCAACACGGTCAGAACCTGGATCAGGCGCGGCTTGTTGTCCTTGAGAGATTGTATGAACCGATGACACAGGAACTGAGCGACAAAGACAAATGGCTGGCAGCCGAGTATGCGCTCGGCGTGCTGGAGCGTGACGACCTGCGCGCAGCCGAACAGCGTGCTGACAATGACCCTGCGTTCCGCAAGATCGTTGAGGACTGGCAGCAACAGATGACACCGATGCTGAGTGAAGTGGACCCTGTTGCGCCGCCTGCCGCCGTCTGGGAGAAAATTGAAGCCCGGACCTTCGGGGAAGTGTCGCGGCAGACAACCAGCTTGTGGGACAGCCTGTCCTTCTGGCGTGGACTGTCCGGTGTGAGCGTTGGTCTGGCAACCGCTGCCCTTGGTGTCCTGTTGTTCCTGCCGGGCATCGGAGTGTTCACCAGCCCGCCTGACGGCAGCAGACCACTCATTGCCACGCTGACCGCCGAGGGTCAGGCGCCCGCCTTTGTTGCGCGGTTTGATCCGGCGACCGGCGCCTTGTTTGTGCGCACCTCGGCCGGAGATGCAACGGACACCCGTGTACCGGAGTTGTGGCTGATACCGGGTGACGGTGTACCGAGGTCACTCGGGCTACTGGCCGGTGCCGGATCCGGCAGCCTTGTGCTCAACCGCGAGAACCGGTCAGCGCTGGCTGACGGCATCACCCTTGCCGTCAGCCTGGAACCTGCGGGTGGATCGCCGACCGGGGCACCCACCGGCCCGGTAATCGCGTCCGGCAAGCTGCAGCCTCTATAAGAAACATGGCTGGTCAAATTTTTTTCGAATGAGTTGAAACTTATTCCGGAGCCTCCTCGTTACTGCTCGGGTCCAAAGGGACAAGCATTAACAACAAGGATACCCTCCAATGTCTGAACGTACGAAAATACTCTCTTCAGTTGCCGCACTCGCAGCCGGTCTGGCACTGTCTGCAAACATCTCGCTTGCCAACCCGCAAGTCGGCGGCGCGCCGATGTTCGAGAGCAAGAACATCGTCGAGAACGCGGTCAACTCGAAGGACCACACCACTCTCGTGGCTGCGGTGAAGGCAGCAGGTCTTGTCGACACCCTGGCCAGCCCCGGTCCGTTCACGGTGTTCGCACCGGTCAATATGGGTTTTGAAAAACTGCCTGCCGGTACGGTTGAAACCCTGCTCAAACCGGAAAACAAGGACCAGTTGACCAAGGTTCTGACCGCCCATGTGGTGGCCGGGAAAATGTCCACGTCCGACCTGGTGCGCAAGGCGAAGGCCAATGGCGGGCGCTACAACATGCAGGCCGTCAGTGGCGATGCTCTGACTGCCGTGATCAAGGGCAAGGCGCTGTACCTGTTCGATGAAAACGGTGGCGCGTCCAAGATCACCATTGCAGATGTGAACCAGTCGAATGGTGTCATTCACGTGGTCGACCATGTCCTGGTCCCCCGTTAATCCCAGTTGAACCGGATATGGGCCCATCAGCCAGGATGGGCCCATATTTCAACCACTTAGAACCCGGTTCCTGATTCAAAGGTATAACAGCATGAAAAACCAAACCGTCATTAACCGCCGTCATTTCCTGCACGGCAGTGCGCTTGCCTGGACATCGGCCGCAGGCCTGGTTGCAGTCAGCGGTGTAACGCAAACCGCTCGCGCAAATACACCTGCGCAGGGCTTCGAAATTGTACGCACGCCGCAGGAATGGCAACAGCTTCTCACAAAGGAACAGTTTGCCGTTCTGCGCGAGGAGGCGACCGAGAAGCGGTACTCCAGTCCGCTGCTCAAGGAAAAGCGCGCCGGCACCTATCACTGCGCCGGCTGTAACCTTGCCGTGTACAGCGCCGAGACAAAGTACGACAGCAAAACCGGCTGGCCGAGTTTCTGGGACGCGCTGGAGAACGCCGTCCGAACCAGGCCGGACAATACTTTTTTCTCGACGCGCACCGAGGTTCACTGCCGCCGCTGTGGCGGACACTTCGGTCATATTTTCGACGACGGTCCGGCACCCACCGGCAAGCGCCACTGCCTTAACGGCCTTGCCCTGACTTTCGAACCGTCGGCGGGGCAGGGACCTGTGTGAGAATTGTTGTCAGACAGATGTCTTGCGGGAGATCTTGCTGGGGACCGTGGGCTGATGTTCACGGTCCCTTTTCAGTTGACGGCCATCATGCTTTGAAAAAACTCTTGACCCTCACGCCACGTGAGGGTCGATGACAGGTCCATGAACAAGCGTTACGAGGAATATTCAGTGGGCCAGTTGGCCCGGCTCGCCGGAGTGTCAGTGCGCGCATTGCACCACTACGATGACATCGGGTTGCTGAGGCCTGCGCACACTGGTGCCAACGGCTATCGGCTCTATGGCCGCGCTGAACTGCTCAGGCTTCAGGAGATCATGTTCTATCGCGATGTCGGCATGTCGCTCGATGAGGTGGGACGCGTTCTTGATGGACCGGAAAATGCAGTGGAACGTCTCGTCCGGCACCGGGACCGGTTGCAGGAAGTAAGCCGGCGCACGGCCGGCATCATCGCCACACTGAATGCCACGATCGCACATCTCAAAGGAGAAAGAGACATGGAACCGAGTGACCTGTACACCCCGTTTTCAGCACAGCAACAGACTGAATATGAGAATTGGCTGATAGCTGAATACGGACCGGACATGGCGGAGAGCATCACGGTGTCGAAGGCGGCAGTGGAGCAGCTGCCCGACGGCATGGCCGGAGCCATGCAACGGTTGCAGGATATCGAAACCCGGCTGGTGGCGGCATATGAGTCCGGCTCACCATTTGAGGCAGACGGCATTCACTCGATATTGGAGCGCCATCGCGCCCTGATGACGGACATGTGGGGGCGCGAGTGCAGCGCCGACGGGTTCGCAGGCCTTGCCGACATGTACACCTCCCATCCCGATTTCGTGGCCCGCTATGAAAGGCTCAGTCCGAAATTCTCAAGCTGGCTCCCTGCCGCCATGAAGGCTCATGCAGACCGGCTGCGTAGTGAGGGCTGAGACACTTTGGGCGGTTTCAGGCAATTGCGAGACGAACGGTCGCGTCCGCACCTTGCACGACACTGGTGACACGATGCCCACCCGTCCAATTGATCTTCCGATGCGCCGGACCGGCACAACATGAAGCCCGTCATCCGAAAGCTGCGACGGTTTTGACGCAGGTCAAGACATACAGAACCGTTCTGCAGGATGCTGCGCCTCAAGCTGTTACCCGCGGCTGATCAACCGAAAATCAGACTGGACCCCGCAATGAAACTGAAAGCCCTGCTTCTGGCGAGCCTGACCGCATGTGCCATGGCGCTGCCTGCCGCAACCGGCGGTGCCGGCGCGCCGACCCTTGATCCTGCTAACGACGCCGACCATTTTGGCCCGCCGGACTCCATTCTGTTCTGGTCGCCGAAGCAGAAGGTGGCCGGCTTCCGCAACATGGACAGGATTGCCTGGACACGAAAAATCAGGCCGGCGGCAAGGCGCTGCATCTCCCTGAAGCGCATGCTGATCTGAGCGGGTTTCAGTTTCGCCACAACAACAAGCCCATGACCATGGACGAGTATTTCAACAGCCAGAGTGTCGCCGGTCTGCTGGTTATCAAGGATGGCAACATCGTGTACGAGCGGTACGGACTCGGGAACACTAGGGACACTCCCTGGCTTTCATTCTCCGTGACCAAGTCGGTTGTTTCCATGTTGGTCGGCGCCGCGATCAAGGATGGTTTCATCGCCAGCATTGATGAGCCTGTTACCGACTACCTGCCGCGTCTGAAAGGGTCGGCTTACGACCAGGTGACGATCGGCAACATTCTGCAGATGTCATCAGGCGTTGAGTGGAACGAGGACTATTCAGACCCGAAGTCCGACATTGCCACGGCTGACCTGAGCACGTTGGGAACCTACAGGCAGTTGCGCCGGAAACAGGTCGTGGCCCGGGCCGGTGAAAAGTTCAATTACAATACGGCTGAGACAAACCTGGTCGGCACGCTGCTGCGGTCTGCCGTCGGTAACAATCTGTCGACTTATCTGAGTGAAAAAATCTGGCGTCCGTTCGGCATGCGCACAGATGCCAACTGGATGCTGAGTGAGCCCGGCGGCAGCGAAATCGGAGGTTGCTGCATCAGCGCGACCTTGCGTGATCTCGCACGCATCGGACTGTTCGCACTCGACAACGGGCGTCTCGCCGACGGTACCGAAGTGCTGCCGTCAGGCTGGATGAAGGCGTCCACCGCGCCGTCCACGGGCAACAGTGACTATGGCTATCTGTGGTGGTTGCGCGGCAACGGAGACTTCCGTGCCCAGGGTATTTTCGGTCAGGATGTTCTCATAGATCCGGACCACCGGATTGTCATCGCTCTGCAAAGTGCACGGGCCGACGCCGACAAGGCCGGCGACTGGAAATTGCAGGATGCATTCTATGACGCGCTGATTCAGGCTCTTGGAGAATAGTCATAAAGCCCTGGAATCGCTCATTTATATACGCTCCGGTTGAGAGGGCTAAAATTCACCCGTTCAAGAGTTTGAACAACCGGACATTCAGTATCCGAAGCTGCCGGCCCGATGCACCCTGATGCGTGAGGGATGGAATGTCGCTGCCCGGTGCACCCTGATGTGCGGGCGATGGAACCGTCTCACCTGGTTGATCGTAATGTGCACATGCTCATTTTTTGTCACATGATATTCGATGATGTCAGCCGGGCCTTGCTCGCTGGCTTCTGTGGGTATGGTAACGGTTGGCACGGAACCCTTGGGATATATGAACTCCACGTCGACGGAGCGTTTCGAGGAGTATCCCGGCGCATATTTGACTGAATAGGCATATGCCTGTGACACCGGCATCGACAATGCCAGGCCGGTCAACACGATCATGCGCAGACAGGTTTTGCTTGCTCGGGACATCATGGGAACGAACCCTTTCGACTGACTTCAAAGATGGCCGCATCCTTGCGTTAACCATTTAAGCACTGCCATGTCGCCTTAGTAAAGGGCGCTCGTGTGACGGCTGTGGCCGGAGCCGTTCGTGCCTGGCTTCCACCGCGCTCCTGAATGACCGGCTTACCGGAACACTGTCGCCGGAAAGCAATACGAGCTTCATGCTCTGCCCGTCCTTGACCACCCGGGCAATCGCGGAAAGGGCAACCCAGTGTGAGCGGTGGATCTGCATGCCGCGCTCACTCGGTAATTCGCGCACGATGTCGGAGAACCGGCATAACACCATGCGCACCTCGGTGCTGGTTGTTATCCGGACATAATGTTCCTGGGCCTCGACCCAGATGACCTCGCCGCTCAACGGCGGGTCGATGGCCGACAACAGGGTTGGTGTCAGGCCGCGCTCGCTTCCATCTCTGTCCGGCGACTGTTGTCCTGCCGGCTGCGTTGCCAGGTCGCCGGCTGTTTTCAGTGCGAGCCGCGGCAGCGTCAGCAGCAGGCAAAGCGCAATATGGTTGTCAGACAGGTAGAGCAGTTCCAGCGCGAAAGCCTGGATGCGGAACTGAGTGTTGCCGCCGGCTGTGCCGATGCCCAGTTCGGGATACCCCAGCACGATGTCTATTGCCGTGACGGACAACACAAACAGCAAGTGGCTGACGACAATTGCCATCCCGGTCGTCCAGGTAAATGAAACCGTTGCGGGCAGGTATTTTTCAAACATCTGGCGGGCAGTGAAAAACAGCAATGCCTCGATTGCAATCCGGACAATCCAGTAGAGATAGGTACCCGACAGCGACACCAGCGTGTCCTGTGTAACCTGGCTTGAGGCGATCAGCAGCGCGGCAAGCAAGGCTGTCAGTGCCATGTACAGCTCTTCGCGGTTGTGCATTGACGCTCCGTTGATGCATTCATTCGTGCTTCTTGAACGGAACTATGTACCCATGCTGCTGCAAATAAAAGAGCTTTTGCTGTGTCCGTCAGCCAGCTCCGATGCTTGAACGGCATTGGAGAATTGGGGCCTAGCAGGCAATTGCGAACGGCTGGTTTTCAACGGTTAATGGCTGCATGTGGCCCGCAACTGCGCCACTTGGAATTCAAGCATCATCAGGAGCGTCTCCCATGAAACCATCCAGCCTCGTCCTTGTGGCCCTGCCATTAATTGCAATCACACTTTCTCCGGCCACGGCCCAGGATAAGCCCATGGGCTTTTTCATCACCAGTGTCGGCTCCGGCAACGGGGGCAATCTCGGTGGTCTCGAAGGCGCTGATGCGCATTGCGCGAAGCTGGCAGAAGCGGCTGGCTCAACCGGCCGCACCTGGAAAGCCTATCTGAGCACCCAGGAAGACGGCAAGCGCGGTATTTCTGCCCGCGACCGCATTGGCAAGGGCCCCTGGCACAATGCAAAGGGCGTGCTGATTGCATCGGACCTGGATCAGTTGCACCTGGCGCCGAACCTGGTCAGGTCAACGGGGCTGGACGAAAACGGCAATCTCATCAATGGACGTGGCGACAAGCCCAACAAGCACGACATTCTGACCGGCACCATGGCAGACGGTACGGCCTACTTCCCGCGTGAGAAGGAAGACCGCACCTGCAGCAACTGGACCAGTTCAGGCGAGGGCACTGCCACCGTCGGCCACCATGACCGGCACGGTGGCGGCAACACGTCGTGGAATGCAGCCCACAATTCGCGCGGCTGTTCACAGGACGACCTGGCAAAGACCGGTGGTACCGGCCTGTTCATGTGCTTTGCCGCTGACTAGGAAATATCAATTGTAAGGCGTACGGCCGGGTGAACCTGTCACAGGGTTTGCCCGGTTTGTCTTGTTTCGCTCATCTCGGCACTTGCGTGCCGGGGTTTGTGTCGCTCACGCAAGCAGCCTTCGGCTGCGCTCCGCTGGGGCGCACTTTGTGCGGCGCGCAGTCGCGCTTGCCTCGACACTTACGTGCCGGGTTTATTCCGCTCACGCCAGCAGCCTTCGGCTGCGCTCCGCGAGGGCGCACTTCGTGCGGCGCGCAGTCGCGCTTGCCTCGACACTTCGTGTCTCGGAGGAGCTCATCACCACGGTTGTTCGGGATCGGAGAGCTGGGTGTTTTATTCCGCTCACGCAGGCAGCCTTCGGCTGCGCTCCGCTGGGGCGCACTTTGTGCGACGGCCGGTCGGCCTTGCCTCGGCACTTCGTGCCTCGGATTAGATCATCACTACAGTTGTTCAGGGGCGGAGAACGGCCTGAGCGAAGCGAAGAAAGCTGTTCGACCAGTATCAAGGACGGCGCGAAGCACGAAGTGTTGAGTAAAGCTGTTCGATCAAACTAAAGCCGGTACACCCGGATCTTGCCATTCCTGCCACGCACTGTCTGCTCGCCCAGGTCATCAAGGTCATGCTTCGACGTCAGCTGTTCCGCTGTTGTTGCCGTGAGCAGGGTTGTCACCGAGCGCTTCAGTGACGGATCGTCGATAAACTGCTTGCCGAGCTGTTCAAGGCGCTGGGCCAGATTCACATTGTCGCCGATGATGGTGTAGTTGATCCGTCCCGGGGCGCCGATATTGCCGACGGTGACCGGGCCGCTGTGCAACCCGATCCGGATTTTGATCGCAGGCTCACCCGCTGCTGTACGGGCCTTGTTGTCCTCGTCAAGGGCGCGTTCTATTGCCTGTGCCGCGCGTACTGCCCGGTCGGCATGGTCGGCATAGTGGTCAGGCGCGCCCCAGAATGCCATGACACTGTCGCCGATGAACTTGTCGACGGTGCCGTCTTCGGCCTCGATACAGCCGGCCAGCAGGCCGAAGTGCCGGTTGAGCAGCCTGGCGACCTGTTCCGCCGCAATGCCTTCGGACAACCCGCTGTAGCCGACGATATCGGTGAACATGACGGTGACATCGCGTTCGACGGAAGTAGGGAACTTGTCCGCATCCTGGCTGATCAGGCGGCGCACCAGTTTTTTCGGCACGTAGGTCTCAAACCATTTCAGGCCTTCCAGCATGGTGTTGAAGGCAATCGCCTGATCATTGAGTTCGCGGAACGTGCTGCCTTTCAGTTTCGGCGTGGCGGAAATGTCGAGCTGGCCGATGCGCGAGGCGGCAAAGGCGGTGTCGACGACCGGTTGCGCAATTCTGCGGCCAAGCCATATGGCGCCCGCCAGGGCAACCAGTAGGGTTGCGAGGCCGGCCAGCGCTGCCCACAGCAGCCGCCGGAACTCGGCATTCACCTCGGAACTGCGGAAATAGGTGCCAACTTTCCAGGGCTTGCTGGCAAAGCCCGGCAGGTCGCGATAGATAAACACGTATTCATCGTCAAACAGTCTGAGTACATGGCCCTGCAGGTCGCTGTCGGTGGCAATTTCAAGCGGGAATCTGCCTTCGGTTTGCCAGAACGCGGCCAGCACCGGATCGCCGGTTTCCGCCAGGCTGGGCAGCGGGGCGTCCTCATTACGGTTGCCGCCGCGCAGGCCGGCGAGGTTCGGGTGGGCCAGAACCCTGTCCCTGTCGTGCAGGATGTAGACGTTGCTGCCGATATCCGGGTCAAACTTACCGAGATAGGAAGACAGCTCGCTGACCGTGACCGATGCCACCAGCAATCCCGGTTTGCCGCCCGGATAAGTCACCGGTGCGCGGTAGTTCAGCAGTGTCTTCTTGATCAGCGGCAGCCAGATCGGATCGCCCCACGATCCCTTGCCGTCGCTCAATCCCTTGGCAACGCCGTCCCGGACTTTCCGGTCGGACGAATAGTCACGTTTGATCTCGGTAAAGCCGGTATCGGAGCGCGCCACGCCCGTGCCCTGATAGGCGTGGTCGAAATACAGCACTGAATCAAGCTGCGGCGCGGCCGACAGGCCACCCTTGAATGTGTCGGTCAGCCTGTCGCGCCGGGTCGGGTCCAGCTCGCCGGTTGCAATAAGCTGTCCGAGCAGGGCGACCTGATTGCTGGCCGGATCAAGATGGGTCTGTACCTTTTCCGATGTCGTGGACAGGATCATGTAGGCCTGCTGCTGCAGCAGTTCCTGGGTGTTCTTGGCGCCGCTCCACAGGCCGATGAACAGCACGCTCAGCACGGCGACCAGCAGCAGGGCGCTGATACTGGTCGCCAGCGTGAATGTCAGGGACACCCCGCCACGTTTACGCAGTGCCCGCCTTATCCCGAACATTTCCGACCACTCTCGATTCTCATGCGGCCCACGATAGGGCATGCCGGGTCATTTGCGAAACTCAGACATATATGGCAGGTCGGTAGCGGTTTTCAACACTATAGAAACCCTTTGACGTGCAGGTCGATCAGGCTGACTGGTTATCGTCCACAGTGATGATGCCCAGCACATCATTGGTCAGGAACCCGTAGGATCTCGGACAGGCCATGCCCGGCACGACGGCAACGTCATAGAGTTCGCCGATCTTGCCGTCGATGCGGAACCACTGCACACATGCCCCGCTGTTGAGGTCGATGACCTGCACCCCGCACCAGGGTTCTGAATCACTGTCTTTAAGTTTTTCATCAAGCGCCAGCCCCTCAAAGCGCTCATGGCGCGGTTTTGACAGGCCGACAAAGGCGTACTTGCCGTGAAACGACAGACCGCGCACGAAACCCGGACAGAAACACACCGGTGTGAAGCGTTCTGTGAGTTTGTTTTTCGACAGGTCGATCCAGCCAAGCTCGCCGGTGCCGGAATTCAGCACCCACAGCTTGCCGTCATGAAGCCGCGGCGAGTGCGGCATGGACAGTCCCTGACAGACGATTTCGCTGGTCTTGACATCGATGACGATACCGCCGTCGAAGCGCCGGTCGCGCCAGCCGTCAATGGTGTCGGACCTGCTGACGGCGGTGACATAGCGCGGCTTGCCGTCCTGCATGGCCATGCCGTTGAGGTGGCAACGGTCCTCGGCCACGATTGACGAGATGAAGTCCGGTTTCCACACGGTTTCGAAACTGTGAACCGGTGAGACCCTGGCGATGCAGTTGTAGGCCGTGTTGACGAACACGACGTCATTGTCGCTGGTGACGCCGACATCATGGATATCCAGGACACCGGTCAGATGCGCTGTTCGCGGCATGAAGCAGTCACTGAACAGCTTGTCCATCACCTGGTCGGATTGCAGTATGTTTTCCATGCGGTAGATGTTGGCCAGCGTCGCCAGATAGAGTGTTTTCCCGTCATAGTGCAGGCCCATGGCCTTCTGAAAATACTGCTCGTTGACCATCACGCCGCCTTGCGGGTTGCGGCCCAGCAGGTACAGCCTGCCGGACTGGTAGGATGTCACAGCCACGGCGATATTCAGGGTGTTGAGCAGGCTCACAAATCCGCCCGAAACGGAGTATTTGGCGGCAGGTTCACCGGCTTCCCTGTCCGATGACGGCACGGCTTCCTTATCTGTACTGGCGGAGGAACTTGTCATGGAAAATCTTGTACGGTTGGCTGTTATGCGGGCAGTTCACGGTAACGCCTGAGCCGCATAAGGCAAGCGCAACCACGACCGCCGCACTGTCGTCCTTAGAAGTTCCACACCGCGTTGAGATTGCCGCGCAGTTCGTAGGAGCCATCGGACGCAAAGTGCACTTCGGTGCTGGCCTTGAAGAAGCCGGAACCGTCCTCGCTGGTGCGCGCCAGGCTGCCGCCGACAAACCCGCTGACGATCTCGTCGTCGAACGTGGCGGTGAAGTTGAGCGGCAGTCCCGCAACCGTGGTTTCCACGTCCGAACCGCCGACATTGAACTGCGCATCGACCCCGACACGGCCTTCAAACCGGAACACGGCGCCGTCGGCGCCAAGTTGTTCGTAAGGGGCGGCAAGCTGGGCACGGCCGCCGAGAATGTGAATGTCGCGATCGTCAACCGTGAGCGGCGCATCGACGCCGCTTTCGGTATAGCCGTCCAGGAACATGCCGGCATAGTGCACCCGGACACTGCCCCACAGGGCTTGGTCCGGCACGATCTCGCCAAGCCGCGCACCGGCGGTCAGGGCAGGGGCGATGAAATAGCCGTCATAGTCGGCGCTGGCTGTTTCAAAGCCTCCAATGTTTGCATTGGCGACACGGCGCTCGCTGTCATGGTTGGCGAAGCCGCCTGTGACCACTGCGCGCAGCCAGTGTGTCTCCCAGTCCTGGCGGGCGTATACGCCCCCGAAGCCGGTGGCGATTTCAATTTTCTGGGCGTCGAAGGCAACGTCGAACTGGCTGTGTCCGCCACCGGCGAACACGCCGGCGCGAAATTCACCCGCCTGGATACCCTCGACGCCGAGTATCAGGCCACCGAACACATGATCGACATTGGCGGTGGTCCCTGAGCCTTCCTGGTCGCGCCCGCCACCGAAGGCAGAGCCCCAGAATCGGTGGCCGGTGCCGGCGGCGTTGGTATGGGAGACCGGGGTGAACTGGGTGCCGTCGCCCTGCAGCGAGAACCCGGCGCTTTGCTGGTCGGCTGCGTCATCACCCGCCTGCCAGATGCCGTCGATGGCATTGAAGATCGAGGTGGTGATGGAATTCAGGAATGTCTGGGCGGTGGCAAAGCCGGTGGGATCGACCGCCACTGCGGTGGTGCCGTCTTCCAGCAGCACGACATTGCCGGTGATGTTTTCCGGCGCGCTTTCAAGGTTACTGTCGCCCTGGCCGGTACCACCGGTGTCGGCGAAGGTCAGCACCGCGTTGACGCCGGGTCCGACATTCAGCGTATCGATGTCGTTCGGATTGCTGCCGCCGGCGCCGTCATTGCCGTTGCCGAAATCAATCGCGCCGAAGATGGCCGATCCGCCGTTCAGGTTGACGATGTCGTTACCATCGTCCTGCAGGTCGATGGCAAAGCCGTCGGTGCCATTAATAGTGGCCGAACTGTTGATGGTCGCGGCGGCATTGAGGATACGGTTTTCTGCCAAGATACCTGTGCTGCCGGTAACCGATCCGGCAACAGTAATGTTGATCGTCCCGGTGCCTCCGTGGTCGGCTTCTATTGCCGCGTCGTCCGCCGTGATGGTTCCATCCGAAGCGACCGTTATATTGCCGGCGCCACCGTCAACTCTGACATCGATCCCTATTCCTCCCTCAGACGTGAGGTTTCCGGACGATTGAACGCTCACATTGCCGGTGCCTGTTGACGCTTCGATGGCGTCGGAGGCGGAGGAGGTGATGTCACCGCTCGAGACGACAAGCGTGTCGCCATTGCTTGTGCCGGCGTCAATGCCGATCTGGGCAGTGATGTTTCCGTTGGATATGACCGTGATGTTTCCCGTACCCGAAGACTGAGCATTGATGCCCTCGGCACCGGCCGTAATGTCGCCGGTCGACTGGACGAAGACATTGCCTGAGCCATCAAGCCCGAAAACCTGATTGCTGTACAGCACCGCGTCGATACCTGTTCCATCACTGACGATGTTGCCACTGGACGTCACCGTGATGTTTCCCGCACCATAGACAAGGCTGGAGATTCCACCGTCGATTTCGCCGATGGAGTGAACCGTTATATCGCCTACGCCATAAATACGAGCAGTTATGCCCTCATTGGTGGCTGTTATATTACCGGTGCTGCTGATCGAAATATTGCCATTTTGCTGCGTATCAAAGCTTCCCACTCTGGCATAAATGCCTGTAACAGGGGCATTTAGGCTGGGTTCACCTACTGCCAGAATGTTGCCGGTGGACGTCACCGTGATATTTCCCGCACCATAGACCTGTGTAAAAATACCGTCGGCCGCGGTACCAGAGGTGGTGATGTTGCCGGTGGAATTGACAGTCACATCGCCATCGCCACCAGTCTGCTGGGCCCCAATGCCGTTGGAAAGATAACCGGATGTGGTGATATTGCCGGTGGAATTGACAGTCACATCGCCATCGCCATCACTCTGCTGGGCATCAATGCCTTCGGAACCATCACCGGTTGTGGAGATATCGCCGGTGGACGTCACCGTCACATCGCCATCGCCACCGCTCTGCCGGGCCTCAATGCCTTCGGCACTATCACCGGTTGTGATGATGTTGCCGGTGGAATTGACAGTGACATCGCCATCGCCACCACTCTGCCGGGCCGCAATGCCTTGGGCTTCACGTTCGGTTGTGGTGATATTGCCGGTGGAAATGACCGTCACATTGCCGTCGCCATCACGCTGCAGGGCGAGAATGCCTTCGGAACTATCACCGGTTGTGGTGATGTTGCCGGTGGAATTGACAGTCACATTGCCGTCGCCACCACGCTGCAGGGCAAAAATGCCTTCGGAACCAACACCGGATGTGGTGATGTTACCGGCGGAAATGACAGTCACATCGCCATCGCCACCACGCCGCACGGCGAGAATGCCACTGGCAATATCACCGGTTGTGATGACATTGCCGGTGGAATCGACAGTCACATCGCCGTCGCCATCAGCCTGCGCGGCGAGGATGCCAACGGCAACATCACCGGTTGTGGTGACATTGCCGGTGGAATTGACAGTCACATCGCCATCGCCACCACTCTGCTGGGCAAAAATGCCTGCTGCATCGGCATCACTGGTGCTGATGCCGGTTGTGCCCGTGGTGTCTGCGTTGATCGTGATGTCCTGGGCCGCGTTCGCTTCGAAGCTGATGCCGCCAACGGGATCGGCATTGTTTACGTTCAGTGTGTCGTAGACGGTGATGCCGGATGGACTGGTGATATCGACCCCGGTCGAAAGATCGCCCGTGCAGGTGACGGTCGTGCCGGCGACATTACATTGCGGCGCACCGGGAACAACCTGCGCATGGGCGATCCCCGTTCCCATACCAATCGCGGCAATTGCACCGGCGGCAACGGTATTGAAGAGCGCAGGGGAAAGCCGGCTTCGGTTGAGTTTTTTGGCGGATATGCCCGCCCGGCTGCCGGGGCGTCCGGCAAGCGCGGCCGGTTGCAGTGTTGTCTTGCGCTTCACGGTCATGATGTTCCCAACCTGTATTCAATTGGTCAGTCATCCGGTGAACCGGGGAGCCACCGGATGACTGACCAATCTGATCCGCCCTCAGATCAAAACTCCTGTGCACGGAGCGTAAGGTCAAGAACACCGCCGCCGTTTGTCCGAAATACGGCATGAATTGTCCGAAACAGACGCATTTCGCGGTCGGGTATTGTCAGGTGTCATTGGTTTGCTAAAACCTGAGTCAGGCAGCAGACATCCTGCGGGAGTGGGATGACAGGCGAGTGGATGCGTTTGCCGTGATGATTGTGGAGATCACCTCCCGTGCTGGTCTCGATCACCCCAGCCCGGTGGTGCCGGGATCAGCATGTCGAGCAGCGCGTAGCTGAGTGTCTTGCCGTGCCGGTCCAGCCTGAGATTGACATTGACGCCGCCGTCCAGCACGTCCTCCAGCACAAAGTTCATGGCGGCGAGGTTGGGCAGAACATAGCGCGTGATGCCGGAGGGCGGGCTGAACGCAAAAGCTTGCCCGCACAGCTCCTCGGTGACATGGGTTTTCAGGTGGTCGAAATGCTGACGATCGAACGCGATTACTGAAATGTTCAGCCGGTTGCCCTTGTCACCGGCGCGCCCGTGCGCCAGTTGCCGGATCGCTATCATTTCACCGGCTGTCGCGCGGTCTGTCATGGCGTATCCTCCAGCAGGTGGCCGCGCGAGACGGCCTCGTTCTGGCGCACCGTACCCGCCACGGTTGCAGTGCGCGCGGAGATGTTCAGGCGGATGCCGCCGCCGCCGGCCGGGCCGTTCAGGTATAGCGCCTCAACTTCATCGAGCAGGGCGCGCACCTGCTCGCGGTCATTTGATGCAACGGCCATTCTGAGACGCACGTCGCGCGGGTGTCCGGCGTTGTTTGCCTCGTCGTACATCGCGCCGATGATGTCGAAATGCGGCGCCGCCGAGGGCGCGATGTTCTCAAGCCGCTGCGTGAGGATGGTGCGCGCCATCTGTGCCCGGTCCAGGCTGGTGTCGCCCATATAGGAAATCTCGGCTTCGCCGATCCACCCTTCATCGACACAGGTCAGGGTCTTCAGCCAGTCCGGCCGGGCATGGCCGACACAGCCGGTCAGCGTCACCTCGTTCCTGCCGGTCTGCTGCATGGCCACGCCTGAAATGTCCATGACCACGTCCGGGGTGAGATAGCGGGCCGGGTCATGAATTTCATACAGCAACTGTTCCGTCACCGTGGCGGTGGTGAGCAGGCCGCCGCCCAGTGGCTTGCTTATTTTCAGCCTGTCATGACCGCGCGCTACACTGGCGACCGGCGCGCCCAGCCGGGTCAGGCCGGGTACCTGCTTGGCGCCGGTGTCGGCAAAATATCCGCCGCAGACCTGGGTTCCGCACTCGATCAGGTGGCCGGCGAGCGTGGCCTGCGCCAGCCGGTTCCAGTCGATCCATCTCAGCTCGTGTTCAAACGCCACCGCGCCCACCACCAGCGACGGGTCGGCGACGCGCCCGGTGACCACGATGTCGGCGCCGGCGTCCAGCGCCTCCACAATGCCGTGGGCGCCGATATAGGCATTGCGCGATATGGCGCGGCCGTCATGTTCTGTGTCCTTGACCGGCAGTTCATCGCCGAGCACATAGCCGATCCTGCGGCGCAGATTGTGCTGCTTGAGAAAGCCGGCAATGGCTTCGGCCACCTGTTTCGGCGCACTGCCGCCAAAATTGCTGATGATCCTGATATTGTTGAGGATGCAGGTGTTGATGCAGGCTTCCAGATAGCCGATGGCTCGTTCGACCTGACGGCGCTGGCCGTCCTCGCCTTGCGCCAGCGCCAGCGTGCGTTCCGCCAGGCATTCGAAAATCAGGTAGCGGTGACCTTCAAACAGGGTCAGCGACTGGGCGGCGATTTCGCCCAGTTCGCGCCGGTCGTTGGAAAACCCGGCCCCAGCCGCAATGTGTACGTCGCCCAAAAGTTCAATTCCCGCCCGGTTGCGCCTGGCCGTATCAGCCGCGCCGTCTCGCCATCAGTCTGAAGTTCACATGATACAGGGATTCTGGTTCGGGTACGAAAGTGAAAATGCACCGCCGTGTCGGCCGCGTCATATCGCTGTAACAAATCCCCGGCAGGTACGGTTTCACGAGGCGGACAGAACTTTCCGGAAATGCCAGCGTTTTCAACATCGGCAAATGTACATGCTGTTTTGAAAAACGTCACATTCAAGTGAAAGCTAAATCCGATTTAAAATGTTCATTTGAAAATTTCTGATGCGCGCATGAAAATTCTGTGTCACGATCAAGCTCGAGGGAGACGTACAAATGCATGACATGCAATTGTCCGAGCGGCAGGTCGAGATCGCGGAGCTGGTGCGTGAGCACGGATTTCTGACCGTGGAGAAGCTGGCCGGGCATTTCGGCCTGACGACCCAGACCATCAGGCGCGACCTGAACGCGGTGTGTGACCACAACCTGGCCCGCCGGCGTCACGGCGGCATCGAGAGTTCGACCCGGTCGGAAAACATTGCCTATGAATCCCGCCAGATACTGGCGCGGCGCGCCAAGCAGGCCATTGGCCGGGAAGTGGCCCGCCATATTCCAAACGGGTCGTCGCTGGCGTTCAGCATCGGCACCACGCCGCAGGTTGTCGCCGAAGCCCTGCTCAAGCACGACAGCCTGCGGGTGTTCACCAACAATCTCAACATTGCCATGCTGTGCTGCAGCAACCTGTCATTCGAGGTCAATATTGCCGGCGGCCGGTTGCGCAATACCGACCGCGACGTTCTCGGCAAGGGCATGGAAAGCTTCCTGTCGTCCTACATGGTCGACATCGGCATTTACGGTGTCGCAGGCGTTGCCGATGACGGCACGCTGCTCGATTTCTACGAAGAAGAGGTCCGGGCCCGCAATCTCATTCGCGAGAACAGCCGCGAAACCTTCCTGGTGCTGGATCACACCAAGTTCGAACGGGCCGCCCATGTCCGTGGCGGCAATGTCGGCGAAGCCACCAAGGTATTCTGCAATGCCCGTCCGCCGGAAAACATCCTGAAGATACTGGCCGCATCCGGCAGCGAGCTGATCATATGTGGCGAAGAGGCCGTGACATGACCGGCATTCGCATCAGCAATCTGGTCAAACAGTGGGACGATGTCCGGGCCGTCGATGACGTGTCGTTCGACGTGCCGCAGGGCCGCCTGACGGTTCTGCTGGGTCCGTCGGGATGCGGCAAGTCGACCATTCTGCGCATGATTGCCGGGCTGGAGGACGCCAGCGCCGGCGAAATTCTCATCGATGGCCGGGATGTGACCCGCGAGGACCCGTCCAGGCGCGGCGTCTCGATGGTGTTCCAGTCCTATGCCCTGTTCCCGCACCTGAGTGTCAGGGAAAACATACTGTTCGGGTTGAAAGTTCGCCGTGTTCCGGTGGCTGAACAGGAAAAGCGGCTGGCCGAAGCCGCCCACATGGTCGGGCTCGGAGACCTGCTGGACCGCAAACCGGCAAACCTGTCCGGCGGCCAGCGCCAGCGCGTAGCCCTGTCGCGCACCATCGTGGCCAACCAGCCGGTATGTCTGATGGACGAACCGCTTTCGAACCTGGATGCCAAGCTGCGCGCTGAAATGCGCGACGAGATCTGCGCACTGCAGCGCAAGCTGGCGCTGACCATGGTGTACGTGACCCATGACCAGATCGAGGCCATGTCGATGGCCGACCAGGTGGTGTTGCTTAAAGATGGGCAGGTCGAGCAGACCGGAACGCCCAGCGAGCTTTATGAAATGCCGCGCACCACATTTGCTGCCGGTTTCCTGGGCATGCCGCCGATGAACGTGCTGCGCATGGACCAGCTTTCAGGTGCGGGCATGCCGAAGGGGGCGGTGCCAAAGGCCGAACCGGGCTGCATGCTGGGCATTCGCCCGGAGCACATCCGGATTGCCGGCAAGGGACTGCCGGTCGAGGTCGCGTCCACCGACTATATGGGGGCCGAGACGGTGTTGCGCCTGCGCCATGCCGACGAGGTCGTAATGGCGCGCATCCATGGCCGACCTCAGGTGGTTGCCGGCGACAGGCTGAACATCGCCTGGGCGGCAGATGAAATTCATGTGTTTGACGAAACGGGAACCAGGCGGGGAAGCCCGGACACCTAGGTGTCACCACCGGCGCAATGGACATGTTGCGCCGGCAACTGCAACTGGACCGGCACTGCTGGTCCGCTGATTAGAAAAAGAAACGGAGAGGAGTCGTGACTAATGTTTAAATCCATCACCAGGACAATCGCCGGCGTCGTCGCTGCCGCTTGCCTGTCAGTACTGGCATCAGGCCTGTCGGGCGCAGCATACGCCAAGACCAAACTGACAATGTACTATCCCGTCGCAGTCGGCGGGCCTCTGACCAAGATCGTCGACGGCATGGTCGCCGACTTCATGAAACAGAACCCGGACATCGAGGTGAACGCCATCTATGCCGGCAACTACAATGATGCCCGCATCAAGGCGCTGGCGGCACTCAAGAGCGGCCAGCCGGCCCAGCTGTCGGTCATGTTCTCTATCGACCTGTACGAGCTTATCGAGCAGGATGCCATCGTCGCCTTTGATGATGTGGTCCAGACCGACGAGGAAAAGGCCTGGCTGAAATCCTTCTACCCGACGCTGATGGAAAACGGCACCACCGGCGGCAAGACCTGGGGCATTCCGTTCCAGCGTTCAACCATCGTGATGTATTACAACAAGGATGCCTTCAAGGCCGCAGGGCTCGATCCTGAAAGCCCACCGGAAAGCTGGGACGAGCTGGTTGCCGCCGGCAAGAAGCTGACCAAGGCGGACGGTTCGCAATGGGGCATGATGATCCCGTCGACCGGCTATCCGTACTGGATGTTTGGTGCGCTCGCCATGCAGAACGATCAGGTGCTGATGAACGGTGCCGGCAACGAGACCAACTTCGCCGCGCCTGCAACCGTGGAAGCCCTGCAGTTCTGGAAAGACCTGGGCGCCAAGCACAAGGTGATGCCGGAAGGCACCATCGAGTGGGGAACGCTGCGCAAGAACTTCCTTGAAGGCAAGACCGCCATCATGTGGCACTCCACCGGCAATCTGACCACGGTCAAGAAGAAGGCCGGATTTGATTTCGGTGTCGCCATGCTGCCGGCCAACAAGCGCCGCGGCACGCCGACCGGCGGTGGCAACTTCTACATCTTCAAGAAGACGTCTCCTGAAGAACGCTCCGCGTCCATGAAGCTGATCAAGTTCATGACCAGCCCGGAACAGTCCGCCAACTGGTCGATGCAGACCGGCTATATGGGCATCAGCCAGGCAGCCTACGACACCAGCGAACTGCAGGACTACGTCAAGGGCTTCCCCTATGCGGCTGTGGCCCGCGACCAGCTGAACTATGCGACCGCCGAACTGTCGACCTATGAGACAGGCCGGGTGCGCAAGTCACTGGACGATGCCATCCAGGCAGCCCTGACCGGCAGCAAGTCTCCCGAAGACGCGCTGAAGGAAGCCCAGGCAACCGCAGATCGCCTGCTCAAGCCGTACCGCTGATATCGCAATCCGGACACGGGGCGCATTTATCTGCGCCCTGTGTCCTTCGCACTGATCCGGAACCGGAAAGAGTTGAATGCATCTGTCGCGAGACACAATGAGACATGTTCACGGTTGGCTTCTGTTGACGCCGGCCGCCATCCTGCTGGTGTCGTTCACCCACTATCCGACCATTGCAACAGTCATCAACAGCTTCTTCTCGAAGGGCAATTCGGTGCGCCCATCACGGTTCATCGGGCTGGGCAATTACGAAGCCATGACCCAGGACCCGATTTTCTGGAAAGTGCTGTTCAACAATATGTGGTTTGCGCTGGGCACCATTCCGACCTCCATAGGGCTGGCCATCATTATGGCGCTGGCGGTCAACCGCGCCATGCCGGGACGCTCGTTCGTGCGCATGGCATATTTCACACCGACCATCCTGCCGATGATTGCCGTTGCCAATATCTGGCTGTTCTTTTATTCGCCCGACATCGGCCTGATCGACCAGATCACCGGCTGGTTCGGCTTTTCCTCGCATAACTGGTTGGGTGATCCCGACACGGTCCTGTCGTCCATCATCGTCATGACGGTCTGGAAAGAGGCCGGGTTCTTCATGATTTTCTACCTGGCGGCGCTGCAGCACATTCCGCCGGAACTGGGCGAGGCGGCAAAGCTGGAAGGCGCATCGCGCTGGTACTACTTCCGCCGGGTGGTGTTTCCGCTGCTCATGCCGACCACGCTGTTTGTGCTGATCAATGCCGTCCTCAACTCGTTCAAGCTGGTCGATCATCTGTTCGTGCTGACCAAGGGCGGGCCGGACAATGCCAGCAACCTGCTGCTCTACTATATTTTCGAAAATGCGTTTTCGTACTTCGACACCAACTATGCCGCCACGCTGACCGTGGTGTTGCTGGGCCTGCTGGCGGTCATGGCGCTGGTGCAGTTCTTCGTGCTTGACCGGCGGATACACTACCGATGAGCAAGCCGCAGATGAAAAGCCGCAGTTATACGGAAATTCTCGAAATCATCGGGGCCTGGGTGCTCGCCGTGCTATGGATATCGCCATTGCTGTATGCGTTCTGGGCGGCCTTTCATCCCAGCGAATACTCGACGAATTTCGAATTGCTGGCACCGCTGACGCTGGACAATTTCCGCGAGGCGCTGTCGCAGGCGCCGTTCCTGCGCTACGGCATCAACACCTTCCTGCTGGTCACCATGCTGCTGGCCGCGCAGTTGGTGGTGGGAACGCTTGCCGCCTATGCCTTTGCGCGGTTCCGGTTCTTCGGCAGCAATGTCGCCTTCGGCCTGGTGCTGGTTCAGCTGATGATCACGCCGGAAATCCTGATCGTCGAGAACTATTCCACGCTGGCCAAGCTGGGCTTCGTTGACACCATTACCGGTATCGGCCTGCCGTACATGGCCAGCGCTTTCGGCATCTTCCTGCTCCGGCAGGCATTCAAGTCGACACCGAAGGACCTTGAAGACGCCGCCCGGCTGGAGGGCTGCGGCCTGTTCGGCATCCTGATGCGGGTCTATGTGCCGCTGGCCCGTCCGACCTACCTGGCGTTCGGGCTGGTGTCGATCAGCCACCACTGGAACAATTTCCTGTGGCCGCTGGTCATCACCAACTCGGTCGAAACCCGGCCCCTGACCGTGGGCTTGGGCATTTTCGGCGCCCCGGAATCCGGCGTCGACTGGTCCATCGTTTCAGCTGCCACCCTGTTGTCGGTGGCGCCGTTGCTGATTGCCTTCCTGCTGTTCCAGCGCCAGTTCGTCCAGTCGTTCATGTATGCGGGCATCAAATGACCTCGGTCGCCTCGTGGAACATCCAGAACGGCAAGGGCGCTGACGGGGTCGTGTCCCTGCCGCGTATCGCCGAGGTGATCACGCGTATGGGCGAGCCCGACGTCATCTGCCTGCAGGAAGTGTCACGGCATCTGCCGGTGTCAGGAGCAGGGTTTGCCGTTGATCAGATCGCCGAGCTGGCTGACCTGTTTCCGGGCTATGAAGTGATTTTCGGCGTTGCCATAGAAGCGGCAGGCGAGGGCAGCGCGCCGCGCTGGCAATATGGCAATGCCACGCTGACCCGTTTGCCGGTTGTCTCGGTGTTTCACCACGCCTTGCCGCAACCGCCGCATGCCGGTGTCCGCCAGATGCCGCGTCAGGTCAGCGAGGTGACGGTTGCAACCGGCAACGGTTCGCTGCGGGTGATGAATACGCATCTGGAGTATCATTCGCTTCGGCAGCGGCTGGCGCAGGTTGCAAGATTGCGCGAACTGCACCTGCAGGCGGCGGCTATTGCGCACAATCGACCTGATTATGATGACACCGGCAGTTACAGTTGTCTCGACCGGCCGGAGAGTTGTGTCCTGTGCGGGGATTTCAATATCGAGGTGGGCTCACCGGAATACACCGCCATGCTGGCCCCCGCCGAAGGTGAGGCGGTCTGCTTCCGCGACGCCTGGCAGATTGCCCATGCCGACCGCCCGCATGAGCCGACCTGCGGGGTGCATGACACCGTGCAATGGCCGCAAGGGGCGCACTGCCGCGATTTCTTCTTCGTTGCAGGTGCCGCAGCCCGCGCGGTTGAAGACGTTTGCGTCGACACTGAAACCGACGCTTCCGACCACCAGCCGCTGATGTTGAGTATTGTCGATACGCCCTGACAGGAGATTGAAATTATCTTGCCTGCTGCCGAAAACACCGTGTCCGGATCCTGGGCAATCGAGCGTTACGAGGACGTCCGCTGCAGGTTGCCCGACGCTGAGTTCCCCGAACAGCCGGTCTACGCCGCCGGTCTTGATGACCTCAGGGATGAGTTTGATGCATTTGTGTTCGACTCGTTCGGCGTCCTGAACGTTGGTGACCAACCCATTGCCGGTGCCCGCGCGTGCATCGACGCGTTGCGCGCGGACAGCAGGCAACTGGCTATCCTGACCAATGCTGCGACGGTTCCGCTGGGCAGGCTTGTGCATAAGTACTCGCAGCTCGGATTTCAGTTTGAGGCAGGCGAGATCATCAGCAGCCGGGAAGTGCTCGCAAGCGGGTTGCGGTGCTTCGATAGTGAAATGAGATGGGGTGTTGCGGCCCCGCTTCAGTCGAACATCGATGAGTTGCCGGGCCGCTGTCACAGGCTCGACACCGACACGGCCGGTTTTCACTATAGCGATGGTTTCATTCTGCTCTCCAGCCAGGACTGGACTGTTGAGCTGCAGGCTATGCTCGCCGACGCGTTGGCCAGGCAACCGTGTCCGGTGCTGGTCGGTAATCCGGACATTGTTGCCCCGCGGGAGGGCGGCCTGTCCCTGGAACCGGGTGCCTATGCGCACCAGCTTGCCGATATGCTGGGTGTTGAACCGGTGTTTTACGGCAAGCCGTTTGGCAATGCCTTTGCAGAAGTGGCTGCCCGCTTTGAACCGGCGGTGGACCCTCACCGGATCGCCATGATCGGCGACAGTTTTCACACCGATATCCTGGGCGGTGCCGCCGCCGGCTGGCGCACGGTGCTGGTGACAGATCACGGTCTTGTAAAGGGTCTCGACGTCGATGCCCTGATGCAGTCGACGGGCATCGTGCCCGACTTCATCATTCCGTCAATCTAGGGTCCGGATCTTATCCTTACCTGGCGGTCATGACCGGTTCACAGTTCACCGGGAAATTCACCGAGCGGGCGATGAAACAGTATTTGTGAATGTCGTGGTGAATGTCATGTGCCCGGACAAGGTCACAACCGGCTTCGACGGTGATGTGCGGGCGCAGGGTTGCATTCAGGAAACGGCCGGAACCGTCGGGCATGTTTTCACCTTGCGCCACCGGGTCATCCCGGTAGCTGAGAACGGTAATCTTGTCGACGCTGGCCAGGTGCAGGTACCACAGCATGTGGCACGCCGACAGCGCGGAGATAAGCAGGTCTTCCGGGTTCATCAGCGCCGGATCACCGCCCAGCAGCGGGTCGTTGGAGCAGTGGATGACCGGTTTTCCCGGCACTGCAATATCCCACGTCCTGTCATATCCCTTGTAGGTCCTGGTGCCTTCGCCGGTATTGCCGGTCCACTCGACGCGGCTTGTATAAGTGTGGTTGCTGACCATGATTGACTCCAAATGTATACATGTATACATAATTTCTACCGGATTGACCGGCTGTTTTCAAGGCGAAAACCATGACTGACGACACTATCGTGGACGGACTGCGCAGCGAGATACTGAACGGTGAGCTGCTGCCCGGCTCGGAACTGCACCAGGCCAATATTGCCGAGCGTTTCGGTGCCAGCCGCATACCGGTCAGGGACGCGCTGGCGTCACTGGCTGCTGAACGGCTGGTGACCATCCGGCCCAATCGCGGTGCCTGGGTGGTGAGCCTGTCGCCGGTGGAAATCGAAGAAGTATTCGAACTGCGCATCATGATGGAATGCAATTGCGCGCGCGCAGCCGCCGCGGCCGCGTCACCTGAACAGCTTGACGAGGTACGCTACCAGTTGCGTCGCTCATCGCTGGAAGCGGGCAGGGCAGGGTGGAGCAATGGCGATCGGGCTTTCCACGAAGCGCTGTACCAGTCGGCTGAAAAGCCGCGCCATGTCCGCCTGATCGGCGAACTGCGCAATCTCTGCCGGGTCCATGCCAAAGGCTACGACAGCCTCAAGACCCATACGCCGCGCTGGCTTGAGGATCATGAGGCAATCGCGGCGGAATTTGTCGCCGGGCGCGCGAGCGCGTGTGAAAAGGCACTGCGCCGACATTTGTCTGCAACCCGTGACGTGCTGCTCCAGGCAATGTCTGAAACTTAGCTGCGCACTACAATCAGGCCGGCCCCGGCAATCAGGCCCATGCCTATGACAGTTATCAGGTCCGGTGTTTCCGCAAACAGCACGAACCCGAAGATGGTCGAGAAGATCAGGTAGCTGTAGTCGAACGTCGCGATGATCACCGGGCGGGCAGCCTGGTAAGCCGCCGCAAGCCCGACGCCTATGCCGACAATCAGTACGGCCAGTACCGTGACGAGGACGCACTCGCGCACCGTCATGGCGGCCCATGTGCCAGACAAGAACGGCGGAAGAAGCGTGAGGCCCGGTTGCCAGGCCAGCAGAACAAGACTGACTGCCGCGCCGGTGACGAGCAAAACCAGGTTCAGCGAAATCGCAAGCGCCACAGGTGTGTCGTGCTGGCACCGGTCGCGGGTAATGATAGCGCCCAGCGCATAGAACAAGCCGGACAGGACCGGCAGCAGGACCAGCGGCGAAAACTCTTCGGTGCCCGGCCTGATGATCAGCAGCACGCCCGAAAACCCGGTGGCCACCGCCAGCCAGCCCCTCGTGTTTACCGGCTCACCAATCAGCATTGCCGACAGCATCGCGATGAACAGCGGTCCGGTGTAAAATCCCGCCGCCAGTGTGGACAGCGGCAACACCGGAATGGCCGCGTAAAGCGAAACATACATCAATACCAGCAGACAGGATCTCAACGTCACCCAGCGCGCTGTAGCCGCTGCCAGAGCGGCCCGCGTGTTCGGCCTCAGTCCGGCAATAACCGCCAGCGCCGGCAGGGCGAGTGAGGAGCGCAGCACATAGAGCTGCCACAGTGTCAGGTCGGAGCTGGCATACTTGATGATGGCATCCTGCAGCGCCATCAGGAACACGGCGAAAACGATCAGGCAGGCGCCCGTGACCGGATTGTCGGGGCGGGAGGTGACGGTTGAGATGGTCATGGGATGTCCTCGACAGTTGTATTGAGGTCACCATAGGTGAGACATGACTATTCAATTAGAGATTGCATATGCAACTCACTATTGTCATTTTTCGAACAATGAGCATGAGACCTTTCAACGGTATCGAAATATTCCTGGCCATCGTCCGGCAGGGCTCTTTGCGTTCGGCCGCCAAATCGCTGGGCATGGGCGCGCCTGCGGTCAGCTACCGGCTCAAGGCGCTGGAACGTGAACTGGGTGTCACCCTGCTGGTTCGCACCACCCGCTCCATCGAACTGACGGACGCCGGGCGCGCCCTGCTGAACCGGGCTGGCCCGGCCTTTGCCCAGATTGACGAGGCGATTGCCGAAGCGCGCGAGGCGGGCCGGGCCAAGACCGGCACATTGCGCCTCACACTGCCATGGAGTGCCTACCGGATTGCCATCGAGCCGGTGCTGGGAGAGTTTCAAGCCCGGCACCCTGATGTCCGGCTCGAGCTGTCATTTGATGAAGCCCTGGTCGACATTGTCGGCAATGGATTTCATGCCGGCATTCGCCTGGGCGACCGTCTGGCCGACGGCATGGTGGCGACCCGGCTGACGCCGCCTCTGACGGCGGCGCTGTCAGCCTCGCCTTCTTACCTGGACCGCCATGGCCGCCCGCAACATCCACGCGACCTGCTGGCCCACAAGTGCATTCGCTACAGGTTCATCAGCGCCAACCGGGTAGCCGAATGGCAGTTTTGCGACGACGGTCAGACGTTCACGGTCGACCCCGCCGCCAGTCTGGTGTTCGACAGCTTCCAGTCGGTCGTACAGGCCGCCCGCGAGGGCCACGGCATAGGCTGGTCGCTGCGCGCCGTTATAGAGCCGGACCTGGCCGCTGGCACACTGCAGACTGTGCTCGACGCTTACGCCCTCGAACACCCGCCGTTCTTTTTATATTATCCGGAGCATAACAGGCATCTCGACCTGCTGCGCCTGTTCATCGATTTCCTGAGCGAAAAGCGGACTGATTGAGTAACCCGTTTCCGGTTTCCGGACCCCGGACGCAAAAAGACCCGGACCAGTATTGCGGTCCGGGTCATGTTCATGTGGCATCGTTTTCAGATGATCATGAGTGTTTGTCGTATTGCGCCTTCTCGTGAATGGCTGAGTACACAATTGGGGCCACGCACACGACCACCAGTATCAGCAGCGACAGGCCGATGGAAAAGGAGCTGTGCGCACCGGTGAATACGGCGGTTGCACCTTCCCAGCTGTCTATTGGACTTCCCATTTGAATTCTCCTTCGATTTGGGTGACCTGGTCCGGCATCATTCAGCCGGAGACAGGAATTCAGGGTATGATTTGCTCGGCACTTTCACCTTGTCGAGCCCGACGATCTGGATGTTGTCCGGCACCCGCAACAGGTCCAGCATTTTCAGGATGTAGGATGCTGCATATCCGGTGGTGAAACCGAACACCGCACACACCACCGCCCCGGTCAGCTGACCCAGGAAGCTTATTGCCGGCGCATCGCCCACATTGGGATATCCCGAGGCGAAGATGCCTGCCACCAGCACACCCCAGAAGCCGCCGACGCCGTGCACGGCCCAGGCGCCCACAGCATCGTCGACACCGCGCCGTTCAAGCCAGTTGCCGGCAATCGGTACGATGACGCCGCCGACCATGCCGACGAGGAAGGCAACCGGCGGATACAGCACATCGAGTGCGGCGGCTGCCGCAAAAATGCCTGCCAGTGCGCCCGACATCATCCAGAACGGATCCCGGGTTTTCCAGTAGGCGCCGATAATGCCGCCGGCAAAGCCCATCAGGGTGTTGAAGGCAAACGCCGACAGGGTGGTCTGCTGGCCGTAAATATTGGTCCACTGGCCGCCATTATTGTAAATGATGCAGCCGCCGAGGAACCCGAAGAAGCCGACGATGATCAGCATCAGGCCGACCAGGGTGAGCGGCATATTGTGCGGCAACAGCGGCAACGGTGAACCATCGGCTGCATATTTGCCGACGCGCGGGCCCAGATTGATCAACACGCCAAGCGCGAAGAAACCGGCTATCGTGTGCACCACGCCGGCAGCGCCGACGTCGTGATAGCCAAGCTGCTTGAGCATCCAGCCGTCCGGATGCCAACCCCAAGACGCAGCCCAGATCCACACGACGGACCCCAGCAGCACCGCCAGGATAATGAACCCGGACATGCGGATACGCTCCAGTACGGCGCCGGAAAAGATCGATGCCGTAGTTGCGGAAAACAGGGTGAACGCGGCCCAGAAGATGCCGGTTGCATTGTCCGACAGGTTGGGACCCATATTGTCGTCCCATGGCGCGAAATCGGTCGCTGCGATGGGTATGAACCCGTTTGGCATGGCGCCATAAATCCACCAGCCGAACAGGAACATTGTCGGCACGATGAAGGCAAAGGCGAGGATGTTCTTTACACCCGATGCCAGCACGTTCTTGGTGCGTGATGAGCCCATTTCATAAGCCAGAAAACCGGCATGAATCGCCACCATCAGCGCGATGCACCACCAGTAGAATATTTCCATGTTTACAGTGCCCGCCATGTCGTGCGCCTTTTGCAGCGCATCAAGCTTGGCTGTAAGGGCGGTTGCCTCTTCAGCAGTCATTTTGCTTACCCCTGTTGTTGTTGCCACTTTCCAGTGGCGCTGGACAAACCATTGTCGCTACCCCCAGCTTAAGGATAAGCAAGCGGTGTGCCAGAATATTGTTCAATTAAAACAATGTGTTGGTCTCAATCAGCGAGCGCGGAATTGCCGGAATTTTGTGCAGACGCGTAATTTCCCGCATTGGCGGGCCGCCGGGCAGGACATGGTCAGGGGATATTTCGTCCAAACGCACCAAAACACCGCCGGTTGGGTGCCGGCGGTGTCTGCAGAGCGGGTCAGTGGCGGGTGCGTCAGGCGGTTTGCAGGGTGTCTTCCTGCTTGTGCAGGCTGACGACGGCCAGCACGGTACCGCCGAGAACCCAGTAATAGGCTGCTTCCAGACCGGAGAGTCCGAGCGCAAACGGGGCGGCGACAAACACCAGGCCGACGAGGAAGTCCACAGTCAGGTGCAGTTTGTAGGGCAGGACGCGGATGATGCCGAGGTGATGGTCAGTCAAAACCGTCAGCACGAAAGCGGCAATGCCGGTTGCCACTGACAGCCAGAAGGCCAGCGGATTGACGCTGCCAAGGCCGAGAATGAACGGCATGGCGACAAGGCTGACGGCAACGGGATAATCCAGATAGGCATGAATGGTCTTTGTGATGAATCGGGGTAACATGGTTGGCTCTCCTGTATTGGTTGCACCGGCTTTGTCCGGTGAGCTGGAAATGGTTTTATAGTTTGGAACCAATTGGTACAAAACACGCTGAAACACGAATGCGTGAATTGTGTACCGTTTGGTCTATAACTAGATGATAGGCATTGTAAGACAAAGGGCACATGATGGCGCGGCCGCGTGAATTTGATGTTGAAGGCGTTGTTGGCGGTGCCATGGACGTGTTTTGGGAGCATGGTTATGAGGGCGCTTCGCTGCCGGACCTTTTGTCCGGCATGGGGCTGACCCGTGGCAGCCTGTACAAGGCGTTCACCGACAAGAAGTCACTCTACCTGGTGGTGCTTGAGCGTTATGAGCGCGATTATGTCATCCCGGCAGTCGGGCTGTTGTCAGGGCTTGAAATCGCAGATGGCTGGGATCGGGTCATGGCGCTGTTCGGCAATGTCATCGCTGACGTCAGAAAGGGCGATCGCCGGGGCTGCCTGGCCTGTTCAGCCGCTGCCGGGCCGGCCTCTGAAGATACCGAAATCGCCGATGCCGTTCACCGCACGCTCGGCAAACTGCAGAAAGGGTTCGAAATCGCCCTGAAAGCATCGCGGGCCCACGCCGGTCTTGATGCGGCCGCCCGGCGCCAGATGGCCGACATGCTGACAACCCAATATGTCGGCACCAGGGTGATGGCCAGGTCGCAGGCACCTGTAAGCATGCTGAAACGCAGCGTGGCATCGCTCCGGCTGCTGGCCTGAGACCGCATGATCTCTGGAACTTGACAAATTGGGACGAACGTCCTAATCATCATTTGAATTAGGACACGTGTCCTATGAATAGGAGCTTGATGCATGAACGCCATGACTACGCGCGATCACATTGTTGCGGCGGCCGATCAGTTGTTTTACCGGCAGGGCTATGAGCACACCTCGTTCGCCGACATTGCCGGTGCGGTTCAGATTTCGCGCGGCAATTTCTATTATCACTTCAAGACCAAGGACGATATTCTGGAAGCCGTGATCGGCACGCGTATGGCTGATACCCGGCAGATGCTGGCTGCCTGGGAGGCGGAAAGCGAAAACCCGGAAGACCGCATTCGCAGTTTCATCCATATCCTGATTGCCAACCGCGCCGACATCAAGCGCTTCGGCTGTCCGGTCGGCACGCTGACCTCCGAGCTTGCCAAGCTGAACCACGCATCCCAGGCGGGAGCGGCTGAGCTGTTCACCCTGTTTCGAACCTGGCTGCGCCAGCAGTTCTCCACTCTCGGGGTTGGCAAGCAGGCTGATGAGTTTGCCATGCACATCCTGGCCCGCAGCCAGGGCGTTGCCACGCTGGCCAGTGCCTTTGGCGACGAGAAATTCATCCGCCACGAAGTTGATCTCATGTGTGACTGGCTGACATCAGTTACCGAAGGTACCGGACCCATCAAACAGAAGAGGAATTGAGATGTTTGTCGTATTGCTGAAATTTGCCGCTGACAAAGCCCGTGCCGGCGACTTCATGGACGCCCACAAGGCATGGATCAAGGACGGTTTCGATGACGGCGTGTTCCTGATGGTCGGCAGCCTGCAACCGCAGCTCGGGGGCGCAATCCTGGCGTACGGTACATCGCTGCCGGACCTGCAGGCCAGGGTGGCCAAGGACCCGTTTGTCGTCGAAAACATTGTCAGTGCCGACATTCACGAGATCACCCCGGCACGGGCTGACGAGCGGCTGGGTTTTCTGCTCAGCTGAATACCCTGCAACAAAGGAGCCCCCTGACATGAGCGAGACATTCGAAGCGCCGGACGGTAAACCGCGCTGCCGCTGGGCAGGCAGCGCACCGGAGTTTCTCGGCTATCACGACACCGAGTGGGGCTTCCCGGTGGATGATGACCGGCGGCTGTTTGAAAAACTGTGCCTGGAGAGTTTCCAGTCCGGCCTGAGCTGGCGCACCATCCTCGCCAAACGGGAGAATTTTCGTGCGGCATTTGCCAATTTCGAATTCGACAAGGTGGCCCGTTTCACCGAGACCGATGTCGAACGGTTGCTCACCGACGAAGGCATTGTGCGCCATCGCGGCAAGATCGAGGCGGTGATCAACAATGCCCGGTGCGCGCAGCAGATGGTCGCCAGTGAAGGCTCGCTGGCCGCCTATTTCTGGAGCTATGAGCCGGATGCGTCGCAACTCGGTAAGCCCCAGACCGCGTCGACCTCCGACGTGTCTGTTGCCCTGTCGAAAGACCTGAAGAAACGCGGCTGGAAGTTCGTCGGCCCGACCACCGTCTACGCCTTCATGCAGGCCATGGGCCTGATCAACGATCATGTGGAGGCGTGTGTGATCAGGGCCGGAGTGGCGCAAGCAATAGAAAAATTCAGGCGACCGGAGCGGAAATGATCCGTAGGTTACGTCTGCCTGCTGCACCTTGGCGGCGACACTAATCCGGAAGCGCCCATGACCAGACGGGCGCAGTGAGGTCTGAAAAGTGACTACTGACAATTTCCAACCGGCAAAGGTCCCGTTCATGGGGTCCACCACCGTCAATTCAGCAAAGGCTGATGCTGTACTGTTCGGTGCGCCACACGGCACGCCTTATCGGGACATCGACAATGAGGTCTATGCCGGAGCGCCGAATGCGTTTCGGGCTGCCATGGAAGAGGATTCCGCGTGGCCGGATCACTGGGACTTTGACCTGGGCGGACCATTGCTGGGCGACGGCGGTTTCACTGTCGCCGATGCTGGTGATCTGAAGACCACAAGTCAGGACGGCAGCGGCAACCGGGCCCTGATCGAGACCGCAACGGCTGACATCATGACGACCGGCGCAGTGCCGATCATGCTGGGCGGCGATGATTCAACGCCGATACCCTTCATAAAGGCGCTGGCACCGGCCGGACCACTGACCATCATTCAGGTGGATGCTCATATCGACTGGCGTGACGAGCGCCGCGGCGAACCGCTGGGTTTTTCGTCCACCATGCGCCGCGCTTCCGAAATGGCGCATGTCGAACGGATTATTCAGGTCGGCATCAGGGGGCTCGGCTCAGCTAGGCGCGAGGAGGTGGAAATTGCGCACAACTGGGGTGCGGAAATCGTTACCGCGCGGGCCGTACATGACCAAGGTGTGGGTGCAGCACTGCAACACCTGCCGGACGGGGCAAACTGCATGATCACCTTTGACTGCGATGCGCTGGACGCCGGTATCATGCCGGCAGTAATGGCGCCGACACCGGGCGGGCTGACCTATACCCAGTCGATTGACCTGATCGCCGGTGTCGCTGCAAAGGCCAGGCTGGTGGCGTTTGACATGATAGAATTTGTGCCCGAGCGCGACAGCAACGGTGTCGCAGCTTTTACTGCAGCGAGGATTGTCGCCAACGTGATCGGGCATCTGGCCCGGCGCTGAGGGGTTAGGGAAGTCTGGAGGCGGTTTCGCAGACCGCCTCCACAGTTTATTCGGATTGCTGCCTGCGAAACTCCGACACAGGCAATCCGCCTATGCCCCAGTCCTGCAGCGCGACTTCGTCAATGACGACAAATGTCGTGGCCGGGGCCTTGTGCAGAACACGGGCCAGCAGGTCAGTGGTCCCCCTGATCAGTTCCGCCTTTTGCTCCGCTGTCGGGCCGGTGCCGTGCGGGCCACCTTCCTTTGTCACCTTGATGTTCACATAGGGCATGTCAGGCCTCCCTTGTCTTTGCAACATAGGTGAACACCTTCGACATGATGCGCCAGCCGTGCCGGTCACGGCTCAATGTCAGGAAGTCGAGATACTCGCGATCCATCATGGCCATTGACGCCCGGACGAACGCCATGCGGGTGCCGCCGAACTGGATCGATAAGATGCGGTCATCGCGCACCTCGCCACGGCTGGCGGGCGGTGTGCGCTTGTCGACCATCGCGAAGTACTCGTCCAGCGACTTGTTCATGTAGTCGCCCTCGATCATGTTCACATAACGCGCATCCGGGTGGAACACTTGCGCCAGCCGCCTGGTGTCTGCGTGATGGAGGCCGTCGAAGTAGCCGGTCATGATATTGGTGACATCGGCGAAAGCCTGTTGATCCGCCATTACGCCAGCCCTTCCGCTTTCAGCGCAGCCTGAGCTGCCGGACGGGCCGCGACGCGTTTGACGAACGCGGCCACGTTAGGCCATTTTTTCAGGTCGATGCCGGTGAAGTTCGACCAGTTGGCAACGACAAACAGATAAGCGTCTGCAACGGAAAAGCCGCCGCCCAGAAGGTAGTCGCGACCGTCGCTCAGAAGAGAGTCGAGATAGTCGAATTTCTGCGCAACCGCCTTGCCGGCCGCCTGCTTGCCGGCATCGCCGGCAGTGGCTGAGAAGAACGGACCGAACGCCTTGTGCAGTTCAGATGCGGTGTAATTCAGGTGTTCCTGCAGCCGTGCCCGCGCGATGGTTCCGGCCTTCGGCGCCAGATCGCTTTCGGGGTGCTGGTCAGCAATGTATTGCAGTATGGCAGCACCCTCGGTGAGGATGTCGCCGGACGCCAGTTCAAGCGCCGGGACATATCCCTTCGGGTTGATCGCAGTGAAATCGCCGCCGGATTTTGTGCGTCCGGCCTCGGTATCAACTTCCTCGATGTCGAACGTCTCGCCGACTTCATGCAGGACAATATGGGTGGCCAGCGAACAGGCGCCGGTTTTGTAGTAGAGCTTCATAGGGACAAGTCCTTTCTCGTTGTTTCCGGTTGGGGTTTCGAGACAGGTAGCGACGCCTATGATTAATTGATAATATTGATTTCTCATGATAACGATCTGAAAAATAGATCATATTTCAGATGTTGTGAGACCTGTTTTGACCTATGAGCAATTGATCGTGCTGCACGCCATTGTCACCGAGGGAACTTTTCGCGGGGCTGCGGAGAAACTGAACAAGTCCCAGTCCGCCATCAGTCACATGCTGAAAAAGCTTGAGACCGAGATCGACGTTGCCTTGTTGTCGCGCGCTGCCTACAGGCCGAAACTGACGCCTGAGGGAGAGGTGTTTTACCGGCAGGCGACACGGGTCATGCAGCAGATGCAGCAACTGGGCAACATGGCCAAAAGCCTAAGCGCGGGGCAGGAAGCCGAAGTGTTTCTGGCCGTCACCGCCACTTTCCCGCTGAAACCGGTGCTGGAGATCGTCGGCACTGTCAGGACGGAATACCCCGCCACCCACATCCGCCTGGCGCGCGAAAGCATGGGCGGACCGATCGAGCAGTTGCTGCGTAATGATGCTGACATCATCATCGCCACCATGGACGGGGTGCCGGTCGACCAGGTCGAGGCCACCCCGTTTGCCGAGGTGACCATCATGCCGGTGGCGCACCGCGACTATGAGCCGGCACGCAGTGCGCACATGAAAACCATCTCCGAAATGCAAAGCTATACCCAGGTCGTGGTGGCTGACAGCAGCTCTGGCAGTTTTACCCAGAGCAGGGGTCTGCTGCCCGGCGGTATGCGCTGGACGGTGTCGGACTTCGCGGCCAAGAAGGAAATCCTGCTGGCCGGGATGGGCTGGGGCGGTATTCCCACCCACATGATTGAGGATGAGCTGGAAAGCGGTGAGCTGGTGCCGCTGAATGTCGAAGGCTATCAGCCGCTGCGCTCTCACCTGTTCCAGATCCGCCGCCGCGACCGTGACGCCGGTGTCGTCGCCCAGTGCATTTGGGAGAAACTGCTGGCGCGATAATGTCTTGAGCCTGCTTCGTGACGCGGTCGGCTTGTCACATGCGGGAGCGTCAGAGCGTGAGTTTGGATAATTGATGAGCGTATCTGCCAATATCTCCTCACCCAGCTGACATTGGCCACAATTATCCGTATAAGTTGTTTTTATTTGTATCGGGTTCACCAATGGCTTTTGAAGTTGAGTTTCAGCGCGGGCATGGCGGGTCCTATCTTTATGTTCCAAAGACGGGAGAGCCTTGCCCCGGTATCGTCGTGCTGCACGGAAGTGACGGCGGACGGGCCGGCTGGTCGCAGTGGCAGGCGCTTCTATTCGCGACTTCGGGTTTCTGCGCGCTGGCGCCCAATTACAGCAAGGGTGGCAATGGCTGGCATGCAGGCGACATCCTGGATGTTGACCTGGACGATACTGAAGAGGCATTGATCTGGTTTCGCGATCATCAGGCAACAACAGGCAAGGTTGGCCTTTTTGGCACATCCAGGGGTGGTGAACATGCCTTGCTCGCCGCTAGTCTGATGGCCGAGTTTGAAAGCAGGGGTGTGCCGGATGCCGTAGCGGTGCATAGTCCGTCTGACACAATTGTCGGTGCATTCATCGCCAGGAATTTTGATCCCGACAATCGAGGCATCTGGGACCCGTCGCTCAGGGCATGGCGATGGCGCGGGTCGTCAGAAAACCTGCTGCCGACAAGCCCGATCCCCATTGAACGGTATTCCGGGCCCATCATGCTGACCCATGGAGAGGCGGATACGGTCTGGACAGTTGAATGTACCCGGCGACTGGAAAAACGACTGATTGCCAACGGTCGTGAGCCTGAAGTCTACTACTATGTCGATCAGAACCACCAGTTCAGTCCGGAGGCTCACAATCTGCAGCACAAGCGATTGACGGCGTTTTTCCAACGCCATCTGCAGGCTTAATCAATGCGGGTAAAGGTTGCGGTGCCGACTTGCTTCAGGCCGGAGCTGTCGAGAAAATGCGGGCTTGCCACCAGCCGGATGGATTCGGCGGGCTGGTTTGCATTGTTATCCGAGGCATAGGACGCACCGCGGTCGGTTCCCGCGTCCCAGGCCCACAGAACATAGGTGGCCTTGTCCCGCCAGCCATTATCGTCACGCAATTTGACGCCGGCCAGCCCGGTAAACCAGTCCGGACTTGGGGCGATCATGGTGATGAACGAGACCCGGGCATGGGTCTCGCTGAGCGCAAATGTAGCGGAAATGCGCCCCGGCACCTGCGCAATGCCATTGGCCTGAAATACATCCTTGACCCGCTTGCGCTCGATGGCCTCGTCCAGTTCGGCGCGCAAGATTCGCTGCCGCCCACGCTCTGCAACGGACTTGACGCCGCTGCTTGCGGTATTGCCGTCTGCAAACATGACATAGCGTCCGTGGTGGGTGGCGCCGATCAGTCCCGACATGTGCCCGCCGCTATCAGGCCAGTCGTGGGGGTGAGTGTCACCGCTCCAGCTGATGTCGAGGTCCAGCTGATACTGCACGTCCTCGGCCTGTGCCAAAGAGCTGAAACCCAGTGTGAACAGTAAGGCTGCAAGTATCCGGATCATTGAAACTGTCTCCCAATCGTGCCGGTTTGACACCGGCTCTAATATCTACAACGCGGCAAGCATAGCAGGATGGCGATTATCCGATCATCATCCGGTTGTTCGCAACAAGCATATGCAACCCAAGATAGTACGATCGCAATGGTATGATCAGATCATTTAAGGCTGTGGGCGCGAAGTGATCCTTCGCGCACCCTGTGAACGACAGCGGTTGATCTGTCCGGTCATTAGCGGAACAGTATCGTCGTTCAACACATTGGGTGGTTGTTGCCGGCGCGGTGATTGCATACGACAGCCACCTGTATGAAGCTGTCGCAAGAACAAGCGGGTAACTGCATGGTGGACAAAATCGAAGTTCTGGATGAGTTCGGCGATGTGCTGAAAACCGTCAAGGTCCGGGAGGATCAGGATGGGTTCGAAGGCGTGTGCTGGGAGGGCGTGGTCCTGTTTGGTGCTCAGCTTGCGGGGGCAAATTTCAAGGAAGCGGATTTGTATTCGGCGATTCTTGCCGACGCCAAACTCGATTATGCGAATTTCGAAGGCGCACAACTGCAAGGCGCCAACCTGACTGACGCATCATGCATTGGCGCAAGTTTCCGCGGAGCTGATCTGGGGCGCGACAGTTTTGGTCACGGTGCGCGTCTTCAGGGCGCAAACCTGACCAAGGCCATACTGAACCGCGCAAAGCTTGACGGTGCCGAGTACGATGACAGGACAGTGTTCCCGAAAGGCTTTTATCCGCCCTCCCATGGCATGGTGGAAATGGAAACCGAGCCGGACGATGAGTAGAAGACGTTAAGACAATCAGGTCCATGGAGTTGGTTAAGACCAGTCTGCTGGACGCAGGGTCATTGCCTCACACCGGCATGATCAGATTGCTCGCCGCTGCACGCGCAAAATGCTCCCGGGTGGCATCCATGAACGCCTGGACCAGCCGGCGCGGCTTACCGCCCATATGGCCAAGAGCCAGCTTCAGAGCGCGTGCATCGCCGCGCAGCGGGATGGCCAATACCTCGTCGCCGGCATAGGTGACCGCGGTGGCCGGGCGCATGTTCAAGATTGAGCAGCCAACACCGGCGCCTACCAGACTGCGCACCATCTCATGGGTGGAGGCTGTCGCGACGATATTGGCCGGCTGAGCGGGATCACCGGCAAGGTTGCGGTAGTACTCATTGGTTATCGGCAGATCGAGCAGCACCAGCGGTTCATTGCCGAGATCGTCGCGAGTCACAAACTCGCGATTTCGCAGGGCGTGATCATGCGGCACCAGCACATAGGGGGGAGCCTCGATCAGCAGATGACAATCGATACCGGTGCGGACGTTTTCGGCAACAAACAGGATCAGGTCGAATTCGCCGTCGAGCAGGCCGGTCTGGGCGCGTTCATTGTCGGCCTCCACCAGGTTCACCCTGATGCCGGGGTGGTCACGAACCAGCGGCGCCACTATCGCCGGCATGAAGGCCGGGGCCACCGGTGCGTAATAACCGATCGTCATGCTGCCCGACAGTGCGGTGCGAAGTTCGGCGCCCTCAAGGAACAGCGTGTCGTATTCCTCCACCAGGTGGCGGATCTTGCGCATCATGGCCAGCCCGGCGGCTGTCGGCCTGATGCCCTTGGCCGGGTAGCGCTGCACCAGTTGCAGCTCGAATTCGCGCTCGACAAGGTCAATGGCATTGGAAATTGCAGACGGAACCACATTCAGTTCCGCAGCCGCCTTTGCAATCGAACCAAGCTCCGCTGCGTGCAGGAATTGATTCAGTGCCTTGATTGAAACACGCAAGTTATTGGGTTTCCTGGAAAATTCATAACAACAAAATTATCGATGTTATGAAGCATAATGTTCTGTTTTTCAAACTTTTAAGAGTGTGAAACTGTTACCGGACCGTGCCGTTCCCACTGCTGGAAGTTTGAGACCATGACGCAAGCGACCGAAAACAAACCCGCCGCCGCAGACAGCGCCTTCGCCCGGCAATGGCACCATCGCCCGCCGGTACCGGTCCAGGTGTCGCCGTTCTTTTCGTGGCCGCCGGATCCGGCAAGAATGCTGCACTGGGTTGCCGAGCGCTGGTTCTCGATTGCAGAGAACACAATCCTGGTCGCGCTTGCATACATCACCTGGCGTTGGTTCCAGCCGAGCCTTGAGGATGCAAAGACGCTGGCACTGGACTGGATTTTACAAATCTATGTTCGCAATCTCGTGCTGCTTGTCGCCGTGGCCGGCGGACTGCATCTGTACTTCTACACCTGGGGAAAGCAAGGCAGGCATCGCAAGTTCGACAAGCGTGATCTGTCGAAAGGCAGCAACTCGTTCACGTTCAAGAACCAGGTGCACGACAACATGTTCTGGTCGTTGACCAGTGGTGTTGCGTTCTGGACGGCTTATGAAGTGCTGATGTTCTGGGCCATGGCCAACGGCTATGCCCCCAATCTGTTCTGGTCTGACAACCCGGTCTGGTTCGTGGCGCTGTTCTTCCTCACGCCGGTTTGGATTTCATTTCATTTCTACTGGGTGCACCGCTGGCTGCACTGGCCGCCGCTGTACCGCCTGGCCCATGCGCTGCATCACCGCAACACCAATGTCGGCCCGTGGTCCGGTTTCTCCATGCACCCGATCGAGCATCTGATCTTCCTGTCGTCGGTGCTGATCCACTGGATCGTGGCGGCGCATCCGATCCATATCCTGTTCCACATGCAGCACCAGGCGCTGACCGCGGCCACGTCCCATACCGGGTTTGAGGACCTGCTGGTAAAGGACAAGAGCCGGCTGGCGCTCGGCACCTTCCACCACCAGATGCACCACCGCTATTTCGAATGCAATTACGGCAACCTGGAAGTGCCGTGGGACAAATGGTTCGGCTCTTTCCACGACGGCACCGATGCCTCCCACGTCAAATTCAAGGAACGCCGTCGGCGTTTGTCGGAAGCCTCGTGATGATGAAGCCGGGTGTGCGGGCATATTCGGGCCAGCACTAACCGACCGGGTCATACATCCGGTGACGGCGCTAATTTTACGCCGAGGATTCTGGTTACTCGATTGCTGAGGGCAGGCTTGTCCTTCAGTTCTTCGGAAAGACTTTTCAGGTCTTCACTGCTTGGTTGAAATACTCCCCTGTTCCGTTTCCGGGCCATCTCCCACCAGAGCGGCTCGTAGCTGTCCTCACTTGCATCGATTTTCATCATGGCCAGAACGCGGGCCATCCTTACGGGCGGAAGCGATCGAATGAAGACCAGCATGCCTCGTTTTTCCACGTCGGCTCCCGTCGAGATCAGGTCGGTTAACTCCCGGTAGGAAAACAGGTCACCAAACTTCTGGAGCGATCTTGATGCTCTTCGTGCCTCAGACAGGATATCTGAAGTAGACGCTATTGATTTCAAGTCTGACGTGGCGGCCGGATGGCCCAGGGCAGCCGCGGCATGAAGACAGATAATGCGGTGTCCGGGACAACATCGTTGAGCTGCGTCATATGCGTGGTTTCGGTCTTCTCTGGTGCCAAACTTTCCCAAGGCGCGAACGGCACAAACATCCGGTGGCTGGGCACAAGCTGCTTGCCTCAACGGTGTCAGAAAATCAATGTTTCGTGCCGTGAGTACAAACCGCGCCCGTTCAGCAACAGTCAGTGCAGGATCTTTGACGAGATCAAGCAGGACGGCCTCGTCGCCTTTCCATGAAAGCTGTTTGTCGATGACGTGGTCGAGCGCCGATCTGCGGACATTGACAGAAGTATCGGTCAGTCCCGCAATGGCGATTGCAGCATGATCAACTGGCAGGCGAACATCTCTTGCAAACCTCCCTGAAGGACCAGAAACCTCCACGACCTCCTTTAACAGCGCGCCGGTTGCCAATGCTCTGCACCTGTGATGTGTGGCGTTTGCGCTGATCATTGGTAACCAAGGATCAAACTGATCGTGGTGCAGAACAAGGCTCAGATATCTAGGCGATGTATCTCCCTTGCCCTCCAGGATGGTATCCTGGAGTCGGTTCATAACTGTTGGCAATGCAAGCAGGCGTTCTATCACTTGTGCTTGCTCGGCATCAGCACGTGCAAACCGGTTTTGATCCAGAACAATGTCCATACACGAAAGCGCCAGGTCGGAGCACAGGGCAGGATCTGCTTCGATGAGCTGTGTCAGTTTCTCGCAGGCTGCAGTCCGAACTTCCCTGACCCAGTCGTTCAGTCGAACCAACAACAATGCGAAGCAGAACGGACCATCGATTTTGGATAAGTTTCGTATGGCTGTTTCGCGGACGAAACCCGAGCCAGCCGTCGAAAGAACGATGGCCACGCCGGCATGATCCCTGGCCAATGGTGCAATTTTTCGCTTTGCCTGTGAGCGCGACGTGGCCTTGCTCCACAATCCAAGTTTGCTCCCCAGAGCCTCATCCACGACGCGGCGCAGTTGAGCACTGACAGTGGAAACATGTCGGGGTTCGTGAACCTCCAGAAGTTCGGTCAGACCGGTATTGCGGCCGGAGTTCTCCGTGCCAATGCTTGAGAACATCCACCAGGAGCTGAGAGGCTTCTGAACCAACCGTCCAACAGTCGGTCCAACTTCCGGATCTAGAATTGCGGGACACATGCGTGACAGAGTATCTGTATACGGAGATGGCGTAAATCATTGTTGTGTAATCGCATTAAGGTAATCTTGCAGGTGCTTGCTTTTAGCAGGTCTGGCACAGGCGCAGCGCGTCGTTGACTGCGGCGTGGATGTTGCGGCTTGAGAGTGCGTCGCCGATGCGGTGCAGTTCGAATGTGGCGTCCGGGTTTGCCACCCTGTCCGTCTCGGTGCCGCGGCCTGCTACCCAGTTTTGCAGATTGGTCACGCCCTCATTCGAGGACTGCTGCCGTAAGTCGTGAAACAACTCGTCGGCCGGATAGGTGCCGCTGTCAAAGACAATCTGGCTGGCGGTGATTTCGCTTTCCTGGTTGGTCAGTTCGCTCCTGAACGTTGCTGTCAGGCGATTGCCCTGCCTGGATACTTTCATGAGCAGTTCTTCCCGCCGCACAGGCAAGTCTATCTGCCGCGCCCATTTTCTCCAGATTACCTGTTCGGAATAAGTCTGTTCGGCGGCAAGTGCGTCATCGATGATGCTCATGCGAACATTGCTGCCGAGCCGGTGGCACAAGTCCGCTGCACTCAGGGCTGCATGGCGGCCGGTCCCGTCCACCACCAGCACATCGCTTTCAGGTTTCACCGTGCCGTCGAGAATGTCCCAGCTGCTGGTGATCAGTTCATGGCCGGGAATGTGTTCAAAATTCGGAACCCCGCCGGTGGCGATGATGACCAGGTCCGGTGCAAATGCAGTGACCTGATCGTCGTCGGCGTAGGTGTTGTAGCGAATATCCACACCCAGCCGGTCCAGTTCGCTCACCCGCCAGTCGACAATGCCAGCCAGATTCTTGCGCCACGACGCTTTGGCGGCCAGCAGGATCTGGCCGCCGGCTTTCGGCGCGGCTTCGAGAACCGTCACCTTGTGCCCGCGTTCGCCGCAAACCCTGGCTGCTTCGAGACCACCCGGGCCGGCGCCGACAATCACCACGGTGCGCCGTGCATGGGCAGGCTCGATGACCTGCCTGAGCACGGCTTCATGGCCGGTGGCCGGATTGTGGACGCAGGTTGGGCGCATATGGCCCATGCAGTGGGTGGTGCCGACACAGGGGCGAATCCGGTCTTCTTGTCCCGCAGCGATCTTGGCCACCAGATAGGGGTCGGCAATATGGGCACGGGTCATGCCGACGAGATCGATCAGTCCTTCAGAGATGGCATGACGTGCAGTCGCTACATCAGCAATCCTCGCCGCGTGAAACACCGGCAGGTCGATCTCGGCCTTGAACGCGGCCGCCTTGCTGAGCCACGGCGCATCGGGTGATGCCATCCCCGGCATGTTGTCGATGGCCAGCGCCGCATAGGTGTCCATGCGCCCGTAGATGGCATTGAAGAAGTCGATATGGCCGGCAGCCTGGAACACATTTGCAATTTTCAGGCTCTGTTCGAGGTCGAGACCTTCCTTGTATCCTTCGTCGACAATGAACCGGAAGCCGACCAGGAAATCATCGCCTACTGCCTTGCGAATGGCTTCAAACACTTCAAGTCCGAAGCGGCAGCGGTTCTCCAGCGACCCGCCATAGGCATCAGTGCGGAAGTTTTGTGCCGGCGACAGGAACTGTCCGATGAGATGGGCACCCGACAGGCACTCGATCCCGTCCAGCCCGCCTTCCTTGCAGCGCATGGCAGCTCGGGCAAAATCTCCGATAATGCGGGCAATGTCATGATTGTCCATCTCGCGCGGGATCGACCGGTGCAGGGTTTCGCGCACCACCGACGGTGCCAGGGTAGGCAGATAGGCGTCCTGATCGAATTCGCCGCGCCGCCCCAGATGGGTGATCTGGCACATGATCGCTGCCCCTTCGGCATGAACCCGTTCGGAGAACTGCTGCAGGTACGGCACCACGCCATCCACACCGACGTTCAACTGCGGCATGACGTCAGGTGAATCGATCGACACGTTCGACGAACCGCCAAACATGGTCAGCCCGATACCGCCTTTGGCCTTTTCGACATGATAGTCCTGATAGCGCTGTGCCGGCATGCCGTTGTCGCCCAGACCTGCGGCATGGCTGGTGCTCATGATGCGGTTGCGCAGGCGCAGGCCCTTCAACTGAAAGGGTTGCAGAAGGGGGTCATCGCTTCGCCGTCCCGGTGTCACGGCGCTTCCGGTTTCCAACATGCGCGAAAGGTCTCCTGCTGAAACAATCATGCCGGTCCGGCGCTGATCCTTGCTGGCACACTTCACGGCATTTCGGAAAATCTTGCAAGCCGGTTGCGGTCTTGCCGCATACGGCTCAGGCGGTCATCGCAGCCGCCATGAAGGCGGTCAGTTTGACCCCGTCAAGCCTGCCGTTGGTACGAACCCCGGTGCACAGATCCAGACCGTACGGCCGGACCTCCCGGACTGCCTGCCGGACATTGTCCGCGTTCAGGCCGCCGGCCAGGAATACCGGCAGCGGGCTGGCGTCGACAAATGCACGGCTGATCGACCAGTCATGGCGGCGGCCTGTGCCGCCAAGTTCCGGCGTGTCGGCGCCGGGTCGGCCGGAATCCAGCAGGAACGCATGCACATGGGGCGCATAGACCGGAATCAGATCGAGCGCGCCCTGATCCTCGACATGAATGACCTGCACCCGGCGCACTCCGGGTTGCAGGACAGCCAGCTTTGCCGCTTCGGCCTGCTCGATATGTGACACGATCTGCACGGTGGTCGGTTGCGTGCGGTCCAGATGCTGCGCTATCGCATCTGCGGTTGTCTCCGCAGTCAGCATGAAGGTTGCGACCGGCGGCGGAACCCATGCTGCGATATCCGCTATTTCCTCATCGCTGATCGGGCCGGGGCCGGACGGCATCCGGGCGACGAGCCCGACGGCATCTGCGCCTGCGTCAATCGCCATCTGCGCCTCTTCCCGAGACGTGATGCAACAGATCTTTATCCGGGTTCGCATGGCAAAACCTTACCTCCCCGATCCGGGTTCAGGACATGAGATGATCACCCGGCAGTGTGAAAATCCGGCCGAAGCCTTGAACATTGTCACGGATGCCGGCACGGCGCAGGCAGCTCCAGAACTGCGCCTGGTTGCTGGTGATCACCGGTTTGCCGGTGAGTTGCTCGATCTCTTCGGCGACCTCCAGTGAGCGGATGCCGCCACACGACAGAAAGATCGCATCCGCGTCCGGCCGGTCGATCTCCTGCGCAAAGGTTTTCCAGTAGCCAGGCGTGACGCGGCCGAACTCGATACCGGTTGTCAGGTTCAGTCCCTGAATGTCGAGAACCTCAAACCCTCTGCTGACCAGGAATTCCGCCTCCGCGGTATTGATCTCGTCCAGGTACGGAGTGCCGACGACCAGTTTCTTTGCGCCCAGCTCGCGCAGCGCATCCACAACCCCGGTCACCAGGCACATCGGTTTCGCCCATGGCGCACCTTTACGGATTTCTGCATAAATGCGTTCCTCGCCGATGACGATGGAGCCGCTGGTGCAACTGTAACTGATCACGTCCGGTCTGGTGTCCGGCTGCAGGCGTGACGCGGCATCTGCCATGTGATCGATATGCCGGGCCAGGGTTTCGGTTGTGGTGTAGTCTTCTGTCTTGAGCCGGGTGATGTGCACCGCCACGCCGTCCGGCGCCATGGCAAAGAAATCAGATTCCGCAGCCAGGTCCGTCGACATCAGAATGAACCCCAGCCTGGCGCGATGATGCTTGCCCTGATCCAGTTCAGGCGTGCGGTTAACGGAGGTCACCGTGCTGCCGGTTTCGAACATGCCCAATCGTCTCCTGCCAGGTCATCTGTCCGCAAACTACACGGCATTTCGATTGCCGGTTCAAGTCGAAAACCGGCTTCTGTGCCCATGCAGGCATCGCCATGGATGTTCGCATGCGGGCGCACCTGTTCAGGACACCGGCTGACCTTCGCGCCACACGTCCTGGGGAAGCTCAAGCAGCTTGTTCAGCATCCACTGGCCGGCCACGCCAAGGGCACGTTGCTCGGTCCACACGGCATCCACGCCCTGCAGGATATCGCTTTGCTGAAAGGCATAGTTCAACTGCGCAAGGTCGCCGGTTCTGAGCCGGTCTGCAATGATCGAATAGGGCAGTTCGGCCCAGCCAAACCCTTGCGCAACAAGGTCCAGGACCAGCATGGGGTTTTCCGCGTACCACACAGACGGGCTTTTGCGACGGTCAGAGCGACCGGTTTGCGCGCCCGGGCGGCTTTGCGGAACCAGTTCGCGGTATTTCCTCATATCCGCATGCCTGACCTGGGCCAGGTCTGCCAGCGGATGGTCATGTGCCGTCACGGGCACTGTTCTGGAATAGCCGACACCGCGAAACTGGAAACCGGTGGGGTAGCCTTCCTGCTCGATCATCAGGCCAAGTTCAGCACGGCCCCGTTTCAGCAGCGCAGCCACGTCGGTTGGGTCAGGGGTCACGATTTCAAGCGATACATGGGCGAAAGTCGAGCTGAAATCCCGTAGCAGATCAAGCAGCGGTGTTATGCTGATGCCCTGTTCAATGGCCACGCACAGATGACCCTCGACACCTTGCGACATCGACATGGCCCTGGCCAGGAACTCCTGGTTGCCCAGCAGAATGCCCCGGGCGTTCGGCAGCAGTGCCGCACCTGCTTCAGTCAGCACCGGGTTGCGGCTGCTGCGGTCAAACAGCTGCACGTCTGCATCGATCTCCAGGTTTGCAATTGCGGTGGACACCGCCGACTGGGCCTTGCCCATCTGCCGTGCGGCGGCTGAAAACGATCCGAGGTCGGCGGCCAGGACGAAAGCCCGGAAATGTTCGATGTTCGCCATGAATCAACCTATCTGTAATTCAGATATAAACTAACTGGAATATAGCTGCAATCGCGATATAAAGGAAAAAATTCCCGGAGTATATGCAATGTCGCAATCACCAGCCATGCGGACTGGCGCAGACCGTCTGCGCTACACAGTCGTGTTCGAAATGACATTGCTGGTGCTGCTGGTCCCGGCAGGCGCGGCGTTTTTCGACAAGGGATGGGCAGATATCGGTGTTCTGGGCCTGATCCTGTCGACTAAGGCCATGCTGGTGAACCTGATCTATAACTGGGTGTTTGACCATGTCGACGCCAGGGCCAACCGGGTATCGTCGGATCGCTCGACCATCGGCCGCATTCTGCATGCGGTCGGGTTTGAACTCTCATTGCTGATTACGTCGTTGCCCATCTATGTCTGGTGGCTGAACCTGTCCGTGCTGGAAGCCCTGATGACCGACCTGGTCGTGACTTCTTTCGTTGTCGTCTATACCTACCTGTTTACTCTCGGTTATGATCGGCTGTTTCCGGTTGTGCCGGTGCGAGTGCCTGTGAAGGCTGAGTGACGGACCGCTCCCGGCACTTTTTGACAGTGAGTAAACAGGAGTGATGACCATGACTTTCGTAGACGGATTTGTGGCAGCGGTGCCGACTGCCAACAAGCAGAAGTTCATCGAGCACGCGCGCTATTCAGCTGAGATATTCAAGGACCATGGCGCGCTGAAAGTGGTCGAGAACTGGGGCGACGACGTGCCGGACGGCAAGCTGACCTCGTTCCCCATGGCAGTCAAGAAGGAAGCGGACGAAACGGTGGTGTTCTCGTGGGTCATATGGCCGTCGAAGGAAGCCCATGAAAAAGGCTGGGAGAAGATCATGGCAGACGAGCGCATGAGCCCTGAAAACGCAGAGATGCCGTTTGACGGCAAGCGCATACTGTTTGGCCGGTTTGAGACAATATTCGAGGCGTAGGTTTCAAACTCCGGCCGTAACGCCTCTCCGCAAGGCGGCGCTGTTGGCCGATCTGTCGCGCCGGGCCTGGTGTCCGGAGCTTCAGTGACCGTTGCCGGGATCAAACAGCTTTGAATCCGTGTACAGCATCATGGAGGCCAGTTTGTCGCCGCGAAATTCGATCACGTCGCACATTGGAATCCTCGTCCCGATATCCAGGACATACAGATGTACAAGGCTGTCGCCTTCGGCGATCATTCTGGAGTCCGTTACCTTGCCGTCAAACGCCAGCAGCGACTGCACGAATGTATCCGGGTTGTCATGTGCGCCGATCGGACCGTCAAAGGTGAAATCATCCGTCAGGGTTGAGCGGATCTGCTTCGCGTCCCTGATCGTTGCGCCCTTGTAAAAGGCATCAAGGGTTTTCTGCCGTTGTGCAGTCAGTGCCATCGTCACGTGATTGTCTCCTTGCGTTTCAGATGTGTTGAAAAACAAAATGATTGAGCAGCCAGATACCTGCGATGAGGCAGATGACGTGCTGCGATATGATTGAAAAAAGCCCGACATAGGGATTGCCGACATACATCCGTGCCGCGTGCAGCATACGGCCTGCAAGGAAGATGGCGGCACACCACCACAGCAGGCCATGCGATGCGCCTGCGTATTCCATCAGGCCCAGTGCAATCAGTACCATTGGTGCGATTTCGACGAGGTTGGCGTGTGCCCTGATACGAGCACGTAAACGGGCGTCCTGCGCATCACCGAACTGGATGCCGCCAAGCCGCGCACGGCGTTCGGTGACCATCGCGCTCAAGATCACCAGCAGAATGACCAGCCCGCCCGTGAGGCTTGATGTAACCGGTAAAGTGATCTCAGGCATGTAAGGCTCGCTGGTCCGGGGTGGTCGAAACGCCTTTATCGAATGCGTCACCAAGCCGGCCCAGCGTGCCTTGCCAGCCCAGGGCATGGCGGTCACAGGCTTCGTGCGAGGGCAGCCGGTCGTGGGTAATCACGATTTCGGTCTGATCGCCATGCTCGATGAACTGGACGCAAACCCGGGTTTCAATACCGGCATGAATGTCCGGCGCTTCCCACATCCACGAGAATGCAATCTGTTCGGGCCGGTCGATAACGAGATATTGCCCGCCGGCGACGGGTCTGGTTCCGTCCGGCATGGTGAAGCGCAGCCGGAATGTGCCGCCCGGCGCAAAGTCAAAGTCGATCACGTCAAGGGATATGCCGGCATCCGGTGTGAACCATTGTTCAAGCACATCCGCAGTGGCAAAGGCATCGAAGACGCGGGGCCTGCCGGCCCTGACCATCCGGCGGACGGTGGTTGAGTGTGTCGAGGCGGGGGTTTTCAAGGCTGGCTCTCCGGTTCTTCCATGGATTTCAGGTATCCGTCCAGGCGCTTCAACGAGCCCTCCCAGAACGCCTTGTGCCGCTCGATCCAGTCCTCAGCTTCATTCATCGGTTCAGGCTGCAGCCGGAACCGATGGGTGCGTCCGTCAATTTCCCGGCTGACCAATCCGGCTTTTTCCAGCACCTTGAGGTGCTTGGATATGGTGGGCTGCGCCACCTCGAAAGGCGCGTGCAGTTCGGTTGCCGAGCAGGCTCCGTTCTTCGCCAGTATGGCAATGATCTGACGCCGGGTACCATCGCCAAGGGCATGAAACGTGCGGTCCAAAGGGACTTGATATTGAATAGCCATATGGCTATATATTGATTGCCGAGAGCACATGTCAAGTCTCTCATTCCAGGAGGACAATCAAAGTGGCTGCTAGACTGACCGGCGGTTGCACCTGTGGTGCAGTTCGATACGAAACCGGGGCTGATGTTGAATTTTCATTCACCTGCCATTGCCGAAAATGCCAGCGTGCCACCGGCACCGGGCACGCATCGGCCTTCGCCTTGCCGGTGAATGAGGTGAAAATCACCGGTGAGATCAGGGAATACAAGGGATCAAGCGATGCCGGCGCCGACACCTATAGCGGGTTCTGTCCGACCTGTGGATCGCCGCTGATCAGCCGCACCGACCGGTTTCCGGAGCGATTGTATTTTCATGCGGCCACGCTGGACGATCCATCGGTCTTTCAGCCACAGTTTGTGGTCTTTGCTGAAGCGGCACAGCCATGGGACCCGCCGGCACCCGAGAGCAGGGAGGAAGCCTGACAATGAGAGAGCTGGCAATTCTGACATTCGTTACCCTGGATGGTGTCATGCAGGCCCCGGCAATGCCGGATGAAGACCGCTCCGGCGGTTTTGCCCGTGGCGGCTGGGCAGCTCCTTATTGGGACGAGGTCATGTCCCAGGTTGGCCGTGAGGCAATGGCGCAACCGTATGACATGCTGTTCGGCCGCAAGACCTATGATCTTTTCGCCGGTCACTGGCCAGATGTTGAGGGCGATCCTGCTGCGGACATGATGAACGCGGCAACAAAACATGTTGTGACTTCGTCACCGGATACTCTCAACTGGGCCAACTCCCATGCCATAACGGGAAATATCACCGACAAGGTTGCCGGGCTGAAGAACCAGGATGGCCCGTTGCTGCAGGTGCACGGAAGCGGTGAACTGATCCAGACACTTATGGCAGCGGATCTTGTCGACGAGTACCGCCTGTGGATCTTTCCGACAGTAGTCGGCCCCGGCAAACGCCTGTTTCAACAGAGTTATGGTCACAGATCACTTAGGTTGAGCAAATCCGAAGCCTGCCGCAACGGTGTCGTCATGAACATCTACCGCCACGATACGCAAAGCTGAAACCTGGGCGATTGATGCAATTGCTCATGTAGTGCAGTCTGGGTTTCTTGATCTGGCCGGATGCAGTTCGAACTTCCTGCCGGTGTATCGAACAGGCCAGCTTGATGTCCGCAACACACCTCAGCGATGATGGCATACCGTTTCTGGATCCGTCCGATCCGGGCTTCTCGATCCGCTCCGAAGCGGTGCTGCGTGCCCGCGACGTGAGCTGGTGGGCGCGCACGCCCTACGGCCTGGCAGTGCTGCGCTATGACGAAATGAAGCAGATGATCAACCATCCGCTGTTGCGGCAGGGGTCATACCGCTGGCCGGAGCACAATCAGGCAGGCGGGGTGTGGGCGCAATGGTGGAAGCGCATGATGCTGAACCGGGAAGGCGCCGATCATGCCCGGCTGCGCAAGCTCGGAGCGCCGGCGTTTGCGCCACGGCTGGTTGCCGGCATGATCCCGAAGTTTCAGGTTCTTGCCGAAGACCTGATCCGTGACTTCGAGGCCGATGGTAAGTGTGAGTTCATGAGCCGGTTTGCCGAACCCTATGCAACCCGTGTGGTTTGTGAACTGGTGGGAGTCTCGCACGAGCAATGGCAGGAGTTTGCCGACCTTGCTGTCACCATGGGGCTTGCATTGGGGGTGACCTATGCGCGTGATGAAGCCAGGATCAATGCGGCGACCACACGGTTTTTCGCCATAGCCGAACAGATAGTTGCTGACCGCCGCCGCGAACCCAGGGATGATTTTATCTCCGCCTTGATCAATGCCAATGAGGACAAGGACACGCTCAGTGACCAGGAGCTGTACGACATGATCGTACTGTCCATCTTTGGCGGGATCGATACGACACGCAGCCAGATCGGGCTGGCTATGGCCATGTTCATTGAACATCCTGATCAATGGGCCCTGCTGGGCGACACTCCGGACCTGGCCCGCCCGGCGGTGGAAGAGGTCATGCGGCTGCGCCCGACCACCACCTGGGTGACCCGCGAAGCCACCGAGGACTTTGAGTTCAAGGGCGTGCCGATTGCCAGAGGCACCACCATTCACCTGTTCTCAGGCGCTGCGGCCAGCGATCCTGACCACTTCACACCCGGTTTCGATATCACCGTCAAGCGCAAGCCGCATTTCGGGTTCGGTGGCGGCAGGCATCACTGCATCGGATCACAGATTGCCAGGGGCGACATGACGCAAGCGCTGAAGCTGCTGTCGCAAAGGCTGAAGAACCCGGTCTATGACGGTGAACCGCAATGGATGCCGGACAGCGGCAATACCGGCCCGGTCACTTTGCCGATGGCCTTTGACCCGGTTTCAGCCGGGTAGGCAAGAAGACGAGATATGTTAAGCTATCCGTATGGTGATTATAAACAGTACAGTCGAAATGGATTGGCTGGTCTTTGATCTTGGTGGTGTTCTGTTCGACTTCGACGGTGTTGCGGGCGTGACAGAGTTGACGGGAATGTCACTGGATGAGGCCCATGAAGCTCTTGTGAACTCACGTGCGGTGCATGCCCTGGAAACCGGCGGGATCAGCGCCGAGATTTTTGGCCGGCAGTTTGCAGAAGAGTTTGGCATTTCAATTTCCTCTGCGGAAATGGTGGCGTTATGGGCAAGTTGGGAAGCCGGTCCCAAGCCGGGTGCCATTGAACTGTTGGCATCGCTTCGCGACCAGCATTCAATCGCCTGCCTGACCAACAACAACGCGATACATTGGGAACGGCTGAGCACACATTATGGGGTTCGAGGGTTGTTTCGCAGGTGTTATCTGTCCCATGAAATGGGGCTCATGAAGCCGGACCCGGAAATTTTCGAGCGTGTGATCGAAGATCTTGGCACGCGCGCTGCAACAATTACATATTTCGACGACAGGCAGGACATTGTCGATGCCGCGCTGGCTTGCGGGTTGAATGCCCATCAGGTTTCAGGCCCGGGAGATATTCGAAATGTCCTTGGATTGAACTGATGAGCTGTTTTATGCCGCCAGCTTGCGTATGGTAAGAGCATGGAAGGCGGTCTGTGAAGTGATCATTCACGGGACTTTCGCAAGTTTCAGGAGCACCTTGAAATGCCTTGGAAGAAGGCAGTCTTGTTTACAGCGGGCGTCATGTTTCTCGGCTTGGGAGCTGCAGTTGTCTATTCGGGTCTTGCAAGCAATAGATACATCGACTTATGTGATGATCCCACCTCTGGTCGCTATATCCAGGATGCAGACAAGCGTCAGGAATACTGCTCGCAGTGGAGATAAGTTTCCCTGTTATGTGGAGATACATTGAGCTGCCCAACCACATCCCGGGTCGGGTCTGGGTTCACACGTCGTCTCCGCACGGCTCTTGTACATCCTGCCTTTTGCCTGAAAATGATCCGGTTCCCAGGGCCGAACCAAGGAGAAAGTCCACATGACAACACCCGAACAAAGGCTGTCCGAACTTGGGCTTGAGTTGCCGGCTCCGATCAAGTTGCCGGAGACACTGCATTTGCCCTTCGCCTTCATAAACATACACGGCAGCCGGGTGTTCATATCCGGCCATCCGAAACAGTTGCCGGACGGCACGATTGGCGGGCCTTACGGACAAGTGGGAGCACAACTGACGACCGAGGATGCGCAGTTGGCTGCCCGCGATGTGGCTTTGTCGATGCTGGCCAATCTCAAGGCTGAAATCGGTGAATTGTCCCGGGTGGCAGGCTGGCTCCGGGTTTTCGGCATGGTCAATTCTGTGCCCGGATATGACCTGCAGCATGTTGTGATCAACGGCTTCAGCGACCTGATCATTGAGGTTTTCGGACCGGAGATCGGGCGCCATGCACGCTCGGCGATCGGCGTTGCCGGACTGCCGATGAATTTTGCCATGGAGATTGAAGCCGAGTTGCAGCTTTATGATAACTGACGGCAACCGGCCAACCGGTCAGGTTTGCTGCCAAAGGCAAACTAGAACATCCACGCGACACCGCCCTGAACAATATGGGTTTCGTAAGTGCCCGACGCATGATCATCGCCGCCGCCTTCTCCGAGTGACAGGGCGTTGAGGACAGCCTTGTAGCGGTAGCCGACATCGGCTGTCAGGCTGTCTGTCAGCGCGAAGCGGACACCGGCGCCAAACTGGCCTGCAAAGGCCGGCTGGAAGTCATCCACATCACCGTCGCCGCCGTCGATTTCCATCCGGCTGTCAACAAAGGCCATGCCCAGGCCGGTTATTTCTTTTTCAGTTTCTGAATCTGCCGAATAGTTTTGCCGAGCGCTTTGTCCTTGGACTTTCTCTGGGCAAGGCTGGCCGAATTATGCCGGTCTTCCGCCACCAGCTTTTGCCAGCGCGCCAACCGTACCGTGTCGACTTCCCCGGCCTCGATGGCATCCCGGACCGCGCATCCCGGCTCCGTCTCGTGCTGGCAGTCGTTGAACCTGCACTGAGTTGAAAGCGCGTGCAGGTCGGAAAACACATCGGCGACACCGGTTCCCACATCGGTCAGCTGAAGCTCACGCATGCCGGGTGTATCCAGAACTGCGCAGCCGTCCGGCAGGATGTGAAGCTGGCGGCTTGTCGTGGTGTGGCGGCCCTTGGCATCATCTTCGCGTATCGCCTGGGTCTCGATTGCCTGGGTGCCCGACAATGTATTGATCAGCGTTGACTTGCCGACGCCGGACGATCCCAGAAAGGCAAGCGTCTGACCCGGCCTGCACCAGTCTGCCAGTTTCGATTTCGGCTCCTCGCCGCGAGCATCGAGAACCACAACCGGCACCTGGTCGGAGATGGCGCCAGCCTCCGCCACATACTGGTCCGGTGCCTCGCAGAGATCGCTCTTGGTCAGGATGATGACCGGCGCCACTTCGGCCTCGAAGGCCAGGGCGATATAACGTTCAAGCCGGGCCACGTTGAAATCCTGGTTGCAGGAAGTCACAATGAACGCCGTGTCGATATTGGCGGCGATCAACTGGGTCTGGCGGTCGTGCCCGGCGGCGCGGCGCTTGATGAGGCTCTTGCGCTCAAGCACCCGGCTCGAAGCAGGACGGGCCGGGTCCAGCAACAGCCAGTCTCCCACCGTTGCATCGGGTCCGGGAGGAATGATCGTATCCACTCCGTCGCCCACCGCATGCAGGCCATTGCGATGGACTTCGATGACGCGAACAGGTGGTGTTTCCGCCATCTCTTCGACGCTGATCTGCTGGGCGAAAAAAGGCTGCCAGCCAAGGGTCTGTAGTTTCGAGAGTTTGCGTTTCGCATCACCGCCTTGTGCGGTGGGCTTGAGGAATTGAGAGTAATCCCGTGTCATTTGTATGAACTTTCATGGTCCGGCCGCGGGCACGGCCCGGGCATAGGTGTCGGTTGTCGCTGAAGTCGCAGGCAGACGGGGCATCGGCCGGGATCGGCAAATGCGGCTTTTCCGTTTGAGCTTTGCGTTGGGAGACCATCGTGCCTCCCCACCTTACCGGGACATAAAACCTCCATGTTGACGTCTGTTGGTAGCACGGGCGGCGGCTATTTTCCAGCTTCCTGCGATACTGCAGAGCCGAAAGGTTATTGGGACCCGGTTATGCCTTCTGTGCCCGGCATAAACTCTTCGATTATGGCCTCGATGTCCGGTTTGTCGCGGTTGAGATAGGCCGCGGCGCGCCGTTTGGCGCCGGCGGACATCAGGAACGGCCAGAGATAATAGGCTATTGCACGGGCAGGATTGCGGCTCGACGTTCGAAGATACTCCCTCAGCATGACGAGTTTTTCCCGCCAGGTCTGTTGCTCATAGGCTTCCGGCCATGGAGAGTTCTTCAGGATTCTTTCAAACCAGGCGGAATCCGCTTTCCAGATGGGTCTGCGCCATTTGCTCCATGGTTTTGCTCCCGTATAGTGCTTGATCCATGGGGTCTTCGTGCCGCCCATGGCGAAATAGTAGTCATTCAGGTTCCAGCGCGGATCCAGTGCTTTCCAGCGTCCGGCTGCCACTGCATTCAACGCATCCTGGTCATGATATTGCCATTTGCGTGGATTGGACGCCGCATAGTCACGCACGTCCGACAAAAGGCCGGTCTTCAGTGTCAGTTTCCAGTCGAACAGCATGACTCCGGAATTGAAATAGCCGGCGGTTTCCGGCATGCCGAGCAGCTCTCTGGCCTGTTTTATTCTGTCATCCTGATATTGACCTATGTCGTGTGCGGCGGCGAACGGATAACCCTCAAGATCACTCAACAGCAATGGCTCAATCGGTGCCAGCACACGCGTATCTGCATCCAGATACAGCAAACGGTCGAATTCGGCAGGAACAATGCTGTCCAGCGCGAGACGCAGGTAACCGGCTTTCGTCACCCGTTCGCTGACATGAAAGCTGTCATTGATCAGTTCGTCCGAGGAAAAGTTCTCCACGCAAGGCGGCATCTGGTGCTGCTCAAGAAACCTGTTTGCCGTTTCAATATCGTGATCATCGATGTCGACGCCGGCAAGCAGGCAGGAAACCGGCATGGACGCAGGCAGATTATCCCTGATGCTGATCAGCATGCAGCAGGCAGCCGGCAGGAAGTTGATATCTGCAGATGTCACGATCTGGCATTTGAGTTTGGTCGGCGTGTGCATCAAGTCTCAATCTTTGTTGCCGGCAGAAGATATGTCCAGGATTACAAGCCCACATTGCTCCATTTGCAGGTTCTAGCGTGGTTCGGACAGCTTGCAATAGCTGACATGTGGCAATCTACATTTGTTGCAGCGGGTTTACATCGCCAGTCGGTGCGGTTTGCGGTCAGCAAGCAGATCGGTCACGCCGGCGCCGAGCCACATGCAGACCAGTGCGACCCACGCCGTCAGTGCCAGAACCGCGCCGCCTGTCATGCCTGCGCCGACCGCGCATCCGCCAGCCAGCATGCTGCCAAACCCCATCAGGCAGGCACCGGCTATGTAACGCGGCATCGGCGCGTGCTCGTCGAATGTCTGGATGTGAAAATCACCCGCCACGACGGATGCAATAAAGGATCCGGCGAACACACCCGGCACAAGGCCCAGTCCGAAGCCCAGCGACACGTTGGGCTGATTGACCACAGCCATCAGGGTGTCGGCGGACGGGCCGGTAAAACTGACACTTTGAACCGGAACGATATCGAAGGACTGGCTGGCCAGCGTCGCGGTGAACCACCACCCGGCCGTGACTGCAAGTCCCACCGTCAGGCCGGTCGCAATCAACTGCATCGGTAGTTTGTGATGCATGGCCAGTGCTGCTGCAAGCGCCAGCGTGACAAGGCCCGCCGCCAGTCCGGCATTGTGTGGAACATGGTCCATCAGGTTTCTGGCCTCCGGCCCGACCAGCCACAATGACGCGAGCTTGAGCCGGGCGGGAGACAGGACGCCCCGCAATGACGCCTGCGCCACCACGGTCAGGATCAGGCCGGTTATCAGGGCCCTGAGATTGCCGGTTGCCGACAGCACCAGCAAACGGCTGGCGCAACCGCGGGCCAGGACCATGCCCGACCCGAACATCAGCCCGCCGATCATTGCGCCGGACAGGGAACCGGTAGTCGAGAGCTGGCGCACCGAGGCTGAGTCGAGGATGCCGGTTGAAAACAATAGCTGGACACCGAGCAGGGCGGCGCCGAACGCCAGCAGCCAGACGGCTGTCTTGGGCCCGGGCAACCCGTGCCAGAATTCGATTGTCGCCGATCTGAGGCAGAACCGGCTGCGCTGTGCCGCGATGCCGAACAGGAAACCTATGGCACCCCCGCCGATGGTGGCGCTACCGGCATCACTGAAGTTTTCCGTAAGCCAACTCAGGTCCACCGGGGTCTCCCGTCGTGCCGGTAATTCCAGTCATGTCGGGAGAACCGTGTATCGCACTGCGCTGTCAGTCACCCTGCCATGACTTGCTAGCACTCACGCATGACATCACCTTGATCTGGATCAACACGGCGGACAATCGGGGACCGGCCGGAGGTTTGCCGGCAGGCTGCTAAAACAGCCAGGTTTCGACATTGGCGACGGGTTTTCCAGCCGATGCAGCCTGCAGTCCCTTGATGCATCGAACGATCAGCCACACGGCCACGGCCAGAAGCAGCAGGAAGCCGATACCGACGATCATGAGCATGGCACTGATCAGGGAATATAGCAGTCCGATCCAGAAGGTGCGGATCGCGTAGCGGTAATGGTTCTGGCTGACCTGATCAGCCTGGCCCTGGTTGACGTAGCAGAATATCAGTCCAACCAGTGTCGACAGTCCGCCCAGCACGAACCCGGCCAGATACAGGATATAGACAAGGGTCACATTGTTCTTGCCGGGTGCCAGCCAGTCGCCGGGCCCGGTGTTTGCAGGTGTGTCAGGCATGTTCGACCTTTCTTTTTGTAATAGCTGGATGTGATCCGGGCATGTGCAGCAGATTAACCAATATTCGCGTCTTGTCACTGTCGTCAGCGCCGCCGGTTTGATTCACGCTCTCACCATACCTATCTAAGATGCTGATATTTATGGAGGAAAATCCCTTTTGGGTTTTGCGAACAGAAATGTCCGGTTTCTGTACCTGGCTACAGCGCTGGTGCTGGTCGTGCTGACGGCCCTGCTGTGGCCGCCCGCCCGTGCACCGCATTTTGAGCGTCCCGAAATGGCTTTTCAGATGGAGGTTTCCAGATCTGTTGATCCGGGCTGCAGGCTGCCTGGAGACACAGGGGGAATTCGGTTCAGCCCCGGCCGTCCCCATTGTCCGCATCTCGAAGCGATGCTGGGGAAAGTCTTCAATCCGGCGGACGCCGTCAGCCATGCAAGGCTGGATTTGGAAAGAGGCGCCTTCCGTTTCATTGGAAGGTCCGCCGGAGCTCGATCAGAGGTAGTGATACCGGGGATCGAATATGCATCCAAAGGTCTGCGGAACGCACTTTACGACAGCACCTGTGTGGTCGTGCTGCGAACACAGTGCAAGGTATTTTCCGATTTCGACAAGTACGCCGAAACCTACAATACCGCGCCACTGAACAAACCATGTCACAGTTCCTCTTCCTGCAAGTGAGCTGTAAGCAGTTGCCGTCCGGCGGATAGTCCTGCCCGCTCCTGGGCCCGTGAAGCCTTTCCTGAGAAGCTTTAACGTGTTCATCTTCAGGCTTTCTATCAGTGCGTTGATGGTTCTGTTGTCCATGACTGCAAACATTGGCTTGGAACGAAAGTGATGAAATTGGACAAACCTGTTTATGTTTTTGTGAATGCCGCTGCTGGCCAGGCGATGACAATGGGTGAAGACAGGGTTCGTGAGGTGGTGGAAAGCGTCTTCGGTCAGGATGCGATCTTGTTGATCGAAGAGGCACAACCTCTTTTCGATCACCTGTCCGATGTGATGGCCGGAGACCGGCCTGATTCGGTCATTGTGGGTGGTGGCGATGGCACGATTTCATTTGCTGCCAAACTTGCACTGAAGCACAATGTGACATTGGGCGTGCTGCCTCTCGGCACGATGAATTTGTTCGCCAGAGCGCTTGGTATTCCTATGGACTTTCATGATGCATTGTCGGCTCTCGCCAATGCCGGCGCGGGCACTGCAGATGTTGGTTATGTCAATGGAGAAGCGTTCTTCAACCATGTCAGTGTCGGCATTCATCCGAGATTGATCAAGCTGCGTGACGAGTTGCCGTATGACAGTCAGTTGTCAAAAATTGCATCAGGTGCGAAGGCACTCATCCGGGCATCTCGAACCATGCAGTCGTATGACATCGAGTTCGAAGGAGAGTTTGACTCATTTTCCGCTGACACATCGCTTGCAGTAGTTGCTGTGAATCCAATTCCCAATACACTTGGGCAACTGCCGTTCAGACCAGGTCAACGGTTTGGACAGCTTGGTCTTTATGTCTGGTCGAGCTCGAAAGACGAAGCCAACGACATCGTGCCGGTTGTGGCCGACCTGCTTCTGGGTAAATGGTCCGACTCGTCAAATGTGGTGCATCATCGATCATCTTCCGTCACATTGCGTGCTGACTGCGATTTTCGTGCATCAATCGATGGTGAGGTGACGATGGTTTCGTCTCCTGTGAATTGCACTATTGAGCCTGGTGCGTTGAGTGTATTGCTGCCTGACACTCCAGTTGCAGGCGTGGAACCATGAACCAGAGCAGTAATGTGACTGACAACATAGATCTCAATCACGATGAGGAAGACGCCGTTCGCGAGCGTGAGGGCCTGCGCGCGCCGGTGATCTACGAGATTATCCGGCGGGAAGGCGAAGAAGAGTTGTCACGGCCTGCGTTTTCGTTGGCGGCGTCCGGTATCGCCGCTGGCCTCGCGATCGGTTTTTCTGTGGTCAGCGAAGCCATCCTGCATGCCTATCTGCCTGACGCGCCCTGGCGCCATTTGGTTGAAAGCGTCGGCTATACGGTGGGTTTTGTGATCATCATTCTGGCCCGCCTGCAATTGTTTACCGAGAATACGATCACGCCGGTCTTGCCGGCATTGCTCAATCCATCCCTGACAGCGGTCACCCGGACCGCTCGTTTGTGGGCCATCGTTCTGGCAGCCAATGTGGCCGGTTGTTTCATCTTTGCGGTAATGTTGAAAGTACCGGGAGCATTGCCCGTGGAAGTTCATGATGCGGCCATGTCGATCAGCCGTCACATGATGGAATACTCGCAATGGGAGATGTTCATTCGGGGCATTTTTTCCGGCTGGCTGATTGCCTCGCTGGTATGGATGCTGCCATCGGCTCAATCGGCGAAATTCTGGGTGATTGTCCTGATGACCTACCTGATAGCGGTGGGCAGTTTCACACATGTTGTTGCCGGCAGTGTGGAAGCGTTTCTGCTTGTGCTGGCCGGTGAACTTTCACTGGTTTCAATGGCATCGGATTTTTTCATACCGGTTCTGTTCGGCAATGTGGTTGGTGGTACCGTGCTGTTCGCCATGCTGTGCTACGGGCAGGTTGCCCGGGAAGTCTGATGGTCAGATCAACCACAAGACGATTCCCGCACAGACGGCACCAATGCTCAACAAGTGAGCAATTACTGCAAGGTTGCGGTTTGAAACCGGCTCGGCTGTATGCGTGTCGAGGCGCTTCTTTGTCCGCCTGGAGTTGATCAACGCTGTCTGGAACAAGTAAAGCGAAACGATCACAAACACCGTGGCAGCGGACTTTGCAAGCCAGGTTGGTTCCATCGCGCCGAACACTGCCTGCATGCCGACAGCAAGGCCAAGACTTCCAAGTCCGGTGCCCATCCAGCTCGAAAACGTTCTTTCGTTTGCGAGTACGGTTCGATCTTCCGCCCAGTCGGTTCTGTCCTCGGCCAACTCCTGCCTGTCCTGTGTGTTTTCCGGCATTCACATCAACCTCATATGGATAAAACCATTGAATGATCTTCCTGTTGGCTGAGTATTCATTTCGTGCATGGAATTAGCAAGCCGAGGTGGTCTGTGGTGTATGGATTTCATCCTCGATGCAGCCGGGGTGTGAGCCTGTCGAAAACAGTTGTCAAGCCGCGAGCCGCCGAGCTATCTAGCGGCTTCAGTCAGTCAGAGCATGGACGGGTTACTGATGAGTACCGCACAGCATGACCGTTTCGATACGTCGGATTGCAAGTCCACCATGATGGCGGTTGTGACCACCGGCAATGGTGATTACGACAAGCTGGTGTATCGCGAAGTGCCGGTGCCTGAACCGGGGCCGGGCGAGGTATTGCTGCAGGTGCTGGCGGCAGGCATCAACAATACCGAGATCAACACTCGCCTGGGCTGGTATTCTTCATCGGTGACCACCAGTACCGCCGCAGCAGCGCAGACCGACGCAGCACCGGTGCAGGATGGCGGCTGGAACGCGCCGACACCGTTTCCGTTCATCCAGGGAACCGATTGTTGCGGGCGCGTTATTGCGGTTGCTGATGGTGTCGATGAGACCATGATCGGCGCGCGGGTTCTGGTGCGCTCGTGCATGCGCCCGGCCGGGTACGCCTCAATGGATAATATCTGGATGGGCTCGGATTTTGATGGCGCGTTTGCCCAGTTCGTAAAGGTACCGGCATCAGAGGTTTTCCCGGTGGATTGCGACTGGTCCGATGCCGAACTGGCCACCATCCCGTGTGCCTATGGCACGGCGGAGAACATGCTGCATCGAGCCGCAGTGAGTGAGGGCGAGCATGTTCTCGTCGCCGGTGCATCCGGCGGGGTCGGGTCGGCGGTGGTTCAACTGGCCAGACGCCGCGGCGCCAGGGTGACCGGGATTGCCGCCGGCGCCAAGGCTGATCAGGTGAGGTCCGTCGGCGCTGACGAGGTCATCGACCGCAATGATGATGTTGTGGCGCGGCTGGGCGAGCACAGCGTCGATGTCGTCGTCGACAATGTGGCCGGATCGGCCTTCGGCGGTATGCTCAATGTGATGAAGCGGGGTGGCAGGTACACCTCGTCAGGGGCAATTGGCGGACCATTGGTGACCCTCGACATGCGCACCTTCTATCTCAACGACCTGACCCTTATCGGTTGCACAGCGTGGGATGAACCGGTGTTTGCCAACCTGGTCACCTATATCGAGCGCAGCGAGATCCGGCCGCTGCTTGCAAAAACCTTTCCACTCGAGCAAATAGCAGATGCCCAGCGTGAATTCCTGAAGAAGACGCATGTTGGCAATTTCGTACTGCTGCCGCCGCAATAATTCTCATGTCTGCATCGGGAGCTTAACCGGTGGCCTTGCTGCCGGCTCCGAAATGCTTGCGATAATCGTTGGGCGACAGGGCAACCGCTCTCGTCATGGCACGGCGCAGGCGCTCGTCGTCATTGAAACCGCAGCGGTCGGCTATGGTGGTGACCGGCAGGCTGGTGTCCTCGAGCAGCCTGCGGGCTGCCTCCACGCGAAACCGTTCTACCGCTCTGGCCGGAGACGAGCCGGTTTCCGATGCATAGACGCGGGCGAAATTCCTGGCACTCATGTTTGCCTGCTCAGCCAGCCTTTCGACCCTGAGGTCACTGTCGAGATTGTTGATGATCCAGGTGTGCAGGGCCTCGAACCGCCCGCCCGCATCACTGGCCTGCTGATCCAGCACGGGGCTGAACTGCGACTGTCCGCCCGGCCGCATCATGTAGGCCACCAGAGACCTTGCCAGTGCCAGGGCTGATGTCCGGCCATGATCGTCGGCCACCATGGCCAGCGCCATGTCGATGCCGGCGGTTACGCCGGCCGAGGTCCAGACATTGCCATCGCGCACATAGATGGGGTCAGGATCAATGTTGATCAGCGGAAATTTTTCCTGCAGATGGGCACAGGATTCCCAGTGGGTCACACAGCGCCTGTGATCCAGCAGGCCGGCTGCTGCCAGCACATACGCCCCGGTACATATGGACGCCACGCGGGCGCTGGCCCCGGCAAGGCGCTGGACTTCGGCGATGAGGGGCTGGTTGACCGACGCCGCACGTGTGCCGATGCCACCCGCCACAATCAGCGTGTCAATTGCCCGGCCGCGCCAGTCTGCAACGGCATCAGCGGAAATCGACACAGCCGTATCGGTTTTTACAGGGCCGGGCTCCATTGCCAGTATGGCTGTCTGATACCTGGCTGAACAGACACCGTTGGCATCTTCGAACACCTGCAGCGCGCCGGATAAATCCAGCAGCTTCACCTCCGGAAACACGATGAAAACAACGGTGTGGACGGGTTTGGCAGAAAATGAGGTCATATTGTCATTTATGCCAAATTTCTACCTGCTAGTCTAGCGCCACTGACAGCCACCTTGCCTGAAAGGAATGTGAAAGATGTTGTTGCTCAAACCGAACTGTGAATGTTGTGACAAGGACCTGCCGGCCGATGCCACCGATGCCCGCATGTGCACGTTTGAATGTACGTTCTGCGCCGACTGTGCCGACCGGCGCTTCGGCAATACCTGCCCCAACTGCGGCGGCAACCTGGTGGTCCGCCCGATCCGGCCGGCCAGGCACCTGATCAAGAACCCGGCCTCGACCAAACGCTTCACCAAAGACCATGCCGAATGTGCTGACCTTGGTTAGTTTCCTGATTGCCTGAAGAGGATTTTCCCCATGAGATCAATTGCTGCCCTGGTGTTTCCGGGTTTTGAAACCCTTGACCTGTTCGGTCCCATCGAAATGTTCGGCATGCTGTCCGAAGAGTTCAACCTGTCCATTGTGGCTGAACATGAAGGCGAGGTCGCCAGCACCCATGGCCAGCGCGTGTGTGCTGACCACACGTTTTCCGCAGCAAAGCATTTCGACATGCTGCTGATCCCCGGCGGGCCGGGCACCCGGACCCAGGTAGACAACCCCGCCATGATGGACTGGCTGAAGACAAGGGCTGAGCAGGCGGAGATCGTCATGTCGGTGTGCACCGGATCTGCCTTGCTGGCAAAGGCGGGCCTGCTGGATGGCCGCAGGGCGACATCCAACAAGATGAGCTTTGCCTGGGTCAAGGAGCAGGGCCCTGATGTCGATTGGATTGACCGGGCCCGCTGGGTCAAAGACGGGCGGCTGTTCACGTCGTCGGGCGTGTCTGCCGGCATGGATATGAGCCTGGCGGTAATCGAGCATCTGGCAGACAGGGAAACAGCCCACCAGGTTGCCCGCTATACCGAATATACCTGGCATGAGGACGCCACTCATGATCCGTTTGCGGAGCTGCACGGCCTGACCTGAGTCTCTGCCGTCGCGGCTTGCACATTCAACTATGACGTGTTCTGAGTAAAAAATTTCAATCTAAAATAAATCATTTGAAAACAAATATTTATAGAGAATTTGGCGCGTCGTTGAGGGCTTGAGCGGTCCTGGCCGGTTCAGATTTTTGTTGAAACGACGAAAGAGAACATACTAAGAACATTCTATGTATATGGAGACCGTTCAGGATATCTGCGATCGCAATGCGCACCTTGAAGTCAGGTGTGTGCCGTGCACCCGATCGGTGGATATTCCGCCGTCTCTGATACCGAGGAGAATCCCGCGCGATCTGCCGATCCAGCTGGCTGCCGCTCATTTCGTGTGTTCCGGCTGCGGCGGCAGGCAGCTTGTCAGCGCACTGTGGGACTACCGCACGGCAAAGGGCAGGGGACGCTGAAGCAATATGGCCAGGAACAAACCAGCCGCACATGTGCGCAATCCGTTTTATCATCCCGTACCGGAAGAGTACGACTATGCCCGGCTGCTCGATGCGCTCAGGGAAAGCCGCGAGATGGCCCGCAAGCTCACTCTTGGCTGCGGTCTGCGCAACCCGATCTACCGCGAAACCGAAGCCTTGATCGCCCAGATCGACGCCGTGGCAGCTCTGACCCGGGTGTCCGGCGCATCCGGTTTCGTCAACCCGGATGATCAGACTGTGACGGCCGCGCGGCAATAAACGCAGGGACCATGAAGTACAGGCTGTGAGTGGAACTCAAACCACCCGCCGGACCGGTAATCCTACCGCTTGTTATAGGAATACAGAAAACGCGACGCGGTAAAGGTCGTCTCCGACAGGCTTGTCCAGGCAACTGCTTCGCTTCGGAAATTCTGGATGTTGTCCAGAACCTTCCGGCTCAGGGAGTCATTGGAGGCTAGGTCATTCACCACCTGTTCGGACAAACCGGCAAACCCGCTCAGGACCGATTTGGGGAACTGTTTCAGAATAACGCCATGATCCTTGATGAGTGTCCTAAGGGAGGAATTGTTCTTGGCCACAAACTCGCTGAGCACCAGTTGATTGACGGCAACATTGGCTGCCTCGATCACCGACTTGAGGTCAGCCGGAAGCTTCTCCCACTCGCTCAGATTGATGAAATTGTCCAGCGTTGTTCCCGGCTCATGCCAGCCCGGATAATAGTAAAACCTGGCTTTCTTGTACAAACCGAACGCCAGATCGTTATAGGGACCAACCCATTCGGTTGCATCTATCTTGCCTGTTTCAAGCGCACCCAGGATTTCAGATCCGGGCAGGTTTATCGGCTCGCCACCGGCAGCCTTGATCACCTCACCGCCAAGGCCCGGTATCCTCATCTTCAGGCCGCGATAGGCTTCCAGGTCGTTGACTTCCTTGTTGAACCAGCCGCCCATCTGCACGCCCGAATTGCCGGACACGAAGAACTTGCAGCCAAGCTCGCTATACATTTCATCGGCCAACTGCTGGCCGCCGCCATACTGGATCCAGCCGTTTTGTTCCTGCGCCGTCATCCCGAACGGGTAGGCCGACAGAAAGGCAATCGCGGGTATCTTGCCATGCCAGTAATACGGTGTTCCGTGGCCCATTTCGACTTCGCCCTTGCTCACCGCATCGAGTGAATCAAATGGCTTTACCAGCTCGCCACCACCGAAAACCTTGATCCGCAGCTTGCCTTCACTGCCCTGCTCAATGAATTTCGCGAGTAATTCCGCTCCGGTGCCGAGGCCGGGGAAATTTTTTGGCCACGTTGTCACCATGCGCCACTCTCGCAGGCCCTGCGATATAGCTGGAGTTGCCAGGCCTGCTGTACTTACACCTGCGGCACCCGCTACCGCTGCATTCTTGAGAAAATCGCGTCTCTTCATGAGATAATGCACCTCTATTTAATTTCGCGTCCAGCAGAACGGCTTTTACGTAAGGTTTTACAAAATTATTGTCCGGAAGCACCTGTCGTGGCGTAATAAGGATTGAAATGTCAGGGAACTACTCGATACTTTACTCTGACCTTCCTGTTCCGTCACGACCTTGGCGTGCAACGGAGCCCAATCGATAAATCCTTGAGGGCAACGCAAATATTGCTGCCCGATAATTGCCATAGGTAGGACAAAATCTTTTGCACCCATGCATGGCGATCCAACGGCGTAAATGTGGTCAAAGTTGGTAAAGGGTAATGGGGGACCTGGATTGGGAGCTACATCAATGACTTGTGCCAAAAGCGGCGGAACTGCACTCACTCGGTTGTTTGCGGCCTTGTTTGGAATGTGCTTTGCGCTTCTGTCTCTCGGACTGCCCGCCCAGGGACAACAGATCCTGGAAAAGGCCCGCACTGACTCCAACGCCGGTACCGTGAGGATCATGACATCGGGCGTCGAGGGCGCGCGCATGATCGACGAGATTGCCTTCACTGTAAACGAACCTGGAAAAATGCGGGTTCTGACCATGGTCGGTGATGGCGGCGTTCAGAACGTCAACGACATCCTGTTCCTGCGCGGCATTGATATGGGGGTCGTGCACCACGATACACTTGCTCTCCTGCGCAAGGAGAAAACCTACGGCAGGATAGAAAAGCAGCTGCGTTTCATAGCCAAGCTGTTTGACGAGGAAATCCATCTCATTTCGCGAAGTGATATCAATGATGTCTCACAACTGTCCGGCCGGAAAGTGAACTTCGGCAGGGCAGGCTCCGGCACATATGCGCGCGCAGACCGGATATTCAAGGCGTTGGGCATAGACGTGGTTCCGGTTAATTTCGATCCGACACAGGGGCTTGAAAAAGTCGCCACAGGTGAAATCGCGGCGGCGTTGTACGTGGCAGCAAAGCCGTCATCGATCCTGCAGCAAGTCGCCGCCGGCTCCGGCCTGCGCGTGCTGCCGATCCCCGCTGCCGGAGAGCTTGAAACAGCATACCGCAGATCGACCCTGAGCCAGAGCGACTATCCCAACCTGATACCAGACAGCAAATCGGTGGACACGATTGCCGTTGAATCGGTTCTGGTGGGTTACCTGTGGTCTTCCCCCAATGAAAGGTCCGGAAAGATAGCCAACTTCGTGACCGCGTTTTTTGAACGCATTGGTGAAATTCAACGGCCTTACAGATCCGCCAAATGGCAGGAAATTGATGTGTTGGCGGACGTACCGGGATGGCGCCGGCTGCAGATCGCCCAGGACTGGGTTTCCACCAGGTTTGCCGAAAAACGCAGGCAGGATGAATTGCTCGTGGCCGCCTCCACCGAGGCGCTGGAAGAGCAGTTCAGCAATTTCCTGACCACGATCGAGCAAAGCGGCAGTATTGAACAGGTCATTCAGGAACAGGTGAGCCAGCAGCCTCAATCCGAGGAAAAAATGGAAGACCTGTTTCGCGACTTCCTGCAGTGGCGCAACACCCAGAACCAGTAATAAGGCACATTGCAGGTTCGACAGCGGCATTCGGCTTTCCGGGGCCGGGGTGCGAGCATGGATGCCGGCAGGCCGGGAACTTTATCCGCAAGGAGGGACAGCGCATGAACATACAATCCAGACCATCGCTCTATGAACCCACTCAGACCGGCCTGATATTTCCGGAAATACCGTCCTTCTCCTCGCTGGAGGAGGAGCGTCAGTACCGCAAGGAACATCTCGTCGGCGCCTGCCGCATGTTCGCAAGGCAGAAATTCGACTACGGATTTGCCGGACATCTGACGGTGCGTGACCCGGAGCGGAAAAACCTGTACTGGACCAATCCCATGGCGGTGCCTTTTTCGGCGGTGCGCATGTCGAACCTTATTCTGGTGGATCATGACGGGCATGTGGTGGAAGGCGACCATGCGGTGAACCGGGCCGGTTTCGTACTTCATGCAGCGGTCCACGAGGATCATCCCGACATCGTCGCCATGTGTCATGCCCATACGATCTATGGCACAACCTGGGCGGCAACCGGCCGGGAACTGGATCCGATCAGCCAGGATGCGGCGGCCTTCTTTGAAGATCACTGCGTGATTGACGAGGAGGCGGGCAAGGTTGCCGTCGAGGTCGAGGCAGGCAACAAGGTATCGGCCGCCTTCGGAAAGTACCGGGCTGCGATCCATCGCAATCACGGACTGCTGACGGCAAGCCGCCACAGCATCGACGCCGCAGCCTTCTGGTTTCTCGCCCTCGAACGCTGCTGCCAGCAGCAACTGGTGCTGGAGGCAACAGGCATCAAACCGGTTCTCGTTCCGCCGGACAAGGCGCGATACAGCCGGGAGCATGTCGGCAGCGAATATATCGGCTGGCTGCATTTCCAGCCCCATTACCAGGAAGCACTGGCGGAAAACTCTGACATGCTGTCCTGATCGCGATGAAACCAGGCTTGGGTCTTGAATGTCACTCCGGGGGCCATGAGATCGCCAAGCAACGTGGTGAACGGGAACAAGTGTTCAATGCGGGCGTTGGTTCAGTGTGAACCAGATAGCAGCGGCGCGGACTTTGCTGCTGTTGCCTGCGCCAATGTCATTGCCCGCTTTCACGTTGCACCCTTAAACTGTTCAACAAACCATTTTCTGACTGCATCGATAGCCTTGGTCGTCGCCGGTCCTTTGGGGCGCACGAACCAGTAAGCATGACTTGCTTCCAGCCATACCGTAAACGGTATAACCAAACGGCCGGCGGCGACGTCGTCTGCTACGAGCAGTGACCGCCCAAGAGCGACACCCTGGTGATCGCGAACTGCCTGCAAAATGGCCGCATCATCTCCGAGACGTGGACCGGCAGGGGGTGGGCGACTGCATCCGGCCGCCGTAAACCAGGCCGGCCAGTTTTCGGGAATATCTCCGTACAACAAAGTGGCGGTTTCCAGATCGTCAGGCTTAAGCAAACCCGTCTCTCGGGCGTATTCTGGGGAGCAGACCGGCACCACCGTTTCAGTGGCCAGCTTGACGACCTCAAGATTGGCACCGGGTCTTGGACTATATCGTATTGCGGCATCGACCCCTTCGGTGGCGAAGTCCACAAGATGCCGCGAGGCTGTGATCCGAAGATCAATTTCAGGATGGCTGGCCATGAATTGGCCCAGACGCGGGGCGAACCAGCGGGTCGCAACCGACGGCAACATCGAAAGCGTGACGACCTGCTCAGATTGTCTGGCCTCAGCTACCGCGCTCCACATGTGTCCGAATGCGTCTGCAAGGTTACGCGCCAACTGTGCGCCTGTTGGCGTCAGGGTGAGCTTTGCCCCTCTGCGGACAAACAGTTGAATGCCCAGCGTAGCCTCGAGATCGGAAACCTGACGCGATACACCGCTCTGTGTGATCCCAAGCTCTTTGCCAGCAGCGGTGAAGCCACCGCAGCGCGCAGCTGCCTCAAATACCTGAAGCGATCTTAATGGCGGCTTAGCATGAGCTGTATGCATGCTTATGCTACTCTTTTCTCATTTTTCTGATGTTTCATCTTACATTATCATGAGTTCAACTCAAATAGCAGGTTGGTCTGAAAATGTCTGATACACATGCCGCTCTACCATACGCCAGCACGATGAAAAGGTTTGTGCCGGACATGCCGCTGGTGGTCTGGATGGTTGTTCTTGCGCTTGTGCTGGGATTGGCAGGCGGCCTCGAAGCCACTGAAATGATCGCGGCTTTCAACGATGGTTTTGGGCGCGCTTTGGGCGAATTCGCCCTGATCCTGTTGCCCTCATTCACTTTGGCCGCTGTCCTGGCGCGACAAAATGTGACGTCCGAGGCAGCAGGACGGACAACTGCATTTGCGTCACCGATTGCCGGCGCCGGCATGATTTGCCCGGACACCGCCTATGCGGCATTGGCGCCTGCGGCAGGACGCTACAAGCTCGACATGGCTTTCGGAGCCTATACCGGGTTCAAGCTGCTGTATCCGGCAGGACCGCTGATCGTGGCAACGGGACTTGGGGTCACCAGTCTGGCTCAGGTCGAACCGGCGGTTCTACTGCTGCTCGGTATCCTGTTGGCGTTGCCCGTCTGGGCAGCTGGTGTGGTGTGGGGCCGCTTTACAACCAATGCTGCTGTTGCCACGAGCGACATGGGCTCACCGGCAACAGGTGGCCGGCTATGGGCGACTTTCGCACCTTTCCTGGTCATGGCAGGTCTGCTTGTCATCGGCGGTGTGGTTGGGCGGACCGGTGTCGGCGTGCTCGATTTCCTGCTATTGCCAAAGGGCGCGCTGATGGCCGCGGCGGTATTGGCTCTGCTTCAAACGCCTGCGGATGAGCGCCGGGACTGTCTGGACAGTTCTGTGCGGCGGACAGGCTCCCTATTGCTGGTGATTGGTGCTGCGAGTGCCTTCGGTGCTGTGTTGACCGGACTGGTGGCCCTGGAAAAACTGGTACCGTCGGGCAGCGGGACCGCAACTTTGCTGGCGCTGTTTGCATTGACTGTCGCATTCAAACTTGCGCAAGGGTCATCTATGGCAACCTTTGCCGCCATCGCTCCCGTGGCTGCGCCGATTGTGCTTGCCAGTGGTGTTAACCCGGTTGCGGCTGTGTTTGCTATTTGCCTGGGATCTTTCATCGCGATCCTGCCAAACGACAGCTACTATTGGCTGGTGCGCCGCGATGCTCTGGATCATGAGGACAGTGAAGCACGTGTTATCCGCATTCTCGCGGGTGGTGCGGTAGTACAGGCGCTTGTCGGCATGGGTGTGCTCATGATCGCTTTGGCGCTTTGGGCATAGCCGGCTTCGCAGTACGGCCACCCAGGTTGGAACATTGAGGCATTCGGCAATTTTACAAACGTGAAAGTGTCCATCTTTGCCACTAGAGCCGCCCGACCGGCCCAACCCGGTTGACCTGCCGGATCGCGCCTGCCCATATATCCGGCATGATCTTCAATTTCGGATCCATCAATGTCGACCATGTCTACAGGGTGGCGGATATGCCGTTGCCGGGTGAGACCTTGACCGCCGGGTCGTACCGGAAACTGCTGGGCGGCAAGGGCATCAACCAGTCGATCGCCATTGCCCGGGCAGGGCAGATGCCTGTTCACGTCGGTGCCGTGGGCAGTGATGATCACTGGACGATTGCGCAGGTGAAAAGTTTTGGCATTGATACCGGTCACATCGCCCAGTCTGCACACCCGACGGGACATGCAGTCATCTATGTGGATGATACCGGCGAGAACCAGATCGTGATTTACGGCGGCGCCAACCGGGACCTGCAGCCGGCGCAGATTGACACCGCGTTCAAGGCCCACGGCGCCGGCGATCACTGGGTGCTCGTCCAGAACGAAACCAACCTGTTGGTGGAAATCGTCGATCGGGCGAAAGCCAGCGGTTTCAAGGTTGCCTACAGCGCGGCCCCGTTTGTGGCAGATACCGTTGCCGGGTTGATAAATAAGATCGACATTCTGGCAGTGAACGAAATCGAGGCGCAGGAAGCCGCCGGGCTCCTCGGTGTTGACGTTTCCAGTATCGCCGTTCCGGAACTGCTTGTTACCCGGGGCAGCCAGGGCGTCGAATTTTACAGCCACGGTGAGATGCATCATCATCCGGCGTTCCAGGTGGATGCCGTCGACACGACCGGCGCGGGTGATACGTTCCTGGGAAGTTTCCTGGCACACCATTGTCAGGGCGCTGATATCGCCCGATCACTTCGCTATGCCTCGGCGGCCAGCGCGCTGCAGGTCACCAGGCCTGGTGCTGCAGTTGCCATTCCGGCACGTGAAGAAGTTGAAACGTTTCTGAAACAACGGAAAACCTGATCTTGCAAAAAGTCATAATCGATACAGATCCCGGCATAGATGATGCAATGGCGGTGCTGTTTGCCTGCCTTTGCCCGGACATTGAGCTGGTCGGGCTGACCAGCATTTTCGGCAATGTCACCACGGATATCGCCACCCGCAATGCGAAGGCGCTTGTGGAAATGGCGCGCCTTGATGTGCCGGTTGCACGCGGCGCCGATGCGCCCATTCAACAGGCCGTCAGGCCGGTTGCCTGGGAGGTGCATGGGCGCGAAGGCTTTGGTCACGTGGCCCCGATCACGCCCGCAGGCCAGCATGTGGACGAAACCGCTGCCGAATTCATCTGCCGCAGCGTTTCGGAAAACCCCGGCGAGATTGTCCTGTGCCCGGTAGGCCCGCTGACCAATCTGGCCCGGGCCCTGGAACTGGACCCGGCCATTGCCGGCAAGGTGAAATCCGTCACCGTGATGGGCGGCAGCCTTGATGCGGGCGGCAATGTCACGCCGTCTTCGGAGGCCAATATCTGGCAGGACCCCCATGCCGCAGACGTGGTTTTTGCGGCCGGCTGGGACGTCACCATGGTCGGGCTTGACGTGACGCACCAGGTGAAATGCACACCTGAGCATTTTGCCAGTCTCGCCAAGCCGGCTCCGGTCCTGGGCGGTTTTCTCAATGAAGCCGTGCAGCACTATTTTGAGTTTCATCGTGAGGTCGACGGATTTGACGGCTGCTACATGCATGATCCAAGTGCAGTAGTGTCGATTGTCCGGCCTGACCTGTTTACGGTTGAACCGGAACCTTTACGTGTTATCGTCGAGGGTGAGGAAACAGGGCGCACTGTCCGAGCCGGCGGCTCAGACCGCCGGGCCACATCGGTTTGTACCGGTGTCGAGGTGGACGCGGTTCGTGACCTGTTTCTTAAGACTGTCAGTAGCGGATTTTGAAAGAAACAGGGATACATGTCCGACTTCAATGTACTTGCCATCGACTGCAATGACCCGGACGCCGGAAGCAGGTTTGTCACGTCTCTGCATGAAACCGGTTTTGCCATCCTGAAAAACCATCCCGTCGAACCGGGTGAAATCTCGCGCATGTACGATGCCTGGCAGCAGTTTTTCGCCGGTGACGCCAAGCATGGTTTCACGGCCCGGCGCGGCGACATGCATGGCTATTACGGCTTCAAGTCGGAAAACGCAAAGGACAGTGCGCACAAGGACCTGAAGGAATTCTACCATGTCTACGAGACCTCGCCGGTCCCGTCCGATGTGGAAACCGAAACCCGCACATTTCACGCCAGGATGATGGAGATTGGCCGCCTGCTGCTCGGCTGGCTGGACGACAACACCCCCGACCATGTCAGGACAGGATTCTCGCAGCCGCTGACCGGCATGGTGGAGAACAGCACCCAGAACCTGCTGCGGGTCCTGCACTACCCACCCATCGAAGATGATGCCGAGCCCGGCGAAATGCGTGCGGCGGCACACGAGGACATCAACCTGATTACGCTGCTGGTGACCGGCAGCGAACCCGGTCTTCAGGCCCGCGACAAGCACGGCAACTGGCACGATGTGCCGTGCCAGACCGGCTATATCACCGTCAATGCCGGTGACATGCTGGCCAAGGCCTCGGGCGGATACTATCCTTCGACCACACATCAGGTGGTCAATCCGCCCGACAGCGCCAACCGGTCGCGCTATTCCATGCCGCTGTTTGTACATCCGCGTCCGGATGTGAAGCTGGACAAGGATTTGTCGGCAGGTGACTATCTTGCACAGAGGTTGAAGGAAATCGGGCTGACATAAACTTCGGATAACTGGAAATACGGCTAACTGGGTGGCCATAACAGGGTGAGGGAAAATGCAAAACATTCTGAGAATTATCGTTGTCGGTATCTTTGCCATGCTGTCCGGCACAGCATGGGCCGAAGAGTTCAAGCCCGCCGTTGTCTACGACATGGGCGGCAAGTTCGACAAATCATTCAATGAGGGCGTGTATAACGGCATCAAGCGCTTCGAAGAGGAGACCGGTGTCAAGGTCATGGACTTTGAGGTTACCAACGAAACCCAGCGCGAACAGGCCATGCAGCGTATGGCCAAGCGCGGCGCAACCGTGATCCTGGGCGTTGGTTTTGCCCAGGCAGATGCGATCAACAAGGTGGCTGCCGAGCACCCCGACAAGAAGTTTGCCATTATCGATGTGAGCTGGCTCGACCAGCCCAATCTGCGCCAGTATGCCTTCAAGGAGCATGAGGGCAGTTATCTGGTCGGCATGGCCGCAGCCCTGGCGTCGAAGACCGGCAAGGTCGGTTTTGTCGGCGGCATGGACATTCCGCTGATCCGGGCGTTTGCCTGCGGTTATGTGCAGGGTGTGAAGAAGGTCAAGGCCGACATGGACGTGCTGCAGAACATGACCGGTACCACGCCTGCGGCCTGGAACAATCCCGGCAAGGGTGCTGAGCTTGCCCAGAGCCAGATCGACCGCGGCGCGGATGTGATCTACCAGGCAGCTGGCGGCACCGGCATTGGCGTCATCCGCGCAGCGGCTGATGCGGGCAAGTTTTCAATCGGCGTGGACTCCAACCAGAACCATCTGGCGCCGGGTTCCGTTCTCACCTCGATGCTGAAGCGGGTTGATGTTGCTGCCTATGAAACCATGAAGGACGCCATGTCCGGCAAGTTCGATACCGGTGTGCGCTCGCTGGGGCTTGCCGAGGACGGTGTCGGCTGGGCGCTGGATGAACACAACGCCAAATTGATCACCGATGACATGAAGGCCAAGATCGAAGCGGCAAGTGCCGACATTGTGGCCGGAAAAATCACCGTGCACGATTATCGCAGCGACAGTTCCTGCCCGAACTGAGTCTTCAGGCAGCTTCGCGCCCGTGCAAGATGACAAGACCAGTGCGGCTCCCGCAATCGAGCTGATCGATATCTGCAAGTCCTTTGGGCCGGTTCGGGCCAACAGGGATGTGTCCCTGCGGGTCGAACCGGGCACCATTCACGGCATTGTCGGGGAAAACGGGGCCGGCAAATCGACGCTGATGAATGTGCTGTATGGCCACTACCAGGCCGACAGCGGCGAGATGAGGGTTGCCGGCCAAGCGGTTATACTGCGCTCCAGCGCTGATGCGATCGGCCTCGGCATCGGCATGGTGCACCAGCATTTCATGCTGGTGTCCAACATGACGGTGCTGGAAAACGTCATGCTGGGCAGCGAGGGCGGGCCGCTGCTACGCTCCGGCAAGCGCGAAACCCTGAACACCCTTAAAAGACTTGCTGACGATTACGGCATGGAGGTCGATGCCGATGCGGTGATTGCAGACCTGCCCGTCGGCATCCGCCAGAGAATTGAGATCATCAAGGCCATCAAGGGCGGTGCCCGCATTCTCATTCTCGATGAACCCACCGGGGTGCTGACGCCCGGCGAAGCCGACAAGTTGTTCGAGGTGCTCAGGGCGCTGCAGCGCAACGGGGTGACGGTGCTGCTGATCACCCACAAGCTCGATGAAATCATGGCGATAACCGATGCCGTGTCGGTCATGCGTCATGGTGAGATCGTCGGGCACCGGCGCACGCAGGACACCAGCCCGGCCGAACTGGCCAGGCTGATGGTGGGCCGCGATGTGCTGCTGAGCGTTGATCGCGGAAGTGCCAATCCCGGTGAAGTGTTGCTGCAGGTATCGGAACTTGCCTGCACCTCGTCGCGTGGCAGGCAGGTGTTGAGTGATATCAGCTTCGATGTCCGCTCCGGAGAAATTTTCGGCATTGCCGGCGTGTCCGGCAACGGTCAGACCGAGTTGCTGGAGGTCATTGCCGGCATGCGTAAATTCGAGGCCGGATCGGTCGCGCTGCTGGGCGAAACCATCACCCCGGGTGCGCCCAAGACCCCGGCGCAGATACGTGATCTGCGGGTCGCCCACATACCCGAAGACCGACACCAGTTCGGGCTGATCCTGTCGTTCGATGCCAAGGGCAATGCCATTCTGGGCTATCACCAGTCCGCCGATTACGGATCGGGTTATTTTCTCGATGAAGATGCTGTTGCCACCCATTGCAACAAGCTCATGTCGGACCATGACGTCAGGCCCGGCAACCCGGCACTTGCCGCCCGGAATTTTTCCGGCGGCAACCAGCAGAAGCTTGTCATTGCCCGTGAAACCGACACGGATCCGAAAATCCTGATTGTCGGCCAGCCGACCCGCGGTGTCGACGTCGGCGCGATAGAATTCATCCACAGGCAGCTGCTGGCCCTGCGCGATGCCGGCTGCGCCATCCTGCTGGTGTCGGCCGAGCTTGATGAAATCATCGGGCTGTCCGACCGGATCATGGTCATGAACGGCGGCAGGCAGATGGGTATCCTGGACAGTGCGGACGCGGGCAGGGACCGGCTCGGCACCATGATGGCCGGCATTGCAGAGGCGGCAACGCCATGACGTCGGCACCACCCTTGCCCCGATGGGCTGATGTTTTCGTTCTGCCTCTGATCAACTTGTTTGTGGCGCTGTCGGTGTGCGGGTTGATTGTCCTGGCGCTCGGCGAAAACCCGTTTGTTGCCATTCAGGTGATGATCAAGGGCGCCTTCGTCTATCCCGGCAGCCTGGGCTACACGCTGTATTACACCACCAATTTCATCTTTACAGGTCTTGCCGTCGCGGTTGCCGCGCACGCGATGATGTTCAATATCGGCGGCGAGGGCCAGGCCTATATCGGCGGGCTCGGGGCAGGGCTGGTGGCTCTGTGGCTGGCGCCCATGGCGCCGCTGGTGCTGGTCATTCCGGTTGCCATCCTGGCCGCCGCCCTGTTCGGCGCCGTGTGGGGGCTGGTGCCGGGATACCTGCAGGCCTATCGCGGCAGCCACATCGTCATCACCACGATCATGTTCAATTTCATCGCCAGCGCGATCATGGTCTGGCTGCTGGCCGGCACTCTCATGCAGCCGGGACAGCAATCACCGCACACCGCCCAGTTCGCCGTGTCCGGGCAGATGCCGAAGCTGCATGACATGCTGAACGCCCTGTCTTTCAACGTGGCCGCATCGCCGCTCAACCTGTCGTTCCTGCTGGCGCTGGCGGCTCTGTTCGGGTTCTGGGTCCTGATCTGGAAAACCCGCATCGGTTATGAAATCCGCGCCGTCGGGCAGAACCCGAAGGCGGCGCATTATGCCGGCATCAATGTGCCGCTGGTCATCGTATTCGCATTGGCTGTGTCCGGTGCCTGCGCCGGGTTGATGGCCACCAACGAAATTCTCGGCGTACAGCATCGCGTGGTGCTGAACTTTACGTCCGGCTACGGTTTTGCCGGCATCGCCATTGCCCTGATGGGCCGCAACCATCCGGTCGGCATCTTCTTCGCCAGCCTGCTGTTCGGGGCCTTGTATCAGGGCGGCGCGGAGCTTGATTTCGAGTTCCAGTCGATCACCCGGGAAATCGTACTGCTGATACAGGGCATGATAGTGCTGTTTTCAGGCGCGCTCGCCTACATGTTCTCCGCTCCGCTGGCCAGACTGCTGGCACGCGTGCTGGTGCGGTCGAAACCGGTCGAAGGTGAGGCATGATGTCGGAATTCGCCTTCCAGTTCCTGTTAACGCTGGATGCCACGCTGCGGGTGGCGACACCGCTCATCCTGTGCGCCATGGCGGGTATCTTTTCCGAGCGCTCAGGCATTATCGACATCTCGCTTGAAGGCAAGCTGCTGATGGGCGCGTTCGTGGCGGCAACCGTGGCATCGCTGAGCGGCTCGGTCTGGCTGGGCGCTATCTGCGCCATCGCCAGTTGTGTGGTCCTTGCGCTGATCCACGGCTTTGCCTGCATTACCCACCGGGGCAACCAGGTGGTCAGCGGCCTGGCCATCAACATGCTGGCATCGGGTTTGACGGTCACCGTCGGCATTGCCCTGTTCCGGCAGGGCGGACAGACACCGCCATTGGGCAACACGGAACGGTTTCGCCCGGTTGAATGGTGGTTCGTCGATGCGCTTGACGCCATTCCGGTCATCGGCCCGATCTACCGGGAACTCATCAGCAATCACAACATCCTGGTCTACGTGGCGCTGGTCATGGTGCCGGTAACGGCGCTGCTGTTATACAAGACCAGGTTCGGCCTGCGCCTGCGGGCGGTCGGGGAGGTGCCGGAAGCCGTAGACAGTGCAGGGGTTTCCGTTACCTGGCTGCGCTACCGGGCGGTCATCCTGACCGGCCTTTTCTGCGGCCTGGCGGGCGCCTACCTTTCAACGGCCCAGGGAGCCGGATTTGTGCGAGAGATGTCGGCGGGCAAGGGCTATATCGCGCTGGCTGCCGTCATCTTCGGCAACTGGCGACCGGTTCCGGTCTTGCTTGCTTGCCTGCTGTTCGGCTTTCTGGAAGCCGCCAGCACCAGGCTGCAGGGCATCGATATCCCGCTGATCGGCGAAGCGCCGACCCAGCTCATGCTGGCCCTGCCGTATATCATGACCGTGCTCCTGCTGGCAGGCTTTGTCGGCAAGTCAACGCCGCCGACAGCGATTGGCGAGCCTTATCAGAAGTGATGGCAAAGACACCGGCTGCCCGGCGCCCGTTGCCGCCTCCGGCCGTCACATGCTGTTCGACCTCAAAAAATGACTCTCCCCAAATTCATCCGCCGTCACAGCAACTGTCGCCTTGCTGGATCGGCGGGCAGGGCACTGTGCCGTACGAGCAGTATACACAGCAGTCACCTGGCTTGGGCTTCAGAACTGCGTTGCATCCCTTGCAGTCATAAAACCACTGGCAGGCATTGGTCGGCATGGTCTCGGTTTCCACATGCCCGCAATCGGGGCAGGTAATGGTCGATGTCAGTTCGACTGAACCGTCTCGCGTTTCCATAGGGCATACACCGTGATTGCAACAAATATGGCGAGTGCAGGCAGCAGTACATAGTCGAGCACGCCGACAAGCGCCGACAGGCCAATGGCGCCAAGCAACACCACCAGAACCGGCGTGAAGCAGCACAGCGCCGCAACAACACTGCCGATAATGCCTACTTGCAAAAGTCTGCTGTTTGTCATGAAGGCAAGCCTACCGCATGGCGGCGATGTTTAATACCGCTCACGCAAGCAGCCTTCGGCTGCGCTCCGCTGGGGCGCACTTCGTGCGACGCGCAGTCGCGCTTGCCTCGGCACTTACGTGCCAGGGTTTACTCCGCTCGCGCCAGCAGCCTTCGGCTGCGCTCCGCTGGGGCGCGCTTCGCGCGGCGGCCGGTCGGCCTTGCCTCGGCACTAAAGTGCCTCGGGGGAGTTCATCACGATGGTCGTTCAGGGTCGGAGAACGGCCTGAGCGAAGCGAAGAAAGCTGTTCGACCAGTAACAAGAACGGCCTGAGCGAAGCGAAGAAAGCTGTTCGACCAATAAAATCACCAGCATCATGCATACTGCGCCACGCCGTTGCCGAAGGACCAGTTTTCCTTTGGAACCTCGATGAGGTTGATGAACACATCGCCCGGCCGCACGCCGGGATCGGCGCCGAGATTGTCGGTTATGGCGGCATAGAGCGCCTTTTTTTGTTCGACCGTGCGGGTGTCGTTGGCGGTGATCCGGATGATCACCAGGTCTTCGCTGCGCCGGATGTCCAGATAGTCCGCGCCATAGTCGAAGCCGGCTTCGTCGTGTTCGGTGATGGTCATGAAGCGATCGTCTTCAGGCACATCGAACGTGTCCCGCATGGCCTGGTAAATGCCTGCCATGATGGCCTTGCGGTAGCGGGGCGGTTTTCCTTTGCGCAGGTAGATTTGGATCAGCGGCATAATGCGGTCTCCTGAACAGTCATGTACTCAGTTTATCGAGGCCGGGCTTGGCCAGATAGGCGACCTGATAGACCTTCTGGCCGGTGTGATCCTGTGCGACAGTCTCGCTCAGCGTGAAGCGGGCAATACGCCATGTGGCAAGTTCGATGCCGACGACCGATGCAACCGTGCCTGGCCGGGCTGCAGTCTGCCGGTTGCGCTCGGTTTCCGATGTCCTGAGGTCGGCCAGAGACTGGTCAGGCGGCATGTCGGCGTCTTCGCGATACAACATCGTGGCTTGATCCGATTGGCCTCTGGCCGCGTCGATTGCCAGCCATGTCTCGACCGTCGGCCTGCCGAATGTGTCGAACACGTTCTGGAAACCCTTGTACCAGAGGAAGTCTGCGACAGCCTCGATCTCGAACCACAGATAGAGCGATGAATAGGCGTTGTTCGTTGCCCCCATTTGCCCGGCGTCTTCAACGGAAAACGCCTTGAACGCCAGGTGGGGCCGGTCGTCGAACACCGGCCCGCCTTTTGCGACCCTGGAGCGGATGATCGACATGTCGTAATCCGCCGGCAGCCTGTGCCGATATTGCTTGATGAACATGTGCTGTCTCCTTCACTGAGGCTCAAGGCTAGACAATGTTCAATCATTCGATCAACATATGTATTGGTATTTCAATCATTCGAAAAATATATAATATGAAAAAATCCCTGGATCTTGATGCAGTTCGCGCCTTCGTGCTGGTGGCCGATCTGGCAAGCTTCACCCGCGCTGCTGACGGTCTGCAAACGGCCCAGGCAGCCATCAGTCTGAAAATCAAGAAACTCGAGGATCGCCTTGGTTACCGATTGCTGGATCGTACACCGCGTCACGTGCAACTGTCTGAAAAGGGACAGGGTTTCATTGATCTGGCCCGAGACCTGCTGTCCGCCCACGACAGGGCCCTGTCAGGCGAGGGCGCAATACAGCCGAAGCGTGTGGCCATCGGCATCAGCGATCATGTTGCGGGTCCGGAACTGCCGAAAATGCTGCAGACAATTGCGAGATTTGACCCCGTGCTGTCCCTGGAGGTCAGCATTGCGGCATCGCGCGACTTGCTGGATGCGTTCGAAGACGGACACTTTGATGCGGTTGTGTTCCGGCGTGAGCATGACAGTCGTGCGGGCAAAGTCCTGTTTGAGGAGCCCGTCGCCTGGCTGGCTTCGCCGCAGTTTGAACGCCGCACAGGCGAGCCGCTGTCCATCGCAACACTGTCAGCCGCCTGCGGCCTCAGACGCCTCGCAACCCGTGCACTGGACGAAGCCGGTATTGCATGGCGCGAAACCTTCGTCGGCGGTGGCGTGCCGGCGGTCGGGGCTGCGGCAACTGCCGGCCTGTGTGTAACCGTTCTGGCAACACGGCTGGCGCCGCTTGGAACCATTGATGTCGGTGGAAAACTCGGTTTGCCGATGCTGCCACACTCCAAGGTTGCTGCTAAGGTCCGCCACAAGGATCGGCAATCCAATGAAGCAATCGCCTTGTTTCTGGCTGCATTCAGGGGGGTGCCAAAAACAAGTTGACACCGGGTTTGCACACCAAGGATCGTACGGCGGCTCAGGATCGGAATTCTACAAGAATTGATTGCAGCATTGACAGCGAATGATTATTTCCCACAAGCACAAATTCATCTTCCTTAAAACCTGCAAAACTGCGGGAACCAGTGTTGAATTCGCACTGCGCTCATTGTGTGGTCCCGACGACATCATAGCGCCGATTGGCGATGAAGAAGGTATCAAGATGGGTTTGCCGCAGCAAAATTACACATCCTCACCGCAGTTTCCAAGCAGAGATTGGTTGTACTGGTTTCGCAGCCGGTTGATGCGTAAATCCGCGCCAAAGGATTTTTACAACCACATTCCTGGTTGGCGGGTGCGCGCGCGGGTCGGCGAAGACGTCTGGAATGATTATTTCAAATTCTGTTTTGAACGCAATCCCTGGGACAGAGAAGTATCGTTCTACTTTTTTCGGCACGGGCGCAGTGGGTATGCTGACAATTTTGCTGACCATTTGAAGCTGTTGAAGCGAAAAAAACTGCGCAACTGGGAGATTTATACCGACTACGACAAACCGCTAGTCGACTTTGTCGGGCGTTACGAAAATCTCGAGTCCGATCTGAAACTCGCCTTGCAGAAATGCGGAATCGACTGGACCGGCGAACTGCCGCGGGCCAAAGCCAAATTCAGAGCCGATAAAAGACCGTATCGCGAACTTTATGATGACCAGTCGCGCGAGTTGGTCGCCAGGACCTACCGTCGTGAGATTGAGTATTTCGGCTATGAATTCTAGGGGATGTTATCCTGGTTGGTCGAACAGCTTTTTGATTCATGCCGCTCACGCCAGCAGCCTTGCGGCTGCGCTCCGCTAGGGCGCACTTCGTGCGACGGCCAGTCGGCCTTGCCTCGGCACTTACGTGCCAGGGTTTATTCCGCTCACGCCAGCAGCCTTGCGGCTGCGCTCCGCTAGGGCGCACTTCGTGCGACGGCCGGTCGGCCTTGCCTCGGCACTTACGTGCCAGGGTTTATTCCGCTCACGCAAGCAGCCTTGTGGCTGCGCTCCGCTAGGGCGCACTTCGTGCGACGGCCAGTCGGCCTTGCCTCGGCACTTACGTGCCTCGGAGGAAATCATCACTACGGCTGTTCAGGGTCGGAGAACGGCCCGAGCGAAGCGAGGACAAGCTGTTCGACCAGCAAAAGCGGCCGTCAGGCCGCCTTGTCAACCGCGTGCGGGGTTCTGAAGCCGACGGCCAGCCTGTTCCACACATTGATGGTGCCGATGGCAACACTCAGCTTGGCAATCTCCTCTTCGGAAAAGTGCGCCCGCAGTTCTTCATAGTCTGCATCCGGCGCGCCGGATGTCGCGATATTGGTCAGTGCCTCGGTCCAGCCGAGCACGGCCCGCTCGCGCGCGTCGAACACGCTGGCTTCGCGCCACACGCAGACCAGGCCGATCCATTGCTCGCTCAGCCCGTCCTCGCGGGCATGTTTTATGTGCATGTCGACGCAGAACGCGCACCCGTTGATTTGTGACGCCCGCAGTTTCAACAGGTGGATCAGGCGCGGTTCGAGGCCTGATTGCTGCGATACAAACAGCTCAAGCGCCAGCACGGCCTGGTAGGCTTCCGGCGATGCTTTCAGGTAATCGAGACGCGTTTGCATGAGATACTCCTTTACTGATTTCTATTTTGATGGTTCGGGTTTTGGTTGACGTAAGTGGTTTGCCAGAAACGCACAGCCGCGCGCAGCAATGGCTCCGTCATCGGCGGCTTGCACCTGGTCAACAAGGTCCTGGATGGTGACGCCGCGCAGCTCGTTGCGATACGCGCGCTCGGCGCGCAGCATGGCAGCGTTGATCTGGCACGGTGCGCTGAAATACTCAGGCGGCAGCGGGTCAGGTCCGTTCTGGCGGATTTCCCTGCAGCGGAAGGCTGGCTCGCGACCTTCAACCGCCAGGACGATGTCAAGCAGGCTGATATCGCCAGGCGATTTGGCAAGCCTGTAACCACCGCGTGGCCCCGGCACCGTGCGCACGATGCCGACCCCGGACAGCACCTGCAGATGCTTGAGCAGATAACTGGTCGAAACCCCGTGCAACTCGGCCAGAGAGGCGGCAGACAGCAGCCCGTCTGCCGGCAGCGCCGCCAGCACCGTCACGCAATGGATCGCCTGTTCAACTCCGTCACCGAGCTTCATGTGGGCCTCGTCAGAATAATCGTGGATAATATTTATCTATGATTCTGTTTGTGAGTCAAGAAGGTTTATATCGCTCACGCAAGCAGCCTGACGGCTGCGCTCCGCTGGGGCGGGCCTGACCGGCCCGAGGCCCGTCGGGCCTGGTGGGAGTTCAGCATTCAGGCACGCGCAAGCTGTGATGCATTATTCTGGTCGAACAGCTTTACTCGGCACTTCGTGCTTCGCGCCGTTCTCCGACCCTGAACGACCCTGGTGATGAACGCCTCCGAGGCACGTCAGTGCCGAGGCAAGCGCGACCGCGCGCCGCACGAAGTGCGCCCCAGCGGAGCGCAGCCGCAGGCTGCTTGCGTGAGCGGTATAAAACCACCCCGTTCTCCGACCCTGCACAACCGTTGTGATGAATTCCCTCCGAGGCACTTTAGTGCCGAGGCAAGGCCGACCGGCCGCCGCACGAAGTGGGTCCCAGCGGAGCGCAGCCGTCAGGCTGCTGGCGTGAGCAAAATATACTATATTGACACCTAGGTACCAAGATACTAAACACCGTGCCATGAAAAAGATCGAACGTATCCAGACCGGCCTGCGGTTGGAAAAGCGGCTGCTGAAGGTTCTGAAGGGCCTGGCCGAGCATCTGGACATATCGGTGGCCGAACTGATCGAAGCCATGGCGCTGCATGCCTTTGAGGGCAGGGCGCCGTTTTCGGCTGAGACCATCGGCAAGATCAGTCAGTTGAAAAGTGTCTATGATCTCGACCTGACGGCCGAAGACAGCCACCGGACCAGTGACAGCGAGGGAGACACCTGATGGTGGATTATTTCGAGAAGTTGCAGCGGCTGCGAGAGGGCACGCTGGACCCGAAGGACTTTGCCCACACGGATCATGTTGGGGTGGCCTATGAAGTGCTGGCCCGGCATGACTATGTGGAGGCAGTCGGTATCATATCGCATGGTATTAAAACGCTGGCCGCGGCGGCCGGTGATGCAACGAAGTTCAACACCACCATCACCGTGGCGCTTGTCAGCCTGATTGCCGAACGCATGCAAACCTCCGCGCATGACAACGCAACAGATTTCCTTGCCCGCAATGCTGATTTGACGGGTCCTTCCGCCCTGGCGCCGTGGTACACGCGCGAGCGCATTACGTCACCGTTGGCCCGTTCGATCGCCCTGCTGCCCGACCGCGCACCGTGACCCGCATGACCTGAAACCGCTTCTCGTCAAAACCTGTCCCCGGCAAGCCTGGCCAGTGCCTCGATGCGCTGCCTGACATAGGCGAGTGCGTCTGCGGAACACGGCGTTCCGGCACATTCCTGTTCACCGATACGGGCGAGGTCGGCAGCAATGCCCATGGCCGACGTGGACATGTGCCGGCAGTCGGCAACCAGTTCCGTGCGAACAGTGGGGCAAGGGGGTGGCAGGCTCATGGGCAAGGCTCCTGTTTCGACCGGTAATCGGCAATCAGGCGCATGCCGTGTACCGGCGTGAAATTCCGCCAGTTCAGATACCAGCCCTGCCTTGCCGTGCGGCTCCGGGTGCGGATGCAGCGCATTTCGAATAAGCAATAGCCGGGCCCGCCATAACCCAGCTCGCGTGCCGTGATGCGGGTTTCGCTGTTGCCGTCGCAGGCCTGCCAGTCGCTGCGCCAGAATGCACAGCCATGGCGCCGGACCGCGTCGCATTCAATCGGGTCTTCGCCACCTGCCAGCCCGACAGGCGGTTGCCGGGTCGGCGCTGGTGCCGGGCAGGTTGGTCTGGAAAAATTATGCAGGAAAACGTCACCCATTGCGGCCTCGCTCAAAGCTGAATATGAGCACATGATTGTAATAGGTATAGTCCTATATTGTCAATAGGTATAAACCTATTTATGACAGGGAAAATCCGCTTTGCGCAGTTCTGCTGAAGCCCGATGGTGTTAGCGGGAGCGGTTATCGATGGTCAGAACCTGCTGGTCCGGATGCTTTGTGTCTGTGCACTGCCCACACGATCGCCCGGGCAAGCAGGTATCCGGCACCCAGGAAAATCACGCCGGCGGCGATCACCCGCCCGCTTGCGTATCCCGCACCTTGCGGAAAGCCGGTGACCACCTCGTTGATCAGCCTGTATGCCATCGCGGTCGCCGACAGTGCAGCGCCGCTGATCAGCGCAATGGTGTTGCTGGTCATCTCGCGCGGGCCGGGGTCGCCGTGCCAGCCGGGCTGGTCTGTGACACCGCCGTACTTCACCCTGTGTGCCAGCCTGGCGATTGCGCGTGCCGCCGCATAGCTGATAAGCCCCAGTGTCGCGGCAAGGATAATGGCGCCGAGAAAGGCGGCAGCCTGATGGGCCATGTCGTAGCGCGGATCAAATGTCAGGGCCAGCAGGATCACGGTGGCCGCGGCAATGAGGACGCACAGCCCGACTCCGATGCGGTGGCCAAGGTCGTCAAATTCGGCCCTGCGCCTCAGGAATTCGCTGATCACCGGGTGAACCTGCCGACATACCGCCCGACGATGGAGATCTCGTCCAGGCGCAGTTCCTTCGTCATGTGGTGCGGGTTGTCGGAGCCGACTCGGACCATGATGTCCTCTTCGCCGGGGCCGCTGGACACTTCCAGCCGCTTGACGATGACCCCGCCGAACTCGTCTGCCAGCACGAACAGGCCCGGCGGCGACGGCTGCCGGATGCGGGTGTCCACGAACACCACATCGCCGTCCAGCAGGGTCGGAGACATGCTGTCTCCCTGCACCGGAAACGCAGCCAGATTGCCGGGTTTTGCATTGAGGCTGTACAGCAGCCAATCGGGCAGGCGCCAGTGATCGCGCACCACTTCCCGGCTGAAGGTCATGCCATTTGCGGAATGTGATTCAAGTGCAGTGAACCCGCCTCCGCCGGCGCCCGCGTGCACATCGATTTCCGGTATCTGTTCCTGCGCGCGAGCAACAGGCCTGCCTGGCCGTACGCCTTGCGGCGCTCCAAGCTCTGCCTCGTCCACGCCGAGCTGTTCGGCCAGCAGCAGGCGGGACCGCTCGTTCAGTTCCTTCGGAATGCCGCGCTCCAGATATTGTTGCAGATAGGCGTGGTTCTTGCCCAGCGCCAGCGACAGGCTCTTCATGTCGAGTTTGTTGTCGCCGATCAGCTGGCGAATGCGTTTGCGTACCGGGTCAGTCATAGGAATAAGCCTCTCAGGCAATAGGAAAAAAGTCAAATAGGAATTTTCCGCTTGTAATATAGGTATAGTCCTATTATGTTAACCTGCCGTATCCGATCATCAGGTGAGGCAGATAATGACAGCAGGCAAACCACCCGCAAAATCGACACCATCCAAATGGACACCGGAAAAGATCGAGCAGGTCAGGCGGCTGACCGCTGACGGTTACACCTCCCGGCAGATCGGCGCGATGATGAACTCGACCCGAAATGCCATTGTCTCGGTGTGGCGGCGGTTCGGCATTGAGCCGGTGATCAGGCGCAATACCTGGGACGAGGCCGCCATAGCCCGTGTGGTGCAATTGCTGGATGAACGGTTGAGCTATGCCGAAATCGCCGCCGAATTCGGTGTCACCCTCGGAACCATCGGCAACGTAGTGACCCGGCACGGCCTCAGGCCACGCAAACCGAAACCCGGCAGGTTCGCCATCAAGGCGCCGGATCTTGATGCTGACGCGGTGTTCGACAGGAGCCCGTTCAAGCCGATGTTTGCGGAAGGATTTCAGGGCCAGACCGGCAGGTTGACCATGGCGGACCTCGATGACGGTCATTGCCGGTTTCCCATAGACCAGCCGGACGGCACGGTGAGGTTCTGTGCCGGCGCGCAACAGCGCGGCTCGCCCTATTGCCCTGCCCATCACGCACGCTGCACCGACGGTCCGGCGATCACCTTCAAAAAGCCGCTGAAACGGGGATGACCGCAGGCCTGCGCCTGCGCCCGCCGGCGCAATGACGCTATCAGTATTCAAGGAGGTTTCGATCATGACCCGGCCACGAGGGAAAATCGACCAGCTGGCCCGCGAGTGCGGTGTGGAAATCCTGCCCTGCCACAAGGCAAGGAGGGGCCACACCTACAAGGTGACCCATGCCCGGCGCACTCTGCAGCGTATGTTGCGCGAGCACGGACCCGGTCATGTCCGCCTGACGCTGAGATGCATAGTGGAGTCCAGCCGCGCCAATGCATCTGAGCTGCACGACGACACCATAGGCGCGGTATCAGACGTGTTCGCCGAAAACCCGGATATCGCCGGTATGGACGGCCTGCTGGATGCCTTCGAGGCGTTGAGCCTCACGAAAATCCGCCGCGCCCAGGCCCGGGCGTTCAGGACGGCAAGGCGTCACCGGATCGCAGCGATACTGGCAGACCGGCTGCTGGGGGAGGGATAGGGAGATCGTCCACGCCAGTTTCCACAGAGCAGTCTACTTCGGTGAGACCCTGGGGTCTGTCTCCAATGCACGCATTTGCTGTACGCGCTGCTCGTCGGTCGTCACTTGCGGTGACAGGTCCTTCACTTCCGGCAGTGCGGTCTGCTGCTGCACAACCGGCTCCGGCAATGTGTTGAGCGTGTTGCGCGGGCCGTAGGTCGAAGCTGAGCGCATCGACATGCCGGCAAAGGCGATCAACAGCACAGCGACCAGCGCGCTGTTGACCAGGGTCTTGTCTTTGGGCCTGAAGTCTCGCGACTTCAGCAGCCAGTGGCGGGCCAGCAGCCCGACACCCACTAGAACCAGCATTGGCGCCAGCACGCTGAAGCCCAGGGAAAAGCTCAGGTTCAGGAACTGAAAACTCATTTGCGGACCTCCTTGGCAAAGATGCGCTGTTGCATGCCGACGGTGCCGAGTGCGTCAAACGGCACAAACACCGTATTCGGGTTGATGGCCATTTTCTCCAGCACTTCAAGCCGCCTGTACTGCAGGTACTTGTCTGAAACAGACTCCGCATAAATGGCGTTTTCCTCGCGCGCGGCTTCGGCTCTTTCGCGGCGCACCTTGCGGTTCAGCTTGGCCTTTTCCAGTTCGGTCTGCAGCTGCACCAGCGCGATCTGCTTCTTGGCTTCCTGCTCCTCGATTTCAACGCGGCGCTGGGCGGCGATTTCCTTCTGTTTGGTTATCACTTCGGGAAACTGCACATCTGCCAGCGAGAAGCGCTTTATTGACAATGGCGTGCTCGAAAGCGCCTTGGTCACCACGTCCCTGAGTTCCGCGTTGATCCGCTCGCGGCTCGAGGCTACTTCGTTGATGGTATATTTGGCCATCGCGGTGCGTACGATTTCGCGCATGATCGGCTGGCCGTAAATGTCGTAGATGCGCGATATGGTTATGACCCCGCCTTTTGAGGTGACCCGGTCGAAGATACTGTCCAGGGCTTGCGCGTCATTGCGCACCGCCAGCGTAAAGCGAACGTCAAAACTCATATTGAGCTGTTCGCGTGGCATGAAGAGTTTAAAGGTTTCCTTGATGCCGGTGTCGCTGGCCTCGATGAGCACCAGCCGGTCGCAATACCAAAAGCATGCATCCAGCCGGAAGCGTGATGGCGGGATGCTCTCAGGCGCGTAACCGTTCTTGGTGAGGATTTTGCCGATATGTGCAGGCGGCACTTCCACCCGCTGGCCGAAAAACGGCGCGACGACGAAGAAACCTGCAATGGCTGCAAGTACGCAGCTCGATGCGGCTATTCCGAGATATCTTGAACTGAGTTTCATGTTTTTCTCCTCTCTCAAATTGTTTTTCTTGCGATTATTGGCGGCAATCGGCCCCTCCGGATTCCGTTGGGTGCGGAAATCCTCAGAGTCGGGTCATGTTCGGCGTCATGAGTTTCGCGTTGACGCCCGACAGCGCCCGGTTTTTTGACGCTTAAACAGTTTTGTGTAAAAATAAATTTCCCTTCATAAATAAAGATATGTGCACCGGTGTTCTGAGTTTCAATAGATTCGTCAAAAATATTTTTAATCAAATGATTTTTATGATAAAATAATTTTTAAACATAAGAAATTTACAAATATCCAGAAAGCTGACGGTGATATATTGTGCCAAGTAGTGTATGTTCTGATATATCCGGTAGTAGGTAAAGCGCCTGACAACAGGTCCGGGCGTCCATGACCACCAGACGTTACCGCATCGCAGCGGTACTGGCAGGCCGTTGGCTGGGAGAGGGGTAGGGGTATCTGGGCACTGTGAAGGGAGTTGAAGTTCATTTCGCTCACGCCAGCAGGCTGTCGGCTACGCTCCGCTGGGGCGCACTTCGTGCGGCGGCCGGTCGGCCTTGCCTCGGCACTTACGTGCCTCGGTGGAGTTCATCACGACGGTTGTGCAGGGTCGGAGAACGGGAGGATGTATTATTCCGCTCACGCCAGCAGCCTGTCGGCTGCGCTCCGCTGGGGCGCACTTCGTGCGGCGCGCAGTCGCGCTTGCCTCGGCACTAAAGTGCCTCGGAGGAGTTCATCACTACGGTTGTGCAGGATCGGAGAACGGGAGGATGTTTTATTCCGCTCACGCCAGCAGCCTGTCGGCTGCGCTCCGCTAGGGCGCACTTCGTGCGGCGCGCAGTCGCGCTTGCCTCGGCACTAAAGTGCCTCGGAGGAGTTCATCACGATGGTCGTTCAGGGTCGGAGAACGGCGCGAAGCACGAAGTGCTGAGTAAAGCTGTTCGACCAGAATAATGGAAGCACGCAGTGCTTCGTAAAGCTGTTCGACCAGAAAACAAGTGACGGCATGTGACGACGGCAGTGTAGCTCTGCAAAGAAGAACACGCCACAAGCTCTGCATTCCAGGGGTAAAGAATACGCCACTCACCGCAGATCTCGCATCACATGCCGTCAGTAACAGGTCGTGCCGCAAGAGAGGCGAAATGATGATGATGTGGTGGCAACACAATGGTTACCCACATTGGCGTTCGTATGCGGAGCAAAGCCGGCGGCATACGTTGCGAACTGTGGATACCCGGGCGCGGCTGACCGGTGCCAGCGGATCGAACATCACCGACTGTTGCAGCAATGCAGATCATCACGGCTTGGGTCGAGGTGGGGCAGTTTCGGGCTATGGGCCGGTACTCGTGTGTTGCGCACCGCGGTGGATTCCGCGTAACCCACAATACGGCTCACTGGACAGTCACAACTGATGCAGGAGTTCGAATGCGACTGGTCGTGACAGCTCGGCAGCGGTTGTTAACGATTGATTCATGCTCTCACAGAATGGCATTAAACTCAGCAAAAACAACTATTTGTAGGCATTAACTGATTTGTTGCCAGTTCTGGTTGTGTTGCGGCGACATATGGAAAAGTCAGCTGTCTCAAACCATGATCTGACGTTGCCGTGTTCAGGCTTCACACCAATTGTGGCGAAAAGCTGAACCGCCGATGAACATGAACTTCAGTTAACATTCAGGCGATGTTTGTCAATGTGCTGATCAACGGGTCGGGCAAGATGACCAACAAACGGAACCTGAAACCATGATGAGCAAGAGAAAATTTATGGCAGTGGCAATGGTCGCAGCTGCCGCTTTCACCGCCGCACCATCAGCTAACGCAACTGTTGCCGCCGGAATGTCTGCCACAACTGCGGCAAGTACCACGGCTGCCACCACCAACGCACCTTCCGGCATCGTTCTGGCGCACGGCTGGGGCGGTCACTGGCATGGCGGCGGCTGGGGTGGCGGACACTGGGGCCACGGCCACCGCTGGCGCAAGTGCCGCTGGCTCAAGCGGAAAGCACGCCGCACAGGACGTCGCCACTGGTGGAGGAAATACTACAGATGCCGGAACCGCTTCTACTGAGCCGGTAACAGCAATCTGTGACTGACAAGAAGGCAGCCGGATCATCTCCGCGCTGCCTTCGACGTTTGTAAGGGGTACAAAGTCGGTTCTATTTTCAGGTTTTAATCATCATCACCATCGCGCAGCAGGTCATCGAGCACCTCGGGTTTCATGCCCTTTATTTTCTGCGCAACAGTGCGATCATGATTGCGATCATTTGGCTCTATCCCCTTCTGCGCCGGGCGTCCCACCTGCTTCATGAAAAGCCGAAGCTCTTCAGCACGAAGCGCGCGCTTCTCGGTTGCGTTCAGTTTCCTTTTTGGCTTTGGTCTTTCTGCGTTCATCTCATCACCGTGCCCCAGGGGTACTCGCTTGCATGACCGGTCATTGTTTCAGCGTCGCCAACATCTCATCGACTTGACTGTCTTCATTGCCGGCATGCTGCAAATCACAATTATACGTTGCAAAGATCATGAGCTTTTGTGATCTGAGATACCATATGCGCCACCAGGTTTGTTTCGCTTCGTAACTGATTTCGAAACCTGAAAATCCCCCCAATGTAACCGGATGAGGTTTTGTACCGTGCGCCAGGTCATCCACGGCGAAGTCGAGCAAGTCGGCGTCGTCCACGACGCTGTCCTTTACCGCACCGCTGAGTTGCAGCGCTCCGGCACCGCCCGGCCTTGATATAGTGGTGCACATGGAATCATCTTCCACTTCCCAGTCATCAAACATGTCTATGGACCAGTTCGTGGAATCATCACTTTTCATTAAATCAGTTTACGGAAAGTTGTTGACGGAGACAAGGAGCGGGCATGTCGGCGTCCATGATCGCCGGAGCTGCCGGGAGCAATAATCAGATCAAAGCCAGATCATGTGTTTCCGTAAACTCGATTTCTTACCGGCAAGGCATTCAGCCGCTTTATTGTAAAGTTCCGGTCAGCAAAGCGCCGTGAATTCCTCTCGCTTTCCTGTTTGATTGGCTATCCCGAAAGCGGATGAGAGCCCGTCATGTCTGAACAGTTGATCGTCGATCTCAGCAAACCACCTCACCAACGCTGGGTGTTCTCAGATGCCCAGCTCGATCATGCGCGCAAGCTGATCGATGTCTATCGCAATGACCTGGGCAAGAGCGCCGGTCGCGCGGCGGCGATCGGCCGGTCGGTACGGTCCGTCTTGCCGGCCGACTACTGGAACGAGGTGCAGAGCGTTGCGACACGGGTCAGTGTGCCGGCTGATGTGATGCTGCTGTGCAATGCCTATTATGACATGGTCAGCGCGCTGATCGGCTGCACCGCCTTTGCCGTGGACACACCTGCAGGTCCGCTGCATGCGCGCAATCTGGACTGGTGGACGCAGAACCGGCTGCTGAATGAAACTTCCACGGCCTGTCACTTCACCGGTGCACCGGCAGGCGAGTTCATTTCCATCGGCTGGCCCGGCTATCTTGGTGTCTTGTCCGGCATGGCTCCCGGTCGGTTTGCAATCACCCTCAATGCCGTCTTGAGTGACGAGCCGGCACAACGTGCCCTGCCGGTCGCATTCCAGATCAGGAAAACCTTCGAAGAGGTGGCAACCTTCGCGGACGCCGTCGAGCGCCTGTCGCAAGCGGTGATCCCGGGCAATTGCCTGTTGCTGGTGTCCGGCACCGGGCCCGGTGAAATGCTGGTCATCGAACGCACGCCGACAAGAAACGCCATCCGGCTATGTGAGGCTGGCAGGATCATCGTGACCAATGAGTATAGGAAGCTGGATACAGAAACCGTGTTTGCGAGTAGCGAGTTGCAGTCTTCGTCCTGCAGCCGTTACGGCCGGGTCGTGAACTTGCTGCACAGGCCCCCGAAAGGTCTTCAGGACTGTATTGACCATCTCCGTGATCCGGCAGTGCAAATGAGCATCACGGTGCAACAGATGGCCTTCCATGCAGCCACCGGCGCTTCGTCCTGGCGGGCTGCGTGAGAGCTGGGCGGAGACATGTGGTGAAGTGCCGACCGGCATGAAAAAATTCTCGCAAGCGCAGAAAACGCCGACGCAGGGCTTTCAGGAAGACACATGGTCAGTGGCATTTGTCGATTGATTCAGGGTGTTAAATCCGATGATTAAAACACTTTAAAACAATGCCTTAGACACTCAGCTTGACTCAACCGAAAATTCGCCGCCACCGGACATCGCTTGCAATTGGGCGAAAACTGCGGGCAGGGCGCGCATGACCCGCTAATCAAGAGCATTAAGTCCGGTCAGACCTGAATGTGGCGGTTACGACCGTTGTGTATGGCGGCTGGTCCTGATGTTCCCGTAAGACTGCATCTTGTCTTGCCGTTACAACCACGCTTAAACCGGCACCTGGATTCAAGCAACAATGCGAGGCATGCATGGCTGAAACGTCAGGGCTCAATCATCTCGGTCTGTCGGTTTTCGATCTCGACCAGACAACTGCATTCTTTACCCGGGTGCTGGGCTGGGAGGAGATTGCCCGGGATGACAGCTATCCGAGAAACGCCGTCACCGATGGTAGTCTGCGTCTGACGCTGTGGCAGGTGGACAGGGCTCAACAGGTGACCGGTTTTGACCGGCGCGCCAATGTCGGTCTGCATCACCTGGCGATACAGGTGGACAGTGAACAGCGGCTGGCCGAACTGGCGCAAAAGGTTGCGGCCTGGCCAGGTGTCGAAGTGGAGTTCATGCCCGAACTCCTCGGCGACGGTCCGCGCAAGCACATGATGTTTGCCGAACCCGGCGGCATCCGCCTTGAGTTGATCTGGCCAGGATAGGGCAGAAGCGTCTCAGTCAGGAAGAGAGACTGTCCGGCCATCTCAGATGGTTGCCGTGACATGAACTCGGCGCTTGCGGTCATCGCCAGGCTGAACCGTTCGCGGGCCCGGGAGGAAGGACACCATTTGTAAACCAAATTTCCATTGCGCTGGTCGCTATGACTCCGGTCATCCATTAGAGTAGATTTGTATACTGAAGAAAAGACTGCAATGTCTTTTCTTCTGATCGTCTTCGACGACCGGACTGCCGCTACAACGAGGAGCAAGTTCATGCGACGTATGCGTGCACTGTTTGTGATTGTCATCGTGTCCGCCTGCAGCTTTGGAGTTGCCGGTGCCGAACCTGCTGACGGTCAGCGCGATCTGGTGAGAGATCTTAGCGTGGACCTGGTCTTGCTGGACATTTCCAGGCAGATCAAAGGTATTGCAACGCAAGGCAATTTCTCAGACGACGAGACGGTCAGATCCGCTTGGACATCGGCTGTTGATCAAGTGATGTCCCGGCAACGCATGGAAGCCGCGATGCGGGATGAATTTGCAGCCATTCTGAACGAAAGCGAACGCGCCGCACTGTATGAATTCGTGGACTCTCCATTTGGTCGCCGGGTCCGGAAATTCGAGCGCCAGGCCTTGCAAGCAGGCCCATGGGCGGAGATGGTGAACAAGGGCAAGAAGCTCGTACCGTCCCTCAGCGACAAGCGCGCCGCTCTTTTGGCCGGTATTCTGAACGGTACCGGTGGCCGGGAAAATTCAATCGCCATGGGCACACACATGATGACGGCCATGGTGAAGGGAATGAAAATCGGCGGCCTGTATCCCGAAACAGTTGATGATGAAACGCTGGACACAATGATTGCTGAACAAAAGGCGATCATGGTAGCTACTGTTGACGACGAACTGCCTGCGATACTGGCGTTTACCTACCATCCGCTAACCGATCGGGAACTTGACAGGTACCTCAGCTTCCTGAACTCCGGTACCGGCGGGCTGATTAACGCCAAAGTGGTTCCCGCTGTACAGCGTGTTGCGTCAGCAGCGTTGACCGCCTTCGGCATACGGTTTGCCGTCCTTTGCGGTAAACCGGTCGATGAAATCGATCTTTGATCGGCTTCAGGTGTGTTTCAAATGGTCAAGCACCTGTTCCGGCGCTTCCAGTTGCGGCAGGTGGCCGATGCCGGGCAGGGCGGTGAATGAGCCCTTGCCGACCAGTTGATGCAGGGCCCTGCCGCGCGCCAGCGGTATCCACGGATCATCCTCGCCCCACAGGATATTCACCGGGCAGCGGATGTCGCCGAACAGGGGTTCAACCTCTGCGGTAAAACGTTCATCAGCCTGGGCAAACTGCCGGTAGAAGCTGCCGCGCCCGGCTTCGCTCAGCCACGGTGCAACAAGTGCATCAAAGTCACCGGTATCTATGTCCGACACAAGTGCGCCCTTGATGTAGGCTTCCACCACAGCCTTGTGAATATGTGGCGGCAGGCCGAGAAAGGCGTCCACATGACGGCCCACATGATCGAAGAAGTCCGACCCCCACGGGCGCATGGCAACCACGTTCATCAATACATAGGTTTCGAAATCGCAGGCATGCAGTAGGTGTGCCCGCAAGGTGGTGGCCCCGCCAAAATCGTGGGCAATGACATGCGGGCGCGCAAGGCCCCAGTGGACAAGCATTTCGGCAAACACCCCGCCCTGTACATCCAATGATGTCGCCTGGTCGGCCTGCATGTCGGAGCGGCCATAGCCGGGCATGTCATACCAGTGAACCGTATACCGCTTCGCCAGTTCCGGAATGACCCGGTGCCACGAATAGGACGACCACGGCCAGCCGTGCGCCAGCACCAGGTCAGGTCCGTCACCGGCGCGTCCGGCAGCCACCTGTCCGGCGCTGGTTACAAAGATCTCGTTCAGTTGCCAGGTCATGAATTGCGCTCCGCGTAGATGTGCCGGCTGTAGTTGGTAATTATGCCCTGAATTGCTTTGTGCAACACAGATTGTTTGACCATCGGGCGGTTACTTGTCTTTATGGCGCCTGCGGGGTTTTTTGCGCCATAAGTTAAGAGCCCTGCCGATCTTTGTAACAACAGGATGAACCTGCCGGAACAGTCGACTGGCGTAGGCATCGGCCTGTTTTTCCTGTTCGGGATCCTGGCCGTATTCCGTATGCCCTTCCCGATGATGACCGACTTCGTGATAGAGGGTGGCTTCATGATTCACTCGAAACACCCACTGCAGAGGGTTGGACGGATGAAGCAGCGTCGACCATGCCAGTGTGATGATGGCGAGGTAGGGCTGATAGGTGCCCCGGAAGTCATGATGAGACTGTTCGCTGATAATGTAGAGCCGTGAGATGTCGCCAAGGTCATCGGCAGGAATGTTATGCAGCCAACGCGAGACATGAGCGGTGGCCCGGTATCGTTCGTCAATCGTTTTTTCTTCCAGGATCGTCATGCCCAGAACCTGCGTCTCTCTGTAACCTGAACGCCGAAACCGAATGGTATTTCTCAGTGACGCCGCAATTGCCGGATGGCACGGTCGGTTCAGCGCGTTTTCGGCAAAGCTTACCGAGGCGGCCTCGCTCAGGTCGTGGAGGATGGTTGCCAGTCCGGCAACCAGTGAAACCGTCTCGGGATAGTCGACTTTTGCCAGATCAATCAGATTGAGTTCCTGCAAGATCGGTTCTGCAGCCCGGTCGCCGTACGCATGCAGCGCCTTGTGAGCCCTTACGATGTCCTCATAGCTGCCTGTCAACAAGGCCGCCTTGAACTGGCTGACTGCGGCTTCCAGTTCGCTGGATGTGGAGTGTGAAATGTTCAACTGACCGCCGTAACAGGTATCAATACCGGGATACTCTACAAAATTCAGGACAAGGATCAAATTGCCGGATGCCTGCCCGGTATCACCAGTGTCCTCTGTGTCTGCTGGTGTGTCATAAGCTCAGCAGCATCTCCATCTGCATGATTTCATTCCGTGCGCCATGGCGGGCCAGAAAGGCCTGAAAACCGAAATCCCGGCTGTCGGCGTTGATTACTCTGAGGATATCGAGAGACGAAGCAGACGCCAGCTTGTGCAGGACCGCTGAACCAATTCCGGCGCGGCGATTGTCGTGCCCGACGGCGAGTTGGGCAATTGTACCCGTTGGCTTGATCAGGATCCCGTAACCTGCCGGCTTGCCGTCAACGTCTGCCGCGACGCACACCAGGGCTTCGGGGACACGCGCCAGGGATGGCATGTCATTCTGCCAGGAGGGTTGCCAGTCACGGCTGCTCCGGCAGATGGCCAAAACGTCTGACAGGCTACGCTCGGCAAAACTTGCCCGCACCGTTTTCGCAGGCTTGACTGCAGCGCGGTCGATGTTGAAGCAGGCAAGCTTCCGAACCGGCTCATATCCCAGCTTCGTGTACAGTGACCGGGCAGGAATGTTGTCGGCAATCACCTCCAGCTGCATGGTGTAAACACCGGTTTGGGACAATTGTTGCCGTATCCTGCGGTGTATCTGCTCCGCCAGGCCCCGGCCGCGATACTCGGGTGCCGTGCCGGTAGCAATGACGTAGGCCGAGCGGTTCTCAGATCCGGAATTGGTGCCAATCAGCCAGAACGAAACCATGGACCGCCCGCAAAGAGCGACCCGTGACAGCGTTTCATTGAAGCCGCGTTGGGCGAGCATCAGTCTGAGCTCGCCAATCGTGGGCTGCATGGCAACCGGGTAATCGGAGAAGGCCCGGCAAAAGCCGTCACGCAATTGGGCAGGATCAATCAGCTTACATGATCTGATGGTGATGTCCGCTGCCTGATCCTGCATCTGTCCGGTCCATATCCTCTTCACTGTCGAGGGGCGGTTGTCTAGTTGACCCTCTTGCAGCCGTGACTGCGGCCAAATCTCTTTTTGCGGCGTTCGCGGTTCATCCTGCGATTGCACTTGCGCCGGGCCCGATCGCACGCGACACCGTACTTTTTCCGGTGAGAGCCATAGCCGGCCACGACGTGACCGTTGATGTCAGTTGCCGTGTAGGCGCAACCGACCTTCGCATTCGCCGGGGAAACCGGGCTGAAAAACAGGACTGCTCCAAGCAGGGCGGTGCAGGTGATCGTTGAAGGGGCTTTCATTATATCGTCTCCGTGTTGTTTCGCCCCTCTGGCGTTAAACCGGATAGATGCATCCTCTCATCATGTCTGGAAGGTCTGCTTGCCGCGTGTTTGTCGGCAGAACTTATGAAGCAACACGGAAAACTGTTCCAATTGAATTGATGTGTGAAGGCATAAACCGGCTTGATGAATAGACCTGTTGCTCCGACCCAAAAACCACCCTGTTCCAGTGGCTGCAGGGACCGAGGCGGGCAATTCCATCGCCGGTTTTTCCGCCGGACGTCGCGATGGTTAACAAATTCTTGAAATTTAACCATGAATTTTATTTGAATTGACTGTGAACCGAGCACGTACCTAAGGTAAACACCTGCTGCCGGGGGGCCTCTGGGAGCAGTTTTCTGCGCAGCTTGGACGACCGTTGTGTAGATGCGGTGGGATATGGAGCAATGTGTCGCCCTTGTTAGTTTGTAACAAGGAGTAACGGCATTGAAAAAAGTCGAAGAAAGCTCGGAAAACGAGCTTGGAAAATCTCAAAACAGTAAGATGGATCGCAGGGACGCTCTGGCCAAATTGGGCCTGACGGGTCTCGGCATTCTCGTCGCACCTACCCTTCTGACGATCAGCGAAGGACATGCCAAAGGTGGTCGTGGTGGTGGCCGTGGCGGCTCCGGTGGTGGACGTGGCGGCTCCGGCGGTGGTCGTGGCGGCTCCGGCGGTGGCCGTGGTGGCTCCGGTGGTGGCCGTGGCGGCTCCGGTGGCGGTCGTGGCGGTTCCGGTGGTGGCCGTGGTGGCTCCGGTGGTGGTCGTGGCGGTTCCGGTGGTGGCCGTGGTGGCTCCGGCGGTGGCCGAGGTGGCTCCGGTGGTGGCCGAGGTGGTCGCGGTAGTGGCCGTGGCTCCGGTGGTGGTCGTGGTCGTGGTTCCGGCAGAGGCCGTGGCTCTGGCCGTGGGCGTGGCTCTGGCCGTGGGCGTGGTTCCGGCCGCGGGCGTGGCAGGGGTCGCGGTAAAGGCCGCGGCAAGGGCCACAAGGGTCACAAGGGCCATAAGGGTCACAAGGGCAAAAAAGGCCACAAGGGCAAAAAAGGCCGTGAGCCGGAAGCGTCACCAGCAGCAGCGTCCAATGACGGTTGTGGCAATTGGGAAAACTCACCAAGGCGCTGCCGCGATTGGACCGGGCAGAGATAGTGCCTTTGGCACACTTCCTGCTTGACCTTAACAACATCGTTGCTGCCAGGGCTTCCCGCTCTGGCAACAGCACCGTTTCAAGTCAGGTCATCCTATGTTGCAGCATGTACACAATGCCAGCGTTTTTCAAACCGGCACCCGCCGCCTCAAAATTGGCTGGGACGGGGCGCACTGGATTGTGGATGTCGAGGGATGCGAGGACTTGTTTGCAGGCCTGAAGACAATTCTCCGGGGCTGGAACATTGCCGAGCAGCCGGTAACAGGCATGGCCGAACCGGCAATGGTGTTCAGAAAATCCGGCGATACCTATGACTGGATCCTGCCTGCCGGCGGGATGACGGCGACAAACCTGTTTGGCAAACCTGAAAGCATTGCTTCCGCCGTCAGCGATTTCCACTATCTGTTCAATGGCTGGTTTACGGACCGGTTTCGCGAATACTTCACACTGCATTGTGCTGCAGTAAGGCTTGGGGACGGCGTTGTGCTGTTTCCGGGAGGGCATCGGGTCGGCAAAAGCCTGCTGACGGTCGCCCTGGCCGCGCACGGCCATATGGTGTTTGCAGACGATGTTGTGGCAATTGAGCCGGCCGGCGGTAACGCCATGGCGCTCGGCATGCTGCCGCGCATAAGGTTGCCTTTGCCGCCTCAGGCCATCGGGGTGCAGTTGCGTGACTTTCTGGACAGGCATGCCATCCTGGATGACGTCGAGCAACAGTATCTGGACCTTTCTGAAGACCGGATGGCTGAAGTCGGCAGGACATCGCCGATCACGGCGATCGTGCAACTAAAACGCTCAAACAAGACCGGCCCGGCCAGTATGGACGAACAGACAAACGGCGCTGCCATGCGCGCCCTGATTGCCCAGAACTACAGTACCGCCATGCCGGCCAGTTCGGTGTTCGACCACCTGAGCGAGATTGTGTCAGGCGCATCCTGCCACTGCATGACCTATCATAAGGTGGAGGACGCAGTATCGGTGCTTGAAGCCGCCTTTGCTCGCCGGTCGGACAGGCAAACCGGAGTTGGGCAATGATCAATACGAAAGACAGCTACCGCCGCAATCGCGACATCCTGCAACGGGAACTCGACGGCGAGATTTTCCTGATTGACGACGAACTGGGCAAAATTCATGCGCTTGACCCGATGGCAGGCGGCATCTGGCGGCTGCTTGAACAGCCCATGACGGTATATGATATCGTGGCCACTTTTTCCGCTGCATTCCCTGACCGGAAAACAAAGGACCTGCGTCGTCATGTCACCCGGTTTGTGGATGACATGCGGCAAAACAATCTGGCAGTTCGCGTTACGACGCCGGAGCTTTGATCGCGAATTTCGCCAACAGGCTGCGTTCCCCGCTGGCACTGAATTCGACTACCCGTGAACCCTCCACCCGCGCTGCCCAGCCCAGCTTGTAAAACCTGTTGAGCAGGGCTGAGCCCAATGAGCCTGCCAGATGGGTGCGGCGCGAACTCCAGTCGAGGCAGGATTTGCACATGGGACGCCGGCTCTTGACCAGGCTGGCCAGATCGATACCGAACGCTTCGGCAAAGTCTTCCCCGTCCCGTGTCAGGCTGACATCATCGTCAGCCTCGGCAAGATAGCCCTGGCTGACCATGCCATCATAGATCGCCACGCCGAGGTCGCCGGCCAGGTGATTGTAGCAAACCCGCGCCTTGCGCAGGGCTTCGTCGCGCGGGCCGGTGCGGGTGCGCAGCAGACCGCGTTTGGCCGCCAGTCCCATCATCGCCTCAAGAACACTGCCGACATCATCGTCCGCCAGGGTAAAATACCGGTGCCGGCCCTGTTTGCGTTGCCGCAAAAGGTGCGCGTCCTGAAGCTTCTTCAGATGTGAACTTGCGGTTTGAACCGTGACGCCTGCTTCCAATGCCAGTTCGGTGGCGGTCAGCGCCTTGCCGCTCATCAGGGCAGTGAGGATGTTGGCACGTGCCGGGTCGCCGATCAGCGAACCCAGAAGCGCAATGTCAGGACCTTCTTTCATGGTTCGATCCTAGTCGAAGCATTCGCGGCATGCAATATGTCATTATTCGACAATCACCGAACCATGGAGGCTGAAAGGTTCTAGAATGCTCACCTGCTTTATCCGCTATCACATCGATCCGACCAGACGACATCAGTTTGAACGCTATGCCCGTAATTGGGGAGAGGCCATCCCGCGTTGCGGCGCAGACCTGATTGGCTACTATGCACCGCACGAGGGCTCCAGTACGCTGGCCTACGGGGTCTACAATATCGACAGCCTCGCTGCTTACGAACAATACCGCGAGCGGTTGGCCGCCGATCCGCTGGGCCGGGAGAATTATGAGTTCGCGCAGCGCGAGAAATTTCTGCTGCGCGAAGACAGGACCTTTCTGAAACTTGCATCCGCGCCGCACGCAGGTGGCGGGCAGGGCTGAGGGTGCGACTGACAAACGTGAAGGTATCTGACCCTTTGAACGCATCCGCCAAACCGGTCCTGATCGTTGAACTCGCTTTGCTCGGTCTCCTGGCGTTGCTGTGGGGCTCGTCCTACTTTTTCATCAAGGTGGCGGTCCCAGAGATACCGCCTGTCACGCTGATCGCAATCAGGGTAACAGTTGCCGCGCTGTTTCTGCTGGCCGTCCTGTCCTGGCGCAAAGACCGCCTGCCGCGTGATGCCCGGACATGGCGCATGCTGCTTTTGCAGTCCGTCTTCAACTCCACTGCGGCATGGACATTGCTTGCCTGGGGCCAGCAATATGTCGACAGCGGGCTGGCCAGTGTTCTCAATTCCACATCGCCGATCTTCGTCTTCCTGTTCACGGTTTTCATCACCCGCCACGAGGCAACAAGCGGCCTGAAACTGTTCGGTGCCTGCCTTGGCCTGTTCGGCGTGACGATGATCGTCGGGGTTGATGCCCTGGCTGGTCTCGGCCAGCAGGTGGCCGGACAGCTGGCGGCAATTGCCGGCGCGGTTCTGTATGCCTGTGCCGCGATCTACGGCAAACGCTTTGCACATATTTCAGCGACGGCAACGGCAGCAGGAACCATGATCTGCGCAGCGATGGTACTGGTGCCGGCCAGTCTCATGCTGGAACACCCCTGGACCCTTTCACCGTCGGTGAAGGCGGTAGCGGCAGCCTCCGTCCTGTCCGTGCTCTGCACTGCCTGCGCCCTGTTGATCTATTTCCGCCTGCTCAGGACACTAGGCTCAATGGGCACTGCCAGCCAGGCCTATCTGAGAGCCGGTTTCGGCGTCGCGCTGGGTGTGGTGTTCCTTGGCGAACACATTACCCCGGTAATCGGGCTAGGGCTGGTGGCGGCCATTATCGGTGTTGCTGTAATCAATATACCGGTGCGTGCGAAGCGGGCACCGGGCGTTTGAAGCATGAGTTTTGGGCGTTACGTAGAATATTGAATTAAGTGTTTTAAAACAATAATTTGATCTGCAATTCTGATTCAAGTCATCAAACGCTGAATTACGTAAAGGCCGTGCAGATCACCCGCCCTCATCGGAGGGCGGGTGACGGTGATGGTTGACAGGTCAGGTACCCATGGACTTCGACATTGGCAGCACGCGGATGCGGCGTCCGCCTGCCGCAGCAATGGCATTGGCCACCGCCGGGCCGATAGACGGCACGCCGGGTTCACCGACACCTGTCGGCTTGTTGGCGGATGGTACGATGTGCACATCAACCTGTGGCATCGCATCAATGCGCAACGGGGTATAGGTGTCGTAGTTGCCCTGTTCCACCTCGCCGTTCACCAGCGTCAGTTCTTCAGCCAGAATGGAGCCGAGACCGAAGCCGGTGCCGCCTTCCATCTGCGCCTTGATGGTGTCCGGGTTCACGGCGATGCCGCAATCCACGGCAACCGTGACCTTGTGCACGATCGGTGTGCCGTTATCCATCGAGATCTCGGCAATGTGCGCCACGACGGAACTGAAGCTTTCATGAACCGCCAGACCGCGGAACCGGCCTTCGGGGGCCGGGGTGGTCCAGCCCGCCTTGTCGGCGGCCAGTTTCAGCACGGCCGCATGACGCGGATGATCTTTCAGCAGTTCCATCCGGTAGGCATACGGGTCAGCGCCGATCTCGGCGATGACTTCATCCAGGAAACTCTCCACCGCATAGGCTGTGTGAGTGGAGCCAACCGCACGCCACCACAAGACCGGCACTTTCACATCGGTCGTTGTCAGGCCGACATTGATGTTTTGAATGCCGTAGGGAATGTTGGACGCGCCTTCAACCGAGGTGCCGTCCACGCCATCCTTGATCAGGCCCTCAAACGGGGTGCCTGAGACAATGGACTGGCCGACAATGTGATTATGCCAGGCAACCAGGTTGTTGTCCTTGTCGAGGCCGGCCTTGAACGAATGCACATAAGCCGGACGGTAGCGGCCGCCGCGCATGTCATCCTCGCGGGTCCACTGAACCTTGACCGGTGCCTTGTAGTCGATGGCCCTGGCAACCGAGACGGCTTCTGCGACCACATCACCGTCCGCCACCGCGCGCCGGCCGAAACCGCCACCGGTTTTCATGACATGCATGGTCACCTGTTCCGGCTTCACTCCGGCAATCTTGGCGGAGATGCCCTGATACACATCCGGGATCTGGTGACCACCCCAGACTTCCAGGGTTCCGTCTGCATTCCTGCGGGCAACCGCATTGAGCGGTTCCATCGCGGCATGGGCGAGGTACGGAAACTCATAAGTCGCCTCGATGACCTTGGCCGCTGAGGAAAGCGCGGCCGCCGCATCGCCTTCGGTGCGTGCGGTGGCCTGCTGGGCTTCCCCGGCTTTGGCCTTGTACTCCGCCATGATTTCAGCACTGCCGCGGGTTTCAGCCTGTGCCTCGTCCCATTCAACAGTCAGCGCTTCACGTCCCTTGATGGCGGCCCACATGTGCTCGCCGACCACCGCGATACCACGCGGAATTTCCACCACGTCGGTGACACCGCGCACCTTCAGCGCTTCGGCGGCATCAAACGATTTCACTTTGGCGCCAAATTTTGGCGGATGCGCCACGACTGCGGTGAGCAAACCGTCGAGTTTTACATCGATGGTGAAGTCATGCGTGCCGTTGGCTTTGGCCGCACTGTCGAACCGGCGCAGTTTTTCGTTGCCGATCTGGGTCCAGTCGGCTGGGTCTTTCAGCTTCACCTCCGTGGGCAACGCCATGGCGGCGGCTTTGGCCGCCATGTCACCGAAAGTGGCGGAGTTGCCGGACGTGTCTGTCAGCTTGCCGCCGGAAACGGAAACCTGCGATGCAGGCACGCTCCAGGTGTCAGCCGCCGCTGCAATCAGCATTTCGCGTGCTGCGGCGCCGGCCTGGCGGTAACGGTCAAACGATGTTGCAATGGACGTGGAGCCGCCGGTGCCCTGCACGGCACCGCCCCACAGAATGTTGCCATAGAGCTTGGTGTTGCCGGCGGCACCCTTGACGTCGATCTGTGACCAGTCTGCGCCCAATTCTTCAACGACGAGTGTGGCCAGGCCGTGATAGGGGCCCTGACCCATGTCGAACTGAGACGACAGGATGGTCACTGAATTGTCCGGGGCAATATGAATATAACCGGCCAGCGGGTTGGCAGGCTCGACAGCCGTGTCGGATGCCGCACTTGCCGGGGCGGCCCGCATGCCGACCATCAGGCCGCCGGCAACGGCAGACGCGCCAAGCAGGAATCCGCGGCGGCTGGTAGCTATCTTTGCAGGGTTCAGTTCGGGAATGATCTTGTTCAGCATGGGCTCAGGCCTCCAGGCGCTTGGCGGCTTCATGAATGCCGGCGCGAATGCGTTGATAGGTGGCACAGCGGCACAGATTGCCGGACAGTGCATCATTGATGTCTTCGTCTGTCGGTTTCGGTGTTTCATTGAGCAGGGCAACAGCGGCCATCACCTGGCCGGACTGGCAATAGCCGCACTGTGGCACATCCAGGTCGGCCCAGACCTTCTGGACGGTTTCCGCAACCTTGCCGGTGACACCTTCGATCGTGGTGATGGTCGAGCCTTCTGCATCCGAGACCTGCAACTGGCAAGAGCGTGTCGGCACACCATCTACATGCACCGTGCACGCGCCGCACTGGGCAAGGCCGCAGCCGAACTTGGTGCCGGTCAGACCTGCCACATCGCGGATGACCCACAGCAGCGGCATGTCCTCGTCGACGTCAAAAGATTTCTGCTCACCGTTTATATTGAGATTGTAAGCCACTTGAAAATCCTCTCTGTTTAGCCCAGCGCCTCAACTGAAAACGGCACCGGGGTATGGATGGATTGGAATCCAGACTTAAAAGTCTGTAATGGTCGCATTGTCGGCAGCTTTGCACAGCGCAATCGATTGTCCGCACAAAGCGAACCGTCTGCTGCCGACACCGGCGAACCTGATACCGGATACTTAGTCACGAGCAGGCCCGGTCGCTTGCCGCATACTCCGGAAAACTTGCCTATTCCTCCGATCCGCCAGATTTTGGGATGATTGGTATTCTGCAATCACATATATCTGCGTGATTAAAGGAACTTGCTCATGAAACTCCGCGAAGTCGCCGAATACGTGGAACGCCACGCCCTGAAACACCCGTCTTCGGATCAACCGATACCGCTGGGCGTGGATGGCATGTCGATTTTCCGGCAGCCCAGTTGCACCACATTCGAGGCGTTGCTGTACCAGCCGATCGCCTGTCTGATTTTGCAAGGCAGCAAGGAAACAGTAGTCGGTGAGCGCACGGTGACCTACGGCACAGGAGACTCGCTTGTTGTCAGCCATGATGTGCCGGTTGTCTCACGCGTCATCGACGCCAGCGCCGCCAAACCCTATCTGGGCGTAATTCTCGAACTCGACATGGGGATCATCCGCAGTCTCGATGATGAGATCGGCGCCATTCGGTCAGAAGAGAAGAACGCGCTGTCTGTTGATGTAAGCGCGTCAGACGAAGCGCTGATTGACGCATTTGGCCGTTGCGTTGCCCTCGCGGACCGGCCATTGGAAGCCAGGGCACTGGCGCCGCTGATCATCAGGGAGATTCACTTCCGCCTGCTGATGGCGCCGCACGGCGCCATGCTGCGCAGATTGCGCTGGCGCGACAGTCACGCAAGCCGTGTCCAGGTTGCCGTTTCGCACATCCGCCAGAACTACAAGTCCGTGCTGGCCGTGGCCGAGCTTGCCAGGCTGGCCGGGATGAGCACGTCGTCTTTCCATGAGCATTTCAAGTCTGTTACGACCACAACGCCGCTGCAGTATCAAAAGCACCTTCGCCTGATGGAGGCAAAGCGCCTGTTGTCGGAGGGAAATCATACGGTATCGACCGTGGCGTATGAAATCGGATACGAAAGCCTGAACCAGTTCAGCCGAGAGTATGCCCGCAAGTTTGGTGCTTCGCCGCGAAACGATCAGGCGAACCTGTCGGCTTCCGGCTGAGCTCGAGTTCGTTCGCTGCTATCTGCAGCCCGGAACAGTGATGTACAAGGACTGATGGCAGACAACATTCCAGGCCAGGTGACAGACAGGTACCAGCGGCTCTACGCGGCAGAGGCACGTGGGCTGCGACTGGCCATCCTGTGCCGGACACTGGCCGTGCTGGCTTGCGCCATCTGGTTTTTCCTGTCCTATCAGTCCATCGGCGAGCTTCCCCGCGGATGGGGCGTTCTCGGCCTGACGATGTTTGTTGTCATCGGCGCTGCCTACTACCCGCTCATCGGGTCGCGGTGGGACAGGCCGTGGGTGAAGTACATCATCTACTCGCTTGATGTGGCCTTGCTGTGCGCCTTGTTTGCGCTGATCCCGGTAAGCGCGGCAGATCAGGTGCCGCAGATCATCGCGTTTCGCGCTTACGGTATTTATTACCTATTGCCGTTTCTGGGCCTGGCATGCCTGTCCATGTCATGGGGGCTGGTTGCCTGGACGGGAACGGTGATTGCGGCCGGCTGGTGGGTTGCGTTCTGGTATGTAATATCCGGCATGGAGCGGACACTGAGCTGGGGAGACATGCCCTCAGATCCCACCGCAGGTGACTACGAGCAGATTTTCCTGTCTCCTGATTTCATCAGCATCGGCGGCAGGGTGGAGGAAACCGGCTTCGTGCTGATCACCGCCTTTGTACTCTCTCTCGCGGTGTACCGGGTCAGGCAGGTTTTCTTCGCCCAGGTACAGGCAGAGGACGCGCGCGAGAAAGTATCGCGCACGCTTGGCCAGTATGTACCCGAGACCATTGCCACCCGGCTGCTGCATGGCGAAGGCGAACTGGAGCCGCAGGTTCGGCTCGGTTCGGTCCTGATGGTGGACATTGAGCAGTTTTCCGATTTCGCCAATAACAGAGAGCCGCGCCAGGTCATAACCACGCTCAACGAATTCCTTGCCGCATGTGCAGATGAGGTCAGCAAATGTGATGGTGTGGTGGTAAGCTATCTCGGCGATGGTTTGCTGGCCACCTTCAACACGCCCATCGAAGTTCCCAACCCGTCAGAGAGTGCCGTAAATGCAGCCCGGTCATTGATTGCCATGTCGCAAGCCAGGCAGTTTTCAGACACACGGTTTCGCCTGCGCGCCGGAATTGCCACCGGCGAGATTGCCGCCGGCATTGTCGGGTCTTCCAGCCGGCAGGCGTTTACTGTCTACGGTGAGACCGTGAATCGGGCAGCCAGGCTTGAGCAACTCAACAAGAAGACCGGTTCCAGAGTGTTGATGGACAGGGCAACCAGAGATCATCTCCAGGAAGGCCACGACATCAGTCCCGCCGGGGAGCACCGCGTTCAGGGACTTGCCCAGCCGCTGGCCGTTTGGGCTGTGGGCGCATAGTCTGCACAAGTGGGAAAATTCCGGGCTAAACGCTTCAAAAACAAAGACTTGTGCGATTGATCTGATTCAGTCCGTCAAGCAGCGAAGAGGAATTTCTGCTGCTTGGGCGCCGATGCCAACGAAATTCGCTCACGATTGCGTCGCCCCGACGCGTGCCAGCGCATCGCGCGCAATCAGGATGTGGAACGGCAGAATTGTCTTGAGATAAAGCCGGCCGCCAATGTTGTGCGGATGCACCCACGTCGCCAGAAATACCCGACCGTCCTGCGACAGGACCGACACTCTAAAATTCAGGTGCTTGTCGTTGAACCCGGCAATCAGTTCGCGAGCTGTTTCGGTTTCCACCGGAAACACACCGACCTTGTCCGGCGCTGCCGGCCCGTCGTTGGAAAGACCGAAAGGCGAGGTGACGATCCTGCGGATGCGCAGAAGAAACCGCGCCCATCCGGGAAAGTCGGTGATCACTTCGGCTGCGCGGCGCGGTGACAGATCGGATGTTATGCAATAGCAGTCCAGAAAGTCGGTCGGGGAAACTCGTTCACCCAGAAGGCTGTGCGGAGGAAGCTCGGTTGCTGTCACATGGGCCGCGGGCATGCTTGGCCATCTCCCAAATCGTTATGGCGTCGGGAAGTTCCATTCCAAGATAAGCCGTGCAGTCCGCAAATGCACGGCCCGGTGCTGTGTCAAAGCAACTCAGGGCAATGCTCAATCGTCCGGCTTTGTGCGTCGAGCTGCGTCTTCGGCGATGAGTGTGGGGTTAAGCAGTTCGCTTATCATGCGGTTGCCGTGACCGTCCGATGCCGCGCTTGAGAAAACCCCGAGCAGGGCTGACAGCAAATCGGAGTTGCATGAATTCTGCTTCGCCAGCTCGGTGAAATACGACAGGTCCTTCACACTGTTGTCGACGGAAAATTTGTATCCCTGGAAATCTCCGGCAACAGCCCCGCCGGCAATACGCTCAAACCCGACCGATTTACCGGATCCGTGTTGAGCCAGTTCGTAGAGTTTTTGCCAGTCGACACCCAGCGCTCGCGCTTTGCGGAAAGTTTCGACAACAAGGGCTGCGGTTCCCAGCGCCAGAAAGTTGCTGACCAGTTTGGCACGCGTGCCGGTACCGGCCGGACCGAACTGCTCTATCTGCCTGCAAAAACACGACAGCACATCGCGCGCCTCTTGCGGCAGCTCCTTGTCGCAACCGACAATGGCACCAAGCACGCCTTCGCCCGCCTGTTGTGCGCCGCCGGTCACGGGTGCCTACACATAGGTTACGTCCAGCTCCGCCAGAGCTGAACTGAAGGCTTCGGGAGCATCGGACGTGTTGGTAGTGGTATCGATGACCAGCATGCCCGGGCGCAGCACTGGCGTGATCTCTTCAATGATCTTCCGGGCTGCAGGCGTGCCGGTGACGCACAGCACGATGACGTCAACCTGCCCGGCCAGCATGGCAGCCGACCCGGCTTCGCGCGCACCTCTGGAAACCAGATCGTCTATTGGCTGACGATTACGATGCGCCACGACGTGAAGCTCATGACCTGCCGCCAGCATGTTTACCGCCATGCCGTGTCCCATAAGACCGGCGCCAATCAGGCCGATTTTCATATTCCTCTCCTCACGCTGTGCTGGCGTGTCACTCCGCCTGTTTCGACGTCCGGCCGCCCAGCAGCCTGGTCACTTCAGTTGCGGCTCGCCTCACCTTCGGGCCCAGTTCACTGATCACGTCGTCCGGTAAACGTGCCGCCGGGCCGGAGATGGAAATCCCGGCAATGGCTTCGCCATGAAAATTGTGTATCGGGGCTGCAATGCACCTCATGCCGTAGTGGCGTTCTTCATCGTCGTGTGACCATCCGCGCCGGCGTGTAGCCTCGAGGTCTGCAAACAGGGCATCCGGTGAGGTCAGGGTCTTGGAGGTGAACTCCTCAAGGCCTTTCTTCTGCAAGACCTGTTCAACCTTGGTTCGCGGCATTTCCGCAAGCAATGCCTTGCCTATTCCTGAGCAGTGCATCGGGCCGCGCGTTCCGACGCTGAAGAACGCCCGGATCGGGTTCGGCGTTTCGACCTGGCTGAGGAACACCACATCGCCGTCATCGCCGATGCCCAGATTGGCCGTCTCGCCGGTTTCCTCCATCAGCCGGCGCATCACGTCGCGGCCGGCTTCAACCAGAGAGGTGCGTTGAACAAAGGCACTGCCGATGCGGAATGCCTCAATACCGATCATCCATTCCTGGGTCGTTTCATCAAAATCGACAAACCCCCGTTTCTGCAGGGTCACCAGCAGGCGATGAGCAGTTGATGCCGGCATGCCGACCCGCAGCGCCAGATCGGTGAGCGTCGTCTTGCTCTGCTTTGCCACGACCATCAGCAATTGCAGGCCCCGGTCAAGCGCCTGGACTGTTGCGCCGTTTGTCTCCGGTGACAGCGAGCGCGGCCTGCCGCGTGTCCGGGTGCTCTGTTCTGCCACTCTGCGGTCTCCTGACGCCTGAATTATCGCTTGTTTTCAATTTATATGATTGAAAAAAATTTTCAAATAAAATCGATTAATGCAATTTGAAAAAATATTAATTGAATAAAATCAATGTATTATATTTTTTCTATTAAAATGGAATATTTTTTCAGAAAAATTGCGTTTATGTCGAAGCCATGTATGCTGATGAAAGTCCCAATCAAGTGGAGGAAGCAGCATGACTGGTCAGAACCCTGTCTTCATACCAGGCCCGACAAACATTCCCGATCGTTTGCGCTATGCCATGAGCATTCAGTCCATGGATCATCGCGCGCCTGATTTCGTCGAGCTGCTGTCGCCTGTTCTTGCCGATCTGAAGAAGGTTTTCAAAACACAGGCAGGTCAGGTGATCTCGTTTCCCGGCAGCGGCACGGGCGGCTGGGAGGCGGCGGTCACCAACACGCTGTCTCCGGGAGACAAGGTGCTTGTCGCCCGGTTCGGCATGTTTTCCCATCGCTGGATAGATTTGTGCCAGCGCCACAATCTCGATGTCGAAGTGATCGAGTGCGAGTGGGGGACCGGCGCGCCTGCCGACATTTACGGTGAACGTCTGGCTGCCGATAAGGATCACGAGATCAAGGCGGTTCTTGTCACGCATAACGAAACGGCAACCGGGGTGCGCAGCGACATCGGCGCGGTCCGCAAGGCTATGGACGATGCTGGACATCCTGCGATGCTGTACGTGGACTGCGTTAGTTCACTGGCATCCATGGACTTCCGCATGGACGAATGGGGTGTCGATCTGGCGGTTTCCGGTTCGCAGAAGGGCTTCATGCTCGCGACTGGGATGGCCATCATCGGTGTGAGCCAGAAGGCGCTGGCTGCCTGCGAAACGGCCACATGCCCGCGCTGTTATTTCGACTTTCGCGACATGGCCGGCGCCAATGCCAGGGGCGGCTATCCTTACACGCCGCCCTTGCAGATCATGTACGGGCTTCGCGAGAGCCTGGATATGCTGTTCGAAGAAGGCCTGGACAATGTTTTTGCCCGCCACTACCGGATTGCCGAAGGCGTGCGGGAAGCAGTCAGGGCATGGGACATGCAACTGTGTGCAAAGAGCCCGGAGCTTTATTCCGACACGGTCAGCGCGGTTTATGTCCCTGAAGGCTTTGACAGCAATGTTCTTACCGACCATGCTTTTGATGTCTACGGTGTATCGTTTGGCATCGGGCTCGGTGAAATGGCCAACAAGGCGTTTCGTATCGGCCATCTCGGCTCGATGACCGATGTCATGGCATTGTCGGGAATATCGGCAATCGAAATGGCGATGAAGGACCTGGATTATCCGATTGAATCCGGTGCCGGTGTGTCTGCCGCGCAAGACTACTACCGTGCAACCGCCCGCCGCCCTCAATTGAAAGCTGCATGAGGATGCCATGAACGACATGTCCGGCCTGTACATCCCGACTTATGAAGACGTCATTGCCGCCCACGCGCGCATTGAACCCCATATCCACAGAACCCCGGTTCTGACGTCAACATACTTTAACGAGCTGACCGGTGCGCAGCTGTTCTTCAAGTGTGAGAACTTCCAGAAGGCCGGTGCGTTCAAGGTACGCGGCGCATCTAATGCCGTCTTCGGCCTGGATGAGGAAACTGCCAAAAAGGGAGTTGCAACACATTCTTCCGGCAATCACGCCCTGTCGCTCAGTTACGCCGCCGGACGGCGCGGTATCCCGGTAACTGTCGTAATGCCGCGCACCGCGCCGGAAGCCAAGAAGGCAGCCGTACGCGGCTATGGCGGAAAAGTGGTTGAGTGTGAGCCAAGCACAAGTTCGCGCGAGGCGGTTTTCGCTGAAGTGGTTGCGCAATCAGGTGCAGAATTCGTCCATCCTTACAACGATCCCCGCGTCATTGCCGGCCAGGCCACCTGTTCAAAGGAACTGGTTGAGGATGTTCCGGAGTTGGATGCTGTCGTAGCGCCGATCGGTGGTGGCGGCATGATTTCCGGTTCGTGTCTCACCTTGTCCAACATTTCGCCTGACACAAAGGTTTATGCAGCCGAACCGCTTAACGCGGATGATGCCTGCCGCTCGCTCAAGGCCGGTCACATCATTGCCGACGACGCGCCGCAAACCGTTGCCGACGGCCTCAAGGTGCCGCTGAAAGAGTTGACCTGGCACTTCGTGTCAAACCATGTCGAAGACATTCTGCTGGCCACGGAGCAGGAGATCATCGATGCCATGTACCTGACCTGGCAGCGCATGAAAATTGTCATAGAGCCGTCGTGCGCCGTACCGCTGGCGGTGATTTTGAAAAACCGCGCCGTGTTTGAGGGCAAACGTGTCGGCGTGATCATCACCGGCGGCAATGTCGACCTCAACAAGCTGCCGTGGATGCAAGACAATAGTTGATCCGCCAATTCCTCAAAGGGAGTAATATCATGAATGTGATGAACAAGATTGAAGGACTTGAAGTCGGTTACAATGTACCCGCCGCCGTCGGCATGGACGAAGCGGACATCCAGACACCATGCCTGGTGGTCGACCTGGATGCTTTGGAGCGAAATGTCGTCAAGATGGGCGGTCTTGCCAAGCAGATGGGCGTGCGTCACCGTGTGCACGGCAAGATGCACAAGTCGGTTGACGTTGCGCTGCTGCAGGAGAAGCTCGGCGGCAGTTGCGGGGTGTGCTGCCAGAAGGTTAGCGAAGCGGAGAGCTTTGCCCGTGGCGGCATCAAGGACGTGCTGGTCTCAAACCAGGTCCGCGATCCGGCCAAGATCGACAGGCTGGCCCGTATTCCAAAACTGGGTGCGCGGACTATCTGCTGTGTCGACGACATCGAGAATGTGGCCGATCTGTCTGCTGCGGCCGTCAAGCATGGAACTGAAATCGAGTGCCTGGTCGAGATCGACTGCGGGGCAGGGCGCTGCGGTGTTACAACCACGCCGGACGTGGTGGCGATTGCCAAAGCGATTGATGCTGCCGAGGGTCTGAAGTTCACCGGCATCCAGGCCTATCAGGGCGCCATGCAGCACCTTGACGACTACAATGACCGCAAAGCCAAGATCGATATCGCCGTTGCCATGGTCAAGGACGCCGTCGACGGCCTCAATGCGGAAGGCCTGGACTGTGACATCGTTGGCGGCGGCGGCACGGGTTCGTACTATTTCGAAGGCAATTCAGGTGTCTATAATGAGCTTCAATGCGGTTCCTACGCCTTCATGGATGCTGACTATGGCCGCATCCTCGACAAGGACGGCAACCGTATCGACCAGGGTGAGTGGGAGAACGCGCTGTTCATCCTGACGTCGGTGATGAGCCATGCCAAGGCCGACAAGGCGATCTGCGATGCCGGGCTGAAAGCCCAGTCGGTTGACAGCGGCCTGCCGGTTATCTTCGGCCGCGACGATGTCGAATACGTCAAATGTTCTGACGAGCATGGCGTCATCGCAGATCCGGACGGCAAGCTGAAAGTGAACGACAAGCTCAAACTGGTGCCCGGACACTGCGATCCGACCTGCAATGTGCATGACTGGTATGTCGGCGTGCGCAACGGCAAGGTCGAGACCATCTGGCCCATTACCGCCCGCGGCCTGGCGTACTGAGGATCCAACCAATGCTGATTGTTTCCGAAGAAACCTGCAAAGAAGTTGTGGGTCGCAGCGACGCGTTTGCAGCGGTCGAGAGTGTGTTTTCCGCGATGGCCAGCGGCGATGCCTATAATTTCCCGGTGATCCGGGAGGCAATTGGCCATGCTGACGCCTTGTACGGCTTCAAGTCCGGCTTTGACCGGGCCGGACTGGTGCTGGGTCTCAAGTCCGGCGGTTACTGGCCCGGCAACATGGACAGGGGACTGACAAACCACCAGTCGACAGTATTCCTGTTCGACCCGGACACGGGCCAGTTGCAGGCACTGGTCGGCGGCAATTACCTGACTGCCGTACGAACGGCGGCCGCGAGCTCTGTGTCGATTGCGCACCTGGCCCGCAAGGATGCCAAAGTGCTCGGCATGGTCGGCGCCGGCCATCAGGCAGGATTCCAGCTCAGGGCGGCTGCCGAACAGCGCGACTTTGAAAAGGTCGTGGCATGGAACTTCCATCCGGACATGCTGCCTAAGCTTGGCACTGTGGCCGAAGAAATTGGTTTGCCGTTTGAGGCTGTCGAGCGCGAGCAGCTTGGCGCTGAAGCCGACGTCATCATCTCGATTACCTCGGCCCATGACCCGTTGATGATGAAAGACTGGGTGAAGCCGGGCACTCACCTGGCCTGCATGGGCACCGACACCAAAGGCAAGCAGGAAGTCGACCCTGAACTGGTCGCAGCAGCAACCGTGTTCACCGATGAGATCGCACAGTCAACGACCATCGGCGAGGCGCAGCATGCCATCTCGAACGGGTTGATCAGTGACGCTGACATCACATCCATCGGCGACGTCATCAACGGCACTCATCCTGGCAGAACTTCAGATTCAGAGATTACACTTTTCGACGGAACCGGTGTCGGGCTTCAGGATCTCGCAGTGGCATCGGTTGCAGCCAGACTGGCGCAAGAGGGCGGTCAGGCGCAGCAAGTCCAACTTTGATGGATGGCACTAAATGAACATCGTGATTATCGGGTTCGGCGCAATCGCGTCTTATGTTTCGGCCAGGTTGGTGCAAGACGCCGATGTCGTTGTGACCGGAGTGCTATGCCGCAAGGGCCGCGAAGCTGCAGCAGTGGATGCGCTCGGTTCCGGTGTTGCGCCGTTCACTTCGGCGGATGACATCCCCGCAGATACCAACCTTGTCATTGAATGCGCCGGACACGCAGCGCTTGCTGAACACGGACCGGCGGTTTTGCTGCGCGGGATTGACCTGATGTGCACGTCGAACGGGGCGCTTGCCCAGCCCGAACTGGCAGACAGGCTGGATAAGGCTGCACGGGCAGGTGGCTCACGGCTGCAACTGGTCTCGGGCGCCATCGGTGCCATCGATGCCATTGCTGCAGCCAATGTCGGCGACATAGACCGGATTGTCTATCGGGGCCGGAAACCGCCGCAGGGCTGGAAAGGGTCACCGGCTGAAGATGTGCTTGACCTGGACAATCTGACGGAGCCCGCATGTCATTTTTCAGGGTCGGCTCGTGAGGCAGCCCTGCGCTATCCCAAGAATGCCAATGTAGCGGCGACAGTGGCTCTTGCCGGACCGGGTCTGGACGACACACGGGTCGAACTGGTGGCTGATCCGGCGATAACCGAGAATATTCACGAGATCGAAGTCGAAGGTACATTCGGACGCTTGCAGTTCCGGATTGACGGCAGGCCGTTGCCGGGAAACCCGAAGTCATCCGCGCTCACCGCCATGAGCGTTGTGGCGGCGGTGCGCAACCGGATGGCGCACATCAAGATCTGACGTACCGACCCCGGCGCCATCAATCGGCCTTGCCGCTGTCTCTGGCAATCTGCTCCAGTATCCGCATGGCATCGTGTTCGCGCCCGTCGGGAACAAACAGGTGATCATGGAAAAAGCCCGATACGGGATTTACACCCATGTCATGCCGGGCAAGCTCGCTGGCAATATGCGCGATGAAGCCGACCGCCTCGAGAGACGAATGCACGTTCAACGTGATCATCCGGCACGGGAACTCATAATCGAGACCGAAAGTCTCGGCATCTGTTTTGCGAAGTATGAGGGTCGTACCTTCCGCTTCCCGGAACACCATGCGGGCGGTTATGTCTTCCGGCACAGCTCCGTCCGGCAGTGTAACGAACACGTAAATGTCCTCGACAAGCTGGACCGACAGTGTCTTTAAAAGCTCGGTCAGACTGGTTTCACCGCTCATGGTTGTTTCCTTTGGCCATAACGAAACCGGGCAGCCCGGCCATTCCATCATACAGATGTTCTATGAATTTCCTGAGCCTGATCGGCTGGTGCCGCCCCGGCAAATAGGCAATGTTGACGGTCAGTGTCGGGGCACGCCAGCCTGGCAGAATATCCACCAGCCGGCCTTCCTCAAGATCACTTTCCACAAACCACAGGGGCAGCACTGCGGCACCTGTGCCCATCAATGCGGCGCGATGCAGTGCGAAGATGTTGTTGGTCGAAATTGCTATGTCGGGGCCAATGTGCTGCACCTTGCCGGTTTTCGAATGAAGCATGATTCTGGCGCCGTCAAATGGATCAAGAGCTGCGAACGGCACTCGCTCCAGGTCGGACGGTGTTTCGACGGTATGCTGTGCGGCAAGCGGAGCGGCGGCAACGACCAGGCGTTCAACATGCGCCAGAGGCCGTACGATCAGGCTGTCATCCGGAACCGTGCCGACCTTTATCCAGCAGTCGCATCCGGTTTCTGCAAAGCGGATCAGTTCATCCTCCAGTTGCCAGTCTACCGACACCTTCGGATAGATGGTCTGGAATTGCAGCATCACGTCGGCCAGATGGAGCTGGCCCAGGGCTACAGGGGCCACAATTTTCAATCTGCCACCGATGTCCGTCCCGCCCTTGCCATGGCGTTCGGTCATGGCGGTCCAGTTATCAATGAGTTGGCGCGCGTCACCGAGCAGATCCAGACCGGCCGGTGTCAGTGACAGCTCATGGGTCGTGCGCTGTGCCAGCTGTGCGCTAAAGCGGTGTTCGAGCTCTGCCAGCTGCCTGCTGACGGATGGTTGCGACAGGCCCAGGTCGCGCGCCGCAGCACTGATCGACCCGCGCTCGGCGATCCGGACGAATGTCTCCAAAAGTGTGATCCGGTCGAGCGCCTTTGTCATGCGTTTTGTAAATAACAGATAGTTTTGTCACTCGTCTACAGAATTATCATTGATCCTGCCATCTTTGGTTCATCGAAAACGACAAACGCGAGGAACCACAATGAACGACGTGAACAAGACATTCCGAATCGGCGGAGATCTGGAAGTCAACCGGCTGGGTTATGGCGCGATGCGCCTGACAGGCCAGCCCCGAAACTTCGGCCCCTATGCCGACTGGAAAGGCGGGCTGGCACTGCTACGCCGGGCTGCAGAGCTGGGAGTGGACTTCTTTGACAGTGCCTGGTCGTACGGGCCCGAAACCGCCGACCAGATCGTCGGTGAGGCACTTGCCGGCCAGCCTGTCGTGATCGCCACCAAGGGCGGCGTTGACAAGCCCGCGCCTGACAGGGTCGTTGTTGACGGATCTCGTGACGCGCTGGACCGTCAGATCGACAAGGCACTGATCAATCTGCGCCGCGACCAGATCGATCTGTTCCAGCTTCACCGTGTCGACCCGGACACGCCAATTGAAACGTCGGTCGCAGCATTGGCGCAAGCGCAGGCGGACGGCCGTATCCGCCATATCGGATTGTCAAACATCACCCGTGACGATCTTGATCGCGCATTGAGCGTTGCGCCGATTGCCAGCGTTCAGAACCGGTTCAATATGTCAGAGGCCGATGATGCCGGTCTGGTGGATTACGCTGCCGAAAAGGATATCGCGTTCATCCCCTATGGGCCGCTCGGGGCCAACCCCATGCAGCAAGGAGCAAAGCTTGAGCCGCGCGAAGCGCTGGCCTGGCTGCTCAAGCGGTCGCCCAACATCATCGTCATTCCCGGCACCACAGCAATTGAACACCTGGAACAGAACTGGTCCGCCTGGGACCTGGTCTGAACCAACACCAACACTCATTGAGGAGATACCAAATGAATCGCCGCCAGATCCTTTCAACCATCCCGGCCGCATTTGCTGTTGCCGGTGCATCATCATCCCTGAACGCTCAGCAACCAACCGAAAACACTCTAGGGCTGACCCGCTTCGACCACATGTCAGTGAACGTCTCCGATTTTGACGAGGCAGTCGAATGGTACAGCACCATGCTCGGGCTGGAGGTTGAGGTATCATGGAAAGTGTCCGCGCTTGCTGGCAAGCAACTTGCCTATCTGACGTTGAACGGCACTCGGGTTCTTGAGATTGTTGCAGCTGATCCGAACGGAACTGGACTACGCCGGGCAAGTACGTTTGGTCAGCACTTCGGGCGCACCGGCTATGGCCATCTGTGCTTCGCCACCGACAGCGTTGACGATACCATGGCAGCGCTTGAGGCTCGCGGCATAACCGCCTTCGTACAGGCGGAGACCTATCCCCTTGACGGCACGGAGCTCCAGCGCCGGGTCGCGTTCATCAGCGATCCGGAGGGCAACGTCATCGAATTCGGTGAACCGTTGAAGAAGGGCTGATGAGGAAGCACGGGTATAAAATCCACAACTCATGAGGTGTCCGTTTGCTCCCGGTATCTGTGCTTCGACAACACTTTGATACTCAGGTGTGACCACCAGTGGCAGTTGTTGAAAACTTTGCGAACCTGCTAGAAAAATACATAAAAACAGGATCTTAATGGTTTTATCTGATTCATTTCGTTAACGAAACGTAAGTTGTTCGCTGGTCAATTCGACAGAAAACAGCCCCAATGCCTGTTTACCTGATATCCCCGCATCAACTGGTTCATGAAGGCGCCCATGACGAAACCGACACCGTTCACCATCCGCCGGCTTGTGGCGGGCGACATCGATCAGGTTAGAGGTTTGCTTGCCGTGTTCGGCGAGGCCTTTGAGGATGTGCCCACCTATACCGGGGCACAGCCTGACCGGCACTATCTCGACAGGCTGCTGGGCAGTGAAACGGTTGTTGTCCTGGCCGCGCTGCAGGATGCAGATGTCATCGGCGGGCTGGTGGCCTACGAACTTGAGAAGCTCGAACAGCGCCGCAGCGAGATGTACATTTACGATCTGGCGGTGGCAGAGCAGCATCGCAGACGAGGTGTGGCGACGCGACTGATCGCGCAGGTCAGGACCATTGCATCTGAACGCGGCGCCCATGTGGTCTATGTCCAGGCTGATCTGGAGGACGACCCCGCCATCCAGCTTTACACAAAGCTCGGCAACCGCGAGGACGTGCTGCACTTTAACATTGCCGTCACATGAGCTGGGCCGGGTCTGCTATTGCCAACTGCGAACCGATGCACACACATCATTGCCTGGTGTTGAAACCTGTATTAGAAGCGACTTGTTCTCAGGGCGGGGTGAAAGTCCCCACCGGCGGTATGCAGGTTTGTCTGTGAGCCCGCGAGCGCCTTTACTTCGTGTGAAGGGTCAGCAGATCAGGTGCGATGCCTGAGCCGACGGTTATAGTCCGGATGATAGAGAAAGACCGACTGCATGCTGCCATTGGGTGGCTGACGTCGTTCGAGATCGCCTTGGTGACGTGTCTTGTAGCTTGAAAGGAGATCCAGTGTGACACACACCACCTACGCATTTATCAAGGCCGGTTGGCATGCCGATATTGTTGATCGGGCGCTTGAAGGGTTTTGCGCAATCATTCCTGCCGACCAGGTAGACGTCTTCGACGTGCCCGGCGCATTCGAGATGCCGCTGCTGGCATACGAACTGGCGGAGACGAAAAAGTATACAGCCATTGCTGCCGCGGCCTTCGTCGTTGACGGCGGCATATATCGGCATGAGTTTGTTGCCGATGCCGTCGTGAACGGTCTCATGCGGGTCAGCCTGGATACCAGGGTTCCGGTGCTGTCGGTCTCGTTGACCCCGCATCAGTACCAGGAGACAGCTCACCACAATGAAATCTACCGCAGCCATTTCATTGAGAAGGGCCGCGAGGCTGGGCGGGCCGCCTTGTCGATAGGCAAGACCAGGGCGTCATTGGCAGCGTGAATGAATTTGCTTCCCGAAAGCTGCAGGTCATCATGAAAGCCCCCGGATGCTGGTGTCAGCATCCGGGGGGTGAGTATCGCGGAGGTTTTGATCTGCTTGAATCGGACAGGTTTTCACGGCTCCGGCTTTGCGACGCTGACCTGCCGGTTCTGAAACAACAGTCCTAAATATCCGGGCTTTCCCCAACGCAACCATGATCGAAGTTCGGCGTGTCAAGTGTCGCGCCCTGACGATCCACGGTCAGCATGTCGCCGGAGAATGAATAGCTGGTGCCGATCATGAATGTGTGATCATCCACATCCGATCCAGCAACGCAATTGTCGCGGAAGGTGCCGCGATAGCCCAAATAGAACGGCGTGTCGCCAATGACCGGCAGACCCGCCACCGTGAAGTCATAGCGTGCGCCAACCGAAAAAATTTCAGCTTCCTCACCGGCGCCGAGGGCACCAAAAACCCCGCCGTCGAGATCAAGGTTCATATAGGTGCCTTCGATCTGCAGACGACTGTCCACGGTCGGGAACCAGCGTATAACACCGCGGGCGAACAGGCCGTCATCAGTAATCGGTGCAAAGACCGGTCCCGTTGCCGAGCGAAAGTTATAGCCGACATACCCGCCCTGGGCATACAGCGTGACATTGTCGAGATAGACTTGTGCTTCACCGCCGACAAACCTGACATCATATCTGATATTGCCGAAATCGGAGACGCCGGCACCGCCAAGCACGCCGAACAGGAAAGACGACGGATCGCGCCAGCTGAAGTGGGTCGCGCCCTGGAACGAATACCGCGGACCGAAGACGTCATTGTCCAGGGGATCTTCGAGTGCGTTCGAGTTGTATTCATACTTGACGTCGGACTGGATCGACAGATTGTCGCCCAATGGCAGGCTCAACCTGCCTTCGCCACCATTGGTGAACACAGTGTCTTCATTAAAGCCATCGTCAATAATTTGCACGCCAGCCCACTGATCAACGACACCGGAGACGATCAGGCCAAGCTGGCGCTCGGTCTCAAAGTCTGCCGCGTCGGCCGGCGCTGCCAGTGCGATAAGTAATGTGGAGGATAACAGAAAAGTTCTTTGCATATCAAAACCCCTGCAAAGTTATGCATTTCCCCCGGGATCGGCACAGACAATCAGATTCATCCGAACAAGGAAAGTTTTTTCCTCAGTAGACGGTGTTTTTTTGAAATGTGTGGCATATCGGCCACAGTAAGCCGCATCATCATCGCTCAGGTGCCTGCAACTGGCAGATTTTTGACGTGTTTGGGTTCTAGTCTGGCGACCTTTTGTTGCGGAGCCGGACAGGGCTACGATCGCAAAGGCCAATATGCTGAGGGCTTTTCAATGAGGAAACGGTTGTGAATGAACCGGATCGGCTGTCCGGTTCAGCCTTCGAAGCTATTCGTGCAATCGATTACACGGTCATTTTCGTCCGTGATATGCAGGCGATGCGGTATTTCTACGAAGACGTCATGAGGTTTCCATTTCTGCGGGAGCTGTCTTCGAACTGGATAGAATATCGCGTCGGCGGCAATACGCTGGTTCTGTCCAGGCCCGGACTTACCGCCTCGGACATTCCAACGCCTGATGGCAGTGCTACGCTTCATCTGGCATTCAAGGTTTCAGCCCGCGAAGTTGACCTGTGTGCCGAAGAGCTCATGCGCCGGGGCATTGATTTGCTGTCGCCACCCACCAATCGGGACTTTGGACATCGCACATTGTTCTTTAGAGATCCTGACGGCAACCTGCTGGAGTTGTTTGCAGAGATCTAAGAGCCGGATTGCCGGCTTCAGCCGCTGCCGGGTCTCGGCCCGAGATGGCGCCTCAGGAAGTGCACGACTTCCTGTTTCGGGCTGTTGAACTCCATCAGTTCGTGCCTGCCTGCCAGCGGTTCATCGCTGTAGACAATCGATGCACTGCCATTGTTCGGGTTCAGGAACGGCTGACAGTCACCCTGGGAAGTGTCGCGAAACCAGGGGTCCCTGGTGCCCACCAATGCCAGCACCGGTTCCGAAGCAGATGCACTGACCCCATGGTATTCGGGCCAGTTGTCATGGCAGGTCCAGCCTTCGATGATCCGGGCCCGCACTTTCTGCTGCTCGTTTTGAGGCTTGAACGTGGCTGCTGTTATCCCGCCCTGGCTCAGGCCCATCAACACGATCCTGTTGCCGTCCACAAACGGCAACTTCCTGACCTGTTCGATTGCATAGCCGGCATCTGCCTGGCGCATTTTCAGTGTTTGCCGGTACATGCCGGCTGTATAGCTGTCGACCTCACATGAACGCGGATATTTTCTGCGGGCCAGGCTCGCCGGTGCGATGACCACAAAGCCGTTTTCCGCGAGAAACTTCGTTCGCATGTGAGTACCCGGCCAGAAGCCTGAACAACCGTGCATGTATACGATGGCTGGCAGTTTGCGATCGAACTTGAACTTTCCGTCCTGCAGTTCTGCCACTGAAGTTTCAGTTGAATTGCCGTTCTTGCCCGGCACATGCACGATTGCTGCGTCCCACGTCCTGCGCATCTCTGCCGGATCGGTCCAGTCCGACGGCCGCATGTCTTGCGGGTCAGCGAACACCTTTGTGCTGTTGTGCAGACCTCCTGTGCCACTGCCGGTGTCTGCTGGTGGCTGCGGTTTCGGGAAGAACAGGCTGAAAATACTCCGCGCGAATCCGCCTGCACCGGTTTGATCATCTGTATCGGCGCGAGATGCTTGCGGAACCAGCATGCCGGCAACCACAACCGCGACAACGATCAGGCGTCTGGACTGTGTTCCTGTTACAGGCATCATGCGACTTCAATCCTCACATCTTCGGCAAATGCTACTGCTGACAGTAAAATTTGCGTCAGTCGTCATTTTAGGGACGAACAATACCGAAAGGAAAGAGGCTTGTGCCGCCAGCCTCAACTCGGCAATTAAAAAATTTGTGATCAACCGTCCCGATTCACCATGTCGGGCCATAACAGTTTGTCCGGAATGAGGCGTAAGATAGGGTAACTGTCGGAGATGCTTGCATTTTCTGTTGTCGTGAACCGGCGCCCGGTCCGGCAGCAAGCTCATTCATTGGCGAGCCTGTTTGAGGCTGTTGCTGCAAGAGAACGCTCATGAACCGTAAGACCATCCCCCTGCCTGGAAACACGTTTGCTTGCACACGCAATCTGGTCGCAGCACTGGCAATTGCACTGGTGACACTCACCGGTCCGGCGCAGGCCGGCGACGGTGTCCGCATCCCGGTCAATCTGTGTTCCTGGGAGGTGATGGGTTGGCGTGACCTCAATGGCTCAGAGAGGTTGGCCTGGGCGGGGCTTGGCTGGACCATGCGCACCTGGCATCATGACCGTTCGGACAATTATCCTGCATCATATGGAAAGTCCTGGGCGGAGCTTGCCGATACGGAAAAGCTCTTCGCCGGGAAGCTGGGTTTCAACCAGCAGACATGGGATACCGAGGAGTGTCCCAACTATTCGGTGCAGGTGCGCCAGGCCCGGAGTGCTGCAGAGCAGGCCGGTACAACAGGCTCGGCCGACTGAGCGGTTTTCATACCTGCCGCTTAATGGCAGGCCACGCTTAAGCAGTAGGCAGCACCGTGCGCCGTTATGGTGTGCCGTTCAAAATTCATGTAATCGCCAGTGTCGAGGAGGCCGCCCGGGCATCGTGCACGTCCGGCCGGTACATCAATTTCGATGTCATGAAAGTCCAGGCCACACCCCAGTCCCAATGCTTTGGAGACAGCTTCCTTCGCTGTCCACAATTGCAGGAACGCGGCCCATCTGTCGGCGTCGCTGTGCCTCTGCAGCCATGCCTGCTCGCGTGGGGTCAACTGGTCCTGCACAGGGCCAGTGGTCCGGATGTCCGTTACATGTTCCAGGTCAATGCCAATCTGCGGCCCGGGACCGGTCGCAACGGCGACGAGGCCTGCCGCATGGCTGATGCTGAACGGGATCTGGGGCAGGCCGGGCTTTACCAATGGCTTGCCACAGGCTCCATGCACAAATTGCCAGGACGCAGGCTGAACGGTATCTCCAGCTTGTTCGGAAAGCCGTTGCCGCAACAGGGCGCGGCCGGCGATGAAGTGTTCATGGCGGGTCTCGTCCGATATGCCTGCAGCACGTGCATGGTCTGCCTCGTCAAGGGTGCATTTCCCGAGACGGCGCAAGACATCACCTGGACGCGCGCATGCCACGCTCCACCCGGTATCATCTGCTGCGATGGCCATTGAACATCTTGCTCATGTTTACAGGCGCCAGAATCTTGCCGACAATGACCTGCCGCTGCAGTACGTCACGGTAATCCTGTGTGGCTTCGATTGTTTCAGGATGTGTTTGCGGCGACTGTCTCCATGGCAGGCTCCTGTCCCGGTGACCGGACTCGGCAAGCCGCTTGCGCCCCGATGCAGATTTTCTCGCGGAGCGGATATCGATCACTGCAGGTATCTTGACCGGCGCATGTGACACGCTTGCAGGATTGCCTTGCCATGTCTGGCCTTCCGGCACCGTTTCGCCCTTCATCAGAAAGGCGTTTGGCTGCAGTGTCGAGCGGTCGCCCATCTCGACGCCGTAATGCACAAAGGCATCCGCCCCGATCGTGCAGTGGTTGCCGATACGCACGGTGTCGGACTTGAACAAGCCTTCTTCGAGCGAGTGGGCCTGCAGGATGCAGGCTTTGTTCAGGTTGCAGTAATCGCCTATGTCGAGGAGCGTCTTGTCGTACAGATTGGCACCGTCATCGAACACCATCTTGCCGACACGCACACCAAGCGCGCGCGACAGCAGATTCCTGAACGGCGTGCCGTGGAACAGCATGCTCAGCGGCTGACTGCAGAACTTCCAGTGCCGTTCATGAACCAGGAAGGACGGGTCATACATGGTCACGGTCTGTGCCTGCAGGCGGTCAAAGCCCAGGCTCGCCCTGTCAAGCAGTGCAAGATAGGTGATAATGAATGCCGTGATCGCAAAGCTGCCTGCGAAAATCGAGGCAATGCCATAGCGGTCAAAGTACAGAATTGCCACGAACATAACGAACACGGTGACGAAGGAGGCAAGCCAGTGGGCCATGAATATGGAGCCCATCGTGGCCAGGTTCCACCGGTTCTTGCGGGCCAGGTTGCGGCGCACTGTTTCGGGATCATCCCCTGCAACGTTCTGTCTGTCCAGTTCGGTCAGACGCGGGATCTCGAAGGCCGGCGATCCCAGCAGACCGGTATTTTCGCGCACCGGACCGTCAACCGGCACCATGGTCTTGGTGCCGATCAGGACATTGTTGCCGGTTCTGTTGCCTGCCGGCATCACGATGGCGTTGCCAAGATAATTGTCAGCCCCGATGTTCACGTCATCAAGCGCGAACGAGGTTGCAGACAGTTTGATATTGGACATGACAATGCCGTCAGACACCATGGAGTTTGCGCCGACATGACACAGATACGGATTGTCGTGCACCTGGTCGAGCCCGAAGTTTGATCCGGTCTGCTTGCCCGGTGCAATGTTCCACCCTGCCAGTTCCAGGTATTTGGGAATGCAGGAGCTGTCACCGAAAATGACATTCATGTAACTCCAGTTCGTCGAGAACTGTATCAGCCGCTGTACGATGTAGTGAAATCCGAACAGCACATAGGTGCGCTCAGCCTGCAAAAGACAATGCAGAAGTGGCGGCACGACACGCAGGAACATGAAGCCCAGCATGAACAAGCCTGTATATATCAGGAAGGACAGCCACAGACCCATCGGTGCAAGCGATGTAATGACGGCGAACAGATTGTCATAGTTGAGGGTTTCCGCATCTGAATAGGAGTGCAGAACATTGTAGCTGTAGAACAGCAACACGATGGGTATCGAGGCCAGCAGCAGATCGGCCGATGCAAGCAGTCCGGCGTATGTCCAGCGCCGAAGGCTGGAACACCGCATGGGGTCTACCGTGTCGAAATCCGTCGTTGTTTCCTCCGCAGGTGTGCCGTGACAGCGCTTGCCTGCATCGATCTTCTGGCCCTGCTGAAGCGTCGATGAATGCGCGAGCTGACCGCCGTCTTCGATGGCGGTTTCAATGTCCAGATGGCTGCCGGTGCCTACATAGGCGTCGGAACCTATTGATATACTGCCGGTTTCAAGGACGTTATTGCGGGCACGATAGCCCAGCGTCACAGTGTTTTCGCGAATGATGCTGCCGTTACCGACGCTGTACAGGTCTGTCGTGACCGGTGCTTTCGACATGATGACCGCATGACGGCCAATGCGTGCACCGAGTAACCGCAGCCACATGTTGTACAAGGGGGTTCCGGTGAACAGGTGAGCCGGTGAGTTGTCATACAGCAGTTTGACGAACCAGAAACGGAAGTAGTTCAGGCTCCATATCCGTATTGCCCCGGACTTCCAGCGTCCGACAAGAAGCCATTTCGCCATGACAGGGGCGAAGGCAAACGCCGCGGTCAATCCCAGCATGCACACCAGCACTCGCTGATAGAGCTGGTAGGGATCACTGATCACCTCATGGGCCCACTGGACGCCGGCGACGATTGCGACAATGAGGCCGGCACTCAGCGCAATGTAGGTGGCAAGCTGCAGGCCGCCGCACGCAAAGTAGTGCAGCCGGGACGGGATCACACCGGGTGTCTCGTCGTTCACGGTCGTGTCCGCACCTGTCGTATCTGAGGGCAGGACTTGTGTTGCCAGCATCCCGGCCAGTTTTTCCACGGTAGGGTTGGCATAGACATCGCGCATGCTGACACTGGCTGCCGATATCCTGTCGCGGATGGCGGAACAGAACCGCGCCATCAGCAGGGAATGAGCGCCAAGATCATCAAAGAAGTGATCGTCAATCGAGACGTCCGGCAGTTTCAGGGTTTCAGCCAATGCCGCGGCAACCAGTCTTTCGGTCTCGGTGCGCGGGGCCTGTTTTGGTCCCGACACCTGGCAACGCGGCCCGGTAGGCGGCGGCAGGCACTTCCTGTCCGCCTTGTTGCTGGTCGACATCGGGATGACGTCGAGCCGCTCGAGATAGGCCGGCACCATGTAGGGCGGCAGCTGTTCGCGCAGTGACGCGATGATCTGTTCCCGGTCAATGTCGGTTGTTTCGGATTTTGGGCTGCAATAGGCCACCAGTTCAAGGTGTCCCGGCGCAACTTCGAACGGGTTCACCACCGCCTGGGCGACGGTCGGGTTCTGCAGGATCAGGGACTCGATTTCGGTCAGTTCAATCCTGTAGCCCCTGATCTTGACCTGAGTATCGATGCGCCCGAAATACTCGATCTCGCCATCATCGTTGAAGCGGCCAAGATCACCGGAGCGGTATATCCGTTTCGACGGGTTGTCAGGCAGGCCGACAAAGTCGGGGATGAATTTTTCCGCCGTCAGCTCTTCCCGGTTCAGATAACCTCGGGCCAGCCCGATGCCTGCAATACCGATCTCGCCAGTGCCGCCTTCTTCAACCAGCTTGCTCTCGGTCTCGTCCAGAATGACGATTGTGTAGGTCGGCAGGGCCTTGCCGATGGTCACCGGCTTGTTGGGGTAAAGCTCTGTGAGCGTTGCGGTGACCGTGGCTTCCGTCGGCCCGTAGGCGTTCAGGATGTTGCGGTCCTTGCTATGCCAGCGTTCCACCAGGTTGTGTGGACATGCTTCACCCGACACCAGCAGGATACGCAGGTCGGGCAGGTCGCTTTCAATGGTTGCCAGCAGGGTTGGCACGCAGCACATCACCGTAATCCGGTTATCCCTGAGATAGTCGGCAAGGTCCTCGCCAATGAGGTTGGTGCCCGGACTGGCCGGGACCAGGGTTGCCCCCGCAATCAGCGGTACCCACAATTCCTCTACCGAAAAGTCGAACGCTATGGTCATGCCCTGATACACCCGGTCACCCTTGCGGATGCCATAGGTCTCGGCTGCCACCCGGACGAAGTTGCAGATGCTGGCATGGTCGATGGCCACACCCTTGGGATTACCGGTGGTGCCGGAGGTATAGATGATGTAGCTCAGCTGATCCGGGGCGCGTTTTGATTTTGGCGACTTCAGGCGTTCGGTGCTGTGCTTGTCAATCTGCGCGGCGTCATCATCGACAAAGACTTTGGTGTAGGCCAGGCCTGAGATCTTTTCCCTGAATGCGTTCTGGGACACGATGGCGCGCACGCCGGCATCTTCCAGGATGAAGGATATCCGTTCGTTGGGAAAACTCTTGTCGAGCGGGACGTAGGCTGCATGCAGTTTCTGAACCGCCAGCAGCACCACATAGGTGTCAAACGACTTGTCTAGCAGCAGGGCCACACGGTCACCCGGCTTGATCCCTCTTTGCTGCAGGTGCCGTGCTGCCTGATTGGCCCGGTTGTCCAGATCGCGGAAACTGTACTCGCTGCCCTCGGCAACCACTGCCGGCAGGCTGTCTTCACCAGTGAGCGCCAGTGTGTCGCACAAGGTCTCGAACAGGTCTTCCAGCCGCTCACCTTTTGACCAGCGCACACCGGTTGAAACCGGCCTGGTGACCGCTGCGGGTTCTGCAACCGCTGCCGGTTTGACAGCTGTCAGCTTGTTGGACTGCTTGCCGTTACTTGCCGGCAGGCGGACGGGTGCAGACGGGTGCTGCCGGGCTTTACGGTGCTTTCGTGCCCGTTTAGTCCGCCGCCGGGTTCGCGTCGGTAAGTCTTGAACGCTCATCAGATGTTCTCAAGCTGTGCGGATTTACCGGAAACATTGTCTCTTGCAGCAACCAGTGCCGTTTTCGCGGTCTTGGCAGGGCGACGTACCTTCCTGCACGGGGCAGGGTTGAGCACAGCCCGGAAAGCGTTCTCCAGAATATCCAGTCCTTCATTGAGTTCCGAGGTCTCGATGGTCAGCGGCATCAGGAACTTGATGACCTCGTCATGAGAGCCTGCACGTTCAAAGATCGCCCCGTTACGGAAAGCGTGAGCCGTAATGGCTGCAGCCTTCTTTGCATGCTTGCAGCAGATGCCGCGCATCATGCCACGACCGCGAAGCTCAAGCACTTCATGTGGATAAAGCGTCATGATCTTCTGCAGCCGGGCGTCCAGAACTTTTGCTTTGTCTGCAATGCTGTCTGCGAACTCATCTGTGCGCCAGTAATGGTCAAGCGCAGCTGCGGCGGTAACAAAGGCATGATTGTTGCCCCTGAAAGTGCCGTTATGTTCCGCAGGCTTCCACTGGTCGTGCTCAGGCTTGAGCAGGACAAGGGCCATTGGCAGGCCGTATCCGGAAATCGATTTGGACAGCGTGACGATGTCAGGCACGATGCCGGCTTCGGTAAAGCTGAAGAAGCTGCCGGTACGGCCACAGCCTGCCTGAATGTCGTCGACGATCAGCAGGATCTTGTTGCGTTTGCAGATTGCTTCCAGCCGGCGCAACCAGCCGAAGCTGGCCGTGTTGATGCCGCCTTCGCCCTGAACCGTCTCGACGATCACTGCGGCCGGATGATCCAGGCCACTGGCCGGATCGCCGAGCATGGCTTCCATATAGTCGAGCGTGTCCGTTTCGGGACCCATGTAGTTGTCGTAGGGCATGGCGACGGCGCCCTGCAGCGGCAGCCCGGCTGCGCCGCGGAAATGGCTGTTACCGGTCAGTGCAAGCGAGCCCATGCTGACACCGTGAAATCCGTTGGTGAATGAAATCACCGTGGTTCTGCCGGTGACTTTGCGGGCAATCTTGATGGCGGCTTCCACGGCATTGGTGCCGGTTGGGCCGGTGAACTGAACCTTGTAGTCAAGCCCGAGCGGTTCCAGGATGGCGTCATTGAACGAATGCAGGAACTTTTCCTTCGCACAGGTATGCAGGTCCAGAGAGTGGGTAATGCCATCACCGGCGATATAGTCCAGCAGAGCCTGCTTCAGCACCGGGTTGTTGTGGCCGTAGTTGAGGGACCCGGCACCGGCCAGGAAATCAAGGTACTTGCGGCCATCCTTGTCCCAGATAACTGCGCCCTTGGCCTGGCTGCACATCACCGGGAAGGCCCGGGCGTAGGACTGGACCGACGATTCCTTCAACTCAAAGATATCTGCTTGCCCGGCAGGTGCAGTGTTCTGGTTGTTTTTCATTGCAGGTCTCCTTGGCGAAATGTCGCGTTGAATTTTGTGGCACTGGCGACTCGAAACAGCCGAGCGCGATTGTTTGGAACGGGATGTGGATTTGCAGCTACTGGCGGCAACCGGTGTATCACCGGTTCGGATAATGTTCGCGTCGTCCGAAAACTCGGAATGGACAAATCGGAATGCATCGAGTTTTGAGCGAAACAATCCCCCCGTGGTGTTGCTCTCGTCGCGAACTGACCACACGAATGGTCTGATTTCGCGCATGTAAACTCGTACCTGTTTGCCAGGCTTCTTGTAGATCCCTGCTTGTGCAGGCTGGTAGTCAGTCATTGCCATAGCCCCGTTTCGTTTTGATACAACCCATTAAGTTACATATCTTGCTTAAGGTCATAGCAACTACCGTGCCAGCTGCAGTTGCGGCGGAAACCCGTTAACCCATTGTGTTTAAGATAGATTCCGCATTTGCTGCGGTTTGCCGCAAATTGCCGACCTGTATGCAAGGCGCCTGCCGCCACATGACAGGGCATCCGGTCTTTCCGAATTGCCATGTTCTGGCGTTGAGCACAGGTTAACGTGCAACGCAGGGAGTTTGTTCGCCGGGTATCCGCCGATCTGTAGCGGTGGTGGACCTGCCGTTCAGCGCGGGAGGCACCATCTGCCGGAATTCATAACGCCCGGTTTGAGGGGGTGCGATTCAAGTCAGTAAGGGATGCGATGAGCGCGTTTGAAACGACTAGCCACAGCGTATCTGACGCCGTCATCCATCTCGCAGCGATTGTGACAGGCGCCTGCCTGAAACTGCCGCAATAACGGCCATCATTGCAGCCAGCGGGGCAATGAAGAATTCCGGTGACCCCAGCATCCACAGGGTGAGCCCTGTCAGCGCGCACCACAGCAGTGGTGCAATCCATGCCAGCCTGGTGAAAACGCCGCGGCTCATGACAAGGACGGCAAGTGTTGCGACCACTCCAGGGTCGGCTGAAATGCCAGGGAACTCGACACTGTCCAATGGCCGTCCCAGTACGAGAGTTGCAGCCGGATAACCGATCAGGGCGAACAGGTACAGCATCATGGCTGTCCGGCCAGCCGCAGTCCCGGTATACCTGATCTCAGGACATGTCGGCACGACTGCGAACAAGCCGAACAACAAGCCCTGCAGCCAGAACATGGGGGCAACATATGCTGCTGCCCAGTTGATTGCTGTATACTGCACGTAAAAGAAGTGCCAGCCGCTCCATATCCATAACAGGCCAAGCAAGGCCCACACGACCCGATACCCTGCAGCGTTTCGTCTCAATACGATCAGGCCAATGACAAGTCCCACGGCTAAAATGACCAGATGGGCAGGCCAGAGCGTCGTGTTCAGCAGCTCAAACAGGCCGATATAGGCTTGCAGCGAAAACAACAGCAGATCGGACAGCGAGTAGCTCGACCAGTCTGCCATTCAGAGTTGCCCGACATAGTCCGCCATGCGTTTACGCAGTGCTGCATCCGGCAACTGTCCCGATGCTGCCGCCAGGTTCTCCCGGACATGCGCCACCTTGCTGGTGGCCGGAATGGCGCAGGTGACGGCCGGATGGGAAATGACGAACCTCAGCAGGAACTGTGCCCAGCTTGCTGCACCTGTTTCCGCCACCCAGTCCGGCAACGGGCTGGAGCTGAGCCGTTCAACCAGGTAGCCGCGCTGAAACGGGCGGTTTACGATCACCGCTATGCCGCGCTCCCTGGCCAGCGGCAACAGCCGTTGTTCCGCTTCACGGTCCTCCACATTATAAGTGAGCTGAACGAAGTCGACCGGCTGTGATGTCATGATGTCTTCCAGCTCTGTGTGTCTTCGGCCATGTGATGTGGTGATACCGATGTACTTTACATCACCTGCCGTCTTCATGGTCTGCAGCAACTCAAGATGTTCGCGCCACGCCACAAGGTTGTGCACCTGAACCAGGTCAAATTTCGGCACACCCCAGTGGCTGCGCGACTGCTCGATCTGAGGACTGCCATTGCCGGCGGACGAGGTCCACACCTTGTCCGCTGAAAACAGGGTTTCGGGCATGCCAAGCTTTTTGAGGCCGTATCCTATTGTTGCCTGTGCCGAGCCGTACATGGGTGATGAGTCGATCATTCTGCCGCCGCCCTCAAAGAAGGCGGCCATCACGTCGGCGCTGGCATCAAGCAGTTTCTGGTTGTTGCCGACATTGAAGGTTATCCAGCTGCCCAGGCCGACCAGGGGAAGCAATTCACCTGTGGAGGCGAGGGGTCTTGCCAGCGGGGCCGCCATTGCGCGCGCGGGCACCAGACCCGCTGCGGTGCCCGCGAAGGTCGCGGCCATTGAGCCTTTCAGAACATTCCGGCGGTTGATCTGCATTTCCGGTCTCCCAATACCCACAAAACGGCGCACCCGATTACTCTTTTCATATAGATACCCGCAGATATCGGCCTAATTAAATCATGGTAAAGGTCAGCCGGTAATTTCACTCAGACTGGTCTGCATTCTGGTTATGAAATCCCAGTCATAGGTGACGCCGAGACCCGGCCCGGTCGGGATCGAGACGCAGCCATCGCTGTCGACGTCCTCCAGTTGATCGCCATAGCCGCAGGTATAGATGGGGGGTTGCATCGAATTGAACATGCCTGGACCGACAAGTCCCATTTCATAATAGTAGGTGTTGACGATTGCTGAAAGGCAATGCCGGTGCATCGGACCGGCAGTATGAATCTGCACGTCTATTCCAAGCGCTTCGGCAAAGCCGGCAATCTTCATGGTGCCGGTTATGCCGCCATCCAGCTCAGGATCGATGTGGATAATATCGGTACCGCCTGCCATCAGGAAATCTGCTTTTTGCTCAAACCCCCTGATGTGCTCCGACACCAGCAGTGGCGTCTTGATGAAGTCGCGCAGCTTTTTCTGTCCAAACGCGCTTGAAGAGGCGTCCCGGTAGGGGTCCTCATACCAGAAAAACCCCAGATCATCACACGCCCGGCCGACTTCGATCGCGTCCAGGAAAGTCGGCAGCGAAGATGCCGGGTCGGTCATCAGCCGCATTTTGTCTCCGACCTGTTGGCGCACCGCCGTCATGATGGCGATTTCGCTCTCGGCTTTGCCGTCCCAGAAACCGTGTATCTTGAACGCCGGATAACCCAGCTCCCGGCACTGCTGCGCGAAGTCCGCATAGGCTTCGATACTATCCAGTCCGCCGGGCAGGCTTTGACCGGGGAAGGTGCTGGCATAAGCCGGTATCCGGTCTCGGTATCCGCCGAGCAGTTGGGCAACGGAACAATTATGTTTCTTGCCGGCAAGATCCCAGAGCGCCCCGTCAATCGCAGCGACACCGGCGCGGTCAAAATGGCGAAATGCGTTCTTCAGATCCTCAAAGATCCTGCTGCGGTGTTCGGCATTGCGTCCGATCAGCATAGGAGCCATCTGGCTGACCTGCGCACATGTCATGGCGTTGGCCATGTAGTGAGGCGCGAACTCGCCGCGCAATCCATCATCGGTTTCGATGACCGTGACAAACTTGGTCACCGGCAAGCGGCCGTCTTTGGCATAGGTCATGATATTATGACCGAAGTCTTCAAGCTCATAGCAAAATGCATGAACTGCTACACGGCTGATGATACTCACGGATTTGGTTCCTCCCGAAAAATCATTGGATTAATCACATCCAGGCGCCTGATCGATCAGGTAACCGGCAAATCATCGGGGATTTGCGCCCGCCCGGTTTCGATGAAACCTGCCCGGTCTTCACGGCCAGACCGCCGCGCTGCAGCGGCGGCCAGGTCCCAGCGGTAAGTCACGGCAATATGATCGACGTTCCAGCCATCTGCTGCCTTGTGAAGGATCGCGTAACGCGCGTGCGGGCTGCCTGCCTCCACCTTGTGCAGCACCGGTTCATCATTCCAGTATGCCGGCAGTCCGACGCTGCCCGGGTTCATGATCAACTGGCCGGTCGGCAGCCATACCGAGCGCGGCACATGCTTGTGTGCACACAGCACCACATCATGCTCCACACCGTCCAGACGCTGCCTGATCTCTTCGACATCGGCAATTTCAACACGGCCCGGCGTTATCTTTTCGATCAGTTCCCGGGTGTCGCTGGCCGGCGTGCCGTGGCAACAGAAAACCGGCCCGAGGTCGAGTGTTTTCGGTAACTCTCTCAACCAGGCGACCTGGTCGGGAGTGAGTTGCCCGTCAACAAAGGTTTCGTAATTGCCGGCAATGCTTGGCACATTGTGATCCATCAACAGCTTGAGTGCGCCGCCCGGATCCATATCCGCATCCGCGCTGTCGCCAAGATTGACAATATCCGCAACGCCGCGCCGGCGGATATCCTCCAGGACGGCTTTCAGCGCCCAGCTGTTTCCGTGAGTGTCCGCGATAACCGCAAGTCTGTTCATGACCATCGTTTAGCAGAGCAGCAGCGCGCCGCCAACCAACCGGACCGGGCATGGTTTGGCAACGCCCAAAACACCTGCTTGCTGGTCTGGCAAGCCATTGTCCATGACATCGGAGGTAATTGATGCAATTCAGTTCGGCTGAGATCCTTTCTGCAAATTCCAACCAGGAAAGGATTTGATATGTCGACAACCGCCACAGCCCGGACCTTCATAGCGTTCAATGCGGCCTTTTCCGCACTCACTGGACTGCAACTGATCATTTTTCCTGACACCGCGACGCAGCTGATGTTCAAAGATCCGGCAGGCTGGATGCCGTTGGTTCTGAGATTGCTTGGTGTGGGCCTGGTCCTGTTCGCTCTGGACCTGTTCCTGATGGCGACCAATCGTTTTGTGACCAAAGGCGAGGTCATGCTGATCGTTTTGGCGGACATTGGATGGTTGATCGCCAGCGCCGCCATTTTTCTCCTGGCCGGGCATGTCTTTACTGGCACTGGAGCGCTCATGATCGGGGTTGTTGCCGTCTTCGTGGCCTTCTTTGCAACTGGCCAGTATGTCGGCGCGGGAAGAATTGTTGCGCCGAAAGGCCGTGTCAGCATTGTATCGAAGAACGGAAAGCTGCTGGCATCGGTCAGGCGGGCGGTTGATGCACCGGCAGAAGCCGTCTGGAACGTCATGACCGATCACCCCGGCTATGCAGATGTCGCCAGCAATATCACAAAGGTCGAGGTGCTTTCGGGCGAAGGGATCGGCATGCAGCGCCGCTGCTTCGGCCCGAAGGGTGAGAACTGGACAGAGACCTGCGATCATTTTGAACCAGGCCGGTCATACGGCTTTAAAATTCACACCGAAGTGCCGGACTATCCATATCCGATCTCCGATCTCAAGGGTCGTTGGTCAGTGGCTCCGACGGGTTCCGGTTCAGAGTTCTCCATAGATGTTGCAGCAGTGCCGAAGGGCGGTTTTCTGTCCCGTACGCTGTTTTCCCTGGTCGCCAGACGCCAGTTCAAAACCGTACTGGTTGACCTTGCCGACGCATGGTCGCAACGCATGGAGCATGAAGCGCGGACCCGATCCTAATCCAGACTATCTTCCAAGCCGTATTGTTGTGGGAATCATGTGGTCTGAAGGGCTGAAACATCGATGCTGTCTGTGCAGAATTTCCCTACCGGGTTTCGTGCCGTGGTTTTCGGATCCAGTGGTGGCATTGGCCGGGAGATGTGTAACGCTCTTGAAGCAGAGAGCGCCTGCGGCGGGGTTATCGGTTTTTCCAGATCGACGGTTCCGGCTTTAGATCTGGAAGACGAGGCATCGATCGAGCAGGCGGCTGCTTCAATAGCCGCCACAGGCCCGGTCCACCTGCTCGTTGATGCCACCGGCCTGCTGCACGATGCACAGATGCAACCGGAAAAGTCGATTTCCGCTGTAGACCCACAGGTCATCGCGCGCTCGTTTGCCGTCAACGCCACCGGGCCGTTGCTGCTGCTGAAGCACTTTCATCATCTGATGCCGCGCCACGAGCGCAGCGTGTTCGCAACGATTTCGGCACGGGTCGGCAGCATAGGAGACAACCGGCTGGGTGGCTGGTACGGTTACCGCGCTTCCAAGGCAGCGCTGAACATGTTTCTCAGGACGGCTTCGATCGAGATTGCCCGCAAGAGGCCACAGGCAATATGCCTTGCACTGCACCCCGGCACGGTGGAAACGCCGCTGTCTGCACCGTTTGCCGGCGACCGGACCCTATTGTCGGCAAACAATGCCGCCAGACTGCTGCTGGATGTAATGGACAAGGCCGACTGCGACAGTTCCGGCTCGTTCTACGCTTATAACGGACAGGAGATCGCCTGGTGACGCTTCATCCTGATAGCAAATGGGAGAGTATAATGACGTTGAACCGCCGATCGATTTTGGCCGCAATGATGGCTTGGGCTGCATGTCTTCCCGGCAAGACGGTGAACGCCGGTAAGTCGTCCGGTTTTCAATTCAGCTTCGACGGCTTTGACGGTAAACCACTACCTCTGGACAGGTTTCGTGATCGCGCCGTGCTTGTGGTGAATACCGCCAGCGAATGCGGTTTCACCGGGCAGTATGCGGGTCTCGAGCAGTTGTGGCAGGACTACAAAGACAAGGGGCTGACAGTGATCGGTGTCCCGTCAAACAAATTTGGCGGCCAGGAGCCGCTCAAAGGTGAGCAGATCAAGCACTTCTGCAAATTGAACTACGGTGTCACATTCCCGCTGGCCGACCGCACCGATGTTGCGGGCCGCGATGCTCATCCGTTCTACAAATGGGCGATAGAGCAGGCTGGACAGGAAGCCCGGCCGCGCTGGAACTTCCACAAGATCCTGCTGGATCGCAACGGCAACATTGCCGCCACTTTTGCGACAGCCGTGGAACCGACAAGCAATCAGGTGCGCGGTGCGATTGCCAAGGTTCTGGGAGCAGGGGCTTGAGCACCGGCTGCCACAGCAGAAAGGCTGCGCTCCTCGCGACTGTGCTGTTTGCCGCTGTCTTGTCTTTGCTGTTTTCCGCGCAGCAGGCCTTTGCCGGGCAGGTCGGCTGGGATGCGCTGAAAAACCGAACCGCCTTTGTCATCATGCGCCATGCGCTGGCACCGGGAACAGGCGATCCTGACAATTTCAACGTGGATGAGTGCAGCACGCAGAGGAACCTGTCTGAGGTAGGGCGGCTACAGGCACGCAAAACAGGTGACTTGTTTCGAAGTAAGGGAATTACCGAAGCAGATGTGTTCGCTAGCGCCTGGTGCCGATGCCGCGACACCGCCCGATTACTCGCCCTGGGCACGGTGCGGACGCTTGAGCCGCTCAACTCTTTCTTTCGCCGGCAGGACAGGCGGGATGCTCAGACCACCGCCCTGAAAGACTGGTTGCGGGCGCGAACGGGCGACAGTCCGCTGGTGTTGGTCACGCACCAGGTCAACATCACTGCCCTGACCGGCATCTTTCCGAAATCGGGCGAGTTGATATTTGTCGAGGCGGGCGCAGACAATTCGTTTCGGGTTATCGACCGTGTCGGAATTGCACCGTGACGTCTGCGAACCGGCAGCCGAATGCAGTAAGTCTGGTAATGTGCAAGACACGTCGCCGGCGTCAACCCTGCCCAACGTAGCTGCACACCACTTGCCCTGCCTGATTCAGGCTACACCGCCCGCTGTATCAGGTCATTCCACAACCGGGCCGCAACCGAACCTATGAGGTGTGCCTGAATGTGTGCGTCCGCACGATACAGGTTAAGACACCTTTATATTTACTCGGGGCCAGGTTCTTCATCCGGTACGGGTTCGGGTTCGGGGGAAAATTTGTTGAAATTCATCTTGCTCTCTCCGCGTCCTAACATATGACGAACCTTCAGGTTCGGCGAGTGTTACCACTCGTAAGTCTTAAGTCAACCGGCGGAGTCGGCTGCCTGAACGAAGCTGGCAAACAACTGTCAATCACTGGCGCCACGGGCCAGCTCACAGACAAAGTCTTCCCGCTTTCCATTGCGTTTGGCTGGTATCCGGTTGACCTGTGCGAAATTCACCAGGAGTTCGCTGCCGAGCGAGGACTGTACCTCCCGCCGACAGGCCTGCATGTCAGGTTTCGAGCTGGTGTGAATGTCAGGTTGATACCTGACTTCGACCTCGTTCGATCCGACCTGCGCGATCTGTATTGCCCTTGCACACATTAAGTCTGCGGCCCGTTCAAGCAGTGCGCGTTCCGGGCGAAATCTGGTTCCGTCAGGTCTCTGGAACAGGTTGCCGGTCCGACCGGCAATTTCGGAGATCAGAGTTTGCGGTCTCCCGCAACTGCAGGGCGCCAGTTTACACGCTTCGTCTCCCACCTCATATCGTATTCTGGGCATGGCATATCCATGTAGCGATGTGACCAGCAGTCTGCCGGGAGTGTTGATGTCGCTTGCCCGATTGCAGCTGTTCACAACTTCGACCAGCACATTTTCATCACATACATGATAGTTGCCCGAGCCGGGGCACTCGATGGCGATGTGGCCCAGTTCCTCACTTGTGTACATTGAAAGAGGCCGGACTCCGAAGGTGTCGTGTATACGGTTGTCTATCAGCGGGCTTCGCGTTTCTCCGAAGGTTCGAATGCCGGCCAGCCTGTATGCGGGTCGAGATTTCCTTCTGTGATACTCATTGCAGAGTTCCAGCGCCATTCTCGGATTGACCAGCAGATAGTCGGGTCGTACCTGTTCCAGCCAGTCAACCTGTTCGTACACCGGCAGTTGGGCATTGATGCATTCCACTTCTGCAGAGATATTCAGGTACTTGTAAACTCCCGCCCAATAGTCAAATTGCCATTTTCGTCGGCCAGCCTTGCCGCCCATCGGAGCGGACAGCACCAATGCCAGTCTGCGGGCCGGGTCAAATCCGTGCCAGCGATCAAACCGGTTGAACATGGATCTGGAGGCGACCAGCTCCTTCTGCGTCCGCAATACCTTGACCGGTTCACCGGAGGAGCCGGAAGTGCTGGCGACGGAAGCTTTTCCATGTCCGGACGGTATGTGCTTGCTGGTAAGTGCCCTTTGGTTCTGCTGTACATCGCGTCTCGTCAAGACCGGCACCTGCTCCCAGTTGTCTGCTGTGAAGCGATCGTCCTGATCAAACAGGCAGCTCAATCTGTCGCGATAGAAGGGGACATTTGCCCGAGCATGCCGGCAGAGTTGTTCCAGTAACTGAAATTGGTAACTCCGCAAAATGCCGCTGTCTGCACTTTCGAACTTTGAGGCCAGTTCAAGGGCCTCGCCGTAACGGCGATACCGCCATGAATTGTAAACTCTCTTAAAAAAACTCATGGGTCAGAAGGCAGTCACTTCGGTTTCAGTAAACCCCCAGAGTATACCGCTCTTTGCGAAATCAACACGGGGCGAAAATTTCGCGTCCTGTACAATTGAAACTCCGGGTATCCGGCTTGATCCCACAACACGCGACACTCAGTTGTCGAAAGTGCCTTTTGCCGCTTGGCGTTATGCATCGCACATGCTGGAGGCCGGCACGATGAAACCAGTTTTCAGCTTCTAATGGAGAGACCATGTGGGTCCTCCACAGAAGGTGAATCCACAGGCCTGGCAGGCTGCGGCGGGTGATGCAGGTGAAAACCAGACCGCCCGGACGGACCACGCGAACCATCTCGCGCAAGGCTGCGACCGGATCAGGAAGGTGCTCCAGAATATGTCCAGCCATGACAATATCGAAACAGTCGTCGGCGTACGGAAGCTGCTGAACGTCTGCCTGACGCAATACCACGTCGACGCCGATGCTTCGTAACCTTTCACCGGCTTTGCCGAGCATGGCCGGGGAAATATCAACCGCTTCGACTTTTAGGGGCACGGCGCTTGCCCCCGCCAGTGCTTCAGACAGGGCGCCGGTTCCAGTCCCGCAGTCCAGCGCCTTCAACTGCGGAACCGATCCGGTTTCTGACCAGTGTGCCAGTGCCTGTTTGAGCAGGGCTCTGTAGGCGGGCAGGTAGTCCAGCCGGTCTATTTTATTGTGCCAGCCCGCTGCAGCGAGATCGTAGCTGGTGCTGAGATTAGCCGGATCGTGGGGTTGGCGCTGAAGCGACAGATGCCAGGATCCGAGCCGGCTGGCGAAAACAGGTATTCGGCCGCAGGTATCGGTTTCGCTGCCTGCATGCGCAGTCAACGAACTGGAACTGGTCGGGGTGTGCATTGGCTACCTGCTGGCGTTTCGGGATGACAGCGTTGTCTGACAGACGGTACTCAGTCAGGCCGGTTTTCTGGCCACGATAAACACGGTTGTGCCTTTGCCCGGGCTCCATTCATGCTCGATGACGAAACCGCCCGCCTTGATGCTGTCGACAAGTTCCGGCGTCGTGAATATCCGCAGCAGCGGCAGCACGCCGAGCGCGTGTCCCAGCGGGCCGATCAGCTTGAAGAACCCCATCGTATTGCCAAGGCAGACCGTGCTGGACACGAAAAGGCCGCCGGGCTTCAGCATTTTGAATACCTTGGCGATGGCCATGTCCCGGTCAGCCAGCAGGTGAAGAATGCTCATGCCCAGCACAACATCGAAACTGTTATCAGGCGTGGTGAAATCGTCGATGGCGGCACGTTCAAACAGGACATTGTCTATGCCGGCAGCGTCTGCTTTTTGCTCGGCAATCTCCAGCATCCTCGCAGATATGTCGGTTGCCAGAATACGGTCCACGAACGGCGCATGTTTGAGCGCGGTGGTACCGGTGCCGCAACCAAATTCGAGCAGTTTCATGTCCGGCCGCAGATAGCCTTGAGTTATCTCCAGCTTCTTCTGGTAGGCCGCTTCATCCTTGACCGGCTGGCGGGCGTAGCGATCGGCGATTTTATCCCAGAAGCGCGAGGATGGCGGTGTCATGGCGGGCGTGTAATCCGTTGAGGTCATGGTGCATTTCCAACTTAGATAATGGTTTTCTCGTGTCAGTCTCCAGTTTTCCGCGATGGTGCGAACCGGAGGAAGCACGATGTTGTGTCTAAGTAGCTCTGCGAATTCGAATGGTGAATTGACTAAATCTGAATATGCTATATGCGAAATTGCATGGATTGGCGTTCTGTAAAATTCGACTGGAATCGGGCGCGGGCATTCCTGGTAACCGCAGAAGAGGGATCACTTTCGGCAGCGGCCCGGGCCCTGGGCATGGCGCAACCGACGCTGGGCCGGCAGGTCAGGGCATTCGAAGAGGAAGTCGGTGTTCTGCTCTTCGAGCGGATCGGCAATGGCCTGAAGCTGACCTCCAGCGGCCTCGAGTTGGTAGAGCATGTCAGGGCCATGGGAGAGGCGGCAGGGCGTGTGTCACTGACCGCTTCGGGGCAGTCACAGCAGGTTGAGGGCCTGGTATGTATCACGGCAACCGAAGTCACCGCGGCGTTTGTTCTGCCGCCCATCGTGGCCAAGCTGCGGGCCGCAGAACCGGGCATCACGGTTGAGGTTGTCGCAACCAACAATGTCAGTGACCTGCGCCGCCGGGAGGCTGATATTGCCATTCGTGCGGGCAGGCCGACCGACCCGGATCTGATTGCCCGCAAACTGCGCGGCCACAGCCTGAGCCTGTATGCCTCTGAAAGTTATCTTGAGCAAATTGGTAACCCGCAAACCAGCGACGAGTTGTTGCGGGCCGAGTTCCTTGGTTTTGAGCAAAGCGAGCAATATATCGACGGCTTGAACCAGCTCGGTCTGAAAGTGACATCGCAACATTTCCCCATCATATGCAGCAATCACATCGTGCAGTGGCAGATGGTCAAGCAGGGGGTAGGTGTTGGTGTAATGCTGTCCCAGGTCGCGGACGCGGAACCCGGCGTGCAACAGGCAGCTCCCTGGCTTCCGGCCTTTGAGATAGAGGTGTGGCTTGTCGCCCACCGCGAACTCAATACCAGCCGGCGCGTACGCCTGGTCTTTGACTTCCTGGCCAAGGAGCTGGAAAACACGTCGCCGGAGTCAGAAGCATCCCGGGAATGATCAGGCTTGACGCAACAGCAAATTTGCCACACTCTCACATATAAAAAAATGAATATGTTGGGTGGAAGACGATGCGTGGTGCGGTTGCGGCCTTGAGTTATATCTGTGTGATGGGGTCGGCGTTTGCGGAGGGTGACCCGGAATACGGGCAGTACCTGTCGTCTGAATGCGTGACGTGCCATCAATCGGCCGTCACAGGCACAATTCCCGCCATCGCCGGCATGAACGAGGAAGGTTTCATCGCGTTGATGAAACTCTATCGATCCAAACAACTTGAAAACAAGACGATGCAAACCGTCGCCATGCGGCTGTCCGATGAGGACATTGCGGCATTGGCCGCCTATTTCTCAGCGCTCAAACCCCCTGACTAGGAGCGCGAACTCAATTAACAGTCAGGAAATCTGGGAGGATGAATATGGCTATCGTAGACAGACGAAAATTTACCACCGGACTGCTTGGGCTGGGCGCTGTGTCCGCCGGTCTGAACCTGCCGGCTTATGCCCAGGGCAAGAAGCCGAAGGTCGTCGTCATTGGAGGAGGCGCCGGCGGTGCGACCGCTGCGCGCTACATCGCCAAGGACTCAAAGGGCGCTATCGACGTTACGCTGATTGAGCCGACGAGGAAGTACTACACCTGCTTCTTTTCAAACCTGTATCTGGGCGGTTTGCGTGACTATGAGTCCATCGGCCACACCTATGACACCCTGGCTTCCGGTCATGGTGTCAACGTCATTCATGACTGGGCGGTCTCTGTCGATGGTGCCGCAAAAACCGTTGAGTTGGGGTCCGGCGCCAAAGTCGCATACGATCGGCTCGTGATCTCACCCGGCATTGATATGAAATATGACAGTGTGCCCGGATACTCGGTCGAGGGCCAGGATACCATGCCGCACGCCTGGAAGTCCGGCACTCAAGTGGCATTGTTGAAATCGCAGGTCGAGAACATGCGTGAGGGCGGCACGTTTGTGATGGTGCCGCCGCCCAACCCGTTCCGCTGCCCGCCCGGGCCGTATGAGCGTATCTCGATGATCGCGCATGTGTTGTCGAAGAAGAACCCGACCGCAAAAATAGTCGTGCTCGATCCGAAGGAGAAGTTTTCCAAGCAGGGGCTGTTTGAAGAAGGCTGGCAGAAACATTATCCCGACATGATCGAGTGGATTCCCGCCTCGGTCTCCGGCGGGGTGAAAAACATCAATATGGACACGATGGAAATCGAAACCGACATTGATACGTTCAAGGCCGATGCGGCATCTGTCGTGCCGGCTCAAAAGGCAGGCGCAATCTGCGACCGTGCAGGCATAACCGATGGCGACTGGTGCCCGATTGTGCCGGCGACCATGCAATCCAGAGCGGATGAAAACATTCATGTGCTGGGTGATGCATCTGTTGCATCGGCAATGCCGAAATCAGGGTTCTCCGCCAACAGTCAGGCCAAGGTGGCGGCCATGGCAATCCGTGGTGCGTTGACCGGATCAAAGGTCTTCGATCCGCGTTTTGCAAACACCTGCTGGAGCCTGATTGATGCCAATGACGGCGTGAAGGTTGGCGCCAACTACAAGGCCGGAACGGACAAGATCGAAGTTGCCGACAAGTTCATTTCCAAAACCGGCGAAGACGAGGCTCTGCGCAAGGAAACCTACGAGGAATCTGAATCCTGGTACACCGCGATATCTGCGGACATGTTCAGCTAACCCTCTAACGGTCTGGTGACCACCAGTCGTGCAAAACTGGCCGCTCGTTCTTCGCGATCGAGCGGCCAACTATTTGCGGATGCGCGGCAAAGTCCGTAGATGAGCAGTTTCAGTTGTAGCTCTTCTTGAGGTCGAACTGTTGCATCTTGCGGTACAGCGTGCTGCGCGCAATGCCGACCTGCTTGGCTGCAAGGGTCAGGTTGCCGCCGTTCGATTCAATTGCCGCCTTGATCGTCAGGTATTCCATTGTGGCCATGTCTTTGAGGTTTTGTGACGGGTCCGGCGAAACTGCAATGCCTGAGTGATCAGGTTCTCCAGCAGCGATGCCTGCGCTCAACAGATCAGATGCATCGACGACTCCGGCCTGCGATGTCAGGTGCAGGCTCTCGACCAGGTTACGCAATTCGCGCACATTGCCGGGCCAGCGATAGCGGTTTAGAACCTCCATCGCAGCCTGTGAAAACTCCAGTGGCGGTTCATCCAGGTCTTTTGCAATCTGGTGCCTGAAATAGTCCAGCAGGATAGCGGCATCATCTCCACGCTCCCTCAAGGGCGGAACAGCAATCTTGATGGCGCCGACGCGGTAATACAGGTCTCTGCGGAATCGCCCGGCCTCGACTTCCTGCAAAAGGTCGCGATTGGTCAGGGCCACCACCCGCACATCGACAGGGCGGGGTTTGGTGTCGCCAACCCTGTAGATGACCTTTTCCTCAAGCGCCCGGAGCAGGAACGGTTGTATGTCAAGCGGCAGTTCGCCGATTTCATCAAGGCACAGCACGCCGCCGCTTGCCTGTTCGAACTTGCCTTGCTTGCCGTCGCGCAAGGCACCGGTAAAGGCGCCGGGTACATGTCCGAAAAGTTCACTGGCGATCAGTTCCTTGGTGATGGCTCCGCAGTTGACCGTTACAAGCGGGGTCTTCGACGAAGTTGCTGTTCGCGCATGAAACAACTGACCGAACAATTCCTTGCCGACACCGGTCTCTCCTTCGATCAGAACCGAGCTTTTTCCGGTGGCAACCCGGTCAATCAGATCAATGACCCGCGTGACCTCGGGAGACTCTCCCAGGATGACCGGCAATGGAACACCGGTTTTTTCAACAGACACTGGCCTTCCATCCGGTTTGCCGGGCAGCATAGGCGATAGTCTGGCAGTTGATGCGTGTTCGTTCTTGTAGATCAGAACCGTGCCGGCTATCGCACCGTCCAGACGCAACTGCCTGATGACCTGCGGTGTGACGCTGAGGGTCAGTGCATCCGCAACATCCGCCTCGGTCATGTTCGGCCGGGACGTAAACAGAACGTCTCCCACATTGACCGTCGATTGCCCTGTGTCATGCATCTTCAGGCCGGGCAGGTTCTTGTGACAGACCACTTTGCCGGTGCGGTCGAGGAGCACCATTCCGTCTTCCTGATTGTGGGTTGGCGCATTGTCGAGAAATGTTTCCATCAGCCGCAGGCGTTCATCAGCGCCGCGCTGAAACAGGCTCTGTTCAATCTGACGCGCGGCGATCACCGGTACCGTCATGTTGTGACGCTGGAAGATTTTTGTCGGTCCGGACAAATCGACCACCCCGAGTACACTGCCGTCAAACGGGTCGAAAATTGGCGCTGCGGCGCATGTCCAGCCCTTGACGTCCTGACAGTAATGCTCCGCTGCATGGATCAGCATCGGCTTGCCGGTCTGCAGCGCCGTACCGATGCCATTGGTGCCGGCCACTTCCTCGTTCCAGCGTCCGCCTACTTCCAGATGAATGTCACGGCCGGCTTCAAGGACCCGGTTGTCACCATAGTTCTCCAGAATAACGCCATCCCGGTCCGTCAGGATGATCATTGCCGCCGTACAGTCGAGCAGGTTTTTCATGATCGACATGGAATCAGCGGCTGCTCTGATCAATTCATGATTGTTTTCATGTAACTGATGCAGATAGTCATCATCATTGCGCACGACAGCCCCGGTTCCGCGGGCATCGATACCAACCGACTTGCAGCGCATCCAGGAGTCCTTCACCACGGAACGCACACCGGGGCAGTCCTGCCGGTCGGTGTCGGTCAGAAACGACTCCCAGGCGGTCATGATCTGGTTTTCGCTGTAGTTCAGCTTACCCGTTCCGGCTATCAGGGATAGCGCCTCCTCGGTTTCGGATGTCACCGTGTCGTCGGGAATAGTCGGCCTATTGACCATGAGCTTGCCGATCCTTGAAGGTTTCCCGGGCGCGTGATGCTGGCCTTGTGATTGTTCTCGAGGTGTTCATGACAACCTTTTTTACAGTTCCTGCAGCCGTCCACTCCTGATTGCCGCCTGGCCCGTGCAGTGTGTTATTTCAGACCCAGTGCCTGCCCGATCTTCTCAACCAGGTCGTCTTCGGAAAAATCTCCATCAATGACCTGATGATCAAGGTCACTCAGCAAACCACTGATTTCATTTTCCAGCGGCGCGTAGAAATTGTTCTCCCGGGTGGCAAGCAGGAACTCATTGCGATCCTCGAACCGGCGCACCTCGCCAATATGATGCTGTTGTTTGTGGGTCTCGCCATCGACCACAACAACTCTTCCGTTAAGACTGATGCGCACATAGGGCGGGTGGTCTACAGACGGTTCCGCGGCGGCACCGAAATGATGGATCACCAGTCCATCAGGCTTGGGAGGTTCGGGCTTGTGCTGGTTTGCAGAATAGGCGCCGCCGGAAATGTGATCTGCCAGCGCCCTGATTGTTGCATGGTTTTCCGAAACAAACCGTCTGGGATCAGCGTGCTCGCGCCGCGGGCCATCCTTTTTCGAAATGATTGTAACCAACTGTGGTCCTCCCTGTTACTGACTGAGCGGTAAACCTGGGCACGATCCAACGTTTTCCAATGACGTAATTCTGATCAATTCCTGCCATGTAACGTTGATAATATGCACTTTATATCATTTTTTGACATTTTTATGCTGAAATTTATGGCACCAGTACCCCGCGCCCGGCAAACCGCCGGTTTTTGAAATCATCAATCGCAACATTGATGTCATCCAGCTTGTACTCCGTGAAGTGCATTCTCACCTTGCCGTCGGCATGCAGTTCCATCAGCTCAACCAGCTCGGTGAAGTTGCCGACCAGGCTGCCGCCGATGTTTATTTCCTGCACGACAAGGTCAACCGTTGGGACTTCCACGGCACCGCCGTAGCCGATGACGAACATCTGGCCGCCCTGGCACAGCATTTTCCAGCAGACATTTTCGACGCCAAGTTCGCCGACAAAATCCAGTACCACCTGCGCACCGCCGCCGGTGATTTCATGCACCTGTTCGACGACGTCCGGCCCTCCATCCAGTACAAAGTCCGCACCAAGTTCCCTGGCCAGTGCCTGCGCGGCCGGTTCACGATCCACTGCAATCGTTCTGCAACCGGAGATTGCCTGCAGGGACTGCAGTGCTATATGGCCAAGCCCGCCTATGCCGACCATGACACAGTAGGCCCCGGGCCGCAGCAGCTCGGCAGCCCGCCTCGCTGCCCGGTACGCCGTTATCCCTGCATCCGCCATGGGCGCGACTTCCAGCGGGGTCACGTTAGGGTTCAGTTTGATCAGGGCGCGCTCATTGGTAATGAAATAGTCGGCAAACCCGCCATCAAGTCCCAGACCGGGAAACAGGGAGTCGCTGCAATGCATGTCATGTCCGTAGCGGCAGTTGAGGCAGATGCCACACGAGCGGTGCGGATGACAGATGACCGCATCGCCCGGTTTGACCGACGTGACGCCTGAGCCGACGTCTTCCACCCATCCGGCGTTTTCGTGCCCCATTATGTAGGGTAGTAAGGAGCCTTCCGTATCCATGATGTTCTTCCACACGCCTTCAATGATATGGAGGTCCGTGCGGCACAGTCCGGCAGCGCCGACCTTGACGATCACGTCGTCCGGCCGATTGATCGTGGGTGGTTTCACCTCTTCCAGCGTCAGCTGAACATTCATCGCTGGATCATAATCGTGGAGCAGGGCAGCTTTCATGGAAGGTTCCTCACTTTTCGGTCTTGTTCTGTGTCCGGCAACCGGGTCATGCCCGTCCGAGGTTTTCAGCACCTCCACCCAGTGCAGCACCTGCAGTGGGGTCCTCATCTTCACCAAGGTCCCCGATCAGGGTTTCCGTTGTCAGGATCAATGTGGCGACAGACGCTGCGTTGCTCAGGGCGCTGTAGGTCACTCGAACCGGGTCGACGATGCCGGCATCGTACATGTTGACGAACTCGCCAACGGACGCGTCATAGCCATAGCCGCTGTTCTTACGTGTCACTTCCGCGACGATTTCGTCTTGGTCACGACCGGCATTGCGGGCAATCTGGGTTAGGGGCTGAAACAGGGTCTCCCTGACGATTTCGATCCCGCGGGCAACATCGCCCTTGGCCTTGGCCGCAATTTCGTCAAGCGCCGGTGCGCAATGAGCCAGCGCGGAACCTCCGCCGGAAACCACACCTTCGTCATGGGCGGCACGCACCGCACTGAGCGCATCATCGATCAGTTGAACCGTACGTTTCTGCTCAACCGGCGTCACGCCGCCTGCGTAGATGATGGCCGTGCCGCCTGACAGCTTGGCCAGCCGTTCGCGTAATTTGTCCTGCTCTATGTTTGGCGGAGCAAGCTCATACTGGCGTTGCACCTGATTGCGTCTGGCCGCAATCACTTCGGGTTTCCCCTTGCCCCGGATGATGACCGTCTCGGATGCTGAAACGCGCACCTGCTCGCACTTGCCCAGATCATCGCGGGTGATGTCTTCCAGCCGCTTGCCAAGATCGCGGGCCAGGACCCTGCCATCGAGCAAAATACCGAGGTCGTCCAGCATGGCCGTGCGCCACTGGCCATACTCAGGCGGATGGACAACCACATACTGTCCCGGACTTCCTTCTTCCAGCAACACCTGTACAGTTTCCGGCTGGATCTCTTCCGCTATTATCAGCAGTGGCTGATTGTCCTGTTTCGCAATGGCCCTTGCGGCATCCAGTTGCGCAGGTGATCTGATCTTCTGGTCGGTTATCAGGACATACGGGTTGTCGAGGACCGCCAGCATCTGCTCGACGTCGGTGACCATGTGATGCGACACATATCCACGCTCAAAGGACATGCCTTCTATAATCGACAGCACCGTGTCGATGGTGACCCCATAATCAGTGGTGATGACGCCGTCTGCACCAACTGTGTTGAACGCCTTGGCCACCAGCGAGCCGAGATTTTCATCGGTCGCTGCGATCTGTGCGACACGCTCCAGAACGTCCGGATCGGTTACACTGCGAGAAGATGACTTCAGCTTTTCGACAAGGACGGCAATGGCCATATCAATGCCCCTGCACAGGTCCACCGGCCGGCCACCTTCTTCCAGGGCTTTCACGCCTTTCTGGATCAGCGAGTCAGCCAGGACGATTGCCGTGGTGGTACCGTCACCGGCAACTTCATTGGTTTGCATTGACACTTCACGCACCACCTGGGCGCCCATGTTTTCAAACCGGTCAAAGAGTTCGACCTCGGAAGCGATGCTGACGCCGTCGCGCGAGATGATCGGGGTGCCTATCGGCCGGTCGATCATCGCGTTCATGCCCTTGGGGCCGAGCGTCGGCATGACCGCCGCTGCCAGTTTGCCTACACCGGCAGCAAGTGCCTGGCGCGCCTTGTTGTTATGCAGAAGCAGCTTTGACATTTCGTTCTCCCGTTACTCACTGTTGTTGGCCACCCGAATGGCGTTAGTCCGATGATATCTGCCGTGTGTTTTTGGTATGCCCGCGTGATGCTGCCGGCGGCACCTTGTCCAGTATGAAGTCAATCAGGGTTGGCTCGCCGTCGGACGGTTCAAGTTCCTTGTATCGCGCGTTCAACAGGCCGCGGCACAGTGCGCCGTTGAATTCCATGTTGATGCGAACAGACCTGAGATCTTTCAGATAGTCTTCCAGACCGGTCACTGCCAAAGGCGAACCTTCATAGTCGGTGAAAATCCGGTCATCGGGGGCCGATGCAAATCCAAGCTCGCCGACTAGTGCCAGATAGCGCGGTTTCTGCTTTGCCGGTTCATCTTCGTCAAACCGTAAGGCTGCAAGTTGCTCCAGTGTCAATGCGGTAATCCGGCTGTCGCTCCAACCGCTGTTCCGCAGTGCCAGCAGCAGGACTTCCTGACGCCGCTTGAAGGCCTTTTCACGAAACTTCTCGCGAATTTCATCGAGCCCCTGATCGGGAGCAAGGTCGGCAAAGGTCTTCTGGAACGACAAGCCGGTGTTTACGCCGGTGTTCACCTGTTCTGAGAACATGTGGTCTTCAAGCTGCACGCTTGCGCGTGCAACCCAGTCCAGGTGCTCGACATGCACCCGGATATCGTTGGCCATGAGAAAGGCGAAGTTGGCCGAGCACCAGTAAGTCGGCAGCCGGAAACTGACGGTGACGTGGTCATCACTGTCAATGTCCACCCGCTCGATGAAGTGCATGTCGGTTACCGGTTCATCAAGTTCCGGATCGCACACTTTTCCGATCTGTGCCCACACTGCGCGCACCTTCGGATTTCCCAGATCGACCTCGAAAACACGGATTTCCTGTTGCGTGCTCACGGCTATTCGGCCGCTATCATGATGGGCGATGAAGCAAGCGTCGCCTTCCGCTCTTCCACATCGATATTGTAGAGTTCGGCGGCATTGAGACCGAGAATCTTCTCCTTGATTTCCGGTGTCAGGTCGACGCCCGCCTGCTGCTTGATGTCCTCGGGCAATTCAAACGCCCACAGTTTTTCAACCAGCCATTGCGGTGTCCATATGGCGTAGTCCGATCCAAACAGGATTTTGTCCTCGCCGACCCAGAACAGCAGTTCTGAAATAATCTCCGCGAAGTAGCGCGGACGGCTGTGAATGAACGGCAATGCCACGGCCAGGCCGGCATACACATTGGTTTCCTGAACGGCTATCCAGCAGAAATCGTCAAGCCGCGGCAGTCCGCAGTGTTCGATGACCCAGTTGAGATTCTGGAAATCGGTCGCAGCGTGGTCGACATCATGAACGTCGAATGCATCCTTGTTCAGCGGGATGATTGTCGGGCCCTTGTGCACATGCATGTTGCGTATGCCGAGTTTTTCGCACAGCTCGAAGCACTTGTAGGCCTTGGGATCATTGAGCGCCCAGCCCTTGGACTTTCCGTTCCATTCGGCCGTGTAGAGTTTGACGCCCTGAATGTCGAACGTCTCTTTCATGTAATGTATGTACTCAAGCGCCTTGTTGCCGTCGCGCGGGTCAAACGCACCGTTTACGATGAAGCGGTCAGGATACTTTTCAGCCACTTTTGCATTGCGCTCGATGGTGTTGAAACCGTTCTTGTAGAAGTCCCGCAAATACGTGGACTGCACGATGGCCACATCATCCGGTCCGTCGACGAACAGATCATTGTAGAGCTGGTTTTCGGTGTATTTTTCGAATTGCGATTTTTCCCAGACTTCCTCGGGCGGGCTGAGCGCGGAGTGATAGGCGTAGAAGCAGTCGATGAACTGCTTGCCGTGAATGTTCGACTGATTTTCAGGACTGCCATCCCAAAAATGCGTATGGCCATCGACAACAAATATCTCTTTGCCTTCGGGTGTCTTGTACATGAGAGTGATCCTTCAAATACCAACTTGCGTAACGTCCGGTGACGGGAGTGCACGCAACGCGCGCCTGAACAGGTGGACGCGCGTTGCGATATCGCCGTCTATTCGATGTAGGAGCGCATTGCTTCCATGTCGCCGAACAGAATGATGGTGTCGTCATCAACCCTGACCATCCGGCCATAGTGGGTTGATGAATTGACCTCAAATGTTTCGGCGGTCATTTCCTTGCCGAGAAACTCCGAAATTTCCGACATCTTGAACTCCAGCTGGCCTTCACCGTCGATGCGGATCAGCGCCGGTTGATAGGTGACGGTTACATCCGGATCCTGGTCCTTGTATTCTGCAATGGCGCGCGCCTCGACGGAGTCACTCATGGTCACCCCGCACTGATGCGAGATCGTGTCCTCGAATTTGATGTGCTTCATATCCTTGAAGATATTCTGCCGCGTGGCGTCTCTTGCTACTGTAGACATGGTGTTTGTTCCTGTTGGTTCTTGTTGGGGTTTAGAGACCAAGCTCGCCTTTGATCTTGCTGAAGCGCTCTTGTGCGACTTCCTGGACGTCTGAAAATGAAATCGGCTTGGAGTGCGGCAGCGACCAGATCGGCTGCAAGCCGGTTGCTGCTTTCTTAGCCAGCTTCTCGTACTTTTTGAGCCATCCGGAAAACAGCTTCTTGTTGTGAGCTGCATGCTTCTCATCCCTGATCAGAAGGTCCATCAGGTCGATCGTGTTGGCCAGATTGCGTTCATAGTCAGCTTCTGCGGCAGAGATCACCGGCGGAGTGATTGAGTCACCGTTTGCGGCTGCGACCTGGACCATGAACCCGGAGCGGAACAATTCACCCACCAGCGGTTCGAACACCACATTGATGGCGAAGTACTGTTCCAGGTAATCCTCCGCACCCATGATGGTTTCGATGAATTCACGGGTTCCCTGCCACATGGAATCTTCCAGCCAGGTGTTCTTGCCGGCGCTGTCATCCCAGCCGTCAATGTCCAGACCGATCTCGGCCAGATACAGGGTAATGTCCTGTGCCAGGCGCAGTTTGTAGGACGAGTTGGTCAACGTCGCATTGTTGATCATCTGGGTATAGCCGTAGCGCTGTGCCTGCATCAGCGATGTGCCGAGCCCGAATTCAGCGTGCTTCCACGCGCCTAGCTGGTTCTGCAGGATCTTGTACCAGGCCTTGTCGAACTTGCGATGCACGCCGAACTTGCGGGCGTTGGAGATAACCCCCTGAATCAGGCTCTCTATTTTTGACTGGCGCTGATAATGGGTGCGTTCCCATTCCTGGTCCGGTGCCCGGAAAGCATGCCAGTTTGAACTGAGCGCCTTGGTGGCGGACTTGTCGTAAGCACCTTCGCCATTGGGAAACGCGATAATCCAGTCCTGGATCAGATAGCGTTCCGGGTCCGGCTGGACGTCAACCGTCATGTCTTCATAGTGTGAGGCGCGTTTGCCGCGAGGGTCGAAATAGCGGTATTTGCGACTGTCTGAATCGGCGAAGACAGCGGCACCTGCGGCGCCGGATCCAACTGAGCTTGATGTTGCAGGCATTTTGATCTCCCTTGGGTTTACGGTTTCGTTTTTTCAGCCATGGATTTTGTTTTCAGCGACTGACGGCCTCCAGTTTTTGCGGCAGTTCATCGGCCGCATTGGCCACAGTGAACCGGTCAACAAAAGTGCGGTCGCCATCGAAGTCGTGCATGAACAGTACGGGCATGAGCGCGTCGATCATCGGCGGTGGTCCGCACGCATAAACGTCGCCGTCGCCATCCACATCGAGCAGCTTGAGATGCGCATCGACGACTTCATGCACGAACCCTTTTTCCCCGTTCCAGCCGGCATCGTCTGAGGCTTCGGAAAGCACCGGGATGAATTTGAGGCGGGGGTTGGCAGCGGTCAGGCCGTTAATCTCGTCAAGGTAGAACAGATCGGCCCGGGTGCGTGCGCCATAGAAGAAATGCACATCACGTTGCTCGCCGCTGGCCAGGTGGTCGTTCAGGATGGCCCAGATCGGCGACATGCCTGAACCGGCTCCAACCAGTATCACCGGTCCTTGTCTTCCTTCGCGGCGGAAGCAGCTTCCATAGGGTCCTTTGACGGTGACTTCGGCTCCGACCCGGATGCCGCCGTCGTCGAGTTCGCTGGAGAACTTTCCTTGCGGATATTTTTTGATGATGAATCTGAGTTTTTCGGCTTCGAGCGGCGAATTTGCCATGGAGAACGAGCGCGTAATCGTCTGCCCTTGCGACGTTGTGACCGTGATCTCGACATATTGGCCAGCCCAGAATTTGAGGGGTCTTTCGAGCTCAATGTCCACCTGCCGGATGTCTGAAGTCAGCTTTTCGATAGCGGCGATTGCGCCCGCGAACTCCTTGACGGCGATGGACTTGGAGAGCAGTTCCTCGTCGAAATTGAGCAGCTCGATTTCAACATCGCTTTCGGCGAGGCTGCAGCACAAAAGGACATGGTCGGCATCGCGTTCCATCTCACTCAGCGCAAAGGTCGAGTGCTTTTTCAGCTCAACGTCGCCGTCCAGAAGAATCGACTTGCAGGCCGAACACTGACCCTCCTTGCATCCATGCGGCAGGCTGATGCCCTGGCGAAATGCTGCATCGAGGATGGTCTCGCCATCTTCAGCCTCGAACTCCACGCCAACCGGCTGAAGCAGCACTGTATAGGTATCCGTCATGTTGCCAAAAGCCTTCCAGGAGAGTTCAACATATTGATTTATTTGTAGATTATGGGGTTAGACGGGAACCGGTGATGGGACGACCGGTTCCCGCCTGTGCAATCAACGGGTCAATTGCACTTGTTGATGGTGAAACCGGCTCTGTAGTCAGCCAGGTGCTGTTCGCGATCGGCTGGAGACATGTCGCGCAACAGCTTCAGCGGTGACATAAGGGTGTGACCGCGCACATCGTCGAGCGTCCACATCTCCTTGTCGTCGAAACGCAGATGAGGCTGAGGTATGAGGGTTTTTCCATCTGAGCGAACGAAGTTCAGGTCGACTATGGCGTCGGCCAGATCCACCCCGTGGTACAGGGTTTCCCATTCGCGTTTGCCGCTGAAACGCCCCATCGCCGGGGTCGGACGACCCTGATACTCATCAGCGAAGGCTTCGACTGCGGTCCAGCGATCATTCTCATGGGCGAAGGTATGAAGCTGGCCGTCAATTTCATCGACAACTATATCTTCACGAATGAGACACGGCACCAGGCAGCTCCAGCAGCGATGCGGGTACACGTATCCAACCTCTTCATTGAACGTGACCACCTTGGAGCCCTTGTGGCTCAGCTTTTCGTACCACTTCCAGAATTCGCCAAACTTGGCATACCAGCCGGGATACTTGTGCTCGAACCATTCGAAGTCCTTTTCGGTCTGGGCTTCGATACGCCAGAAGTTGACCGGCCAGCCAACGGCAAAGAACTGTGCCACCGTGTGGACGTACATCTTCTCGGTGATGCGCTTCCAGGCTTCGTGGACATCGTCGTGGTGAATTTTGACACCATACTTTTCAAGCGGCAGCATGTAGGTGCGGTAGTAATCTTCAAAAATCCAGCGGTGCCACATCTCCGCATAGGATTCCTTGTCCTTGTCGCGGTTGGTGGTGCCATACTCGATGAAGGTGCCGATGGCAGCGTCAACGATGGCGTGGTTCTGCCAGAACGCATATTTCATGTCGCGCTCGAGAAGCTGGTAGTTCTCCGGCTCTTTCAGCATCGACATCAGCATCGAGTGGCCATTGCCGATATGCCGGCTTTCATCGGACTGCACTGACAGGAAAACCGTCGGCAGGGCATAGTCGCCATTGCGCGCGGCTTCTGACGGCATGGCCACGAACAGGGTGTTGGTGAAGGCCGTTTCAGCGACAATGGTCAGATAGATGCTGGCGGCCGTGATGGCATCGCCGGTCAGGAAACCTTCGCCAAACTGACGGCCGATGGTCGTGGCATAGCATTTGCCGAATGCTTCCTCGGTGATGTCGAACCCTGCCGGGTCGATATAGTTCTCCATGTACCATTTCTTCAGGTTCATCTGGATTGTCGAGTGCCTGAATTCATCGACCATCTGCATGGTGAACCCGGTACGCAGTTCTTCGCCGGGCGTCAGCCGCGCCACCATTGCCATCGAACGGGCGGCGGAAATTTCCGGGAACGGGATGATGGCCAGGAACAGCTTCATCCATTCGATCCAGCGCGGCTCGACATTGCGGAACATGTCGCCGCGAAGGGCTGCATCAAGCGCGCCATAGACCCGGTTGTCCTTTTCCTCTTCCATGGGGAAATAGGACCGCAGGACCTGCTTCATCGGATCTTTCGGGGTCTTGGTAATCTTGTAGTCGGTAGGATAGGTCATCGCTTCTTGAACATAGGACGGGTTCCAACCCAAATCGGCAATCTTCGCCGCTGCGTCACCAACCGAAATCCCACGCTGCGAAGTGATTTTATTCAGAGTAAGTGTCTTGGACATCTCCAGTTCTCCATCTCGTTCCAAATTACTTCTGCACTTTGTGTGCGCGCACAAATCGAAAGCTGGCCTGATCAGATGCAGGCCCGGCAGTTCGGCAAAGATTTGGGGGAAAGCGATTTACCGGCTATGACCGGCGCTGCGATGAACAGGGCCATCAATGGTCAAAAATCCAAAACTTTCGGATTGGATGATTGGCACATTCATGGCTCAGACCTCCACGCAAATTCCTCCCACTCTTCGTTCTTATGACCCTTGCGGTTTGCTCGCCGGGTTCGTTGATTAAGGTTAACGCTGCAAGGGGTGTGCCAAACTCGAAAACACCTAATATCGGCGCTTTCATTTCGGAAAGAACATCAGATTCGTCCGATAATCGGACGATTGTATCGCGACAATCGTACGTTAATGCCGGCTCTGTGTGATTGGCGCGGGCCGCGTCAGTGTGCAAAGCGTCAAGGGTAATTTGGCTATGCAAATACTGCTCAACTCAAGGCTCTGCCGAGGGGTGTTTTTCCGAATTTTGAAGGCGATATTTTCCCCCTCCCGGAGACACGTTGAAAGGTCTTTAAATCAGCTACAGAAAACAGCCGTCGCCGGATGTCAAAAAAGCGCCGGCAATTGAAAATCAGAAATATTGTTGTTGCCTCTTTTTAAAATTGACGCATCCTGATTCAGATCGAGCAGGTTTGAAAAACGCATCGAAATCTTTTCTGTATGTGGCCTGCACCGGGCAATGTGAATTTAAAAGAAGCCCGGTTAATGCATTGAAAAATATAAATTATTTATCGGAATGCAGATGTAACGGAAAACAGGATGGTGCGTCATGCCAGCTGAAAAAAAGCTCTCCGGTCTGCAGACCAACAGTGACGGTATCGCAGAGAAAATTCTTGCGCAGGCAGATCGGGACATCGTTTTCTCGATCAGAATTCTTGGCGAAAGCAGAAATTTTTTGCAGCAACATTTTCAGGATTTCATACGCCTGGAACTGGACAAACGCGATGTCTCATTTGACGATCATCCGCTGCTGTTGCCGTTCATCGAAACCCATGCCTCAGAACTCACTGAATTCGTTGCAACCGGGGTCGGTTTACAGCACCAGTTTTCGGTTCGTGAATTTGAAAAACTGGTTGGCGATCCGATGAAACTGTTTCGAGTCGATCTTTGGGACTCGCTATCGTCCCACATTGCGGTTGCGGAACAGCAGTTTCTCTCAGGCATGGATGGGCTGCGCGCTATCCTTGCGGCGGTTGCGGAAGAACGTGCAGTACAGCAAGCCAAACGTGGTGATGTGCCATGATCGCAGACCCCGTGACGTCAGTTCTTATGCTTTGGATCGCTCGGCGCAACCCACGAATCCAGCAATGCTGCCGGGTTTTCCCGAAGTGTTTTGTGGGCGGATTCCATCAAACCGGCCATGTCGCGGGGTGGAAGGTCGGACAGATGTTTTTGCGCATTTTCGATATCAGCCTGTCGAGACGTTTCCGCTGCCCGGGCAAGGGCCCGGGTGCACGGGTGATTGTCACCCAGCGCGCTGCGTGCCTGCTGTTCAAGTGCTGCAAACAGGGGCGTGCCAAAGTCGTCAAACACCGGATGCCCCCGTCTTCTGCATCGTCTTCATCGTGCTTCATCCACTTTCCAAAAACCGGCGTCGGACATTTATTGCCGACGCCTGGAATGGTGCATAGCCATGACTGAAAAATCCAGTGAGATACAGGAAATCTTCCAGCACAGGTTGGATGTGACGTTGAAAATTTCTCAGTTGAACGCACAGCATCTGCAGCAGTCACAACACCTTATGGGCGTGCGTCTGGATGTGCAGCGCTGTGCCGACAAGGTAGATGAAAACACTGCCGACGCCGCCTTGCAGGCTGAGTATGCCCAATCGAAGGCTCTCGAGGCGCGGCTCGTTTCAGAAATGGAACAGTGCGACGCGAACCGGATGAAGTTTGAACGGGAAGTCGAAAAGCTGGATCGGAAACTGGCCGCACTGTGAGTGCGAAAATGCGTCTTTCTGCGGCGCAACTGAACGGGAGTTGAAGCTATGAGTAAACAGGACACCGCGCCACAAACACTGTTTGAGTTGCTTGCCCGAACCTGGACCACAGGTGCCGCGATCAACTCAATGGTTCTCAATATGGACCAGAGTGCCATTGCCTATTGTCTGAGTGATGCAACCATCGCCATTGCGCCGATAATCGACAACGACCCGATCGAACAGCGTGTACACGTGAACGCGGAGGACGGGCGAACCGCTATCCGGCCCCGGACAGCATCTGCCAGGCCGCTGATATCGGTTGATGTGGAGACAGACGCGCCGTTGCTTCTCGGTCAGCTTGGTGCGGCGGATTTTATCACTGGCAGTCCCGGCGGCCCCTTTTACCGGCTGTCTGCTGACGGGGAAAAAACCGACCTTGGCATTGCTGTAAACGTGCCTGTCACAGCTACGGACTATTGCGCAAAAAGTCGTTTTCTGGCCATTGCCGGCGGCAGTACGGTGATGCTGTTTGAGAGCGGCGAAACCGCGCCCTGGGCAACAATTGATCAGGTAGGCGCCGTATCGGCGGTCAGATGTTCTCCTGCCGGTGATGCAATTGCCGTGGCACATGAAAATGGCCTGACTGTCTGGTCGATGCAGACCAGGAGCCAGAAGCTGGCCGACTTTGAATTTCCGGGAAAACCCGAAAACCCAAGCTGGAGTCCGGATGGTCGCTGGCTGGCGGTTCCTTTGTCGGACGGAGGTTTTCAGTTGATAGATGTCGGCGGCGGAGGGATCAATGCGCTGACCGATTATCCTGAGCCGGTCAGCGCCATAGACTGGAATACCAAGGCCAATGCTCTGGTGACATCCGGAGCTTATCGGGTCGCGGCATGGTCGATGGACAAAGCCCCACTTAAAGACCGCAGATCGGGCGCGCTGGAAAGCGGCACGGCGGGCCTGGTTCCGGTGAGCGCCGTGACCAGTCATCCCGAACGCAATCTCGTGGCGGCCGGATACAAAAACGGATTTGTGGTCGTAATGCAGCTGGGTGTGCGGGATGAACTGGTGTTGAACAGTGAAGATCGCGGTGCGATCACAAATCTCGCATGGACGCGGGACGGCAGACACCTCGCGGTTGCAACCGGCAACGATGTGGCAGCGATCATTTCGATCCCCGAACAGTTGTTCAAATGACTTCCAAACCAAACAAACCTTGAGAAAGGACAGCACAAATGCCTGAGGAAAAATCACAGGAACAGCAGGATAAGGATCGGTTCTTCGAGAAACTGGCCGAGCTTTCCGGCGAGATGATCGAAGCACACGGCAAGGATTTCACCATGGGTGCGCTGGTCCTGGCTGCGAGATTCATTGCCGAAGGAAAATCATTCAGCGAGTTGCCCCAACACCATTAGCACAGACCGGCGACTGGGCTGCGGGACCCCCTGAGCAAGCAGGGCCACAAGCCAAAGCGGCGTTTCAGGTTCATCTGAAACGCCGCCTTGATTGATTGTTCTAACTGTCTCTAGCTGTGAAGGACTCTTCAGGCCAGGTCGAAGCGGTCAAGGTTCATCACCTTGCCCCATGCCGCAACGAAGTCCGTTACAAACTTCTGCTGGGCGTCTTCGCATCCGTAGACTTCAGCCTGGGCCCGCAATTGAGAGTGCGAGCCGAACACCAGGTCGACACGGGTACCGGTCCATTTGGTCTCGCCGGATGCGCGGTCCTTGCCTTCGAACACATCGGCAGAGTCTGACGATGCTTCCCAGCTAGTGTCCCGGCTGAGCAGGTTTACGAAGAAGTCGTTGCTCAAGGTCTCAGGCCGATCGGTGAAGACACCGTGGCTGGATCCATCCGCATTGGCATTCAGGGCGCGCATGCCGCCGACGAGGACCGTCATTTCCGGCGCCGTCAGCGTCAGCAACTGGGCACGGTCCACCAGAAGCTCTTCTGCCGACCGGCCCTGGCCGGCCGTCAGATAGTTGCGGAAACCGTCTGCAGCGGGCTCAAGCACGGCAAAAGCCTCCACATCCGTCTGCTCCTGGGTGGCATCTGTACGCCCTGGAGTGAACGGGACCTCGACATCGTGGCCGGCGTTCTTGGCAGCTTTCTCAACAGCTGCACACCCGCCGAGCACGATCAGGTCGGCCAGGGAGACTTTCTTGCTGCCGGAATTGAAGTCACTCTGAATGCCTTCCAGGGTTTTCAGCACGCTTGCCAGCTGGGCCGGGTTATTGACCTCCCAGTCTTTCTGCGGGGCCAGGCGAATGCGGGCACCGTTGGCGCCGCCGCGCTTGTCGCTGCCTCGGAAGGTGGCAGCAGACGCCCAGGCGGTGGATGCCAGTTGTGAAACCGTCAGGCCGGAATCCAGAAGCCTGGCCTTGAGGTCGGCGATATCCTGCGCGCCGATCAGATCGTGATCAACTGCGGGAACCGGGTCCTGCCACAGCAGCTCTTCTTCAGGAACCTCGGGGCCGAGATAGCGTGAGACCGGACCCATGTCGCGGTGGGTCAGCTTGTACCAGGCCCTTGCAAACGCGTCTGCGAATTCGTCAGGGTTCTGGTGGAAGCGCCGTGAGATTTTCTCATAGGCCGGGTCCATGCGCATGGCCATGTCCGCCGTGGTCATCATCGGGGCGTGGGTCTTTGCAGCATCATGAGCGTCCGGCACGGTGCTGGACGCAGATGCGTCCGTCGGTGTCCACTGGTTGGCACCGGCGGGGCTCTTTGTCAGTTCCCACTCATAGCCGAACAGCGTGTCGAAGTAGCTGTTGTCCCAGGTGATCGGTGTTGGTGTCCAGGCACCTTCGATGCCGCTGGTGATGGTATCGCCGCCTTTGCCGCTGCCCATGGTGTTCTTCCAGCCGAGGCCTTGTTCCTCGATGCCGGCACCTTCAGGTTCACGGCCGACAAACTGTTCCGGATCACCGGCACCATGCGCCTTGCCGAACGTGTGTCCGCCGGCGGTGAGGGCAACGGTTTCTTCGTCGTTCATCGCCATGCGGGCGAATGTCTCGCGGATGTCTCTGCCCGATGCGACCGGGTCAGGATTGCCGTTCGGGCCCTCCGGGTTCACATAGATAAGGCCCATCTGGACAGCGCCGAGGGGATTGGCAAGCTCGCGGTCGCCACTATAGCGCTCGTCGCCCAGCCATGTGGTCTCGGGACCCCAATAGATGTCTTCTTCCGGTTCCCAGACGTCTTCGCGACCGCCGGCGAATCCGAAGGTTTTAAAGCCCATGGATTCAAGGGCGCAATTGCCGGTCAGCACCATCAGATCGGCCCAGGAAAGTTTCCTGCCATACTTCTGCTTGATCGGCCAAAGCAGGGCGCGGGCCTTGTCCAGGTTGCCGTTGTCGGGCCAGCTGTTCAACGGGGCAAAGCGCTGTGATCCGGATGACGCACCGCCGCGCCCGTCATAGGTCCGGTATGTGCCGGCGCTGTGCCAGGCCATGCGGATAAAGAAGGGGCCGTAATGTCCGTAATCGGCCGGCCACCATTCCTGGGAGTCGGTCATCAGAGCGACGATGTCCTGCTTGACGGCGGCCAGGTCGAGGCTCTTGAACTCTTCGGCATAATTGAATGCTTCGCCCATCGGGTCGATCATCCCGGAATTCTGATGAAGCATCTTGAGGTTCAACTGGTTGGGCCACCAGTGCTGGTTCGCCGTGCTGCCGGTTGCCTTCTGGGCATTCGGTCCGCTCATTACCGGGCACTTACTGACGCTCATATCGTTCATTTTTGTCTCCTATCGTGATGTGTTCTTCTGTTTCGTTGACGCTGGTAGCGGATGTATTGGAAAGTCATCCTGATGTCTGCGGTCTGGGCGATGGCAAAGACCCCGCAGGTGAACCGTGCTGCTCGCCTTCAGCCTGCCTGCGGGCTGGATATCCGGTACCAGAAGTGGCGATCGCCGGGCGTTTGGCGACTGCTCAGGCGGGCCTTTTGGACATCTACTCCTCCGTGTCTTTGCTGTAGGTCTTATAGCAAATCCGAACAATTAGTTAAAATCGTATTTGCTGATTGTATTGATTAGATTTTCTTATTTTTAGTTTGAGTCCTTCCGGCAGTTTCACGAGGCTGAGGCGTGAGTCCAGCAAGGCCGGTTTGCGCATCTGTCAGAAGCTTGTGCGATCTTTCAAACAGCCTTGTTGATGCAGATCAAGCAACTGGCACAATCGAAGGCTCTCAAGGCTTGCGCTCAACGATTGCACAATGAGATATTCGCTGACATGAGGTTCGCACGCTTCAGCACCTTTGCTGCAACGCACTGAAACACTGACATTTCACATGTGTGTGACGGTGTTTCTGATGCAAGCGTGCACCAGCACACCGGCTGCCACCGGCAATCGGTAGTCGCAAGATCGAAATCAAGTTGTCAACATGCTGACGATCAGGCAGAGTGCGTTTGCAGAGAGTGCATGGGGCAAGCTTCATGACCGCGAAGGTCTGGCAGATGGCAAAACAACTCACTCCATCAATGCGGGAGATAATTGATTATTTTGCTGAGCTTGGTCCCAGATGGGGCCTTGAGCCCAACACTTGTGCCGTGCATGCGCTATTGTATTTGACCCGCAGCAAATTGAGTCACGAGGAAATTGCGGATTACCTGGAGCTTGATGCGGCGACCTCAAAAGCTGCGATGGATGACCTTGTCGAGTGGCGCATGGCTGAGCTGTCAGATGACGGCTGCGTTTATACAGACGGTGAGCCCTGGGATCTTCTGTCGGCAGGGCTGGAGGAGCGCCGCCGCAGGGAAATCGGTCCGGCACTCGCCGCAATTGGCGGTGCGGCGGCAACATCGGCAACGGACGGCACGCCCAGAATGACGGCTGTGCGGATCCATCAGCTGCATGAACTGTTACAGGACCTGTCAGCCATAAGTGGCCGAATGGATAAACTGCCTTCGAATACCATGAAGCATGCCATTCGCCTGGGCGGACAGATGTCAAAGCTTTTTAGTGGCAAATAACAGGTTGGGGAGCATGGCCATGACGCAGTCGAAGACGGAAAAACCGGTGAGCAAGCCTGATCCATTCAGGATCAACGGCCTGGTGTTTGACGAGAACTGCAGCCCCAAGGAGGGCCGGGTCCGATGGGATACGGGCCGATCGCTGTGGAACGGTTCGATGCTTGTCGCAGCCCTCATACTCGGCCCGATGTACTTCTCATGGTCAGCCCTGGCGGTGTTTTTCGTGCTGTGTTTCTTTACGCTGTGCTGCGGTCATTCCGTCGGGTTTCATCGCCGCATGATCCATCGAAGCTACAAATGCCCGAAATGGCTGGAACGCATCATGATCTACCTTGGCACCGCCGTTGGCATGGGCGGCCCGTTGTGGACGATCAGGACCCATGACATGAGGGACTGGGCACAGCGCACACCGGACTGTCATGCCTTCTTTGTGCATGATGCCGGTCCGCTGAAGGACGCATGGTGGTATCTGCACAGCCGCATCGAGCTTGAGAATCCGCCAAAGTTTGATCCCGGTCCTGAGTTCGGTGATGACAAGTTCTACAAGTTCCTGAATGCGACATCGATGTTGCAGCAGCTTCCCATCGCAGTGATCCTGTATGCAATCGGAGGCATACCGTGGGTTGTTTGGGGCGTGTGCGTCCGGGTCGCCGCCTGCACGACGATGCACTGGTATATTTCGCGGCTCGCGCATACCCGCGGTCCCCGGTCATGGATGGTCGATGGGGTAGGGCTTATGGGCTACGATGTACCCTTGTGGGCAATCCCCACCATGGGTGAAAGCTGGCATAACAATCATCATGCATTCCCGGCGTCTGCCCGTCACGGGCTGTTCCCCGGCCAGATCGATATTGGTTTCATGTATCTTCTGTTGTTGCAAAAGCTGGGATTGGCCTGGGATATCCAGACCCCGCAAACCCTGCCTGAGCGCAAGGGTTTGAGATCGCTGATTGCCACCCAGCAGAAGATGTCTGCCAAGCAGGTATCAGGCTGATGCCACCTGCCGGACTGCCAGCGCCAACAGCAGGACGGGCAATAAGGTAGTCAGCAGTGAGAGGCTGACAAGTCCGCAGAATGCAGCGATATCGTGGCGTCTGGGTGACGGGGCAACGCGTCTTCTGGTTCGCACCAGCACATCTGAGAGTTTCGAGTTCAACAGTGTCGGCGTGATGGCCGTACTGAACAGGCTGTGGCTTTGCCGGCCACGTCTGAACGCAGTCCAGAGCCTTACCGGCATGGCGATGATACCGCACGTAATAAGCGGCAGGCAGAACAGGTTGGCGCACAGGTTTGGATATCGCCCCGCCGCAAACTCCCACGCAGCCACCTGTACTTCGCCGGCAAGCGTGCACGGATATCCCGTCACAATGTGATGCAGATCATGGTGAGCAATCGCCTGCTGCCGCCATCTGAAATTATAGCAGTAGACCTTGATCCCGAGAACCTCGAAATGCCACCATTTCGCAGGCGTTTCTGCCGTGGTGGACAGTTCAATGTCGAATGGATAATCGGCAACAAGATCCGCAATCGTCATCGTTTCGCGATGTTTTGCCAAGCCCATGATTCTTGCCCATTCATCCTAATACGCAGCCTGCCGGATATCAGGCCGAACCGGTCATGCCTTCTGGATGCAATACACCGTGTGGCGCCAAAAACATGCTTGCACTGAGTACCGCAAAATTCCGTTTACAAATTGCCGAAACTGCTGTGGAGTTCGTTAAGCTTCAACAGAGCGGAGCAACCCCGTAGCGGCAGGATTTCACGAAGACTGTCAGCCCAGGCCAGATGCCAGTGTTTGGATAGGCAGATCGCTTCAGGCCAGTTTGATGCCGGTGTTTTCCCGCAGATGCTGCACCATGAAATCTACGAACGCCCTGACCTTGGCCGACACCATGCGGCCTTCCTGATGCACGACATGTACCGGTTGCGGCGGCATCTCAAATGCTTCAAGCACGGGCTGCAATCGACCGTCCGCAAGGTAGGGCGCTATCTGGTAGGACAGCAGCCGTGACACACCGCCGCCGCGAAGTATCAGTTCGATTGCCGCATCGTTGGTGTTCATGCGCACCCGCGGCTCCAGCCGGACCGATATCGGTTTACCGTTATGCTGGAATTTCCAGTCGTCGCCGGGACTGTTGCCGGTAGCCTGGATGATCTGGTGATCGGCAAGGCTTTCCGGCAGCGCTGGCAACCCGTGCCTGGCTACATAGTCGGGCGACGCAACCATCATCTGGCGCACTGCGCCGCAGCGTACGGCCACCAGCGACGAGTCGGGCAAGGCGCCAATTCGGATCGCCACATCCTGTCCTTCATCGACGAGGTTGACAATCCGGTCGACAAACAGCGTGCGTGCGTTCAGTTGCGGGTGCAGGTCCAAGAAGTCACCCAGTAAGGGGGTGACATACATCCGCCCGAACAGCACCGGCGCTGTGACATGCAGTTCTCCGCGTGGGGCTGCATGGGTGCCGACGGCGGCATCTTGTGCTTCTTCCAGGTCCAGAAGAATACGCCTGGCATCCTCCAGGAACCGCTGGCCGTTTTCCGTCAGGCGAACCGAACGGGTGGTACGCACCAACAACGGTGTCCCGAGGTCTTCTTCAAGCATGGAAACGGCACGGGTGACCGCGGGCGGTGACATATTCAGGCTGCGCGCAGCGGCGGCAAAACCCCGGTTGTCAGCGACTGATATGAACACCTGGATAGCGCGAAACTTGTCCATTTATTATTCCATTTATTGGAATGGATAATTCAATATTACACCAATTCTAACGTTTTGTGAAAGGGACTATTTCTAAGTCACTGAACGAAAACGAGCGATCAGATGATCGACAACCGAAAGGCGCATCATGTCACGTACATTTGCAGACATCAGCTTCACTCCATCGGTTCTTGCGGTGCAGGAACAGCAAGGATCAGCCGACAGCTACGCAAAGTTCCTGCACCCCGATGCGGATCGTGGTGACCGCATCGGCCCTGCCGAAGCGGAATTCATTTCCCGGATGGATGGCTTCTTCCAGGCAACCGTATCGGAGACCGGATGGCCCTATGTGCAATTCAGGGGCGGCCCTGCCGGCTTTCTCAAAGTGCTTGACGATGCCACCATCGCTTACGCGGATTTTCGCGGCAACCGGCAGTATCTCAGTGTCGGAAACCTGAGCAATAACGAACGTATTTCCCTGATCCTGGTGGATTATCCCAACCGCCGGCGCCTTAAGGTCTGGGGCAGGGCGCGGCTGGTCGATGCCAAACAGGACCCGGAGCTGATCGCGCGGCTGAAAGACGAAGGCTATCGCGGCCTGCCGGAACGCGCAGTTGTCATCACCGTTGAGGCGCTGGACTGGAACTGTCCGCAACACATCCCACAACGCCTGACCCTTGATGAACTGGAGGCGCAACTGCAACCGGTTCGCGAGGAAATGGCCCGTCTCCAGGAGCAGAACAGAGATCTGAGAATTGCGCTTGGCCAAGGCTCCTGACCAGCGCCCCGAAAGAGCATTACCAGATGCTTCATCAAACCAGCCCTCGAAAGGAGGACATCAAAATGCATCGTTCCCTGAAATCCCTTATCGGCGCCAGTTTTCTGGCACTGTCCTTTGCCTCACCTGTATTGCTGTCGTCACCGGTCCTTGCGGCCGATACTGTCGTCACTGTCCAGCACGAGAAGATAGCGTTTCGCACTGTAACCATCGACGGTGTCAAGGTGGCTTACCGCGAAGCCGGTGATCCGTCGCGACCAACGGTCCTGCTGTTGCATGGCTTTCCAACCTCGTCGCACATGTTCCGCAATCTCATTCCGCAACTGGCGAAAGACTATCATGTAATCGCACCTGACTATCCCGGGTTCGGCGCGTCCGACATGCCGGCGGCCGAGGATTTCGAGTACTCGTTTGCCAACATCGCAAGCATGATGACCAGGCTTCTTGATACAAAGAAGGTCGATCGCTACTCCGTTTACCTGATGGACTATGGCGCACCAATCGGTTTCCGGATGTTTGCTGAACACCCGGAGCGGGTGTCAGGCTTCATCATCCAGAACGGCAACGCCTATGCGGAAGGACTGGGCGAGTTCTGGGATCCGCTCAAGGCTTACTGGGCTGATCCTTCTGCGGAAAACGCCGACAAACTGCGCGGATTTCTGAAGCTGGACGCCACCAAATGGCAGTTCACCCACGGCACCCGGAAGCCTGACCAGATCAACCCGGACAACTATTGGCATGTGCAGTACCTGCTTGACCGCAAGGGCAATCAGGAGGTGCAGCTTGAACTGTTTCTGGATTACGGCACCAACGTGTCCGAATACTCGAAATGGCAGGCACTGTTCCGCAGGCATCAGGTGCCGACACTGCTGATGTGGGGCAAGAACGACCACATCTTCCCGGCAGCAGGCGCACATCCGTACAAGCGCGACCTGAAGAACCTGGAGTTTGAATTGCTCGACACCGGTCACTTCGCCCTCGAAGAAGACGGCACCAGGATTGCCCGCCGCATGATCGGCTTCCTGAACCGCAACACGAAGTAGGTGGTTTCAGCAACCAGTGGCACGGACGACGCACCGGATTTGAAGCCGGTGCGTCGTTCTTGCTGTGCCGTATCCAGTATATGCTACCTGCCAACATCACGCTTTGAGGAATGTTTTTGATGACCGATAAAGAAAGTTACGAAAAGGCACGCGATCCTCAGGAACTGGAGCGCTTGCTGATAGCGCGGCAATGGGCGGGTGACGTTGACGCAATGGCAGCTCTGTATGCGGTCGATGCCGTGCTCGACAGTGGCGAGGGGCAATTGACGCGTGGCAGGCAGGCAATCCGGGCACTTTTCGCGGACTTTGAAGCAAAGGGCAAAAAATTTGCTTCCGGCAAACAGAGCCCGGCTGTCATCAGCGGAGACCTGGCGCTCACATCAACCCATCTTCCTGACGGCAGCGTCACGGCTGAGGTCGCCCGCCGGCAAAGTGACGGGACGTGGCTCTGGGTCATCGACAGATACTCGGTTATTTAGAAGTCGACTGCTGATCTTTCCGCGGAATGCAGCTGAGGTCATGCACCCAGTCCAGGGCTGATCCGCTCCAGGCCTGCACGGTCGGTTTCAACTGGTCACGCTGACGTATGGTGCCGACACGGAGGCCGAAAAACTTTGAACTGTCGCCCGGCGTGGTGGCGTGAATTCTGGTGCCGCATTCAGGACAGAAGGCCAGTGCCCGGACGGTTCCGCTGTCGGCCGTCTTTTCGTAGACTTTCAGTTCGCCGTGCAGCAGCGTGAATTGCTGGTCCACAACCCCTACGACTATGCCGTACGCTGTGCCGGAATGGGTCTGGCAGTCGGTGCAATGGCAGATGGCCACCATGGAGGGATCGATCACCGCCTCATATCTGATGTGGCCGCACAGGCAGTTGCCGTCGATCTTCATGGGCATTCTCCAGCAGCTGGATGGGCTTGCTCAGAAAAACACGTTGAGCATGACCAGCGGGACGATCAGGAACAGGATTGTCATGATGCCGCCGCTCTTGACGAAGTCAATCACCTTGTAGCCTGCCGGGCCCGTGATCAGTGCATTGACCTGATGCGTCGGGATGATAAACGAGTTCGAGGTCGAAATCGCCACGGTTAGCGCAAACAGGGCAGGGTGGCGCCTGCTGATCATCACCCTGTCGACACTGCACACCGCTGATCCCTATACAACAAGGGGTTGTGCTCTGTGCCTGGCGCAACCGGCTGTCATGATGACTGATGTCATCCCGGATCACATTTATGATCTGTGACGCTTGCGAATTATCGCGCCGCTACAATCGATTGCAGCGAGCGGGTGTCGAGGACATCGAGAAAGGCGGACCTGGCGTCCGCCATGACGCTCTTAAGCCTGCATTGCGGTGAAAACACGCACCCGCATTCCTTGTCGAGCATGCATTCGACAATTGCCAGATCGGCCTCGATCTCCCGAACGACTTCGCCGACCATGATCTGTGATGGCAGCCTTCCGAGACTGATGCCACCGGTTCTGCCGCGATGCGACTCCAGAATTCCGGCTTTCACCAGTTTTGCGACAATCTTCATGACGTGCGACTTCACCAGCCGCAGTCGCACGGCAATTTCCTCGACCGTGACCGGTTCTTTCTCATTGGCCAGCAACATCAATACCCGCAGAGCGAAATCGCTTGCTTGATTCAAACGCATGATCTCTCCAAAAACATTCAATTGGTATGTTGCAAATAGCAAGTTTCCTGCATATGCAAAACATCGAAATAAAATGAATGTATTTATGAGTCATATGATGCCGACTTTGCTGCACCTCAATTCTGCTTACCGTCACATCGGCCCGGCCGGAAACAATGAACAGGCAATTGCGGTTCAGCCAAAATCATCCTGATCGGGGTGAGGAGCAGTCGATGTTTCTTAGCCGGTCTGACCCAGGTACTGCAGGATCTTCCTCTGTCTCGCCATGCTGCCGGTTCCGGCATCTGCTGCGATGGCATTCAATTGTTCGACCAGCCTGGTTCTCAGTTCGCTGGCAAAACTGCTGACCAGGAATTCGCATAACCACCTGACCTGACCATCGGAAATTCCACAGGTTTTCAGTCTGTGTGAAACAAATCGCAGATCATCTGCACGAAGGTTCAGGTGTGGTTTGAACAGCATTGCAAGGTGCCGGCGCTGCTGCATGCTGATCGTACCGTTTTCACCCAGCACCCAGATCAACATTATCAGCTGCAGGAACTGTTCATCATTCTCCTGCAAGTCTGGAAAAATCGCATCCAGCCGATGCGCGTGATCTATTATTTCTACCAGTCTGCGTTTTTTTCTGGTTCGCCGGCGTACCCCGTTTACGGTCATTTTCCCTCTGTTTTTTATCGCCTCAGGGCTACGCCGTACACCCGGGGCTTTTACTGCTGTGTGCTGATCTGCCTGTATGTCTTGATTGTCATGCCCGTTTGAACAGTCCCGGCCTGCGCGTCCTGCTCACGGCAGCCGCCGGTTTGCGGCTGTGCCGTATCCTGGTTTGCAACGGCAGCCGTGCGGGTTGTTTGCTGATCAGGTTTCGAAGTTGAACGGCTTTTTCGATACAACTGTCGAGAAGCAGCGCATTTTCAGAAGCGATCGTCTCACCGCTGCGGACAAGCTGTTCCAGTTGCGCAAGTTCCTGCGCGATTGCCCGGATCGCCAATTCCTGCTCTTCCATGAAGTTCAAACGTGACATGGCTGCTATGTTCAGTTACGCAGCGGAAGATATCAATTGATGATGTTCAAACGCTTGTGAAACAGGCGCAACATATTGTTGGTGCATTAATCATCCATCAATGGTAATTTCATTTACCGGCAACGCTTTTACGCATTTGATACGTGGCCTGTGGAAGCCTTGCCAAGTCGATGAAATACCATGATACGTGAAATGAACAAGAAACAACCCACCGCGCAGCGCCCGCCAAATATCATGCACGAGATGTTGCGCTCGTTCGTAACCCTCGCGAAGTTTCTCAACCTCACTCACGCGGTCAACCATCTTGGTTCAACCCGGCAAACCGTGCGGCGTCATATCGAGATGCTTCAGTCACTGAGGGGAGAAAAGCTGCTTGCGTTCGTTGATCGACAATATGTTCTGACCAGGGCCGGCGAACTGGCCTTGGTCGAAGCTGAACAAATACTGCTGCTCGACGACGCTTGGATGCGCAACGAAGTCAGGGTAGTGGATGGCCTGACCGCTGTTCTGTACGACTCCGGCACGGAAATCCCCTATTATTCGCAGCAGCATTCCATCGATACGATCTGGTCACACGGGACACCGCTCATTCAGAAGGGATTGCTTTGCTGGGTGGAATCCAAGGCACAGCTTGAAGCTCCCGAGTTTGATGATGTCAGAGACTATCTCCTGGCCTATCGCAGGCATAACCGGGAATGGCTTTGCGTCAGTATCGGCGAGAAGTCTTCCTATGCAACTTGGCTTGGATGGTCGTGGGCAAAAAGCGCAATCGGCAAACCTCTTTCCGATGATCCAATGGCCAGTGATGCTGACCAGTATGTAAGCCAGTCATATGACAGCATCCTGCGCAGCGGCGGTCTCCGGATCGATCATGTTTATACCAAGATAGCCAGGACCCATGGCGGTGTGCCTGAGCCCATCACTTACCAGCGGCTCATCCTGAGGTGCATGTTCCCCAATGGCGACCATGCCCTCGTAACCCTGGTTGACAGGACAAAAACTGTTGAGATCGTCGATGTAAACCTTGCTGACCTTCCGGCGATGGATCCCGCAATGCTATGAGCCGCGTTAATGATCTGGTAACCTTTGCGAGGGTGTAATTGTAATGGTGGCCGAAGGCAGTTTGCATCTTGATCATTGACACACGCATCCCGAATCAAGCCATCTGGATTCTGCAGGGACGCTCAGTCGGAGACACAAACGATTGTGCAAAAAAGACAAGCCAAGGCAATTGCCGAATACATAGCCGGTACCGAGAAAGTAGTTTCGGAGCTGGGTATTACCATTGAAGTTGGCTCGGATTTCGAGTTTTTCTGTTCAATTCCCAAACAGCAGCCTGAGCGACATGATGTTTCGCCTATATTTGATCCGAGCGAATGCGCCGTCTCGGCTTCCAATGGATTTTGGCTGATCGGCCGAAATATTTCGGGCGAAATTGTACTCACCCAGGCAATAAAACTGGTTCCGGTTGGAGATGCCGGGTTCCTGAGCCATCTGTCCGAAAACCTGGCTGACTACAGGCCGAAGGGAGACCGGCTTGATATTGCCAGATCGCAGGTTCATCTGACTGACCGTGCTGGTCGGCTGTCAGGAGATTTGTGTTACTATGGCGAGTTGTGGATCAAGCGTTCCTATCGCGGCAGTTGCCTGACAGCGGTCATGCCGCGCCTGATGTTCGCAATTGCAATTGCGAAATGGTCGCCAAATGTGGTGTTCGGCGTCATGGAACCCCTCGCTGCCTGCAAGGGACTGGCTGCACGTGAGGGATTCATGCATCTCGAGCAGGGCGGACTGCATTGGTGGGATCGTGTTTCTTCCGAGACGATGGAGGAATGGCTGGTCTGGACCACGAAGGACGACTTTATCTTCAATATGAGAGTGTCTCCTGAAATGCTGTCAAAACTCTATCCAAGCAGGATTGCCAAAGAACCTGCCAAGGTGGCGAAAGTTGCCTGATCTGACTGGAGCAGCACGGGTTCAACTGAACCCAAACACTGCTCCAGGCCGCACCCGGGTTCGTGCCAACCGGTAACACTGAACAACCGTGTTTGATCAAGGCGGCGCAGGCTTCACATTGCCATCACCTGGACGTGAGGCGGATTGATTTCCCCTCAGGGCCTGCCGGCCCTCACACTGGTCTCCATATATCAGGAGACCAGGACGTGGACCGGACGTATCTACAGCCAAGTCAACGTTCCCGATATTTCTTATTTGAGGGAGCGACCCGCGCAAGACACCTTGCGGCACTTGCGCTGGTTGCCTTTATTGCCACCGCGCTCGGATTAACTGCCACGGCTCAGGAAACCGAGCGGGACCTTGACGACGGTGACAGGGCAGTTCGCTCAGGTCCGATCAAGCCGGCCGAAGATCCCAACGAACCGCGCCGGCACTTTCGCCTAAAAAACCCGGCCCTGCTGAGTGCAGAAGATGCTGAGGGTCTTTACGCCAAACTCAAGTCCGACATGGCTACGCGTTACGCGTTGTCGGGCCAGCCGGAGGCTGTGAACTACCAGACATGGAAACGGTACAACCGGGGACCATATCCGAGCGTCTCGCACGGCAACCGGTATCTCAACAATTATGGCAACCCGGCCGCACAGGCCTATGGTCGGTATGAAAAGGCAGGGAAGTTACCCGTTGGATCGATACTGGCCAAAGACAGCATCACGGTGAGCAAAGACGGCAAGGCCATGCCCGGTGCATTGTTCCTGATGGAAAAGATGGCAACCGGCTTCAACTATGTCAGTGGTGACTGGCGCTATACCATGATCTTGCCTGATGGCAGTCTTTTCGGCACAACCAATGGCGAGGGGGCGGACCGGGTCAGGTTCTGCATTTCCTGCCATCTGGCCGTGGAACAGCAGGATCACCTGTTCTATATCCCCCGTGAATACCGGCGAAACTGAGAGCGAGACGCGATATTCCCTGCCTCGCGCGGCCGCAGCTTTCACGACTTCTCACGAACAGATCACCGAATTGTGAGAAATTACACATCGTCTTTGTACTGTCTTGCGTAAGGTCATCTCCAACGATCACGATACATCGCGCGCGCAGAAACAGGGTGCTTTCAACCCTGGGCCTGGCGTTCATATCGCGAAACACCGACTGGCATGCGGGTGGTCCAGTCAAAAGAGGAAACTCGAAAATGACCAAGAAAATCATGACGATTGCGTTGTCCCTGGCCGTACTGGCAGCCCTTGCTCCTGCAACACCTTCGGCTCTTGCCGGACCGGGCGCCTTCAAACCGGGAGGCGGCGGTGGTGGTGGCGGAGGCGGCGGCCCCGGCGGGGGCCCTGGCGGCTTCGCACCCGGCGGCGGCGGCGGCGGAGGAGGCGGTGGCAACGGCGGCGGCTGGGGTGGCTGGGGTGGTGGCGGCTTCGGCATTGTCATCAATCCGGGTCCGCGACACTACTACGATGATGACCGTATTTCCTGCCGCACCGGCAAGCGCATCGTGCGCAATTCGGGCTACCGCAGGGTTCGGGTTATCGAGTGCAGAGGTAATACCTACACCTACAAGGGCAAACGCGGATCAAGGGTCTACCGGTTGAGCGTGGACTCGCTGGACGGCATCATCGTCGGCCGCCGCCGGCTGTAACCGGCCTGCCGGTTCACTACCGGCAAAAGCAACAATCCGGTGCCCCCGATCCGCTCGCGCTCGGGGGCATTTCATGTTTGAAAACCTGTGTGTCTCAGAAACCCGGTGTCGCCGGGACAGCGGGCTTTCAAGTAAGGTAATTTTGGCTGGTTCAATCAAACATCATCCTGATCTATGTTGCTTCTGCCTGTCGGTTGCGGAACGCTGCTTGTTCTGGAAAACGACAATATCTTGGGAAGCAGGGAGAGGTTCGTGGACCACGTCGTCATTATCAAGGCTTTTGGCGCCTTCTTTGCCATTATGAATCCATTCATCAATCTTCCCATCTTCCTGGCCATGACCAGCGGAATGACCGTGCCGGATCAACGTCGACTGGCGATAAAGGTTGCCCTGTTTGCTTTCATCATGTGCGCTGTTCTGCTGGTACTCGGGCAGCGGATTATCGACTTTTTCGGTATCACGGTGGATGAATTCCGGGTTGCCGGCGGCATTGTGCTGGCCAGCATTTCCTGGTCGATGCTGCATGGCTCCACGGTTGCCTCGCACCATGGGTCGGACAGTGAACAAAAGCAGATGTCTGAGCTCAGTGGCATGGCATTTTATCCGATGACCTTTCCGATGGTGGTGGGTCCCGGTACAATTGCCACCATCATCATCTATACCGGCCATGCATCGGGGATCGGGCAGTTGTTTTCCGTTGGCCTGGTCGTCGCCCTCATACTCGCACTGTTGTTCGCAGTACTCTACTTCGCCTCGTTTTTCGGCAAGGTGCTGAGTGCCACGATGCGCGTGATCATGACAAGGCTGATGGGGATGATCCTTCTTGCGATATCCGTGGAAATGATACTGGACGGTGTCAAGGCAATACTGCCCGGCCTTGGCTAGTCGGTCGCTTTGAAGTCAAGGGCGCACTTGACCCATAAATGCCGTTTGCAGCGGTTAAGCTGTCAGACAGAGTTGTCAGTCGAGGTTTCAGATTAATGCCCGTGCCAACAGAGTACTGGAATGCATCGAAGGATTTCGAAGCGTTCCTGCAGGACGTGCGTGACACGTGCATGTTGCAGACCCATCATCAGGCTTATCATACGCTGCGCGCCGTCCTGCATGTGTTCCGCAACCACCTGTCTGTCGACCAGGCTCTGGGATTCGCGGACGTCCTGCCGCCTGTCACGCGAGCCATATTCGTGGAAGGCTGGCAGCCTGATGATGACCCGCCCGGTTTCCCGAGCCGCCGCGATCTGCAGCACGAAGTCAAAGCGATACGGCGCGACCACAATCTCGCACCTGACAGCGCCATTGCTGATGTGGCCGCGGCCCTGAGACGATCATCAATCGACAAACGCAATCTGGACAACATCCTGAAAACCCTGCCGGCAGGTGCCGTTGAGTTCTGGTGTACAGAACGGCAAATCTGACTCCATAGGTCGTTTCAGACGGAGATGCCGCGCCAGGCAGTGCGGCACTGAAGGCAGCGAAAATCAGACCTTGGGCGAAAACAGGATTGCCGAGTTCCTCTGCGCCGTATCAGCAATCAGAGTGTCAACCAGATCCTTGGGGAAATAGACCCCGTTTACAAATTTCTGCCCCTCTTCATCACGTCTGGTGACCTCGATCAGCAATCGGGGATTCTGATACGGCACAAGCTTGCCGAATGCTGCCGGCTGGACCATCGTCAACATTGCACGCTTTACAGATTCCCCATAGGATTCAATGAATTGCCTGGCGGCCTCGTTGAGTGTGTCGCCCTGCAAACGGCCAAGAAGCAAATCAGTACTGAAAGTAAAGCCGTGCAGGCTGTGTTTCAGGTATGTCGTCATTGCAATAATTCTGTCAACTGCCACGATCAGCAATCCGCCTTCGCCGTTTGTAAGAGTGCTGGTTATCATCTGGTTGACCAGACCATCTACGATGATCGCCTGGGACACGAGTTTGGCAAAGTTGGCCTGCGCCAGCGGATCAAGCGATTTCATGTCTTGGCTGTAGTAGTAAATGCGATATGCCGCGGACCCGTCCTCCGCAACTGTTTTGAAGAACCGGTCAATACCATCATATCTGATGACCGATCGATCACCAGCAGCCGAAACGAGGTCGGTCAATGGCATCTGGTTCTTTATCTTAAGAGCAATTGCAGCCGCGTCATCGCACATCCCCTGCAGATAATCAGCAAGTTCGGAGATGTTTGGGCGCAACTCCTGGCCGCAGACGCTGGAATCCTCAGCCCTGGCGGATACAGGAACGTCCTCGGCTGCGGTTTTCTTCGGTGGTACGCGTTTCCCAAACATTGGTTTCTGCTTCGTTGCTGGTCAATGGCATTGAAGAGCAAAAGCGTAAAATTTCCGTAGACGAATGGAACTGCCAGTGCGTGGGTCGCGCAGAACAGTTGACCTGCTCAGCGTTGCAATACAGCAGGAAGAGCGAACTCGGTGATGATTTTCACCGGCAGTTTCCATGCATCCGCCTGGTTGTAATTTCCGGCAAACACCACAACGATCAGTTTGTTGGCTGGACTGATCATCAGGCGTTGGCCGCCATTGCCAAACCCGGCGACCCAGTAGGGCGGGGTGCCCTCCGGGCCGAGCCACCAGAACAACCCGTAACGAAGGCCGTCACGCAACTTCGCATGCGGGGTGAACGATACGTCAAGCCAGTCTGCCGGGACAATTTGCTTGCCCTGCCAAACCCCTTTGTCGAGGACCAGGCGGCCAATCCTGGCCAGATCGTGAATGTTCATACGCAGCCCCGAGGCAACGGACGGCACACCGTCGGTTCCCGCCACCCATTCGAATTCCTTGATGCCGAGGGGCGTGAACAATCTGCGCCTGGCATAGACATCGACAGGAACTCCGGCGCCTTTGGCTATCAGCTTGCCGATCAGCGCGGTTGCTCCGCCATTATAGGTCCACCAGTCACCCGGCTCGTTGACCATGGGACGGTCCAGCACGAAGCGATATCGGTCACTTGCCTGTTCCATGGCAATTTCGCTGTTACGCGGGTCCGAGTACGGCAGGTCTTCGTTCCACTCGGTTCCCATCTTCATCGACAAGGCGTGGCGTATCCGTATCCTGCTGCGTTGCTGATCGCCGGTGAGATCAGCATATTCAGGAAACTGTTGTATCAGGCTCTCGTCCAGACCGGGCACAATGCTCTCCGACAGGGCAATGCCGTACAACAGGCTGGTGATGCTCTTGGTCACAGACCTCAAGTCATGCAGGCTGTCCTTATTGTGTTTGATTTCACCGAGCGGCGTGCCCCAGCGCTGATCATCGCCCGGATAGTGTCTTTCGGCGATAACGCTGCCCTTGTGAATGACCAGCACGCTGTGCAGGCCACTCAGTTCACCGGCGGCAAATGCGGTGTCGAGTTTTGCTTCCATCCGGCTGTCCTTTGCCATTGCCGGGTGCATCATGATCAGCAAAGTGGCTACAAGACCGCAAAAAAGCCGAAGCGCTTGGCACATGATTTAATGTATCTCCAATAACGTGGTGCGCTAGGTGCCGATCTGCAGACCCCCAAGCGCGTGGCTCACCGCCTGCCGGGTCAGGCCATCGCCGTCCCTTGAGACATCCCAGCCTAGAGTTGTTGAGATGGCCATCACGCGCCCGGTTGTCATCAGCTTTTCCAGCGCCTGCCGCATCTCTTCTGCCGATGGGCCGCCCGCAGCAGGATAGAGGAATGCCGGCGCTTCTGTTGCATCGATGATATCGCTGTCGAAATGCACATAGAGGGGACCCGGCGGCAAAGTGGCAGGGTCAAGCTCATCCAGGTGTTCAATGAAGCGGATGCCCGAGTCGTCAACCAGCGTGCGCTCACCGGGGTCGAGATCGCGCCCGTCGCACAACACCACGCGTCCATCGTCAATCGGTGCAAGCTCCACGGCCTGCATCATGCGCTGGTCGCCGCGGCCCGTGAGCATGGCAAGCGGCATGCCGCCCAGAAAGCCGGACGGTGAGGTTTCCCAGGTATTGAAGTCGCCATGAGAGTCGAGCCAGATCAGGGTTGGCTGCAGGTGATTGCGCTCAAGGCCCGCCATCACCGGTATCGTCTGGCAGCAGTCGCCCAGAACCGCGAACGGTCTGTCACCGGCGGCAATGACCTGCGAGACGGTGTCGGCAAGTTCCCGGTGAATGGGCGCGAGGCTTTCCGTCTGGTCGCCGTCGCCTGGACCCGCCGCTATCACTCGGTCTCCCGGCGGGCTCATCGCAGCAACTGCATCGGACTGGCGATCAAGAAACATCGGTGAAGTAATGCGAACGTCTTTCATGCCGGGTTCCTTCTGGTGGAGTGTGAAAACTCGCTCGGGTTCAAGTTATGACAAACTTCGCCAACAGGACAGTGTCGCGTGGCGAGACACAACAACTGCTCCAACTGCTACGATATTGCCTGCTTGGGATCCGAATCTGGTTGCGGACGCATATATACCAAGGGCCAGATCACTGCGCGTTACCTGGCCCTTGTTGGACTTGCAAGTTACCAGCAACCGTGGTGCCTCATGCAGCCGCGGTAGTCTCGGCCACGGCCCCACCTGACGCGACAGCGGCGATGCCAGCGTTCGCACCGGCCGTACCTGCGAGGTGCGGCATAGAGTGGTATTGTCCACCACGGGACAGCATACCAGTAGCCGCGGTGGTAGTGGCGGTGACGGCCGCGCCGAGTGCGGTAGCGTCGCCCATGCCTGTTTCTTCTGTAGCGCCGTCGTTCCCTGACCTTTTCTACTGGCAGAACTTCCGTCGCCTGCGGTACCAGAATAGATGCAGACGGGCTGCTGACGATACCGGCAGATGCGCTGACAGATCCAACTGTGACAAGGCCTAACGTAACTGTTGAGGCCACAAAGATTGACTTGAGTACTTTCATATTCCCTCCGGTGGAGATTAATACGCCCCTCACGGACAGGTTGCGGATTTTTGCGCAACTCCGCATTGACCGGCATCAAATGTCACTCAGTTGCTGTCAGCTTTTTCAGCCAACCACCTGGCCAGCAATTCATGATGGTGGTGCGGGCAACTGCCGTGATTGTCCAGAAACCTTGCCAGCGCCTTTACCGCGTTCTCACCGGCACCTCGAACGGAGAACCAGTTGCGCGCCAGGGTTTCCGGCTGGTGGCAACGAACGCAATAGGCTTCATAGGCCTCATTGGCCGCGGCAACCTGCGACGGATCAAGGCAGTCAGTTTTCTGAGGCTTTTCTTGCGCAGCCGCGCCGGCGCCAATGAATAGTGAGACGCAAACGATTACAGCGGAAAGGTTTCCTATTTTGCTCGGCCAAGGCCTGTGTGAGTACATGTGCAAACGCTCAAACGATGGCGTGGGTTTTCCCGGTTTGAGATGCGAAAGCATCTGTTGGTGGCATGAGCTGCACGTCACCCGATCCTGTCGGGCAGTCCGCGCCCATTGTTCCACCAGCGATTGGGATTGTCGCTGGCGGGATTGTAATTTGCCCGGCTTGCCCAGTCTTCACGAACAAAGATGACCGGTTCTTCGTAATGATGGACATGCAGGATTGCGTCCATCACCGTTTCCAGAATGGCGAGGTTCCGTTCTATTGAGATTTTCAGTTCAACAACCGGATAGGTCTCGGTTGCACCGGCCTCAAAACCGTCGACATGGGTTGTCGTGGTTGATCCTGTCTCCGGCTGTGCGGTTTCCGCGCCAACGGCCGAAATGCTGGCATTTCGCTGGTAGCGCCCGAAGCTCAGCGGGTTTACTCGCATGACCGCGTCCAGGATTTTGTCTGTATCATCCGGTAGCGTTTGTATTTCCAGCGTCCAGACAGGGACGAGTTTGCCGGATTTTGCCTTGTACTTGGCGAGATCGTTCATGTGGCCTGCTTCCGTTTGGTGTTGAGGTCCGCTGGCCGGAATACTACCACCATGCTGCTGACAACCTGCTGTCAGTAAGCGGCTACCGAAGAGTGAAGCTGCACAAGTCAGTCACCAGGTCCGGACAGGCTTTTCATATAGGCAAGCATGTCATTGATGGTGTCGATGCTGAGTTCGAACTGCGGCATGGCCGGATGGCCCGTGACAATTCCCTCGGCGAAGGCTTCAGCCAGGCTGTCGATGGGATAGCGGTTGTGCAGCGTGCGGAAGGCGGGTGCTTCAGGCATATGACTGTCATCATTCAGGCCAATCGCATGGCAGCGCGCGCAATTGCTTGCCACGAAAGCCTTGCCTTTCGCCGCATCTCCATAGGATTGGCTATGGGCCGGCAAACCGGACAACCCCAGCATGAGGACAGAAGCTGCTAAAGCAAGTGGAGTGGGAAATCTGATTTTTATCTGCATGTCTGAAACGATAGTGGACATGCCGTTTGATCGCCTTGATCAGTGTCAAATTGGACATTTCCCGAAATAACGGTTTTTGAACTTATCAGGGCTATGCCTTTCTGAGATGACTATGTTTCGCATGCCTAGGAAACTGGTGAGGGTCCCAATGTGAGCATGATGCTGACGCTGCGCCGTCTTTCAAACGCGGATATGACTGCGCTGCTCGAAAACCCCGAAGAGGTCGTTCCGTGGTTGCGGGACATTGACGGATTTGAACAGGTTGCTGCATCCGCAGAACAGCGAACAATGGAGCAGGCAATCTCGGCAGTGGGTCATGAGGTATGGTCCCGCTACCTGGGTGCTGAGGATGTCATGCGGCCAATGATAGCGACGGCGATGATCGACTATCTGAAGAAGAATGCAGGTCCGGCAATCAGCAGGCCCGAATATCTGGATTTGGACAAATCCTGGCATATTCTGCATACGCTGATTTCAGGATCGCCTGACACTGCCGACACACCACAAGCGGCTTTGCTGGGCGGGGAAGAGATGGGGCCGTGTGGTGGCTACGGGCCGGTGCGCGTGCTGCGATCCGAGCAGGTTGTCGAGTTTGCAGACGTGCTTAAACCTCTGGATGTCGACACCTTGAAAAGTCGTGTCGACCCAGTCGAACTTCGCAAACAGGGCGTGACCTTTGCCCAAACCGAATTTGATCTGGAACTTCTGGAGTTCGAGATTGAAGATCACTTTCCGGCGCTTCAGAAGTTCGTACAGGCAACGGCCAAAAAGAAACGCGGACTGCTTCTCATACTGGAGTAAGTTGTGTCACAGCACTTCGACATTGCCGCAGATGCTGATGACCTGGCCGGAGATGTTGGCCCCTAAAGGAGAGCACAGGTACATCGCCTGGTTGGCGATGTCTTGCGCGGTGACCATGCGGCGCAGGGATACCTTGTTGATGTATTCGCGCTCCATGTCTTCATAGGTGACCCCGGTGGCTTCGGCGCGTGCTGCAATCACTTTTTCAATGCGCGGGCCTTCAACGATGCCTGGCAGCAGGGCATTTGCCCGTATGCCGTCGGGGCCCAGTTCGATGGCCAGGCTCTTGATCAGTCCGATGATCGCCCACTTGCTTGCGGCATACGGCGTTCGCCAGGCATAGCCGAGCCGGCCCGCCACCGAGGAAATGCCGATGATCGATGCATCGCTGGACTGTTTGAGCAACGGGACCGCAAGCCGGGCGCAATAGAACTGGCCGTTCAGATTGACGTCGATTGTGTTGCGCCACTCGTTTGTGTTGAGTTCGTCAATACCGCCGGTTGGTCCCGCAATGCCGGCATTGTTGATCAGCACGTCCAGGCCACCCAGGTGGGATCTGACGTCTTCAAACAGTGTTGCAACCTGTTGTTCATCGGATACGTCGCAACGGGAGATGCCCCAGTCGGAGAAACTGTTGCGGCAGTCGTCCAGCGCCGCATCGGACACATCACACACATGCAAATGCGCGCCGGCAGCGGCAAAGGTCTCCGCGATAACCCGGCCGATACCGCCGCCGCCTGCTGTCACCAGCACGCGCAGACCCGGTTTTAATCCCATTGTCTCAGTCATGGCCCTATACCCTAATGCTTTCAGAAACCAACCTGGTCTCCGCCTTTCAGGTCTAGCATGGCCCGCGCCTCGTCAGGTGTCGCGACATCAAGCGACAGGCCTTCCAGAACCTGGCGCATCTTGCTTACCTGGTCGGCATTGGATTTTGCCAGCTCACCCGGCGCGATCCACAAGCTGTCCTCCAGCCCGACACGCACATTGGCACCTTGCGCTGCGCCCATGGAGGCAAGCGGTATCTGGTTGCGCCCGGCTCCCAGGATCGACCAGCGATAGCTGTCGCCAAACAGTCTGTCAGCAGTGCGCTTCATGTGCATCAGGTCTTCAGGATGCGCGCCGATGCCGCCGAGCAGGCCGAACACCGACTGGATGAACAACGGCGTGCGCGCCAGTCCCCGGTCTACAAAATGGGCCAGATTATACAGGTGGGAAATATCGTAACACTCGAACTCGAACCGGGTGCCGTTGTCATTGCCGACCCGCAGGATTGTCTCGATGTCGTTGAAAGTGTTCTTGAACACCAGGTCGCGCGAGTTTTCCAGATGCGCTCTTTCCCAGTCGTGGGTGAACTCCGAAAACCGATCGAGCATGGGATAGAGCCCGAAGTTCATGGATCCCATGTTCATCGATGCCACTTCCGGCTTGAACACTGCAGCAGGGCGCATGCGCTCTGCCACCGTCATGTGCGGACTGCCGCCGGTGGTGATGTTGATCACCGCCTTGCTGGACTGTTTGATGCGTGGCAGGAATTTTTCGAACACCTCCGGGTCCTGGGTCGGACGGCCGGTTTCGGGGTCGCGGGCATGCAGGTGGATGATGGCGGCACCTGCTTCAGCAGCGGCAATACCGGCTTCTGCTATCTCGTCCGGCGTGACCGGAAGATGCGGCGACATCGACGGTGTATGAATGGCGCCTGTGACGGCACAGGTGATGATGACTTTGCGTTTCGGCTTTGCCATGGTGGTTGGGAGTCCTGTTTGTGTCGGGATGCAAGGAGGGTAGCAAGATGATGGTCATACCGGGCCTGCCGGTCAACGCTGTTGTCGCAAGAAAAGTGTATATCGTCGCTTGACCTGAGCTCCCAATCCCAGCACATTTTCAGCGCATTGTTTGCCTATAAAGGCTAGTCTTTATCCTTCCTACAGCGGAGAAATCGCTTGGACGTAGTTTTAGCAGGTATGTCCACGGTTGTTCCAGACGCCAAACTACCACAGACCTTGGTTTTGGATTGGGCCCGTCGGACCCTTGGCAGCAGGTTTGCCCAGTTTGAGCGGATGTCGAAGGCATTCGACAATGCAGGTATTGAGTCCCGTTATGCCGTGGCTGACATGTCCTGGTTTGAAACCCCCAAATCCTGGCCGGAACGCAATTCGGTGTATCTCGAAGGCGCAACGCAGCTCTTTGTCAGAGCGGCGACCGGCGCGCTGGACGATGCCGGCTGGGAGGCTGATGAGGTAGACGCAATCGTCACTGTGTCTTCCACCGGCATTGCCACGCCGACACTTGAGGCGCGCGCCCACCTGGAACTGGGATTTCGCGAGGATGTCACGCGTATACCGGTCTTCGGACTGGGTTGCGCAGGCGGTGTTTCCGGTCTGGCAATAGCACGGGATTTTGCCGCCGCCCACGAAGGCACAAAAGTGCTCATGGTTGCGGTTGAGGCCTGCACGGTCTCGTTCTGCGCAGGCATCCCGCGCAAGGCGGATATTATCGGTTCAGCCATATTCGGCGATGGCGCAGCAGCAGTGTGCCTCACCAGCGAAAACGGCGGTTTGAACGGTCATAATGGCCACAACGGATACAATGGTCACAATGGCCATGGCAGGCATAACGGCAGCAACGGTCATAATGGAAGCAATGGCCATAACGGAGCCGATGGTCAAAAGGGCCATAACCTGCACAACGGCAACAAGATCTTTATTGGCAGGGGGTCGCAGAAGATGTGGCCGGACACCTTGTCGATCATGGGTTGGGAAGTGGATGAAGACAGCCTCGGGGTGGTGTTTGACAAGTCAATTCCAACCTTCACGGAAGACAATTTTTCCTCCGCTGTCAGTGGCGCACTCGCAAAACTCGGCAAGGATATCAGCCAGATCGACCGCTTTGTCTGCCACCCCGGCGGCACCAAGGTCATTCAGGCGATTGAACAGTGCCTGGAACTTAAGCCTGACAGCCTTGAAGAGGAACGCGAGGTATTGCGCAATTTCGGCAATATGTCAGCTCCCACGGTTCTGTTTGTTCTGCAACAGGTCCTGGAGAAAGATCAGACCGGAGATATGCTGATGTGTGCACTCGGTCCCGGATTTACAGCTTCGTTTCTGCCAATCTCAAGGGCGTAGAATGTCGATCTCCATTCCTGCCCTGTGCCTTCTGATCTTCCTTGTGGTCCAGCGGTTGGGTGAACTGGTGCTGGCGCGGCGCAACACCAGGCGGCTGTTGGCAAAGGGGGCTTACGAAACCGGTGCTGAGCATTATCCCCTGATGATCGCGCTGCACGCGTCCTGGCTTGCAGCGCTGGTGTATTATGGTATCGATCAGCCGGTTGCGATTGGGTGGCTGGCTGTGTTTGCCGTTTTGCAGTTGCTGCGTGCCTGGATCATTTTCAGCCTCGGCGGCAGATGGACGACACGCATTATTGTTGTCAGCGATCCACTTGTTACAAAGGGGCCTTTCGCATGGGTCAAGCACCCCAACTACCTGGTGGTAATTGCTGAAATCCTGACCGTGCCGATGATCCTGGGTCTTCCTGTGGTTGCCGCGGTGTTTTCGGCACTCAATGCCGCCATGCTGACCATACGCATCAGCGCGGAAGAAGCTGCCATCAGACGCTACAGGTGAAGCTTTAGGACGGTTTATCGATCCGGCGCACAAACGGAATGAGCAATACGCCGATCGCCGTCAGCGCGGCGACCATCGCCCAGGCATCGTTGATGGCCAGGGTAAGGCCGGCTTTTTCCACCTGCGGGCGGATCATCTCCACGATGCTTTCCGGCGGTACGAATGCCACTGACGGAATTTCGTCTATTGAAATGTCCGCAAACGCGGCTGCCTCCGGGTCCAGGTCGACCAGCTTCGTGCCAATGTCTTTCGAATGCATCTCGACCCGTTGCCAGATCACCGTATCGATGAGGGCCACCCCGATGGCACCGCCCAGGTTGCGCATCAGGTTGAACAGGGCGCTGCCGTCCGGCACCTTGCTCTCGGCCAGCAGGCCCAACGCAATGCGGGTTGGCGGCAACAGGCAGAACATGATGGCGCACCCGCGCACCACCTGCGGCCAGAACATGCCGTCGAAGTCCGTCGCTGCCGTCTGGAAAAAGCTCCAGCCGAGACCTGCCGCAAAACACAGGAACCCGCCTGCCGTCAGTATTCGCGCATCGACGCGCTGCTCCAGTTGCACCGCGACGGGCGCAGCGAGCAACTGGGCGACACCGGTCACCAGCATTACCAGTCCGATATCCAGCGGGCCATGCCCGCGCACCAGGCCGAGAAACACCGGCATCAGGTAAACAGACCCGAACAGGCCCATGCCGAAGATGAAACTGAGCGCACAGGCAATGGCGAAATTCCGGTCACAAAACAGACCAAGGTCTGCAATGGGCAGGTCACGGCGCAGCGACCTGACGACAAAGCCGGCCAGCGACACAACCACCGTTGCCAGCAGGCACAGGATCAGCAAAGAGGTCCAGCCGCGCTCCGGCGCCTCCTTGAGCGAGATTTCAAGCAGCGCAAGGCCCAGTGCGAGGGCAGCCAGCCCGAGCCAGTCCATGCGCCGCAAAAGCCGAAAGTCGCCGGAAGCCTTTGGCAGCAAAACCGCTGCTATGGCCACCGAGGCAATACCGGGCAGAACATTGACGAGGAACAGCCACGGCCAGCTGTAGGTCTGGGTGATATAGCCACCGACCGTTGGGCCCAGCGTGGGGGCCAGCACTGCCAGCACTCCGGCAATTGTCGTGGCTATACCCTGCTGGCGGACCGGGAACATCAGGAACACAGCGGAAAACACCAGCGGGATAAGACACCCTCCGGCCAGCCCCTGCACGATACGGAAGAAGATCAGGGTGGCAAAGTCGGGGCTGAAGGCGCAGCCGATAGAGGCCAGAGTAAACAGACTGAGTGCACCCAGAAAAAGGCGCCGTCCCGACAGTGCGCGCGACAACAGCCCGGTCAGCGGTATCGCGATTACCTCGGCGATCAGATAGGAGGTCTGGATCCAGCTCATCCGGTCCGGCGAGATTTTGAGGGCGTCGCGAATGGCCGGGAGTGAGGTGGCGACAATCTGGATGTCCAGAATGGCCATGAACATGCCGACGCACATGGCTGAAAATCCTGCCCAGACTTTCCAGCCTACGCGATCGCGCAAAACCCCTGCCTGCACGGTCGTCACTTTACTATGGCTGAGGGTGCCGTCAGGTCCCGTATCGCATTGGGTGCAGGCTTGATAGTCACAAATATTACCCCTTCATTACGGCACGGTTTCCAGAAGTAGCGCATATTGCAGCGGGCTTTTCCACACCCTTGTTGTCTCTCTGTCAATGATGCCTACATCATTTCGACAACCCGATGTCGTCCCGGCATCGTGAGCCTGTAGCGACATGGGTTCAAGTGAACCCAGAAAGTTGCTCCAGCATTTTGAAAGCGATCAGTTTTATGATTTTTGATTGATTCAATCAAAAATCATACTGATTTAGTGCAATCGCCATTCCGCATCGACCATTCGCAACTCAGCTGGTCCAACGAGTTTCTTGTGTGCGACGCGAACCTCGGCAAGTGGGCCGTCGAGGTTTTCCGCCCAGAAATCAAGAAACCGCACCAGGCGGGGGAAGCGCGGGGCAAGATCATATTCCTGCCAGACATAGCTTTGCAGCAGGTTGCGATGGTCAGGCATCCGGTAGGTAATTTCTGCCGTCGTCAGGCTCCAGCCGAGAAGTTGGCAATGCAAGTGGTTTTCGAGCATGGTTTTCCTTTCACCGTGAAAACAGCCGCTGCGGCGCGAAGCCATTGAGCTTGGCTCACGTCAAAACGACTCATCCAGTATACTTTGTGAAAAGAAAACAGCTATATGTTTCAGATATTTAGCAGCCGTCACAGCAGAGTGCTAACAATCATCGGCTAAGTGCTCGTTTGCAACGGGACAGAAGCTGGGTGCCTGTTCGGTTCAGTCCCAAAATGATGTTACGGCATCTCAGACGCCCGCCACAATCTCGATCTCTACCAGCAGTTCCGGCGCCGCCAGGGCCGCCACGACGAGCGTTGTCACGGCAGGTGGCTGCTCCGATCCCCACCTTGTATTGCGAATTTGACCCAATGCGGTCAGGTTTTGCGCATCGGTCAGGTAGTAGGTGACCCTGAGCATGTCGGCTCGTGTCATGCCTGCCTCTGCCAGCAGGGCTTCCACATTCGCCATGGCCTGGTGGCATTGCGCATCGAAACCCGGCAGCGTCTCGCCGTCGGGAGCAACACCGATTTGTCCGGACATGAACACCAGTTGCTGTGGCGCCGAAATTTCGACAGCGTGGGTGTAGATTTTCTGGAAGGGAGGAGGGACTTTTCGTATCGTCTCTGGCGTCAGTCGTTTCAGCATAAAGCGGGTCCTTGTAATCCCGCCGGTTCGTTCCGGCAGGTGGTTTCATGGTTCAAGCATCAATGAAACAGACTTGCTGGCAGGACCAATCAAACTGCATGTGCAGTCATAAGCGCCGTTGAGGTCAGACGGCTGAAAACAGGCAGGCGTGAGTGTTATTCCTGATTGAACTCGGCCACTTTGGCTTCCAGCCAGCTCCGGAACAGTTTTATCTTGGCAAGGTTGCGGCGGCTTTCGGGATATACCAGCCAGTAGCCCTGGTCGGCGTTGCAGACCAGGTCAAACGGCTGATAAAGGCGGTTTTGCCTGACTTCATCCTTGTAGAACGCCGGAGTGAGTATGCCGATGCCCTGACCGGCAATGGCGGCATTTGCCTCCAGCACCTGAGAGCCGAACTGCAGGCCAGGTTGGGTGGCAAGATTGGCGTCGGTCACACCGGCTTCTGCAAACCATTGATGCCACCATGGGTCCGACGGTTCGATGATCGGCAATTTCAGCAGGTCGGCGGGTTGATGAATGCCGCCAGCTTTATCTGCCAGGACCGGGCTCAGCATCGGCGTGAACGCCACCGGCACAAGCAGGTGGCTTTTCAGGCCGGGCCAGTTGCCCTTGCCGGAGCGGATGGCAAGATCAAAACCGTCGGATGCAAAGTCGACCAGAGACTGGTTGACTTCCACGCGCACCGCGATCGACGGGTTGTCGATCTGGAAACACCCAAGGCGCTGGGCCAGGAAGTTGGTGGCGAATGTAGGGATAACGCTGATCACCAGTGTCTCTTCGGTCCGTCCCCTGGCCCTGGCGAAGGCGTCGCTGAGAATGTCCAGCGCATCGGTTGATTTCTGCGCGAACTGGGCACCGATTTCCGACAGTTCCACCCCGCGTGCCCGGCGCAGAAACAAGGCTGCGCCGACGCGTTCTTCAAGAACCTTGATCTGGTAACTCACCGCCGCCTGGGTCATGCCCAACTCGGCAGCCGCAGTGGTGAAGTTCCGATGCCGGGCTGCAGCTTCAAACACCCTTATGGCAGCCAAAGGTGGCAGGTGTGATCTCGTCATACATCAAAATTCCTTATGTCATAAAGTTCGCATTCAATTGGCCATATGCTTGTGAATTGTTGATCATTGTACCGAAGAAGTGTCCACATCACAGGTTCAGCATGACAAAAGTCAACGAGTTCGTTCGATATTTATCGCGAATTTCAGGGGTATTCAACGATGTTTTCCGAGAATGCAGGGAACAACGCCTCGTAGATCATAAAATGAAGCTGGAAAGATCCGCTAACTCCGAGTTGCGCCATTGGTCGGGATTCATGAAAAAAGATATAGGAATGACTGATGTGTACACGCCCCGAAAAAGATAACATGAGCCCGACGAAACATCATCTGTGCCGTGACTTCTTGTGCTAACATCGGTTGCGTTTCGGTCTGGCAATGACAACATGAGGACAGCGTATGCACATCGGCTTGATTGGCGGTATCGGACCAGCCGCAACGGATTTCTATTATCGTGGGCTTGTCGACGCGATGAAAGCACGTGAGGCCGAACTCGAGATGACAATCGTGCATGCCGATGCAGCGACACTGGTAAGGAACTTCGAGGCAAAGCAGCCGCAGGTCCAGGCGGCCATTTATCTGCGTCTGACCGAGCGGCTGGTGGCAGCCGGCGCGGAGAGCGTCGCGATCACGTCAATCGGCGGGCATTTCTGTATTGAGGAATTCCGGCCATTGTCGCCGCTGCCGATCATAGACTTCGTAGCGGAAATGGATCGCTTCCTTGCCCGCCAGACATTCGCGAAGGTCGGGTTGCTGGGCACCGATACCGTGATGGAGACGCGATTTTATGGCGGTATCAAGTCAACGGAGGTTCTCGTACCGCCACCGGACGTCATCGCAAAGGTGCATCGCGCCTATGTCGACATGGCGATCAACGCGAGGGTTACCGAAGAACAGCGCACCGTGATGTTTGAGGCGGGCAGGGCGCTGACTGAGCAGGGCGCCGAAACCGTGCTGTTGGGCGGCACCGACCTGTTCCTTGTATTTGATGGCCATGATCCTGGTTTCGCCACGCTGGACTGCGCCACGGTCCACATCGATGCAATAGCGAGCATGGCGAGCAGGTAACGGAAGTCGGCAAATGCGGAACGGTCTTAACTCTTGCCGGCCGGTCTGACGATTTGCGCTTTCCACCATTTGGGTGCAGCAGCCTTGAAGCTGTGCTGTTTGCCCGGCACCAACATTGATGGCTCGTCAAATACTGCAATGGTCAGGGACACCTTGTCATACCCGTCGTCCAATGCACAAATACTGCTGCCGCATTTGGCACAGAAACCACGCTGGCTCTTTTCAGACGACTGAAATGTTGTCGGCTTGCCGCCTGGACCGGTCCAGGCAAGTTCCGCCAGTGGAAACTCAACCCAGGCAACGGTGGGTGCGCCGGACCAGGTCTGACACATCCGGCATGAACACAGGTGCGGAAACGATGGCTTGCCGCTTGTCTCAAATCGTATGTGCCCACACAGGCAGCCACCTGAAAATGTCTGCTGTTTGCCTGCCACAACTCTTGCTCCCTTGATGCCGGACGGTAGCAAGCTATTTTCCCGACCCGGCCGAAGTCAACACACCAGGTGTTGTCTATCCAGCACCTGGTCGCACGCAGCCATGCCGGTGCCGGTCACTGCCTCGACTGCCTCCGATAATGACGGCCTTCTCGACCTTTCTGTTCATGACGAGTGGTCCTGTTTGCAAGGTTAATGGGCCAGTGCTGCTGCCGCCGCTGCCAGACAGGCCAGCCCGACGGCACGTCTGAACGGCGTCGGATCAGCCATGGCTTTTTCGATGGCGACGACAATGGTGAGCAGGATGACCCAATACACATTCATGACGCCGCCAACAAACAGCAGCAGCATCAATGCACACGACGACACCAAACAGTTGATCCCGTATCGAATGCCGGTCAGGCGGCCTGGCGAACGTCCCGCAGACCGGCGGCAATTGTCCAGGGTTCGGGTCTTGATGCCGGTGAACTGATAGATGCCCGCTACACCCAGCAGGATTGCGCTGAACCGGTCACTGGTACTCCACATCGTCATGCTGTCAATAAGTCCGGACCCGACAAGGATCGCCTGCAGACACGTTGCCGCAATTGAAAAAACCATCCAGACAGCAGCGTAACCGAGGCCGAACCAGAGCTGTACCGCGGTCATAATGGCATCGGTTCCGCCGGCGCCCGGAAAATGCCGCAAGGTGCCCGGTATCATCATGGCCAGCATCATCGACCACCACATGCTTGTCATTAGCAGCGCCGAGTAAGATGTGGCGGCCCCTGCCATCGGCACCGGATTGGCCGGTGGCGGAAACTGCAATGTCGACATCGACCACACGCTCATGCCGGTGCCTGCGCCGCTCAGGAAAAACACCCAGCACGCAACGGCAAGCACGCTGAACAACACCAATGCGGGAGCAGCTTTAACGCCACGCCGCATGCTGGTTTCCTCAGTATCTGTCATGATGCCGGACCCAGGCCATTGGATTGCCCTCAACAGGTTCATTGCGGCCTTTGGGGGTCATGTCGACATAGCAATAGGCAGCATTGGCGGCATCCAGGCCGCGACCGTAGGTGGAGTAAGTGTGGTAGACGTCGCCGTCTTCACCTTTTGCAAACACGCTGGTGCCGTGCGCCTCATCCATGGGATAGAAAGTGTTCTCCTGAAAGTTGTAGGTCACAGGGTTTTCCGGCTTGTGATCCGAGCCGAAACTCACGTGGAAGTCGGCATTGAAATCGTTCGGATAGGAAGACACCCACTCGAACTCCCACCCCATGCGCTTCCTGAAGGGCATGAGCATGTTCAACGGCGCCCGGGAAATGGCGACAAACGCGATGTCCCGCTCAGCCAGGTGCGCGGCAATGCCGTTGAAACTATCGGCCCAGAACGAGCAGCTTTTGCACCCTTCCTCCCATTCAGGCCCGAACATGAAGTGATAGACCACCAGCTGTGATCTGTTCGCGAACAGGTCTGCCAGTGTCCTCTTTCCGGCCTCGGTTTCAAAGATGTAGGCCTTGTCGATCTTGACCCAGGGCAGGGTGCGTCGTGCTTCGGCAATAGCATCTTGCTCGCGGGTATGCTGCTTTTCCCGGATCAGCAGTTCACGGCGCGCTGTCAGCCATTCCTGGCGAGATGATGTTTTGATCGGTTTCATGGTGTTATCCTTTTTGTAGAGGGGTGTGAGGTCTGCCATCGGCTCAGGTCCAGTGGACCGGGCTGGTTGCGGCAACGCCCGGCAGTGTCTCTACGCGCAGCTTCCATGCCGCCAGCTGCGGGCAGGTTTGTTCGGGCGCTTCAAACCCAAGCGTGGTCATGATGTGAGCTTTGGTTTCCAGCGCGCGCTGCAGCAACCGGATTTCCGGGTACACGATGGCCTCTGCCGCGCCTGGCGTATTGCCGGCCAGATAGGCACGGCCATCGCTCAGCAGTGTTTCCAGGTATCGCAGTTCTGCATGCACCAGGTCGACGGCGGTCTGCAGGCTTTGGCGTTTCTCCGTTCCCTTGTCCGGCACCGTGCCGTCACCGAAAAACACCTCGCTCAGCAGTTGCCGGTTGGCGTCGCGCAGGTAGTCGCAACACTCCATTGCAACCTGCCAAACTTCTGCGGCCTCTGCGGGTGTGTTTCCAAACAGGGGCTTTTCGGGATATTGCCGGTCCAGCCAGGCGAGAATGGCGAGGGAATCCCGCAATGTAACTCCGTCAGCCTCCACTACCGGAACGGTGTGTCGTGGATTGAGAGACAGAAATTCCGGCTTGTGATGGTCTCTTTCCGCGAGGCTCAGATAGTTGGTGTTCCAGCTCAGGCCTTTGAATGTCAGTCCCAGCAGAACCCGCCATCCGCGCGGTGATCCGCTGAATGTGTGTACTGTAAGTGTCATGCCAAACCTTTCATGTTTCGTTGGTTGGCATGATTTACTTTGTTGATATTCTTTTACAAGAAGGCAGAATTTTCGTATATAGTATCAAAAATGATACTATTGGAAATGCGGGACGATTTTGCATTGGAAAGCCAGATGAAAACCGGGGAAGTCCAGAACGTGAACCTGTCCGACAGCGAAGGTGCCCTGTGCCCCATGCCGGACATAGCCAAGCTGATTGGTGGCAAGTGGAAGCTGATCATTCTGCAGATACTGATTTTTCGGGGAACCAAACGGTTCAGCGAGCTTCGCCGTATGATTGACGGCGTTACCCAGACAATGTTGACCAGCCAGTTGCGGGCTCTGGAAAAGGACGGCCTGGTCAGTCGCAAAATCTATGCAGAAGTGCCGCCGAGAGTGGAATATTCAGCCACCCAACGAGCCATGGAATTGCAGGACATGTTTCATGCCATGCACACATGGTGGACGAAGGGTGACTGAGCCTGTCGCCATCCGGCAGGCCCGATGTTAGTCGATGTGCGAGAGGACATTGACCAGTTTTCCAAACGGATCGCGCACAAAGAACCGGCGAACACGCCAGGGCTCGTCGGTAAGCGGGTACGTGATTTCGAATCCGAGCGCTTCTGCCCGTCGATGGATCTCATCAACATCATCCACCTCGATCGAGATGTCCGGCACTGGCGCACCGGAGCCACCTTCACTGGCGATGCTCACCTGTACCGGAGCAATCTGTTCAGACGCAAAGGTGACAATCCAGCCGTGATCCATCACTACTTTGAGCCCCAGTAGTTCGCCATAGAATTTATGGCCGTCGGAAACCCGGTCTGTTGCGATGTCCGTGACAATGCGTTTGACGGTCATGTTAATCCTGCTGAGTGCTCCGCATGATACCTCATCACGCTGTCGGCGGGAAGTGGAGGCGCGGCCAGCAACACGGGCCCACGTGGACCCGTGTTGCTGCAGTATCCTAAAGCTGCAGCCTGAGCTGCGGCTCTCCGTTGGACGTCTTCTCGGCAGTCATGCCGTTGTGTCCGATAAAGCAGGACACGCGCTGGCGAAAGGCTGAGAAACTGTCAAATGTGACCACATCAACCGGCTCGTCAAAGTGCAGCACGACCCGGAACCTGTCGGCCTGTGAGAAAGTTTCCAGAGCCCTGACTTCACCCTCGAACGGCTGCCCGAGATATTGGCCGCTGACCCGTTGTCCCGCCACAACCGGACTGGTCGGCGGCCGGTTGCCGACGGCGGCATGCAGCGTGTTCCAGTCCTTGTAACCGTGCTGATGGGCGAGCATCTCAAGCGAGCGGCTGTGGCCGATGACGGTACCTGCGTCAGCAAGTTCCTGACGCAGCCGCTTGGCCTGCGTTTTCAGGGCGTCGATAGAGGGAAGGGGAGACGATATATTCATTGTAAACCTCATCCAGGTGTCGAATGCGGAAAACCAATGGTGCTCACATTGCCACTAGACCACACACATCTGAAATTGGTGAATGAGATCAGTTCCAAGACTTCACCGTGGCATAAGCCTGTGAGCGGCAGGGGTCTTGACCCTTCGTGTTAGGTATTAAATAGGTGTGAGAAAGTCAAATGCAAGTGTGATCACCTTTAAGCGACACTACAGCCTGAGCGCATACAACACGTGCCAAAGGCGCCCGGTTCCAAAGCCGGATCGCCAGTTGCGAAAACCAGCCGGGCCGATATACTGCGCAGGCCTGTTGGGAAGGCCGCCCGGTTCGCGGAAAGCAGTAGCTGCATCCCCTCATAGTCGAAGACATCCATCGGTTGATCTCATGCCCCGTCAGCGAGCCCCGGGCATTATGTGAGGAGACCGACAATGAACTCTCTTGATACCCTTCGCCGTGCCGCCAAGATTTTGCGTAAAGCGTATAATGACGGCGATCCGGCAGCGCTTGAGCGGCTGGCTGTTCGCCCGCCACGCAGTGATTCCGGCAAGTTGACCCATGCCGATTTTCTGCATGTGATTGCCAGGGAAAACAATTTTGCAAGCTGGCCGGCGCTGAAATTGGCCGTCGAGATAAGCGGCATGGACCGGGCCCGCAAGCAGCAGCGTTTGAAGATTGCTCTGTATCACGGTCACAATTCAGCAGTGGACCGCCTGCTTACCGACACGCCGGATCTGGCGCGAGGGCTGCTGGAACTGGAGATTGCCCTTTATGATCTGCCGGCCGTGAAAGCGGCACTGCGCAAGGACCCCGGTCTGGCCGTTACGCCCATTGGTCCGCGCAGGCCCATTCTGCACCTGGCGTTTTCAAAGCATTTTCAGGCACATCCTGAGAAGTCCGACGCCATGATGGCCATCGCCGACCTGCTGGTGCAGCATGGGGCGGATGTCAATGACGGTTTCCCGTTCGAACCCGGTTCCGATCATCTGCTGTCTGCGCTGTACGGCGCACTGGGTCATGCCAACAATATGCGGCTCGCGGCGTGGCTGCTCGAGCAGGGTGCGAACCCGAACGACAATGAAAGCCTGTATCATGCCACCGAGCTTGGCCATCGAGACGGCTTGCGTCTTTTGCTGCGTCATGGCGCGGATCCGACCGGGACCAATGCGCTTTTGCGCGCTCTGGATTTCAATGATCATGCGGCGGTGGACCTGCTGTTGAAGGCAGGAGCCGATCCCAATGAAGGCGTGAGTCCGCATCCGTCCGGTGAAGCGCCCATGGTGGCGAGTGCGCTGCATCAGGCGGCCCGGCGCATGTGCGATGCCAGGATGGCAGACCAGTTGCTTGAGGCAGGTGCGGACCCGGACCTTTTGTATGACGGGATGACCGCCTATGCGCTGGCCCTGGCATTCGGCAATCTCGATGTGGCGCAGGCCATCAGAGACGCCGGGGGGTCGATCGAAATTCCCGAAGACCTGCAGCCGCTGATCACGATCGCCCGGGGAGGCAATGGCAGATTGTCCGCCGACCCTGCCGGTCTGCCCAGGGAATGCCGCTACATGCTGCACAACCTGATCCATCTGCCGAACACCTTTTCCCACATCAAGCGACTGGTTGCCGGCGGGCTTGCCTTTGATGAAGCCGATGACATGGGCATGACGCCACTGCATCTGGCCGGCTGGGAAGGCCTGCCGGAGGTGATGGGGTTCTTTCTGGACCTGAAGCCGGACCTCAACCATATCAACGGCTATGGTGGCACGTTGCTGTCCACCATCATTCACGGCTCGGAAAACGCACCGTCTGCAGCAAGCAGGGATCATGTTGCATGTGCTCGCCTGGCTTTGCAGCACGGCGTGTCGCTGCCACGGCGCGCCATAGAGCTGGCGGGTGAAGACAGCATGGCGGAGTTCCTGGCAGACTGGGGGGAAACTCATCCGGCGCAGCTTGCAGATCACGGTGTTGCGTAGGCTAAAGCACATATGGACTGTTGGAGACGCAGGTTGCGGGCAACATGGTGGTATCCGTCACAACGAACAAGCCATCGTGCTTGCAGACACATGCAGCTGCCGGGTTCACTTCAGGTCTTCCGCTCATCGCTGATGATCCGGCCATCCTCCAGAGTGACGATCCGATCTGCCAGATCGAGGATACGATTGTCGTGTGTTACCATCAATGTTGTTGTCTGCCGTTCGATAGCCAGACGTTTCAGCAATGATACAGCCTGATAACCGGTCTCCTTGTCCAAAGCTGCAGTGGGTTCATCGGCAAAGATGATATCCGGGTTCCCGACAAGCGCTCTTGCAATTGCCACTCGCTGCTTCTGACCGCCAGAAAGCTTCGCGGGAAGATCGTCAACTTTGTCGCCAATGCTAAGTAGTTCCAGAATATGTGTGCACACTCGCCGCCAGGATTTCAGTGCAGTGCGTCCGTGGACTTCAAGGCCCATGCGCACATTCTGAACAGCCGTCAGGCTCTCATGCAGGTTGTGGGCCTGGAATATGAACCCCAACCGACGTCTCGCGTGGACAAGTTGATCTTCTGTTGCGTTATGGAGCTCCTCACCAAGCAGCCTTACGCTGCCTTCCTCAACGCGCCTGAGACATCCAACGAGAGTGAGAAGCGTGGTCTTGCCCGAGCCTGATGCACCCATCAGGATAACAAGCTGTCCGGGATCAATTGTCATGTTGATATCAAACAGCACCTGTTTTCGCGCGTCTTCGGCGCCAAAAGAATGGTTGAGATTCCTGGTCACAATTGGGGCAGAATGCCCTTCTGGCTCAGAAGCCGGAACCGGCATGTGCATCTGCAAGATTTTTCCTGTTTCGAAACTCATGATGGTGGCCTCAGAACAAGTCCGCCGGATTGGCGCCGGCCAGACGCCGGGTGGCAAAAGCACCTGATGCAGCACACATCACTATCGTGCCTCCCAGAACATAGAGCGCACGCGACAGCGTCATGGCTACCGGCAAGCCCGTACCGGCTGCGGTCAACTGATATATGATTTCAGACAACACGATACCCGGCACAAAACCGATCAGCGCCAGAACGAAAGCTTCCTCGAAAACGATGCTCCGGAAGAAACTCTGCTTGTATCCTATGGCCTTGAAAGTTGCATATTCACTCAGATGGTCCGCCACATCCGTGGACAGGACCTGATAAACAATGACGATGCCAACCAGAACACCAATGACGACCCCAAACCCGAATATTATGCCAATCGGCCTTTCCTGGGTTTGATAGCGCTGGTCGTCATCCGTCGCAGTTGCCAGTGTGTTGACGACTGTATCTACTGATGGGACTTTTTGACGAAGCGCCTGCACAAACCGTTCAGCATTCACACCGGGTTTGAGGGTCACAAAAATGTAGTTTGGTGCGCTGGCTGTTCGCCTCGGGAAAAAATTCAGAAAAGTCTGGTCGGACACGATGATAAAACCATCTGAATCAAAGCCTGCCCCGACATCAAAAGTGCCTTGTATGTGAAGGTTGCGCCCTGATGCCTCGAAAGAATAGATCTTGCCTGCGTCAATAGTTTCCAATACCTGCATCGGCATGTTGCGGGTCTTGCGGTCGATGAGCCCCACGTCCTGAAGTTTCAACCTGTCGCGGTTTGAATTGATCTCATGCGGTAGGAACGCCATGGCACCTGGATCCGTACCAAATACCCGCAGAGTGCTGGTTCCGCCATCAGGCCGCAGCCAGTCCAGCCCACCTATATAGACAGGCGTGGCCGAGGCGACCTCGTCGAAGGCCAAAGCTTCAAACATGCGCTGGCGCGGCAAAGTACCGGAGTCTGAAAGCGTGTTGGTGTCGGACGCGTAAATCAGCACGTCCGCCTTGATCATCTTGTAAGGCATTACGGCGCTGTCAACCAAAGCACCGAGAAAGCCCAACTGGACGAATATCAAAACATTGGCGAAGGCGACGCCCGCAAGGGCCGCGGCCAGTCTGTTCTTATTGTGCGTCAGTTGCAGCCATCCGATCGGTAGCCTGCCCAGTACATACCCCAACAAAGCAGTCATTTGTCTTGTCCGACCTGTATTTTGGCTTCGACCTGCAGGTTGGTGAATCTGGAAGCCGTTTTCGAAGAGCTGTCATCCAGGCCCACGATGACTTCGACAACCCGAGCATCTGTGCTTGCAGCGGGGTCAGAAGCGATCACCGACTGCTTCCTGATTTGCAGTCCTATGCGTTTGACTTCGCCTGTGAGGGTTGCCGGCAGGCTTGCCGATGAAATCTCTACCGGATCACCTACAGAAACATGTCGTATTGAGGTCTGGTAGACCTCTACTTCAACAGTCATGTTGCTGATATCACCGACATCCATGATGCCATCGTTGCCAGGCTTCTCCCCTGCGCGGGCGTGGATTTCGAGGACTGTTCCATCAATCGGTGAGTGGACATAGGCTTGCCTGAGATCCTGCCGGGCGCGTCGCAGATCTGACCTCGCCGATTCCAGGTTTTTCAGCGCGACCACCACGTCGCTTTGCTCATCAATATCGGTCGATGTGTAGCGAGACAGAGTTGCTTTGGCCTGATCCACCTGTTTTTCAGCCTGTTCACTGGTCGCGCGTTTTGTGTCGAATGTTGCCTTGGACACCACTCGTTGCGAATACAGGGTGCTGGTGCGCTCAAAGTCCAGCCTGGCACTCAACGCGGCTGCTTCAGCGTTGGCCAGACTTGCCTGGGCTTCAGCCAGGCTGGCACGTGTTTGCGATCTGGTTTTTGCAAGGTCAGCTTCACGAACTGAGATGGTTGCTTGCGCAGAGTTAATGGTGGCCTGGAGCTTGTCTTCATTGTCCAGCACGGCCAGTACCTGGCCGGCTTTGACGACATCGCCTTCCACGATTTTCAGGGCCTGAAGACGCGCATCCCCCGCACCTGACGGGGGCGCCACCGTGATGACCTTGCCGCTTGGCACCAGCTTGCCCAGCGCGATAACGCTGGATACGGTCTGTCCGGTGCCGGTAACTGGTGAACTTTTGCTGTCCTTGCCTGAAGCGGGCTTGGGTTTGGTGGGTAGTGCAATGGGGGTGGCCGTTCCCGCACCAGCTTCCAGACCGAGATATTCCATAATTATCTGCAATGGCTTGGGTTGCCGGTACAATCCGGAAACTCCGCCCGCCACGACTGAAGTGCAAACGATCAGAACCAGCGCCATAATCCGGTAGCCCCAGGGTACTGAGCGCAAGCGGGGTGCTGCTTTGGTGCTACCGGATTGTTTGACAACCTGTAGTGGTAGTGCTGCCGTTGCCTGGCTTTCCGGTTCACTCAATTTGTTGTCGGCTCCTGTCGGGGAACTCATGGTGTGATCTCGACTCTTGTGTAGTTTTTTGCTGCCGCAGCAGCTGCAAATGGCATTCGTTTTGAATTCCTGAAGCAGCCGGTTCTGAGGTTTGCTTAGCAGCCATTGACCGCATGTTCCCACCAGCAAAATGCCTAAAATGTAAAGAAGTGTCACAACAGGTTTTTCCGGGACACTTTGTTACAACTCCGACATCTGTTGAAGCCTGGCGACTGGTAATTTCCTGAGCTGTCGCAAAGGCCTGCTGCTGTGAATTTCGATCAAGGCCAGTTGTGTGCCGCACACCACATTGCCAATCAGGAGGTAATTTCCAGTGAAGACCAGACTTTTCATACGCCGCGTCGTTACCGCACTGCCAATTTCACTTGTACTGTTCACCTACAACGCCGGCTCAGGTCTGGCATCCGACGATTTCATCCGGCAGATAGCCGATGGCCGTGCATGGGTGTTCAAGGGAGAAAATGGCCGAAACGGCCGCTTGACCCTTAACCCGGACGGGTCAGGGAAAATGAAGGCAGGGTTCATGTCAATGTCCACCAAGTGGCGGCCCGCACCAGGCGGATTCTGCATGGAAGCACGAATGATGGGCAACAGATGCGTCGAGCTTGGCCAAAGCAACAATGGTTTCATTGCTTACCAAAGCGGAAAAGTTGCGTTCACGCTTTCCCGCTAGGGCAAACAGGATTGGCCGGCATCTGCTGCTGCAGAATTACACCCCGTAATGTCGGCCATGGCCCGCCTGCTTCAAAACCACTTTCGAATGTCCGTCTGTCAGCTCCAGTACGGAAAGGCAAGAAAGAGGGTGGCGGGGCAGGCGGGATCGTACTGATCAAGACACACCAGAGGTAGTTTGATGCAGAACTCGCTTTTCCAACCCGTCAGGGCCCTGGGCCGGACTACCGTTTTATTGATGATGTTGCTCGTGGCAGGTTGTGCTTCGATGCCCAGGGACAGCTTCACGCTTGGCGACCAGCAGCAAGCCGAAGTGTCCGGATTTTCGAATATCCGACATTGGGCAGACGCGTCCGCAGATGAATTGGCTCGGATCTCCCCCGTCAAGGCAGTAATGCGTTCAGATCGCCGGACGCCGGCACAGATGCTGGCTTTATCGGGCGGGGGTGGCGCAGGAGCTTATGGCGCAGGTTTGCTGGTTGGCTGGACGAATTCAAACAAGCGTCCGGCATTTGATGTCGTTACCGGCGTTAGTGCTGGTGCCCTGATTGCGCCGTTTGCCTTTCTGGGATCGCGTTACGATCCACAACTTCGCAGCCTCTTTACCAGTGGTATTGCCAAAGACTTGAACCAGCGACGTGGGCCAATTCGCGCGCTGATCTCAAACGGAGCATCAGACAACAGTAATTTCAGAAAACTGATTGCCCGGTATGTTACGCCTGATGTCGTGTTCGAGATTGCCCGGGCGCATGCAAATGGCCGGCGCCTGCTCGTGGTCACAACCAATCTGGATGCCCAGCGAGCCATGGTCTGGGACATTGGCGCAATAGCGATGCATGCAAATATAGACAAGTCCATGCATCTCATCCACCAGGTGTTGCTGGCATCCGCCAGCGTACCGGGAGTGTTTCCTGCAGTGAAAATAAGCGCGGTTGCAAACGGTCAAGAATTTTCGGAATTGCATTCTGATGGCGGTGTTGCAACTCAGATCTATACTGCGCCAGAGGTTGTGCTGGCCGGCGGCGTACCGAAACCAACCAGGACGCCTCATGGTTCCAGGATTTATATGATTGTGAACAATACGATCGATCCGGAGTTTTCTGTCGTAAAGGCCACGTCACTATCGATTGCATCCAGGGCCTACTCCACGTTCATTAAAAGCCACACGCGCCAGACAATCTCCCAGACCTACAATCTGAGCAGGAAAACCGGGCTGGATTTCAACCTGAGTTACATTGAAGAAAAAGTACCTTATGACGCGACGGATCCGTTCAACACCAAGTATATGAGGCGGCTGTTTGACATTGGGTATGCTACTGGAAACAGGGATGCTTGGAAGAAAACGCCACCAATACTCACCAGTGTACCTGTGGAAAATGCTGTTATAGCAAGAAAGTAACCAGCCTTGCCCTTTGGGCAGTTGTTGCAACATTAGAGTTTGTACGGCATGCAGAACAGCCATCACATACTTGTCGTTGACGATCATCGCGACATCAGAGAACCGTTGACCAAGTACATGAAACAGCAGGGTTTTCGGGTGTCATCTGCCGTCGATGCAGCGCAGGCGCGTGAGTTGCTCCAGACCAACCGGTTCGATCTGATCGTTCTTGATATTATGATGCCTGGTGAAGACGGGCTTTCGCTTTGCCGCCATATACAGGCAACCAGTCAAATTCCTGTAATCCTGCTGACCGCTGTTTCAGACGAGATTGACAGAATTCTCGGACTTGAACTTGGTGCGGATGACTACGTGGTGAAGCCCTTTAATCCCCGCGAACTGCTTGCCAGGGTAAAGTCCGTTTTGCGCCGATCTGAAACCATGCCCACATCCTCTGAAACAACGACGCCAAAACGTTTCCGGTTTGATGGCTGGACTCTAATTTTCAACACACGCGAGGTTGAGCACACCGATGGGCGTGTAGTCACGCTGACCACGTCAGAGTTTCAGATTCTTCTGGCCATGCTTGAAAGACCGAATTTCGCATTGTCCCGGGACCAATTGCTCGATCTGACCAAAGGAAGAGCGGCCGTGGTTTTCGACAGAACGATTGACAATCACGTCAGTCGACTGCGCCAGAAGCTCGAGGTAGACCCAGGTGAACCCAAGTTACTTCAGACAGTGTGGGGCCGGGGCTACAAGATCGCATGCGAGGTAATAGTCGAATGATCTTCTGCAATGAGCCAGGAACCGTAAACTCAAGGCGGCCAACATGAACATCAAGAGATACCTGCCGAAGCGAATATCCAGCAGCCTGATTATTATAGTGGTCGGTGTTCTGCTCGTGAACAATGCCATAACCGCAGGGATCATCAACGTAATGATGACGCTGTCCATGCTGGAGACATCACGGCAACTTACCCTGCCGCAACTGGAACGTGCATACAAACTGGTCAATGAAGCCGCTGGCTTGCAAAAAACCGACGTAGCAAGATCACTCAGCAATGACATGCTGGTGCTTGACGTTAGACAGGCAAAGCCCGGCGCGAGCGAACTTCCTGAACCGGTTTATGGTTTTGGTCCGAACTCTGTGCGCGCAGCGACGGTGCAAGAGATTACCGGCAAAATGGGGCTTTCATCAAACGAGGTTTCGGTCACGATTTTCCGTCCCACAGGAGTGCCGTTCCGCAGCATTTACTGGGGTTTGAACCCGGTTGGTATGTTGCATGAGCGACCCGAAAGCAGGGCAGATCCAGCTTCCACGCGGGACTGGTTATTTGCTGACATGCAGCTCTCGGACGGGCAATGGCTGCGCTCAGTCGCGCGCGTACCGGCCAACATCCGGATTTGGGCATGGCCTTCCATTGGATTGCTGGTTTTGTCGTCTGTTTTAACGTTGGTCCTGCTGACATTGATCATCCGCAGAATTACCAGACCAATGCAGAACCTGGCGGACGCCGCTACGCGATTTGGCCGTGGCGAGGCTGTCAGCGATCTGGATGAAGATACCGGGCCGATTGAAGTTCGTGACATGGCGACAGCATTCAATCGCATGCAGTTGCGGCTCAGTCAGTTCGTTACCGATCGAATGCGAATGCTGGCGGCAATCTCGCATGACTTACGAACTCCCATGACCAGTTTGCGGATCAACGCTGAATTTGTCGATGACCAGGAAGCAAAGATGCGGATTGAAAACGTGCTCGACGACATGCAGCAGATTGTGGAGTCGACGCTTGCCTTTGCCAGAAGCGAGGAAAAGACTGAAGGTACATCACAGGCCGATCTTACCCAGATGCTTGATGGAATCTGTCGCGAGTTCCGCCAGCAAGGTAGAGACGCGTTTCTGTCGCGCATTGCGCCAACACGTTACAGATGCCGGCCTGTGGAACTGAAACGGGCGTTCAGAAATCTGGTTGAGAACGCGATCAAGTACGGTCACAAAGCCGACGTTGATATCCACGAAGATGGAACCAACCTGATGATATCGATAATCGATGCGGGACCGGGACTGCATCCGGACAATTTAGAGTTTGTCTTTAAACCATTTTCCAGGCTTGAGAGCTCGAGAAATCCCGAGACCGGCGGTGTCGGGCTTGGTCTTGCCATTGCGCGCTCGGCTATCCGCCGCCACGGTGGAGATATCCAATTCAAAAATCTTGAGCAGGGCGGGCTGCAGACCATCGTGTATCTGCCGCTGGATGCAGCGCTCACCAATCACAGGCCCGAGACGACCAAGCAGGTTGCCACTGCAGCAGAGTAGCTGACTTGGCGACAAATTGTTACATCTTGGAGACAACATTTTCGGCGGAAATCTGCGATAGCTGTTCTAGGACAGTGTCTTTTGCCCTGGTCTGATCCACAGTCCGAGATGAGGGCCGGGCGGGGGCACTAACAAATGCGGAGCACAGACAATCTATGAAAAACCCCCTTGTAATAGTTGCTGTTTCTTTTGGTGTTCTGGCATCAACACCTTCACACGCTGCGGATTACGGTCTGCCCGCAGACCCACTTGGTGCACATGACTGGTCGGGATCCTATTTTGGAGTGAAGCTTGGTGGCGTAGTAGATGGTCGGACAGACGGCGGCTTTGCTGGCGCGGCAGATGATATCGGCCTTGACGGAGTGCTTGTCGGAATAATGTCCGGGCGCAACTTTCAGTTCGATCACATTGTCCTGGGGCTGGATAGCGATTTCTCGTTCACTGACGTCAACGGTTCCACAACGATTGGCGGACAGGCCGGCGAGGTCAGCCTGGATACGTTGTCGACCACCCGAGGACGCATCGGATACGCCTATGACCGTTTCCTGCCTTATGTGACGGGCGGCTTCGCAACTGCGCGGGCTGACTTTTCGCTTGACGGCGTGGGTTCGGAAAACGACGAGTGGTTTTTTGGCTATACTGTCGGTGGCGGCGTCGAATGGGCGGTTACTGACACCATAGCAGCCCGAGTAGAGTATCAATTCATCGATTTTGGCTCAGAGAGCATCAGCATCGGAGGCAATCGGAGTACTGCCAGCATTGCTGATCTGCACGTCGTCCGGGCCGGCGTCTCGATCAAGACGGGTTTCATCTTTGATGCCATAAAGGCACGGGTCTGGCGGAACTGACCCACAGTCGTACCTGTGATGGGGCACGAAGCTGTGCGGTACAGGCGCCGGTAACGAAAACTTTGCAGTTAGCCGATAACCTTACGTCAGTAAGTTCCGTGTTCAGACGAAAGCAGCAAAGATGAGTTTACCCCAATGTGACAAGGCAGGTGAAGCTGTCGAAGAACCCGGCTTTGCCTCAACAGGAGTGTTGCGCATCCTGGTGATCGGGGCGAAAGCCGCGATTGTCCTGTTTGTTTTCAGTGCGCTGCTCAGACTGCTGACAGGTAACTGAAGCAGCTATTCTAAGGAACCGTTTTGTCGAGCCCGCGCGGAATGCGCTTTTCCTTGTCATAAAACGGCAGTTCCACAATCTCGCAGGCAACCGTTTTACCTTGCGTGGTCTTCATGCTCAGGTTCTTGCCAGCCCAGTTTTCTGCCGTTTGGAAGCGAGCGTACCCGATGCCTGCGTTGAGGTAGGGTGACCATGCCCCGGCAGTAATGCGGGCAACGGCTTGTTCTCCATCCAGAATTTCACCGTGATAGGCCGGCGTGGCCTCCGCACACTTGACACCGTAAATCCGGGTGCCGGACTTGCCGTCCAGAATAGCGCTTCGGCCGATGAAGTCGGTCTTGTCCAGATCCACAAAGGCGTCCAGCCCAGCCTCGAATGGCGTCATGGAGATGTCGAAATCCGTGCCATTGTCCAGTATGCCTGCCTCCAGACGGCGAATCTCCATGGACGAAATACTGCCGACCTTCATGCCATGGGGCTCACCGGCTTCCAGCAGACAGTGCCACAGCATTGGGCAATCGGTTGCATCGCCCTGCGTGTAGACTTCGAAGCCCAGTTCTCCAGTCCAGCCGGTGCGGGAAACATAGACTTCCTGACCGCCGATCTTGAAAAATCCCGAATGAAAATATCCCATGCTTTCATCAATTGTTCCGCCGGATGCAGCGCGCATGATGTCAACTGACGCCGGACCCTGTATCTGCAACACCCGCGAATGCGGATCAGAGACTGTGACGTCGAATTCTGCGCTATGGGCGTGCAGCCATGTCTCCAGTGCACCGTCAGGCTGCACATACCAGAACCTGTTCTCCGCCAGCCTGAACAGGATGCCGTCCATGAACACACCGCCCTTCGGTGTGCACGCAATAGCGTAACGGCCACGTCCCTGCTTCAGGCTGGATATCCTGCGGGCGAACACACGCTCCAGGAACGCAACGGCATCGGGTCCGGAAATCTCCACCGGACGTTCCGGCACATCATAAAGGACAGCTTTACGGCGCAATGCCCAGTAGGCATCGGAGACGTCTTCACCATTGAACACGCTGTAATAGCGCCCGGCATAGACCCCCATGACTGTGTGTTCGTTGGCCCAGCAGTCATGAAACGGTGACTGCTCAAAACGCCTGCTGCTGACGCGAACCGTCTGCTGCATGTCTGAATGGATAGAATTACTCATCGGGATGCTCCGGAATGTGATCGGACAAAGTGGCTGAAAACTAGTGCTAATGCGTGATCCGGCAAAGTCATTTGATCTATGCCATAAAGTTAGTTTATCTATATTTTGACATGAGCGATTGGCTACCATCCCTGAATGCCCTGAAGGCATTCGAAGCTGTATCGAGGCATTTGAACTATGCTCGCGCGGCGGAAGAGTTGCGGGTGACACCGGCGGCGGTGAAGCAATTGGTCGGCAAGCTGGAGGACGCCCTCGGCACGCAACTGGTGACACGCAGCGGACGCGGCCTGCAACTGACGTCATCGGGGCAGTCAGGGTGCGTGAAGCTGGCGTCCGGGTTCACTCAGATCCGCGGTGCGGTTGACATGATGCGCATGCCGGACATGCGCAAACGGCTGATTGTGTCGGTAGAACCTTCGTTCGCCACCGCCTGGCTTGTACCGAGACTGGAAGGTTTTCGAGAGAGGAACGGCGAAGTCGACGTGTTGATCGACTCGTCGTTGAAAATCGTCGACCTTGAACACAGTGCGGCGGATGTGGCGGTTCGGTTCGCCCGCGAACCTGAGGGCAACCTGGTGTCCCACCGCCTGTTTGATGAACAGCTTTGCGCCTTTTGCAGTCCTGCACTGGTTTCTGGTCGTCGGGTATTGAGAACGATAGATGACCTTCAACACGCCACATTGCTGCATTGGGATCTGTCTGAGCTCAGTTGGGCACACGCCACCAAACGCTGGATGGGTTGGCACCCCTGGCTCAAGGAAGTCGGCGCGGATCATATCAGTTCAGAATCAGGCATTCGCTTCAGTGACTACAACCTGGCGGTCCAGGCTGCGATTGCAGGCCAGGGGGTCGTGCTGGGAAGCCTGCCAGTCCTTCATGACCTGGTGGAGGCAGGCCTGCTTGTCTGCCCGTTTCCCGATCGGGTTGTCACCGACATCGGTTATGATCTGGTGACCACGCAGCGGGGTTTGCAAAGGACCGAAGTGCAGAGATTCAAGGACTGGATTGTTGCCGAGGCGTGTTCTCAAACGGCTGCCGGCAACGCCCGCTGAAGTTGCCGCGGTCTGCACGACATCATTTTGTGATCAAGCCATATCAGAAATGTTACAATTGCAGACCACAACGCAGATGCAGATCAACTTCGGTAAACGTCCACCCATCGTGCAAGGAGCACACCGTGAACCAGGTAGCCCGCATCCTCTTCACCCTCGGATTTTCAGCAGTCGCGTCTGTTGCAGTTGCAGGCGAGGTGACTGTTGGACCACGCCCGTTTTTTCTGATCGACGACATGAAAGAGGGCGCACTCAAGACCAAGCTGCTTTCGTGCACCGGGATGCCGATGAAGAAAAAGCTGTTTTCGATCGGACATCGCGGCGCCGCGATGCAGTTTCCCGAACACACCCGGCAGTCCTATGTCGCTGCTGCCCGGATGGGAGCCGGCATTCTGGAATGTGATGTGACATTTACCAAAGACAAGGAACTGGTCTGCCGCCACGCCCAGAACGACTTGCATACATCGACCAACATTCTGGCCTCCGGCCTGGCCTCAAAGTGCATAAAGCCGTTTACCGCAGCCACAGGTGACCAACCGGCATCTGCGGAATGCCGCACCTCAGACCTGACACTGGCGGAGTTCAAGACTTTGACCGGTAAAATGGATGGTGCAGACAAGACGGCGGTTTCCGTCGAAGAATACATGGATGGGACAGCGAGTTGGCGAACGGACCTTTATGCCGCATCGGCAGGCACGGTTATGACCCATGCTGACTCGATCAGGCTGTTCCAGGAGCTTGGAGCAAAGTTCACGCCTGAGTTGAAGGCACCCGCTGTCGAAATGCCTTTTGACGGGTTTTCACAAGCCGACTACGCGCAAAAGATGATTGACGAATACAAGTCCGCAGGTGTCCCGGCCAGCGATGTCTGGCCACAGTCTTTCAACCTGGATGATGTCCTGTACTGGATCAGGAATGAGCCGGAGTTTGGTGCACAGGCGGTCTATCTTGACGGGCGCTATGACAGCGGTCTCAAGCCCGATGATGCAGCCACGTTCAAGCCGACCATGCAGGAACTCGCCGATATGGGGGTCCGCTATATCGCACCACCTTTATGGATGCTGGTGACCGCCAACAACGGCAGGATTGTGCCCTCTGAATACGCCATGCAGGCAAAGGCAGCCAATCTGCGAATAATCACATGGACGATTGAACGCTCCGGTCCATTGAAGACGGGAGGCGGCTGGTACTATCAGTCCATCAAGGAGCAGACCGACAGTGACGGCGTCATGTATGAACTCATCGACGTTCTGGCAAAAGATGTCGGGGTCGCCGGCATATTTTCCGACTGGCCGGCAACGGTGACCTATTATGCCAACTGTATGGGACTGGAATAACAAGAACATTGCGAGCTTTGTTTGGGTGACATTTTAATGTCTCCGCAACCTGGGTGTCATGTTATCAGGTCTGTTGATCAATGAAAGGAATGACGGACCATGATTTATGACCTGCGTACCTATGTTTGCCGGCCCGGCACGATCAAAAAGCATATGAAACTTTATGAAGAGCACGGCTGGGCCGCCCAGTGCCGCAACCTGGGTTATCCTGCGGTCTACGGCGCAGTGGAGACCGGGAATGTCAACTCTTATGTCCACATCTGGGCATACGACAGCGCCGCCGACAGGGCGGAAAAACGCGCTGCAATGGCCGCTGATCCCGACTGGCAGGCCTATTTGCAGTTGAGCGCAGAAGCGGGATATCTGGTCAGCCAGTCCAACAGTATTCTGACACCGGCATCTTTCTTTCAGCCCTCTAAAACTGGCTCCTAGACGGGTTGAATCAGCCATTGCTGTTTCATTCTTCAAAAAAATGTTCTGCGCCCGCCAAGGAAATGCTGTTGTCATGCGTCCAATGACAGAACATGCGAATGAACACGAGTGACAGCGAGCTGGCCGCGCAGGCCGCAAGTGGCGATATGGCGGCATTCCAGGTGCTGCTGGAACGTCATTATGACAGCATTTTCCGCATTGCGCTGCGCTTTACCGGTGTGCGTGAGGATGCCGAAGACATAGCCCAGACGGTTTGTACGTCGCTTGCGACAAAGCTGCGCTCGTTCAAGGGTGAGGCGCGCTTCACCACCTGGCTTTACCGGATTGTGGTCAATGCCTCGCAGGATTTTCATCGCAGACAAAGCGCCATGACCCGCTTGCACCAGGCCTATGGTGAAGTGTCCGAACTGGCCAGGGGTGCAGAGGCCGAAACTGCCCGCGAACTGGCCTGGCTCTACGATGCCCTGCAGCGGGTCGGCGCCGATTTGCGCGAAACCGCGGTTCTGGTGCTGGCCGAAGGCATGACCCACGCAGAAGCCGCGGACGTGCTCGATATCAAGGAATCCACCGTGTCCTGGCGCATGCATGAATTGCGCAAGAAACTTAAAACGTTGGCGAAAGCAGAAGCATGAACGACGAACTGAACAGGATGGAACGGGCGTTTGAGCGGCAGGCAGCCGTTCAGCCGAGTGATGTTGCGCGTCAGGCTGCAATGCGTGCAGCCACCGAAGCTTTCGAGCTGGGAAATTCAAAGGCCCGCCAAGCATCGACCGTCGGCAGCCGTCTTAGAGAGCGGGGCAATCAATTGCTTAGCGCACTCAAGAGGAGACCTTTCATGGACTTTGCACACCCCAAACTGACCCACCTTATGGCCGGCGGCGCAAGCCTTGCGGTACTGGCGGTTGCTGTTGTCAGTATCGACCACATCAGGCCCGGCATTGTGACCACGCCGGTTGAAAGCAAGCTGGACAAGGCCGGCCCTGCGGATGAAACCGACACTGTTGCGGCGGTGCCGGAGAACGAGCCGGTTGCACGGCTCGAAGAAGCGGCTCCTGCCAAGAAAGAGGCTGGAAGACCGCAGCCCGGCACGCGGCAGGTTGCAAAGCAGGCGAACCGGATGAATTTCAACCTGTCGCCGCCGATCGTCGGAGGCATAATTGCGAATGAATCGACCTCGGGCGTGCGCAGCCGTCCACAGTACCAGGTGCAGGGCCGCGACATTATTGCAATCCCGCAGTACCGGGATCAGGGCCGCGACAAGTTCTCCGACATAACCCCCAATCCGCTGAAGGTTGCTGCGGAAGACCCTGTGTCAACATTCTCGATTGATGTTGATACGGCATCCTATGCCTTTGTGCGCAATGCATTGAACAATGGTGTACTGCCGCAAAAGGACGCTGTGCGCGTCGAGGAAATGATCAATTACTTTGACTATGGCTACCAGGCGCCTGAGAACCGGAGCGAACCGTTCAGGGCCAATGTGTCGATAATGCCGACCCCGTGGAACACCGGCACCAAGCTGTTGCGCATTGGCATCAAGGGGTTTGAGATGCCGAAGACAGAGGCACCCAGGGCCAACCTGGTTTTCCTCATTGATACATCCGGTTCAATGAGATCGCCGGACAAGCTGCCCTTGTTGGTCAACTCGTTCAAGCTGCTGCTGTCTTCGCTGAAACCGGACGATACGGTCGCCCTCGTGACCTATGCAGGCGCTGCCGGCACGGTGCTGGAGCCGACGCGGGTGGCTGACCGGAGCAAGATTCTGTCAGCGCTTGAGCGGCTCACCGCCCGCGGCAGGACTGCCGGTGCAGAAGGCATTCGCCAGGCCTACCAGCTTGCCGAGAGCCAGATCGACAGTGCCGGTGTCAACCGGGTGATCCTGGCGACCGACGGTGACTTCAATGTTGGCATTTCGGATACCGGTGAACTGAAGAGCTTCATTGAGCGCAAACGCGCATCCGGTGTCACCCTGTCGGTACTGGGCTTTGGCCGCGGCAATTACAATGACGAACTGATGCAGGCGCTGGCCCAGAACGGTAATGGCAACGCCGCCTATATCGACACACTGAGCGAAGCGCGCAAGGTGCTGGTGGAGGAGGCGGGTTCGACCCTGTTCACCATCGCCAAGGACGTAAAGCTGCAGCTGGAATTCAATCCCGCCACCGTCAGTGAGTATCGCCTGATCGGTTATGAAACGCGGTTGCTGAACCGTGAGGATTTCAACAATGACAAGGTCGATGCCGGGGACATCGGTGCCGGACACACGGTAACGGCGCTGTATGAAATCACACCTGCTGGAGCAGAAAACCGGCTGATCGATGATCTGCGCTATCAGGCTGAACCTGCGAAACCTGCTGTCGGCAACGCCGGGGAATATGCCTTTATGAAGATCCGCTACAAGTTGCCGGACAGCGATACCAGCACCCTGATCACCGCCCCGGTGACCAGGGCGTCGGAAGCAGAATCGGTCTCCCAGGCATCACGCGATGACCGGTTTGCCGCCTCTGTGGCCGCATTCGGCCAGGTGCTGAGAGGCGGTCGGTATACCGGCAAGTTCTCTTATGACGATGTGGTTTCACTGGCGCAGTCGGCCAAGGGGGAAGACCGGTTCGGGTACCGGGCCGAGTTCATCAACCTGGTGCGGCTGGCGAAATCCGCTGCTGCCCTTGAGCCTGGCCGGCAATAGCGCAACACCGGTTCCTGCAGGAAAAACCGCAGGAGCCGGACCATCAGCAATGATCGTGGACCTGACAGCTTTGCCTGTAGTGGAATTTTCTTGTTTCGCAGAGTTACGCGCCCCACATCATGATAAACTGAAGGAGTGTTGGAATGAGCGGTAAACCCGTGCATTTGAAGCGCAGTGACTGGGCATCTGACGAGCGCCTCTGGAAAGGTGTACTGGAAGGCAAGGACATCGGTACCGGGGTGACAGTGCTTTTCTATGCAACCGAAAAGATAGGTGTTGGCCCCAAATGGCATGTGCATCCCTATGACGAGATTTTCATCGTCCGTACCGGCAGAGGCCTGTTCACCATCGGTGAAACGAAAATTGAGGCTGCAGCAGGCGACGTGTTGCTGGGACCCGCTGACATTCCCCACAAGTACGAAAACCTCGGGCCTGGACCGTTGGAGACCACGGACATTCATGTAAACGACAGATGGATTCAAACCGATCTTGATGATCCCGAGTTGTCTGCAGGTTGACCTGCTTCAAGTCGCGGCTTCGCCGGCTGCAACAGTGTTCCAGTCCAAACCGAACCTGGCGAGATATTTCCGTAACCGGTCTGCGTCGTTCGTGCTGGTCCGCTTGCGCCGTGAGGCCTGAAACAGTTTGCGGCCGGCATCGCTCAGGGAAGCAGATGTCTTGCAGACTTCAATAACCTGCGCCAGTTGCGCCTGATCGAACAGGTCAAGATCATCCAGTTGATCAGGGCTCAAGACCGAACGTAACTGGTCGCTACCGGCGTTGTTTTCGGACTTCGGCCATCTCGCCGTAAGGGTCGCCAGTTCCTGCTCGACTTCGGCAACGGTAATGCGACCGGCCGGCGCGAACGTTGCCATTCGGGTGACGGCCGCACTCAGGTCGCGGAAGTTTCCGGTCCATGAAGCATCCTGGCTTGCTGCAAAGTTGAGAAACCGGGTTTCGGCTTCCTTGTTGAAGGTGACCCGTTCACCGGTTCGCTCGGCGTATCTGTTGAGTTCGAAACTCAGGTTTGGCGCAATGTCCTCAATCCGGTCCTTCAGGCCCGGCAGGCGGAACGTCCAAAGGTCAAGTCTGGCCAGCAGGTCTTCACGGAACTTGCCCTCGGCGACCTGGGTTGACAGGTCGCGGTTGGTGCCGGCAATCAGCACGAAGCGGCTTGTCTCCTCCCGGTCTGCTCCCATCGGCAGGAAGCGGCCTTCCTCTATGGCGCGCAGCATCATCGCCTGTTCATCCAGGCCCAGCTCGCCGATTTCGTCCAGAAACAGCATGCCTTTGTCTGCGGATTTGAGCAGGCCGGCCCGAGCCGCCTGGGCACCGGTGAACGCGCCTTTGACATGTCCGAACAGGGCAGACATGGCCTGGTCGCCGCGCAGTGTTGCACAGTTCACTTCCACAAATTCACCCTCGACCAGATGACGGCTGCGCTTGAGCTCGTAGATACGGCGCGCCAGCTGGGTCTTGCCGGCGCCGGTTGGCCCGGTCAGCAGAACCGGGGCAGGTGAGCGCACCGCCACCATTTCAATTCGCTCGATCATTTCGTTGAAGGCGGCGTTGCGGGTTTCTATGCCGGCTTTCAGGAACGAGGTTGCCTCGTCGCGTTCTGCGGTAAAGCGGGTGGCAATCCGGTCATAACGTGACAGGTCGAGATCGATGATCGAATAGTCGCCAGGCGTGCCTTCGCGCCGGCGTTTGGGAGGCGATATCTGCAACAGGCGTCCCGGCAGATAGCGCGCCTCGGTCAACAGGAACAGACAGATCTGGGCAACGTGCGTACCGGTGGTGATCTGGATCAGGTAGTCCTCGTCATCCGGGGCAAACGTGTAAGTGCGGCTGAAATCATAAAGCGCTTCATACACAGCGCCGAAGTCCCACGGATCGCGTAGTTCCATGGGTACCAGGTTGACACTGGTTTCAGGTGAAATCTGCCCGATGTCCCTGACGACGTCCTGCGCCAGGCGCTTGTGTCGCGAGCCATAAAACAATTCAAGGCGGCTGACCAACAGGTCTTCATGCTGGCACATTGCCACGTTCGGGCGCCAGCGTTCCCAGCGGTCAGGCCCGCTGCCCGCGTCAAGTGTGGTGCCGAGGAAGGCGAAAACTGTAACCGGTTTGCTCATATCGAGAGCGATATTAGTATATATATTTTTATATTAATAGATATAAATCCTTCGATTCTGTTTTTGCCAAAAGAAAATTGAAAAATTTATTATTTATGAAAAACAACGACTTGTGATTTTTTCGATCACAGGAAATGAAACTGGCACGTCTCTGGCAAAGGTATGTGCAGGTCGCCGCGAACAAGCCGGGACCCGGGGCCAGTCATAGGGGCTGGCCCCGCCACCAGAGACCCATTTGAAGGAGTTGGACTATGGCCAACAAAACCCTTTTCGGAACCGGCCGCGGCGCCCGCGCTGCGGATGCCCTTAACCAGGCCGGCGGCGCAGCCTATCAGCTTGAGGACGCTCGCGCCCTGGCACAGCTCGCTGTGACCGGTACCTTGAGCGATACATTCTACATGAACGCCGAGACACACCTGGAAGATGTACTGAAGATCGCCCGGCGTGTTGACCCCCAGATCATGGCAAAGACCGCCATCTGGGCCCGGCGTGAAGGTCACATGAAGGACATGCCTGCGCTGTTGACAGCCGTGTTGTCTGTACGGGCGCCGGAATTGTTCCCGTCTGTCTTCACACAGGTCATCGACAATGGCCGGATGCTGCGCACCTTTGTGCAGATCATGCGGTCCGGCGCCATCGGGCGTAAATCGCTCGGGTCCATGCCCAAGCGTATGGTGCAGGCCTGGTTGAACACCGCGTCCGACAAGGCGCTGCTGGCTGCAAGCGTTGGCCAGTCGCCGTCCATTGCCGATGTCATCCGGATGGTTCATCCAAACCCGGTATCGGCCGAGCGGGACGCATTCTTTGCCTGGCTGATCGGAAGGCCGTGCGATGTTGAGTTGCTGCCGCACGCCGTGCGCGACTGGATGGCATTCAAGGCCGGCACCAAGGGGATTGCCGTTCCCGACGTGCCGTTCCAGATGCTGACCAGCTTGCCATTGACCGCAAAGCACTGGGCAAAGATTGCCGAGCGTGGCGGTTGGCAGATGGCGCGCATGAACCTGAATACGTTCCAGCGCCGGGGTGTGTTCGGATTGTCGGGAAAAGCGCAGCGGATTGCTGCAAAGCTGGCTGATCGCGCGGCCATCAAACGGGCACGGGTGTTCCCGTACCAGTTGATGGTTGCCTGGATGCATGCCAACCCGGATTTGCCGGAGAGCATTCGCAATGCGCTGCAGGACGCCATGGAGATCGCCACGGCCAATGTGCCGAAGATCAAGGGTGTCGTGGCCGTGTGCCCGGATGTATCCGGGTCGATGAGCTGGTCAGTGACCGGTACGCGCCACGGCGCGGAATCAAAGGTGCGCTGCATTGATGTGGCAGCCTTGACCACCGCGTCGATCCTGCGGGCCAACCCGCAGGCGCACGTGCTGCCGTTCGATGTCGACGTTGTTCGTCTCCGCTTGAATCCGCGCGATTCAGTGATGACGAATGCTGAGAAACTGGCAGCCATTGGTGGCGGTGGCACGGCGTGTTCAGCCCCGATTGCGCGGTTGAACAAGATGCGTGCCCGGGTCGACATGGTTATCCTGGTCTCGGACAATGAGAGCTGGGCTGATCGTGGCCATGCCTGGGGCCGTGGAACACCGGTGATGAAGGAATGGATCAAGCTGAAGCACCGTAACCCGGATGCCAGGCTGGTGTGTCTCGACCTCACGCCGAACCGGACGACACCTGCCCATGAACGGGCGGATGTCTTGAACATAGGCGGATTTTCGGATCGGGTTTTCGATCTGATCGCCGCCTTCTCGGAAGATCGACTTGGTCCGGATCACTGGATCAGCGAGATCAGGAAAGTGAGGTTGTAAAAAACGCGGCGAATGCCGGTGGAACTACATCCAATGAAGGGTTTCACCAGTTTCTTGTCGCCGTATCAAACAGGGCCGGGGCGAATGCCTGCAGGACTACATCGTAGACGCGCCTGCTGTATGGCGGGTGGGGAGGAGTTCTGCTCCGAACCGTTGGGGGTGCAAGTCCCTCCTCTGGTGGCTAAGTTCCAACCGGAGTGGCGGAATGACTGTCTTGCTGCCGTATTGTCGCCTCGGCTTGCGAATTCGAGAATAACCCGGCGAATGCCGGCGGAACTACATCGATTGCTAATCGCGTGGTCGCGGGTTCGAATCCCGCCCAGGTCTCCAATCTCTTCTGGCCTGGTAGCTCAGTGGTAGAGCACGGACGTTTCGCCACCCCTTGTCGCCGGGGATTAATCCAAACCGGTCAGGCTTGCCCAACAGGGGCGAGTCTGACCATGTTGTTAATAGGGTTTCGGCCCCAAAGAATGAAAACCAATGTCTGTAAACGATAAAACAGATTTGATCGAAATCGACGGCTCCTTCGGCGAAGGCGGCGGTCAGGTGTTGCGCACGTCTCTCACCATGTCGGTCGCCACCGGAACCCCGGTGCGGATTTCCGCGATCCGGGCAGGTCGTGCCAAGCCGGGCCTGATGCGTCAGCATCTGACCTGCGTGCGTGCGGCTGCGGAAATTTCGGGTGCTGCAGTTAGTGGAGATGAACTTGGTTCTACGGAGATCCGGTTTGCACCTGGCGCACTGCGCGCTGGCGAGTATGAGTTTTCCATCGGCACTGCAGGCAGTTGCATGCTGGTGCTGCAGACCATCGTGCCGGCACTGCTGCGCGCAGATGGTCCGTCAACGATTACCCTTGAAGGTGGCACCCACAATCCCGCGGCACCACCGTGGGAGCTGATTGAACGCGCCTACCTGCCTGCGCTGGCTGAAATGGGATCCGAAGTGACCGGGCGCCTCGAGCGTTATGGTTTCATGCCGGCAGGCGGCGGGCGTGTGGCTGTCACGGTCAAACCCGGCGCTGGCCAAGCCTATGTCAAAGCCCGGCGGACAGAAATTCGCAATCAGCGGAGCGAAGCTGTGTTTGCAAATCTCGACGTGGACATCGCCCGACGCGAACTCGCTGTGATCGGCAAGCAGCTCACCATTGGCGAAGAGCGTTTGCTGCTGCGCGAAGTCAAATCGCAGGGGCCGGGCAATGCCCTTATCCTGACGATTGAGCATGACGCCGGTTGCGAGGTGATCGCCGAGTTCGGCATGCGCGGCAGGTCGGCTGAGGTGGTTGCCCGCAGCGCCGCACGTGAGGCGAAAGTGTTTCTGGGCACCGATGCCGTCATCGGACGCCATCTGGCTGACCAGTTGCTGGTGCCGATGGCTTTGTGCGCAGGAGGCAGCTTCACCACCGTGAAACCGAGCCGGCACACGGTGACCAACGCTGAAATTATCCGCAAATTCTGCCCCGGCGGCATCACCATAGAACGTATGAATGACAATGGGTCCGTCCAGTTCGTGAACGTGACCCCAATAGACAAACAAGGAATTTCGACATGAGGCATCTCATTGTCACACGCGGCGCTCCGGGCGCCGGAAAATCAACCTTTCTCGCCGAGCAGGGGCTGACGCCCTACATCGTGTCTCCGGACAGTATCCGCCTGCAGTTTGGCGGTCTCGTCATGGCACCTGACGGCAACATTGACGTCAGCCATGCCCATGAAAAACAGGTCTGGGCCAGGGTCCAGGAAATCCTCGATTTCAGGATGAGCCAGGGCCAGCTCGTGGTGCTGGATGCAACACACCAGCAGACCCGTGATTTCAACATGGCTGTGAAATCGGCGGAGCGGCACCGCTATGAGTGCTTCTGCATCGACTTCACCTCGGTGCCGGTGGACGTCGCCCGGCAACGCAACCTGATGCGGCCGGACTGGAAAGTCGTACCGGCTGAGGTGATTGACCGGGCTTATGAGCGGTTTGCCAAGCACGCGGTCCCCAAAAAAATCACTGTCTGGGATCACGCAGAGTTTGGCGCACATGGAGTACTGGACCGGCTGGAGCCCGCGATGGTTGATCTCTCCCACTATCGCCAGGTTGTTCATATCGGCGATCTTCAGGGGTGTTATGCACCGGTACAGGAACTGTTCGCCGACGGGATGAAAGACGATGTGTTCTACATCTTCATCGGTGATCTGCTCGATCGGGGCATCCAGAACGGGGAAGTGATCCGGTTTGCCATGGACCATATTGTCGGCAAGCCGAACGTGCAGCTGCTGTGGGGCAATCACGAGTATCACATTCACCGGTTCGCGCGCCGGCAGGACCCGGTGTCGCGCGAGTTTCTCTACAACACGCTGCCTCAGATTCAGGCGGCGGGCTTCACCGTGCGTGACGCCAACCACCTGCTCAACGAGACGGTTGATGTCATGGCCTACACATACCGTGGCCACAAGGTGCTGGCGAGCCATGCCGGCATTGCAAAAGTGCCGGAGCGGCTGGCGGTTTTGCCGTCGCGTACATTCTGGAACGGCACCGGCACTTATGATGATCCGGTCGACAAGACGTTTTCGGCCAACATGGCGGGATCCGGCTGGCTCCAGGTCCATGGCCACCGCAATTCGAAGAAGCTGCCCGTCGAGGCGATGCCCGGTTCTTACAACCTGGAAGCGGAAATCGAGTTCGGCGGTCATCTGCGGGTCATGACACTGACCGGCGTGGATGGTGGTGCCGAGATTACGACCAGTGAAATCCGCAACACGGTATTTCGCACCGAGCGCGACAGGCGGCCTGACAGGTTGTCCAAAAGTGATCTCGGTGAAACCGGAAAAGTATCCGAGCAGTTGATGCAGCGGCTTGAGACCCATCCGCTTGTGCGGGTGAAGTCGTTTGCGACCCGGCCGCATCTCAAGTCCCTGAACTTCACTCACAAGGCATTCTTCAGTGGCAAATGGGACGAGGTCAACATCATGGCGCGCGGACTGTTCGTGGCCGACGATCGCCGCGTCGTGGCCCGGTCCTATCCGAAATTCTTCAACCTGGAAGAACGCGCAGAAACCCAGATGCGCAACCTGAAGCGCTCGCTGGTTTTCCCGCTCAGGATGTGGGTCAAGGAGAACGGGTTTCTGGGCATTCTCGGCTGGGATCATCTGGCTGAGGATCCAGGATTGCTGTTTGCCTCCAAGAGCACGCCTGAAGGCGATTTTGCCGGTTGGTTCCAGGAGATTTTCCGGGCTGACGCAGGTGAAGATGGTGTGGAACGGGCCGCAGACCTGGTGCGCAACCGCAACCTGTGCCTGATTTTCGAGGTCAATGATCCGGTGCGTGATCCACACATGATCGCCTATCAGGCGCCGCATGTCGTGTTGCTGGATGCGGTGTTTCGGGAGGAGAAGTTCAAGAAGCTGAGTTATGTGGAGTTGCAGCAGGTGGCGGCTGCAATTGGCGTGCGCGTCAAGGCAGCAGGACCAACGCTTGCGGACTGGAACCAGTTTGAAGGCTGGAACAAGTCGATTGCGGCGCAAGGGCGGTATTTCCAGTGGAACGGCAAGGATATTGAGGGTTTCGTGGCCGAGGACGCGGCAGGCTTCATGTTCAAGATCAAGTTGAACTATTACAGCTTCTGGAAGGCCATGCGGACCCACAAGGACCGCATCAGGACTGCGCGTGAAAAGGAACGGCCCGCGCCGCTGCCGCGTTTTGAAGATGATGAGGCGCGGCGGTTCCACGACTGGCTGGCGATACAGCCCACCGAACGGCTGGGCAATGATATCATCTCATTGCGGACAGCCTATCTGAGTGATGTGGAAGGGTAGGGCGAGGCGGGCGCCTCTTGGCGACAGGTCGCTTTGAGGGCGCCCGCACTCCTGATCTGGAGGCGCAAACGTGGCGCGGGTAAAATGCCGGCAGTGAATTGTGCTGCCAGAAAGGACCCTCCCTACATGAGCTGGACTTCCGAAATCGTCATCTACCGACTAATCCGCGCTGCCGACACCATCAGGCGATTGCCCGGTGGCGGGCTTCGTCCGGCAGGTTTCAAATCAGCCTGGCCTGATGTGCGCGATGAGTGGGCGGATCAGCTGGCCCGTGTCGGTTCCGACGAGACCCGGGGCCGTGACCGGTCCCGCCTGTCGCCGCCGCGTCCGGGCGAGATTGACCGGATGTATCAGTGCATGGACTGGATGGTGCATGTCGGCGACCTGGAGCACCGCAAGGCGTTGATGATCTATTGCCGTGACAAGGCGCACGGCTGGCGGTTTTCCAGAACCTGCAAGAAACTCGGCTGGAACCGGCGGACTGCCTACAACCGAAAAGACAAGGCGGCTCAGCAGGTTGCGTCAGCCCTGAACAACAAAGCGGTTTCCTTGCCCCAGGCCGACATTGACACGGTTGCACAAATGGCGGCAAACCACATGCACATCAACGCTAAATCGGGCAACCGTGCGCGTCCGCCGAAATCGTGGATTGCAGAAGGCGCGAAGCCTGAAATGTTTGTGTCTGAACCCGCTGAATAGTTCAGCGGGTTCAGGCGTTTTTGCTGGTCGAACAGCTTTCTTCGCTTCGCTCAGGCCGTTCTCCGACCCCGAGCAACTGTAATGATGAACTCCAATCCGAAGCACGTATGTGCTGAGGCAAGGCCGACCGGCCGTCGCACGAAGTGCGCCCCAGCGGAGCGGTTTGCGTCAGCCAACCTGCGTGAGCGAAATTACTAAGAGGACAAACACCCATGATCATCAAGGATGGCTACACCTATGTGGCCGGAAGCCATAAATCTGACGTTGCGGATCTGCCGAGAACGGCATCTGCTGTGCGCGTTACCGTGCCTGCTGCCGCATCCGCCGTGGTGCTGGCGGTGTGGATGGACGGTGACGACACTGCCGTGCCGCTGACTTTTCTGCCCGGTCACAATGGCTGGGAACCGGTGCGCGTTCGCCGCATCCTGGCAACCGGCACATCGGGGGATGCCGAGCCTGGTGTAGAGATCGTGCTGGGCACGGCAGGTACGCCTTCATGAAGCCCGGCAAGGGCAGCTTATTTCGCAGATTCTAGGTTACAAAGATGCCGGCATTTGAGCCCTCTGACACCGACCGGCGCAGGGTCATGATGCTGGTCGTGTGCGGTATTGGACGAGACAGGATTGCCGCGCATCTGGGCATCTCCAAACCGACGCTTTACAGGCATTTTGCCGATGAACTGGACAATGGCAATGACATTGCCAACGCCGCCGTAGCCGGCAGCCTGTACCAGAATGCCGTCGACGGCACGGTGAGTGCGCAGATTTTCTGGATGAAGACCATTGCCAGATGGAGTGACAAAGACATGGGCGACACGAGCTTTGCCCCGGCTCTGGAAACTGTTGCGGAAGAAGGTGAAGTATCGGATCGTGAAGTGGCCCGTCGCATCGCCTTCGTGCTCGACCGGGCGGCCAGAACCGAAGGGTCAGAGTCCACATGACCGGACTGCTCGACGAATTGCTGGCGCGCATCAAGCTGGCTGATCCCGAAGAGGTCGACATGGTGCGGCGCGAGGTCATGCAGCGCACTGCTGACATGGCCTGGATACCCAATCCCGGCCCTCAGACGGACGCCTACTACTGCGAGGCCGACGAATTGCTATATGGCGGCGAAGCGGGCGGCGGCAAGACCGACCTCCTGCTGGGACTGGCACTGACTGCCCATCGCAAGAGCCTCGTCTTGCGGCGTCTCGACAAGGAGGTTGATGGCCTTGAACAGCGGATGGAGGAAATTCTCGGCAATCGTGACGGGTACAACAGCCAGAAACGCATCTGGCGCCGTAACCAGCCGAAGCCCGGTCTGATCATGCTCGGCGGCTGTCAGCATCTGAACGACAGGGCCAAGTATCAGGGCACGCCGAAGGATTTCATCGGCTTTGACGAACTGGCCAACTTTCTGGAGGCACAATACACCTTCATCATTGCCTGGGCGCGTTCTACTTTGAAAGGCCAGCGCGTGCGCGTGGTCGCCGCATCCAACCCGCCGGTAACACCGGAAGGCATGTGGATCAACCGGCGCTGGGCACCGTGGCTGATGCCGGATCATCCCAACCCGGCACTGCCGGGCGAACTGCGCTGGTTCACCACCATCAACGGCGAAGACTGTGAGGTCGACGGTCCTGGTCCGGTCGAGATGGACGGAGACATTGTGCGCGATGCAAAGGGCAAGCCGGTATTGCCGAAGTCGCGCACCTTCATTCCGGCAGAGCTTGCCGATAATCCCGACCTGGAAGAAAGCGGCTATGCCTCCATTCTGGCAGCCCTGCCGTCTGGCATGCGCGAGGCCATGATGGAGGGTGACTTTACCATCGGCCAGCGCGATGAACCGTTTCAGGTGATCCCGCAAGGCTGGGTGGAAGCAGCCATGGATCGCTGGCATGAGGCCGGTGGTTCCGCGCCCATGACTTCACTTGGTGTCGACATTGCCCAGGGCGGCAGCGACATGACGGTGCTGGCGGCGCGCCATGGCGGCTGGTTTGCCAGGCTGAAGACCTATAAGGGCGTTGATACCCATGACGGACCCAGTGTCGCCGGTCTGATCTTCATGCAGCTGCGTGACGGGGCCGAAGTGGTGCTCGACATGGGCGGCGGCTATGGCGGGTCGACCTATGACCATCTCAAGCAGACCTTGTCGCCAACCCAGTTCAACGGGGCTACAGCAGGCGCGGGCCGGGACAAGTCCGGCACGCTCGGTTTTCTGAACCTGAGGGCAGCAGCCTGGTGGGCACTGCGCGAGGCACTGGACCCGGACTATGGCGGCCAGATCGCGTTGCCGCGCGATGCGGAACTCAAAAGCGACCTGTGCGCGCCAACCTACAAGGTGGTGCCGGGTGCGAAGATTCAAATCGAAGACAAGCAAGAGTTGAAAAAGCGCATCGGTCGGTCACCTGACAGGGGCGATGCGGTGGTCATGGCCCACTGGGCGTCAGGCAAGAGACGGGCAGGTGGATACAGGTCGCATGACCTGCCGCAGCGGGCGGTGACGTCGAGGCGGTGATGGGTGGTAGTGGCTCAGAACAGGCTCGGGATGACCTTTGGGTGGTTGTTTTGGCGGTGTGATTGCATTGAAAGAGGTAGTTATTTCAATAATTTACGGCTGAATTGAGCAACAGAATTATCCCGTTGCCCGCCAATCACATTGACCTGATTACACAATTGACGGCAAAACTTGTGTACATCAGCGATACAGTGAGTACCCCTGCGCATCTGTGGCTTGTTCAGCTCAAAATTAGTTTCAGTTTATCCCGCTCACGCAAGCAGCCTGTCGGCTGCGCTCCGCTAGGGCGCACTTCGTGCGACGGCCGGTCGGCCTTGCCTCGACACTAAAGTGCCTCGGAGGAGTGTATCACAACGGTTATGCAGGGTCGGAGAACGGCGCGAAGCACGAAGTGCTGAGTAAAGCTGTTCGACCACTAAAAACCCACTAGGCCCGACGGGCCTCGGGCCGGTCAGGCCCGCCCTAGCGGAGGTGCAGCCGCAGGCTGCTACCGCGAGCGAAATCTTTTAAAAGGAGACACCAATGTCCAAGGCCATCAAGGCGATCGGTTCGATTTTCAAGCCGAAGATACCGGAAGTCGCGATCAGCAAAATGCCGGATCCCGGCTCATTTGCCAGCAAGGTTGCGGCGCGCGACAAGGTGCGTGAGCGCCGCCGGAAGCGTGGCGGGCGTGATGCCACCATCTATTCCGGCCAGTCCTATTCCGGTTCCAACCTGGGCGGAACCGCCTGATGGCATTGCCCGAACGCGCCACCCGCCTGTGTGCCATGGCGGCATCTGCCTTTTCAGTAAAACAGGCGCTCAACTCGTTCTGGCAGGAAGTGGCAGAACTGCATTTTCCCGAGCACGCCGATTTCACCAGTCAAAAGAACGATGATGGTTTTGCCTCCAGCCTGTATGACTCAACCCCGGCGCTGTACCGCCGTGATTTCGGCAACTATCTGGGCTCGGTGCTGCGCCCCAAGGGCCGGGAATGGTTCAGGGGCAGGGACCGGGATGACGAGGTCAATCGGCAGCAGGCGATCCGTGCGCACTATGAGCGCACCGACAAGCGCATGCGTGCGCTGCTGTACGATAACAAGTCCCAGTTCATTTCTGCGCAGGCCCTGGCTGACCACCAGTATGTAACTTTCGGCAATTGCGTGACATCTGCAGAACCGCGGTCTGACCGCTCCGGCATGCTGTACCGCACCTGGCACTTGCGTGACTGTGCCTGGGCAGAGGATGTCGACGGCGAAGTGGACACGGTCTACCGGCGTTTCAAGATGAAGGTGGCGCACTTGTGCGCAAAGAAAAAGGCCGGCTGGACGATTCCGAAGAAGATCACCGACAAGCTGAAGAAGTCGCCTGATGACAAGGTGCAGTGCCTGCATGTGTCGATGCCGATTGACGCATATTATGTCGCTGACAAGCCGAAGTCCTCCGCCAAGGACTGGGTATCGGTCTATATCTGCGAAGACAGCAAAGACATCCTGTTTGAAGAGGAACTCAACGAGTTTCGCTATGCGGTTAGCCGCTGGTTCCGACTGTCAGGTTCACCCTACGCAGTGTCACCATGCGCGGTGATCTCCACGCCGGACGCACGCACCATGCAATCTATGACGTGGTCGATCATGCAGGCCGGCGAGAACGCCGTAGAGCCGCCTTTGGTGGGGCAGTCCGAAGTCGTGCTGGGGCCGGTCAATCTGTTTCCCGGCGGCATTACCTGGGTGGACAAAAACTATGACGAGCGCAATGGCGACGCCATCCGCCCGGTCAACCTCGGCAAGGTGCCGGAGCTTGGCGTATCGCTGCACGGCGCCATGCGCCAGCAGCTTGGTGACGCCTGGTATCTGAACAAGCTGTTCCTGCCGGTGGGCGGCGGCGACATGACGGCACAGGAAGTGGAACGGCGCTGGCAGGAGTTTCAGCGCGCCACGCAACCGATCATCGAACCGGCAGAACCCGAACGCAACGGCCGGGTGCTGGACCTGACTTATGAGGTTGCGGTGAATATGGGCTGGCTGGGCAGCGAGGAAGACCGGCCGGAGGACATCGATGGTCGCGAGTTTGACTGGGCATATGACAACCCGATTGAAGATGCGCGCCGCGACGGCCTGGCGCTGACCTTTGGCAGGGCTATGGAACTGACCCAGGCAGCAGCTGGTGCCGATCCGAAAATCGCAGCGCGATTCAATGTCACCAAGGCCTATGGTGATACCATGATCGCCATCGCACCTGCTCAGTGGATGCGCGAGGGAGATGATCCGGAAGTCGAAGCCGCGCAGGCTGAAATCGAACATGCAGCGCAAAGCCAGGGCGCCATTGCCGAGGCCGGCCAGATGGCCGATGTGGCCGCACAGGCTGCCAAGGCAGGGATACGATGATGAACAGCAAACCGGCCCCCGGCCCGAAGCCGCTTGGTGACAGCTGGCCGCAGGACCTGACCGTCGCAGAAATCATGGCAATCAAGAGCCTTGGCGCCGGGGTTGCCAATGAGGGGCAACAGAAAACCGCGCTCGCGGTCATCATGAAGCGGTTTTGCGGCTACTACGAACTGACTTTCCATGAACACAGCGACCGGTTGTCCGCCTTTGGCGAAGGCCGCCGCTATGTGGGCGCGATGATCCAGGAAACCCTGATCACACCAACCGCCCCCAATCAGGAGAAAACCAAGTGAAACCACACTGGTCCGAAATTCACCGTGCGCCTGCCGATGCAGCCGCTGCTGAAGCTGACGGCACCGGCACTGCCGGGCAAGAGGCCAACGTTCAGGACAGAACCCAGTCCTGGTCGGATAATGGCAAGGATGGCTCGCTGTATGACGAGGCGGAAACAGGCTCGGCTGGCGCAGAAACAGCAGGCGCATCAGGCCAGCAAGCAGATAGGACTGGCGACCGCCAGTGGCCGGATGACTGGCGGGCACAGATGGCCAATGGTGATGCCAGGGCAGCCCGGCTGCTGGAGCGCTATACGTCGCCTGATGCGGTCGGCAAGGCCCTGATGTCGGCCCAACAGCGGATTCGTTCCGGCGAGGTGAAGCTCAGGCCGGGCCCGGACGCGACTGATGAACAGCTTGCCGAATGGCGATTGGAACACGGCATTCCGGAAACCGCCAAAGACTATGATGTGCCGATCCTGCTGGACGGAAAATATGAAGATCTGGATGAGTTCGGCAAGGCATCGATTGACGCATTCCGAGGCACGTTTCACGAACTGGACATGCCGCCGGAACATGCGGAAAAGATCATGTCGGTGGCCAATGATATAGCCTTGCAGCAGATGGAGCGGCAGGCGGAAACCGACGCCATGCGCCAGGAAGATACTGAAGACTCCCTGCGCATGGACTGGGGCGCGGATTACAAGAAGAACATCGCGCTGAATGCCCAGTTCATGCAGGACAAGCTGGGCGACAGCTGGCAGTCCTTCGTGACCGCGCGTACGCCGGAGGGCCTGAGGCTGGCTGACGATCCGAAGTTCAACAAGTTCATCAACCAGATGGCACGCGCCGAAGGCGGCACGGTACTGCAGACCGGGGAGACCGCCGCCGGGCACAATGTGCAGGCGCGCATAGAGGAAATCCGCAAGATCATGTCCACCGACTATTCAAAATACAAACGCGAAGGCCTGGATGTTGAATATAGCAAACTGCTGGAAGGGCAGCGTTAGGCAATAGCTGAAGCGGTCCTGCAATCACTGTCTATTGATCGTTGGAACGCAGTTTTCTCGTTTTTGAACTTGCCATGTTCTTGGTTTGATCTCATATTGTCCGTTCAGAGAAGAACGGCGTTCGGGCTGTGTCGATTACGGACCGGCGTTCAATGGGACATACTCTCGGGATGCTCAAGTTAATCGTAGGGATAGTGGTTGTACCTGTTTTGTTGATATTGGCTCTGCCGGTATCAAACATTTTGCTGAATGAAGCCAGATTATGGGGGTTCGCAAGGCAGTTGTCTGAAGTCGATGGCTTGTTTCCGCACCATTTCGAATTACTGGCTGAAGGGTCCCAGGTATACCAAAGCGGAAATGGGGAAACCTGCGGGTTTAGAGCCACAAGAGTGTATCACCACTACGGAAATGCCGAGACAACTGCGGCCATCAAAACCAACTTTGACAATATGAGTTTCGCCCCGGCGCGAGATCGCGCTGATAACGGTCTTGCCGACAGCTATGTCGCGAGTTCAGGAAGGTATTTGGTCGTCAGTATCCAGGATGGGGTGTATTCGGCCTGGTTCGACTTCAGATGCTGGTGACAAGGAGAACTGAGAGATGACCAGCTATCTCGTAGAGGAAGAGCAAAGAGTTGAGGCGATACTTGAAGGCAGAAATCAGAAGATAAAGTTCGAACATCAGGAAGTTGGCGACGTAGAAGAATTCAAGGATGGAATTTTCGAGAACCGGATAGATATAAATCCATTTGGCCTGCCTGCTTACTACAACATGCAGGATAATTTCGGAGCCGGCGCTTTCGTAAGAGCCAATACTGGTGTCATCAATGACGCCGCTGATGAATTCGGCGTAGATCCCAACATGGTCAAAGCGGTCATCTATACCGAGATGAGCAGAGGGTGGTACGACAAAATCAGCCCGCGACAATCTCCTTCGGTTCTGCCTGGAAATTTGAAAAAGCATTGGGAAGAACTGATTCCGGGAAGCGATGTAAACAACAAGGGGGACAACATAAGACTGACAGCAAAGCTTATTTCGGAAATTGGCAAACGGCTGGATGAGCCATATCCGGAGGATATCTATTCGCTTTACAACGGCATGGCTCACGACAGAACTTATCAAAATTACAAAACCAAAAACACGCCGTATTTTCTCAGGCAGGTTCTGAAAGCGCGAGCCTGGGAGTTCGACACATGGAAACTTCCAAACAGGCTGGATGTGGCAGACATCAGCCCGGAAGATCATGGGTTTCCAGCCGGGACTCTGGTTGACGAGCAGGAAGGAACCATAAGGAGCGGTGAAGAATCCGGCTCGGCTGGCACCAGGTTGGACCGCCGCAAGATTTTCGAAAAAATACCTGACACGCAGGCTGCCCCCGATGGATTTGTTCCGGGCAAGGGCGATCTATTTGTACCCAAAACAGACGGCCCAGCTGACACCGTAAATCCCGGTATGGACCATGGAGGTCTGCAAGATTTTGCACCAGGCAGTCAGACTGCCCGGACCAACAGCTACACCAGCATCGACGGACTCGATATCGACCAGATGGTAGAAGAGGTGTTCTCCAGCCTGACGCTGGATGACTGGGCAGTAATTCCGGATGACGACGATCCGTTTGACGGCCGCGACCCGTTCGCCGGCGGCGCGGGGTGGGTGCCCGGCCTCGGGCCGCAACCTGCGATCCCATAAACCGGCGATCAGTTCAGACCGGTCATACCGCGCCGCGGTTGCTTGTTTCAAACTTGCAATGTTCTTGTTTTGATCTCATACTGTCAGCCTAGTGACGAACGGCTTGTGAGTGTTGCTTCCAGGTGGTTGGTAGCAACATGCTGTTGGGCAAGTTAAGGGAGTTTATGATGAGTGAATCTGGTGATCATGAGCGCGCGACACATGTTGGTCGTTCTTTGAGTTGGTGGCTGGTAACTTATCTTTTCTACGCCCTGGCGTTTCTGTTTACTTTTACATCGGCCTTTCCAACGGCGGCTAGTCCTGCGGACCATATACTAGTTGATGTCGTAAATTTAGCCATATTGTTGTTTCCTGTGATTTTCTTGTTATCAATGTTTATTTTCCGAAAGTTTTTAATATTGTTTAGCTGCTCTGTTATGTTTTCTTGGGTAGCATTCGTCTTCGCAGGAGTGATATTGAGTTTGCCAGGTGCTTATAGAATGGGTGGTGAAGATGCATTGAGGGCGCATTGGTCGCTCTTTTTTTTGATGTTTGCTCCTGCGTTTGTGTTTCTGGGCTTAACGACGTTCAGAATAATGAAATGGAATAAGACAAACACTGGAGATTGAGCGTGAGTGGCTCCCAAGGTGCTAAAAACAGAGAAAGACGTTACCTGCGCGAACTGCTGGAATCTGGGTTGCCGACTTGGCACAGGGTTCAAAATACGTGGACCGACGGCGCTGCGGACTGGGCGGTGAGTTTATCAATCGCGTCACAGTTACCCGGTCGCATTGACGGCCCTGCAGATGCATTTCGCCACTTGCTGATTGCGGGTGAACTGCATCGTGTTTATGGAGACAGATATGCTGGTGATCTGTTATGGGCGCATGAGCTGGATCGGGGAGTTTTTTCCGACAAGTCCATGGATGATTACAACAATGCCATTGGCCGCAAGATTGGCCGGTACGTGAGGGCCAACAATGGCAACACGGCAGACGTCATCAAGTTTGCCAAGCAAATCATGCTGAACTCTTTTCCCGGCGGCTCAAGCGATAATGTCAGTTGGGAATCGGGGCCTGATAGCGGATGGCAGGTAAAAGGCGCAAGAACGACGCAACTGCCCAACGGCGTGGTCCTGCAGCCGGTGGTTGTTGCCGAAACCGATCCTGACAAGTGGCTGTCCAGTAACCCGCGCGACAACAATACTAACGAGCTTCTGCCCACCAGCGGTGTGAACTGGCCCACCGCCGACGGTTGGGAGAACCGGTTCGATTACACCGGCGCAGGAAAAGCATCGCAGTATCTGCAGCGAAACAGACCCGCACAGTGGACCGAAAGCGCCGAACCGTCCCGGCCCGGACCTGGCACCAAACCCGGTGCAAGACCGGGCAATCCGCATGGTCCTGTAAGTCGCAAACGGGATCGCGGTGATCTGCGGGAGATTGCTCCGCAAGAGCGACCTGATCCCGATGGCTTTATTCCGGGTCGCAGTGATTATTTTCAACCGCCAACTGGTGGACCGGTAGGTTCGGGAATTACGGACCCGAACCACAGTCGCCGCCGCGATACAGCGCCGAACAACCACACCAGTTTTGCAGGTGCCGAGGAACTCGACATCCACCAGATGGCCGAAGAGGTATTCTCCAGCCTCACGCTGGACGACTGGGCTATCATCCCGGATGGCAACGATCCGTTTCACGGCCGCGACCCGTTCGCCGACGGCGTGGGATGGGTGCCCGGCCTCGGACCACCGCCAGTGAACCCGTAAACCGACGTTCTGATCAAACCGGCCATCCCGTAACATACGGTCCCGGTTGAACCTGGGGGTCAAGACCCCAAACCAACCCGCTAGTGTCTCTACGTCCCGGCAGGCGCATGAAACCGGCTCTTCGCTGAACCGAAGACCACCCGGTGTCTGCTCGCCTTCCAGCCACCCGTTCAGGACCAAGCTTTCATTCAACCCATCAATTGAAGGAGGGACACCATGCCTGGTGCAGCCCCAATGATTCAATACCGGGAAGAGATGGTCCTGGCTTTTGGCCAGCGGCAATCGCTTCTCAAGGATACAACCACCAAGGAGAGCCAGACCAAGGGCAATCAGGCCACGTTCCTGATCGTCGATTCATCCGGCACGACCGTGACCCGCGGCGTCGGTGGCCTGATCCCGGCGCGTGACAACAACAACACCCAAACGACCGTCACGCTAAAGGAAAAACACGACCTCATCGAGATGACCGGATTCAATATCTTCCAGTCACAAGGTGACCAGCGCGAAATCATGCAGATCAACACCATGTCTGTTCTGAATCGCGACATCGACGCTACAATCCTGGCACAGCTTGAAACCGGCACCATAACCACCGGGACGACGGCAACCGCATCCCTGACCATGGTGCAGAAGGCCACCACCTACCTGATGAACAATGGCGTCCCGTGGGACGGCAATGTGTTTGCGGTCATCTCGCCGGCCTTCCTTGCCTACCTGATGACCATTCCGACCTTCTCTAGTGCCGACTTTGTCACCGTCAAACCGGCGGTGAACTATCCTGGCTGGAATGCCATGGATGCCAAAACGGCCGCAAGCATGGGGCAGGGCTGGTATGAATGGCTCGGCGTGAAGTGGATTGTCTCCAACCAGATCGCCGGTCTCGGCACCAGTTCGGAGCTGTGCTTCATGTATCACCGCAATGCTGTTGGCCATGCTGCCGACGCCAAGGGCATGGATGTGGCCATCGGCTATGAGGACAAGCAGCAACTGTCCTGGTCGCGCTGCTCTTTGTACCACGAAGCCAAACTGCTTCAGAACACCGGCATCGTGCAGATGACACATGATGGTTCTGCCATCGTGGCGTCTTAAGGGAAAGGATTACACATGGCTTATGTAACAGCACAATGGAACTGCGTGATCCCGTGCGTGGGCGACCAGCCGAAAGTCTGGCTTGCCTATGGCACCGACATTCATACCGCGGTGGATGCCGCCGACTTCATCGAAGACGGTGCCGCCAAGGGCATGAAGGTCAATGACGTAGTGATCTATGTGAAGACCACGGCAACCGTTGGTGCGACCACACACGTGGTTACCGCAGTGACGGCGGGTGGCGCCGCCACCATGTCTCCGGCCATACTGGCCTGACGATCCCAAGCAACAAATCCGGTCCGGCGTGTTGCCGGGCCGGAACAGCGATCAGAAACTGCTCCCGGCTCCTTTGCTTTTCAGAAAAAGTGTTTTTGTTCAACGGATTATTTATGAACCGGGCAACAGACGGGCTTCCTTGTACGATGCCGTCATTGACCTGCTTACACAAATATTGGCAAACATGTACCTATCAGTCCTACAATGAAGAAATTCGCGTATGCATCTGCGTTATTACGACCCCGTAAAGCCCGCAAAAGCTGATAACTGTGTTGTCCGGCCACAAATGCCGTTGCGTGTATTGTCAGTCTGTTACACAGTCCATCCCATGAAACGTGTTTTTGAGTTAGTGGTTGTTGGTGTGTTGTGTGGCCTTGCCGCCGGGTGCGGAACGTCCGGTGTGTCGCTGTTCGGCGATGACGAGACACCGGCGAGTGTTGCAGATCCCGGCGACAATGCGAACCTTGCAGGCAACCTGCCTCCGGCAAACGGCAATCTGCCTGCAAATGTCGGCAGGTATCCGCCGCAACAACGCTCTTATGAACTCACCCTGGACGGGTTTCCGGCCGGCACCCGGTGTGAGGTCGAGGAGGCCCAGGGCAAGGTCAGGAAGCGAGGTACGGGCAGGCGTATTTCAATCAGCATCACCGGGTATCCGAGCGTGGCCGATGTGGCTTGCTCGACCGGCTTGTTGTCCCGGTTCGTCATCGATACCAACAAATGGGCATTCACCCAGCCCCGGCGGCCCGGATTGCAGGAAGGCGATGTTGAAAAGGTATTCGTCGAGGTGGAGTACAGCCTGACCGGTACCAAGCTGACCCCGGTTGCCAACATGACCATGAACACAGCCGCCGGTACCTTCACGGACCGGATTGTGCTGGACAATCTCACTCCGTAAGCACTGGCAGAACGTCCAGTGAAGCGTTGCGGCCTGTCTCCGGTGTTCCGTTTCCGGGATGCTCGCTGTCTCGTGACGTGTGCACGCTGACGTAGCAACTCATATATTACTTTGATCCCGAAACGGGGCGTGATTCCGAAAAAGGACCCGCGCCTCGTATTGCATTTCAACCACAAGGAAACCATTGAATCATGGCCAAGAAACCTGCCTCGAGCCCGGCTGCAGCCAATGCGACTGCCTTTGTCAAAACATGCCCCAACGGCCACAGCGTGTTTCAGCTGGCCAGTCATGTGGAAAGCAGGTTCATGGTGCAGATCCCCGACGGCGACAAGCTGGAAGACATCTGCAAACCTTCATATTGGGCCCACCACGCGGCCCGGGTGACGCCGAAATCACTGTTAACCTGCATTGACCAGCGCCTGCGCTGGGAAGCCGATCTCAGGGTGCTGGAAGCTGGGCGCAACTACCTGCGCGTTGCGGTGGTGAGGCATGTGGACTATGACATCAAGGCGCTTGGCCGCCCGGAGATCGAACGCCTGCGCAGCCTGCATGCCATCGAATCCAATGGTCAGAACGGCTGGCGGGTGATCGACCCTGATGGCATTGTCCTGTTTGCCGGTCTGACCACCAGGATTGACGCCGAATGTGCGCTTGATACCCATCTTGGCACCATGAACCGCCAGGCGGCGGCGTAGTACGATGGCAACCAGCAGGCTGGAAATCTATCAGCGCGCCATTGTGCTCTGCAGGCAGACCCCGGTGACATCGCTGAGCGAGAACAATGAAGCCCGCAGACTGTGCGATATCCACTATGCCCCGATGCTGCAGTCGCTCATGGAGGCGGGCTTCTGGACCCATGCCATGCGCACCACCCGGATCACCGCCAATGACAGTGTCACTCCGGCATTCGGCTACACCTATGCCCACGACATGCCGGCTGACTTCGTACGCAAGTATGTAGTGTCTGCCTCTGAAACCCTGGACCCGCCGCTGGACTATCACACTGATGGCAGGGCCTATCTGGTTGAGGGCGGTTACCTGTGGTCCGATGTGACGCCGCTGTACATGCGTTACACCTCCAGTGATGCCGATTACGGGCTTGATCTGGGCAGATGGCCGGAACGGCTGACCGAAGCGGCGTGCACTGAACTCGCCTGCCGTATCGTTCCGAAACTGACCGGCTCATCTGAACTGCAGGGCCATCTCATGTCGCTGAAAGCCATGGCGCTGGGCCGCGCCAACACGTTTGAAGCCCTGCAGCAGCCGGCACAGACCAGCAGGCCGGGACGCTGGATGAGCGACCGGTTTTCCAACCGTCGCTCAAGCCTTGATTACAGGCGGGCGTGATGCGCGAGAAATCCTATCTTTTTGCCATGAACGGCGGGGAGGTATCACCGCTGGCGCTGGGCCGCGTTGACCTTTCGCGCATGCGTATCTCTGCAGAAGTCATGAAAAACTGCTTCCCGCGCGTGATCGGGCCCATGGCGGCGCGCCCGGGGCTGGCCTATCTTTCGCCAACGGACGGCGATGGCGAGGCCCGCAACATCCCGTTCATCTTTTCGGCGACGGACACGGCCCTCGTGGAATTGTCGGACCGGAAGCTGCGGGTTCGGATCGCTGGAGAACTTGTTTCCAGAGCCGCCGTTTCAACAGTGGTGGGCAATGGAGATTTCGGTGCACCAGAGGGCTGGACGCTCGCGACGACTGGCGGCGGCGTTTCAACGATCTCCGGCGGTGTGCTGACGCTTCAGACACCAGGCAGGGGCGGTACGACACTCGCCAAGCGCTCAGACAGTGTGTCCATGCCGGATCAGAATGTCGAGCATGCGATTGAGGTTACCGTTGATCGCGGTCCGGTGAAATTCCGCTGTGGTTCCACTGATGGCGGCGATGAGTACATCACCGAAACCGAGCTGAAAACCGGGTTTCACTCGATTGCCTTCACACCTGTTTCCGGCACCTTCTTCATTCAGCTCTCGGCGGAAAGCGAGGCAAACCGGATCGTATCCAACGTGTCGATCGCCGCGCCGGGGGTGATGGAACTGGAAACGTCCTGGGCTGCGGCCGATCTGTTCAAGCTGAGATATTCGCAGTCCGGTGATGTCATCTTTGTAACGTCGTCCGATCAGGCATATCAGCCGATGCGGATTGAGCGCCGGGCGGAAACGTCATGGTCTTTGACAGACTACGAGTTTGTGGATGGCCCGTTCAGGGGGAAAACCGCGGACCTGACGCTGACACCGTCGGCGCGTACCGGAAACGGCATCCTTGCGGCGTCCGCCCCGTTCTTCAAACCCGGCCATGTCGGATCCGTGTTCCGCATCTCCCACCAGCAGACGGTGGTCGGGGCGTCACTTGCCGGCCCGGACCGATATACGGACACTATTCGGGTGTCTGGCAACTCCCGCTACGATATCGATTCTGACGGATCCAACGAAAACACCAGGGAACGTGACATCGTCATATCGATTACCGGCACGTGGGTCGGCAATCTTGGGCTGCAAATTTCCGAAGATGACGGGGAGACCTGGCGCAGGGTCGAATTTTACACCGGCAACCAGAACATCACCAGGACGCCGGGATCGGCGAACACCGTCGTCCTGTGCAGGCTCGGGTTCAATTCGGATGACTATGGCTCGGGGACCGCGATCGTGACAGCCACCTATTCGGGCGGCGGCGGTGGTGATGGTTATGTGCTGATAACCGGGGTCACAAACTCAACGACCGCCACATACGAGGTCATGTCCAGGATACACGCGAGCGAAATTGCCAATGACTGGTCGGAAGGCCAGTTCTCAACCTTGCGCGGCTGGCCGTCTGCCGTCGCGTTGTTTGAAGGCAGGTTGTGGTGGGGCGGTGCTGACAAACTGTTCGGTTCCGTCTCGGACGGCTTTGAAAGCTTTGACCTGGAACAAGAAGGCGACAGCGGACCGGTCATCAGGTCGGTGGCGACCGGCGCCGTGAACGCGATCAACTGGATACTTGGCCTGGCCCGGCTGTGCATCGGCACATCAGGCGCGGAACCGGTCGGCAGATCGTCTTCCTTCGACGAACCGATGACACCTGCGAATTTCTCCATCAAGGATGCGTCCACGCAAGGCTCAGCCGACGTCCAGGCAATCAAGATTGATCGGTCCGCAGTGTTCGTGCAGCGCTCGGGCAAGCGCGCCTATGACCTGTCCTACACGATTGATGCGCAGGACTATTCATCATCGGAAATCAGCCGGTTTCACCCGACCGTGCTCAATGCCGGTGTGAAACTGCTGGCCGTGCAGCGCCAGCCCGATACCCGCATCTGGTTCGTGCTCAATGACGGCACCTGCGCCATGCTGACCTACGAACGTTCGGAAGACGTACTGTCCTGGTTTACGTTCGAGACCGACGGATTGATCGAAGATGTGGCCATCCTGCCCAATGTGGAAGACGACGATGTCTTCATGGTGGTGGCGCGCACCGTCAATGGCGCGTTACGGCGTTATGTGGAGAGGCTGGCCTACGACACCCAGGCCCAGGGAGGCATCCATAATTACATGGCCGACAGCTATGTGACCCGGATCCTTGAGGCCTCTGACACGGTAACCGGGCTGTCGCATCTGGAAGGGGCGCAGGTGGTGGTATGGGCCGCCGGCCAGGCGGTCATGGATGGTGATGAACCGGCGATGTTCACCGTCTCGTCAGGCCAGATCACATTGCCCGAGCCGGTCAGCGGCACTGTTGTGGCCGGGCTCGCATACGACTGGCAGTGGCGCTCAGCCAAGCTGGCCTACGGGGTTCGCGACGGCGCACCCCTGTCGCGGCGCAAGATGCTGCGGGACGTGGCGCCGATCCTCTACAGGACGCACATCAGGGGCATCAGGGCCGGCCAGACATTTGATGCCATGGATTACCTGCCCCTGTCATACAAAGGCGAGACGCTGGATGCCAACACGGTGCTGGAGACCTACGACGCCCAGTCCTATTGCATTCCCGGTACCTGGGACACGGACACAAGACTGTGCCTGGCCGGCCAGGCACCGTTGCCGTGCACGGTGCTGAGCCTGTCGCTGACCATGGAAGCGAACTAATGCTCACAGTCCGTGAGGCCAGGCCCTCCGACGTCCAGAAATTCTGCCGCGTTGTGGCGCCGATGTGGTTCATCGGTGTTGTCGCGGAAGATGAGGCGGGGGCGGTTATTGGTGCCGGGTGGGTGGTGTGGGGTGATGAAAACCGGCCCTGGGTTTGTTTTGAAGGCGACGGCGCCATCAAGGTGCACAAAACACTGATCGCGCGCTGGTCCGCACGACTGGTTTGCGCGGCACAGGCTGCATGCGATGAACTTTATACCATCGAGGACCGGTCGGAACTCGACGGATCGAGATGGCTTGAATGGCTCGGGTTTCGCGACACGGGCGAAGTCCGGCAAGGCAACAGGATATTGAAATGGCAGAAACACTCATAGCGCTCACAGCCGCAATTGGTTCATCCGCAGCCTCGGTGGGCGCTGCAGGCACTGCTGCGGCCGGTGCTGCTGCATCGGCGGGCAGTACGCTCTCCACATTGGGCTTGCTCGGCACCGGCCTCAGTGCTGCAGGTACACTTTATGGTGGGCTGCAGGCAAAGGCAGGTGCGCAAGCCGAGGCCAGGCAGTTGAAAGCCAAAGGCGATGAGGAGCAGGCCATCGGCCAGCGTCGGGCCATGCAGGTCCGCCGGGAAAAGGACCTCGCCCGGTCACGCATTCAGGCGGTGGCGGCAGCGTCCGGCGCCGGGGCAGGCGATGCATCCATCACCAACCTGATGCGCGGTGTTGAACAGCAGGGCAATTACAACTCCATGCTCGAACTCTATCAGGGCAACCAGGCCCGGAACAAAGCCTATGCCAGCGCTGCCGCCCGTCGATCTGAGGGTCGCAGTGCCCTGACCGGGTCCATCATCGGCGCAACCGGCGGGGCGGCGAGCAATCTGTACAAGATGTCGAGATAGACGATGCCCCGCATTCCAACACGAGACAGTCTGCGACAGGGTGTGCCTCGCTCAACTGGCGGCATCGTTTCTGCCCCGCGTGACTTTGTGGGACCGGCCATACAACGGACCGGCAAGCAGTTGTCTGACGTCGCGGGGAGGCGGGTGGCTCAACTACAACAGCTGGAAAAGGCAAGCCAGCAGCGCGCGGCGCTTGAGCTGGCAAGTGCCCGCTCGCAATGGAACTCGAGCCTGCTTGCCGAGCAGAAAAACTATACGCCCGACCAGAACCCGGACTATGACAAGTGGAGCGCGACGTATGAGACCCGCGCAGCCGGCTGGCAGAAACAGGCGGCGCGGACGATTTCCGATCCCCGGGTGCGGCAGAAGTTTATCGCCGAGACGCAGGATGATCTGGTTCAGGCCGGCATCGGCATCGGCAGGCGGGCCCATGAGATCGGACTGGCAGCCAAACGGGCCGAAGCAGACAAATCTCTGCTGCGGCAGGTCGACATGGCCGCATCGCAGCCTGACGAAGACGGAAAGGCGGTTATGGGCGGTGTGCGTGCCACGCTGCAGGACATGGTTGATACCGGCGTTATTGCAGCGGAAGAAGCCGCGCATCGAAGTGTCGGCTATGCGCAGCGCTATGCATCTTTGAAAATCGCCGGAATCACCAAGCAGGACCCGGCTCTTGCCGTGTCGGTTCTCAGCGGCGATCAGCCGGGCCCGACCGGACTGATCCGGCAGTTGTACGAGTTTCGCGCGACACCTTACTGGCACGGACATGCAAGTCGGGCCGGATACGGCGCTGACACCGTCACCCGGGAAGATGGCACGATTGATAAAATCACGCCGGGTATGACCATTACCCGCGCCGATGCCGACAGGGATGTGCACCGCCGTGTCGATGAATTCCTCTCAGGTATCGACAGCCAGGTCGGCGGCAAGGTGTTTGATCGTCTCGCGCCGCATGTGCAGGCAGCCCTGATTTCGGTTGGGTACAGCACGGGGGCTCTGCCTGATCTTGTGGCCGAGGCGGTCAGGACCGGTGATGCCGGCGCAATTGCTGCTGCCATTGTTGCGGACGGCAATGAAGACGGAGGCGTGAACCGGCAAATCAGGCTTGCCGAAGCGGAGATTGCGCGCGGTGAAGGTGATAGCGTGTATGAACAGGTTACCCGTCGTCCAGCGTGGGCTGATGTACTGGAATCCGGGCAGGCATCAGATCTGCATGAAATCGCCGTCCGCGAGCTTGAACGCCAGGACAGCAGGCGTGCCTTGGCCGACAGGATCCATGCTAGACGGCTTGGACAGGACATCCGTTCAGACATCCGTTCTGTGTTTTCCAGCGGAGCGCATATGGATATTGACGCAGATGGAGTGCTCAGGGAGCTGGGGCCGGACAGACACCGGCAATGGCTTGAAGCCAGGCAGGACGCGATCGATGTCGCCGCCAGGATGCAGAACATGCCGAGCCTGCCTGACGAGCAGATTGTGCAGCTGGTTGAGGCCCACCGGCCCGAGCCCGGAGATGGCGGCGAAGGTCTTGCACGCAGGCAGGCGGCATATGAGCGGATCTCCCGGCAGGCGAGCCAGATAAGACGCGAACGACGCGAAAATCCGGCCCGCGCCGCCTTGCGCCTGCCGTCTGTTCGCCGAGCGCTGTCTGAAGCCTGGACCCCGGGTTCCGCGTCACCACAGACAGTTCAGGCACTGGTGCGGGAAATGCTGGCCACACAATTAGCGCTCGGCATTGCAAGAGCATCACTCGCGCCGATACCGGACGAATGGGCACTTGAAATCGGCAAGGCGCTGAGCCGGTCTGCAACTGCCCGGACCGACGCAGAAACCGAAGAGGTAGCCGCCAGAGTTCGCCAGACGTACGCCGATATCAACAAGCAATACGGAGAATTTTCCGATGATGTGATTAGCTATTCCATCGGGAAGGCCAGAGCAGCCGGCAGCAACACGGCCCTGCACATTGGTGACGTTCCGGATGCAGGCCGGGCCGCTTGGCGAGGTTGAGTTTAGGTCAGCCAGATAAATTCATATTCCATAGACTGTCATTTCCTGTGAGGGAGGAACAACTGAAGATGAAGTATGCAGAAGCCTGGGACAGAAATTGTGAGCGTAAGATTTGCTGGATCGGATGCGGAGTGCGTTTGAAAACGAGTTCACTTTGTATGATGCGATGATGCGAAAACCGTAGCGGGGCATTTGCAAATTCGTCTCCGCACGACTCTCGAACCTCCGAAATAGCTAAAGCTTGAAATCTATCTGAGTTTAGAGGCCGCTCGCGTGAGCGGTCTTTTTTTGAGCAGACAAGGCAAATTCATGTCCAGCAATATCACTGACAGAGCGTCGGGTCTTGGCACCGGCGCAATACCCAATGGCGAGAATGCAACCATCTCACAGAAGGTGCCTTGCCGTGTCGCTACCACTGAGAATGTCACGTTGGCTGGCTTGCAGACTTTGGACACGGTGACCGTTGTTGCCGATGATCGGGTGTTGGTGAAAGACCAGACCGACGCATCAGAGAATGGAATCTATCTTGCGAGCGCTGACTTATGGCAACGCACGTCTGACTGTGTTGATGATGGCGATCTGGTGCGGGGCTCGCAGGTCCGGGTAAATCAAGGGGCGCTTGGTCCAGGCCCATGGTATTGCACATCACCTGATCCGATTGTCATTGGAACAGATGACATCACCTGGGCTGATGCTGCTTCGACAGATTTGTCCGGTGCTGAAATCAAAGCGTTATACGAGGTTGAAGCCGACGCTTTCACGGATGCGCAGTTCTCCAAACTTGCCGGCATTGAGCCAGGGGCGACAGCCGATCAGACAGACGCAGAAATCCAAGCTGCCTACAACAATCAGGTTTCAGTGGTTTCGCAGGCGGAGGCAGAGGCCGGAACACATACAACAGTGCGCAGGTGGACTGCGCTGCGTGTCGCCCAGGCCGCCGCTGCGAATGGGGGTGGTGGGGCAGCTAATTTTGTGACATCCAGAACTGCTCTTAAAGCTCTCGATACGAGTTCCATTTCCACCGTGCAACTGGTGGAGGATGGACGCAGCGGCATGTTTACATTCGAAAGCGGCAACTTCGCTACCCAAGTAAGTGGCGACACTTTGGAGGGTGTTTACATCAAGGCTGATGATACAGCCACAACAGCCGGCGCGTGGGTTCGGGTTTCAACTGACATCATAAATGTCTTGTGGTTTGGAGCAGTTGGAGACGGTTCCACCGATGCAACTACAGCGATCCAGGCGGCGATTGACTATGCTGAAAGCCTGGTTGTGAATTTCACCAGGGGGGCAACCGTTTTGTTGCCTCCGGGGGGCTATTTTCTCAGTGCCGCGCTGACGATCAACAGCAACCAAATTACTATAAAGGGGTATGGCCAAGCCTCCATGCTGATCAGAACCACCAATTACGGCAACCTGTTCACCATCGTCAGCTCTGATCCCGACAACACCAAGATCGTCGGGATACAGCTTCGCGATTTTTACGTTCTGTGCAAAACGAATCCTATGACGACTGGCGCACTCATTCATGTCACGCGTGCGAGCAGGATGTATATTTCAAATGTCAGTCTGCAGGACGGGTATGTCGGCATATATCTGCTTGGCTGCGACAATGTTTGGATGTCTGATATCGATGTTCAAAGTGGCCAGCGCTATGCGGCGCTTCAATCGGGTAGTGCAAATATCAGAATTGATCCGTGGGACAATGCGTCGGCAATCAGATCACAATCCGCAAACATCTACATGGACAATGTTCAACTGAAGACAGACGAGAGCGACGGATTTGTTGAGCATGCATTGTTCATCACCGGTGTAGACGGACTGTATATCGCCAACAGCCACATTGGATTTACACGATATGCGATAAGATTGGCACCCTTCGACAACGACGCTGTGATCCAACACATTCATTTCACAAACACTTATATTGATGGGAATGTTGAACAGTCAGATTATCTCTTGTTTGTGCAGGATGCGCTTTCATCGCCGCCACATACAGGGTTGTTTGAAAACATCACCTTCACGAATTGTGGTTTTGTTCGACCTGATTTGCAATGTATCGTGATCATCAGTGACACGGCAGAAAAGTTCATATTTGACGGCTGCCTGTTTGAAGGCGGAAACGCAGACTGCTTGCAAGTGAACAGCGGTGGCGCCTTGTCCAACTCGATATTCTCCAATTGTGTTTTTGACAATTGGAACCGAAACGGCGGGTCAGCTTGGGAGTTACGCTTTCTGTCAGGTAACACGAGCGACAATATACAATTCTCGGCCTGTCAGTTTTTGTCTTCATTGGTAAATGAAAATGCGGCTTTTGCCGGCTCTGAAAATGACATCCGTTTCGACAACTGCAAATTCTCGAAGACAAGTTTCGGCGGCACGACCAGTGGCAAGAACCTCAGAAACGTTAATGCCAGCGGAATGACTAATGACCTTAGTGAAAACCGCGGATCTGAAAGTGTGACGGTAGATGCTAATGCGCAGGGCACTATAGCACACGGCCTGTGTGACACTCCTTCAGTGGCTCTTGTGGGTCTTCGTGCTGACACTACGTTTGAAGTGCAAGTCACCAGTGTCAATTCTACAAACATCAATGTCAGGGTGCACAATGCTTCAGGCGGTGACGTTGCTCCCGCCTCATTCACTGTTCAATGGATGGCCAAGGTTTAGCATTTGTTGGAACAACACATCAGGCGAACTTCCATATACGGACTTGTCCGCTGATATCCATAGTACTAAGAAATACCTGACCGTCGAGATCTATGTCTCAGCAAGGACTAACAAGTGCAGATCTCTTTCAGACACAAATATGTGATGTTCGATGTGCCGAAGAGTGCATCGACGTCAATAAATATTGCCCTTAAGCCAGTCTCAGAATGCATCCTTGATGGAGCCGGCGGTGTTAAGCACATGACGGTAGCGGATTATGAGGAGTATCTAGAACCTTTCCTGAAAAAACGATGGGGGCAGGATCCAAACACCTTGGAGCGGATTGCTGTTGTCCGTGAACCGTTCGATATGTTGGCCAGCTATTACAAATACTTGCGCCGTCCCGGTGTTGAAGATGTGGATCATTGGGATCATTACCGCAATACGTGCGATATTTCGTTTGCGGAATTTCTGAAGGGTGTGTGTAAAGGACATGGGAGGCGACGTGCAATCACACGACCCTCGACTTTTATTCAGAACTCGGAAGGAAAGGTAGGAATTGACCTGCTGTTTTCCTTTGAGAGGCTTGACGATCTTGCCAGATACCTATCCTCCAAAATTGGGAAGGAAATTCAAATTCCAGTGAAGAACGTCTCGGTGCAACAAGACGTCGGATCAGTGGACCAGGGATTGCTGGATCAGGTTCGGGACATGTTTGAGAACGACTTCATTTTGTATGAGGCGATTATGCAGAGGCCTAAGGGTGACCCTCTGCGAATTCGCCACGGTGAGATTACAGCGCCTGCCGAACGAATATAGGCCGATCACCTTGGTTTTCATCTTGCTGTGTCCGTAAGTTTGTATCGGGTAGTCCGACTACAGACGACCATAATCTACAATTCTTGGAGTTTGCAATCATGCGCAATGATATTGGCGTAGGGATAGGCGTCGGATTGACGTTATTCAACCAGCCGAACTGAATCCGAAATGACCTGGTGCACCGGCTGGTTTGACGGCACATGGGGGCATTGCTGTGCGCTCCATGACATTGCCTACACACTGCAACTCGACAAATGGTCTGCAGACATTGCACTCGGTCAATGCGTTGTCCGCGCGGGCGGCGAGGTTATGGGGCCGATTATGGCGCTTGCCGTGCTGGCCGTCGGTGGCTGGGCATATCGGAATGCAGGACATTGCAAATTGAAAACCACCCACGGCGAAAGGGAAGGTCCGTAATGAAAGTCGAACCTTCGATACTGCATGACTGGTTGTTCTGGATCGTGACCGGCGTCGTATCATTCGCAGGCTGGGCAGGGCGCACCATCTTCACCAACAACAAGCGCCTCGATCTGCTTGAACAGGAAATCCGGCATTCGCGCGAACTACGGGAAAGCCAGGATGGCGCAATTCAGGAAATCCGCAAGGATCAGAAGAAGCTCGTCGAACACCTTTTGAAATCCAAGTAACCCACTCAACAGCATTGGAGACTGCCATGCCACGTCCGGAAGGTCTTGGAACAGAAAGCTATGCGCCTGTGCTTTGCGCATGGGCCGCATTTCTCGGAGTTCTCGCGTTCGGCCTGGTTGCCTGCTTCTCCTATGCCGGCGCCCAAACCGTCAATCACGACGCCAAGGTCGATCTTCCTGCAGGCAAGTCATACCACCGCATTTGTGAGCTGACCGAAGCCGACAACATAGAGATTATCAACCGCCGACTGCCAGGCGCAAACATCATTCGGTTCGATGGCGGACAGGCAAAGCTCTATACGTTCTTTCTCCAGCATGGTTATCGCATCGACGGTCAGGGCCGCCGCCTGAGCGGTGGTTACAGCATCCGCTTTCCCGATCCGGACCGGCTCTATATCGTGGACAGGATCGGTCACTCTTCCGTCTATCCGTTCTTTGTTGTCGATGGGTGTGTGGCGCGGCAACTGTTTCAGATCCCGCGCCTGCTGCACCGGATAATCATCAAGCACATGAAGGCGCATCCGGCATGAGATGGGCCGTGTTGTTTGTCGCCGTGTTTCTGATCGTGTTCGTCGCACTGGCCAGTACGCAAAACCTGGGGGCGAAGACGATAAGGGTGTGCGCAAGCGTAAATCTGCCGGCACCGGGGAAATGCACCCACAAGATCATCCATGGCTTCAGGGTTAGTGTGTGCAGGTGAACCTTTCCGTTTTTTTCGGCGAAGTGCGTCACAGCCTGTTCAATGGCAAGCTCACCCGCACACAGGTATCCGGTATGGAGTTCATTCTGGAACAATGGGACGAGACAGGTTTCACCAATCGTCAATGGCTGGCCTATGCCCTTGCGACAGTGTTTCATGAAACCGCCTTCACCATGCAGCCGATCAGGGAGCGCGGCGGCGCGGCGTATTTCAGGCGTATGTACGATATTCGCGGTAACCGTCCGAATAAGGCGCGCGAACTCGGTAACCTGTCACCGGGTGACGGTGTGAAATATGCCGGCAGGGGCTATGTGCAACTAACCGGCAGAACCAATTACAGACGCGCCAGTCAGGCGCTTGGCATCGACTTTGTACGTCAGCCCGATCTGGCAATGGAACCCGCCAATGCGGCTTTCATCATGTTCCAGGGCATGAAGGACGGCTGGTTCACCGGCAAGGGTTTTGAAGACTATCTGAACGACAGACAGTGCGATTACCGGAACGCCCGGCGCATCATCAACGGCATCGATAGAGCGGACATGATTGCGGCTTACGCAATCAGGTTCGAAGCGGCTCTGGAGACGTCATATCGAGATCCGCAGCAGCCAGATCCAGAGCCAACCAAAACCGAAACACAAACACACTGGCTGGCGCGTCTGGTGCTGGCCCTCAGGAAGGTATTCAGAGCATGAGTATTGTCAGCATTGTCGCACAAGCCGCACTTGGCCCTGTCCTGGACGTGTTCAGGGAACTGGGCGGCAAGTGGATCAGCAAGCAGATCAGCGATCAGCAATTCAAAACCGAAGTGCACAAGGCATTGCTTTTGGCCCTCACAAATCTCTGGTCAGAGCAGGGCAAGGTCATCATCGCCGAGATCAACAGCGAAAGCCCTCTGACGCGGATGTGGCGACCGGCCGTAGCGGTTGGTTTTGCCTTCGTCCTGTTCTGGTACGCGTTCTTTGTACCCATCGCGGTGGGCTGGCTCGGCGCACCGCCGCTGGCAGTTGGCGACAAGCTGCTGGAATGGATCATGACCCTGCTGACCATCTCAATCACCGGATATATCGGCGGACGTTCCGTTGAAAAGATCGCTGAAAAATTCTCCAGGAAAGGATGATGCAACATGGAAAACATCACTGAGATCATTGCAACCGGCAACAGCTATCTGAACGCCGGCATCGCGGCCGCCTCAGCTGCAGGCGCCTGGCTGACGGCGAAACTCGACTGGTGGAAAGACCAGCCGAAACCGGTCAGGGTTGCGGTGGCTGTTGCCGCGTTTCTGGCTCTGGCGCTTACCCTGTCAGTGATCACTGCACCTTTCTCCTGAGACCGGCGCTGACTGGACAAGACACACAATGCCCGCCCGGCGTTTTGCTGGCGCGGGCATTTTTCGTGTTCCAGATACCCGCATATTCATCGGGAGTGAACCGCTCCGGAGTGTTCAACCTGCCCGATATTTCATCCGGCACTGCACAATCTATGGGCTTGGCATCGCTGCTGCATTCGGACTAGGCTTTCGATGACGGGAATTCAGGGTCCGGGAACACTTGGCCCGGAGCCAGTGAGGGAGTGGGCGGTTTGCACGGAAACCTGGACGCGATACCGGCGATCTCGGCGCAACAGGTCACCAAGGTTTTTGGGGCCGGTCCTGGCAGTGTCACGGCGCTCGACAAGGTTTCCATCGATATTCAGCGCAACGAGTTTTTTACCCTGCTGGGGCCATCCGGGTGTGGCAAGACTACTCTCCTTCGCCTGATTGCCGGTTTCGATCACCCGACCAGCGGACGCATTGATCTGGAAGGTAGCGACATATCCTACCTGCCGCCGTTCAAGCGTCCGGTGAACACGGTGTTCCAGTCCTATGCCCTGTTTCCCCACATGAGTGTTGCTGAAAATATCGGCTTTGGCCTGAAAATGCTTGGCAAGCCTGCTGCTGAAATCGACGCTGAAGTCGAAGTCATGCTGAAGCTGGTCAAGATGGAAGCCATGCGCGACCGCTCCACGGCCCAGATTTCCGGTGGCCAACAACAGCGCGTGGCACTGGCGAGGGCCCTGGCGCCGAAGCCGAAGGTGCTGCTGCTCGACGAACCGTTATCCGCCCTTGACCTGAAGCTGCGCAAGGAGATGCAGATCGAACTCAAGCGTCTGCAGCATGAAACAGGCATAACGTTCGTCTTTGTTACCCATGATCAGGAAGAAGCCCTGACCATGTCAGACCGTATTGCGGTCATGAGTGCCGGCAAGGTTTTGCAGGTCGGCACACCGCGCGATATTTATGACCGCCCGTCCAGGCGCTTTGTGGCTGATTTTATCGGTGATACGAATTTCATGGATGCCGAACTGGTATCTGCTGGCAAAGGTTCAGACAGCAAGGCATCGCTTAAGCTGGCGTCAGGCAAGCAGATTGCCGCCAGCCTGCCGGACGGCGATATGTCAGCCGGAACGGTAACCGCCGTGGTGCGGCCCGAACATGCCTGGCTGACGAAACCGAAAGCATCTTCCGTGCTGACCGGCAATCTGGAGACTATCGTCTATTTCGGCACCGACACCCATTATCACGTCAGCCTGGCGACCGGCGGCATGTTTACGGTACGCATGCAAAATGCCCGTGGACAGGCAGGCGAGTTTTCAGAAGGCGACGAGGTCGGCATCGACATCGACGCAGATGCTGTTCAGGTGTTGAGGGATTGACGCCGCCATGACCGACACCGCAGCAGCCAGCCGGAAATCAGGCACAAGTGGCGCCCAAGCCGGTGTCGAGGCGCGCAGGGCCGACGTGCGCAATCGCTGGCTTCTGGCAAGCCCGGCCCTGACCGTGATCTTCTTTGCAGCCCTTGGACCATTGCTGATCATGCTGGTCTATTCGTTTCTGCAGAAGGGCTCTTATGGCGGTGTTGTCTGGAGCTTTTCGCTCGATGGCTGGTTCAACGTCTTCCTGAAACGTGATATTTTCGACGACACTCTGGGATTTGCCGACGGTCATTTGTCGATATTCTGGCGCTCCCTGAAACTGTCTTTCGGTACCACTGTACTGGCCTTGCTGATTGGATTCCCCACCGCATACTATATCGCAACCCGGCCTGCCAATCTTCGGCCGGTTTTCCTATTTCTTATCACCATTCCGTTCTGGACCAATCTGCTGATCCGAACCTTTGCGATCATGGAAGTGATCCGCAATGAAGGTGTCGTCAACACTTTGCTGATGAGCCTTGGCGTCATTTCCAGCCCCATCCAGATGCTGTACACTGACTTCGCCATCATGCTCGGCATGGTTTATGTGTATCTGCCACTGATGGTCCTGCCGCTGTATGCCTCGATGGAAAGGCTCGACTTCCGCCTTGTCGAGGCCGGATATGACCTGTACGCAACCCGGCTGGGCGTGCTGCGCCGCATCATTGTGCCGATGGTCAAGCCGGGCATTATTGCAGGCTCCATTCTGGTGTTCGTGCCGTCTCTGGGGGCCTATGTGACCCCGCGTGTGCTGGGTGGCGGCAAGAACATGATGCTGGGAAACCTGATCGAACTGCAGTTCGGCCAGGGCCGCAACTGGCCGCTGGGCGCAGCTCTGTCCATAACGCTGCTGGTTGTGGTCATGGTGGCGCTGCTGTTCTATGTGCGCAATGCGTCAAAATCCGGGGTGAAGTCGCATGGCTGACGCTCCTGCAAAACCGTTTTCCATCCGGCGCCAGACCGGGTTTGGTTTTATTGCCCTGTGCTGCTTCGTGCTGCTCTACACGCCGATACTCATCCTGGTATTCTACTCTTTCAACGCCGGAACCTCGATTGCCATCTGGGAAGGCTTCTCCTGGCGCTGGTACGAGGCGGCCTGGCAGAATGAACGCGTGGTGGATGCCTCCATTACCTCGTTGAAGGTTGCCATATCGGCGGCCTTTCTGGCCACCGTGTGTGCCACATTGGCTGCCCTGGCGACCACGCGCACTGCACCTTACCGCGGCATTACGGCAATTTATGCCGCCATCAATCAGCCGCTCATGGTGCCGGAGATTGTCACTGCGGTGGCCCTGCTTATTTTCTTCGCCATGATCAAAGTCTATACCGGTTACCAGGGGCTGGCCTATCTGATCATCGCGCACACGGCGTTTTGTATTCCGTTTGCCTACCTGCCGATCCGTGCGCGACTGGAAAACATGGACCTGTCCCTGGAACAGGCCGCAGCAGATCTTTACGCCAGCCCGTGGCAGACATTCCGGCATGTCACCCTGCCGCTGATGGCACCGGGCATACTGGCCGGCGCCATGCTGGCTTTCGTCATTTCCCTTGATGATGTCGTCATTACCGAATTTGTAAAGTCAGGCGGTCAGGACACACTGCCGACCTATATGCTGGGCCAGCTGCGCCGCATCATCACGCCAGAAATCAATGCCATTTCCACTGTATTCCTGGGCATTTCGGTGGCCGTGGTCACAGTGTTTTTCCTGCTGAACCGAAAGGGCGGCAGTTCATCGTGAGTAAGGGGCTAGGCCCTGGAGTTTAACAAGCAAGGAGTTTGGGAGATGAAGTACAAGATTACAGCAATGATGGCAGCCGCCGCTGTGGCGGTGGGATGTTCAGCATCAGCCGCGATGGCAGCCGGTGAACTCAACATTTTCAACTGGGGCAACTATACCAACCCCAAGCTGGTTGAGAAGTTTGAAAAGGAATTTGGTGTCAAGGTTACGGTCACCGACTATGATTCAAATGACACCGCCTTGGCCAAGATCCGCGCCGGTGGCCACGGCTACGATATTGTCGTCCCGTCTGGAACATTCGTTCCGATCTGGATTGCCGAAGGGCTCCTGATGGAGACCAATCCCGGTGGCATGGAAAACTTCAAGAACGTAGCCGAGCAGTGGAGCAATCCGGTGTTTGATCCGGGCCGCAAGTACACGGTGCCGTGGCAGTGGGGCACTGTCGGAATCACGGTCAACACATCCGTTTACAAGGGCGATGTGAACACCTCCGCAATTGTCTTCAACCCGCCGGCCGAACTGAAGGGCAAGATCAATGTTGTGCCGGAGATGACGGACGTCATGTCGCTGGCCATCACCTATGTGGGCGGTGAGCCATGCACCACCGACAAAACGGTTTTGAAGAAGGTTCGCGATACGCTGGTCGCGGCCAAGCCGGACTGGCTGTCACTCGACTACGGTACGGTTGAGAAGTACGCCAAGGGCGATATTTCCGCCGGCGTTTACTGGAACGGGGCGTCGTTCAGAGCGCGTTTGCAGAACAAGGACATTGTCTACGGTTATCCGAAGGAAGGCTATCCGATCTGGACCGACAATGTTGCCGTGCTGAAGGATGCCAAGAACGTCGACAATGCCAAGGCGTTCCAGAACTTCATCATGAAGCCTGAAAACGCCGCCCTGATTTCCGAGTTTGCCCGTTATGCCAACGGCATTGCCGGGTCTCAGGAGTTCATGCCGGAGGACATGAAAACCGCTCCGGAAGTCAATGTGCCGGCTGAATTGAGTGGAGCGGGCTTCGTCGCAGAAACCTGTTCTCCGGAGGCAACCGAGCTTTACACGGCAATCTGGACCGAACTGACCAAATAGGCCGCTCTCTTCCTGCGATCAGGTGCCACAATCTGGTCGCAGGTTTTACCCTGGCCGCACAGGATGTGCGGTTTCAAGGCTTTGTACAGAACCGCACCCTGGTGCTGCTGCTGGAAATCAGGACGGACTGCTGATCGAACCGGGAGCGGTATTTCTCCGCGATTTCGTTGATCATCACTTCACTGTCCGGGGTTGCCTCATGCAGAATGATAACCTGCTTGCCATTTTCATAAACTGTGGCTTCGGTGTTCTCGTCACGCCAGTAGCCGGTTGTTTCAACGATGGTGAAACCGTTCGGGAAACCCGCCACGAAATGATCAGCGACGAATTGATCCCACTCACGTCGCGAGACAGCAGCGCCGCCGCTTCTGCTCAATCCCATAAACAGTTTGGTCTCTCGCCATTCCGTTTCCGAGTAAGGGCAGTTTGCCGGAGACTGGTTTTGGGCATCGGCGATCTGGCCGGAGTCGATGATCAACAGTGCGGCCATGACGCTGCAGGCAATAGTCAGCTTGTTCATTTGTCTCACAAGTCTTCTCTTTGCCGGACCGGTTAACGTCGGCGCTATCACCCTCGCGGTTGCGTTGGCTGAACGAAGGTTAATGCAACCGAGGATACAATCAAGGCAAGGGCGATGATCTTGTCCAGTGTCAGCACGTCGCCAAGCAGCAGGCTGGACGAGAGCACGCCGACCACCGGTATCAGCAGTGTGCCGATAGCTGCGGTTGACGCAGGCAGCCGGGAGACCAGGACAACCCAGGCCGCATAACACAGCGCAACCGGGCCAATCACATGAAACGCAAACACTGCCAGAACGGAAGCATCCGGCATGTTGAGCATCCATGGCTGTTCAAACAGCACAGCTCCTGCCCAGGCAGGTATGGCTGAAACACCGACCAGCCAGGCAGACCGCGCCAGCGGTGCGATGGTCCAGTCCCTCGCCTTCAGCAGCACCGTGCCGGCGGCCCAGGATACGGCTGCACCCAGCATGAACAGGAAACCTGCCGGGTGAGCGATGAAGGAGTTTGCATCCGCAGCCAGCAGCGTCGCCAGTCCGGCCATCCCCAGCAGCAAGGACGCAAGCCGGTTGAGGCCAAATTTCTCGCCCAGAAAAATCGCGGCAAACAAGGCGGCCCACATTGGCATGGTGAATGCGATGATGGCTGCCTTCGATGTCTCGGTCAGCAGCTGACCGAACGCAGTAAAGACATTGAAGCCGAAGACCGTCAAAAGGCTGGCAACTATCATCGGGTTGCGTTCCTGCCGTTCAACACGAAGGTCTTCGCCTGCGCGGCGCGCAATGACTGCCAGCAGTAGTGCACCCAGCGTGAACGCAAGTGCACGAAACGTCCATGGCGGGACGGATCCGAGTATGAATTTGACCGCCGGCCAGTTCAGACCCCACAAAATTCCGATTGTCATAACCAGCGCAACAGCGACGGCTTGCGATCTGGCCATATGTCCAATCCGTAAGGTTACGCGCCGTTGTTGTCCGGTTGAAAGTATCGAGGCGCAAGGTCGCGCCAGCAAAACTCAAAATCTGTTTATCGACAACCCCGATCCACGCACGGCTTCACTGCGCCAACCGCAGTGCTGTTCATTTCACGGCCACCAGGCAGGCACCATCGACCTGGCCGGCTTCAATCGCTTCATGGGCCTCTACCATCTGGTCGAATTCAAACCGGGCGCCGACATGATGGCGCAATTTACCGGTGCAGAGTAATTCACTGACGCCGGTCAGTGCGGCGTCACGCTGGCTGTCGCTCAGCGCAAAGATCGAAAACGGCGACAGTGCAATATTGGCGTACAGCATCTGGCCGAAGGGCAGGGCAGGTGCCGGGTTCAGATCGGATGCATAGGCTGCGATTACCGCACGTGGGTTCAATGCGGGCAGGGCATGCTCCAGTGTCAGGGCGAGGGCGGCATCACAAACCCGGTCAACGCCGTCGGGCGCCGCTGCCTCCAGCCTTTGGGTCAGACCCGGTTCGGTGTAATCGACCACCGTGTCGGCACCCAGTATTTCCAGCTCTTCAGACTTTGCCGGGCGTGACAATGCAATCACCTTTGCGCCCGCTGTCTTCGCGATCTGCACGCCATAGCGCCCGACCCGCCCGCCGGCGCCGGTCACCAGAACGGTTTTGCCGGTTACAGGTCCATCCCCCAGTACGCCATGCCATGCGGTTACCGCCGGCACTCCCATGCAGGCACCGTCCGCAAAGCTTGCTGATTTTGGTAACTCGATGGCCAGAGGCGAGGGGATTGCCAGCATGCTGCTCGCCGTACCATGTGGCCGGCCTGCCTGCGCCGCGAACACCCAGACATGCTCGCCAATTCTCTCCGCCGGCACTCCTTCCCCAACGGCAACGACTATCCCTGCGCCGTCATTATTGGGTATGATGCGTTCAAACCTGCCGAGCTCACGGCCAGTGGTTCGCCGCTTTATATCGGTCGGATTGACTGCCGACACCTTGGTTTCGATGAGGACCTCACCTGGCCCCGGCTCAGGTGCCGTCATGCGCGCCAGTTGCATGACGTCTCGCGCGGGTCCGGCTTGTGCATAGCTCCATGCACGTATGGAAGAGCCGGTGCTCACTTCTCCATGTACTCGCCACACTTCGGAGCCGGGGAATTCCCCCACGGCATAATCGGCACGGTCGAGGTGGAGTTTTGTGGACTGCCTTCGATGATACGGTCTGAGTACACCAGGTAGACTAGCGTGTTGCGCGCCGGATCACAGCCGCGCACGATCTGCAGTTTCTTGAAAAACAGCGACCGGCGCTGCTTGTACATTTCGTCGCCCTGGTCGAATTTCTCCTTGAAGCTCACCGGGCCGACCTGGCGGCAGGCAAGTGATACTTCCGAGCGTTCCTCGGCAAATCCGGCCCAGCCTTTCCAGCCGCCTATTTCCGGCAGGGTGAAGTGACAGGCGACGCCTTCAACAATTGGGTCGTCCAGGGCATAGACGGCCAGTTTGGCATTGGGTGACAAAAGCCGGAACACGGTCGACTTCTTGAAAATCAGTTCGGGGTCGTCGTCATCAGCGGTTGCCGGACTGACGGCAGCCGTAGTCAGCAAAACAGCCGAAACGCACGCGGCCGTGATAGATTTGAAAAAGGTCATGTGAAACTCCGTTGAGGGGCGTGCAGGTGAAGCTGGACGGTGTGGCCTTTGTTTACTCTGCTGACGCCATAGCCTTGAAACCGTTTTCCAGGTCCTGCTTCAGATCCCGGACATCCTCAAGCCCGATGTGCAGCCGCAACAGGTGGCCTTCACGATCCCAGGTTGTTGCAGTTCTATAACTGGTGACATCACACGGAATTACAAGGCTTTCAAACCCTCCCCATGAGTAACCCATTCCATATAGCGTCAAGGTGTTGAGGAAAGCATCAACGGCTCGCTGGCTGGTGGTCTTCAGCACAACGCCGAACAGGCCTGACGAGCCTTTGAAGTCACGCTTCCAGATGTCGTGGCCGGCAGCATCGGGAAGGCCGGGATGCAGAACCTCCGCCACCTCGTCGCGTGTCTGTAGCCATTCAGCAATATCAAGCGCCGACTTCATGTGCCGCTCCAGACGCACATCCAGCGTGCGAATGCCACGCAGCGTCAGATACATGTCGTCAGGCCCGGAACACAATCCCATCTGCTCATATGCAGCCTTGAACCGCTCCCAGTGCTCTTCTGTGACCGTGATACATCCCATCATGCAATCCGAATGACCCACGAGATACTTGGTGGCGGCCTGGAAAGAGATGTCGCAACCATGCTCGAACGCCTTGAAATAGTGTCCGCCCGACCACGTGTTATCGATGGCGACAAGCGCGCCGTTGGCATGTGCCGCTTTGACGATCGCCGGTATGTCCTGCATCTCAAAAGTCTGCGAGCCGGGGCATTCCGTCATTACCAGCTTCGTGTTGGGCTTCATCAGGTCGGCGATGCCGGACCCGATCAAAGGGTCATAGAATGTTGTTTCTATGCCCATGCGCTGCAGCAGGCCGTTGCACAGGTTGCGGGTTGGCCGATAGGCACTGTCGGTGACCAGCACATGATCACCGGTGTCGAGGAATGCCAGCAAGACGGTGGACACAGCTGCCAGTCCGGACGGGGTCAGCCGGCAGGCATGACCGCCCTCCAGTTGTGCGATGGTTTCTTCCAGTGCTCGTGACGTAGGGGTTCCCTTGCGCCCATAGGTATAGGGCTGGTTTTGCGCGCGCAATGCATCGGTGTTCGGGTACAGTATCGTTGAGGCGTGGTAGACGCCGGGGCTGACGATGCCGTGCTCGGAATACTGCCGGCCCGCAGTGACGAGATCGGTTGCAGAGTGGTGCGGGGCACCCTTTGTGCTTTTCATGGGATGGGCTTTCACAGGCTGAAATGGATCAGCCTTGTTTACCGTTTCTGTCAGCTTTGAGAAGAATTTTTTTGTTGAACAGCTTGACGATGGTTGGAATTTGGGCAGGATACCTTGCGTGCGTGCTTAATAGGCGCGTGCTCAGGGAGTAAAAATTGAAATACTCATGGACGGTGGCTATTGCTGAACCGGAACCAAGTAACACGGCAGGTAAGATATGTTGCCGCGTTGCCTTTTCGCTCTTTGTGCAAGAGCAATGGCCCAATCTCAAATGATCAAAGGAAATACAAATGAAACGTACGTTGCTTTCGCTTGCTCTCGGTACAGCTGTATCGCTGGCCGGCATTACAGCTGCTTCAGCAGGCACTCTTGATGACGTCAAGTCCAAGGGTTTCATCCAGTGCGGTGTGAGCCAGGGTCTGATCGGCTTCTCCAACCCGGATGACAAGAACAACTGGACCGGCCTTGACGTCGACTTCTGCCGTGCAGTTGCCGGTGCGGTTTTCGGCGATGGCCAGAAAGTGAAGTTCACGCCTTTGTCAGCCAAGGAGCGTTTTACAGCACTGCAGTCCGGTGAAATCGACATTCTGTCGCGCAACACCACATGGACCATGGGTCGTGATACGTCACTTGGCCTGGTGTTCGCTGGTGTGACTTACTATGATGGCCAGGGCTTCCTGGTGAAGAAGTCGCTTGGTGTCGACAGCGCACTGAAGCTTGATGGCGCATCGGTTTGCACGCAGACCGGTACCACCACCGAACTCAACCTGGCCGACTACTTCCGTGCCAACAACATGAAGTATGAAGTTGTTGCATTCGAAAAGGCTGATGAAGTTATCGCGGCATACGATTCCGGTCGTTGCGACGTGTTCACGACTGACCAGTCCGGCCTGTATGCTGAACGCCTCAAGCTGAAGAACCCTGACGAAAACGTGGTTCTGCCGGAAATCATTTCCAAAGAGCCGCTGGGCCCGGTTGTCCGTCAGGGCGACGATGCCTGGTTCAACGTTGTCAAGTGGACCTATTTTGCGCTGCTCAACGCTGAAGAAGCCGGCGTGACCACTGCTAATGTCGACGACATGGTTGCTAATTCCACAGATCCGGGTATCCGCCGTCTGCTGGGTGTCGAAGGCGACTTCGGCAAGGCAATCGGTCTGGAGAACAACTGGGCTGCCAATGCAGTCAAGGCAGTTGGCAACTATGGTGAAATGTTTGATCGCAATGTTGGTCCTGAAACCAATCTGAAGATCAGCCGTGGCGTAAACGCGCTGTGGAGCAAGGGCGGCATTCAGTACGCACCGCCTGTTCGCTAACAACGATATTGAAGCTGTCCGGCATCTTGCGTTCCTACACGCAGTTTGCCGGGCAGTATTTAGTCTTTTTGTATTGAGATATTTAATGTGACTGTTCCAGTGGTGGAACGACCCGGCACAAGACCGGGCGGCAGGAAATCTGAAGGGTGAGGGTCCGCATCCGATATTGGGATATCGTGTTTGCGGGCAGGAAAAGGGGCGATGATCTGAGGCTTGCGCAATTTTGGCGCTCCTGAGGTCGGCCCAGCAGGGTGAAGGCAGCAGCATGAGTGTAACCACGGGCGTCGACGGCCCACCAAAAGTCGCATTTTTCAATGATCCGAAAGTTCGATCGATCGGCGTTCAGGCGATATTGATCGCGGTTATTATCTTCTTCGGTTGGCAGATGGTTCAAAACACCCTGGCCAACCTGGAACGGGCAAATATAGCCTCCGGCTGGGGCTTCCTCGACACGACGGCCGGGTTCGACCTGTCGTTTACACTGATCCCTTACTCAGAATCCTCAACTTATGGCCGCGCGATAACCGTTGGCGTGCTGAACACAATCCTGGTTGCGTTCTGCGGCATAATTACTGCAACAATCATCGGTTTCATCGTAGGCGTCATGCGCCTGTCAAAGAATTGGTTGGTGGCCAAGGTTGCCGAAATCTACATTGAAATCGCACGAAACGTTCCGCTGCTGGTCCAGATGTTCATCTGGTACAAGGTGGTGCTGGCCGCACTGCCCAGTCCGCGAGCCGCCTGGTCTATTGGCGATACGATTTTTCTGTCCAATCGCGGTATCACCATTCCAAAATTTATCTGGGGTGACGGTGCGTGGATGATTGGAGTTGCGGTTGTAGCGGCCATTGCCGGTATCGTTATGTTGAAAAAATGGGCGCACAAACGCCAGGAAGCAACCGGCGAGCAGTTCCCCGTGTTTCTCACCTCTCTCGCCATTTTGTTCGGTCTGCCTCTTTTGACCTATTTCGCCTTGGGCGCGCCGGTTGAGTTTGAGTTTGCCGAGCAGGGCAACTTCAATCTGCGCGGTGGCGTCGGTCTCGTCCCGGAATTTGCCGCGCTGTATTTTGCCTTGTCGGTCTACACCGCATCATTCATCGCGGAGATAGTTCGTTCCGGCATCCTGGCGGTCAACAAGGGTCAGACAGAAGCGTCCTATGCCCTTGGCCTGAGGCCTAATCCGGCATTGCGTCTGGTGGTTATTCCGCAAGCCATGCGGGTGATCATTCCGCCGCTGGCTAGCCAGTATCTGAACCTGACCAAGAACTCGTCCCTTGCCGTCGCAATCGGCTTTCCTGAACTGGTGGCAGCCGGTGGCACGGTGATGAACCAGTCCGGACAGGCAGTGGAAATCATCACTATCTGGATGGCAGTCTACCTGACCATATCGCTGCTCACGTCGGCGTTTATGAACTGGTTCAATGCACGAATGAAGCTGGTGGAGAGATAAGCACATGTCAGACATTCATTCTCAAAGAGACCTTGCTTACGTGCGCACCGAAGAGGCGCCGGCCATGCCGGCTCCGCTGACCGTCAGCGGACCGATCGGCTGGATGCGGGAAAACCTGTTCCCAACACCGATAAACTCGCTGATGTCTCTCATCTTCGGGGCACTGTTGCTGTATGTGATCTGGATTACCCTGGAATGGTCCGTCTTCAATGCAGTGTGGAGCGGCGAAGACCGGTCAGCCTGTATTGGTGATGGCGCCCATGGTGCCTGTTGGGCGATGGCGCGAGCCAAGTTCGGCCAGTGGATGTACGGGTTCTATCCGTTTACCGAGCGCTGGCGTGTGGACGTTGTCGGCATTGTGGGCGTCCTGGCCCTGGTGCCGATGATGATGCCGTCACTGCCCTATAAGCGGATCAACGGCATTTTCCTGCTGGGCATCTACCCGATTCTGACCCTGATCCTGCTGACGGGCGGTAATTTCGACATAAGCTTCCTGCCGACCATTACCGTGAATATCGACACAGGCGAATCCAGCTTGAATTGGTCTGTCTGGATGGTGGCTTTCGCTTTCGTCTTGGCAATCGTGGTACCCATTCTTTTTCTGGGTTTTGTAGCAAAGATAATTTCACCGATCATTTCAGCAATTGCATCAGCGGCGATTGCCGGCGGTGTTGCCTTGCTGCTGATCATCATGTCGATTGATTTCGGACTGCCCTATGTCGAGACGTCGAAATGGGGTGGCCTGCTGCTGACCCTTGTAGTCGCCGTCACCGGCATTGTTGCGTCCTTGCCGATTGGCGTCCTGCTGGCGCTGGGCAGGCGCTCAAACATGCCGGTGGTGAAACTGTTTTCAGTTGCGTTCATCGAGCTCTGGCGCGGGGTCCCGCTGATCACTGTGCTGTTCATGGCGTCTGTCGTGCTGCCGCTGTTTCTGCCGCCGGGTACGAGTTTCGACAAACTGCTGCGGGCGCTCATCGGAGTGGCATTGTTCTCGTCAGCTTACATGGCGGAAGTGGTGCGTGGTGGCCTTCAGGCCATCCCCAAGGGCCAGACAGAAGCCGCCCAGGCACTGGGTCTGACCTATTGGCAGAACATGGGCCTCATTACCCTGCCGCAAGCCCTGAAGCTGGTTATTCCCGGTATCGTCAACAGTTTCATCGGTCTGTTCAAGGACACAGTGCTGGTTGGCATTATCGGATTGTACGATCTGCTGCTCATCGTGCAGGCGGCAAATACCGACCAGAAGTGGGTGGCGCCACAAACACACTCGACCGGCTTCTTCTTCGCCGCTGCGGTGTTCTGGATATTCTGTTTCGGAATGTCGCGCTACTCCATGTTTATGGAACGCCAACTGGATACCGGACACAAAAATTAAACCGATTAATCGTTAGGAAAACCGACCATGGCCAAGGCAACAAAGAAAGCGCCTGCGAAAAAAGCGGCACGCAAGACAACGGCATCTTCTGCAACAAAGGCATCGCAGGCGGATGACGGCCATATCAGTATGGACGATGTGGCGATCCAGATTTCAAGCATGAACAAATGGTATGGCGACTTCCATGTCCTGCGCGACATTGATCTGACCGTCTATCGGGGTGAGCGCATTGTCATTTGCGGGCCGTCCGGATCCGGCAAGTCGACGTTGATCCGCTGTATCAACCGGCTGGAAGAACACCAGAAGGGCCAGATCATTGTGGACGGCATCGAGCTCACCGACGATCTGAAAAAGATCGACGAAATCCGCCGCGAAGTCGGCATGGTGTTCCAGCACTTCAACCTGTTCCCGCACCTCACCATTCTGGAAAACTGCACTCTTGCCCCGATCTGGGTTCGCAAGATGCCCAAGAAGGAAGCCGAAGAAATCGCCATGGGTTTCCTGGAGAAGGTGAAAATCCCCGAGCAGGCCAACAAGTATCCCGGCCAGCTGTCAGGCGGCCAGCAGCAGCGTGTGGCCATTGCGCGGTCTTTGTGCATGAACCCGCGCATCATGCTGTTCGATGAGCCGACTTCAGCTCTTGATCCCGAAATGATCAAGGAAGTGCTGGAAGTGATGGTGGACCTGGCCGAGACCGGTATGACCATGCTGTGCGTGACCCACGAAATGGGCTTTGCGCGTCAGGTGGCAGACCGTGTGATCTTCATGGACGAGGGCCAGATCGTTGAACAGAACGAACCTGAAGCCTTCTTCACCAGCCCGAAGTCAGACCGCACCAAGCTGTTCCTGAGCCAGATCCTGCATTAGGGCATTTGTCCGTTCGAGCAGCTTGATGTTTAAGTAATGTCGCTCACGCCAGCAGCCTTCAGCTGCGCTCCGCGGGGGCGGGCCTGACCGGCCCGAGGCCCGGTCGGGCCTAGTTGGTTTTTTGGTGGTCGAACAGCTTTCTTCGCTTCGCTCAGGCCGTTCTCCGACCTTGAACAACCGTGGTGGTGAACTCCAGTTCCGAGGCACGAAGTGCCGAGGCAAGCGCGACCGTGCGCCGCACTAAGTGCGCCCTAGCGGAGCGCAGCCGTCAGGCTGCTTGCGTGAGCGGAATAAGACAACCCGCTCCGACACGCAAACGACGGTTGTTCTGCTTTCTCTGTCCTAAGCACCGCAACACCGAGACAGGCCTGGAATACCTAGGTCACGCAATCTTCTGATTATACTCGCCAACCTCGGGATAATCGCTCAGGTGCATGTCAATCGCCTTGAACATGGCCTTCATCATCTCCTCTGACGTGGGACTTTCGCACACCACCACAAGCTCCGGCTTGTTTGAAGATGCCCGCACCAGGCCCCATGTGCCGTCCGCCAGTACGATGCGGATGCCGTTTACCGTGATCAGTTCGCGAATTGCCTGCCCGGCCAGCTTGCCGCCGTCGGCGGCTATCCTCTGGAAGTAGGCCACGGCCTTGTCGACGATGCCGTATTTTGCTTCATCGGCACAGTGTGGCGACATGGTCGGCGAACCCCATGTCTGCGGCAGGTCGCGGTAAAGGTCTGCCATGGATTTTTCAGGCTGGCGCTCCAGCATGCGTAGGATGGCGATGGCGGACGCCAGTCCGTCATCATAGCCGAGCCCATAGGGTTCGCGCAGGAAGTAGTGGCCGGACTTCTCAAATCCGGCGATCGCACCCAGTTCATTGGTGCGCCGTTTCATGTAGGAATGCCCGGTCTTCCAGTAGTCGGTGCGCGCACCCTGCGCCTTCAGGACTGGATCGGTCTTGTACAGTCCTGTGGATTTCACATCCACGACAAACTGCGCGTTTGCATGTTCGGACGACATGAAGCGGGCAAGCATGACGCCGACCTTGTCGGCAAAAATCTCATTGCCTTCATTGTCCACCACGCCGCAGCGGTCGCCGTCGCCGTCAAACCCGAGGCCGACATCGGCTCCTGACGCCAGTACCGCATCGCGCATGGCATGCAGCATTTCCATGTCTTCCGGGTTGGGGTTGTAACGCGGGAAGGAATGATCGAGTTCGCAGTCCAGCGGCACCACCTCACATCCCATGGCTTCCAGAACTTTTGGTGCAAATGCGCCCGCCGTGCCGTTGCCGCACGCGCATACGACCTTCAGTTTGCGGGTTACCGGCCCGCCTTTGACCAGGTCGGCGACGTACTTTTCCTCCAGATCTGACACATGCACCAGACCACCACCGTCGCGGGTCTGCCATTTGCCTCCCAGTACAATTTCCTTGAGTGCGTTCATTTCATCCGGTCCGAAGGTGAGGGGACGGTCGCATCCCATTTTCACGCCTGTCCAGCCATTGTCATTGTGGCTGGCCGTGACCATGGCAACCGCAGGTACGTCGAGCGCAAACTGGGCAAAGTAGGCCATGGGCGACAGACCCAGTCCAATGTCGTGAACGGTGCAGCCTGACGCCATCAGACCGGTGGTCAGCGCCTGCTTGATCGACATGGAGTAGCCGCGAAAATCATGTGCGGTGACAATGTGGGGCTTGATACCGCGCTGATGCAGATAGGTGCCAAGACCAAGCCCGAGAGCCTGAATGCCGTAAAGGTTGATTTCCTTTTCAAACAGCCAACGCGCATCGTACTCGCGAAAGCCTGTCGCCTTGACCAGTGGAAGACGTTCATAGTCCGGTGTGTTGGGAACCAGGTCAGCGCGGGGTTTGGCAAGCATCGAGGGCTTCCTTTTGAGATTGGGGCAGGACCGCGCCTAGCCGGCTTTTGCCAGTCGGTTGCGGCGTCCGCCCTTGCGGCGTTTGTTGCGGGTAAGGTTGGCCAGTCTCTGTTCCAGTGTTGCGGTTACGGTTTCGCGTTCACTCGGAGTCAGGGAAATCCAGCTGGCGATTTCATCGCGGGTCCGTCCGCAGCCCATGCAGAAACCGCTATCCGGTTCCATCACGCACAGCTTGATGCACGGAGACTGTATTTCAGGGGGTGTACGGTTGCTCATTCAGATGCCTGCGGTCCACGAATGACAGATGGGCGATACCCCCTGCCGCGTAGCACGCGCAGTATCCGGTGCGCAACATCTGTGATGGAAAGCCGAGCAAATTACGTACCGGCTATTGTTCGGGGTTTGGCTCCGCCGGCGGTATCGGTTCATGGGTATCCATGTTGGCAGGCAGCTGCGGCTGATTGCGTTCATGCTCCCTGATCCGACGCTCAAGATTGTTGAAAGGCACCCACTTGTCCTCATGGATGGTCTTTTTCAGCACAACGTCAACCTTGGGCTCTTCCGCGTCGGGTTTGGCAGGAACAACAACCGCAGGTTCAACGCTCTGGACCGAATTGTCACTCAGGTTCAGATTATCGATATTCACGACCAGCACCACAACCGCCAGCGCTGCGGAAGACCACAGGGACGCAAGGCGGGCTGTTGAATAGCTTGGCGCCAGCATGGCCAGCGCCCCGCCAAAGCCGGCACACCCGATCAGAAACATGAACTGCGTGGACGGATTTGCAACCAGGCTGTCGGGCAACCACTGGTAGCCGGACTTGCCCAGGGCCGCCACAATGATCATTGCACAGCTAAAAAAGAAGCCGATCCACGCGTGCATGATAATTCCTCTCTCGATGAAAACTCTGAGTGAAGACTAGCCCGGAATGGCAAACGCGCCGTGAAAGAACACAGTTAATAAAAGGTGGAAGTCATATTTTACGGAACATTTATTTGGTCGAACAGCTTGTCCGCCGTCGGCGGGCCGTTCTCCAACTCTGAACTACCGTAGTGATGAACACTAAACCGAGGCACGAAGTGCCAAGGCAAGCGCGACTGCGCGCCGCACGAAGTGCGCCCCAGCGGAGCGCAGCCGCCAGGCTGCTTGCGTGAGCGGAATAAACCCTGGCACGAAGTGCCGAGGCAAGCGCGACTGCGCGCCGCACGAAGTGCGCCCCGGCGGAGCGCAGCCTTAAGGCTGCTTGCGTGAGCGGTAACAAACCGGAGAAAAGCTGTTCGGCGATAAAAAACAATGCTAAGCGGACTGACGTTTTTCACTTGATCCGTTGGCCTGGACCTGAGCAGCAATGTCAAAAATCAACGAGACCCCCAACCTGTTGCCGTTTGATGACATCCGCGCCCTCGTCGACGACCTTCCCGGCATGGATGTCAAGGCTGCGAATGTGTTTGCGGCGAATGCTCGCCGGTCAACCGACAGGATTTCTGAAATAGGCATGTGGATGGCTGGCTGGCAGGCAAATACCCGACCCGGTATACGGCGACCGGTCGTCACGCTTTTTGCAGCATCTCATGCCCTGGCCACGAATCTGGAAGACGGCCTGCAGATCAGTGAGGTCGCGGCATTGGTGGAAGAGATCCGGGCCCGCGCCGGGCCGGTTGCGAAAGCATGCGGGCGGGCAGAGCTTGGCTTGAAGGTGTTTGAACTGGCGCTTGAGCTGCCGGTGGAAGATTTCTCAGCTACGGCAGCAATGGCGGAAACCGATTGTGCCGCGACCATTGCCTACGGCATGGAGGCAACCACTGATGGTTGTGATCTGCTGGTGGTTCGCGGTGTTGCCGCGGGCGGGCAGGCGTCAACCGCTGCCATGACCGCTGCACTGCTCGGGGAGGACAATTGCCCTGATCACCGGCGCAGTCCGGCGGAAACCGATATTGTCGGTAAAGCCGTAGCCACGCACAGGTCCCATTTTTCGTCACCGCTGGAAGTGCTGCGCCGTCTGGGCGGTCGGGAAGCGGCAGCGATTTCAGGCGCCATCATGGCAGCACGGATGCAAAGGGTGCCGGTTATCCTGGACGGGTCACAGGCTGTGTGCGTGGCACTGCTGCTGGATCGCCTGCGACAGGGGCTTGCAGACCACTGCGTGATTTCAGGTCATGACATGCACCCGGACAGCAACCGGTTGTGCAAGGCGCTTGAACGGCCTGTTCTATTGTCAGGCAGGTATGGTGATCATGACGCCACATCGGGCGCACTGGCGGCGAGCCTTGTGAAAGACGCGATGGCAGTATTTGACGGGGGCGGTGAGTAGGATTTGGTCCGTTCACGCCAGCAGCCTTGCGGCTGCGCTCCGCTGGGGCGCACTTCGTGCGGCGGCCAGTCGGCCTTGCCTCGGCACTTCGTGCCAGGGTTTATTCCGCTCACGCGAGCAGCCTTGCGGCCGCGCTCCGCTGAGGCGCACTTCGTGCGACGGCCGGTCGGCCTTGCCTCGGCACTTACGTGCCAGGGTTTATTCCGCTCACGCAAGCAGCCTTGCGGCTGCGCTCCGCTGGGGCGCACTTCGCGCGACGGCCAGTCGGCCTTGCCTCGGCACTTACGTGCCTCGGATCGGAGTTCAGCACTACGCTTGTTCTGTGTCGGAGAACGGCCTGAGCGAAGCGAAGAAAGCTGTTCGACCAACAACAATGACTTGCCTCAGCACGACGTCAGTTCAATCAATCTGCGTTGGGTCTGCGGCATGGACTGGTTGGCGTCAGCTAGGGTGGCACGCACGGTACCCAGTACCTTGTGTGGCGGAAATTCGATGCTGACGATCAGGCCGGTTGGGTGATTTGACTTCATTGCCAGCTTGGCCTCGTGCAGTTCCGCCAGACCATTGACGATGGATAAGCCCAGCCCCGCTCCATCGATGGCTTTTTCCCGGGCATAGTTGCCGCGGACAAATGCAGTCCGCATGACGTCAAGCTCATCGGCATGAAGGCCGGGGCCATTGTCTGCAACGCTCATGATTACCGATCCGTTGGATTTCTGCCGGACGCTGATACGGATATCGCTCGCTTTTGGGGCAAACTTCACCGCGTTCGACAACAGGTTCAACCATATCTGGCGCAGTGCCCGATTGTCGGCCAGCAGACGCACCGGCTGGTCCGGAAAGTCAAACTGCACTGTTTGTGCCTTGTGCGACGTCTGGATGGACAACAGCTCGGCACCTTCCTTTGCCAGAATACAGGGGTCGACCGGCTCGATGTTCAGGTCGCTGCGATTGGCTTCAATGCGCGACAGGTCCAGAATGTCGTTGATCAGCTTGAGCAGATAATCACCGGAGTAGTGAATGTCGTCGGAGTATGATTTGTAGACAGGCACCGCATGTGGTCCCATCATTTCCTTGCTGAGAATTTCCGAAAATCCAAGGATCGCATTGAGCGGCGTACGCAACTCATGGCTCATGGTTGCCAGGAACCGTGACTTTGCGAGGTTGGCTTCCTCGGCTTTGCTGCGAGCATTTTCAGCTTCGCAGAGTGCGCCGTCCAGCTGACCGATGAGGGCCTCGCGTTCGGCCTTGAAAACCAGCATTTCCTGAGCCGTACCCTGCAGGCGGCGCACAAGCTGCACAAAGAAGATTTCGGCAAGAACAACAATTGACGCGAGCGTATTGTAGACAAGGCCGGATTCCAGCAGGCAACGCGTCATCGTCGCCAGCGCGATAATGCCGGTACCGGCCAGAATTATCGGCATGTAGTTGCCAGCTGTCAGCACGCGGGCCGCAATAGCCGCCAGCGTGATGGATACCAGGTATATGTGTTGTGACTGGTTGCCGGCTTCCCAGTAGGCAAACAGCGGAATCACCCAGCACACCGCGATCAGCGTTTCCGATGCGCACAGCATCCCGACCCATTCTCTGGACTGGATGTTGTCCTTGCGCGCCTGTTCATAGAGATTGCAGAGATAATACTGTATGGCCTGAGCCGTCAGATAACTGCCGAACCAACTTGCTGCAGCCACCCAGTTTGTCCAGGAATATATGGCTGCCATCATGAATATCGACAAAATCGGCATTGCCAGCGAAACCTGGATCTGGTTTCGGACAAACAGGGTCAAAAGGTCTGTTTCCCTGCCATTATGCGATGATGCATCAGCCGTTTTCGGCGTGATGGCTGGTTGTTCCGGTTGATTTTCGACGTGTGTTGTCAAGCCCGATTTACCACAGTTTCTGCTAAAGGAAGTGTTGAGGATGAATGAAATTGCTTAAGAACGGCCTTGCAGCAATGGTTAGCAAACCGCAAAGATGGCAGCAGCAATTGGAACGGATTTATGCCGGTGCAACAGGGATTGACTGCCGGAAAGGGAACATTTGAGCATGATACTGATTGAAGACAACCGAGCGCCAAATCCACGTCGGGTACGGATCTTTCTGGCGGAGAAAGGCATCGAAGTCGAGCGCCGCCATCTCGACATCATGGCCGAGGAGCACAAGACACCTGACATGGTGAAGCGCAATCCGTTCATGCGCATACCGGTTCTGGAACTGGATGACGGGACATGCATCGCGGAGGCCATGGCGATCTGCAGATATTTCGAGGCGCTGCATCCTGAACCGGCACTGTTCGGGAAAACGCCGCTGGAAATCGGCATGATAGACATGTGGCAACGCCGTATTGAACTCCAGTTGATGCATCCGATTGGCTATGCGTTCCGCCACGCTCACCCCAGGATGGCACATCTTGAAGTGCCGCAGATCAAGGAGTGGAGCGAAGTGAATGTCGGGCGTGTCGAGGCCATGCTGGATCTTCTCGAGGGTGAGCTTGCATCCAGGCAATTCATTGCTGGTGACAGCTTTTCGGTGGCTGACATTGATGCCATGTGTGCGATCGACTTCATGCGCGTGGCCCGCGTCGCCCTGAAAGACGTGCACATCCATTTGAAGCGCTGGCATGATCAGGTTTCCGCGCGCCCGAGCGCGGCGGCGTAATGTCGGATGCACTGAACACGCTGGTCTCACAGGTTCGCCGGTGCAGGGTGTGCCGTGACACGCCAAAAGCCGGCAAGTTGCCATTGCCGCATGAACCGCGTCCGGTGCTGCAGATTTCATCCACGGCCAGGGTCATGATTGTCGGGCAGGCGCCGGGCACCCGCGTGCACGCATCAGGCAAACCGTTTACCGACCCGTCCGGCGACCGGTTGCGCGACTGGATGGGTATCGATGAAGAGGTTTTCTACGATGCCGGCAAGCTGGCGATCGTGCCGATGGGATTTTGTTTTCCCGGCCTTGATGCAAAGGGGGGCGACCTGCCGCCTCGCACCGAGTGCGCGCCGCTTTGGCGTGATGGCCTGATGAAGGAAATGCCGCAGGTCACCCTGGTTCTGGCGATCGGCATGTATGCGCAGAAGTGGCATATGCGCAGCCTGCAGAAACGAACCTTGACCGAAACGGTCGCAAACTGGCGGCAGTATCATGAAATGGTGCCGGTATCCGTCATTCCAATGCCACACCCATCATGGAGAAATACCGGGTGGTTGAAGAAAAATCCATGGTTTGAAACAGAGCTGCTTCCGGTTTTGAAAGCAGATGTTAAGGCGCTTGTGTCTTAAGTGATCGGGAATTTCCCGCCTGGCCCGGCCATCGCGATACAGGAGGTGGCATGCAATTCACACGTTCAGCGATCATCGCCCTGTGCCTCATCCTGTGTGCCGGCCTAAGCGCGTGCGCCAAGCCGGAATTGCTCGATGCCGGACCGGTGGTTGGCAAGGCCGGTCTCAGCGATACCGAATACACCACGATTGACGGTTACAGGCTGCATGTCTCCAGCTGGAAGGCCGCAAGGCCGCGTGCCGTGTTCGTGGCGATGCATGGTTTCAATGAATACGCCGGCGCCTTTCAGTTGCCCGGCCCATGGTTTTCCAGGCGCGGCATCTCCGTCTATGCCTATGATCAGCGCGGCTTTGGACGTGACGACGCTGCGCGGCTTGGCAGGTGGGCAGGCGGCGATGTCATGGCCAGGGATCTGAGTGGATTTGTTGAACTGGTGCGTCGCCGGCATCCACAAGTGCCGATTTATGTTGTCGGCACCTCAATGGGCGGCGCCGTGACCATGAAGGCCTCGGTGGAGCACGGTCTGAGGGCAGATGGTCTTGTTCTGGTTGCACCGGCAATCTGGGGCTGGAGGTCCATGAACCCGATTCTGAAAACGGCTTTGTGGGTTACCGCTCACACCGTACCCGACAAGACCGCTACTGGATCACAATTGGAGATCTGGCCAAGCGACAACATTGCGTGGTTGAAGGCCTATTCAAAGGACAGGCACAACATCAAGCAGGGCCGTTTCGATACGCTGTATGGCCTGGTCACGCTGATGGATGAGGCAGCGGCCGCAGCGCCGAAAATAACCCTCCCGGTTCTGTATCTGTATGGCCTGAAAGATCAGGTAGTGCCTGAAGCACCGAGCCGGAAGGTGATGGCGTCGTTGACCGCACCCAACAAGCAGGTGATCTACGACAAGGGCTATCACATGCTGTTGCATGACCTGCAGCGCGAAACGGTTTACCGCGATATCCTCAACTGGGTCGGCCATGACAAGATCGCAACACCTGTGTCTACCAGTAGCACGCGATCGAATGGGACCGGCAGGAACAGCGATACCAGGGTGCCGGACTAAGGCTTTCTGTCGGCTATAGCCTCCAGCAGACACCGCACCGCGAGGGCTGGTATTTTGTATCTGGAGCCAGGCTGCACATTGTCCAGAGGCGGTTGTCCTGCCAGTTCGCAAGCTCGCAGTACTACCTGTCCGTCCAGTTCAACATGCTCCATGTCGCGAGGCATCAGCCAGTTGAATATGGAGCCAAGCGGCCCTTTGGCCCACCTGACGTCATTGTCAAAGATCTTCAGGGCGTTGCTGAGATGCGTGACCAGATCGGAATCCGAATAAGGCATCCTTGAAACAGCATTGCCCACATCGCGAGCGGTCTGGAGGCTGAAATTTGCCTTCACCAGTTGCGGTGTCGGTGGCTTCGGAATTTCTGTCAGGCCGGTTTTGTTGTGATCACTCATGATTTTCCTGATGCGCAGGGCAACACAGAATGACAACTCCCTGTCATCATGGTCATATCAGGCCACGTCGGGAACCCTGATAGAGAACGACAAGGGCACGCCGATAGCCATGTAGGCGGCTTCCATCTGTTCAAGATGCGATTTGTGATCAAGCCGGAACAGACGGTCCACCTGTTCACGGTGCCAGGTCAGCCGTCTGCCGAGTTCAGCGCGCGAGACCTTCTGGTGACGGCATAGCTTGTACAGCGCTATCTTCAGATAGGTCAGGCCTGGCACATGTACATAACGGCCACCGCCATGGGTGCCGGTCACCGGCGCAGGGATATCCTGTCCATCCGCCATTCTGGCCGCCATGGCCTCTTCTATGGCGCCGAGACCATTTCTGCAGGCGCTGGCCTGATTGTTGCCAAACGTCGTGACCTCCGGAAACGCGGGGGCTGTCACCAGCCAGTTCATGCTGCCGTCAGCGGCCATGTCCGGTTCAACGATCACTTCGTAAAAACGCGACATTACCTGATCCTCAGGTCGGTAAGGATTTTATGCCCGAGCGCATTGCCGAGTTCCGCGCTGCCGCTATGGCCGGGAAAGGTTGACTTGAACTGACCGCGCCGAACTGTCTGGTGTCCACTGCTGCCATTGTGATTTTCAAATTTGCATCCATGCTTCTTGAGCAGGCGTTTCAGCTCGGCAGCTCTCATCTCGGTACGCTCTCAACACAACTGTAGAATTCCACAGAAGTGTTACACCGAAAAAAGCCAGCGTCAATCGGGTGTCACGTCAAATTTTGACGTAGGGGCCCAAAAAATTAGTCTGGCCTCTGATGGCATTGCACTGCCTGTACTTGGGCAAGTCAGGTTGACCGGGAAAAAACGGCAAAATTCCGCGAACAACTTGTTTTGACGGCACAATCAGCCGGCAAACTGCCCCACGATCCAGTTGACAACCAGGCGGGTTGCCGGGTCGGACTTCAGATGTGGCTGAATGAGCAGAAAGACATCGCGCCGGGCTTTCAACGGTGTCGCCGTCAAGCCGTTGTCGTCCAGCAGATCGGCTGACAGATGCTGCGGCAGCACGCCTATCCCGGTCTGATTCTTGATGACGGATCTGATCAGTCTGACATTGCTTGTCTTCAAACGCCGATTTTGTGAAAAGCCTTTCGCTTTCAGTTCCGTCATTTCGGGCGTTTCATCCAGTGCCTCAGGGTAGGCGCACACCAGGGTATCAGTATCTGTGGCCATGGTTTTTGGCTGAAACAGGTAAAACTTGATGTCAGCAAGCTTGCGGATCGAAAATGCACCCTTGGTCGGCTTGCCGAGCCGTATTGCCAGATCCGCTTCCCATTGTGAAAAATTCAGGTTCTGGTTGGATGTATCCAGCTCAAGCGAAAGGCCCGGATTTGCCAGCAGAAACTTGCCCAGTCCGGGCGCCAGTATCTGCTCTGCGATGGATGGTGTTGAGGTGAGCCGGATATTGCCAACCGGACCGGCAGATTTATTGCCGATTACGCTGATTTTGCCGGCGGTCTTGGCCATCTCCTCAATGTGGGCGAGGACGGCCTCACATTGTGGCGTGGGTTTACGTGCGCCATCTATTGCATCAAACAGGGTCACTCCCAGCGCTTTCTGAATGCGCTCCAGACGCCGCGCAACGGTGGTCTCGTCAATGCGCAGGTCCGCCCCCGCTTTGGCATATGTGCCCTTGTTGCGCACCGCGGTGACTATCTTCAGGTCATCCCAGTTCATGGCCGTTTCTATCACAACATCTGGCAACCTGCAAAAATGCAGCCTATAGTCGAGAAATTCCTGCATGTGTACCGGCTGGATTTGTTCTATGACACAAGGGTGTCCTTCGATCTGTGTGTGGAGCCCCTGATGTCTGATCCCAAAACACTTCTGCAACTGGCTGGTGCTGATCTGGAACCGCCGAAACTCGCTGAGGCCAGTCTTGTCGTCATCGACATGCAAAACGAATACCTGGACGGACCCGTTGCGCTTCCTGACGCCACAGCTGCCATCACGCATGTGCAGTCGCTGGTTTCAAGGACACGTAGTGCCGGCAGTCCGGTGTTTCACGTTGCCCACAAGGGCAGGGCGGGAAGTCTGTTCGATCGCGACGCAAAGCGTGGCCGGATCGTTGATGAACTCACGCCACTCGATACTGAGACGGTGATTGAAAAGGCCCTGCCAAACGCCTTTGCCGGGACCGAACTGGCAGAGCTTATCAGTGCCACCGGACGCAAGGACGTGATAATTGTGGGCTTCATGACCCACATGTGTGTCAGCTCTACCGCCCGTGCCGCCCTCGACCTCGGTCTGCGGGTCACGATTGATGCGCAAGGGTGTGCAACTCGTGATCTGCCCGATGGACGCGGTGGGCGCATTGATGCAGCTACCCTCAATGACGTCGCCCTGGTGGAGTTGTCGGATCGGTTTGCGGTTATCGCACGAGGCCATGACTGGACATAGCACGCCGGGACCGTGTTCAAGTTGACCACAGCAATCTGCTCCAGCATCACACAAGCGCTTGCCAAACAGTTCACCGGCTGTGATCCTGACCTGCATGATGCGGCTTTCGAAAAGAACCAATCAGGCGGTGCGGCTGCTTGTTCACCTCGCGCAGCGGGACGACAACTCGGTCATGTCGGTGCCCGATGTCTCAAAGGCGTCGGGTATTACCGGCCCCAACGGTTTCAAGATTGTCCCCATTCTGGTGGAGGGCGGTTTTCTGAGAACCGAGAGGGGGCGCGGCGGCGGTGTGCTGCTGGCAATGCAACCTCAGGCTATCCGTGTCGGCGACGTTGTCCGGTTTGTCGAAACTTTCGGCAATACCCCTGTGACCGGTCCAATCGATCCGTTTCTGGATGTTGATGCCGCATTTGATGCGTTTGTTGACGTCTTGAACCAGAACAGCATTGCCGATCTGGCCGTGAACGCAAAGGCGCCTGCCACTGACCAGGATATGCTGGAAGGCTAGGGTCTGACGGATGGGGTGTGTGGCGTATCGACGATATCGCAAAGCGACACCCGGATATGGTCCTCACCGTCTGCCGATACTTCAAACCCAACTTCAAACACACGTTCCAGCATGTCTTCCGTAAATGCCTGTTTTGGGGCTGCGTCTGCCACGCATTTGCCAAGACACATGACAATCACTTCATCTGCAAATCTTGCCGCCAGATTGAGATCATGCAGCACCGCAACGACACCGAGACCTTCCCTGGCATACTGTCTGGCGATTTGCAGGGTCTTGATCTGGTGCCGGACGTCCATGTTGGAAATGGGCTCGTCCAGGAACAGGAATTTTTCGTCATCAGGCGCGGATGAAGCCTCCAGTTGGCACAGCACTCGGGCAAGCTGCACGCGCTGCTGTTCGCCGCCCGACAGCTGCTGATACAGACGGCCTTCATAACCACTCAGTTCGACACTCTCCAGAGCATTCCGTATGAGGCGCGACCTGGTTTTCCGATCAACAGATGTGCCTTGCAGTCCCAGCCCGGTCACTTCATGTACTGAAAACGGAAACGACAGATGGTTGCTTTGGGCCAATACCGCGCGATAGCCGGCCAGCGAACGGGCAGGCTGCTTGGCGATATCGAGACCATTGAACAACACGCGGCCGCTGCTCGGGCTTAACTCACCTGTCAGCAGTTTCATCAGCGTTGATTTGCCGGCACCGTTGGGCCCGACTATGGCGGTAAATCTGTTGCCCCGAAATCTGCGGGTCGTCTGTTCGACAATCACGGTTTGGCCGAATTGAACGGTTACATCGCGAAGTTCAAACATCGACCAGACCCTTCTGACGCAAAAGCAGGTACAGGAAGAACGGCCCGCCCAGAATTGCAGTCACGATCCCGATGGGCAGTTCAGCAGGTGCAACAATGGTCCTGGAGACAATATCCGCGGCCAGCAGAAGGTTTGCGCCGGTCAGGGCGCAGGCCGGCAGCAGATAGCGATTGTCCGGGCCGATCACCAGCCGCAGGATGTGGGGCACGACGATGCCGACAAAACCGATAACCCCGGACACCGCGACAGACGCACCTACCGCAAGTGCGACCATTACGATCGCCAGCAGTTTTACCCGCTGCACATTGATGCCCGTCTGAAAAGCCTGTGCTTCTCCCAGCAGCAGTCCGTTCAGACCGTGCGCCATCAGGCCGGCTGTTATGAAGCCAGGAATGATGAACGGCAGAATGGCGGAGACCCGGGGCCAGGTGGCGCCTGCCAGGCTGCCGAGACTCCAGAATGTCAGGTCCCGCAGCTGCTGGTCGTCTGCAATGAAAACCAGTACACCGGTTGCAGCACCTGACAGGGCAGCGATAGCGATCCCGGCCAACAGCATTGTCGCAGTTGAGGTCCGGCCACTGCGGGTGGCAATGATATACAGCGAAAACGTGGTTATGAGAGCGCCTGCAAATGCCGCAAACGGCAAGGCGCTGAATTCCGTGGCACCCAGTGCGATCAGCGGGGCAGGGATGCCGAGCACAATAACCGTCACTGCGGCCAGGGCCGCGCCGGATGACACGCCAACAAGGCCAGGGTCGGCCAGCGGATTGCGGAACAGGCTTTGCATGACCGCGCCGCCAACTGCCAGTGACGCCCCGACCAGTATGCCCAATACGGTCCGTGGCGCCCTGATACCCAACACGACCAGCGAGGACGTCTGGTCAGTTTCACCACCGACCAGTTCCAGCGCCAGCGTCCGGAAAACCTCGCTGGTGGTGATGCCAACCGCGCCTGCTGTCAGCGACAGTACTGACGTGACAACAAGCAGGACGAGCAGAAAGCCAATGACGATCAGCGCCCGTGAACTGCGGTCGCCATCGGATGCCCGCAACATGGACATGACCATTGCCTGGTTCAGATCACGCCATATTATCATTCAGTTGCCGGCTTTTCAGAAGGCGGGTTGTTGCGGTCAAGGTTTGGGTAAAGCCGTTCAGCCAGCATCCAGGCGGCGTCAACCACGCGCGGACCGAAACCGAGCAACAGGGATCCGTCCATGGCAAATATGTCATCGTTGAGCGTTGCGGGCAGATCGGAGAAAGCCGGGTTGCCGGAAATTGCCGATGGATCGGCTGCGTGGCCGCCACGGTCGAGGATCAGGATCGCATCCGGCTTCATTGCAATCACGGCTTCCGTTGAAACCGGTTTGTAACCGGCGAAACTGGTGATGGCGTTTTCGCCCCCGGCGAGTTCGATGATGCCGGCAGCCGATGTTCCGGTGCCACCGGCAACCATGCGATCGGATGCGGCGGTCAGCAGGAACAACACCTTTTTTGGTCTGCTGATTGAACCCTGGGCTGTCTTGAGCAGAGCAAGGTCAGTCTCGATCCTGCTGATCTCTTTTTTTGCCTGCTCCTGTTTGCCGAGGAGGTTTGCGATATGGGTGATTTTCTCAATGACACCGTCGGTACTGGGTGTGTTGGGAATTTTCTCGTAGGTGATGCCGCTTTCGCGAAGCACCTCCAGGGCCTGCGGTGGACCAGCGCCTTCTATCGCCACAACCAGGTCCGGGCGCGTAGACAACACTCCTTCCGGTGAAATCTGCCGCATATATCCGACAGATGCCTTGGTCTTCAAGGCGTCAGCCGGGAATACGCTGGTTGTATCCACCGCGACGATTTTCTCGGAAGCGCCGAGCATGTAGATGATTTCCGTAACCGACCCGCCAATGGACACGATGCGTGAAGCGTCGGTCTTGCCGGCGGCCGCTACCGGGCCGGTAAATGCGGCGATGGCCAGAAGGCTCAGCATCAGCCAGTGTTTTCCAAACTGCATAATGGTCCTCTTTCATTTTGTCAGGATCAGTTTGCCAAGCGATGTCTGCCGGAGGCGGTAGACGGCATCGCCATGGGTGATAAGAATTTCGGTCTTGCCCGCGCACAGGCTGTCGAACGACATGCGGGGTAGTCGCGCAGGCGTGTCCTGTGCAGTTTTCTTTTCATCCGGTATCGGGTCAGGGTCGGTCATATCGCTTTCAATTATCAGATATTTTTTGTCATATTTAATAGTTGACTGAATTAGTCGGATTTCTGTAAAAGGTCAATACCACCTCACGAATGTGGTCATCGAGCAAGCCAGCCAGACGCTAGAAATGCGTCGCAAGCCAGCCAGCCAAGAACAACGAAAATTGGTTTTTTAGAACTGGCAGGGGTTTGGCAGATGAAATCTGTAACTGGAATGAGCTTGTTGGCGGGTACGGCACTGACCGCGGTTGTGGTGCTCTATGTTGATGCACGGGCCGACAATGCCCTCGACGAAATTGCCCTCGACACGATTACTGTCACCACCACCAAGACGGAAGACAAGGTGATTGATGCTCTGTCGGGGTCCAGCGTGGTCAACGATGTTGAACTGGAACGGTTTCAGCCGAACCGGCTGTCCGATGTGCTCAACACGGTACCCGGCGTTAACGTCCAGGAGGATGCAGACGATCCGTCCTCGGTGATCAATGTGCGCGGACTGCAGGACTTTGGCAGGGTCAATGTCATGGTCGAAGGCGCGCGCCAGAATTTCCAGCGTTCGGGGCATGGCGGCAACGGACAGGTCTATCTTGAACCGTCCCTGGTCAAGTCGGCCGACGTCACCCGCGGGCCTGTTGCCACGGTGTATGGCTCCGGGGCAATCGGAGGTGTGGTGAATTTCAGTCTGATAGATCCGTCGGACTTTATTGTTGAGGACGAAACCTGGGCGCTGAGCCAGGGGGTTGCTTTTGATACCAACCGCCAAGGTGTCCTGACCACCACGACGCTGGCGGCACAGCCGATCGAGCAGTTCGGGGTTCTCGGCAGCTTTTCGGTACGCAGTGACGGTGACTACACCGACGGAAACGGCGATACGGTCCCGTTCACATCCAAGGATGTGGTCGCCGGACTGGTCAAGGCCAAGTGGAAGTTGTCGGAGGAAAGCACTGTCGAGTTCATTTATATGAAGCAGGACTTCGACTACACAACCGGCGCCATCGGCACACGCCGTGACACGCACACGGTAGACGACACGATTGTCGGGCGCTTTCGCCATGTGTCATCCGACAACCCGCTCATTGACCTGTCCATGAGCGCCTACTTCACGAACACGGATACCGACCAGGTGCGGCTGGACGGGGCTCTGGCCGGCAATGAGCGCAGTTTCCAGATAAAGACTTTTGGGACCGATGTGTTCAACACATCACGCTTTGCAACCGGTGACTTTGAACATGAACTGACGTACGGAGCGGACTTCTTCCGCGACACTGTGACGACGTTTGACGGTGGTGGAAACGGCGATGAATTTACCCCGTCCGGCGAACGTATCGCCTATGGCGCATTTATCCAGAACCAGATTTCCTATTCCGACTGGATGAAGCTGATTGTCGGCTTGCGTTATGATGGGTACAAGCTGGAAAGCGACGACGGATCGGTTGACTCCGATGATGATAACCTGTCGCCAAAAGTGACGCTTGGCATCACACCCCTGGAAGGTGTCCAGGTATATGGCACCTATGCGGAAGGCTATCGCGCACCGTCGGTAACCGAGACCCTTATCGAGGGTGTTCACCCAGGCGGATTCGCGTTCATTCTGCTGCCTAATCCGGACCTGGTTGCCGAGACATCGCAAACCCTGGAGGCCGGGGTCAATCTGAAATTTGATGGCGTCATTCGCGACGATGACCGGTTCCGGGCCAAGGTCAATTATTTCCACAATGACCTGTCTAACTTCATTGACTCGGTTTTCCGGAGCGCCGCGGAAGGCGGTACGCCGCCATTTGGCGACTTCCAGTACCAGAATATTGCCGATGCCGAGTTGTACGGTTTTGAGGTGGAAGCCCTCTACGACTTCTATGATGGTTTTGTGCAGGCCAGTTACACCAATACGACAGGTAACAACAAAACTGACGACACTCCTCTCAGCACTGTCTACCCGCACAAGTTTGTTGGTACCGTCGGTCTCAGATTCCTCGACAACAGCCTGGTTGTAGGTGCCCGCTGGACAGCACTTGCAGCACAGAACCGGGTGCCCACCGGCACCCCGACCAGCGAGGCTTACGATCTGTTCGATGTGTTCGCCACCTATGAATACAATCGCTATTTCTCAACTGCCGTCACACTAAAGAACATCACTGACGAGCAGTATGTTCCATTCAGACAGACCGAGGGGATACCCTCTCCGGGGTTCTCGGCGCTGCTCTCGGCTCAGGTCAAACTTGGAGGGTGAGTATGCTGCGTTCAGTGTTGGCGATCAGGTGCCTGTTGGCTGTCGGCGCTCTGTGTGTGATGCAGCCGTTGTCGGCTGTTGCCGACGATAAAGGCGAAATCTCGTTCCATCTGAACAGTGCCGCGGGCGTCAAGGACGCCTGCAGGTTCAATTTCGTGTTCCGCAACGGGGTATCCAGGCCGATCAAGGACCTTGTGCTGGAGTTGGTCGTGTTCAATGACGAGGACCTTGTTGACCGCTTTGTGCTGGTCAAGTCCGGCAGCCTGCCCAAAGGCAAGACCCGGGTCCGGCAATTCGATTTTGCCGGCCTGGCTTGTGACAAGGTGTCCAAGCTTCTGGTTAACGAGGTCAAGGTTTGTGAAGGCGACGGGCTTGAACCTGAAGTCTGCCTGTCGCGGCTTGCGACCAGGGGCAGCAAGTCAATCAGATTGTTGAAGTGAGTACTGAAATGTTTGAGAGTTTGGCGCATTTGACACCATCTGGCGCGTTGGAATCCCTGGCGCGAATTATGTCTCTGGGCGGTCCGGTAGTGCTCATTCTCGCGGGGCTGTCCGTATTGGCGCTCGCTGTCACGGGATTGAAGGCGTGGCAGTTCTTCAGGATTGGCCGCAGCGATGACCAGCGCATTCATCTTGCCCTGTCCGCATGGCGAAACGGCAACCGGGCCAAGGCGCTGGCAGGTCTGAAGTCCCTGAAGGGACCGGCTCCGGGAATTCTGGCGAGAATGATCCCGGCTGTTGACGCCGTGCCGGTCGAGGCTGTTCGCGAGGATGTGGAACGCCTTGCGGGGCGGCAACTCGCAGAGATGCGTTCAGGCCTTCGTGTGCTTGACGCCATTGCCCAGGTCGCGCCCTTGCTTGGCCTGTTCGGTACGGTGCTGGGCATGATCGAGGCATTCAGGCAATTGCAGGCGGCAGGTTCGCAGGTTGACCCGTCGATGCTGGCGGGAGGCATCTGGATTGCGCTGCTGACCACGGCGGTGGGGCTGGGCGTTGCCATGCCCGTTTCGCTGGTGCTGTCGGCGTTCGAAGCCCGCATTGCCCGCGAGCAGGCGGTGATGGAGGATGTCTTCACTGCGGCATTCACCGGCGCGCCGGTTGAGGGCAGCGGGCATGCCGAGCAGCCGCAGATGTCTGTGCCCGCTGGTGCGAAGGTGAATTATGCCTCTGCTTAGGAAACCGGTTGAGATCCGCACGGCGTTGTCACTCACACCTCTCATCGACGTGGTGTTCCTCCTGCTTCTGTTTTTCATGCTGGCCTCCGTGTTTCATCGCGAGGGCGAAATAGAAATAGCTGCACGCGGGACATCAACACACGAACAACCGACCACGCAGCCATTGTTCGCAAGAGTGCACGCGGACGGGCGTTATGATGTCAACGGCGAGCCGGTGGACGCGGAGCAATTTGGATCGTCGATCGCCGCAACGCTTGCCGCGTCTTCAGATCTGTCCGGCGTGGTCCTGCAAATCCGCAAAGGTGCCAGCACACAAATTGTGGTCGACAGCCTCATCCTGCTGCGCGAGGCGGGCGTCAGCCCCGTCTCGCTGGCAAGATAGGCCCGCCACATGCAGCTTCAACAACCGAAAAAAGCAGTTCAGCAAAACAGTCAGCTACCCCTGATCAACATTGTCTTTCTGATGCTGATATTTTTTCTGCTGGCAGGAACCATAGCCCCGTCCTACGAGCTGGACGTTGCTCCACCGTCTGCGCAGCAGTCTCCTTCCGAAATCCGCCAGGTATCGACCGTTTATGTGTCAAAGGATGGAGAGGTGTCATTTCAAAACGGATTGACGGACATCGCCGGGCTTGGCGCAGCAGTTGCGCAACGGCCTTCCAATTCTCCTGACACCCTGCGTGTCGCGGTGGATCAGGAAACCGATGGACAGCTTCTGATTGATGTAGTTGCGCAGCTTCGCGGTGCCGGTATCAACCAGGTCTATCTGGTTACCAGGCGAGGCGAGCCATGAGCCGTTTCAGCACAATCAAATTGGCGATAGCCATCGTATTGTCGTCGGCTGTGCATCTGATGGTGTTCGCCCTGATGCCCGGCGCACCTCAGATTGACGATGAACGCGCATCCGGCGATCAGGTCACGGTCTCTGTGGCGGTAGCGGCTGCAAATGCGTTTCCAACACCGGACAGCAATGCTGTGAGCGAGCCGGCCATGGAAGCGACGGCGGCGGAAGTAGAAAAACCGCTTGAACCTGTGCCGAATGATGCACAGGAGGTGGCAGACCCGGAAATGCAGACGGCGACCGAAGCGGTGGCTGCCGCTGAGGCGGAAGTGACGCCGTCGCAGCCGAAGACACCCGGCAGCGAACCGGCATTGTCCACCACCGTACAGGTTGCACGTCTGGCGGACCAGTTGAGCAATGCGCAAGCAATCGAGCAGACCACCGCCGCCGTGCCGGTCGAGAGCCAGTCCACCGCTGAACCCGTAGACAGTACAAGCAGCGCCAAGCCGGTCGAAACCACAGATACCGCCAAGCCTGTTGTCAAAGCCAAGAAGAAAACGCAAACGAAGAAGAAGGCAGCGACGAGAAAGAAAACCAAAAAGGCCAAACGCCGTGCCAAGAAGAATTCAACGGCCAGAAGCAGTGCAAGTTCGCGCCGCAATGGCGCTAACGGCAGCAATGCCGGCAGCCGCGGCAAATCCAACCGCGCCGCAGGGCGCGCTAAGCTGGCAAGTTATCTGGGCAGGGTGAAATCCAAGATACGCAGGCAGAACCGCGGGGCAAAGGCCAGCGGAGTGTCGGTGGTCGCCTTTTCCATTAGTGGCAGTGGCAGCGTAGCTGCTGTGCGCCTGAAAAGATCTTCGGGAAATGCAACTCTTGATAAGGCGGCCGTTCGCATGGTTCGCAGAGCCGCACCATTTGGCCCGATCCCGTCAGATGTTGGCCGCAGAAAGCTGTCACTCTCAATACCCATCCGCTTCCGACTTCAGTAAGTTTGCAGCAATCCGGACAAGTCAAATTCAACGAATGAAAACAGGAGAATGAACATGTACATCGCAATGAACCGCTTCAAGGTTGTTAAAGGATCGGAAGATGAGTTTGAAACCGTCTGGAGCAGCCGCGACCGGCGCCTCGGCGAAGTACCCGGCTTCGTGCAGTTCAAACTGCTGAAGGGTCCGGAGGAAGAAGATTATACGCTGTTTGCCTCACACACCGTCTGGGCAAGTTACGACGATTTTGTCGCCTGGACCAAATCCCAGCACTTCAGGGACGCGCATGCAAACGCCGGCAACCACAAGGTAACCTATCTTGGCCATCCGCAATTTGAAGGCTTCGAGGTCGTTCTCGACAATTAGGGAAACAGGATCGGTGAATTCTCTTTCACAGGAAGTAAAGACGGGCATCGACAACATGCTGCGCGATCAACCCGGTGTGGTGCTCGAAAATGTTGCCCGCAGCCACAATGTGGCCTTGGCGGATGTTATTGCCCGTCTTCCCGCTTCCGAGCAGGTGAGCGTGCGGGGAAGCCAGTTTGTTCCAGTCATGGAAGAGATTTCCGGCTGGGGCAAACTGACGCTCATCGTGAACACGCCCGAAATGGTGTTTGAGGCAAAAGGGCCGGTTGCGAGGGGCAGCATGGGCCGCGGGTATTACAACATCCCCGGCGCCATCGGCGGGCACTTCAAGCCAGAGGAGTTTCACAGCATCAGCTTTGTTGACCGCACCTTGATGGGGAAACCCAGCCGTTCAATCCTGTTCTTCAACGCTCAGGGGGCTTGCGTCTTCAAACTGTATCTGGGGCGCCAGGAAAACCGTGAAATGATACCTGAACAGGTCGAAAAGTTTGACCAGCTTGTGGGATCCCTTGCCGACGAAAAGGGAAACAAGGCACCCGATTGACCTGAAACCGCGCCCGGAGCCGGTCTGCCTGCATGACACACGTAAAGTCGCAACAGGATTGCGAAAACCGCGATAACCGGTGATATCGGACAGAAACTGTCCGATATGTGAATTGCGCCTGACAGATTTGTAAAATTTGGCCTTGAGCAATACCTATATGACATGGTGAGGTGAACCATGATCGTTTGTCATTGCAATGTTATCCACTGCCATGAAATTCGCCAGTCGGTCGCAGACATGCGCACGCGTGATGCACATTGTCTGGTAACACCGGGGCTGGTGTTCAAGAATTTCGGCAAGCGGCCGAACTGCGGCAACTGCATGCCGCTGTTCGCGTCCGTTCTGGAAGAGGCTGTTGTGCTGCACGGCGGCCACAGACCGCAAAAGGTCAAGACAAGAATTCTGGACGCAAGCAGCTGGTCCGGGCTGGAAATTGCCAACAGTCCTTGTTCGCCTTCATCTGTGCCGGGTGAAAACGCGTATTTGAAACACTCCGAACATCAAAACAATGAAGGGTCCTGCGATGAAGGGAAATACGAAGGTTATCGAAGCGCTAAACAAGGCGCTGCGTCTTGAGCTGACCGCTGTCAATCAATACTGGCTGCACTATCGCTTGCTGGACGATTGGGGCTTCAAGAAGCTGGCCAAGAAGGAACGCGAAGAATCCATAGAGGAAATGAACCATGCGGACAGCCTTGTCGCGCGGGTTATCTTTCTCGAAGGCCATCCCAACCTGCAGCAGCTTGATCCATTGATGATCGGTCAGAACGTGCGCGAAGTGCTGGAGTGTGACCTGAAGGGTGAACACATGGCCCGCGATCATTACACCGCCGCCCGCGACATCTGTTTCGAGGCCAAGGACTATGTGTCGATGAAGCTGTTTGAACAGTTGCTGCATGACGAGGAAGGTCATATCGACTTCATCGAAACCGAACTTGAACTGATGGACAAGATCGGTGAGCAGAACTATGGCCAGTTGCAGGCAAGCTCAGCGGATGAAGCCGAGTGAACGGCCACGTACTCTGACAAACGGTGAGATGATGCTGTGACCGACATGACGTTGGCGAGAGCCATTGCAAATCGGCGGACACAACGGGAGTTTTCACGACAGGCAGTGCCTCTGTCGGTCGTGAAAAGACTGCTGTGGGCGGCTAATGGCGTTTCTGGCGACGACGGCAAGCGAACCTCACCATCGGCTCACGCCCTTCATCCTCTGCGCATCTATGCATGCGCAGGCCGGATCGAGGGGGTGGAACCGGGCGTCTACGCCGTCGCGCCCGGCTTCCAGGAGCTGAGTACGCACGTTGATCGTGACGTGCGCGCAGAGCTGGAAGCTGCGGCGCTCGAAGACCAGCCCTGGATAGGCGGTGCCGCCGGCATCATCACAGTCTGTGCGGACATGGTGGCAGCGACATCGGCCTTCGCCGAGCAGCCGCCTTATGGCACCCGGGGCCAGCGTTATGTCCATATTGAAGCAGGTGCCGCAGCGCAGAATGTGTACCTGCAGGCAGCGGCTGAAGGCATCGCCTGTGTACTGGTGGCAGGTTTTCAGGACGAAGCCACAGCCGCCGTGTTACGCCTTGAAGTGCCGGTTGCGCCGGTGCTTCACATGTGTTTCGGCTGGCCTGAAAGCATCTGAACGGCCCTAGCCGGGACTGGCGGCCGAACCGGCCAGGATACCCCCGTCAATGGTGAGTTCCGCGCCTGTCATGTAGGTCGCATCGTCCGACGCCAGCAAAACCGCAAGGGCTGCAACTTCGTCGGGGTCCCCGAAACGCTGCATCGGTGTGTCTTTGACGAAAGCGGCTGCGTTCTTCTCACGATCAGCGCCGGTGCCGAGCATGGGTTCCCACATGGGGGACATGATGGCCGCCGGATGAATGGAATTGCAGCGTATGTTCAGGCCCTGTTGTGCGCAGTAAAGGGCAACTGTCTTCGTATGGTTGCGCACCGCTGCCTTTGAAGACGCGTAGGCCGCGGCTGCAGGTATCCCGACCATGCCGGAGCGTGATGACATGTTGATGATGGAACCTGAACCCTTGCTCCGCATGGCAGCGATGGCATAACGGCATCCCAGGAACGTGCCGTCCAGATTGGTGGCATGAACGGCTCGCCAGTCTGTCAGGCTGGCATGCTCGGGATCATGGGTCGCCGGACCGTCCTCAAACCCGGTGATGCCGGCATTGTTCACCAGCACGTCGATTTCCGGGTACTGGCTTTCAAGCCGGGCCCAGTCGGCTTCGCTGGTCACATCAAGGTGGACAAACCGGGATCCGGTCTCGTCCGCCACTGCCCGTGCAGGATCATCATCCTTGTCGGTCACAATCACCGATGCACCCTGTGCGGCAAACGCCTCGGCAATTGCCGCTCCAATGCCTCTGGCCGCGCCGGTGACCACACATAGTTTACCTGCGAGCCGGGTGCCGCCTGCATGTGTTTTTGTGTCTGCCGAATTCATGATCGCACAACCTCCAGCCGGTCCGGCAATGGTTCATCCGAAGTCCAGCTTCGCACGGTTCGTGCAAACAGTTCAGGGTTTTCGGCACACCATGCATGGCCCAGGCCCGGTGCAATACAGGAGACACAGTTCGGCATCTGATCCCGCAATAGCGATAACGAACCTAGGATTGTCTTGTGTTCTTTTCCACCGGCAATGACCAGCGTCGGCACAGCAATTGCGCTGAGCAATTGCCGGGCGTCGAAGTCAACAGCGTCGTTAAGTAACCGGCGCACGGTTGCGACATCGGCATGCGGGTTGCCGTGTTCATCGCTTGCCAGGCTAGCGTCTTTCAACCCCATCGCCAGGGCGTTTCTGCGGCGCATCCAGTTCAGTTGCATGAGCGGTGCTGTTATGTACCCGATCAGTTTCATCAGGCGCGGGTTCGGCATGCCGGTGACATGGAACCCGCTGAGCATCGCGGTTCTGACCAGTTGGGGATGGCGGGCCATCAGCAACAGTCCGACATAAGAACCGAATGACAGTCCGACAATGTCGACCGGCCCGCTGAAATGCCGCTGCTTTATGAAATCTGCAAGTTCGTCAGCACATTGTTCAAGGCTCTGGAACCGGACATGCCTGCTGTTGCCATGGCCCGGAAGGTCCGGCAAAACACAGTCCGTGTTGGGCAGCAGGGCCGCAACGTCGCGCCACATGGTTCCGCTGAAACCGCCCGCATGGATGAAAACAACCGGTTTTTCTGCATCTGTGCCGGTTCGTGTTGCAAACAACATGTCATCTTATCCCCTGGCCGGGTTGCCGGATCTGGCCGTTTCGCCTTCCGGCTGCTTCTCCATCTCGACCCACTGCAGCAACGGCTCAATCCACTCGGGGTCCGCCCGGTAGAACAATCCGTGTCCTTTGCCGGTTTCGAATATGACGTCCATTACGGCGCTCAGTTGCGGGTTTCTTTCGAACAGGGGGCGGCAGGAAAACCCCAGGTCGTCGACGGTATCGCTCATTGACATGACGGTGCCCTGAAAGCCATCGGCAACTCTGTCGCGGCCTTCGACGATTGCCCTTGTACAGCCTGCCATCACGACATACCTGATGTCGGCATTCTGTAACCGGTTGGCGGTAAGCAGGGTGATGTAGCCGCCCTTGCTGAAGCCGGCCACGGAGATGTGAGCGGCGGGAACGCCCTGTTTCAGCAGGTAGCGTATCTCGTTGGCAAGCCTGAAGGCTTCTGCATGCGGACCCGTTTCACCACGCCTGACCCGGGCGATGACGTTGGCCCTGCCTTTAGCCAGCCGGGTGACGATCCGGTGAAACTGGTAGTGGCCGAAGCGGGGAGAAATCGGGCTGACGCCATCTGTTTCGATTATCTTGCCATGTACATAAAACAGGTATCTTTCAGACGCGGATATCTTGTTCGGGAAGCGCCAGAAAATGTCTCCGGCAACCGCGCTATGAGACAGGCTCAACAGGCAGGCAATAATCAGCGCAACGCGCATTTGGGAATCTCCGATAGGTGGGCCGTGGACGCGCCACAGGTAGAACTGCTGCCCGGCGCTGTCCAAACCCAATCGAGAATAGTGCGCTACCGAATTGGAATAGCGGCAGCCGGCGGCGCCGCAAAATCCGCCATGGACTGCCAGATCATCCGAGCACTCGCGCTGGCGCGGGTTGAACAGTAGAGATTGACCGAGTAGGGAATTCGAACCGAGCCTTCGCACTCGGCAAGGACACCGGATGCCAGATCCTGCTCGACAACACTGAGCGGCAGCACGCCTTTGCCTTCGCCTGCCACACACAGGGCTCGAATGTCGGCAGGCAGCCCGAACTCAATGGTCCGGGCATTGACGTCTTTGGCTCCGACCTCTTGCCAGACGCGACCGAGATAGGTTTGACGGTGGGGGACAAACAGTGACTGGTCTGACGCATCTGCGCAGGTTGAATGTCTGACCATTACCAGTTCGTCCCGGGCAACGGTCACCGGCCGGTAGACGACAAACTCCTCTGCCGGGCCAACCTGGTCATGAACATAGGCCAGGGCGAGATCACATTCCGATCGTCCCAGATGCTCGGCCACGTCGTCGTGGTTGCCTATCCACATGCTGAATTCCGAAGCGGTGCAACTGTGGAAAAATCGTTGCTTCAACGCCGGCAGAATATGCGTTGAAGCGCTGTGCGGCATGGCTACCTTTATGCGCGGGGCATGCGCTGTTCCGTTTCGTTTCGCCGTCTGGGCCTGTTGCAACTGTTCCAGAACCCGGATCGCCTTTGGAAGAAAGGCAAGACCGTCCTCGGTAAGCTCAACCGGGCGCTGGTCGCGGTCCAGCAGACTTATGCCCATCCAGTGTTCCAGTGCACGAATGCGCTTGCTGACATTGGGTTGCGTCGTATTTCGCTGCTGCGCGGTTTTGGTGAAATTCCGTGTCTCCGAGAAGGTCACGAAATCCTTGAGTTGGTCTATGTGCATGGCGTTACTTGATTTCTGGGTTCGTCAATAACGTTCTATGGATCAATAATGACGGATCGGAGGAATGCCACGCGCCGTTGGTCGCATGCGTCAACAAACCGCCGGGTACGGAGTGTAACGTGGGCGCGTTACTACTATTCCAGATTGGTTGCCCATCATTCTGAATAGGGTTTGGACAGCGATGTCCGTGATGCGTTAGGCACCTCCGGGTTCTTGCTCATTGCCTTCAGGAGCGTTTCGTCCGTGATCACCTTACCCACAGTCTGGCTGCATGGAGCCGGCCTGTCTCCGTCGACGTGGGGCGGAGTTACGACGGGTTTTTCAGATGTCATGCTGCTTGCTCTGCCCGGTCATGCAGACGCGGCCCGGCTGTCCGAGCCGTCAGTCGAAGCGTTCGCGGATGCCGTCGAACCGATGCTGCCAGACCGGTTTGCCCTGATTGCGCATTCACTTGGCGGGATGGTGGCGCTGGAGGTGGCGTCGAGGCATCCGGACCGTGTGGATGCATTGGTGCTGATCGAAACAGTGGCGACTGTGCGGGCTCCACTTGGCCAGCGTCTGCAGGCATTCGCGGCACTGCATGTCATGCGGCTGCTGGGTCCGGGCGTGCTGGCGCATGTTGCCGGATGGGGTCAGCCGAAGGCAGTCGCATCGCACATGCATGAACAATTGTCCGGGATCAGTCAGGTTGCGATGATGGACACCCTCAGGGCGGCTTACGCCTATGACGCACGTGCAAGGCTGAAACACATAACGGCTCCGACGCTGATACTGTCCGGTCAGCGGAGCAGGCAGATCACGGCCTCATCACGACACATGGCAACCATGATACCAGGTGCCGCCTGCAAGGTGCTGCAGGGAGGCCACATGTTGCATGTAGAATCGCCGGACCTGGTAAGAAACGCCATTGAGGAGTTCCTGATCCGTGACTGTTGACCTCCCGATCACATGTACCTGCGGCACGTTGAAGGGCCATTTGCAGGCGGTATCGCCGGACACGGGAACCAGGTATGTCTGTCACTGCAGGGACTGCCAGGCTTTCATCCATTTTCTCAAGCGCCAGTCCGATGTACTGGATGAGAACGCCGGCACCGGGGTTTTTCAGACCCGGCCGTCGCGGCTGACCATTGCCGGCGGACTTGATCAGTTGCGGTGCATTCGGTTGACCGCCAAGCCGACGCTGAGATGGTATGCCGGGTGCTGCAACAGTCCCCTGTTCAACACCACATCATCCGGCAGATATCCGTTTCTCAGTGCAATCTGCCATTGCGCTGATCCCGGCTTGCGTGACGACGCCATGGGGCCGGTCAGCGGGCACCTGTCTGCAGCCGAAGCAGTTGGCGACATGAGCGGCAAGACGGAAGCTGGCGGGAACCGCATGCTGCTGGGTGTTGTCTATCGCATGATATGTGAACGGTTGAGCGGCAGATCCAGGGACACACCGCTGTTTGACCCGGTCACAGGAGAGCCTGTTGCGGTACCGGCAATCATGGACCCCGTTGACCGCGCCAGGCTGGATGCCTCCATTGCGCGCTGGAACGGTCAGTAGGCCCAGAAGCGGTTGTCAGCTTCGCGATGTCCGGTCCAGATACTGCGCCAGTTGCTCGATGACGTTTTGAATCTCGCCGGCCTCTATCAGTTCGCCAATGGTCTTGCCGGATCCGGACGCGTCGATGCTGGCAAGATACTTTGCGCCGTCTGCCGGTGACGGCAGCTGATCCAGCAGTTGTCCCAGCGCCTGCCAGGGGCCGGGGCCGATTTCGAGCGTGCCCAGTTGCTGGTCTGCTGCGTGGGTGTGTTGTTCAATCATGTGTCTCTGTATGTCCTTTTCCGGTTATGCCTGGTGCATGTATCCAGTTCATCGCGACCAGTGGAATCACAGTTGTTCGATGGCTGCATTGAGCCCGATCAAGGCGGCATTTGTCAGGCAGCGGCAGGGTAGGGGGTGCCGTAGTCGTCAGTCTTTTGCATCCGGCTTCCAGCCCGGGCCTTTGAACAGATAGCCGAAGACCTGCCTCAGGTTTCTGGCCTTTGCGAGATCCCTTGCTATCTGGATATATTCATGAAAGTTGACCTTTACCGGGTTTGTGGTGCCGATCTGTGTAGTCAGGCCATACACAACCGGTTCTTCCTCGACCTGGTAGGTGCCGAAAATCCGGTCCCAGATGATCAGGATGCCGCCATAGTTCTTGTCCAGGTATTTTCCGTTCGACCCATGGTGCACCCGGTGCACGGACGGCGTGTTCAAAACCTTGTCCAGCCAGCCGAGCTTGCCTACCTTCTCGGTGTGAATCCAGGTCTGGTAGGCGACCACCACCGACAGGGCGATGATGGTCTGGACCAGGTCGAAACCGATCAGGATCATCGGAATGAAGAACACCCATTCTATCAGGCCTTCCACCCATGCCAGCCGCAAGGCGGTTGTCAGATTATATTCCGGTGATGAGTGGTGCACGCTGTGATGGGCCCACAGAATACGGATTTCATGTTCCCACCGGTGCATCCAGTAATAGGTGAAGTCTGCCGCAATCAATGCCAGGCCCCAGCTCCACCAGGTGATGGGTATTTCCATTATGGCAAACGGGCTGACGAGAATTAGCCCGACCACAAATACCAGGCCATATGCGGTTCGCTCCAGAAGCGCATTGACCAGCAGGATGGCGAAATTGGCAGATGTTTCGCCGAGTTTCTTGCGTTCGCCGGTGAAGAAATCCCAAACCGTTTCAGAAACGATTAGCAGCAGGAAAATCAGGCCGATGATTTCCAGGATCTGAAATGTGCCTGAAAAGGCCTGGAACTGGGCGTCGAGTGGGTCCATTGGTGTGGTCTTTCGTATGGTTTGGTTGGCGGATGCCGCCGGTGCTATGAAGAAGGTCAGCGTATCGATTTTGTTGAACGAACGATCGTTCATTGATATATTGAGTGGGACGTGTTAATACAAGACCCTGTCTGGAAAGATTGAATGGAACCGAAGACAACCCGGACTGAAACGGCGCAGGCGAGGCGGCAACTCATCGTTGAGACCGCTGCTGTCTGTTTCATAGAGCAGGGCTTTCACCAGACCAGTATCAGGGATATTGCGAAGCGTGCCGGTGTCAGCCTCGGCAACCTCTATAACCATTTCCAGGGCAAGGCCGAATTGATCGCGGAGATTGCGCTGCTGGAGGCGCAGGACCTTGAAGCGCTTGCGGAGCAGGTGTCGGCGGCATCCGACCCGTCAAAGGCGTTCGACAGGTTCGTCGTGTCCTACCTAGAACATTGTTGCCGCCCGGAAAACATCATGCTGGCCGCTGAAGTCAGCTCGGAAGGCCTGCGCAACCCGGATGTCGGCGCCGGGTTCGTGAAAAACCGTTCAAAGCTGAACGCTGTGATCGCAGCACTGATCACTGAATTGCCGGCCCGACGAGACGCGCAGCCAACCGTCAGCCCGGCAGCCTGCGCAGGATTCGTCTTGGATCTGATCGAGGGACTGGCCCTGCGCAGCGCATTTGAAAACCGGCAACCGGGCAGAAAAGAGACCGGCTCACTCAAGGCAGTCATTCACAACATCGTGCTGAGCTAGGCTGTGTTTAGTGTGTGCCTGCTACCGTCGGCTGCGTCATCGCGATATGTCAGAAAATCTTTGCAACCATGGTTCAAACGTATATGATTTCATTTAGGAAATTGGGACAGTTGTTTCATGAAAACCGCATGTTTTCGGCAATCTCCGCATAGAATATTGGCTTTAAGACACAAGGTTGACCAATGAGCGAACAGAAAACCGTAACCGAAGTCCCGGAAGGCCAGGCGCGCTTCTTCAAAACACGCCAGATGAAGCCTAATGAAAAGGGCTATGTCGGCTATGAAACAATATGGGAACCGTTTCAAAAAGAAGCCCCCTACGAAACACCCAAACGGCCGTAAGCACAGCAAACGCTGTTGATGGGCCCGCAGTAAAAGCCGGCGTGGATCTCTTTGAACGCGCCGGGTTGAGGCCTCAAATTACTGCTGAAAGTACTGTGACGCGGAAGTTTCTTACCGTTGTGTCGTGATTAAGAAACTGATGTCTGGTGCTGCCACAAGGCGGTTGCCTGGTCAGGCTGCAGATCAGTTGATGCTGTGTGCTTTTACGCCTTGTGCCGTCAAAGCCGCGTCAAGATCGATACTGTCGATTTCTTTCCCTCCACCTTCTATTTCCTCGTCGGTGGCGTCTCGAACCGCAAGTATCTCAAGTGTAAAAATAACCTGCCGGCCGCACATCGGGTTGTTCCCGTCAACGGTCAGGGTCTTGTCGTCCATGCGGGTAACGATGAAATTCTTGGCGTCACCCTTGTCATTTTCCATGGTGATGGTTGTGCCGATCTCATGGTACTGCTCCGGCACGTTTGTGAGCAGATCGGTAAAGACAAGCGTTTCGTCCCGGGGACCGAAAATGCTGTTGCAGTCGATCGGCACGTCAATGATATCGCCGACCGTCTTGCCTTCCAGCTCTTCGAGAACCTGCGGAGCAAGTATGTCATTGTGACCATGAACATAGGCGATCGGAAATTCAACCGAACTCAACAACTGGCCGGACTTTGCGTCGGTCACCTTGTAGCTGAGCTCAACCAGCTTGTCGTCCTGGATCAAATCACTCATATCGCTTCCAGAGTTTGCCTAGAAAATTGAAGCCCCGAACACCCTGACCTCATCGTCATGATATCCGAGCACCAGCCGGCCCAGCCACTCACCTTCCCGCTTGGTGCTGCGTTGCCGGTACAAGACAGTTACATGCTCGCCCCTGCGGATTATGCCAAGCGGATCGAAGTCTTCCGACAGGTTGCGGGTCAACTCACTGGTGGCAAATTGCCTGCCGACCTCGACTTCATCCAGGCCCAGCATCAGCGACGGCGAAAAGTGCTTTATGAATTCTGCGTAGTTGCCGTCGTTTGAATTCCTGATCAGATCGCGCCACATCGAATTTGCCAGCGTCATGATCTCTTCATCGCTGTTGTCCACGATGTTCATCGTTGAACCCTTCTGTTGTACCGGATCAGTATGGTTTTCATTGAATCACCCAAAAACCATGAAACTGATCGTTTCCGAATTCCCAGGGCAACTTTGTGGATTCGCTTGAACCCATTTTGCTCTGGGCCATAAAACAAACCCGCCCCGAAAAACCGTTGCCGTTGCTGGTACGGCTTGTTTTCCGGCGCGGATTTTTGTCGTCAGTCAGAGGCTATCTGGCAGCTCTTGCCCGTGTCTTCTTGGCAGCCTTTGCCGGTGTCTTCTTTGCGGCCTTTGCTGGTGTTTTCTTGGCAGCCTTTGCCGGAGCCTTTTTGGCGGCCTTTTCTTCAGCCTCATCCACCAGGTGATAGCAGGGTGCTTTCTCCATGGTGTATTCGCCTGTTTCCGGATCACGGCGCGAGACGGTCAGAACGTGCCAGTTCTTGTCGTCCAGTTTCATCGCATCACCTCGATAATAGTAGCCGGGCCAACGGGTCTCCTTGCGGAACAGCGTATGCTGCGTGACACACTCGGCTGTGCGGTGGCGGTGTTTCAACTCCCACGCACGCAACAGTTCATGAATGTCCTTGGCGCCCAGGCTTTCCAGGTCTTCTTCCATGATCTTGAGCTTTTTCAGACCGATGTTAAGAAGTTTCTCATTGGTCATGTAGCTGACGGTCACGCCACCGCAATATTCATCCATCAGCTTCTGCAGACGGTCCAGGCCCTGCTTCGGATTGATATAGCTCGGGCTGACCGTACCGGCGACAATTTCGTTGCGATAGATATTGTAGTGATCGATCGGTTTGAAGATTTCGGTTTTGCGGTCTTCGATCTGCTTGTCGTTGACGACGATGCCTTGCGCCTTGCCGTCATCGATGTATTTGCAGGCAGCCTTGGCAGCCAGACGTCCCTCGGTAAACGAACCGGAAGAAAACGCATGCGGCGTTCCACCGACGGCGTCACCGGCACCGAACAGGCCTTCAATCGTCATCATCCGGTTGTAGCCCCAGAAGTACTCTGGCGGTGACACATCTTCCGGACCACTGGCCCAGCCACCGGCACCGGTTGCGTGTGAGCCCATGACATAAGGCTCTGAAGTCGTAAGTTCAGGGTTTTCGTTCTTCGGATCGACATCAGTAGCCGCCCAGAGCACGGCCTGGCCGACGGTCATGCCAAGGAAGTTTTCCCAGCCCACTTCTTCAAGGTGAGGGTCCTGGAAAGCCTTCATGGTGACCATGTGAATCGGCCCGCGGCCGGCATTCACTTCGCTGATGATCGCGTGGTTACGCAGACAGGTCGGGATTGGCCGATGTGTCCTGTGCGAAAGTTCAGGATCCAGGTATTCCTTGCCGACCATTTTCTGCAGCGACGGGAACCACTTGGATTCGTACTCTTCTCCCAATCCGTTTTGGGTGTAGGTTTTCAGGTGCAGGAAGTACGCGCCCACCGGACCGTAGCCGTCCTTGAACCGGGCCAGGACGATGCGATTTTCCATCTGGGTCATCTTGGCGCCGGCATTGATCATCAGTCCGTAAGCGGACCCGGACGACCATGGCGCATACCACACACGACCCGCACCTTCACCGACAGAGCGCGGCTTGAAGATGTTGGATGCCCCGCCGGCTGCGACGACAACGGTTTTGGATTTGAAGACGTGATAGTTGCCGGTGCGCACATTGAACCCAACTGCGCCGGCAATACGATTGTCCTTGGCGTCATCTTTCAGAAGATGCGTTACGCAAATTCGGTTGAACACCTGGTCTGCGGACTTCTTGGCAGCTTCAGCCACGATGGGTTTGTAGGACTCACCGTGAATCATGATCTGCCAACGCCCTTCACGCAGATACGTCCCGGTTTTCGGGTTCCGCATGATCGGCAGGCCCCAGTCCTCGAACTGGTGCACAGTCGAGTCCACGTGGCGGGCCATATCGAACAGAAGGTCTTCGCGCACCAGGCCCATCAGGTCGATGCGGGCGTAGCGTACGTGATCTTCCGGGTTATTCTCGCCCCAGCGGGTGCCCATGTAGCAGTTGATCGCATACAGGCCCTGTGCAACGGCGCCGGAACGGTCAATGTTGGCTTTTTCGGCGACAACAATCTTCTTGTCCTGACCCCAGAAGCGTGCTTCCCAGGCAGCACCACTGCCGCCCAGCCCGCCACCAACGACCAGAATGTCGATATTGTCTTCAATTATGGTTTTGCGAGACATCAATAGTACACTCCCAGCTTCATTTTTAGTTTGTTCGATTCCAGGGTGTGTATGTCGTCATCGTCCATGCGGATGTACTTGGGCTCACTGAAAAGGTGCTGGCTTTCCCGCATTTCGTCGCTGGGAGCAGGGGCGTCCTTCAGCTCGGGATAGCCTGTTCCCCAGGGCTTGGTGGTGATGGGCGAAAGGAAGTCCTTTTCTGTTCCGTCGCGGAACTTGACCTTCCAGGCAATGGTGCCTTTTTCTTCTTCGCGGCGCACCCGCACACTGTGTCCCAATGGCGCAAAGTCGGCATAACCGCGCACGTCAATGGCATTCTGCGGACATGCCTTCACGCAGGAATAGCACTCCCAGCACATATCCGGCTCGATGTTGTACGCGCGGCGATAGGTCGGGTCGATATGCATGATGTCTGACGGACAGATGTCAACGCAATGGCCGCAACCGTCGCAGCTTGTCATGTAAACAAATGTAGGCATTCTGGTTTCCTCAAAATTTCTAGTGACTTAGGTTGTTCACTTAGTAGTGGTGCGGCTGCTCGCGCTTAATTCCAAGCCCCATGTTAAGAGGCGCGTCCTTCAAAAGTTCCATGGAATGCCTGTCGCTGTCTTCCGGATTGGTCCTGTCCGCCGGGCGTGGCAGGTTGGCCATTGAACCATTGGCAACAGCAACGTTTTTCGCGTAGGCCGCTGCTGGTTTGAAGAACATGTGGGAAAATTTTGACCACGGAATTCCGGCAAACAGAACCGTCGATGCAATCAGGTAAAGGCCCAGGAAGAAGGTTGCACCGGCACCGCCTCCGCCAGACTGAAGAAAAGCCCAGATCAGACCGAGGGTGCAGCTTGCCAGCAGGGAAAGTATGAACAGGTCCGCCCGAACAACCCGGAACGGCGAATTTCCTTCGGAGGCCACATCGACCCTGATAAAGAACCAGAACCAGTAACCGCCGACACAAACCATCAGCGCGCCGATGCACCATAGCGCCGGCCAGATCGCCGGCGTGCCGGATGTTGCGGTTGGATACGAAAACACCATGACGATAGTTGCAATCAGATAGATTACAAATCCATACATGCCCAGCAGATGGGCCACCCGACGTTTCGGATTGCAGAACTCAGAAGATGTCAGAATCTCCGAAGCCGTGGTCTGGACAGCCAGGGAGACCTTCTCTCCGCCGCTGACTTCTCTTTTTGCATTGTCTTCGGATTTTTTCCCGGCCCGGAAAAAATATTTTGCACTCTGCTTGTGAATGACATCAAAGATAGTGCCGCCAACAACCAGCAATATCATTAGTATAACATAGGTCTGCATGACAGACGGCGGTATGGACGCCGAAAGCTCTGCGAAAGGGTTGCTGCTGAACATTATTTGTTTCCTCTCCTGGCCCGCTGCTTAACCGCTCAATTTAACGGTAAACTGGCTGTTTCGACTACCAGCCAAAAACACATTTCCCATGTGACGTAGCGCCGAAATCCACCTGTAACAAGACATCAGAAGCTACCTACTGTCAAAGTTCTTTGCAGGAACCGTTGAACCTGGCGAAGGTTGCCTTGGGCGTTTCCTCGCTCAGGACGCAGGTGAGCCTTTGAATCTGCACGGACAGGCGGTATAGGCGTACTCGCCATCAGCCTGTGCGGCATTGACTCGAGGAATATATTTATCGCCATGACCCAGGATCGCCCGTCACTCGATGAACTTACCCAGCGCCTGCTCAGGTTTCGCGATGAGCGCGACTGGCGCCAGTTCCATTCACTAAAGGATCTGATCCTGTCTCTCAATCTGGAGGCAAGCGAATTGCTGGAACTTGCCCAGTGGAAAAAGGAGGCCGCATTCGAGGCAGAGGCGGCTGACGGCGTGATGCATCAGCGTTTGCGCGAGGAGTGTGCTGACGTGTTGTTGTATTTGCTGCTGATTGCCGAACGCGCCGGGATTGATCTGCAGCTTGCCGCGGCTGAAAAGATCGCGGCCAACGACCTAAAATATCCTGTTGGAAAGTCGCGCGGCAGTGCAGCCAAATACACTGAGCTCTAGGACGGCGATCGGTAATGGTCCATGAGAATTTGCGCGACTTCCGGCCTGGAGAACTCGCCAGGAGGCGCTTCGCCGGCGGACAGCATTTCGCGCACTCTGGTACCCGACAGCAGAACGAAGTCTTCCTTGCTGTGATTTGGCGCCTCGCTCATCATCACAACCTTGTTCAGCTTCTTTGAGTAGGCCGTGTGGTCAGCGCGGAATATCTCGATCTGCAATGCATCTGAAGGGATTTCGTCGAAGATGGTCTGGGCATCGAAAGCCCCGTAATAGTCGCCAACACCGGCATGGTCGCGACCGACTATCAGGTGTGTTGCGCCCATGTTCTGCCGGAAAAGCGCATGCAGAAGCGCTTCGCGCGGGCCTGCATACAGCATGTCAAATCCATAGCCTGACACGATCGCGCTGTTGGCCGGGAAATACAGTTCAACCATTTTGCGGATGGCGGCGTCACGGACATCTGCGGGAATGTCGCCGGGCTTCAGCTTGCCGAGCAGCATGTGGATCACCAGGCCGTCTGCTTCAAGCCGGTCCATGGCGATGCGGCACAGCTCCTCGTGGGCGCGATGCATCGGGTTGCGGGTCTGGAATGCAACAACCGTTTTCCAGCCGTTGGCCGCAATCTGGTTGCGAATTTCCACCGCGGTTTGAAAAGTGTCGGGAAAATCGGTTGGGAAATAACTGTAGTTGAGAACCTGGATCGGTCCGGAAACCGCAAACCTGCCTTGAGCCACAAACTCCGCAACACCAGGGTGATCCGGGTCGGTGGTTCCATAGGTCTGCTGGATTATGGTTGCTGTTTCCGTGTCGCTGAGTTCTTCGACAGCCGAGACATCCTGAATTGCAATAACCGACTGGCCTGCAACATTGGGGTCACGCAAGGCAATCCTGTCACCGGCGCTGATCCCGTCTGTTGATCCGACAAGGTTCAACACCGGTGTGGGCCAGAACAAGCCACTGGTGGTGTGCATGGTTTCAGCAACGCTCAGGGCGTCTGCCTTGTCCATGAAACCGGTCAATGGCGTAAAGTATCCACCTGCAAGCATGACGGCGTTGGCGGCTGCGGCGGAACTGATCGTCAGTGCAGGCAGATCACGAGCTTCCGCCTCCAGCGCACTGCGCAATTCCGCATCGTCCACATAGAGCGGGTTCAGCGTGTCCCCACCATGTGGAGGAATAAGATCTGCCATGTATGTGTTCTCCCAGCCGCAATTCTTGTCAGAAATGGTACGCGGTCATTGGTTCGTCTGATGGAGTGAAGGTAACATGTTCCTTCTGGCGGCTGATCTTGGGGTGGTAGGGCAGGTCGTGGTCCTTCATGAAGCGGTCGATCACGGCGGTTGTTCGACGGCGCAGCAAATTCACGGTCACCATGTCGGCGTAGCAATCAACCCGTTGTGCCGACGGCTGGTCAGGACGTTCATGATAAACAGCCTTGATCCAGCATTTGTAAGGTGCCAGCGTGTCGTGCAGATGGATCGTCTCCCAGCTTCCTCCGGTGTTGCCATGTGCCTCGTTCAGCAGTTTTTCACTGCGCACGAAAGCCCGTTTGCCTTCCATTGAATCACTTTGCGTCACCACTTTGACATTGCTCAGTCCGAAAAGCTTCACAAGCTCGTTGCGATAGGTTTCACTTTCCGGGAACACTGACCTGGGGTGGCAGAAGACAACCGGGGTGGCAGGATCGATGTCCGAAACCATTTTCAGCACAACGACGCTTGGTGATTTCAGCGAGGCGGTTACCACGGTCTGGCCCGGAAACTTTTCTTTCAGCAAATACCGGAGCATTTCAAATGCCGGCAGGTCGGTGGTCACTGCGCGAATTTCTTTCAAAGATTCCATGAACGGAAGCTACACCCATCGGTTTTTGCCATGCAAGGCCCATAAGCAAATTGAATCCGCCACCCTGATGTGATTATCTTTCCTGCCCCTGTGCGAACGATCCGACATGGTCGGCACGCCGGACCCCGCCATTCTTGCCCTCCTGTTGGATTTCTCATGTTGATCACCCAGATTTCAGACTGCCACATCGCCTGGCCGCCTGCAGAAGGCAACGATCGTTTGGGCGATCTGCAGCGATGTGTTGATTACGTCAACGCGCTCGATCCACAGCCGGACCTGGTGGTGCACACCGGCGACATCGCGCATGACGCGAAAACAATCGAGTATGAAAAGGCTGCGGAAAAGCTGGCCGAATTGCAGGCGCCGATGTGTGTCATACCGGGCAACAGGGATGATCGCCGGCAACTGCGCAAAATGTTCGCGGGCCGTTTGTCGGCGAACTGCCATGAAGAGTTTGTCCAGTATATGATCAGCACGGACAAGCTTTGTGCGATCATGCTGGATACGTTGAGCACCCAGAGCAACAAGGGCCGGTTGTGCCAAGTTCGCCTGGATCATCTCGATAGCATGTTGAACGAAGCAGACGGCAGGCCCGTGGTGATTTTCATGCATCATCAGCCTTTCGAGATTGCCATTGCCAAGGTGCCGCTTCAGTTCGAGGACCGAGCCAATCTGGCCGAGTTTTCGGAAATGTTGTCCGGCCATGGCAATGTCAGGCAAATATTCTGCGGCCACAGTCACAGGACGGCGAGCGGACAGGTTGCCGGAATTCCGGCGTCGACGATTACCAGCACGGCGAAAGACCTGCGTCTGGACGATCCGGGATGCATGAACAAACTGTGGCCAACCTACCAGCTTGCGTTTTGAACGGCCGATCGCGCAGCCGAGCCTGTCACTAGCCGGTCTTGCCAGCCTGTTGTCTGGCCTCGTCCACGATACTGCCAATGAAACCGGGCAGGGCGAAGGCCGCCTTGTGAACTGCCGGTGTATAATAGCGACACTTGAGATCAGCCGTCTCGAAGCGTGCTTGCAGCGTGGCTTCGCCCACTGCGCGAAGACCCTCGTTGTCCGTTCCCCAGCCCAGTGCCATGAACCCGCCGGCATAGGTCGGCACCACGGTCAGGTAGCAGCCGGCATCGGCAAACAGGTTGGCGAAATTGAATATCGTGTTGTGCAGTTCATCCGACTGAAACCACGGCACGCCGTTTTGCGTCACCAGCACGCCGCCGTCATTGAGCATGCGCTTGCAGTCGCTGTAAAACGAACGGGTGAACAACACTTCGCCGGGACCGACGGGATCGGTCGAGTCGACAATGATCACATCGAACCGGTCTTTCGAGGTTGCGGCAAAATCCTTGCCGTCGGCAATCACCAGTTCAAACCGCGGATCGTCAAAGCACCCCTTGTTGATCGATGACAGGTGCGCGCGGGCAAAATCGATGACGCCCGCATCGATCTCAACCATGACCAGTTTTTCAACCGTCTTGTGCTTGAGCACTTCTTCAGCCATGCCGCCATCACCGCCACCGATAACCAGCACGCTCTTTGCGTTTCCATGCGCCAGGATCGGCGCATGCGCGAGCATTTCGTGATAGCAGAACTCGTCACGCTCGGTGACCTGGGTCACACCGTCCAGCCACACCACATTGCCGAACGCTTCGGTGCGCCCGACAACCAGCCTTTGATGCGGGGTGTTGCTGTCAAAGAGTGTTTCTTCAAGACGGTAGGTGGTGCTGAAACCCGTATGCAGGTGCTCATGCATCCACACCGAGCCGTCGTCTTCGCGCTTCAGGCTCAAAGGTTCGATCCCCGCAGCAGTTCGGAGACTTTCACCTCGCCCGGCTGAAAGTATTTTTTCAGCACGTCGACGCACTTTTCAGGCTGTGAGTCACCACACATGAACACATCCAGCGCGGCATAGCCGCGTTCCGGCCAGGTGTGGATGGAAATGTGGCTTTCCGCCAGAACCGCGACGCCTGATACGCCCGATATGCCTTCAGGCGTAAACGGGTGCAGGTGGATATGCAGAAGCGTTGCACCGGCCTCGGTCACACACTCGCGCATGGCTTCGTCGATCAGGTCGATATCGGCCAGTCCCTGAGCGTCCACGAGGTCGATAATCAGGTGTGTTCCCGCGCACGCCACGCCGTTTTTCACGATGAAGTGGTCAGCCGGTTCCACATCGCGGTTGAACGCGACTACATTGTTCGGTGCAGCCTGTGTGTCTTCGTGGGCGGTGCCTGGAACATCCAGGTCCATCCCCAGTTGGAACAGGGCGTTGTTGTCGGTCATTTTGGGTCCCTCCCCAGCCAGTAGATGTCATTTATCTCACAGGCCACAACGGACCTGCAGACGCAAAAAAGCCGGCGCATGGTCGCCACCTGAAGCTTGCCAACCCCGGGTTGCCCCGAGACCTGTCACTGCGCCAACCGCAGCAAGGGCTCCCCGCGCACTAGCGGGGAATGACAAGCCGGTGTCTCCATGTTGCCGGCTTGTGTGCGCGCCATGTAGGGACGTTTGCCGTCATGTTCAAGAGTAAAATTCTGCAACCGGAGATTTTCTGAACCTGACGGTCAATACGCCGCAGTCGGCTCGGGGCTGGACGGGCTCGTGTGCGCGGCGGCAGCCGCTATTTTGATGCCGTCTGAGTACCGCTCCATGCCGCAACTGTGGTCCCGATGCCGTCCCAGCGTTTCCCGTCGAACAGAAACTCCTCGTGATGGATCACAACTGACTCGGCAGTTACGAAAGCCACCGCATAGTGCGGGGGAGTATCGGCGATTGATATTGTCGGCTCGTCATATTCCGGCAGCAGCGGATGGTTGAGGGACTTGATGGATGAAAACGGAATGCCCCGCCAGGATCCAGACATCGGCAAATGGCAATGCCCGAAAAACATGTGGCGAATGGACGGTGAGTGGCGGGCCAGCAGGGCTCTCAACGCCTTACCGTCGCGCTGGCCGATCCGGTCCATGGCAGCCACGCCCACCGGCATGGGATGATGGTGCATGAACACAAGGGTTGGTTGGCCGCGGCCGTCGATCAGCGTGTTTTCGAGCCATGTCAGGCGCCGCTCGCAATAGTGCCCGGCATGGGTTCCGGGTTCATTGGTGTCCATCAGCACAATGCGGTGATCACCGAGGCCGAAAGCTGTCTGCACAAATCCGCCGGCACTGGTGCGGCGTTCGGGAAAATGTTTCTTGAAGGCTTGCCGGTCGTCATGATTGCCGAGCAGGAGTTCGGTCGGCATGACCAGTTGTTCCACAGACGCCTTGAACCGGACATAGGCTTCCTCCTCCCCGTGATGGGTCAGGTCGCCGGTGATGACACACAGGTCGGCATCGCCATGGCGCGCATTTGCATGCGCAATACAGGTGTCAAAACGGTCCTGTGGATTGCCGCAGAACAGGTCGGTTCCGTCGCCGGTCAGATGTACATCGGACAGGTGTATGATTTTCATGTCGGGTTTCCCGGCTGGTGGACCCGACGCCTGGAATTCCTGGCATCGGGTCACTCGTTGTGTCGTTCTAGCTCGGGTTTTTCGGCAGCAGGGCCTGAACTTTTTCAGACATTTCCTGCAATACCTTTTCCGGCTCGTCGATGCGCTCGCGTGAGGCGATCGACTGCATGGCGTCCTCGATCACCTTGGTGATCTTGAGGCCGTTCTCGCCGGGGAAGGCATACCAGTCGCGCAACAGTGGCAACTGCTTGACGGCGGTAAAGTTGTTCGGATTTTTGTCGTAGAAATTCTTGAGAATGATCTCGTTTGCAGCCTTGTTCGGTGGCATGTAGCCGGTGGTTAGCGCCACCTGTGCCGCGCCCTGGCCGGAAGTTGCAAACTTCAGGAACTTCCAGGCAGCATCGGCCTGTACTGGATCGGTTGCCAGAACGAGGCCGGCATTGCCGCCTGCCGGCAACCCGCCACCGTCGGCAATTTCAGGATACAGGTCCGTCTTCAGTTCATAGGTACCTTTTGAATCGTTGGTGATCTTCTGCAGCGCTGACGTTGACCAGAAGAACATGCCAACCTTGCCGGCGGAGAAATTGGCCATGGCCTCTTTCCACTCATTGTTCGGCATGTCGCATGCCTTCACCAGTTTGGCAAAGGTCTTCATGGCCCATTTGCCATGCTCGTTGTTGAAGTTGACCTGGGTCTCGTCCGCGCTGGTCATCGGGTTGTTGCGTGACCAGTTCAGCGCCTGCCAGAACCAGTTGCCGGTGACATTCCAGCCCCAGAACATGGTGTCGACATTCTGGCCCGATGTCTTGATGGCCTTGCACACTTCAATGACCTGGTCCCAGGTGCGCGGCAGCTCGCCCGTATAACCGGCTTTCTTCAGCACATCCATATTGTAGTAAGCGACCGGCAGGGAAATCGAGAACGGCAGCCCGTAGACCTTGTTGTCGAACGTCGACAGGTCGAGCATGGCCTTGTGGTAGCCGTCCTTTTCGAAATCGGCCTCCTTGGAGATGAACGGCTCGAGAGGCTGGGCGATGCCCTTTTCCACCAGAATGCGCTGGCGGTTCAGACCCTGAAAAGTGACATCGGGCAGCTTTTTGGTGATCGATTCCTTCAGTACCGACTGTGATGCATCCTCATAGCTTTCATAAGCCGCACGCATCTTCACCTTGATGTCGGGATTGGCTTTTTCAAAATCGCCTACAATGTTCTCGTAGGTCTTGGTGAACAGGTGAGCATAGGGGTACTGTACCTCGATCGTGGTTTCGGCGAAGGCAGCAGCGCTGCCGGCCAGAAGGGCGACTGTCGCGACAGTCATCTTCAACATGCGTCTCATATGGGGTCTCCTCTATGACGCTTTCGGTGGTGTGTCCTGGGGCCTGCTGCAACAGGCTTGTTTCAGGACGGCTTTGTCGGGCCACGGTCACCTCTATTTCATCCCGGTGAATGTGATCCCTTCTATGAAGCGCCGCTGGGCCAGCAGGAATGTCAGTACCAGGGGCGCAATGATTATGGTTGCCGCTGCCATCAGCGGGCCGAACACATAGCCGACCTCGGCTGTGCGGAAGGTCGCGACACCGAGCGGTGGCGTGTAGTAGTCTTCACTGGACAGCACGATCAGCGGCCAGAAATAGTCATTCCAGTGGGCGATGATCGAGAAGATGCCGAAGGCGGTGACGGCGGGAAGCGCGGTTGGCAGCATCACCCGCCACACAATGCCAAACTCCGAAATGCCGTCCATGCGCGCTGCGTCAATGAGGTCGTCCGGTACGGTCTTGAAGAACTGCCGCATCAGGAAGATGCCAAACACCGAAATCGTCCACGGCAGGATCAGCGATGTATAGCTGTCCAGGATACCCAGCCAGTAGAACAGAACATAAACCGGTATCGCCACTGCATGCGGCGGAATCAGCAGGCAGAACAGGATTAGGCCAAACACCGTATCTCGGCCGCGCCACTTAAGCTTTGCCAGCGCGTAGGCGCAGGGCAGGGCGACCAGCAGCTGCAGCGCGAAGATCGATGCCGTTACAATCACCCCGTTCGCCATGTAGCGCAGCAGCGGTGTGGCCGACAGGGCTTCGGCATAGTTGGCGAAGCCATGATACTCGGTCGGAAACAACCGCAAGGCGCCACTGGCAATGTCTGCGGGCGACTTGAACGAGGTCGCGATCATCACCGCGAACGGCAGCAGGATGAATATCGATCCAACAGCCAGCACTGCATGCTTGAAAAGATCGCCTGAACTGCTGTTAGCGGACACCGGCCTCATGAGTAGTGAACCTTGTTTTCGATGGTCCGCGCCTTGATGACAGTCAGGATGAAAATGAAGACCAGGAAGACCACGGTCAGGGCCGCCGCGTAGGAGGAACGGAAGAAGTCAAAACCTTCCTGGTAGATCTGGTAGATCAGCACCATGGTCGCGTTGTTCGGTCCGCCTTTCGTCAGCACATGCACGGTATCGAATACCTGGAACGAGCGGATTGCGGTGATGATCACCACAAACATTGTCACCGGTGCCAGCATCGGCCAGGTAATCGTCCAGAAACGTGTCCAGGCACTCGACCCGCCGTCCAGTTCCAGCGCCTCGTAGAGGGTACGCGGAATGCCGGAAAGTCCGGCCATGAACAGCACCATGTTGAAACCGAGAGATTGCCAGATGCCGATGATGCACAGCACCGGCAGCGCCGTGGCGGTTTCCTGGAGCCAGTTTTTTGCCGGGAATCCGAGAAGTGCAAGCGTCTGCGGGATGATGCCGAAGCGGGCCGACATCATGAATTCCCACACGATCGCCATGGCAATCAGTGTGGCCATCACCGGCAGGAAATACACCGCCCGCCAGAATGCCTTGCCGCGGGTCAGGCTTTCGATGAGCAGCGCCGCGCCGAGGCCCAGTAACAGTGAGCCGGGCACCACAATGCCCACATAGACCAGCGTATTGCTGATTGACTTGTAGAAGATGTCGTCGCCCAGCATGGCCTGATAGTTGTCCAGGCCGCGCCAGTCCAGTGACGCGTTACCCAGCGAGTAATCGGTGAATGACAGGACAACCACTGCAAGCAGGGGACCAAGCAGAAGCATGGCCATCAGAAACAGTGCCGGCAGCGCCAGCATCCAGGCCAGGCCCTGCGCCTTGAAGTTGCGCAGGCTTGCCCGCCTTCGGGTTGCAGGTGTCTGTGTGCGCTGGAGGCGGTCCGGGGACAGGGTGATGTCAGCCATTGGCAACCGCCTTGCCGCCCACGTGACGGGGCGCATACGCGCGGCACGCCACCCGTCTGCCGGCACTGTCGAAGGCCAGCGCCCTGTTGCCGTCAAAGCTGACATGAGCTGCAGATCCGATGCGCCTTGTCCAGCCTGTGCCGTGGCCGGCACGTGCCGTTATGACGATCTCCGGCAGCGCATCGAGGCGAACCTGGACATATTCTTCCGATCCCAGGTTTTCAGCATGTTCGACAATGCCTGCTGCCAGGCCGCTGCTGGATGATACCGTGATTGCTTCCGGGCGGATGCCCAGGCTGACTGCTGACGGATCCGTCACGACGCCGCTGGCCGCGCCTGCCAGCACCGCCATGCCGCGTGCCGCTTCAATGTCGACAGGAACTACGTTGATTTTCGGCGAACCGATGAATTCCGCGACGCGAATATCGACCGGCTGGTCGTAGACCTCGTCCGGTGTGCCGACCTGTATGATGTCACCGTCCATCATCACCGCGATCCGGTCCGACATGGTCATGGCTTCGACCTGGTCGTGGGTCACATAGATGAATGTCGCCTTCAGGCGCCGGTGCAACTGGGCGATTTCAGTACGCATGTGCACGCGCAGCTTGGCGTCCAGATTGGATAATGGCTCATCAAGCAGGAAAGCTGCCGGGTCGCGCACCAGCGCCCTTCCCACCGCCACCCGCTGGCGCTGGCCGCCGGACAGCTGGCCCGGTTTGCGCTCCAGCAGATGGGATATATCGAGCATTTCCGCTGCGTCCCGCACCTGCCGTGCGATACCGTCATTGGCTGTTGCCGAGCCAGGCAGAAACCTGCCGATAACCGGCAGTCGCTGAAAACCGTTAAGCCGCTGCATGCGCAACGGCATGGCAATGTTGGACGCCACATTCAGGTGCGGGTACAGGGCGTATGACTGGAACACCATGGCCAGGTTGCGGGCCGACGGGCGCAGGTCATCGACGGTCCTGTCACCAATGACGATCTGTCCTGTGTCCTGCACTTCAAGGCCGGAAATGATCCGCAGCAGTGTGGACTTTCCGCATCCCGATGGTCCGATCAGAGAAACAAACTCGCCTTTGGAGATAGTGAGCGATGCGTTTTCCAGCACGGTTGTTGTGCCGAACCGTTTGGACACATTCCTGATTTGCACTTCAGCCATAGCCCGTCTCCCTGCATCAAGGACCCGGATGGCTAAGTGGTTTTTGTTTCAGTGATGTGACGGCGTCTTACAGGCTGTGGACAATTGAGTACGCGCTGTTGTGCGTGTGAAAATTCCGTCTAAAGAGCGTCTGACCGGCGCGCGCGCTTGCCAGGACACGGCAAAAATTCTTGGGGGCAGCCCGAAGTCGCAGGCCGTCTTTGGATCACAGCGTCTCCCGTGATCTCCAGAATTTAAGCACCGCCCTGCGCAGCAGAACAATCAGCACGATGAAGGCAACGATGCCGGCCAGAATAGCGGGTGCACGGCCCGACAGGCCGTCCATCGTGGTGACGATGCGGGTCACCCAACCGCTGAACACATAGCCCAGCGAGCCGACGACAGCGGCCCACAGGGCGCAGGCGACCAGGTTGGCAGGCGCAAATATCCGCGTCGGCACATCGGATGCCGCCAGCGCCAGCATGCAGGCAGAGCGCAAACCCCAGAAAAACCTGGACACTATGATGAACTTCACCGGATGGCCTGCAAGCAGCCGGCGGGCTTTTTTGGTGCGCCGCTGCAGCGTTTCGCTGCGCGCCACCATTCTCGGTCCGAACCGGCGGAACAGCTGATAACTGATCTGATCGCCCGTTGTCGCCCCGGCAAATGCGACCACGATCACCCAGGTCAGTTCAATCAACCCCTGATTTGCCGCCAGCGAAGCCAGCAGCAGGGCGGTTTCGCCTTCCATTGCGGTGCCGGCATACAGGAGCCAGTAGGCGTTGTTTACGAGAGCGTCCAGCATATGGAATTGCGTTCCAATTCGGTCTGTGACAAGGTGTTGCCAGTTCGAGGCTAGGTTCTACCGGGGTTCGTTAGACCAGATGGCCCGCAGATCTTGGAAATTTTAAGGGAATGTTGGGTTCTGTCGGTTCTTTTTGGAACGAAGGACGCTCCGATATGTGGTTTTTGATCCACATTGTGGAACGACATCGTATATACCTCTGAATCAGGCGAAATTAAATTGGGATCATCTATGCTCGAAAACCAGGTGTCGGACAAGGACAGAGATGCTGCGCGGCGCGAAGAGTTTCGCGTGCCGAGCAAGGAGATACTACGGGCATCCGGCCAGGTGCAATCCTTAAGCCGCGCACTGAAGCTTTTGAATGCACTTTCTTATCACGCCTCGGGCCTGTCCCTGTCGGAGGTGGCACAGGAAGTCGGCCTTCCCAATTCGACGGCACATCGTCTGCTCACCACCTTGCAGAACGAGCGCTTCGTGAGATTCGATACCGAGCGTTCCGTGTGGTTGATTGGCGTTCAGGCGTTCAGGGTGGGCTCCGCCTTCGTGCGCTCGCGTGATGTCGTTACCATAGCGCGTCCCTATATGCGCCGCCTGATGGAGCAGTCGGGCGAAACGGTGAACCTCGGCATTTCCGACAGGGGCGAAATTGTCTATCTGGCCCAGGTTGAATGCCAGAAAATGATGCGGGCCATTGCCGGGCCCGGCGGGCGCGCGCGAATGCACTGTTCCGGCGTCGGCAAGGCGATTCTGTCCCACATGAATCCCGAAGCCACCCGAAAGGTTCTGCATGGTCGTGAGCTGACCCGTGAAACATCTCACACCCATACCTCCATCGAGGCGCTGTTTCAGGATCTGGAAGTCTCCCAGCAGCGTGGTTACGCTATTGATGACGAGGAAAACGCCATCGGCCTGCGCTGTGTCGCGTCCGCCATCTTTGATGAGCATGGAGAGCCTCTGGGCGCGGTCTCGGTGTCCGGTCCGACGGCGCGCGTCACTGATCAGCGAGTGCTTGCCCTCGGTGAACTTGTCAACAAGATCGCCAATGATATAACCGCCGAACTGGGTGGTGCGCAGCGTCGGCGCTAGCCATGCTGCATGAGAGGTTAATTCGTTATTTTCCAATGATTTGAACTGTTCTTCAAACAAAACAAGAAGCAAGCCCCGGGAAAATCAACGGGGCGCGTGCGTCCAGAGGTTTTCACATGGTAGACAAACAACAAGTCATGGCCGCCCTGTCCAAGGTGCGCGGGCCTGATCTTGACGGGGATCTGGTGTCGCTCGGCCTGGTCTCAGACGTGGTCGTCAGCGGTGACAATGTGATGTTCGCCATCACTGTAGATGCAGAACGTGCCAGTGAGCTGGAGCCGCTGCGCCAGGCCGCTGAACAGGCTGTCAGCAAGCTCGAGGGCGTCGAAAAGGTCATGGCGGCACTCACCGCAGAGGTCAAGCCGGGTTCAAGACCGTCCGCCGGCCAGACCCCGCCGCCGGCTGGTGCCAGTATGGCGCCGCCGCCGCCCATGCAGCAACCTGGCCCGAAAGCCCAGGCGGCACAGACGATGGCCGGGGTGCCCGGTGTGAAGCACATTGTCGCCGTTGCATCCGGAAAGGGAGGGGTCGGCAAGTCGACTACCTCGGTGAATGTGGCGCTGGGCCTGCAGGCGAACGGGTTGAAAGTGGGCATACTGGATGCCGACATTTACGGCCCGTCTGTCCCGCGACTGCTTGGAATCACCGGCAGGCCGGAGCCGGTATCGCCGGGCTCACGAACCCTTAAGCCGCTGGACGGGTTCGGCCTCAAGGCCATGTCCATGGGTTTCCTGGTCGAGGAAGACACGCCGATGATCTGGCGTGGCCCAATGGTGATGTCGGCACTGCAGCAGATGCTGCGCGAGGTGGACTGGGGTGACCTTGATGTCCTGATCGTCGACATGCCGCCGGGGACCGGCGATGCGCAGCTGACCCTGGCCCAGCAAACACCATTGTCGGGCGCGGTCATCGTGTCTACACCGCAGGACCTTGCCCTGATCGATGCCCGCAAGGGTCTGAACATGTTCCGCCGCGTGAATGTGCCGGTGCTCGGCATTGTCGAGAACATGAGCTACTTCACCTGCACCAAGTGCGGCGAGCGCCATGAAATCTTTGGTCACGGCGGCGCCCGCGACGAAGCCGAAAAGCTCGGCTTGCCGTTCCTGGGCGAAGTGCCGCTGGACAAGGATTTGCGCACACGCTCAGATTCCGGCCAGCCAATCGTGATTTCAGCACCGGATTCCCATCATACCGGTCTGTATCGTGACATTGCACAGACCGTCTGGGCCTCTGTCGAGGGCGATGCAGCAGGTCAGAAGAGGTCTGCACCGCGGATAATTGTTGAGTAAAATACTCCACATTACCAGATTGTGAAAGCCTGTCCGGACGGCTCCGAATGTGCTTGCCTAACGCGCCTTTGCTGCCCATTCTAGGTGCAACTAGGAGAGGAAGGCGAATAGCGTGCTCCATTTGAAGGGTGCGGCCGTCATAAGTAGAGTATGGGTGAGGCTAATTTAGCGCTGTCAGTTTCTGAAGAAGACGTATTGCGGGCAAACCTCTACAGGTTGCTGGCAACGACTTTGCGTGCGGGGCCTTCCCGGCACGACCTCGACATGTTTGCCCATATGCACGGCGACGACACGCCGATAGGCCAGGCCGTTTCCGCCATTACCCGGGTTGCCGCCAAATCCAGTCCTGAAGAGGTTTCGCGCGAATTTCACGACCTGTTCATTGGTGTGGGCCGAGGCGAACTGGTGCCGTACGGATCATATTATCTAACCGGGTTCCTGCACGAAAAACCGCTGGCGCGGCTGCGCAATGACATGGGCCTGCTTGGTATCGAGCGGCGTGATGATGTCGCCGAACCGGAAGACCACATAGCCGCGCTTTGTGAAATGATGGCTGGCCTGATCGTTGGCGATTTCGGCGAAGCGCTGGATCTCGACCAACAGAAGAAATTTTTCCAGGCTCACATCGCATCGTGGGCCAAACACTTTTTCACTGATCTTGAAGGTGCGCGCTCGTCGGTGTTTTACGCCTGTATCGGGCAACTGGGCGCGGCATTCATGGATGTAGAGGATCAGGCCTTCTTGATGGTCTGATGCCTTTTATGTAACCGGGCGGCCCGTTGCCGTCCAAACTGGCGGACGGGCAACCGTCCAAAACTGAAGGAGCGGAAAATGGCAAAAGGAAGTGACAAGGTGGCCTCAGGCCGTCGCGATTTCCTGAAACTTGCTGGTGTGTCCGCCGTGACCGGAACTGCAGCCGTTGCTGCCGGGTCGGTTGCCGCAGAAGCTGCAGCGCCTACTGAAGGCGGTGCAGGCTATCAGGAAACTGATCACGTCAAGACATACTACAAGCTTGCCGCATTCTAGTTCCTGTATGGAACTGAATTTGCGGAATCAAGGGACTTAAATTCAGGCGTCAATTAAGGCGTCGCATCTGGAGGAAGATCATGCTCAGGAAGAAGACGGGAGAGGTGGCGTTCGGCCCTCGACTGTCATCGGCCCTCACCGATTTAACCGGTGGAGCGATTGACAGGCGGACATTCTTGCGCCGTTCGGGACTTGCCGTAGGCGGTCTCGCAGCAGCATCGACAATGTCGTCGGGAATGGTACGCAAGGCGGAAGCAGCATCTGTTTCCGGTGCGGTTGAAATCAAGAAGTCAGTGTGTACGCACTGCTCGGTTGGTTGCACCGTGCTGGCAGAAACATCAAATGGCGTTTGGGTTGGTCAGGAACCTGGTTTCGACAGCCCGTTCAACCTTGGTGCCCATTGTGCCAAGGGAGCTGCGGTTCGCGAGCATGCTCACGGCGAGCGCCGCCTGAAGTATCCGACCAAGCTGGTGGATGGCAAATGGCAGAAAGTGTCATGGGAAGAAGCCATCAACGAAATCGGCGACAAGATGCTGGATATTCGCGAGAAGTCCGGTCCCGATTCCGTATACTGGCTGGGGTCCGCCAAGCACAACAATGAGCAGGCCTATCTGTTCCGCAAGTTCTATGCCTACTGGGGCACCAACAATGGTGACCACCAGGCGCGTATCTGTCACTCGACCACGGTTGCCGGTGTTGCCAACACCTGGGGCTATGGTGCGATGACCAACTCGTACAATGACATGCACAATTCGCGTGCCATCTTCCTGATTGGCGGCAACCCGGCCGAGGCACATCCTGTGTCTTTGCTGCACATGCTGAAAGCCAAGGAAGAAAACAACGCGGCATTCATTGTCTGTGATCCGCGCTTTACCCGTACCGCTGCTCACGCCACAGAATATGTCCGGTTCCGTTCCGGTACCGACGTGGCGCTGATCTGGGGTATCTTGTACCACATCTTCGAAAACAGCTGGGAAGACAAGGACTTCATCTCCCGCCGCGTCTGGGGCATGGAGTACATCAAGGAAGAAGTCGCCAAGTGGACCCCTGAGGAAGTTGAAAAGGTCACCGGTGTTCCCGGCTCGCAGCTCAAGCGCGTTGCCCGCACCATGGCCCAGAACAAGCCAGGCACCATCGTGTGGTGCATGGGCGGCACCCAGCATACCAACGGCAACAACAACACACGCGCCTACTGTGTGCTGCAGCTTGCTCTCGGTAACATGGGCGTGTCCGGCGGCGGTGCCAACATCTTCCGCGGCCATGACAATGTGCAAGGCGCAACCGACCTTGGCGTTCTGATGGACACACTGCCGGGTTACTATGGCCTGTCAAAAGGTGCATGGGCTCACTGGTCACGTGTCTGGGAGGAAGACCTTGACTGGCTGAAGGGCCGTTTCGGCACCCGCAAGGACAAGGACGGCAAGGACAAGGCGATGATGAACGAGAAGGGTATTCCCGTCTCGCGCTGGATCGATGGTGTCCTTGAAGCGAAAGAGAACATTGATCAGCCGGACAATGTCCGCGCCATGGTGTTCTGGGGTCATGCACCCAATTCGCAGACCCGTCTGCCCGACATGCAGAAGGCAATGGCCAAGCTCGACCTCCTGGTCGTGGTTGATCCGTTCCCGACCATGTCGGCCGTCATGCACGGTCGCAAGGATGGTGTCTATCTGCTGCCTGCGACGACACAGTTCGAGACGCATGGTTCTGTTACCGCATCGAACCGGTCACTGCAGTGGCGTGAAAAGGTCATGGACCCGTTGTTTGAGTCCCTGCCGGATCATGTGATCATGCAGATGTTTGCCGAGAAGTTCGGCTTTGCCGATCGCTTCTTCCGCAATATCAAGGTCGAAGAGACCAAGATCGGCAAGCTGACCGTCAAGGAGCCGAGCATCGAAGACACGCTGCGTGAGATCAATCGCGGCATGTGGACGATCGGCTACACCGGACAGTCACCGGAGCGTCTCAAGATGCACATGGCCAACCAGCACACGTTCGACAGGACGACGCTGCAGGCCCGCGGTGGCCCGGCAGATGGTGACTATTATGGTCTGCCATGGCCGTCATGGGGCACGCCGGAAATGAAGCATCCCGGCACGCCGAACCTGTACGACAACTCCAAGCCGGTGGCTGAAGGTGGTCTGACATTCCGTGCCCGTTTCGGTGTCAAGGCGCCGGACGAGTGGGGCGGTGCCAACATGCTGGCCGAAGGCGCTTACTCCGTAGATTCTGAAATCAAGGATGGTTATCCTGAGTTCACCTACGGCATGCTGCGCAAACTCGGCTGGGACGGCGATCTGACGGCAGACGAACTTGCTGCCATCAAGAAGGTTGCCGGCACTGACGATCAGGAAAAGCTCGACAAGATCAACTGGAAGGTTGACCTGTCAGGCGGTATCCAGCGGGTTGCAATCAAGCATGGTTGTGCACCGTTCGGCAATGCCAAGGCCCGTACTGTTGTGTGGACGTTCCCGGATCCGGTGCCGCTGCATCGCGAACCGCTGTACACGCCGCGTCGCGATCTTCTGCCCAAATATGCCACGTTCAAGGACCGGCATATGCATCGTCTTCCAACCCTTTATGAATCGATTCAGAAGAATGATTTCTCGAAAGAGTATCCGATCATTCTGACATCGGGTCGCCTCGTGGAATACGAAGGTGGTGGTGACGAGACACGGTCGAACCCGTGGCTTGCGGAACTGCAGCAGGACATGTTCGTCGAGATCAATCCGGTTGATGCCAACGATCTTGGTATCAGGAACGGGGATACGGTCTGGGTCGAAGGTCCTGAAAAGGGCAAGGTCAAGGTCATGGCAATGGTGACCGAGCGGGTTGGCAGAGGCGTCGCCTTCATGCCGTTCCACTTCGGTGGCCACATGCAGGGTGAAGACCTGCGGGCCAATTATCCTGCGGGCGCTGATCCGTATGTCCTGGGCGAAGCGACCAATACGGCGCAGACCTATGGCTATGACGCAGTCACTCAGATGCAGGAGTCCAAGACCACTCTCTGCAAAATTGCAAAAGCATAAGGAGGATACAGAATGGCTCGCATGAAGTTCCTGTGTGATGCTGAACGTTGCATCGAGTGCAACGCCTGTGTCACCGCGTGTAAGAACGAACATGAAGTTCCGTGGGGTGTAAACCGCCGCCGCGTCGTCACCATCAATGACGGCAAGCCCGGTGAACGCTCGATTTCGGTGGCTTGCATGCATTGTTCGGATGCACCTTGCATGGCCGTGTGCCCGGTTGACTGTTTCTATCAGTCTGCCGAGGGCGTGGTTCTGCACAACAAAGACCTCTGCATCGGTTGTGGTTACTGTTTCTACGCGTGCCCGTTTGGCGCGCCTCAGTTCCCGCAGGTCGGTAACTTCGGCTCACGCGGCAAGATGGACAAATGTACCTTCTGTGCCGGTGGTCCCGAGGAAGCCAATTCCGACACGGAGTTCAAGAAATATGGCCGCAACCGCCTGGCCGAAGGCAAACTTCCGCTTTGTGCGGAAATGTGCGCGACCAAGGCATTGCTTGCAGGTGACGGCGATCAGGTCGCCAACATCTACCGTGAGCGTGTGGTTGGCCGTGGCTTCGGGTCCGGTGCCTGGGGATGGGGTAAGGCCTATCCCGGTTCCGGCTCCTAACCGCCGACATGAAACAGTCAGGAACTGCGCAGCGGTTCCTGACGGTCACATCGAAGGTATGGACATATCGATGATGTCCGGACAGGGCGGCGAGAAATCGCCGCCCTTGTTCGAAAAGACTGCAACATCGCCGGACTGCACTTGTTGAAATTACACCGGCAATGGTTTTGCCGTGCCACACCTGGAAGGGGCGACCTAGTTCATGAATATGAGGACCATTCGGTTTTTCTCACTGGCGATACTTCTCGGGCTGCTTGCGGGTTGCCAGGAGAGGGAAAGCGAGAACCCGTTTTTGAAGGAAAAAGGCGTTTACAGCGGCAAGCCGGATGAAACGCTGAATGACGACACCAGGGAACAACTGCGCAGGCGCATGAACATCCAGCGCGGTGGCAGCATTTGAACCCATGTGAAAGCTGCCGGTCACGCGGCAATTGGTATACGATCTGATACGGGCAACCCAAGGGGACCAGCGTTATGAAATCCACAACCGATATAGCGAAATCCATACGTAGCGTATGCATGGCTCTTATCGCGGTAACAGTGCTGGCAATCGGCAGCATTGCCACGCCTGCAGCCGCCCAGACAACCAGTCCGGATGTGGCGACCGAAGCGCAGAGCACCGACCTGAATACAGGCTTCTGGAGTCAGATCCGAAAAGGCGCCACCGGCAATGTCTCCATCCCTGACAAGAATGCCGGTGTCCTGATCCAGTCGGAAGGCGATACCGCCTATAGGGCGTTTCGCAACGGCCCGCTGAAGCTGTATTCAACCTACGGGCTGCTTGCCATCCTGTTCCTGCTGTCTTTGTATTTCCTGCTGCGGGGCCGCATCAAGATCGACCATGGCCGCTCCGGTATCACCATGGAGCGCTTTAACGGACTTGAACGGTTCGCCCACTGGCTGATGGCGGGTTCTTTCGTGATACTCGCGCTGTCCGGCCTGAACATGATGTTTGGCCGGTATGTGCTGATGCCGGTGATTGGCAAGGAGACTTTTGCGTTCATCACCTTGTGGGGCAAGTACCTGCACAACTACCTCTCGTTCGCGTTCATGCTGGGCGTTGCCTTGGCCTTCATTCTGTGGGTGGTGCACAACTTCCCCAATCGGCACGATCTGGTCTGGCTGTTAAAAGGCGGCGGCCTGTTCACCAAAGGCTCTCACCCGCCGGCGAAGAAATTCAATGCAGGTCAGAAACTGCTGTTCTGGAGCGTTGTCATTCTGACAATTTCGGTGTCCTTGTCCGGCATTGCGCTGATGTTCCCGTTCGAAACGGCTTTCATGGCGAAAACATTTGCGGCCCTGAATGCTATCGGATTTGATTTGCCGACCAGCGTTTCTGCCATTCAGGAACAGCAACTCAATCAGATCTGGCACGCCATTGTTGGTGTCTTGTTCATCATCATCATACTGGGTCACATTTATATTGGGTCTGTCGGTATGGAAGGCGCGTTCGACGCCATGGGATCCGGTGAAGTTGATACCAACTGGGCGCGCGAACATCACAGCCTGTGGGTAGAAGAGATGGAGCAGAAGGCAAAATCAGCGCCTGCTGCCGGCTCAGCCAGCCAGCCGGCGGAATAACCTTGCCGGGGTTGGACACTTGACTGGTGATCGGGTTTTTCATGCTCTTGCCTGCAGCCTGCTGAAGGGCCGTTCCTTGCGGATTGTGCAGGTCATTGGGGTGATGTTGATCGCGACGCTGGTCTTGCCCGCCCAGGCTGAGATCAAGCCCGGGCAGGGCGACCTCAAGGGCCATGGCGGGCCGGTGAAATCGGTTGCCACGTCTCCTGACGGCATCGCCATCGTGTCCGGCAGTTTCGACTATTCCATGATGTACTGGGATGTCGCTGATGCCGCAAAACCGGCCTTGCGCAAACGCTTTGCCGACCATGACGGGGCCGTGAACGCGGTCGCCGTTCTGCCCGATGGCCGGCTTGCGGTTACCGGCAGTGATGACGGCATCGTGCGTTTGCTGGACCTCCAGGCGGGTAATGTCGCACACGTATTCAACGGGCATGATCTCAAGGTGGTCGATCTTGCCGTGTCGCCTGATGGCAGGCTTCTGGCCTCGGCGTCGTGGGATCGCACAGTGCGGGTATGGTCGCTGGCAGAAAAGCGTTTGCTGCATGTGCTGAAGGGGCACCGCAACACGGTAAACGCCGTGGTGTTCTCGACGGACGGACAATTCATCTACTCAACCGGTACGGACGCCACCATCCGCAAATGGAGGGTCGAAGACGGGTCCGAGGAACGGGTGATCTATCGTAATGGCTGGGGCATCAATGTGCTGGCGGCCTTGCCCGGTGGCAGGGAACTGGCATTCGGCGCGCTCAACGGGACCGCAGCCGTGCTGGATATCGAAAGCGGCGAAATTGCCCATCAACTGGCGCAGCGCGACCGCCCCATCCTGTCGGTTGCGGTGTCGCCGGAACACAAGGTGCTGGCGTTCGGCGGCGGCGATGGCATCGTGTCCGTATATGACATGAGCGACTGGACACCGGTGAAACTGCTCGACAATCCGTATGGCCCGATCTGGGCGCTGACCTTTTCAGGAGACGGCGACACGTTGTACCTGGGCGGGCTCGATGACACGGTACATTACTGGCAATTTCGCCCGGGCCGTGACTTTGAACCGGCGCGCGGCAAGTTCCCGCGACGCTTTCAGGCCGATGAGGGCCTGAGCGTCGGTGAACGCCAGTTCGCCCGCAAGTGTTCCGTCTGCCACACCCTGTCACCTGACGATGCCAATCGCGCCGGACCGACTCTTTATGGAGTGTTCGGCCGCAAGGCGGGCACCTTGCCGGGATATGCCTATTCGAAGGCTTTGCTCGACTCCGATATTGTCTGGAATGCTGACACTATCGGCAAGCTGTTTGAAAAAGGCCCGCAGCATCTGGTGCCCGGCACCAAGATGCCGCTGCAGAAAATGTCCAATACCGAAGAACGCGATGCGATGATTGTGTGGTTGAAGGAACAGACGCAAAGTTCGCCGGACGAGGCAAAAAAGTGAAAACAGTTTGCACATGGGTGCATGCCTTACCTATATCATTACAGGTACGGGAGTTGCCGCGGCCCTGACCGGGTCGGGGCCAAGGGGAAACAGGAAGGGTCAACACAATGAAAGCATTTGTACTGGCATGCGCAGCCATGGCTGTGATCGGCGTTGGCGCGCATTTTGGGCTGGCGTCGCTGGAGTTGTCGGCGAGTAATGTGTATTCGACCGACAATGTGCGCCAATAGAACGCTATGAATTGCGGGCGCTGCTCACAACAACAGGGAAGTACCGAAAAATGGATGACGACAAGTTCAACATGTCGATGCGCAAGTTCCTCAAGCAGGTCGGTGTGACATCACAACAGAAAATCGAAGAGGCGGTTCGCGCATCAGGCAAGTCGTCCGGCAGTGTGACGGTAACCGCGACGATCAACTGTGGCGACGTCGGGCTCGACCACACAGTGACCGGCGAGATTGACCTCGGCTGATGGCCTGTCAAATTTGCAGATGGTTCCGATGAACGAAGAACCGGTCTTTCCACCCTTGCTGAGCGGCATCGCCGTAGCACCGGGCACCGACACCGCAGCGGTTGCTGTTGCTGCCGTCATGACGGAAGAGGCGGGGGCCGGAGATCTGTACTGGTCACAGTCGGAAGACCGCCTGAACATGGCCATCGTACTGGAACCGGATGTGCCGTTGTCGCGCGCGGTACAGGTTCGCCATGTGCTGGCAGTGGCCTTTGGTGATGCCTTCGGCGCCATCTCGCCTCCCGAAATTGGTGTCCACTATCGCTGGCCTGGCGACATTCTGGTCAATGGCGCCAGGGCCGGCGCGATCACGCTCGATGTGCCGGCCGGCCTTACCGCCGATCAGGTGCCTGCATGGATGGTGCTGGGTCTCGATGTGGCCATTACGCTTGACCTGTCGGTGGACAATCCGGGCGAACTGCCGGACCGCACCACCTTGCATGAGGAAGGTGCCGGCGAAGTTACCCGCACCATGCTGCTGGACTCCGTGTCACGGCACTTCCTGACCTGGATCGACGGCTGGATGAACGAAGGCTTCAAGTCCGTTCATGAAAACTGGCTTGGCCGGGCGACAGGTTCGGACAAGGATGTCACGGTATCTCACGCCGGCGCTACAGTGAGTGGCCGGGTAACCGGCATGGATGAGGAAGGCAACCTGTTGTTCACGCCGGCAGATCAGCCGGTGCAGGCGCTGGCGCTCATTGAGACCGTTGTGGGACATCACGGGTCATGACCAAAATATTGCGGACCATCCGGTTTGACAGTTCGGACGACAATGTGTTTGTCGCCCCGGCGGGACCGGACGAGATTGCCCTGTCGGGCGCATTTGCCTTTGCCGGCATGGGAATGGAAGAAATCCGAGGGAAGACCCGGCAGGCATTTGCCAACGGGTTTCTCGCACTGCCCAGTCTGGGCCGGGCGACTTTTGTGTCCATCGGTGAAGCAACTGAAAATGAATTCAACGATGCGGTTGATGCCCTGGCACGCTTGTTCATGGACGACTATGAGGCACCCGATCATGATGCTGCGCGCGAGGCTGCGCGCGAAGAGATGGAATTTTCATGTGAACTCGCCAGTGGCAAGCCGCTCAACACCTTGCTCACCGTGCACCGCACGCTTACCGAAGAAGGTGCGATCCATGAGGAATACCGCGAAATCACGCCGCCCGGGCAGGAGCGCCCGCACACACGTATCTGGGATATAGCTGATGAGTGAACGTGCCTGGCATTCATCCGGGGCCTATCTGCTCAACCGCCTGCCGGGCCGCGGCGGGCTGGAGGTGACGGCAGACTATCTGCGTGCCTATTTCGCGCGCCCTGAACTGGCGCCGATAGACGAAAGTTGTGAAGCAGAACAGGTGGCTCACGCCCGCCTCGTAGACAATCCATACCTAGAATTGTCTGAACAGGAACTGGCCGAGTTCGAAGATGCCGATGCCGGTCAGAACTACAAGGTGTTCCTGGCTTTCCGCGATTTGCTGGTGGCATCCAGGACACTTGAAAAGGCGTATCTGGCAATTGTGCGCGGTGAGGCGGGCAATGTGCCGCCGCTGTTTGTCGAGCAGATCGTGCACGCCATCCTGGCCAGTATCCTGCACGGTCAGACTGATCCGATGCGCTGGCGGGCGGCCGAACTGTTTTTCCGGGCGCAAAATGTTTCTGCTGAAGAAGGTCAGCTGATGCTGGCCGATGAGGAAGTTGTCGACATGTTTGCCGACACAGGCGGCATGGGCGGGCTTGGCCAGCTTGTCATGGAAGCGGCCACTCCGCTCAGGCAGGTCGAACTTGATGTGCTCGATGAAGACAACAAGCAGATGTACTGGGAACGTGCGGAACGCTTCGACACGGTTATCGATTTTCGCTTTACCCAGCCTGCCAATGACGCCTTTGCCCGGGTCATTGAACATTGGATCAACCACTTTACCGGTATCAGCGTCCGGGTTCAGCCGGTGCAGCGCATAGATGATGAAAAGTGGACATGGCATATCGGCATGGATGCCCAGGCAACTCAGTTGATGAACAAGCTGTACGAAGGTGCAGACCTGTCACTTGAAGAGCAAGTCGGCATTATCGGCCTGTTCCGAATGGATATTCTTGATCAGCAATCGGTTATTGAGCGCGCCCGCGGCAAGCCGGTCTGGCTTGGCCTGGCGAAATCGCAGGCGGGCACCTTGAACATGAAACCGCAAAACCTGCTGATCAACATGCCATTGCAGCGAGGAAGTTGAGCCAATACAGTGATACATGCCTCGCAAGAGCAGGGACAGGCTTTGTGAGATCAACCAACCGGGGTAAATGCGGGGAGGAACTGAGCAATGGATAGTCGTCATTTTCTGGACAGGAACGGAGCCAGGTTCCTGGCTGGCCTGATCTGCGTTCTGGCATTGTCCGGTCTGGCACTGACCTGGCATACGCAGAACAACACCGACACAGCAGGGCGTCCGGTTGCTGCCACCGGTGTGATCGGTGCCGGTACAGCCAGTGCACCGGCGATCAACCCGAAGTTCGAAGAATGCCGCACCAAGCGCAGCAGCGACATTGCCGACATGCTGAACAACGGCGTGATCGATCAGGCCAAGCACGATGACTTCCTGGCCAATGCGCTGCAGACCTGTGCCGGCATGTTCCCGCCGGAAAGCTAAGGCCAGACCCTTCTTGCTCTAGAGCCTGATTGAAATGCCGCCATCGGCCGTCAATGCGCTGCCGGTAACGAATGATGCCCGGTTGGACAACAGGAACAATGCGGCTTCGGCAATTTCTTCAGGGTCTGCCATTCGCCCGAGCGGATGCAGGCCTGCAACATATTGATGAATTTCCGGATCGTCTCCGGACATGGCCGTTCTGGTGCCGCCGGGCAGCAGGGTGTTGACGCGAATGCCGTCGGCACCGTGTTCGGCTGACAGAGACTGTGCCAGTCCGATCAGGCCTGCCTTTGATGCCGCATACGCGCCCATGCCGGGCATGCCGGCATTTGCATATCCAACGAACGACGAGGTGAACACAACAGACCCGTGCCCGCGCCGTTTCAGGGCCGGGATCTGGTACTTCGCGGCAAAGAATGCACTGCTGAGATTTGTGGCGATGACGTCATTCCAGTTTGCTGTCGTCATGTCGGGAACCGGCACCGTATCGCCCATCATTCCGGCATTGTTGAACGCACCGTCGAGGCCACCGTATTCTGCCGCCGCCAGTTGAACCAGACCGTCCGCATAGGCTTCGGCCCGAACATCTCCTGCCAGAAACACCGCGCTGCCGCCGCTGTTATTGATTCTTTCAGCAAGCTGGCGAAGCAGCGGCTCACGGCGTGCGCCAAGCACAAGGTTGGCTCCTTCGGCGGCAAACAGCACGGCTGCTGTTTCGCCTATTCCACTGCTGGCGCCGGTGATGATGATGGTTTTGTTGTTGAGTTGCATTGCTGTGTCTCCAGGGATTTGAATGAGATCTCTGGATAGGAGCGCGAGACGTTATCGGCGACCCGGTTTACGGGGACGCCGCAAGTCTCCTGACATTCACAGGTATCCGACGTAACAGAAGTACAACCCGGCGGCCAGAAAACCGACAGTGGAAACAGTGAGCGTGTTGCCGACTTTTTCGGTGGTTTTCAGTGTTGCCTCGGGAACGGCGATCAGAACCGTTCCCTTGAGCACCATCATGACGCCGAACACGCTGACCGCCGCTGCCTCGATACTGTTCCACAGGAAATGACTGCGCAGAACAATCATGCCCAGCACGAAATGGGCTGCGCCGGAAAGGTTGAGGAGGATGGGGTCCGCGGTGCCGCTTCCGGACATCATCCGTTCATAAAACCGGCGCGACAACATCATGCCGACACCTGTCACAACAAGGTACGGCCCGGCGATGCCTGCGATAAACTCTGTCATTCCAACCTCTCACCATGCTGACCGTCCGTTTACGCATTAATATAGCAGGCTTGCTGTAGATTCGATCGCCTGGTCGGGTTGACAGGCACTTAATATTTCTATATTTCTAGTTTTATCGAAATATAAGGTGTTCATCATGGAACTTGTCACGGCTGCCCAGGGGTTTTCCGCCATGGGGTCTGAGTCCCGCCTGGAGGTTTTGCAAACTCTGGTCAGGGCAGGGGACAAGGGTCTGCTGGTTGGTGACATCCAGCAGCGCACCGGTATCCCGGGCTCGACCCTTGCCCATCACCTGAAATTTCTCACATCGGCTGATCTGATCGTTCAGAACAGGCAGGGGCGCACCATTATCAACAAGGCAAACTATCAGCATCTGCAGGCTCTGGCAGCGTTCATCCTGGAAGAGTGTTGTGCGGATCAGGAGATCGAAAAATGAGTGATGTATCCCGCGAGCAATTGCCTTTTGCACACGAGCTGAAATCCCGTATGGCCACGCCGTGGACGATTACCATGCTGGCGCCTGTTGCAGTTGCCGTGCTGGATTTCCCAAACCTGGTACCGGTCGTCAGTTTTGCTGCAAAGGCATTTCTGGGAACCCTGCCATATATCGCCTTTGCGGTGTTTCTGATTGCGGCATTGAAGGCCGCGGGCGCGGAGGCCGTTATCGCCAATGCGTTCAAGGGCCGTGAAAACCGCATGATCGTACTGGCGGCACTGTTTGGCGGGCTGGCGCCGTTTTGTTCATGTGAAGTCATTCCGTTCATTGCCGGCTTGCTGGCATTGGGAGCGCCGCTGTCAGCAGTGATGGCATTCTGGCTGTCATCGCCTCTTATTGATCCTCCAACGCTGCTGATCACCGCTGCCGCACTCGGCTGGCCGTTTGCCATTGGCAAGGCGATATCTGCCATCGGTCTGGGGCTGTTTGGCGGGTTTGCCATAAAACTGCTGCTGAAAGGCGGCTGGTTTGGCGAGCCGCTGCGTGAGCAGATTGCGACCGGCTGCGGCTGTGGCCCGAACCCGTTCGATGGCAAGCCGGTGTGGCAGTTCTGGCGCGAAGCCGGACGCAGGCAGGTGTTCAAGGCCGAGTTCATCAACAACGCGCTGTTCCTGATCAAATGGCTGGCTCTGGCCTACGTTCTGGAAGCTCTGCTGATCACTTACATCCCGGCTTCCGTGATCGCCGGTCTGGTTGGCGGCGAAGGCGTTGTGCCGATTGCCGTAGCGGCCCTGGTCGGCATGCCCGCCTATCTGAACTCTTACATAGCCCCGCCCTTGCTGTCCGGTCTGATGGAACAGGGCATGAGCGCAGGTGCGGCCATGTCGTTCATGGTTGCCGGCGCCGTCAGTTCGGTCCCGGCAATGGCCGCGGTCTGGTCGCTGGTGAAGAAACAGGTGTTCGCCGCTTATCTTGGTTTGGGTGTCAGCGGCGCGATTATCTCGGGTGTGATTTTCCAGATGATTGTTTGATGGTGGGAGTGCGGTCGTGGGAATTGCACTTGTTGCCGTGGTTTACTCCGCTCACGCCAGCAGCCTGCGGCTGCGCTCCGCTGGGGCGCACTTCGTGCGACGGCCAGTCGGCCTTGCCTCGGCACTAAAGTGCCTCGGAGGAGTTCATCACAACGGTTGTGCAGGGTCGGAGAACGGCGCGAAGCACGAAGTGCTGAGTAAAGCTGTTCGAACAGAATAATGCTTAACAGCTCACATCGACCCGCATGATGAATTCCCACTAGGTCCAACGGGCCTTGGGCCGGTCAGGCCCGCCCCCGCGGAGCGCAGCCGCAGGCTGCTTGCGTGAGTGCAATAAAACAAACCAACTCGCACCCGGACAGGTTTTCGAACCCAAACCGACTTCAATCGTCATCCATCAGGAAATCATTCGCACTCAGCGGCTCTCCTGCAGCGGCTTTTCTTTCCGCCTCAACATAATCCTCAGTTCTGCGAATGGTCGGGCGGGTACCTGCGCTGAACGGGTCATTGCTGGAATTGGCCTGGTGTTCAATGCGGCAGTTGTCACACATCCGGATCAGTTTCGAGGCTTCGGAATCGACGAACATCGAGTGCTGTCCGGCCAGCTGAGCGGAAATTTTCTCGATGGTGCTCCTGGTCCCGAATTCCCTGCCGCAGGAAATACAGGCGAACGGCTCTTCTTCATTCAGGACGACCGGCGACAGAGCCGATGCAGCAAAATTGTAGCGCGGGTCAAGTGTGATGGCACCTTCCGGGCATGTTGTGCTGCACAGGCCGCACTGCACGCAGGCGGCTTCGGTGAAATTCAGTTGCGGCTTGTCCGGGCTGTCGGCAATGGCGTTGACCGGGCAGGCCCCGACGCAGGCCTGGCACATGGTGCAGGTGTCTGTGTTGACGATGATCTGGCCATAAGGCGCGTTGTCGGGCAGGGTTATGATGTCCTTGGGTGCCGGGGCATCGCCGTGCAGCAGGCCCAGCATGGTGCGGGAGACATCACGCTTTGAACCGATACCGGATATGGCGTGAGCCTTGAGCGCAGGTGCAGGCCTGTCTGTCCAGACGACGGCTTCCAGCGCGTCCGGGTCCGCCTCGCAGATCAGGTTGATGGCGCACCCATATCCAAGGCCGTCTGCCAGGGCCTGGGTCAGTTCAATCTGCGCCTCGGTGCCGGACAGCTCATCCGACTTGGCCGGATTTGCAAGCAAGTGGATGCGCGCAACCCCCGTCGCCATCATGGCCAGCAATCCATCATGGCCGACCTGGGTAATCTCGTTGACCCCCAGCGGCAGCACATGGGCAGGCAGACCACGGCCAAAGCGGGCGCTCATGCTGATCATTTCAAGGCCAAAACTGTTGTCATGCACCAGGATTTCCGGGGACTTGCCGCCGGCGCTCCGATAGGTCGAGATCAGCGTATCAATGCGCCCGACAAGGTCGACCCTTTGCGGCATGGCGTAGGATGCCGCGCCGGTGGGACAAACGGCCGAGCATGAACCGCAGCCGCCGCAGATCACCGGATCAAACTCCACAATATCGCCGGCCGAGGTGACTGCGCCGGCCGGACACACGTCCAGGCAGCGGGTGCAACCGGTCTTCAGGCTGCGTGAGTGGGCGCAGATGCTGGAATCATAATTCACATAGAGTGGCTTTTCGAACTCACCCGCCATATCGGCAAGCTCGAACATGGCCTCCATCACCCGGGCCGGATCACCGGCATCGACCTTCTTGTAACCGTCGCGGAGATGGCCGCCGGTGAACAGCGACGGTCCGTCCGACAAATCCAGGATCAGCGCACAGGTCGACGAGGCGCCATCGCGCGCCATGACAAAATCTGCAGACTGTTTCGCCGACGGCATCAACGGCGCATAGTTGTCGACCACAATTTCGAACGCGCCAAGATGGCCGGCTGCCTTGACTATCTTGCCCTTGAACAGAGCGACATCCGCACTGACTGGCGGGATTACGTCGCCAGCGTCACTCAACAGCAGGGTGGTGGGAATGCGCTGGTTGAGTTTGCGGGCCGCGTCAAGCGCCTGTTGACCGGCCCCATAGACCAGGCATTGCCCGCTGGATGCAACGCTGATTGATCCGGCCGGTTCGTTTGCGTGCGCTGCATCTGCCAGAAGCGCCGCGACCTTGGCAGAGTTTGCAGTTTTGTCCGTGCTCCAGCCTGCGCGCTCGCGGATATTGGCGAATCTCAATTCGCCTTCAAACTTCTGCTCTACGGCAAGTTCGGTAAACAAGGGTGCTTCCTGGGTACAAGCCACCAGTACCTTCTCATTTTCTGACAGGGCATCTGCAAACTTGCTGACCTCGGCGCGGCAAAGCGTGGTGAAAACATCAGGCTCTTCGCCTCCGGCGGCTGCCTTGCATATCTTCTTGCCGTCGAGCGTCATGGTGCGCTCGCAGTTGCAGATCAGGGTTTCATAGCCGTTCAATTTCATGGTCTGGCCTCAAATAGGGCAAAAAAAGCAAACTACCACATGATCGAGCCCGTTTCGCAATGTGGTATCATGTGATGTAGCCTATCCGTGTTGTGCTATGCAGTATAAAAATCCGCTGTGTGGGAGACGGCATTGTCTGAAGGTAACAGTATTCATCTGTCGCTTGTTTACGAGCGCATCGCGTCCTCGCATCCGTGGCTGGACTGGGAGTGGACTGTCTGTGGCATGATGCCGGTGGCGGACAGCGATATCAACGCTCCGCCGCGCCTGCTGGAAACCACCGACAGGATGACCCGCTGGCTGGGCGAGCCGTCACGGCTCGATCTGCACAGAACCGATCTGGATGCGTATGTTTACAACCTGACCTCGCCGCAGCCATCGGTGTATACGGTGGCGCATGAACTGGATGATGCGGTTGCGGATGGCTTGATCTGGAAGACCCACCTTGTCACCATGAGCTCCTATGAGGCAGAAGAGTACATGTCCGGTGACGACGCATTGATCGGCAAGCTGGTCATGCAGACCGACGTGCGTGAATGGCTGGAGGCTTTTGTGGCATTGCACTACAAGGACAGCACCTTCAAGAAGCGCCGCCGCGACAAGCTCGACACAGAGGATTACAAGTTCGGCCAGGAAAGCCTGGTGGAGCTTCGCCGCCGCATGCTGGCGTCCGGCAAGCCGGAAGGAGAATTGCATTGAACTCGCGTGAAGACGGTTTTCTGTCGCGCTGGGCAAAGCGCAAAGCTGATGTTCGCGAGACGGAGGCGCGTGAGACCGAAGAACGCCAGGCTGCGCTTGCGCCACAAGTTGATGAAAACGGCAACCCGGCAGCGATTTCGGAAGGCCAGCCACCGGCCGTCGATGAGGCGGCCCGTGATGAGCCGCCGGACGAGGAGACCCGTCAGCGCTGGATTGAGGAACTGGAAGCCGTCGATATTGAAACGCTGACCTATGACAATGATTTCACTGTCTTCATGAAATCCTGGGTGCCGGGCCCGTTGCGCCAGCGCGCCTTGCGCAAACTGTGGACAACCAATCCGGCGCTTGCGGTGCTCGATGGCCTTAATGATTACGATCTTGATTATACAGACGCGGCCATGCAGGCGGGTAAGGTTGTGTCCAGTTATGTGCCGGGCAGGGGATATGCAACCCTGGAAGAGGTGGCGGAAAAACTCGCCGGGGCAATTGGCGATGAAGACGACGAGCAAGGAGCAGGCGAAGACGATCTGCCGGAATTCGAAGGTGAAGAATCTGCGGCATTGGATGACCGGGACCAGCCTGATGACGTGCAGACCGATGCCGTAGGCGACGAACAGGACGAACTTCCACAGCAGCAGGTTGACGAAACGGCCATTGCAGTGCCGCAAAACGACGTTAAACTGAAATCGTGACGGTCAATCAACACTAGCTGGGGCTTGAGCTGGTAAAGTAGCTTGGCCAATGTCACTGGGAAAACAAAGGCGTGATTGCCTGTTGTGTCTCGCTTGCAGGTGTATTATCGGCTAGCGTTGCATTGCAGACCGCGCGCACTAGAGCGACATGGGTTCACCTGAACCCATAAAGGTGCTCTAGCACTTTGGAGGCGATCAGGTTTATGTTTTTGGGTTGTTTTGACCAAAAATATCCTGATCTAAGGCTTTCAACACGCCTCGGCGTTGTTGGAACTGAGGGGTAAGAGGCATGAAAACACTATTGATATTTTTGGCTATTGTGCTGATCGCAGCAGGCTGGGCTGTTGGTCTGATGAACATTTTTTCACCGGGAACCGTAACCGTCGGGTTGAACCTTGATGTCGCGGCAACCTTGTTTGTGGGCGGTTGTGTGCTGCTCGGCCTCGCTGTTGTCGCCGGCTACCTGTCCGCGCTGACGCGGCGCGAGCCCGAAGAGGCAGCGGCTGAAGAGCCTGCACCGGCGGCCCCGTCGGAGTCCGATCTGCCTGACTTCATGGCACCGGCATCTGCTGCAGCAGCAGGTGCGACCGCCGGCGTTGTCGCAGGTGCCAGCGCTTTGAGAGACAGCGCGAGTGATACCGTCGAAGCATCGGCCCACATTGTGGATGATGTCATGGATGACATCAAATCAGACACAAAGGCAGCTGCGGACTCCGCCGGCTCCATTTTCAGTTCCGTAACGGCGTCTGCCGATGAAGCGGTCGACAAGGCTGAAGAAGCGGTTGGTCAGGCGGTTGACAAGGTTGAAGAGGTAGCTGAAGAGACCGTCGACAAGGCACGTGACGATCTTTCGTCCTTCTTCTCCAAACCTGCTGACACAAGTGCTCCGCCAGAAGCCGTTAAATCACCTGAAGTTGCGGCAGATCGCGCTGGTGAGGCAACGTCCGCCTCTGCTGAGGAAACCGAAGCCGTATCAGAAGCAAACGCAGAAGCGCTGGAAGTCAGGGAAGAAGCTGAAAGTACCAGCATTTTCTCCGGCGCTTCCCCCATCAAGGCTGGTGAAGTCGACGAGGCAAGCACCGATGCACCTGCGGCGGACATAGCCAGTTCAGCGGCCACCACCACGGATGCCGTTTTGGTGAATGCGCCAGAGGCCGAGGCAGCGGACGAAGACGCAACTGCAAGCAGTGCTGTGGGGTCGCAGGAAGCTGATACGGTACCTGAAGCTGAAACCGCAACTGAAACTGCACCTGAAGCTGAAGCCTCCCCTGAGGCGTTGCCGCAGGAAGATGAACTGTTCGTCGTCGAGGAGCGCATTATCCGGGAGCGTCCGGCACGCCTGCTGTCTGACGGCACGGTTGAAGCTGAAACCGATGAAGGCTGGATGCGGTTTGAAAACGTCGAGCACGTCGAGGAGTATCTCGACGCCATGCGCGCAACTGCCTGAGGCAGGTTTTCACAAGTCACATGAAAGGGGCTGCACTTGAGTGCGGCCCTTTTTATTAGATGCAGTGACAATTTTCCGGGGGGAAACTGTGGGGTCCGGGTGCCCGTACCGAGCTTGCTTACCGCACGTCCAGTACCGAAGTCTGCGCGGTGCGCACCACATCGACGGCGGTTGAGCCCCTGATAGCGCGCTGGAGCCGCGACCGGCCTTCGTCTGTGACCACGATGACGGAGTGGTCGGAACCAAGCTCGGCGATTTTCTGTGCCGCCGGACCAACTGCGGTTATGATATCCTTGACCTTGATCCCCATCGCCTTGAGCAGGGCGCGGGCATTCTTGACGTTTTCTTCCGCAGAAGGCAGTCCCGCCTCCTGGGCGCTGGCGGAAAACAGCGTGATTGGCTCTCCGGCCGAGTGTGCCAGCACGGCGGCGCGCCGGACTGCCTGCATGGAGCGCGAGGTGCCGTCTGTGCAAATGAAAAAGCCGGTCTTGTCCAGCGGTTCGCGCACGATCAGGACCGATGACGGTGCATGGACGGTGACCTGTTGCACGATGCCGGCATCAAACAATGAATGGAATTCGCCACGCCAGCGTGACGGTTCACCCATGATCATCAGATTATAGGGGCCAAGTTCATACTGGTCCAGGATGCCGGCTGCCGGATCTGGCGCGGTTTTCAGCTTGAGGACCACCGAGCGGCCTTCATCTGAAATGAACTCGACCTTGTTGTCCCCCAGCGGATCTCCCCAGGCGTCCTGGTGCCCGGTGCTGCGCGTCCAGTCTTCTGCCGGGATGCCTTCTTCACGCAGAATTTCCAGGGCCATGCGCAACCGGGTAATGCCCGGTAGTTCCAGACCTGCTTCCAGCATGTTCTGGCGCGCAACACGGACCTGCAGGCCACCTGACCACAGGCCCTGGTCGATGGAACGGACATACAGCACGATGATGTCACAGTCGTCTGTCTTGGCCAGCCGGGCCGCCATGCGGACCGTGCAGAAAGATTCATCCGTTTCGTCAATGCAGGCGAGCACGCGAAACCGTTTGCGCCGCTGCGCATAGACATTTGCCAGCGTCTTTCGCAGCGCCCGTTCTTGACGATCAGTAAATGATTTCAGGCCAAGTATCGACATGTGCTTGTTCTAAACCCCAATCAGCGGCCAGTAAACAGATGCTACTGCCAGCATGACCACGATAGACACCACCGCCATGCGCCAGCCGACCTTTAGGAAGTCTGTCGTCTTGAGGTAACCGGAGGCGTAAACGATGGTGCATGCCGGTGTGCCGACCACGGTGAGATAGGCGAATGAAGACGACACTGCAGTGATGAAGCCGAGAATGATCGGGCTCTCCTGCGCGGCTACAGCCAGCTTCAGAACGATTGGACCGAGCACCGCTACCGCAGCTCCGTTTGACATGGTATTGGTGACGAAGGTTGTCAGCACCGACACTGCCGCCCACAGACCAATGCCCTGGTCGGCTCCAATGGGTCTAAGCACCGCCAGAAAGCGTTCTGCTACCCACAGCGCGGCGCCGGTATCTTTCATCTGCACGCCAAGTGAGATGGCCGCAGCGTAGAGCAGAACCACGCCCCAGTTTACGCCAGAGTTTACATCCTCCCAGCGCACCAGCCCCGCCACCAGGAAGGCAGCAGCGGCAGTGACGGCAACAATGCCCATGCCCAGCGTCTGGGACTGGGTAATCCAGCCGAAGATACACAGCGCGAAAATTGCGATCGAAACCCAGTCAGACCCTTTAAGCGGCCCGGACAGCAGAACCTGCGCTCGCAGTTTGGCACAGGCGCGAGACAAGTCGCGATACTCCGGCTTGAACGTTGTGAAGAGTATTAACGTCACCAGCGGCAACTGGATCAGGAACATCGGGTAGGCGTAGGCCATCCACGTGGCATAGTCGATCAGGAAGGTCGCCGTGGATGGATCGGCGGGATTATAGAAAAACTCTTTCCAGTAACCGATCATGATAGCGTTACGTGCACCGCCGGATGGCGTGCCGATACCTGCAATGGAACAGCCGTATGAGATTGAGAACAGCAGGCATGCGGCCAGGTTGCGCACCTTCGCACGATCCTGCGAAGTAAGCGTGATCAGCGTAATTCCCACCGGCAGCATCATGGCCGCGACAGTGTGCTCGCCCACGAACGAGGCCAGGATGCCCGACACCACCGAAATACCAAAACATATGGCCAGTGTGCTGGTGCCCGTTATGCGCACGATCAGCCAGGCGATACGCCTGTCCAGCTTTTGTTTCACCAGCGCAACGGCCAGCATCAAGGAGCCCATGATAAACAAGACGGAGTCCGTCATTAGAGACTTGGCGACAGTTGTCGATTCCAGTCCCAATAACACCACCTGCCCGACGACAATCAACAATGCCACTGTTGGCAGTGGCACCGGTTCGGTGATGAACAGGATGGTGGCGAACAGCGACATGGTCAGCACGATCTGGCCCTCGCGGGTCAGTCCTTCATACGGGCCTGTCTGCAGGAATGCGAAGGACAGCATGATGGCGATGAAAAACCAGCGTTTTTCCCAAAAATAGTAGAGATTGATCTGGCTGCGCAGGTGGACCCATCGCTGATATCCGTGCCGCTGCAGCCGATGCAGGCGATGTTCGCCGTAGTCTGCCTGGAGGCTGTCGCGGGCCAGCTGAAAATCGGTATCGCTCATGCAATCCCCCTTGCGATGCTCGGCGTGCCTGTGAGAGGGTCGAAGCCGTTAAATTCAGTTGTTCGCACAGTCACTCTCCATGAACGGAAGACCGCCAGATGACAAAGCTCGATGCAATTCTTGAACACGTTGACGACCAGCTCGACGCCAGTCTCGACAGGTGGTTTGACTTGTTGCGCATTCCATCCATTTCGACCGATCCGCAATACGCCGACGAATGCCGAAAGGCCGGTCAATGGGTAACCGACGAGCTGACCGGCATGGGGTTTGACGCAAGCCTTCGCGACACGCCCGGACACCCGATGGTGGTCGGCCACTACGATGGTCCTGCGGGAAGTCCGCATGTCTTGTTCTATGGTCACTATGATGTCCAGCCTGCCGAACCGCTCGACAAATGGAGAACACCGCCATTCGAGCCGGAGCGCGTGACGGGTGATGATGGAATAGAGCGCATATATGCCCGCGGCGCAAATGACGACAAGGGCCAACTGATGACCTTCATAGAGGCCAGTCGCGCGTGGATCAAGACAACAGGTGGATTACCTTTCTCGGTAACGGTTTTATGTGAGGGCGAGGAGGAAAGCGGCAGCCCGAGTCTCGACCCGTTCCTGACCGAAAATGCCGCCGAACTGGCCCGCGAAGTGGCGCTGGTTTGCGACACCAATATGTGGGATCCGGACACACCTGCCATTTCGACCCGGTTGCGTGGTCTTGCCCATGAGGAGGTGACCATCATCGGTCCGCGCATTGATCTGCATTCCGGGTTTTACGGCGGTGCTGCCTTCAATGCCATTCATGTACTCACGAAAATCCTGTCTGACATGCGCGATGATGATGGCCGCATCACCATACCCGGCTTCTATGACGGTGTGCCGGAACTGCCGCCGGAAACAGCTGCCCAGTGGCAGGGCTTGAATTTTGACGAGGACCAGTTTCTCGGCGACATCGGCCTGAAAGGTCCTGCCGGAGAGACGGGGCGCAGTGTGCTGGAAATGGTCTGGTCGCGCCCGACACTTGAAGTGAACGGCATATTCGGCGGCTACACATCCGCCGGCACCAAGACGGTCATTCCATCCGAGGCCACCGCCAAAGTGTCCATGCGCCTCGTCGGCAAGCAAGACCCGAAACACGTTCTGGCGGTGTTTCGCAAATTCATTGAGGACCGGCTGCCGGAAGGTTGCTCGGTGCGCTACGGCGGTGATTCAGACGGATCGCCGGCTATAGAGATTGCAGAAGACAATCCGCATCTGAAAAAGGCAGCCAAGGCACTCGAAGATGAATGGGGCAGGCCTGCGGTGCTGATGGGATGTGGAGGCTCCATTCCGGTGGTGCGCTCGTTCGAGGACATTCTTGGCATGCAAAGCCTGCTGGTCGGGTTTGGTTTGCCGGACGATGCGCTGCACTCGCCCAATGAGAAATACAATCTCACAAGCTTTCACAAAGGCATCAGAAGCTGGGTGCGGGTGATCGGTGAACTGGCAGGGTAGGGGTTGAACACCAGACATGCTGAAGCAGCTCGTTATTGGCTCAATCGTCATCATCGCGACGGTAGCCATCCAGGCAGAAATGTTTGGTTTGTTGACCCGCAAGCATGAGCCGTTCCTGACCTGGACGCGCACGAAGTTTCGCCGCTTTGCAGGGACCGCCTTCATTACAGTGGCCATGCTGGTGGTCCTGTTCACCATGACAATCGAAGTCTGGCTGTGGGCCTTCATACTGCTTGCCACCGGCGCGGTGCCGGCGCTCGAGCCGGCGGTCTACTTCGCGCTTGTCTGCTTCACCACGCTGGGTTTCGGCGACATTACCCTGCCGACCGAATGGCGCTTGCTGTCAGCGCTGATCGGGGCCAACGGGTTCTTGATGTTCGGCTGGTCGACCGCCTTCATGGTAGAGCTGATCCGGAAGAGTCGTTAGGGAGACGTGCCTTGGCAAATATTCAAATAAAGTTATTATCACATTGATATCGTGTGATTTTATGGCCGAAATTGATTCATTTCGTTAACGTAATGGTGTGAGGGTCCCGGTCATCACCCGGGCCAGCTGGCGGTCGCGCTCCTTGTCGGATCCGGCAAGCCCGGAAACCGTGCCGGCCTTGTCTGCATCCGATCTGTGCTGGTTCATTTTCCACACGCCTTCGAGCTGGTTGACGCACAGTTCGACACCGACGATACCGCGCAGCATCTTGCGCACATAGTCATCCGGCGCATCGGATACTTTCCATGGTGCAGGTTGTTCTGCTTCGTTGCGGTCGGTCAGAGCGTTGACGTGAGCCAGCAGCCGGTCGGCATCATGCAGTGTGCTGGCGACGCCGTGTGCGTGAACAGTCACATAGGCCCAGGTCGGCACCACCTTGCCGGTCTCCTGCTTGCTCGCATAATGCGACGGCGACAAGTAGGTATGCGGCCCCTGGAATATGGCCACGGACATTGCATCGCCGCCTTCGATGATTTTCCAGTGATCGTTGGCGCGGGCGAAATGACCGCACAAGCGGGGGGTGCCGTCTGCCCCCTCGCTGACCAGCAATGGCAGGTGCGACACTTTCAAACGGCCATCGGATGTCGATGTAACCAGGGCTGCGAGCTGGATTGTGCGAGCAGCATCCAGCAGCACCGGTTGCCTGGTCTCGCGCGACGTGTCACGTGCATAGACGATATCGGCCATAGTGATCTCCTGAACCTTTTGCCGGTCAAAGGCCGGCCATTTTCGCCTTGTTGGCGCTCGCCAGTTCCTGCTCCGTTGCGCCGTGATCATAGGCCGGTGACAGGATCAGTTCTGCCGATGTCAGATCAAATACCATGAAGCCGGTCATGTGCTGCAGGAAGTCGGCCCAGTATTCTTCGAACACCGCCGTCAGTTCGTGGGACGCCACCGCCTTGGCTATCACCGTGCCGGTGCCGCATATCCGCACTGCCTTCCGCGTGAGCGGGTCAAGAAAACAGATTTCACATGCCGGGTTGCGCCGCAGGTTGGCCAGCGTGCCGGGTGAGCGGATGTTTCCGCACGCAACCGTGCGCTCATCCACCACCACGAAAGTGGCCTTGGGTGAAACCGCGGCGGATCCGTCAGCCCGGACCGTGGCTACAAATCCGGCAGTATGAGTGCGGATCAGGGTTTGCATTTCGTCGGTAAGCATCGTCGGGTCGGCTCCTATCCGGCCTTGAAGTTCACGGCGTGGTCCGGCGCAGTCAAACCACTGTGGTTGCGCGGATCATCTATTGGCACGCCGATAGTTGTCGTCAGCGGTACGACGCCTGCCCAGATTGGCAGTTCATAGTCTTCCTCATCGTCCACCGGTGGTCCAGTACGGATTTTGACTGATGCCTCATCTAGCGGCAGGCGCAGTACCGTTGTGGCTTTCAGTTCCTGGTCGGTGATCGCCCGCAACCCGTCCCAGCGGCCCGGAAACCATAGGTCGAACATGGCCTTCAGGCGGGCTTCCTTGTCGTCCGCATCCTCAACGATTTCGGCTTCACCGAACACCATGCACGACCGGTAGTTGGCGGAATGGTGAAAGCCGGAACGCGCCATGACCATGCCGTCCCAAAGGGTTACGGTGAGGCACGCCTGTTTGGCCTCAGCGGCGCGCAGGAACCGGCTTGCCGACGAGCCATGCCAGTAAACGTGATCGCCCTCACGCCATTGCATGGTCGGTGTCACCACCGGTGCGCCGTCAAGCTGATAACCGACATGGCACAGGGGCATTGCGTCCAGCACGGCATGTATCGATGCGGCATCAAAGTGACCACGCTCATGCACCCGCCTGAGCCGGGTGCGTTCACTCGGTGCGTCTGATTTGCGTGCCATTGCTCTTACGTCTCCTGATGTATCGACTTTGCCGCACATCAGCGTAATAATGGCCTTGAAGAAAGGGCCAATATGAACAAGTTCAATATGTCCACTACTGACGCTGCAATTGCCGCTATTGCCCTCGATCGCACCAGTGCCGCGCCCCTGCATGTGCAGTTGACCAGCCAGTTGCGCGACATGATCCTGTCCGGCCGCATTGCGCCGGGCGGGCGATTACCGGGCAGCCGCGCCTTTGCCGGCGACCTTGGCGTGTCGCGCATCACCGTCACCACCTCCATGGATCAGCTGGTGGCGGAAGGGTTTGCCGAAGGCCGCCATGGCAGGGGGTTGTTCGTGGCGCCGCATTTGCCGGATACATCGCTGAAGATAGCCGGGTTTGACGAACCGTTTGAGATTCACCCGATTGAGACGGGGCGGTCATCTCCGGCGCCGTTTCAGCCCGCCGCCCATGATGCGCGTCTGTTTCCTCATGATGAGTGGGCCAAACTGCTCGAGCAGAGCTGGCGAAACCCGGACAATCGCGCTGGGTCAGGTATAGATCCGTCCGGTCATCCGGCCCTGCGCGAAGCCATTGCACATCACCTTCACGAATGGCGCGGGCTTCGCTGTCAGCCCACCCAGGTGTTCGTCACCGCAGGCGGCGGCGACGCCACGCAACTGCTCATCCGGGCGATCGGCCTGGCCGGCCACAACGTGGTGCTGGAAGACCCGGGCTATCCGCTGTTTGCCAGTGAACTGTCGCAGCAGGGCGTCAATGTGGTACCGGTCGCCGTGGACGAGGACGGGTTGAACCCCGCCGCCATGCCGTCAGCCAGGCTGGCGATCACCACACCGTCGCGGCATTATCCTACGGGCGTGACCATGCCGCTGACCAGGCGGCTGGACCTGCTGGCCTGGAGCGACCGGCACGGCGCGCTCATTCTGGAGGATGACTTTGACAGCGAGTATCGTTATCGCGGCACGCCGCTTCCCACGCTGATCGGCCTGGCCAGCAATGACCGGGTGCTCTATATGGGGTCATTCTCGAAAGTGTTCACGCCACAGGTGCGCCTGGGTTATCTGGTGGTGCCGGAACCGTTGGTTTCAGCCTTTGAATACGTGTTGAATGAGCGCGGCCCGCTGGCTTCGGCAATAGCGCAACCGGCCCTGGCGCGGTTCATGGCCTCCGGCCGCTTCGCCACCCACATCAGGCGCATGCGGCGGGTATACAGCGTGCGCCAGCAGGCATTGATTGAGAGTGTGTCGCGTCATCTGGCCGGAGCGCTGATTGTCCAGGCTGAAGCCGGCGGCATGCATCTGACGGCCCGGCTTTCTGCCGGCCTTGCGGCGCGGATGAATGATGTGCAGGTGTCGGAAAAAGCGCGCGAGGCGGGCCTGGTGCTGCCGGCCCTGTCTTCCTATTGCTCAGCGTCTGCCGATCATCAGGGCGTGCTGATGGGATATTCGGGATTTGATGAAGCAGAGCTGAATGCAGCCTGCGCGAAGCTTGCAGATCTGCTTCAGGCATAGGATCGAATTCGATCCAGCAGATCGGCAGGAACGGCAATACCTTGCGCGGCAGCGGTCTCGCGATGCGCGTGACGGCTGTCGCCCGGCAGGTGCACCCCGTCGTCCTGGCCAAGCGCCGACAACATAACCTCCAGGCGCTCGGCAAATGGGCCGGGACCTGCCTGAATGCCGGTGAAGCATGTGGGGGCAAGTGCAATGAACATCTGGCCTACATCGCAAGGCCCGCCTTCATTGTTACCGAACAGTGACGCCTGAAACGAAAAGTTGGGACCTGCCAGCCCACCGGCCAGCGCATCGACCAGCAGGGCCAGCAATGATCCCTTGTAGCCGCCCGCCGGTGCCATGGCACCGCCATCCAGAACGTCGTTCGGGTCGGTGGTCGGTGCTCCGTGTCTGTCCAGTCCCCAGCCAAGCGGTATGGGTTTACCCTCTGCGGCATGCTGTTTCACCGTCACATAGGCCACCTGCGACGTTGCCATGTCGCCAACAAGGGCAGGGCGGCCGTCGCCGCGCGGCACGGCAAAAGCCAGCGGGTTGGTGCCGAAAAACGCTCTCTTCGCACCGTGAGGCGCCATCAGGGCTGATGAATTTGCAAACCCGATGCCGATCAGCCCGGCATTTGCCGAACGCTCGACGAACCAGCCCAGGATACCGGCGGATGACGACCGCCGGATGGCGAGGGCGGCAATGCCCTGTGCGCCGGCGAGCGCATGGAAATCATCCATGGCTTCGTGAAAGGCCGCAAACGAAAACCCCTGTGCGGCATCGCTGGCAATGGTCGACCCGGCAACCTGCTCATGTGACGGTTGCGCGCTGCCCACGATCTTGTTGCATCTCAAATGCTCGCAATAACGCGGCAGATACCCGAGACCGACAGTGCGCAGGCCATCTGCCTCGGCGTCGACGATGGCCAGCGCGGCCTGCTCAAGCTGGATGCCGCGCGCGCCTGATCCTTTCAGCGCATCATGCGCAAGAGTTCTGATGTCGGAGAGCGAGAGAAATTCATCGTGCGGCATGGCGATCATCCAGTTTGTGATCTGGCGTGGAAGATACCTGCACACTCAGCTCGCGACCAAGTTTTCGTTTCATGGCTTTGGCAAAATCCTCAAAACCATCGGCGCTGATGACGAATGATCCGGGCCCCCCGGTGACGTTGGTCCGGTAGTAGGCGGCAAGGCCGGCATCCCCGTCAAGGATCGCCAGTCCGTTGATGGTGATGCCTTTTGAAATCGCAGCACTGCGTGCCTGCAACGGGTCTTGGCCGGAATTGTTTCGGCCATCGCCGGAGATATCTATGCGGCGATAGTCGCCGACCTGGGCATTGTTTTCCAGCATTTGTACGGACCGGTTGATGGCGGTGCTGATGGCGGTGAAATTACCGGTGTTGGCGCGGGGCGCCTGAATGATCCGCGCAGCCAGCGCCCTGATCGATGCTTCCGAGGACACCACGGTCCAGTCGACGGCGACCTTGCCGAGCAGGCCGCCGCTCCATTGCAGCACGGCAATCGCGACGCCGTTCCTGTGCTGGCCGATGGCGGCAATGATTTCAGCGCTTTCGAACGCTGCAGCAATGCCACGCATCTGCAGCGCGTATTCCATGTCATCAACGCTGGCCGACGTATCTACTGCCAGCACAAGTTCGATGGCGACGGGTTGCGCCACTGCCGGCGCTTGAGTCGGCAGCAGGCACAGCGGCGCAATGATCACCGGCTTGATTTTGCCTATGGCTGGCAGGCGCGTCTCAAGCGCGGCCCGAGCGGCGTTCCACCGGGCCTGACAATATGACCCGCGATCCATCCACCAGTTCTTCCAGAGCCTCGCCACTGACCGGCATCACCTCATGGTTGCCACGCTCGCTGAGGGTAAGTCTAACCGGTTCGCGTGTGTAGTCGAGCCCGGGATGCAGTGTGGCCCGCGCACCTGCATTTGCCGGCATGAACGGCCAGCCTGCATCGTCCGGCTTGAAACTGACGCTGCCGTTGGCTGCGCGCTGGACAAGGGCCGGGCGCGGCCACAACATCGGATCAGGCGTCCGTTCCGGCATGATGCCGGCCGGATTGAAAAGCTCGGCCTCCACCTCACGCAGATGATCATCTTCGAACAGTTCACCGCCGCTGAGGACTGCCGCGTACATGCCGCAGAACGCGTGGCCCGTATAGGTGCGCAGAATGTTGACCACGTCGATGCTGGTGTCACCGCTCCATGGATCGGCGGCCGTTGCGGCACAGCGCAGGGCAGGCCGCAGCACCTTCATGACGACGGACCCGAAGCGAATGGTTTTGCCGGCCAGGGAAAACTCCTCGAACGGCTCCAGCCCGCTCACATACAGATTGCCGCGGAAGCGCAGATGCGACAGCGTCAGCCCGCTCACCCACTCCAGCCATTCCACAGTTGCAAGGTTGATGATCGAGATGCCGGTGTCGGTGAAATCCCAGTGACCGTGGGCATTGGCCAGCCGGTGCAGCTGGATCGGGCCCAGCGGTCCCGGCGTAAAATGCCGGTTCATCATTTGGTTCACCGCAGCATCATCGCCGCTGCTCAACCCGGTTGATGCCGTTTGTTCGTCGACTGACCTGATGTGCAGGACATCATCTGTCTCGTCCACTTCGGCACTGAAGCCTGCCAGTTGCGGGTACACCGTCATCTGGATGAAGCTGCGGGCCTGGGTCCAGCCGGTATCGTCTTGCGGCGGCGGCTGGTTGCCGGAAGTAAAGGCAAACGCCCGGTCCCACGCCAGGCCGGCTCCGGCGGCGAGCACCCCGCGCTTCAGCCGCTCAGCACGAAATCCCTTCACCGGATAGCGATAGATGTATTCAACGCGAGCTGTCATTCAACCTGCCTGTCTGTCGTTTGCACCAAAGGTTTTACCTGACGGGCCGCTTGCCGAAACCAATGCGTTTTTTCAGACGCTGTTCGCGATACAGCGTGAACAGGCCCGAGCCGATGATCAACAGGATACCCAGCATCGACCAGCTGTCGGGCACGTCTCCAAACACCACATAACCCAGGATCAGTGCGTAGATGATCAGCGTATAGCGGAACGGCGCCGTGTAGGCGACCTCGGTTCCGCGCAATGACATGACGGTGAACAGATAGCCGCCCACCAGGAACACCGAGCCCAGCCCGATCCATCCGGTCTGTGCTGCCGTGACGGGTTGAAAGCCTTCAAATGCCGCCCACACCACGCCACCCAGCATGACGCAGACCGAGTTGGTAAAGGCCACGATGATGGACGGCACGGTCAGATTGAGCTTGCGGGTCGCAAGGTCCCTTATGGCGACAGTGAAAACACAAGCCAGCGCCAGCCAGATATAGTTGTTGAAGCCGTCACCGCCCGGTTTGACGATCAGCAATACGCCGGCAAATCCGATCAGGATGGCGCTGAGGCGTTTCCAGCCGACCGCTTCACCCAGGAATGCGGCGGCCATCACGGTGACCACCAGCGGAACCGCCTGCAGCACCGCCGTTACGTTCGGCAGCGGCAGATGAAACAGCGCGATGATGAACAGGAACGTCGACACCACGTCAAACAGGGTACGCACCAGCACCTGTCGCGACAGGGCTTTTGGAATGTCGCGGACATGACCCATGGCAATGACCAGCACTGCGATTATGGTGCTGGCGAACAGTCCGCGGATGGCAATGAATTCACCGACATTGATCTGGTCAGACAGTGTCTTTGCAACCGTGTCGTTGAGCACGAAGCACAGCATCGCGACCGACATAAGGGTTCCGCCACGCACTGCCGGTGGCAATGCGGCCTGATCATCAGCGGAACTGGCGGGTGGCGTATTCATGGCGCTCTTCGTGCGAAACAGACTCTGCCCTCTCTCACCAATAGGCTATCCCTCCGGATCGCGCCAGATACGGTTTCTGCAGGTGCGCCAAGCGTTGCACGCAAGCCTGCCTTGTGCGAAGAGCTAGGTCACAAGGGGACAGGCCAGAGAAAAATGCGGAGGAAGCAGACATGGTTGAGGGTGGCAATGTGGATGATCGCTACGACAAGGCGTTTCCGGTTTCCTGGGAACAGTTCCACCGGGATGCGCGTGCGCTGACCTGGCGGCTGGCGGAGCACGGGCCGTTTCATTCGGTCGTTGCCATCACCCGCGGCGGGCTTGTGCCGGCGGCAATTGTGGCCCGTGAGCTTGGCTTGCGGGTGATCGACACCATATGTGTCGCCTCGTATGACTATGGCGCACAGGGCGATCTGCAGGTTCTCAAGGAGGTCAAGCAGGAGCTTTCCGCGGACGGCGGCAAGGGCGTGCTGATCATCGACGACCTGGTGGATACCGGCAAGACGGCAAAAGCGGTGCGCGACCTGTTGCCCAGCGCCCACTTTGCAACCATATATGCCAAGCCGTCCGGGTGCCCGCTTGTTGATACGTTTGTTACCGAAGTCAGTCAGGATACCTGGATTTACCTGCCGTGGGACATGACCTTGCAGTTTGCCCCGCCAATCCGCGACGGCGCCAAGGTGTAACGTCTTTCAAGAAACCCAGGAAGAGCCAGAATTGTGACTACCCCATATCAAGGACCCGTTGATCTGACACTGCCGCAGGCATTGCTGAAGTCTGCTGCACGGCATGGCAGGTCCATGGTCATTCTGGAAGACCAGACCCGTCAGCCCATCACCTATGACCGGCTGGTGCTGGGCGCGCAGGTTCTGGGCCGCGTATTTGCCCGGCAGACCGGGCAGGGTGAGGCGGTCGGCCTGCTGCTGCCCAATGTCAACGCAACGGCGGTCACCCTGTTTGGCCTTCTGTGGCATGGGCGCACGGCTGCCATGCTGAATTTCTCTGCCGGCCAGAAGAGCATTCTGTCGGCCTGCACAACTGCCGGCATCAAACTTGTCATCACATCGCGGGTATTTGTGTCCAAGGCCAATCTTGAGCCAATCATCGAGGCGTTGAGTGACCAGGTGCGCGTGGTGTATCTTGAAGATGTGCGCAAGTCCCTGTCGCCGCTGGCCAAGTTGCGCGGTGTTTTCGACAAGCTGCGCGCAGCCTCGATCATCGCCCGCAACGGCGCCAGGCCGAGCGACGCCGCCATCATCCTGTTCACCTCAGGCTCGGAAGGCGAGCCCAAGGGGGTTGTGCTGAGCCACAGCAATATCCTGTCCAACATTGCCCAGATTGCCGAACACATTGACCTTTCCAGGTTCAAGACCTTCTTCAATCCGTTGCCGGTGTTCCATTCCGTCGGCATGACGGGCGGGCTGCTGCTGCCGTTGATCGAGGGCATCCGGGCAGTGCAGTATCCCAGTCCGCTGCACTATCGCGAAATCCCCAAACTGGTCGGCGAGATCAAGGCCGATCTGCTTTTCGGCACCGACACGTTCATTGCCGGTTATGCCCGCGCCGCCGCGCCGCAGGACCTGAAATCGGTCAGGATGATTGTGGCGGGCGCCGAAAGGGTCAAGGATGAGACCCGCGCGTTGTGGGAGAAGTACGGCACCGAAATCGTCGAAGGCTATGGCGCGACCGAGTGCGCGCCGGTTGTGGCGCTCAACACCCCGGAGACCAACCGTCCGGGCAGTGTCGGTCAGCTTTTGCCGGGTATCGAGCACCGGCTTGAACCGGTCAAGGGCATCCATGAAGGCGGCAGGCTGGCGGTGCGTGGCGGCAATGTCATGCTGGGATATCTGATGCCGGGCGGTGACGGCAAGCTGGTGCCGCCGCAAGATGGCTGGCACGACACCGGTGATATCGTCACCGTGGGTGACGACCGCTTTGTGACCATCAAGGGCCGCGCCAAGCGCTTTGCCAAGCTCGGCGGCGAGATGGTGTCGCTCGGCGCCATCGAGGCGCTTGCCTCCGGCCTGTGGCCGGAACACAGCCACGTTGCGGTGACCATCAATGACGGCCGCAAGGGCGAACGCATTGTGCTGATCACCGATCAGGAAAATGCCGCGCGTGCAGAAATGCTCAGCTATGCCAAACAGGAAGGCGTGCCGGAATTGTGGGTGCCCAAGGCGGTCATGGTGGTTGATGCCATTCCGGTACTGGGTTCAGGAAAAGCCGACTATGCCGGCGCACAAAGGCTGGTGGAGGAGCGCAGTTCCCTGTTGTAGCGCAAGTTCCAATCATATTGAAACGTTTGACCGGTTTTTCGTGTCTGCTGACGAGGCGCGGTTCGCGCCGTGGTCCGGCTGACCATAAGCGGATCGCAACGAAGCTCAGCGGGCGCGAAAAACCGGCCTTCGGTGGGCCAAATCAGCCCATCTGCTGCGTTGCGAAGCTTGACCGATGCCCCACATCGCTCTGCGCTTCGCGCCTTGCATATAGACTGATTTCGCTCCATCAAACGCTTCAATATGATTGGAATTTGCGCTAGGTTCCCGGAAAATGTGCGGACGTGGCGAAATGGTAGACGCAAGGGACTTAAAATCCCTCGGCCGAAAGGCTGTGCGGGTTCAAGTCCCGCCGTCCGCACCAACATAACAAACCCGGCCAGATCAAATCTGCCATGCGAAGAACTGTACGCATGTGTCCGGCACACAGCGTCACTCGGTTTTAGCTTCGGTCAGAAAGTTCTCACGTCATGTCGGCAACATCAATCCAGTCACCAAAGTCTGTCTGGCTGCTGGTCATCCTGCTGCTCACCGGGCTTGGCTGGGGCCTGACGATTTCGCTGGCGACCCTGGCCACTGCATCCGGCATCGATCCGCTCACCGTTGCCCTGTGGTCGGCGCTTGTCGGGGCGCTGATGCTGGGCATGGTATTGATCGTTCGCGGAAAGCGCCCGCCCATGGACGCAGCGCACTTGCGGTTTTACCTGGTGACCGGGTTTCTCGGCACCGCGTTCCCGCACGCGCTGTCTTTCTATGCGGCCATCCACCTGCCGGCTGGCGTGCGCGCCATCGTGTTTGCGCTGATCCCGATGATCACGCTGGCCCTGTCGATCATGCTGTCCATGGAAAAGGCCAGCGCGCGCCGTTTCACCGGCATCCTGCTGGGATTGTCAGCCATGCTTGTCATGTTCCTGCCCGGTGTTGAGGTGCCGTTGCCGGGGCAGGTGTTCTGGACGCTGGTGTCACTGGCGGCTGCCACCAGCTATGCGGTGGAGAACGTCTATATCAGCCTGAAACGTCCTGCCGGGCTGGACGCCGCCACAGCGTTGTGGGGCATGACCACCGCCGGCACGTTGATGCTGCTGGTCACATTGTGGCTGGCGGATGCGCCATACCTGTTGCCGTTTGACGCCAGCACGGCGGAACTTGCCATCGTGCTGATGGCGGTGGCGCATCTCGGCGCCTATTCCGGGCTGCTGTACATGCTCAGCCATGGCGGCGTGGTGTTCGCCAGCCAGGTCTCCTACATCGTTACCCCGGCAGCCGTTATGTGGGGCGTGGTGCTGTTGTCGGAGACGGTTTCCCTGTCGATCGTGCTGGCGCTGGCATTAATCATGGCCGGTCTCGCCCTCATCAAGCCAAAGCGCAAAGACGAGGCGTGACCGGGCCAGGGTTGCCGTCAGGTGCAACCCATAAGGTGGAGATAGGGGTCGGCCGCACCGATGTCAGAGCCAATGTCAGGCAGATCGGAATTGTTATCCGGCAACCCGCACAACTCATTGACCCGACCAACAACCGCTGCCGGGTCTGTAATCATGTCGGCATAATCTACAATGATTGCACGCTGGCGAAATTTTCGTGACAAGACGTCGATCATCTCGCCATACCAGTCGATATAATCATAGGCGTTGTTGAGATCGTGATTGTAGTGATTGCCGGAATTGTAGTTTTTCATGAAAATTCTGAAGGCCGTGTCATCTCTGTTGCGTTTCACAAACACAAATCGGGCTTCCGGCAGGTTTTGCGCCAGCAGACCGGCCTTTGAAATCAGTCCGGGAGTGGTGATACTCACCAGTTTGTGGTGTGGATTGGTTTCAGCCAGGCGTTGCCGGAACTCGGTGGCGAATGCACCGTGCAGGTTTTTCGGCAGTTGTTCAGGGTCCGCAATATTGACAAGGCCGGCCTTTTGAGCCGCCCGCCGGGAGGCAAACTGAACAACTTCACCCTCGTATCCCCGGTTTACGTCGTCATGTGCACCGACCAGTGTTTCCAGCGTGGTTTTGCCGGCCCGCGAAGTCCCCAGAATGAACAGCGGTGCCGGTCCGTCGTCCGGTCTTCTGTCGCGCGGGCGCGGCAGCTTGCTGCCGTCAAGTGCGATTGTGGCGGCAAGAGATTGCTTGTGGTCTTCCGACTGGGTAATCCACAAGCTCTGCGCCTCACGGTTCAGCTTGCCGTTGATGTCACACAGCACCTGCCATGCTTCGCCATGCTTGCCCTCCCGGTCCAGTATGGCGGCTTCCACGAAGGCTTTCTTGGTGTCGAATTCGGTTTGCGTCTGGCCGTGCGACTTTCTGGCTTTGCGAACAAGACCGTGCAGATCTGTTGAACTGTCCAGCAATTGCCGTGGCAGTTGCAGCATTATGTAGAGAGCTGAAACACTATCAGGCCGGACCTTTCGCAAGCGTGCCAGGATTTCGGTGGCCTGGTCGTAGTACCCGAGGTTCAGATAGCACTGGCACAGTTGCAGCAGCGACTGATCGAAATCAGGATCAATGGCGAGCGCGTTCCTGTAGGATGTCATCGCCTCTGCAAATTGCTTTTTGCGGCTGAACACGTCGCCAAGCAGGTGATGAACAGCCGGGTTCGTGTCGTCAATCCGGAGCGCTTCGCGCAACATGACGGCGGCCATATCGGGTATTTCAAGGCCAAGCCATGCAGCGGCCAGATTGGTGAAGTTGGTCGGGTCGGTCGGCGCATTTGCAGAGGCAGTGAGGAAGCAGGTCACTGCCTGCCGGTAGTTTTTCTGTTCAATGGCGACAAGCCCGAATGTCTGCAAGGCGCCGACATAGGTGGGGTCTGTCTCCAGCAACTCCCGGCAGACGGTTTCCGCTTCCTTCAATCGGCCCTGCTTGCGCTTCCTTTCCGCATCGCCAAGGCGCTTATGAAGTGAATTGATTGTTGGTGTGGCGTTCGAACCGGTCGCCGTTTTTCCGGTGAAATTCATTGGTTTGTACTCAAGGCTCGGGCCGCGTCAGGGAGTTGATCGATTTCGGCATGGTAGGACACAAGATGACACCTATACCAGCAGGTTTCGACCAGCCAACATGTGTGACAAAATTGTCACAGTTTCCAAAATAATGCAGCAGGCTGACAGATCGACGTTGCGTAATTTATGAATCATCGTAATTTGGAGGTTCAATTCAGTCAGGGGCAGGTATCCATGTACAACAAACCACTTACCAGCTTGGTCGCGTCGGTCGCGATGTCGGCAGTCGCGCTTGGCGTTTCCGCTCAGGAATCCCGTGCTGATCATGCAGAAACTCACGATTGGACGGGCCCGTACATCGGGGCAATCATCGGCATTGGATCAGTTGATGCGAGCTTTGATGTGGATTCCTCAAGTTCGTCCTTCGATGCATTGTCGCCTGACTACGGCTTGATGGGAGGCCTTACGGTCGGCTGGAACGCTCAGGACGGCCACATGGTTTACGGCATCGAGGGTGATGTCAGCTTTGGTGACGTCGACACCACAGGGAGTATTACCGGAAGCGAAATAACCTTGAACGCTGATCTGTTCGCTACTATCCGCGGCCGGGTCGGCGTCGCTTCAAATGACATTTTCTTTTATGGTACGGCAGGTCTGGCGATACTGGACGGTGATGTCAGCTTCGAAGGTGGTGGGCCATCACCAAGTTTTACAGAGCTTGGTGGCGTTGTGGGGGCCGGTGCAGAACTGGCGATCACCCAGGATGTCAGCTTCAAGGCAGAACTGCTGTATGCCATTTTTGACGAGTCTATTGATCTGGGCGGCGGTGACTCAATTGATATCGACAATTTCTACACAGTCCGCTTCGGCGTGAACTGGCACTTCTGATCGGGAAAGGGGCGGTGCAAAAGCCTCGCCGCTCCTGTCTCAAATCCAATCTACCCGAACATTCCGCCTTCATCTGCGTCGAGCACGATGGACGCCATGGTTACATGGCGCGGGCGGGTGAGGGCGTATAGTCCGGCCTCCACCACATCTCGGGAGGTGACCATGGCCTTGTCTCCACGCTCGGCATCCCAGTCCTCTTCATTCAGCGGTGAAATGGTTTCCAGGTTCGGCGGATAGAGCGCATGTACCCGGACCGGCTTGCCGTGCAGTTCTTCCCGCAAACCATCCGACATGCCGGCTTGGGCCTGTTTTCCCATTTTGAACGGGATCGCGGCTGATTGCAGCGGGCCGTTAGCTATGCCGGCGGTCGATACGATATTGACAATGTCACCGGCTCCGCTGGCGACCAGGCACGGCAGCAATTGCCGGGTCAGGAGGAATGTACCTGTCGCGGCCGAATTGATTGTGCTGACGATGGAATAGCCATCATAGGAGTCCATCGGTCCTTCCAGCCACTGCGCACCGTTGTTGATCAGAATGTCGAGTTTGCCGTGTGCCTTGGCGATTGCTTCGCCGAACTCGATCACGGACCCGTTATCGGAAAGATCCAGCAGATGGGTTTCCGGTTTGGTGCCGCAGCGCAGGCGGATCGATTCTGCGGTGCCTTCGAGCATTTCTGTCAGCCGTCCGGTCATGATGACATGTGCGCCGGCGTCTGCCAGAACGGTTGCAAAGGCGGCGCCCAGGCCGCGTGCAGCGCCGGTGATCAGGACTTTCTTCCCCTTCAGCGCAGTTGCATCCATTTACACGGCTCCCTCCGTTACGATGATCAAAGGCCGTTCGACCTCGCCAAATGCCTTGAGACCGGCAAGGCCGGCGGCACCCGATGGCGTGGTCGCGATGCCCTGGCTGCCCAGCCTGTTGGCGGCGTCCTGAGCTTCAGCATCTGAAACGGTCATGAAATGTACGCCGGTGCGTTCAAAAATCCCAAACGCGATGAGGGATGGTTCCTTGCAGTCGAGCCTGCCCATATTGGACACACTGCCCTTGACCTGCACGGGGTATCCCGCCGCATGGCTTTCGGTCAGGCAGGGCGCCTCATTGGGTTCAACCACGATGATCTCCGGTTGCACGGCCCAGTTTTCCCGGATCATGTGCGTGACGGCACCGGCTATGCCGCCGACACCGGCCTGCAGGAACACGTGTGTGGGCCAGTCTTTGCTTTGCTCGAAAGATTCGCGCAGTTCTTCGGCAATGACTGTGTAGCCTTCCATTATCAGCAATGGCCGTTCGCTGTATCCGGGCCAGGATCCGTCCGCCAGCAATATGGCGCCGTTTTCCTCAGCGTCGGCCTTGGCTGCGTCGAGGCTTTGCGCGTAGTCATCGCCGGCACGTACAACTTGCGCGCCCTGGGTTTCCTTCAGGCGGGTTTCAAACCCTGCCGGCACCTCACGGGCCAGAAAGATCCGCGCCTGCGCGCCGAAGATGCGGGCACCGGCGGCAACCGCCAGGCCGTGATTGCCGGCGGTCGCGCACACGAATGTCATGTCCGCGGCAAATGCCTTGACCGCATCGGACATGTAGTCATCAGGACTGAGCGGATCATTGCCGGCAGCCTGCCAGGCATCGTCGATCATGCGGGCAACGGCGTAGACCCCACCCAGCGCCTTGAAGGCGCCCAGGTTCATGCGCTGTGTCTCATCCTTGACCAGCATGGCACGCCCGGTGGGGCCTGTCTTTGTAACAAGAGGCGTGGCTGCGTAGGCCGGACAGGCGGCCAGCAGGGCAAGTGGTGAAGCCGGGTCGGGCGTAAACGCCGGAACGTCTTCAAGTGTTGCGATTTGTTTTGTCATGGCCGGCAACTTATGGCCAGTTGCACGATACCGCTAGTGCTTATTGAGACTAGTTGACGACCTTGATCGACACTTTGGTCACACCGGCCCGGATCAGGCCTATTTTCTGCGCTGCGCCCTTCGACACGTCGATGATGCGTGACTTGATGAACGGTCCGCGATCATTGATGCGCACGACGACCGACTTGCCGTTGCGCAGGTTCTTGACCCGCACCTTGGTGCCGAACGGCAATGTGCGGTGCGCTGCCGTCAGTCCGTTGGGTTTGAAGCGCTCGCCGCTGGCGGTCTTGGTGCCCATCTTGTACCACGATGCCTTGCCGGTCTCTGCGGCATTGGCCGGCGCCATGGCGAGCAGCAAAACCGCACAGGCGCTCAGAACGCCCGCTGCAAACAGATATTTGTTCATTTGAAGTCCCTGATTTGTATCTCGATGCTCCTTAAACGCCTTGATTGAGGCCAATTATTGTCGTGTTTGAGGAGTTTTCCTGATAGCCCTGAGAGCGGTTAACGACATGACAGGGCAAGATTGAAATGACATCCAAGGGCACAATTCTGGTAACGGGCGGCAGCAGGGGTATTGGCGCAGCCTGTGTGAAACTGTTGGCACGTAACGGGTATGACGTTGCTATCAACTATGCACGTTCTGCCGCAGAGGCAGAAAAACTGGCCGACGGCGTAAAGGCGATGGGAGGCAGCAGTATCGCAGTCAAGGCGGATGTCGGCTCGGAAGCCGATGTTACAGACATGTTCAGCAAGATTGACGAGGCAATGCCGCCGCTCGCCGGGTTGGTCAACAACGCCGGCATCCTGTTTGAAAAAGCCATGCTGGAAGAATTCAGCGCTGAGCGCATCAACGAAACTCTGCGGATCAATGTAACCGGCAGCTTCCTGTGCGCGCGCGAAGCCGTGCGTCGCATGAGCACGGACCGCGGCGGCAACGGCGGCGTGATTGTCAATCTGTCCTCGGCGGCAGCGCGTATCGGATCGCCGAACGAGTTCATAGACTATGCCGCGTCCAAGGGCGCGATTGACGCCATGACCCTGGGCTTGTCGAAGGAAGTGGCCAGCCAGGGCATCCGGGTCAACGCGGTACGCCCCGGTCTGATCCACACCGACATTCATGCCTCGTCGGGCCAGCCCGACCGGGTGGAGCGCTTGCAGGGCCAGGTGCCGATGGGCAGGGGTGGGTCAGCGGAAGAAGTGGCGGAGAGTATCGTATGGCTGCTGTCGCCGGCTGCGTCCTACGTCACAGGTGTATTGCTGGACGTGACAGGAGGCAGATGAGTGACACCAACTCGTCTCATGTCCGCCAGCGCAGCACGTAGCGCTCGATAGCGCCGATGACCGAACTGAGCAGCACGCCGAGCAGGGACAGGATGACGACACCGGCAAACAGGCGTTCAAGGTTGTAAAGCGAGCCGGCTTCGAGAATGTAGGCACCGATGCCGTGTTCCGCACCGAGCATTTCTGCGGCCACCAGCAGGATGATGGCGATGGCGAGTGAAATCCGCAAACCTGACAGTATGCCGGGCATGGCGCCCGGCAGGATGATTTTGCGCACGATGGACTTCCAGCTCAGGCCGAAACTCTGCCCCATGCGGATCAGGGTGCGGTCCACATTGTCCACGGCGCCATAGGTTGCGACGACGGTCGGCGTGAACGTGCCGAACGCTATCAGCGCATATTTTGAAGCCTCGTCGATGCCGAACCAGATGACGAACAGCGGCAGCAGGGCGATCTTGGGTATCGGGAATATGGCGGCAATCAACGGCACCATGCCGGCACGGATATAGGAGAACAGGCCGATCAGCACGCCCACGCCAATGCCGAGTGTCGCGCCGAGCGCGGCACCGACCGCGAGCCGGGTCAGGGAAGGGGCCAGATGTGTCCATAACAGTCCGGAGTTGTAAAGTTCGACGAAAGTCAGCAGCACATCCGACGGTTTGGGCAGGGTCAGTGGCGAGATGAAACCGGATTGCGTACCGATTTCAGCAAGGCCGATCAGCACCACGAACACAGCCAGTCCGATCCAGCGATAGGGCGTCGGTGCAAAACCGCCGCCGCGAAAGGCTACCTGGCGGGCGATGTCGGTTTCTTGCTCCTCAGACATTAATCAACTCCGCGTCTGCGGCCTGTGCCTCATCACGCATCAGGTTCCAGAGGTATTTCTGCCGGAACTGCAGGTCACTGTCGCCGTAGCTGCGCTCATCCAGCGGTTTCTCCAGATGCACGATTTCCCGTATCTGGCCGGGGCAGCGCGACAGGATGACAATCATATGGCCCATGCGAACCGCCTCATCCAGATTGTGGGTCACATAGACAGCCGAAAAAGGCTGCCGGGTCCACAGCGCAACCAGGTCGTCCATGAGCAGTTCACGTGTCTGGCTGTCCAGTGCCGACAGCGGTTCGTCCATCAGCATGACAGCGGGCTTTACCGCCAGTGCACGGGCAATGGCCACGCGCTGTTTCATGCCGCCTGAAAGTTGCTTTGGCAGAGCGCGGGCAAAATCACTCAGCTTGGTACGCGCCAGTACATCGGCGATGCTTTTCCTGATATCTGCGCGCGACAGGTCGTGATCTTCCAGCACCAGCGATATGTTGCCCGCAACGGTTCGCCACGGCAGCAGGGCAAAGTCCTGGAACACATAGGTCAACGGGTTCAGGCAGTCTTCAGCAGGCACGCCCAGTTGCAGCACATTGCCCTTGTTGGGCGCTTCGAGCCCGCCGATCAGCCGCAGGAGTGTTGACTTGCCGCAACCGGTGGGCCCGACAATGCAGACAATCTTGCCTGACGGGATGTCCAGCGAAATATTGCGAAGAACCTCAAAGTCGCCATAGGAATGACTGATCCCTGATAGACGGATATCCATGAACGCTGCTCCGGCGGTGGTGATGGTCCCGGGGCGTAACCCTAGGCGCGGATCGTTTTCACATAGCTGGTATCGACAAGTCTATCCATCGTCACATCTGCATCGACCAGTGCTTCGGACTGAAACCATTTCAACTGATCCTCGATGGAGGCCACGTTCAGCGCGGCGCCCTCATTCAGGCGCATGGTGCCGTTGATGATCGACGGTGCAGCCTTTTCAAGCGGACGGTCTGCATAGACATACTTGTGAATCAGCCGGACCATCTCGTCGACGCCGTCCTGGCCCGCGGATCTGGCAATCATGGCGGCATTGTAGTCGGCGACCCCTTTGGAAAAACCGGTCAGGAAATCACCTGTCATGGCTTTCTGTTCCGCGGCATTGTTGGCCGAGGTAAACACCGTGGTAATCTGGTAGTTGGGCAGATAGTCCGAAACGTTGCCGATGATGTGTGCCGCGCCGGACTTGGCGAGCGGTTTGGCGATATGTGGCACGATGGACCATGCATCGATCTGACCTGATTTCAGGGCGCCAATGATTGCTCCAACTTTTTGCAGGGGTTTGAACTTCATGGCCGCGCCCTCGGCGGCAGCGACTTTCGAGCCCATATAGTGGAAGCTGGATCCGGCGGTGGACATGCCGAAGATTTTGCCGTCCAGTTTCTTAGGCGATGTCAGGCCCGCCTTGAACGCGGCATCAGACGCGAGTATTTTCTGCCCGTCTATACCCGGTTCTTCGGAAAGCGCTCCGCCTATGACCTTGACCGCGCCTTTCTGAGCCAGCGAGATCAAACCGCCCGAAACAGCTGTAACGGCATAGTCGATGCTGCCCGACGCGATTGCGATAGCCATGGGCTGTGCTGCCTGGAAAAACTTAAGTTCCACATCCAGGCCGGCATCGGCGAAATGTCCGCGTTCGAAGGCAATGAAGCTGCCTGAATGGCTGGTGAAACGCAGCGCGCCAACGGTGATTTTCCTGTTCTGAGACAAGGCTGGCGTTGCCAGACCTGCTGCTGCAGCGGCGCCTCCGATAAGGGTGATTGCCTCGCGTCGGTTCATTGTCACCGGTCATCTCCCTGAAATTCCCCTGACCGTCTGGCCCGGAATACTTGCCCCGCTTCTGTTTCGGTTTATGGCCGGGATAAGTCAATGGCACCGAGGCGGTTTTGGGCGGAAATACGGCAAGTGAGTACAAGTATACTTAATTACCGGCTTTCAGTATGCCGAATGCCGCCCGAAGCCTGTCCCAGCCTAGCCTCCCGTCACACTCATATGCCTGGTGACAGCGGGAGACTTGGTGCGCCGGTCAATGACAAAATCATGGCCTTTTGGTTTGCGGCCAATGGCTTCATCAATGGCGGCACTCACCAGTTCATTGCCTTCCGACGCGCGCAGCGGGTCACGCAGGTCGGCTGCATCATCCTGGCCCAGGCACATATAGAGCGTACCGGTGCAGGTCAGCCGCACCCGGTTGCAGCTTTCGCAGAAATTATGTGTCATCGGGGTGATGAAACCGAGCCTGCCGCCGGTCTCAGCGACCTCGACATAACGGGCCGGACCACCGGTCTTGTAGGGGATGTCCTCCAGGGCATACTTGTCCAGCAGATTGGCGCGCACCACCGACAACGGAAGGTACTGGTCCGTGCGGTCTTCCTCGATCTCGCCAAGCGGCATGGTTTCGATCAGTGTCAGGTCCATGCCTTCTCCATGACACCATCTCATCATCGGCTCGATTTCATCTTCATTGAAATTCTTCAGTGCAACCATGTTGATCTTGATTGCCAGGCCGGCGGCCTGTGCGGCCCTGATACCGCCCATCACCTTGTCCAGATCACCCCAGCGGGTAATGTCCTTGAACTTCCTGGCGTCAATTGTATCGAGGGATACGTTGATCCGTCTGACACCGTGGTCGACCATCTGGGAGGCGTACTTTTCCAGCTGTGAGCCGTTGGTGGTCAGTGTCAGCTCTTCAAGCGCGCCGGTCTTCAGGTGCCGCGACAGGTTTTCAAACAGCGACATGATATTGCGGCGCACCAGAGGTTCGCCGCCGGTCAGACGCAGCTTCCTGACACCTTTTTCAACAAACACCGTGCACAGCCGATCGAGTTCTTCCAGCGTGAGGATGTCTTTCTTGGGCAGGAATGTCATGTTCTCCGACATGCAGTATACGCAGCGGAAATCACAGCGGTCGGTAACCGAAACCCGCAGATAGCTCACATGGCGTCCGAACGGATCGATCATTTCAGATGTTGTGCCGGCGGGTATTTCAATGGAGTTTGTCATGCGATCATACTTGGCGACAGCATGTGGTCTCGTCAAGCCGCATCGGCCTGTTTTGAAAATCCCTGCCGCACAGTGGAATGAGGCCCCGATAACAAGGCTGTAATTGGCACGCTTGTTGCGTGGGATTAACCACTAGGGCCAATATGGCGCGAATTGAACAGAAAAAGCCGTTTCCGCTGTTGATTATGGTGAAAAAATGATCACTGTTGCTAAATTGTCAGGCAAGCGTTTATGTTTGCCTCAACAAAAAACGAGACCCCGCGTCAATTTGCGTGGTCCTTTGGGTGGAACGTTGTTCGGGGTGCTGAATGGGTAATGCTGGTGGAACCGGCGAACCGATGGTTCGCTTTCAGAATGTTCAGAAAAGTTATGACGGCGAAACGCTGGTCGTAAAGGATCTGAATCTCGATATCGCCACGGGCGAGTTTGTCACCATGTTGGGCCCGTCGGGCTCCGGCAAGACAACAACGCTGATGATGCTGGCCGGTTTTGAACCCGCGACACACGGCGAAATTTATCTTAACGGCAATCCGATCAACAATGTGCCGCCGCACAAGCGCGGCATTGGCATGGTGTTCCAGAATTATGCCCTGTTCCCGCACATGTCGGTTGCCGAGAATTTGGCCTTTCCGCTGGCTGTCAGAGGCCAGTCGAAGGCCGAACAGGAAGAGCGTGTCAAGAGAGTTCTGGAAATGGTGGAACTGCCGGAATTCGGCGGCAGGCGCCCGGCCCAGCTTTCAGGCGGCCAGCAGCAGCGTGTCGCGGTTGCCCGCGCACTGGTGTTTGAACCGGACCTGGTGTTGATGGATGAACCGCTTGGCGCGCTGGACAAACAACTGCGTGAACAGATGCAGTATGAAATCAAGCACATTCACGAGTCGCTCGGCGTGACGGTGGTGTACGTGACCCACGACCAGTCTGAAGCGCTGACCATGTCGGATCGTGTCGCAGTATTTGAAGACGGCATCATTCAGCAGTTGTCGAGTCCGGAAGAGCTTTATGAGCGGCCTGAGAATTCCTTCGTGGCTCAGTTCATTGGCGAGAACAACAAGCTGCGTGGTACGGTGCAGGAAGTTGGCAGGGACAAGCTGGCAACGGTGAAACTGGATAGCGGTGATATGGTCAAGGCGCTTGCGGTTGGCATTGGTGCCAAGGGAGAGCGCACCTTGTTGTCGGTTCGCCCGGAGCGCGTGGCCATAGAACCGAAGAAGACCAAAAACACCGTAACACTGACCGGCAAGGTCGAGGAACTGATTTACCTGGGCGATCATATTCGCACCCGGATGTCGGTTGCCGGGCACACCGACTTTATCGTCAAGGTGCCCAACAATGCCGAGCATCATGAACTCAGCGAGGGCCAGACGACGACTGTTGGCTGGGAAGCTGAGGATTGCCGTGCGCTGGATGATATGGCAGCCTGACCTGAATTCTGAAATTCTGTTCTGCCTCAATAGTGAGAGCAGGGCGGTTTACCGGGGGTTTTGTTGAGCCTCCGTTCTACCAAAGGGAGTAAGTTTGAATGAAGAAATTTTTGACAACAAGCCTGTCGATTCTGGCACTTGGAGCTGTCTCGACAGCGGCCAGCGCCGAAGGCTCGATTACGGCTGTTTCGTGGGGCGGAGCCTACACGAAGAGCCAGGTGAAAGCCTATCATGAGCCTTTCACCGCCAAAACCGGCATCAAGATCAACTCGGTTGATTACTCCGGCGGTGTCGCCGAAGTGAAAGCCCAGGTTGAAGCTGGCAACGTATCCTGGGACATCGTTGACGTTGAGTTGTCCGACGCTGTTCGCGGTTGCGATGAAGGCATCTTCGAGAAAATCGATCACTCTACGCTGCCGGCAGGTGCCGACGGCAAGCCGGCTCAGGAAGACTTCCTGCCCGGTACACTGCATGAGTGTGCGGTTGCCAACATCGTGTGGTCGACCATCTATGCCTACGACGACACCAAGATCGGCGACAAGAAGCCAACCACAATGGCTGACTTCTTCGACACCAAGACCTGGGCCGGCAAGCGTGGCCTGCGCAAGGGTCCAAAGCCGAACCTGGAGTTTGCTTTGATCGCTGACGGTATCGCTGCCAAGGACGTTTATGCCGAACTGGCAAAGCCTGAAGCAATCGACCGTGCATTCGCCAAGCTCGCCACCATCAAGGGTGACGTCGTATGGTGGGAAGCAGGCGCCCAGCCTCCACAGCTTCTGGCTGACGGTGAAGTGCTGATGACCACGGCTTACAACGGCCGTATCTTCAACGCCGTTGCCGCCGAGAGCAAGCCATTCGTCATCGTATGGGACGGTCAGGTCTGGGACATCGATCTTTGGGCAATTCCAAAGGGCGCTCCAAACAAGGACAAGGCCATGGAGTTCCTGAAGTTCTCCACCGAGACCGAACAGCTTGCCAACCAGGCCAAGTACATTGCGTACGGCCCGGCTCGTTTGTCTTCTGCTCCGCTCGTGGGCAAATATGAAGACGGCAAGATCGACATGGGTCCACAGATGCCAACGGCACCTAACAACCTGACCAATGCCGTTCAGAACGACTTTGAATGGTGGGCAGACAACCAGGATGCGCTGAACGAGCGCTTCAACGCCTGGCTTGCACAGTAAGGCTTATTTAGCCTGCGGCCGGACGGGCATTGTTGCCCGTCCGGTCCTATTGAGTTCTTTTTATGAAGTGATTTGAAAGACACTATTTGAGTCCGCCGACAGCGACGGGGAAGAGGGCATATCATGACCGATGTAACTGCATCTGGCGTGCCGGGGGCCATAACCACCAGCGACGGTGTGCCGCTAAAGGTTTCTCTCGCACGTGCCACCAGGCGCCAACGCATGCAGGCGCTTCTGCTTGTAATGCCCTTGCTGCTGTTCCTTCTGGTTGCATTTGTTTTGCCGATTGGCGAGATGTTGTTCCGATCGATATATAGTCCGATCGGCCCAAATGTGTTGCCGAACTTCTCGAAAGTGATTCATGAATGGGATGGTGAGGATCTCCCGCCTGAAGCCGTTTTCGAGGTCTTCGTCAAGGACATGACAAAGGCCAAGGAGAGCAATGAAATTGGCAAGACTATCGGCAATCTGGCAACGCGAGTGAACTACGAGATACCCGGTTCGCGCGGCCTGTTTACCAAGTCGGCTCGTAAGGTCAAGAACATTACCGAAGGTCCCTACAAGGAAGCCCTGATCGCCCTGGACAAGCGTTGGGAGAACCAGCACATCTGGCGGACACTGCAGCGTATTTCCAGCAATTACACTGCCTCGTTCTATCTGGCTGCGACAGACAGGAAGTATAATGAAGACAACGAGATAGTTCGAGCTGACCCGTTGTACCAGATTTATCTGCCAATTCTGGGCAAGACACTATGGCTGTCTGCACTGATTACGTTCATATGCCTGCTGATCGCCTATCCGGTGTCGTACCTTCTCGCGACATTGCCATTACGAACCTCAAATCTGCTTATGATCATGGTTCTGTTGCCGTTCTGGACATCGCTTCTGGTGCGCACGACCGCCTGGATTGCCATGCTGCAAACCGAGGGCATCGTGAACAATATACTGGTTTTCACCCGGGTCATATCCGAGGAGAGCCGAATTCAGATGATCTACAATCAGACCGGCACAATTGTTGCGATGGTGCACATTCTGTTGCCGTTCATGATCCTGCCGCTGTATTCGGTGATGAAAACCATTCCACCCTATTACATGCGTGCGGCGCGTTCTCTGGGAGCAACCGGAACGTACTCATTCATCAAGGTTTATTTCCCGCAAACCATACCGGGAATTGCCGCCGGCACCCTGCTCGTGTTCATCCTGGCAATTGGCTACTATATTACGCCGGCTTTGGTCGGCGGCAGCGATGGTTTGCTGATCTCAAATCTCATTGCAGATCACATCAAGAAGACTCTCAACTGGAGTTTGGGCTCGGCGCTCGGTGCCATCCTGCTCGCAATTGTGCTGATCTTCTACTGGATCTACAACAAGCTTGTCGGCGTCGACAATTTGAAGTTCGGGTGAGGAACAGGTCATGACTGCATTGGATAAATTGCCAGCACCCGGTTATATCGCCTACGTGGTGGCGTGCATTGTTGCTTATCTGTTCACCGGAACACTGGTTGCCACAATCGGTATAGCGCTGATTATCGGACTGCCTCTGTTTTTTATGAGTGAATTGCCGCCATATGCGACGTGGTTGGAGAAATTCGGTCAGTACATTTTTCTGCTGATCTGCACGATGATCTTTATTTTCCTCATCACGCCCGTACTCATAATAATGCCGCTGTCGTTTAACTCCGAACCCTATTTCAGCTTCACGCAGGGGATGATGTCTCTTGATCCCGCTGCGTTCTCGACCAGATGGTATCAGGACATCTTCTTGTTCGGCATGAACGATCCCAACCGCACCGAGGGCTGGTGGTCAGATGTGTGGAACAATGCGACCTGGGTAAAGGCTGCAGCCAACTCGTTCAAGTTTGCCGTTCTGGCCACTATCTTGGCTACCTTCTTCGGCACACTTGCAGCGCTTGGGCTTTCGCGCCCCGAGATGCCATGGAGATCGGCCATAACGAGCTTGTTGATTTCACCGATGATTGTGCCACTGGTGATCACGGCAACAGGCATGTTCTTCTTCTACGCAAAAAAGGACACGTTCCCGTTCTTCCCCAGGGGCCTCATCAATGAAGATATCGGTATTGTTCTGGCTCACGCCACGCTGGGAGTGCCGTTTGTGATCATCACTGTCACTGCAACCCTGACCGGTTTCGACAATTCACTGATACGGGCATCGAAGAGCCTGGGCGCAAATGGCTGGACCACGTTCCGCCGTGTGATCATGCCTTTGATCATGCCGGGAATGATCTCAGGTGCCCTGTTTGCTTTCATCACTTCACTGGATGAAGTGGTTGCGGTGATCTTCCTTGCCGATGTGCATCAGGTTACGATCCCGCGCCAGATGTTCTCCGGTATTCGTGAGCAGATTTCGCCAACCATTTTGGCGGTGGCGACGGTATTGGTGTTGATCTCAATTGGTCTGTTAACGACATTGGAGCTGCTGCGTCGCCGCTCTGAACGTCTTCGCGGCTTGTCGCCCGGTTAAAGACATACAGGCAGAGACACGATATCGCCATGAGCACTAACAGCATTCGTCAGCTCCTATCGCGCAGGCGGATGCTGTTACTTTCAGCCGCAGCAGGTGCCGGCGGCGCAGCCGGAGTGCTGCATGTTGCCGACCCCGGCAACGCCCAGGCCGGTGGCGAAGTTGATCTCATACTGGTGCTTGCGGTTGACTGTTCCTATTCGGTGGATGCGCGCGAATTCCGGCTGCAGATGGACGGCATTGGTCAGGCGTTCCAGACCAGGGACGTGCACCGCGCGATTGAAAGCGGGCCGCTGGGGCGCATTGCCGTGACAGTGTTTCAGTGGTCGGACGCGGAAAACCAGGCCTTGTCCACCCCGTGGACGGTGATCGATGGTCCGGCTTCCGCCAATGCATTTGCCCAGAAGATGTTTTCGGTTCAGCGCGAACTTGCCGAGGGCGGCACGGCAATCGGAGCTGCCCTGCAGTTTGCGGCCGCCGCCGCGACCGCGGCCCCGTTCACCGCCAATCGGCGGGTCATCGACATTTCGTCCGATGGCCGCAACAACCGCGGTGAGATTGTCGAGGTTGCCCGTGATGACGTGATTGCACGCGGCATAACCATAAACGGACTGGCCATCCTGAACGAATGGCCGACGCTTGATCACTATTTTCGAAAATCGATCATTGGCGGGCCGTATCACTTTGTGTTGCCCGCCAATGACTATGATGCTTATCGCGAGGCGATTTACCGAAAGCTGCTCAAGGAGATCACCGGCCCGGGATTATCCTAGATCGGAAATATTTGATCAGGCTGCTTCGGCCAGCAGGGCGTCCAGGTCCAGCCGCTCGGTGATCATGGCCAGCGTGCCGTCTTCATTTTGCGGCCAGTCGGCTTGCGGACGGTCCCAGTAAAGCTCGACACCATTGCCGTCCGGGTCGCGCAGGTAAAGCGCCTGCGACACGCCGTGATCGGAGGCTCCTTCCAGCTCATAGCCTGCGTCTCTGACGCGTCTCAGGGCGTCAGCCAGGTCGGCCCTTGTCGGGTAAACGATCGCCAGATGAAAAAGGCCGGTGGTGCCGCGAGGCGGCGGCGAGCCACCCTCGCTTTCCCAGGTGTTAAGGCCGATATGGTGATGATAGTCACCGGCAGCGATAAAGGCTGCCTGTGTGCCATAGCGTTGTTTGACCCCGAAGCCCAGCACGCCCACATAGAATTCCAGGGCGCGATCGAGATTGGCAACCTTCAGGTGAACATGGCCGATGCGGGCACCGGAAGCGACGGGCGCTTGCGGGGTAGGGGCAATATTCTTGAACATTGGTGTCAAACTCCTTGGATCACACATTGGCAGATGACTTGCGGGTCTGCATATCATCTACCGCAAGGGCCCCGCTGCCAAGCATCGCCTGCACAACCAGAACGACCGCCCAGAACAACGGGTATTCCCAGCCGCCGCCCTGGTTGGAAAACACCCAGCCATTGCCGGAATGTGCCCACATGGCGCCGAGCAGGATGGGGACCATGGCGAGTGAAACCAGCCGCGTCTGGAACCCGGCAATTAGAGCCAGGCCGCCGACAATCTCTACAAACGCCGTGACATAGGCAAGGAAGCCGGGCAGCCCGAGGGATTCGAAGAACCCGGCGGTACCGGGCAGGGTGAAGACAAGAACTTTCAAGAGCCCGTGCGCAATGGCGGCGATACCTAATGTGATGCGCAGCAGCGCCGTGCCGTTTGCGGTGAGTTGATCAGTGTTCATTGGAGCGATCCTTTCAGTGAATTGGATTTCGATTGGCCCATAGGTAGGATGTTTTCGGCTGGAGATAATCAGGTAATTGTGAGACAGTTTATCTCTTGAAAAGGGATAATATGGATCGTCTCCGCGCAATTGAGGTTTTCGTCGCCATTGTCGATCACGGCAGCTTTGCCGCCGCCGCGGAGGCTCTTGACCTGTCCCGCAATATGGCCTCGCGACACCTGGCAGACCTGGAAGCCTATCTCGGCGCACGCCTGCTCAACCGGACAACCCGTTCGCTCAGCCTGACCAGCACCGGAGCGGCGTACATTGAACGCGCCCGCGAGATACTGGCCCGGCTTGACGAGGCGGACCGGATTGCCGGTCTTCAGACCTTGACCCCGCAGGGCCGGCTGGCGCTGTCTGCGCCCATGTCTTTCGGGGTGCGCCATGTGTCGCCCTATCTCGGGCAATACATGTCGGGCAATCCCGATGTCACTGTGGACATGTCGCTGAATGACCGTACCGTGGACCTGATTGAGGAGGGCTTCGACGTCGCAATCCGCATCACCGGCAGGATGGCGGACTCAGACCTGATTGCCAGGCGGATTGCAGATGCTGAAGTGATCCTGTGTGCAAGTCCCGATTACATTGCAAGGCACGGCATTCCTGAAACACCACGATGTCTCATCGATCACCTCTGCCTTGGGTACACTTTTGGCCATGAAGGCAATGTATGGTCGTTGCGTGACGGAAAGGGCGCACTTGAGCAGGTGCGCATATCACCAGCTGTTTCGGCAAACAGTGGTGACGCCATTGAGGAAATTGCCATCGCGGGCGGTGGAGTTGCCCTGCAGCCGGACTTTATCGCCAACCGCGATATCGCGTCGGGCAAGCTGATGCGTGTGCTTCCCGGTTGGTCGGGCGGCGTGCTGGGCATTCATGCGCTGTGCGCCAGCAGGCTCTACGAACCCTTGAAAGTCCGTAGTTTCATGGACTGGATCGCGGAACTTTATCGCCCGAAACCGCCATGGGCTGTGGATTTCGAGCCGAATTGAGAAAAAATTGCAACGAGGACTTGGCAAATCAGTGGAAAAACTATGACAATAATGTGACGGGCGGCACCCTGCGATTTGATTTTCGACGGCAACTACAAGTTGATTTTCGACGGCAACCTGAATGTGATGTTCTCATGAGCAATCCCTACCCGCATCTGTTTACCCCGATTACCATCAACCACAAACGGTTGAAGAACCGCATCGTGTTTGGTGCCCATACCAACAATATGGCCGAGAACGGATTGCCGTCGCGGCGAACCAAGGCCTATTATGTCGAGCGCGCCAAGGGGGGCGCAGGCATGATCGTGGTCGAGCCGGTACCTGTGCATGCATCCGGTGTCCTGACCCGCGGAAATTTCCGGGCCAATGATGATGCCATCATCGCGCCGCTGCGCAAGATCAACGAGGCCTGCAGCAGCTATGACACGGTCATGCTGCACCAGCTCTACCATGTCGGCCAGCATGGTGACGGCGCCAACTCGTTTCACGCCAACTGGTCTGCCTCAGGCATGCCGTCCATGCATGATTCAGACGGTGGTCACGCGGTCAGCGAGGCCGAGATCGAGGAGTTGATCGTCTCGTTCGTGGCTGCAGCCGACCGTGCCCAGCAGGCAGGCTTTGACGGCATTGAAATCTTTGCCGCCTATCACTCCCTGGTAGATCAGTTCTGGACGCCCTGGTCCAACCGCCGCGATGACAAATGGGGCGGCAGCCTGGAAAACCGGGTGCGGTTTTCGGCTGAAATTCTCAAGCGCATCCGCGAGGCCTGCGGGTCTGATTTCATTATCGGCATGGCGGTGTCGGTCGACCAGATGGCCGAACCGGCCCTGTCACTGGAAGCCCTGAGCGAGATTGCCGCCTGGCACGACGAGCGCGGCCTGATGGACTATGTGACCTGTGGCACCGGCAGTTATTTTCGCGACCAGCCGATTATTCCGACCCACATTCACGAAGGTGTCGAAGGGGCTCATCTGGCCGATCATCTCAAGCACCAGATGCGCCATGCCCGGGTGCAGGCGGAAGCCGGCATTCATTCTCCTGAAAAAGCCGAAGAAGTGATTTCAACCGGCCAGGCAGACACCTGTTCCATGGTTCGGGCCCAGATTGCCGATCCGCACCTGGCTAACAAGGCCAAAGCCGGCAACGGAGCCAGCATTCGCCCGTGCATTCACTGCAACCAGCAGTGCATTGCCAGGCGCTACAAGGACTACTGGATTTCCTGTCTGGTCAATCCGTCCGTGGGGCGTGAATGGGAATGGCGCGGTGACAAGATAGCCAAAACCGAACGCCGCAAGTCGGTGCTGGTTGTCGGCGCTGGTCCGGCCGGACTGGAGGCGGCCCGGGTTGCCGCGGAAGCCGGCCACAAGGTCACGCTGATAGAACGCGGGCCGATGATTGGCGGCCAGTGGCACCTGGCCGGACGCCAGCCGACCCGGTCAAGAATTGCGGACCATATCGAATGGTACAGTCATGAACTGGAGCGCCTCGGCGTCGATGTGAAGCTCGGCGAAGCTGCAACACCGCTGACCGTGCGCCATCTTCACCCCGATCACATCATCGCGGCCACCGGCATCAAGCCGGTAACCTCCGGCTTTCAGCGGGCCTTGCCGATGAACGATGTGCTTCCGGGCCATGACGAGGCAAATGTGATCAGCTATCACACCGTGCTTGAAAACAACGCGATGATCGGTGAACGGGTATTGGTGCTTGATGATCTGCATTCCTGGCGCGGCATCGGTACGGCGCTGTTCCTGGCTGAGGCCGGTCACAAGGTAACCGCCATGACGGCCAATGGTGTGTTGGCGGCGGAGCTTTCCGGAACCGGGGCCGATAGTGTGGCGCGCGCGCGCTTTGCCCGCCACGGCGGTATCGCACTTACCGACACTGCGCTGCAGTCATGGGGCAAGCCCGACAATGAAGGCTCGGTTGCGCGCTTTATCAACCTGTTGACCGGTGAAACCTTCGAGCAGAATTTCGAAACCTTGGTACTGGCCACGGTCGCCAGCCCCAACACGGAGTTTTCCGACGACATCCAGGCTTTGGGTGATTGCCCGCCGTTTGCCGTCGTGGGCGACTGCAACGCCCCGCGCAAGGCCCACATGGCCATCTATGAAGGCCGCAAGGCGGCACTGGAGATTGCTTAGTCTTCAACTGGTTGCATCACAACTTCAACCAGGTCTGAAACGGTATCGGCTTCCCAAAGTGCTTTGCACGCTTCAAGCAGCTGTGCGGCTCGTACTTCGCCCAACACAGGGGCGGCGAGGCTGGTGAACTTGGCATGAAGGTCATCGTCGCTGATCGGGTTTTCCGGGTCACCGACCGCCTTCATCATCTCGCTTTCATGCGTCTGTCCGTCGGCCAGCGATATGCGGACGCGGGCCAGGCGGTCTGCCGGAAAGGCAGCATTGGCTTCGTCGTCTTCGGTTACCTCGATCATGTTGGCCAGCCGCAGGATGTCAGGGTCCTGCAGCGCCGGTCCGGTTACTTCTGCAACACCGATACGGCCGCGCATCAGGGCGGCAGCGACTGGAAATTTGATGGAGTATTGCGCCTGTTCGGTATTGGCCGGTTCCGCCAGAGGCAGGCGCTTAGCCTGGTGAAAGGTCTCGATCCGGATACCGGCAATGTCGGAGACATCAAACCGGTCGCTCAGGGACAGGGCAGCCGCGATGGCAGGCTGCGCCCAGCGGCACACGGGATAGAGCTTGATGTACTGATCGGCGACATACCAGCGCCCGCCCAGGTCATCCCAGTAGGATGCAAGGTCCGGGTTCTCCATGGTGATGGCCGGTGCACCGGTGTGGCTCAACTGGGCAAGCTGCGCAGCCGCAATGCCGGTGAAACCGCCCCAGGTCGCGCCGTCCTTGACCATTGTCGGGTGATCAATGCAGCGCATCATCTGTGAGCGTGGGCCATTGTATTCGGCAATGCCGAGCGCATGCCGGGTCCAGTTCGCATCAAGCTTAAGCGCCCGTGCGCCGATTGCTGCGGCGGCCAGCGCGTTCCACGCCCCGGAGGTGTGATAGTCCGACACACTGGCGTGCAGGGCCAGTCCGGCACGGGTGGCGATCTCGTAACCGATCACCAGCCGGGTCATGAATTCCCTGCCGGACACCGGCATCTCACCTTCGGCAAACGCGAACAGGGCAGGGACGACGACGACCCCCATGTGGCCCTTGGTGCTTTTTTGGCCGTCATGGCCGTCGAGTGAATCGATGGATCCCGAATTGGCAAATCCTGCGCCCGGCAGCGAGACGGCACGCCCGTCGAACATCAGTTTTGCTGCCTTGCCCGTCGCGCCGAATGCCGTGCTGGCAAAGTCACGCAGGATGCGTGAATTGTCGGTTTGCGTCGCAGCGGCGGCTACCCCCAGCGTGTCGATGAGCGCGCGGGTGGCGTGGTGACGGGCGGTTGCCGGAATGTGCGATGCCTCCAGGTCCTGTATGAAGTCGATTGCGTCCATGGTTTCAGCTGATCCTGACTGGTGGAGGAGAATTGCCTGCCAGCATGGACCGGTTTCAGGGCTCTGGAAAGTGGATGTCGGGATCGCACTTGCGTTAATCGTGTTGATGAATTTTGCTGTCAGGCAAGGGCTTGTGCACGCTATCGTTTGTGTAAGAGCATTGGGGCGGCAGACCGGGGGAAGTACAGCTCATGACATCGCATGTCCACGACACGGCACAATGGCTGGTTCGCGCCATCAGCTCGACCCTGAAGGCAAACAATGTCGGTGAGGATGGTGTCGATGAGGCGTTGGCGCGCCTTGAGCAGCAGGATACATCTGCTGCCGCCCTGACGGTGCCGTCGCCCCGACGCCTGCCGGCCTGCCGGTTCCTGCCCGACGTGGTTGCCTCGACTCTTCTGGTTGCGCCGGACGTTGCAGCGGCACTGGCCGCAGTTGAAGAAGATCTGCACTGGGCCCAGAATCCCAACTATTCCAACGAGGCCATGGGGCAGCCGCATTACATGGACAATTATGCCTATGCCGAAATCATCGGGCCGACCGGTGCCTATGCCGGCGATGATTTTCTGCTGGGACTGTTCCTGCTTGGACCGGGCTTGAACTATCCCAACCACGCTCATCCCGCCCCGGAACTGTACTGGGTATTGTCGGGAGCCAGCGACTGGCGGGTGCGCGAAGAAGAGTTTTCACCGCGCGAACCGGGCGAAACCATCTGGCACGAGCCCTATGTACCGCACGCCACCAATGTCGGCCTGCAACCACTGCTGTGCGCCTATATGTGGACAAAGGATGTTAAGCAGAGGGCGTTGCTGGTTTAGGTGGGGTTTTTTACTTCGCTCACGCGAGTTTAAATCGCTCACGCAAGCAGCCTTCGGCTGCGCTCCGCGGGGGCGGGCCTGACCGGTCCGAGGCCCGTCGGGCCTAGTTGATTTTTTGGTGGTCGAACAGCTTTACTCAGCACTTCGTGCTTCGCGCCGTTCTCCGACCTTAAACAATCGTAGTAGTAGGCCTCCTCCGAGGCACGAAGTGTCGAGGCAAGCGCGACTGCGCGCCGCACGAAGTGCGCCCCCGCGGAGCGCAGCCGCCAGGCTGCTTGCGTGAGCGATATAAACAAAACCTCTCGTCACCAACCAAACCCGTCCGAAAACCTCCTGCTCAACCCCCATTTCCACATGAACCGTATATGAACACCCGGCTCAGGTTCGGTTCAGGGCCCTCCCGCTAGATTGGGGACAGTTGATTTGAAGACTAGCTGCTCCGGCAACGGGGCGCCACGCAAAACAAAACTGAAAACAAGACTCAGGAGATGATCCATGTTTAAGAAAACCGCCATAGCCGCCATTGCCGCGCTCACCATCGCAGCTGCATCGGCTTCACCTGCACAGGCCCTGTCCAAGAAGGGCAAGATTGCTCTCGGCCTTGGCCTCGGCGCTGCATTCGGAATTGCTGCTGCTCATGCCCATGGTGGCGGATATTATGGCGATCATGGCCATGGTTACCGTGGTGGCCGTCACTACCGCCGCTCGGCACGCCGCTGCGCACGCCGGTTCGGCTGGCACACATGGCGCTGGGAGCGTTGCATGTATCGCCGCGGGTACTGATTGATATCTGCCATAGGTTAAACGAAGACGCCGCCGGAGATTTCCGGCGGTGTTTTTGTGTTGGGTTAGTTTGTTTGGGTTTATTTCGCTCACGCAAGCAGCCTTGCGGCTGCGCTCCGCGGGGGCGGGCCTGGCCGGCCCGAGGCCCGTCGGGCCTAGTGGGTTTTTGGTGGTCGAACAGCTTTACTCAGCACTTCGTGCTTCGCGCCGTTCTCCGACCCTGAACTACCATCGTGATAAACACCTCCGAGGCACGAAGTGCCGAGGCAAGGCCGACCGGCCGTCGCACGAAGTGCGCCCCCGCGGAGCGCAGCCGCAAGGCTGCTTGCGTGAGCGATATAAACTCGCGTGAGCGAAATAAACCCGAACACTTCTATATCCTCACGGCCTCGATGCGGAAACCCGCCTGCGCCATGGCCTGTGCTGCAGGATGGCGGCGCAATTGCTCGGCCATTTCCTGTGCAACGGAAAACGGCTGCCACTGAACCTCATGGTCCTCGCCGAACCATACGTCCTCGATCCGTTCATCCAGACCATTGGCCCAGGCGGCAATCTTGCCGGCCTCGGTCAACAGAACAATAGCTGCGGGTGGTTCACTCAACTTGCGTCGGGACAACTCACGCTCACGCGACTTACGCTGAAAATCAATCACATCACTCATGTCAAACGTGATGCTGCGAGTCGGGTTAACGCAAGGTTTTCAAATCCTTAAGCAAGTCTTACCAAGTGACTGTTCTGGAACACTTTAAACGTCCTCCCACGGAAAGGTATCAAGCACCTCAAGGCCATCTGGTGTGACCACCGCCTGGGTCTCTAGCTTGACGCATTCCTTGCCGCCCTTCTCGCCTATCAGGCTTTCAACGCAAACCACGCTGTTTTCCTCAAAGGTGAAATCATAGGCTCGCTCAAAGTCCGGATGCAGGGGCAGGGACGGATACTCGTCACACAGGCCAACACCATGCAGGGCGACGGAATACCGGCACGGCTGATACTTTTCCGGAATTTGCCAGGATTTTTCGTTGAATTCCCGCGCCGTCATGCCGGCTTTAAGAATTGAGCAGTTGTGCTCGATCTGCTCAAGCGCAGTTGAGTACAGTTCATGCTGCTTGGCATCGAATTTTGTATGTCCGATGGTCCAGGTCCGGGAGATGTCGGCGCAGTATCCGTAAGGCCCGATCAGGTCCGTATCAAAGGCGATGATGTCACCTTCGCTGGCCACGAAATCCGAAGCTTCGGAAAACCACGGATTGGTGCGTTCGCCGACGGTGAGCAGGCGGGTTTCGATCCACTCGCCGCCGGAGCGGATGTTTTCATAATGTAGTTCCGCCCAGATTTCCTGTTCGGTCTTGCCCGGCAGCGAGTGCTCCCAGATGCGTGCCATGCCGGCTTCACAGACGCGGATCGTCCATTTCATCAGTTCAAGTTCGTCCGCCGACTTGATTTCACGCGCCAGCTCGGTCAGTTCCTGGCCCTCGACGATGGTGACGCCGCGTTCGGCAAGCGCGAATGTGCCCATCGGCTCCAGCTTGTCGACGGCCAGCCGCATATTGCCGCCGCCATGGGCTTTCAGTTCATCAACCACCTCATCGGCCCACGCATTGACCCGTTCATCCAGGCGGTTACCTGCAGAGAAGTAAAACCAGCTTTTGGCGGGCCGGATGTCGCGCACGGTTGCAAGACCGTCCGCCAGGTGCTCGGCATTGTGGTACTCGAAATTGATGGAATGGCTGTCGGCAAACAGCATGGCGTAATGGAACGGATTGTGCGTGCCCCACAACTGCATGTTCGACAGATCGAACGTATAGCGGATGTTGAGCGGATCATACATCAGGATGGCGGCGCAATCGTGCTTGATCACCTGATCCAGCATGCGCTGGCGGCGATAGTCGCGCGCTTTTACCAGGACCGAATGCGGCACCGGCGAGCGCATTGGCTTGTCTTTGCCTTCAGGGTTGAAATAGGTTTTCTTGCGGTCGTCGCTGAATACGGCATCAAGCATGGCACTTCCTCCTTGTACCTTTGGTATTACGCTGAAAACTCGCTCATCTGGTATGTGGCCTTGTCGAGCCAGGCCGGGCTGATTTCAACGCCCCATCCCGGCGCATCTGTCACCGTCGCCTTGCCATCGGTGATGGTATACGGGTCTTCGACAAAAAGGCCGTCCTGCCAGGGATAGTAATCTTCGCCCTCAATGGAGAATTCCAGATATTTTCCGGCATTGGGAATGGCACGCAGCAGGTGCATGGTGCACAGGGTGACCAGCGACAGGTTTGCACAATGCGGTGTGCACGGCAGGCCGGCAGCTGCTGCCATCTGAGCCACGCGCAGCGTGCGGTTCATACCGCCCATATACATGACATCCGGCTGCACGACGTCGACCGTGCGCATGTCGATCGTGTGCCGCCACCATGACAGGTCGCAATCCTGTTCACCGCCGGTGACATCAATGGACAGCGCATCGGTGACCTGCCTGGTCTGTTCAGGTTCCCAGTAGGGGCACGGTTCTTCAAAATGCGAAACGCCTTCGGCTTCCAGCAGCCTGCCCACTTCGATGGCGCGGGCAGGCGAAAACCCGGAATTGCCGTCAACCAGCTTGGCGGCATCGTCGCCCAGTGCCTTGCATATGTGAGGCACGATTGCCTCGGTGCGGCCCGGCCATTCATCCACATCGCGGCCGCATTCGGCGCCGACGCGGAACTTGAACGCGTCAAAGCCGAACTCATCACGCAGTCTGATGAACCGAGCAGCTTCGTCCTCCGGTGTAATGTCACGTTTCATCGAAGACGCGTATGCCCGCATGGATCCCGCTGTGCCGCCAAGCAGTTCGGCGACCGGCTTGCCTTCCACACGGCCGCGCAGATCCCACAGGGCCGTGTCCAGCCCGGCCATGGCGCGGCGCAGATATGAGCCGGGGAACTTGTGTTCGCGCTCGGTGATGCGGTCGAGCAGGTCATCAAAGTCATGAGCGTCCTGGCCGAGCGCATAGGGTGCTACCTGGCGATGGAAAACCTGTGCGGTTATATCCGAATGGTAGGTTGATACCTGGCCCCAGCCGGTGTCACCGGTATCTGCGGTGACGCGCACAAAGCCGACGAACTCGTTGGCAAAGGTTTCCAGTTTTTTTATTTTCACCGAGAATTATCCTCTCATCCGTTCGCCGGCAGGATCGAACAACGGCTCATGTTGAACACGGGCAGGGCGCATCTCGCCCATGATCTCGATCTCAAACCCTGACGTTTCCGAATTTAGGTGTTTTGGAACGTAGCCTTGTGCCAGCGACGCATCGACGAAGTGACCGTATCCCCCGGATGTAACCCAGCCGACAACCTCGCCATTATGGGAGACCGGCTCGTCGCCGATGACATCGGCATCATCTGCATCCACCACAAATGTCACGCGTGCCAGCTTGCCTGCTCCGTCGCGTTCTGCCTGTGCCTTGTCACGGCCGACGAAATCGTTCTTGGTCAGGTCTATGAAGCGATCCATGCCGGCCTCATACGGCCCGTAGATAGGACGCAATTCGCGATACCAGGTCGGGAAGTTTTTCTCCAACCGCATGGTCAGCAGCGCCCGCATGCCGAAATTGACAATGCCATGGGCGTCACCTGCCTGCATGATCGCCGTGTAAAGTCTGCGCTCATACTCTGGCTTCACCCATATTTCATAGCCCAGGTCACCGGTATAGCTGATGCGGTTGACCTTAGCGGGGACACTTGCGACGTCGATCTCGCGATAGTCCATGAACCGGAAACCGGCACTGGACACATCCTCATCGGTCAGGGCTGCCAGTACATCACGGGATTTCGGGCCCGCAATGGACAGCCCGACCAGGCCGAGGTCGATCCGCTCGACGCGCACTGAATGATCATCGGGAAGGTGTTTTTCGAACCAGCGCATGTGATGCACCTGCGCCGGGGCCGACCCCCACATCATGAATCTGTCATCGGCCGCCTTGGCGATGGTGAAGTCACCAATCAGCTTGCCCTGTTCGTTCAGCATAGGTGTCAGGCAAATCTTGCCCGTGCGCGGCATCTTGTTGGTCATCAGCCGCGACAGGTAGCCTTCGGCACCGGGACCGGTGAATTCGTACTTGGCGAAATTGGCAATCTCGGTAACGCCGACCCGTTCGCGCGTGCCCAGCACTTCTGCCTTTACATGAGCGAAATCATTGGAGCGGCGGAACGAGAAGATATCGATGGGCTCGACGCCTTCAGGGGCGAACCACAAGGGAACCTCAAGCCCCCAATTGTCGCCCATGACGGCGCCTTGCGCGAGCATGGTATCGTAAAGCGGCGTGGTCTGGTGGGGGCGTGCTGCCGGACGCTCCTCGTTCGGGTAGCGGATGGAAAACCGCTTGGAATAGTTTTCGCGCACCTTTTCATTGGTATAGCTGCGGGTTGCCCAGTCGCCGTAGCGCGCCACGTCCATGGCCCAGATATCGCCGCCGGGATCGCCGTTCACCATCCAGTTGGCCAGTGTCAGGCCGACGCCGCCGCCCTGGCTGAAACCGGCCATGACCCCGCAGGCACACCAGTAGTTGGACAGGCCCTGCACCGGGCCGACCAGCGGGTTGCCGTCAGGCGCGAAGGTGAACGGCCCGTTGACCACATTCTTGATACCGGCCTCGCCCATGGCCGGGTAGCTCTCGAAGGTTTTTTCCAGCGACGGTGTGATGCGATCCAGATCCGGCGGCAGAAGCTCGGCGGCAAAATCCCACGGCGTGTCTTTCGGCGACCAGGGCCTGCAGTCCTGCTCATAGGTGCCCAGCAACATGCCGGCGCGTTCCTGACGCATGTAAATCTCCGCACCGAAGTCGGCGATCATCGGCATGTCGGCGCCATGTTCTTCCTTGTAGGCGATCACCTCGGGCATGTCGTCGGTGACGAGATACATGTGCTCCATGGCCAGCACCGGCAGTTCAATGCCCACCATGCGGCCAACTTCGCGCGCCCACAGGCCACCGCAATTGATTACATGCTCGCAGGAGATGGTGCCTTTTTCGGTCACCACATCCCATCCGCCATCGGATCGTGGGTTGAGCTCGACAACACGGTTTTCCAGCACGATCTCGGCACCCTGGATACGCGCCGATTTTGCATAGGCATGTGTGGTGCCGGATGGATCGAGATTGCCTTCTGCTGCATCCCACATGGCGCCGGTGAACTTGCTGTCATCCAGCAACGGCATGCGGGCCCTGGCTTCGGCCGGGCTCAGCAGCTCGGTTTCAAGCCCGAGATAGCCCGATCTCGCATGGGCCATCCTCAGCCAGTCCATGCGTTCTTCGGAATCTGCCATCAGCAACCCGCCACACCGGTGCAGGCCGCATGACTGGCCGGAAATCCGTTCCAGTTCATCGTAAAGCTCAATGGTGTAGGCCTGCAGTTTTGCGACGTTGGGGTCACCGTTGAGCGTGAGGAACCCGCCTGCTGCGTGCCAGGTCGAACCGGAAGTCAGCTGCGATCGCTCGATCAGCAGAACATCGCTCCATCCCGCCTTGGTCAGGTGATACAGCACAGAGCATCCAACCACGCCGCCGCCAATGACTATGGCCCTGTAGTGCGATTTCATTGGCGGCTCCCGAATGGTATGAAGGCTTAAGACCTCATGTGTGACGCGTCGGCATCAAACAGTGGATCCTTTTGCGGGCTAGCTTTGTAGTTTTGCCCGAGAATTTCAATCTCAAATCCATCCGCTTCACCGGCCACCTCCGTAGGCACGAAACCGATGGCGACGGACTGACCTGCCGCATGTGCGTAACCGCCGGATGTGATCCACCCGACGCACTTGTCATTGTGATAAATGGGCTCGTCACCGATGACATCGACTTCGTTGTCATGAACGGTAAACACGGTCATGGCGCGCTCGCCACCGGTTTCCTTTTCCTTGGCAGCAGCTTCGCGGCCAATGAAGTCGTTCTTCGACAGGGCGACGAAACGGCCAAGGCCAGCCTCGAACGGGCCGTAGATCGGGCGGTATTCGCGCGCCCACGTTCCCCAGTTCTTCTCCAGACGAAGCGACAGCAGGGCCCGGCCACCAACCGGCTTGATGTTGAACTCTTCACCGGCTTCCATGATCATGGTGTGCAGCGTGGTGAGGTATTCCGCCGCGACCCAGATTTCATACCCCAGGTCACCGGTGAAGCTGACGCGGGCCAGCTTGGCAGGAACCAGCCCCAGGTCCACTTCGCGGAAAGACATGAAGGGCAGGGCGCTGGTTGACACATCTGTACTGGTCAGTTTCGCCAGCAGCTTCTGTGAGTTTGGTCCGGCAATGGACAGGCCGCACATTTCCAGGCCGAAGGCATGTACCTTGACCGAGCCGTCATCGGGCAGGTGCTGTTCGAACCAGCGCATGTGGAAGTTTTCCGCTGCACCCGAACCGAATATGTAGAAGCGTTCATCATCTGCCTTGGCCAGCGAAAAATCGCCGATCAGCTTGCCGTCTTCCTTGAGCATGGGCGCCAGCGTCATGCGACCCTTGGCAGGCACCTTGTTGGCCAGCATGTGCGACAGCCAGCCTTCGGCACCCGAGCCGGTGATTTCGTACTTGGCATAGCCGGAGATTTCCAGCACGCCGACCGAATTGCGCACCGCGCGGCATTCATCACCAACGATATCAAAAGCTTCGGAGCGCCGGAAGGTAACAGCTTCTTCTGCCTTCTTGCCTTCAGGGGCAAACCACAAGGCGCTTTCGATGCCGTAGGAGGCACCGAAGAAGGCGCCCATGGCCTTGAACCGGTCATACAGCGGTGTAGTGCGCAACGGACGCGCGGCCTCCAGTTCCTCGTTCGGGAACATGATGCGGAACCGCCGGCCATAGTTTTCGCGCACCTTTTCATTGGTGTAGGCCATGTTGGCATAAGACCCGTAACGCGCAATATCCATGGCCCAGACGTCGAAGCCGGGATCAGCGTCGACAATCCAGTTGCTCAGTGCCAGGCCGACACCGCCGCCCTGGCTGAATCCGGCCATGACACCGCACGCAACCCAGTAATTCTGCAGGCCGCGGACCGGGCCGATCAGCGGGTTGCCGTCAGGTCCGAAGGCAAACGGGCCATTGATGATGTTCTTGATGCCGGCAGATTGGAAGGCCGGGTGATGGGTGAAACCGCGCTCCAGGTTTTCGGCAATCTGGTCCAGGTCCGGCGGCAGCAGTTCGGTGGAGAAGTCCCATGGCGCTTCGGTCGGTGACCAGGGAATGCCATTGGGCTCATAGGTACCCATCAGCATGCCCTTGCCTTCCTGGCGCATATAAATTTCGCCATCGAAATCAATGCAGTGAACTATTTCCTTGCCGTCATTGGCGTTGTTGTAGGCAACTACCTCTTCCATCTCCTCAGTGATGAGATACTGGTGCGCCATGCACAGAACAGGCAGTTCAAGGCCCGCCATGCGGCCCACTTCGCGACCCCACAGGCCGCCGGCATTGACCAGATGTTCACAGGTAATGGTGCCTTTCTCAGTTACCACGGACCAGGTCCCGTCGGGCAGCTGGTTGGTTTCCAGCACTCGGTTCTGGCGCACGATCTCAGCCCCGTTGACGCGCGCCGCTTTGGCATAGGCATGCGTGGTGCCGGACGGATCAAGATGGCCTTCAAGCGGGTGCCACATGGCCCCGACAAACTGGTCCTTGTCCATCAGTGGAAAATGTTCAGCCGCCTCTTCAACTGAGATCATGCGGGTGTCCACCCCGAGATACTTGTTGCGGGCATGGGCCATTTTCAGCCAGTCGAAGCGGTCCTTGTTGGACACCAGCATGACACCGCCGGTGACATGGCACCCGGTCGACTGTTCGGAGACCTCTTCGATCTCCTTGTAGAGGTTGATGGTGTATTCCTGCAGCTTGGCCACGTTGGGATCGCCATTGAGCGTGTGAAATCCGCCAGCTGCATGCCAGGTCGAGCCTGAAGTCAGCTCATCGCGTTCGATCAGCAGGATGTCCGACCATCCCTTTTTCGTCAGATGATACAGAATTGAACAGCCGACAACGCCGCCGCCGATGACAATTGCGCGATAATGCGATTTCATGACCCATGTCCTTGATGAAAATAATCCATGCAGCGATGCAATCACCGAGCGGGAAGCCAAGTCATGCCTGCAAGCGACAACCGGTTTCACAACATGGCCCTGTGAGACAGTTTTTTGGCGCTTTGACAGCAGTCCTGATCGTGCTGGCCAATGCTGCAATGCAACCAGCTTCGGCCAGCGAGGAAGTTGATCTGGAACTGGTGCTCGCGGTGGATGCATCCGGTAGTGTCGATGATGCGGAGTACAGATTGCAGCTGTCGGGAATTGCCGCGGCCCTGCGTGATCCTGCCGTCCTGCGGGCCATCACTGCAGGCCCGCACAAGCGCATCGCATTGAATGTATTGATCTGGGCGGAAGCCCGGCGGCCGAAGGACGAAACCGGCTGGTTCATCTTGTCCGGCAAGGCAGAAGTAGATCGGATGGCGGCCATAATTGCCGCCATGCCGCGCAATCAGGTCGGCGGCACCGGCATCGGGGATGGTGTTGCCCATGCCATCAGGTCGATAGATGAAAACGCGATCCGCGCTGACCGGCGCATCGTGGACGTGTCGGGCGACGGCCGCGAAACCCCGCCGCGACAGTATTCGACCATTCTCAGCGAGGCGCGCTCCATGGCAATTTCCCGCAATGTCACCCTGAACGGGCTGGCCATTCTGAATGAAGACAAGCAGCTGGATGATTATTACCGGGCGCGACTGGCGGTTGGCGAGGGCAACTTCGTCGAAGTAGCGCAAGACTATGAAGACTTCGCCCGCGCCATGCGCCGCAAACTGCTGCGAGAAATAGATCCTGATCCGATTGTCGGGCTGAGGTGAGGGGCAAGCCATGAAGTCGAGAGCCATTTCAGACCGGCAATTCCTGCAAGGAGGTGTCAAGCAGGCGTTTGAGAGGTTCGATGACCCTGCGCGTGCGCGATTGCTGGAACTCAGGGAGTTGATCCTAGACGAAGCCGCCCGCCATCCGGAAATTGGCGAGGTGCGCGAAACCCTCAAATGGGGTCAGCCGAGTTACCTGCCGGTCAAACCACGGACAGGGACAACCTTGCGAATTGGTTCTCACTCGGCCAGTGACGACAGGGTCGGCCTCTATTTTACCTGTAACTCGTCACTGGCTGATGACTACCAGCAACTCTATCCTGGTGTTTTCGAGTATGAGGGCCGTCGCGCTATCCTGCTTGGCCTGAGCGGCGCACTTGAGGAAAAGCCATTGCGCCACTGCATCGCGCTCGCTCTCACCTATCACCTGAACAAGAAGCGGTGACAAGGCGTCTTCAGTTTATTTGCGCGCCAGTGCCTTGGCCTGCTTGACCCAATCGTCGCGTTCGATGCGGCCCTTGAAAGACAATTCGTCGTCAACAATCGCGATGTCTGCTTTTCTCCAGCTTGCGATCTGATCGAAGTGCCAGAAACCCAGCTTGTTGAGGGTCTGTTCCAGCTTGGGACCAACGCCTGAAATCAGTTTCAGGTCATCGGCCTTGCCACGGGCCTTTTTGAGCCGCTCCGGGCCAGCTTTACGGGCAGCCGGTTTTTTCGCGGCAGGTTTCTTTGCTGCTGACTTCTTCGCTGCCGGTTTTTTCGCCACGGCCTTTTTCACCGGTTTGTCCTGCGCCGCCGGCTTTGGTGCCGTGCCTGGAATGGCCGCGATCGAGGCTGCAGCCAGCGCCGCCTTGACCCGTCCCGGGCTCTTGCTTGCTGCTGACTTCTTCTTGTCGGACGGCATCGCGATGACCGGTTCCATTGCCCTGAGGTCTTCTTCGCTCAGATGGCACATGATCTTGTGGCCGTTACCAAGATCCTTGACCTCCGGCAGATCGGTTTCGCAGATCGAGCCGATCTTTCGTGGGCACCGGGTCTGGAATGGACAACCTGATGGCGGGTTCATCGGCGACGGCAACTCACCTTCCAGCACAATGTGCTTCTTGGTGATGGATGTATCGGCAATCGGCACGGCCGACAGCAGGGCTTCCGTGTAAGGGTGGTAGGGCGGCGAATAGATATCGTCGGTATTTCCCTGCTCCATGATCTGGCCGAGATACATCACCACAACGCGGTCCGCGAGGTAACGCACCACCGACAGATCATGCGAGATGAACAGCATGGTTGTGCGCCGTTCCCGCTGAATATCGGTGAGAAGGCCGGTTACGGCGGCCTGCACGGACACGTCAAGTGCCGATACCGGTTCATCGGCAACCACAACCTGAGCCTCACCGGCAAAGGCGCGCGCGATACCGACACGCTGTTTCTGGCCACCCGACAACTGGCGCGGCCGACGCTGTGCGAAGTCACGCGGCAGCTTCACCATATCCAGCAGCTTGTAGGTTTTCTCCAGCGCGTCTTCCTTGCTCTTTGCCACGCCGAACATGCGCAGCACCCGGCTGATCTGGCTGCCGACAGTATGCGACGGGTTCAGTGTTTCAAACGGGTTCTGGAAGATCATCTGCATCGAGCCGACCATTTGCGGCGTGCGTTTATGCACCGATATCTGTCCGATCTCCTGACCGTTGAGTATCACTTCACCGCCGGTTGCGGTCTCAAGCCCCAACATCACCTTGGCAAAGGTGGACTTTCCGCAGCCCGATTCTCCAACGATTGCTACGGTCTCGGCTTCCCGCGCTTCGAAATCCAGCTTTTCATTTGCCTTGACGAACCTGGACGCCTTGCCGGAAATCAGCGCCTTCAGCGACCGGTCGTGAACCTCGTAGTACTTCTGCATGTTCTTCACCTGCAGAACCGTCTTGCCGTAATTGACGCCGTCTCCGGCGACCGCTTTCGGCTTGGCGGCTTCCCAGTCGATGCTCAGATATCTCTCGCAGCGAACCTGTTGGCCTTTTTGTCCTGCCACGTCCTGCATGTGCAAGGCTTCTACATTGCACACGCCGTCCTTGAAATGATCACAGCGCGGACCGAAATTGCAGCCTGTCGGGCGCTCGTGCGGCAGCGGCAATTGCCCCCGGATCGGCACCAGCGGCCTTGAATACCGGTCGGCGCCGGGCAGGGGGATGGAATTGAACAAGCCGCGCGTATAGGGATGGCGCATTTCGTCGAAGACCTGGTTGACCGTGCCGAATTCAACCGCCTCGCCGGAATACATTACCGCGATCTTGTCGCAGGTCTCCAGGATCAGGCCCAGATTATGCGAGATATAGATCATCGACGTGCCAAACCGCTTCGAAATATCCTTGATCAGTTCGACAACACCTGCCTCGACAGTCACGTCAAGTGCGGTGGTCGGTTCGTCCAGCAACAACAACTGCGGTTTCGACAGCAAGGCCATGGCAATGACAACGCGCTGCTGCTGGCCGCCCGAGATCTGGTGCGGGAATGAATCCATCACCCGTTCGGGATCAGGCAGGCGCACCGCGTCCAGCATTTCGATGGACCGCTTGGAGGCTTCCTCGTCAGAGATGCCCTCGTGGTATATCAGCACCTCATTGAGCTGTTCGCGGATCAGCATGGACGGGTTCAGGGACGCCATCGGCTCCTGGTAGACCATAGAGATGCGCGAACCGCGAATGTCGCGCAGTTCTTCTTCCGACATGGTGCGCATGTCGCGCCCCATGAACTTGATCTCGCCGCCGACAATGGCGCCGTTCTTGCCCATGTACTGCATGACGGCGAGCGCGACCGTGGACTTGCCACAGCCACTTTCACCCACGATGCCGACCGCCTCGCCGGGCATGACCTTCAGGTTGAAGTCCACTACGGCAGGTATTTCACCGGCTCTCGTATAATACGAGATCGAGACGTTGTTGCATTCCAGAACAGGCGTGTTCATGTCCGGTGCGGCCATAGGATCAATCCCTCAGCGAAATTTCACGCAGGCCGTCGGCCAGCAAATTCAAACCCAGTACCAGCGAAGAGATCGCAAGGGCGGGCCACAGCATCATGTTCAGGCCGTTATAACCCCACTGGCGCCCGTCGGAGATCATCTTGCCCCAGTCGGGATCGGGGGGTGGCAGGCCGAGCGACAGGAAGCCAAGCAGGGCGATGGTGATGATGACATAACCCAGACGCAGACAGGCATCCACGATCAGCGGCCCGCGCGCATTCGGAAGAAGTTCGACCAGCATGATCCACAATGGACCCTCACCGCGCACTTCCGCCGCTGCGATATAGTCCCGGGTTTTCAAATCCAGCACGATGCCGCGCACGATGCGCGCAACCTGCGGCGCCGTGGAAAATGTGATGGCGACAATGATCAGGGCGCCGGACACGATTGTCTTGTCCAGCCCCAGTGCGGTATTCATCCAGATGCCTACGTTCGAATTCGGTCCGAATGCGGTCAGGATCACCAGCAGCAGAACGATCTGCGGAAACGACAACAACACATTGCCGATGAATGAAATGATCTCGTCCCACCAGCCGCCGCGATAACCTGCGGTCACGCCCATGATCATGCCGACCGAGTAGGCCACGATTGTCGCAAGCGTCGACCAGAACAGCACGACACGCGAGCCGTGTAACAGGCGCGCCAGCAGATCGCGGCCGCGATCATCGGTTCCCATCCAGTGCATCACACCGGTCTTGTCTTCGGTCAGCATGGCCAGGTTGATGGCGCCACGTGTCTGGGCCAGCGGGTCCTGCAATGGCAGGAGGTCGACAAAGATAGCAACCAGCACCCAGAACGAGACCAGGAACAGCCCGATCATGCCGACCCAGCTTTCACGCAGCAGGCCGAAGGCCGCCAGGAAACGTGCCAGTCCTTTAGCTGTATCAGGAGTGTTGGATTGTTCCGCTGTTGTGTCTGTCATGGGTCTGTTTCCTCAGCTGAACCGGATGCGTGGGTTCAGCAGCGTGTATCCAATGTCGGACACAAATTGCGAAAACACCGCGATGAACACCGCCACCATGGCGCAGGCCTCAATGACGAAGATGTCACCGAACAGGGCCGCTTCGTAGAGCAGCTTGCCAAAGCCTTTGTAAGAGAAGAACACCTCGGTCACGATAACGCCCGACAACAGATAGTTGAGCTGCAGGATCATCACCGTAAACGGCGCAATCAGCGCGTTGCGCAGGCCATGCCGCAGGATGACACGTTTATAGGGCAGACCTTTCAGGATGGCGGTTCGCACATATTGCGACGTCATCACCTCCGCCATGGACGCCCGCGTCATGCGGGTGTAGTAGCCGAAATTGTAGATCACCAGAACCATTACCGGCAGCACAAGCTGGTTTGCATCGGCCCATGTCAAACCGTTACTGAACGGAGATGTTCCCGGCAGTATGTCCAGCCAGAATACGAAAATGGCGACCAGGATGGTTGCGGATGCAAACTCCGGGATCGAGGTGGTGATAACCGCCAGCACCGTGATACCGCGGTCGCGCGGCGATCCTTCGGCGATACCGGAAAGAACGCCAAGCACCAGCGCGATTGAAACCGTTATAGTGAACACCAGTCCGCCCAGCACGGCTGTGTTAAGCAGGTGATCCTTGAGCAGCTTGGAAACCGGTGTCGCGAACTGAACAGACTCGCCAAAGTCGCCGCGCGCCGCATTAAACACCCAGGTAAAGTAGCGTTGCACAAACGGCGCATTGTAGCCGTTCTGCTCCAGCCACAGCAATCGCTGGTCCTCTGTGGAATACTGACCGAGCACTTTGCCCGCCAGACTGTATTTGTCCGCCTCGAATGCGAGAAACAATAACAGTGATACAGTCAGCATTATCAGCGCCATCTGTACCAATCGCTTGCCGGCCAATTGCAGCATATGTCTGTCTTCCCACCCTGTTGAGCGCCTTCAGCTCAGCGACTTTCAGTTCCCCGTATACCGTTGCCCGGCACTTTGATCTTTACCGTAACAGCACGCCGAATGCATCTGTTATGCTGTAAAGAGACATTTTATTGCCACCAAGCGCCTTATTGCCCTTCAACCTTAACGCGTATTTCATCAACTGCAAGTCATTCCGTTTGGCTTCGTGTCACCTGCCGGGAAAACGGCAGGCGGGCTTTGTGGGTTTGAGAATTAGCTGTTAGAACACAAATTCTTTTCGCTCGCCTGCCTGGCTGGACCATGGTGTTCCGATGAATTTCGCCTCTCTGCCCATGTATGATCTGCCTGAACTCGCCACCGTGACCCGTGCATGGTGGGCCGGTCTCGCATCGCACATGCGGCGTGAAGGAGTTGCCGATGTGCCCGAGGTCTGTGCGACACCGGAAGATCTTGAAAAGCACTGGCGTTCTCCCGGCCTGTTGTTCTCGCAGACCTGTGGCTATCCTTTGACCCATCAGTTGAACGGCAAGGTGCAGCTGCTCGGCCTGCCGGTGTATGCCTGCAAGGGCTGTGACCCGGACGGTTTCTATTCATCCATGATCATTGTGCCGGCTTCTTCAAACCTGTTTTCGCTGGCAGACTGCAGGAGCACGCGCGCTGTCTACAACACTGACGACAGCATGTCGGGCCTGCTTGCCCTGCGCGCCGCGGCGGCAAATCAGCCTGCTCATTCCGACCCGTTTTTCAGATCTCTTTCTCGCTCAGGCGGCCATCGCCGTTCGCTGCAGTCGGTCGCAGACGGACAGGCAGATGTCGCGTGCATTGATGCTGTGACGTTCGCATTGCTGTCGAGAATTGAACCGGAACTTGTCGCCCGCGTGAGGGTGCTGGGACAGACCCCGAAAGTCCCGGGGCTGCCCTATATAACAGCCCTGACAACCGGTACCGAAACGGTGCAGCGGTTGCGCGCTTCCCTTCGCCAGGCACTGGCCGACCCTGCGCTGAGTGATGTCCGTGCTGAACTGTTATTGTCGGGCATTACATTTCCCGATCCGGCCCATTACAACGTCATCCTCGAGCTTGAATCCACGGCAAGTCGGCTGATACTGGCTTGACACAACTGCGCAGTAATTCTGCCTGCGTTTGATCCCCCCAAGGAGACCACGACTAAAATGATTGACCTCTACACATGGAGCACTCCCAACGGTTACAAGATATCAATTGCGCTTGAGGAGTTCGGGCTTGAGTACACCACCCATCCGATCAACATCATGAAGGATGAGCAGTTTCAACCGCACTTTCTGAAGATATCGCCGAACAACAAGATCCCGGCAATTCATGATCATGACAATGGCCAGACGGTGTTTGAATCCGGTGCCATTCTTCTGTACCTGGCCCAGAAAACCGGCAAGTTCCTCGCCGCCGACGGACCTCGCCACTGGCAGGCAATGGAATGGCTGATGTGGCAGATGGGTGGATTTGGCCCGATACTCGGCCAGGCTCATCACTTCCTGCACTTTAACCCGGGCAAGGCTGAATATGCCGAAGCCCGGTTCGCCGCCGAATGCAAACGCCTGTATGGTGTGCTTGAACGCAGGCTGGCGGAAGAAGAATACGTGGCCGGCGATTACTCGATTGCCGACATGGCCATCTGGCCGTGGGCATCCAGGTTTGAATGGCAGCAAATCGACCTGAACGAGTTTGCCAATGTCAGGCGCTGGTATGAGGCAATTGCAGCACGCCCTGCTGTACAGGCAGGCTTCAAGGTTCCGAATCCGGATCGCGAGATCCCGCAAGTTGCCTGACAAACCTGCCTCAAGACACCTGTCACCGGTCGGACTGCCCATTGCCGGGTTTGCGTTGCTGGCCGCCGTGACAGTGTTTTGGGGTGTCAACTGGCCGACCATGAAAATCGTACTCGGCGACCTCAGCCCGTGGTGGTTCCGTACCATCTGCCTGGCCACCGGTGGCGCGGCCCTGCTTGCCATTTCCGGCCTGTCCGGCAATCGTGTGCGCGTGCCGGCAGGTGATCTTCGGCCACTGATGTTGTGCAGCCTGTTCAACATGGTCGGCTGGCACCTGTTTTCCGCCTATGGTTTGACCCTGGTGCCGGCAGGCAGGGCATCCATTATTGCCTTTACCATGCCTGTCTGGGCGGCCCTGTTTGCCATCCCGGTCCTCAAGGAACGGGTGTCGGTCGCCGTGTTTGCCGGTTTGGCGCTGGGCATGACGGGGCTTGGTATCTTGATCGGCCATGACATGACGGTGCTGGGTTCGGCTCCCGTGGGATCCCTGATCATGCTGGGAGCTGCAGTGTCGTGGGGCATGGGCACGGTGTTGTTCAAACTGTTTGACTGGCAAACCCCTGTTGCCACGGCTGTTGGCTGGCAATTGCTGTTCGCCTCAATACCCGTGGGCATCGGAGCACTGTTGCTGGAACCATTGCCGGACTTGGCGGGCCTGAGCCGGCCGGCGGTGTTTGCCTTTGCCTATGTGCTGGTTTTCCCCATGGTGTTCTGCCAGTGGGCCTACTTCAAGATCGTGGACATGTTTCCCGCAGTTTACGCGGCCATTGGGGTTCTGGCGGTGCCGGTGGTCGGCGTTTACTCCAGCCTGCTGCTGCTGGGCGAACCGGTGGGCTGGCGCGAGATCGCCGCACTGGTGCTTGTCTGTTCATCGATCTTCACTGTGCTCATCCTGCCGAAACTGAGGGGCTGACTTGCAAGCGCCAGCCGCCGGCGCAGCCTCGTTCGGGGCTGCGTAGTTCTGCAATTTCATAAAGCATTTCTTAACCTTGTTTCTGAACCCGACATTTACTGACCTTGGGGCAAACTCGTTAAAGATTTAGCAAGTTCATTCAGAATTTGCTTACCAAACGACGGCGTTTGAAAAGCGGGAACATTGCGATCATGACGGATCGAAATCTGGGACTATCAAACCGCCGCGGCCATCGTGGCGTCTTGTTCAATGGGGCAGGGATGCTGTGTGCCGTTGCCGTGACATTGGCCGGGTGTTCGGGTCCGTTGAAAAACGACGACCCGAATGACGGCATCGTGCAAAATGAGCGGCTGGAAGCCGAGCAGGCCAAGCTGGCGAAATCCGAACGGGCTCGCCAGGCGGCTGTAAAAAAACTTGCCGCCGCGTTGGCCGCCAACAAATCCAAGGACAAGAAACTGCTGGCTGCAAATCAGGCTGTCAGCAAGTATCGCGAGGAGCTTCAGGCCGCTGACAAGGATGTCGCGGATCTGGAAACCAGGCTCGCCAAGGCAACCTCTCAGCAGGTCAAGACGGATGAAGATGATAGTGGCGGGCAAGAGCCTGGGCAACTGGTGGAAAGCCTCAAAGCCGAACTCGACAAGACCGGCAAGGAACGTGATGCCCTGAAGGCCGAACTGGCTGACGCGAAAAAGGATGTCGAACAGACTGTCGAGAAAATGCTGGCAGCGGCTTCTCAGGAGAACAAAGAGGCAGAACAGAAGATCGGCCGGCTGGACGCCCGGATAAAATCCGTCGAAACGGAAAAAAACAACCTGAAGCAGAGTTGCGAACAGGTGCAGCAACGCGCGGCTCAGCTGGACAAAGAGCTCAAAGAGTCCCGTGCTGAGCAGGAAAGCCTGTTCAAGCGGCTACAGGCAACGCTCGCAGAGGTCGAAGCGGCTGTGAAAGGGCGTGCCCAGGTAGAGCAGGCGGCAGCGAAGGAAGCGAAAGAATTGCGCGATCAGCTGGCCGCGGCGAAACAGCAGATTTCCAGTGCCAAGGTCAAAATAGCATCCGCGAACGATGAGACCGCAGCCAGCAACGAATGCAGCAAGCGCTAGGCTGCGAAAACCGACGTACGCTGCTACGCTGTCGGCCGACTTGCACAAACCAGGGCAAGCTTGCCGCGCGTGCTGCAAGCTGAGGCGGCCGGCTCGCGTGTGAAAGCGCGGGTCCGCGGCGCCATACGCCCACTGACGAACCGGGAGACAGGCATGCGGGTATTCATCCTGGGTGGAACAGGTTCCATTGGAACGGCATTGCTTGAAGAGTTGCGGGCAAGGTCACACTCAGTTGTGGCGCTCAGTAGGTCCGAAGCTTCTGACCGCAAGATCAGACAGGCTGGCGCACAACCGTTCCGGGGAGATTTGCGCGAGCCTGACAGCTGGGTCGATGAGGCACTGGGCCATGAAGCCGTTATCCAGGCTGCGGCAACTTTCGGTGACGATATGGGGGATGTGGATGGCAACGCCGTCGCGGCCCTGATTGAGGGATCTGCGAGGCTCACTGAAAAGTGCCGAATGCTCTACACCGGCGGGTGCTGGCTCTACGGTGAAACCGGAGACATCATTGCGACGGAAGACCTGCCCTTCAATCCGCTGCCGGCATTCGGATGGATGGTTGAGCACGGTAAAAAGCTGCTGGCGTGCCCGGCACTTTCCACCGCGGTCATTCACCCGGCTATGGTCTATCACGACGAAGGTGGGGTTTTTGAGCGGTTTCTGTCAGCGGCACGCCAACACCGCCCGATCGAGATTTGGGGCGGTGCTGATACACGATGGCCGATCATTGAGCGGTCCGACCTGGCGCGCGCCTATTGTGAGCTTCTCACCAGGCCTGATCTGACCGGGCACTTCAATGCAGTTTCGCAGGAAGGTGTCTGCGTGGGTGACATCGCAGCCAGGTTCGCAGGTGTCTACGGGAATACGCATGAAATGAGAATTCTCACTGTGGAGGACCTGGTGCGCGAACATGGAGCGTGGGCGAAAGGTCCGACACTGGATCAGCAGATGTCTTCCGGCAAATTGCGAAACGCGACAGGCTGGCAGCCAATCGTCACCGACTACCGGTCATCCGGCGTTTTCGCCCGATAGCGGGTACTGAGTTCGTCCTTGTGGAAAGCGGCATTGCTAGCATTATTGCCATGAAGGCGGAACCGGTTGAGCGGAAGCCGCGCTGTCGCTGTTTCCCGGCAAACCGTTTCGGGCAGACTCTGCAGCTGGAATGCCCGTCACGTCGTGCCGTACCGGAATATTCTTTGACTGTAGCAAAAGTGTAGCCGAAAACACGATACCCGCCGCGACCAGCGCAGTGCTCACATGGCGTTGAATGTCATCGTTTGTAGGCATGATCAAAGTCCTCTTCGGCAGAAAATGGTGGATCGAGCCAACATGATCTGAATTTATGCTGTATACGGCTTACAAGTGTGGAACTCGATGAGTTCCGCCGTCGAACGACTCCGGCAGTCGGAGAGGGTCGTAACCAAGCTCTCCAACAAGGTGTTCGCGTGAAAAACCTATGTCCTTCAGCACATGTGCATCATGCGCCAGTAGCTGCAAGATGTCTTGATTTCTCACGTACTTGTCGTGTCTTGCGCGAAACCAGGATGCAATTACTTCGATCCAGTTATCTTGTGTAGATCGCGAATGCGTGCTGCACAGGTCGTCGGTTTCGTGTGCCATCTGTCAAGCTCCTTGTCTCTGGGTGGAACCAATATGGGCCTGCACTAGACATTCGTGAAACGAGTAAATATCATGCCAGACATATATATGTTTTATGTCTTGGTAATGCGAAGGATGCCGCCATGAATCCCAACCTGGAGAGTGATCTTCTGCGCACTCTTGTTGCTATCGCGGAGACCAGGAACTTCACGCGCGCCTCGGAGATCGTTGGACGCACGCAATCTGCTGTAAGCATTCAGATGAAGAAGCTGGAAGATATTGTTGGGGATCGATTGTTCGAACGTGGCCCTCGCGGTGTTACGCTTACTTCCCCGGGAGAACGATTGGTCAAGGACGCCAGACGCATACTGTCTCTACTCGATCAGGCTGCTGTTTCATTGCAGTCAGACCCTCTCGACGGATTTGTCAGGATCGGCATTCCGGAGGAATATGGAGGGACTATTCTTCCTCGTGTCCTGGGTCGATTTTCCAAGCTGCATCCGCAGGTCGAAGTAACGGTGCGCTGTGCGCCCACATCCGAACTGAATGCCGAACTTGACAAGGGCGAACTGGATCTTGTTGTGGTTCATGAGGAAGCGGCCAGGGTTGGAGGGGAGGTTCTTCTCAACGATCCCGTAGTCTGGGTTACATCGGACAAGCATTTCCAGCACGAATGCGTTCCGCTGCCTGTTGCACTGTGCAACAGCGGATGCTGGTGGAGGGAGTGGGCTCTCGCCAGCCTCGATCAGCACCAGAAGGACTACCGGATTGCATATGTCAGCGGCAGTACATTTGGTCTCCAGGCTGCAGTGTCATCCGGCATGGCAGTGGCGGTTCTGGCACAAAGCCAGATCCCGCCGGATTGCCGGGAGCTGACTGCGGAAGAAGGCTTCCCGAACCTTCAGGGAACCAACATTGTTCTTCGGCAGCGAACGCAGAACAAGTGCAGCACCAAAACAGGAATGGCGCAGGCGGTTCGCGACGCATTTCAGACACCTGCGCAGTCACAAGTCGTCTGCTAGCGACGGCAAGCACACATTGAGTTGGCCCCGGCAGAAACTGGCTTTGCTTGCATCACTGCAACAAGGGGAATAGCTGAGGAGACCGGTTACAATCTCGCCAGCGCCCGGTCCCGCCCGATCAGCGGCAGCAGGACCGCCAGTTCGGGTCCGTGCGGTTTACCGGTCAATGCCAGGCGCAACGGCATGAACAGGCCCTTGCCCTTGCGCCCGGTGGCCTGCTTGACCGCATCGGTCCAGGATTTCCAGGTGTCTTGCCCCCAGGGTTCATCCGGCAACAGTGTGGCAGCTTGCGAGATGAACTCACGATCCTCGTCCGCAATCTCGCCGGTAATCTCGCCATAGACGATCCGGTGCCACCCGGCGGCATCTTGAACCTTGGAAAGATTGCTGTGCACGGCTTGCCAGAACTCTTCACCTCCATCTGCGCCCATGTCCGCAAGGCGCTCGCGAACATCGGCGTACGAGAGCTGATGCACGATCCGGGCGTTGAGGTTTTCAAGCTCGCTCATGTCGAACCGGCCCGGTGCGCGTGACAGCTTGGACAGGTCGAAGGCTGCCAGCAACGTGTCCATCTGCGTGTGCGGTTCAATGGCTTCCGACGTGCCGATCAGGGCGCCGTGGCTGACCACCGCCATGGCTTCCAGGCCGTCTTCGCGCATGGCTGCGATTGAGAGGGAGCCAAGCCGTTTCGACAGGCCTTTGCCATCGGCGCCGACCAGCAGCGAATGATGCGCAAACGCCGGAGCCCCGGCGCCGAGCGCTTCAAAGAGTTCCACTTGTACTGCGGCATTGGTGGTGTGGTCTTCGCCCCTGATAATATGGGTTACTCCCATGTCGATATCATCCACCACAGACGGCAGTGTGTAGAGGTAACTGCCGTCTTCGCGGATCAGCACCGGGTCGGACAATGACGAGGTGTCAATGTGTACGTCTCCGCGCACCAGGTCATCCCAGTGAATGTCACGCTGGTCCAGCTTGAACCGCCAATGGGGTTTGCGCCCGTCTGCTTCCAGTTTGGCACGGTCTTCATCCGACAGGTTCAACCCGGTCCGGTCATAGATCGGCGGCTGGTGCCGGGCCAGTTGGCGTTTGCGCTTGTAATCAAGCTCTTCAGCCGTTTCGTAACAGGCATAAAGCCTGCCGGCGGCCTTCAGTTTTTCAGCTGCCGCGTCATACAGGGCAACGCGTTCCGATTGCCGAAACACCTCATCCGGCGTCAGGCCGAGCCAGTCAAGGTCGGTTGTTATTCCGTCTGCGAATTCCCTGGTGGAACGCTCCAGGTCGGTATCGTCGAACCGCAATATGAAGCGGCCCTGCGCCTTGCGCGCAAACAACCAGTTCAAAATGGCGGTGCGGGCATTGCCGATATGTATGCGGCCGGTGGGTGAGGGTGCGAAGCGAACTGTAATGGTCATGACGCTCATTTAGCGGGAGTGCATGATCAGCGCAAGCAGCCGATGGCTGAAACGATCAGTGCACCACCAGGTGTGCCTGCTGTCTGGCCACACCAACCGAAACAATGGAACCCGTTTCAAACGGTATCGCATCCGCCTGGATGCCGTCAGAAAAGATCACACCGCCTGATGCCATATGGGATGTCACTTCAAGTGGATGGTCAGAGTTGACGACGCCATAGGTGAGTGTGGTGCCGCTCACCTTGCTGGGAAATGGTTCCCGGACACAGTAGATGAGATCGTCGGTGTCCCAGGGCAGGGCGTGGTTGACCGGGGAGGGGGCCGAACGGCCATTGGCCAGGGCCTCGATGGATCTGGCCCCGGTCAGAACAGATCGAAGCCATCCCGTGGAACCGGCGCCGGTTGAAACAATGATACCGCTGGAGGACTGGCGTTCCGCCGTCTTGCCATGGTGCAGCTCATAACGTGCCGATACGTGACTGGCGGCTCCGATGAACAGGTCGTTGAACGCCAGCAGGTGGTGGCCGTCGCGGCTCTCGGCTTTAGCGAGACTCACATGGGCCAGCGCGGCTTCGCCGTTCAATGCGAGATCGATTGCCCGGGCCGCCTGATCAGGCGCAAACGGCAGCAGGATCCCGTCATACTGGGTCGGGTCCGGATTCACGCCGATCAGTGATTGTGTCGGCAGGTATTTGGCAGTGTTCGACACCAGTCCGTCCGGGCCAAGCGCAACCACCAGATCGTCATCGAATTCCGTAACCGGAACCTGATCACGGTCTATGTGCAACACCTTGATGCCGCGCGGGATAGCTTTCCTGACCGTCTCCAGGGCACGCAGATAGGTGTCGTGGGCGCTTTGTATCGGCACAAAGTCAGTGCCTGCGTGCTCCAGAAAAAATCTTGCCTGGGGGGCCGTCGCGAACCTGGTGACCAGTTCCTCCAGTTGCGTCTTTCTGGTCACCAGAACCACTCTGTCTGGGTTATTGGGGCTGCTGGTCATCGCCGCCACCATTTGCTTTGGCCGGGGTTGCTGAATTCAGCCAGCCTGCCAGTCCGCTCAGCATGTCCGGCGTTATGGTCAGGTTCCCGATGCTGCCTTTGCGGCCGGCCCAGTCTTTCAGGGCGAGGCCCATCAAGACCTGCGGTTCAACCTCACCATAAGGCTCCAGTTTCATGCGTTCCGCCTTGGCGGTGGCTTCTGCTTCAGCCAGTTTGTTGTGCACCTGGGTTTTCACCAGTTCGATCCGGCGCTGCTCAATCTCGACCTCTGTTGCCAGCTCGCGCTGTTTCAGCTCCCGTTCGTTCTCAATCGCCGATGCCCTTCTGGCATAAATCGCATCGTCAGCATGTTTCTGAAGGCGCTCCCGGTAATCGGTCTGCAGGGCTTTCTGGATCTCCGGCATGGCCCGGACACTGCTGAAATGCAGGGCTTCGACCATGATGCCTGCTTCCTGCAGCGCTGGAAGTGTCGATACGGCCTCTGTCACGACAGTTGACAGGTTGGCCGCTTCCGCCAACGCCTGCTCGAGGGTCATTTCGGCAACCACACTGCGGGCAGTGCCCTGTACGGCGTTGACCAGCCGCATGGTGAGTTTTTCCTGACCGTCGCCTTCAGGCACCTTGCTGTCGTAACCGATGGTAAAATCATGGGACGTGGTCACCAGCAGCGGGTCGGTTATGCGGTAGGTCATGACACCCTGCAGGGCGATTTCCTGATGGTCGATGGTAGTTTCCGTGAATACGAAGGGAACGTCCTGGCTTACCATCGGAACTTCCATAAGCACCGTCGTAATGGGCATGTAGAAAAAGCTTAAGCCCCGGCCATGGCGTTTGACCTTGCCATTCTCGAACTGAATTATGTGCGTATCGGGCGAACCCTTATAGCGTCTCAGGAACATGATACATCTCCTTTCCAGTTGTTAGTGTAGTATATACACTTACATGTTAGTGTTGTCAAGACACTTACTATTGGGTATAGGGGTTTCATGAACACACCGGCCAGTTTCAACGTTGCGACAGATATTGTGGTTTTCACCATTCGCGCCGATACGCTGAACGTGCTGCTGATTGAGCGTGCCGGTCAGCCGTTCAAGGGGAGCTGGGCGCTGCCTGGCGGATTTCTCAACAACGATGAGGGGCTGGATCAGTGCGCAGCGCGCGAACTGGCCGAAGAAACCGGTGTTGGCGATGTATACCTTGAGCAGTTGGCAAGTTTCGGTGACCCTGGCCGAGATCCGAGAGGTGGGGTTGTCAGTGTTGCCTACTTTGCGCTGGTGCCGGCTGACGAACACGCATTGCGTGCCGCAAGCGACGCAGCCAGTGCGCGCTGGTTTGCGTTTGATGACTTGCCTGAACTGGCCTTTGATCATGCTGTGATCCTGCACGCGGCACATGCACGGCTGAAGGCCAAGCTGGACTATTCCACTATTGCATTCTGTCTGCTGCCGGCGGAATTCACACTCAGCAATCTGCAGACAGTCTACGAAATCATCAAGGCGGAAACTCTGGACAAGCGAAATTTTCGCAAATGGGTACTGGCGCTGGATGTCTTGCAGGAAACCGGTGAAAAGCGGGTTGAGGGTGCTCACCGCCCGGCGATGCTGTACCGCGAGAAAAACCCCGGGACCATAAAGATCATTCGCTAGTGCGTGATAGCGAGCTCCGGCGTCAGGCCTTGTCCCGGAAACCGTTGGTGATCGGGTAGCGGCGTTCCTTGCCAAAAGCCCGGCGGGTGATTTTCACACCTGGTGCGGCCTGTCGGCGCTTGTACTCGGCGATATAGAGCAGATGCTGAATGCGCTCGACCACGGCCGGATCATGACCTTTCGCGACAAGATCTGCCAGTGACGTCTCGCTCTCGACCAGGCCGTCCAGGATGTCATCCAGTACGTCATACTCCGGCAGCGAGTCCTGATCGGTCTGATCCGGCCTGAGTTCGGCTGACGGTGCCTTGGTGATAATGCGCTCCGGGATGACACGGGCGGCCGGGCCGGCAAGGCCGCCGGCGTCAGACTGGTTGCGCCAGCTTGCCAGCGCATAGACATCTGATTTGTACACGTCCTTGATCGGGTTGAAACCGCCGTTCATATCGCCGTAAAGCGTGGCATATCCGACCGACATTTCCGACTTGTTGCCGGTGGTCAGAACCATGGCGCCGAATTTGTTGGAGATCGCCATCAGGATGGCACCACGAGTGCGCGACTGGATGTTTTCTTCCGGAACCCCTTCGGTTGTTCCTTCGAACATCGGCCCCAGTGAGTTCAGGAAGCCCGTCACCGGTTCGGAAATCGGCACGACGTCATACCGCACACCCAGTGCCCTGGCACATGCCTCTGCATCCTCGAGGCTGTCAGATGAGGTATAGTCGTAGGGCAGCATGACGCAGTGAACCTTGTCCGGTCCCAGGGCGTCGACCGCCATTGCCGCAACCACGGCGGAATCGATGCCGCCGGACAAACCGAGCACGACGCTTTCAAAACGGTTCTTGCGCACGTAATCCCGGGTGCCCAGCACGCAGGCATGCCAGATCTCTTCATACCCCAGTAACTGTCGGGCTGTGTCTGCCTTGGCGCATACCCAGCCATCCGGTCCGCGGCTCCATTCGGTGAGCAGTGTCGCTTCTTCGAATTCAGGCATCTGGCAGGCCAGCGAGCGATCGGCATTGAGGACAAATGAGGCGCCGTCAAACACCAGTTCGTCCTGGCCGCCCACCTGGTTGACATAGATCATCGGCAGGTTGGTTTCGGTGACCCGCGCCACGACGAGGTTGAGGCGGACATCCTGTTTGTCGCGCTCAAACGGTGATCCGTTCGGCACGATCAGCAGCTCGGCGCCGGTTTCCTCCAGCGTTTCGCAGGTTTCTTCTGTCCAGATGTCTTCACAAATCGGCACCCCGATGCGCACGCCGCGAAAGTTGATCGGCCCCGGTGCCGGGCCTGTGTCAAACACCCGCTTTTCGTCAAACACACCATAGTTCGGCAGATCGTACTTGAAGCGTACGGCGTCCACCTTGCCGTCCTCCAGCAGGATGGCCGCATTGTAGAGCTTGTCTTGTTCGGCCCATGGCGAGGTAATCAGCATGGCAGGCGCGCCGTTTCCGGTCAGGTCGGCAAGTTTAACCACCGCGTTCTGGCAGGCATCGACAAAGGCTGGTTTCAGCACCAGGTCTTCCGGCGGATAGCCGGAAATGAACAATTCCGTGAATACCAGCAGGTCGGCACCGGCCGCCGCCGCTTCGCCATGGGCGGCACGGGCTCGCTCGGCATTTGCCTCAACCGCACCAACTGTGGGGTTGAGCTGAGCCAGCATTATTTTGAGATTATCAACCATGTCCGCTCTATTAACGCCATCGCGTGCTGCCATCAATGATTGCTTTAGAATTCAGGGATAAAATCGTTGACACTACTAATGCCCTGTCGGGACAGCGAGCGTTTTGAGGGGCGGGGCATGTCTGTCTCGCAGGTTGAAGAAACGATTCCGGTGTGGAGGCCTGCCTTTTGGCGCTGACTGCAAGTCAAAATCAAACTGCCGTTGCATCCTCGGACGCTGAACTTCTGCAGGTCACCTTGAACAATGTGGCTTGCGGAGTGGCTTCGGTGCGCGCCGATGGCGCAATCATAACCAGCAATGAAACATTTTACGACATGCTGCGCCGTGCGGGGTTGCTGAAACTCGAGTTTGTCAGCAAGAAGCAGGACGAGCTTGTGGCTCTGCCGCTTTACAGCTTTTCACCGAAATTGCGCGACCGCCCGAACCAGATTGCCGGCCTGACGGGCTGTGCTTTCGAATTGCAGTACATTGATCTTCAGGATCAGTTGGGCGGTACCTTGATCCTGATCAACGATATTACCTCGCGGCGGCGCGACGAGCAGGAGATGCGAGACGTGGTCGCGCAAAAGGAAGTCATGGAGCAGGCCAGGACTACCTTTGTTTCCCAGGTCGCACATCATTTTCGAACGCCGCTCAATGTGATTCTCGGTTACATCGACATTCTGGCAGCAGGCGATGCCAACGACATTGATGCCAGCACGCGCAACTCATATCTCGGGTTCATCCGCGAATCTGCGAAAGCCCTGTTGTTGAACATGAACGAGATGATGGAAATCATCAGGCTGCAGCGAAACGAACAGCCGGTCGAGCTGGAAGTTCGTGAATTGCATACGCTGATTTCCGGCGCCATAGACGAAATTCAGCCCGTGCTGGTTGCGGAAGACGTTGAGCTTGATGCAAAGGCGATGCTTGCGGTGATCGGGACCAGCTGCGTGCGCATGGATGCCCGTATTGCCAGGCGGGCGATCTCCAGTTTGTTGCGCACTTCCGCTGTGCTGGGTGGCCCCGGCAGCGTGCTGAAACTTGGTGCCCGGACATCTGAACCCAATTCCCTGATCGTCGTTGTGGAAATCGAAGTCGGCAGGACCGACGTGCGGTCAATTCTCGACAGTATTCACAGCGGGGAGCCAGTGAAGGAAATCAGTCTCACCGGCAATGCCAGCGGTTATGGGCTGGCGCTGTCTGCAATGCTGCTGCGACTGTGTGAGATACAGGTTTCCGCAAGCGCCATGGGTGAGCGCGGCGTCTGCATCGAAATGGTGTTTTCAACGTCGCAGTGATCCGGCAGCGTAATGCACCCCCGCTGATCGAATTCCGCTGACTGTCCACAATGTGGAATGCCGACTCCGCATGCCGGTTGTCCCGTGCCATGTTGGTGGTACTTGGTATACCACGGACCACAAGGTTTTCACACACATGAAGCCGGTCCTAAGCGACAAGGCCCGCAAGAAATCATGGCAACCCGTCTGAAACTCAAGCCCGTCGGCACCAATTTCAGCCTCAAGGAGCACATATATGATGTGCTCAAGGACGCCATCAGCAGCATGAATCTCTATGATGCCGACGCCAATTTGCGCCTGGATGAGCGCGCGCTGGCGGAGCAACTGGGTATTTCCAGAACACCGGTTCGCGAGGCGCTGACCAGGCTGGAGCAGGAGGGCTTCGTCGAAGTTCAGCCACGCCGGGGTGTTTTCATACGTCGCAAGAGCCTGAATGAAGTGCTCGACATGATTGTGGTGTGGGCGTCGCTTGAAAGCATGGCCGCGCGTATGGCAGCAGACAACGCCAGCGACCGGGAAATCCAGTCTCTGCGCAAGGCGCTGCCCAAGCAAAAGGGTGAAACTGAATTGCGGGCGCATCTGCATGAGTATTCCGAAGCCAATATCGCTTTCCATTTGCGTATTCTGGAACTGTCGGGCAGCCCGATGCTGCTGGACATTGCCAAGGGTCTGTTCCTGCACATGCGCTCTATTCGCGAACGCGCCATGGCCGAGGGCGACCGCATAACCCGGTCCGTGGTTGACCACATGAACATCATCGAGGCGATTGAAGACCGCAATGCCGAGCTTGCCTCGATGCTGGTGCGCGAACACACCATGCGATTGCATGGCCACGTCCGCAAAAACTGGAACACATTTTCCGGTGCAGAGGAAGGCGCCGGCTAAATCGAACAAAGCGGCCTGATCCGTGGGCCGAATGACATCAAGATATATCAGGGAGCGAAAGACAAATGAGTACAACGACAGCAGCGCCGACATCGACCGCAGATGACACACTTAAAGCCAAGACCAAGGATGGTTCGGTTATCTCCGGTGGTCATCTGGTGGCCAAGGCGCTCAAGGCTGAAGGGGTGGATACGATCTTCACCCTGTGCGGCGGCCACATCATCGACATCTATGATGGCTGTATTGATGAAGGTATCCGCATCGTTGACGTTCGCCATGAGCAGGTCGCAGCCCACGCTGCCGACGGTTACGCCCGCCAGACCGGTAAGCTTGGCTGTGTGGTTACCACGGCGGGGCCGGGGTGCACCAATGCGGTGACGGGTGTAGCAACCGCTTTCAGGTCGGAGAGCCCGATCCTGCACATTGGCGGCCAGTCGTCTCTGACCCAGCACAAGATGGGTTCGCTGCAGGATTTGCCGCACGTTGATATGATGGCGCCGATCACCAAGTTCTCTGCCGGTGTTTTGTCGACCGAGCGTGTCGCCGACATGATCGCCATGGCAGCGCGCGAGAGTTTCAACGGTGCATATGGCCCGTCCTACCTGGAAATTCCGCGCGACATTCTCGATGCCGAGATTCCGGTTGAAAAGGCGGTTCTGCCGACGCCGGGCAAGTATCGCGGCTCGGTTCGCTCCATCGGCGATCCCGCGGATATTGAAAAACTGGCTGACATCCTGGTCAATTCAAAACGCCCTGCGGTTCTGTTCGGCCAGCAGGTATGGGCTGCCCAGGGGCACAACGAAGCCATTTCGCTGGTGCGTTCGCTGGACATCCCGGCCTATCTGAACGGCGCCAGCCGCGGCATGCTGCATCCGAAGGATCCGCACGGTTTTGACCGCACAAGATCGATGGCATTCAAGGAAGCCGACGTGATCCTCATTGTCGGCACCCCGTTTGATTTCCGCATGGGCTACGGCAAGCGCATCTCCAAGGAAGCAACGCTGGTGCAGATCGACATGGGCTACAATACTGTCGGCAAGAACCGTGATGTTGATCTGGGTCTGTGCGGTGATCCCGGCGCCATTATGGCGGCGGTGGAACAGGCTGCATCCGGGCGCATCGACAAGTCGGCACAGGAAGAGCGCAAGCAGTGGATGGCCAAGCTGCGCACAGCAGAAGCAGCGGCGCTTGAAAAACTGATGCCGTTGTTTACGTCGGACCGCAACCCGATCCATCCCTACCGCCTGGCCTGGGAAATCAACGAGTTCCTCGGTGAAGACACCATCTATATCGGCGATGGCGGCGACATTGTCACGATCTCCGCGCAGGCTGTGAGGCCGCGCGGTCCGGGCCAGTGGATGGACCCCGGGGCGCTCGGCTCGCTGGGTGTCGGCACCGGATTTGCCATGGCGGCCAAGCTGGCCAATCCGGACAAGGAAGTCATGTGCCTTTATGGCGATGGTTCGTTCGGCATGACCGCGTTTGACATGGAGACCTCCCAGCGTTTTGGCGCACCTTATCTGGCCGTTGTCGGCAACAACTCGCACATGAACCAGATCCGCTATGGCCAGATCGCCAAATATGGCGAACAGCGCGGCAATATCGGCAACAAGCTCGGCGACATTCCGTTCTCCATGTTCGGAGAGATGATCGGCGGGTACGGCGAAGAGGTGCGCGAGGCCAACGAAATTCAGCCTGCACTCCAGCGCGCCAGGGAAGCCATCGCCAAGACCGGCAAATGTGCGGTCGTGAATGTGTGGGTCGATCCGGATGAATATGCGCCCGGCACCAAAGCCCAGACCATGTACAAGTAGGCGCACGGAACCAGATAAACGTTCAAAGGGATCATGTTTTCAGCACACCAGCTTGTTCAACCTGGACGCTGAATGATCCAGATGGGAGGATAAAATGCAGGCACTCAAAGGCGTCAAGGTTCTGGACTTCACACATGTTCAGTCCGGACCGACCTGCACTCAGCTGTTGGCCTGGCTCGGTGCAGACGTGATCAAGGTGGAGCGCCCCGGCGTAGGCGATGCAACGCGCGGCCAACTGCGCGATGTGCCCAATGCCGACAGTTTGTACTTCACCATGCTCAACCACAACAAACGCTCCATTACCCTCAATTCCAAGACCGAGCAGGGCAAGGATGTGCTCGAGCGGCTGGTGAAGACCTGTGATGTGCTGGTGGAAAACTTTGCCCCCGGCGCGCTTGATCGCATGGGGCTGACCTGGGAACGGATCCAGGAACTGAACCCGAAAATGATCTATGCCTCGGTCAAGGGGTTCGGACCCGGCCCCTATGAGGACTGCAAGGTCTATGAGAACGTGGCCCAGTGTGCCGGCGGGTCAGCTTCTACCACCGGTTTCCTGGACGGGCCGCCATTGGTCACCGGCGCGCAGATCGGCGATTCCGGTACCGGCCTGCATCTGGCATTCGGTATTGTCTCGGCGCTCTACCATCGTACCAATTCCGGCAAGGGCCAGAGGGTGCTGGCCGCCATGCAGGACAGTGTCTTGAACCTGTGCCGTGTGAAGTTGCGTGACCAGCAGCGCCTGGCTCACGGGCCTTTGAACGAATACACCCAGTTCGGCAAGGGCATTGAATTCGGTGAAGCAACACCGCGTGCGGGTAACGATTCAGGCGGTGGCCAGCCCGGTGCCATTCTCAAATGCAAGGGCTGGGAAACCGATCCCAATGCCTACACCTATTTCATTACCCAGGCAGCTGTTTGGGAAAAGGTCTGCGACACCATCGGTGAGCCGGACTGGAAAACCGATCCGGGCTATGCGACACCGCCGGCGCGCCTGGACAAGCTGGAACAGATATTCGAACGCATCGAGCAGTGGACAAAGACCAAGACCAAATTCGAAGTCATGGAAATCTGTAATCCGCAGGACATTCCGGTCGGCCCGATCCTGTCGATGAAGGAAATCGCTGAAGAGCCGTCGCTGCGCGAAACCGAGACAGTTGTCGAGGTGGATCATCCCGAGCGCGGCAGTTACCTGACCGTCGGCATGCCCGTCAAATTGTCGGAGTCTCCGGCTGAAGTGAAACGCTCGCCATTGCTGGGCGAACACACTGAAGAAATTCTGACACAGGTGCTTGGCTATACTGCCGACGAGATCGATCAGATCAGGGCATCCGGTGCCATAGGCGAGATGAAGCAGGCGGCTGAGTAACAAGACGATCGGGGAGTAATACTGATGGCAACAAACTGGCAAAAGCCCGGCGATCCCATGCGTCTCATCGTTATGGGTCAACAGGCGTTCGGCAAGGATGCGTTGGCGAAAATACTTGAAGCGGGCAAGGACGAAGTTGTTGCGGTGTATTGCGAACCCGACCGTGAGGGCAGGCCGGTTGACCCGATCAAGGAATACGCTCTGGAGCAGGGGCTGGCCGTGCATCAGCCGGCGGATTTCGATGACAGGGAGGCACTCGACACGCTGGCGTCCTGCAATGCCGACCTGATGGTCATGGCCTTTGTCAATGTATTCGTACCGGAAGCAGCCCGGGACACGCCGAAACTGGGCTCGATCTGCTTTCACCCGTCGCTGCTGCCGCTGCATCGTGGTCCCAGCGCGGTGAACTGGCCGATCATCATGGGCTCGACCAGGTCTGGTTACAGCTGGTTTTATCCGACCGACGGGCTCGATGAAGGTGACAGTCTCTTGCAGTGGGAGTGCGACATCGCCCCGGATGACACGGTCATCAACCTCTATTTCAAGAAGATCTATCCTTCCGCCGTTGAAAGCGTGCTGGAGGTCTGTGACCTGTTCCGTTCGGGCGAGCCGCCGCGCATCGTGCCGGATGAAGCCGACGCAACTTACGAGCGGCGGTGCACCAAGAAGCATGCCAGGATTGACTGGAACAAGCCGGTAAAACAGGTTTACGATCTGATCCGCGGCACAAACCCTAGCCCCGGTGCCTGGACAACGCTGAATGGCAGTGAAGTCCAGATTTACGACTGTCAATTGGTGGCCGGTGATGGTGTGTCGTCTAAAGTCATCAGTGTCTCGGATGAGGGCGTGGTGGTGCAACTGATCGGCGGACGGATTTGTATCAAACGTGTCCGGCCTGCAGGTGGCGACAAGGTGGCTGCCCAGGATTGGGCCGGGCAGGCAGGCGTCGCTGCCGGAACACTACTGGGTAGTTAGGAACGAGAACGTTATGGCAATTCGCAGGATTTTTGTTCCGATCAGGAATGACGGCAAAGGTGAGAACGTTCTCGATCATGCCCTGGCGCTTGCCGGCAACGCAGGCCATATCGAAGCGGTGCATTGTCGGCCCGCACCAGACGATCTGATTCCATTCGGAGTTTCCGTTCCCGCCATTCTGCGAGAGCAGATTTCCAGCTCCGGCGATGAACTCGCCAATGCGGAAGAGACGCAGATAACGCAACAGTTTGAAGACTATGCCCGCGCCAACAAGCTGACGATGGTTGCTATTGGCAAACCTCATCCAAAGGACAAGCTATCCGCAACCTGGCGCATCGAGCGCGGCAAGCAGGCCAGCATCGTATCGGCGCGCGGCCGGCTGGCTGATGTCGTCGCAGTTGCAAGACCGGATCGTGACAGGGCAGTTGGCCGCAACACACTTGAGGCGGCGCTGGTCAACACGGGCTCGCTTGTGATGATGTGCCCGCCACTGCCGCCACCCGGCAAGATCGGCAACCATATTGCCGTGGCATGGAATGGATCACGCGAGGCTGCCCGGGCGGTATCTCTGGCAATGCCGTTGCTGACTGCGGCATCCACGGTGTCTGTCATGACGATGGCAGGCGACGATCTGGAGCTGACCGGTGCACACGTTCTGAATTTCCTGGCTGATCATGACATCGAGGCGAACCATACGGAGATCAAGTCTGGCGGCAATGCCGGCCAGGCATTGCTCGAGGGAGCCGGGTCGGTGGATGCCGATTGTTTGTTGATGGGTGCCTACGGCTCAAGCCGGGGGCGGGAGATGGTGTTTGGAGGTGCCACGCAATATGTCGTCGATCACGCGGAAATGCCTGTGTTGATGGCGCATTAGTGCGGCTTTGTGGACTCGTCAGGGTCCATGGAACTGCTGTGCTGATCTGGATGCGGTCAAGCCAGGACTTTTTGGTTGGAAAATCGAAAATAATCCTGGTCCGGAGCAAATTGGGTCCGAATGAACCCACAATGTTGCTCTAACAGTTTTGAGGCAATCAGGGATATGGATTTTGGTGTTTCAATCCGGATTCAGCCTGATCTGCAAGCTAAAGGAGAAAGGAGTAACCACTGTGCGGAAAAACATCCGGGAATCTGCGACAACCTGTCCGGTTTTGCTTGATGCCGACCGCCAATCTGATACGATCCGGCCGTTAACTGGTATACCACACGCCAAGATTTCTTGATTTTGACTGGTATATCAGATGGTTCCACATTGTGGAGCGGTACCGGAAATAAGCCGGCAACAGATACGGCGGTCTGGTGGCCAGGGTTTCAATTTTGTAGCAGCAACCTAACATGGTTGTTGTTGTCAACGACCCCAAAGGGAGAACTGAAATGAAACTTACTAGAAGAATTGCACTCGGATTCATGTTTGCAACCGGGATGATGGCATCTGTTGTCACCACGACAACCCCGGCTCATGCCTGGGAGCCCACCAAGCCGATTGACTTCGTCATCATGGCCGGTGCCGGCGGTGGTGCTGATCAGATCGCGCGCTTCCTTCAGTCAGTGGCCGAGAAGAAGGACCTGACGGTTCGTCCGCTCGTGCCTAACAACAAGGGTGGCGGTTCAGGTGCTGAAGCACTGATCGCCCTGAACGGCGCAAGCGACAAGGATCACTCCATTCTTGTGACCTTGAATTCCTTCTTCACCACACCAATTCGCCAGCCAAACCTTGGTATCGACATTCAGACTTTCACTCCCGTTACCATGATGGGCGTGGATCCGTTTGTTCTTTGGGTTCACAAGGACTCTGGCATCAAGACCTTCGAGGATTGGTTGGCAAAGGTTAAAGCTGACAATGGCGAATATGTCATGGGCGGCACCGGCAAGGGTCAGGAAGACTCTATCGTCATCGCGTGGATGGAAAAGAACTTCGATATCAAAATCAAGTACATCCCGTACAAGGGCGGTGGCGCCGTTGCCAAGGACCTCGCCGGCCAGCAGATCATGGCGTCTGTGAACAATCCGGCGGAAGCCAAGGGCTTCTTTGAATCCGGCGACGTTGTTCCGCTGATTGCGTTTTCTGATGAGCGTCTGCCGAACCTGCCGGATACCCGCACGGTCAAGGAACTCGGCAAGGACTTCTCCTACTACAACCAGCGTGCCGTCGTTGGTGCGCCTGGGATGTCGGACGAGGCTGCCGCCTACTACCGCGATCTCTTCGGGAAGATCTACGACACGGAAGAGTGGCAGAACTATATGAAGTCTGAAAGCCTGGAGCCGTTGCCGATGGACGCTGCGACCCAGAAGGAATACTGGAAAACCCAGGTCGACCGGCACAACGAACTGCTGAAGGCAATCGGCGGTTAAGCCGACCGCCCAAGGTCGAACGCAACAAGCTGGAGCAATCAGGTCTGTGGACCTGACTGCTTCAGCCACCTGATAAAAAATATCCGTCTTCACGTGTGCGCCTACCGGTGCGTTCGATCGAGGGCGTATGGGAGGAGCCGCCATGCGGCGCGCAGAATTCGTTACGGCTGCTGTTCTGGCTCTTATGTCAGTTTATCTGATGTGGAAGAGTTCGGAGCTGGAAATTGGTTACATTACAGGCGAGGGCCCCGGCGGTGGTGCCTGGCCGTTCTGGCTTTCCGGCATCATGCTGATTTGCACGGGCTTCATTGCAGTCAATTGTTATCGGCGAACTTCACCGCCTTCTCAGTCCACCGAACCGTTTCTTGATAGCTATGGCAAGAAGATGCTGTTGCTGGTTGGCGGCGGTATCTTTGGTTTCATCGCACTGGTCAGCATTATTTCCATGTACGGCGCGATGTTTGTCTTCCTGATCTATTACCTGCGCTTCCTTGGCCGTCATACGTGGACGCTTACCATGACTATCGCGACGTCGGTGCCGATTGTCTTCTTCTTTTTCTTCGAAGCGCTTATGCGCATCACGCTGCCCAAGGGCATGAAGTTTCTTGAGCCGATTTTCAATTATCTCAACACGATCATCTATTGACCGAAGCGCGCCTGATGGCGCTGCACGCGAGGGGCTTGTTACATCATGATGGAAATTCTCGGACTTCTCAGTGACGGTTTATGGTTGTCTCTGCAGCCAACCAACCTGATTCTGATTCTTATCGGTGTAACGCTGGGGCTGTTCATCGGCGCGATGCCGGGGCTGGGGTCCGTGAACGGCGTGGCCATCCTGTTGCCGATCACCTTCCTGGTGCCGCCGGCATCGGCCATCATATTTCTTGCAGCTATCTATTATGGCGCCATGTATGGCGGGGCCATCAGCTCGATCACGCTTGGAATTCCAGGTGCTTCAACCGCCGTTGCCACCACGTTTGACGGCAGGCCGCTGGCTTTGAGCGGAAGAGCAAGTCTGGCGCTTATCACGGCTGCGATTGCTTCGTTCATCGGTGGAACAGTGTCAAACGTGCTGTTTACCGCGTTCGCACCGCCACTTGCCTCTGTGGCGCTGAGTTTCGGCAACCCGGAAATTTTCGCCCTCATGCTGCTCGCATTTGCCACGTTTGTGGGGTTGGGCGGGGATGATATTCCCAAGACCGTGTTCTCGATCTGCATTGGCCTCGTGTTTGCGGCGGTAGGCTATGACGAGATATCCGGCGCTCCGCGGCTGATCTTCTTCGACATTTCCGGTTTCCTGCACGGGGTCAACTTCCTGGTGCTGGCCATTGGCGTGTACGGCATCGGTGAGATGCTGTGGACCATCGATTCGACCCGCGGCAAGATCACATCCACGGACGCCAAGATGTCTGTAAAGGGCATCGCGTCAGATGCGAAGGAAGGCATGAAACGCGGCTGGAAAGGCACAGCCATCGGTTCGTTCCTTGGCTTCTTTGTCGGCATTCTGCCGGCTGCCGGTGCCACGCCGGGTTCGCTGATGTCTTATGGCGTAGCCAAGATGGTGGCCAGGAACCCGAAAGAGTTCGGCAAGGGCCATCCCGGCGGTGTCGCGGCACCCGAGGCGGCCAACAATTCCGCCTCTACCGGATCGATGCTGCCCATGCTGACGCTCGGCATTCCGGGGTCCCCGACAACGGCCATCCTGCTCGGTGGAATGGTCATCTGGGGCCTGACGCCTGGTCCGCGGCTGTTTACCGATCAAAGTGAGTTTGTGTGGGGGCTTATCGGTTCGTTTTATGTGTCGAACTTCTTCGCACTGGTGATCAACATAGCCTTCATTCCGCTGTTTATCTGGATGCTGCGCATGCCGTTCACGATTCTGGCTCCGATGATTTTCGTACTGTCGGTGGTCGGTGGCTATGCTGCCACCAAGGACATGCACGACGTCTGGTTGATGCTTGGTTTCGGCCTTGGCGCGTTCTTCCTGCGTAAGCTCGACTATCCCCTTGCACCCGCCGTGCTGGCTATTGTGCTGGGGCCCATTGCCGAACCGACATTGCGCCAGTCGCTGCTGTTGTCCTCGGGAGATCCGTCGATCTTTTTCACCCGCGCCATCGCCGGACCGATCACGGTTATCGCCATCATCCTGATACTGCTGCCGCTGTTCAAGATCATCTGGACGAAAATCAAATCCTCCAGCGCAGAGACGCCTGCGCAGTAGCAATGGCAGGCCGATATCCGGCCTGCCGCACCGCGGCACTGTTGTTCCGGCAAACTCTCCCATCATAAGGTCAGGTGCTGCTTGATGCGCGCCTGGCACAGTCGTCGGCGCGGTGAACTGGAAAGAGACCGTTGCGGCTGCCGGTTTGCATATTGCGTGCGCACGCAGCCGTCCCACCATGTGGAACGAATATATAGTGATTTTCGATTTTATCATTCTTTCAGGTAATGACTTGAATATTTAGTCGTTATAATTCAGATAGATATAGATTTGTATAATTCGTTGGGTGAATAACGAGCTGTGTTTCTGCCATATGGTGGAACGAGTCGCTTGTTCGCGCGCGCGCGCGACGGTAGAACACCCTCATATCCGCTATGGTTTGAAGGGTTTCCACAATGAAAATATGTATTTACGGCGCAGGTGCGATTGGCGGCTTCATGGGGCATGCTTTGGCGACGGTGCCCGGCGTCGAACTGTCATTGATTGCTCGCGGGCCCCACCTCAAGGCCATGCAGGAAAACGGCCTGACCCTTGTGCGCGGCGATGAAACGGTCTCCGTACCGGTCACGGCGACATCGAACCCGGCGGACCTGGGGCCTCAGGACTATGTGGTCATCGCGCTCAAGAGCCATCAGGCCTGGCAATCTGCTGAAAGCATCAAACCGCTGTTGGGTCCCAACACGGCGGTTGTTACGTGCCAGAACGGCGTGCCTTGGTGGTACTTTCACAAGCTCCCGGGAGCATTTGAAGGCAGCAAACTGGACGCGGTTGATCGCGATGATCGGCAGTGGACTGCTTTTGGGCCGGGCCGGGCCATCGGATGCGTGGTCTATCCGGCAACCGAAATCGTTGAGCCGGGGGTGATCAAGCATGTTTATGGGGACAAGTTTTCGATCGGCGAACCAGATGGCACCGTGTCGCCGCGTTGTCAGGCCCTGTCCAGGGCAATGGAGCAGGGCGGCCTTCGCGCGCCGGTCCTGGAAGACATCCGGTCTGAAATCTGGCTCAAATTGTGGGGCAATCTGTGTTTCAACCCGATTTCAGCCCTGACCGGTGCTACTCTGGATGTGGTCGCGACCGAACCGGGTACCCGCGCGCTGGCGAAATCCATGATGTTGGAAGCGCAGACACTGGCGGAAAAGCTGGGAGCCAGCTTCCGGGTCGATGTCGAGCGCCGCATCAATGGTGCTGCCGGAGTGGGTGCTCACCGCACCTCCATGCTACAGGACCTCGAGGCCGGCAAAGCCATGGAAATAGACGCCCTGGTCACTGCTGTTCAGGAGATGGGCCGCATTGCAGGCGTTGCGACACCGGCAATTGATGGCGTGCTGGCTCTGGTGCAGCAGCTTGCTGAAGGTCGCGGCCTTTATCCGACCTATCCGGTCGAAAACGGCGATAACCTGGCCAAGACCGCTTAAACGGAATAATCTGCCCGATCCACTTCCGGTTGCACTTATGACTTGATGTTTCGGTCCGGTTGCGGCGAAACTGCGACAAACGGGTTAGTGAGTGCGATAAAGGATTTGAACCATGCGGCTGGACGATGAACAGGCGAGTTCCAATGTGGAAGACCGCAGGGGCCAGCGCGGACGCCGCGGCGGGTTTCGTATCCCCATGGGCAGGCGCGGCGGCGGTGGCATCGGGATTGGAACCATAATCATCCTGGGAATTCTGTGGTTGGTGTTCGGTGTCAACCCGCTGGAAATGCTGGGTGGCGGCGGTCTCCAGCAGCAGACGCAGCAGGCACCCCAGACGCAACAGCAACAGGGAGCACCGGCCGCGAACGATGAAATGGGCAAGTTCGCCAGCAAGGTCCTGTCAACAACCGAACGCACCTGGGCCCGGATATTCAAGGAGAACAACCGTACGTACGAAGAGCCGCGCATGGTGCTGTTTTCCGGCTATGTGCAATCGGCCTGTGGTGCCGCCCAGTCGGCAATGGGGCCTTTTTACTGCCCGCGCGACAAGAAAATTTACATCGATCTCAGTTTCTTCCGTGACATGAGTTCGCGTCTCGGCGCATCCGGCGATTTTGCCCATGCATATGTTATCGCCCACGAGGTCGGTCATCATGTTCAGACCCTGCTGGGTATCGCGGAAAAGGTGACGGCCGCGCGTCTGCGCTCGTCAAAAACCGAAGCCAACCGCCTGTCGGTCCGCATGGAATTGCAGGCGGACTGTCTGGCCGGTGTGTGGGCACGCGACAATCAGAATATTCTGGAGCAGGGGGACATCGAAGAAGGCATCAATGCTGCAAGCGCCATCGGCGACGACCGCCTGCAAAAGCGCAGCCAGGGCTATGTTGTCCCGGAAAGCTTTACCCATGGTACGTCTGCCCAGCGGGTCGAATGGTTCAAACGCGGCATTCAGACCGGTGATATCAGCCAGTGTGACACGTTCGGTTGAGCGGCGGCTGCCGGGGGCCGGATTGACATAATCTTCATTGGAATTGGGCTGTCTGGCAGATGACATCTTCACCCCCCTCTCAATCGGTGCTTGCTTCGGCGGCGCGCAGCGTCGTGGTAAGGCGCAGAATTTGCGACCACGTCATCAACACGCCGTTGCTGCAGTCATGTACGGCATTGCCGGACAAGACAGGCCTCTATTTCAAGACGGAGAATTTTCAGACCACCGGCTCCTTCAAGCTCAGGGGCGCGATGGCCAAGCTCACATCGCTGCCACCCGAGCGGCCGTTGATAACCGCCTCATCGGGCAATCACGGTATTGCCTGCTCGCATGCCGCACAGATCACCGGCCACAAATTGACGGTGGTGCTGCCGGAAACCGTGGCGCCGGCAAAACTGGCCAAAGTCAAAAGCTTTGGTACCGAGGTCATCCTGCATGGTGCCGAGTCGGGTCTTGCGGAGACCCATGCCCGATCATTGGCCGCCGGCGGCGAGTTTGTTTACGTCTCACCCTATAATGATACAGAAGTCATAGCCGGTCAGGGCTCTATCGGGCTCGAACTTCTCGAACAACTGCCACACATCGATAACGTGTTTATCGCGATGGGCGGAGGCGGCCTTGTTTCGGGTATAGGGTCAGTGCTCAAGTCGCATCTGCCCGGATGCCGCATCATTGGGGTCAGTGCGACAAACTCGGCCGCACTTGCGGCGTCGATGGCAGCCGGGCGCATAGTCGAAACCGAACACATCGACACGCTCGCAGACGGTATCGCGGGCGGTGTTGATGAAGACGCAGTAACGCTCGCGCTGGCAACGGAGGTGATTGATCGGGTGGTGCACTGCAGTGAAGCCGAAATTGTTTCGGCTCTCGGAACACTGGCCTGGACCGAGAAGCAACTGGTGGAAGGGGCCGCAGGTCTTGCCCTGGCAGGCTATCTGGCAGACCAGCAGGAATATGCCGGCCAGACCAATGTCGTGCTGTTGTGCGGTGCCAACTTCGACAAGGCCGCTCTGCTGCAAGCCATTTCCTGCTGATCGAACCTTTTAAACCGGAATTCTATGGATGGCATCCAGAGGGTGCCGGCCTCGACAGCTCGGCACCCCCCGGTCAAGCTATGCGTCAGCGAGACAGTCAGCCCATCATCTTGTTTTTGATCATGCCGACAATAGTCTGGACGATGAGACCGCCAACACCGCCGCCAACGAGTTGGCCCGCGAGTGCGCCGATGTCCATGCCGCCTCCCGCGTCACCGCCTGCAGCACCCAGCAATCCGCCAAGCAGCGAACCGCCGCCGACACCACCGACTGCGCCGGCAATCAGATTGCCGATCTGGCCCATGTCACCACCCTTGATGAACTTGCCACCGGCTGTACCACCTGCAGCACCGCCAACGGCCTGTACGATAAGTGAGGTTAGATCCATCGCTATTCCCTCCGATTGGATACCCTTGAAGCGGATCATCATGTCCGCCGCTCCACGAGCCTAGCCAGCTCCGGTCATTCGGCAAGGTCTTTTTCAACCTGTCGTGGAAAGTCTCAATTTGAAAACCACGAAAAGTTGTTCTGGCATCGGCACTCCGGATGGTTTTCGCGGGCTGCGAAATTCCGGGTCAGATCATGGGAAATCCCGGAATGAAGCGGAAATATCATTGTGTTTCAGCGAGTTGGCGGAGCTGTTAACCATGCTCATAAGGCCGCAATTGTGACACTAAATCCGCATGATGTCGTAGCTTTTGGACAATACGTTAATTCAATAGTTACCATACGGGCACATACTGATCTCAGCGAAAATTTTTCAGAGTTGAGCACGGCAAAGCCCGAATCTGCGCTCTGTCGCGTTCAGTTGAGTTAGTTGTCCAAGGGGTATTCCATGAAAAAGCTGATTATTACTTTTGCCGCAACCATGCTTGCGTTACCGTTCGCAGGCATCGCGCAGGCAGAACAACCCTCCGGTGTACCGGCAGACGAGCTTGCAATGGAATCCGATGCGCTCGAAGGCCTCTTTCCCGGGCATTATGAAGCGCGTGTCGCAGGTGGTTATCGGCTGCTGATTTCAGCGAAGGATGACGGCACCATGCTGGGCCGGGCGTTCGGCAAGGAAGATAAGGGCGTTTGGGTCGTCAAGGACGAAGAACTGTGCATCGCATGGCGCTCATGGACCCGCGGCAAATACAAATGCGGCGCCATCACCCAGAACGGTGACTGGTTCGTGGCCACCAACAGCGAGAATGGCGAGACCATGAAGTTCAAGGCCATCAACAAACGCGATGTGTACACAGCGCGGGTAGGGCGCCGGGCCTCCAAGGACTAGAAGCACTCACAGGTTTACAGATTCAAACGCGGCATTCCTCAGGAGTGCCGCGTTTTCTGTTGGTGCATCCTTACCTATCCTCGACCACGATAAGGCGGCACCCCCTGGTCCGGCAGCCAGAGGCCCTTTGGCGGCTCGCCGCTTTGCCAGAAAACATCGATTGGAATGCCGCCGCGCGGATACCAGTACCCACCGATGCGCAGCCATTTGGGTGTCAACAGGTCCACGAGATCGCGGCCAACCCGCACCGTGCAGTCTTCATGGAAAGCGCCGTGATTCCTGAATGAACCGAGGTACAGTTTCAGCGACTTGGACTCGACGATCCAGTCCTGCGGTACGTAGTCTATTACCAGATGGGCGAAGTCCGGCTGTCCGGTAACCGGACAGATTGAAGTGAATTCCGGCACCGCAAACCGCACCAGATAATCGGTGTCCTGATGTGGCGCAGGCACGCGTTCCATCGTGGCCTCATCCGGTGAGCCGGGCAGGGCACTGTCCGCGCCCAGTTGCGTGAGTGTGGTTGTGTCAGACATTGGAGTTAGGGCTCTTTCCTTTTGGACCGAAAAGGCTCTAGGCAGCCTTGCTGGCGGTCAGCGCGCCATTGATGGCGCTGTCGAGTTTGTCGACAAGTTCAGCCACATGGCTCTCGTCAATGATGTAAGGCGGTGCGATCAGGACGTGATCGCCGGCCTGCCCGTCAACCGTGCCGCCCATCGGATAAACCATCAGACCTCCGGCCAGCGCGCGCTTCTTGATGTCGGCGTGCAGTTTGAGAGCCGGGTCAAACGGTTCCTTGCTGTCCTTGTCGGCAACCAGCTCGACGCCCTGGAACAATCCGCGGCCGCGTATGTCGCCGACATGCGGGTGCTGGCCGAAGCGGGCTTCCAGAGCGGCCATCAGCTTGCCGCCCATTGCATTGACATTGCCGAGCAGGTCGTTGCGTTCGATTTCCTGCAGCACGGCGACGCCGGCCGCGCAAGCTGCCGGATGGCCAAGATAGGTATGGCCATGCTGGAAGAAACCGGATCCGCCTTCGATTGCCGAATAGATTTCCGCAGAGCACAGCATGGCGCCAATGGGTTGAATACCTGCGCCCAGACCCTTGGCGATACACACCATGTCGGGTGCCACATCGTCGTGTTCCGAGGCAAACAGGGTGCCGCACCGGCCCATGCCGCACATCACTTCATCCAGGATCAACAGAACGCCATACTTGTCGCAGATTTCCCGGACGCGCTTGAAGTAGCCGGCCTCTGCTGCGACAGCGCCGAGTGTGGCGCCCACGACCGGCTCGGCAATGAACGCTGCGACGCTGTCTTCGCCGAGTTCCAGGATCTTGTCCTCGAGCTGGTTGGCCATGCGCAGGCCATAGGCTTCAGGCGTTTCACCGGCCTGCGCCCAGCGCCAGAAATAGCAGGCATCGATGTGATGCATGGCTGCGGTCAGGAAGGGTTCGAACTGTTTTCGGCGCCAGCGGTTGCCGCCGGCTGCCAGTGCACCCAGAGTATTGCCGTGATAACTCTGCCAGCGTGCAATCACATGCCGCCGGTCGGGTTCGCCTTTCTCCAGAAAGTATTGCCGGGCCAGTTTCATCGAGGCTTCGGTGGCTTCCGATCCGCCGGAGACGAAATAGACCCGGTCGATACCTTTCGGCGCCCGTTCTATAAGCATGTCGGCCAGTTGTTCGGCAGGCTCTGAGGTGAAGAAGCTGGTATGCGCCCACGCCATGTTATCCAGTTGCGTCTTTACCGCCTCGCGAACCACTTCGTTGGAATGGCCGAGGCATGACACGGCTGCACCGCCACACCCGTCCAGGTACCGCTTGCCGTCGGCATCGATGATGTAGGGGCCATCACCTGCAACTGCAGTGGCCAGTTTGGACTTGGTGTGCCGTGGGAAGACGTGGGACATCAGAAGTATCTTTCTTAAGCCGCCAAAGGGAGTTGCAGGATATCACGCGCCTGCTGCCAGCTGGCGACGGGTCGCTCATGTTTGTGGCACAGTTCAACTGCCCGTTTTACCAGTGCCGAATTGGACGGTGCCAGCGTGTTGCGGTCAAGCCGCACATTGTCTTCAAGCCCGGTCCGGACATGGCCGCCGGCTGCGATGCACCAGTCATTCAGCACGATCTGGTTTTGCGCAATGCCTGCGCCACACCACTGCGCGTCAGGTGCCAGCCGGTTCAGTGTTTTCACATAGAAGTCGAAAACCTCTTTGTCGACCGGCATGGCGTTTTTGACCCCCATGACGAACTGGACATACAACGGTCCCTTCAACCGGCCATCTTCCGCCATTTTCACGGCCTGGAAAACATGGCTGAGATCAAAGGCTTCAATCTCGGGCTTGATGCCATGTTTCAACATCTCACCGGCCAGCCAGTCCACCAGATCAGGCGAATTCTCATAGACCCGCGTTGGAAAATTGTTGGAGCCGACAGTCAGGGATGCCATGTCCGGTTTCAGCGGCAGCATGCCGCCGCGTTCATGGCCCGCGCCGGAACGGCCGCCGGTTGAATACTGGATGATCATGCCCGGGCAGTGCTTGCGCAGGCCCTCGCCGAGGCGGGCGAACTTGTCCGGATCAGAGGTCGGGGTCTCGTCGTCATTGCGCACGTGGCAATGGGCGATGGACGCACCAGCCTCGAAAGCCTCGTGGGTGCTCTCGATCTGTTCAGTGATGGTAATCGGCACGGCAGGGTTTGCCGCCTTGGTCGGCACGGACCCGGTAATGGCAACACATATAATGCATGGATCGGACATAGGTTTCCTCAAATGTCGAAGAACACGGTTTCGGCCTCACCCTGAAGCGAAACATCAAACCGGTAACTGTTGTTGGAACTTTCCTCGGGCTTGGCCAGCAGGGTCTCGCGGCCATCGGCAATCGCATTGAGTACAGGATCTGCGGCGTTGGCATCGGCCTCGTCGGCAAAGTAGATCCGCGTGTGCAGGTGGATGTTGATGCCGCGCGCGAAAATCATCACGGTTATGTGCGGTGCCTGCGGTGTCCCGTCGGTCCAGGCAACGGGTCCGGGTTTTACGGTTTCGAAGCGGAATTCGCCGGTTTCAAAATCGGTATGAGCGCGCGCAAACCCCCTGTGGCCATCGGCAAATTGACCGTCATCCCCAGCCTGCCAGATTTCCAGCAGGGCATCCTTGACGATCTCGCCCGCGCCGTCACGAACCACGCCTGTGATGACGATTGGCGTGCCGCTATTCAAACCGGTATGACCGGCAATGCCGTGATGGTCGACATCGATGCCGGCAGCGTCGGGCAAAAGACCGATGTGCACATAGGGCCCGGCGGTTTGTGAGGGTGTTTCCCTGAGCTGCTTTTTCATCAGCTGTGCTCCGTGTCAAACCGGGTTTCATTGCGCCCGCGCAGCACAATGTCAAAACGGTAGGCAAGCGCGTCAAACGGCACCGCGTTATCGAGGTCAAGCCGGGCAACCATCCGGTCAACGGCAGCAGGGTCGCTGACCGCATTGACGATGGCGCAATGTTTGATCAGCGGGTCACCTTCGAAATAGAACTGTGTAATCAGGCGTTGGGCAAATGAGGCGCCGAACAGCGACAGGTGGATATGAGCCGGCCGCCATGCCGGCCCGTTATTGGGAAACGGGTAGGGGCCGGGCCGGATGGTGCGGAACGAATAATTGCCCTGTTCATCTGACAGGCATCGGCCATAGCCGGAAAAATTCTCATCAAGCGGTGCCAGATAGCCATCGCGGACGTGCCGGTAGCGCCCGCCGGCATTGGCCTGCCATATCTCGATCAGCACCCCGGGCTGAGGCCGGGCATATTCATCCAGCACCCGGCCTGACACCACAATCCGCTCGCCAACCGGATCACCGTCGACGACGGCATTACGCAGCATGTCTGCATCATGTTCACCCAGCATGTTGTGGCCAAATACCGGGCCGGAGGTTTCGCTGAGGGAAGGAGGCATTTGCAACAAGGCACGTTTTGGTGACCGCAGCACCGACGAGTTGTAGGCAGGCGTGAGCCCCTTGGGGTGCCAGGTTCGGTCGCGTTGCGCGAATGCGGGCTTGTTGTTGGAAACCATCTGATCAGCCTGATGTAAACAGCAAAATCAATCTCTACCGCTGCGCGGGTGCCGTCAACCGGCAGTTTGCGCATGACTTGCATCACGTTCACGCGCATTCACGCACATGTCAGTCCGCAAAATGCCAATCCTTGATAGGCAGGGCCAGCTACAAACCGTTTTTGCAATCAGCTTGGAGAATACAGGTATGCAACTGCTTCCGCCGCAGAAAAGTGAGGCCCTGGCACTGGTCCTGTTACGCGTCGGGTGCGCGTGGTTCATTTTCGTGTGGGCCGTAAACAAGATTCTTGCGCCACAGCAATACCAGAAACTGGCCAGCTATTATGACTCAGTCGACCTGGGGATTTGGCAGGTATATGCCATAGCTGGTGTGCAGATTGCCATTTGTCTGCTGGTATTTGCGGGGTGGGCCCGGATCGTCAGTTATGCGGCCCTTGCCGCAATGCACGGATTTACCATCCTGCGCGAATGGCCCAAATACCTCGATCCGTTTGCAATCAATGACGAAGGGTTTCCGGTGAACCGCGGTGTGACGGTTGCGTTGTGTGCCTTTCTGGCAATGGTGGCACTGTGGCTGCTGCGCCATCGCGACCACTGGTCTCTGGATGCGGTATTGGCGGCCCGCAAGGCCAAAACCTGACACAAACGCCATGGTAATCAGCTGCGCACAATGGCACTATCCCGGCAGGTCGGGGCAGGGCAACAACAATAGTGTCAGCAGCAAGCGAAAATTCGGGTCAGTGGCCGCGCATCTGGGTGGTGTTTCTCACCGGGGTGGCGGCTGCTTTCCTTGTCGGCAAGGCACCTGCCGCGCTGCCGGTGCTGCGGGCTGAGCTGGACCTGTCGCTGTTTCAGGCCGGCCTTGTCGTGTCCATGTTTTCGCTGGTCGCGGCTGTGGCCGGACTGCTGTTCGGCGCACTGTCCGACAAATGGGGGCAGCTGCGGCTTGCGATGGTTGGTTTGGTGTTGGCCGCAGCCGCGGGTGCCGCAGGCGCGGCCGCTGATACCGGCATAACCCTTATTGCAAGCAGGGTCGCGGAAGGTGTTGGCTTCTTCATGATATCGGTATCGCTGCCCGGTCTCGTCCTGCGGCTGGCGGATGACCGCACCCGCCAGACCGCCATGGGGCTATGGGGCGCCTATCTGCCGCTTGGCGCGGGGGTGATCCTGCTCGCGGGTGGTATCATTATTGAAAACGTCGGGTGGCGCGGATTGTGGCTGCTGATCTCGGCCAGCTATGTGGTGTTTCTTGCCGCCCTGGTCTGGGCTGCACCTCGTGAACACGCTGATGCTCCGGTTGTCGGGGAGGGGCGTGTGAAGGCGGTGCTCAAAACGCCGGGCGCGCTCATGCTCGGCGCGGTGTTCGGTTGTTATTCCGGACAGTATATGGCGGTCACGTCGTTTGTGCCGCTGATACTGGTTGAACGGGCCGGGTGGGACTTGGCACCGGCTGCCGCGGTCGGCGCGATGATCATGGTGGTGAACACCACCGGCAATATCGCCGCCGGTTTCATGCTGGATCGCGGGGTGCGCAGGCAATCGCTCATTGTCCTGGCCAGCGCGGCCATGGCACTGGGCGCCGTCATGGTGATGAGCGCTGCCTTGCCGGTGTCTCTGCGGATTGCGGGTGCCGTGTTGTTTTCAAGCTTTGGCGGCCTGATACCGGGATCATTGTTCGCCGGTGTCGCGCGTCATGCCCCAAGCCGGGCACATGTCTCCAGCGTAAACGGGCTGATGTTGCAGTGCGTGGCAATCGGACAGCTCATCGGGCCCGCCGTAACCACGTGGCTGGTTGCAACCGGCAACGGAAGCTGGACCATGTCATTGGTCTACCTGCTGCCAATGGCTGCGTTGACGGCCATCGCCGGTCTGGCGCTGGGACGTATCGAACGCTCACCTGCTTGACTTGAGGCCGTTTTCTCCGCATCTACCTGCACCATCACAAAGGCAACGCAGACGACACATGAAACCTTTTCTTATCCTGCAGCTTCGCCCTGAGACGGAAGCTTCGGACGACGAGTACCGGGCCATTCTCGAACAGGGCGGGCTCGATCAATCCGAGACAGTCCGTATCAGGCTTGAGCGTGACCCCATACCCGGCGATTTGAAACTTGAGGACCATGCCGGCGTCATCGTCGGTGGCGGGCCCGGATGCGTCAGCGATGCGGAGACTAAGAAATCCGAGGTTGAAAAGCGCATTGAGAATGCGGTCCTTGACCTGATGCCGGCCATTACGGAAACAGACTTCCCATACCTGGGTTGTTGTTATGGTATCGGCATCCTGGCCCATCATCTGGGAGGCACAGTCAACAAAGAACGATTCAGCGAAGAGGTTGGCGCCGTTGAATGCCGGATGACTGAAGACGGAACGGACGATCCTCTGCTGAATGGCCTGCCGGACAGTTTCATGGCGTTTGTCGGCCACAAGGAAGCGGTGCAGGATCTGCCCGCCGACTGTGTGCACCTGTTGGCCTCCGGTCCTTGCCCGTACCAGATGATCCGTTACAAATCCAACGTCTACGCCACCCAGTTTCACCCGGAAGCCGACAGCGAGGTTTTTGAAGCCCGCATCAAGATATACAAGGACAAGGGGTATTTTCCACCTTCCGACGCCGACAGGATCATCGAGTTCTGTCACCAGCAGGATGTCCGGGTGCCGGGCCAGATTCTCAAGAACTTTGTGGATGCGTACAGATAGTCCCGTTTGGCCGCATCAAGGTGGAAGTTTTGGCAGGCGACCAGCTGTATCGAAGGTCAGGGCCGTATGCCGGTCAGGCTCCTTGATGATGACCTTCAGGAATCGACGGTCGTTACGCCTGTGCCCTTGCCTGGATCAAAACGGCCACCGCCCAAATGTTTGTGTCCCCAGTCCATCAAGGTGACGAGGAGCGGTTCAAGGGATTTTCCCGCATCTGTCAGTTGATAGCGATAGCGGACCGGCCGGTCATGATAAGGCTCCTTCTGGACAAGCCCCAGTTCAACCAGCCGCTTCAGGCGGTTCGACAGAATATTCGTCGGCATCCGCTCTTCGCTGCGCTGAAGTGCCTGAAATGTGTCTTTGCCGTGCCACATAAGATCGCGCACGATAAGCAGCGTCCACTTGTCGCCTGCAATATCCAGCGTGCGCGCGATGGAACAGCGCGATCTGAAATCTTGAGGGGTCTGGGGCAAGGTCGCTCCGGCCATTATCTGTGCGTATCCTCTAATGCGTCCCGATCCTAACATAGTAACTTGCGTTTTTAAAGTTTAGGCTTTAACAAGTAACTTTCAAATTGAAAGTGACGGTTAACAGCCAGGATCAATTGCATGAACAAAACCGTTCTAGCGCATCTTGCTGCGGCTGTTGCAGCGCTCAGTGCAGGCACTGCTGTCGTGGCTACCCGCTTTGTCATTGGCGAGACGGACCCAATCTCTCTTGCCTTTTACCGCTATCTGATTGGGTCACTGTGTTTCCTGCCGCTCTTGCCGTTCATTTGGCCGAAAGAGCGGGTGTCGGCATCGGAGTTTGGAAAGATCGCCGTACTTGGTCTGCTGTTTTTCTGCCTGTTCACCTGGGGTTTCAATGCTGCACTGGAAGTCATTCCGGCTGCGCGGGGCGCAGTGGGGCTGGCCACGGTGCCCATTCAAACGCTGATCGTTGCGGCGATTTTCGGGCGTGAAGCGATGACGGCGCGCAAGATTGCAAGCGTTGCAATTGCGTTTGCTGGCATTGCCATCGTGTTTGGACCTGCCGCTATGAATGTGTCCCCTGATGGTACTCTTTTTGGTGATGCGGCAATGCTACTGGGGGTCTTTTGCGCCGCGCTTTACTCTGTGTTCAGCCGGGCCAGCCTGATGAAACACGGGCCCCTGTTTGTGACCGCCATTGCGATGATGTTTGGCGCTTTGGCGCTGTTGGTTCTGTCGCTGGTCACTACCGGAGTTCCTGGTGTTCCCGGTTTCAGCACCAAAGGCTGGATAGCTGTTGTCTTCCTTGGCACCTTCGCAGGAGCGATTCAGTTCGCGTTGTTTACATGGGCGCTGCGCTGGCTTCCTCCGTCCATGCCGGTCCTTTACATTTCTCTCAACCCGATCATGGCAATGGTCCTGGGCGTCCTGCTGATCGGAGAAACCGTCACGTGGCCACTTGTTTTTGGTTTGGCCCTTGTCCTGACCGCAATACTATTGGGGTCAGGGGTGCTGTCTAACCTGCTCAAACGCATCGGTGCTGCAAAAGCAGACGGCTGCTGATCGAACTGATGGATGCCAACCCTAGGCATGAGCTGCAAACCGGCCTTCGAGTATGGGCAGCACTTCGTCGAAATGATCCACGATATGATCGGGCTCAAAAGCTGACACGTGGGTGTGGGTATAGCCGAAACTGACAGCGACGACGGGTATGGCGGCAGCCTGTGCCGTGCGGATGTCGGTGGCGCTGTCGCCGATCATGACGGCGCGCGACCGCACACAGCCGGTTGCCTTGATGGCGGCAAACAGGGGTCTCGGATCGGGTTTTGCGACGCCGGTCGTGTCCGGTCCGATGATCGCGGAAAAATAGTGATCCATGTCGAGGCCGTTGATCAGTTTGACCGACAGGCGTTCCAGCTTGTTGGTGCACACGGCAAGCCCGACGCCGCGGGCTTTCAGCTCATCAAGCAGTGCCAGCACGCCCGGATAGGGCTGCGACCGGGCGGTGATGTTGGCCGAGTAAAAGTCGAGGAACTGGCGGAACAGGATGTCTATCATGTCGGCACGTGCCGGCTCGCCGGTGCGCTCGAAACCGCGTTCAATGAGTTTCTTGGCGCCCATGCCGACCATGTCATAGACATCGTCCAGCGACACTTCGCGCCGCCCATGCGCTTTCAGCACATGGTTGGTGGCGCCCCACAGGTCCGGCGCCGTATCGACAAGTGTTCCGTCCAGATCAAAGATTACCGCAGATTTGGTCATTTTACCTCGCAAGAGCATGCAGCGATCAGGTGGCATCACTGCGACGTATGGCGCTCTGTTTGTTCGTTGCTGCAGGTATGCGTTGGATACGCCCGTGATGCAACCTGATGTGCTTGGAGTGTGACGCAGGCCATGCTACACCGCCTGCCAACAAACCTGTAAGTTAAGGAGGTTACCGAAATGGATGCGATCAAAACCCAGGCCCTGAAAGATATTCTGAAGGACAAGTCGCTGCTGAAGGAGCAGTGCTATATTGACGGCAAATGGGTCTCGGGTGACGACACCATAGAAGTGACCAACCCGGCGTCAGGAGATGTGATTGCCTCTGTCCCCAAGCTCGGTGCCGCTGAGACAAAGCAGGCCATCGACGCAGCCGAGCGTGCCATGAAGGACTGGGCTGCCAGAACCGCCAAGGAGCGCTGCAACATCATGCGCACCTGGTACAACCTGATCATGGAAAACCAGGAAGACCTGGCCCAGATCATGACGGCGGAGCAGGGCAAGCCGCTGGCAGAGTCTCGTGGCGAAATCGCCTACGGTGCTTCCTTCATCGAGTTCTTTGCTGAAGAAGCCAAGCGCATTTACGGCGAGACCGTTCCGAGCCACAAGGCGGATGCCCGTATTGTCGTGACCCGTCAGCCGGTTGGTGTGGTTGCCGCCATTACGCCGTGGAACTTTCCAAACGCCATGATCACCCGCAAGGCCGGCCCGGCTCTTGGCGTGGGCTGCAGCATCGTCATCAAGCCTGCCTCCGAGACGCCTCTGTCCGCGCTGTCCCTGTGCGAACTGGCCGAGCGCGCCGGCATCCCTGCCGGTATCATCAATGTGGTGACCGGCAAGGCCTCGGACATCGGCGGCGAGATGACGTCGAACCCGACCATCAAGATGCTGACCTTCACCGGCTCTACGGAAATCGGCAAGGTGCTGATGAAACAGTGCGCCGACACGGTGAAGAAGGTCGGCATGGAACTGGGCGGCAATGCGCCGTTCATCGTGTTCGATGATGCCGATCTGGATGCAGCCGTTGCCGGAGCCATGGCGTCCAAGTACCGCAATGCTGGACAGACCTGCGTCTGCGCCAACCGCCTGCTGGTGCAGGATGGGGTCTATGACGCGTTTGCCGCAAAACTGAAGGAAGCGGTGGACAAGATGGTTGTCGGTGACGGCACCAAGGATGGCGTGACCACAGGGCCACTGATCAATCAGGCAGGTGTCGACAAGGTCCAGGAACATATCCAGGACGCAGTGGACAAAGGTGCTACCGTTGTTTCTGGCGGCAAGTCCCTGGGCGGCAACTTCCACGAGCTGACCATCCTGCGTGATGTCACGACCGACATGAAGGTCACCCGCGAAGAGACGTTTGGTCCGGTGGCACCCCTGTTCCGGTTCAAGACCGAAGAAGAAGCCATCAGAATGGCCAATGATACCGAGTTTGGCTTGGCGTGCTACTTCTACACCCGCGATATCGGCCGGGTCTGGCGTGTTGGTGAAGGGCTGGATTACGGCATCGTCGGCATCAATGAGGGCATCATCTCCACCGAGGTTGCGCCGTTTGGCGGTGTCAAGGAATCCGGTATTGGCCGTGAGGGTTCAATCCATGGCGTCGAGGAATATGTCGAAATGAAATACATGTTGATGGGCGGTCTGGACACGTGACACCTGACGAGGCCAAGGAAGCCGCCGCGCGCGAGGCATTGCAGCACGTAAGCGAAGGCATGAAGATCGGATTGGGGACGGGATCTACGGCAGAGAAATTTGTCGCAGGCCTTGGCGAGATGGTCGCAGGCGGCTTGAATGTCGTTTGCGTGCCGACCTCGGAAGCCACCCGCGAGCAGGCGGAAAGCCTCAACATTCCGCTGACCCGGCTCGATGAAGAACCGGTGCTCGACCTGACGGTCGATGGTGCTGACGAACTGGATGCGAACCTGACCCTGATCAAGGGCGGGGGCGGGGCGCTGCTGCGCGAAAAGATCGTGGCATCTTCGTCAAAGCAGATGATCGTCATTGCCGATCACACCAAGAAGGTTGAAACCCTGGGCGCGTTCTCGCTGCCGGTGGAAGTGGTGCCGTTCGGCGTCAAGGCCACCGCAATGAAACTGGAACACGCCGGTAAATGGGCCGGATGCAGTGGCGCACTGGCCTTGCGTATCCGTGACGGGGAGTTGTTCGTCACCGACAATGGCAATGTGATCATCGACTGCGCCTTTGGCACTATTCCCGATGCGCAGAAGCTGGCATCGGTGATCTCGACCATTCCAGGCGTCGTCGATCACGGCTTGTTTATTGGCATGGCCGGCATGGCGATACTAGGTGGTCCCGACGGTCTGGAAATTATCGAAAGTTAAAACCTTCATGTCTGAGTACGATTACGATCTCTTCGTCATTGGCGGCGGGTCCGGCGGCGTTCGTGCCGCCCGCATTGCGGCCACCCACGGTGCCCGGGTCGGCATCGCGGAGGAATACCGCTATGGCGGCACCTGCGTCATCCGGGGTTGCGTGCCGAAGAAACTCTTCGTCTATGCCAGCCATTTTGCCGAAAGCTTTGAAGATGCCGTCGGCTTCGGCTGGTCCACGAAAAAGGTTGCTTTTGACTGGTGGACCCTGATTTCCAACAAGGACAGGGAGATCGACAGGCTCAACAAGATCTATATCTCCAATCTTGAAAAGGCAGGCGTCGAACTGTTCAACTCGCGCGCTGAATTGCGCGATCCCCATTCGGTGTTTCTGGTCAACGAGCAGCGCCACGTGACGGCAAAATACATCCTGATCGCGACCGGCGGCACTGTGAAAATTGATGAACAACTGCCCGGTATCGAACACGTGATAACGTCGAACGAGGCGTTTCACCTTGAAGCCTTGCCCGAGCGCATCGTGATTGCCGGTGGCGGTTACATCGCGGTGGAGTTCGCCGGCATTTTTGCGGGCCTCGGCGTTGACACGACCCTTTTGTATCGTGGCGACAAGATCCTGCGCGGGTTTGACGACGATGTTCGCGATCACCTGACCGTGGAGATGAAAAAGAAGGGCATTGACGTTGTCACCGGACAGGTTTTCACCAAGATCGAGAAAGATGGCGACGTGCTGAAGGGGACGCTGACCAATGGCGATGTCCTGGAAGCCGGGCAGATCATGTTCGCGATAGGCCGGGCACCCTATACTCAGGGTCTGGGGCTTGAACATGCCGGTGTCGAGACCAAGGCGAACGGTGCCATCAAGGTCGATGAGTACTCGAAAACCAATGTCGATCACATCTATGCTGTAGGCGACGTGACAGACCGCGTGGCGCTGACCCCGGTCGCCATACGCGAAGGCCATGCCGTGGCCGATAATCTGTTCAATGGCAAGGATATCGCGATGGATCACTCACTGATCCCGACGGCGGTTTTCTCGCAGCCGGAAATTGGCACCGTCGGCCTGACCGAAGCCGAGGCGCGCGAGAAGTTCGGCGATGTGGACATCTACAAATCCACTTTCCGCCCGATGAAACACACCTTGTCGGGCCGCGATGAAAGAATGCTGATGAAGCTGATCGTCGAGCCGAAATCCGACAAGGTCGTGGGCTGCCATATCATGGGACCTGACGCGGGCGAAATGGCGCAACTGCTGGGCATTTCAGTCAAGATGGGCGCAACCAAGGCGGACTTTGATTCCACCATGGCAGTGCACCCGACGGCGTCGGAAGAACTGGTGACCATGCGCACCAAGTGGAGCGGGTAACGCCGTGCGCGTTATTTAAGCAGGCGATCACCCTGCTGGTCGATGATCTGCTTTGCCTTGATGATGGAAAACCGTGCGGCCTCTTCGTCTGAGGTGAACGTATCAGCCCGGATAAAGTCGTGCGATGGTCCGTCCGGGTCGCCTTCCTTGCGAATGCTGCCGGCGATGTTGTAGGTGCCGCTGGCGCCTTTCGGCTTGGGTTCGATCACATACCCCTTATAGGTTTCTGTGTCGAAGGCGGGGGTCGGCTTATCGCCGCCGCCACCGAACAATTTCGAGAAAAATCCGCTCATGGCCTAGTGTCCTTTAATTCTCTATAGCATCAAACGACTGTGCCTGTCTGCGAAGTTTGAAGTGGCGTTACTTCACCGATTTGGCGGTGATGAGGTGGTAGGTGATGACCGCGGCAATGGCATAGACGAGATTAAATCCAAGCACCATTGACCAGGGAGCGCCCACACCAAAAATCAATTTGGCGATGACTGATGCTGCCACCGTTAGCCAAAGGACACCGGAGATGAAAAACCAAAGTCTGTCAAACAGGCGGGACAGGAACGGAAGCGCCAGACACAATGCGATAGCGACGATGTAGCGCCCTGGTACCAGGGCAAGAGCCAGACGGTCAGGTGAGACAGCAATCGCCACCGCAGCCGCATTGAACAGCGTCCCCGAAACCGCCGCCACAACAACAGCAACCAAAACGCGTGTGCTGAACATCTCCATAATAACATTCTCCGTTCTGTTCTGGACCAGACTGACTTTGGGTTCTGGATATGGGTGAAAAGTGTTCGTACTCAGGGCGGCCAGGCTTTTTGCCGGCGGACTTTGAAAATGGATATGTATCCGGGAACTCTCAGATAGCCTCTCCGGCTGGCCGAAAACGGCCGCACAATCGGCTGCCGACGGAGATCGGGGCTGGCGACTGAAAACCTGCAGTCCCGGCATTCACGAACAGATGATCCAAATGTGTGTTGTGCAGCACTTGGGATCGGGCAATGTGCGAGTTCTGTTTCCATGCTCGTTCCAGGATCTGTGAGCCAATGATGACGCCACTGCTGCTGACACTGTGTGTCCTTGCTGTAATTTCGTTTCTGCTGACCCCGCGCCAGCGGACGGTTGACGGGTTTTATGCCGGGCAAAGTGCCGACGGTTCTGCTCCGTCAATGGTCACGCTGGTGTTCTCTCAGGTGACCACCTGGATTTTTGCCCGCTCGCTGCTCACCGCAGCCATTCTCGGATTTTACTACGGCATTGGCGGCGCGCTCGCCTACACGGCTTACTACCTGTCGTTTTTCACCGGCGCCGTCATCGTCGACCAGATCCGCTTCCGGCACGGCTTCAGTTCCGTCCAGGCGTTCCTGGCAGACCGTTTCGGATCGTCAGGCACGACCGCGTACAACCTGGTTGTCGCCTTGCGCCTGCTGTCGGAAGTGTTCGCCAACCTGATCGTGATCGGTACGCTGTTCGGGGCGGAAGGTTCTTCTCTTTATCTGCTGGCGGCAAGTGCTGCAGCCGTGTTCACACTCGGTTACTCCATGCTCGGCGGCCTTCAGTCGTCCCTGCGCACCGATGTCTTCCAGATGAGTGTGTTTCTGGTCATGCTGGCAGTGCTGGTGTTCGCGCTTGTTGGTGCGCCCGGCTGGTCGATTTCTCTGATCGGAGATACCGCAAGACCGGTTTCGGATCCGGGCTGGATATTGCTGATGGTCGCCATGCTGCAGGTGATTTCCTATCCCATGCATGACCCGGTGATGATGGATCGTGGCTTCCTTGCCGACCGCCGGACCACCTGGAAATCCTTCCTGCATGCCGGCTGGTTGTCGATGAGCTGCATTTTCCTGTTTGCACTGCTGGGCGTCTATGCCGGCACGCAGGCAGGCGACGGCGAGGCCATGCTGGCCGTATTGACCCGTACCCTGGGCGAGACCACCATGCTGATACTCAATCTGGCACTCATCGTGTCGGCGGTCTCCACGCTCGATTCAACCCTGTCGAGTGCGTCGAAGCTCGCCATCAAGGACATGGGGCTGGCAGCACCCACACTGTTCAACGGACGCATCGCCATGCTGGTGTTCATGCTCGGAGGCCTGGCCTTCCTGCTGCTGGATACCAAGGAACTCTATGCGGCGGTGGCCATTTCAGGTACGGCCTCCATGTTCCTGACACCGGTGATCGTGTTCTGCATCATCGGCGGCAGGCGGGTGTCGTTATGGGCTTTCCACGTTGCCTTCGCTGCGGCCATGTCGGGTGCCGTACTGTACTATCTGGAAACCAGCAATCTCGGTTTCATGACGCAAGTCCTCGGCATCGAGCACAAGTATACCAAGCTGCTGGTGATCTGTGTTTCTGTACTGACGGTCGGCAACGGGGCTTTCGCCCTTGCCTTGAAACCGAAAGGTGCTGTTGCCCACACGGGCTGATGCCGCTAGAGGCTGTCGCGTTCCAGCGGTGTGGTTGAACAGTGAATGCCACCGCCGTTCAGTTGCATCTTGTCATATTGCACCGGGATGATCTCGACACCGGCCTGCTGTATTGCATCCAGGGTGCGGTTGCTGGCGCCGTCGCCCATGATGTAGCGTCCAGGTGCCACTGCAAGTCCGTTGATGATCCAGCCATTGTCGGCGGGCGTGATCTCGATGGTTCGAATTTTCAACTCCGTCAGGCGCTCCAGAAACCAGAACGGCAGTTGCGTCGGGTCAACCAGCGCCAGGTCGTGGTCCACCATCACAAACGCACCGTCGATGTGGATCAGGTAGCCGCACAGATCAACTACGATCAGTTCCACTCCCTGACGCTTCAGCACGTCGTCCAGCTGGCTGATGGCCTCGTCATTAACCCGGATTGAACGGCCCACCACGGCGGTGTGCGGGTTGAGCCAGGCGAAGCTGCCGCCTTCCAGCATGCCGTTGGAATGAATGGTGCGCAGGATCGGTATGCCGAGATTGGCCAGTGTTCTGGTGACCACCAGTTCCTCGCCCTGGCGGATGCGCGGCGCCATGCGGCACACGATGGCGCCGCCCTTGACCATGATGACCGGATCGCGCGTATAGCAGGACTTGAGTAAACGATCGGTTCCGCCGTCGAGGAAATGCACCTCGACACCTTCTGCGCGTAACGCATCCACCAGCCCGTCATGCTGGGCGCGCATGTCATCTGCCGGCGGTATTTCGTCCGACTGCCAGTACCAGCCTTCTTCGAGGTCGCCGAAGGTGCCGGTTTCCTCAAGCTTCTTGGTTGGGTCAACCATGCCCAGTTCGGGGCCGGGGCGGTGCATCAGGATGGAGCGGATCCTGCCGACATCATTGTCGACACCCCATTTGCGGCCCCAGTCCGCCAGCAGCCGGCGTTCGTCCTCGAACGGCGGTTCCGGCTCCGACCCGAACAGTTTGATCGTGGTCTGGTAAAGGTGTTCGGCGTGGGCAGAGGAGGCCATGGTTTAGCGTCCGTTGATGTTAGTCCAGAATCTCGAAATGCGCCTCGGTTGGCGATTGTGAGTTGATGTCGAGAATGTCCTGCGGGCAGCATGACATCACCGCGATCACATCGATCTCGGCCCGCAAAATCACATAGTCGCCGGGTTTGGACAGGGCAGGGTCGAATGACAGGGACCCGTCCTGTTGCCAGGGGATGTTCATGAACAGGTTGATCGAACCCGGTGTGAACGGAACCGTAAAGCCAAGCTCGGCAAGGGCGGCGTGCATGTTGTCCTTGCAGTTGTCGTGGTAGTCGTTGCAACCCAACAGGCCATAACGTTCATTGTCGCACGGGGCCATCAGCGTGTCGTGGCGGCCCGGCGATGTGTCCTCGGTCAGCGTCATCAGCGCCCGCCGGCGGTTTGAGTACAGCGCATCACCGGTTTGCGGATAAAGGTGCTTCCAGGTCGCGCGGCACTGTTCCATGCCGGTGAACTCGGTCAGGTGGCCGGCCACGAACGCCCAGAAGTCGACGACCTGTGTGCCGTGGGTGTTGATTATCTTGATGGCCTGGCCCTTGTTGACAAAAGCCGCCTTGCCGCGCCGGGCGGGAACTGTGTGCAGTGTGGTCATGAATGGTCTCGTTGCTACTCGCTGTTGAATGTCTGGAACCTTCACTCCGGCGAAGAAACGGGTCAAGGTAAAGTTCGTACAAAAATGATTCGTGGGGCGGGCATGGATTTTCAACGCGGCATGTGGGCTGAGGCCTGGGTACAGACTGTCAATGCGCGCAAATTCGCGGCACTTGCGGTTTTCGGCGACATGGCACTTCGGATGTCAGCGGAATGGTTTGCGGTTCACGACTCGGTTGTGTTCCTGGTTGCCGGGACGTTTGCATCAACACTTTTGTGGGCTTACCTGGCCTATGCCGTTCACGCACAAATCTTGTTGCCCCATGACCGCAGTTCGGGAACCTCCAACGCGAGAGTGTTTGGATTTGCCCTGCGCTCTGCCGGTATCGGCCTTGCCATGGGACTTGCAGTCCTGGGAGTTATGCTTGTCGTCGCATTGATGATGTTTCTTTTCGTAAGGACCCAGCCTCACCCGGCGGTGGAGGTGATTGTGTTCCTGGTGGGCGCTGCTGTCGTATTCACCGTGTTCGTCCGGTTAGGCACTTTGTTGCCTGCCTATGTGGCAAACAGAGTAGGCGGTGTCGACGCTGCCATCAAACGTGGCAGGATGCAGTTCCGCTGGATTTCAGGAAGACTGTTGGCTGGTCCGTGTCTGCTCTTTGTCTTGTCCGCCGCACTCTATTCGCAGCTGCCGAGCCCGGCAGATGACTATAGTTTGTTCTGGAGTAAGGAAGGAGTTTTCCTGCCGGTTAATGTTCTCGGACATTTGTTGTTCAACGTGGTTCAGGCGTTTGCGACCGCGCTCACCGCCGTCATCCTGTCGCGCGCCTTCCTCCGCGCCGAAGGCATGCCTGAGACAACCACCGCTTAACCAATCTGCGCCTTGATGACCTAGGGTGCTTGTCCCGTGCTGACAAAAGCCGCTTTGTCCCGTCGTGCCGGAACTGCGCGGAGTGTGGTCATGAGTAGTCTCGTTGCTGTGGGACTTGGGACGTCCCGGAGCTTCACTCCGGCGGTAAAACGGGCCAAGGTAAAGTTCGTGCAGAAACGATTCGTGGGGCGGGCATGAATTTTCAACGCAACATGTGGGCTGAAGCCTGGGTACAGAGTATCGAGGCGCGGAGATTTGTAGCTCTTGCGGTTCTTGGTGAAACAGCGCTCCGGATTTCGGCGGATTGGTTTGAGCTCTCAGAGTCTTTTGTAGCCGGGCTCGCATTAGGGCTGGTATCGACGCTTTTGTGGGCCTATCTGGCGTATGCAGTTCATGCACAAATTTTGCTTCCGGATAGTCGCAAATCGACGACGGCCAACACAAGAGTGTTTGGATTTGCCCTGCGCTCGTTCGGTATTGTGATGGTAGTTGGAACTGTTTTCGCCCTGGGGGCGTTCGTTCTAGTCCGGTTGGTCGGGGTATGGCCAGGCATTGGTGTTCTGCTTGCAGCCGCAGCGCTCGGATTTCCATTGTTCGTCTGGTTAGCGACGCTTTTGCCCGCCTATGTGGCAGGCAGAGCGCGCGGAGTAAGCGCTGCCGTTGAACGCGGCAAGGCGCACTTCGGTTGGATTGCAGGACGGTTGTTGATTGGCCCAATTCTGTTTTTGGTTGGGTTCAGCACGCTCTATTCCATACTGTCGATACCGATTGATTCCATAGGCCCGTTCTGGAACGAAGAACGGGTTTTCCTGCCGATCAATTTTTTCGGTTTTTTTTCGTTCAGTATAATTCAGGCATTTGCGACCGTTCTCACTGCCGTCATACTGTCACGCGCCTTTCTGCGTGAAGAAGGCATGCCTGAGACAACCACCGCCTAGCCGCCTCGCGCCTTGATGACCTTGGGTGCTTGTCCCGTGTTGACAAAAGCCACCTTGTCTCGTCGTGCCGGAACTGCGCGGAGTGTGGTCATGAATGACCTTGTTGCTGTCCGATGTTGAACATCGCGACCTTCACTCTGGCGATGAAATAGGCCAGGGTAAAATCCGTATAAAAACGATTCGGGGGCGGGCATGGATTTTCAGCGCGGCATGTGGGCTGAAGCCTGGGTACAGGGTATCACTGCACGCCAATTCGTGGCACTTGCAGTGTTTGGCGTGCTGGCAATTCAGATTCTGAACGAGGGGTTCGGCAGCTCCGGAGTTTTTGGAACTCTCGCGTTGATGTTTTTGTGGTCTTGCCTAGCCTTCGCCGTTCACGTCCAGATACTGTTATCTCCTGAAAGCTACGCCGCTACGAATGGTCTCCTGATCGGCTTTGCGATCAGATCATTCGGTGTAGGTCTTCTGATGTTGGTTGCAAGCACCGTTTTGACGATCATTGTTGTACTTGTGTTCGGAACAGAACAGGCAAGAGTGTTTTTTGCCTACGCACCCGTCGCGTTTGTAATTCCGGGACTGCCTGTACTTGTGTGGCTGGGGACGATCTTGCCGGCTTTCATTGCGGGTAGAGCATGCGGCGTAGGGGCTGCTGTCAAACGAGGCAGGACGCAGTTCGGTTGGATTGCAGGTAGATTGATAGTTGGTCCCGGTGTGCTCCTGATCTTGTCATTTTTGCTCTTCTCGCTGTTGTTGATCCCGGTTGATTACAATGGCGCGTTTTGGAATGAAGAAGGGAGATTTCAGCCACTGGCTGTTTTTGCGTCGTTGATAAACTTCACAGTACAGGCATTTGCGGTCGTTCTCACTTCCGTCATCCTTTCGCGTGCCTTCCTCCGTGCCGAGGGCATGGCTGACGCTGCTGCTGCATAGCCACCTTCCATCGCTTCGCGAACACTGCTAGAACGCGCGCGACGCTGCACTTCTGGAAGCATTTTGACCATGAGCGATACCAAGACGGAACGCGATTATTCCACGACGCTGTTCCTGCCCAAAACCGATTTTCCCATGCGCGCCGGCCTGCCCAAAAAGGAGCCGGAAATTCTGGCCAAGTGGGAAAGCATGGACCTGTACAAGACCCTGCGCGAGCAGTCGAAAGGACGGCCGAAATACGTGCTGCATGACGGCCCGCCCTATGCCAACGGCAACATCCATATCGGCCATGCGCTCAACAAGATCCTGAAAGACCTGATCACCCGCTCGTTCCAGATGCGCGGCTATGACTCGAATTACGTGCCGGGCTGGGACTGTCACGGTCTGCCGATCGAATGGAAGATCGAGGAAAAATACCGTGCCGCCGGCAAGGACAAGGACGACGTCTCGGTCAACGAGTTCCGCGAGGAATGCCGCCAGTTCGCCAAACACTGGATCGGTGTCCAGACGGAGGAATTCAAACGTCTTGGCGTGGTCGGTGACTTTGTCGATCCGTACCTGACCATGAACTTCGAGGCCGAAGCGCGCATCGCCGAAGAGCTGATGAAGTTCGCCATGTCGGGCCAGTTGTACCGCGGATCCAAGCCGATCATGTGGTCGGTGGTGGAACGCACCGCACTGGCGGAAGCCGAGGTTGAGTACCAGGATTACCAGTCCGACACCGTGTGGGTGAAGTTCCCGGTGATTGCAGGGGCCGACGCCCTGAAAGATGCATGCATTGTTATCTGGACCACGACCCCGTGGACCATGCCCGGCAACCGGGCGATCTCGTATGCCGACCGGATCAGCTACGGGCTCTATGAAGTAACCGGCGCGGAAAACGATTTCGGACCGCAGGCCGGCGAGAAGCTGGTGTTTGCCGATAACCTGGCAGAGGAGTCCTTTACCAAGGCCAAGCTGCAATACAGGCGGCTGTCGGATGTAGCGGCAGACGATCTGTCGGCTGTCACCTGCGCCCACCCCTTGCGCGGCAGGGGCTATGAGTTCGATGTACCGCTGTTGAACGGTGACCACGTCACCGACGAAGCCGGCACCGGCTTCGTACACACCGCACCCGGCCATGGCCGTGAAGACTTTGACGCCTGGATGGACAACGCACCCGCTCTCGAAGCACGCGGCATCGATCCGGCGATCCCGTTTACCGTCGGCCCGGACGGCCGCTTCACCAAGGATGCGCCGGGCTTTGAGGGTGAACAGGTCATCACCGACAAGGGCGACAAGGGCAAGGCCAACGAGGCTGTCATCAAGGCACTGATTGAAGTCGGCATGCTGTTTGCACGTGGTCGGCTGAAACACACCTATCCGCATTCCTGGCGCTCGAAGAAGCCGGTGATCTTCCGCAACACGCCGCAATGGTTCGTCTACATGGACCGCGACATCAACGGCGGCTCCACCTTGCGCGAAGTTGCGCTCAAGGCAATCGATGAGACACGTTTTGTGCCTGCAGCCGGCCAGAACCGCCTGCGTGGCATGATCGAAGACCGGCCCGACTGGGTTTTGTCGCGCCAGCGCGCCTGGGGTGTGCCTATCGCGGTATTTGCCAATGAGGCAGGCGAGGTTCTCAAGGACGAGGCCGTCAACAAGCGCATCTTCGATGCCTTCATGAAAGACGGAGCCGACGCCTGGTATGCAGACGGCGCTGCAGAGCGCTTTCTGGCAGGTGACTATTCAGCCAATGAATGGTCGCAGGTGCGTGACATACTGGATGTGTGGTTTGATTCAGGATCCACTCATGCCTTCTGCCTGGAACAGCGTGAGGACCTCAAATGGCCGGCTGACCTGTACCTCGAAGGCTCCGACCAGCACCGCGGCTGGTTCCATTCATCTCTGCTGGAATCCTGCGGCACCCGCGGGCGGGCACCTTACGACACGGTGCTCACCCATGGCTTCACCATGGACGAGCAGGGCCGCAAGATGTCCAAGTCGCTCAACAATTCCACGGCACCGCAGGATGTGATCAAGCAATACGGCGCTGACATTCTGCGCCTGTGGGTGGCTTCCGTTGACTATGCCGAAGACCAGCGCATCGGTCCTGAAATCATCAAGACCAATGTTGATGCCTATCGCAAGCTGCGCAATACGGTGCGCTGGATGCTGGGTTCGCTGGCTCATTTCAAGCCGCAAGACAAGGTGTCTGATGCCGACATGCCGGAACTGGAACGACTGATGCTGTCGCATCTTGCCCGCCTCGATGGTGTGGTGCGCAAGGGCTATGACGAGTTCGATTTCCGGCGTATCTATTCTGCGCTGTCCAATTTCATGACAACGGACCTGTCGTCATTCTACTTCGACGTTCGCAAGGACGCGCTGTACTGTGATGCGCCATCTTCCATGCAGCGCCGTGCCGCGCTGACGGTCATCGATCGTATTTTCGATTGCGTGGTGTCCTGGCTGGCCCCGGTTCTGGTGTTCACCTGTGACGAGGCCTGGACCCAGCGCCACGGTGACGAGACTTGCGTTCATACGGTTCAGTTTCCGGACGTCTCGGCCGCATGGCGCGATCAGGACCTGGAAGCCAAGTGGGCCAAGATCATGAAGGTGCGCTCCGTGGTTACCGGCGCGCTGGAAATCGAGCGCCGCGAAAAGCGCATCGGATCGTCGCTCGAGTCGGCACCGATTGTTCATATCGCTGATGAAGCCCTGTCTGCCGCTGTTCGTGATATCGACATGGCCGAAATCTGCATTACGTCTGATGCAAGGGTTGAGCAGGGCGACGGCCCGGCAGATGCATACCGGCTGGATGAGGTTCGCGGCGTTTCGGTGGTGCCGGCAATGGCCCAAGGCACCAAGTGTGCCCGTTCCTGGAAAGTCCTGCCCGAGGTTGGCAGTGATGCGGAGTATCCCGACGTGACACCGCGTGACGCCGATGCCCTGCGCGAGTGGGCCAGGCTGGGTGTGTCCGTTTGATGATTGCCAGACCTGTGATGTGGGGCCGCCTGTCCGCAGTTGGAGCAGCTCTGGCCCTGCTGACTTACATGGTTGATCAGGCGCACAAATGGTACATGATCAAGGTATTCGACATTGCCCGGCACCAGCCCGTGCAGGTGATGCCGGGCTTTGATCTGGTCATGGTCTGGAACTACGGCATTTCCTATGGCTGGTTCGCGTCTCATTCCCAGGCGACACGGTGGATACTGATCGTGTTGTCTGTGGCGGTGGCGGTTCTGTTGTGGGTTTGGCTGGCCCGCCAGGCCAAAGCATTTGTTGCCGCCGCCATCGGCCTGGTGCTGGGTGGCGCGCTGGCCAATGCAACCGACCGGCTTCTGCATGGCGCAGTTGCGGACTTTTTTCACCTCTATGTCGCCGGATTTAGCTGGTACGTTTTCAACATCGCCGACATGGCCATCGTTGCAGGCGTGCTTGTGCTGATGTATGACTCGGTGACGCACGAGGAAAAACGGACGGATAAGTGATCCCGTGTGATCGCCTCAAGCCATGCTTTTGCCCTAAACGGCTGTCAGGCGTGGAGCAATTCCGTCTTGTACTGACATCGACTGCGAACGTTAATGGGAGTGTTTCTGAGATGACGCTTAAGTTTAGCATGCGAACCGGGTTGGCGCTGCTTGTGCTGCCGTTTCTGGCTGCGTGTTCGGAAACCAGTGTCCTGGATGCCTTCGATTCGGGAAATCGTGGTGACGAGAACGCCGCGATTGTCACCAATCAGCCGCTGTCTGTGCCGCCTGACCTGTCCTTACGCCAGCCAGGTGCCGCCAATGCACCGGCCCGTGGCAATGGTCTTCAGGTTCAGCAGGGACAGCGTGCTTCTCAGGCTTATCAGGCACCGCCGCCGCCGCAGCCGCAGACCCAGCAGCCGGCCTGGCAGAATTCTGCTCCAGCTCCTGCACAGCAACAACAGCAACAGGCCTATCAGGCGCCTCCGGCACCGCGCAAAAATCCGGCCGATGAGCCTTATCTGCGCCACGGCATAAACCCATACAATGCCGATGGCACACGCAAGAAGCAGTCGGTTCTGGACAAGGAAGCGCGCGCCAAGAAGATCGAGCTGGAACGTGCCAAGAATCCAGATTACGGCACCGTGTTCAATTCGGGAGAACTCTGGACAACCAACTAGGACTTTCCGACGTCATCTGACTGGTCCGATACAGGATCTGGCAGTCTCATGACCTTGCGAAATATACACGCGGGAACACGAAATTGGTTACGAATAGTTCAGTAGCGTTAAAAACACACTTCATGCATAGTGCGCGCAATTGATTTGCCCAGGTCAGGTCGCTTTTTTCAAGCGTGCCGGACAAAGCCGAAAACGTGACCGTTCAATTAAGTGTCGGAGCAACCCTGCAGGTCAGGGTGAACTCATTTTGCTCCCTCATGTAAACCGGCAGATCAGTGTGGATTTGATAGTGTTGTCGTGCCAATTGGGAGTTTGCCTTGTTCAAATCAGTATTGTCCAGCCTGCTTGAAAATGGCCGTGCTGTTTCTTTGGCGCTGTTTGCCCTGATGCTCGCAGTGGCCGCAACAGCAGCGCCTGCACGGGCGCTCGATGTCGATGTCAGCGAATACACCCTGGACAACGGCATGAAGGTTTTTGTCATTCCCGACCATCGGGCTCCCGTCGTAACCCACATGGTTTGGGTTCGTGTGGGATCTGCCGATGAGGAATTGGGCAAGTCCGGCATTGCGCATTATCTCGAGCACTTGCTGTTCAAGGGAACCAAGCGCCTGAAACCCGGCGAATTCTCGAAAATCATCCGCCAGAACGGCGGCGAGGACAACGCGTTTACCAGCTATGATTTCACGGCGTACTTCGAGCGCATCGCGCCCGACCGGCTTGAGCTGGTCATGGATCTTGGTGCTGATCGGTTTGCAAACGCCGTGTTCGATGACAGGGATATCAAGACCGAACTCGAGGTGGTCAAGGAAGAGCGCCGTTCGCGCACCGACAACAATCCTGCCGCGCTGCTGCGCGAGCAGCTTTCTGCTGCGGCTTACACCGCTCACACCTATGGCCGACCGGTGATTGGCTGGATGTCGGAGGTGGAAAAGCTTGCCGCTGTCGATGCGCAGGCGTTTTATCAAAAGTATTACACACCAGCCAATGCAGCTTTGGTTGTGGCCGGAGATGTTGACCCTGAAGAGGTTCTGGAACTGGCGAAAAAGTACTACGGCAAGCTCAAAAATGACGTTCCGGCACCCAAGCGCGTTCGTACGCAGGAGCCGGCGCCGATTGCCGCCAAACGGGTCGAAATGTCCGATCCGCGTGTTGCCAGCCCGTCTATTGCCCGCAAGTACCTGGTGCCCGGTGTCAACCAGGCGCCTCCAGGTGTTTCAGCAACGCTTGATGTTCTCGGCCAGGTACTCGGCAGCGGCTCTTCATCATATCTCTATACCGAACTGGTGATCCGCCAGAAGGTCGCTTCGCAGGTATCGTCATGGCACAATGGCGACACCCTGGACGGTGGCGAAATCAGTATAAGTCTTTCACCGGCGCCCGGCGTTGACGTCAAGGCCGCCGAAGAAGCGCTCGATGCTGCCCTGCACAAGCTTTTCAAGGAGGGCGTGTCGGAAGACCGGGTTACGCGCGCGCAAAACCAGCTGGTTGCAAGCAATGTGTACGCCATCGACAGCCAGTTCCGTTTGGCCTACATATTTGGCGCTGCCTTTGCTATCGGGCAGTCGGTTGAAGAGACCCTGGGATGGACTAACCGCATTAAGCAGGTCACCGCAGAACAGGTCAGTGATGCAGCACGTGAATATCTCAAATTGCGGAACTCGGCGACGGGCGTATTGGTGCCGGCGCCATCGAAGGCGGCAAACGCCTCTTCAAATTGAACCCATTTCCTCCAAGTCACGGAACCGGACGGCAGGCATGAAATTCTTCAAACTTACCACTCTGACGCTGTTAATGAGCTTGCTTCATATCGCGTACGCGCAGGCGTTCGAGATCCGCGAAGTTGAATCTCCAGGCGGTCTGAACGCCTGGCTGGTGTCCGACAAGACGGTGCCCCTGATCACGATGCGTTTCTCCTTTCGCGGCGGCACCATCAACGATCCCGAGAATGCGGCGGGCCGGTCTTATTTTCTGTCCGGCATGCTGGATGAGGGGGCCGGTGATCTGAAGTCCCAGGAATTCCAGCAACGTATGTCGGAACTGGCAATTCGCATGTCGTATGATACCGATCGCGAACACTTTACCGGTTCGTTCCAGACCTTGTCGGAAAACAAGGATGCCGCCTTCGACCTGCTGCGGCTTGCAGTAACCGAACCGCGCTTCGATGCTGAGCCGATGGACAAGGTACGCGGTCAGATTCTGCTTGGCATCAAGGGTGACGAAGAAAACCCCGGTCGCATCGCCAGCAAGGCGTTGTTGAAGACCATGCTTGGCGACCATCCCTATGCCCGTGTCGCCAAGGGTGACGCCGACAGTGTGTCGTCCATGAAGCCGAAAGACCTGAAGGAGGCATGGTCCTCCATTTTTGTGCGCGATCACCTGCAGATTGCCGTTGTCGGCGACATTACCGCCGAAGAACTGGGACCACTGCTCGACAAGGTATTCGGTGCGTTGCCGAAACAGGGAAAGAACATCTCGATACCTGATCTGAAAGCACCGGAGAAGGGCTCTATTACCATAGTGGAGCGCAAGATCCCACAGTCGGTGATGTCATTCGCCATGCCGGGGCTGGTCCGCAGCGATCCGGATTTCATTACCGCCTATGTAATGAATTTCGTGCTTGGAGACGGCGGTTTTGGATCGCGCCTGATGGAAGAAGTCCGCGAGAAGCGCGGCCTTACCTATGGAATCTATACCGGCCTGGCCTCATGGACGAACGGTGGCTTGCTGATCGGCTCGGTGTCCACCCAGAACGCCAAGGCGGGCGAAACCCTCGATGTGCTGCGGGCAGAGCTTGTGAAGATGGCCGAGAAGGGGCCAACTGAGGAAGAACTCGAACAGGCAAAGACCTATCTCACCGGATCTTATGCGCTTCGCTTCGACAGCGGCAGCAAGATTGCCAGCCAGTTGCTGGGAATTCAGCAGGACAATCTTGGGATCGATTATGTGGAAAAGCGCAATGATCTGATCAGGGCGGTCACGGTTGAAGATGCCAGGCGTGTTGCCAAACGGCTGATCGATCCTGAGGCACTGACAATTTCCATTGTCGGACGGCCGGAAGGAATTCCGCTGCGAACCGGAGAAGCGCCGGGCTGAGCGCCGGGTGCCGTAAGAGCACCATATCATCGGGCATGGACTTCCATATAACCGGATTGGTTCATGCCTGAATCATAAACCTATTTATTTCAACAGATTAGGCGCAGATGTTGCGGTAATGCAGTTTGCGCTGGCTCCCAACTTGCGCTAAAGCAGGTCTCGTAAAAACGCGTGCGGTTTTGCGAATGAAGACGTGCTAAAAACAAGATTTGGGGCATGGGGTTTGATTCCGTCGAAACCTGAATGGCTCAAACAACAGTGTGGTTGTTATTTTGCGGTTCCAGGGGCCTGCCTGAATGAGCGTTTCAAACGGCGCATTTATTCATGATATTTCGGGCTGCATGTCGGCGCATGTGGGTTATGCGGGGTTGAGTGATTCCGATCTGGCTGTGTATATGGAAAGGGCCGGTGAGGCCCGTGCGCGCCTGTGTGCCATGCATAAGCAGCACTCGCTGCCACTGACGCGGCTGCCCCAGAAAATAGACGATCTCGCCTCATGCAAGATGGCCGCGATGTTCCTGCGGGACGGGGCGACCGACATCGTTTTTCTCGGCACCGGCGGATCCTCGCTGGGTGCGCAGGCAATCATGCAACTGGCCGGTTACCGGGTGCCTGGGTGTGAAGCAAATATCGGTGCCCGACTGCATTTTTTTGACAATCTGGATGCCTCTACAATTACCGAAGCGTTCGCCTCATTGCCGTTGGCGACCACGAAGGCAGTGGTCATATCCAAATCCGGCGGTACACCTGAAACAATGGTGCAGATACTCTGCCTGCTTGGCGCACTCGAAAATGCCGGACTTCGGCCTGCCAATCACATCGTTGCCTTGAGCGAGCCTGGCGATCCTCACCACAATCCGCTGCTGAGGCTTGCGCGCATTCACCGGTTGATGCTGCTGGATCATGACCCGCATGTGGGAGGGCGGTTTTCAGCCCTGTCGAATGTGGGATTGCTGCCGGCGCTCGTGGCGGGTCTGGACGGCCTTGCCATTCGAAAGGGCGCCGGTGACATCATGCAGGCCGTGCTCGCGGGCGATAACGCCTCGCCGGTCATCGGGGCGGCCGTTTGTGTGGCGCTTCAGGAAACCCGCGGCATGAACGTTTCGGTGATGATGCCTTATGCGGATCGGTTGCGGTTGTTTTCCAACTGGTATGTGCAATTGTGGGCCGAGAGCCTCGGCAAGAACGGCCTCGGGTCCCAGCCGGTTGCAGCCGCCGGGCCGGTTGACCAGCATAGCCAGATGCAGCTTTTTCTGGATGGTTCCGAAGGCCGTCTGGTGAACCTGATCTTTCCGGCGACAAAGAAGCAGGGACCGCGCCTGCCTGACCAGTTGGCTTCGGACCCGTTGCTGGGCTATCTGGCCGGACGCATGGTCGGGGACGTTACCGCCTGCCAGCAGAGCGCCGCCGTCGAGGTGCTGGTACGCAATGGCAGGCCGGTCAGGGTGATCGCCGTGGACAGGGTGGATGAGCGCACGCTTGGTGCCCTGATGATGCATTTCATGCTTGAAACCATCCTGGCAGGCTTCATGATGAACATTGATCCTTTTGATCAGCCTGCCGTTGAGCAGGGCAAGGTACTGACCCGGGATTATCTTGCCGCCATGAAATCGTAAACCGGGTGGCGGCGAGCACCGGATTGCCTGAAAGATATCGGGACAGTTTCAAAACTCTGAAAACCTGTGCTCCAGACCGAAGGAAAGGCCAGAAGCGGCAAACCATGATCCGCAAGCTTTCAGAAAATACCATCAATCGTATTGCCGCCGGCGAGGTCATTGAACGTCCCGCCAGTGTGGTCAAGGAACTGGTGGAGAATGCGCTGGACGCCGGCAGTACAGTCATCGAGGTGGCTCTGTCCGCCGGTGGCAGGTCAATGATACGTGTTGCCGATAACGGCCTTGGCATGACGGCACCGGAGCTGGAGCTTGCCGTGGAACGCCACGCCACGTCGAAGCTGGCCGAGGACGACCTTGTCAACATCCGCACATTGGGATTTCGCGGTGAGGCGTTGCCGTCCATCGCAGCGGTGTCACGCCTGAAAATCCTGTCGCGTCCGCGCGCAGGCGGAGATGCGCATGAGATCAGGGTTGAGGGCGGGCGCAAGCAGGCCGTTCGTCCGGCGGCCCATTCAGACGGCACCGTCATTGAGGTCACCGACCTGTTCTTTGCCGTGCCGGCGCGGCTCAAGTTTCTGAAGTCGGAGCGCGCCGAAACCGCTGAAGCAGCCGACGTGGTCCGCCGCCTTGCCATGGCCCATCCGGACGTCCGGTTCACCATGACGTCTGATGGGCGATCGCTGGTTGATCTTCGCGAAGGTGAACTTGAGGACCGTATTCACGCGGTGATGGGGCGGGAATTCAAGGGCAACACCGTTGCCATCGATGCTGTGCGCGAGACGGTCACACTGACCGGGCTGGTCAGTTTGCCGACATATCACAGGGCACAGGCCAACCAGCAGTATGTCCACGTCAATGGCCGTCCCGTGCGCGACAAGGTCATCGCCGGTGCCTTGCGTGGTGCCTATGCTGATTACATGATGCGCGGTCGCCATCCGGCTGTGGCGCTTTTCCTGACCGTGCCGCCGGACGAGGTGGACGTGAACGTTCACCCGGCCAAGACCGAAGTACGGTTTCGCGACCAGGCCCTGGTGCGTGGCCTGATTGTCGGCTCCATCCGTCAGGCGCTGGCCGATGCCGGTCACCGGGCATCGAATACGGTGGGTGCCGGCACCATCAACTCGTTCCGCCCCGAGACTGCTTCCTATCAACAGCAGCCGCAGACCTGGACATCGCCGCCACGCCCCGGGTTTCAGGAAACCCAGGCTGCGTTTGAGGCGTTTGCCCCGCCATCAGGCGCCGGTGTCAGCGAGGCGCCGGCCGATGATGACCTGGATACACCGCTGGGCGCGCCGCGCACCCAGCTGCACGAGAACTACATCATCTCCCAGACCCGCGATGGCGTGGTCATCGTGGACCAGCATGCTGCGCACGAACGGCTGGTGTATGAGAAAATGAAGGCCCAGTTTGCCGCTTCGGGCATTGCCCGACAGCCTCTGCTGGTGCCGGAAATCGTCGACCTGGATGCAGCATCCGCCGAACGCCTGCTGGACGCGGCTGCTGATCTGGCCGCATCCGGACTGGTGATCGACGGCTTTGGCCCGGCCTCAATCGCGGTTCGCGAAGTGCCGTCCCTGATTGCCGGCGGCAACATCGCCAAGCTGATCAGGGACGTGGCCGATGACCTTGAAACATTTGAAGCCTCGACCGGGGTGCGCGAACGGGTGGATCATGTGCTGTCGACCATGGCCTGTCACGGATCGGTGCGCTCGGGCAGGCGGCTCAAGCCGGAGGAAATGAATGCACTGCTCAGGGAAATGGAAGCCACGCCACACTCCGGCCAGTGCAACCACGGCAGACCCACCTATGTCGAATTGAAGCTGTCGGACATCGAGCGTTTATTTGGCCGGAGTTGAGACTGCATCTTTGAGCAAATAAACATCAATTGCGAAACCGAACTGTACCAATTATGAAAAAAAGGAATGCAGTTTTCGTCGTATTGGTCATAGGTACGTTAGCTTACGGCCAATATCTGTACAAAAATATCAAAAACAATGAAGTAAATTGCGCAAACTTGATTTCAATGTCGAGCAATAAGGAACTCACAGATCAAATGTGGGTTGAGATGGTTGCTGCATTGGACGGATATTCTGATTTGAACACATCAATAACTGCTCACTACTTTCTTATCCAAAAATTGCAATCAAGATTTTCGTCAAAATCATCAATTGCTTTTAACTGGTTTGAGTTGACAGCTGAGTTCCGGACTCGTGGAAAAAAAGTACCTACTCCGCATCCGAGTTTGACCGATGAAATTAGATTGAATGATGGTGCTGACACGAGACAGCTTGTCTTCAGAATTAAACCTGAGCAACCAACAAGCGGTTCATCAGAACACAGTTGGGCAAACCGAGAATACGAAGTGAGTGTACATTGCAGGCCTGATATTCATGGCGCGCATCCACCTCGTTGAATCAGGTCGTGAATTTCGGTAATGGGATGGACGCCCCCATCCGGCCTCTAAATGGGCCATACTGGTAGCGTTGTTAACAGCCACCAGAATTACGGCGACAGTTTCCCAAATACACCAAATTAGCATTCTGCTGGCTATGGCGAGTCACATTTGCGCTGCTGCTCCCGAAACGGCGCATCATGAAATATCTCAGCGCCGTTTCAAACCATCCATCAGATGCACCAGTAGACCCGCCAGCAAGCCCCAGAAGGCCGCGCCGACACCGAAGGCGGCGATGCCGGATGCGGTGACGATGAATGTTGCAGCGGCAGCAAACCTTGTGGCCGGGGCATCGAAGGCGGACGCGAGGGCACCGATCAACGGTGTGATCAGCGCCAGACCCGCCACGACGGCGATAATGGCTTTCGGCATGGCGATGATGGTGACGATGATCACCGGTCCGAAAAATCCCAGCAACATCCAGATAATGCCGTAGGCAATGCCGACCTGCCAGCGTTTGGCCTTGTCCGGGTGAACGTCATCGCCGAGACAGATGGCCGCTGTTATGGCGGCCATGTTGAAGGTGTGCGAGCCGAACACACCGGCGATCATCGAGCCGATGCCGGTCACGCCGAGACTGGCGGCAACGGGCGGCGTGTAGCCATGTGCGCGCAGTACGGCGAAGCCCGGCAGGTTCTGGGAAGCCATGGTGACCAGGTACAGCGGCAGGCCGAGACCGATCAGGACGGCCGGGTTGAATTCCGGCATGATGAACACCAGGGTCAAGGCCTCGAACCGGAAGGCCGGGGCAGGCACGCCTGCATAGGTGAAGGCGATGACAAGGCCTGCGGCCAGGGCGGCCAGGACTGCATACAGCGGGCTGATCAGCCGTACGATCATGAACACTGCGATCAGCGGCAGCACCATGCGCCAGTCACTGACCGCATAGGTGGCAACGGCAATGCAGAACGGCAACAGGACGCCGGCCAGCATGCCGGATGCGATGCCGGTGGGAATGGATGAAACAGCCCGATTGATTGGCGGCACCGCCCCGGTCAGGGCGATCAGGCCGCCTGCCAGGACGAACGCGCCGACGGCTTCATTGATGTTGATGCCGGTCGATGCCGCGATCAGCGCTGCACCCGGTGTTGACCAGGCCAGCACGATCGGCACCTTTTTCCAGGTGCTCAGCAGCATGGATCCGATGGCCTTGGCAAAACAGATGGCGGCGACCCAGCTTGCGGTCTGCGCCGGGCTGGCGCCCACTGCCTGGGCTGCAGCCAGAATGAGGGCAATGGTCGAGCCATATCCAACCAGCGCAGCGACAAGTGCTGCGGAAATCATCGATGGTCTCATTCATCCGCTCCGCGAAACTGTAGTGTCAGTACTTTCGTGTCGCCATATCGATGTTCGCCGAGCATGGTCAGTTCGTCGGGAACAGCGACATCCACCTTGGCAGCTTCCTCCGCAACGACAATTGCGTTTTCTGCAAGCCAGCTTCCCGCCACCAGTGACTTGAGCGCACGTTCCGCCAGCTCCTTGCCGTAGGGCGGGTCCAGGAAAACCAGGGAGTAGGGGCTCATCGGTGTGCACGAGCCCAGGCTGGCGGCATCGCGCCGCCACAGCTTGCACTGCCCGATGACGCCGAGCGTGTCGGCATTGCGCCTGATGAGGCCACGGGCAGTGTCGCTGTTGTCGATAAAGTGGGCATGCTTTGCGCCGCGCGACAGTGCTTCAAGGCCAAGTGCGCCGGTGCCTGCAAACAGGTCCAGTACGCGCGCGCCGTCAATACTGAACCCGGGGACACCATGCTCCAGCCGGTTGAAGATCGCCTCGCGCACCCGGTCCGTTGTCGGGCGGGTGTCGCGGCCATCGGGTGCTGCTATGCTGCGGCCCCTGAATTTACCGCCGACGATCCGCACGGGCCGCTCCCTTGGCACCGGAGCGCTTTCCGGCCGGTTTGCCTGCACCGGACTTGCCGATTGGCTTTTTCTTTGCCGGGCCCCGTTTAGGTTTGCGGAACGGTTTGCCGTCAGGCCCCAGTTTCGGATCGGCGGCCCGTTTCGACTTTGCGCCTTCCTTGCGCTTGGTGCCGCCGCGCACCTGTTCGTTGAGCACCTTCTGTGAGATTTCATCCACTGCGCCGCGCGCCAGTTCGCCGAGCTGGAATGGTCCGAACGAGGTCCGGATCAGCCGCCCGACCTTCAGGCCAAGGTGTTCGCAGATCTTTTTGACTTCGCGGTTCTTGCCTTCGCGCAGGGCCACGGTCAGCCAGACATTGGCTCCTTGCTCCTTGTCCAGCTTGGCGTCAATGGGGCCATATTGCACGCCGTCCACCTGCAGGCCGTCCTTGAGCGCTTCCAGCGCTTCCGGTGTGACCTTGCCATTGGCACGCACCCGGTAGCGCCGCACCCATCCGGTTGCCGGCAATTCCAGCAGCCGGGCAAGCCCGCCGTCATTGGTCAGCAGTAAAAGGCCTTCGGTGTTGATGTCGAGGCGGCCGATCGAGATGACGCGCGGCAGATCCTCCGGCATCTTGTCGAACACCGATGGGCGATCCTTTTCATCGCGGTGCGACACCACAAGACCGGCCGGTTTGTGATACCGCCACAGCCGGGCGGCTTCGCGCTCCGGCAACGGCTTGCCGTCAACTTCAACTGTATCGGTGGGCAGCACCGTCATGGCCGGTGTGATAAGCGGCTTGCCGTTGACATTGACCCGGCCCATCTCGATCCAGCGCTCGGCATCGCGGCGCGAGCACAGCCCGGCGCGGGCAATTACCTTGGCCACGCGTTCGGGCTTGGCTGTATCGTCACCGGCTGGAACTGAAGACGGGCTTGATTGTTTGGCGTTCATGGAGTTGCTTGTATCAGAAGGGCAGGGTTGCTGCACAGGTCCAATTGCAGGGGCTTTCAAGAACAGGTGTGGAAGATGACGAAGGTTGAGTTACACCCTGCCATGGCGCGGGCATTTGAAGAGGCAGAAGCTGCCGGCGAACGTGGCGAAGTGCCGGTGGGCGCCTGCGTTACAGGGCCCGATGGCGCCATTGTGGCGAGTGCAGGAAACCGGACCCGGGAGCTGAACGACGCAACGTCCCACGCCGAAATTCTGGCTATCCGCGAGGCGGGCAGGTTGCTGGCCAGCGAACGCCTGACCGGTTGCGATCTGCACGTCACACTGGAGCCGTGCGCCATGTGTGCCGCCGCCATCTCGTTTGCCCGTATCGGGCGTCTGTATTTCGGCGCGGACGACGAAAAAATGGGGGCCGTCGAAAACGGGGGCCGGTTTTTCACGCAGGCAACCTGCCATCACGCACCGGAGGTGTATTCCGGCCTGGGTGAGAAAAAAGCCCGCGAAATGTTGACTCAATTCTTCAGAACCAGGCGCTAAGTATCTGGAGTAGCTCGCTTGTTCAGCGCAAGTTCAAGTGCCCGCTTGATCTCGTCGCGCGCCGGTCTTGCAGCGCTCATAATGTCTTCGAAGCGGAAGAAGTCATGAATGCGAAATTGGCTTATGGCCGGTTCAATCCAGATGTCACAGCGCAGACTCTCGCGCTGCAACCGGGCGATTTTCTGTTGCTGGATCTGCATTGCGCCGGACAGCAGGTCAGTGGTTCGCGCGGCAGATCCGCTGGATGGCCGAGGTTTGCCGATGACATTGACACCGGCCACGATGTCACAGTCTGCCTGCAGATGGGATATGGGAACCGGATTGACGCAACCGCCATCAATCAGGGTTGTGTTACGTTTCGGTGCCGAAATGACGCCCGGGATGGCTATGCTTGCAGCGATGGCAGGGACGGGGTCGCCGGACGAAAAAGTAACTTCACTCATATTGTAGAAGTCGGTCGTGACGATGGTCAGTGGGATCGGAAAGTCTGCCAGGTCATCGGGAACGGCTGCCGGCAAAACCAGCTTCACCAGTTGCAGGCCTTCAAGGATTGGCGAAGCCAGCGGGTTGAAATTGATCAGATCCATCAGGCCGCCGCGTCCTGATGAAAACGCCCGGCGCGCGGCATCCAGCCGGTTGGACAGGACCATGCGGGAATGGTCTTCAATCTCGGCAGCGCTCAGCCCGCCGGCATAACCTGCCCCGACCAGTGCACCGATGCTGGTGCCGGACATGCGATGCGGCTTTATGCCCAGTTCGTCAAAGGCATGCAGAATCTGGATATGGGCAATGCCGCGTGCGGCACCACCACCCAGCGCCAGTCCGATGCGGGGCTCACTCATGCGCCGGCCTTTCGGGCATAGTCCCAGGCAACGTCCGCCATGGGAGACACAAGGTTCGCCATTTCCGCAGCATGCGGGTTGGCGGCGGTACCGTCCCGCACCCTGCCGACAATACCCTGGAAGATGGCTGCCATCCTGAAGAAGTTATAGGCCAGATAGGTGTCCAGATCGGGAATGGACTCCAGGCCCCGTCGCTGGCAATAGGCTGCAACATAGTCTTCGAGGGCAGGCACACCCTCAAGGTTCTCATGGCCAATCAGCGAGCCGACGCCGGCACCGGTTTCAGACGGTGGCATGCGCCACTGCATCAGGTGGTAGGTGAAATCCGCGATAGGATCACCAAGGGTAGACAGTTCCCAGTCCAGCACGGCCCGGATCGTCGGGCTGGCCTGATCGACAATGCAATTGTCGAGGCGAAAGTCGCCGTGCACAAGCGACACCTGGCCTGACGAGGGCGAGGCATCCGGAAGCCAGTCCATCAGCCGGTCCATCGCCAATATCTTTTCGGTTTCCGATGCGCGGTACTGTGCCGACCAGCGCTTGATCTGGCGGGCCACATAACCCTCTGCCCGACCAAAGTCGGTCAGCCCGGCAGCATCGACATCTACCGAATGCAGGTTTGCCATGAACGCGTTGAGTTCATCAAAAATGACTGCACGCTCCGACCCTGAAATGCCGGGTATGAACGGTTCCCAGAACACCCTGCCATCGACAAAGTCCATGACGTAGAACGCGGTGCCGATAATGCTCGCGTCCTCACACAGCAAATGCGGTTTTGCAACCGGCAGCGCCTGGGCATGCAGGGCCGCGATGACACGGTACTCACGCTCAACCGCATGCGCGGACGGCAGCAGTTTCCCCGGCGGTTTGCGGCGCAGCACATAAGACGCGGCTGCCGTGACAAGCTTGTAGGTCGGGTTCGACTGGCCGCCCTTGAACTGTTCGACCGTCATCGGCGGCGTGAAACCGGGTATGTGTGACAGCAGGTAGTCCGCCAGCGCCTGTTCATCAAACCGATGCGCTTCGCGCACGTCACGCGTGCCGGAAAACTCGGCCTGTCTGTCAATCTGCCGGCTCAAGCAACGTTCTCCATCAGAAACGGCAGCATGGCAGCCAGTGTTTGTGCCGGAGCCTCTTCAACCAGGAAGTGTCCGCAGGCAATGCCGCCGCCGGTTACATTCGTCGCCCATTTGCGCCAGATGTCGAGCGGACCGCCACCTGACTTGCCGGGGATACCGGCATCGCCCCACAATGCCAGCATGGGGCAGGTGATCCTGATGCCCTGGTCGAGTGCTGCCTCGTCGTGTTCCACATCGCAGGTGGCTCCGGCGCGATAGTCATTGCACAAGGCATGGATGACTTCCGGGTTGCGAAAGTGGGTGCGGTATTCAGCAAGCGCGGCAGGATCGAAGACGTCAAGGCCGGTGCCATTGTTCCAGGCGCCGAGTTTCTCGTCGAGGTAGAAATCCGCATCGGCGCCGATCAATTTTTCAGGCAGTGGAAAGGCCTGCGCCAGAAACAGCCAGTGATAGGTGTTCATGGCTCCGGCAATCGTTGCCATGGCTTTCCACTGTTCCAGCGTGGGCACAATGTCGAGCGTGACCAGGCTGGTCACTGCGCGTGCGTGATCCTGCGCCAGCCGGTAGGCCACCCGTCCGCCGCGATCATGGCCGCACAGGTGGAATTCTTTGTGGCCAAGCGTGCGCATCACTGCCACCAGGTCGTTGGCCATGGCTCGCTTTGAATAGGCAAGGTTTCCAGCATCGTTGGCCGGTTTGTCGGAGCGGCCATAGCCGCGCAGGTCCGGGATCACCAGCGAGAAGCGCTGGCTCAGTTCACCAGCGATCTTGTGCCAGATGGCCCCGGTCTGTGGAAACCCGTGCAACAGCAACAGGGCCGGCCCGCTACCGCCGGTGCGCACGAAAAGCCGCGCGCCGTCGCCCTCAACCATCTGATCTTCAAAACCGGGATAAAGATCGCTCATGCAGTGCCTTTTTCACGTTCGACCGCCCGCCAGCCAATATCGCGGCGGCAAAAGCCTTGCGGCCAGTCTATTGCGTCAACTGCAGCATAGGCCAGTTGCTGCGCGGTACTGACAGTGTCAGCCTGCGCGGTTATGTTCAAGACGCGTCCGCCATTGGCAAGGATGCTGCCGCCGTCCTGTTTCGTGCCGGCGTGGAATATCTGAACCCCATCCATTGCCGACGCCGCATCCAGGTTTCCGATCACGGACCCTTTCTGCACGTCTCCGGGATAACCTTGCGCCGCCATCACCACAGTGAGTGCTGTCGTGTCGTGCCAGCGTACGGAAACCTTGTCGAGCGTGCCGGAGCACGCAGCCAGCATGATGGTGACGATGTCGTCTTTGAGCCGCATCATCAGCACCTGGCACTCCGGATCACCGAAACGCACATTGTACTCGATCAGTTGCGGCCCGGTGTCGGTGATCATCAAGCCTGCGAACAGCACGCCCTGAAAGGCCGCACCTTCTGCTGCCATCGCTGCCAGTGTGGGGTTGATGATCTCGTCCATGGTGCGCTGGCTCATGGCCTCGTCCATGACCGGGGCAGGGGAATAGGCGCCCATGCCGCCGGTATTTGGTCCGGTGTCGCCTTCACCGACGCACTTGTGGTCCTGTGCAGATCCGAAGGCCACTGCAGTGCCGCCATCGCAGATGGCAAAGAACGAGGCTTCCTCACCGGCAAGATATTCCTCGATCACCACTTCTGCCCCGGCAGCGCCAAACCGCCCGGCGAATATCTCGCGCACTGCAGCTTCGGCTTCCGCCATTGTCATGGCAACGGTAACACCCTTGCCCGCCGCAAGTCCGTCTGCCTTGACCACAATGGGCGCATCGTGTTCGGACAGATAGGCAAGCGCGTCGGCTTCATTGCCAAAGCGCCCGTATGCGCCGGTCGGAATGTTGTATTTGGTGCAGATGTCCTTGGTGAAACCCTTTGAGCCTTCCAGCCGGGCCGCGGCTTCACCGGGGCCAAAAGTTGTGATGCCGGCGCTGCGTAACTGATCGGCGAGGCCTGCCACCAATGGTGCTTCGGGACCCACCACGACAAGGCCGACATCTTTCGCCTTGCAGAAGTCGACAACAGCGGCTGGATCATTCGTGTCCAGCAGCACAATCTCGGCTTCTTGTGCTATACCGGCGTTTCCGGGCGAGCAGAACAAAGTGTCAGTCAATGGTGAATTTGCGATTGCCCAGGCCAGCGCGTGTTCGCGGCCGCCCGATCCGATCAGAAGAATGTTCATGAGGTGTCAAGCTCTCCTTGCCATTGCCACTGTTTTTGGCATCCAATGGTCGCCATTGAAAGGATTCTTGCAGCCATGTCCACTGATTGGCCTCCGTCTGGATTTGATCCCGACACCGGCGAGCTTATTGATGAGCCCGAAGCGGCCTCCAACGTAGCTGAATTCTCAGTGTCGGAGATTTCCAGTGCGCTGAAACGCACGCTGGAGGATACGTTCGGCCATGTGCGGGTGCGCGGTGAACTGGGCCGTGTGTCGAGACCTGCGTCCGGCCATGTCTACCTGGACCTGAAAGACGATCGTGCCGTCATATCGGGTGTCATCTGGAAGGGCACCGCATCGCGCATGAAGATCCAGCCCGAGCAAGGGCTGGAGGTCATTGCTACCGGGCGCATCACGACATTCCCTGGCCAGTCGAAGTACCAGATCATCATCGATACACTGGAGCCAGCCGGTGCCGGTGCGCTGATGGCGCTGCTGGAAGAGCGCCGCAAGAAGCTGTCGGCAGAAGGTCTGTTTGACGAGGAGCGCAAAAGGGAACTGCCCTATCTGCCCGGCGTCATTGGCGTGGTGACGTCGCCGAGCGGTGCGGTCATCCGCGATATTCTGCACCGGCTGTCGGACCGGTTTCCGCGCCACGTCCTGGTGTGGCCGGTCCGGGTGCAGGGAGAAAGCAGTTCGAAGGAAGTTGCCAACGGCATTCGCGGCTTCAACGCATTCGAGCCCGGCGGCGACATTCCAAGGCCCGATCTGATCATCGTGGCGCGCGGTGGCGGCAGCCTGGAGGATTTGTGGGGGTTCAATGAGGAAGAAGTGGTGCGCGCTGCAGCCGACAGTGCCATTCCGCTGATCTCTGCTGTGGGCCACGAAACCGACTGGACCCTCATTGATCACGCGTCTGACTGGCGGGCACCGACACCCACTGCTGCTGCTGAACGTGCTGTGCCGGTACGCTCGGAGTTACTCGCCTACATGGCGGATATGGGCGCGCGCCAGCACCGGGCGGTAACGCGCGCCATGGATGAGCGGCGCACTCGTATCACGGCCGCGGGCAGGGGCCTGCCGCGCCCGGATGATCTGCTGGCGCTGGCCAGACAGCGCTTTGATGCGGCATCCGGCAGGCTCGGCCAGTCATTGAAAGCTTCAACAGCTGCCAGCCGCAGCCGGTTTGACAAGGTAGCGGCGCGCCTGAGCGTCCGGCCATTGCAGCAGCAGATCAGCAGGGATCGGGAAACCGTCATCCGCCTGTCGCGTGAAGCCAGGCGCAGCCTTGACGCGCGCATGGATCAGCGCCGTCAGGCATTGTCGGCTGCGGACAAGCTTCTGCGTGCCTTTTCTTACACGGCCGTACTGGACCGCGGTTTTGCCCTGGTGCGTGATGGCGACGGTCAGCCGGTTCGCACCATGGCAGCAACCGAGGCAGGTATGAGCATCAGCATTGAATTTGCCGATGGCCAGGCCGATGCTGTGATCGGGGTCAAAGGGACACGCAAACAGGCATCGGGTTCCAGGCCATCCGGTGACGGCAAGCCGGGCGGCGGTCAGGGCAGCCTGTTTTAGGAACGTCGGTACTTCTCCGGCAATCCAACTGTGTCAGCCTTTGTCCCCGGTGCTGCTGCGCAGGTAATTTGCCCAGTTTCCGGACCAGCCGCCCAACGGCTGCAGAAGTGCGAACAACTCCATGCCTGTCTCGGTGAGCAGATAGCCGTCCTGCCGGTGTTGTACCAGGGCACTGGCCCTCAGTTCCTTCAGGCGCGTGTTGAGCACGGTTGGCGATACGCCCTCGCAACTGCTCTGCAACTGTCTGAAGGTCATTGGTGCTTCGGCGAGATGCCAGATGATCCCAAGCGCCCAGCTGCGCCCCAGCAAGTCAAACAGCACCATTATGGGCTTGCCTGTTTTTGATCCGCGAACCGGGTGCCCCGGCGTAGGTATCTTGTGTGCCATGGTCAAATTTCTGTTGCTATTAAAACAGTAGCAGATTATTGCTATTAATATTGTAGCAACAATCACCAGAGGTATCCATGCTTGCGTTACCGGCAGTCGCTGCGCTGGTCGCATCTCTTGGATGGGCCGTTGGAATTGTACTGGCGCAGTTTCCCGCCCGTGCCGTAGGGGCTTTTGAGTTCACGAGAATACAGCTGATTGCCTGCGCAGCGATCATGTCAGTTGTTTGTGCGGTGCTTGGCTATTGGGGCACAGTTGCCTGGGATCACTGGCCTGCATTTGCAGCAAGTATCGGATTGGGCATCCTGCTCGGCAATCTTGCAATGATTGAATGCCTCAGGCGGGGCGGCCCGAGGCGTACCGAGCTGCTGTTGGCCTTCAAGGCCCCTCTTGTTGCTGTGATGGCCTATATGTGGATGGGAGAAACCGTCTCCGTACCCGGTCTGGTGGGCGGGGCCGTCATTTTGTCGGGTATTGTGCTGGCGATTTTTTTCACTGGCTCGGCAGATGACGAAACTGATGCCGTTGATGGGAGCCTCGGTGTCGTCATCGTATTGGGGATTATGGCAGCTGCCTGTCACGGAGCCGGATATCTGCTGATGAAACCGGCATTGCTGGCCGGTACTGAGCCCCTGGCTGCTTCCGCGGTCAGGCTGACCGGCGCCGCGTTTCTGATTTCACTCATTGCGCTGTGGCCGTTCAGTGGTTTCCGATCCGATACGGAAATGACTCCGTTGCTGCTGTTCCGGGTCATATTGCCCGGTTTTATCGGCTACGGTGTTTCGTCTTCTCTGCTGCTTTATGCGTTTGCGAATTTCAATGCCGGCTTGGCCGCAATTCTGGGCTCGCTGTCACCGGTTCTGGTGTTGCCCCTTATCAGCCTCAAGACCGGAGTCATGCCGCACCCGCTTGCCTGGGCAGGGGCCGTGCTGGCAATTGCGGGAACAGCCCTGATGATCCTTTACTAGGGATGCATCAGAAACCCGACGTGATCAAATGCGCCAAACCGTCGGCACACCCCTTCTCAATCCGCTGTTCTGCCTGTAATAGTAACCTCCATGAACTTTGAACCAACATTTGCCGCCGCTCAGGAAGCCAAGGTCCGCTATCTGGATGCTGACTTCCAGGTCCTGCGTCATGGTGATTTCGTGCGCTGCGCGGTAACCAGGCAGGCTATCCGCCTGGACGATCTGCGGTATTGGTCGGTTGACCGGCAGGAAGCCTATGCATCGGCTGAAGTTGCCATGCAGCGTCACCTGGAAGTTATCGGCGCCAGTTAGTGAGCTCTAGTCCAGTCCGCTGACTGTCTCTTCAATCAGACTGTCCACAACAGCGCGCATGGCGTCGGTGTGATCTGCGCCCTGATCGGTTGCCGACGAGTAAACACCACGTTGCCTGTCGGCGCTGTTGCCGTTGGCAATTATGTTGCGCAGCTTGATGATTTCGTTGGCACACCCAAGTTCCTGTGCGTCTTCGGCGACCAATTCGAGCAGTTCCTCCAGCAGGCTGGGATAGCCGATCAGCGTCGCCTTGCCGAAATCCATGAGTTTTCCCGACACGCCGTGGCGCTGGGCCTGCCAGCGGTTCTCGTTGATCAGGAACCGTTCGTACTGGCGCCAGCGTTGATTGGACAGCCTGAGCCTGTACAGCATGTGCGCAAGGCTCTGCACCAGGGCAGCGATGGCAACGGTATCATCGAGACGCGGCGTCACATCGCAGATCCGGGTTTCCAGCGTCGGAAACCGGGCTGACGGTCGCAAGTCCCACCAGATCTTGGTGGCATCCTCAATCACCCCGGACTGGACCAGCCTGTCTACCGCGCGCGTGTACTCGCCATAGGAGTTGAACAGCGGCGGCAGGCCGGTACGCGGCAGGTTGTCGAACACGCTCAGCCGGTAAGAGGCGAGCCCGGTGTCCCGGCCCTGCCAGAACGGTGATGATGCAGACAGCGCCAGGAGGTGGGGCAGGAAATACGACAACTGACCGAGCAGGTCGATGCGCAGGTCCTCATCCTCGATGCCGACATGCACATGCATGCCGCAGATCAGCATGCGTCGGGCAACGCCGGCCAGATCGCGCGCCAGTTCCTCATAGCGCTGCTTGTTGGTAAATGACTGGTGCTGCCAGTCGGCAAACGGATGGGTGGCAACCGCCAGCGGCGCAAGACCGTAGCCGTCGGCAATGCCGGAAATGGTTTTGCGCAACTCAACCAGCTCAGCACGTGCTTGCGGAATGGTTTTGCAAACCCCGGTACCCACTTCGATCTGGCACTGCAGGAATTCCGGACTGACGCGCGACTTCAGCACCTTCTGGCATTCGTCCATCAGGGCATCAGGCGCCGCCACAAGATCCCGGGTCTGGCGGTCGACCAGGAGGTATTCCTCCTCGATACCCAGGGTGAATGTCGGCGTCTGCAAGCTCATGACGCAAAGTCTGCTTCAAGCCGCTTCCGCTTGCAAGTCATTCAGCAAACCCGACTTCAGGCAAGGAAACCGACGAAGCGATGATCCTTGTTCAGAACCAGAAGGACATTGGCCGCAACGATCGACCAGCCAAAAACGCGGCTGAACCTGGGGTCTTGCGCTGCTTCGACAGGCAGTGAACGCATCAGGATTATTGCAATGACGCAAAGTGCGTTGATGATGCCGAGCTGAAGTGCGAGAGGATAGTTCCCCGCAAAGAAGAAGGCATACATCCAGTCCAGATTACCGTCTGAAAACAAAGTTTTAAGCATTGTACAAACCTCTTTGTAAAAAGGTCAAATTGCCTCTGCCGTCCCGTGATCAGACATTGTATCAGGCAAGTCTTAACCCATTGTATAGTATATGCCGGGTATTCATCTGGTTTGGTGAACAGCCGCATTCCGGCACAAAATCGTGATTGGCCGGAGGTGCCGAGAATATGTGCTCACCTGCACAGCGCTTGCATTTTTTGCTACGATGGCGCAATGAAACCACCGGTCCGCAAGGTGGCGGACAGTCAAGAGAGTAAGTGATATGAGCAACTGGACCCCTTCAAGCTGGCGTTCTTTCCCGATCAAGCAGGTTCCCGACTATGCCGATGCGGAAGCCCTCAAGAGCACAGAGGCCCGTTTGGCCACGTTTCCTCCGCTTGTATTTGCAGGTGAGGCACGCAAGCTGAAGCGCAAGCTGGCCAAAGTGTCGGAAGGCAAGGGTTTCCTGTTGCAAGGTGGTGACTGCGCAGAGAGTTTTGCCGAACATGAAGCGGACAATATTCGCGACTTCTTCCGCGTGTTCCTGCAAATGGCGGTGGTGTTGACGTTTGCCGGTGGTCAGCCGGTGGTCAAGGTCGGCCGCATTGCCGGACAGTTTGCCAAACCGCGGTCTTCAAATGTCGAGGCACAAGGTGACGTCGAGCTGCCGAGCTATCGCGGCGACATTATCAATGGCATCGGCTTCGACACGGCATCGCGTGAACCGGATCCTGAACGCCAGATCATGGCCTACCGCCAGTCAGCCGCAACGCTGAACCTGCTGCGGGCATTTGCCATGGGCGGTTATGCCAATCTGGAACATGTACATCGCTGGACGTTAGGCTACCTTCGCGGCTCACCCCAGTCGGAACGCTATCAGCATCTGGCCGACCGGATTTCGGAAACGCTGGGCTTCATGCGCTCATGCGGTATCAACCCTGACACCACGCCACAGCTCAAGTCGACCGAGTTCTACACCTCGCACGAGGCGCTGCTGCTGGGATATGAAGAAGCCCTGACCCGTGTCGATTCCACCTCCGGAGAATGGTATGCCACCTCCGGTCACATGCTGTGGATAGGCGACAGGACACGCCAGCCTGATCATGCACACCTGGAATTCTGCCGCGGCGTTCAGAACCCGATCGGGCTGAAATGCGGTCCGTCCCTGGAGGCTGATGAACTGATCCGCCTCATCGACATGCTGAACCCGGCCAACGAAGCCGGCCGGCTGACGCTGATCGCACGCTTCGGCGCCGGCAAGGTGGAAGATCATTTGCCTGGCCTGATCCGCAAGGTTGAAGCCGAAGGTCGAAAAGTTCTGTGGTCATGTGATCCGATGCACGGCAACGTCATCAAGGCCTCCAGTGGTTACAAGACCAGGCCGTTCGACGCCATTCTGTCGGAGGTTCGGGACTTCCTGTCCATCCACCGGGCCGAGGGCACCCATGCCGGCGGTATCCATGTGGAAATGACCGGGCAGAATGTCACCGAATGTACCGGTGGCGCACGCGAAGTGTCCGACGATGATCTTGCCCACCGTTATCACACCCATTGTGATCCGCGGCTCAATGCAGATCAGGCACTGGAACTTGCATTCCTCGTCGCCGAGGAACTGCGCAAGTCGGTTGCCCCGGTCTCCGATGACGCAGGTGAAAGCAGTTTTGAGGCGGCTGAGTAGCCGGTTACTCAACGATACGGAATTTGCGGATACTGGAACGGCTGGATGTTCTGGTGTCTTCGGTGTCCGCAGATACAGAAACGTGCCGCAGATCGGACAACTGCGGCGCGATGCCGAAGGCAGCCCTGAAGTCTGCAGCTATGTCGCGCGTTTCCATTTCCCACGTACCGGTTTTGGCGCGGCTGTCGCGCAGCACGATGACCATGCCCTTGTCCGGAAAATAGGGGTTCTTGATGATGGAGCCGGCGCGCTGTTTGCCGCCCCAGACATACGTCATGAGATAGCCCACACGTGGCTTGCCCAATAGCGAACTCAGTGCCCCCGACACGGACGCACTCTTGTCTTCAAACCACAAATGTACAGCCGCCGGACGGTCATCCTTGCCCTTTGCCGAAAGATCCGTGGCCGGGATGTCGCGGTCCACACGCCACTGCCATTGCAGTTTCGGCATGGTCGATCTGAGCGGATTGATTTCGCGGTACAGGAACGCCACCGACTTGTCGGCAGATATGTCGAGAACACCCTTGTTGAGGGCAAACCGTGTCTTCGGTTTGCTACCGACCTTGAGCACTTTCCAGTTGCCTTTGCCTGCCAGCAGGTCCTGGGATGCTGCCGCGGCAGGGTGTGCCCCGGCGCCAAGCATTACGGTTGCGAGCATGGCAGGCAGCACTGAGAGTAAACGCATCTTGAAAGGGCCCCACGTGAGAACTGGCTGAAACAGTCATTGAATGTTTCAGCCCGTGCGGCCTCAAATACAATTCACTTAGGCTCAATCCGCCGTGATCTGTCCGCAGCGTTGGACCAATGACGGCCAGTTCCTAGGACGCAGGCGACAGGGCAACCCGCAATTTCAGGGTTTCCGGCAGCAGGCAGATTTCATCCGAGCAGGTTTGCACCTGCAATTGCGCCTCGACCGGACCGGTGATGGGCTTGTCGAAGCTGGCGGTTATCTCCACCTGGTTTTCCAGAAGCGCCATGGGTTTTTCATTGAAGGCAAGCTTCTTGGTTTCCGGTTCCGGGTAGGACACGCTCGCAGTTCTGGCAGCTTCATTGCCGGCGATGTCCAGCTTCGTCGCCACCAGGTAGTCTTCCAGCGGGGCGTGGGAATTGACATGCCAGCCCTTGGCCACCTGCAACCGGATAACGAGGCTCTTGTTGTCAGCGCCCGGCACCAGCCGCGCATTCACCACGCCGTTGCCGGCAAATTGAACCACGCCTGTCTGTCCATGCAAAAAACTGTCTGATGCCGACAGAATGGACGCGCCGCTGGTTGGAGTGCCCGCCGCAATGCCGGACAATGCGGCAATGGTCTGTTCCGTGGCGCGGCGCATGTCCGGTGTGCCGGCGCGCTGTGCAAGACGTACCATTGCATCGAGCGCCGCGCCATTGCCGGACGGCTGATCGACATCGGAGCGGGGCTTGGTGCGCGCGAACCCTGCAGCCTTGCGGGTGCCGAAAAAGTCCCCTGTTGCAGCGTCCTGGAAATTCGTTTTCATCTGGGCCAGCAGCGCCTTGGCTCGGTCCAGCCAGACCTTGTCTCCGGTGGCGTCGTGAACAAACAGATAGCCGCGCGCCATCTGGGCATAGTCGTCCAGTTCGCCTTCGACGTCATTGATGCCCTTGAAGTGGCTGCGGTGCAGCACACCATCTGCATCGTGCATTTGGGTCCAGACGAACTCTCCCGCCTTGATCGCCGCAGCGCGGTAGCTGGCGTCATCAAGCAGTACCGCTGCCTGCGCCATGCTGGCGATCATCATGCCGTTCCAGTTGGCCAGTATCTTTTCATCGCGCACCGGTTTTTGCCGGGGCTTGCGGGCCTCGGCCAGTTTGGCAAGAACCTGATCAAGTTTCGGCACCGACTGGTTGCGTACGCTGTCCATGTTGAGGATGACCTTGCCGGCCATTTCACCATCGGCAATCAGGCCGAACGTGCTGAGCGCAAACTCGGCGTCCTGTTTGCCGAGCACATTTTCGAGCTGTTCCGGTGTCCACACATAATAGGTACCTTCCTCGCCTTCTGAATCAGCGTCGCGGGCGGTGTAGAAACCGCCGTCCGGCGAGGTCAGGTCGGCCAGTACATAGTCAATGGTCTTGCGTGCCGTCGCTGCATATTCAGGTTTTCCGGTGAGGCGGTAGGCGGTCAGGTAAACCTCGGTATTGAGCGCCTGGTCATTGAGCATCTTTTCAAAGTGCGGTACGCGCCATCCCGGATCGATCGCGTAGCGATGAAATCCGCCTTCGATGTGATCATGGATGCCGCCGTTCAGGCCCGACTGCAGGGTTCTCTCGACCGCATCAAGCACATCGGCATCGCCGGTGCGTTCTGCCTGCAGCAGCATGAAAGAAAGTACCGTGGGCCGGAAGAATCTCGGACCGTCACCAAGGCCACCGGCGAAAGCATCGAATTTGCCGGACAGGGTCTTGGCCGCCTCCGCCATCAGGGCAGGGGTCAGGTTCTGTGCTTCCTGCTGGCGGTTCAGGTAGCCTTCAAGGAGTGTCGCCAGCCGCTCGCCTTCGGCCAGAACGGCTGGATTGTCCTGGGCCCAGCTTTCCGTGACACCACCGAGCAGCCCGGTAAAGTCTGACGGCGGGATGTACCCGGTTCCATAGAAAGGTTTCAGATCAGGCGTCAGGAACATGTTGTTGGGCCATCCGCCGCGCTGTGTCAGCAGTTCCGTGACCAGCATGTAGGTGTCGTCCAGGGCGGTGCGCTGTTCGCGGTCCACCAGCACCGGCACAAACTTCTCATTGATTGTGCCGGCAATGGCTTCATTGTTGAAATGGGTTTCCTGCATCACATGACACCAGTGACAGGCGGTGTATCCGAAAGATACAAACAGCGGCAGATTTTTCTCCTTTGCCCGCTCAAACGCCTCATCGCCCCAGTCATACCAGCGTACCAGGTCGTTTGAGTGAGACCTCAGATAGGGCGAACTGCTTTGGCTCATGCGGGGGTTGTCGTCCGCCTTGCCGACGAATTTTGCATTGGCAATGGTCGTATGGATGAGCAGAGCCAGGACAGCCGCTAGAAGTGCAACCGGACGGAAGGCAGGCCTGAAATGCAACATGGGGTAGGTTTCCTCAAACAATGAAAAGGCTGTCACCCGAATAGGTAACAGCCTTGCCTGTTGGTAGGAATTCACGATGACGTGGGGTTTTCTTCCCCGAGGGAAACTCAGGCAGGTGTCGCCATTGCTTGTCTGAACGATACCAGCCGGCGGCTCTTTTCATCCCACAGGGTGAGCGGGATGCACTTCAGGCTCTCCCAGAACGTCAGCCTGCCGATTTCCTTCAGTTCGGGATAGTCCTTCATCACCTGTGGCAGCTTGTGAAACGGAACCCGGCTTGAAAGATGGTGAACATGATGAATGCCGATATAGCCGGTCAGCCACATCAAGGGCTTCGGCAGATCATAAAACGAACTGCCATGCAGGGCGGAATGTTCATGCTCCCAGGTCTCGGTGTGATCCCACTGCGTGGTGTCGAACTGGTGTTGCACGTAAAACAGCCACACGCCAATCGAAGCGCCCAGCGCGACAACAGGCAGCTGAATCAGGATGAATGCCTTGAAGCCGATGAAGTAGATGATGGTCCCGTACAGCACAGCGATGCTGAGATTTGTGGTCATGATGCTGATCCACTGGTCGCGGCCGAGACTGAGGGCCCAGACCGGAAAACGGTGCCGGATGATAAACAGGTAAGCCGGACCGATCACAAACAGCACGAGCGGGTTTCGATACAACCGGTAGCGCAGTTTGTTGAGTGTGCTTAACGCGTTGTATTCGGCAATGGTCAGGGTTTCAATGTCGCCGAAACCGCGCTTGTCGAGATTGCCGGAGCCGGCGTGATGCAGGGAATGTGCGTACCGCCAGTACTCATAAGGCGTCATGGTCAACACGCCCATGCAGCGCCCGACCCAGTTGTTCACGGTGCGTGACGAGAACATCGCACGATGTCCGCAGTCATGCTGGATGATGAACAGACGTACCATCAGGCAGGCAGCGATCGGCACCAGCAGCAAGGTTAGCCAGTAGCTGACGCTCATGACGGCATACATGGCAGCCCACACGCCTATGAAAGGAACCAATGTCAGGATGATTTCCACAACAGCCTGGCGGTCGTCGGCGCTTCTGTAGGGTGCGAGTTTCTGAACCCATGCGCGCTCGGCGGCAGTCAAAACGATCTTCTTTTCAAAATGAATACCACCCCGGTATGAATCGATTGTCGTCGTCGTGGGCACCTGTATTGCAGCCTCGCGCCAAGAGAGCAATCGCTTTCTGCCCTCTCTGCCGGGTTTGTGATGGAACTGTGTTCGGCTGACGTTACGTCCGCGATCACCCCGGATTCATGTAAAGCGCCGATTGCGGTGCAGCCGAAACCCTTATTTCCCGGCACCTTGTCCGCAAGTGTGCCGGCATGTAGCGATAGACGCTCACGCAATCGCTCTATCGCACCCGCGCCGTGCCAGCCTGTTTCAGGTTGAGCAGATTACCCAGCAGGATGAGTGTCGCACCGGCTACCGTGAATACATCAATGCCTTCAGAATAGATCAGCCAGCCGGCGATGGCAGTTGCCGGAACACGGATGAAGTCCATCGGGACAACGACGGTGGCGTCTGCATACAGCATGGCCCGGGTCATGCAATAATGAGAAAAGGTCCCGCAAAATGCCACGGCCAGCATGAAACCCCACAGGTGGGTCGGCACCGGTTGCCAGACAAGGTAGGCGGGCACGGCGCCGAGTATGGCCTGTATCACCAGCATCCAGAACAGAATACGCACCACACTGTCGGTGCGTGTCAGGGCCTTGATCATGACCACCGACACCGCAAAACCCAGCGATGATGCCAGAGCCCAGGCCTGGCCGGGATCAATTCTGCCGGCCTCCGGCCGAATGATGATCAACACCCCCAGAATTCCGAACACAATTGCCGCTATCTTCCAGCCGTTCATGCGTTCGCCCAGAAATGTCACGGCGAGGATTGCAGTCCAGATCGGCATGGTGAATTCGATGGATATGACCTGCGCCAGCGGTATCAGGCCGAGGGCGACGAACCAGGAATACTGGGCACCATAGTGGACGACGTTGCGCGCCAGGTGGCGGGCGGGATACGCTGTCTTCATGGTCCTGAGGCCGCCATGCATGTAAACCAGAGGATAGATCAGCACGATGCCGATCAGGGCGCGCAGCTCCATCACCTGGAACGCGTCAATCTCGCGTGTCACTTCCCTGCCGACCACAGCCATGGTCAGCATCAGGGTGATCCAGCCGGCCATCCAGAAAGCGGCTCTGAGGTTTGAGGGAGCATATGTCGTCATGGTCGTTTCAGCGTATAAGCGTTTCTGGTACCGCTGAAAACCGGTTTCGTGGCGCTGCAGACATTAATAACCAAAATCCGGTCATGGGCTTGACGTGCGGCGTGATCGCGCGCATTTTGCGCGCCATGGAACCGCTTCGTAAATCCACCTGCAACATTTGCCGGATTATTATCAGCTAGTCGCAATCTTGCGCTGGTAACGGTTCTGCTTTTCCAAACATGAGAAAAATTGCAACCCCGGCCAGCGTGGCCTCAAGGGTACAAGTCTCATGGAACTGACGCTCTACAATACTCTGACCAAAGCCAAACAGGTGTTTCAGCCGATCGACCGGGAAAACGTGCGCATGTATGTGTGCGGGCCAACGGTTTATGACTATGCCCATATCGGCAATGCGCGTCCGATCATCGTGTTTGACGTGCTCTACCGGCTGTTGCGCCATGTATATGGCGAAGCGCACGTGAAGTATGTCCGCAATATCACCGACGTGGACGACAAGATCAATGCACGTGCCAAAGAAGAAGGTGTGCCGATCTCCGACGTAACAGAGCGCACCACCAGGCAGTTTCATGAAGACATCGCCGCGCTTGGGGTCCTGCCGCCCGATGTTGAACCGACCTGCACCGGTCACATTCCGCAAATGGTCGAGATGATCAAGGTGCTCATTGCCAGGGGCAATGCCTATGAGGCCGATGGCCATGTGCTGTTCAACACGCCGTCCATGAAGGATTATGGCGCGCTGTCGCGCCGCTCACTGGACGAAATGGTGGCCGGCGCGCGTGTCGAGGTCGCCACCTACAAGAAGGATCCGACCGATTTCGTTTTATGGAAACCGTCAGATGATGAGACACCAGGCTGGGACAGCCCGTGGGGCAGGGGGCGGCCGGGCTGGCACATCGAGTGCTCAGCCATGGCCAAACAGCACCTTGGCGAGGTGTTTGACATACACGGCGGCGGCATCGATCTGCAATTTCCCCACCACGAAAACGAGATCGCCCAGTCGCGCTGTGCCCACGGCACCGATGTCATGGCCAATGTGTGGATGCACAACGGTTTTCTGCAGGTCGAGGGCAGGAAGATGTCGAAGAGCGAGGGCAACTTCATCACCATCAACGAATTGCTGCAGAAATGGCCCGGGGAAGTGTTGCGCTTCAACATGTTGCGAACCCAATATCGCCAGCCTATCGACTGGACGGAAAAGTCGGTTCAGGAAAGCTGGGATGTGCTGGCAGGCTGGTATGCCAAGGCATCGCCGGCAGATGCAGAACCTGCCATGACCGGTGATGTGGTTGCAGCATTGCTCGATGACATGAACACCCCGCGCGCCATCGCGGCACTGCATCAGATGGATGACACCGAACGTGCCTCGAACCTGGCGGCTCTGGGCTTTGGCGGTGACCTCGCCGACCCGCGCACCGGCGAGGTGGATGCACCGGCAATCGAAGCCGCCATTGCCTTGCGCCTGGAAGCCTTCCGGAACAAGGATTTCACCGAGGCGGACCGTATTCGCGATGAACTGACGGCACAGGGCATTCAGCTCAAGGATTCCAAGGACGCCGAAACCGGTGAACGCCTGACCAGTTGGGAACTGAAACGATGAGCAAGCGCGAACGGCTTTATCTGTATGACACGACACTGCGCGACGGGGCGCAGACGCCCGGCATTGACTTTTCGCTGGAGGACAAGCTCGCCATCATCGCCATGCTGGATGAACTGGGACTGGACTGTATCGAAGGCGGCTATCCCGGTGCCAACCAGACTGACACGGCCCTGTTTGCAGAACCGCGCGCCATGAAAGCATCATTCGCAGCGTTTGGCATGACGCGTCGCCCGGGAAGGTCGGCCTCCAACGATCCCGGCCTGCAGGACCTGCTGCAGGCGAAATCTGATGCTGTGTGTTTTGTCGCCAAGTCGTGGGATTATCATGTGAAGGTCGCACTGAAGACCAGCAATGATGAAAACCTGGCCTGCATTTCCGACAGTGTTGCCGCTGCCATCGGGGCCGGAAAACAGGCCATGGTCGATTGCGAGCACTTTTTCGATGGTTACAAGGCCAACCCGACCTATGCGCTGGCCTGCGCGCAGGCCGCGCATGACGCCGGCGCCCGCTGGGTTATTCTGTGTGACACCAACGGTGGCACACTGCCCCACGAGGTCGAACAGATCGTGCAGGATGTCTGCGAACGGGTTCCGGGCACGCATTTGGGTATCCATGCGCACAATGATACCGAACAGGCCGTGGCCAACTCACTTGCCGCGGTGCGGGCAGGCGCACGCCAGATACAGGGCACACTCAACGGTATCGGTGAGCGCTGCGGCAACGCCAATCTGGTGTCGCTGATCCCGACCTTGATGCTCAAACCGGCGTATGCGGATATTGTCGAAACCGGCATTACGGCGACGGGCCTGGAGCGGCTGACCCATGTGTCGCGCGCGTTTGACGAACTGCTCAACCGGGCACCTGACCGGCAGGCGCCCTATGTGGGCGAAAGCGCCTTTGCCACCAAGGCCGGCATTCATGCCTCCGCCCTGCTCAAGGAGCCGGAGACCTATGAACACATACCACCGCACACCATCGGCAATATTCGCCGCGTTCTGGTGTCGGATCAGGCAGGCAAGTCCAATCTGATTTCCGAAATCGAACGCGCCGGCATCAGCGTTGACAAGGCAGACCCGCGTCTCGACACGCTGCTGCGTGAGGTGAAGGAGCGCGAGACGGCAGGCTACGCCTATGACGCCGCGCCGGCGTCGTTTCAGATTCTGGCACGCCGCGCGCTCGGTTCGATGACCAATTTCTTCGAGGTGGACTCGTTCCGGGTATCCGTCGAGCACCGGCACAATGCCAGGGGCGAGGAGACATCGGTCGCCGAAGCCGTGGTCAAGACCGTCATCGACGGTCAGCGCATCATGTCGGTGGGTGAGGGCAATGGCCCTATCAATGCCCTGGATACCGCATTGCGCAAGGACCTTGGCAGATACCAGGCCCTTATCGAGGACCTGGAACTGGTCGACTACAAGGTGCGTATCCTGAATGGCGGCACCGGCGCCATAACCCGTGTTCTCATAGAAAGCCGTGACAGGTCCGGCGAACGCTGGTTCACCATCGGCGTATCGCCCAATATTGTAGATGCCTCGTTCGAAGCGCTTATAGACAGCGTAACCTACAAGCTGCTCAAGGAAGGTGCTGTGGCATGAGATGATTGTGATTCTCCGGACTGCCGAGGACAGATCTTGACGTCATCATCGTCCAAACTGCGTTCCATGACCTTTCTGGTTCTGGCGGAGGTGGCAGCCCTCAGCCTGTGGTTTGTGTCTTCCGCGACACTGCCCGGCATGATGGCTGAGGTTGCGATGAGCTCGGGCCAGCAGGCCGCTTTGTCCAGCGCGGTGCAGTTGGGTTTTGTCCTCGGTGCGTTTGTATCGGCCTTTATGGGTGTTGCCGACCGGTTTGACCCACGCCGTGTGCTGGCATTGTGTGCCTGTATTGCAGCGGTTGCCAATCTTGGCCTTGCATTTGTTTCACCGGCCAGCCCGGTTGCAGTGCTGCTGCGCCTGATCACCGGCATCATGCTCGCGGGGGTTTATCCGGTCGGTATGAAAATCGCTGCAGGCTGGGGCCTGAAAGATCGCGGGCTGCTGGTGGCCATTCTGGTCGGCGCGCTGACATTCGGGTCCTCCCTGCCGCATCTGGCCACGCTGTTGGGAGGTGCTGACTGGCGGATTGCCGTGTATTCCACGTCTATCGCGGCTTTTGCCGGCGGGCTTGTCGTGCTGGCTACGGGCCTTGGTCCGCACCATGCGCGCTCGCCGGCATTTTCTGCCCGGTCGATAACGCTTGCATGGACCGACAAGCGCATTCGCCGCGCCTATGGCGGATATCTCGGTCACATGTGGGAGCTTTACGCCATGTGGGCCTGGCTGCCGGTTGCCGCTGCAGCGTCCTTTGCTGTTTCACTCGACGTTGAAAGTGCCAACAGGCTGGCAAGCCTGACGGCGTTCCTGTCGATTGCACTTGGTGCCCTGGCATGCATCTGGGCGGGGCGCGCCGCAGACCGCATCGGTAAAGCGAATGTCGCTATCATCGCCATGGCCGGTTCGTTTGTTGCGGGCCTGGCGACGGCGGCTAGTTTCGGCGGCCCCTGGTGGCTGACCGTTTTGCTGTTCATCATCTGGGGCATTACGATTATCCCGGATTCCGCCCAGTTTTCAGCACTTGTTGCCGACGCTGCGCCACCGCAGCTTGCCGGCAGCCTGATGACTTTTCAGACGGCGCTCGGGTTTCTGCTGACTTTCGCGACAGTTCAGTTGACACCCTTGCTGGCCGAACATGTTGGCTGGCAGGCGACACTCGCAGTCATGGCACTGGGACCGGCAATTGGTATTGTCGCCATGTGGTCGCTGCGCGAGCGAGCCATGCAGTGAAGATTGTATCGCTATGCGCGGGCACGCATTGCGCGCCATCTGTTCGCCGGGCAATAGTCGCTGCATCATGACATCCGCGACCGCCACACCTGACGATACCGCTGCAAACCGAAACGGTATCATCTGCGCGCTGATCGCCTATCTGTTGTGGGGAACCTATGCGGCGTTCTTCGCGCTCCTGGCCCATGTGAATGCGCTTGAGGTGGTGGCGCACCGGGCATTCTGGTCAATCCCCATTGCGGCTGCCGTTATGCTGGTCATGGGACGTACGCAGGATGTGCTGCGCGTGGTGAAAACACCGAAGCTGTTGGGGCTTATGTGCCTGACGACGTTGCTGGTGACCATTTCCTGGGGGGTGTTTGTGTGGGCGGTTGCGGTCGGGCGAGCGCTGGAAACGTCTCTCGCCTTCTACATCAATCCTCTGCTCAATGTGGCCGTGGGGTATCTCGTGCTGCGCGAAAAGATGACAGCCCTGCAGATGGTTGCCATCGCGCTGGCGATTGTAGGCGTTGCCTATCAGACTTGGGCGCTTGGTGTGTTCCCGTGGTTGTCCCTGCTGCTGGGAGCGGCTTTCTCCGCCTATGGGTTCCTGCGCAAGACTATCGATGTCGGACCGGTGCAGGGTTTTTTCGTGGAGAGTTCTATCCTGTCGGTGCTCGGACTTGCAGTGGTGACCTGGCTTGGCATCAGGGAACCGCTGTCATTTGGCAGCGACTGGAACACCACCGTATTGCTGCTGGCCTGCGGACCCATGACGGCCTTGCCGCTGATGTTTTTTGCAACCGCTGCCCGCCGCATCCGGTTTTCAACACTTGGCCTGCTGCAATACATCGCGCCGTCCATGTTGTTCCTCACAGCTGTCTTTGTTCTCCATGAACCCCTGCAGCAGGCGCAGCTCGTGACATTCGGTTTCATCTGGACGGCCCTGGCTCTGTATTCATTTTCAAGCCTTCGCCAGCCGGTGGCGTCATGAACGAGGTGCGTCGCTGGGCAATCAGTCTTGCTCCATTCGTGTTCCTGTTGCTGTGGTCGGGTGGTTACACCTTTGCCAAGCTGGGCCTGCAGTACGCAGAACCCATGACGTTTCTTGCCTTGCGCTATGCCTGTGTGCTGGCCCTCATGATCCCGCTGTTCATCATTATCAGGCCACGGGTTCCGCAACGCTCGATCAACTGGTTTCACCTGGCCATGACCGGTCTGCTCATGCAGGCGGTCTATTTCGGCATGACATATCTTGCCTTTGCCGACGGCCTGTCAGCCGGCGGCGTGGCCCTGATCGTATCGCTGCAGCCGATTCTGGTGGCGATCGCCGCGCCCTATATTGTGAGCGAAATGGTGTCACGCTATCGCTGGGTCGGGCTGGTGCTTGGCCTTGCAGGTGCTGCCATGGTGATTGGATCGCGGCAGGAAATTTCAACATCGTCCTATATCGGAGTTGTGTTCGCGGTCATCGGGCTGGTCGCCATGTCGGCAGGTTCAATATACGAAAAGCGCTTTGGCCTGAACCAGCATCCGATCACCGCCAGTCTGGTGCAGTTTGCCGTCGGATTCGTGGTCATCGCGCCGATTGCCTATGCTCGCGAGACCATGCAGATCAACTTTACCCCCGAGCTTTTGTGGTCTCTGGCCTACCTTGTCATCGGCAATTCGATCATTGCCATATCGCTGTTGCTTTACATGATACGCGAAGGCGAAGTCAGCCGCGTTTCGGCCCTGCTGTTTCTGGTGCCGCCGGTCGCGTCGCTGTTGGCGTGGTTCGTTCTCGGTGAAGCCATGCCGCCGCTGGCCTGGGCTGGCATGGTACTGGCCGGCGCCGGTGTGATGGTCGCCAGCAAGGCCACGTCCGGCCAGACCGGTCGCGGGTCCGAATGAACCCGTGTTGCTCTAGAACAGTTCTGTAATCTCGCTGTCGGCGGGTGCTGTACCAGATGTTGCCAACCGGTCCAGGAACGCCGGTACGATGTCCTGTGCCCGATCAACCACCTCGAAGTGCACTTCCAGGCCTTCGCGTATGAACAGTTCTTCCTTCATGTGGGAAACCAGTGTCAGAAGCGGTTGCCAGTAATTGTCGATATTGGCCACGATGATCGGCTTTTTGTGTCGCCCGAGCTGAGCCCAGGTTGCGATCTCAACCAGCTCTTCCAGCGTGCCGATTCCGCCGGGCAGGGCGACAAATCCGGACGCCCGTTCGAACATCATCATTTTGCGCTCATGCATGTCGTCAACGATGAACAGCTCATGACCGCCGTCTGCAAGCATGCGTTCACGCTTCATCAGGAACTTTGGAATGATACCGGTAACATGGGCATTGCCCGCAATGACTGTGCGCGCCACTTCGCCCATGAGGCCAATGCCGCCACCGCCATAGACCAGGCCGACATTGTTCTCGGCCATGGATGACCCAAGGTCGCGTGCAGCCTGCATGTAGGACGGGCTGCGGCCTTCGCCGGAGCCGCAATAAACGCACAAAGACAGATTAGTTTCGGAAATAGGATTCGATGCCATGCGTGCATTGTGTCACAGGCTGAGGGGCTAGCGTCAAGCACCACGTGTGGTATTTTGTAAGCATGGCCTTTTGTATTCGTCGAACGGGGTGATATCATCAAGGCCTGTCATTATCCTGATGGGACGCAATCAGGCAAAGATTGCGCCGGACTTGTACGCAGACTATGTTCTCATTGCCGACACAAGAGCGACCCGGGTTCAGATCAACCCGTAAATTTGCTCTAACACTTTGGAAGCGATCAGGTTTATGAGTCTTGGATGTTGCAACCGGGAATCACCTTGATCCAGCGACAGGAACGAAAATGAAGCCTCTTGTATTATTCAGTTCACTTGCAGTGCTTTGTGCGGGCGGCTTGATGGCCCTCAGTTATCAGGGCTGGCAGGATGATCCATCGGCGCTGACGTCACTGTCTTCAGGTTCACAGACCGTCAACATCAAGCCCGCCGAGACGGCGTCGGCGCCGTCTGCTGAGCAGAAAGTTGCTGAAACCGAAGCGGCCGGCACGGAAAAGGTTGAACAGAAAACCGAAGACAAGGCTGAGGAAAAAGTTGCTGCCGTTGCGCCCAAGGAAGTCGAGGCTGCACCATCTGTTGAACCCGCGCCCGCGCCCGAAGTAAAACTGGGCGATGACACCGCAAAGCCTGAAGCTGCAGAAGCTGAGCCCGAGGGCGCATCGTTTGATATTGTCCGGGTTGAAGAAGACGGATCGGCAGTGCTTGCCGGTCGGGCAGCGCCAGGTTCGACGGTCCGGCTTTTGATAAATGAAAAAGTCGCCGGCGAAACCCAGGCCAATGACCGCGGCGAGTGGGTCGTGATACCGGCAGAGCCAATGCCCGCCGGCGCGCACCAGATGCAGATAGAAACTGAAAATGCTGCCGGCGACGTCAAACTGGCGGAGCAGAGTGTTGCGCTGACGGTTCCGGATCAGCCGGGTACCCAGCCGCTCATCGTGTTGAGCGAAACCGCGAAACCGTCCAAAGTTCTTCAGAAGCCGGAAGCTGCGGAAGTCAAGCAGGCAGAGGCTGGGCAGGAGAGCACTGCAGGCGAGAGTGGCGAAGCAACCGCAGCTGCGGATCAGCAGCCTGCTGCTGAGTCGAAAACCGCAGCGCTGCATCCGCCTGCAACCGCCACTGCGCCGGCGGTCACATCGACAGGACGCAGCTTGAACGTGGATGTCGTGGATTATAATGACGCCGGCCTGACCACATTTTCCGGCCGGTCTGCACCCGGCAGCACGGTGCGTGTTTATGTAGACGACACGCCTGCCGGTGAGGCGGTTGCTGGCACAGACGGAACCTGGTCCTTTACAGCAGGTCGTGAAATTGCTTCGGGTCCGCATACCCTGCGCACCGATCAGATTGGGCCGGACGGCAAGGTAAAGGAACGCATCGAATTGCCGTTCTTCCGTGAATCTGCAGAGCGTATTGCCAGTCTGCAGGCACAGCGCAAGATCACGACTGACGCAGAACAGCCGAAACCTGAAACCGCAGCAACTGCTGCGGCAGAGCCGGATACGACTACTCCGGGCACATCCGCCCCGGATGCGGCCACAGATGTCGTTGCGGCGGAAGCCGATGCGGAACCGGCCGGAACCGAAGCACCGGCCGCTGCTGAAACCGGGGCGCAGGACACTGTCAATACGGCTCAGCAAGCCCCGGCTGCCGAGACTGAACAGGTCGCCGAGGCCCAGCCGACGTCAGGCATCAAAGGTGATGCCGAGACGGTCAACGATGATGCCGCCCCGGCCGCAGCCGAACCTGATGCAACCCAACAGACCGCGGCGGTGGAATCACCAGCCGAGCCGGCCAAGCCGGAAACAGAGCAGCAGCAGGTTGCGGCTGCTGTTGAACCGACTGCCGAACCAACTGCTGAACCGGTCAAGCCTGAAACAGCGCAGCAGCAGGTTGCGGCTGTCGAACCGGTCAAGCCTGCCGATCTGATCGCAGGCACTGAAGATGATGAGCCCGCACAGGAAACGGTCAGACCGGAACCCGACGCAGCACCTGCGGAAACCGCTGCGGTGACCCCTGAAACCGGGCAGGCGGACTCCGCTTCGCCTGCAACCGGCAAGGTGGTCATTCAGCCAGGCAACAATCTCTGGCAGATTTCGCGTGTTATCTACGGCAAGGGCCGCCAGTACACGGTGATTTACGACGCAAACAAGGACCAGATCCGTGATCCGGACCGGATTTATCCGGGGCAGATTTTCGAAACGCCGGGCTCTGATGCACCGGAGTCAATTGATCCCGACTGCCGGCGCCCATTGGCGGAATGCAACTGACGCTGCAACTCATCCATGGTGCCGTGACACGCTGCCGGCCAGCCGGCCTTAATGGCTGTGATTGTCACTGATGTCACTGACGATTGCTTCGATCTGCACGTCGCCGGCGTTTTCAAATGTCAGGGTCAGCGGCACCTTGGTGCCTTTTTCAGGCATTTTTGTCACGTCGAACATCATGATGTGATGGCCACCCGATTTCAGCTCTGTCATCGAATTGGCCGGAATTTCGATGGCCTCGACCTCGCGCATCTTCATGACGCCATTATCCATGGTGTGCGTGTGCAGTTCCACCCTTTGTGTCAGCGTGGAGGACGCGGCAATCAGTCTGTCGGCATTGCCCTTGTTGTCGATGCCCAGGTACAGGGCGCCGGGGCGGCCTTCAATCAGGAAGCGTGCGGTCGCATTGCCGATCGATAGTTGACCGGCTGTTGCCTGAACGGTCATGGCATGATGTCCGTTGTACATCATATGCATAACCGTGTATGCGCCACCGGCAGTAGCAAGTACTGCCAGAACGGCAATCAGATATACTGGTTTCATGGATTTCAATATCCTTCTGTCAGTGTGCAAATTGCCAAGTTGATTGAGTTGTGGCCATGCGACATACAGCCCTTGTGGCCGCATCAATCATCGTATATCGTCGATTTACGATGATTAAGCAAACCACTCGCCGTGATGTGGCATCGTCAGGTGTCCGGGACTGTCAGGAAAGTGTCCGCATGGCGTCAGTTATGGCGGCATTGGGCCACCCGGCGCGGGTGACGATCCTGCGCAGGCTGGCATGCTGCGACGAGTGTTGCTGCCGCGAGGTGGTCGAACACCTGAATCTGGCACAGTCCACTGTGTCGCAACATCTGAAAGTATTGGTCGAGGCCGGGCTTGTCAGCTATGAACCCCGGCGGCCGAAATCGCGTTATGTATTGAACAGGCAGGCGCTGCAATCGGTATCTTCGGCAATCAGCGACCTGGTCAATGATTGTTGTTCGCAGCAGCCATCCGCTAACCCCTAAGGCATCTAGTTTTGACCGCCAAAAAAGTTTCCGCCGACAGCGGTGCCACACTCCGTACGATCCGCAATCTGTGGCCCTATATGTGGCCATCGGACCGGCCGGACCTGAAGATGCGGGTGTTGTGGGCAACCCTGTTTCTGGTCGTTGCCAAAGTGGTGCTCGTTATAGTGCCGTATTTCTTCAAGTACGCAACAGATGCCCTCAACGGCAAGGCGGACGCACCGGAGTTTTTCCCAGCATGGTTGCTGGCACCGGTTATGCTGGTGCTTGCCTACAATGTGGCCCGGGTGACGCAATGGGGATTCAACCAGCTGCGCGACGCGTTGTTTGCACGCGTCGGCCAGCATGCGGTCCGGCAACTGGCCTTCCGCACCTTCAAGCACATGCACAAGCTGTCTTTGCGGTTTCACCTGGAACGCAGGACCGGCGGCCTGTCCCGCATAATCGAGCGTGGCACCAAGGGTATTGAGATCATTGTCCGGTTCACCATTTTGAACACGGCACCGACCATTCTGGAGTTCGCGCTCACCGCAGCGATATTTGCCTATTCCTATGGCTGGAGCTATGTGGCCGTCATAGCCGCGGTGGTGTGGTTGTACTCGTGGTTCACAGTGCGGGCCAGTGACTGGCGGATCAACATCCGCAAGGAGATGAACGAGTCGGACAACGAGGCCAACACCAAGGCCATCGACAGTTTATTGAACTTCGAGACGGTGAAGTATTTCGGCAATGAAGAAATGGAGGCCAGCCGCTTTGACAAGTCCATGGAACGGTATGAGTCCTCGGCAACCAAGACATGGACTTCGCTTGGCTGGCTCAATTTCGGACAGGGACTGATATTCGGCACCGGTATGACCATCGTAATGGTGATGTCGGCTCTGGAGGTACAGGCCGGTAACCAGACAATCGGCGATTTTGTGTTCATCAATGTCATGTTGATGCAGTTGTCCGTACCGCTGAACTTCATTGGTTTCGTCTACCGTGAAATCCGTCAGGGTCTGGCAGACATCGAACAGATGTTTGACCTGTTGTCTGTTGAAGAGGAGATCGTTGACGCACCGGGCGCAAAGCAGCTTGACGTCAGCAATGGCGTCATCCGGTTCGAAGATGTGGATTTCTCCTACGATTCAGAGCGGTCGATCCTCAAGGGGCTGGATTTCGAGGTTCCGGCCGGGCAGACCTTCGCAATCGTTGGCCCGTCCGGTGCCGGAAAATCAACCATCTCGCGGCTCATCTACCGGTTTTATGACGTGACCGGCGGCAGTATTTCCATTGATGGCCAGGACGTGCGCGACGTAACCCAGAAGTCACTGCGCGCCGCAGTTGGCATGGTGCCGCAGGACACGGTTTTGTTCAACGACACCATCCGGTACAATATTCGGTATGGTCGCCCGGACGCCACTGATGAAGAGGTTGAAGCTGCAGCCAGGCTGGCCCAGATCCACGACTTCATCCTTGATCTGCCCGACGGCTATGATGCCATGGTTGGCGAGCGGGGACTGAAACTGTCCGGGGGTGAGAAACAGCGTGTATCGATTGCCCGCACCATTTTGAAGGGGCCGCCGATCCTGATACTGGATGAAGCGACATCGGCGCTTGATACCATGACCGAACAGGACATCCAGGCAGCACTGAAACTGGTATCGAAAGATCGCACGACGCTGGTTATCGCCCATAGACTGTCAACAGTGGTTGATGCCGACCAGATTATTGTGCTGGGCGAGGGGGCCATAGCCGAGCGCGGCACCCATGCGCAGTTGCTCGAGCACGAAGGTGTCTATTCATCCATGTGGAATCGTCAGCGCGAGGCTGACGAGGCGCTGCGCAAGCTGGCGGAGAACTACGAAACCCGTGGCATGACCGCAGAGGAGTTGGCTCTCAGTCTGAAAACCGACAATTAGAGCTGGAGCGGGCTCTTGCAGAACGGATGCCCGATTGCACGCGCCGCACGTCTTGGTTCTTGCACTGCACGTCTGTGCGCTTTACCTAGTTGTTGTCTGACCCCTCGCTAGTGCCGGAGAAATTTTCCTGCGATGTTGAATTCGATCCTGTCGATATTTGTGCCTGTTCACCGCGAAGGCTACCGTTTCATCGCCATTTTCGCGGCCGTTACCCTGGTGTTGTTCTGGCTGCTGCCGGATTTCTTCGGCTGGATAGGTGTTGTCGCGACCGCATGGTGCGCCTATTTCTTTCGTGATCCGGAACGGGTTACGCCGCAGGATCCAGCCCTGGTGATATCACCGGCCGATGGCCGCATATCAGCCATTGAGCAGGTTGCCATTCCGCCGGAACTGGCGCTGGAAGGCGACAAGCTGACCCGCATTTCGGTGTTCATGAATGTCTTTGATGTGCATGTGAACCGCTCGCCGGTTGACGGCGAAGTGCTGCAGATGAGTTATGTGGCGGGCAAGTTCATCAATGCCGAGCTGGACAAGGCCAGCGAGCATAACGAACGCCAGGCCCTGACACTGGAGATGGCGGACAAGCGTCGCATTGGCGTGGTGCAGATTGCCGGACTGGTGGCGCGCCGCATCGTCGGTTTCACCTCTCAGGGCGCACGCCTGCAGGCTGGTCAGCGCTTCGGCCTGATTAGGTTTGGATCGCGTGTTGATGTATATTTGCCCGAAGGGACCGCCGTGCGGGCATGTGTCGGACAACTCGCCATCGCGGGCGAGACGGTGCTTGCCGACATGTCCGGCTCCGGGCCGGCGCCGACCGGCCGCAAGGGCTGACAAATCCACGCCGCAAAGGGCAGACTTGAAGCAATGACCAAGCACGAAGAACCGGCATATACGGGCGAACAGCGCCTGCGGCAGATACCGGTGCGGTATCTGGTGCCCAACATCGTTACACTGCTGGCGTTGTGTTCCGGCGTCACGGCCATTCGGCTGGGTATTGAGGGCAGGTTTGAACTGGCGGTGGCGTGCGTCATTCTCGCAACCGTTCTGGACGCGCTGGACGGACGCATCGCGCGGGCGCTCAAAGGGTCATCGAAATTCGGTGCCGAGCTGGATTCGCTTGCTGACTTCGTCAATTTCGGCGTGGCCCCGGGCCTGCTGGTCTATATGTGGTCGCTGAGCGCGCTGAAAAACCTCGGATGGATCGTGGCCCTGGCACTGGCCATGTGCTGTGCGTTGCGTCTGGCGCGTTTTAACGTGGCGCTTGAGGATCCGGACCGTCCGGCCTGGAAGATCAACTATTTTACCGGTGTCAATGCGCCGGCAGGCGCCATGCTCGCCATGCTGCCAATGTATATGGGGTTTTTGGATCTGCTGCCGCCAGGAAGCGAGATTGCGCCTTTCGTGTTGATCTATATCGCGCTGATTGCCTTTTCCATGGTGTCGCGCGTGCCGACATTCTCCGGCAAGGGCGTCGGCAGGGTCCGCCGCGAGCTGGTGTTGCCGATCCTGGCTGCGGTTACCATCATCGCGGCACTCCTGGTGACCTATACCTGGGAAGTTGTGACCTTTGCCGCTTTCACCTATATCGCGGCCATTCCGGTTTCGGTTGTGAGTTACATGCGCCAGAAAAGCGCCTGGGAAAAACGCATTGCGAACGGCGAGGAGGGCGCTGCCGACAAAAAGGATCCGGCCGATCTTGACGCAGATGCGACCTTGGCAGAGGACGACAAGGCATGACGATAGTGGTTCATCACAATTCCTCCTGCGGTACATCACGCAACACCATTGAGCTTATTCGGGCATCCGGAGAGGAGCCGGTGATCATCGAGTATCTCAAGGAAGGCTGGACGCGCCCGCAGTTGCTGGCCCTGTTTGCGGCTGCAGGGTTGACGCCCCGCGAAGCGTTGCGCACTTCAAAGTCTCCCGCGGAAGAACTTGGCCTGACCGATCCGGATGTTGATGACGAAGCCATTCTTGCCGCCATGCTGGAACATCCGGTGCTGGTCAATCGACCCATCGTCGCAAGCCCCAGGGGAGTGCGTCTGTGTCGACCGTCGGAACTGGTTCTGGACCTGTTGGACAATGGCGGTCCGGACAGGTTCACCAAGGAAGACGGTGAGGTCGTGCGCGGGCAGGCCGGTTCCAGATAGACTTTGTGATGTCAGCACCCAAAGAGTTTGCCGACCTGCCGAACATTGATCCTGCGCACATCAGGCAGGTCGATGCCCAATTGCTCGGCGGTCCTGAGGCTTCAGAACATGCACCGCGTATCCTGGTGTTGTACGGATCGCTGCGCGAACGGTCTTTCTCGCGGCTCACAGCGCTTGAAGTGGAGCGACTTTTGCGATGGCATGGCTGCGAGCCCCGTGTGTTTGATCCGCGTGGACTGCCATTGCCGGATGCCGAGGGAGCAGATCATCCCAAGGTCGTCGAACTGCGTAAACTGGCGGTCTGGTCGGAAGGCATGGTGTGGGTGTCTCCCGAACGCCACGGTGCGATGACCGGCATTATGAAATCGCAAATCGACTGGGTGCCCCTGTCCATGGGCGGCATGCGCCCAACCCAGGGAAAGACACTGGCCGTCATGCAGGTGTGTGGCGGATCGCAGAGCTTTAATGCGGTGAACCAGATGCGAATTCTGGGTCGCTGGATGCGTATGATTACCATCCCGAACCAGTCATCTGTGCCACGCGCGTTTACCGAGTTTGGCGATGATGACCGCATGAAGCCATCACCTTTCTACAATCGCATAGTGGATGTTGTGGAAGAGCTGGTGAAATTCACCTATCTGACACGCGACCGCTCAGATTACCTGGTGAGCAGGTATTCCGAGCGGATCGAAAGTGCAGAAGAGGTCTCCAGACGGGTGAACCAGCGCTCGATCTAGGCTGCCGGACAAAGATCACTTACTCCGCCGCCTGCGGGAAGGCTTCCGGCACTTCGTCGGCAGATTTTCGCTTTTTGCCGCTCTTGGGTTCAGCAGTGCCGGAAGTGCGCGCATCGCTCTTGCCAAACCTGGCGCGCAGGCGCTGCCAGCTTTCCTTCCATACCGTCGGGGCTGCCAGCATGACCGGCGCAAACACCAGTGTCAGCACAGTCGAAAAAGCAAGCCCGAACACCATGGCGGTGGACATGTGCACCCACCATGATGAGGTCATCGAGCCGATTGTCACGGTGCGTTCGAGGAAGTTCACATTGAGCTGGAACATTAACGGTAACAGTCCGAGAATGGTCGTGACCGTCGTCAGCAGGATTGGTCTGATCCGTTGTGCCGCCGCACGCAGGGTTGCATCCTTGACGGTCATGCCGCGCTTCAGCAGGCTTTGATAGGTATCAATCAGCACGATCGCGTTGTTCACAACCACCCCGGCCAGCGCAACCAGTCCGGTGCCGGTCATGATGATCGAAAAATAGTGCCGCATCACCAGCATGCCGAGGATCACGCCGATCGCGGACATGATCACGGTCAGCAGGGTCAGTGCCGTGTGATAAAACGAGTTGAACTGTATCAACAAGATCATGAACATCATGAACAGTGAGCCGAGCAGGGCCTTCTGCAGGAAAGCGGCTGACTTCTGCTGATCCTCGTCCGCGCCGCGGAATTTGAAGCTGACACCATTTTCCCAGGTCTGCTGCTTCAGCCAGGTGTCCAGCTGGCTGATCTTGTCATTAGCCAACACGCCCGGACCCGCATTGGCCTTGACGAACAGGGACGGCTTGGAATTGAACCTGTAAAGCGTGTTTACCTGTTGTTTGATCTCGCGGGTGACAAAGTTTGACAGCGGCTGCTGTCCGGCCGGCGTTTGCAGTTTCAGTGTGTCGAGACTTGCCAGCGAGCGCTGGTCTTCCGGCAGGCGTACGCGAATATCAAGCTCGTCGCGGCTATCATCCGGCCGGTAAGTGCCGATCAGAGCGCCGTTGGTTATAAGCTGCACAAGAGAACCGGCGGCAGCGACCGAAGCGCCAAATCGGCCGGCTTCTTCGCGGTCGACCTTGAGTTGCACCTCGTAGCCGGGCAGGGGAAGGTCGTCGTCAATGTCGATCAGCCCGGTCATGGTGTTTTCCATGTAGGCGCGGACCTTCTTCACTGCGCTGGTGGCATGTTCACGATTTTCAGATTGAACCTGCAGGCGGATATCCTTGCCGGTTTGCGGGCCGCCTGCCAGCTCACGTACTTCCACAATGGTGCCGGGAATACCCTGCACGGCTTCGGTGAGCTGCTTCTTGACGGTTACCCAGTCATCGCGCTGGCCAACCGGTTTCAGCTCGATCTGCACCTGTCCCACAACATCGGGCGGCACGTCCTGTGATGCACCCAGACCGCTGTCGCCACCGGTTTCGGTGCCTGCATAGGTGGTCAGATTGTCAATCGCCGGATGGCCGTTCAGTTTCTTGTAGGCCTTGCGGACAATAGTGAGTTTCTGCTCGTTCGACATATTGCCGCGCGCGCGGACATAGACAATGGCGACCTCCGGTTCGGTCTCCACAAAAAACTCCACGCCGGTTGGCTTGGCGGCATAGGCGCCCACAATACCACCCATGGCAAGCAAAATGACCACCAGCACCTTGGCCGGGTGTTTCATGGCGCCGTTCAGGAACCGGATGTATTTGCCGGTCAGGCCAGGCATGGTCAGCAGGTCACCTTCGCCGTCTCCGGCCAGCCGAGCTGCATTGCCCTTGTCGGTTGTGCCGGCCTTGCCGAAAATCGTGCCCACAGCCGGCAGGAAAATCATCGCAGTGATCAGGGATGCGCTCAGCACGACAATAACGGTCAGTGGCAGATAGCCCATGAACTCGCCGGCAACACCCGGCCATAACAACATGGGCAGGAATGCAGCCAGTGTTGTCGCCGTGGATGACACAATCGGCCAGAACATGCGCTGGGCAGCCGCGATGTAGGCTTCCTGCTTGGGCAGGCCTTCCGCCATCTTGCGATCCGCATATTCGATCATCACGATCGCGCCGTCCACCAGCATGCCGACGGTCAGGACTAGGCCGAACATCAGCATGATGTTGACGGTGTATCCGAGGAATCCGAAGAACAGGAAACCGATCATGAACGAGGTTGGAATAGCCAGTCCGACCATCAGCCCTGACCGCAGTCCCAGTGCTGCCACAACCAGGGTCATTACCAGCAAAATGGCCAGGAAAATCGACGAGGACAGCGAACCCAGGATATCAGCTATGAGGCGCGACTGATCCAGCGTGGTCTCGACGTTGATGGCATCGGGCCATTTTGCAGTCACCTCTGCGATGATACGCTTCACTTCATTGTTGTTGACCAGAATGTTCGAGCCGAGCCGTTTGACGACTTCAATGGCAATGGTTGGCTTGCCGTTGAATTCCGCATAGCGGTCGCGATCCTTGAAGGTGCGCTTGATTTCCGCCACCTCGCCGAGGGTGACCGTGGTGCCGTTGGATGACCTGACAACCAGATTGAAGATATCCGCCGCGTTCTCAAACAGGCCTGGTATCTTCACGTTGAATTTTCCGGCGCTGGAATTGACCGCGCCGGCTGCGACCAGCCGGTTGTTCAGGCTGGCCGAGTTGAGCAGTTCCTGCTGGGAAATGCCATATGCCTCCAGCTTCACCGGATCCACGATGATTTCGAGAAGCTCTTCACGCTGGCCGGACAGCTTGGCCTCCAGCACCGTGTTGATACCTTCAATGGCGTCCTGCAGCTCGCGGGCGTGTTTGAACAGGGTACGCTCCGGAACCGTGCCGGACAGTGACACGATGATCGTCGGCTGCAGCGAAAAGTTGATTTCGTTGATGGTCGGTTCTTCTGCGTCGCTCGGCAGTTCCGACTTTGCAAGATCGACCTTTTCACGCACATCTAGAATGGCCTGGTCAATGTCGACTTCGGTTTCAAACTGCACCAGGATACCGGCATGGCTTTCCGACGCAATGCCGGTCATTTCCTTGACACCGTCCAGGCCGCGCAGTTTTTCCTCGACCGGCTTGACAAGCAGGCGTTCGGAATCTTCCGGACTGATGCCCGGCAGCGGTACAGAAATATAGACGACGGGAATCTGGATGTCCGGGTCGGCTTCTTTCGGAATTTCAACGAAACTCCAGACACCGGCCAGCAGCATCACGATCATCATGGACAGGACCGCGCGCGGACGCGACAGTATGGCGGCAAGTGCAGCGTTCATCAGCTGGCCTCCGCCGCTGACACCGCAACTTCAACGGTCTGGCCATCGACGACAAAGTCCTGCCCCTCAACGATGAGCATCGCGGTTTCGGGAAGGCCGGTCACCCAGACCCCGCCTGCTTCCTGAGACACGATCTTGACAGGCACGAACTTCACCTTGTTGCCGTCAACCACAATACGCACGCCGAGCTTGCCTTCGTCGGAAAGTGTCAGAGAAGATGCCGCAAGCTTGTGCGCGACAACCTTGGGCAGATTGATGTAAAGCTCGCTGGTGACACCCTCGCGCAGTTTCTCACCGATATTGGCCACTTCGAGTTCGACCCTGAACGTTCGGGTTTCACGATCTGACGCCATCGCAATGGATGTGATCTTGCCGTCGATGATTTCGCCGGTCACCAGTTTGGCACCGGCCTGCATGCCTTCGGTTACGTTCGGCAACAACCGTTCCGGTACCTGTGCGGCAACAATCAGGGGGTCCATAACATGCACCGTGGCGCACATTGCCCCCGATTGCAGATAATTGCCGGACTGGGCAGGTTTGCCCCGCAATACGCCTTCAATGGGAGCGCGTATCTGGGTCCACTTCATGTCAAGCTCGATCTGGGCAAGTTCTGCCTGCGCCAGCTCCATCGCGGCCTTGTCGGAAGCCACCTTTGCCTTCGCGGCAAAATTGCTGCTGGCCAGTTTGGTGGTAGCATCAAGGTCACGTCTGGCACTGGCCAAGGCTGCCTTGGCGCGTGCCAGCTGGGCTTTGCGGGCGCCGGTATCCAGTTGGCAGAGCAGGTCGCCGGCACGAACCCTGTCACCATCGTCAAACGACTGCTTCTCGACAATGCCATTGGTACGGGCACGCACTTCCACAATCCGTGATGCTTCCGTAATGCCTCTTACCGGAAACACATTGATCCGTTCTACCGCTTTGCTCTCTTTAACGCCGACCAGGAACAGCTTCGCCAGTTCGTCGGCTTTTGACTGGGCCTTCTGCGTCTGCTCGCTGTTGGCCGTGTCGCCATCGCTGCTGGCAGGCAGGATATATCCCGAACCAAACCATCCAATGATCGCTAGAGCGAAAATCGCCGACCATAAATATGATTTTGACATTGTTACCTGAACCGTTTCTCAAAAATTGGTTTTCACTCGGCAGCGTCACTCGATATTGGCTTTTGCGGCAGCCCGAGTGAGTTGCGTGATTCTTCCATGTACTGGATGGCGGCTGACACCACCGCATGTCCGTATCCGTTTACGAAGGCATGACCTGAGCCAGGTTCCAGCGACTGGCGGCATTCTTCAATCGTGGCAAGTTCGCCATACAGATACTCCATTTGCTCGTTGAACACGGCTTCCAGGTGCCCTGGATCAACCTGTTCACGAAACAGCGCCTGAAACAGAAATTCCGATTTGAACTTGTCCTGCTGCGGCAGTTCATGCAGCGAGTTTCTAAGCGCTTTTCGACCAGCCTCGGTGATCGAATAGGCCTTTTTAAGCGGTTTACCTTCCTGGACCTGCTCGCGAACGCTGACCAGGCCATCCGCCAGCATCTGGGTCAGGGCGGGGTATATCGAACCGTAGCTCGCCTCGATGAAATGCGAGAACATTCCGTCTTCAACAGCTTTTTTGATTTCATAGCCGGAGGCTTCGTCAAACGCGAGGATGCCCAGACACAATGTGCGCACATTCATATGACGATATCCCAATTCATTAACGTGACGGCGTTAAGCAGTATATCGAATTGATATATAGCAATTGTGAATATATCAAGACGATAGTGCTGCCTGTGTGGTTACGCCTTTCAACTGAAACCGGATTACATCTTTCTTGTGAGACTTTAACCTGGGCGTTGGACCCTAGGTCGCATGGGGTTAAGCAGCGACTGTGTGTAAAAGACGTGCTGAATTCACAGGTTCCGGCGTGGAGATGCGGTAACAATGCCTCTCGATATCAAGAAAATTGTTGAAGACAATACCGGCGCGAACAACGCCCTGTATGCAGAACACGTCAATCCCCGCTTTGCCAGAGCATTGAAAATAATCGGTTTTGACAAGAATTATGTCCGCGCATCCGGTGCCTACATGTGGGACAGCAAGGACAGAAAATACCTGGACATGCTGGCCGGATACGGCGCCTTCAACATGGGCCGGAACCACCCGGACATTCGCCAGGTCATGAAGGATTTCATGGATGCGGACTTCTGTTCGCTTGTCCAGATGGAAACCCCGATCCTGTGCGGACTCGTGGCGCAGGAGCTTAAACAACGCTGCGGCTACGGGCTGGACAAGGTCTACTTCTGCTCCACCGGCGCCGAAGGCAATGAGACAGCCATCAAGTTCGTGCGACGCGCGACCGGCCGTGACAAGCTGGTATTTGCCAGCTCTGCATTTCATGGCCTGACCTCAGGGGCACTGGCTTTGAACGGTGGTGAAGTGTTCCGGGAAAAATTTGGCGAGCTGCTGGGGACCGACAAGGTACCTTTTGGAGATCTCGATGCATTGGAGGCAGTGCTTGCAAAGGGCGATGTTGCCGCGTTTTTCATCGAGCCCATCCAGGGCAAGGGTGTAAACATTCCGCCTGCCGGCTATCTGGCCGGTGCCAGCAGGCTGTGCAGGAAATTCGGCACGCTCCTTGTTGTTGATGAAGTTCAGACCGGCATCGGCCGCACCGGGAAATTCCTGGCAATCCAGCACGAAGATGGTGTTGAACCTGATCTGGTTATCCTGTCAAAGTCCCTGTCGGGCGGTTACGTGCCGGTGTGTGCCGTACTGATGAAGGATGCAGTTTACAACAAGGTGTTTTCATCCCTCGACCGTGCAGTTGTTCATTCGTCAACGTTCGGTAAGTCCAACTTTGCCATGGCCGCGGCTCTTGCGGCCATGAACGTGCTTGATGAAGAGGACTTGTGCGCCAATGCCACCGCCATGGGCGATCTGCTCGGCGAGCGGTTGTCTGCACTGGTGCCGAAATACGAGTTCATGAAAGAGGTCCGCTGGCGCGGATTGATGCTGGCAGTTGAATTCGGCAAGCCGAAATCTCTCAAGCTGCGCACCGCGTGGGCGACCGTCAACGGCCTGAACGAGGATTTGTTCTGTCAGGCGGTCACCATTCCTCTGCTTCAGGATCACGCAATCCTCACCCAGGTGGCAGGAAACCGCATGACAACGATCAAGCTCATTCCGCCGCTGACCATCAATGAGGCCGATGTTGACTGGTTTGTTGCCGGTTTCGACAAGGTCATGGCAGATCTTCACAAATTCCCCGGGCCTGCGTGGGAGAGCCTGACCCGCATTGCCAGGAATGCATTGGCGCGCCCGGACGAAAAGACCAAGGCCACCGCATGACGACCATCAAGCGTACGGCGCGCAAGAAAGTGGCACGCAAGTCTGCTGCGAGAAAGAAGTCCCGAAAGGCATCCAGTCAGCTGGAGACCGGGCAAAGCCTTGAAGAGGCCAGTGCTGATGCGGTTGGCGGCGGGACCGGCGTATCTGAAAAGACGGACAGCGCTGAAGGACAAGGGATCGTCGCAGCATTGAAGTCCGGCGAGGCGTTCGCGCACATCGCTCGTGCCTGCAGCAATCGCGCCTGGACGGTTGTGGTCGTATTCATCATGCTGGCTGTGCTGGGGGCCGGCCTTGCTGCAACCAGACTGAAAGTCGACACCGACCCCGGACTGATGATCTCCGGCAGCCTGGATTTCCGCCAGCAGTACAAGCAGTTTTCAAAAACCTTTCCGGCCGTGGAAAACAACTTCCTGTTCATTGTGGAAAGCGATGACCCCGAGGAAAGTCGCAAGGCCGCAGAGCGCGTCGAAAAAGCTCTGCTGGCCATGCCTGAGCTGTTCCACCATGTCGTTGCGCCCGGTGTCGGCGCGTTCTTCGACGATTACGGTATCCTTTACGCAGATACTGCAGACGTGAAGAAAGTGGCGGAGAAAATCAAGGAGTCGGCGCCAACCTTCAACGCCCTTGCTGATCAGCCGAACATGGCCGGGCTGTCTGGTGTGCTCAACGAAATTACCGCCTACACCCAGGCGGGCAGGGCGCCTGAAGGCGTCGATGTGTTCCTTGATGCCATTGCCGGGACTGTTGACGGGGAAACGTCCGGTCAGCCGGTGCCGCTCGACTGGTCGGGACTGGGCGGAACCGACGATGGTCCGGCGCTAACCGAAAAGCGCTGGTTTGTGCTGAGCCAGCCGATACTGGACTTTTCCGAAATTGAATCGGCTGCCAAGCCGATGGCGGAAGCGCGCAAGCTCATGGCCGATCCCGCGATAACCGCAGACGGCAAGGTCACCATAGAGATGACTGGCGAGGCCGCATTGAATGCCGAAGAATTTGAGGCGGTGACCAAGGGTGCCGCCATTGCCGGCATAATATCGTTCACGCTGGTCACATTGACCGTGTTTTTCGGATTGCCGGCGATGGTTCTGATTGTTCCTGCGCTCAGTCTCATCGTATTGGGTTTCCTGATCAATGCCGGGTTCGCAACATTGAGTGTCGGTTACCTCAATATGATATCGGTCGCCTTTGCCGTGTTGTTCATCGGCCTCGGCATTGATTATGCGGTTCACGTCGTCTTGCGATTTGCAGAGCATCGGGCAAAAGGTGAAACAGGTCCTGATGCAGCCGTAAGTGCGGTTCGCAAGACCGGTCCGGCCCTTGCCCTGTGCACAGTGACCACCGCACTGGCGTTTTTGGCCTTCACGCCAACTGATTTTGTCGGCATGGCCCAGCTTGGCATCATTGCCGCAGGCGGCCTGGTGATAGCATTTGTCGCCTCGATTACACTGATACCGGCCATTCTCACCCTTCTGCCCGGCAAGCAGGAAAAGTTTGCCCGCAACATGGCCCACCTGAAGTCGGTGAACGGCAAAGGGCCTGCCCGCAGCTCATGGCTGCGCAGCGGCGCCACACTGGTCATCCTGGGATTTGCTGCTGTCTCCCTGTTCACATTCTCCGATGCCCGCTTTGACGGCGACCCGATAAACCTGAAAGACCCGGCTGCGCCAACCGTCAAGGCGTTCATGAAAATCCTCGAGGACCAGCCCGGCGAAATCTACGCCGGTCAGGTTCTCGCAGACCCCGGTCAACCGGCGCGTGAGATGGTTGCGAAACTGAATGCACTGCCCGAGGTCAAGAAGGTTCATGCCATTTCCGACTTCCTGCCCAAGGATCAGGCCGCCAAGCTGGCTCAACTCAATCCGCTGCGTGATGTGATGCCGCGGGTGGTGAACTCAGGGTCCGATATCGGCGATGAAGGGCGTCGGCGAATGATTGCAAGTATCTCCAGGAACATGAAGGCGTTGTCTGCAGCTAAAGACGCGCCGGATGCGTTGAAAGCGTCGGCGAAGCGCCTGGAAGATGCCATTGCGGCATTTGACGACAAACACAAGGACGATGACAGCGAAGCCACCGCAAAGCTCGAACGGCAATTGTTTGTCAGGCTGCCGGCAATGCTGGCTGACATCAATCGCCTGGCCACAACCAACACCGTAAGTGTCGATGCCCTGCAGACCACCTTGCGCGAGCGATTCGTGGCACCCGACGGCAGGTGGCGGCTGGAAGTGGTGCCTGCAAAAAACATGCGCGATTCGGGCAATCTGGAAGAATTCGTGGCGGCATTGCAGTCGGTGGACCCTCAGGTTTCAGGTTCACCTGTGGATATTGCTGGCTCGGCTGATGCGGTCGCCCGGGCCATGATCCTGGCGACGCTTGCAGCGCTTACCATGGTTGTACTGTTGGCCTGGCCCGCATTCCAGCGTGTGCGCTATGTGTTGCTGGTGCTATCGCCACTGGTGCTGGCCGCGTGCCTGATGGTCGGGTACACGGTGATGTTCGATTCTCCGTTCAACTTCGCCAATGTCATCGTATTGCCGCTGTTGCTGGGCCTGGGAGTTGATTCCTCCATACATTATGTCATGCGTGCGCGTGAGGAAGCTGTGGCCACCGATGTGACCGGTACGTCCACTCCCAGAGCGGTCCTGATTTCCGCACTTACAACAATTGGATCGTTTGGGACACTGTGGTTGTCCGGTCATCGCGGTATGTCGAGCATGGGGGAAATGCTGACGATTGCCATCCTGGTCACGTTGATTTGTACGCTGGTGGTCTTGCCCCAGCTTATGCATTGGGCATTCTCAAGGCGTAGCAGACTGCCAGTGGCTAAAGAGCACACCACGAGTGGAAAGCCTTGACCTCGCCGTGAGGTCATAATTATGAACATGTCTTCTGATGTACGGGGCGTTCTCAAGTTCGAACAACAAAAGGTGGTAGACCTGTGTCGGTACCGTTTATGCAGCAAGCGCGCGTCGGCGCCTATGTGATGAAGCAGAAGCTCAAGGGCAACAAGCACTATCCGCTGGTGCTGATGCTCGAGCCACTGTTCAAGTGCAATCTGGCTTGTGCCGGTTGCGGCAAGATCGATTATCCGAAACCGATCCTCGACAAGCGTCTCTCGGTCAAGGACTGCCTTGACGCCGTTGACGAATGTGGCGCGCCGATTGTGGCAATTCCCGGTGGCGAACCGCTGATCCATAAGGAAATCGGTGAGATCGTTGAGGGGATCGTGGCCCGCAAGAAGTACGTGTCGCTGTGCACCAACGCGCTGCTGCTCGAGAAAAAGCTGCACCTGTTCAAGCCGTCTCCGTTTCTGTTCTTCTCGGTGCATCTCGATGGTCTCAAGGACCACCACGACAAGTCGGTTTGCCAGACCGGTGTCTATGACCGTGCGATCTCGGCGATCAAGGCTGCACAGGCCAAGGGCTTTCAGGTCAATGCCAACGCGACCATTTTCGACGGCCATGCGCCGGAAGACATCGCCAAGTTCCTCGACATGACCACCGAGATGGGGGTCAACGTCTCGATCTCGCCGGGCTTCATGTATGAGCGTGCGCCTGATCAGGAGAGTTTCCTGTCGCGCCGCAAGACCAAACAGTTGTTCCGCGAAGTGTTCAGACACGGCAAGGGCAAGAAGTGGAAGCTGTCGCACTCGACCTTGTTCCTAGACTTCCTCGCCGGCAACCAGGAATACATGTGCACGCCATGGGGCATGCCGACGCGCAATGTGTTTGGCTGGCAGAAACCGTGCTACCTGCTCGGTGAAGGCTACGTCTCCACCTACAAGGAACTCATCGAGACAACTGACTGGGAAGCCTATGGTACCGGGCGGTATGAAAAATGCGCCAACTGCATGGCTCATTGCGGCTTTGAACCGACCGCTGCCCTGGATGCCACCGCCAACCCGCTCAAGGCGCTGGCGGTTGCCTTGCGTGGCGTGAAGACGGAGGGCGATTTTGCACCGGAAATCGATCTGACCCATGCCCGCAAGGCTGACTATGACCTGCATGAAGAGCATGTTGCGAAAGTCATGAAGGACATTCACGCACCGAAAGTTGCCGCAGAGTAGCTTGTTGCCTTCCAGAGCCTGAACTACAAATCAAGAGCCCGGTACAGCCTGTGTGCCGGGTTTTTTGCGGGCTCTACGACGGCAAGCCAAAATCCGGCAGCAGAGCTTCGCTCACGGCCTTGAGCTGTTTCTGCGCCTTGCCGGATTTACCGGCAAGTCGTATCAGCCCGCCGACATCCTGCGGCCGCGAGGCCAGGCCGCGCAGCAGCCCCTTGATATTCAGATTGCCATCGGAATGCACCGCATCGCGTGTCGCTTCGGGCAGGGTGTCTGTACCTTCATCCAGCACGATGCGAACTGCGATGAACGGTATGTTGAAGCGCGTGGCCGCATGCGCGATACCGGCGCTTTCCATGTCCACGGCGCAGGCGCCGCACCGGGAATGGGTGTCCTGTTTGCCGGCCCGGGTTTCAATAATTTCAGTTGCGCAGTAGATGGCTCTTTCCGTGACAACCGGCAAGCCTGCCATCTTGCCCGCGACAGCAGTTACCCAGGCCGGATCGGTCTCGAAGCGCTCATTGTCGGCAGTGATGATTGCGTTCGGCAGGATGACACTGCCAGTGGTAATGGCGGCATCGAGTGCACCGCAGAACCCGATGGAGACCAGCCCGGACAACTGCTTCTCCTGACGGCCCAGTTCCGCCGCTGCCAGAAATCCTGCCGCACGGCCAAGACCTGACTGGACCGCAATCAGCCGGTCACTCAGCGGAGTTACCACGCTGCTTACGACAGAGTACTCCTGCGCAAGCGCTGTTATGAGCCCAACGGGTCTGATGTGATCTGAAGTCGCCATTTGAGGAAAAGCAAGTGCAACAGTAAGGCGGCTTCGTCAACCCGCCTCGTGCACTGGATCGGGATTAAATTGCTCGCGCGGCATCGATTCAGTTGAACTCATGTTGCCCGGGATCACAATGAATTGCCGGCAGCAGACCACCGTTTCCGGCTCTCCCGGCAAGGCCTACATGCCCCATTCAACCTTGCGCGTGTTGCCACGCATCAAATTGGCATAGCGCCCCAGTGCCCAGGTCGGGAAATACGATGAATAGCCGTGATAACGTAAATAGAACACCCTGGGGAAACCGACCGCAGTGTACCAGGGTTCGTCCCATTTGCCGCCTTTGCGCGGTGCATCATTGATAAACTGTGCGCCGCGCGCCACGCTTGCGTGAGTGACCTCGCCGGCAGCCATCAGGCCCAGCATGGCCCAGGCTGTCTGTGAAGGTGTCGATGCCTTGGCCTCGCCGCGGCGTTCCTTCCAGTAGGTTGCGCCGTCTTCGCCCCAACCGCCATCGTCACGCTGCTGCGCGATCAGCCAGTCAACCGCCTTGCGCACATAAGGTGCGTTCATGTCTTCTCCGACAGCATTCAGTGCGTTGAGCGCCGACCAGGTGCCGTAGATATAGTTGGTGCCCCAGCGGCCAAACCACGATCCGTCTTCCTCCTGGTCATCGCGCATGTAAGCCAGACCGCGTTGAATGCAGGCGTTATCGCGCTCGTAGCCAACCTGAGCCAGGAATGACAGGCAACGCGCCGTCACATCCACTGTTGGCGGATCAAGCAATGCGCCATGATCAGCGAACGGAATCGTGTTCAGGAAATCGGCATTGTTGTCGATGTCGAATGCGCCCCAGCCACCATTCGTGCTCTGCATGCCTTCGATCCACACAACGGCACGGCGAATACTCTCCGCATAGCGCTCGGGATCAACGCGGTGCAACAGCATGCCGACGACGGCGGTATCATCCACATCGGGATAGTGATCGTTCTTATACTGAAACGCCCAGCCGCCGGGTTCCAGGTCGGGTGCGTTGATGGCCCAGTCGCCCTTGACGTCGAGAATCTGAAGATCGCGCAGCCAGTCGCACATCGCGATGATACGTTCATCATCTGGCTCGACGCCGGCTTCCAGCAACCCGTGGGCAGCCAGTGACGTATCCCAGATCGGAGACACGCAGGGCTGCACATAACGCGGCGTATCTCCGCGAACCTGACGGTTTTCGGTCACCAGCTTGCGGCACGCGCTGAGTGCTGTGACAAAGTCCTCATGGTCCGGACTGTAACCCAGCGCATCATAGGCCATGGCCGTGTTGGCCATCGCCGGGAAAATCGCACCCAAGCCATCATCACCGTTCAGACGTGGCTTAATGAAGTCGAGAGATCGCTGAATGGCCCATTTGCGGAATTTCATGCGCGGAAAAATGTGTTTTTCCGCCGGATGAAGCAGCTTGTCGATGTGCAGGAAGAACTCGCCCCAGCGGCTGCCGGTATGATTGAAATTCCATACCTTGATGTCTTCCGGAGGCTCGCAGAAAATCTCACGGCACGATGCATTCATCGGGTTGCGCGCAATTGGTTTGAGCGCGGCAAGGATGGTCAATGGTGCAATCACAGTACGTGACCAGTAGGCAAACTTCCAGATATTCGCCGGAAACCATTTCGGCATCAGCATCAGTTCAACCGGCATGGCAGGGACGCCGCGCCATGGTATTTGTCCGAACAGGGCCAGTGAGTAGCGACAGAACACGTTGGATTTTTCTGCGCCTCCATGGGCCAGAATTGCGTTGCGCGCCCTGATCATGTGCGGCGCATTCTGGTCATCGCCGAGCAGCTTCAGGGCAAAGTACGCCTTCACCGAAGCGGAGATATTGAAACCGCCTTCGTGAAACAGCGGCCAGCCGCCATGGGTTTTCGACTGCAACGAGCGCAGATACTCGCCCAGTTCGGTTTCAAGCTCCGGCTCCCGCATATCGAGAAAGTGATTCAGGAAGATGTATTCCGCAGGGATGGTTGCGTCGGCTTCCAGCTCAAAGACAATGTGTCCGTCATCCTGCTGCATGGCAAGCAGGTGTTCACCTGCGTCACGCGCGGTGTTTGCACTATCGGAGACAAGCGTCGGTGAAGCCCCGGACTCGGGACGCAGGACGTAAACGTTTGACTGCATGTTACCTCAACCCAATTACACCAAACAGAAGAGTCGCGCCCTCTCAACTACCGGTGCTTACCTAAAGAAAGAAAATTGCGGCCTGAGTCAACTCGCAATACGGCGAACCAGTTGTTGTGCGGCGCTTTGCCCCGATCTGATTGATCCTTCAATGGTGGAAGGAAGCCCGTTATCTACCCAGTCCCCACTAAGCACCAGATTTGGCCATTTTGTTGACGAAGACGGACGTTTTTCAAGTTGTTCCGGTGTGCCCAGGAACGTGGCACGGCGCTCCTTGATGACACGTGCACGCGCCGGCATTTTGTCCGGATTCTGACCGATCTCCGGCGCGATTTCTCGCCACACCGTATCCAGAATATCGCCGGCGTCACGGCTGGCTGCTTCATCGCCTGCGGAAATTGTGACAGACGCAACGTCATCACGCACAAACAGCCATTGCGACAGTGAGTTCAGCATACCAAGCAGGGGCTTCTGCATCAAAGGCATGCGCGGGTTGGCAACCCGGAAATGAACATTGACGATGGGCACAAAAGCATCCGGAACAGAAACATCCGGTATCAGGGATTTCGCCACCCATGCCGGAACCGCCATTACCACGACATCACCGGGGTTAACCGGTTCTGATCCTTTGCCGGTCTCAACTGCCGTGACCCGGGCGTCATCCATGGAGATGCCGGACACGCGGTCATTGAACCGGACCTCGCAACCGCGGTTTTCCAGCCATTTGATGGCCGGGGTCACAAATGTCGTGGACAGTCCGTGCCGTGCAATGAGCGGTCTTGAATACGCTGCACCCCTGGCCAGCGTTTCGCGTATCACCGGGGTCAGCAGGCGCGCCGCGGCCTGGTCTGCGCTGGTGTTGATGACCGCGATGGTGAACGGGTCCCAGAACCGCTCGTACAACTGGCCCTGGCCTGCGAACAGCTGTTGAACGGTCCGGTTTCCCGCAGACAGTAGTTTCAGTCCGCTGAGATACTCAGTCAGCCTCGTGCCGGGCACCCTGCGGTCCTTGTCGAGTATCCACCAGGGCATCGGACCCCGGTCCAGTTCGATGGACCAGCGCTCGCCGGATTTCAGGTCGACAAATGGAAACTCCGCATGCTCTGGCCCGATCAGTTCATCTGAGGCGCCGATGGTTTCCAGATAAGACAACGCCGACTTGTTGCCCGACAGCAGCAGGTGGTTGCCATTGTCTATGATACAGTCGAGCGTGTTGTCATGGAACGAACGGCAGCGCCCACCGGCCTGGCCGGATTGTTCGTGCACAATGACGCGAAACTGGGCTGTGGATAACTCGACAGCTGCGGCAAGACCTGCGACGCCTGCGCCAATGATATGTGCGGTTGCCATGGCTGCGGACTGCTCTAGAAGAAACCGTGCCTGACGGCAATCAGCAGCTTTTCCTTCGATCCCACCAGCCGCTTTGAGACTTTGGGATCAGCCAGGGTGGTATCCGGCAGCGCCATCATGCGTTCAAGATTGCGCTGGTATACAGCCTTCATGATGCGGGCAGGGCGCATAACGTCCTTGCGGCACAGGTTCATAGCCTGTTCGGCATCTACAAACTCTCCGCGCGCGACCTCGGCCAGTTCACGCCACAAGGCGACATAGCCTGGCTGTGAGGTGATCTTCACCGGGTCCGAATAGTCCACGTCATGTTTTTCGAGCAACTCATTCGGCAGGTAGACCCGGCCTATGCCTGCATCCTCATCGACATCCCGCAAAATGTTGGTGATCTGCAATGCCCGGCCGGTGTGATGGGCGACAGCAGTTCCGTAATCCGTTGGGTCGCCAAACACGCATACGCACAACCTGCCGACAGCGCACGCCACCCGGTCCACATACAGATCAAAAGTCTCCATCGAAGGCGCGACAATAGGTTCGCCTGCATCCATTTCCATACCCGCGATCACGTCCATGAAGTCATCGCGGCGCAAGGACAATTCCTGCATCGGCACTTCCAGCGCGCGGGTCTCTGCCCGCCTGGGGCGGCCTGCGTAAAGCGCATCGATTTCCTGCCGCCATACTGTAAGTTGTCGGCGTTTTTCCGCTTCATCAAGCTGCTCGCTGTCAACAATGTCATCTACATTGCGGCAGAACGCATATACCGCGAACATCGCCCGGCGCTGGGATTTTGGCAGAATTCGCATGGCCCAGTAGAACGATGTCGATGCATCGCGCACTGTCTGGGCTATCATACGGGCTTCGGCTGCCGGTGACGCGCCAGACGTATCTATCTGCGTTGTATTTGCCATGATCTTCCAGATGCCGGCCCGGTGAGTTCCCGTTTGATCGTGCGACTGTTTCGTTGCAACAGGCGCAAAATCAACTTCTGGCTGCGAATTCCAGCACCTTTTCGTCAAGATTGAGGCCGCGCAACACTTCTACGACAATGTCATCGGCTTCCAGCTTGGCCTGCTGATACTGCCAGGCAGGTGCGCCATGTCCGATAAAGGCGTCAGGCAGGGTCATCGGCTTGACCACGGCACCGCTCTGCAACAGGCCATTTGCTGCAAGGTAATGCAGCACATGGCTGGAGAAGCCGCCGATTGACCCTTCTTCAATGGTTATGACCAGTTCATGGTTTTTCACCAGGTTGGTGATCAGAGCAGTGTCCAGTGGTTTGGCGAAACGGGCGTCCGCCACCGTCGTGGACACGCCCCGCTGTTTCAGATCTTCAGCCGCCTTCAGGCAGGTGCCGAGCCTTCCGCCCAGATTGAGCAGTGCCACCTTGCTGCCCTCAACCATGATACGGCCCTTGCCGATTTCAAGCGGTGTGCCGGTTTCAGGCATCTCGACACCCATGCCTTCGCCGCGCGGATAACGGAACGCGCAGGGCCCATCGTCATACGCAACTGCGGTCGAAACCATATGCATCAGGTCAGCTTCGTCTCCGGCTGCCATCACCATCATGTTTGGCAGGCAGGCAAGATAGGCAACGTCGAAACTGCCCGCATGGGTCGCGCCGTCCTGACCGACAAGGCCGGCCCGGTCGATGGCAAAGCGTACGGGGAGTTTCTGCAGCGCCACATCGTGCACCACCTGGTCATAGGCGCGCTGCAGGAATGTGGAGTAAATCGCGGCAAATGGCTTGAAGCCTTCAGTTGCCATGCCTGCGGCAAATGTCACTGCATGTTGTTCTGCAATGCCCACGTCGAAGGTACGGTCAGGAAAATGTTCTTCGAACTTGTCGACGCCGGTACCTGACGGCATGGCGGCGGTAATGGCGATGATCTTGTCATCAGCCTCGGCGTGCGAGATCAGCGAGCGGGCGAACACCGACGTGTAGCTTGGCGCGTTGGATGTGCCTTTCTTGACGTCGAAGGTAACTGGGTCGAATTTGCCGACCGCGTGGTGTTTTTCCTTGTTGGTATCGCCAAACGGATGGCCTCTGCCTTTTTCCGTCACAACGTGCAGCAATACCGGACCGACTTCCTTGGCCTCACGGATGTTTTCCAGAACCGGCACAAGCGTTTCAAGATCGTGACCGTCAACCGGGCCGACATAGTAAAAGCCCAGCTCTTCGAACAGTGTACCGCCCATGACCATGCCGCGGGCATATTCATCAACGCGCTCGGCGGCTGTGCGCAGGGTTTTGGGAAATTTTTTCGACAGTTGCAGGGCGATGTCACGCAATGACAGGAATGGATGCGTGGACACCAGCCAGGACAGATAGTTGGTCAGCGCACCGACGCCCGGCGCAATCGACATGCCGTTATCATTCAGGACCACCAGCATGCGGCTGTCCTGGGCACCGGCATTGTTCATGGCCTCATAAGCCATGCCTGCGCTCATGGAACCGTCCCCGATAACGGAAATGACGTGGTTGTCGCCACCCTTCAGGTCCCGGGCGACGGCCATGCCGAGGCCGGCAGAAATGGACGTGGACGAATGAGCCGCGCCGAACGGATCGTATTCGCTTTCTGTGCGTTTGGTGAAACCGTACAGACCATCGGATGTCCGGATCTGGCGAATGCGATCACGGCGGCCGGTCAGGATCTTGTGAGGATACGCCTGATGGCTCACATCCCAGATCAGCCGGTCGGCCGGGGTGTTGTAGACATAGTGCAGCGCAACCGTCAGCTCGACGACGCCAAGACCGGCACCGAAGTGCCCGCCTGACTCCGAAGCCGCATCAATCGTCTCGGCGCGCAATTCGCTTGCCACCTGCAGCAAGTCTTCGTGCTTGAGCTTTCTGAGGTCGGCAGGATACGAAATGGTGTCAAGCAGTGGTGTCGATATTGGCATGTCAGCTCTTTTGTCTTTTACGTTGTTCTTCGGTCAGTCAGACGCGTCGGCACTTACTTAGGCACAGTGCCGGCCAAGTGCAATTGCGCAACCCGCGTCATGGCACAGTCGCATCACAAGACCCCGCTGTTTATACCAATATGGCATGCGAGCCAACCTCTGCCTTGGTCGCGTCTTCCAAATGATAGTCAGGAGCATGCATCGCCGCCCCAACTCTGTTAGAACAGCCCCTTTATGGCACCTTTGAGGCCATAAAGCATGAATTGCGGTTTGGACAATTCAACTCTTGTGGCAACCGGATCCTGTTGTTTCAGCTTGTCGACCAGCTTCCATGCAATGGAAATGATGACGCCGGACTCCATTGCCAGCGATTTACTGGTCAGTTTTCCCGGTAGTTTGTCAGCATTCAGAAGCAGTTTTTCAGTACCTTCGATACACTTCATCTGAACGGCGCGCAGGGCAGGTGGAGACGCTGGCTCGCGCAGCATGTCGATGTTTGCGCCGGTCTCCTTGCACCAGTCCAGCGGCAGATAGCAGCGGTCAAGCTCGCGCAGGTCATCGGCGCAATCCTGCAAATGGTTGATGACCTGGAGCGCATTGCACAATGCATCGGAGTACTCAAAATGGGCTTTGTCCTCGCCGTGCAATTCCAGCAGATAGCGCCCGACCGGCGATGCCGAGCGAAGGCAATAATCGATCAGATCGTCCCATGTGTTGTAGCGGCTCTGCACAGCGTCCTGCCGAAATGCAGAAACCAGGTCGCTGCCATGGGCCAGGTCTACCTTGGTTTCCAGCATGCTGACCCGCAGCGCCGTCGCCTTGGCCACGGTTTCATCCGGCTCCGTGTCGCGCCCCAGAAGCGCGTCATCCATTGCATTGAGACCGGCAATCTTGTCCTGGGGCGAGGCATCCGGATTATCCGCAATGTCGTCAATAGCCCTTGCAAACGCATAATAGGTCATCACGTGCGGACGAAGCCGTTTCGGCAATAGGAATGATCCAACCGGAAAATTCTCGTCCGCCGCACCCTTGCCCGATGGCGTTTCAACTGTTTTCGGGATTTCGTTCATGCAGGCTCACACATGTCGATCAGCGCCCTGGTCATGTCGCTGGCCCCGTCAGCCAGATGCCGGACAACCGTGAAGTGATTGTCATCACCGACCGGACGCCAGCTGCAGTCAATGCCTGCGCCACCCCAGCTGGCCGCCAGGGTCTCGCTCTGGCGGAGGTATTCGCGGGATTCTGCGCCACCTACCCAGGCCTCAAACCGGCCGTGCTGCGGGGAAGGCCACAACAGGGGGCTGCTCTCAATGGAGGTGTTCGCGTCAATGCCGATGCGCTGATTGATGACAGTGGGCATCAGCGGGCGCAGATCATACAGGCCTGAGATGCCGAGACCTGCGCTGACCAGACCGTCAGGACCGCCGTGGGTCGCCCAGCTGGTTGCAAACATTGCCGCCGCCAGATGCCCGCCTGCGGAATGTCCGGTCACCACGAGCCTGCGGCCATGCGTGTTCCACAGGGCCAGGCACAAGCTGCGCATGTCATCAATGATGTCCTGGACACTCACGTCTGGCGCCAGCCGGTAGGACGGGATTGCCATGTCCAGACCGTGTGCGGCCACACCCGATGCCATGTGCGAAAACGCAGCACGATCAAGCGCCTGCCAGTAACCACCATGAATGAAAACCACAATTGGCGCATCGTCGCGGCCATTGGCCGGGAAGAAATCGAACTTCTGTCGCTCATGATCACCATAGGCAATGTCAAGATCGCACGCCGCCGCCTCGCGATAGCTTGCCGCGTCCTGCATCCAGCCGGCTATCACCTGTTCGTGGTCAGGCACCCGGGCACGGTTGTTGTATTCAGCTTCCAGGTCGATCATCACTAAATGTCGAACTCCTCAATCGTCTCGACTGCCGTACGCAGCGCTTCGGACCATTTCGCTGAAATGGAGCGGAAATAGGGATCGTCCTGTTCAATGCGCCGGACGCGATCAATGTTCAGTTTGTCGGTATTGTAGACCACCATGTCGATTGGCATGCCGACCGACAGGTTCGAGCGAATTGTTGAATCGAAAGACAGCAGCACCAGTTTGGCAGCCTCGCCCAGCCGCATGTCCTGATTGGCCACCCGGTCCAGGATGGGCTTGCCGTATTTGTGTTCGCCGATCTGGAAAAACGGCGTGTCGTCCTTGGCTTCGATATAATTGCCTTCGGAATAAATCTGGTAGAGCCTTGGTTCTTCCCGGCCGATCTGGCCGCCAAAAATGAATGATGCCGAGAACGCATCGCTGCTCAACCCCTGGTCGACGTGACCCTGACGTACGGTCTTTAGCGTCTCGCCGACAAGCTTTGCCGCCTGGAACATGGTGGGGACGGATTTCAGGCTGCTGTCCTCGTCGTCTTCGTCCGGGTGGTCGAATTCCTCTTCCAGCATGGCCACTACGGCTTGCGTGACGGCGAGATTACCGGCTGACATCATGATGAACACACGTTCGCCGGGCACTTCAAAAGTCTGCAGCTTGCGGAAGGTCGCAATGTTGTCGAGGCCCGCATTGGTGCGGGTATCGGCTGCCATAACCAGGCCACGCTTGAGTTTCAGGCCAACACAATATGTCATGGAGTTTCCGGTCGTTAGGGGCAGTTGATGGAATCAGCGGTAAACTACTGCTCCGCGACCCTTTCAACAAGCACTTCCACGTCCATCGTTTCACCACCTGTCGACAGGCCGCGGCGGACCCCTTTCGCAGGTGTGGCGTTGCTGACGTCCATGCCGGTCGCCACCCGCACATAACGTTCATCAGGGCTGACCTGGTTTGAAACATCAAAGCCCACCCAGCCAAGATCGGCCACATAGGCTTCCGCCCAGGCGTGGCTGGCCTCGGCAAGCTCGTTTTCGCCGACCACCATATAACCGGATACATATCGCGCCGGCACACCCAGCAACCGCGCCGCCGAGATGAACACATGGGTATGGTCCTGACAGACACCCTTGCCGTCGCGCATCGCCTCGGCAGCAGTGGTATGCTCGTTCGTGGCGCCGATCACGTATTCTACCTTGTCCAGAACGGCGGCTGAAAGAGAATGCAGCTGCTCAATGCCCGCCAGGTTTTCATGGCTGTGTGCCAGTGCCCTGATGGCCGCGCTGGTTTCGGTAATGGCGGTGGATGAAAGATACGCCTTCACCGGTACCGACCCCCGGTCATGACCTGTCACGCCGGCTGTATCGATGGTTCTGACAGTGCCGCTGGCCACAACTGTAACGTTCGCCAGGTCCGTTGGCGGAGTTGTCAGGTGGGCGACATTGCCAAAAGCATCGATGTACTGAAGCGCGCCTTCAATCCCGGGTGCTTCGATTGTCCAGTCCAGTACCGTCTGGCTGGCAGTGTCCTGGGGTGTCAGGTACAGCCGCTGCACCAGATGTGATCCGGGATTGTCATAGTGGTAGGTTGTTGCGTGGTGGACGTGTATTTTCATGGGAAATTGTACGCGCTCGCAATTTCAGATGTCAGCCGGTTGTTTCTGGCAATGAAATCCGACAGGAATTCATGCAGTCCATCCTGAAATATTTTCTCCATGTTGGCATTTTTCAGCAGCCAGGTGGTTTCGCAGGCCGTCTCGTGGCAGGGCAGTGTTTCGTCGTACTCCCGCTCAATCTCGGCAAGGGTCTTGTTGCTGATCCAGTCATAACAGTACAGCAGTGACCGCGGCATGGCCGGATTGAGAATAAGAAACTGTGCAACATTCCAGGGCTGGTAACTGGCATCACGATAGGCCCACCTGTATGCCCGATGCGCGGACACGGACCGCAGCAGGGAAGCCCATTGCTGACGGTCGATTGAACTGCCCGGTCCCGAGCCGCGCGGCAACAGGATGTGGTACTTTACGTCCAGTATCCGAGCTGTATTGTCGGCACGCTCGACGAACGCGCCTGCCTGGCAGAAGTGAAAACTGTCCTGGCGCAGGGCGGTGCCCAGCATGGCGCCGCGAAACAGCATGGAGCGTTGTTTGATCCAGTCGAGAAAGCCGGGCAGCTTGTCGCTCGACAACTGGTTCACGCGAAGTGTCGCCAGTTCATTCCAGGTCGCATTGAGCGATTCCCACACATCACGGCTCAGTGCCGTGCGTACAGCACGGCCATTGTTGCGTGCCGTCTCCATGCAGCAACGGATGCTCGACGGGTTTTCGCGATCCAGTACCAGATGCTGGATAACGTTCGCCTGACTAGCAACGTCGTATTTTTCGGCAAAGGTGGTCTCGCAATGCGCGCTCTTGAGTGTCGAGCTCCAGTCATCCTGATGGGCCCGGAACGGTTTCGGCATCAGCGAAATGCGATAGCTCACTTCTATAAGGCGGGCCATGTTTTCGGCCCGTTCCATGTACCGGGCCATCCAGAACAGTGATGCGGCGGTGCGTCCTAAAAGCATCAGTCCTCCAGCACCCAGGTATCCTTGGTGCCGCCTCCCTGGCTGGAGTTGACCACAAGCGATCCTTTTTTCATGGCGACGCGGGTAAATCCGCCCGGGGTAATGCGCATGCGGTCACCGGTCAGTGCAAACGGCCTCAAGTCCACATGTCTGGGCGCGACCCCTGACTTGACGAAGGTCGGGCACGAAGACAGCGCCAGTGTCGGTTGCGCAATGTAGTTGCCGGGCCGCGTTTTCAGTATCTGCCTGAAGGCGGCCACTTCCTTCTTGCTGGCGGTCGGACCCACCAGCATGCCGTAGCCGCCGGAACCATGAACCTCTTTGACGACCAGTTCTTCCAGATGCTCCAGTACATATGCCAGCGAGTCGCTGTCCGAACATCGCCATGTCGGTACATTGTTCAGTATCGGTTTATCACCGGTATAGAATTCGACTATGTCCGGCATGAATGAATACACCGCCTTGTCATCCGCAATGCCGGCACCAGGTGCGTTGACAATGGTGACCCGCCCGGCACGGTAAACATCGAAAATGCCGGGAACGCCCAACGTTGAAGCCGGATTGAACGTGAGGGGGTCGAGAAAGTCGTCGTCAACCCGCCGGTAAACCACGTCCACCCGGACCGGTGACTGGGTCGTGCGCATGTAAAGCCAGCCGTCATTCACAAACAGATCATCACCGGTAACAAGCTGAATGCCCATTTCATCGGCCAGAAAGGCGTGCTCAAAAAAAGCCGAATTGTATATGCCTGGCGTCAGCACCACGCAGGTCGGCTCACCGTCGCATTGTGCAGGTGCAACGGAGTCCAGGGTCTGCCTCAGCAGTTCCGGGTAATGCTCGATGGGCGCGACACGATGTTTGGCGAACAGGTCCGGAAACAGAAACATCATCGCTTCGCGGTCTTCCAGCATGTAGGAAACCCCTGATGGAGTGCGGCAATTGTCTTCCAGAACGTAGAACTCGTTGGCGCCCACACGGACAATGTCAGTTCCGATGATATGCGAGTATACGTTGCGGGCGGGCGAGTGACCGGCCATCTGCGGCAGGTAGGCTTCATTCTGCAAAATGAGATCGCCCGGCACTTTGCCGGCGCGCACGATTTCCTGGCGGTGGTACACATCGTCAATGAACGCATTGAGCGCACCGACACGTTGCGCGATCCCGGCTTCAAGGCGCCGCCACTCGCTTGCCGCGAAGATGCGTGGAATGATGTCAAACGGGATCAGCCGTTCAGAAGCTTCCTGGGTGCCGTAGACGGCGAAGGTAATGCCAAGCCGGCGAAATATCGATTCTGCTTCACGAATTTTGGCCCGCAGATCACCCGGCGTCTGTGTCTCCAGCCACTTGTGCAGTAAGGCATAGGCCGGACGGACACTGCCGTCCGCTTCAAGCATTTCGTTAAAATTGTCTCCCATTACCAACACTGTTGCGCAATTGTGACATATTCGAAAGCTTAAAATTTACGCACAGGTGATGCAATTTTCATCCTGTTGCCAAGGCTCGCGGAATTGTGGCAGTCTTCGCCTCATGTTCTACAGGATTGGCAAAACAGGGCACTTGGGCGGGACCGCGAAGCGCGTCGCGCAAGATGAAGTGCTGTTGAACTGTGCCCGTATCGGCTTCAATCCGTAAACCGCACGTTGCAATGACGTCTCACAGTGCGCGGCGGCATTACCGCGCCATTTTGTCGATCAGACCTGCGGAGTGCACCCATGAACAAAAATCTCAATATCGAAGAACTCGTTGCCGCTGACAACGCTCATCATTTCCACCCCTTTACCGATCACAAGAGCCTGCATGGCGAGGGCGGGGCACGTGTGATCACCCAGGCCAGTGGCGTCCACATATGGGACGGTCATGGCAACAAACTGTTTGATGCAATGGCCGGGCTCTGGTGCGTAAACATCGGCTACGGCCGCAAGGAACTGGCCGAAGCCGCTTATCGTCAAATGCAGGACCTGCCGTTCTACAACACGTTTTTCAAGACCACGACGGTGCCTGCGACCTTGTTGGCGGAAAAGGTTGCCAGCCTGCTGCCGGACCGGTTCAACCAGATTTTCTTCGTCAATTCGGGATCGGAAGCCAACGACACCATGGTGCGGTTCATTCGCCGTTACTGGGAAGTTCAGGGCCAGCCCGAGCGCCAGCACATCGTGTCACGCCACCGGGCCTATCATGGCTCGACCTGTATTTCAGCCTCGCTGGGCGGCATGTCGGCCATGCACGCCCAGGGCGGTCTGCCGTTACCCGGCTTCCATCATGTGCTTGAGCCGGACTGGTTTCAGCACGGCGGCGACATGAGCCCGGAGGATTTCGGCCTCAAGGCGGCCAGGGAAGTGGAGGCGAAGATCAAGGAACTGGGCCCGGACAAGGTGGCGGCCTTTGTGGGCGAGCCCATTCAGGGGGCAGGCGGTGTGATCGTGCCGCCGGACAGCTACTGGCCTTATATTCAGAAAGTCTGCCGCGAACACGGTATTCCGATTGTGGCTGATGAAGTCATCTGTGGTTTTGGCCGCACTGGAAACTGGTGGGGGCACGAAACCATGGGCATCGATCCCGATATCGTGGTAATGGCGAAAGGCTTGTCATCCGGCTATCAGCCGATTGGCGCCGTCGCGGTCTCAGACAAGCTGATCGGTGATTTCTTCGAAAAGGGCGGCGAGTTTTTCCATGGCTACACCTATTCCGGCCATCCGGTCGCATGCGCGGTTGCGCTGGAAAACATCCGCATCATGCAGGACGAAAAACTGATTGAGCACGCTGCGGCTATTGCGCCTTACGTGGAAGAAAAAATCGGGGCGTTACGTGATCACCCGATCGTCGGTGAGGTTCGCGTCAAGGGACTGATCGGTGCCATCGAGCTGGTCAAGGACAAAAAGACCCGGGCGCGGTTTGACGATCTCGGCCGGGTCGGTGGAATTTGCCGTGATCGGTGTTTCGACAACGATCTGGTAATGCGCGCGTGCTGGGACACAATGGTGTTCTCGCCACCGCTGTGCATCACCGAGGCTGAGATCGACGAATGGGCAGGCCTGACGCGCAAGGCGCTTGACGCGACTTATGAAACGGTAAAAGACGAGATGTCGTGAAACCGGAATTGGAAAATCGGAAGCGGTGCTTATCAAAACTTCCGTTGAAACCGCCAGTGTTGTGTTTAACACTGAAAATACCGGGTTTTTGCAAGGCTCGGCGAGGGTGAATTTGACGTTTGAGAGAGAGTTGAAACAGGGAGTAATGAAATGACATACACACCAAAATTCCGGGCTTCGCGCCGGTCCGTTCTGAAAGGATCGGGCGCTGCTTTTATCGGCCTCACCATGATGCCGCGTTTCGCCATGTCGGAAGAGGAAAAGAAACTCAATTTCTATAACTGGGACACTTATATCGGTGAAACCACACTGGCCGATTTCAACAAGGCATCCGGCATCGAGGTCAAGATGGACCTTTACGCCGACAACGCTGAATTGTTCGCCAAGCTCAAGGAAGGCAATCCCGGTTATGACGTGATCATTCCCACCAATGATTATGTCGAGCGCATGATTGCCGCCGGCATGCTGGAAGAGCTGGACAAGTCCAAGATTCCGAATGAGGCCAATATCGCTGATGCCTTCAAGGATGCGACTTTCGACCCCGGCCGCAAACACACGGTTCCCTATATGTGGGGTACCATGGGCATTGGTTACCGCAAATCCAAGGTGAAGGACGCATCAAGCTGGAGTGCAGTGCTGGACAGCACTGATCATGCCGGCCGTATCTCCCTGCTGGGCGACGGCGAGAGTGTGATTGGTGTTACCCTTCAATATCTTGGTCACTCTTTCAATTCAGTGGTTCCCGCTGAAATGAAAGCGGCTGAAGAACTGCTCATCAAGGGCAAGAAGAACGTCAAGGTCTATGCCGACGACAACGGGCAGGATCTCCTGGCCTCCGGCGAAGTTGACCTGGCCATGGAATGGAACGGCGACGTCATCCAGGTGATGGGTGAAGACGATGACCTGAGTTATTCCGTGCCGAAGGAAGGCAGCCTGCTGTGGCAGGATTGCGTCTGCATTCCAAAGGGCGCGCCGCATCCTCAAAACGCCCATGCGTTTATCAACTACCTGCTGGACGCTGACGCCGGCGTGCACATTGCCGACACCATCCAGTATGCGACCGCAAACGCCGCCGCCAAGGCCAAGATGGATGAGAAATACACCGGCAATCCCGGCATCTTTCCGCCTGACGAAGTGATCGCCAAGTGTGAGGCGTCGCTCTATTCGGAAGAAAAGACCAAGCTGCGCAACGAATCCTGGACCCGTATCCAGGCAGCCTGATCTGGATCAGGATGATTTTTGGTTGTTTCAACCAAAAGTCATAAACCTGATCGATTTCAAAGTGCTAGAGCAACTTTATGGATTCAATTGAAGCCATGTTGCTCTGGTGTGACAAACATCGGGAAGGTCAGGTGGCAATGTCCTGACCTTCCTGTTTCAAGGTGCTGGGCGGGTGGAAAACTGGAAACAGAACAAGGCGGTATTCTGGGTAACGGCGTTGCCGGGGGTGGTATGGCTGCTGCTGTTCTTCCTGATCCCGCTTGCTCTCATCTGGGGCATGTCGTTCGGTGAGAAAACCTCGATCATCGACATTGAGATCACCGGTACGTTGGCCAACTACAGCCGGTCGTTCGAAGCCGTTTATCTGAAGATCATCTGGAAGTCCATTTGGATCAGCGTGATTTCAACCGCGGTCTGTCTTGCAATTGCCTATCCTGTGGCCTTCGGCATCTGTTTCTCGCCGGCGCGATGGCGTCCATTGTTGCTGCTGCTGGTCATTCTACCGTTCTGGATAAACCTGTTGATCCGTACTTATGCGCTGATCGCGGTGTTCCGGACACGGGGCACTCTCAATTTCACCCTGGAATGGTTCTGGAATTTGGCTTTCTTGGACAAGCTGATCGGACCGTTCCAACCGCTGGAACTGCTCTACAACAATGGTGCCGTGATTGTTGGCATGGTCTATGTGTTCATGCCGTTCATGGTATTGCCGCTGTACGCTACCATAGAACGGCTCGACCGGTCTTATCTGGAAGCCAGCCTTGATCTTGGCGCAAGCCAGTGGCGAACCTTCTTTTCGGTCACCGTGCCGCTGACCATGCCGGGCATCATCTCGGGCATTATTCTAGTGTTCATTCCCATGCTGGGCATGTTCCTGGTGCCGGATCTGCTGGGTGGCACCAATGCCATTATGATTGGCAATGTCATCGCCCGTCAGTTCAAACAGGCCAATGACTGGCCGTTCGGCGCTGCGCTGTCCTTCCTGTTAATGTACGTCACCTTTGCAGCCCTTGCGCTGCGAGCCTTTATCGGTGCGCGCATGAAGGGCGGAGTTGGGGTCTGAGATGGCAAGGCGCAAGTCGAAACGCGGACCCCTGGACTACGCAAAATCCCCTTGGCTGATCGGGTTCGGCCTGATCACGTTCATTCTGCTGTATGCGCCCATAGCCCAGCTCATAGCCTTCAGCTTCAACGATTCAAAACGCAATATTGTATGGCGCGGGTTCACCACCAAGTATTATGCCAAGGCATGGAATGATCCCGCCCTGGTAGAGGCCTTTGTCAATTCGATCACCATTGCGGTCATGTGTACCATGGTCGCCACCATTATTGGCACTGCAACTGCGCTGTGGCTGTGGCGTTTCCGGTTTCCGGCCAAGTCTGCCGCGGAAGGCGTCATGGCTCTGCCCATCGTCATACCGGAAATCTGCATGGGTGTTGCGGTGCTGGTGATGTATTCGCGCTTTGGCAGTTGGATGCGCGGGGTTGAGACCGGCCCTCTTCACTGGTTGAATGAGTTTTGGGCCATCTGGCCCCCGCTGAATCTGGACGCCTTTACCATTGCCCGCATTTGGAACGAGTTTTTCTCGGTGTGGCCGCTGAATCTCGGAGCTATAACCGCCGCTCACATCGCCTTCAGCTTTCCGTTTGTGGCGGTGGTCGTGCGAGCCCGGCTGGCCGGGTTCAATCGCGAGTTTGAAGAAGCCTCCAAGGACCTCGGTGCAAGCGAGTGGCAGACCTTCTGGAACGTGGTGCTGCCGTTCATGATGCCGGGTGTCATAGCCGGCGCATTGCTGTCATTCACACTGTCGCTGGACGACTTCGTTATTACCTTCTTTACCGCAGGCCCGGAGACCAACACCTTCCCGGTCAAGGTCTATTCGCTGGTGCGCCGTGGGGTGTCACCGGACATCAATGCAGCTTCGACGGTACTGATCGTCATCACGCTGGTTGCCACCATCATCGCCATGCGCATGCAGGCACCATCGAAAACCGAAGGATGACCTCATGACCAGACCGATTGTCTCCATCAAGAACGTCACCAAGCGCTACCCCGGTGTTGTTGCGGTGGACGATGTGTCGTTCGACATCATGCCCAACGAGTTCTTTGCGCTGCTGGGGCCATCCGGGTGCGGCAAGACCACATTGCTGCGCATGATTGCCGGGCTGGAAACATCCGGCACAGGCGACATCATTGTCGATGGACAGAACATGGAAGGTGTGCCGGCCAACAAGCGACCGGTGAATATGGTGTTCCAGTCCTATGCCGTGTTTCCGCACATGACCGTTCGGAACAATGTTGCCTATGGCTTGAAGGTAACCGGTGTTGCTGCGGACGAGATTGCGCCGCGGGTCGAAGAGGCGCTTGAGATGGTGCAGATGGGCGCGATGGCCGACCGCAAGCCCGACCAGCTTTCCGGCGGCCAGCGTCAGCGGGTTGCGCTGGCCCGCGCGCTGGTCAAGCGGCCGAAGGTGCTGCTGCTCGATGAACCGCTGTCGGCGCTTGATGCCAAGCTGCGCGAGCACATGCAGCTCGAGCTGGCGCGCCTGCAGCAGGTCATCGGCATCACCTTCATCATCGTTACCCATGATCAGGACGAAGCCCTGTCGATGGCGGACCGCATTGCGGTCATGGAGAAAGGCGGCGTGCGTCAGATCGCCGGACCCGAAGAACTTTACGAAAAACCGCAGTCGCGCTTCGTGGCGGACTTCATCGGCAAGATCAATCTCATCGATGCAACAGTCTCGGGAACGTCCTCGGTCGGTGTCACCTGCATGGCCAAGGGACTGGGCAGGGTTGTTGTGCCCCATGACGGTGCAGCCTCAGGCAGCGTGTCGCTGGCCGTCCGGCCTGAAAAACTCGTGCTTGCTGACACCGCGCCGTCTTCCGGGGCCGACATTTCCGCGAAAGGTGTTATTCGCGATGTCGCCTATTATGGTGACGTCAGCAACGTCTTTGTCACTTGCCCGGACGGACTGGAACTTGCCGTAAATGTTCAGAACGACCGCGCCGCGGCCGGCTTGCTGGAAAACGGCCGGGAGGTTTATGTGAGCTGGCATCCATCTGATACATTGATCCTTCAGGAGTAAAAATCGTGTCGACACCAAAGTCATCGATGGGCGATGCAGCTTTCCGCCGCAAGGACCTGATGGGCTCTTCGATAGAAGCAAGTTATGCCGGAGCCCTGTCTTTCCTGCGCCGCAAGTACACCCGCAATCTCAAAGGTGTTGATGTTGCCGTAACAGGTATCCCGTTCGACCAGGCAGTTACCAACCGGCCCGGTACGCGGTTCGGGCCGCAAGGCATACGCCAGGCGTCCGCCCAGCATTCGTGGGGCCCTGTGTGGCCATGGCGCTTCGACCCGTTTGAAACCCTGGCGGTGGTTGACTACGGCGACTGCTTCTTTGACTGGGGCCGCAAGCAGGATGTGCCACGTGTCATCGAAAAGCACATTAGCACCATCGTGTCCAAAGGCGTCTGTCCGCTGACATTCGGCGGCGACCATTACATTACTTATCCGGTGCTGAAAGCTGTCGCAAAACAACATGGACCATTGGGCCTTGTGCAGTTCGACGCCCATCGCGACGTGGAACCGGAGACCGGCAACCGCATCGACCATGGCACCATGTTTTCGCTGGCGCTGCGCGATGGTATTGTCGACCCGGCCCGCTCCATCCAGGTCGGTATCCGCACCTGTTTCAAGGGCGAAGACGCCATGGGCATGAAAGTGCTGTTTGCAGACCAGGTGCATGATATGAGCGCGCAACAGGTTGCCGACGAGGTGCGCGAGCGGCTCGGTTCCGGGCCTTCCTACCTCACCTTCGACATCGACTTTCTTGATCCTGCCGCGGCGCCAGGCACCGGTACGCCGGTTCCCGGTGGTTTCACAAGTCATCAGGCCCTGTCCGTCATTCGCGCCATGAAGGGGATGGATTTTGCCGGCATGGACGTGGTTGAGGTATCGCCGCCATACGACCACGCGGAAATGACATCGAACGCCGCGGCCATCATTGCCGCGGAACTTCTGTGCCTCAAAGCCTATGCAGCGGGTGCGCGGCCGGAGGAGATGACCAGCTGATCGAGGTTTTTACCGAGGGGTTCACCTACACCCAGATCGTGCTGGTGATGCTGGCCATGTTCGTTGGCGGGGTGTGCAAGGGCATCATTGGCGTGGCGCTGCCGCTGGTGGGCATTTCGGTCATGGTCATGCTGCTGGATCCGAAGCTTGCGGTTGCGATGATTGTCATCCCGATCTTTCTGACAAATCTGCAGATGGCCATGCGGTCCGGCGTGAATGAACTCCTGGAAGCCCTGTTTCGGTTCTGGCCGCTCATTGTCACGTGTTTTGCGACCCTGTTCACTGTCGCGCTGTTTGCAACTCAATTGCCGTCATCGACCATCGTGATCGGGCTGGGTCTGGCCCTGCTGGTTTTCGTGCTGGCAAATGTATCGCCCTGGAAACCCGCTGTTCCGGCCCATGTGGAAAAACCGGTAGGCGCGCTTGTCGGCGTGGTGTCCGGTGCCCTGGGTGGCGCGACTTCGGTTTACGGGCCGCCCATCACCATGTTTCTGCTGGCGTCCGGGGTGCCGAAGACCAAGTGGTCGGCTTCTGTGGGGGTGACTTTCACCATGGGGAGCATGCCGCTTCTGGCCGGATACATTCTGAACGGCACGATAACGCCGGCCGTGGCCGCCATTTCAACTGCGGCCTGCATACCGGCATTTATTGGCATGTGGCTGGGCTTCAAGCTTCAGGATGCCATGGCGCCGGATACCTTCAGAAAGGTTCTGATGGCCGGCCTGTTCATCATGGCATTGAATTTGTTGCGTAAGGGCTTCTTCGGATAAACCCTGCCTGCATGGCGTGCAGGGCAGGATGTCACCTGCACCCTACACAGCCAGCAATTGGAAGTTACAATCCTGCAGCAACCGAGTTAAATGAGTTCTGCACGCCGACGCCAATTGCCGGCATCACGGCGATTAACGCAAGGCCGGTGGCCGCCGCGATCAGCGCGTATTCGATTGCTGTGGCTCCGTCTTCGTTTTTCATGAAGTGGGCAATTGACTTATACATATCTCGTCTCCGTATGCTCAATGAGATTGAGCCTGATCATCACACAACCCCAGGACCCCGGACTGCTTTCTCGTTGTTCAGCGAGGCTCATAATCGGTCACAGATATAAACGATCTCTAAACAGGGAGACTTTGCGTCACTTGTATTTATGAAGATGTTTCGGAATTTGATAAAATTTTACATAGTTTGCCGATAATCCGCAGAAAAATGCGTCAGGACAGCAAATCCCGGACACGATAATACAGCATGCCGAGCGTCAGTGCGGGCCTGCGCAGCATTCCTCCGGGAAACGGCAGGTGGCGGATGCGGGCAAATATGTCGAATTGCCCGGTATCACCGGCAATGGCGTCGGCAAGCACCTTGCCCAGCATGCCGGCCAGCACGACGCCCTGGCCGGAAAACCCGTGCGCGTAGTAGATGGACCCGTCGCTGCGTCCCATATTGGGTAACCGGTTGTGGGTAATGCCGATGTGGCCGCCCCAGGCATACTGCATCTTCACATCGGCCAGTTGCGGGAAAATCCGCAACACCCTGGGGCGCATGCTGGAACCCAGGTCGCGCGGATGAATGCCGGAATAGCTGCACCTGCCGCCAAACAGCAGCCTGTGGTCCGCCGTCATTCTGAAATAGTCGACCACATAGTTGCTGTCACAAACCGCCTCATTGTCGCGGATCAGGCTGCGCGCGCGTTCTTCGCCGAGCGGCTCGGTCGCCACCACATAGCTGGCCACCGGCATCACGCGATGGTTTAGGCCGGGGACCAGCGAGCCCAGATAGGCATTGCAGGCCACAACAATCTGGTTGCAGGCAACCGTTTTGCCGGACTTGAGCTGGAGGGAAGGGGAGCTGCCGCCTTCGATGCTGGCGACCGGCATGCTTTCAAATATCCGGCCACCATTGCCGATCACGGCATCGGCGAGGCCCAGGGCGTAGTTCAGCGAGTGTATGTGACCGGCGTCCTGCTCACGCAACGCGCCATGGTAGGCGCTGCTGCCGATTTTGCCCGCAAGGTCCTCGCGGGTCAGGAGGGTGCAACCCTGTACGCCGTACTTTTCCAGCTCTTCCATGTGTTCGGCAAGGCCCGTCATGTGGCTGGGCCGGGACGCGGCATGAAGAAAACCCCAGGTCAGGTCGCAGTCAATCCCGTGTTGCCTGATACGATCCTCGATCAGTCGCTTGCCCTGTTCGGCCACATCAAAGCATATGCGCGCATCATCCGGTCCGAGCTGCTTTTCAAAACCTTCCATGCCAGGTGAGTAGCCGGTGCACACCTGGCCGCCATTGCGCCCTGTCGCGCCCCATCCGACCGGGCCAGCATCAAACACGGCCACCGTGCGTCCGCGAAGGGCGAGTTCCAGGGCAGCGGAAAGGCCGGTAAATCCGGCGCCTATCACACACACGTCAACCTTGTCCGGCACAGCCGAACTGTCAGATGCCGCAATATGGCGATTGGCGGTTTCGGCATAATAGGTTGGCTGATCGAGAGATCTGTCGGTCATGAGGTGCGCAGGTACCATTCATAATCAAGCTGATGGATGGTGTAGTGATGGGCATCGGCCTCATATGAGCGTGCGGTGAGGAATGCATCGCACCACTTTTCACCCAGGTACTGTTTCAGGATGGTGCCTTCCTCAAAAGCCTTCAGTGCCACCGGCCACCGGATCGGCAGGTCCACGCCTTCTTCACTTTCATAGCCATCACCGGAGATCGGGTTTTGCGGCACGACATTGTTGGTGATGCCATGGTGGATGCCCGCCAGCACGGCTGCCATGACCAGGTAGGGATTGGCATCGGCGCCTGACACGCGGTGTTCAACCCTTATCGCCTTGTCGCTGCCGCCGGGTATCCGCAACGGCACCGTCCGGTTGTCGCCACCCCAAAGCCCGCGTACCGGCGCGTAGGTGCCCGGCCGCAGGCGCCGGTACGAGTTGGCGTTGGGTGCAAATATCGCCATGCCCTCAGTCATGGTTTCCAGCAGTCCGCCAATGGCGCTGCGCAGCTTGTCGGATATCGGACGGTCCACAACCGCGTCGTGGGGGCCGAGGAAGATGTTGTTGCCGTCCTTGTCGAGCAGGCTGCAGTGAATGTGCAGCCCGCAGCCTGATTGTTCGGCAAACGGCTTGGCCATGAAGCTGGCAATTGTACCGTGCTTGCGGGCCACCGCCTTGATGCAGCGCTCCAGCATGATCGCCTGGTCGCACGCCTCAAGCGCATCATCCGTGTGATACAGGTTGATTTCAAACTGTCCGGCGGCGTACTCGGAAACAAAGGTTTCCGCAGGAATATCCTGGTCCTTGCAGGCTTCCTGGATTTCGTCGAGCAGGGTTTCGAAATCATACAGGTCGTCCATGGAATAGACGTTTGTGGTGCTGGCGCGCCATCCGGTTTCGCCTGAGCGCGCCGGAACGACTTCGCCCCTGGCCGCCGCTTCCTGGTCGATCAGGTAGAACTCATACTCGATGGCGACGACGGGTGTCAGTTCCATTTCCGCGAAACGGTCAAGCACCGTTTTCAGCAAATGCCTCGGGTCAGCAAAATGCGGGTTTCCGTCTGCATCCACCATCGACGCAATGACCTGAGCGGACGGCCGCTTGGCCCAGGGGATGCGGGTCAGCGTGCCGGCAACCGGAAAGCACAGGTAGTCCGGATCACCGTCACTGGTGCCGTACTCAAAGGTCTCGACATTGCGCCCGGTCCAGTCCAGCAAATAATTAGACCCCGGCATCCTGGCACCTTCGGAATACAGCTTGGGCAGGTAGTCGCGTGTCAATTGCTTGCCGCGCAATATCCCGTTCATGTCGGGTATCAGCATGTCAATTGTCACCACATCGGGATTGTCGGTGAGGAAAGCGATTGCCTCACTGTCGGGCTTGGTTGGGGAGTTCATGAAATACCTTCAGAAAACAAAATACGGCAAAGTGCTCGGTCCGGTGAACCTGTTCATGCCTTATCCACCATTGTCAATGAAGGCATTTTTTTCGTCAAGCGATCAGGCTATGATGGATTTTCCGGGCGGCTCGGCAGCAAGAGACTAACGACCGCCGTTATTTCTGGTGGTTCATGTCGACAGCAAAATTTGAAGAATGGTTCGCAAGGCACAACATTGACGAGATCGAGTGCCTTGTGCCGGACCCGGCCGGCACGCCGCGCGGCAAGATATTGCCGGTGAAGAAATTTCTGAAAGGTCTTGGCAATACCTCGATGCGGTTGCCGGAAGACATCTTCATTCTGACCGTGACCGGAAAGTACTCGTGGCAGGACTCACCCGTTTCCGACGCGTCCGGCGATGTTTATCTGGTTCCCGATATCAACTCGCTGAAACTGGTTCCCTGGCATGTTAACCCCACGGCGCAGGTGATTTGCGACGCGCACTATCTGAACGGTGATCCGGTGGACATCTCGCCGAGATATGTGCTGCAGCACGTGTTGCAGCTTTACGCAGAGCAGGGCTGGAAACCAGTCGTGGCGCCTGAGCTTGAGTTTTACCTGGTCAAGAAGAACCTTGATGCGGACTATCCGCTCGAGGCGCCCATTGGGACCAGCGGCAGAGCGGAAAAGGTCGGTCAGGCCTATGGCATAGACGCGGCCAACGAGTTCGATCCGATCGTCGAGGACATCTATGATTTCTGCGAGGCGCAGGAAATAGACATCGATACCATCAGCCATGAAAGCGGACCGGCCCAGCTGGAAATCAACTTCAATCACGGCGACCCGCTGGAGCTGGCTGATCAGGTGTTCCTGTTCAAGCGCACGGTGCGCCAGGCCGCGCTCAAGCATGACGTCTATGCAACCTTCATGGCAAAGCCGCATCAGGATGAGCCGGGCTCGTCAATGCACCTGCACCAGTCACTGCTGGATCTGGAAACCGGTAAGAATCTCTTCAAGGGACGCGGCAAGACCCCGTCCAAGTTGTTCATGGCGCATGTGGCGGGACTGCAGCGTTACCTGCCGGCGGCGATGGGATTCTGCGCACCCAACGTCAATTCCTACCGCCGGCTGGTGCCGAATTCCGATGCCCCCACCAATACCCACTGGGGCATCGACAACCGGACCGCGCCATTGCGCATGCCGAATTCCGACCCCCAGAATACCCGCATTGAAAACCGGGTTCCCGGAGCCGATGCCAACCCGTATCTGTGCATTGCCGCCTCACTGGCCTGTGGCTATCTTGGCATGATGGAGAAACTTGAGCCTTCGGCGCCGATTGAAGGCTCCGCCTACCGCTATGCGCATTCCCTGCCCATCAACCTGGATGATGCGATGAACAAGCTGAACTACTCCAAACCGTTGAAAACGGTGTTGGGTCAGCGTTTCGTTGAGGCCTTCATGGCGGTAAAGGAAGAAGAGCAGGTGCAGTACCGCAAGGTCATTTCGTCATGGGAACGGGAATTCCTGCTGCTCAACGTGTGATCCTGTTACGGACACATCTCAGTGGCTGGTGGTCACAGACCAAGCACTGTTTTCACTGAACCGGCCTCGCTGAATGACCAGTCGACAGGGCCGTTCTCTATGAGAAACATGATCGAATTCCCGGGGTCAAAGCCAATGTCTCGAAGACGGCGCCGGACATCCTTGTAGAGGTCTTCTTTCTGTTTGTCTGACCGGCCTGCCAGCAGCGCAATTTCGATCACGATAGTCGCGCTCGGGTCTCTTTCACCGAGGAAGGATGGATGCAGGATCATGTCTTCCGGTTCGTATCGGCAGATGAGGCAGAAGTAATCATCGGGGTTCACGCCGCACATCTCGACCAGGCTGGCATGCAACTGATCGTTGATCGAACGGCAGATATCGCTTGAGAGCGCCTTTGGGACATGAAGTTTGTTAAATGGCATCTGGTGGGCCTCGTTTTTCTGAGAGCAAGGGATAAAGCTGGATGCTTTCAAGCTGAAGCCCTGGCGATCGGCTCCAAGCTGGCGGGTGCGCAGACGTCAAACAACACCTTCTGCGACGATGGTTTATTAGAGCACTGTGGCGACAACGACAATCTCGATCAGATAGCCTTCGTCCAGTTGTGCGCCGACACAGGCGCGCTGCGGCCAGTTGTCTTCCGGACCGATCCATTCGCACCAGACTGCATCCATTGCCGGTTTAGCTGAAATGTCGGTGAGATACACCGTTGCCTGAACCAGCCCGGTCTTGCTGCTGCCTGCCCTGGCGAGCACTCTGTCCAGCTCATCAAGTGTGTTGTGGGTTTGCTCGGTAATTCCGTCCGCGCAATGCGGATCGGTCGCAACGGCATAGACCAGTCCGCCTGACTGGACGGCGCTGCATCTGCCTTTACCCTCTACTGGAAATCGCTTCACCACAACGGTCCTTTAGCCAACCGGCAAAACTGAACAGCAACAGTCTTGCTTTCTACATGATCTGGTGTCGCCAGGCCAACTCCATGAACGCCAGCAATCGTCGCCTTTCGGGTATCTGAAGCAATATCGCTCCGAAAAACCAAAAACGGCGGAGTGTCTCCACCCCGCCGGTTCAATGACTCGCGTGTGTCAGCGCGGGTTACTTGACCCGATACTCTTCCGGTGCCAGCAGCAGGAAGTCGTTGTCTTCACCTGACACATGACACTCATGGCAGAAGGCGACACCGGCGGAGTTGGTTGCCTTCGTGACACCCATGGTCCGACCACCCGGCAGGATCGCCGCATAACGCCAGTCGGACGTCTCGGCGTTGAAGCCCCTGGTCATTTTCTCCATGATGAAGAGCGGGCCGAGCTTTGCCTGGCCATCCTTGCCAACGGTGAAGCTTGGTTTTGCCGCTGTCGTTCCAGTCGGCACAGCCTTGATGTCATCAAACTTCTTGTAGGCTTTGAGGCCGATCTTGTTGACCAGGTTCTGTACCTCACGGCCGCCATGGGTCGCGCTGGCGTACGGCTGGGTGGTGACCTGGGTAAAGCCTTTCCACCTTGTGGCCGCCCAGTGTTTTCCGCCCGTATAGGACTTGGCCATCACCGGCTTCAGGCAGTCATAAAGAGCCACTGCTTCTTCTTTTGTCAGTTCGGGACCTTCCGCTGCTGCTGCACATGGATTGCACGGATTGCAGGGGTTGCACGGATTGCAGGCCTTTGCCGCTGCACACGGATTGCAGGGATTGCAGGCTTTTGCAGCCGCGCACGGATTACAAGCCTTGGCTGCCGCGCATGGATTACACGGGTTGCAGGCCTTGGCCGCTGAGCACGGGTTGCACGGGTTACAGGCTTTTGCAGCCTTGCAGGGGTTGCACGGATTGCAGGCCTTGGCGGCAGAACACGGATTGCAAGGATTGCAGGCCTTGGCAGCCGAACATGGATTGCACGGGTTGCAGGCTTTTGCCGCCGCACACGGATTGCACACAGCAGCCGTTTTCAGACGCGGTACATAACACCCGGTAGGTGCGCCACCTGCGGATGCCGAGCACGGATTGCAGGGATTGCACGGGTTACAGGCCCCGCAGGCTGCCTTACACGGATTACATGGATTGCAGGCTGCTGCCTTGCACGGGTTGCATGGATTGCAGGCCTTGGCGGCAGAACACGGATTGCAGGGATTGCAAGCCTTTGCTGCCGAGCATGGGTTGCACGGGTTACAGGCTTTTGCGGCGGAGCATGGGTTGCAGGGGTTACAGGCTTTTGCTGCCGAGCATGGATTGCAAGGATTGCAGGCCTTGGCGGCCGAGCACGGATTGCATGGGTTGCAGGCCTTGGCGGCCGAGCACGGATTGCATGGGTTGCATGCCTTGGCTGCTGCGCATGGATTACAAGGATTGCACGCCTTTGCTGCCGCACATGGGTTACATGCAGCCTTGGTTGCAGCACAGGGGTTGCAGGCCGCCGTGGCCATGCGAGGTTCGCTGAGCGTTCCGACTGCAACCACACCGGCAGCAAGGCCGAGCGCAACCGGAAGCGCGGCTGCGCTTCGCATCAGGTTGGATTTAAATGAGTTCATTGGTTTCCTCCTTGAATATGCCGGTGCGACATAATGAACATTACGGCACTGTAATGTGCACAGCCGGTACACCCCAGTCACGATCAAGGGCAAAAGCCTCAACTTGCCGTGAACACAAAAAAGCCGCCGGTCAGACAAATGACCGGCGGTTCCAATCGAGGATTGTGGGGTCGGTACAACCCACACATCACAACTGGTGTCGTGAATTTGGCGGATACTATTCCTTGGCAGCCGAGCAGGGATTGCAAGGATTGCATGCGGCTTTCTTTGCGGCAGCACATGGGTTGCAGGCGCCACAGGCAGCTTTCTTTGCAGCAGCGCATGGATTGCAGGCGCCACAGGCTGCCTTGCACGGGTTGCATGAAGCGTATGCCGGGGCGTCACTGACAACCGGCGACAGGACAACGGCACCGGCAGCAAGGCCCAGAACAACAGGAAGAGCTGCAGCGCCGGACAGAAGTTTGGATTTGTGCATTTTCATGAGTGTATTCTCCACTTTGGGTTTTGCCGGAATGGCGGTTTGGTATTTGACCCGGCTGCAACCTTAGCGGCGTATTGTGGCCATTGCGGTCAAACTCGGCACATGCATTCTCAATTTGCCGTGAGCCCCGTGTGAACCAGCCTGAAGCCGACAAGGATGTGCTTGATGTCATCGGGCCGTGAATGCCGTGCCGCCGGCCGGCATACGCCGCAACCGCTGTCGTCCCAGGAGCCGCCCTTGACGATGCTGCGTCGCGCAGACGTGGATGTTGACGTCCATTCAAATACCTGTCCTGCGGGGTCAAGCAAACCGTACGGGCTCGCTCCATCGGTAAAACTGCCGACTGGCATGGTCGTAAACGGCCCTTTGTCGTGGCTGTTCAGCACATCAGGGTTGAACGTGTCGCCCCACGGAAACCGGTTGCCGTCCGCACCCCGTGCTGCCTTTTCCCATTGCTGTTCGGTTGGCAGCGACCACTGCTTTCCGGTCTGCGCACTGAGCCAGTTGGCAAAAGCATCAGCGTCGGCGCGGGACACCATGACGACAGGATGCTGCTCACGCCCGTCCGGCGCCCTGCGGTCCGACCAGGCGAACTGCCTGGTGCGCTTGTAGGGATGGACCAGCCGGTAGCCTTGCCAGGTTTTCCTGTCCACATCGGGAGCCCGATGTCCGGTTGCTTCAATGAAGCGGGCGTAAAGAGCGTTGGTGACCGGCGTGCGCATAATGTGAAATGCCGGCAGATTGACTGTCCTTCTGTCCGGCTCCGATTCGTACCATTTGTTCTTGCGGGTGACGGAATGACCGTAGGCTGCCTCGTCCAGCCGGTAGGCGGCCTCGCGTTCTGCCCTGTCGGAGCCCTGTATGAACGGTCCTGCCGGTACAGCCACTGTGTCGACATCAAATGCCCGGGCAGGCGACGATGCCACCAGTAGCACAAGCGAAAGGGCTGCAGCCACGCCGGTCCACCCGGTCGCCGGCGCCCGGTCGTGTGTCATGCCACGTTGCGCAGATCGGCAAGTGCCTTTTCAACTGCTGCAATCTGCCTGTCGATATTGATGTCCATGATTGACGTCACTTCCAGGTCGCGATCTTCATAGACATCGATACCGGGTTTCATGGCTGCCCAGTTTTTCATGGTCTTGTCGCGCTCAATCAGCAGCTTCTCGATCTGCGGCCGAAACAACCGCATCAATGCGCTCAGCGCGCGGTTTGTGGCCAGGCACGGATAGGTCAGGTCCATGTCGTAATTGTCGAGCAGCGCAATGACATCCTCGGCAGCGTAAAAGGTTTCGTCTGTAACCCAGCGGTTGGTGGTGAACAGGCCTATGGGATTACCCGGCCGGTCCATGGACACCGCGACGAAGTGGGTCAACGCGTCCTTGCCTTCGGGGCGTTTTGCCTTTCCCTTGTACGGAACCGGCTCTATGCCCGTCGGCATTCCGGCAGCCCGCAGGAATGTGTGGAAGTGTCCATGCTCGCCGGAATCAGGCCTGTGGGCATGATAGTAATACTGGGAATGGGTCTGATCGTCATACACATCCCCTTTCGGGTAATGATCGAGTTCGTAGAACGTACCCTGATTGGCAAGGCATTGGCCGACCATGTTCTGGCTTGATTTGGTCAGGACCCTCAACATCTCTTTTACGGTGCGTCCGGCTTCTGCCATTTGCTCAAGCCGGCTGCGGGGCAGCACGCCGAGATGCTGCGCCGTATCAAACTGCATGTTTTTTATAGTCATCATGGCTCTATTATTACAGCAATTGACGGCATCCGCAAAAGCTCTCATGCCGCAATTCAACTGAAAGTGACATCCGGTGATCGCCGGCTTTCGAAACTTTAACGTGCAATAAATTGATGTATTGCAACCAAGCGCCTACACTTGTCCGGTAAGATATCCGGCTGAAACAATCCGCCTCATCGGTTTGAACGTTTCCTGTTTGCGGTGGCTGGATGTATGCTTGGCTGGGGCGAGTACCTGAGGGGGCATCTGTGTTGAGGGAGACACTTATGAACGGTCATTTCTGCGGACGGCGTGGTAATTGCAGCAAGGGAAAAAATTTCATGTGGTCACGGGTCTTGAAACTTGCCGCTGCGCTGTGTGTCGGAATGGCCTGCCTGAACGGTTCGGTGCCATGGACGGTGGAGCAGGCCCACGCCGCCAAGGGTAACGCCGCGCCGGATGCCGCAACGACGCGGCAGGCAATCATCCAGATACTGAATACCAAAGATCGTTTGCCGCTGCCGATCCAGAAAGTGCGCGAAACGCTGACACGGCACTATGTCGACAACAATGGTGAGTTGTTCTGGGTAGGCACGAGCAGAATGACCCCGTTTGTGCAGCGGCTCGAATTTGCCGATGATGATGGCCTCAAGCGGTCGGATTATCCCGTCGACTACCTGATCGGGCTTCGCGATCAGATCGACCCTGCCAATCCGCTGGCAGCGGCCTATGCTGAAATCGCTTATTCCGCATTCTTTCTTGGATATGCAAGCGACCTGGCCACGGGCAGGGTGATTTTGTCAAAAATCGATCGCGATCACTTTCAGAAACCCCGGAAGCTGGACCTGCTGGCACTGCTTGAAGGAGTGGGCTCGGCGCGCAATCCGTCGCAGTATCTGAGCTCGGTGGAACCGCAGAATGCCCATTACCGGGCGCTCAAGTCTCTGCTGCGCAAATACCGCGACATTGCCGGTGAAGGCGGCTGGGGAACGGTTGACCGCGGCGAAGTCCTGAAACCCGGCATGAATGACGCGCGCGTGCTGCAGCTTCGCGCGCGCCTGGAAAAATCCGGTGATATTTCACCGCGCGAAGTCCAGGATCCGATGCTCTATTCGCCCGACCTGGTGCTGGCATTCGAGCAGTTTCAAAAGCGCAACGGCCTGGATGTCGACGGCATCATCGGGCCAGGATCCCTGTCCATGCTCAATGTCACGGCCGAGGAGCGGATGCGCCAGATTATCATCAACATGGAACGCTGGCGTCACATGCCGCGCGACATGGGCGATCGCCACCTCATGGTCAACATCGCTGCGTTCGAACTCTACACCTACGAAGACGGAACGCTTGTTGAAGCCCGTCCGGTCATGGTCGGCAAAGACCGCCACCAGACACCGATCTTTTCCGACGAGCTTGAATATGTGGATATCAATCCGACCTGGACCGTGCCGTACTCGATCGCAACCAAGGAGATGTTGCCGAAGCTCAAGGCCAACCCGGGTTATCTTGGCCCCAGTTTCGAACTGCTGTCGGGTGGCCAGTCCATTCCCTTCACGTCTGTGAACTTCAACAATTACTCGCGCGGCGATTTTCCGTTCACCATTCGCCAGAAGCCCGGCGCCAAGAATGCGCTTGGGATCATCAAGTTCATGTTGCCCAACCGGCATGCGATTTATCTGCACGACACACCGTCAAAGGCCTTGTTCGGCAGAACCCAGCGCGCCTTCAGTCACGGTTGCATCCGGGTATACAAACCGCTCGAATTTGGTGTGTCGGTGCTGAGAAATGAGCCCGGCTGGACTCTGCAGAAGCTGCAACGCGTTGTTGCCACCCGCAAGACGACCAGGGTCAGGCTGAAACAGAAGGTGCCGGTCCATATTGTATACGCGACAGCCTGGCGCGGCGAAGGCGGATCCGTGGAGTTTCGCAAGGACATCTATGCGCGCGACAAGAAGCTTTACAACGCCCTGTTCGGCAAACCTTCATCATAGGCCAAACGCAAAAGGCCCGCCTCAAATGGCGGGCCTCGAAACTTTGCAAAGTCGTCGGTTCGATCAAACCCGGCTTCCGTTCGGAAGCCGCCGGGTTTACTCGGTGCTTGTAGAACCTGCATCTATCCGTGCAGCCTGCAGATCAAGCGGCACAGCAAGGTACTTTTCAAGACCGGTCAACTTGGCCTGTGCGGCCTGAGGCTGTGGTGCCTGAGGCTGCGCGGCTTGCGCCTGAGTGGCCGGTGCCGCCTGTCCAAATTGTGCACTGGTTGCCGGGTCCGACGGCAGAATGCGATCATAGTAGCGTTTCGATCCCGTAGCCTGTGCTGTCGTGGCCGGCGCAGGTTTGCCGTAGCCGACAGTCGTCGTGGCAACTTGCGGGGCTGCTGTCTGCTGCTGGCTGGCTGCGGCAGTGGTTACCTGTACCGGTTTGCTGGTATCGCTGCCCGGCCAGGTCAGCAGGCCGCCGAGAGATGCGCTGGCAATTCTGGCCTGACGCTCGATCTGGTATCCGAGTTCCGGTCCGTACAGACCCAGGGTCACGCCGCTTGAAATACAGGTGATCCCGACAAACGTGGCGATAGCCATTTTTGCTGCAAGACTGGTGGGCTTGTGGGTGCCTGCAGGCTTCCTCATGCGCTGTGCCCGAATGGCTGCAACTGAGAAGTTGGTGCTGCGGGGCCGGTGATTGTAAGCAGCCGCATGCGTGTCGCGGTTGTCTGCCGCATCGCCCAGCAGGCTTTCTTCCATTGCAGGCACGCTGGCAGAAAGGTCTTCACGCGGTGCCGTGGCCGGGCTGCCCGGTTGTTGGGTGAACAGCCTTGGCGTACGCAGGTCGCGCCTCTGCCGTTTCCGGGGAGCTTCAAATTTCGGTTCGGGCTTGCCGTCAATCCGCCTTATGATCGGACCGTCATCGTCGGCCTCCTGAGCGTGCTGGCGCTGAGGCTCGATACGGAAGGCAAACGACATGTCCTCGCTACGCGGGCGAAGTTGTTCGTTCTCGTGTTTGGCGCGAACCGTGTTCTGCGCATTGCCCTGCGCGTCTTCACTGGCAGCATCATTGCCGACGAGGGGGTGCTCGGCGCTGACTTGCATGTTGAGAGTTTCCCTTGATCGATTAACTAAGAGAGCCGTCCCTCAACGTGCACTTTTAGGGCCGATAAAGACCGCATTATGATTGGTATAAGGCAATTTTGTGCAGGCAGATCATCAGCTTGCAGCGTGTCTGGCATATGGTAGATGAAGAACTGGCGCTTGTGTGCAGGTGCGAAAGCGCTATTTATCAAGATCACTGCCTGACCGGGCCGAAACTCAGATATCCGACAACCACGAGGCAAAAAACGTGCAAAGCATCGTCGAACCATTCACCCGAAGAGCGGCAGCCCGTAACGGCCTGATTGTGTATCCTGAAGGCACCGACGCCCGTATTGTGGCGGCCGCCGTAGAATTGCAGAATTCCGGGCTTTCACGTGCGGTTTTGCTTGGTGAGCCGAGTGCCGTAGCGGCAGTTTTTGACAACCTGAAATTGTCTTCCGAGGGTATCGATATACTGGACATTGAAACCTCTCCCGAACTGGATGGTCTGCAACGGAAATTGTTGCAGAAAAAGCCGGATATGGACCCTGAAAAGGCTGCTTCCATGGTGCGCGATCCGCTCTATTTCGGTGGCGCCATGGTCGCCTCCGGCCAGGCCGATGCCATGATCGCAGGAGCCGCAAATGCGACAGGAAAAGTGATCTCTGCATCCCTGCGCACAGTTGGTCTCACCCCGGGCACCAGGCGTTTGTCCAGTTATTTCCTCATGTCGGTGCCGAATCACCGGGACAGCGGGCGCAAGGATTTCCTGTTTGCCGACTGTGCGGTCAACATTGACCCGCCGGCTGAAGACCTGGCGGAGATTGCCATGGCAACCGGTAAAACAGCCGCAAAACTTCTCAGCGAGCCGGCAAGAATAGCGCTGCTGTCGTTTTCCACCAAGGGCAGCGCCGCTCACGCCAGTGTCACCAAGGTAACCGATGCGCTGGCGATTGTGCGTGAACAGGCGCCCGAACTCAGCATTGACGGGGAACTGCAGGTCGATGCAGCCCTGGTGCCGTCAGTGGCCGAGCGCAAGGTCAAAACCGGTGCCGGCGTGGCAGGCGATGCCAATGTGCTGGTGTTTCCCGATCTGAACTCAGGCAATATCGGTTACAAACTGGTGCAGTACATGGGCAATGCGGATGCCATCGGGCCGTTCTTTCAGGGCTTTGACAAACCGGTCTGCGATCTGTCGCGCGGGTGTTCTGTCGACGATGTGGTCTCAGCAGCCGTGATCCTGATGGCCACAGCCTGAGGCCGGCAGATCAGGCACTATATCAGCGATTTCAGCAGTCCCAGCACGGCAAGAAAGGCCAGCAGGCTGATCGCCATGCGCCGGAAATTCTCTGGTGCGGCCGACACGAATTTCCGTCCCCCCAGCCATACCCCTGCACCCAGCAGGGGGATGCACATTGCTGCGGCGATGAAGGTATCGATCGATATGACACCGGCATAGCCCAGGATTGGCAACGCCACCAGGTCGATCGCGCACAGGTAAAATATCATCGTGGCGCGGAATACCCGGGCAAGCAGGTTTTGCGCAGTCAGAAACAGGGCGACGGGCAAACCGCCTATTGCTGCCGCATTGGCAAGTCCCGACACCATGCCCACACCCACCGTGCCGGCAGTACCGACTTTCGTGCGCAGGCTCCATCCGCCCAGCAACAGGGCGCACATGATCAGGATCCAGACCGAAATGATCAGGCGGAGCAGGTCCGTGTCCAGTGAACTCAACAGGGCAATCGACACCGGCATGCCGATTGTCGCGCCAAGCAGCAGCCAGCCCAGCAGCGGCCTGTTGAAGTCTTTCAGTGCAGCCGGCGCCTGACCCGCCGTTGCCGCAATTTCCAGCAGCATGACCACCGGCACAAAGTTGAGCGGGTTGGTGACAAGGCCCGATGCCGAAACCACAAGTGCTGAAAACCCAAACCCCGAATATCCGCGAATATATGCCGCGCCGAGCACTGCCAGGGCCATCCAGGCAAGCGCCCACCCGGCAAGATCAAACGGGATCGACATTGTCTATCCTTTCAGCATGCTCCGCACATGGCGCGCGATAGCCAGTTCTTCGTTGGCCGCGACGATCCATACCGGGCATGTGGCACCCGGTTGCGAGATTTCCATCTCGCCTGCCACATTACGCTGATTTTCAACCTCCACACCCAGCCAGTTCAGATGATTGATAATGCCAGCCCGCACAGGTGCTGCATTTTCCCCGACACCAGCGGTGAATACCAGCCCGTCCATGCCGCCAAGCGCCGTGATCAGCGAGCCTGCATGACGCGCTGCCCAGTAGCAGTAATAGTCTACCGCAGCATGTGCGCGCGGACTTTCACTGGCCAGCAGTTCCCGCATGTCGCCTGAGATGCCGGACAGGCCCAACAATCCGCTCTGGCGATACAACAGGTCTTCAAGTTCATTGAGCCCGAGACCCTCATCGCGCATCAGGGCAATCAGAACCCCGGGATCCAGTGCACCGGAGCGGGTCGACATCACCAGGCCGTCGGCGGTGGAGTAGCCCATAGTAGTGGCAACCCCGATGCCGTCTCTTACGGCCACCATGCTGGCACCGGAACCGAGATGCGCAATCAACAGACGTTGCGGCAACGGCTTGCCGGTGAGACCGGGCAGGGCAGTGACGACATGCTCATAGTTCAGCCCGTGAAACCCGTATCGGTGATATCCCTTGTCATGGAATTTTTGCGGAATGGGGAGACGCACGTCGGTATCGGGTTGATCGGCATGAAACGCAGTGTCGAAGCACGCAACCTGCGGCAGGTCCGGCGCCAGTTGCCGCATTCGGCGAAGCGCGGCGATACCAAACGGCAGGTGCAAAGGGGCCTTGGACCGCAAGTCGTCCAGGTTGGCCAGCACACGGTCGTCGACAATCACCGGACCGGTGTAAATGTCGCCGCCATGCACAATGCGATGTCCGCTGCCGGCCAGCGTTTCAGGACCGTTGCCATTGTCACGGAGCCAGCCCAGAACCGCATCCAGTGCCTTGGCGTGACCGGCATCTGCAGGCAGTTCGGGGCCTGAGCCCGGGTGCGCCGTGCCATCCGGCCATTTGGCAGAGAAAGCCGGCCTGCTGCCGAGGCCGTCGACTTGTCCGTGCAGGATTGCCTCAAGTTTGCTGCCGGAAAACACCGCGAACTTGAGCGATGAAGAGCCGGCATTGAGCACCAGAAAATTTTGCATGTGCGCCAGTTGTACCTTTGTCTTGGAGGAAATACGTGATGATTGCAGAACGTCTTGCGTCGAGACTATGGCGTTTGATCTGTGTCTTACATGTCCGATCCGGTTTTTTCCGTGAATTTCTCACCCGTAAAAACACGCAACGGATTTCCGCGTTCGAGATTTTTGTGGAGCTGGTTTTGTGTGGATTGCGCGGTTGCCTGTTGCAGCGCCCGGCGGGCGGCGAGATGATCCCCCAGGCGTTCGACCGCGACCTGCTTGTTGCGGTGCTGTGACCGCTGATCGCGTGAAATCGCCGATATCCCGGTCGGAATGTGCGTGACGCGAACCGCACTGTCGGTTGTGTTTTGATGTTGCCCACCGGGGCCACCTGCTCGAAATTTTTCAAACCTGAGGTCAGACGGCTGCAACTCGATCTCTTGATCAATATTCGACTCAATCCGGAAAATGCCGACGAACCAGTTTCTGCGCCGGTGGTGTGGTCGCACCGGGCTTCTGCAAATCCACTGGATTGTGCCGTGCCAGCGCCGGCAAAAATCAATCGCATGTTTTCCTGACAGCGATGCAACAGCAGAGGAGGGGCCGTGCCGACGCCTGTCATCATGAACCGCAAATTCGCAATGCACCCCCCTTGAAGCAGCCTCTTTTTCCATGAGCTGCAATATGCGCGAGACTGCTATCCGGCATTCTTCCGGTCCATCACCACTGGTGATGAGCAAACGGGTTTTTTGCTCAGCTTTCATCGCTGCCGCCCCCGCTGCTGCAAGCGTGCCTGCCTCTGACGCCCGACAGTCTGTTTTGCCGGGCTGGCATTCTTGAATGTAATCACCGGAGCCAGCGAAACAACACTGGCGGCAAGGCCTGCGGACACCAACTCATGCAGAACCTGTGATGAATCCTTGTAGGCCGACGCAGCCTCTTCGATCAGCATTTGCTTGTCCGCACACACAACGTGTCCGCCGAACGAATTGCGGGCCAGTTTTTCACGTTCAGACCTGGTGCCGCCAACTCTGCCCGGCATCGAGCGACGGTCGTACTTGCGGCCTGCGCCGTGGGATATTGATGAATATGCCGACGCGGTATTGTGTGCCGGCTTGAGCAGATAACTGAGGCTGTCGCGAGACCCCGCCAGCGGCACAAGGGGAATATCGGCTTTTGCCGCTCCCTTGCGGTGCAGATAATGATCATCATGAGTTTCAATGAGGTTGTGGGGGGAGTCAGCAACCAGACGCAGGCCTGTCCTCAGGGCTGACGCGGCACGCTCGGCGATCACCTGACGGTTAAGCCTGGCCCAGATCACTGCTTCATCATGTTGCTCAAGGTAGACGCGGGCTGCACTGGAACCGGCGACAAGACCTTCCTGCAGGCTGTTCTGAACACGGGAAAAAATGTCGTTGCCGAACGAGCGGGATCCGGAGTGCACCAGCAGCAACAAATCGTTCTTTGAGAGCCCGATCACCTGTGCGGATGTCTCATCAGAAATTTCGGCAATGCTTTGCACTTCGCAGAAATGATTCCCGCCGCCGATCGACCCAAGCGTCATCGGATGCAGGTCGCCAGCCAGGCCCGCCGACCGCAGGCGATCGCCGGCATCGCCGGTCCATAACCCGTCCACGGCCCGCAACCTCTCGGTAGCCTTGCTCAGGTTGAGCTTTCGCCTGGGCATGTCCAGAGCGAACAATGACATGCCGCAGCCGATATCATTGCCCACCAGTTGCGGGTAGATCCGGTCGCAAAGCACCGCGCACCCGACAGGTCCGTATTTGCCCGGATGCAGATCGGGGAACGCTTTCACGCCCGCAACACCGGGAAGACTTGCAAGCTGTGCAAGCTGAGCATTTGCCGTGCTGTCTATCCAGGTCTTGTCAGAGTAGTATGTGTCGACTGAGGCCGCGACAGGTTTTGCCCGCGCGTCCTCGATAGGAAGATTGCCCATTGGGAAATCCTTTTTTGAATACGAACTAGCTTCAGGCCAAAACTTGGTGCTTTGTCCTGCTGTGCCAGGGTTTGCCGCGACGGCGGTCTATCCCCGGTTTGCTGCCCATACGGGCGCGCGGTTCATGCTGGTCATGTCCTTGTGTCCCTTTCAAAAAAGCACTTGTCGAAGCCCGGTTACATATAGCCTTGCTCCCGGAAGTTCAAGTCACCGACCTGGCTCGACACCAGATTTCCCTACTGCCTGCTGAAAAGTCCCGGCCACAGACTTGATGGTTTCTGGCATACAGCCTGTTTGTCCATCACCAATTGCCATTGTGTGACGGGCGCGACCCGTCATGAAGGACATCCGGTGATGCGCGCCGTTTATGCTGCAATTTGGTTTACTGCTTCACCCATAGGCCGGAATGCCAAGCAAATCGCGAACCTTCGGCACCTGATCAATGGCCCAACGCACCTGTTGTGTGTCATGTCCCTTCATCTGGGAAGGATCAATGCTGTTGCCGAGCTTCAAGCCCGCTTCTATGTCCCGCAATTGCTGACGCAGAATTGCAGACAGCAGTATCTTGTCGGCTTCAATCAGATCGTCAATGACATGGGCGGCCTCAATACCGGCGTCGCGCACTGCTTCGAAGCGTCCGGGTGTGGAGGGCTCGGAAACACCATGTCGCAGAGCCAAAACCCGTGCCGCGGAAAACAATGGCATTAACCCGGCCCGCTTCAGATCCACCCGACCGTCCGTGAGCTTCCATTTGCCGAACCAGCCCACCGGAGAGGCAAATTCTCCTGCCCGCATCTGCATGGCGTTCAAAAACCCGTGCGCACTTTGAGCGGCAGTTAATGCATCCCTGCGCAAGCTTTCTGCCAGGACCTCGTCACCGTGCACAGCTTTGGCATCAAAGAAGATGTCGGCGTTGAGAATGTCTTCGGGCCGTGATTTCGACAGCCATTGCGATACCACATCACGCCAGTGGATGGCGTCCATGCGCCACTCGCTGCTGGATGCCATAATGCCACCCTTGCAATGGCTGACTCCAGCATCGTTGAGCGTATTGGCCACGATAGTTCCCAATTCGGCAAACCACAGATCTGCCTTGTCGCCGGGATCGCCCTTGGCAAACACTATGGCATTGTCCTGGTCCATAGCGAGCAGGCTCTCACCACGGCCGCCGGATCCCAGAACAAACATCGCATAAGGTTGCGGTGGGGAACCCTTGCCCCGCAATTCCATTGTCGCTTCTGCCAGCGCACATGCCCGCTGGGTAAGAGAGCGCAATTCCCTCGATATGACTGCCGCGATATCGCGCGGATCAACGTCTTCCGACACCAGCGCGCGAACCACTGTTGTCAGGCGGGCCCAGACCTTGCCGAGCTCGTCGGTACTGGTTGCCGTATCAATATCGTTACCCAGCGCCACCGCTGTGTCGGCACGCTGTTTGAGCAGGTCCCGGGCGCTCAACGCGCCGACCAGCTTTCCGTCCGTGCCGGTTACGCCGAGATGGCGAAACCCGCGGCGCGCCATGACGGAAATGGCCCGGTAGACGAACTCATCGGCTGCAATGGTGACCAGGGGAAAGGCCGCAATTCTGCTCACCGGCATATCCAGCGCCTTTGTGCCGTCGGCCTCGATGGCGCGCAACATGTCGCGCTCGGTCAAGATGCCAGTTTCATCGGACCCTCTGCGGTGGTTCACAAAAACTGAACTGACCTGCTGGCGCAATGTCAGGGTCAGTGCGTCCGACATTGTTGTCGTGCCGGAAACGCTCACAGGCGGCGAGTGCATGATGTCGCGGGCCCGATGCCGGTATGGAAAGCTGTCAATGCGGGCATATTCGGTAACGTCCGATGGTGCGATGCGGCCGGGAGCCACCACATCGTGCCATCCCGCGTGTGCTTCGCCATGGCGGCGTGAAGCGCGCTCCAGGCAGGCGCGTTCGGCTTGCGCCAGGGTGAGGATGCCGCATTGTTTCAACTTCGGCAGCAATGCCTGGAATACGTCGAGGGTCACAATGGCGTCACCCAGCGCGCGATGCCGATCCGTTACCGGCACGCCAAGCCACGCCGCGGCAGTGTCCAGGGATTGTTCCGGCAGGTCGTCTGCGACCAGTTCGACAAGATGCCGGACATCCAGGCTTCTTGGCGCGCTCCAGCGCAGGCCGTGACGCAGGTGTTCTGCTTTCAGTATGGCAAGGTCAAATCCGATCGAATATCCGATCATGATCGCATTTCCGGTCCATCGCGAAAATTCCGGTATCACATCCGCAATACCATCTGCGTCTGCCACGTCTGCATCGGTTATGGTGTGAATGGCAGTGGATGGAGCCGGGATTGCAATGCCGGGATTGACCAGCACCTGAAATGCACTGTCAGGTTCGGCACGCCCGTCAGTGATGCGGACCGCAGCAATTTCAACAATCCGATCGGACGACGTACTGAGACCGGTGGTCTCGGTATCCATGACCACTGCCGGTACCAGGCCCAGCGGCAGAGCGGAAAGGCCGGTTCTTTCAACCATGAAACTCAAGGTTTCATCCTGCCGGTCCGGGGATTGTTTTCGTTGACCTCGCGTGCAATCGCGTCTGCGTCGAGGCGCCTGGAAAGTTGCTCGCGGATATCCACCCATGCGAACTTCAGGGAATTTTCAACAATCTCTGCATCGAATTTCTTGTACCTGTCCGCAATGGGAGCCCATCGCAAGAGTGCTGCCGGAGATCGGGTGAAGTTTGCCGGCAGCAAGGCGCCGAAACTCCAGTCGGTTCCCTTCAGCCGGCGGTCAAACTCAGATATTGCCTGCTCCTGGTCAAAACCTTCGGTCGCCTCGTCTTGGTTTTTTTGAAGTCCCGACACAAAAATTTCGTGCGCAATGTCTGCCTTGACCTTGTCCGGTGCATCGGAGCCTGTTAGCGCATGGGCCACGGCGTGAATGGTCAGGTCGGACAGGCTGGCTGCAAATACCTGCATTGATGCTGTGGCGATTGAGGTCCTGAACACCTCGTCTTCAAACATCGACGGCCAGCGGGTGCCGATACGCTCTTTCAGATAGCCATAGAGCTTTTTCTGGGAGACAAAGGCGGCCCGGCCGGCAACGAATTCCTCCAGCCTGTCGATATTGTCGAGTGGAAACGAATCGCTCCGGAACGCCAATCTGGAGCCGATCAATCGCGACAATGCTGTTATTCTGTCCAACAGTGCGTTGTTCAATTTCCCAGAATCCTTCTCAGAATTCAGTCAGTTAGCGGCAAAAACTCAACCTGATACGGAACATTACCGTGTGTTAAACCTTTGTTTACGTTGTCTCGGCCTCAAATAAATGCGCTAATTTGCAGCGTACGCGATAAATCAACGCGAACTGGTGAGGGGTCACATTCAGTTCAGGCGATTTTACGCCGCCGCCCCAATCCAAACAACACTAAGCGATCAGGTTTCGATTCTTGATTGTTTCGATCAAGGATCATCCTGGTCCAGGAGGAAGCAATTATGTCTGACGAAAACGCACAAGGCGCGCTGCGACACTGGGAGAAGACGCGAACGCTCACCATTATCGTTTTGGTGGTCTGGGTTGTCTTTGCCTTCATAGTGCCGTGGAACGCGAAGGCCCTGAACGGGATGTCGTTCATGGGTTTTCCACTTGGATATTATTTTTGCGTGCAAGGTTCATTGGCGATTTTTGTGGCCCTGATCTGGATCCAAAACTGGAGACAGGACCAAATCGACGATGAACTTGGCGTCGAAGAGTAGGGGAGAGGAACAATGCAAGGCAAATTTACTGACAACCTTGGCAAAGTGTATGGAGTGTACACGCTCGGGTTCCTCGGGTTTTTCGCCATCATGGCAATCTTTGAGCAGCTCGGTGCAAGTGCCCGCCTCATCGGCGTTATGTTCCTGCTGTTCACCATCGCCATCTACGCGCTGATTGGCTGGCTGTCACGCACCACACAGGTGGAAGAATATTATGTGGCAGGCCGGGAAGTGCCGGCACTGTATAATGGCATGGCGACCGCAGCGGACTGGATGTCCGGTGCCTCGTTCGTGGCGCTGGCAGGCGGCATCTACTTCGGCGGGTATCCTTACCTGGGCTTTGTTGTCGGCTGGACCGGCGGCTATGTTCTGGTGAACTCGCTGATGGCGCCTTACCTGCGCAAGTTCGGCTGTTACACGGTGCCGGACTTTATCGGAACGCGTTATGGCGGCAACACCGCCCGCTTCTGCGCGGTCGTTATCCTCGTGGTGGCCTCGTTCACCTATGTGACAGCGCAGATCAACGCCACCGGCACCATCGCCGCGCGCGCTCTCGGCATTCCGTTCGAGGTTGGTGTGTGGTTCGGTATCGCCGGTATTTTGGTGTGCTCGATGCTGGGTGGCATGCGCGGGGTGACCTGGACCCAGGTGGCACAATATATCGTGCTGATCATTGCCTATCTGGTACCTGTGATCTGGATGTCCAACGTGCAGGGCTTTGGCCTGATCCCGCAATTCGGCTACGGTGACGCAGTCCAGCGAATTGCCGAACTGGAAACCACGCTTGGTGTCGGCACGGCTCCAACCGAGTCGTTTCCCGGCCTGAAAGCACTCACCACGCTGCATAACTCACCACAAGGCGGTTATGATTCGTGGCGGTTCTTCACGCTGGCTCTGTGCATGATGGCCGGTACGGCATCTCTGCCGCACATCCTGATGCGCTACTTTACGACACCGTCGGTGCGTGCCGCCCGCAGGTCGGTTGGCTGGTCACTGTTGTTCATCTTCCTGCTCTACTTCACAGCACCGGCTCTGGCCACGCTGACCAAGTTGCAGCTTCTTGACCCGCAACTGGCAACCAGCATCATCGGCAAGTCAATCGCTGACGTGAACAATCTGGAGTGGATCAAGAACTGGGATGCCGTTGGCATGCTCAAGGTCACCGATGGCAATGGTGATGGTATTCTGCAGATCAACGAGTTCTTCATGCGAAGCGGCATCGTTGTTCTGGCAACACCTGAAATCGCCGGCCTGCCTTATGTGATCTCCGGACTGGTCGCCGCTGGCGGCATGGCGGCTGCCATGTCCACCGCCGACGGCCTGCTGCTGGCGATCGCCAACGCCCTGTCACATGATCTGTACTACAAGATCATCGATCCGAAGGCAGACACCAAAAAGCGTCTGATGGCGGCTCGTGCCTTGCTGGTGTTGATCGGTGTGGCCGGCGCTTTGGTGGCATCGCTGAAGCTGACCGGGATTCTTGGCGCGGTGGCTTGGGCGTTCTGTTTTGCCTGTTCCGGCCTGTTCTTCCCGCTTGTGCTGGGAGTGTGGTGGAAACGGGCGAACCGGCAAGGTGCCATTGCCGGCATGGTGCTCGGTTTCCTGTCGGGAGCGCTGTACCTGATCTACATCCAGAACGGTGGTGGCCAGATTGCCGGTCTTGACGGCTTGCGGTTCGGCATCATCGGCATGCCGGTCAGCCTGATTGCCATGGTTGTCGTGTCGCTGATGACACCTGAACCCAGCAAGGAGATCCAGGACATGGTGGATCAGACACGGTTGCCGGGAGGCAAGACCGTGCTTGAGGGCGTCAAATAGCGCTTCGACCGCAGCATTGAGAGGCGGGACTGGAACAGTCCCGCCTTTTTCACGTGTCTTGAAAAGGTAGTTTGGCTTGCATGGAAAACAATCCGCTGGATAGCTTTTCGCTCTGGATCGTGGTCGTTGACTACGCGCTTGGTGTTGTCATGTGGACGCTGATCGGGCGCGCTGCCATGAACATCTTTCTTGCAGAAGACTCCGACTTCTTTTTCATGAAGGTGTTCGTGAAGTCCACAGACCCGATCATCAGGTTCTTCGCACCTGTCACGCCGGGCTTCCTGATCAAACCGCTGGTGCCGCTGTTCGTGGCCTGGTTCTTTTACATGGTCCGGTTTTACCTGATGCCGTGGCTGCTCGGTTACTCGGTCATGGGCATGCTGTCGTTTCCGCTGGAAGGCGAGATAGCGCGCATGCTCTACAGCCTTTTCACAGGCAATTCCGCCCCATGAGCTATGGTTGCGGATGCAAAAAAGCAGCCCGCGTTCAGTAAGGAACGCGGGCTGCCGATAACAGGTGTAGATGCCGTCACAGTTTAAGGGGTCACACCCGAGACTGCTGCGGACGCATGTCCTTCGGATCAATACCTGCAACAGAAACAGGTTTCTTCATGGCGTCGCGGCGGAAAGGCTCGCCCAGTTCCTGGTTCAGGACGCATTCGATGAATACCGTTTCACCGCGTTTCATCTGGCCTTCAATCGCATCTTCCAGTGCCGCTGACAACTCATCCATGGTTGTGACCTGGACACCCTTGAGACCGCAGCCTTCCGCAATCTTGGCATATTCAACGCCAAGGTTCAGTTCGGTGCCGACAAAGTTGTCGTCGAACCACAGGGTCGTGTTGCGCTTTTCCGCGCCCCACTGGTAGTTGCGGAAGATCACCATGGTGATCGGCGGCCAGTCATTACGCCCGCATGCCGTCATCTCGTTCATCGAGATGCCGAACGCGCCATCACCGGCAAAGCCGACGACCGGTGTATCCGGGCAACCGATCTTGGCGCCCAGAATGGCCGGGAAGCCGTAACCGCACGGGCCGAACAGGCCCGGAGCCAGGTATTTGCGACCCTTTTCAAATGTCGGATAGGCGTTACCGATGGCGCAGTTATTGCCGATGTCGGAAGAAATGATGGCTTCCTTCGGCAGAACCTTCTGAATGGCACGCCATGCCATGCGCGGGCTCATCCGCTCAGGTTCGCGGCCACGGGCGCGTTCGTTCCAGTTGGTGCCCGGATCATCATCTTCATGATCCATGGACGACAACTGCTGCAGCCAGGCAGACTTGCTCTGGTGGACCAGGGCTTCACGGTCTTCACGTCCGGCATTGCCGGCTGTTGGAGCCAGGCGATCCAGCAATTGTTCTGCAACTGCCTTGGCATCGCCCTGAATTGCAACGGTGACCTTCTTGGTCAGGCCGATGCGGTCCGAGTTAATGTCGACCTGAATGATCTTGGCGTCTTTCGGCCAGTAGTCGATGCCGTAGCCCGGCAGGGTCGAGAACGGGTTGAGACGGGTGCCCAGTGCCAGCACCACGTCGGCCTTGGCGATCAGTTCCATGGCGGCCTTGGAGCCATTGTAGCCGAGTGGGCCGACGGACAGCTTGTGCGATCCGGGGAAAGCGTCATTGTGCTGGTAGCCACAGCAAACCGGCGCGGACAGTTTTTCAGCCAGCGCGGCAGAGGCCGGAATGGCACCACCGATAACAACGCCGGCACCGTTCAGAATGACCGGGAACTTGGCTTCCGACAGAAGTTTGGCGGCATCATTGATTGCCTGCTCGCCGCCGCTTGGCAGTTCAAGGCGAACGATCTGCGGCAGCTCGATGTCGATCACCTGCGTCCAGTAATCGCGAGGGATATTGATCTGTGCAGGCCCGCACTGGCGGAATGCCTGTTCAATCACCCGGTTGAGAACTTCCACCATGCGCGACGGATCGCGAACTTCTTCCTGGTAGCAAACCATGTCTTCAAACAGCTTCATCTGTTCGATTTCCTGGAAACCGCCCTGACCGATGGTCTTGTTGGCAGCCTGCGGGGTCACCAGCAACAATGGCGTATGGTTCCAGTAAGCGGTTTTGACAGGAGTGACGAAGTTGGTGATGCCCGGACCGTTCTGGGCAATCATCATTGACATCTTGCCGGTGGCGCGCGTGTAACCGTCTGCGCTCATGCCGGCATTGCATTCATGCGCGCAATCCCAGAATTTGATACCTGCCTTGGGAAACAGATCCGAAATAGCCATCATGGCCGAACCGATAATGCCGAATGCATGTTCGATACCATGCATCTGCAGGACTTTTACAAATGCTTCTTCTGTCGTCATCTTCATTGGAAACTACCTCTCCTTTGTTGCCGGGATAACGCGCGCGTCATCACGGGCAATCAATCAACCCGTGGAGGGTGTTCTAGTGCGGCTTTGTGGTGCCAGCCAGTGCCAGATTCACCAAAGGTAATGGACAGATGTTATTTTTTGAGAAAATTAGTCTCAATAATTAAGTGATTTCGCGATCCGGTATGCCTTTACGCTTTTCGCTGCCGCGAATCCATGTGTCATCACGGGCGAGGAAGTCTCTCAGCATCTTGCCAGGCTCTGGTTTGAAACGGTCTTCGGCAACTTCAAACCGGCCGATCCGGTCCAGCCGGAACGTCCGGAAGTCGTTGCGGAGCTCGCACCAGCCGGCCATCAGCCAAACGGGGCCGAAAAAGGCCAGCGACAGCGGACGAATCTGCCTGTTTGTCGGATCACCCTGAGCATCTTCATAACCAATAGTCACTTTTCGGTTCTCACGCAGGGCGTTGCGCAACTCTCCCAGTTCAAACTTGAGCGGAGCCATAAAGTGTTCGGACGGTGCCAGCAGGGCCGTATTGGTCATGTAGGTTCGAAGCGCTTCCGGCAGAACCGCCTCGACCTTGGCAATAACGTCCGTGGCGGCGTCCGCCAGTTCCTTGTCGGCCCAGGACTGCACGATACGCGCGCCCAGCACCAGTGCTTCGATTTCTGTTTCCTTGAACATAAGTGGTGGCAGGTCATAACCCGCGCGCAGTACATAGCCGATCCCGGCTTCACCCTCGATCGGCACACCGGATGTCATCAGATCCTGAATGTCTCGATAGATGGTGCGTTCCGAAACCTCGAAATTTTCTGCCAGATCGCGCGCCCGCGTCAGCGGCTGACGGCGCATGAACTGGATGATCTCGAACAGTCTGTCGGCACGGCGCATGGAACCTGGGATCTCCTTGTTATCGATAAATGACAGCTAGCATAAGCCTACTGACATCATGCTGTCAGGAGTGCTCGCCACCTGCTGACAATATGCTGTCAGCAGGGGTGGTTCATGGTGGTTTTCAGAAAACAAGAAGGAGAACTGAAAATGACCACCACAACCCATACCAACCGCACCGCTGACGCAACTGCCCCAAAACAGCGTCACTGGATTGTTGACATTCTCGGCGCTGTCTCACGGCTGGTCCGTCACCGCCGGGAAACAGCGCAGTTGCTGGAGATGGATGATCACAAGCTCGCCGATATAGGCTTGTCGCGCTCGGATGTGATCCATGCGCTCAATGGCTCTTTGTTGCATGATCCGACCCGTGAACTGTCACGTCTTGCCCGTCCCAGAAACTAAGCCAGCACGGGTTTGGTATCCCCTGATACTTCTTTACACGCGTCTTCACATGCCGGTCCGCCTCGTTCACACGCAGGTGATCGGCATGTGATCATTTGCACATTCTGCGGGTGGTCATGCGGCTAGTTTGCATTTCAACGATGGCCGGAACAGCCGGTCACAAAACAAGAAGAAGGAAAAAGAAGTCATGATCAACAAGACCAACCTGATGGCAGTGGCGATAGTAGCAGCTGCCGCATTTGCCGCCGTACCATCGGCCAACGCATCCGTTGTCGGCGGCATGTCATCCGCAGCCGCAGCTGCCACCACAACGTCTGCTGCACCTGCGGCAAAGACCGGCATTGTCCTGGTCGGCGGCAAGCATCGTCATGGTCGCCGCTGGCGTCATGGATGGGGTTGGGGCCACGGCTACGGCTGGGGTCACGGCCACGGTTTCCGCAATTGCCACTGGCTGAAGCGGAAAGCCCGTCGCACCGGTCGTCGCTACTGGTGGAACCGGTACTACAACTGCCGCGACAGGTTCTTCTACTAATCGCGCTAGAGAGCAATCTCTGAAAACGAAGAAGGCAGCCGGAGCAATCCGCGCTGCCTTCGACGTTTTTCAATATAGCGCGTATTGCCTGTGCTACAGGCGCACCGCTTCTTCCGGTGCCATGAACGGGTAGCCCAGATCATCGGCAACCGCCTTGTAGGTCACGTGGCCGGCATGCACATTCAGTCCGGCCATCAGGTGCTTGTTCTCAGTCAGTGCCTTGCGCCATCCGCGATTTGCAATCTGCAGAATGAACGGCAGCGTCGCATTGTTGAGTGCATAGGTTGATGTCTTCGGCACACCGCCGGGCATGTTGGCGACGCAATAGTGAATGACGTCGTCGACCACATACACCGGATTGTCGTGGGTGGTGGCCTTTGAGGTTTCTGCGCTGCCGCCCTGGTCAATTGCCACATCGACGATAACCGAGCCAGCCTTCATGGTTTTCAGGATGTCCCGGGTAATCAGCTTCGGTGCCGCGGCACCCGGGATCAGGACGCCGCTGACAACCAGGTCTGCTTCGGAACAGTGCCGCTCTATGGCATCCTTGGTTGAATAAACCGTGTTGAGCGGACGGTCGAACTGTGCCCACAACGACCGGAGCACATCGACATTCCTGTCTATCACCCAGACGTCGGCGCCCATGCCAAGTGCGATATGTGCGGCATGACGGCCGACCATGCCCCCGCCGATGATCACCACCTTGGCCGGGTCGACGCCGGGCACGCCCCCCAACAACAACCCGTGTCCGCCGTGGGCTTTTTCCAGATAGTAGGCACCTGCCTGAATGGACAGTCTTCCCGCAACCTCCGACATGGGCGCCAGCAGGGGCAGGCCGCCGGTCGGGCTGGTCACGGTTTCATAGGCAATGCAGGTGGCTTTGGATTTCACCAGATCCCTGGTCTGGGGGGCATCGGGGGCCAGGTGAAGATAGGTGAACAGGATCTGGCCTTCACGCAGCATTTTGCGCTCACTCGCCTGTGGTTCCTTGACCTTTACGATCATTTCGGCCTTGGCAAAGATCTCCGCTGCTGTCTTGACGACCTTGGCGCCCGCCTTGCGGTAGGAGGTGTCATCCATGCCGATGCCGACGCCGCAGTCGGTTTCAACCATCACCTTGTGGCCGGCCTCGACCACCTCGCGAACCGAGGTTGGTGTCATGCCAACCCGGAATTCCTTGTTCTTTATTTCCTTTGGTACACCGACCAGCATCGCCGTTTCCTCCTGATGTCGCATTGTCCGGCTTGTTTTCCCACTCAAGGATACATCTCTTGTGATGGAATTTATTATCAAATATTCTGAGTTTAACGAGTATTGCCGGATAAATTTTCACTAACAACGGATTTTGTAGAATGAATGTCGCTGATCTGGATAAAGCCGATCGCCGTCTCCTCAGGGAGCTGCAGTCCAACAGCTCGCGTTCGGTAGCTGAGCTGGCCGACCTGGTCAACCTGTCAGCCTCGTCGTGTCACCGCCGCATAAAGCTGTTGGAGGAGCGCGGCATGATCAGCGGCTATGGTGCGCTGCTGGGTCGGGAGAAGCTTGGGCTCAGCATCGAGTTCTTCGTGGAGATTTCCCTGGTGGCGCAAACCGAGGACAACCTTGAGGCTTTCGAAAACGCCGTGCGCCGGCTGCCCGATATTCTCGAATGTCATCTCATGGGGGGCAGTATGACTACCTGCTGCGCATCGCCGTCTCCAGTGCGGCAGACTATGAGCGCATCCATCGCCGGGCGATAACCCGGCTGCCGGGCGTGGCGCGCATCCAGTCGTCACTCGCGCTCAGGACTGTGAAACCATGGACCGGGCTGCCTGTTTGACCCGTGGGGGCAAATAGTGCGGCTGAATTTGATCTCGGTCATCTTGTTGACATGCAAACCCGGTTATCTTTGTACTTACGGAAGCCGGGGGGCAACTTGAGTTTTACAAAAATCATCAGGAGGCCCTAATGAAACAGAAAACCACCACATCATCCGCCCCTCAGGCTGCAGTTGATGCAGCAGGTGAGCTACCCAGGACAGCCATGGATTTTGCCGGCCGCTACAGTGCCGATGCGATCAAGACACTGAGCAGTTGCCAGGGCAAGTACGCTGCGTTCATGAAGCAGCGCCTGTCGGAGGACTTTGCCATGCCGCAACGTCTGTCCGGTTGCAAGTCACCCATGGAAATCATGGACGTTTGGGCCGATTTTTATTCCACGGCGATGAACGATTACATGGGTCATGCCCGCAACCTGGCTGAAACCGGTACCGAGGCAGTTGAAGAGTTTGTGCGCGAGGTTGAAGTGGAAGCCGAAGAGATGGCGGAGACCACCAGCAAGGTACTCAAGGCGGCCAATGCAAACGACGACGGCACCAAGGCTGCCTGACTGAACACCTTAAGAATTCACACGTAAGTGACCGGCTGGCGGTGTTCCGGCCGGTCAAACCATGACAGGTAAGTCTCCGAAATACGCTTTGTCTCAGGCCCGGGAGCATCGTTCGAAAACACCCGGTCATTGATCCTTGTGACCGGCGCTATACCACCGCCGGTGGTGGCGGTGAACACTTCATCGGATTCCATGAACTCAGCGAGCGCAATCGGGCGCACGTCTGTTTCCAGGCCCAGTTCGCTGCACAGTTCAAGAACGGTCCGCCGGGTAATGCCTTCGAGCACGCCGGTGTCCGGTGTCCGCACACAATTGCCCTTCAGCGAAAACACATTGAAACCCGGGCCCTCGGTGACGTTGCCCTGGTGATCAAGCAGTACGGCGGTGTCGAAACCTGCATCCAGGGCTTCGAACAGGCCTCTGGTCAGATCGCCCCAGTGATAATTCTTGGCCGTGGGATCAACGCTGTCAGGCGGGATACGGCGCACATCCTGCGGCACGAACAGATGCGCGCCCCGCGCGGCTATCTCCGGCTTGATGACATGTACATAAGGAATGCACCAGGCAAAGAAATGATTGCCGCACTGGCGCGGATCCCGGGTGCCGGGAACAAGCGGAACCCCGCGGCTGGCAACCATGGCGACATAGGAATCCCGTAAGCCGGAGCGGCCAACGATGTCGTGAACTATGGCGCGCATCTCCTGTGTTGTCTGAGGGACTTCAATGCGCACCTTGGCAAGCGATTGCTGAAACCGTTCAAGGTAGTCGTTCAGCCGGAAGAACGCGCCATTGCGCACCGAAGCCACATCATAAGTGCAGTCAGACCGTGTGAACCCCCAATCCAGCACCGAGATTTTCGCCTCGGACACCGGGACGATTTGACCGTCCGTCCAGGCAGCACCTTTTGAAAAATCAGCGCTCATCAGCAAGCTATTCCGCAGCGGCCTGGCCCAGCTCCAGGTCTTGGTCAATCAGGTTCGACAACAGTTCGATGCCGGGCTCGATGCGTGTTTCATCGATGGACGAGAACCCGAGGCGGAAGAAGTTGCGTGGCGGGTTCGGTTTTCCGAAGAAAATTCGACCGGGCTCTATCAGTAATCCCTGTTCGCGTCCGGCCAATGCAAGCCGTTCTGAATCCAGCCCCGTGGGGCCTTCCACCCAGAAACTCGTGCCGCCGAAACTTGGCACTTTGGTCGAATTTGGCAAATGCTCCTGCATGGCTGACGCCATGACCTCCCAGCGAGCTCGATAGGCGCGGTGCAGCCGGCGGATCAGGGTGTCATGATGGCCCAGTGACAGGAACAGGGCAGCCGTGCGCTGATTGTTGTTTGGCGGGTGGCGAACCATCAGACGGCGCAGTGCACGCGCTTCATCAATGAACGCCTTGGGCGCCACCAGAAAACCCAGCCTGAGGCCGTGAAAAACCGATTTGGACAGGGAGCCGATGTAAATCACGTGCCCGTCATCATCCAGCGACTTGAGTGAAGGGCAGGGCTCATTGACATAGTTGGTCTCAAACTCATGATCGTCCTCGATGATGAGAAAGTCGTTCTTGCGGGCTTTTTCTATAAGCTCCAGGCGGCGTGACAGGGGCATTGTGACGGTGGTCGGCGCCTGGTGGCTGGGGGTGACAAACACCATTTCGGCTTCATCCGGGATGTCGTCGGGTACTATGCCTTGCGAGTCCACTTGCTGCAGGTCGATATTGTTGGTGTGCAGCGAGAATATGTTGCGTGCGTCGGGAAAGCCCGGATCTTCAACAACCACCTTGGTCTGGGATTTGGCCAGCAGGCTTGAAATCATGTACAGCGCGTGCTGCGCGCCAAGTGTTACCAGGATCTCGTTTTCGCCGGCCATGATGCCGCGGCGTGGCAGGATACGCCGCCTGATCTGTTCCACAAGCAGCGGATCGTCATGCGAACCGTGGTCGTCTGTCCAGGCATTGAACCAGCGTTTGCCCAGGGTCTGGCGCGCGCATTCGCGCCATTCGGCGATCGGAAACAGGTTGTGATCAACCTGGCCGTAAATGAACGGATATTTGTAACTGGACCAGTCCAGCGGCTTGGCGATGTTTTCCAGCGTGGCCGGTGTCCGTGCAAACCGGGCATTCCAGTCTGGCGCGTCATGGTCTGTGCTGCCGCTGCGCTGGTTCGAGGTCGGACGTGCGGCCTGTTGCGGGATGGCCTTGTCGGAAACGTAATATCCGGACCGTTCCCGGGCAACCAGGTAGCCGTCGTCCAGCAGACCCTGATAGGCCAGCATGACGGTATTTCTTGAAACACCCAGCACTTTGGCCATTTTACGGGTTGATGGCACCGGTTCATCACGTCCCAGCTGACCATCCAGTATAGCAGAAACAAAGGCTTCCCTGATCTGGGTTTGCAGGCTGGCATATTCGCCGCGCTTGATTTGAAGAAGCCAGTCTCGCATTGCAGTTGGACCCCTCTGGACCTGTGTTGTCACAAAACTGGACCCACGCTAGCGCCAAAACAACCAGATGTCATCAGTGATTGTGACAGAAAGGTGAACGCTGGTCGTCTGGTCGCCCCATTTGGAGCGGGCAGGTTCATGCGCTGGTCCAATTGCCGAATGTATACGCTTCGCCTATGAGTGGCGGATGACTGCTGACCGGCCCGTACTAGGAATTCTGCTGATGCTGGGGTTTTGCATCCTGGCTCCCATTGGCGATTCAATAGCAAAGCTGTTGGGCGGGACGATCCCGCTGCTGCAATTGCTGCTTGTGCGGTTCGGCCTGCAGGCTGTGTTGCTGCTGCCGGTCATCTGGCTGGGCGGGCGTAGTCTCAAATTGTCCCGGCGTGTTGTCTGGCTGACCCTTGCCCGGACCGTTCTTCATATTGTCGGGGTCGGGGCGATGTTTCTGTCCCTGCGGTTTCTTCCGTTGGCAGATGCGGTGGCGATCGCCTTTGTCATGCCGTTCATCATGTTGTTGCTTGGCCGTTTCGTGCTGCACGAAGAGGTTGGCAGCCGCCGGCTGGCGGCATGCGCGGTCGGTTTTCTTGGCACGCTTCTCGTGGTCCAGCCGAGTTTTTCTGAAGTGGGCGCGCCGGCATTGCTGCCTCTGCTTGTGGCGGTGGATTTCGCCTTGTTCATGCTGGTGACCAGGCAGATTGCCAAGCAGATTGACCCGGTGTCCCTGCAGGCGGTAAGCGGCGGCATGGCCACGGTCATTCTGCTTTCGCTTTACGGGCTGACCGCAAGTACCGGCGTTCTGGAGACACAGCTGGTTGCGCCTGACTGGACTACGGGGTTTTTGCTCGTGGCCATTGGTGTTGTCGGCACCATGGCACATCTGCTGATGACCTGGTCATTGCGGTTCGCACCGTCTGCCACGGTTGCACCCATGCAATATATCGAGATCCCGGTTGCGACCATTATCGGTTATCTGGTGTTCGCAGACCTGCCCAACGGTGTGGCGGCCCTGGGCATCGTCATCACCATTTGTGCCGGGCTTTACGTGGTGTTTCGCGAGCACGCCATTGCCAGGCGCTGAGCCTTAAAGACCCGCAGCCGGCTCTATTTGCCTGCGCGGGTCACGCCAAACCGGCGGGCAAGCTGAACGGTTGCAAGCATCGCAACACTTGCGCCAAGCAGCAACATCCAGTCGGTGAATGTCGGTTCGCGCATCTGATCGCCGATCATCGCCATCAGGAAGGTCAGGGGCAGGATGCCGATGGCGGTCGTCCAGGTGAACCGCCACCAGCTGACTTCGGTCAGTCCGGCGCCATAGTTGATCAGGTTGAAGGCGATCACCGGCACCAGCCGCACGCCGATCATCGCCGGTACGCTGGTTAAGCCCGCTCCATTGTCGATCTTCGTCAGTTGTTCGGGCTTCAGCATGTCGGCAACGAACGGGCGGCCCAGTTTTCTGGCAATCCCGAAAGCTACAAGCCCGCCGATCATGGCGCCTGTCCAGGTCAGCAGCGTTCCCCACACTGTTCCGAAGCACATGCCGGCCGCGATTGCGACAAACTCCGCAGGGAACGGGATGAATGAATGCGCTACCATCAGGCCTATAACCCCCAGTTTTCCCCAGATGCCCCAAGATTTTATGTAGGCCGCCAAAATGTCTCCTGAGAGGGCACCGGTACCATCCTTCAGGAGCCACACGGCCGCGCCGCCGCCCAGCAGCAGTGCCAGCACAAGGCCGAAACCGGCAAAAGTCCGCCATGCAAACCCGGCAGGTTTGCTGCTGCATTTACAGATGGGGCCGCTGTTTTTCTGGTGCCTGATAATGCCGGTAACCGTCCCGAACTGGTTTATTCGTCGTGGCGGCAGACTAGCACCTCAGCAAGGGTTTTCCGTGTGATGATCTGCACACGTCGGATCAAATTTGTGAGACACACATCAGTGGTGCTTGTTTCTCGGCAGGTGTGGCAAAAAAGTCACAATTTCTAGAATAATGATCACATGCTGGTGTGCCATGTTGACCAGCTCCACCAGTTGTGGCTTTTTCCTCCGTACAGATAAAAAATACACGGCTCAATCGAGCGGGCAGGGTAAAATCATGAAAAGACTTATGGCATCTTCGGCATTGGCGTTGGCACTGGCAGTGTCAGCCAACAGCGCAACTGCAGCGGACTTTGAGCCGGAAGAGGCTATCCGCGGTCTGGTGATTTCCGGTGAAGTTGAAACCTTTTCCGGCTTCATGGTTTATGGCAGTGAGAGTGGTGACACCGAGTACGATGAAGATGATACTCAGTTTGTGTCAGGTGTCCTGGGTCGGCTGAGTCTGCCGCTGGGGGATAACCTGTCCGTCCAGATGGATGGAGAGCTCGAGTATTCCACGACTTCACTTACCGATGAGAAGCAGGACGATTTGTTCCAGCATTCTTTCCTGTTCGGCGGACACGTATCCTGGCGTGACCCGGAAACTGCTTTGTTCGGCGGTTTCGCGTCCTTCGGCAGTGGTGATCACGATGATGATAATGACGGTGCTGACAGATTTGACTTTTATGCTGTAGGTGCTGAAGCACAGTTCTACCTGGATGATCTGACTTTCTATGTGCAGGGCGGCTACATAGATGGAGCAACAAGAGCAAGCGTTCCCCAGATTGATGATGATTCACTCCGGGATGCATTCTTTGGCCGTGGCGTGGTTCGCTGGTTTATGAATGAAGATTCTCGAGTGCAGCTGGAATTTGCATATGTTGATGGTGACATCGACAACAACGAAAATCCCGCATCTGAAATGACAATTATTGAGTGGGGCGCGCGCTATGACACCGTGATTCCCGGATTGCCAATTCTTGGAGACAGCAATGTATTCGTTGGTTATCGAGGCGCTCATTACGAGAAAAATGATCCAACCAATGCGGCTGACGATGCCGAGTTTGTCGACCACATCATAATGGTGGGCTTTACGCACCGCTTCGGAACCCAATCGATCAAGGAAACAGACCGCTACGGTGCGACCCTGGACTTGCCTAATTTTGGCCGCTGGGTGTCAGCAGGCGAGCCTCTCGAGTAGTCTGACACGACAAATCGCTGGTCTTTCACAGGGCGTCGCATTGCGCGACGCCCTTCTTGCTTTTTTAAAATTATCATTTAATGAGACTTTTTGTACCAAAAATTGCTATCTGGTTGGTCGCTTTGACGCGGCTGGTGCTATTGCGGTGGTGCGGCGCTCTGCTAGTTTGACCATCGAACAAGTCCTCCATTTAGAGCAGCGGATGGTATTGCGCCCATGGCCAGCGAGCCCAAAGTCGATCTCAACCTGAAGACCTGGGATGAGGTGAAAACCACGACCTGTTACATGTGTGCCTGCCGCTGTGGCATCAAGGTGTATCTGAAGGACGGCACCGTCAAATACATCGAGGGAAACCGTGACCATCCGGTGAACAAGGGGGTGTTGTGCGGCAAGGGCTCTGCCGGCATCATGCAGCATTATTCACCGGCGCGGCTGACCAAGCCGCTGCTGCGGGTCGGCCCGCGCGGCTCCGGCGAATTCCGCGAGATTGAATGGGAAGAAGCACTCAGGACGGCGACCACCTGGTTGTCCCAGGTCCGCTCCACCGACCCCAAAAAACTGGCGCTGTTTACCGGGCGCGACCAGTCGCAGGCATTGACCGGCTGGTGGGCGAGCCAGTTCGGTACCCCGAACTTCGCCGCCCATGGCGGTTTTTGTTCGGTGAATATGGCAGCCGCCGGTCTTTATACATTTGGCGGCTCGTTCTGGGAGTTCGGCGAACCCGACTGGGATCGCACCAAATACTTCCTGCTGTTTGGTGTTGCGGAAGATCATGCCTCCAACCCGATCAAGACCGGGCTTGGCAAATTGAAGAAGAACGGTGCCAAGATCGTGTCGATCAACCCGGTCAAATCGGGTTATTCGGCCATTGCCGATGAATGGGTTGGTATCCGACCCGGCACCGACGGATTGTTCGTCGGCGCTCTGGTCCACCAGTTGCTCAAGGCAGGCAAGATCGACCTCGACTACCTGGCCCGCTACACCAATGCCGGCCATCTGGTAGCCCGCGACCCCGGCGCGGCGGATGACGGCCTGATCGCGCGCGACCGCTACGGCAAGATACTGGTGCTGGATGCGAAGTCGAAAAAGCCGGTAACCGTAGACAAGGCCGATCAGGTTGCCCTGCACGGCGAGGTTAAGCTCCCCGGCAAGACCAAGCGCATCGGTGTGCCGTCATTCCAGTTTGTCGCCGAGCGCTATCTCTCAGACGAATACTCGGCTGAAAAGGCCGCCGTCCATTGCGGCATAGAAGCCTCAACCATCGAGCGCATTGCCGGTGAACTGGCCCATGCTGCCTTTGAGCAGGCATTTGAACTGGATATTGCCTGGACCGATACTCACGGGCACAAGCACGACAAGATGACCGGCAGGCCGGTATCCATGCATGCCATGCGTGGTATTTCAGCCCATTCCAACGGCTTCCACACCTGCCGCTCGATCCACATCCTGCAGATATTGCTGGGCACCATCGATGTGCCGGGTGGTTTCCTGTACAAGCCGCCGTTTCCGAAAGCGGCGCCTCCCGGCCTGAAACCTGCCGGCAAGATCGGCGAGGTCAATCCACTGAAACCGCTGCCGGGAGCGCCGCTTGGATTCGTGGCCGGGCCTGAAGACCTGCTGGTCAACGAGGATGGTTCGCCCCGGCGCATCGACAAGGCCTATTCATGGGATGCGCCCATTGCTGCCCATGGCCTGATGCACACCGTCATCACCAATGCCGCCAACAAGGATCCGTACGGCATCGACGTATTGTTCATGTACATGGCCAACATGGGCTGGAACTCCTCCATGAATACCACCGGTATCATGGAGCATCTGACCAAAATCGATGAAGAGACCGGCGACTATGTGATCCCGAAGTTCATTTATTCGGATGCCTATTATTCAGAAACCGTGGCTTATGCCGATCTGATCCTGCCGGACACCACCTATCTGGAACGCTGGGACTGCATCTCCATGCTGGACCGGCCCATTTCGGAACCCCATGGACCGGCCGATTCAATCCGCCGGCCTGTCGTCGAGCCGGACCGCGATGTGCGCCCTTTCCAGACTGTGATGCTGGATCTCGGCGCCCGGCTCGGCCTGCCGGGCATGGTCAGGGAAGACATGACGCCGAAATACCCTGGCGGTTATGCCGACTATATCGTCAATCATGAGCGCGGCCCGGGCATTGGCCCGCTGGCCGGTTTCAGGGGCGCGGACGGCACCAAACAGGGTACCGGCGAGGTCAATCCGAACCAGCTTGATGACTATATAAAGAACGGCTGTTTCTGGAAGTACGACCTGCCGGAGCACATGCGATATTACCGCATGGCCAACAGGGATTACCTCGAATGGGCGCAGGGCTTCGGCTTCAACCCCAATGCCAACCAGATCATGTTCAACCTGTATTCGGAAACCATGCAGAAGTTCCGCCAGGCCGCGCGTGGCCATGGCGACTTCGTGCCGCCACAGGTGCACCGCCGCCGGGTTGAATCGTTCTTTGATCCGGTGCCCATGTGGTATGCGCCGTTTGAAGAGGCGATGACCGATGCGCGCGAGTTCCCGATGCATGCCATCACCCAGCGGCCCATGGCGATGTACCATTCATGGGGGTCTCAGAACGCCTGGCTGCGCCAGATCCTGGGTCGTAACTGGCTCTACATGGAGCGCGGCAGGGCCAAAAAACTCGGCATGAAAGACGGCGACTGGGTGCATGTCACCAGCCATCACGGTCGTATCAAGGTGCAGTTGAAACTGATGAACGGGGTGAACCCGGACACCGTGTGGACCTGGAATGCCATCGGCAAGCGCTCAGGCGCCTGGAACCTCGACAAGAACGCACCCGAGGCCAAAAAGGGTTTCCTGCTCAACCACATCATCTCCGACCTGTTGCCGGCACGAGGTGACGGTTACCGCTATTCCAACTCTGATCCGGTAACCGGGCAGGCGGCCTGGTTCGACCTTCGTGTGCGCGTCGAAAAGGCCGACGGGGCGGAAATGTCCGAACCTCAGTTTGAAGTAACCAAACGGCCGCCGGGCCTGTTCAAGGCGGCCATGAAAATCGGCTCGCGGGCGCTCAGGGGGACCAGGTCATGACAACTCTGCCAGATACGACAAAGCCCGGACAGAAGAAGCTCGGCCTGGTCATCGATCTTGATACCTGTGTCGGCTGTCAGGCCTGTGCGGTGTCGTGCAAGGAATGGAATACGCAGGGATACTCGGCGCCGCTCACTGATCTCGAACCCTACGGGCCTGATCCCGCAGGTGCCTGGCTCAACCGTATTCATGGCTATGAAACCGGTGAGGGCGATAACGCCCGTGGCTTGCATTTCCCGCGCTCGTGCCTGCATTGCGAAACACCTGCGTGTGTCACGGTGTGCCCGACCGGCGCAAGTTACAAACGCGAGGAAGACGGCATCGTGCTGGTCAACCCCGATACCTGCATCGGCTGCAAGCTGTGCTCATGGGCCTGTCCATATGGTGCCCGCGAATATGACCAGGATGATGGCGTGATGAAGAAGTGCACGCTGTGTGTTGACCGCATATACAATGAAAATCTTGAACCGGAAGACCGCCAGCCGGCATGCGTGCGGGCGTGTCCTACCGGTGCCCGTCATTTCGGCGATCTGGGCGACGAAAACTCCGACGTGTCAAAACTGGTCAAGGCCCGCGGCGGTTTCGATCTGCTGCCGCAGATGGACTACAAACCGGTCAACAAGTATCTGCCGCCGCGTCCGCGTCGCGACACGGCAGGCGGGGTAAAGTCAACACCGCTGGAAACGGTCGGCAAGGGTGATGGCTCGCTGGCAGAGCGGGTTTTCTCCTGGATTGATGAGGTCCTTAGCTAATGCATCCCGCCTATTCCGTTATCCTGTTCACCACCGCATCCGGCGCCGGCTATGGCCTGCTGGCGTTGTTGGGTCTGACCGGCGCCAGCCACGGCAGTGCGTCGGATTTCTGGTTTGGCGCTGTGTCCATGCTGGTCGCACTCGGCCTGATCACCGCCGGTCTGTTGTCATCCACGTTCCATCTTGGTCACCCGGAACGTGCCTGGCGGGCGTTTTCGCAGTGGCGGTCGTCGTGGCTGTCACGCGAAGGCGTGCTGGCGGTTGCCACCTATGTGCCGGCATGTCTGTTCGGACTGTTGTGGGTCCTGCCGGGCAGCAATGAAACCCTGCTGGCGGTTCTCGGGATCATTACTGCCATCCTGGCCATGGTCACGGTGATATGCACGGCAATGATATACGCGTCTCTGGCAACCATCCGCGCCTGGCGGCACTGGCTGGTGGTGCCGGTTTATGTGATTTTCTCGATTGCCACCGGGGCCGTTTTACTGTTTGCGCTGGCCAGCGTATTCGGGCGGTCCGGTATTCCCGCGCTTGGTGTCATCACTATTGTGGCGCTGGTATTGGCCGGCATTGCCAAGCTGGTCTACTGGATCGGCATCGACAACATGAAACCGATCTACACCATGGGTGATGCCACCGGTCTTGGCGGCGACGTCCGCCAGTGGGAGCTTCCCCATACGTCGGAGAACTACATCCAGTCGGAAATGGGTTTCAGGGTGGCGCGCAAGCACGCCCGGAAACTGCGCATGATTGTCGGCGCCTGTTTGCTGGCGGCACTTGTGCTGGTATGGGCGGCATTCGGTTTTGAGGGTGATGCTGCGCCGGTGTTTGCGGTGCTGGCGGTCTTGCTGGTCAGCGTCGCGGCTGTGGTGGAGCGCTGGCTGTTTTTTGCACAGGCCAGGCATGTTGTGTCGCTGTTTTACGGCGAGCAGAGCGTGTAGCCGGTGACCCGGGACCTGAACATCGTGATGCTGGGCGCAACAGGGGCGGTCGGCACCGAGGTTGTTTCCACGCTTGTCACGATGCCTGAACTCGCGAGCCTGACTTTGCTGGGGCGGAGGGAAGTTGAAGGCATCAGCCATGATGGCCTGCGCCAGCACAAGGCGGACATATTCGATCCCGCATCCTACATGATGCATCTGCGTGGTCACGACACGGCAATATGCACGCTTGGCGTGGGCGAGCCCTCCAAGGTGTCGCGCGAAGACTTTGTCCGGATAGACAAGCTGGCGGTACTGGATTTCGCCATTGCCTGCAGGAAATCGGGTGTAGGGCATTTTCAGTTGCTCGGGTCGATCGGGTCCGACGCCAGTTCGCGTTCATTTTTCCTGCGCACCAAGGGTGAGCTCGAAGAGGATTTGAAAACGCTGGGATTTCAGCGTTTGAGTCTGTTCCAGCCATCGATGATCCTCACCCCTGAAAACCGATATGGTATTACGCAGGCCCTGACACTGTGGGGCTGGCCGAAGCTCAATTTTCTCCTCACCGGATCGCGCACAAAGTATCGCGGCATAAAGGTCGCGACACTGGGCCGTGCCATTGCGCTTAACACACGCGTTGACAAACCCGGCGTCGAAACCCTGCGCTGGAATGAATTTCAGGCATTGTCAGGTTGAGCGGGACTGGTCCCGTTCCACCCGGCACTGGAAACAATTGTTTTCTGCCGAGCGCACATGCACGAACCGAACCTTATTGTCGGCCAGCAATGAGCCTGCATAGGTACTGATGTCCGAAGTTGGCACCACCTGGCCGGTGCCGTAGATGATCCGCTCGTCAGCATCATAACCGCGCACCAGATATGCCGGGCTGTCCAGCATGTCCGGCAGGCTTTCGTCCGGCGTGGCGCGCTCGCAGAAATCGGCATGCAGGAAAATCGGTCCGGTTTCCGAATAGGGCTGCAGGTTGCCAAACGGGCGATGCGCGACAATCAGGTACTCGTCGCCTTCGTCGACGAGTTTCAGGCAGTGGCGGCACGGTATCCTGTCGCCATCGGACACGGCGCGTTCCGGCACGTTGCCGTAGGCGTCCGGATCTCCGTTCTGCAGGCTTCGTGCAATGTCGGTCGAGATGGCTTCATAACGAATGTTCATTGGCTGCTCTCCTTGATTGATAACCGACGATGGCATTGAATGAAGCAGCCGACGACCCGATTCACGGAAACTGCCGAACAGGATATCGGAGTACTCCATGCGAGAGAATATTGAGGTGGCCATAAGCAGCATCAAACTGGCACACGGAATAGCGCTGGAAGATGACTGGTTCGCCGTGAAGGCGTTGGATGATGCAACCATAGCAATCGGCGAACCGGCTTATCATCAGCGCAACTGGAGCTATCTGATCTCGGACGGGGATGACAGCCTGCTGTTTGATACCGGCTCGGGCAGGCGGTCGCTGATACCGCTGGTTGCGCGCCATGGCCGGGAGAGTGTCACGGCGTTTCCATCTCACATGCATTTTGATCATCTCGGCAATATTCACGGGTTTGGCCCGGTGATGGTGGCGGACCTGCCTGTGCTGCGCGCCATCGAGACAAACGGCACACTGACCCCGACCGATGACATGTTCCTGGGCGCCAGCGAAGGCGTACCGGTGCCGACATTCGAGGTGGGCCGCTGGGTCGCGCCCGGCGAGGTGATCTCTGTGGGGCAACGATCACTGCAGGTTGTGCACACGCCGGGGCATTCACCGGATTCCGTATCATTGTGGGAAGCGGAGCGAAACCGCTTCTATGCGGCAGATTTCATCTATTGTGGTGCGTTGTATGCCCAGACCCCCGGCGCATCGCTGCGTGACTATCTGCGCATCTGCGAGCAGTTGCTCGACGAGTTGCCGGAACAGGTGCAGATTGTCTGCGCGCACGGGCAACCGGATAACGGTGTGGATGATGCGCCAATACTGGGCTATGGCGACCTGCACGCACTGCGCGATGTGGTGGTCATGCTCTTGCAGGGTGAACCTCGTACAGGCGAATTGCCTGTTAACGAGCGCATGAATCTGCTGTTTTCTGCCGAAAGCTTCACGGCATGACAGTTTAAAAATTACTATATAAAGAAATCTTTATGTGCTATGTGGAGGCCTTCACAACTGACAAGGTGGGGTCCACAAATCATGGCTCGTGCAAATTTTCTCGAACTCCTGAAATCCCGCGACTGGCTGCTGGCTGACGGTGCCACCGGCACAAACCTGTTTGCCATGGGACTGCAGTCCGGCGATGCGCCGGAATTGTGGAATGAAGATCATACCGACCGGGTTCGCGCGCTGCACCGCAACTTCATCGAGGCAGGCTCCGACATCGTGCTGAGTAACTCGTTCGGCGGAAACGCCTACCGGCTCAAACTGCATGATGCGCAGGACCGCGTGCACGAGCTCAATGTGAAGGCGGCGCAGCTGGCCCGTCTTGAAGCGGATGCTGTGGACCGTCCGGTGATCGTGGCGGGCTCCATCGGTCCGACGGGCGAGATATTCGAACCTGTCGGAACCATGACCCATGATCTCGGCGTCAAAGCGTTTGCCGAGCAGGCCCAGGCGCTGGAAGCAGGCGGTGCGGACGTATTGTGGATCGAGACAATATCGTCGGAAGAAGAATTCAGATCTGCGCTCGAGGGTGCGCGCACGACCAGCTTGCCGGTGGTTGCGACCATGAGTTTCGACACCAATGGTCGCACCATGATGGGACTGACACCTGCAGCCTATGCGGCGCTGGCCGCTGCCCAGCAGGCTGCCCCGGATGCCATCGGTGCGAATTGCGGCACCGGTGCTGCGGAACTGGTTGCGACCGTACTCGGCATTACCGAAGCAGACGGCAATGCAGTGGTGGTCGCCAAGGGTAACTGCGGCATTCCGGCCTGGATGGATGGCCACATCCATTATGACGGCACCCCTGAACTGATGGCCGATTATGCCCGGCTGGCGTTCGATGCCGGCGCCAAGCTCATTGGCGGGTGTTGCGGCACCACCTACGAGCATGTCCGCGCCATGCGCGATGCGCTGGAAAACCATTCGCGAGGAGCCAGGCCCACGGTCGAGCAGGTCGAAACCAAGCTCGGCAAGGTGTCGGCACTGGCCCATGGAACGGACACGGCTGCCGAAGGTGCTGCGCGACGCGGTCGCGAGGGCAGGGGCCGCAGGCGCGGCTAGAAAGACACGCCGGCGAACTGGTCGCCGTCAGATATTTCCGTCATGTCCCAGCTGCGACCTTGCAAAACGCCGCAGAAGGCCTACCAAGGATGAATGCCTGACGTTTTAGAAGACACGCCGGATTCTCATCCGTCCTCCGCCCTGGAGGTGCCGATCTTCCGGGCTATCTGGCTTGCCAGCATGAGTTCCAATTTCGGCGGGCTCGTGCAGGCGGTGGGCGCGTCGTGGCTGATGACCACGCTGACCGATTCCCCGCAGTTTGTAGCACTGGTGCAGGCATCCACTGCGGCGCCGATCATGTTGTTTGCCCTGCTGGCAGGTGCCATTGCCGACAACCTGGATCGCCGGCGCGTGATGATCTGCGCACAAGCCTTCATGTTGCTCGTTTCTGCCGCCCTGGCAATCTGTGCCTGGTACAACTTGTTGACGCCATGGCTGCTGATCAGCTTCACCTTCCTGATTGGCTGCGGGACGGCACTGAACAATCCGGCATGGCAGGCCTCGGTTGGCGACATGGTGCCGCGCAACTTGTTGCCCGGCGCGGTGGCGCTGAATTCGATGGGCTTCAATATCGCCCGCAGTGTCGGCCCGGCTTTAGGGGGTATCATTGTGGCGGCAGGTGGCGCAGCGGCGGCTTTTGCCACCAACGCGTTAAGCTATATCGCATTGCTGGCTGTGCTGGTGCGCTGGCGACCGGATACTGCGCCACGCACATTGCCGCGCGAGCGCATTGACCTTGCGATATCAGCAGGCATTCGGTTCGTGGCAATGTCGCCGAACATCCGCACCGTACTGCTGCGAAGTTGCATGTTCGGCATGGCCGCCGCCGCCGTACCGGCTCTCATGCCGGTCGTCGCCACTGGCATCATCACCGGCGGACCGCTGGTGTTTGGCACGTTGCTCGGGTCTTTCGGGGTCGGTGCCGTTGGCGGTGCCCTGTCCAGCGGGCGGTTGCGCAAAAAGTATTCGACCGAGCGGATAGTACGCGCCGCAGCGGTGGCGGTGCTTATCGGCACCATCATGACCGGCGCAAGCACACTATTGTTGCTGACCATGCCGGCTCTGATGCTGGCCGGTGCGGGATGGGTTCTGGCCTTGTCCACGTTCAACGTGTCGGTTCAGATGGCCGCCCCGCGCTGGGTCGTCGCCCGCGCCCTCTCGATCTACCAGATGGTGACGTTTGGCGGCATGGCATTCGGGAGCTGGTTGTCCGGTTACGTGGCGTTGCACTATTCCACGCCGCTTGCCCTGTTCGCGGCAGCAACGTTGATGGCCGTGACCCCTCTGCTGGGTCTGGTCCGGCCATTGCAGCAGATCGAGAATGTCGACCTGGCCCCTCTCAATCAGTGGCGCGAACCTGAAGTCGCCGTGCCGCTGGAGCCGCGCAGCGGGCCGGTGGTCATCACTGTCGAACACCGCATTGCCGAAAAGGACATTGTGGCCTTTCTGAACGTCATGAACGAGCGCCGCCGTATCTGCCGCCGGGACGGTTTCCTGCGCTGGACCCTGCTGCGCGACCTGGGCGACCCGCAATTGTGGATTGAACGCTTTCACGTTCCGACCTGGCTGGACTATGTTCGCGATGCACAGCGCCGGACAAAGGCAGATATTTCGATTTTTGAGCAGGTCGAGAAACTGCATATCGACGGCGCACCCGCCGTGGTGCATCGCATGGTCGAACGCCAGCCCGGCTCGATGCCGACGGCGCAACCGCCAGGCGGACGCGAGCTTGCCGATCCGCTGACGGATGTCACCAGGGCGTCTTAAACCAGCTCTTCCAGTTGCTCCAGAAATGTGTCCACTTCTTCTGCCGTATTGTAGTGCGCCAGGCCGATGCGCAGCACGCCGCCGTCGTCCATCAGGTTCATATGGTTGATCGGCTCCAGCGCATAGTTGTGACCCGACCACAGGAAGGTGTTGTCATCCGCCAGCGACTTGGCCATGTCCTCGGGGTTTTTGCCATCCACGGTAATGGAGACGGTCGGTACCCGGCGCGCCAGAGCGTTGTCCGATGTGATGCCACGCACCTTGACCCCCTTGATGGATGTAAGGCCGCCGATCAGTTGCCTGGTCAGCGCCATTTCATGGCCCATGGCGGCCTGCATGCCGGCTGCAATCCGGCTTCGCGACAATGGCAGTCCGGCATCTTCGTCACCCAGCGATGCGATGTATTCAATGGCCCCCAGTGAGGCTGCCAGTGTTTCGCGGGGAGCCGAGCCTGTTTCAAACTTGGCAGGAGAACCATATTCAAGGGGAGGCCGCACCTGGTAAGAGAACATGCTCTCAAGCAGGTCGCTACGCCCGTACATGATGCCCTGATGCGGGCCGAAGAACTTGTAGCACGACGAAACCAGGAAATCACAGCCGATGTCCTGCACATCGATGACGCCATGTGGTGCAAACTGCACTGCATCCACATAGCTGATGGCACCGGCGCTACGCGCCTTGGCGCACATGGATTTCACGTCATTGATGGTGCCGGTGCAGTTGGACGCATAGCTGACAGCGACAATTCTGGTCTTGTCGCTCAGCACCTTGTCCAGGGCGTCATCTGGAAACTCGAACGTGTCGGTATCGAACTCGATCCATTTGACGGTGGCGCCGGTGTCTGCCGCCACCAGCAGCCAGGGCGCTACATTTGCATCATGGTCCATCCGCGACAGCACGATCTCGTCGCCTTCGCCCAGGGCCAGGGTCTTCTGCAGATTGCGTGACATGGCCAGCGTGATGGTGGTCATGTTGGCACCGTAGAAAACGTCGCTGGTTGCTGGCGCGTTGTAGAATTGAGCTGCCGCCTCATGTGCCTCATCCACCAGCGCCAGCGCCATTTCGGAGGTCACAAAGGAACCGCCGAGATTGGCATTCTGCTCGATCATGGCACGATTGGCCCGGTCGATCACATGCTGTGGCACCTGGGTGCCGGCCGGATTGTCGAGGTAAATCCGTGATTTGCCGTCATCGGTGATGGAAAGGGCAGGGAACTGGGCGCGGACGCCGGCAATAGAAAATCCGGTCATGACAATCCTGAATCATTTGCAATCGGGGAGGGGTGTTTGAGCGGGTAAAGGTGCGCGGTATCAGCAGCTTAGTCAAGCGGGCGCAGTTCTTTTGCACTGCACCAGTCGCAATCAGGCAGCTTTCGGTCGCTAGTTCATGTGCATGGTTGATTCATTAACGGTTATCAATGAATAATCACGCCGCGCGCATGGCGCATCTAGTGGAGAAGACAATGGCTGAAGAAGACGATCTCGACCTGCGGTCTCTGGATGACGAAGAACTTACCCAGCAGATGCACGACGACCTTTATGACGGTCTCAAGGAAGAGATCGAGGAAGGCGTCCATATCCTGCTCGAGCGCGGCTGGACCCCGTACAAGGTCCTGACCGAAGCCCTGGTCGAGGGCATGCGCATTGTCGGTATCGACTTCCGTGACGGTATCCTGTTCGTGCCGGAAGTTCTGCTGGCCGCCAACGCCATGAAGGCGGGCATGTCCATTCTAAAACCCTTGCTGGCCGAAACCGGCGCGCCGCGTGTCGGCAAGATGGTCATCGGAACGGTCAAGGGTGACATTCACGACATCGGCAAGAACCTGGTTTCCATGATGATGGAAGGCGCCGGTTTCGAGGTGATCAATATCGGCATCAATAACCCGGTCGAGAACTACCTGGAAGCTATTGAAGAGCACAAGCCGGACATTCTCGGCATGTCGGCGCTTCTGACCACCACGATGCCGTACATGAAAGTGGTCATCGACACCCTCAAGGAAAAGGGCATGCGCGATGATTACATAGTACTGGTCGGCGGCGCACCGCTGAACGAGGAATTTGCCGCCGCCATCGGCGCAGACGCCTATTGCCGTGACGCCGCCGTTGCGGTTGAAACCGCCAAGGAATTCATGGCCCGCAAGCACAACCAGGTCACCGCTTGAACCGAAATCTTTTGAGTTTTTTCGAAATCAATACGCCTGCAGCCTAAAACTGTGGGCGTATTTTTTTGGTATCCAGTGGCTCTTTTCTGAGGTTTTTCGTGGTGCGCTCACGCTCGATTGGACGGCGTGTGAGGAATTGCACATCGCCTCGATTACATTTTCGTCATCTTCAGTGACATCAACGTGACTGACACGAAGCAGATCACAGTATTCAAACTGGAGGAAACAGAGCAATGACCACCATCCGCAACACAGCAATCGCCGCCGTCGCCGCTATCACCATCGCCGCTGCAATGGCGTCTCCCGCCCATGCCATTTCTAAGAAAGGCGCGTTCTGGGCCGGTGTCGGCACAGCCGCAGCCTTCGGCGCCATCGGCGCTGCCCACGGCCACGGTTACTATGATCACGGTTATCGCGGTGGCCGCCACTATCGCCGTTCGGCCCGCCGCTGCGCCCGCCGCTTCGGCTGGCACACCTGGCGCTGGGAGCGCTGCATGGCTCGCCGCGGCTACTGATCAAACAGTTTAATCTCTCTCCACTTGTGCAAACGCCGCCGGAAATTTTCGGCGGCGTTTGTCGTTTTCAGCATCGCGGGCTTGTTCGGGCGGGTCTATACTGGAGCTCATGAAACAACTCGGCCCGGAAGAAAAGTTTGAGTTCCGCAAGAAGTCCGGTGATGTGCTGATCATTGCCTGCGGCGCGCTGGCCCGTGAAATGGTAGCGCTGATCGAGATGAATCACTGGTCCCATCTCGACATCCAATGCTTGCCTGCCATCTGGCACAATACGCCGGACAAGATTCCCGACGGCGTGCGTGATGCCATCCACAAGGCCCGCGCCACGCAGCGCTATCGTGAAATCTTCATCGCCTATGGTGACTGCGGCACCGGCGGTCTGCTCGACAAGGTCATCGAACAGGAAGGTGTAAAACGCATTGACGGGCCGCACTGCTATTCGTTCTTTTCCGGAAACGACAAATGGGCCGCGCATCAGGATGACGAAATCACCGCGTTTTACCTGACCGACTACCTGGCCCGGCACTTTGACAAGCTGATCTGGGAAGGCTTCGGCATGGCCACGCACCCTGAACTGCGCGACATGATGTTTGCCCACTACACCAAGGTCGTGTATCTGGCCCAGACAGAAGATGAGAGCTTGCAGAAAATGGCCAGGGCGGCGGCGGAGAAACTGCAGCTTGGCTATGAGTACCGGTTCACCGGCTATGGCGACCTGGCAGCGGACATGGCCAGGCTGGAAATTGTCTGAGGACACGGCATCTGTCGACAAATCCACCATGTGGTTTCACAGTTCGAGCCATGGCGGCTATACCGTGTCCAAACTCCAATCAGCAATGAAGGCAGAAAGCTTATGACCTGGAACGTTTACCTGTCGGGCGAAATCCATACCAACTGGCGCGAAGAGCTTGAAGAAGGCACCAGGGCTGCCGGCCTGCCGGTCAGTTTCTCTGCTCCCGTTACCAATCACCCGGCGTCGGATGATTGCGGCGTCGCCATTCTGGGCGAGGAACCCAACAAGTTCTGGCACGACAACAAGGGGGCCAATGTCAACGCCATCCGCACCCGCACGCTGATTGAAAAGGCCGATGTCGTCGTGGTGCGCTTCGGTGAAAAATACAAACAGTGGAACGCGGCCTTTGATGCAGGCTATGCCTCAGCGCTCGGCAAGGCGGTTATCATCATGCACGGGGCAGATCACCAGCACGCTCTGAAAGAAGTCGACGCCGCCGCGCTGGCGGTTACCGAAACCCCGGCCCAGGTCGTGGACATCCTGCGCTATGTGATCAACGGCGAACTGAAGGGGTATTAACCCGTTCAGGTTTCAGGCTTGGCGTCGGAGTAGTCATCACTGAGCGGCTCGCGAAATTCGCCGCCTGCGATCTCATAATAGTCACCGGCAAAGTCGCAGTAGATGTGGCCTTTTAGGGCAACACCGAGCGGGGTGTCAAAAACCCCGGCGGCTATCGCAATTCGGTCCGTACCGTCGGCTTTCCAGAACAGGGTGGACCCACAGGTCGAGCAGAAGCCGCGCTTGTAGCCGGGGGTGGACTCGTACCAGGCCAGGCCATCCGACGAGGTCATGGTCAATGCATCATCGCTGCATCCTGTGGCGCTCATGTAATTGCCGGTCTGTTTGCGGCACTGGACACAGTGACAGGCCACGACATCGCGCAATGAACCGGCGACTTCAAACTTTACGCCGCCGCACAGGCAGCTTGCCGTGTGTGATGTGCTCATTGCGCCCTCATGGTCGACAGGGCTGCAATGTGATCGGGTGTGACGCCGCAGCATCCGCCGACAATGCCGGCACCCGCCTTGCGCCAGGTTTCTGCAGCTATGGCAAAGTCGGCCGGCGCAATGTCTACGAATTGCCAGTCCGGCATGGTGAACTCTCCGGCCTCCGGGTAGGCGCCGGTCGGTCCCTGCCAGTTGGCGGATATGATCTCCAGCCCTTCCAGTATGGTGTCGATCGGTGAGTGCATGATCAGGCAGGCATCCGGATTGAAGCGGGTCAACTCCTTGACGATCGGTTGCAGCAACTGCTCAGGGTGATTGACGCCGGCCAGCGCGCCGTCTCCATTGCGCTCAACCGCGATGCCGACCCAGACCGGCAGGCCGGTATTGACGGCAGCCTCCACTGCCCAGCTTGAAAACTTGATATCGCGCATCATTTCCATGATCAGCATGTCGGCACCGCAGGCTTTGAGATTGGCGGCTTTCGCGTCAAACAGGCGGCGCACGGTGTCATCATCCCACGAGTAGTTCGGGTCGAAGTCATCGGTCCCCTTGGCGATCGGGCGCATCACGGAGATGGAACCAGCGACGCAAACCGGACGATCCGCGGCGTCTGCGGCTTCGCGCGCCACCCGCATGGCGATGGTGTCGGTTTCGATCAGGTCGGCATCACGGCCATGGGCGTTGAACATCAGCGGGGCCGAGGCATAGGTGTTGGCGGTGATGACCTCGGCGCCGACATTGATGTAGTCGTCATGCACGGCCCGCACCACCTCCGGGTGCGTGCGGTTCGCTTCGGCGCACCACACATCCGAATCCATTTTCACCCCCCGGCGCTGGATATCGGTACCTGTGCCGCCGTCCAGAATGACCATTTCGCCCTTGTCGAGCTTGGATTTGATGTGTGCATACATACCGGTAGTCCTCCTGAGGCGCGTGCTATCCCATAGTCTCGGGATCCACGCCGCGCGCTTTCATGAAAGCGACCATATGGAAGCGGGTTTGGCCTGGCGAGTAGAAATACTCCGGGGCCACCGGGCAGGAATTGCGGGCCATGCATCCGCCCGTGCGGCAGTGTTCACCTGCGGCCGCCGACAGATGAGCCGCGCAGACAGCAACATCATAGCCTTGGGGTGAAAAGGCGCCCACCGGACAGGTTGCAAGGCATGGCTTGTCCAGACAGTTGTCACACGGTGATTTGCTGTCGGTGTCAGGCGGCAGCCTTATTTCATCATCAAACGTGAACCCGGCGCGGTAGGCATGCCACAGGCCGAATTTCGGATGGATGTTCATTCCCAGAGGCGATGTGTGACCGGCGCCGGCGGCCCGCGCCCAGGTCAGGAACGGCGGATGCGGCATGTCGAATGGAAACTGCGCGCGCGCGCCAAGCTCATCCGCCAGCGGGGCAAGCACCTCTCGCGTCCACTGATCCATCAGGTCGTGCGCCGGATCCCGTTCCGATGCGAAGCGGTCAAACATCGCCGGTCCCGCATTGCCGATCAGAACCAGAGACTTGCCTCCAAACTCAAGTCCCGCCGACCGGTCCAGCCAACCCAGAACTTCAAAGCTCTCGGCACGGATGCGAGTCTCGATTGCAGCAGCTTCCCGACGTGTGTCAGGCAAAGCGTGAATGACCCGGCTGCAGCAAAGCCTTGTCCAGCTTGATGTCATGGTTGGCGCGAAGTTGCCTGTCCAGGTCTTCAGGCAGGTAATCCGGGAAATACCCTGACAGGATCTTGTCCTTGCGCGCGGCTGCCACTTTGACGACGTCCGGTTTTTCCGCCTCGTTCCACTCTTTCGGGCTCATGCGGTTGCCGACATCCGGGTAGACATAGTCTTTCTGCATCAGGTCCAGTGTTTGGCCTGAGCCCAGATAATGGCCCGGTCCCTCGGTGCAGACTTCGGCGATGACGTCGATGGACAAGGTGGCATCGTTCACCTCGATGCCGCGTACATTGCGGTTGACCGCGCCCAGCATGTCATTGTCGATCAGAAGGCTTTCGAAACAGAAGCCGAGCAGCGAAGCATGCATGCCGGCGGCTTCATAAAGCATGTTGATGCCCGACATGGCGGTAAGGGCCGCATTCACGCCATGCTCGCAACCGGCCTGCATGTCTGGCAGCTTGCTGTCGGCCATGCCGGCGGCAGACCCTGTCGGCAGGTCATAGAACTGGCCCATCTGTGCACACGCTGAAGAGATCAGGGCCTGCTCGCCGGACCCACCCGACATGGCGCCGGTCCTGAGGTCAGACACAAACGGCCAAGGTCCCCACAGCGCATGAGCGCCTGGCTGTATGGCGTTTACATAGGCCAGTCCGGCCAGGCATTCCGCCACTGCCTGAACCACGGTTCCAGCCAGCGCAGCAGGTGAGGTGGCACCGGCCTGCGCCGCTGACAGCAGCAGCACCGGCATGCCGCCGCGCACGGCAACCTCCAGGCACCGGCAGGCATCTTCAGCCCATTTCATCGGCGGCACCACGAAGCAGTTCGACTGGCTGACGAATGGCCGCTCGCGCCATTTGGCTTCGCCGCCGGCCACAACATGCAGCATCTCCAGACACTCGCGCACATGGTCCGGTTCCACCATGGAGGTGCCAATGTGTTTGGAAGTGCCCGCCAGGCAGGCATACAGCGTATTCACATCAAGGTCGCGCGGCTCGACCATGTCGCGCGCTACCAGCGGACGCTGGAAGAAATGTATATGCTCGCAATTGTCGACAATGCGGGCTGCATCATACAGGTCAATCAGCAATGAATCCCGATAGGTTTCCGTCTCGGGATCGACAACGTGAACGGCCGCACCGGCAGTACCGAAATGAACATTGGTGCCCCACGGCTCCAGATCGTATTTCGGATCGCGGGCAAACAGCGGAAACCGCCGCGCGCAGATCGTGAGCGTGTCCTCGATCAACGCACGCGGAAACCGCAGCCGGCCATAGTCGTCCAGTGTGCAACCCTTCTCCGTCATCATTTCGATGCAGGAGGGGATCGAGTTTCCGATGCCGACCGTTTCCAGCAGGGTCAGGGCAGCATCGTGAATTTTTTCGATCTCGGCTTGGGTAAGCGGTTTGTATTTCCCGCCCTGCATGCCGGGGCGAACCGCTGCCTCGTCGACAGGAATGGCACGAGAGCGCATGGCTTTGCGGGCTTCCCGCCCTCCGCGGCGGCGGTTGGTATCTTCGGCTACGGACATTCGCGTGTTTCCTCGACTAAGAGCCTTTTTCGTTGTGGACGCGAGTGTGCGCGTTTCAGCGAATCTTGGGAAGCGCATAGTTCTCATTTCACGTTGAGGATTTTTCACCATGTAATCGTTGTTTCCTGTTGATGCAAAGCCGTTTCGGGTGAATATTGCGTGTCAGGAACATCAATGACGCCAACAGGGTGAATAAACGTGACCAAGCGAGACCTGCCGCCCTTACGCGCACTGACAGCGTTTGAAGCTGCCGCCAGACTGGGCAGTTTCCGCCGTGCCGCTGATGAGCTTGGTCTCACCAGATCGGCCATCAGCCATCAGATCAAGGCGCTCGAGGATGTTCTGGGCGTGGATTTGTTCTCGCGTGACGGCAAACGCGCCGAGCTTTCCGGGCCGGGTCTGATCTACTTTCCGGCTGTCCGCGAGGCCTTTGACCAGATCGAAAGCCAGACCCAGGTTATCCGTCCGCGCGTGTCGGGCAACGAACTGACGGTTCAGGTCTATGTGACGGTGGCAATGAAGTGGCTGTTGCCGCGCCTGCATGATTTTGAACGGCGGCATCCAAACATGCGCGTGCGGCTGTCCACATCATACTTCGACTGGGATTTCGATGCTGACAACGCTGACGTGGCCGTCATTCTCGCGCGCAGGCGCAGCGACGACCATCATTACCGCAACCTGTTCCGGTCGCGGCTGAAACCGGTGTGCTCGCCGGATTACCTGGCTCGCGTCGGCAACATCGCCACGCCGAAAGACTTGCTGCGGCACAAGCTGCTCTATGTCTATTCGGCCGAAGAAGACTGGCGGCTGTGGCTGAAGGCTGCCGGTCTCGGCGAAACCAAGCTGTCCAGCACACTTGCCTTCGACAGCTACCTGCTGGCGCAGGAAGCCGCCGCCGCCGGCCAGGGCATTGCCATGACCATTGGCCCGTATGCACGTGATGAGCTTGCTTCGGGAAGGCTGGTGCAGCCGGTTGATCTGGACGTACCGCACCAGCACTGGTGGACGTTCGCCTGCCGCGCCACCGACCGTCTGCTGCCCAAGGTAAAACTGTTTGAAGACTGGCTGGTAGAGCAGGTTGCCGAAGACGAGGACATTCCGGCAATGGAGAGGGAGGCACGCGAGGCATGAGCGAAGTGATGGACACAGGGCCGCGCAGGTCGCGCAGGCGCGGCGATGCACGGCGCGCGGCGGCCGCAGGTGATGCGGGCCAGGCAACCCTGGCGCAACAGGTATCCGGTCAGGCAAGGCTGATGTTTGAACCGGCGCGCATTGTCTCCGATGATGAACTGGAAAGCCTGCATCTGGCGTCACTGGAAGTGCTGGAGACCATCGGTATTGATGTCATGCTGCCGGAAGCCCGCGATTACTTTGCGCGCGCCGGGGCAAGCGTGGACGGCGAACGGGTGCGCATTCCCGGTGATGTCATCATGAACGCAATCGCGACCGTTCCGTCTCGGTTCACTTTCCATGCCCGCAAACCGGACAAGACAATCCGGATCGGAGATGGATGGCTGGCATTCGGTACCGTTGGCTCTGCGCCGAACTCGTCTGACCTTGAACATGGCCGACGTCCGGGCAACCTGGAAGATTACCGGCGTTTCCTGAAGCTCGCCCAGAGTTTCAACTGCATTGATTTCATATCGGGTTATCCGGTCGAGCCGATCGATGTTCATGCCTCGGTCCGTCACCTGGTGGCACTGAAGGACATGGCGCTGATGACCGAAAAGCCGTTCCATGCCTACTCGCTGGGCCTGGAGCGGATTCGCGACGGCATCGAGATCGCCCGTATCGCCCGTGGCGTGAGCCATGAACAGCTTGAATCCGAGCCGTCTCTGTTCACCATCATCAATACCAACTCGCCGTTGAAGATGGATGTGCCGATGCTGCTGGGCGTCATCGAAATGGCGCGCCGCAACCAGATTGTCTGCGTTACGCCGTTCACCCTGTCAGGAGCCATGGCCCCGGTGACGGTTGCCGGCGCCCTGGTGCAACAGAACGCGGAAGCCCTTGCCGGTATTGCGCTTACCCAGCTTGTGCGGCCCGGCGCACCGGCCATCTATGGCGGGTTTACCTCCAATGTCGACATGAAATCAGGCGCACCTGCCTTCGGTACGCCGGAATACATGAAGGCGGCCATGGTCGGTGGGCAACTGGCGCGCCGCTATGGCGTTCCGTATCGTACCTCCAATACATGTGCGGCCAATACGCTGGATGCCCAGGCGGCCTATGAAAGCGTGTTTTCATTATGGGGTGTTGCGATGGGCGGCGGCAATCTGGTCATGCACGGTGCCGGCTGGATGGAAGGCGGGCTGGTCGCGTCGCAGGAGAAGTTTGTTCTCGATTGCGACCTGATACAAATGGTCAAGTCATTTTTGCAACCGCTGGATTTGAGCCGGGATGCGCTGGGGCTTGACGCCATGGGGGAGGTTGGTCCCGGCGGGCATTTCTTCGGCTGTGCACACACAATGGCGCGTTACCAGAACGCGTTCTACTCACCGCTGATTTCAGACTGGCGCAATTTCGAGCAGTGGCAGTCGGCAGGCTCACCGCACGCCGCCGACAAGGCGCAGGTTCTGTTGAAGCAGGTCCTTGAGGCCTATCAGAAGCCTGCAATTGACGCGGCTGTTGAAGAAGAGCTCGAGGCGTTTGTGGCCAGGCGCACGGAGGAAGGCGGCGCGCCGACCGACTTCTGATTGACCTGGCAGCGCGGCATCGCGCATTGTGAGACGGTATTGAAATACCAGGCCGGACTCATTCATGAAATTTGCCTATCTGATCGAACCGCCGTTCAACCATAAACGCGACGACGGGACGGTAACCGGATGTGATGTCGAACTTGCCCGGATGGTTTTTGAAACCATCGGGGCCGGGCCGTTTGAGCCGGTCGAAACGGAGTTTGCCGACCTGTTGCCCGGTGTCGCTGAAGGACGCTGGCGCATGACCACGGGTCTGTTTGCAACCGAGGAACGTCGCCAGCTTGCCTCGTTCAGCAGACCTGTGTGGGCGCTGCCCGATGGTTTGCTGGTGGCTGTCGGCAATCCGCTGGCCTTGTCGGGGTACAAGTCACTGGCAACATCGGGTGCCGCCATGCTGGCGGTCATCCGCGACCAGTTTCAACATTGCTCGGCAGTGGAGTTTGGGGTTCCGGAAGACCGTGTCATGATTTTCGAGACCTATACCGAGGCCTGTCACGCAGTTCGCGACGGCAAGGCGGACGCCTACGCCAGTGTGGCGCGCGCGCATACCGGTTTCCTCGAGCAGCACCCGGAGCTGGATCTGGAAGTGGTCATGGTTCCTGCCAGTGAAAAGCAACCGGCCTTCGGGTCGTTTGCGTTCAGCAAACAGGACGATGAGTTGCGCCAGCAGGTCGATGCCGTGCTGGCAGATTATCTGGGCTCGCCAGACCACCGCGCGATGATGGCCGGGTTCGGGTTCAGCGACGCCGAGATCGATCTCGTGGCCAACCGTCATCCGGATTAGTTGTCTTGGACCTTCTCATATTGTTCGGGTCGGCCTTTCTTGCGGCAACGATCTTTCCGGCCCAGTCGGAAGCCGTGTTGTTGCTCATGCAGGCAAACGGTGTCTCGTCAGACACGGTGCTTCTGGCCGTCGCCAGCCTCGGCAACACGCTGGGCGCCTGTGTGAACTGGGGGTTGGGCAGGTTTGCCTCCGCCCTGCGGGACCGGCCCTGGTTTCCGGCAAGTTCCAGCCAGCTGCAACGCGCTGAGCGCTGGTATGCCCGCTGGGGTGTCTGGTCTCTGCTGCTCAGCTGGGTGCCGTTCGTGGGCGATCCGCTTACGGTGATAGCCGGCCTGTTGCGCACGCCGTTCCTGACATTTGCGATCATTGTGGCGATTGCCAAAACCGGCCGCTATGCCGTGTTGTTGTGGCTCGGCGCCGGGATTTAGGAGTTACGCAGCAACCGGCCGAGCCGGCGATGCGGCAAGGGTGTCGCAATGTAGATTAAATTTTTAGCCGAAGAGCAAACGTGACAGCAACTTTTTGTGCGTACCGTGTGAGACATCTAACCAGGGGCGTTATCGCGGTAAGGGGCGGCACATGATTCTGAAGAGCAACACTCTGACATTTATGGCAGGTTTGGCTGCCGGTATGATCTTTTCGACCAGCGCAGCTTCGGCTGATACGTTCGGGCCGATGGATACCAGTGGTTTTGTGGAAATTTTCGGCTCGTACTCTGACGCAGTAGAAGACAATTCATCGGGCGCCGACGATAACTATACTGGCGGCGGCGGCGGCGGCAGGGTCAACTTCTGGCTGAATGACAGCCACACCGTACAGATCGACGGCAATCTGAACTTTTTCAGAAACGATCCGGACAATGACACCGAACACGCCGTAGAGATGGTTGTTCATTCGGGTTGGCGCGACCCGGAGCGCGGCTACATTGGCGGTTTTGGCGGCCTGATAAGCTACGGATACACAGGTAGCGATAGCAGAGACTCAAATCAATGGATAGCGGGCGGCGAGGGTGCCGTCTATCTGGACATGATAACGGTATTCGCACAGGCCGGCTTCATGGATACGTTCAATAGTGATGAAGCAGAGTCGTTTGAAGACACGTATTTTGTTCAGGGCGGTGTGCGCTATTTCGCAAGTTCGAATTTGAAACTCGAAGCATCCGGTGGCTTCCTCAGTGGTGACCAATACGGCGACACACCGGTTGATATGCCGTTCTGGCGTGCCGAGGCAGAGTACAAACCTGAAGATTTCCGGGTAAGCTGGTTTGCTGCCTATGAAGGATACAGCGAAGATGAAGATGGTCATGAGCACACCAATCACACCGTCATGGGTGGGGTCAGAATCCATTTTGGTCAAGACACTCTGTTGTCGTTTGATCGTTCGGGCGCTTCGCAAGTCTTCCTGAACTCGCGTATGCTGCTAATGGCGGATGACCAGTAAGCCAGTTCCAAATTCAAGTCAGATCACCTGGCCTGATTTGACGAAATCGGTGCGGCTCCATGGCAACATGGGGCCGTTCTGCTTTCTTGCCGCAGGTAGCTGCCGGTCAATAAGAATGACGCGGTGATGTTTCACCGCGCCATTCCCCCGTTCCGGTCCTCAAACAGGTTACCTGTTGAGACCGTGCATCAAATGAGTCAACGATATACGCCGGCTTACCGGCCGCCGCTGACCGGACCTCTGCCGAACCCGCGGCCATGCCCGAAGCTTCTGCGGAAGCCGTGCCCGCGATAGTAATAGGGCGACGCATAATAGCCGTGACGGCCAAAGCCGAAGCCGCGGCTGCGGAAGCCCCGCGAGCGGAACCTGCGGTTGCGGAACCGGCGCGAGCGGAAGCCGCGTTTACGAAAGTGCGCCTTGGTTACCTTGCCGTTTGCCGTTTCAAGGCCTGCAGGGGCAAAGGCGGCACCTGGCACAGGTGCTGCAGATGCAGGCGTTGACACAAAGGTGGCGACAGCGAGGGCGCCCGCCATTGCAAGTCCGGTTAGGGAAGTCGAGCTTGAGAATTTAAACATGAGCGTTTGCTCCTTTTTTGGTTTTGGACAAACCGGAGAGAGGGCCGCTGTGTTCCTGTCAGGTATGATCAACGCCTGGCCGGAAAACAGGGAAGGTCTCGCCAGCTCTATTGACCAGACGCTACGCCTTCAGAGCTCAGGTTGGGAAATCAAGCCGCATCACTTGGCCGGGAGGCAGGGTGATCTCCAGCGCACGGGCCTGTGTCCCGCGTGTTGATCATTGAAGGATGCTGCAGGCCGTGACACGATAATGGTCCGAGTACCAATTCTCTTGCAGGGATACAGCGATTTCATGAAAACCATCGACTACTACTATTCCACCCGGTCAAACTTCACCTTGCTTGGCGCGGGCAGGCTGAATGCGCTGGCGGCAAAGTACAAGCGCCGTATACTGCATCGCCCGATCCTGCTGTCGGAGACAATGAAGCCGCTGAAATCGACACCCTTCCACAAGCGGCCCGCCATCCTGCGTAATTACGCCATGCACGATGCGCTGCGTACCGCTGCCCATCTGGACATTCCGCTATTACGTGAACCGGTGCATCACATGGGGCCGGTTGAACTGCCGTCTGGCATTGTCATTGCCGGGCAGAACGCCGTGTTGCGCGGCGAGGCGGGGGATGTGGACCGCTTGAGCGTTGAGGTTCTTGAAGCCTTGTGGCTGCATGACCGTGATATCGCCGATGAGGCAGTTGTTGCCGAACTGGTCACGGCTGCCGGTTTCACCGATGCAAAAGCTCTGATAGCCGAGGCCATGTCCGACGCCACCCAGGCCGAGCTTGCGCGCAACTGCACCGAAGCCATCATCCGCGGCGTCATTGGAGCCCCGACCTATTTCGTCGACGAGGAAATGTTCTACGGCCAGGACCGTTTGGACTACATGGAACGGGCGCTGGAGCAGCACGAGGGTAATCACCGAAAGCCTCGAATTTAACATGAGGAGTTCTATCTGGTGGGAAAAAGATAACTCTTCAAATACCCCTCTCATAAAAACAGTCTAATGCGCATATAAGGAGTCCCAAAAATGAGATCCTTGGATTCTGCCGATTGACTATTTTCTGGCCAACGTAACTTCGATCTGGTCTGAAGCCGAACCGCCCTAAATTGGAGTATGAGATTCGAATGAAATCGCGTTTGGTCGCCTTTAAGGCATTGTTGTTGACCCTGCTTCAACAGGATCAGCATTTGATTGATGTGCCAACCTACGAATCATCTTTAAACAGAATCGCGATTGGAAAACAGCATGGCAATTTTTGCAATTCTCAGAACACGGATAGGACCGTAGTGAAACGTTGTATTTTGTTCTTGGCTGTTGTTGCCCTGTCGTCATTTTTTGACAACACAGTTTCAGCTATTGCCCAATCAAAAGACGAAACAATTTCGTATATCAAAGACCGTTGTATCGGTGGAGATACAAATCAAAAAGACTCCGTCCTCTCCAAAGGCGTCAGTATAAACTTCTCCAGTACGCATGCAGGCGTTCTGCTCGAATACGAAACCTACAGTAGAAGTCCGGTGCCCAGACGGCTTAAAAAGGGAGAGCCGATACCGGTAACCTACACAAAATTTTTGATTTTCGACAACGAGAGATCCATCCTGTTTGGTCCAGATACATCGTATCAGGCAAGCGTCCTTCATGGATCAGTATCTATTCGCTGCGACAGTAAAGAAAGTCGCTGTGTTAACGGGCAGACAACGACCACATATGATCCATCCAATGGAATATCCCCCACTGTAAAAGCCGACCCGCGACGTAATGCCGTTCTGTATTGTCGGCATCCGGAACGAGTAGTAAAAGCTATCAAGCACTTGATCGAAATATATAAATCGGAAGATAAGGACCCATTTAAATGATATCACTCAAGCCTGCTGGTTTACTGTTTACCCTTGCTCTGGTGACACAAACCGGCATTGCACTATCGGCTGAGCCAAGGATCAAGATTCATGATCATCAATGGGGCGGCAGTTGTAGTAATCAAAAAAGCTTCGCAGTCAGAATGAAAAGTTGGGAATTCAGCAAGAAGATAGACGCCAAGGTTTGTTTAGAGCGATTGAACGGCTCATGGTCTTGCTATGTGGCAACACGCATCGATCCAAGTGAGATTTTTCCATCAACTTTTGGTTGGCAGGTTTGTGAAGGGACCGGGAACATAAAATGGTGGGCCCGCTACACTGGAAGCGGCGACAAGTTTGGAAAACCTTGAAAATGGATGGTTCAATGTAGGCGAGCAAGAGGTTTTGGGGGGCGGTGATAATTCCCAAATTCGCATTCGTTCTGCCAACTGTTATCTCAAAAACCACACTTATCTATCCAGTTAGTTTTGCGCCTGCTTCGCCGTTTCCAGCAGGTCGTCAATTTCGGAAAAGCTGGCCGCGTACTGGGCATATTCAAAAGTGCCCTTGTCGCGCAGCTCGCGCGCCGCTTGCAGGAACCCGCCAATTGCTGCGCGGGCGAACGACGAGCCGGTTGAAACGCGGCGCACACCACACTCCAGAAGATCCGTCATGGTGAAATGTGCCGCCGCTGTTCCTATCACCACATTGACCGGTTTTGTCACTGCGCCACAGACGCGTTCTATGTCTTCAATCGTTGACAGGCCGGGCGCGTAAAGCACGTCCGCTCCGGCCGCCTCAAAGGCGATCAGGCGGGAGATCGTGTCGTCAAGGTCGGGCCGTCCATGCAGGAAGTTTTCTGCACGCGCCGTCAGCATGAACGGGCGCTTCAGTGACCGGCGCGCTTCGACGGCAGCGGTAATGCGCTCCACCGCGTGGGTGAAGTCGAAGATCGGATCGTCCTGCTTGCCGGTGGTGTCTTCGATCGTGCAGCCGGCCAGCCCGGTGGCGGCTGCCTGGCGGATGGTCTCGGCCACCGTATCTGGTCTGGCGCCAAAGCCGTTCTCAAGATCTGCCGATACGGGCAGGGGAGTGGCTTTCACCATCATGGAACAGTGTTCCAGTGCCTCCTTGCGGCTGACCTCGCCGGGCCAGTCGCGCTTGCCGACGCTGAAGGCATATCCGGCACTGGTCGTGGCAATCGCTTCAAAGCCCATGGCCTGCATCATGCGCGCAGAGCCCTTGTCCCAGGCATTGGGCAAAATCAGAACCTTGTCTTCGCGATTGTGAAGCTGTTCGAAGTGCTCCGCCTTTTGCTTGGTCAGTGGCATGCCGTGACCTCCCGTGCCGTGTTCGTAAGCCGTCCCTGTACTGACTCTGACAGGAATTGTGGCATGCGCAAGAGGCTAAGTGTCAGCAGACATTGCTGCCGGAAGGTTACCCGCGGCGTCTCCGGCGCCGTTCACGGCCTTCACCGCCATCTGCTCCGACCGGTGTGATTTCCTTGATCTGCGGCAGGTTAACGACAGATGCCAGATTGGGAAACGGCGCCGTTTTGTGCGGCATCGCCATGGCTTCGATGAAGTGTTGCTGGAACATCGGTTCAACGGCTGTTTCGATCTTCTCGATGCGCCTGACCACTTCCTCGATCTCGTCACGGCCTTCTGTGTTCAGCAGGGCAATGCGCGCGCCCGTGCCGGCAGCGTTGCCGGCAGAATGCACATGGGCAAGGTCACAGTCGGGGATCAGCCCCAGTATCATGGCGTACTTGACATCGATGTGGCTGCCGAAGGCACCGGCAAGGCGGATGGTGTCGACCTTTTCCAGTTCCAGCTTGTCCATCAGCAACTGGACACCGGCATAAAGCGCCGCCTTGGCAAGCTGAATGGCGCGTACATCGTTCTGGGTAATGGAAATAAGCGGTTCGCCTTCTCGGATGACGTAGGAGAACGTGCGTCCGGTCTGTATGACGCGGGGCGATTTTGCAGCCATGGCGCCGTCAAACAGACCGTCCTGATTTATCACGCCGGACAGGTAAAGCTCGGCCACAGCTTCGATGATGGCGGATCCGCATACACCGGTAACGCCGGTGGAAGCGATTTCGTCCTCGAAGCCCGGTTCATCCGACCACAGTTCGCAACCGATGACCTTGAAGCGTGGTTCCAGCGTTTCAGGATCGATGCGCAACCGCTCGATAGCGCCGGGTGCCGCGCGCTGGCCGCATGAAATCTGCGCGCCTTCAAAAGCCGGGCCGGTGGGGGACGAGCAGGCCAGCACCCGGTCCTTGTTGCCCAGCACGATTTCCGCGTTGGTGCCCACATCGACGACCAGCATCATCCGTTCCGACAGATGCGGACTTTCCGACAGCACCACACCGGCGGTATCAGCACCGACGTGGCCGGCGATGCAGGGCAGCACGTAGACATACGCGCCGTTATTGAGTTCAAGATCGAATTCCCGCGCCGGGCGGGTGACCGGCAGGCCGGTGGCCAGTGCAAACGGCGCACCGCCCAGTTCGGTTGGATCAATACCCAGCATGAGATGATGCATGACCGGATTGCCGACCAGTACAACCTCGAGAATGTCAGCCAGATCGACGTCGGCTTCACCGGCGACCTGGCGTGCCAGTTCATTCAGGGCCTCGCGCACTACCGCTGTCATTTCCTTGTCGCCGCCGGGGTTCATCATCACGTATGAAACACGGCTCATCAGATCTTCGCCGAAGCGGATTTGCGGGTTCATCAGGCCGGCTGACGACTTGATCTCGCCAGTGGAAAGGTCGCACAGATGGGCTGCGATCGTGGTGGACCCGACATCAACCGCCATGCCGTAGGCACGGTCGTGAAACCCCGGCCAGATGGCCGTAATCCGGGCGGTCTTGCTGGCCATGCGGCTGTGAACTGCAAGTGTAATGCGCCATTCACCCTTGCGCAGCGCTGATTGCAGCGCCTGCATGATGGCCAGGTCGCATGTCACCTGATCGATGCCCCACTGCGCGCTCAATGCATTGTAGACCCGCTCCAGATCTGAAGAAGGGTGATGCATGTCCGGCTCATCGACGACGATGTAGTAAAGCTTGGTAACCGGATCGAGCTTGATGTCGCGCACTTCGGCGCGCTTGCGCACAACCTGCTTGTGCACCTGGCTTTCGGGTGGCACGTCCACCACGCAGTCACCCTGCATCAGCGTCTGGCACGACAATCTGCGGTCGGCCTTCAGTCCACGCTTTTCGTTATAGCGGATTTCCACGCTGGTCACCGGGCCGAGGTTCTCCGGTTTCGAGGTAATGCCGTGCTTGGCGAAGTCGCCGATTGAGGGAGTGACCTGGCAGCGCCCGCAAATGGCGCGACCGCCGCATACGCTGTCGATATCCACCCCAAGCGCCCGGGCAGCCTGCAGAACCGGCGTGCCTATCGGAAAGCGCCCGCGCTTGCCAGAGGGCGTGAAAACGATAAGTGCGTCGCTGCGTCCGCCGTCTGCCATTGTTCTCCCCGTTCCGGTATCCGGGATCATCAAGATCCCGGCGCCCTGATCCTATCCTCTGCGCCGGCGGCGCCCTTCGCGATCACCACGTGCACCCTGCGGTGCGTTGGCGCTTGCCGGCGGCTTGTTGAACCTGATCCAGTTGCCGCCCGACGCATCATTGTCCATCAGGAAGTCGGCAGCCTTGATGGCTTCGATCTCCTTCGACGGTGTCGCCTTGGTCGACCCCAGTCCGATCAGCGGAACCAGTGCGTCAATGTCGATACCTTCCGGTATCACGATTCCCATGGCGGTGAGTTCACCAATGCGTTCCTCGATCTTCTTCGGCGTCGCAGCCGCCTGCACCGGGTTCATGATTGCTGATGTCATGCCGGCCGCTGCGGCCATCGGCAGGAAGGCATTATTGATGCCGTGCCGGTTGGGCAGCCCGAATGAGATGTTGGACGCGCCGCAGGTTGTGTTGACGCCGAGTTCTTCACGCAGGCGCCGCACCAGGGCAAACACCTGCAGCCCTGCCGTGCCCATGGCGCCGACCGGCATCACGAGCGGATCGACCACGATATCATGGGCCGGAATGCCGAAATCCGCTGCGCGTTCGACAATCTTCTTTGCCACCGCAAAACGAACGTCCGGGTCTTCCGAAATACCGGTATCATCATTTGAAATCGCCACTACGGGCACATCGTATTTTTTGACCAGCGGCAGGATGGACTCAAGCCGGTCTTCTTCGCCGGTCACCGAATTCAGCAGCGGTCGGCCCTGGCAGGTCTCAAGACCGGCGGTCAGGGCGGCCGGAACACTGGAATCAATACACAAGGGTACGTCGACAAGCCCCTGGACGAGCTCGATCATTTGCCGCATCAGCGGCGGTTCGGTTTCGTTCGGATTGGGATTTGAGTTGTACACAACACCGGCATTGACATCGAGAACCGTGGCGCCACAGGCAACCTGGGCCAGGGCGTCTTTTTCAACGGTCGAAAAGTCACCCGCCTGCAGCTCCGCCGCCAGCTTTTTCCGCCCTGTCGGGTTGATGCGTTCTCCGATCACGCAAAATGGCTGGTCAAAACCGATTATGACTTCCTTGGTGGCAGAGGCGATGAGGGTGCGGGTCATTTGCGAGGCGTCCTTTTAGAGCGCGGAACAAGAAGGAATACTGGTAGGCTGGTCGGTCAAATCCGTGTCAGGCGGTGCCGCCGGATGCGATTAGGGCCTTGATGCGGTCTTGATCATAGTCGGCTTCAAGCTGTTCGGCGGTCCGGGTAACCGCAGCCACAAGGTCGTCGTCGCATTCAATCGGATCCCCGCGGCGCCATTCTTCGAGATAGTCGTCTGAGTCTGCAGCCTTGGAGCGCATGGCGGCCATGTCGATAGCTTCCTGAAACCGGTCAGACAGCATTTTCTTCTCCGCCTTGCGGCCGATTTTAGCTGTTACCTGTGAAGGAATGTCTCGCCAGTAGGTAATTATGATTTGGGCCATAAGGGGTATCCGCTTTTCAGGTCGGGGCTTGAATATGTTTCAGGTATAGGCGCGGGCGCGGCTTAACACTGCAGGTTTTGCGACCAGCACGCGAGCAAAACCGACCGCAGCAAGTTCACATGGCTGCGGCCATCCGGGCTGTCTGGGCAACGCCGGCAAGCTTGCAGGTCTGGTCAACAAGATCCGGACGGTTCATGGAATAGATATGGACATGATCCACACCCTGCGCGCCCAGTTGCATGATCTGCTGGGCCGCCAGTTCACAGGCAAGTGACTTGTGCCGGGTGGAGTGGGGGGCCAGTCCGTCGAAAGCAGCATACAGGTGATCAGGAATGCGTGCCTGGCACTTACCGGCAAAACTCGCCACTTTGGCAAAGTCATGGATCAGCAGGATGCCTGGAACGATGGGTTGGTAAATCCCGGCTGCACGGACCTGCTCCATGAAGTGAAAATAGTCCCGGTTGTCGAAGAAGAACTGGGTGATGGCAGCTTTGGCGCCGGTTGCCAGCTTGGTTTTCAGATTGGCAAGGCAGGCGTGGCCGGATGCGGATGCCGGATGTACTTCCGGGTAGGCTGCGACGTAAGTGTCGAGGTCCCCGCGAGCGATAACTGCGGCGGCCAGGTCGGCGCCGTTCTCATATCCTTGCGGATGTGGCTCATAGGGTCCGGTTATGCCGGGCATGTCTCCGCGCAAGGCCAATATGCCTTTCACGCCCTGAGCGGCGTATCTTTCGATGACCGCGTCGGTTTGTGCTCTGGACTGGCCGGCGCATGTGAGATGCCCGACGACGTCGAGGCCGTCTGCACCCAGCAGTTGGCCGATAGTGCCGAAAGATGCCTGGTGGCTGGTCCCGCCGGCGCCATAGGTGACCGAGGCAAACAGGGGATCGTAGTTGCGCATGATCCGGGCAAGCTCTGCCATGCCGTCGCTTTGCATGGTTGATCGTGCCGGAAACACTTCAAACGATACACGAGGGCTGCCGCCTGGTGTAAAATTGCCGGAAGCTCGGGAAATTATCGACATCAGCGACCTCCATATAAAGATATCTTTATATATTAAAAGAAAGTGGAGAGGTCAAGCGTGTTCTGGCCACGGTCAGATCGCTGGTTGCCGAAACCAGAAAATCTGACCGCGCCCGGACAGTCGCAGTTGTATTACGAGGGGGGTGAACCCGAGGCGCGTCAGCGCATGACCAGGACAGGGCACTGCGCATGGCGCACCACGCGACCGGCTGTCGAGCCAAGGAAATAGTCGGCAACGCCGGGTTTGTGGGAGCCGATTATGACCAGGTCCGCGCCGTACTGGGTCGCGGCTTCCAGAATGGCCGAGCCGGCCGAACCGTGCCGGAGGTCTGCCGGACCGGAGATGTCGTTGTCCTTGGCGAGTTTTTCCAGTTCCGATTTGGCCCATTTATGGGTCTTGTCCAGCAACTCGCCGGAGATCTCGACCGCAGCATACGACGGTATGTCGTGCACGACATGGGTTAGGATGATCTCTGCGGACTCGCCCCCGATCTCTTTCGCCAGATTGATCATCTGCACTCCGAGCTCGTTGTGAGTGAGGTCTACCGGTACAAGTATTTTCTTGAACATTGCAAATGCCCTTCCTGTTTATGGCCAAAATGGCGAGATCACAATTCTAGGGATGCCATGTTTGCCGGACAAGGGGATTGATCCAGATCATTCGGCAGTTGGCCGGCCATGGTCGCTAATTGACCATTTCTGGACGCATCACCGGAAGAAGCCTGCTGGTAATGGGCCTAACAACATGGTTAGCTTTACTCAACAGGTGGAAAATCCGAGATGTCGACAGAAACTGAAGCACCTTCTGATAGCTCTCCTGCACGCCGAAGCCGCAGGGGCGGCGGTGGCGCTGAAGGCCGCCGCGCGGCGCGGCTCGGCGGCGGAATTCAGGCATTCAGCTACATCAAGCGCCAAATTCCACTTTATGAAGTCCTCGGCGAAGAAGGCCTTTCCCTGATCGAGGCTAACTGTGACACGGTATTGCAGGAAATCGGTATCGATTTCCGCGACGATGCCGAGGCGCTGCAGATGTGGAAGGCGGCCGGCGCAGATGTCAACGGAGAGCGGGTCCGGTTTCCCAAGGGCCTCGTGCGCTCATTGATCAAGACGGCACCGTCACAGTTTACCCAGCATGCACGCAATCCAGCTCGCAGCGTCGAGATTGGCGGCAAAAATACTGTGTTTGCGCCGGTTTATGGCCCACCGTTTGTGCACGACCTGAACGGCGGTCGCCGCTATGCGACCATTGAGGACTTCCGGAATTTCGTGAAGCTGGCGTACACGGCACCGGCCATGCATCATTCCGGCGGCACGGTTTGCGAGCCGGTGGACATTCCCGTGGCCAAACGCCATCTCGATATGGTCTACAGCCACATTCGCTATTCCGACAAACCGTTCATGGGCTCGGTCACCGCGCCTGAGCGCGCCGAAGACAGCGTTGCCATGGCCAAAATGGTCTTTGGCGACGATTTTGTCGACAACAACTGCGTGCTGATCAACCTAATCAATGCCAACTCACCCATGGTGTTTGACGACACCATGGTCGGCGCGCTGAAAGTCTATGCGCGTGCCGGACAGGCCAGCGTCGTATCGCCGTTCATCCTGGCTGGCGCAATGTCTCCGGTCACGGTGATCGGCACGCTGACCCAGGTTCTGGCCGAAGCGTCAGTCGGGCTGGCGTTTTCGCAACTGTGCCGCCCCGGTGCACCGGTTGTTTTCGGCACCTTTGCGTCTTCGATGTCCATGCAGTCGGGCGCGCCCACATTCGGAACACCGGAGCCTGCGCATGTACTGTTTGGCGCCGCCCAGCTGGCGCGGCGGCTCGGCGTGCCGTTCCGCTCCGGCGGTTCTTTGTGCGCCTCGAAACTGCCTGATGCCCAGGCTGCGCATGAAAGCTCCAACACTGTTTTCCCCGGCGTACTTGCAGGTGTCAATTTCATGCTGCATGCGGCCGGTTGGCTGGAAGGCGGACTGGTGTCGAGCTATGAGAAATTCATTATCGACTGTGATCAGCTATCGATGATGCAGAGCTTTGCCGGTGGTATTGACCTGAGCGAGAACGGGCAGGCCATGGATGCCATCGCAGAAGTTGGTCCCGGCAGCCACTATCTCGGATGTGCCCACACCCAGCGCAATTTTGAAAATGCATTCTGGCGCTCCGGTATTGCCGACAACAACTCGTTCGAGCAATGGCTGGCCGACGGCTCGATGGATGCCGCCCAGCGTGCCAATGCAACCTGGACGAGACAGCTCAACGATTATGTCGCCCCTGATCTTGATCAGGCGATTGACGAGCAGCTCGTCGCGTTCATGGAGCAGCGCAAGGCGGTTCTGCCTGACAGTGTTTCATGATGACCATACCGCGAAGCCTGCCGCTCAATCCCGTATGAGACATGTAAAGTGGTCATTGTGTCTTTAATTGACATGTAAGTGTCGCTTACGGGTGGTGCGACACCTTGGGCCATCCTGCCATGATTTACGCTGGAAATATCTGCCGCAGGACGGCAGGCAATTCCGATTTACGGTCTTGTGTCCGGAGGTCCGGGTGATAGGCTGTGGTCAAGTGCGATGACACGCCGTGGTGTTGGCGTTCATTTGCGTAGTGTAACCTCGGGAGGAGTAGCCTTAACATGTCTGACAGAGAAAACATCTGGATTCCCAAGCTCAAACAGCAGCTTGCTGACAAGCTTATCGACCGCCGTGAATTTATTCGTTATTCGACACTGCTCGGCATGTCTGCCGGTGCTGCATATATGTGGGCAGGCAAGATTACCGGCCAGCCCATCGCATCACCCGCACGCGCAGCCGACATGCCGAAGGGCGGCACCCTGAAAATCGGCATGCGGGTGCCGAAAATCAGCAGCCCGCACACGTTCTCATGGATTTATGATTCCAACATCACCCGCCAGATGGTGCGCTATGTCACCCGCACAGGCGTCGACAATGTCACGCGTCCGGATCTGGCGTCATGGTCTGCCTCCGACGATCTGAAAACCTGGACCTTCACCGTCAATGACGAGATTGAGTGGTTCAAGGGCGGTAAGATGACGGCTGAGCAGATTGCCTGGAATATCAAGCGCTGCCTTGATCCGGCAACCGGATCGTCTGTCGTGGGGCTGATGAAGGGCTATATGCTCAATGAGATCGACTCCGGCAAGAAGGACGACAAGGGCGAAGCGATCATGACCACAGAGATGTGGGATGCCAACGCTATTGAAGTCAAAGACGACAAAACACTCGTCCTGAACCTGAAGGAAGCCCAGGTGGCGGTTCCGGAGCATTTGTTCCACTATCCGCTGGCGATCCTTGATCCGGCCGACGAAGGCAAGTTCGGCCTTGGTTCCAATGGCCACGGTGACTTTGAGCTCGTGGAATTCGAAGTGGGCCGCAAGGCAGTTCTCAAAAAACGCCCGAATTCGAAAGCCCATCTGGACATGGTGGAATTCGTTGATCTTGGTGACAACACGGCTGCGTCCGCAGCTGCGGTTCAATCCAAACAGGTGCACGGCGTCTATGAAGGCAATGTCGAGCAGTTCGACCTGTTCAAGGCCATGGATCATGTCGATATGTATGACACCACAACGGCGTCTACCGCTGTCGTGCGCATGCAGATTGACAAGAAACCATTCGACGATCCGAAGGTCCGCAAGGCCATGCGTCTGGCAACAGATGTGGACAAGACCACCGAAATCGCGGTTGGCGACCTTGGCACAACTGCTGAACACCACCATGTCTGCCCGATCCATCCGGACTACAAGAAGCTGCCGGTCATGGCTCGCGATGTGGAAGCTGCCAAGAAATTGCTGGCAGAGGCGGGTCATGCTGACGGGCTCGAAGCGGAAATCACCTGTAAGCCTGATCCTGCCTGGGAACTGGCCGTGGTCGAGGCATGTGTTGAGCAGTGGAAGGAAGCCGGCATCAACGTCAAGATGAACGTACTGCCGTCTGCCAAGTTCTGGGATGTCTGGGACAAGGTGCCGTTCGGCTTTACCTCGTGGGCGCACAGGCCGCTTGGATTTATGGTTCTGGGCCTTGCCTACCGTTCAGGTGTGCCGTGGAATGAAACCAACTATTCCAATGCAGAGTTTGATAGCATTCTGACCCAGGCAGAAGGTACGCTGGATGTTGCCGCGCGCACCGAACTGGTCGGCAAGCTTGAAACCATCATGCAGGAAGACGGGCCGATTGTTCAGCCTCTATGGCGCAAACTGTTCATTCCGATGGACAAACGGGTGAAAGGTTTTGCGATTCACCCGACCCGCTATTTCTTCTGCGAAGAGTATGCCGTCGAAGCCTGATTGCTTCGATTGCAGCACTGAATATGGACGCCCTTCCGACTTGTCGGGAGGGCGTTTTTTACTGTGGCTTGCACCGCGAGCTTGCTCTGGGATCAGTTACGTCTAGTCTGGGGCGCCGATACAAATGCGAACAGGGAGTTGAAAATGAACAAGGCACCGGGAACCGCCGGTTTTATGGCCATGAAAGGAGATGGCTACTACTCGAAAGCCACCATTGGCGCCAAGCATGTCATGGACAAGGCAGCCAATCTGGTTCTGGAAGCCGTTGCGCGCATGGATCCGGCCGACGATGGCAGCATCTTTCGCGCCACGGATATGGGAGCCGCTGACGGAGGCACATCTGTTGATCTCTGGCGACGGGTATTTACCGATGTGCGCGCCCGGGTGCCGTCGCGCGCCATCGAGATGACCTACACAGACCTGCCGCGCAATGACTTTGCCCAGGTCTTCCGCATGATTCACGGGCAAACCGACACACAAAGCTATTACCCGGAAATCGAGGACCTGTACGTTTTTGCCTCCGGCACCTCGTTCCACCAGAATATTTTTCCGGCACAGACGCTGGACCTTGGATTTTCCGCAACCGCGTCTCACTATATTTCGTCGACACCCTGCAACATCACCGACCATGTGCACATGGTCGGCGCCAGCGGTGCCGAGCGCGAGGCGTTCACCAGGCAAGGTGCCAACGACTGGGAAACCATGCTGCTGCAGCGTACTCGTGAGCTGAAACCCGGCGGTCGGCTGTGCCTGTTCAATTTCGGCATCGACGAGGAAGGCCGCTATCTTGGCGATACCGGTGGTGTCAGCATGTTCGACACGTTCAACAAATTCTGGCATGAACTGGCTGATGACGGTGTGATATCACGCGACGAGTATCTGAACACCAATTTCCCCCAGCACTATCGCACGGTTGAAGAATTCACCGCTCCGCTGAATGACAGGAACAGCCCTGTTTACGAGGCCGGGTTGCGACTGGAGCATGTCGAGACCCGTGTGGTTCGCTGTCCGTTCGAGCAGGATTTCACCGAAAACCATAAGGATGCAACCCGGTTTGCAACGGAATATCTGCCAACGCTCAGATCATGGTCGGAAGCCACGTTCCTGGGCGGGCTTGACGCAGGCCGTGACGACACGGAACGCCAGGCCATCATGGATGAATTTTACGGACGCTATCAGGCCAGCGTGGCAGCAGCGCCCGAAGGTCATGCGATGGACTATGTGCACGCCTATCTGATTTGCCGCAAGGAAGCTTAACAAGTGAAAAAGACGACAACGACCCTGGAAATTGAAAAAGCCCGCAGACTTGCTCTTCGGGCGCTGACCAAATCGGGCGCTGCGCGAGCCAATGTCCGATATCTCGCCGACGCTGTCATCGACAGCGAGCTTGTCGGCATGCCAAGCCACGGATTTTTCTGGTTGCCGGTGTACTGCTCACATCTCAGATGCGGCAAGGTCGATGGCGTGATCAAGCCGGTCATCACCCGGCTGTCTGCCGTGGCTTATCGCGCTGATGCCGGCTCCGGATTTGCCCATCCGGCCATCGAAAAGGGTTTTGCAAAAATCATTTCAGCGGCGAAAAAGTATGGAATTGCTGGCCTGTCCGTCACCAACTCTTACAATTGCGGCAGGCTGGGCGGACATACCGAGCGCCTGGCTCGCGAGGGGCTTCTGGCAATGGGGTTCACCAATGCACCGGCTTCGATAGCGCCGCCGGGCGGAATCAAGGCGGTTATCGGTACCAACCCGATTTCCATGGCGGCGCCCGACGGCAAGGGCGGTGTCGGTTATGTCATAGACCAGTCCTCATCGGTTGTGGCGAAGTCCGAAGTCATGCGTCATGCCGCACGCGGCGACGAAATTCCGCTGGGCTGGGCGCTTGATGCCGACGGTAATCCGACAACGGATCCCGGTCAGGCTGTCACCATGGCCCCATCGGGCGGCTACAAGGGGTTCGGGCAGGGGCTGATGGTGGAAACAATGTCTTCGCTGATGAGTGGCGCGCAACTGGGCAGCGCCATGTCGCCGTTTGCCACCGATGCCGGCGGGCCGTGCAATTCAGGACAGTTCTTTCTGGCGATAGACCCTGAAGGATTCTCGGCAGGGCTGTTTGCGGACCGCTTCGCGAGCCTTGCCGGTTCAATCACGGCACAGGAAGGAACCCGCCTGCCGGGTCTGAGCCGCCTGGCGACGCGCCGCGAGAGCCTGGCCCGCGGGACGATCGATGTGGACCGCGAACTGCTGAAGCGCGTGCGTGATTGCACACGCTGATCGTTTTCTCACTCTAACAATACGTTGCTCCTATGGCTGTTGACTATGAGATTGACTGTGTTGTCGCCGGTGCGGGGGCGGTCGGCCTGGCGGTTGCCCGCGAGCTCGCCCGGTCAGGCCGGGAGGTCTTGATCGTCGAAGCAGGTGAAGCGTTCGGTCGCGGTGTGTCTTCAAGGTCGAGCGAAGTCATTCATGCCGGCATGTATTACAAGCCGGGCTCCCTGCGTGCGCAATTGTGTGTGGAGGGCAAATGGCTGTTGTACGACTTCATGAAAAAACACAATGTCGCCCACACCAATTGCGGCAAGCTGATTGTGGCCTGTGAACCGGGTGAAGTTGCAACACTTGAAGCCATCATGGCCAAGGGCGCTGCAAATGGCGTCGATGATCTTGAGCTGCTCGACGAAAGCCAGGCCAGGGCGCTGGAAACCGAGTTACAGTGTGTCGCGGCTGTCCTGTCGCCGTCGACCGGCATGATGGATTCTGCCGGTGTCATGCTCGCCCTGCTGGGGGAGGCTGAGAATGCCGGCGCCACCCTTGCGACCAGGTCTCCGGTTGCCGGTGGCCGGGTTGGTGGCAGGCAGATCGAGATCGATATCGGCGGCGTGGAACCGATGACGGTCGGCTGCAACCTGTTTGTCAATTCCACCAGTCTCAACGCGCCACAGGTTGCCGCGAACCTCGAAGGCCTTGATGGTGCCCATGTGCCAAAAGCCTACTACGGCAAGGGCAGTTACTTCTCGATCGCTGGAAAAGTGCCGTTCACACGGTTGATCTATCCATGCCCGGTCGTCGGCGGGTTGGGCGTCCACCTCACAATCGATGTCGGGGGGCAGGCCCGGTTTGGCCCGGACGTGGAATGGGTAGATGAGCCGAACTACGAGGTGGATCCTGCGCGAGGCGATGAGTTCTATGACCTTGTCAGGCGCTACTGGCCGGCATTGCCGGATGGCGCCCTGCAACCGTCCTATGCCGGTGTGAGACCCAAGATCGTCCCGCCGGGCAACAATATCCAGGACTTTCGAATTGACGGTCCTGAAACCCATGGCGTTCCGGGCCTCGTCAACCTGTTCGGTATTGAAAGCCCGGGATTGACGTCCAGCCTGGCGATCGGGCGATATGTCATGAAATTGGCCAGTTGCCTTTGAATTATGCCCATTGTTTTGGCATGGCACCAACGCGTTATATTTATAGGACCAACGCGGTTTGCGCCATTGCGCAGACTACCTTTGACGTTTCATAATAACGGCACCGAAAGCACCGTTTTAAACCTATTCACGTTTTCGGACGCTTATCAGCGGAGGGAGTACTCTATGAAGAAATTACTGACAGCAACTCTTGCAGCAGCAGCTCTGGCTTCGGTCAGCTTTACTGCAGCCCAGGCGCAGACAAAGGAACTGGTTGTTGCCTTTTTCCCGGAATGGCCAATGCCGTTCCAGTATGCGCAAGCCAAGAAGATCTATGACAAGGAACTTGGTGTCACGGTTAAGTGGGTGTCTTTCGATGCCGGCACCGCGATGTCTGCCGCCATGGCATCCGGTGATGTGCACATCGCCGTTTCCCAGGGTGTAACGCCGTTCCTGACTGCCGTTTCTGCCGGCCAGGACCTGCAGGCCATTGACGTTGCGCTGACCTATTCGGACAACGATAACTGCGTGGTTCGCAAGAGCCTTGAAATCACCAAGGACAACGCCAAGGAACTCGAAGGCAAGACCGTTGGTGTGCCGCTCAGCACCGCCGCTCATACGGGCTTCCTGGCCCAGATGGCACACTTTGGTGTTGATACAACAAAGATGAAGATCGTGGACATGGCTCCGGTTGATTCCGCTGCAGCATTTGCCAACGGCAACATGGACATGGTTTGCGGCTGGGGTGGTCCTCTGCGTCGCATGAAGGAGTTCGGTAACGTTCTCATCGAAGGCGAAGAAAAGGAAAAGGTTGTAGGCAAGGTCTACGACGTGATCTCCACCACCGGTTCCTGGGCTAAGGAAAATTCTGACCTTGTCACCAAGTTCCTGAAGGTCACCAACGACATGAACGACAAGTTCAACAGTGGTGGCGAAGGCGAAATGATTGGCGAGATCGCCAAAATGGCCGGTCAGGATGAAGCCACTGCAAAGGCAATCATGACCACAGGCATGAAGTTCATCTCTTCGGAACAGGCTCTCAGCGACGGCTGGATGGGTGGTTTCCTCGTGGAGAACTTCAATGCAGCCGGTGCAAAGCTGGCCGAGGGCGGCACCGTCAAGGCACTGCCGTCTTACGAAGGTGCTGTTAACTCCAGCTACCTCAAGGCCGCAGCAGGCATGTAACAATTGATACCCAGGCCACCCGCTGGTTCGGGTGGCCTGTTTTTTTCGGCGGCCAGGAAGAAGACCGGTTAAGGTCTCGTTCGCAATCCAACATGTAAGGGCTCAAAGGGAGGGGTACATGTCAAGTCTCATAATCGACGATATATCAATGCGATTTGAGTTGCCGAATGGCGGCGCAGTTCAGGCATTGCAGAATGTTTCGCTCAACCTGAAGTCGGGAGAGCTGATGTCTGTCCTTGGCCCTTCAGGGTGTGGCAAGACAACACTTTTGAACATTGTTGCAGGTTTCCTCGCGCCAACTGAAGGTAAGGTCATCCTGAACGATCACGTGGTTACTGGTCCGGCTGCGGAACGCGGCATGGTGTTCCAGCAAGGCGCGCTGTTTGAGTGGATGAACGTGCGCAAGAACATTGCGTTCGGTCCGGACATGGCCGGCAAACCTGCAGCCGAAACCCAGGAAAAGGTTGAGAGCCTTTTGCAGATTGTCGGGCTCAAGGATTTCGCCGACAAGATGATCTATGAATTGTCAGGTGGCATGCAGCAGCGAGTGGCGCTCGCCCGGTGCCTGGCCAACGATCCCGATGTAATCTTGATGGATGAACCGCTTGGCGCGCTTGACGCCCTGACGCGGGAAAAAATGCAGGGCCTTGTCCTCAAACTGTGGAAGGAAACCGGCAAGACAATCATCCTGATTACCCACTCGGTGGAAGAAGCCCTGTTGCTCGGCGAACGTCTGGTTGTCATGGCGCCCCGACCTGGCCGGATCCACAAGGAATATAATTTGCCATTTGCGGAAATGGGTGTTGGCCAGGATCTCAGGATGGTCAAGAAAGAGAAGAAATTCGGCGAAGTCCGCGAAGAAATCCTGACCATGATCTGGGACATGGAAGAAGAGATCATGGGTCGTCAGGAGGAAGTGGCATGATCATTCTCCTCATCTATATCGCGATATTCGTTGCCGCCATGATGGGCTACAAGCTGATCAGCGGTTTTCTGACCAAAAAGGATGATTTCACCAGTCTGAAGACGGTGACCTTCGGCGATGAAAGTGCGGTCATATCCAACCGGGCTGCATCCATTATTTCGATTGTTGCGATCTTCCTGATCTGGGGATCGTTTACGGGTTCCAAGATCGTGCCGTCATTCCTGCACGTTTCGGGACCGTATGTTGGCGAAACAAGCTTTACCTATGAAGCCAAGGATGCATCGGGGGCCACCGACGCCGGCACCATCAAGGCGATGGTGCATCCGGTATCCGAGCCGGCGGACAAACCGGTGGTTGACGAAGCCGCAAATACCGGTTTTGCCAAAGATGCTGCCGAGAAGGTCATAACCTACCGTTCGATTCTGGTCTCCAAGAGTGACCTGCTGGAAAATCCGAACGAACAGGAAATCGTCTCGGTTGACGGCAAGGCCATTGCGCCAAACCAGTCAGTTCAGATCGATCATGGCGAAGTGCGCATGACGGCAAAGGGCAGCCTGGCATTTGAACCGACAAAGGGCTGGCAGATGGAGGCGATCTGGCTTCCTGCGCCGGAAGCCGTTGTCGGCCGGTTGATTGAGATTTCCAGCGAGGGCTATCAGAACGTTACCTTGTGGGAGAACCTCGGTTGGTCGATTTATCGGGTGATTATCGGTTTTGCGCTCGGCAGTATCGTTGGCATTCCGCTGGGCTACGCCATGGGCCTGAACGGCTGGTTCCGCGGCTGGTTTGATCCGATCGTCGAGTTCATGCGCCCGGTCCCGCCGCTGGCCCTGATCCCGCTCATTATCATCTGGTTCGGTATCTGGGAAACCGGCAAGATCTCCTTGTTGTTCCTGGCTGCCTTGTGGATCATGGTTATTGCCGCACGGGCCGGTGTGTCGGGTGTGAGCATTTCCAAGGTGCACGCGGCATATTCGCTTGGTGCCTCGAAAAGCCAGCTTTTGTGGAAGGTAATTGTACCCAATTCGCTGCCGGAAATTTTCACCGGTGCACGAGTTGCCATGGGCGTATGCTGGGGTACGGTGGTGGCTGCCGAACTGGTTGCGGCGGAAAAGGGTGCCGGCAAAATGATCATTGCTGCGTCAAAATTCCAGAACACCGATATCGTGATCATGGGGATCATCCTGATCGGTATCATTGGATATGGCATCGATATTCTGATGCGCATGTCCGAGCGTTATCTGGTGCCCTGGAAGGGCAGGGGCTGATATCAGCTGATCTCAAAGCCTACCGAGAGAATTTCGGGAGCCTTCGGGCTCCCGTTTTTCGTTCAGCTGGATACTTCCTGTGCTATCACCTCGCAGGTGTGCCCGATCTCATGCCAAGGTCGCGCATGACTTTCTCAACAGCTCTCAAAAACTGGTCCGTCACGGTTTCATCCATGGCGCCGATTGAAGCCACCCTGAAACTGCCTTCAGGGCCGGGACAGCCATCACCGTCCATGATGACAAAACCCATCTGACGCAGGCGCTGGGCGAATATGGCTGGTGAATAGTGCCGGTCGGCGGGCGCCTTGAACAGGGTCAGATATCCGCAGTTTGCAGTACCGCCCGCCAGGGTGGGCGCGAACCCCAGTTGTGCCATGCCCGACAACAACCTCGAATGATGCTCCTGATAGCGCTTGCGCCGCATGTCCGGTCCGCCCTCCAGATACAGCCGACGCAAGGCGACGCCGCATGCAACAATGGCATGTGCAGGCGGAGTGCCGGGGAACCAGCCGGTGCGATGGATGCCTTTCCACATCTCCACCAGGTCCAGTGAGGCTGATGGCGACTGGAACAGGCTGTCGGTCAGCAAGCTCCGGCGAACCATGACGAATGAAAATCCCGGAACGCTTTCAATGCACGCCCAGGGCACTCCCACCACGGCGTCCATGGTGCCGTCGGCGAGGCTGAGCGGCGTGGCGCCAATGCTGGCGCGTACATCAACGATCACCTTGCGCCCGGCTTCATGGGCAATGGCGGCCAGATTGGCGACCGGATTGCTCAGGCCGGTCGAAACATCGATTTCTGTCAGATACACGGTATGTATGTCCGGGTCTGCCTCCAGCACTTTGGACAGACGGTTGGTGGTGACCGGTTTTAGAGCTGATCCGGCAATGGTTTCGACCGGGCGCTTTATATGGGTCAGTATGTTGGCCGCCTGGTCCGCATGGGGCCCGTGGGCTGCAATGAGCGTCTTGCGCTTGCGCCCTGTCGGAGCCAGCGCGCCCAACACGCTCTCCAGCACCGTATCGCCTGACAGATGCAGCGGAATACAGTCATACTCGCTGGTTCCGTCAACCAGCTCGAGCAACTGCTCCGTGACCTCCAGGGTAAGCGAAACGAATTCAGTGTCCCGCATGCTCCAGTCAGCCAGCATGGCAAGTTTAACGTCACGTGAGGTGGTCACCGGTCCCATGGTGAGAAGCCAGGGCATATCCTCCTGGCCTTCGGGCCCGTTGAAGGACGGCGCGTATTTGTAATCTTCGGCGAGAGCCATTGGATTGATGTGCCTTTATCTCTGCTGTGCCAGTTCCTGATGCGCCGTCATCACTTAAGGTGTTTTCAATCAAATGGTTCCATTAGACCGGAAACGCTCCTGGCCAATGCTGTCCGACAGCCTCGGCCCCGGTACACTCTACAGTTGCCAGTCGATTGGTGGAAGACCATGCAATAAAAGCCACTCTTTCGCCTGTGTAAACGGTTTCGCGCTCACAAACCTGTGTTGCGGGCCCGATCCACGCGCCAGGGGCGAGGGGTGTGCGGTCTCAATGACACAGTGTCGAGAAGTATCTATACCGGCTCCTGCGTGCTGGGCAAATTTGCCCCACAGCATGAACACAACCGGTGTCGGGCGCTGGTTCAGGTGGGCTATCACATCGCCTGCCAGCGCTGCCCAACCGAAATTCTTGTGGCTGTTTGCCTTGCCCGCTTCGACACTCAACGTCACGTTGAGCAACAGTATGCCCGAACGCGCCCATCGGGTCAGGTTGCCATGGGCTGGCGGCATGATGGCCAGGTCTGTCTCGAGGCTTGTGAATATGGTTCGAAGAGATGCCGGCAGTCGCCGTTCCGGGTTCGCCATCGAAAACGCCAGGCCATGCGCATCGCCTGGTGTGGGGTAGGGGTCCTGTCCCAGAATGACAGCTCGCACCTGATCCGGACGTGTCAGTTCCAGGGCCTTGAAAACGTCTCGTGCGGGCGGCAGCACCTGAGCGCCTGCTGCCACGCGTGCATCCACCCGTGCTGCCGTTTCTCTGCCGGCACCGGACCTGAAGAAGTCGAGGTTTGCCCATCCGCTGGCTGCAATGGCGTCAACAGCACTGCAGTAGGTGATCGGCGCAAGGCCAGATTTTTCAACGGGCTGCGTCAAGGACTGTTCTCATGGTGCGTTACTAGCAGTGGCATCGGCGTGCAAGACATGGTATTCGATTTTTGAGGCCCGACCCAGGGGGCGTGTTCTAGAGGTATAGAGGGAAAGAGATAGATGAAACCAGTAGTCATCATGGTTGGGGCCGACAAGGGCGGCGTTGGCAAGACAACAATTTCACGTGCGTTGCTGGACTACTTCCACCGCAACAATGTTCTGGCCCGTGCATTCGATACGGAAAACCCTCGCGGAACACTGCACAGGTTTTACCCGACCATTACCGAGATCATTGATCTGCACAATGTAGCGGACCAGATGAAAGTACTCGATACTCTGGAAACCGCCAAAGTGCCGGTGACCGTTGTGGACCTTAAGGCGGGCAACCTGTCCTATGCTCTCGAAACATTCGAAAAAATCGGTGTTTTGCAGGCAGCCCGCGACGGGCAGTTTGAAATGGGCCTGATCCACGTTGTCGGCCCGGCAATCGCGTCGCTCGATGAACTGCAGGAGGTTACTCCATTCGTGGAGGGGCTCGACTACACTGTTGCGCGCAACTTCATCAATGAGACCAATTTCTTTGAGTGGGACGAGAAGACCTACAAACGGTACTTCTCCAATGTAAATGAAGCCCGTGAGATTGTTATTCCAAAACTCAATGAAATGGCTGCAGAGCAGGTCGACCTTGCCGATGTGACCTACAAGAATTTTACGGACAACAAGGACAGCCAGGGCAAGTCCGCAGACTTCTCGTTCGTGCTGCGTGGTTATGTGAAAAAGTGGTGTTCTGAAATCGACGACGAGTTCGACCAGCTTCGCCTGATCCAGATGCTTACGTCGGGTGGTTCCGGTGACTCCGGAAAATCCAAGAGCTGATAATCTTTAAACCGGCAGGGTTTGGCGCTGCAGGTTGCGAACGGTTCTGATTGCCCGGTGGCTCGTCTGCTGCCGGGCGTCAGGCTTACCGGTCAAACGTACCTGCAATTGTCCGGTTGAATGGGCCGGGTTTGTAGCGCAGCCGGTTTGAACTGAGTTTGTGGCGGGCAGCTGGTAGCGTTCGATTCGCGTCGCGAGGTCGGCTGTTCAGTCATTCCGGGGTATCAACAGGACGATTTACGTGAGCGAACCGGCGGGAAATCGGATGATTGTCGTGTGTTCCGATGAGGCGCGCAACGGCAAGACTTTGACCGCGCGCCTGTTGATGGATCATCTGCTGATCACCGGTCACAACCCGCACGTCTTCGATTGCGATGACCCGAGAGGGCGCATAAACCGCTTCTATCCCGATCGTTCAACGCTCATTGGTGTTGAAAAGACCAGCGGTCAGATCAGGCTTTTCGACAAGATTCTGGCCGAACCGGATCGCGATTACATTGTCGATCTTCCGTCACACGAACTGGATGCGTTTTTCACGGTTGTTGATGATCTCGACTTTATCAACGCCGCCCACGATGCGCGCATAGAGTTGGTGATCGTCTATGTGCTGGACCAGACCGCTACATCTGTCATGACCGCGAGGGATCTTCGGGGTGCTTATGCGACCGAAACGTTTTACCTGATCCGCAATGCCTGGAACGGCAATCCGTTGGTCACCCGTCAGGCGCGCGAAGTCTATGAGGAAATAGAGCCGGACGCTGTTTTCAGCCTGCCTTTGCTGGATCGCGAAGCAATGGCAGCGGCAGAAGAACCGCCATTTTCATTCATTGAGTTTCAGGAGGGCCTGTATACTACGCTGCCGCCCTCGCTACGATTGCGCCTGAGATCTTTCCTGTCGGAGGTGTTCGGCCAGTTTCAACGCCGCGAGTTGTCGCTGGACCTGGGCTCACTCAAGAAATTGGGCCTGATCTGAAAATCACGGCTTATCGCAGCGAGATCAGCATGCCGCCGGCATCCAGGGATGCATCAAGACCGCGCTGCTCGCCCCACAATACCAGCCGCACATTGTGTTCGTTGATCAGCACCAGGTTCTGACCACCGCCGCTGATGGCGACCGCAGAGGCCTGAGCGGTCACATAAGTGCCGGCGATGTCTTCCAGACGGGTGAGATTATAGACCTCTCCGCGCATATTGGCGAAAGACGCGCCGACGGTCAGTCCGACCCGCAGACCGTTGATGTCAAGTTCGGCCTGCCGTCCATTGTAAAACACCTTGCCATCGCCTCGTGAAACACCAACCAGAAAACCGATTTTTCCGATTGTCATCTCGATGATTGCATTGCTTCCGGCACTGGCGGGAACAATGGTTGCAATAACAGCTTGTGCGGAAACGGCGCCCGCCAGGGCAAGTGATAAACAGAACTTGCGGATCATGAGTGTGAAACCCTTCATCGGTATAGTTGTCTATTTCTACAATGAGTTAGACCTCAATTGCGGCCAAGTGTGGACATAACTGTCTGCAATCGGGTTTTCTGGACGCGTCCCGTAAATCAGCCTGGCTGAATTCTGTTGGGGCTGTGAGTTGACGGCCGTCGCCGGATTCTGCGGCAGAATTGAATACATCGGTAGTGTTTCGCTGTCTTGATGCCGCGTGTTGTGTCATTGGTAAGCTTCTCGCTGTTGATGGAGGTTATGTAGCGAAATGAAGGCACTGGTTTACACTGGCGGCAAAACCATGGAGTTCAGGACTGTCGATGACCCCAAACCGGCTGCAGGTGAGGCGTTGATCAGGGTCAGGGCGTCCGGCATCTGCGGTTCGGACATGCATGCATGGGCAGGCCACGATGAGCGCAGACCCGCGCCTTTGGTCCTCGGACATGAGGCGGCCGGAGAGATTGTCGGCTTTGGCGGTGCGGTGCGCCGCGTGACAGTCAACCCTCTGGTGACGTGCGGAAAATGTGAAGCCTGCAAGGCGGGCAGGGACAATTTGTGCCCCACCCGCCAGATCATTTCCATGCCACCGCGCGAAGGTGCATTTGCAGAACTTCTGGCCATGCCAGAGGGCAATCTGATAACCGTTCCCGACCATGTGCCGCTGGAAAGCGCAGCCTTGTGCGAGCCGCTGGCATGTGGATGGCATGCAGTCAGGCTGGCCAAGACGATCCTTGGCGGAGAATTGGCCCAGATACGCTGTCTGGTTCTGGGCGGAGGCGCCATAGGACTGGGTGCAGCTCTGGCCTTCAGGGCGCAGGGCGGCAGCCGAGTGACCATCGTGGAGCCCAACACCTCACGGCGCAACCGGATCATTGAGACAGAGGATATCAAGTGCCTGTCTGCCGCGGCAGATGATGACCAACCGGATCTGGTAATCGATGCAGTGGGTATCGCGGCGACCCGCGCATCTGCGAGCAAACTGGTAAAGCCCGGCGGAGTGATCATGCACATTGGTCTGGGCTCGGCCGAGGGCGGGCTGGATGTGCGCCGCATGACGCTCCAGGAGATTACGTTCATCGGTACCTACACATATACAATGGCTGATTTTCGCGCGACCGCAGACGCCATCTTCGCCGGCAAACTGGGCAAGCTGGGCTGGATCGAGAAACGACCGTTGAAAAACGGCGCGCAAGCCTTCGATGATATCTCCACCGGCCAGTGCGCGGCGCCGAAGATCATCCTGCAGCCAGCCTGATCGCGCTTTTGCCTTTGAAACATTGGACGACCGTTGTGCCCGGACAACGAAACAGGGCCCGCTCTCGATTGAGAACGGGCCCTGAGTTTGTTGTTTGATGTTGCCGGTTAGTTGCCGTATCCGACATAGCTCAGGAACGGTTGTGCACCAGCCGGTGACAGCCAATCCGGCAGCCACAGCGCAAAGCCGGGCATCAGGAAGATCAGTGCCAGACCGATTACCTGAATGACCATGAACTGCATCATGCCGAAGTAGATGTCTTTTAGGTCCCATTCAGGCACAACGCCCTTCAGGAAGTAGGCAGACAACGCCACCGGCGGCGATAGCCATGCAGTTTGCAGGTTCACCGCAACCAGAATGGCAAACCATGTCAGGTTGACATTGAGCGACACCAGCAGCGGCACCAGGATCGGCACGATGATCAGCACGATCGGCACCCATTCCAGCGGCCAGCCCAGCAGGAACACCAGTGCCATCACGAAGATCAGCATGGCGGCCGTGGACAGGTCCATCGACAGCAACAGTTCGGTGAGGAATTTTGGTGTGCCCAGATTTGAGAACACTGCACCGAAGAAGTTGGATGCTGCGACCAGGAACATGATCAGCACTGAAATTTCCAGCGTCTTGATCATGGCGTCGTAGAAGCCCATCGCTGTCAGCTTGCGGTAGGCAAACGACAGCACGATCGCGCCGAATGCACCACATGCAGCAGCTTCGGCAGGGGTTGCCCAACCGGCCAGAATGGAACCGAGCGCGAAGGCGATCAGCACCGTTGGAGGCACCAGTCCCATGAAGAACTCGTACCACAGGTCGGAGAAGTAGAACCCGCCCGGCTTGGTTTTTCGTGTCCAGGTGTAGACGAAGAACATGAAGCCCAGCCACAAGATCGGCAGGATCAGCCCGCCAAGCGGAATGAAGGCGAGGTTACCGGCTGCACCGGCACCCAGCAGATAGGTCAGGACGACAATCGAGAACATGACGCCAATCACTTCAAGCAGGTAGTACGGCGAGGTTTCCGGCTGCTCGTCTTCGGGCAGAATGGGCCCCAGGCTCGGATTGATCATGCATCGGCCTATTGAGTACACCATGTACAGGACTGCAAGCAGAATTCCCGGTACAATCGCGGCGCGGAACAGGTCAGTCACCGGAACTTCCAGCACCGGCCCCATGACGATCAGCATGATCGACGGCGGGATCAGGATGCCGAGCGTGCCACCGGCTGTAATCGTGCCTGCAGCAAGCCTCACATCATAGCCGGACTTGTTCATGGTCTTTGCTGCCATGATGCCCAGGATAGTCACTGACGCACCCACAATACCGGTGGCGGCGGCGAAGATCATCGAAACGAACAACACCGCGATATAGAGGGCACCGCGGGTCCGTGACATCATCAGCTGAACCGCGTTGAACAGCCTTTCCATAAGGCCTGCCTGTTCCATCATGATGCCCATGAAGATGAACAGTGGAACTGCCACAAGCTGGTCGTCCAGCATGACCGAGTTGGTCTGCAGCGTCATCAGGTAGAAGGTCAGCGCACTGCCGGCACCCCAGGATCCGAATGTGAAGGCCAGGAAGATCAGCGTGAACGAAATCGGAAAGCCGACGAAGATCGAAAACAGCATGGCCGCGAGCATGAACAGCCCGATGGTCGGCTTGGAGAAGTCGAAGATGCCGGCGGATGAAGTCAGCGAAGCCCACCAGTCATCGATTGGCGTTGCGTTGGGATAGAAAACGCTGACGAAGATGACAGCCAATACGATGAAATAGATCGGCAGAATTTTAACGAACTTGGCTTCGCGCTCCTTGCCCATCTGATGGAAGGCCCGGAACAGTTCCGGAAACCCTTGCAGGAACAACAGCAGTGCGCCTATGGGCATTGCTGCACGGGCAGGGCCCAGGACCGGTGCCCAGGTTGAATCACTGGCACGTTCCCAGATGCCCCAGCCTTGGCCCCAGCCTTTCCAGCCGAATGCATCAAGAGTGAAATCCAGTGCACTCCAGAAAAAGAACAGCATGGCCGGGAAGTACAACAGCAGATACAGAGCCGCATCGACGGTGGCCTGTGTCTTCGGTGTCCAGTTGCGGTACAGGAAGTCCGCCCTTATGTGGACGCCGCGCATCAGCGCATATCCGGCGGCAGCCATGAACAGCACACCCCCCAGCATCCGGCTGGTATCGTAAACCCAAAGCGTCGGGCCAAGCCCGATCGAAATGGCCAGTTCGTTGTAGCCATAGTCGGTGAACACCGCGAACAGCTTGCGCGAAACAACCTCGAACACCATCGCTATTATGAGGGGAATCAGCAGGAAGCAAGTGATCCTGCCCGCCCACAGGTTCAACACATCGATAAACGCTGTAATGGGCCTCTGCCACGGCGTCATGTCTTCTGGTGTTTGTCCGGGTTCTTCCGCGCGTCGCTCCGCGATCAACTCGTCTGTTATATCGAGTTCGCCAATTTCCTCAGCCATCTGCCGCTCCTCCCAGAGTGTCCAAGTGTTTTATGTTTCTTTACGCAAAATTGCCGGTTTCTGAGCCCGGCTTGAACGCAAAAGCATGTTGGCGGGCACCCCACCGGATGCCCGCCGATCCGTAACCGGATTACTTCTTTTTCACGCTGTCGGCAAAGGCTTTGCCGAGAGCTGCGTTGGAGGCCTGTGAGCCGGCCCAGTAAGGTACCGCGATAGCGGCAAAGTCTTTCTGGGACTGCCAGACCTTGGCGAAGAACGGATTTTCAGCAGCGTTCTTCTCAAGCGCGGCCTTGGCTGCGCTCATGTAGGCAGGGAAGTAGTCGGCAGGTGTGTCATGCAGGATGACGCCGTCTTCTTCCACCAGCTTCTTCAGTGCCTTGCCGTTTTCATAGATGCGGTAAGACATTGCCTTCGACAGAGACGCATTGGCAGCAACTTCCAGTGCCTTCTTCTGCAGGTCGGTGAGGCCGTTGTATACATCGCCATTGATGTACAAGTCGGCGTTCACGACAACCTGGTGCAGACCCTGCAGGTAGTAGTGCTTCAGCACTTTCTGGAAACCGAACACGGAGTCAGGCTTCGGGCAGCACCATTCGGCAGCATCGATTGTGCCTTTTTCCAGTGCCGGCAGGATATCGCCGCCACCCATGGCCACAGACGCAACGCCGATGTCCTTGTAGGTCTGGCCAGGGATGCCTGGAGGTGTGCGGAAACGATACTTGCGGAAGTCAGCCATCGAATTGATTGGCTCTTTGAACCAGCCAAGCGCTTCCGGACCAACCGGCTGCAGCATGAAGCCTTTGACGTTCATGCCCATTTCTGTCCAGAGCTCGTCATAAAGCTCCTTGCCGCCACCGAACTGGAACCATGAAAGGAAGGCGATGTTGTCGATACCGACACCGGCACCGGCAACCGGCGAGCCGAACAGCATGGCTGCCGGGTGCTTGCCTGACCAGTAGTGGGTCCAGGCAAAGCCGCCTTCAACCAGGCCCTTGTCAACTGCATCGAGGGTTTCCTTGACACCGACCACGGCACCTGCAGGAAGTACTTCAATGACAACTTCGCCGCTTGTCAGGTCTGACACATCCTGGGCGAAGTTCTTCAGCATTACCACTTCGTCAGCCTTGGCTGAAATCACCGATTGTACCCGGATAGTGGTTTTGGCTTCAGCAATCTGCGGGGCTGCCGCAACTGTTGCCGCCAGGGCGATACCAGCGGTTGCCAGTACCATCTTTTTGAAAATCGACATGGTTTTCCTCCCGTTTTGTCGTTCTCGGAACTACTCCAATTTATCACTGGCCGGAATCGGTCCGGTCAGCGTTCTGCTTGCAGGGACTTCAGGCAGTTTGTCACTGCCACAGGGACTGCAGCCTGTAATTCTCTACGTCATGCCATTCCCATCATTTTAAGAACCCCGTAAGACGGATCCAGCAGGCCGCGATACATCATTTCACTGGCCACATACAACAAGACTGCCAGGCCAAGCCATGAAATCCAGGGATACTTTGTCAGGAGCTTCATGATCATTGTTGCGGCAAAAGCCATCAGCAGGATAGCAAGGCCCAGACCAAATACCAGCTTTGTAGTGTCTCCATCGGCGATTGCGGCAACTGCCAGCACATTGTCCAGCGACATGGAAACATCGGCGATGGTGATGGAGATTAGCGCCGACATCATGGTGCGCCGCGGCGGGCCGGTGTAACCCTTGCTTTCATCTTCTGCTATCTGCATTGCATCAGCAGGTTGCAGTTGATGTTCCTCAACGCCTTCGCGCAAGTCACAGTAAAGCCGCCAGCACACCCAGAACAGCAGGCATGCTCCGACGAACAGAATGCCGGGAATGCCGAGCAGCTTGGTCGCAACTATCGCAAATACGATGCGCAGTAGCGCGGCTATGACCATGCCGAACAGAATGGCTTTCTTGCGCAGTTCCGGCGACAGTCCGGCGGCCGCCATGCCTATGATCAGGGCATTGTCGCCCGACAGGATAATGTCGGCGATGACGATCTGGCCGAAGTCGATGATATGTTCCCACATTAGCGAGCGTCCTCACGAATAATGTCACTCACTCGCTCACCGATCATGATGGCAGGTGCATTGGTATTGCCGGAGACAATCTGCGGCATGATAGAGCAGTCCGCGACCCGAAGATTGGAAGTGCCCTTGACGCGCAGTCGCTCATCCACAACCGCCATCTTGTCCGTATCCGGTCCCATTTTACAGGTCCCTGTCGGGTGGTAGATCGTGGTGGCCGTGTCGCGCGCCCAATTGAGCAGGGCATCATAGTCATCATCGGCAATTGCCCTGCCTGGCGCGTGTTCCTCGGTGATCACATCGGCTACCGGATGCTGCCTGCAGATGTGGCGGGCTATCCGGATACCCTCGACAATCGTGTCCTGGTCGAGCCGGGTGGCAAGATAGTTCGGGTGGATGTCGGGATGATCGTTCGGGTTGCTGGATTTCAACACCAGTTCGCCGGCGCTTTCCGGGCGCATTTGCAGGACGGACGCGGTAAAGGCGTCGAACCGGTGGGTGCCCTCGGTGGGGTTGTCGGCGCTGAATGGCTGGATGTGAAACTGGATGTCCGGGGTTTCAAGTTCGGGTCTGGTCTTCAGGTATCCGGTCCCGAGGCTGGCCGCCATGGTCATTGGGCCGGTACGCTTCATTGCGTATTCCAGAGCGATTTTGGCCTGGTTCCACAAGCCACGTGTGCGGGTATTGATGCTCGGCACTGAACACTTGTACACCGGCCGTGCCTGCAAGTGGTCCTGCAGGTTCTTGCCGACACCGGCGCTTGCATGCAGAACATCGATATTGTGTCCGCTCAGTTGCTCGGCAGGCCCAATTCCCGAAAGCATCAGTATTTGCGGCGAGCCGATGGCGCCTGCCGACAGTACGACTTCATTGCGGGCCTTGATAACGATCGGCTGCCCGTCGCGTGCACCCTGAACACCGACGGCGCGCTTGTCGTCAAAAAGAACCTTCTCCGTCATTACATTGGTAATGACCTCCAGGTTCTTGCGATCGCGGATCGGTTTCAGATAGGCTTTGGCAGATGAGCAGCGAAGTCCATCCTGGGCTGTGAGCTGGAAATAACCAACGCCATACTGATCGGCGCCATTATAGTCGGCATTGTAGGGAAAGCCTGCGTTTTGCGCCGCTTTCACCCATGCATCCACAATCTTCCACGACTTGCGGGAATGGGTAACCGAGAGCGGACCATCGCCACCGCGCAGCTCGCTTTCTCCGTCTTCCCAGTTTTCGGCGCGTTTGAACAGCGGCAGCACATCTTCCCACGCCCAACCTGCATTGCCCAGTTGACGCCAGTGGTCATAGTCCTGGGCCTGTCCGCGCACATACAGCAGGCCGTTGATTGAGCTTGAGCCGCCGAGTGTCTTGCCCCTTGGCCAGTTCAGTTTACGCCCGTTTAGGCCCGGGTCGGATGCCGTCCGGTACATCCAGTTGAGGGCCGGGTTCTGAATCGTCTTGAAATACCCGACCGGAATGTGAATCCACGGTGAGCTGTCGCGACCGCCGGCCTCGACAAGAGCCACGCTGACAGACGGGTTTTCCGACAGACGCGCGGCAATTGCGCAACCCGCGGAACCGGCTCCGACGATCACATAGTCGAACTCCAACGCTGACTCCCAAAATTAAAAAATGAGACTTTTATTATTGTTTTTTGTGATAAGATCATTAAACTGACCTCATCGCAAGCAAAAATTACGATTAGTTAATCAAATTTCCCCGGGCCAACCGGGCATTGCGCACATGGGAGATGACCACATGAATGCTGAAGCAGCTTCAAAGACGGCAGCGGAAACTGACAGGGTGCCGACAAATCTGCGCTTGTTGATGATCGCCGAAATTGTCGCCGACGCCGGCAAGCCAATGACGCCAAGCGAGATCAATCGGCAGCTGGGCTTGCCGAAGCCGTCGATCCACCGGCTGTGCCAGACCCTGCTGGCAGAAGGATACCTGACGCGCGACTCTGACCCGCGTCGCCTGCGTCCGGCTCGCCGGCTGCGGCGCATGGCGGCAGGGCTATTGTCCACCAGCGACACGTCGATTGCCCGCCACCAGGCCCTGCAGGACGTGGCGCGCAAGGTCAACGAGACGGTCAACCTGGTCGTGCCGGAAGACGCCGGCATGCGGTATCTCGACAGGGTGGAGACGGAATGGCCGTTCCGCATCCAGTTGCCGGTCGGCACCAATGTGCCGTTTCATTGTACTGCCAGCGGCAAGACCTATCTGGCCAGCCTGCCGCCGCAACGCCGCATTCAGTTTGTGGAAATGCTCAAACTGGAAGCCCATACCGGAAACACCCACACCAGTGTCAGCGGGTTGCTGGCTGAACTGGACAAGGTGGCAAGACAGGGGCACTCGGTGGACAATGAAGAGTTCATGGACGGAATGGTTGCCGTCGCCGTGCCGATCTACCTGCAGGGTGACCGGTATTTCGGTGCCTTGGCCTATCATGCCCCAACGGTGCGTGTCAGCCGGGAAACAGCTGAACAACACTTGCCGGTGTTGAAGGAGGGGGTTTCAAAATTGCTGAATGTTCTGTTTGATTGAACACCCGGTCAGAGGCCGCGGTGAGTGACACCTCTGATCCCAATGCGATCAGGCAAGGATTTGGTTTATGACCTGGATGATGCCGCCCGAATGGGCACACCACAAGCGCACCTGGATGGGGTGGCCCTGCAATCCGGAGGTACTGGATTATGTTGGCTCTCCCGAGGCTGCGTACCGGGCATGGGCGGGCGCAGCCAACACGATTTCGCGTTTTGAACCGGTCACCATGGTCTGCAATCCCGGCCAGGAGGCGACGGCGCGAAAGTATCTCGATGCCGGTGTGACGATCATCGAACGCGATCTTGGCGACAGCTGGATGCGTGACAGCGGCCCGACCTTCGTGGTCAACGAGGAAGGCGCACTCGGCGCGGTTGACTGGACGTTCAACGGCTGGGGCGGGCGCACGTTCCCGGAAGCGTCCGCAGATGCACTTGTTGCAAGGTTCGTGGCTGAACGGGCTGGCGCCGAACGACTGCCGTCCGTGCTGGTAAATGAAGGCGGTGGCATTCATGTTGATGGTGAAGGCACCTTGCTGCTCACCGAAAGTGTCCAGATGAACCGCAACCGCAACCCGAACTGGACTAGTGACGAGATCGAGACTGAAATGCACGGCAAGCTTGGCACCCGCAAGGCCATCTGGGTGCCGCGCGGCCTGGAGGCCGATACCTCGGATGCCGGCACCGATGGCCACATTGATACGCTGGCCTGTTTCGTCAAACCCGGTGTGGTTGTGGTGCATGGCCAGCCGGATCCTGCCCATCCTGATCACGAAACCGCCAGGGAAATCGAAGCCATCATGCGGGCAGAAACCGACGCATACGGCCGGGAACTCGAAGTGGTTGTGCTGCAAGCCCCGCAAGAGCGCTATGATCACGGTGAGCCCTTGTCGTGTTCCTATGTGAATTTTTCATTTGTGAACGGCGGTGTCGTTCTGTGCGCATTTGACGATCCGCGCGATGAAGAAGTAGCAGGGGTGTTCCGGCGACTGTTCAATGATCGTGAGATTGTGTCTGTGCCGGCGGTGGATATTTTCAAGGGCGGCGGAGGTGTGCATTGCATAACCCAGCAGGAACCGCTGTGTGCGGCCAATGGAGGATAAAGTCACATGCGTAATGTAACCATTGCGGCCACGCAAATGGCCTGCACGGACGTTGTGTCGGAAAATGTCGAGCGCGGTGAAAAGCTGGTTCGAGATGCCGTGAGCAAGGGGGCCAACGTCGTCCTGCTGCAGGAACTGTTTGAAGGGTATTATTTCTGCCAGGATGAACTGCCGGAATTCTACGCCCGGGCGCTGCCGGCCAGGGGACACCCGACAATTGAACATTTCAGGGGTGTTGCCAGGGAACTCGGTGTCGTGCTGCCGATATCATTCTATGAAGAGGCCGGTAATGCGCGGTTCAATTCCATTGCCATCATCGACGCGGATGGAACCGACCTCGGTATTTACCGCAAGAGCCATATTCCGCACGGGTCGGGTTATCAGGAGAAATACTATTTTTCTCCCGGCGATACCGGCTTCAAGGTCTGGGAGACAATGTTCGGTCGCATCGGTGTCGGCATTTGCTGGGATCAGTGGTTCCCCGAAACAGCCCGATCTATGGCGGTGATGGGCGCGGAGATGCTGTTTTTTCCGACCGCGATTGGGTCTGAGTTGTTGGACCCGTCCTGGGATTCAGCGGCTCACTGGCAACGGGTCCAGCAGGGCCATGCCGGCGCAAATCTGATGCCGCTGGTCGCATCCAACAGGATCGGTACAGAGCCCGGCCGCAATGGTACTGAAATGACATTCTACGGATCGTCATTCATCGCCGATTTTACCGGTGAGAAAGTGGCGGAAGCCGGTCGTACCGACGAGACCGTGCTGACCCACACCTTTGATCTGGATGACCTGGCTGAGAAGCGTGCCTATTGGGGGATTTTCCGGGATCGCCGTCCGGAACTGTATGACCCGGTCATTTCCCTGGATGGCCGCGCGTCCGTGTTTGGGGTCGACTGATGGGAGAACCGGCAGGAGGACGCTGCCTGTCCGCTTGGGCGCCCGCAACTCCTGACCACAAAGAGAGGTGACGCTATGTCAGTGCGTATCGAAAAATCAGGCGCGGTGTGGACGGTGATTCATTCGAGGCCGGATGCCCGCAATGCCATGGACCCCGAAAGCGCCGATGCCCTGCAGGACGCCTTCCTCGAATTTGATCGGAACGAAGAGGCTGCCGTGGCCGTGTTCTGGGGCGAGGGCGGGGCGTTTTGTGCTGGTTGGGACCTGAAGTTGGCGGCTGCCCTGGACACAGATGATCCGCTGGCTGAACTGAATTTTGCTGACGTTCCGGAAAACGATCCCCGTGGCCCCATGGGTCCGTCCCGCCTGCAACTGGATAAACCGGTGATTGCCGCCATTGCCGGCCCGGCCGTTGCCGGTGGCATGGAACTGGCCATGTGGGCCGATATGCGGGTCATGGAGCAGTCTGCCTACATGGGAGTTTACTGCCGGCGCTGGGGCATACCGCTGATAGACGGCGGCACGGTGCGCCTGCCGCGTCTGGTCGGCGAAGGACGCGCCATGGATATCGTGCTGACTGGTAGGCAGGTAAAGGCTGAGGAATGCGAACGTATTGGACTGTGTGAATATGTGGTCGACGATGGTTGTGCCCGGGACAAGGCTGAACAACTGGCGCATGACATTGCGCGCTTCCCGCAGAGTTGCGTGCGTGCTGACCGGCGCTCGGTCATTGCTCAGCATGGTCACGGCGTGCGTGACGCACTGGTTCGCGAATGGCACAACGGGCGCCCGGAACTCATCGCTGGTGGTTTGCAGGGAGCAGGGCACTTCAGCGCTGGCAAGGGGCGCCATGGCGACTTCGGCAAGATCAGGTAGATGCGGATTTCATTCTGCTTCTTGCCTGCAATGACCGGCAAAGATAGACATCACAGATGACACATTCATTTTTAACCCCGCAACTTCGCGGTGCATTGGCAATCGCGGTCGGTGCCGGTCTGTGGGGCTTGTTCTGGATCCCGTTGCGGTATCTGTCGGAAGCCGGTTTTGGTCCGTTCTGGTCGGCTGCCATGGCGATGGGCGCCGGGTTGCCTGTCGCAATTCTGGCAGCGGCAAGATGGGGCAGGTGGCGGTCTGATCATGTGCGCTGGATGGCGCTTGTGGGCGTCGGGATTGGCATTTCCGAGGTCTGCTATTTTTATGCTGTGGTCTCTACTGATGTCATCCGCGCAATCTTCCTGTTCTACATGCTGCCGATCTGGGCCACGCTGGTTGACAGGGTGGTGTTCGGCGTCCGGCTGAACCCGTGGCGGGCGTTTGCCATCCTGCTGGCATTTGCCGGGTTGTGGTTGCTGCTCGGCGGCGATGGCGGGTTGCCGGTGCCACGCAATGCCGGTGACTGGGCAGGCCTTGTGGCCGGCTTCTTCTGGGGCTCGACCCTGTCTATGGTGCGTGGTCGCGCCGAAGTCGATCCATACTGGAATGTGGCCTCGGCGATTTTCTTCGGCACCTTGTTTGCAGCCCTTGCAGCCATTTTGATCGGCAGCGCCGGGTTTTCCCAAGGGGCACTGAGCCCGGCGCTTGCCGTGGGTGTCGTGGCATTCGGCATTCTTGCGTTCTGGCCATCGATGATCGGCCAGCTGTGGGGGGCCCGGCTTGTGCCGGCAACCAGGGCTGCCTTGCTGACCATGACCGAAATTGTAGTGGCGACCATCAGTGCGTGGGCATTGATCGGAACCTCAATGACCGTGCTGTCGGTTACTGGCGGCATGATCATTGTCGCTGCCGTGCTTATCGATATTTACGGCAATGCGGAAAAACCCGTCTAGAGCGAGTTGTGATTAGATTGGACCATTTGACCGCAGCGATTTTGGTCGCTGGCTAGGCGGATTGCACGCGGTGGTGTAGTCCAACACAAGTGCGATCCAACGACGACAGAGGGCAAAATCGTGCAGCCCTTTCACCAATAACATCAACATCATGGTTCTTGTCGGGGTGGGGAAAATCGGTCCATCGGCGTCGTTGTGCCGCTTGCGCGATGCACCACATCGCGCTGCGCAACACGCCTAGCCGAGTGAACCGATTTTCCGCCTTCAAATGATCCAATCTAATCACAACTCGCTCTAGTCCTGTCTCAATCCGACAAGCGCAGCCCGCACCAAAAGGCTGACCTGGGCTTCCAGCTTGCGCTGCGGCACAGCGAAGAAGAACCCCTGAAGGCCGAGGGAAACCACACCATGCACGGCGGAAAACAGTAATCCGGCAAGCTCCCGGCTTTTCTCGTCGGGCATGTCGGGCTGCAGGCGCTGCAGAGACTTCACTATATGGCCGACCAGGTGCACATGCTCGGCCATGTGCCAGTCCGGAATCTGGCGGCTGATGCGTTCGCCATGTTCGAACAGGGCAGACCAGGCATTGGTGTGTTCGATGGCAAACTGGCAGTAGGCGATCGCCAGCTCATTCAGGCAGTCTTCCGGCTCAAGCCCGCATGCGTCACCGGGAACAAAGCGGCTGATCTTCCGGTCGAGCTTTGCGAGGGTTCTGGAGTTGACCGCGATGATCAGGCCGTCAATGTCCTCAAACACATTGTAGATGGCGCCGACAGAACACCCGACTGCCGATGCAACCGCGCGCGCCGTCAGCGCGTCCAGTCCCTGCCGGGTCAGTATTGTTTCGCCTGCGTCGATCAACTCAAGGCGCAATTTGTGTCGGCGTTCAGTGGTCTTGCTACCGGTAACCATATCATCCTCACTTGTGAACATTGTTCAAAAAATATCTTGAACGACGTTCATGAATGCGCTACAACATATTTGTGAACGATGTTCATAAATTGATTTCCGAACCGGCGCAAGCCCGTTTTATACCGTTGAGAAGGAGACCGACACAATGCTGAACCGCCGACCAGATCAACTGGATGAAATAAAATCCCTGTCCGGAACCCTGCAGGGCACGGCTTGGTGTGTGCTGGTGTTTGCAAGTCTCATTATAATGGGGTTGCTGTCGACGCCGGGTCGTGCGGAAAACCCCAATGCAGCCTTGCCCACGCTGGGGGGCACTCAATTTTGGGCAGACGAACACCTGCGTGGTGGCTGGCGTATTCAGCGTCATGTCTGGTCCGGACACTTCCGCTTGCTGGATGATCACAACGTTCGTCACGCCTGGGGCAGTTATTCCGATTGCCTGGCCCGCTTGAACGAGCGCAAGGTTGCAGCATCTGAAAACCGGCACCTTGTGTTGCTTGTGCATGGTATTGGGCGTGGGCCTGCGACTTTCGGCGATCTGCCGGACAAGTTGCGCACAGCCGGATTTGAGGCACGTGCGATCAGCTATCCCAGCACACGAGGGTCGATCGAGGATCATGCCGCACAACTTGAAAGACTGCTGCAGCGGGCGGATGGTGTGGATGAAGTTTCGTTCGTAACTCATTCCATGGGCGGCATTATCGTGCGCCGGCTATTGGGCGGAGAGGGCGAGTGGCAATCTCGGATCAAGCCTGGCCGGCTGATCATGATCGCCCCGCCCAACCAGGGTTCTGTTGTGGCAAAAGCACTGCAGCCGGCATGGCCCTACAGGCTGTTTTATGGAACTGCCGGCCAGCAGCTGACGCCGGCAAAGGTCACTGTGCTGCCGGTGCCGGAAATCCCGTTTGGCATTATTGCCGGCGGTCTGGGGGACACCGAGGGTTATAATCCACTTGTTCCCGGCGACGATGATGGCACGGTGTCGGTTGCCGAGACCCGCCTGCAAGGCGCTAAGGATTTCATGGTTTTACCCGGTCTTCATGGATTTATTGCAAGGTCGCCTGAGATTGTGCTGCCGGTTCTGAACTTTCTCAGGTCGGGCCGTTTCGAAACAGTGAGGAGACATCCCAATGGATAATTCGCAATTTGCCTTGCTGAGGTCGAAACGCTTCCTGCCCCTGTTCGTGACCCAGGCCCTGGGAGCGCTGAACGACAATGTGTACAAGAACGCGCTGGCTATTCTGCTGGTTTACCGTATTGCGGCCGAAGCCGGCCTGAACGCGGCCGTGATGGCCACTGCTGCGGGTGGCGTTTTCATTCTGCCGTTCTTTCTTTTTTCCGCAACTGCCGGTCAGATTGCCGACAAGTTCGACAAGGCTGGCCTGATCCGTAAAATCAAGCTGGCAGAGATTGTCATAATGACCTTGGGTGCCCTGGCATTGTTCGCGGGTCACGTCTGGTCCCTGTTCGGTGTGCTGTTTCTCATGGGCACGCAGTCGGCATTCTTCGGCCCGCTGAAGTATTCCATTCTGCCGGTGCACCTTAAGGAAAGGCAGCTGATCGGCGCCAACTCGCTGATCGAGGCCGGCACTTTCCTTGCCATTCTTGCCGGCACGATTGCCGGTGGACTGCTGGTTCTGACAACCTATGGCATCAGTGTTGTCTCCGGGCTGGTTCTGATGCTGGCCGGGCTGGGCTACGCGGCAAGCCGTTTCATACCCGATGCGCCGGCTGCAGCGCCTGATCTGAAAATCAACTGGAATGTCGTTGCCGAAAGCTGGCGCATGGTGTCGAAAGCGGCATCGGTGAGGTTTTCACGTCTGACCATTCTGGGCATTTCCTGGTTCTGGCTGGTGGGCGCAACATTGCTGTCGCTGTTTCCGGCCATCTCCAGCGACCTGCTGAAGGGTGACGAGACCGTTGTCACCCTGTTCCTGGTGCTGTTTACGGTCGGCATCGCCATCGGGTCCATGTTGTGCAACCGTTTGCTGAGAGGGCAGGTCACGGCAATTCACGCGCCGTTCGGGGCCCTTGGTATCACGATTTTTATTGCTGATTTCTCGTTCGCGCTGATGAACTACCAGCCGGCGGCAAATGGCGAACTGGTCGGCGGACTGACCTTCCTGTCGGACTGGACCAACCTGCGCATGATGCTCGACCTGATCGGCGTTGCATTGTGCGGCGGCATTTTCATCGTGCCTTTATACGCCATCCTGCAGGCCAGGTCTGACGATGAGGATCGCTCGCGCACCATCGCCGCCAACAATATCGTCAATGCGTTTTTCATGACCGCAGGCGCCGGAGTGGTTGCTGCACTGATCGGGGCAGGGGTCAGTATTCCGATGGTTCTGCTGGGTATCGCCGCGATCAACTTCATTGTTGCGATCTATGTATGTGTGCTGTTGCCGGACCAGTTGATCAAGACGTTCCTGATCGGCATTCTCAAGCTGTTTTACCGGGTTGAGGTCAAGGGCCTGGAGAACTACGAAAAGGCCGGCAAGCGTGCCGTCATCGTTGTAAATCACGTGTCGTTCCTGGACCCCGTGCTGCTCGCTGCGTTCCTGCCGGTCAAACCCCTGTTTGCCGTCAACACGCACATTGCAAATGCCTGGTGGGTAAAACCCTTCCTGAGGCTGGTCGATGCCTTCCCGATGGACCCGACCAATCCGATGGCGGCCAAGGCGCTGGTCCGTGAAGTCAAACAGGACAAGCACTGCGTCATATTTCCCGAAGGGCGCATCACCGTCACCGGTGCCCTGATGAAAATTTATGAAGGTCCGGCGATGATTGCCGACCAGGCTGATGCGGATCTGGTCCCGGTGCGTATCGACGGTGCCCAGTACACATTTTTCTCCAGGTTGAAAGGCACTTTGCGTGCCCGCTGGTTCCCGAAGATCACGCTGACCATCATGCCGCCGCGCAAGCTTGAAGTACCCGAAGGCCTGGTTGGCAAGAGCCGCCGCCGTCATGCCGGCCAGCAGCTTTACGACGTCATGAGCGATATGATCTTTGAGACCTGCAACCGCCGCCGCACCCTGTTTGACGCCCTGCTGGAGGCGAAAGTCGTGCATGGCGGCAAGCATGCAATACTGGAAGATATCGAACGCAGTGCGCTGGGATATGGAAAGCTGGCTCTGGGTGCGCGGATCATGGGCCGCAAGCTTGCCGGATATTGCGGAAAGGGTGAACGCGTCGGCCTGATGGTGCCCAACTCCGTTGGTGCCGTCGTGACCTTCTTTGCACTGCAGTCGCAAGGCCGCGTGCCGGCCATGCTGAATTTCTCCACCGGCCTGGCAAACATGCAGGCGGCCATTACGGCCGCTGACATCAGGACGGTCATCACTTCGCGCAAGTTCATTGAAGTTGCCAAGATGGAAGATACGGTGGCCGCATTCGAGAAATCCGTGAAAGTGGTTTACCTGGAAGACATCAAGGCTTCCATTGGCGGCTGGGACAAGGCTCTGGCGCTGATCACGGCACCGTTTGCCGGGATTGCCCATTCAAGGCTTGCGATCGCGCCGGATGACCCGGCCGTGGTCCTGTTTACCTCCGGTTCCGAAGGCACGCCCAAAGGCGTTGTGCTGAGCCACTCCAACCTGCTGGCAAACTGCTACCAGCTTGGCGCCCGGGTGGATTTCAATCCGCGCGATATCGTGTTCAATGCACTGCCGGTGTTTCATTCGTTCGGGCTGACCGGCGGTACCCTGTTGCCGGTGCTCGCCGGCGTGAAGACGTTCCTGTACCCGTCACCGCTGCATTACCGCATCGTGCCGGCGCTGGTATATGACACCAATTCCACCATCATGTTTGGTACTGACACATTCCTGGCCGGCTATGCGCGGTCTTCTGATCCGTATGATTTCTATTCGGTGCGCTATGCATTTGCCGGTGCTGAAAAGGTCAAGGACGAGACCCGCAAGGTGTGGAGCGAAAAATTCGGCATCCGTATTTTTGAAGGCTATGGCGCCACAGAAACATCGCCTGGCATCTCGACCAATACGGCGCAACATTTCAAGGCGGGGTCAGTCGGCCGCTTTCTGCCGGGTATCTCATATGAGCTGCAACCGGTTCCCGGCATCGAGGAGGGCGGCAGGCTGGTCGTCCGGGGTCCCAATGTCATGCTGGGCTATCTGCGCGCTGAGAACCCGGGTGTACTGGAAAAGACGGATGACCAGACCTACGATACCGGTGACATAGTTGATGTCGATGAGCAGGGCTTCATCACCATCCTGGGTCGCGCCAAAAGGTTCGCCAAGATTGCCGGTGAGATGGTCAGCCTGACCGCCGTTGAGGCCCAGGCCAGCACCTTGTGGCCGGACAACATGCACGCGGTAGTCTCGATACCCGATGCCCGCAAGGGCGAACAGCTAGTCCTGGTGACAGACAATGCCAAAGCAAAGCGCGATGCGCTGCAGAACCATTGCAAGAAGCAGGGCCTGGGTGAACTGATGGTGCCCAAGACCATCATGAGCGTGAAATCGGTCCCGGTACTTGGTACCGGCAAGACTGACTATGTCGGGGTGGGCGAACTCGTCGCGGCCGGTAATTGATCTCCAGCTGCAGCATTTTATGCTGTCAAGCCGGTCAGTTTGATATATCAGGCTGACCGGGGCGATATATTCGAGTATTTCGCGCTATAATATTCTGCAAGATGGAGTTGGCACAAGCCGATGGCCGAGGCTGTCGGCTCATTTTGACATCAAGGACCCGGCAATGAAACTTACAGACTTCAAAGCACTGACATTCGACTGTTACGGCACGCTGATCGACTGGGAAACAGGCATGGTGGATGGCTTGAAGCCGCTTACTTCCCGCGTCGGGCGCGATCTGTCGCGTGATGATATTCTGGAGGCCCACGCCCGCCATGAGTCATCGCAGCAATCCTGGACGCCGGCAATGCGATACCGCGACCTGCTGCCGATTGTCTATAAGCGGCTTGCCGAGGAGTGGGGTGTGTCCGCAACACCGGAAGAATGCGCCGCATATGGCCAGTCGGTGAAAAACTGGCCGGCCTTCTCCGACAGCGTCGGTGCCCTGAAATATCTCAAGAAGCACTTCAAGCTGGTCATTCTGTCGAATGTCGACAATGAGAGTTTTGCCGGCAGCAATGCGCGTCTGGATGTCGAGTTCGATGCCATCTACACCGCTGAGGACGCAGGCTCCTACAAACCGTCCGACCGCAATTTCGAGTACATGCTCGACAAGCTGAAAACGCTTGGCGTGGAAAAGCGGGAAATCCTGCACACGGCCGAGAGCATGTTCCATGATCACGGTCCGGCCAACCGGCATGATCTGACGTCCTGCTGGATTTATCGCCGCTTTGACCAGGAGGGTTTTGGTGCAACCATGAACCCGGGCGACATGCCGGAATATGATTTCCGTTTCAACAGCATGGCGGATCTGGTGAAAGCGCACCAGGAAGCCTTGCGGGCATAGAGCGAGGTGAAGCCGGATGGCAGGCGCGGTAAAGCTCGACCGGATAGACATGAACATCCTGGCCCGCTTGCAGCAGGACGGGAAAATGAGCAACGTCAGGCTGGCCGATGCAGTGGGACTGTCTCCCAGTCCGTGCCTGCAGCGTGTCAGGCGCCTGGAAAAGGCCGGATACATTACCGGCTACAAGGCGCAGATCAACCTGGCCAGACTGGGCGATTACATCACGGTGTTCACCGAAATCACGCTCAACGATCACCGGCGCGAGGACTTTATAAAGTTCGAGGCGGAAATCCGGCGCTATGAGGCGGTGCAGGAATGCCACCTTGTCAGCGGCGGTTACGACTATCTGGTCAAGTTCGTCGCCAGGAGCGTTGGACACTATCAGGAGATCATCGAGAATGTCCTGGAGCGAAACATCGGTGTCGACAAGTATTTCAGTTACATTGTGATCAAGTCCATTCTGACGAAGGACGCCGTGCCGCTGAGCGTCATCCTGCCACCTGATGGCGAACCTTGACGCAATTTGCTTGTAGGCGGTTCAACAATATCGCGACTTGCGCTAGCATTGAAAAATGCCACAATCAAATTGGGCAGTTTTCCGCCAGAGCGGCTGTAATATGCCGCGAGAGGTCATTTCATGTCAGCGCAGATCGATCTGGGTGAGTTTCGCAAGGAAGTGCGCGAGTTCCTGCGTGAAAAACTCCCCGTCCGTATAAGCAACAAAGTGCGCTCGGGACTGCGCATGTCCAAGGCCGATTATGAGGAATGGCATGCCATCCTCAACGAGAAGGGCTGGCTTGCCGTCAACTGGCCGATAGAGTTTGGCGGTACCGGATGGACGGCGCATCAGCGTTTCATCTTCGAAGACGAGATGTGTGCCGCCCATGCGCCCAGGATTGTACCGTTTGGTTTGATGATGCTGGGACCGGTGTTGCAGAAATTCGGTTCGCAGGCACAGCGCGACCGGTTTCTGCCACGTATCCTGAACGGCGATGACTGGTGGTGTCAGGGATATTCGGAACCCGGTGCCGGATCAGATCTGGCATCCCTGAAAACCCGGGCGGTGCGCGATGGCGATCACTATGTGGTCAACGGCCAGAAGACCTGGACCACACTGGGCCAGCACGCCAACTGGATTTTCTGCCTGGTGCGCACCGACACTGAAGTGAAACCTCAGGCTGGTATCTCGTTCATGCTGATCGACATGGCCAGTCCCGGCGTTGAGATCCGCCCGATCCGGCTGCTGGACGGAGAGGCGGAAGTCAATGAGGTGTTTTTCGATGATGTGCGTGTTCCCGTTGAAAACCTCGTCGGTGAAGAAAACCAGGGCTGGACTTACGCCAAATATCTTTTGACCCATGAGCGCACCAATATTGCCGGGACCGGTTTTGCAAAAGCCGGACTTGACGCGGTCAAGAGAATTGCCGGTCAGGAAATGGCCGGTGGAAAACCACTTGCTGCAAACCCGCTTTTTGCTGCTCGTCTCGCGCAGGTGGAGATCGACCTGATGGCCATGGAGACCACCAATCTGCGTGTTATCGCACAGGTTGCAGCCGGACAGGCCCCCGGAGTTGAAAGTTCCATGTTGAAAATCAAGGGAACCGAGTTGCGCCAGCAGATCAACGATCTGACCCGGCGCGCGGTCGGGCCTTATGCCATCCCGTTTGTATCCGAGGCACTGGACGAAGGATCCAATGCGCAGGCCATCGGGCCGGATTATGCTGCGCCCGTCGCTGCCCAGTACTTCAACAACCGCAAGCTGACGATCTATGGCGGGTCAAATGAAGTACAGCGCACCATCATTGCAAAGCAGGTTCTCGACCTGTGAGCACACAAGATCAAACCAGCTTCGGGCAAACCGAAGAGCGCACCATGTTGCGCGACACGCTGCGGCGGTTCCTGTCGGATGTGTATTCGGACGAGCAGCGTAATGTATCGCTGGCGACCGAGCACGGAATGTCGCGCGAGATCTGGTTGCAGCTGGCCGAACTGGGTGTGGTGCACGCCTTGTTCGCAGAACATGTCGGCGGGCTGGGCGGCCACGGTTATGATATTGCCACGGTGTTTGAGGAAATCGGCCGGGCTGGTGTGGTTGAACCGCTGCTCGAAAACGCGATCCTTGCCGGCGGGTTGATCGCCGATCTGGGAACTGATGACCAGCGCGCAGTGCTGGACGCTGTTATGTCAGGCGGGCATCAACTCGCCTTCGCCCATGGCGAACCGCACAGCCGGTATGAGATGTCCCGGGTTTCAACTGCTGCGAAAGCGGTCGGGCAGGGAATTGTGCTGAACGGGCGCAAGGCCGTGGTCTCAAACGGAGAAGCAGCACAGACACTGGTCGTAAGTGCGCGTACTGCCGGTGAGGATGATGCAGAAGATGGTATTTCGCTGTTTCTGATACCCGCAGACGCGCCGGGACTGTCGACACGCGAGTACCCCAAGATCGACGGTGGTTTCGCATGTGAGATTGATTTGCACGATGTGAAGGTACCGGACGACGCGTTGCTGGGCCGGTCCGGTGACGCGTTCCCGGCAATAGAGGCGCGCATGAGCATGGCGATCGCTGCAGTGTCGGCGGAAGCCCTGGGGGCGATGGAAACCGCCAGGCAGCTCACCGTAGACTATCTCAGGACCCGGACCCAGTTTGGCCGTCCCATCGGCAAGTTTCAGGTCTTGCAGCATCGCATGGCGGATATGCTGATCGAGATCGAACAGGCAAGATCAGCGGTTCTCAACCTGGCGGCTGCCCTGGACAAACCCCGTGATGTGCGCGAGCGCAATGCCAGCGCGACCAAAAATCTGATAGGTCGCGTCGGTCGGCTGGTAGCGGAAGAATGCATCCAGATGCATGGCGGCATCGGCATGACACAGGAATATTCGCTGGCCCATTTTGCCCGCCGCCTGGTCATGGTGGATCATGAGTTTGGCGATACCGATCATCATCTGGAGCGCTTTATCGCGCTTTCTCAGGCTCGGGGTTGAGATCATGAACAATGAAAGAACCGCGTATTTCGAAGACCTCGGCGACCGGCTGGTTATCTACAACGCCAATGTCGCCAATCGAAATGCGATCACGCTGGAACTTTACGACGTCATTTCCAAGGCGCTCGGCCTGGCCAGTGAAACCGATCGGATAAAGTCCGTGATTTTTACAGGCGCAGGATCGTTCTTCTGTGCCGGCGGCGATCTCAACCGGATCAGGACGCGTCGCTTTGAACCTCTTGAGGACCGCAAGGCTCACATCGAGAGCCTGCATGACATTGTTCGAAAGTTCAGGTCTTGCCCCAAGCCGGTGATCGCTGCGGTCGAAGGCGGTGCTGCAGGTGCCGGTGTCTCGCTGGCCTATGCCTGCGACTTTGTCGTGGCAGGCAAGGACGCCATGTTCACGGTTTCCTATGTCAGGGTCGGGCTGACCCCGGACGGCGGCATAACCCACCGACTGATGAAGATGTTGCCGCGGCCCCTGGTCAATGAACTTTGCCTGTTTGCCGAACCCATTGCTGCACAACGCCTGTATCAGCTGGGCGCCCTGAACCGGTTGAGTGAGCCGGGCGAAGCCATGTCACAGGCCACCAAAATTGCTGATCGCCTGGCGACATCACCAACCAGCGCGCTGTCGCGCATCAAGCAGTTATTGAACGAAGCAGAGCATTCCACGTTCGCGGAGCAGATGGACCTGGAAAGGGACCACATGGCCGCAGCCGTCGCAGAAGCTCCGGCGGTAGAAGGGATCACTGCATTTTTTGACAAGCGCAAACCTGATTTTACCAAGCCTGGCGACAGCTGATGCCGGTGCGATTTGAGACGCAGGTCAGCCGCACGTTCGGCATTCGTGTGCCCATCGTTGCAGGCGGACTGATGTGGTTGGCGGATGCGGACTATGTCGCCGCCGCCGCCCATGCCGGCATCATATCCTTCATTACGGCCGCCAGTTTTCCTGATCCTGACGATCTCCGCGCCCAGATACGCAAATGCCGTGAGTTGTGCGACGGCAGGCCGTTCGGCGTAAATGTCTCAATGTTGCCGAAGCTCGTGCAGGGCGAGAAGACGCTGGAGGTTTTTCAGCTGATCGTCGATGAGGGCGTTCGCTTCGTTGAAACATCGGGACGCAACCCTGAGGCTTATGTGCCGATGCTGAAAGATGCCGGCATCGTCATATTGCACAAGGTTCCAAGTGTCCGCTTTGCGGTGAAGGCACAGAGTGTCGGCGTCGACATGGTGTCCATCGTCGGTGCCGAGTGTGGCGGGCATCCCGGGCTGGACATGATCGGCACCATGGTCAATGGCGCACTGGCGCAGCAGCGCCTGGAAATTCCATATCTGATTGGCGGCGGCATCGGCACCGGCTCGCAACTGGTCGCGGCCCTGGCCATGGGAGCGGATGGCGTTGTTATGGGAACCCGGTTTCTGGTCGCCGAGGAGATCAAGGCTCATACCGGCTACAAGCAGACACTGATTGACGCGTCCGAGCGCGACACGGCGCTGACCATGGCAAGTGTGCGCAATACAGTCCGCACATTGCGCAATGAAACCACTGATCTGGTGTTGCGCATGGAAGCCGAAAATCCGGATATCAGGATTGAAGATCTGCTGCCACATGTATCCGGCAAGATCGGCCGCCAGGCCTATGAAACAGGCGACACATCCAAAGGCCTCTTGTCTGCCGGTCACGCTCTGGGGTTCCTGCACGAGGTGGCCCCCATGGCCGAGATCGTCAAGCAACTGGAACGCGAGGCAGTCGAGGCTCAAAACCGGCTGGCATCAGTTATCAGCGATCACTGATTACTCCGTGTGCTGCAACCGAAGTGATCAAGTCAGGTTGTTCTCAGCCTTGCCGATATAGACGGCGAGCAGGGCGCCATTTTCCGAATGGGAAGAATGCTGCGTGCCTTTTTTCAGCCAGACCAGATCACCTGTCCTGTAGACATATCCGTCATTGTCGACAAGTTCACCTTCGAGCACCAGGAACTCCTCATCCTGTGTGTGTTCATGCGGCGTTGTGGTTGTGCCTGGCTGCATCCGGTAGACGTGAAAGCCGACCCCCAACTGCTCATGGGCGTTTATTTGCAGGGCACTCTCATGCGACGAAGGCGCAGCCTCTCCGCCGAACGGTTTGAAGTCATCCTTGTAAATATTGACGACACGACGGTCTTCGCTCTGAATTTTTTGCATCGGTTTTTCTACCCTGGTTGCAGCAAGTCGGGATTTGAGTGCGGTCGATTTTGATATGGCTGCGCAAGGCAGCACAAGGTGTCAGCTTGCCGCAAAACCGGCGATGATTGCAAATACAATGGCAGGATAAAACCGCCCCAAACAATCGGCTTTGTGTCCTGAAACGGCAATGAAATGGCCAGAAACAACTTGTGACGGATACGGCCGGGGGTTATTCTTTGGGATGAATTTTTATTCCACACATGCAAGTGCAGATCGGCTTTTGCGTCCCGTTGTGGTGTGAGGAACAAAGCATGCTGGAAACCGATTATCCGGACGTCAAGGCGGGCCCGCCCGTTCCAGGCAGTGTCATTCAGCCTGGGGTTTTCTCGATGCCGCCAGGCACTGAACGATATGTGGTTCAAGGTGCCGGCGCCGTATTGTTCCCGGTGGAGCAGGGCGACCGGTTTACTGTCATCAATGACGAAGGCGGCCAGGTTTGCGAAGTCGTGGCCGCGGACAAGAACGGCACCATTGATGCAGGCGTGCTTGGCAAAAAGCCAAACGCCGATGCAGCAGGTCTGAAGGCGCTGCTGGCGGGAGCCGACCACAGCCTGCGCGGCCTGCGCATGGGGCTGGAAAGCCGGGGTATTGACCTTGCCGGCGCTGGTGCCGTCAGTTTTTTCAGTGACACGACCCGCCACGGTGAGGAAATCGAGTTGTCCGTTCAGCGCGACGGGGTGGTGGTGGTTGCTGCCCCCGGCGGCGCCATGGATATGCAAGCGCAGGACACGTCAACTCCGCTCACGGTGATGGTGACACGGGCGGTTGTTAAGTCCCATGCGAAGTTCGAACTGCCTGACCCGTTGGCTGATCCTGTGCTTGATCTTCGCGTTGAGACCAGAACCGCGAAAAGTTTCTTTGTGAAGGCTGGCAACTTCATCCAGATTCTGGATGTCGACGGCCGCCAGTGTACGGATTTCCAGTGCTTTGCAGCGCGCAAGCTCGACAAGGGCACTGAGCACGCGCTTGACGTGACCACCACGCGCACGCTCATGGGCCATGCCTATCCGATGCCCGGGCTGCATGCGAAATATTATGATCAGGACATGTTGCCGCTGGTCGAAGTGGTTCAGGATACTGTTGGCAGGCATGACGCATTCGCGCTGGCTTGCGCTGCAAAATACTATGATGACATCGGGTATCCCGGGCATGCCAATTGTTCCGACAATTTTAACGGCGCGCTGGCCGAGCACGGCGTTACGGCACGGGCCGGATGGATGGCCATCAACTTCTTTTTCAACACCGGACTTGATGATCACGGTGTGATGTTCGCCGACGAGCCCTGGTCGCGACCTGGCGACTATGTGTTGCTGCGGGCGCTGACTGACTTGATCTGCGTGAGTTCAGCGTGCCCGGATGACACGTCACCTGCCAATGGATGGAACCCCACAGACATTCACGTGCGCACCTACTCAGGCGAAGAGAAGTTTTCCCGCGCGATTGCCATGCGTACGACACCAGATTCGGAACCGAAAATGACCAAGCAGACGGCCTTCCATTCCAGCTTCGAAAAGCACACCCGCAACTTCGTCGAGTACAAGGGATACTGGCTGGCCAACTGTTTTTCGAAATCGGGTCCGATTGACGAGTACTGGGCATGCCGGGAAAAAGCGGTCGTGGTCGATCTGTCACCGCTGCGCAAGTTCGAAATTACCGGACCGGACAGCGAAGCCCTGATGCAGTACACACTGACCCGCAATGTTGCAAAACTGGCGGTTGGCGAGGTTGTCTATTCCGCCATGTGCTATGAACACGGCGGCATGATCGATGACGGCACGCTGCTGCGCCTGGGTCGGGATAATTTCCGCTGGATTGGCGGCGATGATTACGGTGGTGTGTGGTTGCGCGAAGTGGCCGATAAAATCGGTTTGACCGTCAATATCCGTTCATCAACCGACCAGATGCACAATGTCGCCGTTCAGGGTCCCGAAAGCCGGGATATTCTGAAAAAATTCGTCTGGACGCCGCCGCACCAGCCTGCTGTCGGCGAGCTGGAATGGTTCCGCTTTACCGTCGGGCGGGTGGGGGACGATCAGGGCGTGCCGATTGTGGTGTCGCGCACCGGATACACCGGTGAACTCGGTTATGAAATCTGGTGCCATCCCAAGGATGCCGAGACGGTGTTCGATGCGCTCTGGGAAGCCGGCCAACCGCATGGGCTTACCCCGATGGGACTTGAAGCACTGGATATGGTGCGCATCGAGGCCGGGCTGATATTCGCCGGCGCTGAATTTTCCGATCAGACAGACCCGTTTGAAGCCGGTATCGGGTTCACGGTGCCGCTGAAATCCAAGACCGATGATTTCATCGGACGCGAGGCGCTGATCCGGCGCAAGGAGACCCCGGCGCGCAAGCTGGTCGGGCTGGACATAGAAAGTGCAGTCGATGTCGGGCATGGCGATTGTTTACATGTTGGCCGTGCCCAGGTCGGCGAGATCACATCGTCCATGCGCTCTCCCATCCTGAAAAAGAACATTGCATTGGCGCGGGTTGATGTGGTGCACAGCGATGTGGGAACCAGGGTGGAAGTCGGCAAGCTCGACGGTCACCAGAAACGCCTGCCGGCTACGGTCGTGCCGTTTGCGCACTACGATCCGAAGAAGACACGGCCGCGGTCCTAGACCTGTACCGGTCTGGCGTCAGTTGTTTGTAGCCAACTGCAATTGCTCGTCTATTGGATACATGGTGATCACGGGCGACATTTCCCTGAGCAGCTTGTTGCGGATTGCCACTGCAAAAGCGTCAAAATCCACTGCCTTGACCACGAACGCGCCGGGGCCGGAGATGACCTCGGCGCGGTAGTACTGATGCAGCTTCCAGTTGTCGGTGAGAATGGCGAGGCCGTTTATCGTCACGCCTTGTGCCCTGGCCAGTTCGCGCGCATCGGGCAGGGTGAAGGCTTTCTTGAACCATGGGTCGGTTTCGACCCCGTCGCCTGAAACGTCCACCACTTTGCGGGTGCCGTTGAAGCTGTTGCTGCGGATCATCTCCAGCGCGTAGACGATACCGTCGCCTATCCCGGTTCCGCCGCCGCCCTTGCCCTGGCGCTTGGCGGCATTCGCCGGGTTGTTGAAGCTGAGCAGCCGTTGTGCAAACGCATCAATCGACCGGGGCGAATTCAACAGGTGCCACTCTGTGGGATATTTCGGAAATGCCGCATCGGACCAGATCACGGCGGCGATCGCCACGCTTCCCGTCGGCCCGGAAAGGATGGCATGCTGCACGCTCGGGTCCCTTAGTGCAGCCGCCGTCCCGATGACCTGCAGCAGGAACTCATCGGAACTGATGCTGCCCGACCCATCCATCGCCAGCACGATTTCCAGGTCCACCTGCTGTGCCCGCGCTGTCGTCAAAGACAGGCAGGCAACAGCGATCAGAAACAGGAGCAATCGGCTGGCAAACCTTCGAACGCCTGCCAGCCGCAACATGGCTCAGTTCTCCAAGTACGACTCAAGTGAATCGTCGAGCGCATCTTTCCACGGTGTGTGATGGGCAGGTGCCATGGTGCCGGTAATCACCGACTTATAGCTGTTGTTGCGGAAGGTCATGATGTCCTGCTTCTTGTGTTTTTTCCACTGGAAGAAGGCCTCGTTGGCACCATCCACATCAAAGCTCGGATAGTCGGTTTCCGCGATCAGCTCTTTCACATAGTCGCCCTGGTAGCGAATGCAGGCATAATCGTCCTCATTGGCATCTTCACGGGTCACGCGGTCTTCAACGTCCGCCTGCATGGCAGCCTTGTCTGGCAGGGCAATGCGGCCCATGATGACATCACGTGCCCACCAGGCCTGCGCATCGAACATGTTGAACGTGTACCACTGGTCCTGCATGCCCAGGTAGAACAGGGCCGGGTTGTGGACAAAGGCTACACCCTTGTAGAGATCAGCCGTTGCCAGCCGGTTGGCCGTATGCAGTTTCAGGTCTTCCGCCATGAACGGGAAGTGGTGCTGGTAACCGGTGCACAGAATAATGGCATCGACATCCCTGGTGGTCCCGTCCTTGAACGTACATGTGTTGCCGTCGACCTTGGTCAGAAGTGGAACCTCGGCCCAGTTGTCCGGCCAGTCATAGCCCATGGCGGCTGTGCGGTGGCTGACGGTGATCGATTTGGCCCCGTACTTCCAGCATTGCGAACCGATGTCCTCTGCCGAATACGAAGTACCGATAATCAGAAGATCCTTGTCCTTGAATTCAACTGCATCGCGGAAATCATGGGCATGCAGTACCCTGCCATTGAAGCGATCCAGTCCGTCGAAATGTGGCACGTTCGGTGTTGAGAAATGGCCACTGGCACACACGACATTGTCGAAGGCTTCCGTGGTCACTTTGTCGTTCACCAGATCATGCGACATGACGTTGAACTTGCTTGTTGAAGCATCCCACTCAACATGACGCACCGGTGTGCGGAACCTGATCCATTTGCGTACATCGGCTTTTTCCACGCGACCCTGAATGTAGTCGAACAGGACAGCGCGCGGCGGGTAGGAAGCAATCTGCTTGCCGAAGTGTTCCTCGAAGGAATAATCGGCAAACTCGAGACCTTCCTTGGGGCCGTTTGACCACAGATAGCGATACATCGAGCAGTGCACTGGCTCGCCATACTCGTCCAGTCCGGTGCGCCAGGTGTAGTTCCACAACCCGCCCCAGTTGTCCTGCTTTTCAAAACACACGATTTCGGGAATATCAGCACCTGCTTTTGCAGCAGATTGAAAAGCACGCAGCTGTGCCAGACCCGATGGACCGGCACCAATAACGGCAACTCGTTTTGACATTGATTTTGCTCTCCTTAGTTTATACCCAACTGTTTCTTGCGTTCTGCTGCCCAGGCCTGGATGAGCCTGTCGGCGACAATGCCGATAACCGCGATGCCGAGGCCAGCCATGATGCCGCGGCCGGAATCGGAGGTCGGCAGGGCCCGGTAGATTTCCTGGCCCAGGTCGGAAGAACCGATCAGCGCGGTGATGGCGGTCATGGCCAGCGCCATCATGATGGTCTGGTTGATGCCGAGCATGATTTCAGGCAGCGCAATCGGCAGCTCCACTTTCCAAAGACGCTGCAACGGTGTGGTGCCGTTGGCGATCGAGGCTTCAATGGTAACTTCCGGAATGCGTTTGATGCCGAGATATGTATAGCGGATCGCTGGAACGGTGGCGTAAGCCAGAATGGCTATGACATTTGACAGGTCGCCGACTTTCAGCAACATGATGACCGGGATCAGATAGATGAAGGACGGAAACGTCTGCAGTGTATCGCAGGTAGCCATGATGGGACGCGCTGCCCGTTCCGATCGCGAAGCCCAGATGCCGATCGGTACACCGATAAGCACACATAGAATGACGGCCGATGTGACGAGGTAGAGCGTCAGCATGCCTTGTTCCCAGTTGCCGGAAACAAGGATGACAGCGGTGATAAGGCCGGTGGTCAGCAATGTAGTGCGTATGCCTCCGAGCCAGTAGGCGGCGAGACCGACGACACCGATGACCGTGCTCCATGGCAGCCACAGGAAAAAATCCCGAAACGGAATCAGCATGTACACCGTAATGAAATCCCGCACCGGATTTATGTAGTCATAGGCATGTTTGGAAAACGCGCGCAGGGCAAAATCGATGTTGCGGCCGAGCGTGAAAGTGAAGGCGCGTGGATACTTTTCCACCATGGGAATGAACTGCGCCAGAAGGTAGGCCGCAACAGTGACGCCCAGGAAAAGCCACAAGTGCTTTCTGGCTCTCCATCCGGTCTCGCGCGACGCCAGTTCGCCGGGTGCCCGGTTGGCATAGGCTTGCGTCAGGCGGTCGAGTACAACCGCCATCAGGACAATGGCCAGGCCTTGTTCAACGGCTGCGCCAAGGCGCAGTTGCTGTAGTGAGAACAGCAGTTTGTGGCCCAGTCCCTGCGCACCGACCATGGATGCGATCACCACCATGGCAAGTGTCTGCATGACGACCTGATTGACGCCCAGCATCAGGATGCGCTGGGACGAGGGCAGGGTGACTTTCCACAATAACTGCCGTGGTGTGCATCCCGACATGCGGCCCGATTCCTGAACATCGCTGGAGACCGTTTGAATGCCCAGTATGGTGCATCGGGCCATCGGTGGCATGGCGAAGATGACAGTGGCAATCATGGCCGGTACCTGACCGGCGCCGAACAATACGACAACCGGCACCAGGTAGGCCATGTGCGGGGTTGCCTGCATGATGTCGAACATCGGCGAGATAATCGCCGCGGCGCGTTTTGACCGGGTGACCCAGATGCCGAGGCCAAGACCCAGCACCACTGCAAAGGGAACCGAAACCAGCACGATGGAGAACGTCTTCATCGAGTCGCGCCACAAGCCCATGACGGCCAGGTATCCGATGCAACCGGCAGAAAACAGTGCCAGCTTCCAGCCGCCGATCCAGTGCCCCAGAATGCCGGCGCCGGCGACAATCACTACCCAGGGCAACGCATCCAGTTTCTTGATGCCAAGCGCATCCATGGTCGTGCGCGGCAACTCATAGAGGCCGGACTGAATCACTACATTGTCGGCCAGCGTAATTGCCCAGATGGCGGCAACCGCAATAAGACATTTCTGCAGGCCAAATCGCTTGTGCAATACGGCCAGGCCGATGACCGGCATGAATATCCAGAAGATCGCAGGCAACTGCTTGGCTTTGATGCCGCGATACAGAATGTACTCAGCCCAGTCCAGCGGCTGTTCAAGCAGCCATGAGACAGATCGGGTCACCGTCTTGAACTTCAGCTGGCCTATCCCGGCTTCCTTGTCCAGCCATGTGAAGAATTCTGTGATCCGTTCCTTGATTGGCAGGATCCATTCCTGCGGCCAGACTTTCATGAAGTCGAGCACCAGGCTCAGCAACACGGTAAAGCAGATCATGGCCGCCATCTGCACCCAGAATGCGTTCAACCCGGGGACGCTGGATTGCGGTGTTTTGCCAACATCTGTTACCGCGCTGTTCATACAATATCGCCCTTGCCGAACAGGGCTTTGGTAACCCGGTCACGGTCAACATGACCCAGCAGATACCCCTCAGCATCAGTCACAGGTGTCGGCTTGTCGGAGTTGATAACCTGTTCTGCGATCTCGCCGATCTTGGCGGCTGCTGAAACCGAAGCACCGGATATTTTACCGGGTGTCTTCGCCGAGGATTTTTTCATGATCGCGGCGGCGGACACAATCCGGTCGCGCGGCGCATTGCGGGCGAATTCGGCCACATAATCGTCGGCGGGGTTGAGCACCATTTCCTCGGGCGTGCACAGCTGCACCATCTCACCGTCTTTCATGATGCCAATTCGGTCAGCCAGCTTGGTTGCCTCCTCAAAATCATGCGTGATGAACACAATGGTTTTCTTCAGCATTTGTTGCAGGCGGATGAACTCGTCCTGCATTTCTGCCCGGATCAGCGGGTCGAGCGCGGAAAACGGTTCATCGAGAAACCAGATGTCCGGCTCCACTGCCAGCGACCGGGCGATGCCGACCCGTTGCTGTTGGCCCCCGGACAGTTCTCGTGGAAAGTAGTTTTCCCTGCCGCCCAGGCCGACAAGTTCGATCATTTCCATGGCGCGTTTTTCGCGTTCCAGCTGATCGAGATTTTGAACTTCAAGCGGGAAGGCGACATTTGACAGAACCGTGCGATGCGGCAACAGGCCAAAGCTCTGGAACACCATGCCCATCTTGTGGCGGCGGATATCGATCAATTCATTTGGTGTCGCCTTGAGCAGATCGCGACCTTCATATTCCACTTCTCCCGCTGTCGGGTCGTTCAACCGGGTGATACACCGGATGATTGTAGACTTGCCGGACCCCGACAGTCCCATGATGATGAGAATTTCACCCTGGTGGACATCAAACGAGACATTGCGCACTGCACCTATATAGCCTTCGGCCGCCAGGTCATCTGCGGTCGGGTTGCCGTTGTGGCGCTGCATGAAGCCTTCTGGATCAGCCCCGAAAATCTTCCAGATATTGCGGCACTTGATTTGCGCGTCAACGCCCATTTTGTCCCCTTCAGCGGCCAGCCCGCCGGATCGTCTTCTTATCGTTGCACAGATGAAAAGGCCGGGCAAAAGATGTCTTCAGCCCGGCCTCGAAGTGTTGCTCACAAGCGCTGCGAGCCTATTTCTTCCAGCCCTCGACGACGGCGGAGTTGTCGGCGATCCACTTGTCAGCGGCCTCTTCCGGAGACATGCCGTCCACATCGACCATCAGCGCGGCAGAGGCAATCTGTGCATTGTCAAAGTCGACTTTCTGCATCACCGCCCAGGCTTTCGGATACTTTTCAGCAAGTCCCGACCAGGCAGCCTTTTTCAGCCAGCCTGAATGAGGTGCGCCGCAATCGCCGGTGGCGTTCGGGTTTGGACCCCAGGCCTTGTCTTCCATGCAGCCCTTTTCAGGCTTCGGGAAATCGACGAACCGGCCCTTGAATTTCGACTCGATGAAGTTCGGCGTCCAGTTGAACAACACGATCGGTTCCTTGCGGTCATAGGCTGACTGCAGTTCCGCCCACAAGGTTGCAGCCTGGCCGACATTGATTGCCTTGAAGTTCATCTGCAGGGCATCAATGCGCGCGGCATAGTTCTTGCCCCAGTCGGCAGGCGGGCCGACAAACCGGCCCTTGGGCTTGGTTTCCGCAGTGGCGAAAATCTCCGCACAGGCATCCAGACCTTTCCAGTCCTGAGCCTTGGGGCATTTTTCCAGCACATAGTCTGGGATCCACCATTCTTCACGGGTCGCGGCTGTGTGAGTGCCGGCATCAACCATGCCGTCGTCAGCAACGGCCTTTTCAAAGGCTTCTTTCATGGACCCTTCCCAGGCTTCCACCTGGAAGTGCATGTCGCCATCGGCAATGGCCTTGAACTGCAACTGGGAATCTGAAGGTGCATACTCGACCGTATAACCCATCCCTTCCAGTGTCTTGCCGACAACAAACGACAGCACCAGCTGGCTGGTCCAGTTGTTCTGAACCATGATGATCGGATCATCGGACTCGGCTTCGGCGTAAGCCGGCAACGTAAACGCCAGACTGGCAGCAACAATCGCCGACGTGGCGAGCAGTTTGGTAATCTTCATCGTCATTCCTCCCGGATTTTGACAGGCCCATGGCGGGCGTCTCTAATACTGATTGTGACTTATTGGATGCTGTTTCCGATTTCACTGGCGGCGGCATCACCTGCACTATTGGCCGAATCCTCAACCAAATCAACCCAAAATAGAACCGATTATGAGCCAATTTGGCGAATTGGTTGAATTGCAGTGCGTCAGTACCCGAATTCAAATACGAATTCTGTGTGCTGAGGGCGGGTCCACTGTTTCGCATTTGTTTGTTTGTCGGTGTTTCTGGTTGAGCCTGTCGTTCGCTGCTGCGGTTTGGTGACAGGTGACGGGCGAACCACTTTTGAACCATACTGAATTGGTATAGAATTGGTTGCAGATAACAGCGATTGGAACAAAGTCATGCCCTCGAGATTCACGGTAGCCTGTGTGCAGAACTGCGCCACGCCGGATGTTCAGCATAATATAGAGACCAGTCTGCGCCTGGCTGCTGCTGCGGCGGCTGACGGCGCGCAGCTGATTGCGACGCCAGAGTATTTTTCCGGCCTGCAAACAAGGGATGGGCTGTTTCTGCCCGGTGCGTATCCTGAGGCCGAGCATCCGGTGTTGCCTGCATTTGCCGCCGCCGCCGGCAAGCTCGGTGTCTGGTTCCTGCTCGGGTCGATTGGCGTGCAGAACAAGGACGGACGCATTTCCAACCGGTCCTACATGATCAGCCCTGAAGGGGAAGTGGTCGCGCGCTATGACAAGATTCACATGTTCGACGTTGACCTGGAAGGTGGCTCTTATCGCGAGTCGGCAACCATATCGCCGGGAGACCGGGCGATCCTGGCCCACACGCCATGGGCCCGCATCGGGCTGTCGATCTGCTATGATTTGCGGTTTGCCGCGCTTTACCGGCGCCTTGCCATGATGGGAGCGCAAGTGCTGGCAACGCCGGCCGCTTTCACCAGGGTAACGGGTGAGGCGCACTGGCACGTGTTGCAGCGTGCCCGGGCGATTGAGAACGGATGCTTTGTAATTGCGCCTTGCCAGTACGGCAAGATATCGGGTGGCGGCGAATGCTACGGTCATTCGCTCATCGTCGACCCTTGGGGAGAGGTTCTGGCCGACGCCGGCGACGGTGAGGGCTACATTGTGGCTTCACTCGACCTGGCCAGGGTTGAAGCCGCGAGAACCAGGATTCCGGCACTTCAGCACGACCGGCCCATTCACGTGAACGATAAAGGCGAAGGCTGGCAGTCAAGACTTGCCGGCGCCGGGTGAGCGTCTTGGCTTCGGAAGGCTGATCAGTCGTCGGCGGCTGTGCCAACAAGGTCGAGGTGGGCCAGTTCCATGTGGGCGTTCAGCGCATCGATCGCTGACTTGGTGTCACGGTTTGTCAGCCCTTGGAGTATGCCCTTGTGGAATTTGTTGTACTGGCGGATCTTGTCGGGACTCAGAACCAGTTCACGCGCTTTCCTCCATTGAGAATGGGTGCGTACTTCATTGATTTGATGGTATAATTTCACAATCAACGGATTGCCCGATGCCTTGGCAAGCTGGTGGTGGAACTCTGAATCCAGTTTTGTGAATGCATTGCGGTCGTGCTCGGTCGCTTCCAGTTGCGTCAGCAGGGCCTGCATCTTCTCGATGTCCCGCCCGGTCGCATGAACAACTGCCAGCCGTGTCATCTGTCGTTCAAAGCCGATACGCGCATCAATCAACTGCAGCGGGCTGATCTGCTCAACGACGTTTTCGGTTTCAAGATCTGCCGGTCCGGCGTAGTTCACAAAGGTACCGCTTCCGACCTTTCGAACCACCAGGCCGGCTTCCTCGAGGTTGTCCAGCGCTTTCCTGATCGTGTTGCGGGACGCCGAATAGGTATCCGAAAGGTCCCGTTCCGGCGGCAATTGGTCCCCGTCATGATACCTGCCTGTTTCGATGGCCTTGCGCAGTTCCGATGTTATGGACCTGGCGCCTCGGGCGCTCTTGTGTTCGATCGAAATCATTCGTTTTGCCTTGCGGTAATATCTGCGATCCGGTGCTTCAGTTGCTGTGCATATGGGAACAGATGCATCAAATTACCATATATATCAATTTGTTGGCGGCCATTTTTGAATCGACCCCATGTCGATGGCCGCTGTGACCTTCAAAGAGAATACACACAGATAGACCGGTTTTTGCAAATCTTCATAGCACATTGCCGCAATCGATTCAGGCGCTGCTGTGGAAAATTCTCGGCCGAAAACACAGTGTGGTTCATTTTGTAGGTTGTCAAAATTGGTATAGCATTGGTATGGTATTGGTCAATTTGGTGCGTAAGCAGGGAGAAACCATGCAATGGCAATGGATATTGAGAATTTTGTTGATGCGCCGGGCAGGGCCGAAAAGGTCAAGGAAGTCCGGAAAATGATCGATGAGTTGGGGATTGAGTATCTCTATCTCCAGTTCGTTTCGGTCACTGGCAAGATAATGGGTAAGGGCATCCCCGCTGATCACTGGGAATCCGTTGCCAAGAAGGGTTTCCAGCTCGTCTACGGCGCAACCATGAACCTGTTTACAAACCGGGCCGGCGAATATCTCGGCTACGGTCCGGAAGCGGCAGAACTGGTTGGCATTCCCGAGCCTGAGACGTTCATGCAGCTACCATGGGACAAGCGCATCGGGCGTTTTTACTGCACCTTGTTCCGCAACCGCGAGGAAAAGGAAAATCCAGGCGGGTACCTGACGGCGGACTGCCGCGGCAACCTTCGCCGCCTGCACGACGACTTCAAGAAAAAGCACAATGGTCTAAGTCTTCGCATGGGCACCGAACCGGAAATGATGTGGCTCAAGTTCAACGAGGACGGGAAACCGGAGGAGGGGTTCTCCAAGCCATACTGCTATCATATCGACCAGTTTGAGAGCCTGCGTCCGGTCTACATGAAAGTCATGGAATATTCCCGCGCCATGGGGCTCGACATGATCCAGGGCGATCACGAGGACGCGCCGGGCCAGCTCGAACTCAACTGGATGTTCGATGACGTGCTGCGCAATGCCGACCGGTTGACCACATACCGGCAGATCTGTGCCCAGGTAGCGCGTGAATTCGGCATTTTCGCCTGCTTCATGACCAAGCCGTTCGAAGGGGTGTCGGCATCCGGCTGCCACCACAACATGTCGCTGTGGCGCGGTGGTGAAGACGAGTTCTGCCGTACCGGCAATGATCCGAAAGCGCTGCCGGGCATGAAAGACAACTACATGTATGTGAAAGGTGGCGACAACACCTTCATGCCGGATGGGGATGATCCACAGATGCCGCAGAAAGCCGGACTGGAAGCCATCGGCGGTATTGTGCATCACTTGCGCGCCTTGACCGCCATCGGGTCGTCGACCGTGAATTCGTATCGCCGCTTGTGGGATACTGGGTTCTGGGCGCCGGTGTTTGCCGACTGGGGTTTCCAGAACCGCACCACGGGCTTGCGTGTGTCCGCACCGGGTCGGTTTGAGTACCGTTCGGTGGATTCCATGGTCAATCCGTATCTGATGGGCGCCTGCATCCTGGCAGCAGCCGATGACGGCATCGTCAACAAGCTCGACCCCGGTGAGCCCGAAGAGCGCAACATCTACGAAGCCATCAAGGCTGGCAAGGATGTGAAGAAGCTTCCAATGTCGCTCGGCGAGGCGCTTGAGGCTCTCGAGGCAGATGAAGTTGTCCAGCGTGGCCTGCCCGGTGAAATGTACCGGCTTTACCACGAATACAAGTCGGATGAGTGGGGACGCTTCATGTCTTCCGTCACCGATTGGGACAAAGACACCTACATGGAATGCCTGCCGTAACCAGCGGCCTAATTGACGATTGATTTTCGGCGGGCGCCGGCCCGCCGTGCAACCACTTAACAGGAGAGATGTGCCCATGTGCGGAATTGCAGGGCTGATACACCGGAAGGGATCCAGCAATGTCGGTCAGGAAATGACCAGCATGCTGCAGGCCCTGAAACACCGGGGGCCGGATTCAACCGGGTTTGCGATTTACGGCGAACCTAAGGAAAACACTTTTGTCTTGCGCTTCAAGGTCGCCGAGCAGGAAGATCTGCACGGCGCACTCAAGATTCACGAGGAAATCAAGCGCCGCAAGGATGCCGTCGACGAGACGTTGAAAGCGCTCGGTGTGACAGTCAAGGAACTCGATGAAGCCACCGAGTACGCGTTTCGCTACGAGATTCAGTACGACGGCGACATGAAGCTGCTGTCCGACCACATCGAGGATATCGAGGGTGCGGAAATCCTGTCGATCGGCTCGGCGCTGGAACTGATCAAGGACCTGGGTGATGCCGGAGTGGTATCCGGTGCCTACGGGTTGGGGGATTTCTCCGGGACCCACGGTATCGGTCATACCCGCATGGCGACTGAGTCAGACGTCGACATCCGCTCCGCCCACCCGTACTGGGCTTATCCGTATTCCGATATTGCGGTGGTGCATAACGGACAGATCACCAATTACTGGCTGATGCGCCGCCAGTTGGAACGCGAAGGACAGCGCTTCGTGTCCAATTGCGATTCCGAACTGCTGGCGGTTTATGTGGCCACCAGCCTGGAAAAGGGTATGACGCTCGAAGAGACGCTGAAGAAATCCATTGAGGAGATCGACGGCGTCTTCACCTACCTGGTGACAACCAAGGATCAGCTTGGCATGGCCAAGGACTCCATGGCGGCCAAGCCGATGGTTCTTTATGAGACCGACGATATGGTTGCCCTGGCTTCTGAAGAAGTCGCCATCCGGGCAATCGTTCCCCATGAAATAGATACCTGGGACCCTTACGACGAGGAGGTAAGAGTATGGCAGGCTTAGATAGTTCGGGTCACGCCGGCGAAGAGATGGGCCTCCATACGGAGCCGCTCAAGGGCCGTGACATCAAGACAATGTTCTCGCTGGAGAACGAAGGCGGTTATGCCTATGCCTTCGCGCCGGACGTGGACTTCAACAAGCGCGGATTGGTTGACTGCCAGGACAAGGAGGCAACCGAGATCAATAATGAGATCCGCGATCTCATTAAATCCGGCCACGGTACCATTGTGCTGGAAAACCCCGGCGCCAAGCATTCGATCATTGTCGGCATCCTGCACCGGATGAATTTCATCGTGAACGGCTCGCTGGGCTACTTTGGCTGCGGTCTGCTTGATGGCCCGATGGTTCGTATATCCGGTCGTGTCGGCTGGTCCTTTGCCGAGAACATGATGGCCGGTGTCTGTGTTGTTGAAAAGAACGCAGGCTCGACCTTCGGCGCGGCCATTCGCGGCGGCGACCTTGTCTGCAAGGGCTCGGTCGGATCCAGGACAGGTATCGACCAGAAGGGCGGTACCATCCTGGTCGGCGGCGACACCGGTGCATTTTCCGGTTTCATGATGCAGCGCGGCCGCATGGTCGTATGCGGCAACGCCGGCAAGAACCTCGGTGACAGCATGTATGACGGCACCATCTTTATTGGTGGCGAAATCCAGGATCTGGGCGTGGACGCGGTTCCTGCCGAACTGACCGATCTGGACAAGGCATGGCTGACCCGCAAGCTGACGCAATACGAAATGATGCCGGAAAAAGGCGTAGATCATTTCACCAAGATCGTCGCCGGCAAGCAGCTGTGGAGCTACGACAACCTCGAACCGTCGGAGAAAAAACTGGTCCTCTAGAGACCGGTTTTTCAGGCTCCAACAATTTAGGAAAGTAAATTCGATGACTGGCAAGACCAAAAAAGACACTGGCCATTCCAAGTTGCAGGTCGAGAAAAAATACAAGCTCGGCAATTCGTTTGTATTCCCGCCGGAGGTGGTGAACGACATTCATATCAAGTCGGAACTTGGCCGTTACCGCATGCGCGGCTTCTCGCTGTTCAAGAAAATTCCGCACTGGGATGATCTGACATTTCTTCCCGGCACGCTGACCCGTTTCGTGATCGAAGGCTATCGTGAAAAATGCCTGACCAAGACCATTATCGGTCCACGCGCCAAGCGTCCGATTGAACTCGACATTCCGATCTACATTACCGGCATGAGCTTCGGTGCCCTGTCGTTCGAGGCCAAGACTGCATTGGCTCGTGGCGCCACCATGGCCGGCACGGCAACGTGTTCGGGCGAAGGCGGCATGATCCCGGATGAGCGCCGCTATTCGTCGAAATGGTTCTACCAGTGCATCCAGTCGCGCTACGGGTTCAACCCGCATCACCTGCAATTGGCTGACGGTTGCGAATTCTTCATCGGGCAGGGCTGTAAGGTCGGCCTCGGCGGACACCTGATGGGCCAGAAGGTAACCGACCAGGTCGCCGAAATGCGCTCGCTTCCAGCCGGTATTGACCAGCGTTCACCGGCTCGGCATCCGGACTGGCTCGGGCCGGACGATCTGGCGCTGAAGATCCAGGAAATTCGCGAAGCCACCGACTGGCAGATTCCAATCCAGCTCAAGCTCGGCGCGGCCCGCGTCTACGATGACGTGCGCATGGCGGCAAAGTGTGATCCGGACTCGATCTACATTGACGGCATGGAAGGCGGCACCGGCGCCGGACCGCATCTGGCTACCGAAGAAACCGGGGTGCCCGGCATGGCGGCCATCCGCCAGGCCCGGCGTGCCATCGACGACATCGGCAAGCGTGGTGAGATAACGCTGATTTATGCAGGCGGTATCAGAAATGGCGGAGACGTTGCCAAGGCGCTGGCTCTGGGCGCCGATGCCATCGCAATTGGTCACTCTGCCATGATGGCGCTGAACTGCAACAAGGACATCGAGGAAGCCGATTACCCGTCGGAGATGGGCGTGGAGGCAGGCGAGTGCTATCACTGTCATACCGGGCGCTGTCCGGTTGGTGTGGCAACCCAGGACCCGTTATTGCGCAAGCGCCTCGATCCGGATGAAGCTGCCGAACGCGTTTACAACTTCCTGCATACACTGACCATGGAAGCCCAGATGATGGCGCGTGCCTGCGGCAAGACCAATATCCATAGTCTCGAGCCGGAAGACCTGGCGGCTCTGACCATGGAAGCGTCGGCCATCGCACAGGTGCCGCTTGCCGGTACCGACTTCACGGTCGGCGTAGACGACTATCACCACATTTAGGGAAGGAGACGAAGATGGCTGGAACTGGCTATAAAGGCGCCGAAATCGGAGATGTCGATCACTTCCTCAAAGGTGGTGGCATCGACTCGGAACGCGAGCAGGTCATCGGACAGCACATCGGCTATCGCTATGATGTGAACCTGCTGCCCGACTATGATCGCATTACCGATTTTCTCAAAGGCTATATCGAGTTCATGGGGTGGGAAGACCTCAACTGGCTGGAAGATGTTCACATGGGGTATGACGACGGCAAGCCTGCCGTGTTCGACCGCAACATCAACGGCTGGGTGGCGATCCCGGAAAGCTATGACCTGCCGGACAATCAGCAGGATCGTGACATGATCGCGCGCGAACTTCTGATCAAATTCCAGATGTCGCCGGACCATCCCATGGTGGTCCTGAACAAGGCCTATCGAAAATTCTAGGTGATAGCTGAATTGAGCAATGCCCTGCCGGATTTAGGATCGGCGGGGCATTTTTCTAACAACAGGGAGCGTTGCAGTGGCCCGTTCAAAAATTGAACTCTTCAACCTGGACAGCGAGGAAGGCGGCATGTTTCGCCAACTTGCGGACGGCATGACGACAACAATTTTTCCAGGTGAAAACGCGATGCTGTCGGTTGTCCGAATTGATCCTCATGCCATGGGAGAAATGCACAAGCACCCCGAGGAACAGTGGGGCGTCATGCTGTCGGGGTCAGCGACCCGCTATCAGGATGATGAGGAATTCCAGATCTCCAAGGGCGATATCTGGCGCACGCCGCCAAATGCACTGCACACCATGAAGGCAGGACCGGACGGGGCAGTGGTGCTGGACATCTTTTCACCCGTGCGAAAAGACTATCTGTCACCCGGCGTCGGGTTTTCAGCGACCAACTGATACATGCTCTCGGCTATGAAGCCTCAGGGCTTCAGGGTTGCCAGCTTTGCGCCAAAGCCAATGAAGACAACTCCTGTGACGCCTTTGAGCCATCTCTGAAATGCGTTGTTGCGTGCAGCTTTCGCCAGGCGGGAAAACAGCACGACCATGGCGGAGAACCAAACCAGGTTCAGCATGGAGTGAATGAATACGAGAATGAACGATGCGCCGACCGCTCCGTGTGTCTGGGTGATGAACTGTGGAAACGCTGCCAGGTAGAACATCGAGACTTTCGGGTTCAGGGCATTGGTCAGGAACCCTTCAGCAAACGCCTTCAAAAGTGTTCTTTGCCTTCTGGCTGGCGCTATGTTTTGGGCTGCCGGAAATCCGTACCATGCATCCCGCAGCGCCTTGAAACCTATCCAGCACAGATAGGCCGCGCCCAGCATCTTGACGATGAAAAACGCCTGCGCTGACTGAACCAGAATGATCGAGATGCCGAGAATGGACAGCGCGCCGTGAACGTAAAACGCGGCCACGAAGCCGGCAACATTGGCAAATCCGGCGGTTTTTCCGGATGTGGGTACGGTCTTTGCTATCAGCACTCCGTTCGGGCCGGGTGACATGACAAGAAGTGCGGCAATAAAGGTGAAGCTGAGCAGCGTTGCAAATTCCATACTGGTCACTTTCTGAAAGTTGATTGTCAGTATTAGTCGCAAAGTCATCTCGTTTGCAACAGTGTGTCAGGTCACCGGGCGGTGCCGTTCGGCTCGAAATCGATCTGCCCATTCGCGGCTCTCACTGTCCGCCAGTTTGCTGGTTCTGGGCTCAATGGTTGTCGCGATGGCTTCGTCCTGACCGAGGGCAGACAGGATGAGTGCCAGTGCGGCTTGCGGATTGGACGAGAGCGTTTCGTAAGTGATGGTGACCGGAACCACGCCTTGCTGAGCGAACCAGTCCGCCCACGCCGCATCATGGTCTTCCAGTTCTTTCACGAGCCTTGAAAGCTCTTGCGGATCATAGCTTGGAGCCCGCCCGGGTTTGACCCGCTCGCGTTCAGTGCCGTCCGCATCGACATGCCAAAGACCGGTTTGTTCAGCCTTGCAGCGTGAAACAGCCTGGGCAACCTTGTCCTCGCGCGACAGATGCAGGTAGACGGTTTGGCCGAAAGCCGATTGGAAACGGGCACTGTCACTGGGCAGCCCCGGGAACAGGGCCTCAAGCCTGCCTGTCAGATTGCCCAGGCTTTCCCACATCACACGCATACCGAACAGTTGGCTGGCTCCGGTTCCATATCTCACAACGGCGTCAAGATATGCCTGATCGAAAGCCTGGAGATCATGCCACTGCGCAACTGGTACGCCGAATTCCTCAGCCCATTCTGCGAAGTCCTGACGCCGGAAGAAGGAATGCGGATTTCCGGCTACCCCTGTATCATGCAGAAGGTCGCACAGCAGCGTGCTGCCGCATCTGGGCGTCGTGCAGATAACATATGACCTCGCTTTAATTTCGGCACTCGCCTTCATTGCATTGATGACATCCGGGTTTGCAGTGGGCAGTCGTACCGAAACAAACAACATCGTTACCTGCTCCGCGTCAATTGCGCACCTGCAGTTGCAGGGAAAGGGACAACGGTTCGGAAAGGAAGTCTGCGAGCGCGGGCGGCCCACCCGGCTGCGGGCGCATCAGGAAGTTGGTGTATTGTGAGATTTGCGGGCACGCGCAGCTGAGCAGCGGTCTCGAAACTCCGTCGAGAACGGATCGAGCGGGCCGAAACGGCCTGGAGCAAATGGCGCTATGTCAAATACCGGTTCATTGCCGCGCACCAAAGCGGAGATGGCCGAACCAATGCCGGCGGAAAGTGCGATACCGTTTCCGCAGCATCCCGCCGCGGTGAAAAAGCCGGATGATCCCGGAACCGCGCCCAGAAGAATGGTGCCGTCTGGCGTATAGGTGGACAGACCGCTGATGTAATTTGCAAACTTTGCACGAGGAATGGCCGGAAAAAATTCTGAAATCGGCTGCATGGCTTCGGCAATAATGTCCCAGTGTTCTTCACCCCGGGTAGGGGAGAACGTGTTGATATCATCCGGCAGCTGGCGAGCGTCGAAGGTGGCCGAGTTGGCCTCCTGTACACCGACCACCATCGCACCTGTGTCAGGGCGCATATAGGCTTGGCAGTCGGGTAGAAGAGTGACAGGAAATTCGCCGCCATACGAGGTATCTGCAGCGGTGATCCAGTAGTGACTTCGCGTCGGTGCCATGGGCAGCGGGTAACCGGCGCGGGCGGAAATGAGAGACGCCCATGCCCCGGCCGCGTCTATCACGGAGCCGCCGAACACATCGCCCGACGCCGTCCTGACTCCCGTGACGCGATCAGAGTTGAGGATCAGATCAATGACTGCAGTACGGGTGCGGATTTGTGCTCCAAACTTGCGAGCCGCGCGACCATAGGCGGTACTGAACATGTAAGGGTCAACATAGCCATCGGTGGGGAATAATGTGATGCGATGAGCCACCGATGAATTCAACCACGGCACCTTGTTGCGGGCGTCCTGGTGGCTCAGGTGCTGAAATGGGATGCCATGGCTTTCGGCGTCCTGCTCCATACCCCGTAATTCCGCTTCGCGTGCAGACGAGGCAGCGATCCGAAGGCTGCCCACGTCATGGAACCCTGTGGTTTCGCCCAGATCTTCTTCGAGTTGGGCGAAGGTGTCTCGGGTCAACCTGACCATGGGTGTTTGAGGTGGTTTTCCCGTGGCTTGCAAAATCAGGCCCGCCGCCTTGCTGGATGCGGCACTGGCAAGTTCATTACGTTCAATTACGAGAACGCTTTCCCGGCTGTCCCGGGCAAGGTGGTAAGCGATCGACAGACCCAAAACGCCGCCGCCAATGACAATATGATCGAAGGTTTCCATCAACACGGCAGCCAGTTTGGCTCAGGTGCATAATACAATGTCACAACACCGATGAAATAACTGGCTTAACTGGCTGCTCTGGCGTCATTATTCATCATCGCAACCGCTGCATCCCAATCCGGCTGGAAGCCGACGATCTCGATATCCGAGCCGATGTTCGGATTGAACACCCGGTTGTGCCACAGCGTTGCTTCGTAAGCCGCTTCTTCGGGGCTCAGCAATCGGGTCTGGCAGGGAACCTGGTAGGTCTGCGAAAACTGAGTGAACTCCAGGGTGACATTTCCGCTGTTCACCATGCGCTGAACCAGCTCTGACCCCTTGCTGAACAGGCCCGTCATTTCATCTGAAAATTCTGCAGCACGATGATAATGGGTGGACTGCAGGAAGATGAGTGCCTTTTTGTACACATCCTGCGGGTCATTATACTTCTGCACCTGGAACTTCAGGAACTCGGTGCTTTCAAATGAGTCCTCGCGCACCAGCAGGACGATGATGCCTGCAGATAGCTGCTCCCCATCGGCATCAACAACACGCGGCCGCATCCCCTGGCTTGGACGGCCTTCCTGTTCGCGCATGGCGATTTGCCTGATGCGGCATTGCCAGGTCAGGAAGTGATTGCGCAGATCATCGGGAAGCACTCGGACACTCCATCAATTGTGGCTGATAACGCGTTGGATTAAATCAGTTTTGATCCTAGATATCCAGCGTATTGTCCTTCTCCCATTGCGAGAAGTGCGACGTGAACGAATGCCACTCCTGATGTTTCATCTTCAGGTAGGCCGCGGAGAATTCATCACCCAGGGCGGCTTTCAGGCCCTTGTCCTTGTCGAACGCGCGCAAGGCATCGAGCATGTTGAGCGGCAGTTTCGGCGCACCCTTCACCTTGTAGCCTTCGGCATACATGTCGATGTCATGGCGTTTGCCCGGGTCAGCCTGGGTGCGGATACCGTCAAGGCCGGCTGCAATGATAACCGCCTGCAGCAGATACGGGTTGGCGGCGCCATCTGCCAGCCGCAGTTCGAAACGTCCCGGTCCTGGTACGCGAACCATGTGGGTGCGGTTGTTGCCGGTCCAGGTCACTGTGTTGGGCGCCCAGGTCGCGCCTGACGTAGTGCGCGGTGCGTTGATGCGCTTGTAGGAGTTCACCGTCGGGTTGGTGATCGCGGCCAGGGCGGATGCATGTTTCATGATGCCGCCGAGGAAGTTCCGGCCCTTTGCCGACAGGCCGAGTTCCATGTCGTCATCTGCGAAAACGTTGACCTTGCCGGCCTTGTCCCACACCGATATGTGCGCGTGGCAACCGTTGCCGGTCAGGCCTTCAACCGGTTTCGGCATGAAGGTGGCGCGCAGTCCGTGTTTTTCGGCAACCGACTTGGTCATGAATTTGAAGAACGAGTGCTTGTCGGCGGTGTTCAGGGTGTCGTCAAACTCCCAGTTCATCTCGAACTGGCCGTTGGCGTCTTCATGGTCGTTCTGGTAAGGACCCCAGCCCAGTTCCAGCATGTAATCGCAGATTTCAGCGATTACGTCATAGCGCCGCATCACCGCCTGCTGGTCATAGCACGGCTTTTCGGCGGTATCGTATTCATCGGAGATTTGCGCTCCGTCCGGCGTCAGCAGGAAAAATTCAGCCTCGATGCCGGTCTTCACCCGCATGCCTTCGTCGGCTGCCTCGGCGATCAGCCGGTTGAGTACGTTGCGCGGCGCCTGGGCAACGAACTGGTCTTCCATGACGCAATTGCCGGCCACCCAGGCGACATCCTTTTTCCATGGCAACTGGATGACTGATGCAGGATCAGGTATCGCCAGCATGTCCGGGTAGGCCGGGGTCATGTCGAGCCAGGTGGCAAATCCGGCAAATCCGGCACCTTCTTTTTGCATGTCTGCGATCGCCTGCGCCGGCACCAGCTTGGCGCGCTGCCCGCCGAACAGGTCGGTGAATGAGATCATGAAATACTTGACGCCGTTTTCCTTGGCGAATTGGGCCAGATCAGTTGCCATGGATTTGTTTCCTCCCAGACTTCTCTGTGGTTGTTGTCGTTTTTGTTTCTAATAATTGCCGTCGCGTCCGGGAACCCAGCTGGTCCCGGCAAGCGGTACACCTGACATGGCCGATGCTTCCACGGTCAATGCACACAGGTCTTCCGGTTCCAGGTTATGGACGTGGTTCTTGCCGCATGCCCGCGCGATGGTTTGCGCCTCCAACGTCATGACTTTCAAGTAATTGGACAGCCTGCGCCCGCCGGCGATGGGGTCGAAACGCGCCATCAGGTCGGCGTCCTGGGTGGTGATCCCGGCCGGGTCCTTCCCTTCATGCCAGTCATCATAGGCACCAGCGGTGGTGCCCAGCTCGTTGTACTCGGCCTCCCAACGCGGATCATTATCCCCCAGTGCAATCAGCGCCCCGGTACCGATGGAGACCGCGTCTGCGCCCAGCGCCAGCGCCTTGGCGACGTCGGCGCCGGTACGAATGCCGCCTGATACGACCAGTTGCACTTCACGGTGCATGCCGAGGTCCTGCAGGGCCTGAACCGCGGGGCGAATACAAGCCAGTGTCGGTTGGCCGACATGTTCAATAAACACATCCTGCGTCGCAGCCGTGCCGCCCTGCATGCCGTCAAGCACGACGACGTCAGCTCCGGCCTTGACCGCCAGGGTTGTATCGAAATAGGGCCGTGCACCGCCGACCTTGATGTAGATCGGCTTTTCCCAGTTGGTGATCTCGCGCAGTTCCAGGATCTTGATTTCCAGATCATCCGGGCCGGTCCAGTCGGGATGACGGCAGGCTGAACGCTGGTCGATGCCCTTGGGCAGGTTGCGCATCTCAGCAACCCGGTCGGAAATCTTTTGGCCCAGCAACATGCCGCCGCCGCCGGGTTTCGCACCCTGGCCAACCACAACTTCAATTGCATCGCAGCGCCTGAGGTCATCCGGGTTCATGCCGTAACGTGACGGCAAATACTGATAGACCAGCTTGTCCGAATGCCCGCGTTCTTCTTCCGTCATGCCACCGTCGCCGGTGGTCGTCGAGGTTCCGGCAGCGCTTGCGCCGCGCCCCAGGGCTTCCTTGGCCGGTCCTGACAGTGAACCGAAACTCATCCCGGCAATGGTGATTGGAATGTCCAGCTCGATCGGCTTTTTTGCAAACCGGGTACCCAGCACAACCTTGGTTTCACATTTCTCGCGATAGCCTTCCAGCGGATAACGCGAAATCGAGGCCCCGAGAAACAAGAGGTCGTCGAAATGCGGTACCTTGCGTTTTGCGCCGCCGCCGCGAATATCGTAAATGCCCGTCGCTGCCGCGCGGCGGATTTCGGCATTGATCGGATCGGTGAATGTCGCGGGTTTTTGCGGTACCGTGCGTGGAATGCCGGATACATTCTTGGTCATCTTGTTCATCATTGCCCCCTAGAGCGAGGTGAGGTTGAATTGGATCATTTGACCACCGCGATTTTGGTCGCTGGCTAGGTGGATTGCACGCCGTGGTGTAGCCCCACCACAAGTGCGATCCAACGACGCCAGAGGGCAAAATCGCTTGGCCCATGGCTTAGAGTTTTCAACATCTTGAGTTCCTTCCGGGTGGGGAAAATCGGTCCATCGGCGTCGTTGCGCCACTTGCCCGATGCACCACATCGCGCTGCGCGACGCGTCTAGCCGAGTGAACCGATTTTCCGCCATCAAATGTTCCAATTCAACCTCACCTCGCTCTAGTACGCAGACGCATTGTCGACGTCGAAATTATAGAGTTTGCGGGCTGAACCGTAGCGTTTGAATTCCTCCGGCTTGGCGTCCGCGCCTGCGCGCTCCAGCAGGTCTTTCAGAATCTCAAGATGCTCCGGGCGCATGTCTTTTTCGATGCAGTCCGCACCCAGGCTCTTGACCTTGCCGCGTACAAAAAGCCGTGCCTCATACAGGGAGTCGCCCAGTGCATCACCGGCGTCGCCCAGCACGACCAGATTGCCCGACTGCGCCATGAAGGCACTCATGTGGCCGATATTGCCATGTACGACGATATCGATGCCTTTCATGGAAATGCCGCAACGCGACGATGCGTTACCCTTGATGACCAGCAGGCCGCCATGACCGGTGGCACCGGCGTACTGGCTTGCGTCTCCGTCTATGACAACGGTGCCGGACATCATGTTTTCGGCAACACCGGGACCTGCTGATCCGACAATGTGGACGTGGGCCTGTTTGTTCATGCCGGCGCTGTAATAGCCGGTGGAGCCGTGCACGGTCACCTCAATCGGCCCATCAAGGCCACAGGCAATGGCGTGACTGCCCTTGGGGTTTACGATTTCCCAGGCTTTCTGGTTGGTGTCTGCCTTCTGGGCCTGCAGTGTGGAGTTCACCTCGCGCAGCGCGGTGGTGGCCATATCGATGGTCTGCATGGCTCAGTGCTCCCAGAAATAGACGGTTGCAGGCTCAGGCTCCCAGACACGGGCCTGTTCGATACCCGGCAGATTGACCAGTGCCCGGTACTCGGATCCGAATGCTACGTACTGGTCGGTTTCCGCCATGACGGCAGGCTTGCATGCGATCGGATCGCGCACAACGCCGAACCCGTCCTTGGTGCCGACAACAAACGTAAAGAACCCGTCCAGGTCATCAAGGCTGGATTCCAGTGCCTCGCCGAGGTTGCTGCCATGGTTCATCTTGTTGGTCAGGTAGGCGGCGGCAACTTCTGAATCATTGTCCGTTTCGAAAGCAATGCCATCGCGTTTCAGCTTGCGACGCAGGCTGTTGTGATTGGACAGCGAGCCATTGTGCACCAGGCATTGGTCGGAACCGGTCGAAAACGGGTGCGCGCCCATGGTGGTCACCGCAGATTCGGTGGCCATGCGGGTGTGCCCGATGCCGTGGCTGCCGGTCATTTCGGCAAGGTCGAAGCGTTGGGCAACATCTTTTGGCAGACCCACTTCCTTGTAGATCTCGATGATGTCACCGGCGCTCATGACGCGGATGCCCGGGCGCAGTTCGGCCAGTGCCTTGCGCACGTCGTCTGCATTCTCGTCCGACACTTCAAGTACGGCATGGGTATCCTTGACCCGCATGGAAACCTTTGTGTTGGCTGCCTCGGACAAGGTTTTTTCCAGGTCGTCAAAGTCCTCGGCAGGATCACCAGACTGGATGGTCAGCTTGGTATTGCTGTCTTCATCCCGGCCGTAAATGGCGATGCCCGCGCTGTCGGGGCCCCGGTCCGTCATGGTAATCAGCATGTCGGTCAGCATCGATCCCAGCTTCGGTTCCAGCGATTTGTCCTTCAGGAATAATCCTACGATCCCGCACATTTCTTTTTGTGTCCAATTTGATGGTTCTAGTCAGTGAAAAAACGCTATCACCTACGAGAAACACTTTCAACTCACAGGAATGTTTTTTTCTTTACAGGCAAAATAAAAAGGGGCGGATGCGATTGTCACATCCGCCCCTGCTTTAGCAAGGTGAGCTAGTATCGATCAATATTCTTGTTCGAGTGCTCTGCGTTGAAGTCACGTTCAGCTTCAGCCAGTTCTCCGGCTTCGACCCGGGCCTGCATCACGTGAAACCCGATCCAGAACGCAAGTCCCAGAATGACCAGGATGACTTCGGTCCCCTGGAAGGGATAGATGGCACCGACATCCTTCAGGTCGACTGCCCAGCTTTCCATACCATTGGTAGACATGATCTATCCTCCTTATTTCTGGTTTGCAGCGAGTTCACGCTCGGCAGCGCGGACATCGTCAATGGCCGCCTGGTAGGCAAGCTCGCTGTGGTGATCAAGACCCTGCAGTTCAGCCTTTTCGGGAATACGCAACATACCCTTTGCAGCCATGATCTTCGAGATGATGAACGCCGGCAGGAAGCCGAGTACACCGAACATGATCACTGCGCCGATGAACTGACCCAGCGGATTGATTGCTGCATAACCTTCATATGGTGACGAAGGCTGACCCCAGAGCATGAAGCCGGCAATGCACACGCCAATGAAGCCGGCATAGCCATGTACCGCAACCGCACCAACCGCATCGTCGATCTTGAACTTGCGCTCGACCCAGTAGTGCAGCTTGTAGGCGCAGAAGGTGCCGAAACCGGCAATGAACATGGCCTGTATCGGATGGTAGAGATCGTTACCCGCAGAGGCGGTAATGATCCCCGCAAGGCCACCGGAATATGTCCAGAAAGCATCGCCCTTGGACACGATATAGGCGACCAGCAACCCGCCCGACAAAGACATCAGGAAGTTGAAGGTGATAGCCCCAAGTGTGGTTGGTGCCAGGTAGATATTGGTGGCTGTCCAGGTGACGCCGGTGATCTGGCCGTCAATGACTTCAGGCGAGATGATCGGCACGTTGCACGCGGCATAAAAACCCCAGAAGCCGGTATAGATCAGGAACAGGCCGATGGTGACCAGCCATGGATTGTGCGGTGGTATATCGCGCGGTGTACCGTCGGCGGCAAATTTGCCGAGACGTGGTCCGAGAACCACCAGGACACCTAATGCATAGCCACCTGCAATCGCATGGATAACGCCCGATGCGTAGGCATCGTGATAGCCAAGCACCTTGACCATCCAGCCGGCATAGTGCCAGCCCCAGGATGCGTCGATGATCCAGAATACTGAACCGATCAGTACGGCATGAATCCAGAACGCGGTTGAGCGAATGCGCTCGATGACGGACCCTGAGACAATCGATGCTGCGGTCCAGGAGAACAGCAGGAAGGCTGCCCAGAACACGCCGGTAATCCGGTCACTCAGGTTTGTTGCCATGGTTGGTGACCATGGTGCGTTGGCCGACCCGTCTTCCAGGCCGCCGATGAAGCCCGGGCCATTTGGAAAGGCCCAGTAAATCCACCAGCCGAAGAAGAAGAAGGTGATGGTGACCAGCGGGATCAGCATCGTGTTCTTCATAAGTGTGTGCATGTGATTCCGGCGGCGGCTGGCGCCGACCTCATACATACAGAATCCGACATGGATCAAAAACATCATCACCACCGTCACCCAGTAATAAAACTCGGTGAACACAGTGGTGAGTGCGTCAATATTACTCCCCATTTCTCTGCCTCCCTCTCATGATGCCCCTCGGGCATTCAGTTAGTTTGATGCAAGCGAAAATATGCCTGCTAGTAAAAAAAGTTGAACGGAGAGGTTCGGGCAAAAGCCGAGCCCTGTCAATATGCCGCACCATGCTGGCAAGTTTAATTGTGGACGAAATCCGACTGTAAGATAGGGGTTTTATCCGCAGTTTTCCGGTCTTCATAGGGACTGGCCATGCGATAATTCGATGGTGAATGATTGACCGGAATGGTTGCAGGCAGGATGTGCAACCGGCTCACGGGAATGTTTGTTGAACCGGCAAGGAATCACAATCAGTGGCAATGGCATGTGTTTGCACACGCCTTTTCATGCCGCAGTCCGGATGTATCTACGAGTTCTGCGGATATGAAATGATCGACAGATATCGTGCCGGCAGCTTGATATGGGTCTGGGGACCATGCGGTGCGTCAGCATCGAAAAAGAAACTGTCGCCGGGTTGCAGGATGAACGTCTTGTCACCGTGCCGGTACTCGACTTCACCTTCCAGCATGTAGATGAACTCCATGCCGTCGTGCTGGAAGTCCGGAAAGGTATCGGACTCTTCCGTGAGGGTGATCAGGTAGGGCTCGACAATGACACCGGAAGCGTTGGACCCGATGTGGCCGAGCAAGTTGTACTGGTGCCCGGCACGCGTGCCGCGCCTGTCGGCTTCATCACCGGTGCCGGCTTTGACATGAACTGCCTCACGCTGTTCTTCAAATCCGCGAAAGAAAGACGTCAGCGGAATGCTCAGGGCGTTGGACAGGGCCTGCAGTGTGGTCAGTGAGGGCGATGTCACGCCGTTCTCGATCTTCGACAGCATGCCGATGGACAGGCCCGTGGTCTTGGCCAGGTCGGCAACGGTTATGTTGTGCTGGCGGCGAAACGCCCGGACTTCCCGGCCAATGGCGACCTCGAGTACTTTTTCCCGTGATTCACTGGTCTTGTGCGGGTCCTGAGAAAACACCGGTTTTGCTTCGCTTGAACCATCGGCTGGCTTTGCAAGTGTTTCACTCATGGCGTCGGGGTCTTTCCTTATTCACCGTTGTTCAAGCAGGAACCGATGATCAAAAAATGCGTCACTTCACTGAAATCATATAAGCGTGTTCACGGAAAAAGCAAAATTTTCACCCTGTACGCGCTTTCGCTGCGGAAAGATCATTGTGTGTTCGTCATCCTCTAGATCAGTTTGATTTTTGATTGAATCAATCAAAAATCATAAAACTGATCGCTTTCAATTTGCTAGAGCAACTTTATGGGTTCAGGTGAAACCATGTTGCTCTAGTGAAAATTCCTTCCCTTTGGAAGAGCCTGCCGGGTGATTTTCGTTTTTGCGAGTTGCTGGTGATCCGTACCGGGTCCGGACTTCTGTTCGACCAGGCGGGCCAATCGCCGTGCCGGCCTGATCTTGTTCTGAACGCTTTCCTGCGGGCGGCGCACCTCATCGGCATTGGCAAGGCCTCCTATGTCATCTGCGAGACTGGAAATGTCAGCCAGCAAGGGTGTCAGGTCCTCCAGGTGATGTGCGACCACATGAATGACCCCGTCTTCCTTCTGCAGCCTGCCACGCACGCCGATGCACCTGCTGCCCAGGATAACCGTGCGGTATTTCTCAAATGCCTTCGGCCATACAATGATATTGGCCACACCGGTTTCATCCTCGATGGTCGCAAAGATGACCCCCTTGGCTGACCCCGGCCGCTGCCGCACCAGCACAAGACCCGCTACCTTGACCATGCGCTCGCCGGGTGTTGTCTGCAGGGTTTCGCTGTTCATGTAGCGGTCTTGCACCAGGCGTTGCCGCAGGAATGACAGGGGATGTGCCTTCAGGGAATAGGACAGCGATTGATAATCATTGATGACATGTTCTCCCAGAGGCATGGGCGGAAGGTGAACATCAGGCTCGCGCTGCAGGTCATTTGCATCAGCTGCTGCAAACAGCGGCAGGCGTTCTGAACTGCTTAGCGGGTCTAGCGCCTTCACTGCCCACAGCGCATCGCGCCGGTTCAGGCCGATGGAGCGAAAACAGTCAGCATCGGCCAGTTTTTCAATGACCCGGCGGGTCAACCCCGACCGCATCCATAAGTCACGAACGCTGTCATAGCCGCTGGCGCGATGTTCGATCAGCAGTTCTGCATCGTCCTCACCAAATCCTTTGACCTGTTGCAGCCCCAGCCGCACCGCATGGGTGTTTTTCTGAATGCCCTGAAGCTGGCGATGCTGTCGGGAAACCGGCAGGGCTTCGGCATCCGGCTCCAGCGTCGACAGCCACTGTGAATGGTTGATGTCGACATCGCGAACATCAACGCCGTGTTCGCGTGCGTCGCGGATCAGTTGGGCCGGTGCATAAAAGCCCATGGGTTGTGAGTTCAGGATGGCGGCGCAGAACACGTCCGGATAATGACACTTCAGCCAGCACGACACATAGACCAGCAGGGCGAAGCTGGCGGCATGGCTTTCAGGAAAACCATAATCGCCAAACCCCTCGATCTGCTTGAAACAGTGTTCGGCAAATTCGCGGTCATAACCGTTCGATGTCATGCCCTCGACCATTTTATCACGGAATGAATTGATCGTGCCGACCCGCCTGAAGGTCGCCATGGCGCGGCGCAGCTTGTCGGCTTCACCGGGGGAGAATTTTGCCGCCACGATGGCAATGTTCATGGCCTGCTCCTGAAACAGCGGCACTCCCAGTGTCTTGCCCAATACGTCGGCCAGTTCCGCCTTGGGAAAGCTGACAGGCTCTTTGCCCTGGCGCCGGCGCAGATAGGGATGCACCATGTCGCCCTGAATGGGACCGGGGCGCACGATGGCAACCTCGATGACGAGGTCGTAATAATTACGCGGCTTGAGGCGCGGCAGCATGGACATCTGGGCGCGGCTTTCGATCTGGAACACGCCGATCGTGTCTGCCCGGCAGATCATGTCATAGGTCGCAGTGTCTTCATCGGGCAGCGAGGACAGGGTTTCGGTGCGTCCGTAATGGGTTTGCAAAAAGCTGTATGCCTTGCGGATACAGGTCAGCATACCCAATGCCAACACGTCGATTTTCAGCATGTTGAGGCTTTCCAGGTCATCCTTGTCCCATTCGACAATGGTGCGGTCCTGCATGGCGGCATTCTCGATGGGTATGAGCGATGACAGCCGGTCCCGCGAGATAACGAAGCCACCGACATGTTGCGACAAATGACGTGGAAACCCGATAATCTGCGATGCCAGGTCGAGCATCTGTTTCAGGTACTTGTCATTGGGATCAAGCCCGGCGCGCCTGGCGTCTTCGGTCTCGATCTCGCGGGAATAACTTCCCCACTTGGTGCCTGAGATTGCGGTGATCGCGTCATCGGACAAACCGAACACCTTGCCCACTTCGCGCAGGGCCGAGCGCGACCGGTAGGAGATCACGGTAGCCGCAAGACCTGCCTTGTCGCGCCCGTATTTGGCATAGATATACTGGATCACCTCTTCGCGCCGCTCGTGTTCGAAATCCACATCGATATCCGGCGGCTCGTTGCGCTCTTCGGAAATGAAGCGTTCAAAAAGCAGGCTCACCTTGCCGGGATCAACCTCGGTGATGCCGAGGCAATAGCAGATGGAGGAGTTGGCGGCCGATCCGCGCCCCTGGCACAAAATGCCTTTCGAACGGGCAAAGCGCACGATGTCATAAACGGTGAGGAAGTAGGGCGCATACCTGAGCTTTGCAATCAGCCGGGTTTCATGGGCGATGGCGTCAACGACCTTTTGCGGCGCGCCTTTCGGATAGCGCTTCTTCAGGCCGATTGCGGTCAGTCTTTCAAGGGCCTCCTGTGAGGGCAGGGGCCGGTTGCCAAGCTCTTCGAACACCGGGTCTTCGGGGTACTGGTAGCGCAGTTCGTCAAGCGAGAAATCAATCTGCGCAAACAGGTTTACGGTTTGCTCGACAGCTTGCTCATGGCCCTTGAACAGGCGCAGCATTTCTGCCGGCGGGCGCAGGTGCCGCTCTGCATTGGGTTCCAGCCGGGTGCCGATGGAGTGCAGGGTCTCGTGCTCGCGGATGCAGGTCAAAACGTCCTGCAGCGGACGCCGGTCCGGGTGGTGATACAGCACATCACCTATGGCGATGAGCGGAACCTTGTGGCTGGCTGCAAGCGTCTCAAACACTGATAGTCTGCGCTGGTCACGGGCATTGTGATTGCGCATGACTGCAACATGCACATGGTGCACAAAGGCTGTGGCGAGCTTTTCGAGGCAGGTTTCGAGCACCTTGCCGGCCCGCTGCGGCACCAGCGCCATCAGCAGGCCGTCGCCATGATCCATGAGGTCCTGCAGGTACAGCTCACACTCGCCTTTCGTCGTTCGCCGTTTGCCGAGGGTGAGAAGCTCGCAAAGCTGCCCCCACCCGGTGCGGGTTTTCGGCCACACCAGGATGTCCGGCGTGGTGTCGGCAAACACCAGGCGGCAGCCGGGCGCATAGGCCAGTCCGGCTTCCTTTGCCGCCATGTGCCCGCGCACAACGCCTGCCAGAGAGTTGCGGTCGGTGATGCAAAGCCCGCTGAGCCCCAGTTGCCTTGCCTGCACAACCAGTTCTTCCGGGTGCGAGGCGCCGCGCAGGAAAGAGAAGTTGCTGCTGCATGCCAGCTCGTAATACTGGGTCATGAGAACAGCCCGTGCATATACCAGTCCGGCCGTGTGGTTTCGCGCTCATAAAGCCCGTGCCGAAACAGCCAGAACCGGTAGCCTTGCGTGTCTTCGACACTGAAATAATCCCGGCTCAGGCTGGCCCGCCCGTCGCGCCACCATTCACAGGCAATCCTTTCCGGGCCTTCTGAACGGGCGATTTCATACAGCACCTTGCGCCATCGGAACCGGCTTGGCGGGCTGTCGGGCACCTGCGCAATGGCGTCTATGGGCTCCGGTCTTTCCAGCAGGATCAAAGGCCGGGTCGGTGTGCGGGCAGGGCCGGGCAATTGAACCTGGTCCGGATCGGTTTTGCCGTCTCGCCCGGAAATCGGTACAAGCGCGAACCGGCGTTCGGGAATATGGGTGTCCGCGAAGGAAAACTGCAAGACCCGGTCGGTACCAAGCCGGGCGCCCAGCCGGTCGATGAGGGCGGCATAGCTGTCACCGGCATCCTTGTGCTCAACCAGGTCATGCTGGCCGCCATTGAACGGGTCTGCCTGCAGGATATTGAGCCGCATGATGTCGAACCCGAAGCCTGCATCCAGGTCGGTATGCAGCCGGGCGAGGCGCTCGTGAAACAGGGCGGCGATGCGGTCTGCATCCCGCAGCGGGTTGGCGGCATGAACACTGAGCGACTGCACTTCCCCGTCAACCCGGAACAGCTTCACCTCGCATGTCCTGACACCGAGATCGCGGCGCTCCAGCAGGGCAATGATGTTGCCGGCCAGAAGCGCGATGCCGCGCTTGATGTCGTCTTCGTGCACGATCGGGTCTGCAAAGCGTTTTTCCGCTGCCAGTTCGGCAACCGGCATGAGCGGTGAAATGATCTCGTCCTGACGGCCCGACGCCTGGTCGAGCCTGTCGAGCAGGTGCGTGCCAAAGCGCGCCGCCAGGGGCGCGCGTGGCAGATCGGCAATGCAGCCAACGGTCTTGAACCCGACCCGGCCAAGGCTCGTCACAAGATTTGTATCAAGACGAAGGGCGGCAAGCGGCAGGGCGCTGATGGCCTGTGCATGCTGGTCGCGGGCAATAATGCGCCCGGTGCCGTGACGCGCCATGGCCCATGCCGCACCAGCGGTATCTGCAAGGCATGTACGAACGCTGAACCCTTGTGCCGCAAGGCGGGTTTCGATGTCGGCAATGAAGCTTTCCTCACCGCCAAACAGATGGGTGCACCCGGTGACGTCCATGAACAGGCTGTCGTCACCATCCAGTGCAACCAGCGGTGTGTAGCGTTCGCACCAGGCTGCCAGTGAGCCAAGCAGTTCGTGATCTGCGTCCCGGTCTCTTGCATGGCATTCAAGGTCAGGCACAAGGGCGCGTGCATCGCTCAGGCTTTGCCTGTTGAAGATGCCCAGCCGCGCCGCGTGTGCTTCATGCGCCACGATGCGGACGGCATTTTTTTCCGTATCCGTGATGGCAATGGGCGGGCTGTCAGGACGCGCGCTCAAGGTCCACGACTTGCCCCATTTCAGCCGGGCGATCCGGTCTGTCGGCAGGTGCGTGAATGCGACGGACAGTATGCGTTGTCTGAGTTTTCGATATGCCATCCTCAAAGGCTCGTTTTTCCGGGTTCCATGTCAAAGTCCATTGTCCTGTTCGCCCATGGCGATTGCGTTCAAGTGTGTGCACATGACGTGCCTGTCCGGGGCCGTGTTCAAAATCTGGACCGGGCTCCGAAGGCATGATTTCCACATGCCAGCGGGTGGCTGCGGCACTGGCTTCTTCGGCGCCGCTTTGCCGCAGCACGCAAACCAGAACGCCGCTTTCGCGCGCCCGCAGCATCAGCCGGCGTGTGGCGGTCATGTCGAAAGGTTTCGGGTTGCCTTTGACCTGAAAGATCACCGCCGAAAGATCGCCGCACTTGGCCGCCTGATCAGCCGACCACAAGGCATCCTGCAGGGTGATCGGGCGCACAAAAATCATCCGCTTCGGATCGATGCCGTGCTCGCTCAATCCATCCGGAAACGGCAGGCCGGAATCAACCGATGCTGCAGGATCGATGACCCACAAGATCCTGTTCGCGTCCCGTTTGCCGAATTGCGCAGCCAGTCCCAGCGCAAACCCGGCGGCACCCGCAAAATCACGCGCCAGCGAACACCGCACTTCATGCAGGGCATTGCTGCACATGCCGCCGTTCAGGTGCTGGTCCAGCGCCGGGATGTCAAATGCTGCACCGGTCTCATGGGCACTATCCCCGGGTCCGGGACACAGGTCCTGAACCAGGCTTTTTGCGGCATCCGCATTGCGTGTACGGGCAATCGCGGCCATCCGTTGCGATCCTCTGTCAATATATGTGTTCTTGTTTTGTTCCAGTAAAGCCAAGTCACGTGAACGAGTCAAGGGGGATGGGCGTTGGGCGGTGTTCAGCCTGTCTTGGTTTATCGTTACGTCAATTGTGTTCGCCAGTGATGATCAATTCATAAAGAGTTTTTTTCCATCAAATACGCTGCCCAGAAATCGGTTTTGGCCCCACGTCGGCGGCGATAGAAAGAGGTGCGCAGACATGAACATAGGCAATCTTCTTGTTGCCAAAGGTCTTGTTTCTCCGGAAGCCATCAACCAGGCAATCGATCATCAAAAGGTCAATGGCGGTCGTCTTGGCGACAGCATCGTTACCCTTGGTTTCCTGACCAAGTCACAAATCGATACGGTACTTGCAGATGCGCCGCAGGTGCCGACGATGCTGGAGGACACCGGTATCGATGCTGTGTTCCTTCTAGAGTTGGCCATTAAGGGCATGTACGCAGAAAACATCGAAACTGCATCGCAAATGGCAAAGGCCATGAAACTGTCCAGTACGGTTGTGGAGCAGCTTCTGGAGACAGCCAAGGAGCGCAAACTTGTGGAAGCGCTGGGTTCTGCTGCCGGGGAAGGGTTAAGCCGGGAAATGCGCCTGACGCTCACCCGCGCCGGGCGCGAGTGGGCTGCCGATGCGTTGAGCCGCGGGCAGTATTTCGGGCCGGCGCCGGTTTCTCTCAAGAGCTACCAGGACAGGATCCTGCGGCAACGGGTCAGCAATGAAGTGGTGACGCGTCAGAAGCTGGACGAGGCATTTTCCAACCTTGCGATGACGGAACGGTTCGTCAACCGGCTGGGCCCCGCGGTCAATTCGGGAAACGCCATCCTGATCTACGGACCTGCTGGAAACGGCAAGACGACGATTGCCGAGATCGTCGGCAACATCTTCCAGAACGTCATTTATGTTCCTTATTGTGTGGAGATCAATGGTGAGATCATGAGGGTTTTTGATCCCGCCATTCACCGGCCGGTAGCCGATGATGGGCCCATCCAAAACGATGCTTCGCGTCTGCGCCGCAGCCGCATCGATCCGCGTTGGGTTGCATGCGAGCGGCCGATGGTGATGACGGGTGGCGAACTGACGATAGAAATGCTCGATCTCAAGTTCAACCCTGTATCCAAATTCTATGAGGCGCCGCTTCATATCAAGGCCCTGAACGGTACATTTCTGATCGATGATTTCGGCCGCCAGCGTGCCAAGCCTGAAGACATCCTCAACCGCTGGATCGTTCCATTGAACAGCCGCGTCGACTATCTCACGCTTCACACTGGCAAAAGCGTGATGATACCTTTCGATGAAATCGTGATTTTCTCCACCAACATGCATCCTGATGATCTGATGGATCCGGCCTTCCAGCGTCGTATCAGCTACAAGCTTGAAACTGTTGAACCGCCTGAAGACCTTTTCCGCACCGTATTTGTTGGCATGGCCGAAAAACACGGACTGGCGGTTACCGATGAAGTTTTCAGCCGTGTTATTGCCGGTATCAGGCAAAATGACGTGCCGCTGGCCTATTTCCAGCCGAAATTCATCGTGGAGCAGGTGCTGGCATCCTGCAAATTCGCCGGCACCAGGCCGCAGTTCACCGCCGACAATATAGATGATGCTCTTGCAAACCTGTTCGTCAAGAAACCGGACGGCACGATGTTCGGGATCAAGAGGAGCTAGGGTCATGACCCCAGGATCAGGACAGTCTGCAACCAGGTTTTCCCACCTGGTTGCAGACCGGTTCTGGTTCCTGATCGTTTTCAAAGTGATAGAGCAACTTAATGGGGTCAATGAACCCATGTTGCTCTAGCGCCGGGTCACCACGACTTCCAGATAGGCTGACGGCACGACCATGGTGCCGTCTTCGGCCACATTGTTGCGGGCGATCAGGTCCAGCAGGTCTTTGCTCAACGATGCGCGCGCATCGGCATCCAGCGCGCTGAAAGCCTTGTGGGTGGGGCCGTAAAAATCGCGGAAGATTTCCAGCCAGTGATCTGGTGAGCGGTACCGGAACGCGAAATCCCGTTCGGTGATCTGGATGTCTGAAGCGGCAGTGCCGAAAAGCTCTTCAAGCCGTGACCTGGTGCCCCACAAGGACGGTGACCGCACCCCGGCAGGCGGCGGCATGTAACGGCCAATGACCTTGAACAGCGCGCCAATGAAACCGTCCGGCGTCCAGTTGGCCATGCCGACCTTGCCGCCGCTCCTGCACACTCTGAGCATTTCCGCAGCCGCCTTGTTCTGGTTTGGCGTGAACATCACCCCAAAGGTTGAGGCAACCGCATCATAGCTTGCATCTCCAAACGGCAGGTCTTCGGCGTCGGCAACCTGAAATGCGACATCAAGGTGTTCTGCATCTGCGCGTTGCTTGCCGCGCTCCAGCAGGCCTGGAACATAGTCGGTGGAGGTGACATCCGCCCATCGGCGCGCTGCCGCCAGTGTAAAATTGCCGTTACCGGCAGCGATATCGAGCACCTTGTGGCCTGAGCGCAGGTCCATGGCCTCGGCAAGGTTTTCGCCCACAATCTGAAGCGTTGTGCCGACAATGGCATAATCGCCCGAAGACCATGCTGCATTCTGCTTGGCCTTGATTGCGCTAAAATCCGGTTGGGTGATCTGATCCATCACGATTTCCTCTATGTTGTCCGGTCGACACCATGCCAACCGGGGCCGTCAATCCCGTGAACCAGTTCATGAGATTGATTGCCTGTTTGAGGTCACCCTGATCGAAAACGCAGCAGCATGCTTGCAGACGGGATTTAGAAAATCTGCAGAAACCATGCATAATTGTGCAGAGTGAGGAATCTCACATTGTTGGGGTTGTGGTTTGAGCAAATTGCGTCCTGCAAGGTTCACAGACGGAAGAAGCCATCGTGATTTACAGGTTTGACAGTTTCGAACTGGATACTGATCGCTTTGAACTGCGATCAGACGGTTCGCCGCGCAAGGTCGAACCGCAGGTGTTTGCCTTGCTTGAACTGATCGTCTCCAACCACGCCAGGCTGGTGACCAAGGACGAAATCAATCTGCATGTCTGGGGCGGGCGGGTTGTATCTGAAGCCGTGGTCAACAGCCGGATCCGCATGGCGCGTCAGGCCATAGACGATGACGGCAAGGCCCAGAAACTGATCCGCACCGTGCATGGCCGCGGCTTCCGCTTTGTCGGTGACGTTAAGGCGGCAGACACAATTCCCGCTGCGTGGTCAGGCCGGGCGCACGATGATGCCGCTGCAACGTTTCAAGAGGCTGTCGTTTCACAGATGCCGGCAACCGGCGGGCGTCCGTCGATTGCCGTGCTTCCGCTTCAGGTCCTGACCCCTGATGAGCGCTATGGCACCCTGGGAGACGCGGTCTCCCAGGAAGTCATACTGGAACTTTCCCGGCTGCACTGGCTGTTCGTCATCGCCCGCGGATCGACATTCAGGTTCCGGGACGCAGGCGTCGATATCACTGAGGCAGGCAGGATACTGGGTGCGCGCTATGTGCTGACAGGAACCATCGCATTCCATGATCGCACCAGTGTCGTCACCGTCGAGTTGTCCCATGCGCCCGACGGCCAGATGGTGTGGGCGGACCGGTTTGAAAGCTCCATGGACGATCTGCTGCAATTGCGCTCGACCATATCGGCGAACATCGTCACGGCCATTGAAACCCGTATTCAGGTCAAGGAGGCCATCGAAGCTGCCAAGCTGCCGACCGAGAACCTGGATGCCTGGTCGGCCTATCATCGCGGCCTGTGGCACATGTACCGCTTCAATCCGCATGACAATGCCATCGCCGCGCGCATGTTCGACCGTGCCGTATCGGCTGACCAGGGTTTTGCCCGCGCGCATGCGGGGTTGTCTTTCACCCATTTTCAAAATGCGTTCCTCGGGCACGCAGGCGACCATGCGGAGCAAAGAAAGCTGGCGCAGCTGTATGCCGAAAAGGGCCTGCATCTCGATCCGCTTGATCCATTCGTGAATCTGATGATGGGCCGCTCTCAATGGCTGTCCGGTGATCTGGATGCAGGTGTGCCCTGGCTGGATAGAAGTGTCGAATTGAGTCCGAACTACGCCTTTGCGATCTACAACCGGTCTCTGCTCGGTGCCCTTATGGGGGACGGACAGACCAGCCAGGACACCATCATGAAGGCCATGTTACTCAGCCCCATTGACCCGCTCAGTTATGCCATGCTGGCCACCCGTGCGCTGTCTCACATCGTGCACGGTGAATACGAACCGGCGGTCACCTGGGCTGAACGCGCCACCAAGGCGCCGAACGCCCACATACATATCCACGCCATAGCGGCTCTGGCGCATCAGCTTGCCGGCAAGACGGAACTGGCAAGATGCCATGCCGATATGGTTCGCCGATCAAACCAGGCTTATTGCCAGGCCGATTTCTTCAAGGCGTTCCAGTTTACCAAGGATGATACACGCTCGCTTGCGAAGGCTGCTCTGGCCAGCCTCAATCTGTAACTGCCCAATCATTCAGCTCTGAGATTTTGTGCGCAAATTTTGTGCAGTGCGGTAATTTTCATGCAGATTTGCTGGCGGTTTTCATGGGTTTGAATTGACGGCTCAATTTGAGAAATTTGTATTTATCATTAAATTCAACGGATTGAGCGGAGTTTTGAAAACGCTGAGCTTTCGCCCGAAGTTTGGCATGTGACTTGAAAAGTGTGCTGCGTCGCAAAATGAAACCGCGGGAGACGCAACATGTTCAAGTCAGGGATTACACGGTCGGGATTCAAAGCCGCCATGATAGGCGCCGCACTGATGTCCACATCGGCAATGGTGTCGGCAGAAGAAACAATCAAGGTAGGTGTGCTGCATTCACTTTCAGGCACCATGGCGATTTCAGAAACAACCCTGAAAGATGTCATGCTGATGCTGATCGAAGAGCAGAACAAGAAGGGCGGTCTGCTCGGCAAGCAACTTGAAGCCGTGGTCGTGGATCCGGCATCCGACTGGCCGCTGTTTGCAGAAAAGGCCCGTGAGCTTCTCGACAAGGAAAAAGTCTCAGCCGTATTCGGGGCGTGGACGTCCGTTTCGCGCAAATCGGTCCTGCCGGTGTTTGAGGAACTGAACGGCCTGCTGTTCTATCCGGTCCAGTATGAAGGTGAGGAAAGCTCAAAGAATGTCTTCTACACCGGTGCGGCTCCCAACCAGCAGGCAATCCCTGCTGTCGATTACTTGATGAGCGAAGAGGGCGGCTCGGTAAAACGCTGGGTTCTGGCCGGGACCGATTACGTTTACCCGCGCACCACCAACAAGATTCTGGAAGCCTACCTGAAATCCAAGGGTGTGGCCGCAGAAGACATCATGATCAATTACACACCGTTCGGGCACTCCGACTGGCAGACGATTGTCTCCGACATCAAGAAGTTCGGTGCCGCCGGCAAGAAAACCGCCGTGGTGTCCACAATCAACGGTGACGCCAATGTCCCGTTCTACAAGGAACTGGGCAATCAGGGCGTCAAGGCTGAAGACATCCCGGTTGTGGCTTTCTCGGTTGGTGAGGAAGAACTGGCTGGCCTCGATACCGCACCACTGGTCGGCCACCTTGCTGCATGGAACTATTTCCAGAGTGTGGAAGCGCCGGTGAACGCCAGCTTTGTGAAGACCTGGAAGGCGTTCATCAAGGATGAAAAGCGCGTCACCAACGATCCCATGGAAGCCCACTACATCGGGTTCAACATGTGGGTCGAGGCAGTCAAGAAGGCCGGCACGACCGATCCGGATGCTGTCGGTGAAGCGATCATCGGCGTCACGGTTCCCAACCTGTCAGGGGGGTACTCTGCCATGATGCCGAACCATCATATCACCAAGCCGGTTCTGATCGGTGAAATCCAGGCTGACGGCCAGTTCGAAACGGTCTGGGAAACCTCAGGCCTTGTTGTCGGCGACGCCTGGTCTGACTACCTGCCGGGATCCAAGGACCTGATCTCGGACTGGCGCACCCCGATGTCCTGCGGCAACTACAACGTCAAGACCGGCAAGTGCGGCGGTCAGGGAAGCTAGGCAAGATTTCCTCCAACTTGGGGACAGCCTCGTTTTATGGACGTGGCTGTCCTTTTTTCCCTGACGAGAGCAACATGGGTTCAAATGAACCCATAAAGTTGCTCTATCACTTTGAAAGCGATCAGGTTTATGGATTTTGGTTTGTTCAACCAAAAATCATCCTGATCTAGTGCAAATCCTCCCGAGGACCGGTGTTCCATACATGATGCTTTTCCGCACCATAGCTGTTCTGGTCGCCAACCTGATCGTTGTCGGTTTGCTGATGGCTGGCCCCGTTTACGCGGCCGGCCTTGATACGGCAGTGTCCGGATTGAAGGAAAAGAGTTTCGCCAAGCGTCTAAAAGCGGTTTCGGAAATTGCTGCGACCGGGGATTCCCGGGCTGCGGATATTCTCAATGCCCTTGCCAGCAACAGGGCTTTTGTTGCTCAGCCTGGCGGGAAAGTGGTCATTCCCGACAGCACCAGTCCAGGCACCTACATTGATGCAGGAACAGCTGAAAACCTTGGAGTGATTGACCCCGGCGCGCTGAAAAAAGTCCGGATCAACAATCGAATGCGCGGTGCCATTCGCGATGCGCTCGGCAGTCTGACCTTGCGGTCAAAGGACAGGGGCCGCCGTCTCGCTGCAGCGCAAAACATGATTTCATCTCCCGATGCAGCGGCTTTTGACAGTCTCAGTTCAGCTATCGAGGCTGAGACCGATGACGAAGTGAGGCTGGTGATGCAGCGCGCGCGCGCTGCTTCCGTCATTGTGTCCGATCGCTCTGAAGCAGACAAGCTGGCTGCTGTTGAAGTCATCAGGACCATGGGCAATCAGGCGGCGATTGCGTTGCTGACACCGCTCACGACAGACGAGGCACGCATTGTGGCAGACAGTGCAAAAGCCGCAATCGCGTCGATCGACAGTTCTCTTGCGGTCTGGCGAAACGCCCAGAACGTTGTTTACGGGCTAAGCCTCGGTTCCGTTCTGCTGCTGGCAGCGATTGGTCTTGCGATCACATTTGGAGTCATGGGCGTCATCAACATGGCGCATGGCGAGATGGTCATGCTGGGTGCCTATGTGACCTTCATGGTGCAGGAGGTCATCCGCCAGACCATGCCCGGCCTGTTCGACTGGTCTTTGCTGATTGCATTGCCGCTGGCGTTCGCGCTCACCGGACTTGTCGGCATTGCCATGGAGCGTGGCATCATCCGGTTTCTGTACGGTCGCCCGCTTGAAACACTGCTGGCAACCTGGGGTGTATCGCTCATTCTGCAACAGGCGGTGAGGACAATTTTCGGGCCCAACAATCGCGAAGTGGGCAACCCGTCATGGATGTCCGGCTCGCTTGAACTCGGCCAGCTGACCCTGACCTGGAACCGGCTCTACATAATTGCATTTGCACTGACGATTTTCGCGGCTCTGTTTCTTGCCATGAGGTTCACCGGATTTGGCCTGCAGATGCGGGCCGTGGTGCAGAACCGGCGCATGGCAGGGTCCATGGGTATCCGCACCAAATGGATAGATGCGCTGACCTTTGGTCTCGGCTCCGGCATTGCGGGCCTGGCAGGCGTTGCCATCAGCCAGATAGACAATGTCAGCCCCAATCTCGGGCAGAGCTACATCATCGACAGTTTCATGGTCGTTGTGTTCGGCGGTGTCGGCAATCTGTGGGGAACCCTGGTTGGCGCAATGACGCTGGGCATCGCCAACAAGTTTCTGGAACCCTACGCCGGTGCGGTTCTGGCAAAGGTCATGATACTGGTCTTTATCATCCTGTTTATCCAGAAACGACCGCGTGGCCTGTTTGCCCTCAAGGGCAGGGGAGCGGACGCATGATTACCGCGATGGTGATGCGGGCGCTTGGCAGGCAGGCCGGCTGGTTCCTGATCATTCTGGCAACAATCGCCGTTGCTGTTCCCGTCATGCACCTGGCCTTGCCGGCAGATCATCCTCTGCATTTGTCCGGATACGCCGTGGCCTTGATGGGCAAGTATCTGTGTTTTGCTCTGCTTGCGCTTTCGGTCGATCTGATATGGGGATATTGCGGGATTCTTTCGCTGGGCCATGGCGCCTTCTTTGCGCTTGGCGGCTACGCCATGGGCATGTATCTCATGCGCCAGATCGGAACGCGTGGCGTATATGCAAATCCGGAACTGCCTGATTTCATGGTTTTCCTCAACTGGCAGGAACTGCCCTGGTATTGGTACGGTTTCGACAACTTCATCTTTGCGAGTTTCATGGTGCTGGCTGTACCCGGCCTGTTGGCATTCGTGTTTGGCTGGTTCGCTTTCCGCTCGCGAGTAACCGGCGTCTATCTGTCCATCATCACGCAGGCCATGACCTATGCCTTGCTGCTGGCATTCTTCCGCAATGACATGGGGTTTGGCGGCAATAACGGGCTGACGGACTTCAAGGACATCCTGGGATTCTCCCTGCAGGCGGATGGCACGCGTGCCGGGCTGTTTGCGGCTTCCGCCATTGCACTGGGGCTTGGTTTTGTTGTCTGCCGCGTTATCACCACATCGCGGGCAGGCCAGGTGCTCGAAGCCATTCGCGATGCTGAAAGCCGTACCCGGTTCCTCGGCTACAAGGTCGAGCATTACAAACTGTTTGTGTTTGTGGTGTCTGCCTGCCTGGCGGGCGTTGCCGGTGCGCTTTACGTGCCACAGGTCGGCATCATCAATCCAGGCGAGTTTTCTCCGGCCAATTCGATCGAGATCGTCATCGCGGTTGCCGTTGGCGGGCGCGGTACATTGATCGGAGCGGTGCTGGGGGCGGTCCTGATCAACTACGCCAAGACCTGGTTTACCGGTGCATTGCCCGAATACTGGCTATTTGCGCTCGGCGGGTTGTTTATTGCCGTGACCCTGTTCCTGCCCAGGGGGGTAATGGGATTGGCAGCGAATATGCGGCACAGCCTGTTGAGCAGGTCTCGCAAACAGGTCGCAACATCAGGCCTGGTGCCGGATCAGCGCGAGGCGGCAAAATGAACCAACCCTCTGTTACGCCAGTGCTCTACCTCGATGGTGTCTCGGTCAGTTTTGACGGTTTCAAGGCTCTGAACAGCCTGTCCCTGATCATTGATCCGGGAGAAATGCGCGCCATCATCGGTCCAAACGGAGCGGGCAAGACCACAATGATGGATGTCATCACCGGCAAGACACGTCCTGACAGCGGCGAGATTTTCTTCAATGGCGACATCGATCTGATCCAGCTGGACGAGGCCGACATCGCGCAGCTCGGCATCGGCAGGAAGTTCCAGAAACCAACAGTGTTTGAAAACCAGACTGTATCCCAGAACCTCGAACTGGCGCTGGCAGGTGCCAGGCGGGTTATCGATGCGCTGTCCTGGTTCGCGTCACCGGCTGACGGGCAGCGTCTGGCACAAATACTGGAAATAATTCGCCTGACGGACGCGCGTGAAAAGATGGGCAATGAGCTGTCGCATGGCCAGAAGCAGTGGCTCGAGATCGGCATGCTTCTGGCGCAGGACCCGAAAGTACTGCTGATTGACGAACCGGTTGCCGGCATGACCGATTCTGAAACGGTTGAGACGGCGCAGTTGTTGCGCGACATCGCAAAGGACCATTCGGTCATCGTTGTCGAGCATGACATGGCCTTTGTGCGCGACCTGGACGTGAAGGTGACCGTTCTGGCCGAAGGATCCGTGTTGGCCGAAGGATCTCTTGATGTTGTGAGCGCCAATGAGCAGGTCATCGAAAGTTATCTGGGGAGGTAGCCGGCAGATGCTCAGTGTCACCAAGCTGGATCTTCACTACGGGGCCGCCCAGGCGCTGCGCGAGGTCAGCCTCGATGTTCCCGCAGACCAGGTCACCTGTGTGCTGGGGCGCAATGGTGTCGGCAAGACCAGCCTGCTGGGTGCGGTCGTTGGCCAGTTGCCGGTAACCAGTGGGGAAATTGTCTGGAACGGCACCTCGGTCACTCGCGCCTCCTGCGAAGACCGTGCTCGTGCCGGCGTAGCCTACGTACCCCAGGGGCGCGAAATTTTCCCGCTGCTGAGCGTGCGCGAAAACCTGCAGACGGGAATGTTCGTGCTGCCGCGCAGGGACCGCGCGATATCGGACGAGATATTCGAACTGTTCCCGGTGCTCAAGGACATGCTGTCACGCCGTGGCGGTGATTTGTCCGGTGGGCAGCAACAGCAACTGGCAATTGCACGCGCACTTGTAATGCGGCCAAAACTGCTCATTCTTGATGAACCGACAGAGGGCATACAGCCATCGATCATCAAGGATATTGAGCGCGTCATATCCTTGTTGCGTGAGCGTGGCGGCATGAGCATCCTGCTGGTTGAACAATATTTCGAATTCGCCCGCGCGCTTGCGGATACCTATGCGGTCATGGACCGTGGTGAAATCATCATGTCCGGGGAAATGCGCGACGCTGACGAGAAAGCCATTTTGAAGCATATGACGATCTGATGGAGACAGGTATGCCGGCTGGCCGAGCAGGAAAAACACGTGGAGCTGAATTGAGACTCGTAGCTGCCGACGGCGAGGCGCTGAACCCTGAGCCTTTGCAGCGTTCGCAGGGCGCAGTTCGTATCTCGTTCAAACAGGCTCAGAACAACCGCACGGCGCTGGGCGACCTGTATCAGCAGGGTTGTCTGAAGGCGCGCCTGCCGAAACAGACTGCACCTGCCCACGAAGCTGTGCTGATCAACACGGCCGGCGGGCTGACCGGCGGAGATGCGCTGAGCATCAATGTCGCCTGGCAGGCAGGCACGCGTGCAGCGATCACAACGCAGGCGTGCGAGCGAATTTACAAGTCTACCGGCCAGGATGCCGTTATTGCATCGCGCTTGACTGTAGCCCATGAGGCTACGGCCTGTTGGCTGCCACAGGAAACCATTCTGTTTGAAGGTGCCAGGCTGGATCGCAGAACGCATGTGTCCCTGTCAAAAAATTCCACATTGTTTGCCTGTGAAGCGATAATCATCGGGCGGCCTGCCATGGGTGAATATGTACACACCGCCACATTGCGCGATGAATGGATCATCGAACGGGATGGAAGAGCTGCTTTCATTGATCGCTTGAATCTGACAGGTGATGTCTCCGCACTGCTTGATGAAACGGCAATCGCAGGCGGCGCCCGCGCCTTTGCCAGCGTGATAACGGCCGGACCGGATACGGCGCGTCATTGTGACGTGGCGCGCAGGATAATCGGCGAGCACGGTATGGTTGGCGGCAGCAGTGATCTTGATGGTGTGTGTCTGACAAGAATCCTGGCTCCAAGCGGCCATCAACTTCGTAAAACAGTGATGCCGTTACTTGCTGCCCTGTGTGGTACAGACTTGCCCCGGGTATGGACATGTTGAATTCAAGGAGGAGAGCGCAGTGAATCTGACACCGCGTGAAAAGGACAAGTTGCTGATATCGATGGCTGCGATAGTTGCTCGCCGCCGCCTGGAACGTGGCGTCCTTCTGAACTATCCCGAAGCTGTCGCGTTGATTTCAGATTTTGTCGTCGAAGGCGCGCGGGACGGAACCAGTGTAGCGCAGTTGATGGCGGATGGTGCCAGGGTCATTACCCGTGATCAGGTTATGGAGGGTGTTGCTGAAATGATCCACGACGTTCAGGTCGAGGCAACTTTCCCTGATGGCACCAAGCTTGTCACCGTGCACGAACCCATCCGATAGAAAAGGCGATTTTGAGACATGATCCCCGGTGAATACCTCATAAAAGACGGTGAAATCGTCCTGAACGAAAACAGTGAAATTCTGACTCTTGTGGTTGCAAATACTGGTGACCGACCGGTTCAGGTCGGCTCGCACTATCATTTCTTCGAAACCAATCCTGCGCTCGAATTTGACCGGGAAAAGGCGCGCGGCATGCGGCTTGATATTGCAGCCGGAACGGCGGTCAGGTTCGAGCCCGGTCAAAGCCGGGATGTCGACCTGGTGCCGATGGCTGGAACACGCCAGGTATATGGCTTTAACCAGAAAATCATGGGGGAACTGGACTGATGCCGGCAGCCATTTCACGTACCACTTATGCGGCTATGTATGGTCCGACCACCGGAGACAGGGTCCGGCTTGCCGACACCGAATTGTTCATCGAGGTTGAAAAAGATCTCACGACCTATGGCGAGGAAGTGAAATTCGGCGGTGGCAAGGTCATCCGCGATGGCATGGGACAGTCGCAGGTTACCCGTGCCAACGGCGCGGTCGATACGGTCATCACCAATGCGCTGATTGTCGATCACACCGGTATCTACAAGGCCGACATAGGTCTTCGCGACGGGTTGATTGCCGCCATTGGCAAGGCCGGAAACCCGGATACCCAGCCCGGTGTCGATATCATCATTGGGCCGTCCACCGAAGCTATTGCCGGTGAAGGCAAGATACTCACCGCCGGTGGGTTTGATGCGCACATCCATTTCATCTGCCCGCAGCAGATCGATGAAGCCCTGTACTCAGGCGTTACCACCATGTTGGGTGGCGGCACCGGACCGGCGACCGGAACCAATGCGACCACCTGTACGCCCGGTGCCTGGCACATACAGCGCATGATGGAGGCGGCAGAAGCCTTTCCCGTCAATCTTGGGTTTTCCGGCAAGGGCAATGCCTCACTGCCGGAAGGTCTGGTCGAGATGGTGGAGGCCGGCGCCTGCGCCCTCAAACTGCATGAGGACTGGGGCACCACGCCGGCAGCCATCGATTGTTGTCTGTCTGTTGCCGATGACCTGGATGTCCAGGTGATGATCCACACAGACACGCTGAATGAATCCGGGTTTGTTGAAAACACCATTGCCGCCATCAAGGGCCGCACCATTCATGCGTTTCATACCGAAGGGGCAGGCGGCGGTCACGCGCCGGACATCATCAAGGTGTGCGGCGAACCCAATGTCATTCCATCGTCCACCAACCCGACACGGCCTTACACGGTCAACACGGTGGATGAGCACCTCGACATGCTGATGGTCTGCCATCACCTGGATGCATCGATTTCGGAAGACATTGCCTTCGCTGAAAGTCGCATTCGCAAGGAAACCATCGCCGCAGAAGACATCCTGCATGACATGGGGGCGTTCTCGATCATCGCATCCGACAGCCAGGCCATGGGGCGGGTCGGCGAAGTCCTGATCAGGACCTGGCAGACAGCCGACAAGATGAAACGCCAGCGTGGTCGCCTGCCGGACGAAACCGGAGAGAACGACAATCTGCGGGTGCGCAGATATATCGCCAAATACACCATAAACCCGGCCATCGCGCACGGCATGGCCGACCACATAGGGTCAGTTGAGGTCGGCAAACTCGCCGACCTGGTCTTGTGGACGCCGGCATTTTTCGGGGTAAAACCGGACTTGATCCTCAAGATGGGGACAATTGCGGCGGCACCCATGGGAGATCCAAATGCCTCGATACCGACCCCGCAACCGGTGCATTACAGACCGATGTTCGGGGCATTTGGCAAGGCGATGAGCAAGGGCCGGGTGACGTTCGTGTCCGAGGCCGGAATGGCCGCCGGGGTTGGGGAAAAGTACAATCTGGCCAGCAAGGTGCTGCCGGTGAAAAACACCCGCAACATCGGCAAGAAGGACATGGTCCTGAATGACCTGATGCCGACGATTTCCGTCGATCCGGAGACCTATGAAGTTCATGCTGACGGTGAACTGCTGACCTGTGAACCTGCCGAGGTGCTGCCCATGGCACAGCGGTATTTTCTGTTTTGAGGCAATGCGCAGATGACCCGGTTACGAGCGATCAAATGTCTGAGTGCCGGAAGTTGGCGAGCCGAGCCGATGTGCGTTGTCACCCTGAACAAGGATCAGCGTCATCGCAGGCGAATTGTTCTGAGCAGTGATACAGGCCTGGAGTTTCTGCTTGATCTGCCTGACGCTATCCAGCTTCGCCATGGCGATGGCCTGCAGCTCGAAGACGGTCGCGTGATAAAGGTGCTCGCGGAAGCAGAGGAACTGCTGGAAGTGCGAGGGCGGAATACCCGTCATCTGCTGGCGCTGGCCTGGCATCTGGGCAACCGCCATCTGGAGGCGCAGATTGAACAAGGCCGTATTCTGGTCAGGCGCGACCATGTAATCGAGGACATGTTGACCGGTCTTGGCGCCACAACGGCGCATGTGGTCGAACCTTTCGCTCCGCAAGGTGGCGCATATGACGATCATGGGCAGGGTGGCCATCATCATGATCATGCAGGGTACAGCCATGACCACTAGCCACCACGATCCTGGGCTTTACAGGTTATTGACCTGGCTGTCGCCGTCCTATCCGGTCGGTGCTTTCAGCTACAGCCAGGGTCTCGAGACAGCAATTGCACGGGAGCTGGTACACGACACCGCGTCCTTGCAGGCGTGGATTGAGTGTTCATTGTCGGGAGGCACGTTGTGGTCGGACGCAGTGATGTTTGCCTGTGCCCACGAAGCCGCACCTGTTGTCGGCATCGGCAGTTTGACGCAGGTGGTTGAGTTCGCGGCGGCATTCCAGCCGTCGGCGGAATTGCGCCTGGAAACCATGGCGCAAGGTGACGCATTTCTAAAGGTTACGGCTGAGGCATGGCCTTGCGAGGCGTTGGAAAAGCTGATGCGGATCAGGTCCAGCGAAATCGCCTATCCGGTCGCGGTGGGCTGTGCCGCCGCCGGTCACAATATCGGCCTGAGTGCTGCTCTTGATGCCTGGGTGCATGCTGCGGTGTCCAATCTTGTCTCGGCTGCCATTCGCCTGGTGCCGCTGGGTCAAACCCGGGGGCAGGAGGTTCTGGCATCCGTTGAACCTGCGATTGCCGATGCGGTTGATCTGGCGCAGCAGGCTCTACTTAGCGATGTGGCGACCAACAATCTGGTTGCCGAGATTTGCTCCATGCAACACGAGATCCAGACCACGAGGTTATTCCGCTCATGAACACGTCCAACGGTCCTTTGCGCATCGGTATCGGCGGCCCGGTGGGCTCCGGCAAGACCACGCTGACCCAACGCCTGTGCGAAGCCATGCGCGAAACCTACTCCGTCGCAGTGGTGACCAACGACATTTACACGAAGGAAGACGCCATGATGCTGGCACGGCTCCAGGCATTGCCGGAAGACCGGATTATCGGCGTCGAGACCGGTGGTTGCCCGCATACGGCGATACGCGAGGATGCCTCGATCAATCTGGCCGCCATTGCTGATCTGACAAAACGCCATGATGATCTGGACGTGGTGTTCATTGAGTCCGGCGGCGACAACCTGGCTGCCACCTTTTCGCCGGAACTGGCGGATCTGACCTTGTACGTGATCAGCGTCTGTCAGGGCGAGGAGATCCCCCGCAAGGGCGGGCCCGGCATTACCCGGTCAGACCTGCTGGTGATCAACAAGACCGATCTTGCACCGCATGTGGGCGCCGATCTTGAGGTGATGCGCGCGGATGCGGACCGCATGCGGAACGGCGCCAGGACCAGTTTCACCGATCTGAAGCGTAGTTCCGGCGTTGCTGAAATTGTTCAATTCCTTGAACGCTCCGGCGGGTTGGGCCCAGGCGAAAATCTGTCGGCTGTCACCCAGCCCTGACGGCCTCCACATGCCCGGCAAACGAAGAATCCGCCATCAGAGCCTTGCAGCGCGCAAATCGGCCGTCAGCATAGGCGCGGAAGTCCTCTGCCGGGTTTTCATTGGCCAGCTGTATCAGGCCCCACAGTGTCCACAACAGGTCACACATCGCCTTGTAGATCACTATCCGGCCGTGTTCGGCTGAAGTCGGGGTGCGGCCGAAATAGGCCTGCATCATTTCATCGTCCTGGGCGGTGTTGAACTCGCCTTCAACTGACAAGTCCCCGAGATCCCACATCGGGTCGTTCATGCCGGAATACTCCCAGTCCACGATCCACATGCGTTCATCAGTATCGAGGAAGTTCTCGCACAGTGGATCGCAATGACACGGCGCCAGTGCTGCAGGGTGAGCTGCAAGTGCCGCCCGGATTGTTTCGGCTTCGGCAACCACATCATGATAGCCGTCCGGCAGCGCCACATCCTTGGTGGACAGAATGCCGAGATAGTCGTCGATCATTTCGAACAGGTCGAAGCGGAACGGAAACACTGCCCCCGATGTATGCAGCTTACGAAACGCTTGGCCCGCCCGTGCCGGAGACCCTTTGCGCGAACGGAAAGCGTCCGGGGTCATGGTCTCGGTGTCCTCGATAAACCGGGTGACCATCAGGCCGCTGTCCGGATCGGCAAAAAGGACGTCCGGCGACACCCCTGCCTTGGCGGCTTCTTTCGCGGCAACCGCCTCGTTGGCCCGGTCGATATATTCTTCCGTGCCTTTGCCGGGAACCCGCAGGCAGTGAGTGCCGATGCGGTAGACAAGATTGGTCAGCCCGCCCAGGCGTTCGATCGGCCCCGAATGGTCTTTAAGTATCTCAATGCCGGCCATGGCGGCTCTTGCTTCACTCACGTCGTCGGTCATCGGGTATCCTCTAAGGCAATGGTTTACTGTTTGCCGCACTTGATTATCATGGCGCGGCGATTGCGCAAATGCCACGGAGAACCTGATGACAGACGCCAAGCACGACGGACATCTCGGCGCCGTATATGACGCAAAGAAACCGGAAGAGATTGCCGGTCACTATGATCGCTGGGCGCAGAGTTATGATGCCGACATGGCCGCTGCCGGTTATCGCCACCCGGCAATCTGCCTGGCACTTTTGTCCCGTCATCTGCCGCGTGGAGCCGAACCGCTGCTGGATGCCGGCGCCGGTACGGGACTGGTTGGCGAATGGCTCGACATCGTGGGGTATCCGCGCGTCGAAGCGCTGGACATCTCCGAAGGCATGCTGGCCGTTGCCCGCAAAAAGGGCGTCTACAGTGACGTGCATCAACTGGCTCTTGGTGGCCCGCTGCCGTTTTCGGACAACGCATTTGCAGGGGTGATTTCAGCTGGTGTGTTCACGACCGGACATGTTGGTGCTGATGGCGTCGATGAACTGATCCGCATATGCCGGCCCGGCGGCGTGATTGTTCTGACGGTCAAGGACACCTTGTGGTCTGAAGCCTTTGCCGCCCGCATATCCGACATGCAGGCCAGCGATAGAGTAGCTCTTGTGGAGCAGACTTCGCCTTACGTTTCCATGCCGGGGGAGGCGGCTACAGTCCCCAGCCGGGGTGTCGTGATAAGGGTCTGCTGACTGCGAGATGTCCAATGTGAGGCAAGTGCTGCAACCCGGACACTGAAAGTAATTTTTCAGTCCAAACAGTGAAGAAACATTTGACTCTGATTGGCGAGCGGTTCCAGACTTCATCCGGTCGACATAATGAAAGTTGCCGTCTGCATGGGTTGGCGGTGCATTTCAGGTGAGAGGAAGTCTAAATATGAGTATGGCGAAAACTGTTCGCGGCGCACTGGCGTCTTCATTGTTAGCTGTTGCCCTGGCAACCTCAAGCATTCAGGTTCAGGCCGCTGCGCCTGAATCAAACGACCCGATAAAGATCGCGCTGTTCGACTGGACCAGTGTGAATCTGAACGCCAAGATTCTCGGCACTGTCCTTGAGAGACTCGGCTACACGGTCGAATATCCAACCGGCGATTACCTGTCGAGCCTGTCCACCGGTCTGACCAATGGCGACCTGACGCTTGGCATGGAGTATTGGGACACAACCGCGGGCGAGGCCATGAAGGCTGCCGACGCAACCGGCAAAACCGAGCGCCTCGGCGCGCTGGGGCCAAAAGCCAAGGAAGAGTGGTGGTATCCAGAGTACATGAAGGAAAAATGTCCTGGCCTGCCCAACTGGGAAGCGCTGAAAGATCCCAAGTGCGCCGAAGCATTCTCCACCCCTGAAACCGCTCCGAAGGGCCGCTACCTGGGCGGGCCGGTAACCTGGGAAGGTTTTGATGACGAGCGGGTCGTGTCGCTTGACCTGCCGTTCACGGTTGTACATGCCGGTACCGACGGCGCCATGTTTGCCGAGCTTGAATCGGCCTACCAGCGCAAGGCACCAATCATGCTGTGGGTCTATTCACCACACTGGGCACCTGCCAAGTACAAGGGCGAATGGGTCGAGTTTCCTGAATACACCGCTGAATGCTACGCCGATCCGAAGTGGGGCATAAACCCCGACAAGGCGCATGACTGCGGCAAGCCGTTTGGTGATATCTGGAAATACGCCTGGGCCGGCATGAAGGACAAGTGGCCGGTCGCCTACAAGGTTGCCAAGAGCTACCAGGTATCCTCGGACGAACTCAACGCCATGAGCGGCGAGGTCGATCTTGACGGCAAGTCCATCGAAGACGTCGCTGCAGCCTGGGTTGATGCCAACGAAGCCAAGTGGAAGGCATGGGCCGAATAACGGCAAGCACCTGAACATCGATCCGATCCGGGCATTATACCGGATCGGGTCGCACTTTTTAGCTATACGGCAGCACAGGATATCATACGCATGGCACGTCATTCTCCAGACCAGCAGGGGAATACAGCTTCCAGTGGAGATTTACATCGCCCGGTGAAACTGGCGTGCCGAAATGTCTGGAAGGTGTTCGGCGATGGCGCTGACGAGTTCATCTCTCGGCATGGCGGCAGTGCGAGCGCGTCGGACCTGGTATCCGCCAACCTGATAGGGGCGGTGCGCAGTGCCGACCTGGAAGTCCGGCAGGGCGAGATTTTCATCATCATGGGCCTGTCAGGTTCCGGCAAATCCACGCTGGTGCGCTGCATGTCGCGGTTGATTGAACCGACCTACGGCAAGGTTGAGTTTGAAGGCAAGGACCTGCTTTCGATTTCCACCGAAGAACTGATCGAAATGCGCCGGCACCGCATGGGAATGGTGTTCCAGCATTTCGCGCTGTTGCCGCATCTTTCGGTTCTCAACAACATCGCGTTTCCGCTGCTGATCCAGGGCATGGGCCGGGAACAACGCGAAGCCCGCGCGCGCGAGATGGTTGATCTCGTGGGCCTAAGCGGGCGTGAACATTTCTATCCGCGCGAACTGTCCGGCGGCCAGCAGCAGCGCGTCGGTATTGCGCGCTCTCTCGCGACCAACCCGGAAATCTGGTTCCTGGACGAACCGTTTTCCGCTCTTGACCCTTTGATCAGGCGCGAAATGCAGGACGAACTGATCCGCCTGCAGGGGGTATTGAAGAAGACAATCGTGTTCATCACCCATGATTTTGATGAAGCCATCCGCCTGGCAGACCGCATTGCCATCATGAAGGACGGTGAGATCATCCAGATCGGCACACCGGAGCAACTGGTCACCAGCCCGGCGACCGACTATGTGGCAGAGTTCACCCGTGATGTGCAGCGCGCCAAGGTGATGTCGGCCAGAAGCCTGATGCAGAAACCGGGCAGGGCCAAGTGCGCCGGTACGGTCGCACCGGATGCAAAAATATCAAGTTTCTCGGCCGAGATCGTATCTGCCGGAAAACCGTTTTCCGTCGTCAACGGGTCAGGCAAACCCATTGGCGAAGTCCACCCGCAGGCGGTCATAGACCTGCTCGCCGGCATTGAGCGGAGCACCGCCAACCAGTGAGCACCGTCGCCGACAACATTCATCGTGGAGACAGCCGGGGCATCGGCATGTGGCCCCTGATCTGGGTTGGTGCGCTGGCCCTGGTGCTGGTGCTGCACTATGGCCGCGAGCTGTTTCCGGCTGCGGTACAGTATCCTGCTGACAGCGTGATCCCGTTTGCAGAGTGGATCAGCGCTCTCATGGCTTGGCTGAGGGAGAATTTCACCTGGTTTACGCGATCGATTACCGCCACCTTGAATGTCCCGCTCAGCTTCGCGCTGGATCTGCTGGCGAAAGGGTTCAAGTTTGGTCATGGGGCTGAAGCCTGGACATTGCCCCGACTGTCATGGGTTGGTGTGGTGATCGTGGCGTTTCTGGCCGGTCGGGCAGCAGGCGGGCTCAAACTGGGATTGTTGACCGGCGGCTGCTTTCTTTACGTGGCGCTGTTTGGTCAGTGGACCAGCTCCATGCTGACCCTTGGCCTGATTGCTATCGCTGTTCCGTTTTGTATCGTCACCGGCCTGTTTGTCGGCATCTGGGCCTGGCGCAAACCCTGGGCAGAACGGTTCATGGTGTCACCGGCGCTTGATCTCATGCAGACAATGCCGACCTTTGCCTACCTGATCCCCATGCTGCTGCTGTTCGGCAACTCTCCGGTCTCAGCGATGATGGCGACCGCCATCTTCGCCACCCCGCCCATGGTGCGCGCGACCATGCTGGGACTGTCGCGTATTCCGTCGGAAATTTCGGATTTCAGCGAGATGGCCGGGTGCACGAGACGTCAGAAACTGTGGCGTGTTCAACTGCCTTCGGCGCGGCCAACGCTCATGGTCGGCGTCAATCAGGTGATCATGCTGGCGCTCAACATGGTGATCATCTCCTCGATGATCGGCGCAGGAGGACTGGGTTACGATGTGCTGCTGGCGCTGCGCGCGCTCAAGGTCGGCAATGCCATGGAGGCAGGCCTGGCCATTGTTGCCATCGCCATTGCGCTCGACCGGGTGAGCCAGGCCATGGCCGCCAAGCAGGCGCGCGGCCATGTGCACCAGGACGATGACGTCCGCAGCTTCTACCAGCGCTATCCAAATCTTGTACTGGCGATTGCCGCACTGCTGGTGACGACTGTGTTGTCACTGGCGATACCAGCATTCGCGAAAGTGCCCGCCGAGATGACCATTTCGACCGCCCGGGCCTGGAAAGACGCTGTAACCTGGATAACGATCAACTGGTTTGACGTCATCGAAGCCTTCCGCGTCACACTTATTCTCTATGTACTCAACCCGCTGCGCGCCTTTTGTGAGGGCTTCCCGTGGCTCGGCGCCGTGTTCCTGCTGGGATTGGCGGGCTTCCAGCTTGGCGGCTGGCGGCTGGCGGCGACGGTTGCCGCGCTGACGACATTCTGCGCCGCCACCGGTCTGTGGGAGAAGACCATGGCCACCGTATACTTGTGTGGCATTTCAGCCTTTGTCGCCTGCCTGATCGGAATTCCGCTGGGATTGATGGCGTCGCGCAGTGACCGGTTTGAGCGCTTCCTGACACCGATCATCGACACGCTTCAGACCATGCCGTCGTTCTGCTTCATCATCCCGGTGGTGATGCTGTTCCGCATCGGCGATGTGACGGCGATGATCGCAACCGTGGCCTTCGCCGTCGTTCCTGCCATCCGCTACACCAATCACGGCATTCGTCAGGTGCCTGCGTCACTCATTGAAGCTGCCAAGGTGTCGGGGTGCACCAGGACCCAGACCTTCTTCAGGGTTCAGTTGCCGGTTGCCCTGCCGGAAATCATGCTCGGCATCAACCAGACCATCCTGATGGCACTGGCCATGATCATCATCTGCGCCATGATCGGCACCCGCGATCTCGGCCAGGAGGTGTTTATCGCCCTGTCCAAGGCCGATGCCGGGCGCGGTATTGTCGCCGGGCTGGCGATTGCCTTCATCGGCATTACCGCCGACCGTCTGTTCAATGCCTGGAGCGCGCGTACCCGCGCCAGGCTGGGGTAAGGCCATGACACAGTCCAGTTCCCAGGAAGACCGCATACAGTCATTGCCCCTCTGGCAGGGAACAGTTGACATCTCGCCTCTGCATGGGGGGCTTAGCAATGAGAGTTTCGTTGCGACCGATGCGGGCCAGCGCTACGTCGTTCGCTTCGGACAGGATTTCCCGTTTCATCACGTCTATCGCGACCGCGAAGTCATGGCCACGCGGGCTGCTCATGCAGCCGGTTTTGCACCGGAACTGGTGCATGCGGAGCCGGGGGTGATGGTGTCGCGGTTTATCGACGGCAAAACCTATGACGAGGCGGATGTTCAGGACAACGCGGAGGAAATTGCCTCACTCCTGCGCCGGTTTCACGAGACCATGGCGCCGCACGTCAGCGGGGCGGGGTTCATATTCTGGGTGTTTCATGTCATCCGCGATTACGCCAAGACGCTGGCTGCGGGCAACAGCCGGATGAGCGACAAGCTTCCCCGGTATCTTGAACTTGCCGAGGCGCTGGAAAATGTGCAGGCGCCGATGCCGATCGTATACGGGCACCATGACCTGCTGCCCGCAAACTTCATCCATGACGGGTCGCGCCTGTGGTTGATAGATTTTGAATATGCCGGCTTCGGCACGGCCATGTTCGATCTTGCCGGCGTTACCTCGAATGCGGGCTTCGGTCACGACCAGACGGAAGAGTTCCTGACCCGTTACATGGGCCGGATACCGGATGCAGCACTGTTGCAGAGTCACGCCGCAATGCAGTGTGCATCGCTGCTGCGCGAAGCCATGTGGAGCATGGTGTCGGAACTTCACCTGAATGCACCGGGCGTCGATTATGTTGCCTACACAACCGAAAATCTTGAAAGGCTGGGGCGCAGCCTTGTTGCCTATCAGACTGCCTATGGAAAGGTTTGACCTTAAATGCCGGTTCCGACACATGCTGAAATTGTGGTCATCGGGGGCGGCATCATTGGCTGTTCGACCGCCTATCATCTCGCCCGTGACCACAAGGCCGACGTGGTGCTGCTTGAACAGGGACAACTGACATCAGGCTCTACCTGGCATGCCGCCGGGCTGGTCGGGCAATTGCGGTCGTCGGCTTCGATCACCCAGGTCCTGAAATACTCCGTCGACCTGTACAAGAATCTGAAGGAAGAAACCGGGCTGGAAACCGGCTGGAAGATGACCGGGTGCCTGCGGCTTGCCTGCAATGAGGATCGCTGGACCGAGTACAAGCGCCTGGCCACCACCGCCGGCAGTTTCGGCATGGATATGCATCTGGTTTCGCCGCAGGAAGTGAAGAAGATGTGGCCACTGATGCAGGTTGATGACCTGGTTGGAGCGAGCTGGTTGCCGACCGACGGTCAGGCAAGCCCGTCCGACATTACCCAGTCGCTGGCCAAGGGCGCGCGCATGCACGGCGCGAACCTGATCGAGGGCGTGCGCGTCACCGGATTTCAGATGGACGGCGACCGGATTACCGCTGTCGAGACAACCGATGGCACCATTCAATGTGAGAAGGTCGTCAATTGCGGTGGCCAGTGGGCCCGGCAGATCGGTGCCATGGCCGGCATTAACGTGCCGCTGCAGCCGGTAAAGCATCAGTACATCATCACCGAAAAGATTGACGGACTGGCAACCGATGCCGCTACGATCCGCGACCCCGACCGTTTCACCTATTACAAGGAGGAAGTCGGCGGGCTGGTCATGGGCGGTTATGAACATAACCCGATTGCCTGGACCACCGGTGACGTGCCGGATGATTTCCAGTTCCAGTTGTTCGATGACGACTGGGAGCATTTCGAGCAGCACCTGGAACAGGCCGTAACCCGCATGCCGGCGCTTGAAACGGCCGGCATCAAGCAGATGATCAACGGGCCGGAAAGCTTTACGCCGGATGGCAATTTCATTCTGGGGTCTGCCCCTGAGTGCACCAACATGTTCGTCGGCGCCGGCTTTAATGCCTTCGGCATTGCATCTGGCGGCGGTGCCGGATGGGTGCTGGCACAATGGGTGGTGTCCGGTGAGGCGCCGATGGATTTGTGGGTGGTGGACATTCGCAGGTTCTCTGACCTGCATGAAGATCGCGACTGGGTGTGCGAGAGGACGCTGGAAGCCTATGGCAAGCACTACACTATCGGGTTCCCGCACGAGGAGTATTCGTCCGGGCGTCCGCGTATCATTTCACCGCTTTATGAACGGCTGAAACAGCATCGGGCCGTGTTCGGCTCCAAGCTGGGATGGGAACGGCCCAACTGGTTCGCGCCTGAGGGCATGGAGCAGCACGACGTATATTCCATGGGACACCAGAACTGGTTTGAGCCGGTGGGGGAAGAACACAGGCTGGTGCGGGAAAGCGCAGGCATTTTCGATCAGTCTTCGTTCGCCAAGTATGAACTGTCTGGCCCCGGCGCGGCCACAGCCCTTGACTGGATTTGCGCCAACAACGTGACCAGGGGGCCGGGCCGGCTGACCTATACCCAGATGCTGAACTCGCGCGGCGGCATCGAGTGCGACCTGACTGTTGCGCAACTGGCTGAAGATCACTTCTACATTGTCACTGGCACCGGATTCCGGACCCACGATGCATCCTGGATCAGGGACCATATGCCGGAAAACTGTGATGCGATACTCACTGATGTAACCGAACAGTGGGGAACCCTGTCTCTGATGGGGCCGCGTGCTCGTGATGTATTGTCAGCAGTTACGGACCACGACGTTTCAAATGAGGCCTTTCCGTTCGGCCATGTCCGCGAGATTGACGTCGCCGGACACTCTGTCCGCGCCTTGCGGGTGACCTATGTCGGCGAGCTTGGCTGGGAACTGCATGTGCCGATTGCTGCAACCGGCGAGGTGTTTGATGCACTGATGGCAGCAGGTGCACCGTTCGGCGTGCGCCCGGTCGGATACCGCGCCATTGAATCACTGCGGCTGGAGAAAGGCTATCGCGCGTGGAGTTCCGATATCACCCCGAACGATACACCGTTTGAGGCAGGTTTGGGCTGGGCCGTGAAGTTGAAGTCGGATGTCGATTTCATGGGCAGGGGCGCGTGTGAACGCGTAGCCAACCAGCGCCAGGTCAAGAAACTCGCCTGTTTCACTGTCGATGATGCGGATGTTGTGCTTCTGGGCCGGGAAACCATCCTGCGAGACGGCGAGTTTGCCGGCTATCTGAGCAGCGGCGGTTTCGGTCACACGGTCGGCAAACCCGTCGGCCTTGGCTATGTCCGCAATCAGGCCGGAGTTGATGGTGACTGGTTGCAAAAGGGACGTTACGAACTGGTTGTGGCGACTGAACGGGTCCCGGCCAGTTTGCATCTTGATCCACTCTACGACCCGGCTGCTGCGCGAGTAAAATCCTGAAAACCATGCTACTGCCGGTTTCGGTGAGGCGATTTGATTTTGCGCAAGGCCTCGCCTGAGACACATCGATAAACTGGCACCATCAGGACCAGCAAGAGGTTGCATCTGATGGTTACACGCAGAAACGTTGTCATTGGAACTGGCGCAGCGGCGGTTACGGCCGGTGCCGCGTATCATATGCTGAGCCGTGGCGGTCCGGCCTACCGGGATGCAGTTCTGGAAACCTGGAGTGCAAGATCCCCGTCGCAGACAGGTGAATTCAACTATCTGGTTCACTACGTCACCCTGGCCGCCAACAGTCACAACACCCAGCCCTGGTTGTTCTCGCAAGCCGGGAAGTCCGTGACCATCCGTCCGGACATGACGCGTGCAACACCTGCCGCAGACCCTGACAACCATCATCTCTATGCCAGTCTGGGATGTGCAGTTGAGAATCTGTCGCTTGCAGCCTCGGCTGCCGGCAGCAGCGCATCTGTTGCCTTCAATCCGGATGGCGCCGGGTTGATCGAGATCGACCTGGTTGCTGGGAGCACAGGTCGCGACAGGCTGTTTGACGCTATTGTGGAGCGGCAGTGCACGCGCTCCGACTATGACGGCCGTGCAGTCAGCGCGGACAATATCTCGCAACTGGAGGCGGCGGCGAAAGTAGACGGTTGCAGGCTCATCGTCATTCCTGACCGGGATCGGATTGAGCAGGTGCTGGAACTGGCCATCTCGGCCAACTCCATCCAGATCGCGGATGTGAAATTCGCAGAAGAACTGAAGCAATGGCTTCGCTTCAATGGCGGGCAAGCCGCTGAGACCCGCGACGGTTTGTACAGCGCCTGCACCGGCAATCCATCTCTGCCGCCATTCCTGGGACGTATCATGTTCGACCTGCTGTTTTCAGCCGGTTCCGAAAACGACAAGCTGGCGAGGCAGGTCAGGTCGTCGTCGGGCCTGGCTGTTTTCGTGACCGAAAAGGACGACAAGGCCCACTGGGTGCAGTCGGGACGCAGCTACCAGCGCTTTGCGCTGCAGGCAACGGCGCTCGGCATCAGGCATGCATTTGTCAATCAGCTTGTCGACGTGCCGGCTGTGCGGGCGGAGTTTTCGCAAGTACTCGGTATCAAGGACCAGCGTGCCGACCTTGTGGTCCGCTATGGCTATGCGCCCGCCATGCCCCGGTCGCTCCGGCGGCCGGTAGCCGAAGTGATTGTCTAGCAGCGCTTCTTTCATAAAAGGAAACATCAGGTTGCGCACATTGATTATCTATTATTCCCGCACCGGGACCACGGCCACCATTGCCAGGTCTTTGGCCAACCGGCTGGATGCCGACGTGCGAGAGATAGGTTGCGGCAGATACAAAGGCGGTCTGTTGCGCTACCTGCTGGCCGGCTATGAGAGCGTGCGCGGCCATCTGCCTGAAATCGATGTGACGGAATTTGCCGCCGAACAATATGATCTGGTGCTGATCGGCACGCCAATATGGACAAGCCATCCCGCACTGCCGGTCCGGACATTCCTCAACCGGAAACCAGAGCTCCCGGCGCGGGTCGCGGTTTTCCTGACCCATGGCGGTCACTCACTGCCACAAACATGTATCGACGAGCTTGAGGAACTGCTGCCGGTGCCGGTCGAAGCCAGGCTGACCTTCAACAGCGCGCAGGTTTCGGGTGGCACGTTCGCAGATGATGTCAACGCATTTGCTGATGAGCTGGAAAACCGGTCTGGTCAATAAGCAACCGGCAATTTGCCATCCGATAATTTCACCAGGATGCCCTAGCAATTGACGGCAAGGCCGGATAACATATTCACAAATTTATATGTTTGGAGTCTTTGTCATGCTTGATCGCCGCGAATTCCTGGCCACGACCCTGGCTGCCGGAGCAGTGCTTCCGGCGCTGCACACACCGGCATTTTCGAAATCATCGTTCGCGGTTGGCAAGGGGACCGTGGACATTGTCAGCGACGGTCATCTTGAGCTGCCGACCGGCATGATACTTGGACGGGTGCCGGAGGCTGACCGGGCAGCGTTCCTGGCAGCCAACAACCTGCCCAAGGATGTGGTTCGTTCCTCACTCAATCTGACGCTTTATCGGGACGGCGACAGAACGGTGTTATTCGATGTCGGCTCCGGGACGAATTTCATGCCAAGTGCCGGCAAGCTGGGCGAGGCGCTGGAGACTGCAGGCATTGCGGCTGACGACGTGACCCATGTCGTGTTCACCCATGCCCATCCCGATCACATTTGGGGTGTGCTGGACGATTTCGACGAACTGTCATTCGGCAATGCCGAGTACCTGATGTCGGCGCCGGAATGGGATTACTGGTTCGATCCGGAAACCGTCAACAAGGTGCCTGAAAACAGGCAGTCTTTTGCTGTCGGTGCGCGGCGCAATATGGCAGCCATTGAAGACAAGTGCTCCAAATTCAAGGCCGGTGCGGAAGTTTTGCCCGGTATCGCCGCGGTCGATACTGCGGGACACACACCCGGGCATACCTCATTCCACATTCAGCAGGGCAGCGACAGTGTGATGGTTGTCGGTGATGTCATCACCAACCCGCTTTACTCGTTTTCAAGCCCGGACTGGCAGATGGGCACCGACAGCGACGCGGCGCAGGGTGTCAAGGCACGCAAGATGTTGCTGGACCGGATGGCATCGGAAAAGATGCAGATCATCGGCTACCACCTGCCGCATCCCGGCACCGGCTATGTCGAGCGCAAGGATACCGCCTACACCTATGTCGCCTCGTAACGGAGAACCACTGATTATGACCCTCGTTCGCAAAGCCTTTGCCGTGCTTGTCCTGTGCCTGCTTCCACTGGCGGCACACGCCGACCAGAACATTGCCGATCAGTATCCGGCATCCCTGCTGTATTCGAAACCGGTGGAGGTGATACCGAATGTCTGGACATCGATCGGGGCAACCGCACCTCCCACCTATGACAATGCCGGACACAACAACAATCTCAGCTTTCTGGTCACCGGCGACGGCGTAATCGTCATCAATGGCGGCGGCAGCTACGGCCTTGCCGAAGCCCTGCATACCGAAATCAAGACAGTGACCGACCAGCCGGTCAAACTCGTCATCAATGAAAATGGCCAGGGCCATGCGGCACTTGGCAATTGCTACTGGGCAGAGCAGGGGGTCACGATACTGGCCCATGAAGATGCTGCGGAGGAATTCAAGACCAACGGTCATCAGATCCTGGAAGCTGCCAAGCAGCGGCTGAAGGACAGGGCGGACAAGACGTGTGTGAAAGAACCGGACGAAACCTTTTCCGACAGGAAGGATGTGTCCCTGGGCACTATGAAGGTCGAGGTTCTGTACCTCGGCCCGGCCCATAGCGCCGGCGACACGCAGGTGTGGCTGCCGGAGGAAAAACTGGTGATTGCCGGTGACATGGCATTTCACGAGCGGTTGCTGCCGATCTTCGACGATACGGAAACCGCTGCCTGGCTGGAAACCTGGGAAAACGAGTTCGAAAAACTCGGCGCTGTCTACGTCATCCCCGGTCACGGTCATCCGACCAATATGGCGCAAGTACGCCGTTACACCAGGGATTATCTGGTTTATCTGCGCGGCAAGATAAAGGATCATATCGATGCCGGCGGCGGCCTGGACAAGGCATTTTACGTTGACCAGTCGCCATATAAACACCTGCACACCTTCGATGAACTCGCCACGAGAAACGCGGGTCGGGTGTTTCAGCAGATGGAGTTCGAGTAGCACGTTCATCCGTCGGGGGCTTGAACGAACGTTTCGTTTGTTATAAAGAACACTTCTGAATGTATGCATGTGTTGGTGCGGCGCCAACCTCAGGAGTGGTCCGATGACTGAGCAGCTTGACCTGTTACGTGAAGAATACGGCACAGCCACACTGGTGGTGTGGGGTGCCTTTTTCATTGGTGTCCTGTTTGGTGTAGTTGCTGAATTCAGCCGATATTGCGCACGTGCAGCGCTTGCAGAGTGGGCGCCAGGCTCTGAGCAGTCAACGGCTGCGATCAATGGTTATCCACGTTCCAAGCAATATCTTGTTGCGGTGCTTGTGGCGTTGGCTGGAACCCAGGCGTTGTTCGTTTCGCAGAACATTGATCTTGCTCAATCGATCTACTGGTCGGTGCCGATCCGTCCTCTGGCGCTGATCGCCGGTGGCCTGCTGTTTGGCGCAGGCATGGTGCTGGCGGGTGGTTGTGTATCCAGACTGCTGGTGCTGGCAGCTTCGGGCAATGGCCGTTCCATCGTCACCTTGCTGGTTACAGGCATTGCCGGATATGCCACCTTGCGGGGCATTCTGTCCTATCCGCGCATCTGGCTGGAAAATGCCTGGTCGCTGGAGACAGCGCCGGCGCAAGTGTATGAAGCCGGCACCGTGTCGTCCTCGACTGTTGCCGCAGGCATTGCCGTTGTTCTGACTGTTTTGCTGGGCTTGCTGGTCCGCAGGTCAGGTTCAAAAGGTATGCTGACCGGCGCAGCAGTTGGCCTTGTTGCCGTCGCGGGCTGGGCTGTCACAGGCATTGTCGGCGCTGACGATTTTGAACCCACCCAGCTTGCCTCCTTGAGCTTTGTGGCGCCTGTAGGCGAGACCATCCAGTATCTGATGATCTTTACCGGCGACACCATCCGCTTCTCCGTTGCTTTGCTGGGCGGCGTGGTGGCCGGTGCAGTCGCCAGCGCCCTGGCAGGCCGCCGCTTCCGCTTGCAGGGCTTTACTGCGGAAAACTCTCTGGCCCGCTATCTCGTCGGTGGACTGTTGATGGGATTTGGCGGCGTGACCGCGCTGGGCTGTTCGGTCGGCCAGGGCCTGTCGGGCATCAGCACGGCGTCGCTGTCGTCCGTCATCGCCGTACTGGCGATTGCCGCAGGCGGTTACGTCATGTTGCGGTTGCGGGCTTCGCGCACAGAAAAAGCTGTTACGTCGGATCTGCAACCTGCTGAATGAATTCGGCGACCTGATCAGACATCAGGCTGTCTCCGCATCAGCCAGTTCACCGCGTCCTGGAACACTTCGCGTACAGAGCCGTAAACCAGGATCTGCAGACCAAGCCAGGCACCACAGAACATCGCAGCAAGTGCGATGGGCGCGGTGAAGGCCAGTAATGATGCAGCCGACAGGCCCTGGCCGACCGTGCAGCCAACCGCGGTTACTCCACCGAAACCCATCAGCGCCCCGCCCAGTATCTGCCGGCGCATTTCACGGGCATCGTCGCAGGCTTCCCAGCGAAAATGGCGTTGGGCAAGAGTAGTGATGGTGGCGCCCAGTATCACACCGGTGACGGCACCAACGCCGAACTGCAACGATGCCCCTGTTGCTGTCATGACATAGACAAGCGTGTCGCCCGGCGGACCTGTGAAGGTGAAGGATTCCAGCCGGTGCGGGTCAAACGGATCATTGGCCAGGTAACCGGTGACGAACCAGCCGGCGACAATGGCGGCCCCCACGATGAGGCCTGCCATGAGAAAGCGTGGCGAACGTCTCAGATCACGGCTGGTGAGGGCGGCCACCGCAATTGCCGCTGCGATAAGATAAGCCCAGATATGCACTGTGCCGCCAAGTTGTGCGGCGGCAGTGTGGGCAATGCCCGCAGGCTGGTCCAGCTCGGTGGGAACGCCGAACAGATAAACGCGCAAATAGGCGGAAAGTCCGTTCATCGTGGCATAGGCGGTGATGCCCAGCACCAGGAACGTGACGACGGATTTCAGGTCGCCGCCGCCGACCCGGGCCAGCGTTCCGTATCCGCATGTACCGACCAACGACATGCCGAGACCGAACAGGAATGCGCCAAAGGCAGTTGCCAGCAGGGTTGTTGGAGATATCAGGTAGAAGCTGCCGGCAACGTCGATGATGCCGATTTGGTCCAGTGCATAGGTTCCTGCAATGGCCACGGCAATCGCCAGGCCCCATGCCGACAGGCGGCCACGGCTGCCACCCAGGCAGGCATCCTCAATGGCGCCGAGGGTGCAAAACCGGCCCCACCGGGCCGCAAAACCCAGCGCCATACCTCCCGCGAGGCCGCCAATGGCGGCGATCGTGCCTGGAGACAGCTCGACCATCTCTCGTCCTCTCCCTGGGCCAGGGCAGGTTATCCTGCCTTCTGTGGTGCTATCCGGCTCGCAGCCGGAATGCGTGTCGTTTTTGTCGACTTCAGTTCACGATACAGCTTTAGCTTGTTTTGTCATCTTCGGCGCAGAACATGTCGTAAAGTACCGTAATCATCTGCTTCACGCGTTCGTCGCCGATTGTGTAATAAATCGTCTTGCCGTCGCGGCGTGCATTGACCAGTCCTTCGAGCCGTAACCGCGCGAGTTGCTGCGATACTGCGGCTTGCCGTGCAGACAGCAATTGCTCCAGTTCCGTGACCGTGCACTCGCCTTGTGACAGCCGGCACAAAATCGCCAGCCGGCCTTCATGCGCCAGGGCTTTCAGAAAATCCGTGGCATCCTTGGCACTCGACATCATGTCGTCGAGCGAGTGCTCGAATTTCAATTGGGCATTCGCCATGGTGAAGTCCCTGTTTCCTTATGATTTCGGTTCGGCAGTACCGGATGTATCCGCCTTGCCGGTTTCTGTCTTGTCTATCTTGTTCAGCATCTGCTGCAGCATCGGCCAGAAGAAATGCCCGCCCGGATAGCCGCGCAAGCGGTCAATCTCGCGGCCATTGTGCCAGACCACGAAAGTGGGTGTGTAATTGGCTTTCTTCAGGCCCTTCAGATCTTCCGGCAAGGGGGCGTGGATATCCACACGGCGCAACGGCGCCAGCTTGCCTTCTTCGGTTTTCGGGTAGGCGATGCCAACCTCCTCGTTCCACACTTCGCACCAGTGACAGCCGTCCTGTTCCAGCATGATGAGCTGTGCAGCCTGTACGCTGACCGGGGCTGCAGCAAGCACAACAAACCCGAGAACCAGTGTAATCGGTATGCCGAAGAATCTGTTGCGAATGGCTTTCATGCGTGACACCTTACAACAAATTACAAAATTTGAATATGAACTTCTTGTGAGTTCGGCGGGAGTGATTTGTGGACCTGGAAATCAGCTATGCAGCGGCGTTGGTGGCAGGGTTTCTGTCGTTTGCATCACCGTGCGTTCTGCCGCTTGTGCCACCCTATCTGTGCTTTCTCGCCGGGACATCAATCAACGAACTGAGTGACGAAGACATGCCCGCCGGTGCCTGGCGCGCCGTCGTACTGGCGGCAATTGCCTTCGTCGCAGGCTTTGCGACAGTGTTTGTCGCGCTCGGTGCAAGCGCCTCGGTCATCGGCAGCTTTGTCACCGATCACCTCGATATTCTGGCCAAGGTAGCCGGTGTCATCATCATCGTGCTCGGCCTGCATTTCATGGGTGTCTTCCGGATCCCTTTTCTGTACCGGGACATCAGGATGCAGGGACCGGCCAAAGCCGTCGGTCTGCTGGGCGCCTATGTTGTGGGCCTGGCGTTTGCGTTTGGCTGGACACCTTGCGTCGGGCCGGTTCTGGCTGCCATCCTGTTTGTGGCGGCCCAGGCGGGCGACGCGCTGAAGGGCGCCTCCCTGTTGCTTGCCTATGCACTGGGAATCGGTATCCCGTTCATTCTTGCTGCGGTTTTCTTTCGACCCTTCATGGCCCTGATGAAGCGCCATCGCCATCGCATGGGGCTGATTGAGAAGATTACCGGTGGCCTGCTGGTACTGACGGGTGTCTTGTTCATAACTGGCGGAATGTCCGCCATCGCTTACTATATGCTGGAGCTGTTTCCCGCCTTGGGCGCAGTTGGATAAGGAGAAACCAAAATGCGATTATTTCTTGCAGTTGCTGTCCTGCTTGCCGGGATTACCGGCGCGCTGGCCACTGAAGTCGGCGACGACGGTCTGCACAAGCAGGCCTGGTTTGCGACCACATTTCGCGACATCAAGGAAGACATGGAAACGGCCAGGGCGGAAGGCAAACGCCTGGCGCTGATCTTCGAACAACGCGGCTGCATCTATTGCCAGCAGGTTCATGAGAATGTGCTGACCGATCCGGAAGTGCGCGACTTCATCAAGGACAACTACATGGTGGTGCAGTACAATCTGTACGGTGATGAGGAAGTCATCGATCTGGACGGCGAGGCGCTGACTGAGAAAACCGCCGCGCGCAAATGGCGGGTGACCTTTACCCCGACCATCTTCTTCATGCCGGAGGAAACCGATGGCAAAAAAGATGTTGGCGCATCAACTGTTGCTGTCATGCCAGGTGCTTTCAGGAAAGGAACCTTCCTCGACATGTTCCAGTGGGTACACAAGAAAGGCTACGAAACCGACGAGGGATTTCAGCGCTACCATGCGCGCCGGATCGTTGAACGTCGCGAGGCCGGTGAGAAAAACACCGATTGAGGTCGATGTCCGGTCGGAGCCCGGCTCAGGTCGCGATTGTGGTGTGTTGGCATATTCATTCAAAAATATGAATTTGTCTTGATATCCGTCAAGTCGTGAACTAGTCTGGCATGCAATAATAAAAGGGTACTGGAGGAAATTGATGAGGACGATCCTGAAACTGGGTTTGGCTGGCGCGTGTCTGGCGGGTGTGGCGGTTGCCACTGCTCATGCAGGCGACGTGGCGCCAATGGATGTCAAGTTTACCGATGATGGCGTGCAAGCATCCCTTACCGGTGCTGCGGGAGACGCAACAAAGGGAAGGGCTGTGTTTTCCAACCGCAAGCTGGGCAATTGCCTCGCCTGCCATGTTAACGCCGAACAGAAAGAACATTCGTTTCACGGTGAAGTCGGCCCGCCGCTTGATGGTGTCGCTGACCGCTACTCGGAGGCTGAACTCCGCGCGATCGTTATCGACTCCAAAAAAGCCCTCACGGAAGAAACGCTTATGCCGGGGTTCTACAGCCTCAAGCTTGGCGCCCGGGTCCATAAGAATTTTGCCGACAAGACTATCTTGACGGCCGAACAGGTTGAAGACGTCGTGGCTTATCTCGCCACGTTGAAAGAATAGGAGTTATTTCTATGAAGCTAGACAGGAGACAGGTACTTGGCCTGACTGCCGGGGCGGCTGTATTGGCCGTTGCGGGGATCAGGGTCAATCCGGCCAGTGCTGCAGCAGAAGAGACCAAGAAGCAGGTTATGGAATTTACCGGAGGCAAGGAACCTGCATCCGGCAAGATCACCCTGAAAGCGCCTGAAATTGCGGAAAACGGCAACACGGTGCCGATTTCCGTATCGGTTGAAAGCGCCATGTCCGGCGATGACCTCGTGGAATCAGTGATGATTTTGGCGGAAGGCAATCCGAACCCGGATGTAGCAACTTTCCACTTCACCGAAATGAGCGGTGAAGCATCGGCCACAACCCGCATGCGGCTGGCGAAGACGCAGAATGTTGTTGCGGTCGCAAAGATGAAGGACGGATCGGTTTATTCCGACACTAGGCTGGTCAAGGTCACTATCGGCGGCTGTGGCGGTTAGATCGGCATGAATTTCGATTGTTTCAATCGAAATCCATGAAACTGATCGCTCCAGAATATCCAAGAGGACAAACGAAAATGGCAAAAGCAAAACCACGCGTGAAGGTGCCCAAGTCGGCCAAGGCCGGCGAGGTGATCACCATCAAGACGCTGATCAGCCACAAGATGGAATCCGGTCAGCGCAAGGACAAGGCCGGCAAGGTCATCCCGCGCAAGATCATCAACAAGTTCACCTGCGAGTTCAACGGAACGAAGGTTTTCGGGTGTGACATCGATCCGGCCATCTCGGCCAATCCCTATCTCGAGTTCACGGCCAAGGTGCCGGAATCAGGCGAGTTCAAGTTCACCTGGGTGGACGACGACGGCTCAGTCTACGAAACAGGTAAAAAAATCGAGGTCAAGTGACACCGCACCGCTAGCAGCCAATTCAATGGCTGCTCGCCGGTTGCATGAAACACTTAGAACTTCGGGAGGAAACGAAAATGAACTCGACAACACTCAAATGGGCCGGACTGCTGACGGCGGCATCTGTTTTCGCAGCAGGTGCCGCGATTGCCGAACCGGACAACAACACGCTGGTGATTGACGGACAGCAACTGGTTACCGACGTGGAGGCCCCCAAAGGCAGCCCGTTAAGCCGCGTCTATTCCGGCTGGCGCTTTCGCTCACCGGAAACCCAGGCCTTTGAAATGGACGACTTTGAAAATCCGGCATTTCCGGCAGTAGAGCAGGGCGAGGCCCTGTGGAACACTGTCGAAGGCGAAGCGGGCAAATCCTGCGCCACCTGTCATGAAGACGCGTCGGAAACCATGAAGGGCGTTCGTGCTTCCATGCCGAAGTGGAACGAAAAACTTGGCAAGCCGCACACCCTGGAAACCCAGATCAACGCCTGCCGAACCGACAACATGAAAGCGGAAGCCTGGAAGTGGGAAGCACCAAACATGCTCGCCATGACCGCCTATGTCGGCCTGCAGTCGCGCGGCATGCCGGTTAGCGTCAAGACCGACGGGCCGATGCAGTCATGGACCGACAAGGGCAAGGAACTCTATTACACCCGTGTCGGCCAGCTCGATATGTCATGCGCCAATTGTCATGAAGACAATTACGGCAAGATGATCCGTGCTGATCACCTCAGCCAGGGCCAGATCAACGGGTTCCCGACCTACCGCCTCAAATGGGGTGGTCTGGGCTCCATTCACCGCCGTTTCTCCGGGTGCATGAAGAATATTCGCGCAACGCCTTACAAACGCGGTTCGGACGAGTTTATCGCGCTGGAGCTTTATCTTGCTTCTCGCGGTGCCGGATTGTCGGTGGAAACACCTGCCGTGCGCAACTGACCGTCATCTGACAACGCTTGTGGTGGGCATTTTCATGAGATGCCCACCCTTTTTTTACCCAAATGCAGGGGGTGGCCGCTGAAATCCCCTGAAAAACGGATACTTACCGAGGTTTTTGGCCATGTTCACCAGACGTGATTTTCTGCAGTACACTGTCAATGCCGGCGCCGCACTCGGGTTGGCAGGTTACGGCGCAAACGTTACCCGCGCACTGGCTCAGCAGAAACTGACACAGGATGACCTGTTGAAATTTGACTCAAAGGGCCAGGTCACCCTGCTGCATTTCACCGACGTTCATGCCCAGTTGATGCCGGTTTATTTCCGCCCGCCCGACACCAATATCGGCATTGGAGACTATGCCGGCATTCCACCGCATCTGGTCGGCGAGGAGTTTCTCACCCATTTCGGCATCGAAAAGGGCTCACCGCTCGCCTACGCCCATACCATGGTCGACTATGTGGAACTGGCCCGCGCCTATGGCCGGTTGGGCGGACTGGACCGCACCGCAACCCTGGTGAAGGCAATCAGGGCAGAACGTGGTGACGACAAGGTGCTGTTCCTGGACGGTGGCGACACCTGGCAGGGCTCATACACATCGTTGAAATCGAACGGCCAGGACATGGTCGACTGCATGAAGCTGCTCAAGCCTGATGCCATGGTCGGGCACTGGGAATTCACCTTCGGCGAAGACCGGGTCAAGGAAATCATCGACGACATGGGCTACCCGTTCCTTGCCTCGAACATCTTTGACAATGAGTGGGATGAGCCGGTGTTTGAAAGCACCGCCATGTTTGAAAAGGGCGGGGTCAAGGTTGCGGTCATCGGCCAGGCAATGCCCTACACTCCGATTGCCAATCCGCGCTGGATGTTCCCGAAATGGTCGTTTGGCATCAGGCCCGATACGCTTCAGGAAAATGTCGACAAGGCGCGTGCAGACGGTGCTGAGGTTGTGGTGCTGCTGTCTCATGACGGATTTGATGTCGACCGCAAGCTGGCAAGTGTAGTCAGCGGCATTGATGTCATCGTAACCGGGCACACCCATGATGCCGTCCCGCAGGCGATCGAAATCGGCAGTACCCTGCTGTTGTCGTCCGGTTCGCACGGAAAGTACCTTGGCCGCATCGATCTCGAAGTGAAGGACGGCAAGGTCGTTGGCCATTCGTCCAACCTGATCCCGGTGTTCTCCGACGTTATCCAGTCCGACCCCGAGATGGCGACAAAGATCGATGAAGTGCGCAAGCCCCATGAAGCCGAGTTGAACCGGGTGATCGGCAAGACCGAAAGTCTCTTGTACCGGCGCGGCAATTTTAACGGCACATGGGATGATCTGATCTGCCAGGGCGTTATCGAACAGCGCGACACGCAGATTGCCCTGTCGCCGGGCTTCAGGTGGGGCACCACGCTGCTGCCGGGCCAGGATATCACCATTGAGGATCTCTATACCGAAACCTCAATGAGTTATCCGTCCGTCTACCGGCTTGAGTTTACCGGTGCACAGATGAAGGAAATTCTCGAGGACGTTTGCGACAACCTGTTCAACAAGGATCCGTTCTTCCAGCAAGGCGGCGACATGGTTCGCGTCGGCGGCATGAGCTACACCTGTTCGCCCAACGCAGACATGGGCGGGCGTATCTCCGACATGCGGCTGATGTCGACGGGAGAACCGCTTGAGGCGGACAAGAGTTACGTCGTTGGCGGCTGGGCATCGGTGAACGAGAACGTCGAAGGCCCGGCCATTTATGATCTTATGGAAAAGCACATCACAGGCAAGCAGGTGGTCAATCTGCCGGATCAGCCGACAGTTAAGGTGAATATGTGATGCCTTTGTGCTTTAATATTCATATAAATGAATGTATGGTACGGATCAGCACGAGGAGTGACGCTCATGTCTGATGAAACAGGGAATTCAAAAACCAAAACCAGCCGCCGGCGCTTTCTGGGAGCCGGGGTGGCGCTCGGCGCCGCCGCGATTGCCGGCAAGGCCCGTGCCGGCGACGGCGAAGCCGCCATTCTCGAAAAGAAAGACTGGAACCAGTACCTTGGTGATGGTGTGGATGCACGTCCCTATGGCCATCCGTCGGAGTTTGAAAAAAACGTTGTGCGCCGCAATGTTGCCTGGCTCACGGCAGATCCGATTTCATCGGTCAATTTTACGCCGCTGCATGATCTTGACGGCATCATCACGCCAAACGGTCTGTGCTTCGAACGCCACCATGCCGGCATAGCCGAGGTCGATCCTGCCGAGCACCGCCTGATGATCAATGGTCTCGTGGACAAGCAGATGGTCTTCACCATGGCAGACATCATGCGGTTCCCGCGGGAGAACCGGGTGTATTTCCTGGAATGCGCCGCCAATTCCGGCATGGAATGGCGTGGTGCCCAGCTCAATGGCTGCCAGTTCACCCATGGCATGATCCACAATGTCATGTACACCGGCGTGCCGCTGAAGCTGCTTCTGGAGGAGGCTGGCGTAAAGACCAACGCCAAATGGATCATGCCGGAAGGCGCTGATGCATCTGCCATGACGCGGTCTGTCCCCCTGGCCAAGGCCATGGAAGATTGCCTTGTCGCCTTCAAGATGAACGGTGAGGCGTTGCGCCCGGAACAGGGCTATCCGCTGCGCCTCGTCGTGCCCGGCTGGGAAGGTAATATGTGGGTCAAATGGTTGCGTCGCCTGGAAGTCGGCGATGAACCCTGGCACCATCGCGAGGAGACCTCGAAATACACCGATCTTCTGGAAAACGGCAAGGCTCGCCGGTTCACCTGGGAGATGGATGCCAAATCAGTGATCACAAACCCCAGCCCGCAGGCGCCGTTGCTGCACAAGAAGGGCCAGACGGTGATTACCGGCGTGGCATGGTCCGGACGCGGCACCATCAAGCGTGTGGATGTGTCCATCGACGGTGGCCGCAACTGGATGCCGGCGCGTATCGACGGGCCGAGCCTGGACAAGTCCATGCACCGTTTTTATCTGGATTTCGACTGGGACGGATCGCCTTTGCTGCTGCAGTCACGGGCAATGGATTCCACCGGTTATGTTCAGCCGACCAAAAACCAGTTGCGCGCCGAGCGTGGTACGAATTCCATCTACCACAATAACGGTATCCAGACCTGGCACGTGAAAGCCAATGGCGAGGTTGAAAATGTCGAAGTATCTTAAGTCTGCCTTCGTTGCGTTGTCTGTACTGGCAACTGCCACTCCGGCCATGGCCGGCAAGTTTGACCTGGGACGCGAAGCCACCGCAGCCGAAGTTTCTGCCTGGGACATTGACATACGCCCTGATGGTAAAGGCCTGCCCGAGGGCAAGGGAACCGTGGTCCAGGGTGAAGAGATATATGCCGAAAAATGCGCCTCGTGCCATGGCGATTTCGGCGAGGGTATTGATCGCTGGCCGGTACTGGCCGGGGGTCAGGACAGCCTGAAGAGTGAACGTCCGGTGAAGACAATCGGGTCCTACTGGCCCTATCTGTCGACCGTGTTCGACTATGTCAATCGTGCCATGCCGTTTGGTGAGGCGCAGTCGCTGGAACCCGATGAGGTTTACGCCATTACGGCTTATCTGCTGAACCTCAATGATGTTGTGGACGGCGACTTTGAACTGTCGAAACAGAACTTCGTCAAGACACGGCTGCCGAACGAAGCCAATTTCATCGCTGATGCTCGCCCGGACACACCGGTCGTTACAAAGGGTGCAGAGCCGTGCATGACAGACTGCAAACCCGGCACCGTCAAGATTACGGGTACCGCGCGGGTTCTGGACGTCACGCCTGACGAAGACAACAACCAGACCGGCTCACTGGATTGATTGAGTGTCGGGCGTACACCGTCGCCATGGTCAGTCTATGCGTGCAGCCCCCATGTCATCCAGAATGGTGTAGACCGCCGGCACGATGAACAGGACCAGTACAGTGGTGGCCATCAGGCCGAAGGCAAGGCTTGTCACCAGGGGGACCAGCACCTGGGCCTGCAGGGAGGTTTCCGTCAACAGCGGCATCAGGCCGACAACCGTTGTCAGCGACGTCAACAGGATGGCCCGGAACCGGGCTCCGGCAGCCAGTGGTGCCGCCTCGGCCACCGAGTTGGTATCGCCGTGATAGTGCTTGATGAAGTTGACCAGCAGGATCGAGTCATTGACCACGATACCGGCCAGCGCCACGAATCCCAGCATGGACGGCATGGTGAAATCCAGGCCAAGCAGCATGTGCCCGCCGATCGCGCCGATAAAGGCGAACGGGATGATGATCATCACCACAAGCGGCTCGATGTAACTGCGAAACTGGAACGACAGCAAAAGGTAGACCCCGATCAGTCCCAGCACAAAACCGCTCAGCATCGAGGCCTGGGTTTTTGCGGCATCGGCATTGGCGCCTTCAAAAGTCGACGACACGCCGGGATGCCTTTGTTTCAGTTGCGGCAGGAAATTATCCCTGGTGTCAGCGAGTATTTCGGTCGAGTTGCCCAAACGGCTATCCAGTTCGCCCTGGATGGTGACCGTGCGGCGTCCGTCAACGCGCCGGATTCTCGAGAACCCGCGCCCGTTTTCAACATTGGCGACAACGCTCAGCGGAATCTGGCTGCCGTCTGATGCTGTCACGGTAAAGGTATCCAGATCGGCCAGTGAATCCGAGCTTGCGGCATCGAACTTGACATTGATCTCGTAGCTTTCCGCGCCGGCCTGGATCTCATCGACCTTGAAGCCATAAAAACTGGACCGGATCTGGTCGGCGATGGTTCGCCCGTCCACCCCAAGCGTGGCGGCACCGTCACGCAGCGTGATGCGCAGTTCGGGCTTTCCCGGCCGCACATCATCGGTAACATTGTACACGCCCGAATAGCGCCGCAGCCAGTTTGACATTTCCTTTGCCGCAGCGGACAGCTCGGTCAAATCGGTACCCAGCAATCTGATGTCGATGGCGCGTCCGCCGGGGCCAAATGTGCCTTCGGTGAAGTTCAGGGTGACGACGTCGGCGAGTTCACCAGTTTCTTTGCGCCACAGCTCAATCACATCGGCGATCTGCGACGTTCTGGTTTCGGAATCAAGCAGGTCGGCTATCACCGTCGCCACATGGGGCCCGGTTTCTCCCGCGTCTGAATTGAAATTGAAGCGGTGGGTTATGTTCCGCACCAGTTGCTGGCCATCCGGCTGGTCTGGGCTCAGTCTGGCGTTCACAGCTTCGAGCGCCACATCAATGCGCGCGACCACGGCCTCGGTGCGCTCAAGGGGGGTTCCCTGAGGCATCATGATGCGGGCTTCCATCACGTTGCCGTCCAGGTCCGGAAACGGGGAAAACTTGATCAGGCCGCCGACCATTGCGCCCACGGCAAGAAGCAGCACGCCGATGGCGGCGCCAAAGGTCAGGTAGCGCCAGGTGACCGCCACCCTGGCCAGGGGAACGATGATACGGTCACGGAGCCAGTTGACGCCGGTATCGACGGCCTGCTGGACACGTCCCTGTTTTGAACCTGATTTCTCAAGCGCGTGATACAAATGGTTGGGCAGAATGAGAAAAGCCTCGACCAGCGACACGATCAGCACGAACAGCATGACCACCGGGACAACCCGCAGTATCTGCCCGATGTCACCTTTCAGAAACGCCAGCGAGCCGAAGATGCAGGCTGTTGTGGCAAATGAGGCGAACACCGACGGCAGCACCTGACCGGCCCCGTCGATGGCCGATTGTTGTGCCGAACTGCCGCTTGCATCCTTGCTGGCGATGTTCTCGGCGATCACGATCGCATCATCCATCAGCAGCCCGATTACAATCAGCAGGCCGACCATGGTCAGCATGTTGATGGAGTATCCCACCAGCACCATCAGGAAGAAGGCGCCGGCAAATGACACCGGCAGCCCGGCGGTTACCCAGAACGAATAGCGAAAACCGAAAAACAGCCAGAGCACCAGAAACACCAGCGCAAGGCCAAGGACGGCATTGTTGATCAGCAGGCGGAGCCGGTCGGAAACGATTGATGAAACGTCATTGGTGACAGCCATCTTCACGCCGGGAGGGGCCTTTTTCCTGGCATCATCCAGAAACCCGTTCACCCGCTCAATTACGGTCAGTGTGTCCTGGTCCGTGGTCTTGGTAATGGACAGGATGGCGGCAGGTTTTGCGTTGAAATCAATACGTTGTTCGTCGAGCTTGAATCGGTCTGTGATGTGCGCGATATCGCCGAGCCGTATCTGCCCGCCATTACTGGCCGACACGACCACCAGATCGCGGAACTCATCCACCTTGCGCCGTTCGCCTGCATAGCGCACCAGAAATTCGCGGTCTGACGTTTCCAGGCTGCCTGACGGCAGGTCGATCGACTCCTTCTGCACCGCCCGCGCAACATCTTCTGCCGATACTCCGAGGCTGCGAAGGTTTGATCGCGACAGCTCGATGCGTATCTCATGGTCGGAGAAGCCCAGAACCTCGATTTTGGGAATCCCGCCCCAGAGTTTCATCTGGTCCTTGATATACTCCGCATAGGCCTTGAGACTGACCGGGTCCCGCGGACCGGTGATCGCCACCGATGCGACAAAGTCTGTGCGGCCAAGTTGCGAGATCACCGGGCTTTCAACGTTCTCGGGAAACTCTGAGATTCCATCAACGGCATTGGTTATGTCCGCAGTGAACCGGTCCAGGTCGACTGCATCGGTTTTTTCCACTGTTACCGTGGCAATGCCTTCAAGCGCTTCACATATGACCTCGTCGACATCATTCACACTGTCTATTGCATCTTCAATTCGCTGGCACACAGCCTGTTCAACCTCTTCCGGCCTGCTGCCGGGCCAGACCGCCGTAATCTGCAGTTTGCTGGGCGCAATGCGCGGAAAGGTCTCGCGCTGCAAAGACGGATAGGAGAAGATGCCGAGGGTCAGAAGACCCAGCATGACCAGCGTGGCGGCCGTCGGGTGGCGAACGAAATATCCGATCATCGGACGCTGTCCGAGAGCTGGCCGTTGATCCTGGCCTCCAGCACTTCATCCCTGGTGACGCGCAGCAGCATGCCCTCGATTGCCGGCAGCAAGTCAGACACAACAATCCTGTCACCGGGCTCGATGCCGGACCGGATCACCACATTGCCATCCTGCGTCAGGCCGGTCTCGACGGACCTGATGACGAGCCGGTCATCCTTGTCAGCAAGGTACACGCTGTCGCCGTGCAGGGCAGAGCGCGGCACGACCATCTGATCAACCATTTTCCCGGCCCGGATCCTGACTTCGACAAACATCCCCTTTGACAGCGGCGGGCGCTGTCCGGGTTTCGCCGTCTTCCAGGTATCCTTCGCCGTGACAATTGCGCCGATTGAGCGGGTTTTGAGGTCTATCGTGTCGGAGACGCGCGAGAACGTGGCCGGCCAGACTATCTCGGTCTCGCCGGCATTCAGGTGAATGGTGGCGGAAAACCCCAGGCGCTTTACGACATCGGCGATGGTCTCCGGTGTTATTCCGATCGGGCCGTCTCCATTTGTCGTCGCCCTGGCCAGCGCTGAAAACTGGGCCAGCGGTACCTGCGCCTCTACTTCTGCGGTCTCGATGCCGTCGGCGGAAACAAGCACCGACCCGACCTGGGCATACTGGGCGATTTCAACCGACACCTCGCTGATGCGGGCATCGAACGGCAATACAATGCGGGTGCGCGCCAGGTTCAGCTTCGCCTGGTCCAGCTCAATCTGGTTGAGTTTTTTCTGCTCAACAAGCGCGGCGCGCTGCGACGGTATCAGCTTGAGCGTGTTCTCCAGGTCCTGAACCTTCTTGCGTTGTGCCAGCGTGTCACGGGTTTCCTGGTCCAGCACTGTTCTCGATGTGGCGCCGCTGCGAACCAGTTCTTCTTTCCGGGCCAGCTCGCGCTCGCTGATTGTCAGTCCCTCGCGTTCGATTTTGAGGCTTGCCCTGGTGTTCTCCTCAGTTAGGTCAAATTCGGTGATCTGGGCATCTGCGCGGCTGATATTCGCTTCCGCCTGGGCAATGGCAAGCTCGTAGTCGCGCGGGGAAATACGAATGATTTCTGTCTCGGCCGGCATGATAGCGCCGCGCATGAGGCGCGGATGCTTGTACTCGACCTCGCCGGCGGCCTGCACAACCGCCTGCCAGGTCTTTGCCGGCTGCACTGTACCAAACCCGCTGACGGTCGGGATCAGGTCGGCACTTTGTGCCTGGATGATGCGGACATTGCGGATTTCTTCCTGCGGCGCGGCCGTCTGCGGCGGCTGGCGCTGTCCTACAAACCACCAGATTACAAATACACCCAGCAAAATGGGTGGCAATATCAGAAGTTTACGCCACATGTGTTGCGCCTTTGCTTGAACCTTGAATCAGCCCCGAACGGAGGCATACTTGCAGGGAAGTGAGACGTAATCCAGACCCGGATTCCGGCGCTGTACGGCTTCGCTGAAAGCTCACTGAACCTTAGGCAAAGACGGATTTCAGGTGAGGTCGGTTACTTGTCAGGGCTTTGCGTGATCCGGCTTCAGGGTAGCCAGCAACAAATTGCCCATATCGCGGACAATCGTCTGCCTGTCGTGGTGTTTTTGAACGAAACTATGCAACGCATCGGCACGTTGGCGTGCTGCTGGCCTGTCGCTCAGACAATTGATGCACGCCGCAAGCAGTTCATCTGTCCCGGTAGCACTGATATAGGCATGTTTTCCAGCATCCAGGCGAAGCCCCTCAGCTCCTTTTTTCGTTGTGATGACGGGAAGCCTGTACTGGCCTGCCTCCAGGATTTTGATTCTGCTGCCACTGCCGAACCGCAATGGAACCACTGTTGCGGCGGCGCGCTGATAAAGCGGAGCGACATGGTCCGGGTCGGCAACCAATTCGATGCCGGTTCCACTGCAAAGTTGTTTAACTGCGCCGCCGGGGTTGCTGCCCGCCACAATCAATCGGATATCGCGAAATCGCACGCTAAGATCAGGCCAGACCTCGGTCACGAACCAGCGCAATCCATCTATGTTCGGCCGGTAGCTCAGATTGCCCAGGAACAGCAAATCCGTCCCGGCAGAACTTGGTTCTGGCACCGCGACAGTCTCAGGAACAGCGTTCGGAACAACCTGCAACCCGGAAAATTCGAGCCGTCGCAGAAGACTGGCCGCAGCAACATCGCTGGCACAGGTAAACGCCGCCACCTGGTGCATGGCATGCGCAATCACGCTGTCAGCGACATCCGCTTCCGCCTCGTGCCACAGGCATTCCGCGTTTTCATTCTGCGCGCGGGCCTGCTGCGCGTAACTGCGATGCAATGCACCGTCATCGTCATCCAGATCAACAACCAGAGGCACGTTTGGAAAGGCGGCCTTGAGCTCGTCAACAAGCGGCAGCAGGTAAGCCCGCGAAATCAGGATCACATCAGGTCGGTGCTGTTTCAATCGGCGCACCGTTTCCTGCATGACCGGCAGAGACAGGATAACCGACGCCGATGGCCGGCCGTACTGCCGCAGCAGAACTGCTTTCTGCTCTGGCACCGTTGCCTTGCTGATCAGCATCAGCCTGGTATCGGGCCTGCTTCGGCCATCGATCCCGACCGCGCAGGCGCCGTTGATTGAGTGATCGGCAATGTCTCCCTGGTGTCCATCAATAGCAATTATCAGTGTCTTGCCGAGCAGTGCAGCAGCATCGGAAAACACACTCGCGCGCATAGCGAGGCCGTTGCCGTGACGTGCAGGCAGTATCGGGCAAATGTGGGCCAGTCGGACGTTCAACCTGCGACCCTCGTTCCGTTATCGTCGAACATACAGTTGTTTGTTGCCGAGCTGATCGGCTGAAGATCGCTTGATTGGATTGGTATCTTGCGCGGGAGCTACCAATTCCGATGCGATGCGCTGCAGGTGTTCTGACAGCTTGGGGTCTGTAGCCGCATACAGATCGGCGACGATCTGCACTTCCGCAAAGATCTCGGGATCGGCGCGATGAAGCAGGTGAATGGTGCTGGCGAGCCTGTCCATGTTCGCTGCCTCATACTTCCCATCTGAACAAGCGGCCCGGGTCAGATCGCCAATCAGCCCTTCAGCGGCATTGGTGGGCGAGGGAGGAACGTAGGTATCGTCGAACGGCGCAAGGTGTATGTCTTTTGCCGGGCGTGCAACTGTCCGACCCGAGCAGTGCCGCTCCCCATCAATGTCCAGGATGGCAGTGCGTTTTTCGTTGCCATAGAGAATAAGCTGATGTTGCCCCTCACTGTAATCTACGGACCAGTTCATGAAACTGTGCGAACGGCCCTTGCCAATCTGATGTCCCGGCAACAGTTCGATTTGCTCGCTGTTTTCTTGGCCTCGAAAACATGAAAACAGGCCAATTTCCAGAAGTTGCTTTTCCATTTTTCTGGCGGTCACATTGCGTAACGGCGCGTGAAAAATTCTTCCGTTCCAGATTTCTCTCAATTCGTTCAAAAAGTTCTCGCATTCATCGAAGAGTTTGAAACCGGATGGATTGACATTAACCTCATCAAGCGCCCACTTGCAGTTGGTCCTGTGCTGGAGCAGTGGCGCGCCAGAAAAATCCCTCTGGCAAAGAAAGCGCTCATTCTGAAACGGTAAATGCGGCACCAGAGAAAATTCGCTGCTGCTCAGGCGCCACGCGAACAAAAACGTATCCTTGTCTCCGTAAACCAGTTGGTAGAAAACCTCAGCTCGTTCGTTCATGGCAGACGCGATGCAAACCGCTCTCCAGTGCTTCTTCCTGTTTATGCACATCTGCCCGCTTTCCCACGAGCGGACCCGTTCAGGCTCAAGACCCAGCATTGGCCAGATCGGGTTTTCGGCAGAAAGATCAATGATGTCAGGCCAGAAGATCGCGCCGGTCTCCAGATATTGCGGACAGTCAAAGAGATTTGCCGGGTCGGACAGCGGTACCTGGTCAGCGTCCAGCAACAAGACATCCTCAAATCCGGAATGCTTGATCGCATAAGATTTGAGTTGCCATCCGTCATGGATGGATATCTCAGGGTCGTGATTGCGGCCCAGCGCATCAATGATCCTGCAGCCAAGACTTATGAACACTGTCGCCAGCAGCCCCGGCATTTCCCTGGCCCCAAGATGCCATATCTCGATGGGCAGAGTTGACTTGTGAATATCGCGCAAGACCCTCACCAGAACATAGGCATTGGTCAGCATGACCGGACCGCCCGCACAAATCACGATGCCTCTGCCGCAGCATGACGCCTCAGGGCAAGGGCCGGCGGCTTCCGCATCGTTGATCAGGTCGCGTGCCGGTGAACTGTCAGTTTTGAGGGACACTTTTACTCCAGAAATGAATTTGACCTTCGCCTGTCCGGTCAATCTACCAAACTGCAATAGCGGTTTCAAAATGTGAAGAGTTTGTTTTGATTGGGCGGAACGCCCGGTTCCTCAATAGCTGTCAAACCAACGTATTGGCAGTCAGGATAACAGTTCAGGATGCATTCCTTCCCACATGTTTTACGACTATGCTGATCGTTTGTCGCAACTGAAATACGAAGTCTGGGAACCACCTTTGCAAAATGTCCTGATACTGACCCCGGTTAAGAATGCAAAACAGTATCTGCCCGGTTATTTTCAGAAACTCAACCAGCTGACCTACGACCGAAAGTCCCTGTCGGTGGCCTTGCTGGAGAGCGATAGCACCGATGGTACATATGAGGAATTGCAAACTTTGGCGGCCGACTGTCGCGACAATTTCAGCGCTCTTAAAGTGTTCAAGAGAGACTATGGTTTCAACATGCCAGCAGCGCTACCGCGCTGGGAGCCCGGGCTGCAACTGGCGCGCCGCAGCATTCTGGCCAGATCTCGAAACCAGTTGTTGTTTCGTGCGCTGACGGACGAAGACTGGGTGTTGTGGCTGGATGTGGATGTCGTCGAGTATCCGGCAGATCTCGTCGAAAAATTGTTGAGTTACGATCTCGATATCCTGCATCCCGATTGCGTTCGCGAACCCGGCGGTACGAGTTTTGATCTCAATGCCTGGAAGGACAATGGCAGGCTGTACATGCATGACCTGCGCGGTTCGGGCAAACCGGTTCGCCTGGACAGTGTCGGGGGAACGGCATTGCTGGTGAAAGCGGACCTGCATCGCGACGGCTTGATTTTCCCGTCATACAGGTATGGGGTTGAATCTCCAGCCATCCGCACAGAGCATCCGATTTGGGGGAAGGGCGAGGTGGAAACCGAGGGCTTGGCTGCCATGGCACGGGATATGGGTGTCCAGTGTTGGGGCCTGCCGGATCTGGAGCTCGTGCATGCCTGAGACCGCGAACAGATCACGCCGCGATGGCTTTCGGCTGACGCGCCGCAAGTTGCTGCTGCTTGCGCCTGCGGCGATCGTGTCCGGTTTCCTTGGTTTCAGCACCTTGCGTATGGAAAACACGCTGGAAGCATTCGTGGACACGCTTCTGCCGTCTGATGAGTTTGGACCTGCGGCTTCCACAACGGGTGCCGTGAAAGTGTTGCAGGCAGCATTTTCGGGTACTTTGTTGCGAAGAATGGAATTGCGTATATTGACGGTCTGGTTGGACATTGCTGCCGGCGGATCATTTTCCGGCGCAGATCCAGCGGCCCGGTTCCAGGTTGTCGACCGGCTCGACCGGCAGTCCGAGCATACTACAAGCTGGAGGATTTACCGCCGCGCCAGGACAAGCGTGATGACGCACTATTTTGGCAGTGCACAACGTGTTCTTGCCATGGGTTTGCCAGGCGCGCCGCAACCTGACGGCTACGAGGCACCACAATTGCCGTGGGTGGGAGCCGGGCGTGACTGATCGCGTTGCAAAGCATACCTTGCCCAGGACAACTGATGTGCTGATCATTGGAGCCGGAGCAGGAGGGGCTGCAGCTGCCTGGGCGCTTGCGAGCAGGGGGGTGAAAGTCGTTCTGGTTGACGCCGGTCCGGAATTTACCGCCGATGAGTACAAGGTTTCCGATGACGATTGGGAAATGCAGGGGTTCCCTCACAAACCCGGATCACAGGGGCGTCACGAGATATTTGCCGGTCAGGAACTGCTCGATCGCTGGTCTGGCTTGCGTAACCTGTACGCACCCCGTCAGCGCCGGTCGTCGCGCACTCATCGCGGCGGACGCGACTATGCACACGTACGTGGAATTGGCGGGACCACTCTTCATTTCACAGGCTGGCTTCATCGCTTGCGTCCAGAAGCCTTCGAAATGGACACCCGGTTTGGTGTGGCTGCAGACTGGCCGTTGAGTTATGCAGAACTTGAACCCTATTATCTGCAGGCAGAACAGATGATCGGAGTGGCCGGACCGGCGACAGTCGCCGGTAAACCGCGCAGCGGTCCGTTTCCGACACCTGCTCATCGCCCTTCCATGCTGTCCCAGGCGATAGGCAAAGGCGCCGAGAAGCTGGGTATGAGTTTTGTTCCCAACTCCGTTGCAGCGCCGTCAACTCAGTATCAAGGTCGTCCAGCGTGCAATTATTGCGGTTGCTGTCACAAGGGATGCCCGCGAGGTGACAAGGGAAGCGCTGAGTTGACATTTGTGCAGCCTGCACAAGAGACCGGCGACTGTCAGGTCTTCCCACTGCATACCTTGATCGAACTGATGTCTGGTAACAACGATGAAGTTACGAGCGCAGTTGTGGTGGATGGCGCAGGAACCAGACATTCAATTGTTGCAAAACACTATGTTCTTGCTGCCGGCGCCATAGAGACACCACGATTGTTGCTGGCCATGGATGGGTTGGGAAATGAATCCGGTCAGGTCGGCCGGAACTTCATGGAGACACTGTCCAGCAGTGTAACCGGTCTTCATCCGGACCAGTTAGGCAGCCACCGGGGATATCCTGAGGACAGTATCTGCTGGGATTTAAGTGATCCTGCCTCAATCGCGGGGTCGCCTGGTGGTGTGCTGCTGGTGCCTGTTGCCGCATCTACGCATTACCTGGGGCCGGCGCGATATGCCGCTCGACTTGTCGAGGGGTTTGGTACCGGTTTCAAGCGCCAGTTGATCGAGACGTTCGGCAAGGCCGCAGGAGTAGGATTGATCTGTGAAAACCTGCCAAACCCAAAGTCATTCGTTTCGTTGTCGGAAGATGCCGTCGACGATAATGGCATGGCGATTGCCCGGATCAATTCCTTCCTGCCGGACCTGGAGCTTGAACGTCTTGCGTTTGCCACGGCCAGGGCAGAGGAAATCCTGATTGCGTCCGGCGTCCCCGAAGTGCTGGAACGCGTTACCACATACGAACAGTTCAGCAGCACCCACGTTATGGGAACCTGCCGAATGGGGACGGATCCTGAGAAATCTGTCGTGAACAGTTCGCAGCGCAGCCATCGCTGGAGTAACTTGTGGATATCAGACGCCAGTGTTTTCCCGTCCTCCGGTGGAGGAGAAGGCCCTTCGCTTACCGTTCATGCATTGTCACTTCGCATGGCGGACGCGATCATCGCGCAGGCAAATGGAGCCGTGTGAGCCATGACGGGAGCTTCACTGCTGCTGCCCACGGAACGGCACGACTTGTTGGTCAGGCTGTTGCGTTTCGATCTCCGACCGCAAGAAATCAGTGCGCTACGGTTTGAGCTGCTGGGCGACATCCGCGCGATGGAAGCCCTGATGTCTGCGGCATCACGCCGTCAGTTAGTATCGGCAGCGACAAGCCAGTTAAAGCTCTATGGCATTCTGCATCCAAGGCCGGCACATGGTGAAGGCCGCGAAACCGTGACCACACAGATTGGCAGGCTTGATGCTGAGTTTTCCCAGCGCCGGGCTGTTCTGACCCAGGCGTTGCATGACATCATAACGCACCTCAACCGTGCTGACATCACCCCCCTGATCCTCAAGGGATCAATGTCCCTCATTTCAGGACAGCCTGACTGGCGTTTCCAGCGCGACATTGACTTTGCCGTTTGCCCGGAGCAAGCCGGTGCAACAGTTGCCGCGTTGGTTGACGCAGGTTTCGTCGAATGCGCGAATATGGGGTCGCGTCCGCATCACCTGCGTCCGATGGAAAGGGCCGGATTGCCCGCAACCATTGAACCCCATGTCAAACTGGCAGGGCGCCGGGCATCGGCCGTGTTACCGGATAAAGTGTTGTTGCAGACCGAAGTGGTTGAAACCTGGTGTGGTCTGAAATACCGCCGCTTGAGCGCCGCTGCTTTTATCCTGCACGGATTGGCGCATCACCATTTTCAGAACAGGGGTTACATCTATGGCACATTCAGCCTCAAGGGGCTGCTGGAGTTTGCGTTCGGCGTTTCCAGGCTGGATACCCAGGCTGTTTCGCAACTCAGGAAGATCACGGAGGGTTGCGCGCGGTTGAGCGCGGGACTGAACCTGTGGTGTGCTCTCGCACGAAATGTACTGAACACATCGTTGCCGGAGGGTTTGGAGCCTGGCCATGTGGCGCATCGCGATGCACAGATCGTTGCCCGGCGATATCTGAGCGGGCATACGGCATCACCGGTCACAGGCGTGCGGGAACATCTCAGGCTGATGAAACATCAATTGTCGGCAGGTGGAGCCAGAAGCAGCGCGGTTCGGGCAATGCTGGAAGGGTGTCACTCGGCGGTATGGCTGGATTACAAAGCGCAAAGACACAAAGCGTCTGGCATTGTTGATGTTTGAGACCAGATGGTCATCCCGATTGTGCCCGTGCTTTACTAAGCGCCAGCTTGGTTCTGAATTCGAGAGAGTCAGGGGCAAAAATCAACGCCTTTGCGTAACTTTCCCAGGCACCGCGATAGTCACCGGTGCGAAACCGGGCAGCACCCAAAAGCCCGTGTACATCTTCACCGAAAAGCGATCTGGAATAGGCAATGCGCCGGTCAAAGAAGGTTTCCGGATCATGCTGACTGAGTGGTTCCAACAAGCTGATTGCCTCTTCCGGATCACCTTGGGCAAGGAGGCAACGGGCCTTGCCCCAATGCAGTGCCAGATTGTCTTTGAAAAGCGCCAGACCGTCGGTGGCGGCAGACAGGGCTTCGTTTATCTGTCCGGTATCCAGAAGAATCGAACACTGGACCTGAGCACACATTGAACCTTCAACTCTGGCTTGTTCCGTTGCTCCGTCTCGCGCGGCCAGGCGAATGCCTGCAGACAGATGCGTCGAGGCCTCATCAAACTGCTCAAGCGCTTCCAGCCTGTAACCCAGATCATAACGCAGAAAGACGCGGTCCGGATGTTCGAGAATGGCCTGCCGCAACAGCGGGACGTTTCGCTGATGCTTGTGCATCTGGTCGCCATCGTAGCCCAAATGGTCAATCGCAATGGCATACTGGTGTGCGATCCGATTGTTGTCCGCTTCACTGGCGGCGGTCACAGACGGCACAATGGATTCATGCATGGAACCGGTAAACCGGATTCTCCCGTCTCGACGAAACAGACGCAATTCATCGTAATAGGTCGTGTCGGAGCGGGGCCGAAATTTCACTCGGAGGCCGGTTACGTCCGAACCCGGCAGAAGTGAGCGCAACGGAACATCGTTCTCACAGCTCAGTCTTTCATCAGCGTCGATGTAAAGCACCCAGTCACCCGACGCATTGTCGATCGCAAAATTGCGGGGGATGGAGAAATTGTTCTGCCATGGCTGATGTAGTAAATGGCAGTCAAATCGGCGGGCAATCGCCGGGGTGTTATCCGTTGATCCGGTATCGACGACAACGATTTCGTCAACATGTCCATGCAATGCAGAAAGGCAGCCTTCCAGAAAGGCTGCCTCGTTCCTGACAATCATACATGCAGAAACAGTTGTAATGGTATGGCGCTAGCTGTTGCTTGCAGAAGACAATCCGCTCAAGGCAGTATTCATCTTGCCGTCAATGGCGAACGTTGCGATCACAGGTGCTGTGAATGCCGCAGTGCGCACGAGCTTGCGGATCGTCTCGCGCTTGCTTTCGTCCACAGTCTGCATGGATTTTTCAAGTTCGTCAGCCATTCGAATCCCCTGTAAAACTGTATGTCAGTACCTCACAAGTATCATAGTCTGGAAAGTTGACGCAAGTGCCATGTGGCTGCCTTTAAACATCCCAGTCGCATTTCAAATCGCTGTGCTGTTCTTGTCAGGTTATGCAGGCGCGCCAACGCGCCAGGCTTTCCTGTCTCAGGTAAAAACACCGTTTTCATAAGCCTTTCGAATGCCTGGTTTGCAGAAAGCGGGTTGGTTGATGTCAAACCACCGTGGTTTGGTGTGAGAAACAGCAAGACATCTGCCGGACCCGGTTTGATTGTCCAGTCTGTTTGCGCCGTTTGCGGCGCAACCGAATAGATCAGATTGCCGTCCCAATCGGCAATTGCCGGGCACGTGCGAATATGTTGTTCGAATTCAGGAACATGAGCAAGCGAGCCCGGCTTAATGCGCAAAGTGCGCGGTCGCGCCAGAACATCATTCTGCCTTATGACCACATGTTCATCACCCTCCACGGCAAAACCCTCGGCAAGGCACCGCAAACTCAAGGTCGTTTTCCCGGAGCCTTTATCTGCCATCACCATGAAGCGGCGATCATTGACGACAATACTTGCCGCGTGAGCGATCGGTTCTCCGGCTGTTTCTGCCAGCATCGCGTCCCGCAAAATCTGATGCGCGCGATTGAGCATGTGTTCACAAGTGCCGGGCAACCCGTCATGTGGAGGTGAGAAGTCATAGTAGTCGTCATGCAGTGTGACTGACCTGATGTCTACTGGTGTGGCTTCCTGTCCGTGAATGTCCGGATCTGCCGCAATATAGGAAAGGCGGTTGGCGAGTACGTCGTCTGCGCAGTGAAAATGGATGAGGCTGGCTATGGAGCGGGCGGTGACTACTTGGCCTGACAAACCAGTCCCGCCTTCTCCAGGTCCGCAAAGAAACCGTCCAGTTCGACATCTTCCTCAAGATCATAGGCTTCACGAACAAAGGCCTGGATATCCCGGACCGGCATCTTGCCGTCACAAATGGTATAGATGACCGCCGCTGTCGGATTCAGGTAGTGCACCTGTTCACCTGTTTCGTCATAAATGACAAATCCGTCTGGTACCTCGGTTACCTCCAGCTTGCCCGTGACTTCAAACACTTCCGTACCTGTGAGTTTGGCCATTACCCCTGCCTTTTCCATCATATCAGTTGGCAATCCATTGCGTAGCGCCAAACCTGTTGAATTTGCAACCTTCTTGCATGACTGATACCCCGATGGTTTGTACCCGGCGAGGCGAAAACTCCACGAGGAACCCACATGGCATGGATCGAAACAGTTCCCTATGAAGACGCGGTCGGCAAGCTGAAGACCTTGTACGACCGGGTCAAAGGCCCCGGCGACAATGTCGACAATATAATGATGATGCACTCGCTCAGGCCGCACACCATGGAAGGTCACATGGCGATCTACAAGTACGTCCTGCATCACTCCGGCAACACCATCCCGAAATGGTTCCTGGAAACGCTGGGGGTCTGGGTCAGCTCGCTCAATGAGTGCAGCTATTGCGTCGAACATCACTTCTCAGGCCTGCAACGTCTGTTGCAGGATGACGAAAAGGCCGCCGGTATTCGCGCAGCTGTCGAAGCGCGCGAGATTGATCAGGCGCCTCTGGACGACAGGCAAAAGGTCGCCATGGAATATGCCAGACAACTGACCGAAGACCCTGCCGGAATGCGTGAAGCCATCGTCGCCGAGTTGCGCTCAAACGGGTACAGCGATGGCGAAATCCTCGAGATCAATCAGGTTTCGGCCTACTTCAGCTACGCCAATCGCACGGTTCTGGGTTTGGGCTGTTCGACCGACGGGGACATCCTGGGATTGTCACCGAACAAGTCGGATGATCCTGACGACTGGAGCCACACCTGAAGACCGGTGTAGCTATCCGACAATTCTCGGCCACAGGTCTGAATCAATCGGGTCGCCGCTGGCAAGATCGGGCAGGGAAGGCATCTCCTGCAATCCGTCGCGGGGATGAAAAATCACGTCATCGCCGGCCCAGCGCGAAACATGGGCCCGACGCCGGTGACTGGCAGACTGATTTCCCGGAGAGCCATGCACCGTCAACCCGTGGTGCAGGGTGCAGTCTCCAGGTTCCAGGTCAAACTGGACGAATTCCAGTTCGCCGCGCATGGCGTCTATGTCCGGTACTTCCGGCAAGGCTTCCTCGTACTGGTTGGTGCCGCTGAAGCTGGCAGGTTTGAATTTCTGACGTCAGTTGTGCGAACCCTTCACATACTCAACAGCCCCGGTGTCCGTTGTCACAGGGTCAAGCGCCAGCCACAGGGTTGAAATCTGCTCGCCGTCTATGGGCCAGTAGGTCATGTCATGATGCCACGGCGTCCGGGTGGTTGTTCCTGGTTCCTTGATCAGCCACTGGTCGAAGAAAATGTTGACCTTGTTCGACTGCATGACCCCTGCAGCTGCTGCGCCTGCAGGAGAATTGAAAACGAAATCGCGGCAGGTTTCGTCCCGGGTCCAGATGAACGTGTCATGGAAGAAGCGTCCGCTTTCCTTGCGTTCCTCGGCAAGTTCGGCGTGCAGTTCACCGGGGCGCTGCATTGACCGTTCCGCGGCATCGCGCAGCAATGACACCCATTCAGACGAAAACAGTCCGCGCAGACAGACAACACCGTCCTGCTTGTAGGTGGCGATTTCACTTCCGGTGATAGCGCGCACCGGGTTGGGCTGGGGCATGGCTGTTGTTCTCTAAAATTGTTGTTGTCAAAGAAGATGCAACGAAGCGGCGATACAGGCCGTCGGACGGATTTGGGCATGTAATCGGATTTTCTGTCAATTGACATCTGCAACGAGCGCAGCATTATGGTGGCGTAGACGGGGCGATCGTTGTTGGACGGAGAATGGACCATGAGGTCGAGTTTCCTGAGCGCGCGGGCGTTCGTCTTGTTGCTGCTCACCCTGTTTATTCTGCCGGTACAGGCAGAACCCGCTGAGCGGAAAATCGTCACCTCTCAGGATCTGGATTACTTTGGGTTTGATCTGAAAACCCAGGCCGATGTCTCGCTCGATCAGTGTTCCGCTCTTTGCCTTGAAGAGGATCAGTGCCGGGCATTTACCTACACCAGCAAGCAAAGATGGTGTTTCCTGAAGTCCGACCACGGCGTTGCGAAACCATTCGTGGGTGCGGTCGCCGGGCGTGTGGTCGAGGTTTCCACGCAGCCCGACATCGCGCCGCCGGCAGCGCTGGCCTTTCTGCCGGATTACGTGAAAGCGGAAGCGCGCCAGACGCGGGGTGAGATCGGCAGCCCTGATCCTGCCGAGGCGCGCGGGTTCACGGCGCTGAAAGATGCTGGTGAAACGGGATTGCGCTCGGGAGAAGTACGGATCGCTCGCGATGCCTATCTGGGAGCACTGAGACTGGACCCGGACGATGCGTCCCTCTGGCTTGGTCTCGCCAGGGCATCACTTCGGGTTATTGCGGGGCCGGGCGAGAATACCTACCAGCTCAGGCAGACCGCTTCGTCTGCTGCCCAGATAGCCTATAACGAAAGCGGAACCTCAGCGCTCAGGGCGCAGGCTCTGGCCGTGCTGGCCAGCGCTCTCGACAAGCGCAACCTGTTCCGGCCCGCACTGGAAAGCTACAAGGCCAGCCTCGGGCTGGTGTCGTCGGCGGAGGTTCGCGAGGCCTACAAGGAACTGCGCGGACGCCAGGGGTTTCGCATCGTCGGCCATTCGGTGGACAGTGATGCAACGACACCGCGCATCTGTGTGCAATTCTCCGAAGCACTGGTGCGCTCGGGTGCCGACTATTCACAGTTTGTAACCGTGAACGGCGCACCTGCGCGTTCACTGGAGGCCAAGGACAAGCAGGTTTGCGTAGAATGGCTGTCTCATGGTCAGACTTACACAGTCGGGCTTCGGCAGGGTCTGCCATCGTCGGTGGGCGAGGTGCTGGAGCAACCGGGGGTGCTGAACGTCTATGTTCGCGACCGCGCCCCGGCAGTACGCTTTACCGGAGATCGTTTTGTCCTGCCCAGTACGACCCGGCACGGTATTCCGCTGGTATCCGTCAACACTGATAGCGCCAAGCTCCAGGCATATCGCATTGGCGACAGGGCGCTGGCCCGCCTGTTGTCCGGCAGCTCGTTCCTGCGTCAGCTGAAAGGCTATGAAGTCGACAACATCAAGCAGGAGCTTGGCGAGCCCGTTTGGCAGGGAAGCATTGAAATTGCCAGCAAGCTGAACAAGGAAGTGACAACCAGTTTTCCGGTCGATCAGGCGATACCCGACAGAAAACCGGGTATCTATGTGCTGACTGCTGTTCCGAAGGACGGGCAGGCCGACAACTGGCAGGCGCTGGCAACACAGTGGTTTGTCATTTCGGACATCGGGGTGACCAGCTTTACCGGTCAAGACGGGCTCAACGTGTTTGTCCGCAGTCTGGCTTCGGCAAAGCCGCTTGCCGCCGCCGACGTGCAGCTTGTTGCCCGCAACAATGAAGTACTTGGATCTGCCGTCAGCGATGGGAACGGGCGTGTGAGCTTTGCCGCAGGCCTCGTTCGCGGGGAGGGCGCAATGGCCCCGGCCGCCGTTCTGGTCCGTCACGGCAGCAGCGATTTCGTACTGCTTGATCTGACCCGGGCCGGTTTCGATTTTGCCGACCGTGGTGTGGCCGGCCGGGCCTCACCCGGTGCGATTGACGTTTTCTCGTGGACCGAGCGCGGCATCTACAGGCCGGGCGAGACAGTGCATGCCTCGGCGCTTGTGCGGGATGTATCGGCTCATGCCCTGAACGGATTGCCGTTGACCTATGTCTTCCGCCGTCCCGATGGTGTCGAAGACCGCCGCATGGTGTCGAACGACGACAGGCTCGGTGGCCACATGGTGGCCTACGAGCTGCAGGACAACGCCATGCGCGGCACCTGGACCGTGCGCATGCACACCGATATCAAGGCCGGACCGGTCGCTGAAATGCGATTTCTGGTCGAGGACTTCGTGCCGGACCGGCTCGAATTTGATCTCGCTGCCACGCCATCGGAAATTGCAGTGACACAACCGGCGACGATTGCTGTCGATGGGCAATATCTGTATGGCGCGCCGGCGGCAGGCCTCGGCGTCGAGGGCAGCGTCCGGATCAAGACGACGCGCCAGTGGGATGCCTATCCGGGCTACTCATTCGGTCTAGCTGAGGAACAGACGGAGACTGTGACCCGAACGCTTGACGCGATCCCGGACCTTGATGGCAGCGGCAAGGCTGAATTGCCCGTTGTCCTTACGGGAGCACCGGCCACCACACAATTGCTGGCCGCCAGCGTTATCATACGGGTGCGCGAGCCCGGTGGCCGGGCTGTCGAGAGGAATGTTGATCTCAATGTCAGGCCGGAGCGCATGGTCATTGGCATTAAACCTGAAACAGGCGAAGCACAGGTCGCAGAAAATTCCACAGCCGGGTTCAGGGTCATCGCTGTTGAACCGGATGGTGGCAAGGCTGAAGTTCCCGGCCTCAAATGGCGGCTGATCCGTATTGAGCGCAATTACCAGTGGTACCGGACCGGTGACAGGTGGAGCTATGAAGCCATCGATCTGACCAAGCAGGTCATGGATGGGCAGGTGGCTGCGCCTGCACAGGGTGAGGCCAGCATTTCCGTTCCTGTCGCCTGGGGCCGTTATCGGCTGGAGGTTATTGACCCTCGCTCCGGCGGCGCTGCGGCAAGCGTGGACTTCAATGCCGGATGGGTTGTGAATACTGCCTCGCTCGACACCCCTGACGGATTGGAAATGGCGCTCGACAAGGCATCTTATGCCGCCGGTGATACAGCGCGGCTGACCATCTCGGCGCGGCATGCCGGCGAAGTGCTGGTAACCGTCGGCACCAATGAACTGTCAGATGTCAGGACAGCCAGTGTTGCCAAGGGCGATACGGTCATCGAGATGCCGGTGGGGGCGGACTGGGGCGCAGGCGCCTATGTGACTGCCACGCTGTTTCGCCGTGGCGATGCGGAAAAAAGCCGGCTTCCGTCGCGCTCCATCGGTGTGAAATGGCTGCAGGTTGATCCTGAACCGCGCAAGATCACCCTGGCGCTGGATGTGCCGGAAAAGATTGCAGCGAGAGGAAACCTTGATGTTCCCATGACATTGACGGGCCTCGGCGAAGGCCAGCAGGCCTACGTAACGGTTGCGGCGGTTGATGTCGGTATCTTGAACCTGACCCGTTATGAATTGCCTGACCCGGCAGGCTGGTATTTCGGCCAACGCAAGATCGGGTTGCAGATCCGGGACCTCTATGGCCGCCTGATTGACGGCTCTCTCGGGGCGGAAGGAACCATCCGGAGCGGTGGCGACGCTGCCGGCCTGTCGTCGGACGGCAGCCCTCCGACACAGAAACTGCTGGCACTGTTTTCCGGCCCGGTGGAGGTTGGCCCCAACGGCAAGGCATCGGTCAGTTTTGATATGCCGCAGTTCAACGGCACGGTGCGGCTGATGGCGGTAGCCTGGTCGAGGGATCAGGTTGGCAGTGCGTCGGGCGATGTCATTGTTCGCGATCCGGTTGTGCTGCTGGCATCTGCGCCAAAGGTGATGGCCCCCGGTGACACATCACGCCTGCGGCTCGACATAGCCAACACCGATGGCCCGGCCGGCGACTATGTGGTTGAGATCATCGCGGAAGATGGGTTGTCATCGGATCAGGGTCTTCTGCCCAACATCGTGAAACTGGCTGAAGGCGGCAAGACTTCCCTGTCTGTGCCTGTTTCTGCCACCGGCATCGGGTCGGGACAGGTGAGTGTGCGGCTTACGCACGAGGACGGCATCGATCTGGCCCAGACGCTCTATGTCCCTGTTCGGCCTGCGGCGTTGCCGGTCACCCGGCGCAAGGAAATGACGCTCGCTGCGAACGGCGGAACCATTGCGCTGGATGAGCAGTTGCTGGCAGGCAGTCAGCCTGACGGTGCACTGGTGACTGTCGATGTGTCGCGGACGCGCGGCATCAATACGGCGTCGGTGCTGGCGTCCCTGGACCGCTATCCTTACGGGTGCACGGAACAGACAACCAGCCGGGCACTGCCGCTGCTGTATCTGAGTGATCTGCCGGGCGACCCCGGGGCGGAGGATGCGAGCGAGGTGAGCAGCCGGGTTCAAAAGGCTGTTTACCGCGTCCTGGCCAATCAGTCTTCCTCAGGCAGCTTCGGGTTGTGGAACCCGGGCTACGGTGACCTGTGGCTCGATGCCTATGTGACCGATTTCCTCACCCGGGCCCGGGAAAAAGGCTTCAAGGTCCGCGAGAAGGCCATGCTGGCCGCCCTGGAAAACCTGCAAAACGTCCTGTCCTACGATCAGAACGTCAAGGACCGTGGTGGCGGCATTGCCTATGCGCTTTATGTGCTGGCGCGCAATCGTCGGGCCTCGGCGGGTGACCTGCGCTACTATGCGGACACCAAGATGGAAGAGTTCAAGAGCCCGATGGCCCGGGCGCAGCTTGGCGCCGCGCTGGCGCTGTATGGCGATGCGAACCGGTCCGGCCTGGCGTTCCAGGCAGCCCTTGCGAGAGCCCGCGAGGACAAGGGTGATCTGTCCCGATCAGATTACGGATCCAGCCTGCGCGATGCGTCGGCCATGCTGGCGCTCGCGTCGGAGACGCAACCTTTACCGCAATCCATTCCGGCGATGGTCGATCTGGTATCTGCGAAAGCCGCCCGTGACCGGCACTCCACCACGCAGGAAAATGTCTGGATGCTGCTGGCCGCTCGCGGGGTGAAGCAGACCGACGCGTCTATGAAACTGGAAATTGGAGGTGCTGATCACGCCGGCGGCTATTCCGGCAGAACCTCCGGTGAAGACCTTGCCACCATGCCGCTGGAGATTGTCAACCGCGGGCAGGACCAGGTGCTGGCAACAGTAAATGTGCTCGCAGCGCCGCTGACCGCACTCCCTGCCGGCGGCAAGGGTTTCACCATCAAGCGCACGTATTACACGCTTGACGGGGTTGAAACTGATGTCAGCCAGGTCAACCAGAACGATCGCCTCGTTGTGGTGCTCAACGTGGTGCAGCAGAATAACTGGGCCGCGCGTATCGTGGTCAGCGACCTGCTGCCGGGTGGCTTCGAGATCGACAGCCCGAAACTGGTGGGCAGCGCCGATCTCAAATCGTTTGAGTGGCTGGGCAATGCCAGTGCAGCACACAGCGAGTTTCGCGCCGACCGGTTTATTGCCGCGTTCGATGCACGCGCTGGCGGCAACCGGGAATTCAGGGCAGCGTATGTTGTGCGGGCTGTTTCACCAGGCAAGTTCACGCAACCCGCCGCCGTGGTTGAGGACATGTACCGGCCACAGTTCACCGCACGCACGGCCGAAGGGCGCCTTGACGTGAGCCCGGCACAACCATGACCCGCAAGCCGGTCATTGTCGCGCTGGCGCTTGCCGTCGTGGTCATGCTTGCCGCGATGCCGGGTCTGGCAGTCCTGGACGAAGCCTACCCACCGCCATTGCCTGAAGCATCGACCCACTCCGTTGAGGTTGTGGACCGAAATGGAGACCTGTTGCGGGCATTTGCCGCCTCCGACGGGCGTTGGCGGCTACCGGTGCAACTTGCCAAAGTGGACCCGGAATTTGTGCGCATGCTGGTTGCCTATGAGGACCGGCGTTTCTGGCAGCATGGCGGTGTGGATCCGCTGGCCATGATGCGGGCGGCCTGGCAGATGCTGCGTCACGGGCGCATCGTGTCAGGCGGGTCGACCATCACCATGCAGCTGGCACGACTGCTCGAACCCCGGTCTGAACGATCCTTGCGGGCAAAATTGCGCCAGATGGCCCGGGCGCTGCAGATCGAACGCCGGCTGGACAAGCGCCAGATCCTCGAACTCTATCTCACACATGCGCCCTATGGCGGCAACATTGAAGGGGTGAGAGCCGCCTCGCTGGCCTGGTTCGGCAAGGAGCCGCAGTCCCTCGGCCTTGCTCAAGGAGCGCTGCTGGTGGCCTTGCCGCAGTCGCCGGAGCGGCGTCGGCCCGACCGCTATCGCGAGCGCGCGAAATCAGCTCGCGACCAGGTGCTGGCCCGCATGGCTGATGGGGGTTTCATTGCGCCGGGAGAAGTGGCGCGGGCCTCAGGCGCGCCGGTTCCGGACCGCCGCCTGGCCCTACCTGCCTTTGCCCCCCATCTGGCGCAGCGGGTACGCCGGTTGCGCTCGCAGTTGCAATCCCATCAGGTAACGTTGTCGCGCCCGGCCCAACAGGCCCTGGAACTGCTGGCATCGGAGTCTGCCCGGCAGCTTGGGCCGGGACTGTCGGTCGCCATGATGCTGGTAGACGCCCATACCGGCGAGGTCCTGGCCGAGGTCGGATCGGCTGGCCTGCTGGAAGCCAGGCGGGCAGGCTGGATTGACATGACCGGTGTGCCGCGGTCTCCCGGGTCTGCGCTTAAGCCGTTCATCTATGCGCTGGCGCTGGAAGACGGGCTGGTGCTGCCTGAAACCCTGATTGAAGACCGCCCGGCGAGTTTCGATGGCTACAGACCGCGCAATTTCGATCTGACCTATCAGGGCGATGTGAGTGTGCGCCAGGCGCTGCAACTGTCCCTCAATGTGCCGGCAGTCAGGCTGCTGCAGGCGACAGTACCGTCCCGGTTGCTGGGGCGGTTGCACAGGTCAGGGGTTGCGCCGGTTCTGGTGGACAACAAAGCACCCGGCCTCGCCATCGGTCTTGGCGGCGTCGGTGTAACGCTGAAGGACCTGGTGCAGGCCTATACGGTTTTTGCCAATAACGGGCGCTCTGCAACGCTGGGGGATGGTGTGACCGGGGTGCCGTCAGCGGCTGGCGGCAGGGCGATGTTCTCACCCGTTGCCACCTGGCACGTGGCGGACATATTGTCGGGTGTGACGCCGCCGCCTGGTTCGGCCCGGCTGCCGATCGCCTACAAGACCGGCACCAGCTATGGCAATCGCGATGCCTGGTCGGTGGGGTTTGACGGTCGCTACGTACTCGGAGTGTGGGTTGGACGCGCTGATGGTGCGCCGGTGCCTGATTTGAACGGGATCACCGTGGCCGCGCCCATTCTGTTCGACGGCTTTGTCCGGTCCGGATTGAAGCTTGAGACCTTGCCGCCGGCCCCTGCCGGTGCAGTGAGAATAGACGCAGCCGATCTTCCCGTTGCGCTCAGGCGGTTCACGGCGCCGGACACCGGTCTGCCGCAAGTCGGCGCATATGAGGCGGCACTGAATATTGTGTACCCGCCGGACGGGGCGCATATCGACCTCGGCCTGGCATCGGGACAGGCAGTTCAACCCCTCGTGCTGAAACTGCAGGGCGGTCGTGCACCGTTCCGGCTGCTGGCCAACGGTGTTCCTGTCGGCGAGCCCCTGCGATCGCGCAGCGGCCTGTGGCAGGCCGGTGGTGTCGGATTTTCACGCCTGTCGGTGATTGATGCCCGGGGCCGGTCTGCTAGTATCAACGTGTTCCTGGAATGAACGGCGATACTTCCGGGTTGTAAACCAGGGAAGGAACTGATCATGCCCACAGAAGTACTCTACAGCACCAAAGCCCGCGCGACCGGTGGACGCGATGGCACGTCCGGCACGCTTGATGGTGCATTCAAGGTGACATTGTCCACGCCGAAGGAACTGGGCGGAGACGGCAAGGACGGCAACAATCCCGAGCAATTGTTTGCTTCCGGTTATGCGGCCTGTTTTCTCGGTGCCATGAAGTTCGTCGCCGGTCATTCGGAAGACCTGAAGATGAAAATCCCCGATGATGCCAGCGTGACGTCCACTGTCGGCATCGGGCCGCGGTCCGAAGGTGGTTTCGGCCTGGATGTGAAGTTGGAAGTGTCGTTGCCGGGCATTGACAAGGAACTTGCGACCAAACTGGTTGAGGAAGCGCACCAGGTGTGCCCGTATTCCAATGCAACCCGTGGATCGCTCGACATAAATCCCGTGGTTGTTTAGGCCGAAAATCTCTGTTCAGATATCGCGCAGGCGGAAGCGTTGAATCTTGCCGGATTCATTGCGTGGCAACTGGTCCAGGAACCGGATGGCACGCGGGTATTTGTAGGGCGCGATGGTGTTTTTGACATGGTCTTGCAGATTGTCGGCCAGTCCTTGTCTGTCCTTTGCGGCAACCGGCGTGACCACGTAAGCCACCACGATCTGACCGCGGTCGTCCGATGCTTCGCCGATAACGGCACACTCGCGGACGTCCGGGTGCAGCAGCAGCGTGTTTTCAACCTCGACGCCCGAAATATTGTAACCGGACGAAATGATCATGTCGTCCAGACGGCTGTGATAGGCGAGATACCCGTCTTCGGTCATTGAACAGGCATCTCCGGTGATGTTCCAGCCGTCCTGCACGTAGACCTGCTGGCGTTCATCATCCAGGTAGCGGCAACCTGTGGGGCCCCTGACCGCCAGCCGTCCGATCTCGTCGGCGGGCAGTTTGCGGCCGGCATCGTCAAGCACGGCGATTTCATAGCCGGGTATCGCCGGGCCGATGAAGCCCGGGCGCATATCCTGTCCCGTTGATCCGGCAAAGGCATGCAGCATTTCGGTCGATCCCAGCACTTCCGCCAGTTGCATGCCCGTCGCGTCCGCCCATGCCTGTCGCACTGGCAGAGGCAGGGCCTCGCCGGAAGACACGGCAAGACGCAATGTCGCCAGCGATTGGCCTGTCTTCAGTTTCACCATCTGCTGAAAGAAGGTCGGCACGGTAAAGCAAACCGTGGCGCCGTAGGTCTCGATTGCATCAAGCAGCTGCTCTGGTGAATAGCGCGCATTGAGCACGCTGCAGGCACCGGCATAAAACGGAAACACCAGAAGCCCGCCGAGCCCGAACGTGAAGGCAAGTGGTGCAGTGCCGATGAACACGTCGTCCGGGACCGGCGCGATGATGTGCCGGGACATGGTCTCGCAGATGGCAATCACGTCGCGATGAAAGTGAACCGTGGCCTTGGGCTTGCCGGTCGTGCCGGAGGTAAAGGCAATCAGCGATATGTCGTCCGGCAGGGTGGCGCAGGTTTCGTGTTGCGGTGAGGCATCGGCCATCAGTTCAAACAACTCGCCGTGGCCGTCGTCGAACGCGATAACCGGCAAGTCCCTGCCTGACGAATGGACTGCCAGCGCCAGATCCTGCAGCAGGCCTGTTTCACAGATCGCCAGTGCAGGTCGCGACATGTCGATAATCACACGCAGCTCGTTATCGCGCAGCAACGACATTGTCGTGATAGCGACAGCACCAGTTTTCTGGACGGCAAGCCAGGCGAGCGCGACTTCCGGCGAATTGCCGCCGCGGATCAGCACCCGGTTGCCTGGCCTGATGCCGTGACGATCAACCATCACCGAGGCGGCCCGGCAGACATGCTCATTCAGTTCTGCGTAGGTCCAGGTCCGGTCACCGCCGCGGACCGCCGGTCTGTCGCCATGACCGTTTGAAACATGCCGGTCGAGCAGCAGGGATACGCAATTCAGGGTTTCCAGGTCGGAGACGCCGGCCAGAGGCAGTATCTGCGGCCACTGGTCTGGCGGCGGCAGCCGGTCATGCGCAAACCGGTCTTTCTGCGGGCTGACCGGCGGCGTCATTCAGGTGTCCAGTCCGGTGCGATCAGGCGGCGCTTGCCGTCCGAGGACTTGCGCACACCGGGTTCATCCAGATCCACCCTGTCCCAGAGCTTGCAGGTCACCTGCTTGTGGTTCTGGTCCAGCCCTTCACAGTAATTTGTGTACTCACACAGCCTTATTTCACTGCCGTGGCCGGTTTCAAGTTTTCTGAACCAGTCAGGGTCGGCAAGTGCCTGCCGCGCCGCGCCGATAATGTCGGCGGTTCCGTCATTCAATGCGGCTTCCGCCACGTCGAAACTATGTATGCCGCCGGCCGCCACCACCGGTGTCTCGAAACCGGCCTTGCGCACGGCCTGCCGGATGGTTTTGGTCGCGGCAAAGTTGCGTCCGAACGGGCCTTTCTCATCGGAGATGTATTGCGGCATGCATTCGTATCCGCTGGGCCCGGTATAAGGGTAGGCGGCAGCGCCCATCTTGGGTTGCTTGGCGTCATCGAATTTGCCGCCGCGCGACAGTGACAGGAAGTCCATGCCGGCCTTGGCGAAGGCTGTCGCGAAAAGACAGACTTCATCAAGCGTACTGCCGCCGTCAATCGCCTCGGACGCCAGGAACCTGGTGCCGACAATGAAGTCTTCCGGTACGGCTTTACGGACCGCGTGATAAACCTCAAGCGGCAGGCGCACCCGCGCATTTGCAGCGCCGCCATAGCCGTCATCGCGCCGGTTGGTGGCCGACAGGAACGAGGCCATGGTGTAGGCGTGGGCATAGTGTAGTTCAACACCGTCAAAACCGGCCCGGCTGGCGCGGCTGGCCGCGTCGGCAAACAGGTCGGGCAGGACCCGGGGCAGGTCTGCTATATGATCCAGGTGCATATCGTTGACCTGTTCACGGTACCCCTTTGTCAGCGCCTCGAACTCGCGCACATTCAGGACCGGCTCCAGCTCATCGTCGGTCATGGCGATCATCGCCTGGCGCACGTCTGCCTCGTCCGCATCGTTCATAGCGAGCGCGCTGCGATGTGAAGATGTGATGGTAAGAAAGCGCTCCAGGAACTTGACCCGGTCAGGGCGCCGCTTGATCGCCAGAAAATCGATCAACTGAATGAACAGTTTTGTCGTGCCGCCGCTTTCCCGACGCACTACATCAACCAGTTGCGCAAGACCGTCGAGAAACCGGTCATGACCGATACGAAGCAAGGGGCCCGATGGTACGTCCCTGATGCCGGTCGCCTCTACAACGATGGCGGCGGGGCGGCCTTTTGCAAACCGCCCATACCAGTCCAGTACTTCAGGTGTCACATCACCGCTGTCCGTGGCCCGCCACGGCACCATCGCCGGCACCCATGTCCGGTTGCGCAGTGCAAGCCGCCCGGACTGCAAGGGGGAAAACAACGTGGACGATGCGCGTTCTCCCGCATCGGGCAGGTGACCGGGATCCGGTGTCCATCTTATCTTCTCAGGCGGTTTCCACATGGTGTCCCGAACTCGTTGAAATGGTTATTGGCCTGCCGTTGGCACAACGGCGGTCGCCTCGATTTCCACCATGGCGTCGTCTTCCACAAGTGCGACCACCTGAACCACCGCCATGGCTGGAAAATGTCGGCCAATCACCTGTTTGTAAGCGGCTCCAAGGTCGCGCAGGGAAGCGAGGTATGCCCGCTTGTCAGTCACATACCAGGTCATGCGCACGATGTGATCCGGCCGTGCTCCGGCTTCAGCCAATACCGCAACGATGTTGCGCAGTGTCTGTTCGGCCTGTCCGGCAAAGTCCTTGCTTTCAAACACTTCATCGGCGTTCCATCCGATCATTCCGCCGGTGAACACCATGCGTCCTTCGGCTGCCACGCCGTTGGCGTAACCCTTCGGTTGTTTCCAGCCTTTCGGTTGCAGAAACTCCATTACTTCATTCCTCCCTGAGCCGGAAACGCTGGATCTTGCCGGTCTGTGTCTTGGGCAGAGCACCGGTGAACACGACCGAGCGCGGATATTTGAACGGAGCGATTGTCTGCTTCACATGATCCTGCAGGCGCTTGATACAATCATCATCTGCCCCGATACCCTCGGCCAGCACCACATGGGCCTGCACGATCTGGCCGCGTTCCTCGTCCGCCACACCGATGACGGCACATTCGACGACCTCGGCATGAGACAGGAGAGCTGCTTCCACTTCCGGGCCGGCAATGTTGTAGCCGGAAGAGATGATCATGTCGTCGCTGCGCGCGGCAAAGTGAAAGATGCCCGCTTCATCCTGGATGAAACTGTCACCGGTGAGGTTCCAGCCGTCGCGCACATAGCCTGCCTGCCGGTCATCGTTCAGATAGCGGCATCCGGTCGGGCCCTTGACGGCCAGCTTTCCAATCGTGCCGCGCGGCACTTCTGCCATATCCTCGTCAACGACCATGGCCTGATAGCCTGTGACCGGACTGCCGGTCTGGGCAGGCGCGGCTGATCCAAACCGGTTGGAGATGAAGATGTGCAGCAGTTCGGTTGATCCGATACCATCGAGCATCTCCTTGCCGGTTTTCGCCTGCCATTCCTCGAACACCGGGCCGGGCAGGGTTTCCCCGGCCGACACTGCCACCCGCAGGGAAGACAGGTCTGCACCTTCGTCCATGGCCCGCATCATGGCGCGATAGGCGGTTGGGGCGGTGAAGCACACGGTTGCCTTGTAGGTCTCGATGATCTCGATCATGTTGGGTGGAGAGGCGGTTTCCAGCAGGGTAGCGGTTGCGCCGAAGCGCAATGGGAACACTGCCAGTCCGCCCAGGCCGAACGTGAAGGCAAGGGGCGGCGAGCCGACAAAAACGTCATCCGGTGTTACGCCCAGAACCTCTTTGGCATAACCGTCGGCAATAATCATCAGGTCACGATGGAAGTGCATTGTTGCCTTGGGTTCACCGGTGGTGCCTGAGGTGAAGCCGAGCAGGGCAACATCGTCCCGGCTGGTTTGCACAGCATCAAAGGACACGGCCTTGTTCAGTCCGGCGCGGTCCAGTTCGGCATCATGATTGGCTGTGCCGTCGAAGCCGATGACCTTATCAAGAGTAGGGGACGTCTTTGCGCAAGCGACGATCTCGTCCATCATGCGGGTGTCGCACAAAGCGAGGCTCACCTGTGCCTTGTCGACGATTTTCGACAGTTCGCCGGCCCGCAGCATCGGCATGGTGTTGACCACCACTGCACCGGCCTTGGTTGCCGCCAGCCAGCACGCCACCATGGCCGGATTGTTGGCGGACCGGATCAGGACCCGGTTGCCCGGCCTGACGCCGTAATCCTCAACCAGCGCATGAGCAAGGCGATTGGTCCAGTCGGACAGCTCCTTGTAGGTCCTGCGGCGGCCATTGCCGATCAGAGCTACATGATCGCCAAATCCCTGGTCGACCATCTTGTCGGTCAGTTCCACAGCCGCATTGAGATGATCGGGATAGTCAAAATCGTCGAGCAGGAACTCCGGCCACTGGTCCGCTGGCGGCAGGTTGTCCCGGCTGAAGCTGTCCACATGAGCGCTGGGTAACAGGTCCATTGGCTTAACCTCCTGCCATCATCTGGCGTGCGATGACCACTTTCTGCACATCCGATGCGCCTTCATAAATGCGCAGGGCCCGGATTTCGCGATACAGACTTTCGACAATATGGCCGCTGCGTACCCCGTCGCCGCCATGCAACTGCACGGCGCGGTCGATTACCGCCTGCGCTGTGTCCGTCGCATGCAGTTTCGCCATGGCGGCTTCGCGGGTGACCCGGGCAGCGCCTGTATCCTTTGTCCAGGCGGCGCGGTAGACCAGCAGGGCGCTGGCATCCACATCCAGCGCCATGTCGGCCACGTGGCCCTGGACCATCTGCAACTCGGCCATTGGCGCGCCGAACAGTTCACGTTCGCGCACGCGTTCAAGCGTTTCATCCAGTGCCCGGCGGGCGAAGCCTAGGGCGGCGGCGCCGACTGTCGAGCGGAAGACATCAAGCACCGACATTGCAACCTTGAAACCCTGTCCCGGCTCACCGATCAGCGCATCTGAACTGACCCGGACATTGTCAAACTCCAGCCGTGCCAGTGGGTGAGGGGCGATGACCTCAAGCCGCTCGGCAATGGTCAGGCCTTCGGTGTCCGCTGGTACGAGAAAGCACGACAGGCCTTTCGCGCCCGGTGCTTCACCGGTACGGGCAAAGACACAGTAGAAGTCGGCGATACCGCCATTGGAAATCCAGGTCTTCTCGCCGTTCAGCACGAAGTGGTTGCCGTCGCGGTCTGCCGTCATGTCCATTGCTGCCACGTCGGAACCGGATTTTGGTTCACTCAGCGCAAACGCCGACAGGGCGTTTCCGGCTCTGATCTTGCGCAACCAGGCCCGTTGTTCCGCAGTGCCAAACAAAGAGATCGCACCGGTGCCGAGGCCCTGCATGGCGAAGGCGAAGTCTGCCAGCCCGTCATGACGCGCCAGCGTCTCGCGGATCAGGCAAAGGCTGCGCACGTCCAGTACGCCGGGCTGATCCGGATCGATTGCGGCGTGTTCAAGCCATCCGTCCTGTCCAAGCTTTGCCACCAGTGCCTTGCAGGCGGCGTCCACATCCGAATGATCCGCCGGCAGGTTGGTTTCGCACCAGTGATCCAGCGCAGCCGCCAGCTCGCGATGCCTGTCTTCAAAGAACGGCCAGTGCAGAAAGCTTGTGTCTGCCATGATCAGTTGCCCTCGAACACGGGTTTTTCCTTGGCAACGAATGCCTCATAGGCACGATGGAAGTCCTGGGTCTGCATGCAGATGGCCTGCGCTTGCGCTTCGGCTTCAATGGCCTGTTCCGGGCTCATCGACCACTCGTGGTTGAGTTGCGTCTTGGTAATGGAATGGGCGAAGTTTGGTCCGGCGGCGATCCTGGCCGCCAGCGCAAGCGCTTCCGTCTCGAGGTCCTTCGCAGCCACGAGGCGATTGAAGTACCCCCAGCGTTCGCCTTCTTCAGCCGTCATGGCGCGCCCGGTGTACAGCAACTCCGCCGCGCGCCCCTGGCCGATGATGCGCGGCAGCATGGCGCATGCGCCCATGTCGCAGCCCGCCAGTCCGACGCGGGTAAACAGGAAGGCGGTTTTGGCCTCCGGTGTCGCGAGCCGCATGTCAGACGCCATGGTTATGATCGCACCTGCACCAACGGCAACGCCGTCCACAGCCGAGATCACCGGCTTGCCGCAGCCCAACATCGCCTTGACCAGGTCACCGGTCATGCGGGTGAAGTTCAACAGGCCCTTCATGTCCATTTTGGTGAGCGGACCGATAATGTCATGCACATCACCGCCGGAGCAGAAATTGCCCTCATTGGGCAGAAACAACACCACGTCCACATCATCGGCATAGACAAGCGCGCGAAACGTATCGCGCAGTTCTGCATAACTTTCGAAGGTCAGCGGGTTCTTGCGTTCCGGCCTGGCCAGTCGGATGGTCGCAACGCTGCCTTCCATCTGCCAGTGGAAGTGTTCGGGCTGAAGCCCGCTCATGTCACTCATGTTGCTCTCCCAGGGATTGATTGAGACGGTCCATGCCGGCCATCATCGCGTCAGCTTCATCCGGTGACAGCTCCGCCAGCAGCTCGTTGACCCAGCCTTCGTGCACGCTGGCCATGTGGCTGAAGTCATCGCGACCCTTGTTTGTCAGCCGCACCACCATGGCGCGCCGATCGCCTTTCACCGGCACCCGCATCACATGGCCATCGTCAACCAGGCGGTCGACGATACCGGTTACATTGCCGTTGGAGACCTTGAGGAAGGACGACAGGGCGCTCATGCGCAAACCCCGTTCGTGATGATGGAGCGCGGCCATGACGTCAAACCGCGGCAGCGTGGTCCCAAACTCCGCTCGCAGTTTTTCCCTCAACACCGCTTCCATATGGCGCTGCAGTTTCAACAACCGCAGCCAGAACCGCAGGCGCTGCTTCGAGGCCGGTTGCTGTTTCGGTTGTTTCAGGGGCGCAGTCATCCGGCGATCCCTTCCGGCATGGCAATCGCTTCTCCGTTGCGCGGCGCTGCATCATCTGCGCACAGCTGCAGCACCATGTCTGCGATTTCATCAGGTTGCACGAACTGGCCGGTTGGCGACCCCTTCAGCAGGCTGGCCGCGGCCTTTTCGCGGCTCATGCCGGTTTTCTCGACAATGTTGTCCAGGGTCCGGTCCAGCATCGGGGTCTGGGTATAGCCCGGGCATATGGCATTGACGGTGATGCCTTTCGGGCCGAGCTCGGCGGCCAGAGAGCGGGTCAGGCCGACCACGCCGTGCTTGGCAGCGCAATAGGAACTGACATAGGCGCTGCCCCTCAGGCCCGCCACCGAGGCGATGGCGATCATCCGGCCATGGCCGGCAGCCAGCATCGGCTCGAGCCCGCACTGGAAGGTGTTGAAGACACCGGTCAGGTTGACATCGATGGTGTGCTGCCATTGTTCCATTGTGAGGCGGCTGAACGGCTGGCTTTCCGCCACGCCTGCATTGGCGATCACGATAGACACCGGTCCGCGTTCATCTGCGGCACCGGAAAACGCAGTGCGCAAGGCGTCGGCGTCGGTCACATCGGCAATGGCCCAGCCCATGGCATCGTGCCCGGTTGCTGTTTCCCTGAGAGGTGCTTCGCGACGTCCGGTAATGGTGACTGCGGCACCTGCCTCGGCCAGCGCCACGGCAATGGCCGCGCCGACACCGGTGCCGCCGCCGGTCACCAGTGCATGCTGTCCGTCAAGCTTTGCTCCCATGATCACACCTTCATTGTCTGTTGTTCGGACCGTTCCGCCAACCGGTAGGCCTGGTCTCGCCCGGCCAGGTAGGGTGCCGGCCAGTCGGATTGAGTGTCTCCCAGTTCCACAGCGGCATGCAGCGTCCAGTATGGATCGGACAGGTGCGGGCGGGCCAGGCACACCAGGTCGGCGCGGCCTGCCATCAGGATGGAGTTGACGTGGTCTGCCTCATAGATGTTGCCGACCGCCATGGTGGCGATGCCGGCTTCATTGCGGATACGGTCGGAAAACGGTGTCTGGAACATGCGGCCGTAAACCGGCTGCGCGGTCGCAGATGTCTGACCGGCAGACACATCGCAGATATCGACACCGGCGGCTTTCAGCATTCGGGCAATGTCAACCGCATCCTCAGGCGTGATACCCTCGTCATCCATCCAGTCATTGGCGGAAATCCGGACCGAAATCGGCTTGTCGTCCGGCCACACCGCCCGCACTGCGGCAAACACCTCAAGCGGATAGCGCATGCGGTTTTCCAGGCTGCCGCCATACTCATCGGTTCTGTGATTGGTCAGCGGCGTGATGAACGACGACAGCAGGTAACCGTGGGCGCAGTGCAGCTCGATCATGTCGAAGCCGGCGCGCTCGGCCATTTGTGCAGACGCGACGAACTGGTCGCGCACCAGGTCCATATCGGCGTGGTCCATGGATTTCGGTGTCTGGTTGCTCGGCGACCACGCAACATCGGACGCCGCCAGCAATGGCCAGTTTCCGTCCGGCAACGGTGCATCCATTTCCTCCCAACCGACCTGGGTTGACCCCTTGGCGCCTGAATGTCCGAGCTGGCAGCAGACCCTGGCATCGGTCTCGGTGTGGATGAAATCCACCAGCCGCTGCCATGCCGTTTCGTGTTCGGGCGCATACATGCCTGTGCAGCCCGGCGTGATCCTCCCTTGAGGGCTGACACAGGTCATTTCGGTGAAAACCAGCCCGGCGCCGCCCTTGGCGCGCTCGCCATAGTGCACCAGGTGCCAGTCGGTCGGGCAGCCGTCGACGGCCTTGTACTGCGCCATCGGCGATACCACGACACGGTTTTTCAGCGTCAGGCCGCGCAGGGAATAGGGGGCAAACATCGGCGGCCGGACTGGTTCACTCTCAGCCACGCCTGAGCGGGTCTGGAACCAGCGTTCGGCCTGTTGCATCCATTCGGGGTCGCGCAGGCGCAGGTTTTCGTGGCTGATGCGTTGCGACCGGGTCATCAGCGAATAGTTGAACTGCACCGGGTCCAGGTTGAAGTAGCGCTCGATGTCTTCAAACCATTCCAGTGAATTGCGCGCCGCAGACTGCAGCCGCAGAACTTCCAGCCGGCGGGCGTCTTCATATTTCTCGAACGCTGCCTGCATTGACGGTTCGGTGTGCAGGTAGTCGGCCAGCGCTATGGCGCTTTCCATTGCCAGCTTGGTCCCGGAGCCGATGGAAAAATGCGCGCTGGCGGCCGCATCGCCCATAAGCACCAGGTTGTCATGGCTCCAGCGCTCGCACAGCACGCGCGGAAACCGGATCCAGGCAGAGCCGCGAATATGCCCGGCATTGGTCATCAGCGCGTGTCCGCCCAGATAGTCCTTGAAGATCTCCTCACAGGTCGCAATGGATTCTTTCTGGCTCATGTGTTCGAAGCCGAAGCGTTCATAAGTCTCGTCGGAACATTCGATGAGGAACGTCGCTGTATCCGGGTCGAACTGGTAGGCATGAACCCAGATCCAGCCATGCTCGGTTTCTTCAAAGATGAAGGTGAAGGCGTCATCGAATTTCTGGTGGGTGCCGAGCCATATATAGTGGCACTTTCGAACGTCGATGTCGGGCTTGAACACGTCCTGAAACCGGCTGCGCGCAACCGAGTTGACGCCGTCCGGAGCGACCACCAGATCGTGCGACTGCATCAGGTCGGCTATATCGGCGACTTCGGTTTCATAGCGCATATCAACACCCAGTTCGCGGGCGCGCGCCTGCAATACCTGCAGCAGCCGCTTGCGGCCAATCCCGCAAAACCCGTGGCCTGTCGAGAGTTGCGTCGTGCCCTTGAAGTGAACGGCGATGTCATCCCAGTAGGAAAAGTGCTCGCGGATGGATGCAGCGCTGATGGCGTCATTGGCAGCCAGGTTGTCCAGGGTCTCGTCTGACAGCACCACGCCCCATCCAAAGGTGTCGTCAGCCCGGTTTCGCTCATAAACGATGACTTCATGGGCAGGATCGCGCAATTTCATTGAAATGGCGAAATACAGACCCGCTGGTCCGCCGCCGATACATCCAGCCTTCATCCGGTCCATCCTCTTGTCAGCAAAAGCGCTGCGTTAGATGGATTGATCATGCATCAGAGAAAATTATTTTAAAAGTAAAATATTTAGGTGTGAACTAGATTTTCTTCTCGCGATCCCTCCAGTAGGGTTCGCGCAGGATGTTTTTCTGAATCTTGCCGATCGGCGTTTTGGGGAACTCGGCGACGAACTTGACGACGCGCGGGCGTTTGAACTGCGCCAGGCGGGCGGCGCAATGGGCAACGAGGTCCTGCTCGGACAGGGCGGCATTGTCTTTCAGGCAGACATAGGCCGCGGGAACCTCGCCCCATTTGTCATGCGGAATGCCGAACACGGCGCATTCGGCGACCGCCTCATGATCGTAGATGGCGTTTTCAATCTCCTTCGGATAGACGTTCTCGCCACCGGAAATGATCATGTCCTTGGAGCGGTCGACCAGGGTGATGAAGCCGTCTTCGTCAATAGTGCCGACATCGTCCGTATGGGCCCAGCCGTGCCGCCAGAATGAGGCCGTCTGCTCCGGTTCGCCGTAATATTCCAGCATCACATTGTCGCCGCGCGAGACGATTTCGCCAATTTCGCCGGGGCCTACCGGATGCCCGTCCGCGTTGATCACCGCCACATCCACATTGTAGGCCTGTCGGCCCACCGAGCCGAGTTTTTCAGGCAGGTACCAGTGCCGCAGCGAGGTCAGCACGCCCATTTCCGACTGGCCGTAAATCTGTGTCATCTTCACGTCGGGCAGAACCTCGATCATCTTGTGCTGCACCCAGTCGGGCATCGGCGCGCCGGCAAATGACAGTTTGCGCCAGCTTGAAAATTTCGCGGCATCGAATTTAGGGTCACTGACGACCATCGACACCTGTGTCGGCACCATGAAGGCGGCGGTCATATGCGTGCGTTGTGCCATCCCGGCAAACTCACCGGTATCCCACTTGCTCAGCAATGCCGTTGTGGCGCCTGCGAGAATGGCGGGCTGAAACATGATGTTGAGGGCCGCGACATGAAACATTGGAGTGATGATCCCGACCACGTCACGCTCGTCTATGGCTTCTTCCACCATCACCGTATGCGCGGTCACTGCCCGGTTGCGGTGGCTGACCAGCACGCCCTTGGGGCGGCCGGTGGTGCCGCCGGTGTAAGTCATGCAGAACGGGTCATCTTCATGAAGATCGACGGTCGGTACATCGCCAGGTGAGTGTTCGTAAAACCGGGTGAACTCATCGCTGCTGTCACTGGCGATCCGCACGGTCGTGCGCAGCTTTGGCAATCTGTCGCGGACAGCGTCGATCTTGTCTGCAAACAGGTCTTCGTAGAACAAAAACTCGACGTCGGCCTTGTCCAGCACAAAGACCAGTTCGTCCGGTGCATAGAGAACCGATATGTTCACCAGAATCGCGCCGGAACGGGCCACGCCGAAGAAACTGATCCCGTATTCGGTGCGGTTGCGGCAAATGATTCCGACCTTCGCGCCCCTGGCGATGCCATGTGCAGACAAAGCGTTGGCCAACCGGTTCGCCGATTCGTCGAATGCGCAGTAAGTAAGCGACTTGCCTTCCCAGAGGATAGCCGGTTTCTGTGGAAATCTTTTCGCAGATCTGCGCAGCATATCGCCGGTGAGCATGACCATCCTCCTACTGACTGTCTCTTGATCCCGTGCAGTCGGGTCTCAATAAAGCGCACCGGGTCTCAATATTCGACACATGGTTTCGATCCCAGCCGCGGGCGAGTTTCCGCGAAATGCCGTTGCGCTGCAAACAGGTTTTGCATGGAACAGCTGCGACGTGTGCGAAATATGCTGAAATGACAGGCGGTTAGTGATGCGTCGGGCTGTCTGATCCGCTGCATTCCGACGATTGAAAGTATGCTTGAGACCGGGGCAAAAATATTTCTATAGGTCAGTTTTATGACGCAACGAGAGAATGAATATGCAGGTTAGTGTCGACTCGACGAACAATAAAAATGTATTTGTACGGATAAATAAAACATAATTCGCAGACGGAATAAATATATATTTGACAATATTTGACATTGTTCAGTTATTCCATAGTACTTGGTCACCCCTCGCCACGATATGTAAGCGATAGTCTGTTGCGTCCTTGTTTCCCAGCGATTCTTGGTGAGACCTGATCTTATGCTCGATGTTCCCGGCAAAGCCGACATTGTTGTCAAGTTGACGCCTGCAACCCTCGCTCAATTGGTCGGGGTCGCGGTTGAAACGGTAAATCAGCCCAATGGAGGCTTTGCGCTCAATGACACCGGGGCTCTGGTGTTGTCCGGTGACGGTTGGGTGGTCAGGATTGCCGAAAGCAAAGCGCTGTTGGCAGCAGTAGAAACGTCTCCTGACAAAGTGGTTGATGCCCTGAATGAAGATCCGGCTGTGCTGGTTTCGCTGGCGGACAAGGCCGGCCTCGTTCCTCTGGCTGAACTGGATGATGCATTTCAGTCAGGCTTCATGGCCGCCGTCACAACGCCGGTAGGTGAGGCTGAAACGGTAGGCTCGAACAGTGCGGGCGCCATTGATGACGGTCTTTATAAACGGGCGGACAGTAATGACGGTACGCTGCTGTCCCATCTGGATCCGCTTGCGCAGGCTTCTCCTTACTTCGCAGTGTCTGTTCAACTGACAACGTTTGCCAATTTGTTCGGGCGGGTAAACGCCGGGGTTGGACCTGACATTGCCCATTTGCCGCCGCTGCCGGATGAGGAATACCTCAATGGCGTGGACCCGACTGTTTTCACGGTTATCGATCCGGTAGACGGCGCCGTAGAACGGCCGACCACTGTCGCCGACGTCTTTTCCGGCAACGAAGACAGTGTCGTTAGCGGCGATCTGGCTGAAAACGATACGCTGCCAAATCCTGGCGCGGTGTTTGCAGTCGGTGACTTGCTGCCCGAAAACGGCGATCTTGACTTGCAGCCGGATGGGACATTCACGTTCACACCCGACCCGAATTTTTCCGGCACGGTGACATTTGAATACACTGTTACCGACCCTGACAGCGGTACCGTTACAGTAGAGCAGGTTGAGATCGTTATCGTGCCGGTGGCTGACTCACCTGCGGTAACGGCTGTGTCGACAACCTCCGAGGAAGACACGCCTGTCGCCCTCACCGGTCTGTCTGCAGAGCTGGTGGATCAGGATGGATCCGAGACCATCGAAGTCACCATCAGCGGCATTCCGCCGGGAGCAAGCCTTTCTTCCGGGACGGAGATATCACCCGGTGTCTGGTCGGTTGATCCCGCGGATGTCCCGGGCCTCGTATTCACGCCGCCGGAAAACTGGCATGGAACGGCCGATCTGGTGATCACCGCGACTGCAACGGAGACCGGCAATGGTGATACGGCTGTAACATCCGTTCCGTTTTCGATCGTCGTCGATGCCCAGGCCGATACGCCGTCCGTCACCGGGGGGTCATCGACCACGGATGAAGACACGCCGGTTAATTTCGGGCCTCAGGTGTCCTATGAGCCGACCGATACGGACGGCTCTGAAGTCGTAAGTGAAGTTGAGATCACTGGAGTGCCGGCTGGCGCCAATGTCACCTTTACAGAGACTGGTGGAGCCGTTGTCACACCGGTTACCGGCGGCTTTTCGATCACCGGCAGCGAGGCGGCCATTCGCGACACGCTGGATACATTCGCCATCACGCCGCCGGACGATTCCGGTGATGACTTTGATCTTACTGTTGCGGTTACTGTTACCGATGCGGACGGGTCCACAGCGACCCAGACTGCAACCCACCCCATAGATGTCACACCGGTCGCCGATGCACCGGTTCCGGTGGTTGCGGATGCGTCGGGTGACGAAGATACCCCGATCGCGTTGACTGGCCTTGGCGGCACCCTGACGGATACCGATGGGTCTGAGACGCTTACCTATCGTATTGAGGGTTTGCCTCCCGGTGCGGTGCTGTCTGCGGGAACTGTACAGCCGGACGGTTCGGTTCTTCTGACACCGGGCGAACTTGCCGGCCTGACGATCACGCCGCCCTTGCACTTCCACGGCACGATCCCGCTGACGCTGGTGGTAATTTCGACTGAGGGGGAAAATGCGGACACAGCCGAAGCGTCTTCACCGTTCAATGTTGTGGTTGCAGCGGTTGCCGACGCGCCGACGGTGTCTGCTGCGAGTTCCACGGTCAATGAGGATGTGGCAGGCGTCTTCGGCACCGACATTGTCTACGGCCTTGTCGACACGGACGGGTCTGAGGTTATCTCGCAGGTCGATGTAACCGGTGTGCCTTCAGGTGCTGCGATTACCTTTACAGCTTCCGGTGCAGCCGTGGTGACGGCGATTGCCGGCGGATTTTCGATCACCGGCACCGAGGCGGAGATTCGCGCCACGCTGGATACGTTTGCCTATACCAGCGCACCGGACGATGACAGCAATGTCACCCTGGCGGTTGCAGTGACGACGACGGATGATGGCGTTGATACGGCAACCACAACCAGTACCCATGAACTGCTGGTGGCAGCTGTTGCCGATGCACCGACGGGATCGGGTTCCGGCGCAGGCGATGAGGATACCGCGATAGCGGTTCCGGTGATTGCGACGCTGTCCGATACCGACGGGTCGGAGACGATTACCCAGGCTGTTGTGACGGCCCCGGCAGGCGTTGTCCTGGGCGGCTTTGGGCCATCGGGTGCCACAGTGGTCCAGAGCGGCCAGGACTGGACCATCACCGGTACACCGACACAGATTGATGCCGCACTTGCGGCGATGACGGCGACGCCGCCTGCAGATTCCGATGCCGACTTCAACCTGTCCGTGACCCTGACATCGACCGAGACGTCGCCGAACGGCGGTGAGGTCGACACATTGTCTGCCGATACCACGTTCTCTGTGCCGGTGACGGTCAATGCGGTTGCTGACACACCGTCTGTAGCTGCCTCTGACGCATCCGGTGACGAGGATACCGCGATTCCATTGACCGGCCTGGGGGGAGCGCTTGCCGACACGGACGGATCGGAGACGCTTAGCTACCGGATTGAGGGTTTACCAACAGGCGCAGTGCTGTCTGCCGGTACTGTGCAGCCGGGTGGCATTGTCCTGCTGTCACCGGCTGAACTTGCCGGTCTGACGATCACGCCGCCACTGAACTTCCAGGGCACGATCCCGCTGACGCTGGTGTCTATTGCCACCGAAGGTGCCAATGCGGATACGGCAGAGAA
>CANKYU010000004.1 GCA_947488295.1 uncultured Anderseniella sp.
GTGGAGGTGCTCGACGACGCCCTGGTGGAAGGCGATGAAGACGTCATCGTCACGCTCACGTCCATCACATCCGGTGCTGCCAGCCTGGGCACGCCTGTCTCGGCCACCAACACCATCGGCGATGAAGACACCGGTATAAACGACCTCATCGCACAGGCATTTGAAAGCCAGGTGCATAACTTTGTTTCCAGGAGAATGACCCTGATATCGCGTCACTCCCCTACAATTCATCGCACCCATGCAGGTCAAAATTGCTCCCAAAATGGGTACCATGGCTACATGAATGCAGCTGGTGACGAGGAAAAATTAGAGGGCGAATTTGCGCTCAGCACAAGTCAACAAAACTGTGCGAACCAGACTGATCCTCATATTTGGGCGGAAGGCCAGTTCTCGATTTTCAGTGACAATGACTATGCAGATCAATCTGCAAACTCCAACGGCGACTTTGCTATTGGATTTGCTGGTGTGGCGTTACCAGTCAACAAATATTTGACCCTGGGCTTGATTGGGCAAGTGGATTGGCTGGAGGATCGTCTCGAGACCGGCCTGGGCGAAGTAACCGGCACAGGATGGGCGTTTGGCCCATACTTAAGCCTGCAATTTTCAGAAGGTCTCCAGTTCGACGCACGTGCAATGTGGGGACAAAGCCACAATACCGCCAAACAAAGGCTGCTTAGCAGCGACTATTCCGGGACTTTTGATGCCGATCGCTGGTTGGTCGAAGGCGTATTGTCAGGCAGAACAACGATCGACAATTACAAGATAACGCCGAGTGCAAAGCTTTTTTACATGCACGAAAACTGGGATGGATACTCCGTCACGGACGGAAACCGCACCGTAAATGTTCCCGGGGGCGAAGCTGCAATCGGGACATTGTCATCCAAACTCGAAATTTCACATCTTCAAAAATATCAAGATTACCTAATCGAACCATTCGCATCGGCTGAAGTTACGTGGGCGTTTCAGGATCCGGGAATTTACAACGCGATTGGGACTCTGCAACAAAACGATGACATATCAGCAGCGCTCTCTGCCGGGGTTGAAATTTCCGATCAAAACACATTCTTACGGCTTGAGGGGAGTTATGGAGGGTTGGGGACCGTTGGCCTGCAGAATCTGACTGGAAAAATTTCGATTTTACATAAGTTCTGACATCACGAAATATCATGTTGCCGCCTGGCACTGGATCACCAACGAGCGACGTCATCTATGATCCCGAATGAGCGCATCGCAACAATGGCAGCCTCGAAATTTGAAAAACTGGTGATCTGCGCTTCTTGCGCACGCCAGTCGAACCCGTTGATCCAATACGACAGAGCTCTTTCATGTAGCCAATATTAGTCCCATAGTCCCAACCGCCATCATCCGATATCTCATGACACGGGTAGTCTGCAACCAGCGCCAGAATGTATTCCAACATCTCATCCGCAATGTGAAAGTGGTGCACCGGCGCCTGTGCAGCACAGCAACTATTAAGCTGCAGGCTGATCGAAAAAGACCTGCTCTTCATCCGTCATCCGGGTTACATGTCTTTATCCTGATGAAATCCGCCCATTCGGTCTGGAAAATGGCTGGCCAGTATGCAAACGTGTCCGCGTCAGATATCGATGTCTGGGGCAGTCGGCGGCATAAGTGAAGCCGATCAATTGGGAGTTAGCGATATGGGTTACGAGAAAAATTCACCTGAACCGGAAGATGATGGCGACCTGGCAGACGAAGTCGTAAACAACATTGTCTGCGCCGTACGGTCACCAGAGCCCGAAGACGACAGTACCTCTACCTAGAGGCAACAAGAAGCTGGCTTCTCAGCCAGGGCCACCGGCTCTACCGGTGTCGGGCTAGTCACAGGCGATGCCCAGCGCTGCCTTTATCGGTTTGTGATGATCCGGATAGGCGACCTGCACATAAATCAGCCCTTGTTCTTTAACGAGATCAAGGGCTGTTTTGCAGGCGCTGACGCGGTCCTTCTCGCGAAAAATCATATCATCGGATACAGTCGAATTCTCAAGTGCCGCCGCGTACCGGTCGCCGGCAGCGCCATGGCAGACAAAACCTTCAAACTCGTTGGCTACCGCCGCCGCCATTTGACTTAGCATGTCATCCGTCGTCGCGTCGGGTGCGCTCAGGATGGCAACCCGCCTGCCTGAAACCTCAATACGGGCTGTCGCCTGTACGCCATTTTTAAGGGCCATGGGCCCCAGTGCCTTGTCCAGCACAAGCTTGAAACGCGGCGCATCGACAATGCTGAACCGCGCCTTCAGATGACCGGCAAACGCATCCCCCTCGAGCCCGGTACGGATGGAGTCAATGTCGGTTCCCAGGCTCAACGCCAGGCCGGCGGATGCCATTGCATTTGCTGCAACATGCCTGGCGGTACCGCCCGCTGTCTCGGGAATCGATGCCAGCAGCGCCAGCACCTCCAGGTCACCGGCCGGACCGAGCAGTACAATCTGCTCGCCGTCATCACTCAAGGTGATGCTGCGTCCGCCATGACTGATGAGTTTCCGCACGGCCGGGCTTTGCGGGTCCATCGAGAAACCGGTTACCGCGCTGGCCGGCCACGTGTCGGCAAGCGCCGCCGAATTTGCATCATCAAGGTTTACCACCAGGCCGCCTGTTGAGGTCCGCACGATTGATTGCTTGACACGCGCTGTATCTTCAACAGTGTCCAGCCCGTATTGGCCCTTGTGCATGTCCGATACATTCAGAAGCACGGCTGCATCACAGCGCGGCGCATATTGCCCTTGCATGACCTGGCCACCAACCGTGCATTCAAGCACCGCTGCCGTGACGTTTTTGTGCCGGAACACGCGCCGGGCGCCATAGTAGCAGGACCTCCCGGTGCCGGGCATTTGCCGGCCGTCAACCAGCACCCCGTCGCTGCACCACAGCCCAACGGTATGGCCGGAAGCCTTGAGTATGGCGGCCAGCATCCGGCTGGTGGTGGTCTTGCCATACGAGCCGGTGATCTTGGCGACCAGAATGCGCCGTTTCCAGACACGGCCAAACGCCAGCCACCTGACCGGCCGCGTAATCGCCCTCTCTATCCGGTAATAGGCAATCTGGACGGGAATGGGAAACTCAAAGGGCATGACCCGCAGCCTTGCATCAGATCGCCGCAGAAAACGGCAGGAGATGTGTTCTCATGTTGTCAGTATCGCAGCAACCCGCAGGCCTGCACTAGACCCAAAACGCAAGGGCCGGGTTTGGAAAGTTCACACTTGGAAGAACCAGCAAAGCACTATCCCTTGTCAGATGGTGCCTTCAAGCGGTGTCCTGTCGCCGAGCAGATACCGCAGGACATCCGAATAATCGAATGCCAACGAGATTGTGATCGCTCCCAAAACCACTATCATTATCATGCGTGGCAATTTGGGCATGTCGGGCTTGCGCAGCTGCACAATCAGGTAAATGGCGACGGGAGTCCAAAAAATGATGTGCGGAAGCCCGAGCAATTTCACATATCCGACTGCGTCGTAGAGCCTGGCTGTCGCAAAGCCCGCCGTGACGCTCGAAATGACGATGACAATCGCCGTGAGGCGGGTCTGTTTCCATATCAGCAGCGCCGCAGGCAGAATGAAGGCGCAAAAAAACAATACGCTGAGCCAGTGCCCGACCCAGGTTGGTTGAAGTGCGATTGCCTCTTGCATTGTCATTGGATTGTCTCGCCCTCAGTTCGCCGTGCACCACCTAGCTGCAATCGACATTTAAAATCCGGACACAGAACAAAACACCCGCGAGCTTTATGTTCAAGACCGGACGCTACACAATGTCGTCAGATTGATGCAAAGCGGACTATGCCGGTTCGGGCTTGGTCCTTCACTGGCGGTCAATGCGGGCACCGAGTTGGCCTGATAAAGTGAGCGTTTCTCATCCAGGACAATCGAAAATCCTCCCTATCCAACCCAAAACGGCTTCACATCATCCTGCAAACCTGCTCTAAACCCAATCGCTAAAGCCTCAGATGGAAAGTTTCCCGGATGCAGATCGCTTCTGACAGCGACAGTCTCAATGCCTGTTACCGGGCGGGCAAGGCGCGGGTCGCCTGTACACGGCTGTTCAACGCACTGGTTATCAAGAACGCTCGAAAATGATGGCGTGGAAGAACAGCAAGCTGTTGCAGATATTCCTGCAAGCACCTGGAGCGCGACCGTGGTCAGTGCTGTCGTGTGTTTTCATGGCCGGCGTTCTCGACATGTTGAGCATGGGTGCCATCTTACCCGCAATTGCCTTGATCGGTGGCGCTGGAGTTTCCAGCAACTCGGTTCTCAACGACGTGTTGCTGGACGCCGTCCGCTCAACGGGTATAGAGCCAACATTGCCAAATTTCCTGATCCTGATCGCGGTACTGCTGGTCGCCAAGGCGGCCATGTCCATGGCCGCAATGAGCTATGTGGCCTCATCGGTATCCATTGTTCAGTCCGAAGTCCGGCAACGCCTGTTGAGTTCCATGATGGATGCCCGGTGGTCCTACTTCGTGCACCTGAAGCCCGGCCAGGTTTCCAATGCAATGGCCGCCCAGACACGTGCTGCCGCCGAGGCCTACCAGTCTTCGGCGCTTGTCATCGTATCCATGCTGCATGCACTGCTGCTGACAATGGTGGCCATGCTGGTGTCAGGAATGCTTGTACTGGTGATCGCACTGGCAGCCATTCTGATTTCAATCCCGCTGTACAAGTTTGTCGTGTTCGTTCGCGAGAGCAGCAAGGACCAATGGGAGAAAACGAGCCAGCTCGGGTCGGCTGTGCAGGATGCCGTCGGCAACATGAAAGCCATCAAGTCGATGAACAAGGGCGCGCGCTTCAAGCTGACGTTCACCGATCTGGTGGAGCAGATGCGGGTTGCATACTTCAAGGTTCTGCTGGGCCGTCATGTACTGAGTTACGGACAGGATATTCTGGTGGCCGTGACAATAACCGCCGGAATCTGGTTTGGCATTTCGGTGGTCGAGGCGTCGCTGGCGGATCTGCTGGTGCTGGGAATTATCTACTACCAGATTCTCAACCTGCTCAAGAAAGTACAGCAGAATTACCAGCAGGTGCTGGTGCAGGAACAGGCATACTTTGGTGTACAGGAAATGATCGCGCAGGCAGAACAGGCAAAGGAAGTTGCCACCGGCGCCGAGTCAGTCGGTATCCGGCAGGCAATAAACTTTGCGGACGTGTCGTTTTCCTACGAAGACGAGCCTGTCCTGCAAAATGTCAACATCACCATCCCGGTCGGGAAGATTACAGTGCTTCTCGGCCCCTCCGGTGCAGGTAAAACCACCATAATTGACCTTCTGGTCGGATTGCTGCGTCCAGACAGCGGCACCATCACGATCGATGGCAACCCTCTCGGCGACCTCGACCTGCACAGCCACCGCAACGGAATCGGATATGTGCCCCAGTCGCTCACTTTGCTGCACGACACCATTTTTGCAAATGTGACTCTGGGTGACGAAACCATTTCCGAAAACCAGGCTCGCAATGCTCTTGAGAAGGCCGGCGCGTGGGACTTCGTCAGCAGGCTGGATGACGGCATTCAGACGGCCGTCGGCAACATGGGCGAACGGTTGTCCGGCGGACAGCGCCAGCGGCTGTCTTTGGCGCGTGCGCTGGCCACAGGCTCGAAGCTGTTGGTGCTGGATGAGGTAACCAGTGCACTGGATGAAGGCTCCGAGCTGGCCATTTGTGAAAATGTCAAAGCGTTAGGACCCGACTATACAATTGTGGTGATTACACACCGTCCTGCCTGGAAGCAGATTGCCGACCAGGTTTATGAAGTGAAGGACGGGATGGCGACGCTGATCGGACAGGAACTGCATGAACCTGCTGTAAGTGTGAACTGATCTTTTTTGACCTCCATGCTTATAACGGCAGGTCATATCCGAATGCGAGATGCTCCTGTTCGGTAATGTCACAAAATTTCCGGAGGTGGGATTCGCTCCATCTGGTCTCAACCTCTTTGCTCCGATTGTGATGCAGCAGTTTGAATTTCCCTTTGTACCGCCGCCCATCGGAGAAGTGAAAACGCCTGATACCCAGATCTTTGTGATACGCCGAAACAAGGGAATTGAAGGTGTCGATGATTGTTTTCGGCTCTTCAATCTTGAGCGTTACCGTCGTCAGTCGCCGGTGTTTCAAGTCATCGGTATAATTGCTCAAATAGCGAGCCCAGCGATCATCAAGCACCCTGTCGACATAATCTTCGAAAGTTGAAGCTTGCATGGCATCAATCAGTGCACCCCTGGTCATGACAAACCACCATGATGGCAGGCTCTCGTCTTTCGCTTTTATCATCTGGAGCAAACGATCCTCGCCAACCTCGAGCCTTGAAGTGAATCTGTCCAGCAACAAACGTGCGAACTTGTAATGGCTTTCGACGATGGTGACCGGGTTCCTGACGAGCACGATTACCTCGGAGCGATCAAATATCTCGCTGCCAACTGCCTTCTTTATCCGACCGGCAGTTGCATGCTTGTCTATGTCATACAAGCGTCGGAACGGATCCTGCAGAAGTTCGCCCTCCGGGGTCGAGCCTATGACAAAATCACCCCAACGGCCTATATCCTGCCATCCGGCCTCTACCGAGGAGCCGCCGCACTTGGGCACATGCACGAAGATGAAGTTGCAGTTGTAGGATAAAATAGTCATCTTTCCTTCTTTCTCCGCGACACAATTGCCGATAGTCAACACATGGTCCGGAAATTGAAACAACGATCTCGGTGCCTGTTGAAAAGAATGCTGTTGGAAAAGCAAGGATAGACCCGGTTGTCCAGTTCAAATCAACGCTCTGATACCGACACGGAGAGGAAGACTCTGTGCGTCATGCCATGGATCAACCTGCATGTAACGACTGATGGGACCATTGCACCTTGCTGCGAGTTTGACGGAGACATCGGCAGGCTTTCCAGCACAACTCTCGACCAGGCCTGGATCAGTGACGATTTGCGTGAAATCCGCCGCAAATTTGCCGAGGGAAAAAAGGTAGAAGGCTGTTGGAAGTGTTTTGACCGCGAGGCCAGCGAAGGCCACAGCATGCGCCTGGAGAAGAACAGGAATTTCTCGAACTGGCACGAAACCCTGCTGCAGGACGCCGACCTGATGAACGCCGCACCACCCCACGCGGTCGCGATGGACCTGCGATTTTCAAATCTGTGCAATTTCAAGTGCAGAAGTTGCTGGCACGGCGCGAGCTCCAAATGGTTCACCGACGGAAAAGCGATCGGGGTGACGGCCGGCAGGAAGGCGGAAATCAGGAGCTTTGAAACACTGGACGAAGTGGTCAGTCAAATCGGTCCTGGCATGGATGGTCTGGAAGAGATCTATTTTGCCGGCGGCGAGCCATTGATCATGGACGAACATTACGCCTTGTTGCGCCTTCTGCATGATCGTGGCCAGACCGGCATCAAACTGTCGTACAATACCAATTTGTCCACGACCAGGTTTGCAGGCCAGTCGATTTTCGAATTGTGGGCGAAGTTCGAAAACCTGGACATCACAGCAAGCATAGATGCCGCCGGCGCTCGGGGCGCTTATGTACGCAGCGGTTTCAACTGGGATACTTTTGTCCGAAACGTTCAGGAACTCAGAACCAAATGCCCGCATGCAAAGCTGCAGTTTGGCATCACCGTTTCAGCTCTTAACATCCTTACCCTCACAGATTTGTTTCGCGCTCTGGAAAGCCAATGTAACGCCGTTCCTGCTGACTTCCATTTGCACTCGCTGCAGGACCCCGCGCATTACCGGACACAGGTCTTGCCGGCACATACCAAGCAAAACGCCAGGGCCAGGATCGAAGACTACATAACCGAAAAGTCACGAGCATCCGACAGCATCGATGATTTCGTCGCTGCCGCCCGGGGAATTACCGACTATATGGATGCCTGCGATCTGTCTGGGAAATTGCCTGATCTCAGGGACATCACCGATCAGCTGGATTCTCTGAGATCTGAAAATGTCGCTGTCTCGCTGCCGGAGCTTGTGCCGGCGCTTGAGGGTGCGGCATGGTGGAAAAAACCTTGGCTTGCGTTGCGGCAACGCCTCAGTTACGCAATGCGATGAAGCATGACTGAAGCGGGGCTTTATGGAAAAAATCAAGTACTACTTCCTCGACCAGAAGAACCTCTCTTGCGAAGATTTCGGCGGCGAGATGGTAGCAATCAACTTTGACACCGGCAAATACTACGGCCTGTCCGAGACAGCTCTGGCTATATGGAATCTGCTGATGCGGCCACGCACCGAGACAGAACTCATCGAAGCGCTCGAGCAGCGGTTCGAAGCGGGTGAACATGATCTCGCAGCCAATACCCGCGCATTCCTGAAAATTCTGAGTGATGAAAAACTTCTCATCATCACTGAAGCTAATTCAGAAACCGAAACGGCAAACGGAGCCGAAAAAAAGGCGTTCACAGTGCCCGGCCTCGAAGTCTACAGCGACTTGCAGGAACTCATCATGCTCGATCCGGTTCATGATGCCGATCCCGAGCATGGCTGGCCGGTCCGCAAGGCAGAGAGTTAACAGCCCGGCATGCCCGAGCACATGTCCGACCAAATCAGATTTGTGGGTGATAATATCGGCGACGCCGAGCGTGAATGGCTCACGACCGGAGGTATCGAGAGACATTTTCGCTTCGGTCCCTGCAACATTTCCGTCAGGTTCATTGCAGGCAGCGTGCAAGACACTGTTGTCCCTGTGATCGCATATTGTGAGGTCATCCCGGCACCGGAAATCGTTCACGCCACTGTTTACGCGGTTGACTCGACAACGACCGGCTTTACAGCCCCGCCGGCAGACTGGCCATTCGAAGTTGAAACCACTCAGGATCATCAACGGATTTGCTGGCGCCCGGATGACGGCATTGCATTCACCTCTGATGAAGCACGCGGCATCTGGCACCTGTACGATGCTACACGCAAAAAGGGGCTGTACTGGATACGAGACGAATCACAACTGCCGTTCTGGGAGCCCGGTTCACCGCTTCGACACTTTATTCACTGGGCAACGTTGTCTGCCGATTGCGCCATGATCCATGCCGCAGCCGTAGGCTACGGCAAGCGCGGTTTCCTGATGACAGGGGCCGGAGGCAGCGGCAAATCGACCACCACAGCCGCTGCCATCAGCCGGGGCTGGTCCACAACCGGAGACGATTTCATACTTGTAAATCCCCATGCGGAGGCGACGGCGTATCCAATTTTCGACGTTATGAAACTGACCGGCCATGCGTTGAAATGGTTTGCGGATCTTGCTGGCCGGGCCATCAACCAGCCCTCTGGCAAGGATGAAAAGACCCTTATCCCGCTCAGCGCCGTGGCAGGTGACAGGTTCACCGAGCGGCTGTCGGTGCATGCCGTGCTGAGTCTCGAACTAACCGGAGCTGAAACAAGTGTGTTTGAACCAATGTCCAAGACACAGGCGGTTGCAGCCCTTGCGCCATCTACCATGAACATCCTGCGCACCGGCATGCCTGAAACACTGGCGGCGTGCAGCGCCATTGCGAGGAACCTGCCAACAATAAAATTCAAGGTTGGCCGGAACCCTTTCGAAGCCGTAAGTGCGCTTCAGAAACTTGCAGAAGGGGACCAGTCGGTATGGCAGCAATTCCATTGATCAGCACAATTACACCGGTTCGCAACGGAGAACCTTTCATCGCCGATGCCGTACGCTCGATAAAATCGCAGGCGATTGATGTGGGCGAAATTCACATCATAGACGACGGCTCGACCGATGCTACCCGGTCAATCGTGGAAGGCCTGGCAAGAGACGACTCACGCATCCACATCCATGATGGTCCGCAGCGCGGGCCCGGGCCGGCAAGGAATGTCGGGCTGAAAGCGGCAAAGGGGGAATGCATCGCGTTTCTTGATTGTGATGACATGTGGCCGCAAGACAAGCTGGAACTTCAGATGCCGCGACTGCTGGCAGATCCGAAAGTCGGCATGGTATCGGGATTTGTGAAGTATTTCGACAAGCAGGACGACGGGGAACTGAAGCCTGCCGGAGATTCCCGGACAGAAGAGATTTATCACGTACATCTGGGCGCATGCCTGTACTGGCGGCATGTCTTTGATGAGGTGGGGATTTTCGATGAAAAATTTCTCTACTCTGAAGACGTCGATCTCATGTTGCGGATCAGGGAGGCCGGCATTCCGTTCTCCATCATGGACGATATTACCTTGTTCTACCGCCGGCATGACAACTCCATGACATCAAAGCTGACGGTGGAAGAAAAGCGGGACTTCAACCGGGCTTTGACACTGTCCCTCATGCGGCGCAAGAAATCGGGCAACCTCGCGCCGTTCAAACCGTTCCGGGATTATGTAGGTTACTGACAGCAATGCCAGACAGCACAAAGATCAGCGTGGTTATACCCGCGTACAATGCAGCCAATACGATTGCCGAGACGCTCGACAGCCTGTCGTCCCAAACGCGTGCAGCAGATGAGATCATCGTGGTTGACGATGGCTCCACCGATGCAACCAGCGACGTGGTTGTCAATCATCCGGTCGGCGCAAAAGTCGTGAAGCAGTCCAATAGCGGCGCGGCAGCGGCCTTCAACAATGGGATCGGCAACGCAAGCGGAGACTATATTGCGCTGCTAGATGCCGACGACATCTGGACCCCTGAAAAACTGCAGGTACAGGAAGCTGCGCTCCAGGTACACGGAACCGGCGCCATTATCCTGGGGCACGTCGAAGCTTTTGAATGCCCCAGCCAACCATCTGAATTGTTCGCCAATCTCGCTTATGTCAAAGGAAAAACACCGGGCTATCTGGCTGGTACGGTTCTTGTGCGGCGCGATTTGATTGCAGGTGAGGCCAACTGTCTGGATACGTCGCTCAGGACAGGCTATTTCATTGAATGGTATCGCCGCCGCAAGTCAGAAGGCGTTGAGACCGTCATGCTTGATGACCTGGTAATGAGGCGGCGTATTCGTGCCAATACATTGTCGAGGCGCCAGACAAGCACGGCTGATGGCCTGAGCAAGGACTTCCTGGAAATTGCACGTCGGGCAATTCTTGAGAAGAAGCAACAGGACAAGACGGGGTAATCCTTGATGCTGGGCGGGATGTTCAAGCCGTTTTTTGCAAGGCAGGCATGGCCTGACCCGGACACTGCCCTGCTCATCAAGGCTGTGGTGGCCCCTGACGCAGAAGCGCGCGACTGTTGGCGCAAATGGAAAGTCGCCAACGATATTGACGACTGCAGCTGGCCGCAGTTCAAGATACTGTCCAGGTTCTCCGGTCGATTGCCTGCGATCGATCCGCAATGCCCCGAAATACCAAGGCTGCACGGCATGGCAAAGGCACTGTGGACCAAGTCTCAACTGCAACTGAACAGATCAGCCCGCGCGCTTGATGTGCTGAATGATGCCGGCATCGAAAGCTGCCTGATGAAGACAGCGGCGATGGAAGCGCTCGCACCGATCAAGCTGACCCGTCGCGTCACGTCCGACATTGACCTGATGGTCCGGCGGCAGGATCTGCGCAAGACACTGGCGTTACTCTATAACCACGGCTGGGCCGGCCCGGACACCGCCGAACAGGCATTGGAGCGTTGCCGTTACCACCCCGGTGTCAATCTCACCCGTGGCAGCGAAGAAACCAAAGACAACTCGGATGTGGATGTCCATCATCAGCCGGTTCACCTGCCGTTTTTACCGGATGACACGGTCGAAGGCATCTGGGCGCGTGCCCGTCCCGCTCAGTTTCGCGGCAGGTCTGTGCTGGTGCCGTCGGGCGAGGAACTTTTTGTGTTCACCGCCATGCAGGGCGCCAGGCGGTTCATTCCCAGTCATCTGTCGAGTGGCATGTGGGCCCTTGATCTGGCAGAAATGGCCACTCAGCTGTCGATCGACTGGGCAGTCGTGCTTGACGTTGCCGAAAAATGCCGAGGCTCGTGGGCCCTTCTGGGGTGCCTGACGTTTCTCAGGCAGGAGTTGCATGTTCCGCTGCCGGACGATGTTCTGACTGCAATCCGGGAACAGGCAACGAGCCTGGGCGACGCCGCCAACTTCTACGCACAAAGTCCAACCTATGGTCCGGTTCGATATCTCAATCTTCCGCTCCGGGAGCTGGTGTTGATCAATCGCCACAAGGCGTTCTGCAGAGCTGGTCACAGGGCATCGCAGAATTGGTGACCGGCATAATAAGATATCGGGGGGATGGGAATGGGACAGGCGGGTAACGGAAATCCGGAACATGGCAGCTCTGATACACAAGTCCCGTCTATCGCGATCTGTTGTTTATGGTTCGGTCCCTGGCCAAAATGGATTGATTTCACGCTGGAAAGCATGAAGGCCAACCGGTCAATTGACTGGATAATCATCACAGGAAACGCACCACCCGCCAAACACTGCCCGAATGTCCGGTTTCAGCAAATCAGCATTCAGTCATACCTGTCATTCGTTACATCCCGACTTGGCGTGGAACCCACCATCGACAACAACAACAATGACGTGTGCAAACTGAAGGCGGCACTGGGGCATATCCACGAAGACGAACTGAACGGCTATGACTTCTTCGGATTTTCTGATCTGGATATCATATTTGGCAACATCCGCAGGTTTTATACCCCCGCCCTTCTGTCAAAGCATCAGATGCTCACCACACATAACGACCTTGTTGCCGGCCACTTCACGGTAATGCGCAACACTCCGCAACTGCGAACCGCTTTCATGAAAATACCCAACTGGCGGAAACTGATGCAGAAACCCGGTGCATCGGTGAACATCGAGGAATGGCACCTGGCCAGGGTGTTCGGTGTGCTGCCCAGGCAACCGGCCTGGCGCAGTTGGCTGTACCGGCGTCGCAACACCTATATTCGTGGCGCCCTGTTTGAGGAACGTTACTCAACAATACTCACTCCCATGAAGTGGCATGACGGCCGGCTCGATCACCCCGAAAGCTGGTTTTGGAAAGACGGCCGCCTCAGCAATGACCGGCATCCGAAGCGAGAATATCTCTATCTGCATTTCATGAATTGGAAGAGTGACCAGTGGCTGCGGTATGCCGGCCTGACGCCGCCTTGTGCCTGGAGCACGCTGGATAGACAGGTCCACATAGACAAAGGCGAGGAAGCAAACGGGTTCAGAATATCGCCTGCGGGCTTTACCGCGCTTTGAGCGCCGCCAGGACCCGTTCTGCGACACTGCCCAACTCAACCAGACTGTGCACGTCTGCGCCATGGTCAATCGCTGCCTGCCCAACCGCGATCAGGCCGCCGCCTGCAACATGATTACCGGTCCTCATTACACCAGCCTCAGCGGAGATTTCGCCCATGGTCTTTGACACAAGGGTTTCAGGAAACCTGCCGGGCGCACACTGCGCCACAAGATGCGGCATGCGATAGCCGGGCTTGTCATACTGCTGCCATGATAACCGCCGAACCGAAGTGAAGGCAGCGGCGCCTGTTGCGCCATCCTGCAATTCCTGAAGCAGCCTTTCTGCCTGTGTACTGATTGCATCCCTGCACAAGCCATCCGGTGTCTGGACATGTAGAGCAAACAGGTTGTCATTGGCCGGTACAACCTCACAGAAAATACGGCCCGCGCGCCCTGTCAAACGGGCAAGCAGGTCAGCGGCCTTGGTGCGAGTAGTGGCAAACAATCGCCCAAGATGACGATTGAGGCCAGCTTCAATCTGGTCACTCATATGCCAGAGCGACCCATTCGGCACCATGTCGAACGTTGAGAATATCATGATGTTGGCGGCCGGTCCCGCAGCCCTGGCAAGCTTGCCGACCGCATCGTCCAGTGTCGCATAGACATCAACCAGCGGATCGTAATCCGGTGTCGTGAATTGCGGGTGCCGGGTATCATGCAGATGCCACAGACCATGTCCGGCACAGTGGGCTTCCTTGAAACCTATCAGGAACAGATCCCATACGCCGCCGCCAAGATGGTGCAGTCCGCACTCCAGCTTTTGCGAGATGGTAGCCTTCAGGTGTTCGGCAAAAGACCTGGCTTCACCGGATGCCATCTCGTCCTGATAATAGTCGCACCGGCTTACCGGCGTGGGCCCGAAACGATTGACTGTTTCTTCGGCAAGAGATGCCGGAAAACTTACAGGCCGGTGATGATACTTGCCGTGCACAAGCCAGTCGGCAATGTGAATACCGTTTAGCGCTACCGGGGTCGGGCATTTCGGAATATCTATGACAGCGACCCGGTGTCCGAGACCAGACAGTTTGCTCCAGAAAGCATCCGAACCACTTTCGCCACGAAACGCCATCTGGCAATTGCCTGATAGACTCCTGTGTTCAAAGTGATATCTCTGATGCTCCGATAACGGGGTGCCGAAACAGAAAGATGCCCACGCAGAATCGTCTGACATCTCCTCCGCGTTCCGCAGATAGGAGAACTTGCCTTGCCTTATCAGTTTCGCGATTTCGGGAAGTTCACCCGCGTCCGCTAGAGCAGCAATGGTTCGCGCGTCGGCACCATCCAGTGCAATCATCAACAATTCAGCGCTCATCTGTCCTGATCCAATCAATCAGAATATCGGTTCTCGGTGCGAGTACGGATACCGTCGTTTAAAAATGGCGGATTACACGGCTTGTGACTCAGTAGCACACCTGGCGCAACAAAATGTTTAACCGCCCCAGGCACAACTCCCGTGCCACAAGCAACCGTTGAGGCTTGGATTTTCTCCGGCAGCATCAAAACCCCTCTCCATCGAGCCAAAAACGACTCCACATCATCCGGCAAACCTGCTCCAAACCAGTTTCGCCAAAGCCTCTTCCGGAAAATTCCACTGATGCAGATCGCTCCTGGCAGCGATGGTCTCAATGCCTGTTATCCCAACGCAAGGCGCAGGTCGTCTACACGCGGATGGTATCGGACCGGGAAACGCCGGTTTCGGAGTTCATGAAGCTCACGCGAAATGCACCTTACCGGCTCCTGCCGGAATCGGTGGAAGGCGCCGCTGTGGGCTGTCGTTACTCGCTGCTCGCCAAGAGGCATTCTGGTGACCCGCAGGAGGCGTGAGAAATCAACTGCCGGATCACCAGGTCGGAACAACCTGTCAATCTGACAGCTTGTCTGTGCCGGGCAAAAAATGTGGCCACAACGGAGGCAATCCCTCGTCAGGGTGATTCTGCCAGCAGGCCTCCTCACATCTGTTGATTTTGGCCAACAGGCCGATGTCTTTTGCGTTCGCCGGCACCAGCCGGACCAGCCGCTCGATCCGTCTGTCAAACTCCTGCGGGCTGTCCAGGTAATCAGAGAACGTCTCGCGCTCTGACGCACACGCGTAGACAATCCGGCAAATCGAACGGTTTTCGCTGTCAGCATACTGCCATAAATCCGATCCTGCTCCGCGAGACAGCGTCGCAACACATACCCACGCCGCAGCGTTGAACAGGGAATAATGAAGCGGCCTGGTGCGTGCAGCTTCGCCAGATTGATGGCCATTACCATCGATTTGGGCGCGCAGCCGCAATGGCAGGGCGTTCAGGAGTTGCGCTGCGTCCCGGAAGTTTTGCGTGAAAAGAGCAAGGGACAACAGCAACAAGTGAGTGAATGTACCTATGTTGTTTTTTGCTGCATAAGCTGTCTGTCCTTGTTTGCCATTGCTCAGGTCCGCAAAAAAAGCGGCACACCAATGACGCAAAAGTTCCAGTTCCCGGTCGCTCAGCGCGTTATATTTGTGAAGCAGCGGGGCGATGTAGATTAGAGTCCAGATGTCACGAAAATCGATTAAGCCGGAAGGATTGGCGGCGACGTGCCCATCATTCACCGCGTGCATGTGGTACTGCGCAAAGCGAGCGCTGGGCAGAGTTCTGGTGGCCGGGTCGATGAACCAGTGTTTCAAGTTGAGCGCCGCCTGATTGAGAAATTCGGGTCGGTTAAACATCTTTCCGGCCACAGTCAGCACGTTTGCCCGGCGGATACACTCGTCCAGGCTGGTACGGTCATATTTTCTGCTTTCAGCAGACCCGATGGTCGCTTCCAAGACTTGGACACCGTCTTTGCGTTGGTAATTTCCCTTTTCAACAGACCAGTATTTCGGCGCGCTGAAATAGTTGGCGAATTCGCCGCCCGGGGGGCAGACCGCTTTGTCCATAACCCCGGTCGGCGCCTGGCGGACATACTCCTCTGCCAAACCAGCGAGTAGTTCAGTCACGGTCCCGGAACAACCGGAAGATAACCGCGTTGCAGTATTGAATGTTGGCTCTGGTTTGCTCGACTGCCGGCGCTCCAGCAACATCGTGTCAACTTCCAGGCAAAGTGCCATCACGCCTTCGAACCTTGCGTGCCAGCGCAGCTTCATATCCAGAGCTATTCGATTCCCCACTCTGTTTGGCGTTCGTCTTATCTGTCCACCTGAAACTGTCAGTCCATCGGTGGCCCTGCCTGCTGTTTCTCTCTGCTCCCAAGCAGCCGTCTTGAACGTGTAGCCTGGAACACCAACCCTCCACAAAAGCTCACTCTTGTTGCCGTGCCCATATCGCAATCGTTCGTCAAAGCGTTGGGTCGCCAGGCGGTGAAAGGCGATCTGTGGCTCAGCATCCCGGTGTTTGGACCGCCGCATGAAACCAGCCATGAAGTTTTTGATCGCCGATCTGACTATCGGAATTGATACATATCGCGCATCGGAATTCGAGTTCACGGTTGCAATGAAGCTTGCCCATCCGCCGTCCGTAAAGTAGCTCCAGCCATCCAATGGCAATACCCATTCCGCATGGCTGGCAAAACCCAGTTCCAAAGCTTCGTTTCGGGCTTGGTTTATGCCGACTACAGCTTGCGATTTTGCCCGGATTGTCCACTCCTTTGCCTGTCCTTCCATTGGCAAAGGCAGAAATCGCCGCGACTGAATCAGTCTGCTCAATTGTCGGTTCTTGATCCTGCCTCGAATGCTCCAGTTAGACCAGCTTCGGTGATTGTTCAGGTCTGCACCCGTGGCGAACGGTCGATGCTCTTCCGGCAGCAAATCGGACTGCAGAAAGGCTTGTGTATAGGAGGTCTCATCGAAGCGGACGCGGTCACATCTGTAACCATGGGCGACAATCAGATCATGCAACCGTTGTTCGGTTTCATGGTCTGTCAGTTTATTCAGAAGCCAGCGCTTCTCACAGTTTTCAAAAACAGACTCAGTCTGGATAATCTCTTGCGCTATTCTGACGGCGTCTCCTGCCTGATGCCTTGGCGGCAGGTCATTCCCGACAATTCTGTAAATGACAAATTGTCTGCCCTCGGCCCCGGCGTCATCACCGCTCATTGGCTCCCCCATTTAGTGACTGACTTCGCCACCAACCGGCACAAACCGGATCATACGAGAAAACACCATCTTAACATGCAAGTCACCAGTTTTCCCCGCCGCACTCAAAATTCCCGCTCACCACACCCAAAACGGCTTCACATCCCGTCCCAAACCTGCTCTAAACCGGTTTCGCTAAAGCCTCTTTTGGAAAGTTCACCCGATGCAGATCGCTCCTGACAGCGACAGCTTCAATGCCTGCTATCAGGCCGGCAAGGCGCAGGTCGTCTATACCCGGCTGGTGGCGGACCTGGAAACGCCGGTTTCGGCGTTCATGAAGCTCACGCGAAATGCACCTTACCGGTTCCTGCTGGAATCGGTGGAAGGCGGCGCCGTGCGCGGCCGTTATTCGATGATCGGCATGAAGCCTGACCTGATCTGGCGGGTGACAGGAGACAAGGCTGAGATCAACACACGCGCATTGATCGACGCGGACGGACCGTTTGTCGCCGATGACGCAGCACCTTTGCAGTCGCTGCGCAACCTGCTGGCGGCAAACCATTTCGATGTGCCGGACGACCTGCCGCCGATGGCTGCCGGGCTGTTCGGCTATATGGGCTACGACATGGTGCGGCAGATGGAAAAACTGCCTGAGCCCAATGAGGACGTCCTCGGCGTGCCGGACGGTATCATGATCCGCCCGACCATCATGGCCATCTTCGACGCGGTCAAGGACGAGGTTACCGTCATCACCCCTGTGTTTCCGGACGCAGACGTGTCGGCAAAGGCGGCTTACGCGCGCGCCTGTGACCGGCTCGACGCAGTAGTCGACGCCTTTGACCGGCCCCTGGAACTCAAGGCCTTTGACGACCCGGATGCCGCCCCGATCAGCGATCCGAAGTCCGACACCACACCTGAGGACTACAAGGAGATGGTGCTGAAGGGTAAGGAGTATGTCGCCGCCGGCGATGTGTTCCAGGTTGTATTGTCACAGCGGTTTGAGACCGAGTTCACCCTGCCGGCGTTCTCATTGTACCGGGCCCTGCGCCGGGTCAACCCGTCGCCGTTCCTGTACCATCTCGAGTTTGACCGCTTTGCCATTACCGGATCCAGCCCGGAAATCCTGGTCCGGGTGCGCGACGGCAAGGTGGAAATCCGTCCGCTGGCCGGCACCAGGCCGCGCGGCGCAACACCGGCTGAAGACCGTGCGCTGGCCGAAGACCTTCTGGCCGATCCCAAGGAACTGGCGGAACACCTGATGCTGCTCGATCTCGGCCGCAACGATGTCGGGCGCGTAGCCAAGATCGGTTCGGTGAACGTTACCGACCAGTTCATCATGGAATACTACAGCCAGGTCATGCACATCTCCTCCAATGTCGAGGGCGAACTGGACGACAAGTATGACGCAATCGACGCACTGAGCGCGGGCTTCCCCGCCGGCACCGTGTCGGGCGCGCCGAAAGTTCGCGCCATGGAGATCATCGACGAGCTGGAAAGCACCAAGCGCGGCATCTATGCCGGCTGTGTCGGGTATTTTTCAGCCACCGGAGAGATGGACACCTGCATTGTGCTGCGCACCGCCCTGGTCAAGGACGGCAAGATGTTCGTGCAGGCAGGCGCCGGGGTGGTGGCAGACAGCGTCCCGCAGGCCGAACAGGACGAATGCATCAACAAGGCAAAGGCGCTGTTCCGGGCAGCCGAAGAAGCGGTCCGGTTTGCCGGCCGCGCATCGAGGGGGCAATAGAAGTTCATGATCCTGCTCATCGACAATTACGACAGCTTCACCTGGAACCTGTATCACTTTCTTGGTGATCTCGGCGCCGACACCGAAGTCATACGCAATGACGCCATTACCGCGGATGAGGCCGTTGCCATGAAGCCGGAGGCCATCGTGCTGTCGCCCGGCCCGTGCACGCCGAACGAAGCCGGCATCTGCCTGGAACTGGTCGAAAAAGCCGCCGGCAATATCCCGCTCATGGGTGTGTGCCTGGGCCACCAGGCCATCGGTCAGGCCTTCGGCGGCAAGGTGGTGCGCGCCCAGCAACTGATGCACGGCAAGCTGTCGGATGTCACCACCGCCGGCAAGGGCCTGTTCGAGGGCCTGCCGGACACCTTCCGCGCAACCCGCTATCACTCACTGGTCGTGGAACGCGGCTCGCTGCCCGATTGCCTGGAAGTAACCGCGTCCACCGGCGACATTGTCATGGGGTTGCAGCACAAGCAGTTGAACGTCCACGGCGTACAGTTTCATCCCGAAAGCATTGCATCGGAGCACGGCCATGCGATATTGCGTAACTTCCTGAAACTGGCAGATGCCTACAAAGAAGTTGAAACGGCTTGAGACCATGGCTGACCTGAAACCGCTTATCGCCAAGATAGCCGACGCAAAACCGTTGTCGCTGGATGAAGCACGCGCCGCTTTCAACATCATCATGTCGGGTGACGCCACACCGTCGCAGATCGGCGCAGTACTGATGGGCCTCAGGGTGCGCGGCGAAACGGTTGACGAAATCACCGGCGCCGTCATGACCATGCGCGAAAAGATGTTGCCGGTCACGGCACCAGACGGCGCCATCGACATTGTCGGTACCGGGGGCGATGCATCCGGCTCCTACAATGTATCCACCTGTTCGGCGCTGGTCACCGCCGGCGCCGGCCTGCCGGTCGCCAAGCATGGCAACCGGGCCCTGTCGTCCAAATCCGGCGCAGCCGACACGCTGGCAGCACTTGGGGTCAATATCGAAGCCAAGCCGGACGTCATAGCCCGCTGCATTGCCGAGGCGGGCTGCGGTTTCATGTTTGCCCCGGCCCACCATGCCGCAGTGCGCCATGTCGGACCATCACGCGTCGAACTGGCTACACGCACGGTGTTCAACCTGCTGGGCCCCATGTCCAACCCGGCCAGCGTCAAGCGCCAGGTTATCGGCGTCTATGCCCGGCAATGGGTGGAGCCGCTGGCCCATGTCATGAACAAGCTCGGCTCTGAAGCCGTCTGGGTGACCCACGGCGAAGGCGGCCTCGACGAGATCACGCCAACCGGCACCACCTGGGTTGCCGAACTGAAGGGCGGCAAGGTCACCACTTTTGAAATCCAGCCGGAAGATGCCGGCGTCACCCGCCGCACGCTGGACGAACTCAGGGGCGGCGACGCCGACTATAATGCCGGAGCCCTGCGCGGCGTACTGGCGGGCGACCGTAACGCCTTCCGCGATGCCTCGACCATGACCGCAGGCGCGGCACTGCTGGTCGCCGGCAAGGCCGGTGACCTGAAGGACGGCACGGCACAGGCCGAAGCGGCGATTGATTCAGGCGCGGCCATGAAAGTGCTCGACAAGCTGATTGAGGCATCGAACGCATGACCGGCACCATCCTCGACAAGATAGCTGCCTACAAGCGCCAGGAAGTCGCCGCCGCCAAAGCGGCCGTTCCCGAAGCCAGCCTTGTAACCAACGCCAGCCTGAACCAGGCCAACAGCGCACCGCGCGGCTTCCTGAATGCGCTCGAGGCCAAGATTGCCGTCGGTGACTGGGCCCTGATTGCCGAGATCAAGAAGGCGAGCCCGTCCAAAGGCCTGATCCGCGAGGATTTCGATCCGCCTGCCCTGGCCAAAGCTTATGAGAATGGCGGCGCCGCCTGCCTTTCGGTGCTGACCGACACGCCATCGTTTCAGGGCGCGCCCGAATTCCTGATGCAGGCCCGCTCGGCAACCGCCCTGCCCGCCCTGCGCAAGGATTTCATGCTTGATCCTTACCAGGTTCTGGAAGCCCGTGCCTGGGGAGCCGACTGCATCCTGCTGATCCTGGCGATGATCGACGACACACTGTGCGCCGAGCTGGAAAAAACCGCGTTTGAACTGGGCATGGACGTGCTCGCTGAAGTGCATGACGAAGCCGAACTGGAGCGCGCCCTGAAACTCAAGACCCGCATGATCGGCATCAACAACCGTAACCTCAAGACGTTCGAGACCAGCCTTGATACCACCGTGCGGCTCGCCCCGATGGTGCCGGAAGACCGGCTGATCGTCGGCGAAAGCGGCTTGTTTGTTCCTGCAGACCTGGCCCGGATGGAACAGTCAAAAGTGCAGGCCTTCCTGATCGGTGAAAGCCTGATGCGGCAATCCGATGTTGCTAAGGCGACCAGGACACTGCTGACCAAGCCGGACGGCTTGCAGGCAAGCGCATGACCAGCGGCAAACTCACCCATCTCGATGATGCGGGCAACGCCCACATGGTCGACGTGTCGGAAAAGCAGGTGACCACCCGTATCGCCGTTGCCGCAGGCCGCGTCTCCATGCTGGCCGAGACCGTGCAACTGATCAAATCCGGCATGGCCAAGAAGGGCGATGTCATCGCAACCGCCCGCATTGCCGGCATCATGGCTGCCAAGCGCACCCACGAGCTGGTCCCGCTGTGCCACCCTCTGGCGATTTCGAAAATCACTGTCGACCTGGACATCAACGAGCCGGACAATGCAGTTGATGTTACCGCGACCGTAAAGGTCGAAGGCAAGACCGGTGTTGAGATGGAAGCCCTGACTGCGGTTTCTGTCACCTGCCTGACTGTTTATGACATGGTCAAGGCGGTGGATCGCGGCATCACCATTTCCGACATCAAGCTGATCGAGAAACAGGGCGGCAAGTCGGGTCACTTCAGGGCAGATGCCACATCATGAGCCTGCTTCCGGTCGATGACGCACTGGCGCAGATACTGAAAGGCGTCAAACCGCTGGCCGCGGAAGACGTGCCGCTGTCCAACGCCGATGGCCGGGTATTGTCCGGACCATTGAAGGCGCAGCGTGCACAGCCGCCGTTTGCGGCATCTGCCATGGACGGCTATGCGGTACGTGCTGCAGACATCGCAGATGTTCCCGTTACACTGAAAGTCATTGGCGAAGCGCCTGCCGGGCATGGGTTTTCCGGCCGTGTCGGCAAGGGCAAGGCCGTGCGCATATTTACCGGCGCGCCGTTGCCCAAAGGGGCCGATACCGTCGTCATCCAGGAAAACACCGAACCCGACGGCAAGAATGCGGTGACGATACAGCAATCCGCTGTCCTGGGCAGTTTCGTCCGCCACGCCGGGCTCGACTTCAAGAAAGGCGAGACACTGTTACCCCGGCACACCGTGCTGGGCGCCCGTCAGATCGGCCTGGCAGCCGCCATGAACCATGCCCGCGTGGAGGTGGTGCGCCGGCCGTCCGTTGCGCTGCTGGCCACCGGCGATGAACTGGTTGAACCCGGGGGAAACCCGCGTGATGACCAGATCATCTCGTCCAATGCCCTGGCCATCGCCGCCATGATTACCCGCCATGGCGGCGAACCTGTGGACCTGGGCATCATCCCGGACAAGGCTGCCCGCATTGAAAAAGCCATCGGACGCGCCGCCGGCGCCGACATCCTCGTCACCATCGGCGGGGCGTCGGTGGGTGATCATGACCTGGTGCAGGCGGCCATGGAAAAGTCCGGCATAAGGATCGGTTTCTGGAAGATCGCCATGCGCCCCGGCAAGCCGTTGATGTTTGGCAAACGCGGCGACCAGCGCGTCATCGGCCTGCCCGGCAACCCGGTCTCCGCCATGGTGTGCACAAGACTGTTCATCCTGCCGCTGATTGCGAAGATGACGGGCGATGCCCGCTCGTTTGATCCCGTCACCGCGGTTTTGGGATCTGCCATGGGCAGCAACGACCAGCGTCAGGACTATATCCGCGCCACGCTGCAACGCGGCGACCAGGGGCAACTGGTGGCAACCTCCTTCCCCAAGCAGGACAGCTCCATGCAACGCGTCTTTGCGCAAGCCGACTGCCTGATAATCCGCCCGCCCCATGCGCCTGCTGCAAAAGCAGGTGAGCAGGTCCAGGTGTTGCTGCTGGATTTTTGAGATCAGTCCTCATATCCGGCACAAGACTTAGCTGTGATGTTTACCAAGGCGTCACCGTAGTTTCTGATTATTCTTCAGTAGTGTGATGAAATGCGGTTAGGTGGTTGTGCACAGGCATGAAAGGCCGCCGCCCATGACCAAATCGGCTACGAAACTGGAACGGGATGCAGAAACAGGTTTTGTCTTTATTCCGCCTGACCCGCAGTATCCCGATCTCGCCTCAGCCCAGTCAATCGGCAATCGGACCGTGGCTCGCGCAATCGCCAATGACTGGAAGACATTTTTCCCTGAATTCACATATTGGAAGACCCGTTGTCTTGTTCGCGTAGTCGGTCCGGTGGTGCAGATCATATTGCTTGAGCGCGCTTCCAGCGGCTGGAACTATCATCCGATTCACCTCATAGCATTTCTGTCCAGCATCGAGCGTGACGAGTCGTTTGCCTGGCGGCTGGAGATGTGCAAGGAATCCAGGCTCAAGCCGGGAAACGGATGGCTGATGCTGCATGATCACCACCAGCGCCTGCCGGAATTTGCAAAGGAAATGCGCGAACGCCTGGCATCACTGCCGACTGAAGGCGACTGGACCTTCGACCAGCTTCTGCCGGTTGCCTGGAAACTGGCCAGGAAGAGTCATTGGCCGGGGCCGCTTCGCGACGTCGTATTGCTGTGCACGTGGGCCGGCAGGGTCAGACTGGCCAAATGGTACTATCTGAAAGCGAAGATCATGTACTACGCATTGTACTGGCCCATCCTGCTGATCGGGAAACTGGTTGGCGACACTTATTCAACCGACATGCGGTTCTGGCGACAGGACGTCGACCAGTTGATCGATCATCCGGAGAAAGTCCGCCAGCTTGTCGAGGACAACGTCATCAGGTTCAAGTTCGACAAGATGCCCCGGTTTGAGGTCAAGGTCTGACATGATCTGATATTCCAAAAGCCCTATGACTTTGTGTTATTGCACGCCGGAAACTAATGGATATCCAACGCACTATCACCACCCTGGCCGCGAAAGAATCAGTGCCATAAAGTTGACAGCCGTTATATTCTGTCACAGCGACAGACTGGCTGCGTGCCAGACATGGGATACGAATATGGTCATCCGACCGGGGGATAAGACTTCATTCCGATATCTCGTTCAGAAAGTGTTCAGGACTACTGTGGTCTCATGAGCCCAAGGACTGTGTGAGTTGTGTTGCCGGACAGAACGGTGAAAACGCCAACATTAACACAAGATGCCTGTTCAATTACGCATCGGTTAACACGGTTGAACTCGCAAGTCCCGGCCTGCAGACTTTTGGCATTGGCACATTCGTTTTACTTATTGGAGTGAGAGAATGACAGTCAGACAGCGCAACCGCATCGCAGCAAGCAACCCGGCATCTATGGGTTTTAAGCCAGGCTGGCACAAATCCGGGCTCAGGGATTTCCCGGACGTGCCGCAGCACCCGCTGGACGGACCGATACCGACGGATTGATCGCGTTTTCAATTTGGCGCTTCGACCCACTGCCGCAATCATGGGTTGCCATAGGAAACAACATTGGATCTGTTCGTATATCAGTGTCGGGTCTCCCTGAGACGCTGGAAAAGTCCGCGAAATTCAACCATTTTCCCAACACCCCTTGCCGAACATAGCGGGAACATGTCATAAAGGTTTCGCATTTGTTCTGATTCTGGTTGGCGCACATCTGGTTCACGCCATCCAGACAAACGGCAAGGAAAACACCTGATGCTGACCGCCAAGCAACACGAACTGCTCATGCTGATCCACGACCGGTTGAAGGAAACCGGCGTGCCGCCATCGTTTGAGGAAATGAAGGAAGCGCTTGATTTGCGGTCCAAATCCGGCATTCACCGGCTGATCACGGCGCTGGAAGAGCGTGGTTTCATCCGCCGCCTGCCGCATCGCGCCCGGGCGCTTGAGGTGCTGAAAATGCCGGATTCGTCTGCCGGTCCAGCCGTTATGGGCAAGCCGGAACGCAAGCCGTTCAACCCCAGCGTCATTCAGGGCTCGCGCGGCATGGCCGAAGAAAAGGCTCCCGCCCCTGCGCCACCTGCTGCAGCGACAATCGACGTGCCGATGATGGGCCGCATTGCCGCCGGTGTGCCGATCGCCGCCATTCAGGATCATACCACCAATGTGCCGGTGCCGCCCGACATGCTGCGCCCGGGCGAACACTTTGCGCTGGAGGTCAACGGTGATTCAATGATCGAGGCCGGTATTCTGGATGGCGACACGGTGCTGATCCGCAAGGCCGACACGGCACGCAATGGCGAAATTGTTGTTGCCCTTGTCGAGGATGAAGAAGCAACCCTTAAACGCTTGTGGCGCAAGGGAGATTCCATTGCGCTGGAAGCCGCCAATCCGTCATACGAGACCCGGATTTTCGGTCCTGACCAGGTGCAGGTGCAAGGCACGCTGGCCGGCCTGTTGCGCCGTTACTGAGCGGTCTTCTCGTCAGTCGTTGCGCCGGTGCCGGGCTTTTCGACCCATGGTCCCGGATCGACCTGCAATATCTTGCGTCGCGCCACCGGCGCATAGACCCACGCCCGGGTGCCGGAAAGCCCGCGTGCTGTCGTTACTTCAAGCTTGCCTTCGGCGGTAATGCGGATGGCGTGGGCGCCATGGCGCCACACGTCAAACCTGTCGATATGAAGCTGCCGGGACGTTGGATAACCGCAGGTGCGGCGCAGCGGGTTTGCCGATATCACGATATCCACTGTCCGGCAGTCGTGCGGTGGTGTTGCCTTGCGCCCAAGCCACAACACGCTTTTCCCCTGCACCTGTCCCCGGCACATGTCGTCGGCACATGTCCAGCCTGATCGTTTTGCCGCCTGTCCCATCTCGGCATCGTCACCATCGGCCAGCAGCCAGCGTTCCACCGCAAACCTGCCCCTTCGTGCATAGACGGGTACCAGTTCACCGTGCTGCATGCGGGCCGCCATGGTGGTCGCGGTGCGTTCGATCAGGATGTCAGGCCGCGACCCGAGCGCGATGGCTGCAAACCCGGCCAACACGGCCATTCCACCGCCAGCCCAACGTAAACTACCTCGCCACAGCGCCAGGAAACACAAGCTGATGCCGGACAGGAACGCCAGTTGCGGCACCATGGCGCCGGCAACCTTCGTCGCTCCCGGCCAGCCTGACACCATGACCGCGATCGATTGTACGGCTTCCAGCCCCCGTGCCATGACCTGCAGCGGCCAGTATTCCAGCCCAAAAGGCATCGCACAGACGCTGGCCACGGCAGCCGGCATTACCAGGAAAGTAACGACAGGCATGGCCAGCAGGTTGGCCGGCAACGCCCAGGCTGCAAACCGGTTGAAATGGAAAGCGGCCGGCAGTGTCGTGAAGGCACTGGCAATGATCGTTGTGATGGACAGTCCGGCCAGCATCAACAAAATCAGTATCAACACTCTAAGGTAAAGCGGCCTGGACGCCAGTCCTGCCCGAAAGCCGGTTTGCCAGCCTCCCAGCAACTCGTAGCCGGCGATCAGGCCCATTACCGCCAGGAAGGACATCTGAAAGCTCGGCGTCAGCACCGCCTGTGGCGCGATCAGCAATACGACAACGGCTGCAATCGCCAGGTTGCGCATGGAGATCGCCGAACGCCCCAGCAGTACCGCCAGAAACATCACCGACAACATGATGAAAGCCCGTTGCGTGGCAATCGCCTGGCCGGAAATCAACAGGTAGAAACCGGCCGCCGCGAGGGCCGCCATGGCAGCCAGTTTCTTGATCGGATAGTTCAGCGCCAGCATCGGCCACAAGGCCAGCAGCGCACGAACCAGCCAGAACACACCGCCTGCGACGAGGCTCATGTGCAGCCCGGATATCGCCAGTATGTGCGCCAGTCCGGACAACTGCAGCGCTTCGCGCATGTCGTTGTCGAGGCCGGTTCGCTCACCGGTGATCAGCGCCACGGCAAAGCCTGCCTCACGTTTCGGCAGATGGGCACGTATCCGCTCTGCCATTCCCGCCCTGAGGTCTGCGAGCCTGTCTGACCACCGCGGGCGGCCCGGTTTGGCATCGTTCCTTGCCAGTGCCGATGCCACCCGGCCGCCTGCGCCAATACCGTCAAACCAACCCACTCTGCCATAGTTCCAGCCGCCGGGAATGGCCGGTGTCAACGGCGGATAAAGCCAGGCCTGAAAGGTCACATAGTCTCCGCGTACATGCGTGCCGACATGATCATTGGAAACCGACAGCCGCGCCCTGCCCGGCCAGTATTGCGGCTTGACCTCGTTAATCACATCTATGGCGACAATCATACGCCGCCGCTTGCCGATGGCTGGCCCCACCTCATCGATCCAGCCGCTGACGGTGACCTTGCCGGTGGATGCAGGCAATACTCTCGTTCCCGTCGCAACGGTGTCGGCCTGCCCCAACACGAACCCGGCCAGCCCGAAGCCCACCAGCACCGAGGCTGCTCCGGCACGTCCCCGGATTGCGGCGAGCAACAGCCCAGCGACCAGCAACAGCATGATCGCTCCGACCGCAGTTCCGGGTTCGATAGCCAGAGAGAAATACGCCGTCAGGCCGCACACCAGGCTGACGGGAATCCAGACAATGGTCCGGCCTTGCTGCAACCGCATCTGTGTCGCCCGGCGGCCACCGGACTGGTCGCGGCTGGCAATGATCGTCGCATCGTCCGGGCTGTCGGGTGTGCCGCCGCCCTCACCCTTTCGGGTAGGCTGTGCCCGGCCAGCATGTGCGGCAAACCAATCCATGACCCAAACGCCCCAAAAGCATTCCTGAAAGGCCTTACAAACTCGAAATCGCTATGCTAAACGGGCATCAACGCTGAATGAAAGCCTCAACTCACTATACGGATTAATTGGAGACCGGCCATGACCGCGCCTGTCGTGACGAGATTTGCCCCATCACCCACCGGTTACCTGCACATTGGCGGAGCCCGCACCGCTTTGTTCAACTGGCTGTTTGCCCGCGCAAACGGCGGCAAGATGCTGCTCAGGATCGAGGATACCGACCGGGAGCGGTCCACCGAAGGCGCCATCCAGGCCATCCGGGACGGCCTCACCTGGCTCGGCCTCGACTGGGATGGTGACGTGGTCTCCCAGTACTCACGCGCAGATCGCCATCGCGAAGTGGTGCAGCAACTGCTGGATGCAGGCCATGCCTATCATTGCTATTGCTCGCCGGAAGAACTCACTGCCATGCGTGAACTCGCCAATGCCGAAGGCCGACCACCACGCTATGACGGGCGCTGGCGCGACCGGCCTGCCGGCGACGCGCCGGAAGGCGTCAAGCCGGTGGTCCGCTTCAAGTCTCCGCAGGACGGCGAAACCATCATCGCCGACCAGGTGCAAGGCGACGTCACCTATGCCAACGATCAGCTCGATGACCTGATCATCCTGCGTTCCGACGGCAACCCCACCTACAATCTGTCCGTCGTCGTGGATGATCACGATATGGGCGTCACCCACATTGTGCGTGGCGTCGATCACCTGACCAATGCTGCCCGTCAGAGCCAGATTTACAAGGCGATGGGCTGGGATGTTCCGGTCATGGCGCACATCCCGCTGATCCATGGCGCAGACGGCGCCAAGCTGTCGAAACGCCACGGCGCGCTCGGGGTGGAAGCTTATCGCGACATGGGTTACCTGCCACAAGCCATGCGCAACTACCTTGCCCGTCTGGGCTGGAGCCATGGCGATGACGAGGTGTTTTCAACCGAACAGATGATCGAATGGTTCACACTGGACGGGATCGGCAAGTCGGCGGCCCGGTTCGATTTCGCCAAGCTGGAAAACCTCAACGGCGTTTACATGCGCGACACACCGGATGACGAACTGCTGGACGCGCTGCTGGCGATGCTGCCACATGTGGACGGTGGCCCGGCCATGCTGTCCGCACTTGATGACCCCGGCAACAGGCAAATGCTGCTTGCGGCCATGCCGGGCCTGAAGGAACGCGCCAAAACCCTGGTTGAATTGCAGGCTTCATCACAATTCCTGTTCGCAACGCGCCCGCTTGCCATGGAAGACAAGGCAGCGGGTCTGCTGGACGAATCCGCGCGTGCCGTACTTGCGGCGCTGGTCCCCATACTGGAAGCGCAGCCGAATTGGCAAGTCGAACCTCTGGAACAGGCCGTTCGCGATTTTGCGACTGAACAGGAACTGAAACTCGGCAAGGTTGCCCAGCCATTGCGGGCCGCCCTGACCGGCAGCACCCAGTCTCCGCCAATCTTCGATGTGCTGGCGGTTCTGGGACGCGACGAGGCACTGGGCCGCCTGAAAGACCTGTAAAACCGGGTCTCCTGCACCAGCGGATCACCCGATGCCTTGTAAATTGCTGCAATGCAAGGTAAACAAAATGCGCATTGCATTCTGACTCTGCAAATTGCAGATTGCAGCACAACACGCCAGTGTTAAGCGCAGACAAGGTGACTGGGCGGGAACTGTGAAGCAGACAACCTGAGGGTAAACTGTCACATTCTCCCGTTAGAGCGATTTGTGTTCCTTCAACACACTTCAGTTGCTCATGACACCCTACAAGCGATCAAAGTACTTCCAGACAGGTGGCTGCACCTGACCGGAAACTGATCTGGCGGCCGATACCCCCCATTCGGGAGCTTCGGCAGCCTTGAATTCATCCGCTTGCGAGAGGAAAGAAAAAATGACGGAAACAAACCGCACCGCCACACTCAGCCTGGATGGCAAAGACCATGAACTTGAGGTTCACAAGGGCAGTATCGGCCCGGAAGTCATTGATGTGTCCAAGCTCTATGCCAACACTGGCGCGTTTACCCTTGATCCCGGCTTCACCTCCACAGCGAGCTGCGAGTCGACCATTACCTATATTGACGGTGATGCGGGCATGCTGCTGTACCGCGGCTACCCGATCGACGAACTGGCCGAGCACGGTGACTTCATCGAAACCTGCTACCTGCTGTTGTACGGCAACCTGCCGAATGCAGCCCAGCGCAAGGAATTTGAGACTGCGATTACCTATCACACCATGATCCACGAGCAGATGAACCGGTTCTTTGCCGGTTTCCGCCGTGACGCTCATCCGATGGCCATCATGGTCGGTGTGGTCGGCGCCATGTCCGCCTTCTATCACGACTCAACCGACATCACGGATCCGAATCAGCGCGAAATAGCTGCGCGCCGGATGATTGCCAAAATACCGACAATCGCTGCCATGGCATTCAAGTATCACATTGGTCAGCCGTTCGTTTACCCGCGCAATGATCTGGATTTCGCCTCCAACTTCCTGCGCATGTGTTTTGCGGTACCGTGTGAAGAGTACAAGGTGAACCCGGTTCTGGCCCGCGCCATGGATCGCATTTTCATTCTCCATGCAGATCATGAACAAAACGCATCGACCTCAACCGTGCGTCTGGCTGGTTCGTCGGGTGCCAATCCGTTTGCCTGTATCGCTGCCGGCATTGCCTGCCTTTGGGGGCCAGCACATGGCGGTGCCAATGAAGCAGCCCTGGAAATGCTGAGTGAGATCGGCACAGTGGACCGAATTCCGGAGTTTATTGACCGGGCCAAGGACAAGGACGATCCATTCCGCCTGATGGGCTTTGGACACCGGGTCTACAAGAATTACGATCCGCGCGCCAAGATCATGCAGAAAACAGCCCATGAAGTGCTCGACGAGCTTGGAATTACAGATGACCCATTGCTCGACGTGGCCCGCGAACTGGAAAAGATCGCACTCGAAGATCCATACTTCATCGAGAAGAAACTGTACCCGAATATCGATTTCTATTCCGGGATCACCCTGCGGGCTCTCGGTTTCCCGACATCCATGTTCACCGTGCTGTTCTCGGTTGCCCGTACGGTTGGCTGGATTGCCCAGTGGAAGGAAATGATCGAGGATCCGACCCAGCGCATCGGCCGCCCGCGCCAGCTCTATACCGGGCCTACCGAGCGCAGCTATGTCCCGGTAACTGAGCGCAACGACGACTGATACAACTCTGGCAGGTCGTGCTGGTCAGCTGTCGCTGGCCAGCATGGCCCCGATGTCGGCCTGGGCAACCTTGACCCCGTCCACTTTCGCCTCACACGAGAATTTGTAGACCGGTCCGCGTTTCTGGGTTTGCTGGACGTGGAAATGCACCACATCTCCGGGCCCGACAGGTTTGCGGAACTTGGCATTGTCAATGGTCATGAAGAACACCAGCTGTCCTGCTGCATCAACGCCCATGTGATCAAGCGCCAGCGCACCTGCGGTCTGGGCCATGGCCTCGATCAACAAAACCCCCGGCATGACCGGGCGGGCCGGAAAATGCCCCTGGAAAAACGGTTCGTTGATGGTGACGTTCTTGATGCCGATGCACGACTGGTCGCCATCCATGTCGATGATCCTGTCCACCAGCAGAAACGGGTAGCGATGCGGCAAAAGCTGCATGATGCGCGCAATATCCGCACTTCTGAGTGTCTTGTTGTCTGACATGATTTGCCCCATGGAATTTACAACAAAAAAGACGGCCCCGCCTGGAAGCCGTCTTTCAGTATTAGGTACAACAGCTTGCAGGCACAAGCCGATTTAATTTCGCAAACGCCCTAGAAGCGTGTGCCCACCGAGAAGCGAACCAGTTCGGTTTCGTCGAAGTCTTCCTTCAGGACCGGATAGGCGACATCGAGGCGCAACGGACCAAATGGTGACTGCCAGATGACACCTGCGCCAACAGCGGCGCGGAAGCTCAAACTGTCTCCGACGACATCACAGTTGTTGGCACTCGCATTAATTTCACAACCCGGATCACCTTGAACGGTACTGTTCTCAGGTGCACCAAATGCCGTACCGAAGTCCGAGAACACGGATCCTTCAAGACCAAACGCCTCCGGCAGGCCCAGTGGGAAGGTCACTTCCAGCGTTCCGATCGCGTATGTGGTTGCCCCAAGCGAATCCAGTTCGCCATCAAACTCGTTGCGCTGGCGCGGCCCGATACCTGACCGTGCAAAACCACGCAGCGAATCGCCACCTTTGAAGAAGCGGTCAAGGATCGGTACCTTGTCACCACCCGGGAACGGTTCAATATGCCCGGCATTGCCTTCAACCTTCAGCACGACACCGTCAAACAGCAACGGCATGAAATAGTGCGCAGATGCATCAACACTGGCCCACTCCACGTCGCCACCGAGCCCGGCCACTTCAACCTTGACCTTGCTCCGGAACCCTGAGGTCGGGCGGCTTGGATGGTCGAGGTCTGAATACACGTAGGTCAGACCGACCTTGGAGATGATATCGGTTCCTTCGGACTCGCGAATTGCCCGCGAAGCATCCTCAACGTCGCCAACGTCAATATCACGATAGGTCAGAGAGTACTTGCCGAAGATCGAGTTATAGTCATCCAGCCGGGTGCCGAGCCGCAAGGCGCCACCGACCTGCTGGGTGGTAAAGGATGATTCGTCCTCAATATCCGTACGGCTGCCGAATACATCGATACCGGCAGAGATATCACGATCCAGGAAATACGGATCAGTGTAACTCGCGTTGACGGACTGCCGCTTGAAACTCAGGGACGTCGTCAGGCTTGCCTGGTTACCGGTACCGAGCAGGTTGCGCTCGCTGACCGATATCGACCCGATGGCCTGTTCCGTCGTTGAGTAACCGGCGGAGAAATTGATCGTGCCGGTGGATTTCTCGACAACATCGATTACAACCACGGCAAGGTCAGGCGCACTGCCTTCTTCCTGCCTGATGTCGATTTTCTCAAAGAAGTCCAGTCCGGTCAGACGGCGGCGAGCCCGGTCAATCAGAATGCGGTTGTACGCATCGCCTTCAACAATGTTCAGCTCCCGGCGGATCACTTCGTCCAGGGTGCGGATATTGCCCACAATGTCGATCCGCTCGACATAGACCCGCGGGCCTTCATCGATATTGTAGGTAATGCTGAGCTGACGGCTGAGCGCATCGCGTTCGATATTGGGCCGGGCACGGGCAAACGCAAAGCCTGACTTACCGGCCTCCAGCGTCATTCGTTCGACCGACTTGTCGACCTTGCTGGCATCATAGACATCACCGACGTTTTCCTGCACGGCATCCTGCAGAGCCCCGGGATCGATCGACGTGTTGCCGGTGTTCACGGCCACGTTGCTGACCGTGTACTGAGGCCCCTCATTGATCACAAAGGACACGGCAAAGTTGGATCCGTCAGGCAGCAGCTGTGCATCAGCGGACACGATCTCAACATCGGCAAAACCGTTTTTCAGATAGTGGCGGCGCAGCAATTCCTTGTCGAAATTCAACCGGTCGGGATCATAGTTGTCCGTGGTCGAAAAAAACTTCCACCAGGCCGATTCGGACGTCGTGATCACCGAACCCAGCTGACCGTCGGAAAATGCATTGTTGCCCTGAAACTGGATACTCTCAATGCCAGTCTCGGATCCTTCATTGACCACGTAAACCAGGTTCACCCGATTCTGACCGAGGCGATCCAGGCGCGGAGTAACAGTCGCATTGAAATAGCCGGACCGGCGATACAGTGTCTGAATACGCTGGGCATCCTGCTGGGCGCGTGCACGAGTATAGATCGTGCGCTCCTTCAGCCTGACCTCCGCTTTCAGCTTTTTGTCATCCAGTTCATCATTGCCCTGGATCTTGACCTCGTTGACGAGCGGGTTTTCCTCAACCTGAACGACAATGGCAGAACCGCGACGGAACATCCGCACATCCGAGAAAAAGCCGGTCTGGAACAACGCCTTCACAGACGCATCAATCTGGGCGTCGGTTACTCTCTCACCCGCGTTGAACTGCATGTAGGCCCGAACCGTGTCGGGTTCTACGCGTGCATTGCCTTCGACAATGATGCCGGTAACGGACTGCGCAAAAGCCACCTGCGGCGCTGCCAGTTGCATAGCTGCCGGCAGCACAACGCCCATTGCCAGCATAAGCTTGGCTGTTTTTACTAACGAATTGCCCATGAACGAGCTATCTACCCCAAAAAAATTGCGTCTGACCCTCTACCCACTCGTCGTCAGAAGCATACCGATGTTTTACGCTGATTTGCAACGTTTTTGATGCCTTGAGTACCTGTTTTTTCATGGCTTTAAGGCGAAATTCAGATAAATTTCAGGCCAGCGGCTTCACAATCAAGTCAGGTCGTTCCATGTCGCAAAGACCATTAGTGCGATAACAAGCGCGAATCCCACCTTATATCCAAATTCCTGCGCTTGAGCACCCAGCGGCTTACCCCTTACCGCTTCGAAAAAATAATACATAAGATGCCCGCCATCCAGCATCGGAATGGGAAAAAGGTTAATCAAACCTATAGATACCGATAACAGAGCCGACAGCTGAATCAGTGCAAGCAGGCTGATTGACGCCGCTTCGCCCGCAATTTGGGCGATTTTGATGGGTCCCGATAACTGATCGGGCGCCTCGTTTCCGACAATCACACCCTTCAGATATCCAAGGGAGCGCGTGATTATGAACCAGGTTTCATCCACTGCCCGAGACATCGATGCGCCAAACCCCAGCTTTTCGACCCGCACCACCTGGTCCGACCCGCGCGACACGCCCAGCAGGCCGATGCGAATCTTGTTGCCTGACGGATCTACAATCTCTTTTGATTCCGGTGTGGCGGTAAGTTCGATGGTTTCTCCCGCACGCTCGACCTTGAACAGCATAACCGCGCCCGCAGAGACTGAAACGATGCGTTGAACGTCTGTAAACGATTCGATTTTGCGGCCATCAATTTCGGTGATCAGGTCGCCAGGCAGGAACCCGGCCTTCGCAGCAGCAGAATTCTCCACGACGGAGGCAACCTTTGGCTGGGTAATGGGCACACCGGCCAGCATGAACATGGAGGCGAATATGACGATGGCCAGCGCAAAGTTCGCCATCGGCCCCGCCACCACAATCAGCGCCCTGCGCCAGAGAGAGGCAGTGTGGAAGTCACCGGGTTTGGAGTTGGCCAGCGCCTCTTCCGACGGCATGGATGCCGCATTGGCATCACCTGCAAATTTCACGTATCCGCCCAGGGGCAGCCATCCGATTTTCCAGTGAGTACCGTAGCGATCGACAAAACCGCCGATCGAGCGGCCGAACCCGATGGAAAAGGTTTCAACCCTCACACCGCACAACCGCGCGGTTTTGAAATGCCCGTACTCGTGCACGAAGACGATAACCGACAAAACCCCGATAAAGGCGACAATGGCCAACCCGACTTCAAACACAGAACCGGTCAAAAATGCACCGAAATCCATCAATCAATCTCCGTTATTCCGGCGCATCTGCGCTCATCGTGTAACTGCAGCTTTGCTCTGAAGCGAGACCGGTTCTGATCAGTTCAAAACCGTGTTTCAAAAAACCTGTTTCCTGCATGGCCTTGGCCGTACAACCTTCGCGGCTGTACCAACCAGGCTCGGTTCAGCTTAACCGTGCAAGCGGCTTGCCAGTTCGCCAGCCTTGTTGCGCGCATATGAATCGGCTTGCCACACATCGTCAAGTGTAGACATCGACACAATCATGTTTTCACGCTCGGCCAGCTCAATTGTATCGGCCACCAGCCTCGTTATATCAAGAAAACCCAGCTTTTCCTGCAAAAATGCCGCAACGGCGATTTCATTGGCGGCATTCAGGATGGTTGTTGCATTGCCCCCCCTGGCCAGCGCCGAGCGAGCCAGGTCAATTGCAGGAAAGCGGTCACTGCCCACAGGTTCAAATGTCAGACTGCCAATCTGTGCCAGATCGAGCCGCTCAACCGGTGCTGAAATACGATCGGGGTGAGCCATTGCGTAGGCGATAGGCGTACGCATGTCCGGCATACCCAGCTGGGCAATAACCGAGCCGTCCACATAAGAGACATAGGAATGGATGATCGACTGGGGATGCACCACGACGTCGATCTTCTCCAGGGCGACCGGAAAAAGAAAAAACGCTTCAATGAACTCCAGCCCCTTGTTCATCAAGGTCGAGCTGTCGATGGTGATTTTCTGGCCCATCGACCAGTTGGGATGTTTCAACGCCGATTGCAGCGTAGCGGTTTGCAACTGCTCCATCGACCATGTACGAAACGGACCGCCCGATGCCGTCAGGGTCAGCCGGTCAACGCCGTCCGTATTATGTTCCTCGAAACACTGGAACAAAGCCGAGTGCTCACTGTCTACCGGCACGACCGTCGCATTGTGCGCAGCTGCAGCCCGGGTAAACACTTCCGCTCCGGATACTAGGCATTCCTTGTTTGCAAGCGCAATCGTTGTGCCCTGCTCTACTGCGGCAAGCGTCGGTTTCAGTCCGCTTGCTCCCACAATTGCGCCCATCACCATGTCAACAGGACGCGCCGCGGCCTCGATAACGGCATTTTCACCGGCTGCCACCTCAATACCGGATCCCGCCAGTGCGTCCTGCAGGTCGGTCAAAAGCGCATCATCCGCAGTCACGGCCAGCTTGGCGTCAAACTCACGCGCATCTTTGGCCAGTTGAGCAATATTGCGATTACCCACCAGCGCATCGACCGAAAAACGGTCCCGGTGATGGCGAACGATATCGACCGTTGATTGTCCCACTGACCCGGTTGACCCAAGAATACTGAGGGATTTGGTGCCCGATGAATTACCCATGCGTTGAAACTCTAGTCCCGGTTCAATGTAACAAAATTGCTGACGTGGGCACTGCTTACCAGACCACAAGGCCGCTGGCCACGGCTTCGTGTCCGCCACGTGCATATCCGAATGCCGCAGCCGCAACCGCGGCAAAAATCAATCCGTCAACCCGGTCCAGCACCCCCCCGTGGCCCGGTATGATGCGGCCGGAGTCCTTGAAGCCGAAACGGCGCTTTGCCGCGGATTCGAACAGATCCCCAAGTTGTTCAAGAACCGCCAGTATGCCGCCGATCAGCAATAGCGGCCAGATTTTTGGCAGGGCTGTGTACCACCCCATCGCGGCGCTCGCGACTATACCGCCGGTGACAGCCCCCGCCAGCCCGGCCCAGGTCTTGTTGGGTGAAATTGACGGCGCCAGTTTTGGCCCGCCGATCAGCCTTCCGAACACATATGCCAGCGTGTCGGCACTCCAGACCACGGCAAACAGCCACAAAACCGCAAACAGGCCATATTCCGGAGATTGCCTGATCAGGATCAGCGCCAGTCCGGGCAACGCGATGTAGGGAATTCCCCACCAGGCCCAGCGCGAACCGGACCTGGTGCGCAGAACTTCGGCGATCAGGCTCATGGCCCAGCACGCGGCAATCACCTGGAGCGCAGTGCCAGTCCCGGCGCGCGACACCACCAGAACAGCACCGATTGCCGCCAGCGCATGCAGGGCAAACTGAAACTGTGACCCGCGGTGCACCATCCGGCACCACTCTGCAGCCATGATGGCGGCGATCATTGCAATGCCCAGCTCGAACCACACACTGCCGGCCCAGACATCAAGCAGCGCAATTGGTATGAGCACCAGTGCTGCCGCAACCCGCAAGGCGAGTTCACGGCTCACAAAACGCCTGGCGGGTCTGTTGGAAGATGGGGTCATCTGTCACTGCACTCAAGGTCAGATCGGAACAATCCGTATCCAGCGATCGGTATTCGACTGATGTCAGGCCAGCGCGGCAGCATTGACACATCCGCCATAGCGGCGTTGACGATGGGAGAACTCGGCAATGGCGCGCTTGTAGGTTTCAGCATCAAAATCGGGCCAATGCTCATCAACAAACACCAGTTCGGTGTAAGCCATTTGCCACAAAAGATAATTGGAGATGCGCTTTTCACCGCTGGTGCGGATCAGCATGTCAGGCTCAGGTACATCGGGCACGTACATGTGGGCTGCAAAACATGCTTCATCAATCTCGTCCGGAGACATCTCTCCGCGCGCAACCTTCTCGGCGATTGCCCGCGCCGTGCGGGCGATCTCCGTGCGCCCGCCATAGTTGAACGCGACCACCAGATTGAGTGTGTTGTTCAGGGCCGTGATCTTCTCGCATTCCTCAATCATCGCGACCACGTCATCATCAAGCCGGTCGCGTTCGCCAATCACTCGAATACGCACACCTGCGGCATGCAGTTCCGCCACATCCTGGCGGATAAACCGCCGCAGAAGGGAGAACAGATAGGTAATTTCAGCCTTGGGGCGGCGCCAGTTCTCCGATGAAAACGAGAACACCGTCAGGTACTCGGTGCCCTGCTCTATCGCAGCACGCACCAGCCGCCGGACGGCATCCACGCCATGACGATGGCCTTCGGTCCGAGGCAGGGACCGCTGCGTGGCCCAGCGGCCATTGCCATCCATGATAATCGCGACATGACGCGGATCGGCTCCTGCCGACGGGCCTTCAGTTGCCTGGCGGGGGGTAACCACATGGTCCAGCACAGCTTTTTCCTGCATCAAAGTCTTCACTCGATTTGCCCCTCGATCAGGATCGTTCGTGTCTGGCTACACCAAAATCCATAAACCTGATCACTTCCAAAGCGTTAGACCAACTCAATGAGTTTCATGAACTCGTTCTACTCTAGTCTTTCCTGCCCCATGTGCAACGCGCAAGCGCAGCTTATACCTGCATGATCTCAGCATCTTTGTGATTCAGCAAATCATCAACGGTCTTGATGAGTTCATCCGTCAGGGACTGAACCTGCTCGGACTGCTGATGATGTTCATCTTCTGAAATGTCGCCGTCTTTTTCCATCTGCTTCAGTGTGTCCATGCCGTCACGCCTTACATTGCGCACCGATACACGGGCCTTTTCAGCATACGAATGAGCGACCTTGGTCAAGTCGCGCCGTCGATCTTCGGTAAGTTCGGGAACAGGGATGCGGATAACCGCACCTTCCGCCATCGGATTGAGCCCGAGGCCGGAATTGCGGATGGCCTTGTCAACTGCAGGAGCCAGGGTCTCGTCCCACACCTGTACCGACAACATGCGAGGCTCAGGCACGGATACCGTGCCAACCTGGTTCAACGGCATGACGGAGCCATAGGCTTCAACCGTTACCGGTTCCAGCAGCGCGGCAGACGCTCTGCCTGTACGCAATCCGGAAAACTCCGTTTTCAGGGCATCAACCGCACCGTCCATTCGACGGCGCAGGTCTTGTAAATCAATCGTGGTGCTCATCGCTCAATCTCTTTGCAGTCGAATTGGCAGGGCCTGGTATTCCAGCCCGTCAATACGCTCGTTTCAAACAGTCACCTCAGTGAAGGTGCCGTCACCATTCAACACCTTGTTGAACTCTCCACTCTGGCGAATGGAGAACACGAATACCGGAATTGCGTTGTCGCGCGCAAGGGCTATGGCCGCACCATCCATAACCCGCAGATTGCGGGCGAGCATTTCATCATAGGTCAGCGTTTCAAAACGCTGTGCATTCTGATCGGCCTTCGGATCCGCAGAATAGACGCCGTCAACGCTTGTCCCTTTGAAAAAGGCATCGCATTTCAACTCTGCCGCACGCAGTGCCGCGGCGGTGTCGGTTGTAAAGAACGGGTTGCCTGTGCCGGCCGCGCACAACACCACCTTGCCCTTGTTGAGATGCGACAACGCCCTGGCTCTGGTAAATGATTCACACACCGTCGGCATGTGGATCGCAGACATGGCGCGTGCATCAACACCCTTGGAAATCAGCACATCCTGCATCGCCAGGGCGTTCATGACGGTTGCCAGCATGCCCATCTGGTCTGCATTGGCACGATCCATGCCCGAAGCGGCACCTGCGACGCCGCGGAATATGTTACCGCCGCCAATCACCAGCGCAACCTGCACACCATCCCTGACCGCCTGCACCACCTCGTCGGCAATGCGCCCTGCCATATCGAGATCGATACCGAATTGCTTGGCGCCCATGAGCGCCTCGCCCGACACCTTGAGCAGGATCCTGGAAAAAGGAGGTTCGGTTCCCATGCTGCAACTTCCTCAAAAGAAACGGAGCCTGCCTGCGCAAGCTCCGTCTGTTGTCTTTCAAATTGCCGATTCGCGCCAGAGCCACACGGGTTCACAAAAACCCACAAAGTTGCAATAACACGCTGGAAACCAACGTGATCCGGTCACGTTATCGCGATGTCAATCGCCGCCGGCGGCCTTGGCAACTTCTGCCGCAAAGTCGTCGGCTTCCTTTTCAATGCCCTCACCAAGCTGAAGACGGACAAAACCGGCAATCTTCATATCACCGCCGGCTTCCTTGCCTGCTTCTTCAGCAGCCTTGGCGACCGACAGATCAGGGTTGATCACAAATGCCTGGCTCAACAGCACCGATTCCTCGTAGAACTTGCGAATACGGCCTTCAACCATCTTCTCGATGATGTTGTCCGGCTTGCCGCTTTCGCGGGCCTGCTCCGTAAACACTGCGCGCTCACGCTCGACAATGTCTGCATCGATTTCTTCCGGCGTCAGCGCAAGCGGAGCGGCAGCAGCCACATGCATGGCCACCTGTTTGCCGAATGCCTCGGCCGCAGCCTTGTCGGCAGCGGTTTCAACAGCAACCAGCACGCCGATCTTGCCGACGCCAGGCGCCACCTGATTGTGGACGTAGGATGCAACAACGCCGTTTTCGACGCTCACCGAAGCTGTACGGCGCAGCGACATGTTTTCACCGATCGTACCGACCAGTTCGGTGATCTTTTCCGAAACACTCTTGCCTGCACCGGGAAACTCGGCGCTGTTGAGCTTGTCGACATCGCCACCGGCGGCAGGCGCCAGGGAAGAAACAGTTGTCACAAGGCCCTGGAATTCAGGATTGCGAGCCACGAAGTCGGTTTCCGAGTTGACTTCAACGGCGGCACCAACGGTTCCATCAACGCTGACACCGACAAGTCCCTCCGCAGCAACGCGGGAGGCCTTCTTGGCAGCCTTGGACAGTCCCTTGGCCCGCAGCCAGTCGATGGCCGCTTCCATGTCGCCGTCAGCCTCTGTCAGGGCGTTCTTGCAGTCCATCATGCCTGCGCCGGTCGCTTCGCGCAGTTCTTTCACCATCGCAGCAGTAATCTGTGCCATGACAATACCTTTCAGTTGTTCGTTACAGCTCCATCTGAAGCCAGTATGTGCGAATGTGACGTCCACATCACAAAGTGCGGACGTCATTTGAAACGCGTTCAGCCCGCAAGCATGCCTTTGGCCTGCCCGATCCAGTCTTCACGGTCAATGCGGCCCTTGAAATTGAGCTTCTCGTCAATGTCCGCCACCTGTTCAGGCGTCAGAGCAGCGATCTGCGACAGAGTTGTAAACCCAAGCTCTGCCAGCTTGCCGCTGAGAACAGGACCTACACCCGATATCCGCGACAGATCATCAGCCTCGGCCGCGGCAGGGGCAGCCGGAGCAGCTTCTGCAGGCGCAGCTTCGACAGCGGGAGCAGCCTCGGCCGGTGCAGCTTCGGCCGGTGCCGGTTCAGCGGCAGGCGCCGGTTCGGCAATCGCCATTTCCGCAGCAGGCTCTTCAGCGGCGCCAAGATCAATGCCGGCACCGGCTGCACTTTCGGAAATACCGTCAATGGCAGCCCGCGCAACCAGATCGCAGTACAGCGCAATGGCGCGTCCTGCGTCATCATTGCCGGGGATCGGGAAGTCGATGCCGGCAGGGTCGCTGTTTGAATCAAGCACCGCAATCACCGGAATGCCCAAGCGATTGGCTTCCTTGATGGCGATTGCCTCCTTGTTGGTGTCGATGACGAACAGGATGTTCGGCACACCGCCCATATCCTTGATACCGCCCAGCGCAAGCTCAAGCTTGTTGCGTTCGCGGGTCAGCGTCAGCTGTTCGCGCTTGGTAAAGCCCTGTGCGCCGCCGTCGAACAGTTCTTCCAGTTCACGCAGGCGCTTGATCGAATTGGAAATGGTCTTCCAGTTCGTCATGGTGCCGCCGAGCCAGCGGGAATTGATGAAGTACTGTGCCGAACGCCGGGCCGCATCAGCTATCTGCTCCTGCGCCTGGCGCTTGGTACCGACGAACAACAGCCGACCGCCGCCTGCAACCGTATCACGCACAGCCAGCAGTGCCTGGTGCAGAAGCGGCACGGTCTGTGACAGATCCATCACGTGAATGCCGTTGCGGGCACCATAGATGTATGAACCCATCTTGGGGTTCCAGCGGTGTGTTTGGTGTCCGAAGTGGACGCCAGCTTCAAGCAGCTGGCGCATAGAATAATCAGGCAAAGCCATGTGCCATGTTCCTTTTCCGGTTGTTCCTCCGTGACAGAAAGTGACCGCTTGACCGGCACCGGATGGTGCTGCCTCTATGTGGCGGGAAACCCCGCGTGAGACAGACCGCTCTGACACGTGTGAATTATTCGCTGAAAGACCATCTCCCGGCGAACGGGCGGCTTATAGGGCGCATTTGGTTGCGATGCAAGCCCTTGCGCGCACTGCACGCCACTCTATGGTGGCGCGCATGACAAAGCTCATCGCGCTCTTCATGGCCATGCTGGCCCTGATCCAGTTCATCAAGCCGCTCGGCCTGCCCGGTCTCAAGCGCCGTCAGGATGCCTGGAAACTGGCCGTGGCCGGTGTTGGCCTGATGTTTCTGTTTATTCTGCTGACCGCCGGATTCAAGTAGCCGGCTGATCTGCAGGCCGGTGCACGAAACGCTGGTAGATGAAGCCGATGCCCACCAGGCACAAGCCCAGCCCGAGGAACGAGGCCACCCTCAAAAGCCCTTCAAGATCCGACAGATCGACCAGGAACACTTTCAGCACCACCAGCACCAGCACTGCCAGTGCCGCATAGCGCAGTTGCGCGACACGTGCGGTAATCCCGGCAGCGAGCAAGGCCAGCGCGAACAGCAGCCACACGGCGGAGTAGGTATAGTTTTCCGGGGTGGACATGAAGGTTGAATCAAGGTTGTCGGGTGCATGGAAGAAGCGGCGTATTTCCATTGACAGCCATACCAGCACAAGCCCCAGACTGGCCGGCGGCCATATGGTGCGCCATAGCGGCAACGTCGAGTGATTTCTCAACACATATCCGATCAATGCAATCAGCACACCCGGCAGCAGATAGGCCGGTGTCAGGGCATTGACCAGAGGCCAGTTGCCCACCATCTCCCGATCAAGTACCGGGTTCAGACCCAGCAGCGGCCCGACAATGAGAACAGCACAGGCAAGCGCTGTCAGTATCCGCCCTGCCCACAAGTCGATAAAGCCACCGTGCACAGACCAGCGGCGCCAGCACGCTGCCGCACTCACCAGCCAGCTCGTGATATGCAGACCGGCTTCCAGAAGGCCTACCCGTTCAGCCCCCAGCGATCCGGCCACCACAACCCGGATCAATGCGGACACGAACATTGTAACAAGCGCAATCCGCCCGCCTTCGAGTACTTTCGACAGCAGGTCCCGGGTCTCATCTTTGCCGAACTGCAGCCAGGCCAGATGGAACATCACCAGGGGCAAGCCGTACCCGTAAATCACCCAGTACCGGCCCAGCCAATGGTTGTCGGCATAGTCCAGCACATTCAGGTTCAATCCCAGGCGCGCCAGGACCGCAAGCGCGATCAGCATGGCGGGCCAGCGCAACTGCGGTAGCGCCAGCGACCGGGAGATATATCCGGTTGCAGCCAGCAGAGCCGCCAGCGAGGCCGACAACCAGGCATCACGCAAGATGAAGCTCAGCGCCATGGCGATGCTGGCACACGCCGCCATGGCGTAGATGCCAAGCGCCAGCCGCGGCGGTTCGTCGGCAGCGACACTGCGCAGTCGTGAACCCAGGAAAACGAACACGACGGCAAGCCCCAGCGCGGCAAAGGCCCATTTCTGGCTGGGTTCCAGTGAGCGCAGCGTCGCATACGCCGCAATCATCAGTCCGATCGGTACCAGGCAACCAAAGGTGGCCCACAGCCACGGCCGCACCGAGCGCCACAACAATAGATATCCCGCGGCCAGCGCCGCACCACCGAACAGGGCGCTGTACTTCAGGTAGGCGCCCGCTTCTGCTGACGGTTCCGGGCCCCAGGCGATCTCGCCCGGCACCAGCCAGCCGTCAATCCAGCCTTCGACATGCAGCCTGCCGCCCCATTCTGCAAAACCAAGCAGGACGCCAAGACCGACGATCAGCGTCAGGAAATCAAACCGCTGCGCGCGGATGGCGGCAACACATGCTGCTACCGCAAACAGACCCAACGCAATCAGCGACCCATTGCCGTATCCGTCGCGCATCAGCAGCACCAGCAACAACAGCATGGCAACTGTCCCGGCTATTGCCGCAGCGACTTGCAATATGTCCTTCGGCCACATCGGCGGATGCCAGATGGCAGGCTGATCATCGCGCGACGCCACACTGCCTGCAAACGCAAAGCCAGTGCCGATCAGCGCGGAAAACAGTCCAAGGGTCAGACCATCACCGGTCGCAAAGAACGAGTTTGCCCATAACATGACCCAGCCGCTGGCAAGAACCGTCGCCGACACCGCCAGCCACAAGGCGGACCGCCACGTCATGACAGCGCAAACCGCAGCAAACAACAAGCCGAGATAGGAAAACAGTCCCGGCGCGAAAGGATCCGCACTGCCGATCAACACCGGCAATACAAAACCACCCAACAAACCAACAATCGCAACAAGTGGCCCCTGCACCACCGACAATGCAAACGCGGCAAGAGCCGTAGCGGCCAGTGCGGCGAAAGTCACCGTTGGTCCGATAAATCCGTAAAGCGCATTGGCGGCATATACGCTGGCAAACACGGCCGCCAAACCACCCGCCGTCAGCGCCTGCGGCACATAATCCGGTTTCAGGGCGGCAAATCGCTTCTGCGACGGCTTGCGCCTGAGCCATTCACCGGCAACTGCAAGGCCGGTCCCGCACACCAGACCCAATATGATGCGGATACCTGGGCCCAGCAATCCGGCGTCGGACATGTACTTGACCAGGAACAGACCTGCCAGGCCAATGGCCACGGCGCCGATCCAGATGAACCAGGTTCCGGCAAGGTTTTCCTCGAGGCTCGAACGGGCGGCTTGCGCAGCCGGCTCGGCTGTTACCGGCTCACTCTCATTTGCATTGCCCGCCGCCATCGTGGTCGCCGCAGCGAAGTCTTCTTCCGGTGACGGTTCAGCCTCAGGTTCACCCGGTGGTGACGCGGTTTCGGCTTCGGGCAACGTATCCGGTGCAGCGGGCTGCAGCCCTGATGTGCGCAGCAGGTCTACCTCGTTGCGCAGCTTGAACAGTTCGCGTGAAACCCGCTCGGCCTTGTTCATGGCCACGATGGCCAGAATGATCGGAATGGCGAAGATTCCGATTACCAGAAATGCGATCCAGACCAGCTCTTCCATGGCTCAGGCGCTCCAGTTACAGCAGTCACAGATCCTGCACATCGACGACACCGGGAACGGCTTTGATGGCCGCCTTGATTTTCGGGTTTACGGTAAACTTTTCGCCCAGGCGGAAACGGACTTCCAGTTCATCGGGTAATCTCAGGTTCAGCACCACGGACGAATTGCCGCCATTGGTCAGCCTCGACTGAACCAGCGCCAGTGGCCGGGTATCATCCAGGAAAATCTCCAGACCCTGTTCAACCCGGTCGGCTCTTTCATCCAGCAGGTCCACGCCCTGAAGCCGCAATTTGACATCTTCGCCTTCAACATCCGCTTCAACGCGCACCATCAGCGGCTTTCCCGCCTCCAGCAGGTCGCGGCAGGCATTCAGGGTTTCAGAGAAACACACACATTCATACTGGCCGGTCGGATCGGAAAACCCGATGAACGCAAACTTGTTGCCGGACTTGGCCCGCCGCTCCTGCTTGTAGGTCACCGTGCCGGTGAGACGCGCAGCGGATGCACCACGCAGCGCCTTGAGCCGGAAGCCCTCCCAGCTGTCGGCACCAAGCTTGGGCAGGATCGAAAGGTACTCATCCAGCGGGTGGCCCGACAGATAGAACCCGACCGCCTCGAACTCCTCCGCAAGCTGGTCCATCGGCAACCAGGGCTCAACCGCCTGCAGCGGCAGTTCCTCGGCGCCATGATCGCCACCGCCGCCAAAGAAGTCGTTCTGCCCGATCTCTGCTTCAGCCGAGGTGCGGTTCGCCATCGCCAGGATCGCTTCGACGCCCTTGACCACCTGGGCCCGGTTCGGGTTCAGCTCGTCAAACCCGCCAGACCTGGAGATTGATTCCAGCGCGCGCTTGTTCATCATGCGCGGATCGATACGCCGGGCAAAATCACCGAGGGACTTGAACGGACCGCCCTCCTCGCGCACCGCCATGATATGCTCGACCGCCTGTTCGCCGACATTCTTCAGCGCCGCCAGTGAATACTGAATGGCGCCATCTTCCACGGTGAAATCGATGCCTGACTTGTTGATGCTGGGCGGATTGATGACCACTTTCATGCGGTCGGCCTCACGCTTGAACACCAAAAGCTTGTCCGTATTACCACTGTCCAGCGACATTGAAGCAGCGAGAAACTCCACCGGATGATTGGCCTTCAGCCACGCAGTCTGATAGGCGACCACCCCGTACGCGGCGGAGTGCGCCTTGTTGAAACCATAACCGGCAAACTTGTTGACCAGCTCGAAAATCTGTTCGGCCTGGCCCTGGTCAACCCCGTTTTCGACCGATCCGGATACGAAGCGCGCCTTCTGCGCATCCATCTCTGCCTGGATCTTCTTGCCCATGGCCCGGCGCAACAGGTCGGCTTCCCCCAGCGAATACCCGGCCAGCACCTGGGCGATTTGCAGCACCTGTTCCTGGTAGATGATGATGCCGTACGTGTCCTCGACCACATGGGTCAGTTTTTCATGAAGGAATTCAGGCGCTTCTTCGCCTTTCTTCGAAGCGACGTATTTCGGAATGTTCTCCATCGGACCCGGGCGATACAACGCCACCAGAGCGATAATGTCCTCGATATTGCCCGGCTCGGCCTTGCGGATCAGGTCACGCATGCCGGAACTTTCAAGCTGGAACACACCGACCGTCTCGGCCCGTTTCAGCATGTCGTAGGTCGCGGTGTCATCCAGCGGCAATGCCGCAAAGTCCATCTCGATGCCGCGCTGGGCCAGCAGCTTGACGCCCTTCTCGAGCACAGTCAGCGTCTTCAGCCCGAGAAAATCGAATTTCACCAGACCGGCTTTTTCGACCAGCTTCATGTTGAACTGCGTCACCGGCATGGGCGAGCGCGGATCACGATACAGCGGTACCAGCTCTTCCAGCGGACGATCACCGATCACCACACCGGCAGCGTGGGTCGATGCGTGGCGATACAATCCTTCCAGCTTGAGCGCGATCTCAAGCATGGTCGCCGTCGTTTCGTCCTGACGGCGCTCATCCTGCAGACGCGGTTCGACATCAATCGCTTCCTGCAGGGTCACCGGGTTTGCCGGATTGTTGGGAATGAGTTTGCACAGCCGGTCAACCTGGCCATAGGGCATCTGCAGGACACGCCCGACATCACGGCACACGGCGCGGGCCTGCAGCTTTCCAAACGTGATGATCTGCGCAACCTGGCCTTCACCGTACTTTTTCTGCACATAGGCGATCACCTCGTCGCGGCGGTCCTGGCAGAAGTCGATGTCAAAGTCCGGCATCGACACACGTTCCGGGTTCAGGAAGCGCTCAAACACCAGGTTGAAGCGCAACGGATCCAGATCGGTAATCGTAAGCGCCCATGCAACGACCGAGCCTGCACCTGACCCGCGTCCCGGACCGACAGGTATGCCCTGCACTTTCGCCCACTTGATGAAGTCGGCAACGATCAGGAAGTAGCCCGGGAAGTCCATGCCGGTGATGACGCCCAGCTCATACTCCAGCCGCTTTTCATAATCTTCGCGCGAATACCCGTCGGCCAGTCCCAAAGCCTCAAGCCGGTCAGCCAGCCCCTCGCGTGACTGCACCCGCAACTCTTCCGCCTCGTCGCGACTGTCTTCTCCGGACGTGAATTTTGGCAGGATGGGATCAATCGAATGCGGATACCACGAACAGCGCTGCGCGATCTCCACCGTGCTCTCGATCGCTTCGGGCAGGTCCGCAAACAGCGCCGCCATTTCCCCTTGCGACTTGAAATAGTGTTCAGGCGTCAACTGGCGGCGGTTCTCATTGGCAACAACCTCGCCCTCGGCGATACAGATCAGTGCATCATGGGCCGCGAAATCGTCAGCCTCGGCAAAATAGGGTTCGTTGCTGGCCACCAGGGGAATTTCGAGTTCGTATGCCAGGTCTATGAGACCTGGCTCGGCTACCCGCTCCTCGTCCATGCCATGGCGCTGCAGCTCTACATAGAGCCGGTCACCAAACACCCGTTTCAGACGCTCGATGCGCGCCTGCGCCACGGAACGCCGGTTATCCACCAGCGGCTTGTTGACCAGCCCCCCCGGACCACCGGTCAGGCAGATCAGGCCGTCACTGAACTCTTCAACCGCGGCCAGCGCCACATGCGGCAACTCGGTCTCCGGCGCGTCCAGGTATGCCCTGCTCGACAGTTTCAGCAGATTGCGGTATCCGGCCTCATCCTTGGCCAGCAGCACCAGACGTGACAGATCAAGCGCGTTCTTTCTGTGGGCCGGGCCTTCGGGTCCATCTTCACTGTCTACCAGCAAGGTGCAGCCGATAATCGGCTGAATGCCTGACCCTGCCATGGCCTCGGCAAACTCCAGGGCGCCAAACAGATTACCGGTATCGGTGATGGCCAGGGCCGGCATGGCCTGTTCGGTGGCCAGCTTGCCCAGCGTCTTGATCTTCAGCGCCCCTTCGGACAGGGAATAGGCCGAATGGGTTCTCAGGTGAATGAAGCTGGCAGGAGATGAATCAGTCATGACCATCGCACTCTAGTCGGATGGACCGGAAAATTACACCAGCATGGCCGCTCTACCCACCGAAACCTTTCAGGAAACTGGCAAGGTTGTTTTCCAGGTCATCGGTCAGATAACCGCCCTCCTGGACGATCAGGGTCGGCAGGCCCAGTTTGGAAATGGCACTGGCCATCCGGGTGAAACCGGCGGTTGTCACGGCACCGCCATTGAGCGGATCAGCCTCATGCGCATCAAGGCCCAGCGCAACAACCAGCGCACCTGGTGCCGCATCACTTATTTCACTGAGCGCCAGTTCAAGCGCTCCCATCCAGACTTCATCGTCAGACTTCACCGGCACCGGGATATTAATGTTGTAGCCATTGCCCGGTCCTTTGCCGCGCTGGCTCTCATAGCCATAGTAGAACGGATAGTATTTGCGGGGGTCGGCGTGGATGGAAACGGTCAACACATCGGAGCGGTCGTAGAAAATACCCTGGGTGCCATTACCATGGTGCACATCGATATCCAGTATCGCTACCTGGTCCCATTTCTTGCGCATGAACTGCGCGGCAATGGCAGTGTTGTTCAGGTAACAGAACCCGCCGGCCCTGTCCGCATAGGCGTGATGGCCAGGTGGGCGGCACAGCGCATAGGCCGATCTTTCACCTTCGATGATCAGTTCGGCAGCTGACAGGGCGGTATCGGCGGAGGCGCGCACCGACATCCATGTCTGGTCGGTAATCGGGCAGGAAAAATCCTGCTGGTGCCAGCCCGCCTGCCCCAGAATGTCACTCGGATAGCGCGCCGGTTTCTCAACCGGGCGAATGCTGGCCATCACTTCCTCGAAAGCCTTGCCCTTGGGCCGGTTCCAGCGCCGATAGGCGTTGGCCAGAAACTTCAGATAGCGGCCGGTGTGGACCGACAGTATATACGCATCACCATGCGCCCGCGCGGCATGCATGCCGCATCCGGCAGCCCGGACACCATTCAGCAAACGTTTTGCCCGTTCGGGCTGTTCAGGGAAGTCAACAATATGCCCGCGCTGCAGGTATCGAGTTGGAAAGTGCGCAAGCTGATTATGATGAAAAACCGCCTTCATCGGGTGATCTCCGCTAACTGGCCCCCCTGCAACTGAACGACCCGGTTCATCTGGTGCGCCAGCTCGATATTGTGGGTTGCAATGAGTGCTGCCAGGCCCTCTTCCTTGATCAGCGACAGGAATTCCGCATGCACCCGCCCTGCTGTCTCTGGGTCAAGATTACCCGTCGGTTCGTCTGCAAGCAACAGCAGCGGCTGGTTGGCCAGCGCACGGGCAATGGCAACACGTTGCTGCTCACCGCCCGACAACTCGGCCGGCCGGTGGGTGACACGGCTGCTCAGTCCGAGTTTGGTCAGCAGCTCGGTGGCCCTGACATGGGCTTCCTCACGTGACTTGCCGGCTATCAGCTGCGGCATGATCACGTTTTCGATGGCGTTGAATTCGGGCAGCAAGTGGTGGAACTGGTACACGAATCCGATGCCGAGACGCCGGACACGGGTGGCTGCTCCGTCTTCAAGACGCGTACAGTTTTCACCCGCGACATAGACATCTCCACCGGTCGGCTTTTCCAGCAGGCCGGCAATATGCAGCAAGGAAGACTTGCCGGTGCCGGACTGGCCGACCAGGGCCACCACTTCACCCGGATATACGTCGAGGGACAGGTCCTTGAATATGTCGATGGTGCGCGGACCTTGTGTATAGGTCCGCGCAATTGCCGCAAGCTGCAAAGCGGGTGTTGCGCCACCGTGTGCAAGATTATTCATAGCGAAGCGCCTCAACCGGATCGAGCTTGGCCGCCCGCCGGGCCGGATAGATGGTTGCAAGAAAGGCCAGCCCCATCGCCATCAGCGCAATCATGACGGTCTCGTTGACATTCATCTCCGCCGGCATGCGTGACAGGTAATAAAGCTCCGGTGGAAACAGCTGAGTTCCCGAAAGCCAGGAAAGTCCCTGCCTGATGTTTTCTATGTTCAGGCATACAGCCACCCCGACAATTATCCCCGCGAGGGTGCCGGCAATACCGATGGCCGCGCCCGTCATGAAGAAAATGCGCTGGATGGAGCCACGCGTTGCGCCCATCGTGCGCAGAATTGCGATATCCTTGCCCTTGTCCTTCACCAGCATGATCAGGCCCGAGATGATATTCAGCGCCGCCACCAGGATGATCAGCGTCAGGATAACGAACATCACATTGCGCTCCACCTGCAGCGCATTGAAGAACGTCTTGTTGGAGGTCTTCCAGGTTACGAACTGCAAATCCTCACCGGCACTTTTCTTCATGGCGGGTATCAGCTCATCAATCTTGTCTGGATCTTCCACCATCACTTCAATGGCGCTGGCGCCGTCTTCCTGGGCGAAAAAGTCCTGTGCCTCGGTCATTGGCATATAGATCACCGAGCCGTCGTATTCAGACATGCCGATTTCAAAGGTGGCGACAATCGGGAATGACCTTATGCGTGGTGCCGAGCCGAAAATCGTCGTCGGTCCTTCCGGCGATACCAGGGTGATCTGGTCACCAACTGACAGTCCATGTTTCCAGGCCAGCCGGTAACCGACGGCAACACCATTGCGTTCATCAAACTTGTCGAGCGACCCGCGTAGTTTGTCGTTCACGACACTGGACAGCTTGACCAGGTTGTCCAGTTCCAGCCCGCGCACCAGCACTCCGGTCGATGTGCGTCGCGACGATGCCATGGCCTGGCCCTCAACAAACGGCATGGCGCGGACAACACCATCCGTGTTGGCGAGGATCGCGGCCCTGGACCTGAAATCCGGGATCGGCGCGCCAGTCGACGAATACACCATCGAATGGCCGTTGAACCCGAGCACCTTGTTCAACAGTTCAGTGCGAAAGCCGTTCATCACGGCCATGACGATGATCAGTGTTGCCACGCCCAGCAGAATTCCCAGGAACGAAAACCCGGCTATCACCGAGATAAAACCTTCCTTGCGGCGTGCGCGCAAATAGCGGAAGGCAATCATGCGCTCATGAGCGGAGAACGGCGCGGTGTCGGTTTGAGCCATAAGTCAATCCATCTTGTTGGTTGGGACTTGTCGATCAGGGCCTAGTCTGCAAAGCGCGTGGCAAGTGCATCAATGGAAATGTCTTCACGCTCACCAGTAGCGCGATTCTTCAATTCGGCATTGCCCTGCTTGAGACCGCGCGGACCAATGATGACCTGCCAGGGAATGCCGATCAGGTCCATGGACGCAAATTTGCCGCCTGCGCGATTGTCGGTGTCGTCATACAGGACTTCGTTGCCCTGGGCTTCAAACAGCTTGTAAAGCTTGTCGCACGCAGCATCGGTTTCGGCATCACCTGACTTCAGGTTGATGAGCCCGATGCGGAACGGCGCAACGGCTTCCGGCCAGATGATGCCGTTGTCGTCATGGCTTGCCTCGATGATGCCACCGACCAGGCGCGATACGCCGACGCCATATGAACCGGACTGGATTGTCACCGGTTTGCCGTCCGGCCCCTGCACCTGGCAGCCAAGCGGTTCTGCATACTTGTCACCAAAGAAGAAGATATGGCCAACCTCGATCCCGCGGCCGGTGATCCGCCTGGCTTCGGGCAACTCTTCATACGCCGCGACATCATGCATTTCATCGGTTGCTGCATATTTCGAGGTAAAGTCCTGCACCACGTCTGCAACCGCATCGACATTGTCGTAATCGATGTCGAAGGCTGACCAGTCGAAATCATGAAACGCGCTGTCAAAGAACACTTCTGATTCACCTGTGTCGGCCAGGATAAGAAACTCATGGCTCATATCGCCGCCTATCGGACCCGTCTCGGCCCGCATTGGAATTGCCTTCAGCCCCATGCGGGCAAAGGTGCGCAGATAGGACACGAACATCTTGTTGTAGGAGTGACGGCCGGCTTCCGCTGACAAATCGAACGAATAGGCATCCTTCATCAGGAATTCGCGGCCACGCATGATCCCGAAGCGCGGGCGCACCTCGTCGCGGAACTTCCACTGTATGTGGTAGAGATTGCGCGGCACGTCCTTGTAGGACTGAACGCCGGCACGAAAGATGTCGGTGATCATCTCTTCATTGGTGGGACCAAACAGCATGTCGCGGTCATGCCGGTCTGTGATACGCAGCATTTCCTTGCCGTAGTCGTCATAGCGTCCGGACTTGCGCCACAGGTCTGCAGACTGGATTGTCGGCATCAGGACCTCGATTGCCCCTGCCCGGTTCTGTTCTTCGCGCACGATACGCTCAATGTTGCGCAGCACCTTGTAGCCCAGCGGCAGCCAGGAATAGATCCCGGCGCTTTCCTGCCGGATCATGCCGGCGCGCAGCATGAGGCGATGGGAAACAATCTCGGCTTCCTTGGGATCGTCACGAAGGATGGGAAGGAAGTACTTGCTAAGTCTCATCTGAATGCCCTGAAAACAATAGATCCACGCAGTTGAAAATCCTGCGCAAAGAATTGCTGTTCATATAGCAACATGGGTTCATGTGAACCCATAAAGTTGCTATCGCGCTTTGAAAACGATCAGGTTTATGCCTCTTGGTTGTAAAAACCAAGAGGCATCCTGATCTGGTGCATCATTCACGATTTTACAAAGGACAACTCCGACCCGAGCATTGATCCCGACATTAACTTTTTTCATAGGTGCGACAAAGTGACTGGACAAGTTCAAAAGTTTGTGTCATCTCCCTACTCAGAGTTGCAGTAAATGCAACCGCCAGGCCCAGGTCTGGGAAGGAAACGCCCGTTGCCGGGCGATGTAATACCAAGCACACAGAATTACATTAAAGACAGGGCTCAGCCCTGTCTTTTTCGTTTGATGTTACACCTTGGGCAAGTCGGGCATGAACGGGAAGTCATCCAGCGTGATGCCGCTGTAATAGACCAGCCAGTAGTAAAAGCCGTAGGCGAACAAGGCGATGACAGATGTCAGAATGAACTTGTTGACGAGCCGTGGTCGTACCGGGGCAGCCGGTTCATGGCCCTGTTCAACCACAGCCCCTTCTTCATGGGCAGATCTCACACCGAACGGCAGCACAGTGAAAAGCACCAGCCACCAGATGATGAAGTAAACCGCAAATCCGGTGAAGAAATCTACGATCATCAGGCCTGCTCCAGCTCGACAAGCGTTCCGCAGAAATCCTTCGGGTGCAGAAACAGCACCGGCTTGCCATGCGCCCCGATCCTGGGTTCGCCGTTGCCGAGTACGCGCGCGCCTTCCGACTTCAGGTGGTCGCGCGCAGCGATAATGTCTGCCACTTCATAACACACGTGATGGATACCGCCTGACGGGCTCTTGTCCAGAAACGCCTGGATAGGAGAATTGTCGCCCAGGGGTTCCAGCAGCTCGATCTTGGTGTTGGGAAGCTCCACAAAAACCACGGTGACGCCATGATCTGGTTCGGCCTGCGGTTCAGACACGGTGGCGCCCAGCATGGTCTTGTAAACCTGACATCCCGCCTCAAGATCAGGCACGGCGATGGCAACATGGTTCAGACGTCCGAGCATTGGTTCTCACTCCCTGCAATGCAATTCATACGGGTGGTTGTAGCACCTGTCGTGGTTTCGGCAATGGGACGAATTGCGCCGTCAATCCGGGAACGACTGAGAGGGTCTGAGATGCATCATTCCAGACCCTGCAACCATCATTCGGTCTGCTCAAGCCAGCGCAGGATGCGCCGGCGCTGTTCCGGCGCTGACACGCCGCGCGGTTCGAAAACATGGCGTGCCAGAAAGTGCCCGGTCAGTTTCAGTCCCTGCACCACTTCAGCATTGGTTGCTTCACCGGATGTGCCGGTCACAAAAGCCGGCAGCACCAGCAGCTTGTCTTTCCACGGCTGCGCCTCGCGCGCGCAGACCGCCCGGCCGGTACGCGGCGATACGTGGGTGAGGCCGGAAGTGTCGCCACTGACGGCACATTTGCTCAGGTCCAGTCCGAATCCCAGTTCATCAAGCAAACCCATTTCCCATTTCACCAGAACAGCCGGCCAGATCGCGTCGTCCTGCAAATGCTCGATGAGCAGCAGCGAAGCGTCGTAAATGCGTGGATGGGGCTCCCTTTCCGGCAGCAGGCTGGCCAGCGTGGTTATGGTGGTCAGCCCGGCCAGGCGGTGAACATCATCGATGATCCCGGCCACGATCATCCGGTGCGGCTCGACTGTGAACGCGCCAAGGTGGTCCTCAAGACGAGCCCGCCAAACCACATTCACCAGGTTTCCCGCCTGCAGAACCGGGCGCATGGTGCGTGATCTTCCCCCACGGACCAGCCCCAGATGGCGGCCCTTGTCACGGGTCAGGACATCGATGATAGCCGAGTTTTCACCATGCTTGCGGGTGTTCAGAATGAGACCGTCGCCCTGCCATTCCATGAGTGCTCACCTGTAGTGTAGCCGGCAAATTCACATTTGCACTCTTGAACAAAAACTCTCAAAAACAATTACTTAAAGGCCGAATTTGATTCACTCGCAACGTCCCCTGCCAGGGGCTTAGCGAGGTTCCAGCCCCATCATCCGCAGGCGTTCGGGATCATCCGCCCACTTTTCGCGCACTTTCACAAACAGAAAAAGATGAGCTTTCTGACCGATAGTCTCGGTTATCTCCTCGCGCGCCGCCTGTCCGATCTTCTTGATTGTCTGCCCGTTCTTGCCAAGCACGATCTTTTTCTGGCTGTCACGCTGCACGTAGATCACCTGCTCGATACGCACGGAACCATCTTTCTTATCGGTCCACTTTTCGGTTTCCACCGTCGATGCATATGGCAGTTCGTCATGCAGCCGCAGGTACAGTTTTTCGCGGGTGATTTCAGATGCCAGCATGCGCAGCGGCACATCCGCAATCTGGTCTTCCGGATACAACCACGGACCTTTCGGCATTCTGTCGGCCAGAGCGGCCCTGAGATCTGCAACACCATGACCTTTCAATGCGGAAATCATGAATGTGTCGATGAACGGGAACCGGGCATTCAGATCGGCCGCCAGCTGCAGCAGATTTTCATGCGGCACCAGATCTATCTTGTTGATGGCCAGGATAGCCTTGGCCCCGGTCGCTTCCAGACCTTCGATAATGCGGGTGTTGTCTTCATTAAGGCCATCGCGCGCGCCGATCAGCAAAACTGTTGCATCAGCATCCGCAGCCCCTGCCCAGGCGGCATGAACCATCTCTTCATCCAGCTTTCGCTTGGGTGAAAAAATGCCCGGCGTATCGACAAAAATGATCTGCGATGTCCCTTCCAGCGCAATGGCCCGGATGCGCGCCCTCGTGGTCTGGACCTTATGGGTGACAATCGAGATCTTGGATCCCACAAGCTGATTCAGCAGCGTCGACTTGCCTGCATTCGGCGCCCCGATCAGGGCCGCGAAACCACAGCTTGTCATCCCTGTGTCGCGCAGCAGTTCACCGTCACCAGAGCCCTCAGTCATTTCCAGATCCTTTCGCGGCGCAGAAACTCCGTCGCTGCCACCTGTTCCGCCTTGCGCCGTGTTGTCGAAACACCGCGCGCTGGTTCCCGGCCCTCTACACTCAATTCAACTTTGAATTCCGGCGCATGGTCAGGGCCCGTAGTGTCAATCGTTTCATAAACAGGCACCGCCAGCGATCTTGCCGCGGCCCATTCCTGCAGGGATGACTTTGCATCCTTGCGCATGTCCGGCGCCTGCTTGAGGTAACTTGCCCAATGCTCGATGATGATGGAGCGTGCAGCCTCCAGTCCACCGTCGAGGTAAACCGCCGCAATCAGCGCTTCGCAGGCGTCACCAACAATATTGTCGGTCACAACCGTGCGTTTTTCGCCTTTTCCCGCCAGCACAAGCGCGTCCGGAATACCCAGTTTTTCGCCAATTTTTGCACATGTCTGGCGTCGCACAAGCGTATTGAGCATGCGCGCCAGATCGCCTTCCGGCACATCCTCGTACTGCTCATACAAGCGGTGGGCAACAATCAGTCCAAGCACCCTGTCACCCAGAAACTCCAGGCGTTCATTGCTGCCGGCAATCTTTGATTTCGCACCGCTCGCGTGGGTCAGGGCCTGCTCGAGCAACTGCTTGTTCTTGAAGGCGTATCCGAGGCGCCCGACCAGAGCCGCTACTGCTTCATCGCGCCTGGTCATTCGACGGAATTGAATATCCGGCCCCAGCGAATGTTCGTGGGCCATTTCCAGACTTCCCAGAAAGCCCCGTCTGGTCCGTGCGAGAAGAACAGTATGGTCGATTTGCCGACCAGATTTTCATACGGAACATAGCCGACTTCCTTCAGGTAGCGGGAATCGGTCGAATTGTCGCGATTGTCGCCCATCATGAAGTAGTGTTCTGCGGGAACCGTATAGACTTCGGTGTTGTCGGCCTGGCCGTCATAGATGTCCAGCGTCGAGTAACTCACACCGTTCGGCAGTGTTTCAATATACTGTTTTGCCTGCGGGGCATTGCTCCTGTCCGGATTGACAAAATTCTCGACCTGCTTGCGCTTGACCGCCTCGCCGTTGATGTAAAGCACGCCATCGATCATCTGGATCTTGTCACCGGGCAATCCGATTACGCGCTTGATGTAGTCGGTCTCGTTGTCAAGCGGCAGCTTGAACACAACCACATCGCCACGATCCGGCGTATCGCCAAACACCCGGCCCTCTATCGGTACCGGCCCGAACTTGAACAGGTTGTTGCCGAACAGCCCGAACGCAAAATTGAACGAGTACTTCGAATAGCCGTAAGACAGCTTGTTGACGAACAGATAGTCACCGACACGCAGCGTCGGAACCATGGACTCGGACGGGATATTGAACGGCTGAAAGAAAAATGTACGCACCACAAAAGCTATCAGCAGCGCCTGGATGATGACCTTGACGGTTTCCCAGCCACTGTCTTCTGTTTTCTTGCGTGAACGCTCCACTTCGGAAGACATCTGATCGCCTTTTCAATTTACTTCAGCCCGCACGCTCGCACGCCCGATTCTGTTCGCCGCCTGTTTTGACAGTCATGTCGCAGCTTATTGGCAAAATTGCAACTGCCGGTAATTTCCTTGCATCACCGGGTTTTCCGGTCGACCAGGCCGGAATTCCTGTAGCTGAACGCTCTAACCGCATCACGCCGGCACTACGGTCTAGGTCAAGTCGGTACAGCACCGGCAGGTCAGTCCACAGCAACCGGAATACACGAAATTATCACGATCGCCTGGGCATAGGGAAAGTCGTCGGTTATGGTCAGGTGTATATCGGGCGTATGCCCGTCAGGTACAAGGGTCTCCAGATGTTGTGCCGCACCACCGGTCAACACCATGGTCGGACGCCCGCTCGGCAAATTGACAACGCCGAGATCGCGCCAGAACACTCCTTTGCGGAACCCGGTTCCCAGTGCCTTGGAGCACGCCTCCTTAGCCGCAAATCGTTTTGCATATGATGCAGCGCGCTGAGCACGGCGATCAGACTTGGCCTGTTCAATATCGGTAAAGACCCGCGCCACGAACCGGTCACCGAATTTTTCCAGTGTGGTTTCGATGCGCCGGATATCGATCATGTCGTTGCCAACACCCAGGATCATCAACCTGCCTCCTGACCGGATCCCGCAGCGGCGTCGCGCCGTCTGCGCAATTCGGCCATCCGTTTTTCACGCAGTTTCCTGCGCCGTTCCTTGTACTTGCCCACGGCAGGTTTCAACAGGAGATAAGCAGCAATACCGCACGAAAGCCCCAGCGGAATGGCCCCGACACACATCGGGAAAAACACCGGCTCCAGTCCGATCCACAAATCCCCAAAGAAGCGGACCGGATCTGTGAACAACAACTTCATGCCGCCATCAGGTGAAGCGATTGCGATTTCCTCGCGGCCTTCCTGACCGAGCAGATAGCTGCCGGTATTGTGGGTAATGAACCAGATGAAAGGAAATGTCAGCGGGTTGCCGACCGACGTGCCGATTGCCGATGCGAGCATGTTTCCGCCAACCGCCCAGGCGATCAGTGCCGCCACAACAAAATGAAATCCGATCAGCGGCGTGAATGATGCAAATGCACCGGCCGCAAACCCCAGCGCTATTGCATGAGGCGAACCCGATATCCGGTTGACCTTGTAGGAGACGTATTTCGCCGCGCGGTGGAACCCGATCTCGGGCCAGAAAAAGTTTCTGACCTTTCTGAACAGACCAATGGATTTGCGCCGTTTCAAAATCATATTTTCAACACACCCGACATATTCACATCCAGAAGATGCCTCAGAGCACTATAGGTACAATCATACCCGTAAAAGTTGCTCTAACATTTTGTAACCGATCAGGTTTGTGAATTCTGGTTAACCTGGCCAGAATTCGACCCGGTCTAGAGCAGGATGGGTTCAATAAAAACCACACTGATCTATGCCTTCAGGCCTCGGCTCCCCGGTTTAACAGCATCCGTCGCAGCGAGTTCCGGTGGCAACTGGTCCGCTTCAAACGTTGGCACTTCAAGCTGAGCCAGCGAAACCAGCGGCACTCCCACATCCGCCTGGCCGCCTGACCGGTCCACCAGACAGGCAGCTCCAACTGTCTTGCCGCCGGCCTGTGCAATAGCTGCAATGCATTCGCGCGATGACAGGCCGGTTGTCACTATATCCTCAACCATCACGCAGCGCGTCCCCGGCTCTACCTCAAATCCGCGGCGAAACACCAGGTCACCATCGACACGTTCGCAGAATATCGACGGGACTTGCAGTTGCCGGCCCATTTCATAGCCGACAACGACGCCGCCCATGGCAGGCGACACAACCATGTCAATTTCACCAAATTCCGCAGAGTGTATTTTTTGTGCAAGCGTCGCGCACAGGCGTCCGGCGCGTTGCGCATCCATCAGTACGCGGGCGCACTGCAGATATCGCGTGCTGTGCAGGCCGGACGACAGGATGAAATGACCTTCCAGAAGTGCGCCGGCGGCGCGAAATTCATCGAGCACCTGATCTTGAGTAAGCATCAAAGTCACCGTTTCTTTGAGATATCCTGATTGAACCGCAAATGCGGCAATTTTACCAAAGCTGTTATCCGTCAGAACCTGTCGCGCGAACCACCGTGGAAATCAATGGTTTTCGACCCAGTTCATTCATAATCTGATTGAGATGCCGGACATCTTCAACTTCGACCGTCAGGTCGATATTGTAAAAATCCTGTTCCCGCGCGGTCATCTGCAGGTTTTCGATATTTGCGCCACCATCAGCAACGGTTTGCGTGAGTTGGCCCAGGGCACCGACCTCATTGTGCAGCACTACCCGCAACCGGGCCGGATACAGACTGGTCGCAGAATCTTCATCCCAGGCCAAGTCAACCCACAGGTCCGGTTCATCGTCGAACTGCTGCAGTGCCGCCGAAAATATCGGGTACACAGTAATGCCCTCACCCGGTTTCAGAATACCTACAATCCGCTCGCCGGGCACAGCGCCGGTCGATGCATCGATGCTGATCGGCAGGTTCTGATTGACACCGCGGACCGGAATGGAGGGTACGCCGCCTTCCTGCTGCACAGTGCGTGACTTTCGAATGTCACGCTTTGGCGCTTCCCGTTCGCCTTCAAAGCCGAGCGCATTCATTACATCACGCGCTGCCAGCTCACCGCGCCCGATGGCGGCAAGACCATCTTCGGCAGACGATATGCCGAGTTTCCGCATGGCCTCGCCAAACTGCTTCTTGTTGTAGGCCGCATCGAACCGTGCCAGATGACGCTCGATGATCTCGCGTCCCAGTCCGGCATACTGGGCCCGTACCGCAAATCTGGTCGCCCGCCTGATCGCTGCCCGTGCCTTGCCGGTATGAACCACTTTCTCCCAGGCTGCCGGCGGCGTCTGTGCCTGCGACCTGATAACGTCAACCTCATCGCCATTGGCGAGTTCGGTCATCAGGGGCGCATGCCGTCCATTGATCCGGCAGCCCACACACGAATTGCCGATATCAGTGTGCACCGCATAGGCAAAATCAATGGCATTCGCGCCCTTGGGCAGTGCAATCAGTGCACCCTTGGGCGTGAAACAGAATACCTGGTCGGCAAACAGCTCAAGCCGCGTGCTTTCCAGAAACTCACCCGGATTGTCACCTTCGGCCAGGGTTTCAACAAGCGACCGCAACCATCTGAACGAATTGGAATCTCCATGCGGCAGGCTGATCCCGCGCTCTGCTGCCATCGGATCAGCGGCGTCCTTGTAGAAACTGTGCGCAGCCACGCCACGCTCAGCCACATCATCCATCGCCTGGGTTCTGATCTGAAGCTCAACACGTTTGCGGTGCGGACCGATCACCGTGGTATGAATGGAGCGGTAGTCGTTCTGCTTCGGATTTGAAATGTAATCCTTGAACCTGCCGGGCACCACCCGCCATGCCGTGTGTGCAACACCCAGCGCCCTGTAGCAATCAGCTTCACTGGCCACGATGATCCGAAACCCGAAAATATCGGACAGCTGTCCCAGCGACAAATGCTTGCGCTGCATCTTTCGCCAGATCGAGTAGGGCTTTTTCTCCCGGCCCGACACATGCGCGCTGATACCGTTGTCCGCCAGTTTTTCAGTGAGTGTTTCCTCAATATTGGTGAGGATGTCGCCTGATTCAGCCCTGAGCGATTCAAGCCGTTTCATAATGCCGTCGCGCGCTTCCGGATACAGCGCCTTGAAGGCGATGTCATCCAGTTCCTCACGCATGGTATGCATGCCCATGCGCCCGGCCAGCGGCGCATAGATATCCATGGTTTCCTTGGCAATGCGTGCGCGTTTTTCCGGCTTCACATGATGCAGCGTTCGCATGTTGTGCAGCCGGTCAGCCAGCTTCACCAGCAGGACGCGTGCGTCGCGCGACATGGCCAGCAGCAGCTTGCGCAGGTTTTCCGCCTGCGCTGCCTCCTTGGAAACAAGGTCCAGCCGCTTGATCTTGGTCAGGCCTTCCACCAGTTCGGAGATTTCGCCGCCGAACAGCTGCTCGACTTCCGCAAGCGTGGCCTCGGTATCCTCCACGACATCATGCAGCAAGGCGGCCGCAATGGTTGCGTCATCCAGCTTCATTTCGGTGAGAATGGCAGCGACTTCCAGCGGGTGGGTAAAGTACGGATCGCCAGAGGCCCGGACCTGATGGCCGTGCGCCTTCATCGCATACACGTAAGCCTTGTTGAGCATGGCTTCATTTGCGTCAGGGTCGTAGCTTGTGACCCTTTCCACCAACTCGTATTGCCGCATCATGCCCTATTCAATTCATCAAATTGAAACTGTCAATTGTGGCAGTGTAGCAGACACAATCGGGAGCCGGAAAACAAAACAGCCGGAGCAACGCTGATTGCTCCGGCTGAAATTCAGGTAAACTGTCAATGTTTCCGGTGTCAGTAGCCGGAACGCTGCGAGCCCGGGCTTTCCGCAGGCGGCAGGCCTTCCAGGCCACGCAGCAGATCGTCCTCGCTCATGCGGTCATAGCCGTCCTGGCCATCCTGCTCGGTCGGCGCCGGTTCGGCCTGGTCAGGCTCATTGCCGGCCAGCAGCAGCGGTACTGCGCTTTCTTCCGGCTCATCCACTTCAACATGCTTCTGCATTGAGTGAACGTAGTCTTCACGGAGATCTTCAACGTCGATAGTGGTATCGCCAATCTCACGCAGAGCCACAACGGGGTTCTTGTCATTGTCGCGGTCGAGCGTCAGAGGCGCTCCCTGCGAAATCATGCGTGCGCGATGGGCAGACATGAGAACCAGTTCAAACCGGTTCGGCAGTTTTTCGATGCAGTCTTCAACGGTAACGCGGGCCATGAAGCTTGGATCCTTGCAAATATGGGTGTCTGGTAGAACTTAGGTGGGCTTTTAGCTACACAAATGCAAGAAAGCAAGTGTGTGCTTGCCGCACAACGATCTATCCTTACACCGGAAAAACTAATTATTTCCAATGCAGTCTGGACAATTCCATAAACTCATCTGGCCATTGGCAGTCGCCGAGACTGTTTTATGGGCCGCTCTGTACTATTCCTTCCCCGCTCTGCTGGTGCAATGGGAACAGGAATTCGGCTGGTCCAAAACCGGCCTGACCGGTGCCTTCACCCTTGCCGTTGTGACATCTGCAGTCATGGCACCGGTTGCCGGCCGGCTGATTGATCGTGGCCTGGGAACAATAGTGTTCTGCGGCAGCGCAGTTCTGGGTGCCTTGCTGCTGGTGTTGCTGACAATAGTCAGTCAATTGTGGCAGTTCTACCTGGTATGGTTTGGTATCGGGTTGACACTGGCAGGCTGTCTCTACGAACCCTGCTTTGCAATTCTGACCCGGACCCTGGGCACCCGGGCGAGGCGCGGCATAACCATCGTCTCCCTGATCGCAGGACTTGCCGGTACAGTTTCATTTCCTGCCGCATTTTATCTGTCCGCAGCATTGGGATGGCGCGGGGCCGTACTGGTATTTGCGGCTGTCATCATCGTCGTTGCGGTGCCGCTGATATGGTGGGCAGCAAGCCGGGCAGAACTCATCGGGGGCTCGACCGCCGATCCATCAAGCCACGCTGCCAGGGAACCCATGCGCATCGCCCGCACGCCGGCGTTCTGGGCGCTGGCTTTGGGGTTTGCCATGGTTTCACTGGATACCGGCATGATGATTACCCACACTCTGCCATTGCTCGACGAACGCGGCATCGGCAAGGAAACTGCGGTTCTGGCCATTTCGATGATCGGCCCCATGCAGGTGCTCGGGCGCCTTGCCATCATGAACATCGAACACCGGGTCTCAAGTCTGGCCATCGCAATATCCTGCCAGCTTGCCGTATCAGCCGCCGCTCTGAGCCTGATGGGAGCAATGGCGTTTCCGCTGCTGCTGATCAGTTTCGTGGTGCTGCAGGGGTTTGGCAACGGCGTCACCAGCATCATTCGTCCCGTGCTGACGGCGGAACTGTTGGGCAGGGCCAACTTCGGTGTGATCTCCGGCATGACCGCCCTCGTCTACATCACCGGTTTTGCCGCCGGTCCGACCGTCGGCTCGCTGGCCTGGCAGATTGGCGGGTATGGTCTGATGCTGCTGGTAGCGGTCGGCATTGGCGGCATTGGAACGATATTGCTGTTGCTGGCCGGCAGGCTGTCAGCCCCTGGTGCTCAACCGTCCGTGCGCTCCACCGGCGGATAGTCCTGCGGCGCCTGGTCACGATCGAACATGCCGTAATCCCGGGTCATTCGAGCGACAAACCCCCAGGTCATGCTTTCATCTTCGCTCACTCGTGCCAGCAGCTTGCCTGCGTCCTGCGCGCCTGCAACTGCTGCCAGGCCGACATAGGCATCAGCCACGTTTACACTGGCAAAACTCTCATCGAAACCGTCCAGTGGCTTGCCCGCGCTATGACCCGCAACGATGTAGCTGCCGGTTGCATCTGCTCCCGGTTCAAATCGCTCAACAGGCCCGCCCCGCTCAACCTTCGCGATCAGTTCGGCAATGCGGATCCGGTAATCCTCAAAATGGGTGTAGCGGCCTGCGGTTTGCGAACCCTGGTGCTGGCGGTCGTCCCGCCAGTGCACGATTGCCGCATCATCCTTCCACAACTGATGCGACAGGATCACCCGGTCCCGTGACAATGACTTGAACCGATCCAGCCAGGTCATGCCCGTGTGCTTTGTCAGCACCGGCTTGAGCATGCCCACATGACGGAAGTAATGGTCTTCGTGACCGGGTTTGGGCAGCACTTCGAAAAACAGGGCCAACATTTATCCGAACATCCATATCCAGTAGACGGGAACTGCAATGTAGGCTGCAATCGCCACCGCACACAAAAGCCTGATCCACATGGCGGGAAACCGTCGCCACAGCACAATCGCGCTACCGATGCCCAGTGTCGCCCCGATCACCGACACCAGGCCGCCATGGTGAGACTGATCCCAGTAGGACACCGGAGAGCTGAAAACGAAACTGCTGAACGGCCAAAAATGCCGATGTCCGTCATCGACATGAACCGGCAGGTCGGTGACGGCGTGGATCGCCATGGCCGCGGCCAAGAAAACCATTGGCCAGCCCCACGACTTCTCGCGAAACACCCAACCGCCAGCCGCAATCAGGGCTGCGACGAAAAACGAATTGAACGCTCCCATAAGGTTGCGCATTTCCTCGCGGAAATAGAAATCACCAAAAACATCCTGGCTCGTATACCCCATGGCGCTGGCGATACCGAACAGGGCAAATACGGGCAGGTCAGGCAGGAGCGCACCCACGACGACAGCAATATTACGCGCTTTTTCGCCACGCCTGGTCAGCACCGCAGAAGCCAGAAGCAGGTGGGTCTGGGTATTCACTATGAACGCCCGCCGCCAATGACATGACCGCCCTGGTTCGTGTCAAGCGCAGCCAGCATGGCCCTGGCCGTCAGCCCGGTAACCGGGTGCTTCCAGCGCGGTGCAATTTCGGCGATTGGCACAAGCACGAACTCGCGCTCGGCGATTGCAGGATGCGGCAGCACCAGTTCGGCATCCGTCGACTGCTCGACACCTGCCTCCAGAACAACGCCATTGTAATCCAGAATGTCGAGATCAAGGGTTCGCTCCCCCCAGCGCTCGCGCCGCTCGCGACCGGCCGAGCGTTCAATGACACGCAATGCCTGCAGCAGTTCAAGCGCCCGCAGGCGGGTTTCGATGCGTGCCACGGCATTGATGTAACTGGGCTGGTCCTGCCTGCCGAACGGCGCGGTTTCAATCAGTGCGGACGCCGCGGACAGTTTGAGCGGTTTTTCATCAAGCGCTGCAAGGGCTCGTCCAACACAGTCGCGGGGCTTGCCCCACGGTCCTGTCATATTGCTGCCCAATCCGATCAGAATCATGTTGGCGTGCCGTTCCCGATTGCGTCGATCAGCATCTTGTGGCACACCCGCACCATTAATTTGAAGCCTTTATTCCGGTTCGCTATTTCATCGATCCATTTTGATTTTCAGGAGATTTCAGATGCGCCTTTACAAAGACGAACGCACGGCCCTTTTCATTGACGGTTCCAACCTGTACGCCACTGCCAAGGCGTTGGGTTTCGACATCGATTACAAGAACATGCTGAAGATGTTTGAAGACGGCACCAGGCTGACCCGCGCCATCTATTACACAGCCCTTCTCGACGACGCTGACTACTCGCCGATCCGCCCGCTTATCGACTGGCTGGACTATAATGGGTTCATGGTCGTCACCAAGCCTGCCAAGGAGTTCACCGATGCCGCCGGCAGGCGCAAGGTCAAGGGCAACATGGACATCGAGATCGCCGTCGACATCATGCAGCTGTGCTCGTCGCTGGACCATATCATCCTGTTTTCCGGCGACGGTGATTTTCGCTCGCTTGTCGAAGCAGCCCAGTCCAAAGGCTGCCGGGTAACGGTGATTTCCTCGATGGCTATCCGCCCGCCAATGATAGCCGACGAATTGCGCCGCCAGGCCGATCAGTTTGTCGACCTGAAATCACTGCAGGGCAAGATCGGCAGAACGCCGTCCGGCAACAGGGACAACCATCGCGACAACGGCCCGGCCCAGCCAAACGACGATTTCGAGGAATTCGCCGAAATCTAGGGTTCCGACCGCAAGATCAGCGTTTCTCGGTTATTCTGGTAAGGCAACATCCCTGCCTGCCGGGCGACCACAATTCGATTTCATAGTTGAAACCGGCAGCGTCGAAAGTGCCTTCATCCAGCGCAGTTGCGCACCCGAGCAAGGTGCAGATTTCTTCATCGCTGCACCCTGCCTCAACCCATGCGTCCTTTATCGGGCAGCTCATCATCTGGACTTCCAGGCAGCTGTCGTCCAGTTGTCTGATATCGGGTGAAAACGTCGCGCCTTTGTCCGGCGCCTTCGCATAGGCTTCGGCCATGCCTGCAAAATCCCGTGGGGCAAAGCACGCCAGCGGTTTGCCAATTGCCAGGCCGTGCTCGTAACTGGCACTGCGCATGACACTTATGGCTTCCGCTTCGCCATAACGTTTCGACAGTTCCCGAAACACCATGAGGTACGCTGTGCCGCGGTCCTTGATGGCGTTGTAGATTTGTGAACGGGCGTGTTGTGAGGTCATGGCTGATACTTTCGTTCTGCAGAGATATGGCAGTAGGGCGTTGTTTTTAATGAACAAAGACCTGTCTCGTTCGGTTTGAGATCCTACGCTACTGGCCACAGCAATGATCACACAAACCAGAATACCTGCGCTGCAGGGATAGAAATACTGAGTCTGCGAGACGGCGGGTTTTATGTAATTGTGCGGCTGGGAGAAAAATCATGACCTACAGACTTCCTTCACTGAACTCATTACGTGCCTTTGAAGCCGCAGCCCGGCATCTGAGCTTCAAGATGGCCGCCAGCGAACTGGGCGTGACAGCGGGAGCCGTCAGCCAACAAGTCAGAAAGCTGGAGGCGTCTCTGGGTATCGCGATGTTTCGCCGGCTGCCGCATGGGCTGCTGCTGACGGTGGAGGGTGAAGCCTATCTGCCGCGAGTTTCCAAGGTCTTCGAGGATCTGACAGAAGCCACCGAAGCAATTGCACCGGAAATCAACAGCAGGAAGTTCACCATTGGCATTTGTGTCAAGGCCATGGAAATTCTCCCGCCAAACTGGCCGAACCATAGCCGCACGTTGAAGCCCTACGTGCGCAGCTCAACCCGGACAACGGATGTTGAGCTGGTCAGGAACAATGAGATTGATTGCCTGGTACGACTTGGCGGCGGTCCGTACGGAGACCTGGCTCTGGCGACAATTGCAACATCGCCTGGCACGAAGGGAAACCCGGAGGACCTGCATTTCATCTGCAAGCCCGGTCTGGCAGATTGCCGGCAATCCAGGGCAATACTGGAAGACCTGATTGTGCACGCGGCAGTTTCCGACGACTAGGGCCGCCGCGCCACCATGTCGATTTCGACCAGCGCACCGACAGCAAGCCCGGTGACCCCGATACAGGTTCTCGCCGGCAGTTTTCCTTCGGCAAAGTACTCCAGGTAAGTTTGGTTCATGGCGGCATAATCGCGTTCGAAATCGGTGATGAACACCCGTGCCTGGGCCACATTTTCAAGCCCGAGCCCCATGCCTTCCAGCACGATGATCAGATTATCCATGACCCGCCTGGTCTGTGCCTCGATGCCGTCCGGCAACGGCTCATCCGGTGCTCCGGGCCTGGTCGGCATCTGCCCGGTGAGAAACACCCACCCGTCAACCTCACAGGCGTGGGAAAACGGTGCAACCGGCTGCGGCGCAGCCTCAATCATGTGAAATGACGGCAGCGGCATGACTTACTCCTGAAATCTGTGTTGGATGAGTGAGAAAGACACTCAACTGGTTCTGAAGCGCAGGTATCCCGCCTTCAACGTCCACAGGACAACATCTGGCCGGCATAATCGCGAGTGTGGCAAAATTACAACACATGCAATTAATCGTGTATCTTTAACCGCTTTGCTGCAGACATTCCGTGCAAATCACATTAGGTAACCATCAGTTGGGATTTAACGCTGGTTGGGACATATCATGACATCATTGGCAAAATCACTTGTTGGCGCATCTGTTTTGGCACTTTTGGCCACCGGTGGCGCCCATGCAGCGGACCACGAAAATGAAATCGGTCTGATCGTGGCAGGTGTGACAGACAGCTGGAACGGTGTTCAGTTCATTGATGGCGGCTTCACCGGCGATGATACAACACTGGCATCTGGCCACAATGCGCGCCTTTCATTGCCGCTTGGCGACAACCTGTCCCTGCAAACCGACGTGGATGTCGAGTGGAACGATCGCGCCTTCGACAACAATGAAGTATCCGGTCAACGCTGGGGTTTTCAGGGCGCCGGCCACTTTAGCTGGCGCGACCCGTCACGCGGCTTGTTCGGCGTGTTCGGCGGTGTCGCGGCTTCAAGTCACAACGACAGTGGGCCGACTTACAGAACAAATCTCCGTTTCGTCGGTGGCGAGGCGCAGGTCTATATTGATAATCTGACCCTGTATGCGCAGGCAGCTTATGTCGACCAGGAAGGTGAATTGACCGGTGACGGGTTCTTTGCGCGCGGTGTCGGCCGCTGGTTCACGGATTCCGACACCCGTTTCCAGGTCGAAGGCCTGTTTGCCAACCTGGATTTCTTCGATGGTCAAACCGGGGATTACGACATATTTCAATGGGGCGCCCGGTTCGACACAGTGTGGAATGATGCGCCGATCGTAGGAAGTCTCCCCATTATGATTGCTTATCGCGGTACTTTGAGAGATGGCTGCCTAGGCGTCGGCCCGGACACCGACACATCGGATCACACCATCATGGCGGGCTTCAGCTATCACTGGGGTGCAACTTCCAAATTGGATAGTGATCGCCGCGGAGCAACTCTCGACACACCGAACGTCGCCACACTGGCACCTTGTTACGATGACGACTGATCTGCCTTCCGATCTGTTGAGATAGCAACGGTTGAAGTTTTGCCGAACAGTGGTGGCTGACACCTGAACAATCCGCTGTTTGACTGTGCGCCGACGACGACGCAGGCGGGCTGTCCGTGACACATGATGCCTGGGCCTCAATTCGGGTCGACAACGGCACATCAAGTTTGTTCTCAGGATTTTCATCGGGATAACCCACGCTCAGTCCGCAGATTGTCTGAAACCTGATTGCCATCTCTTCTGACAGGCAAATGACGCCGGTCTCAACCCATTCCAAATACGATGTTGCGCTGCCCCTGAAATTCCCAGCTCACTCGGCATTTACTGGCGATTAACCATAAACGTGCACCCTTCCAGCTGCATAAAGTCAGTCAGGCGACAGTAGTTGGAACCCTCATGAGTAAATTCAAAAATTCGATTCTTGGCAGCACGGCAATTCTTCTGGTTCTGGTCGCAGGCAACGCCTCGGCGCAGGACCGCTATAACCACATCGGGCTCATTGTCGGCGGTGTAAGTGAAAGCTGGAATGGCGTTCAGATTATTGATGGCGGCGGAACAGGCAATGATACAGCGCTTGCCTCAGGAAACAGCGCACGCCTTTCCGTGCCGCTTGGTGGCCATCTTTCACTGCAAAGCGATGTTGATGTGGAGTGGAATGACCGCGCATTTGACAACAACAACGTATCCGGCCAGCGCTGGAGCTTCCAGGGAGCCGGTCACTTTGCCTGGCGCGACCCCACCCATGGGCTGTTCGGTGTTTTCGGCGGTGTCGCGGCCTCCAGTCATAATGACACTGACCCCGGGTTCAGAACCAACCTGCGCTTCGTTGGTGCAGAAAGTCAGTATTACCTGAACGACCTCACCTTCTATGCGCAGGCTGCATTTGTGGACCAGGAGGGTGAACTCACCGGTGACGGTTACTTCGCCCGCGGTGTTGGCCGCTGGTTCATGGGTGTGGACACACGAATCCAGGTCGAAGGCCTGTATTCCAACCTGAAATTCCAGGATGGCGATTCTGCGGATTACGACGTGTACCAGTGGGGCGCACGCTTCGACACGCTTTGGGAAGAAGTACCATTGGTGGGGAACATGCCGTTGTTTGTGGCCTATCGCGGCACCTACCGCGATGGTTGTCTGGGCAACGAGTTCCCGAACGCCGCTGACAATGACACCATGGATCACACCATCATGGCGGGCCTGAGCTACAACTGGGGTGCACCGTCGCAAATGGATAACGACCGCCGCGGCGCCACGCTGGATACGCCGAACGTTGCGTCCCTGGCACCGTGCTACAACGGCACTGCCCTCGTCGGCCCGCCACCGCCTGTCATCCCGTAGCCCGGGCACTGGTGAACCAGCCTCTCCACCTGCAGCACCAATGAAACCTGCTGCCGGCAATCAAGGGTCTCACAGCCTGGATTGCCGGCAGCAATCGTTTTGACGGGGTAAGCAACAACACGTCACGGCCCGGCAGGCCTCCGCCGGCAGATCCTCACGGTATGACTTGTTATTTGTTGCCGGCAACAATCTCCGCCATGGCGGCGAGAAACTGGGAAACTTCACTTTCGCTGTTGTAATGACACAGTGATACCCGCACGCACGACGACAGCCCCAGCGGCGTCAGGATGTTGCCGGAATAATGATCGGCCTTTCTGACGTGGGTGCGAATGCCCTGCTCGTTCAGTGCAGCAACCAGGTCCAGCGCCTCGATTCCATCGACGGTCAGCGACACCAGGCCTTCGCGGGACGGATTGTCCACCCCGCCGATGATTGTCACACCCGGCATTTCGGCCAGGCCCTTCAGATTGCCGACGCCGTGCAAAATGGCATCGGTCAGGGATTTCTCATGATCATGGATCGCAGCGGCTGCCGCTTCGACCCGCGCGCGCGGGTCATCACTGTCGGTAAAGTGCTCGCCCAGCCAGGTGAAGTAATCCACCACATCGGAAAACGTCGCATAGGCGCCGGTATCGCGTGTTCCCAATTCCCAGTTCTGCGCCGGACCATCGATCAGGCCTTCACGCGGCAACCCGGTCAACCGGTCCGATGCCCAGGCAACGCCGTAGCCATGGCGTGAAAACACCTTGTAGGGTGAGACCACATACCCATCCACATTGCAGGCCTTGATATCGATGTGGCCGTGGCTCGCATGCTGTATACCGTCAACAATGATGAAACAGTCGGGCGCAACAGCCCGGATGGCCGCCGAAACGGCTGCAACATCGACCGACATGCCGGTGACCGGAGATGTGTGAATGATCGTGGCAACCCGCACATCAGGTGTCACATACCCTGCATAATCGTCCGCCGTTACCGTCCCGGTCGCATCATCATGCGGCACGGCAACGTATGCCTGGCCGGTCTCATCAGCCCATTTCGTCGCCGCGCTGCGTGACGCGGGATGTTCCAGTGTGGAGCCGAGCACGGTGCCCCCCTGCTCTGCTCCCACTATGGCCGTGCGGATGAGGCGAAACAAAAGCTCGGTGCCGCTTTCGCCAACCATGAACTGGCCGTCAGGCGCATTGAACATGATCCGCATTCTGGCTTTAGAGGCATTGATGATATCAACCAGTTGATGCGATGCCGGATTGTCGCGGCCCTGATTATCCGGGATGGCGGCAAAGCTGGCCGACGTCTCAACCACGGATTTCAGCGTCAGTGCACCACCGGCATTTTCAAAGAACACCCTCGGGCCCTGAAACGGACACGTATCCACATGGGCAAAGCGGTCCCGCACCTGGTCCAGAAGACCTGCTTTTTGGGTAATCATTTTCTATCTCCGTGGAAGAAACAAGTTGGCCTTGGCAAACACGCCGGGAAATCAGCCCTTTTCGCGCATCAGCCGTGCCTTGTCGCGTTGCCAGTCACGCTTCTTTTCTGTCTGGCGCTTGTCATGAACCTTCTTGCCCTTGGCCGTTGCAATTTCCAGCTTCACCCGACCCCGCTCATTAAAGTAGATCTTCAGCGGCACGATGGTCAGCCCTTCCCGGTCCACTGCCTGGCCGAGCCGGGCAATCTCGCGGGCATGGGCGAGCAGTTTGCGGACACGGCGCGGCTCATGATTGAAGCGGTTGCCCTGGTTGTATTCAGGGATGTGTGCGTTGACCCACCACAGCTCGCCGTTTTTGACCTGGACATAGCTTTCCGCAATGGTTGCCTTTGAATCACGCAGCGACTTGACCTCGGTGCCGGTCAACATGACACCGACTTCGAGCTTGTCCATGATTTCAAAGTCAAACCGGGCGCGCCTGTTGTCTGCTATGACGGGATTGCCCGAGCGCCGTTTCGCACCACCACTTTTGGAAGACATGTTACGGCACCCGTTCCGGCAATCAGTTCAGCAGGCCGGCGTGCACCATGGCAGCCTTGACCTGTTGCCGCGCACCTTCAGTTGCCGGCATGATCGGCAGGCGCGCATCTTCAAGAGCATGGCCCAACAGGCTGACCGCATACTTGACCGGTGACGGGCTGGTCTCGCAGAACAGGGCAGAATGCAGCGGCATCAGCCGGTCCTGAATGGTCAGCGCCTTGGCATAATCGCCGGCCAGCGTTGCTTCCTGGAATTCCGCGCACAGGCGTGGTGCAACATTGGCAGTGACCGAAATACAGCCCGTACCCCCATGTGCGTTGAACGCCAGTGCGGTTCCATCTTCACCCGACAGCTGAATGAATTTGTCGCCTGATGCCAGGCGTTGCATTGAGGGACGCGCCAGATCAGCCGTTGCGTCCTTGGTACCCACGACATTGGCGAAATCCCGGTCAAGGCGGGCCAGCGTTTCCACGGAAATTTCAGCTACGGTGCGCCCGGGAACATTATACACAAAGACGGGCAGGTCCGGTACGGCCCTGGCCACGGCGGCAAAGTGTTCGTACAGGCCTTCCTGGGTCGGCTTGTTGTAATAAGGCACCACGGAAAGCGCGGCATCGGCACCGGCCTCACTGGCATGCACGGCGAAATCGACCGCTTCAGCGGTGGAGTTTGATCCGGCACCGGCAATCACCGGAATGCGGCCGGCAGCCGTCTCAACAGCGATTTCGACGACCCGCTTGTGCTCGTCATGGCTCAGTGTCGGCGATTCACCGGTTGTTCCCACCGGCACGATCCCGTGGGTCCCTTCCGCAATATGCCACTCGATGAGTTTGCGAAATGCAGCTTCATCCACCTTGCCGTCCTTGAACGGTGTAATCAGTGCTGGAAAAGAGCCGTGAAAGCGTGCGTCCATTTCGAAACCTCAACAATTCGTAAACTATACTGCATTACACAATGCGGACGTTGACAGGCGTACATAGTCAAGCAGGCCAGTGTCCTCATCGTGAGCGCGGCACCATAGCCCCGCTGCCGCGGTGCGGCAACCGAAAGGTTCAATCGTCTCTGGCCCCGCAAAATACGGCCACATCGCAGCCGCAATCTGTGGTTAGTCGTGATGACGCCAAGTAAGTGTACGCTGCTTTGAAAAAGCAGGATAAGTAATGTTGGTTGGCAGAAATACAGGCAGTCTGACGGGCTTTCCCGGGTCTGACCTGTTCACAGCGGTCAAAAACAGGATCACGGATTGTTTTGACCGAAATCTATCCTGGCGGACCACAGAATCACGGTATCTGTGTCCGGCTTCACGGCGGCGCGAGGACGGCATGAACTTGACCTGTACTGGATTTTCAACGCTCAGGCGAGCGGCACTGGCAGGTGCGCTTGGCCTGGCGATAACCGGCAACTTTGCCGACGGCGCTGCGGCGCGTTCGTCGAATGCCTCGGATGCATCCGGTATCCAGGAGCTTCTGGCGACCAGCAAAACCCGCTCACCGGCCCGCAATGACGCGGTATCCGTGCGCGCACTGCAGGCCGCCGTGAAAAAAGACTGGCGGCGAGCCTTCGATCTGGCGTCGAAATCACAGGACCAGGCAACGCTGAAAGCCGTTGAATGGCTCTATATACGCAAGAATCCAAGCGACGCCGGTGCGGACCGGATCATGGACTTCGTCATCGCCAACCCGGATTGGCCGGCCACAAAGCCGCTGACCCGCATGGCCCAGGCCATTCTGGCTCGAAAAACCACACCGATTGACGCCGTTGCGCGCCACTACAATCGTTTTTCACCCATTTCTCCGCAAGGCCATGTGGCCTATGCCCGGCTGGCCCTGGCCCGTGGTGACAAGGCGACTGCGACGAAGTCGATCAGAAAAGCCTGGGCCAACCCAAAGCTGGCGGCTCATCTTGAAAAGCAGATTGCCCGTGATTTCAAGCACTTGCTTTCAAAGGCTGATCATAAAGCACGCATGTGGTCACTTGTCATGGCGCAGGAGACCAATGCGGCCATCCGGGCCGCCGGATATGTTTCCAAGGCCCATGGTAACGCCGCAAGAACTGCACAGGCCCTGATCCGGCGCAAGAAGACCGGTCCGGCACATTACAAGAAGCTGCCGGCCAAATTCCGCAATCATCCGCCCATGGTATATGCCTATGCGCGCTGGCTGCGACGCAAGGGCAAGCACACATCCGCCTACACAATGCTGAAACAGGCGCCCAAGTCACATGCCGCACAGATCAATCCGGCACAGTGGTTCGTTGAGAAACGCCTGGCCGCGCGCCATCTGGCGGGCCCGAAGTACAAGAAGTACTGGCCCGGCATCTACAAGATGATGGCGGACCACGGCTATACATCCGGCAAGCAGTTCATCGAGGGTGAATTCCTGGCCGGATGGTATGCGCTGCGCAAACTGTCCAATCCCGGCAAGGCGGCAGTTCACTTCAGGCGCATTACCGAAGCTGCAACCACCCGCACGGACAGGTCCAGGGGCTGGTACTGGCTTGGACGCGCCCGCGCGGCAAAAGGAGAAAACGGCCGCGCCGAAGAGGCATATCGCATGGCTGCGGCTTCACCGACGCTGTTTTATGGCCAACTGGCGCTGGGAAAACTTGGCCTTGGCAAGAAACCGCTGAAAATTGTCACCGGCAATTCAACCGCCGGCGCCAAGCAAAGCGTCAAATCAGTTGAGATTTTTCGCGCCGCCCATCTATTGGCGCGTGCCGGTGGAAAAAACCAGATTTTGCCATTCCTGTTTCCGATTGCCCGGGCCATCAAATCTCGTGATGAAGCTGCCGCCGCAATTGACCACATCCATACTCATGCCGGACATTTTGCCGCCGTGAGGCTGGCCAAGGCTTTCGGCAGCCTGGGCCTTGACGTGGACAACTGGGCATTTCCCGTCAACGCGATGCCCGGCTGGAAAACCATCAACAACAAGGTCGAGCGCGCTGTCATTCTGGGTCTGTCGCGTCAGGAAAGCGAGTTCAACGCTGTAGCCGGCAGTCACGCCGGTGCCAGGGGTCTCATGCAGATCATGCCCGGGACAGGCCGGTTGATCGCCAAACAATACAAGCTGCGCGGTTACAAGACTGATCATCTGACATCTAAGCCTGCACTTAATGTGTCCATGGGCGAAGCCTACCTCGGTGATCTCATCAAGGAGTTCAAGGGTTCCTATATCATGGGCTTTTCCAGCTATAACGCAGGGCCGGGCAACACGATTAAATGGCTGAAAGCATATGGAGATCCGCGCAAAGGCCAGATTGATGCCATTGACTGGATCGAATCCATCCCGATTACCGAGACCCGGAAATACGTGCAGAAGGTGATGCAGAACGTGCATGTGTACCGCACCCGGCTGGGTCACCGGAAACACACCATGCTTCGCGACATCAATCGTGGAGGCAGAGGTGGCGGCGCCTCAACCGCAGGCTCGCCTGCATCAGGTTGTGGAGAAGGCAAGAAAACAATCGCTTCACTGATTTCCGATTGCTGATGGTCGAGTTGCGAAAGGCCGGGGCGCAGCGCTCGCCCCGCCTCACCGATGCAATCCCCTTGAAATCACTATCTCTTTTTCTTCGCAGGCTTGGCAGTTGTTGATTTCGGCCGTGACTTGGTCTTCGCCGAACCGCCTGTTCCATAGAGCTTATTGAACTGCTCCATGTCATCTGCGGCGAGCAGCTTGGCCTGGGCAATCCACTCGTCCCGTTCAATGCGTCCCTTGTAGCGCAGGTGTTCATCCACCCAGTCAACCTGATCCTTGCCCCACGCAGCGATCTGGTCAAAGTGGAAATATCCCAGACCGTGCAGGGTTTTCTCCAGCTTCGGGCCAACGCCGGAAATCATCTGTAACTTGTCAGGTTTGCCGTCGCGCGCGCCGGGCAGTCCCTTCGGACGTACCGGCTTGCCTGTGGAAACCGGTGCCGCAGCGGTTTTGTCCGCAGGTTTGGACGCAGGCTGCTCGGGTTTCGGTTTGGTGTCCGCCTCGGCTTCAGGTGCCGGCTTGGCCTTGGAAACAGCTTCAGGTTTGGGATCAGGCTTGGTGGCATCGGCAGCAGCTGTTTTCGTTTCACCGACACTGCTTTGGGCAGGTTTTGTGGCTGGTGAAGTATCTGCAGCAAACATCGTGCGGAACAGGCATCCAAGAATGCAACCGATCAAAAACACGAGCAACATCAAAAGCAGTAATTCAAGTGTGAGATGCGGCATTGTCCATTTTCCTCTGATTCTGGCGCTATGGAGCGGGATGATTCTTGATCGGATCAGCCAAAAATCACAAAATTCAATATTTTCAGTACATTACGGCAATTTGGCGCACCGGTTGATTGCATGCCCGTGGAGCAGACTTGTGATTTCGGGCAAATTCACCTTGCATCATCGCGCGTCGGCACTGCGGCATGTAACCCAACCGACAATCAACCCGAGCAGCAATGCCGCTGCGAGCCAGTGCCAGTTGTGGTTGGCGATGGTCATGGCATCGTTGAAATTCCAGGCATTCATTGCTTAGCTCCCTCAATTTAGGATTTTGAATTCCGTGCGCCGGTTGGCTGCGCGGCCCTTTCTGGTCCTGTTGTTGGCAATCGGCTGGCTTTCACCATAGCCGACTGCAGATATATTGTCTGCACTGGCGCCGCGGGCCAGCAGCGCGTCGCGTACCGCATTGGCCCGTCGTTCGCTTAACGCCTGATTGAATTTTCCCGGTCCCTGCCAATCGGTATGACCGCCAATCTCGATCTTTACATCGCCGCACTGCTTGATCACGCCCATCAGCCTGTTCAGCAAGTTCGCGTTTTTCCCCTGTATTTCGGCTTTTCCCGGCGAAAACTCAATCTGCTGTTCTGCCAGCATGTTGTCAAACAGGACCTGGCACTGGCTTGCAGACACAGCCTGCGACGCAGCATCCGGCTCTGCAGTGTCTGCCTGGCCCGGGGCCACGATCTCGATTTCGTTGGTCGTTGTATCCGAACGCTGATTGCCGGCCTCGTCGGCGACCACAACTTTCACATCATATCTGCCAGGTGGCAGATCTCGCGGTGTGAGCACCGACCAGTTGCCCTTGCCATCCGACGAGAGCTGATCTGATCCGCCCATGGCATAGGTCTCGCCTTCGAATGTCACCGCCATGGTGGCGGCATCGGCTTCCGGATAGGTGCCGGAAAGCAGCGGACGCGGGTGTTCGGATCTGTAATCATTGACTGTGGGAACACCAGGTGGTGTTGCATCTACGGTCAGTTCGGCTTCACTGGCGTCCACTGCAACACTGCCGGTCGAACTGATGGCCTTGGCCGATACGTTATAGGTTCCGTCGTCGAGGCTTTCGCTGATCCGCAACGTCCAGTTGTTGCCGTCGGTTACCAGGCCATCCCCGGCACCGGCAACATATGTCTTGGAAGCCACTGATATACTTAAACTTTTTGCATCCGCAGATGGCCAGGCGCCGGTGATCACCGGTTTTCGCTGGCGCGTAAGCAGGGTATTGACCGTTGGCACTGCGGGCGCGGATGAGTCCACAACCACCTCGCCGAAGCCACGGTCTGCCGAACTGTTGCCGGCCTTGTCCGTGACAATGACCACCACATCATAGGTATTGTCGGCAAGGTCCTTGCCAAGGTTGAGGGTCCAGTTGCCGCTGCCATCGCTGGTCAGTTCACCATCTTTGCCCAGTTCATAGGTCTTGCCGACAATTTCCACTGTCAGGCGGTTGCCGTCGCCTTCCGGCCAGGTCCCGGTTATCGACGGACGCACGGACCGCCCTGAAGTCTTGTTGACGGTTGGAGCCGGCGGCGGTGCAGTATCAACCTCGGCTTTGTCCTGCGCTACCGTGGCAAAACTCTCACCGGTACTGCTGACCACGCCTGCCGCGGCAATGGCGAAAGGCAGGATTATCCAGGTCGCCACCGATTTCAGCCAGTTGTACTTCACCATGAAACTCCCTCTCACTGACCCCGGCTCTTCGAATCTTGCCTGTTTCGACAGTTCACATACTGTTTGCCATTGTTTCGCATGTTGTTTGTCAATGTATTGCACCCTGCAGCACTCACGAATCAAGCAAGACGACTCCGTGCGTTTGTGCCCGGCAATGAAATCAGTAGTGATTCCCTGTCACAACACCTTAAGGGCACCTATCCACATTGTTTCTTCCACAAACACGCCCACAGGCAGTTGCGGCAAAACCAGTATGTCCAAACCTGTTATACAGGTGACAATACGGCACCACGCACTGGCTTGCTCAAGTCACGGCCATTAGTGTAAACTTTGTCATGAAAACGATCAGAAACGGCATTTTTCCGGGTTTTTTCAAGAGGGTTTTTGGATTGGCAACGGTTGAACGTGGCCTTTCATATATAGAGTGCCTGCATCTGGCGGACATTGAATGCCGTTTCACACCCGGAACTTACCCCTGCGACCGACTGTGGTAAATATGTCACACTTTTCAAAATTGTGTACCGGGGGCCTATCTGATGGTTGATTTCTGCGCGTCGAACCTAGAAAACAGTTCTTGTGTGATTTGGTTTTACACGCCGTCCTCCTAAAGTCCCGGTTTGCAGGGGAAAAATTTCCGGGGGGCAAACCTAACTCTAGATATTTATGGGAGTATCCATAATGACAAAAATTCTTCGTAAGGCTCTGCTCGGTGGTGCGGCTCTCGCTGTAATGACCACTGGTGCGGCTGCTGATGAACTGGCCACTTTGAAGGCTCAGCTTGCTGAACTTCAAGGCCAGGTAGACAGCATTCAGGCTGCTACACCTGCTCCTGGCGGCTCAGCCCTTCGTTACGAGCGTGGCGCTGGTGGCAACACATGGGGTCTCGATGCTGTTAAGGACAGCGCGAATGCAAACGAAGGTGGTGGTTTCACCATCGCTGTTACACCAACCGCAGACCTTCCTGCTCCAGTCGCTGAAGTGACTGTGTACGGTTATGTCGCCGGTCATGTTGCTTATGACTTTGACGAAGAGCATGGTGTGTCAAACTCATTTTCTCTTGGCAACCTTGGCAACAACACGGGCGATCACATCGGCATCACGGCGAAACAGTCCCGTTTCGGCATCAAGTCCAAGATCGATACCTCTATCGGCCAGCTTCGCACGCAGATCGAAGGTGATTTCACCTTCCCATTCGGCCAAAACTCCGGAAGCACGCAGTTCCGTCTGCGTCATGCCGTTGGTCACTGGGACATGACACCTAACTGGACCTTCAGCATTGGTCAGTGGTGGATGACAGCAGCTCTGCTGCCAATCGGTGTGTCCACTGTTGATTTCGCTGGTTCGCTGTTTACATACTCACGTTCCTCGCAGGTTCGGTTGAGCTATTCAGACGGCCCGCTGTCATGGGCAGTCGCCATTGAAGAGCCAAGCAATGCTTCTGATACCAACATGCCAAACATTGCTGGTTATCTGCAGTACGATATCGCTGGTGGTCATCAGTTCATAGTAACCGGTGAAGTTGCCGACTGGGATGATATCGAAGCCGGCGCCAATGATGAACTTGGCTGGGTTATCCAGGCCGGTGCCAATTTGAACCTGGCTGATGTTGCAACCCTGACCGGTGGCTTCGGCTACGGTGAAGGTCTGCTGGAAACCAAGTTCGCTGGTGTAGGCATGGATGCTATCGATGCCAACGGTGACCCACTTGAAACTCTGGCATTCCTCGTCGGACTGTCATTCGGTCTCAGTGAAACCACTTCATTCAACGCAATGTTCTCTTATGTCGAAGCTCTTGAAGATCAAGACAGCGGCCAAGACATCGAAAAGGCTTACAAGGTTCAAGCCAACATCCTGTGGCAGCCTGTCAAGCAGATGCGTATGGGTTGGGAAGTCATCTGGGCTGAAACCGAAGAGCAAGATGGTGATACTGCAGATGGTGTCCGCGCCACCTTCGGCACATGGTTCTTCTTCTAAGAACCACACCAATATCTGACGAACTATTGACTGGCCTGAGGTTTTCCTCAGGCCAGTTTTTTGTATTCAGGACCAGCAATAATCCCCCTTGTGCAGACATGGAGGCATGGTAGAACCTGCTACCGTGACCTACCCGCCTCCAAAAGCCCTGCTACACCTTCCGCCTTCCCGCCACAAACGGGTGCGTAGCGGGATCGCCGCCATAAAACTGCTGCTACGCAAGAACCAGCTACAGGAAGCGGCCGTGCAATTGCAGCAACTGCAACAACACGACCCGGCAAATGTCGAAATCGCCCTGCTTCAGGCCGAATTGCTGACACTTGCCGGCGACCACGATCGGTCATGCCAGTTGCTCAAGCAGATCCTCTCACGGCATCCCGGTCTGGTACCGGCTCTTGCCCTGTCCGCACGAGCGCACACTGCAGCTCAACGCCATCTTGATGCCCTGGATGCCCTGCAACTGGCCCACGAACTCACCTCTGATGATCACATCATTGCGAAACAGCTAACCGACACATTGTCCACCCTGCGCCGCCCGGAGGATGCGGCGCGCATACTGGCCCCGGTAGCTCGCAAATCGAAATCTCCAGCCGATATCACCACACTTGCCAGCCTGCACGACAGGGCCGGCAATCTCGAAGCATGTCTGGATACATATAATCGAGTGAAACTTACCTCGTCCGACCTGCATGTCCTCAAGGCCGGCGCACTGCTGGCACACGGACACAGAGAGGAGGCCCGCACCGCTGTAGATGACGCAATGCACACGTCCCCCGACAACGCATCATTGCGCCTGTTCATTGCCAAGAATTTCGCCGATGAATTCGATACGGACCGGCAGATCCATGAGATTGAAGCGATACTTGCCAGCATCGAAGACACCGGGCTGGCCGCCGAAAACAGGGCGCGGCTAAATTTTGCGCTTGGCCTGACACACGAACGAACCGGCAATTTCACCGAGGCCTTTCGCGCAATTGAGGCGGCAAACCGGCATGCGGCGCAAGACAGCAGCACATCTGATCAGCAAGTGGAAAAAGTGGCACTGGGTATCGCAGAACACTTCACCAAGGCCCGGCTGGCCCAACTTGCACCAGCTGGTCATGCCTCGCAGCAACCGGTGTTCGTAAGTGGTCTGCCACGTTCCGGCACCACGTTGGTTGAACAGATTCTCGCCAGCCATCCCGACGCGGAAACTGTCGGCGAGCTGGAATTGATCCCGCAATTGAAACAGTCAATGGTATCGCTGCAGTCGCGCGATATAGGCCGCTGTGCGCAAGCCTGGCTCGCCGCAGTTCCCGAGAGCAAATCCGGGCAGGCCCGGATTGTGGACAAGTCAATTTCCACGATACTGAACACAGGCCTCGCCCTGTTGATGTTTCCCAAAGCGCGTTTTGTGTTTGTGAGGCGACACCCCATGGACATCTACTGGTCAGCCTTTCGCGAGATGTTCGGTACCAATGCCCTGACCTTCACCTATACGCCACAGACGCTTATACGCCGCATCCAGTTCTGCGAACACATCATGTCTTTGTGGCAACAGCGTTTTCCGGACCGTATCCTGACAATGAGATATGAAGACCTGGTCGCTGACACTGAAGGTAATGCGCGTGGCATTGTCGCCCATACCGGGCTTGAGTGGAGTGATGATTGTCTGAACTTCCACAAATCGAAGACAATTGTTCGAACGGCATCGATGGCCCAAGTGCGCGAACCGGTATACAAGTCGTCAGTCGGGAAGTGGCAAGCATATCATTCACAGCTTGCACCTGTTAAATCTGCACTTGTTGATCTGATTGCGGAATATGAAAAGACCCCTGATTGATGCTTCCATTGTCACCTGAAAAACTCTGGACTGAGGCACGTGCCCTGCAGGCGAAAGGCAAGCTGCAGCGGGCTCGAAAACTCTTTCAGCAGGCTAGAAAACAGGCACCCAGGGCACCGGGACTTGCCGTCGAACTCGGCGTTCTTGAGGCGCAGATGGGACTGTTCAAACACGCTGTTCCTACTCTGCTGGATGCCATCAAACTTGCTCCGCAATCACCCAATGCACACTACAATCTTGCCGAGATATACCGCGCCGTCGGCCAGTATGATCGAGCAACCACTTCTTTTCACAAGGCCCTCCAGCTGGATTCAGGATACGCCGAGGCGAAATTCGGGCTCGGAGACGTACTGCTGTCACAAGGCGATGCCGCACAAGCGCTTCCTTACCTCGAGCAGGCTGCACAGAAGTTGCCTGACGATGCAGAAGTGCAGACAGTTCTGGCGCAAGCCCTGCTGGAGCTTGATCAGCCGCAGCGCGCACTTTCTCTGTTGTCTTCAATCGTGCGGACCCACGAAGATTACCTTGCCGGAAACATTGAGTTTCTGCGTGCCTTGAATAGTCACGCAAGGCCAAGCCAGGTTGCCCGTCACATCAGGTCGATGGAGAAAACGTTCAATATGGACGAAGTACTGGACTCGTTCGATTACGAAAGTCCAGCCAGCACATCAGCACTCGAGCTGTTGGCGGATTGTTACCAGGCCGGGGCTTTGCACGATCGCTCAAGGCAGGTCGGAAAAATTCTCCACCGCCGCAAGTCATCACGTCATTCCGGCGCGATGCTGTTGGGCACACTTGCCATCCAGGACGGTGACTTTGATGCCGCAGAAACCTGGCTCAACCAGACAATCGAGTTACGCCCGGACGCTACCGACGCCATGTACAGATTGTCAACGATCAACCGTCTTGGCCTGACGGCCGAACCAGTTCTACTCAAACAACTTAAAAACGCCGCAGGCACCTCCGCGTCAAATCGATATTATGGCGGTCTTGCACTTTACCGGTTGTTGTCGCGTGCTGGACGTCCAAAAGAGGCATTCGAGGCACTTGCGGCCGCAAAGGCCGTTCGGGCGCAGGAATATCCCTACCACCCCGCCGCAGTTGAGCGCGGCAACGCCAACAACAAACAGGTGTTCACCCCGGCTTTTTTTGAAAAACGGCGCCGTGAAGGTCATTCCGGCAAAGGGTGTATTTTTATCGTCGGCATGATGCGGTCCGGTACAACACTGACCGAACAGATTCTGGCTGCTCATTCAAAGGTTCACGCAGGCGGTGAACGCGACGACATGATGTCGATTGTTGAAAGCCTGCGTCACGACATGACCAAAGTAACTGATATGCCGACGGACTGGGCGGCCACAGTGGGTAAAAAACTGCACGAAGAAATGTTCGGCGAAGCCGACGGCGCGAGTTTTGCAACTGACAAACTACCCGGAAACATCGATTACGCCGGACTCATCCGGTTTTTGTTGCCTGAAGCCAAATTCATCTATTGCCACCGCACACCACAAGACTGCGCCTTGTCCACATTCGAGCAGAACTTCTCAACTTCAGTGCGCGTTTCGTACGATCTGAAAGCAATCGCACACAAATACGCTTACCATGAAGACATCGCGCGCTACTGGATGGATACATGCAATTTCGACATGTTCGATCTCGACTACGATGCCATGGTGCAGGATCCCGAACCGCATGTTCGCAATCTGCTTGATTTCTGCGGCCTGGAATTTGAAGAAAACTGCCTGTACCCAAATGAAGTGAAACGAGAAATACGAACAGCAAGTGTCTACCAGGTCCGCCAGCCAATCACACCAAAATCGGTTGGCCGATGGAAAACCTATGAAGAAGAGCTCGAACCCTTCACCAGTGAGTTGGCCTGTTTGCGCAAAAAACTTGGGTTGCAAACCACATGAAATTCGCAGCAAATCTATCGATGATGTTTACCGAGGTGGCGTTTCCTGACCGCTTTCAGGCAGCCGCGGAAGCCGGTTTTTCCGCCGTGGAGTATCTGTTTCCCTATGAGTGGGCGACGGAACTGCTGGCCTCGAAACTCAGTGACAACAACCTGCAGCAAGTGCTGTTCAACATGCCCCCCGGCGATTGGGACGCGGGCGAACGCGGCATTGCCTCCCTGCCCGGCCGTGAACAGGAATTCCAGCGGGGCATCGAACAGGCCATCACCTACGCCCGGACCCTTGATCTGACGAGACTGCACTGCATGGCCGGGCTGCGGGACCGGTCCGTGGATGAAAAAACCCAGCGCGCCACCTATGTCGGCAATCTGCGCCATGCAGCCGGCCTATGTGCCGACAACGGAATTCAGTTGTTGATTGAACCTATCAATCCTGTCGATATTCCCGGTTATTTCCTGAACGACTTCGGATTGTCCCTCGATATCATTTCCGAGGTCAACGCTGCCGGGCCCGATTTGCTGAAGCTGCAGTTTGACATTTACCACTGCCAGAAAATCCACGGCGACGTGCCCGGCTGGCTGGAACAATGCCGCAACCAGACTGCGCATCTGCAGATCGCAGGCGTACCGGACCGTCATGAGCCGGATGTGGGTCACCTGCCGCTGGCCGACATCATGGCCACCTGCGAGGCGATCCATCCTGATTTGTGGATTGGCTGCGAGTATCGTCCGCAAGCGCAAACGGCAGCCGGACTGGGATGGATGAAACCCTACATCTGACGCGTGCTGTCGGAATAGCCGGCAACAGCGTCCTCGTAGTCGGACAGCAGGCGGGCAAATATGCCATCCCACTCATGTTCGCAGATGGCTATCTCACGGGCCCGGCCGCCGAAATTCCGGCGCATCTGACCATCTGCCAGTAACTGCATCAACCGTTCGATCATCTGATCTTCACGATCAACAGGCACCAGGAAACCAGTCTCCCCATCCCTGACCAGTGATCTCGAACCGGTTGCGTCGGCAGTAACCGACGGCAGTCCGCTCGCCATTGCCTCGAGCGTGACATTGCCGAATGTCTCGGTGATGGATGGAAAGAAAAAGATATCGGACGAGGCATAGCCTGTGGCCAGGTCCTCGCCATGCAGAAACCCTGCAAAAACCGTATCCGGCAATGCCTTTTGCATCCATCCGGCTTCCGGTCCGTCCCCCAGCAATACGGTGCGATGCGCAATACCGCGCGCCTTCAGTCCGGCAAACACCCGTGCCATCACGGCCATGTTCTTTTCCGCAACCAACCGGCCGGCATAGGCGATCACCACATCATTATCGGCAATACCGTGCGCCCGCCGCCATTGCTTAGACCGCATGGCCGGATTGAACCGGTCGTGATCCACACCCCGTGTCCACAATCGCATATTGTCGGCGATACCCTGCCCTGCCAGTTCATCCATCATCGAGGCAGACGGCACGTACAGGTGTTCGCAGCGGGCATAGAAGGCGCGCAATTTCCTGCGGAACCAGGGTTCAAGCAACCTGAGATGATAGTATTGTAGATAGCCGTCAAACCGGGTGTGGAATGACGACACCACGGGCACTCGCATCCTTTCTGCAAGCTTCAAGGCACTGTGGCCGGTGATGTCAGGCACGGCGATGTGAAACAGATCCGGCTTGAAACGAGCGATTTCATCCTTCAGGTGCGCCGTCAGCCGGCGGCCTATGCGGTATTCCTTGCGGGTCGGAATGGCAAAGGACGGCACCGGCAGCAACCTGCCCTGATGTTCCATGGCAGGTACTTCCGCCACCGGCGCAATGACCAGAACCTCAACGCCATTGCGCTCCAGCCAGCCTACAAGCCGGTTCAGCGTCAGTGACACTCCGTCCTTGATGTAGTTATAGTTACCGGTGGTCAGCACGACCCGCATTGGTTCAGCCAAAACGCAATTCAACCTCTGGAAACATGTTTACTGCCGAGAAGAACCCCATCGCTTGCGAACTGTCAACGCATGGCTGGTACTGGAACCGCATGGTTGCTAAAAGGTGTCTGAACTTCTACGCCCAACCATCATCTGGTGACATGATCAATTGCTGGTAATCCCCACGACTTTGACCGTCGCCTTCGTGGCACTGGCGCTGGAACGGTTTCTTGGATATCCGAGCCCCTTGCGCCGCCTCATCGGCCATCCGGCAAACGGGTTGTACATGCTCAACGGAGTTTTCACCGCGCTGGTGCCGGATGCAGACGCAGCACCGGTCCGGCGTGTAATCATGGGAACCGCATTCTGTCTGCTGGCGATGAGCGTAACACTGGCGCTGGCACTTGTGGCCACAACAACTCTTCGCTCGTTCCCATACGCTTGGTTCTGGGAAGGATTGCTGGCTGTACCCTTTCTCGCACAATACGCGCTTAGAGTGCGCGCTCGAGCCGTCGCCGATGCACTGGATACCGATTTGGCCGCTGCGCAGGGTGCACTGACCCACCTGGTCAACCACGACCTGTCGCAACTGGACAAGAGTGAGACCGCGCGCGGGTGCCTTGAAGCGGTTGCCGAGAACACCGCAACCGCCGTCGTAACCCCCGCTTTCTGGCTCGCCCTGTTCGGACTGCCGGGCATCATAGCCATCTCTGCCCTGGCTGCGGTGCAGCGACGTCTGGCGGGCGATCACAAGGCGCGCATGTTCGCGAAGATGCTCGACACTGCTGCAAACTACCTGCCGGCCCGTCTGACCGGCGTGTTGTTCGCAGGTGCCGCCAGCATGACATCTCCGTCCGGCGGCGCACGGGCACTGGAGATAATCTGGCAGGATGCCGGAAAAGCGGGAAATCTGATATCAGGCTGGCCGGAGAGCGCCGTGGCCGGTGCGCTGGATATCCGGCTGGGAGGTCCTCGCCAGTATGGCGACATCTGGGTGGAGCGAAGCCGGGTCGGAGACGGAATCGAACATCTCACCACACAGGAATTACGGGCTGGCCTCAAGCTGCTGGCCCAGACGCTGACCTTGTTCACCCTGCTGGTCGGCATCGCGGCGGCTTTCGCATAGCCTCCTTCAATGCTGATCCGCACCTTTGCCTGAGTGGAACACGGCATTTGACTTTGCGCCCGTTCGCCTCATAACTGGGCCATCAATTTCCGACTTGCGAGCCCACCCGCCAATGAAACTCCATTTCGTATCATCCCAGGCCCCTGAAGCCATCAAGGCCGCGCAGAAGCTGAAACACCTGTTGGGCCAGGCGCAACTTGAAGACGCTGATGTGATAGTCGCCCTGGGTGGTGATGGCCTGATGCTTGAAACCGTGCACACGGTGCTTGCATCCGGTCAGGCCATATTCGGCATGAACCGCGGATCCGTCGGCTTTCTGATGAACGAGTTCGAAACAGACGGATTGATCGATCGTATTGCTGCGGCCACCGAAACCATCATCCATCCGCTGAACATGACCGTGACCGACAAACAGGGAACCAGCCATTCCGCGCTTGCGTTCAATGAGGTTTCCATGTTGCGCCAGCGACATCAGGCAGCAAAGCTGCGGGTGTCGATCGACGGCAAGATACGGCTTGATGAATTGGTATGCGACGGCATGATTGTCGCCACACCGGCAGGTTCCACCGCCTACAATCTGTCAGCACATGGCCCGATTCTGCCGATCAACTCTCCACTGCTTGCATTAACGCCTATCAGTCCATTCCGGCCACGGCGGTGGCGCGGTGCAATTCTGTCCCATGAAGCCAAGGTGGAGATCGAAGTACTGGAGGCGAACAAGCGTCCGGTTTCTGCGGTTGCCGATCAGACAGAGTTTCGCGACGTGGTAAAAGTCGTTGTGAGCGAAGATGAAAAAAGATCTGCGCGGCTGCTGTTTGACGACGGCCACTCGCTGGCAGAACGGGTCTTAAATGAGCAATTCCAGTTTTGAAACAGGCACTTTAACCTTATGGTATCTGTCTGTTTAGACTGTATTAAGCACAACACCGTAAGGTCAAAGCTGTTAGTTGCGTAGCCGGCCTGTTGCCGGAACAGAGTATGGAAGCGCCGGGTTCAAACGAACCCGGCGCTTTTCGTTTGCAGACAGATTCTGCCCGCAAGCACCATTGCATCATGATTGTGCTGCTGGGATGTGATGCGAAGCCATTGCCACTGCAGTTGGCCGTTCAGGCGAGCCAACGCCTTGTTTTATAGTGCATCAGGGAAAGGACGCTCGGTCGCACAAGCCGTCCTGAGTCCGGCACAAATATGCCGGACAGTGTGAAGGCAATGCTGAGGTAGCTGGATTGCTGGTGGAGCCGGCTGGATCCCACGCCGGCCTAGGCCGCTCGCAACATGCCTTCCGACAGGCGCGAGACAAGAGTGCGGGTGCGGCCCTGGGTCAATTGCGACAACAGGCCGATAATGCGCATGCGCTCATGTTCATCGTCTGCAGCGTGGCGGGTCATGATGACTTCAACAAGCGCCCGGCCGAAGGCTTCCGCATCAGCCTGCTTGCCGGCTGAACCAGTGGCTGCCGATACCTGGCAGATTGCGTGTATGAGCACATGTGCATCGTTCGGAATACCGGCACGGCGCAACAGGACATTTACCGCACGTGCCGACATTGTGCCCGTGGCCCGGCGCACCTTGCGCAACGAGGCGTTTGCCAGATAGGCGAGCGCCCATTCAAAAAACGGCAGATGGCCGTTCATACCTGCCCGCAGCAGCAGTGACGTCGTGAGCATGCCGCGCTGTGACATGAGAGCAACCACCGACTGCAGCTTGGCTGGTTCGACACCGCGAAGTATGCGCAGTGCGTTGATTTCTTCCTTGTCGGAAATATAGTCATCACTGCGAAAATCTGCGACCCAACCCTGATATTGCGCTGCCTTGCGCATTTCTTCAGCTGTGCGCTGATTGTGCACCAGTGCGATTTCACACGGTAGATGCGGCAGGTCCATCAGGATTTCGCAAACTTTCGGTGAAGCATGAAAGCGGTTGTATATCTTGCGGCAGTAACCGGCGCCCAGACGCACCGTTGTGTTGCCCAGCAGGGCCAGAACGATGTCTTCACTGCCATCCTTCATGATTTTGCGCACGGATTCCGGGCCGAGGTCGTGTCGTGTGGCCACTGCCTTGCAGCGTTTCAGATCACCAACCGACAGGATGGTCTTCATGATGGCATCGTCAAGAGACGGATTGAGCCCGATGAACGGAATCGCGATATCGTCTTCATCAGCAACAATGGCAAACACCAGGTCGGCTGACAGCCCCTCTGCCTTGAGCAGTCTGCTCGCAATGATATCTCGGATGTGGCGATCTGTGTCGCAGGCCAGTTTCACAACAATCGGCATGACCTGCCGGCGTTCATCAGTACCTGAGTTGGGATCGTTCAGCAGGTCGCACAACTGACGGGTCAATGCCATACGGTCCGCCACACTGCCGGATCTCATCACATTTTCAAAAATCGACACATCCAGGCGCTGCCGCCTCTGCTTGAGGATATCTTCGAGCATATAGTCTTCCACTTACCAACCGATTGTCGATCCGCGAACGCTTAAATCTCAAAATTCGCGGCCGGTATCATTGCCTGTCGTGTAAGGTAACGTGGGAAGTCTTAACGTTTGGTTCACCATAAATCCGCGGCGGAAACCATCATCCCCGGCCGTCATCTGCCGCTGTGGTCTCGGAGGCAGTTTCCTCCATTTCTTCAGCAACAGCCACAGCCGTGACGGCAGTAACCATCGGCGTAACCGGCACCAAATCGCCGGTCTCCTCCGGCGACATCACATCGGACATCGTCATGCGGTAGAAGGCGTACACCGCCAGCAGCCCGAAGACGCAAACCATATACGCCATGAAACCGGCAGCGCCGAACTGCTGCATGAAACCGCCGGCTATGGATGGTCCCGCGATAGAACCCAATCCGTACAACAGCACGAGTTTTGAGCCCGCAGCCAGCATCTGATCCTTGTTCAGTTGGTCGTTCGCATGCGCAATGGCCAGGGAGTACAGCGGCATCGAAACACCGCCGAACAGTGCAACCAGACCAATAAGCATGAATGCCTCGCTGGCAGGCACGAACATCACAAGCCCGGCCAGCCCTGCAGACAGCACCGAGAGCGCCGCGATCATCAGGCGCCTGTCGTATCTGTCCGACAACCAGCCAACCGGCAACTGGGAAACGATAACTGCAAACGGCGCGACAGCCATCATCCACGATACATAGGACAGCGGCATTCCGTTCATCACACCGAAAACAGCACCAAGGTTGAAAAACGCCGACTGGCCCAGTCCATTGGCAATCGCGGCAACCACAGCCAGCGGCGAGGCTGCAAAAATCTCGGCGATTGATATGTACCGCGGCGCACCAAGAATCGGAGCCGACACCTTGGTCAGCACGATGGGTACGAGCGACAGCGACATCACCGCGGACACCACGATAAACCGGGTGAATCCCGATGGATCGTCAATCACCAGGGCCAGCGATCCGATGCCGGCACCGGAGTAAAACAGCAGCATGTACAGTGACAGAACCTTGCCGCGGTCCTTGTTGCTGCTGCCTTCGTTCAACCAGGTCTCAATGACAATCGCCAGCCCGGCTGCACACATCCCGATGACGAGGCGCATCAGAAACCACCACACCGGATTGACGAACAGCGGGATCAGCAGCACGGCCGTGGACAGCACCGACGCGTATCCGGCAAACACCCTGATATGCCCGACCGCCCGGACAGCGTTCGGCGTAATAAGGGCCGACAGGAACAGGCCCAGCGAAAACCCGGACGCAATGATACCCGTGGTGGTCGTGGAGAAATTTGCCAACGCAGCCTGCACACCGATGAGTGAGCCTTGCAGGCTGTTGCCAATCGACATCAGCAGAATGGCCACCAGCAAAGGCCACAGATAGCGCAATCCAGCGATCACCGGCGTCGGTCCTTCAAGTCAGGCTGCCGGCGGAAAAATCTCCCTGGCAGCATTGCAAATCAATTTGCTGGCAAACCACGATTGCAGTGATTTTACAGTATGCCCGTTTGACGCAGCTTGGCGTCGAAGATTTCCCGGCTGCAGGTTTTTACAAGGTAGTCAGTTGCACCATGCCAGATGGCGTCGCCAACTGCGCTGATATCACCGACATCGGGACACATGATAACGACAGCATCCGAGCCTGTGCTGTACCTGCGTAACTGGCGAATAAAGGCAGTCGCGCCGCGCGTCCCCACCAGGACCACATCCGGCATGTCCGACACACATTGTTCAAAGGCAGCATCTTCAGTTTCAGCCTGGATGATATCGAAACCATGACTGGCCAGATATCCCTGCGCGCGGCCGCGCCACTCAGTGCTGTCATCCACAACCAGGCATCGTGTCATTTCGCAGTGTCGCTTCATTTTCGATCTCCTAGCTTGTCGCTAAGCCGTTCCCGCAATACGAGTCCTGCGCCCGGCAGGTTAATGAGAAGTTAACCCAAGTCCCCCGCCGCCCCAGTGACAATTTTACCAAACAAAAACAGCGCATTAGAATCAACACATGAATCGATTTGTGAATCACGCCGGCTGCTGCCAGAGGTCAAATTGAGACTCGCGGCACGACTCACCTCAGAATCAACCACAACCTTAAATTGCAGTCGCCCAGGCAGAGCACGGAACAAGACCGACATTTATGGATTGCCCGCACGCCTTGCCTCGGTTAGCTGTTGGCATACCCGAAACAGGCAAGCAGCAAACGGTACCCGATCATGGCAGGCAAATGGTTTGATGAACTTGAACAAGGCTTTCAACTTGTGCACGAAGTGCGCCGCACGGTAACCGAAGCCGACAACATGCTGTTCTCCAACATGACGATGAACCCGCAGCCGTTGCATATTGACCATGATTTTGCGGCCGCAAGTGAATGGGGCCAGCCGCTGGTCAATTCCATGTTCACGCTGTCGCTGGTCATCGGCATTTCGGTACAGGAGCTCACGCTGGGTACACTGGTGGCGCAATTGGGCATTACCGACGTCAAATTCCCGGCACCGGTGTTCCACGGCGACACCATTCAGGTAAAAACCACAGTGGTTTCCCGCCGGGAGAGCAAATCACGCAAAGATGCCGGCATCGTCGAATTCAGGCACGAGGCGTTCAAACAGGACGGCACACTGGTTGCCGAATGCGTCCGCCAGGCCTTCATGCGGAAAATGCCGGCAAACGAAGGAGCTGCATAATGCGTTCATTGCTGTTTGTGCCGGCAGACTCCGAACGCAAAATCGAAAAGGCATTGGCGTCAGGCGCGGATGTCGTCATTCTCGACCTGGAAGACTCCGTGGCTCCAGCCAACAAGCCTGCTGCGCGTGCCCAAGCGTCAGAAACCCTGAAACGGGCCAGGTCAGGCCCGAAAGTCTATGTGCGCGTCAATGCGCTGGATAGCGGGCTGGTGTCCGATGACATAGCAGCGGTGTTGCCGGGCGGTCCGGATGGGATAATGCAACCCAAGACCGAGACCGGCGCCTGTGTCGAAAAACTTGTGAGCATGGTAGGAGCGGACATGCCGGTCATCGCCATTGCCACCGAAACTGCAAACGCCATGTTCGGTCTTGATACCTATTCCGGCATCACCGCCAACCTGCAAGGCCTGGCGTGGGGCGCAGAAGACCTGTCGAATGAACTGGGCGCTCAGGTCAACCGCGGCAATGACGGCCACCTGACAGACCCATACAGGCTGGCCAGGTCCATGTGCCTGTTAGGTGCCCGCGCTGCCGGCGTGGAACCGGTCGACACGGTCTATGTGGATTTCCGCAATCAGGACGGCTTTGAGCGTGACTGCATGGATGGAGTTCGCGATGGCTTCACCTGCAAAATGGCCATTCATCCCGCCCAGGTCGAAGCCATCAACCGGATATTCACACCGTCGCCTGACCAGGTTGCACAGGCCCGCAGCATCGTTGCCGCCTTTGCCGAAGCCGGAGATGCCGGTGTTGTGGGCATAGACGGCAAGATGTTCGACATTCCGCATCTTAACCGCTCCCGCAAACTGCTGGCGCGAGCCGAGGCCTACGGCGTCTTGTGACCGGGACCGTATCATCAACCATGAAGTCTTTTTCCTGATCCAGAACGGACATCTACACCGTATAATCGGGATAGACGGTCGCCATGCGAAGGCGACGCCTTGCGCCCGTTTATCATGGAGAAAGAACATGCCGGACAAGACATCCAGCACAACAATTTACTATGACGGCTCCTGTCCTGTGTGCGCGGCCGAAATTCGTCACTACCGCGATCAGGACGCCGAACAGGCGCTGGAATTTGTCGACGTTGCCGGGACCGACGTCCCGCTGCCTCCTGATTTGGACCGTGAACAGGCAATGGCACGATTTCACGTCATGTCCAGCGACGGACAGTTGATCGATGGAGCAAGGGCATTTGTAGCAGTTTGGGCAAGCCTGCCGAAATGGCGCTGGGCTGCCCGGGTAGCCGCCCTGCCCGGTGCGATGCGCGTACTGGATATGGCTTACTCTGCATCACTGTGGTTCCGCCCGGCCATCTCCCGATTGTTCGGTCGGATCCATCCGAGCGGCAACTGATCCTAGTTATCTGACACTCATTGTCAGCAAGCATCTACCGCTTGATAATTCCTATTGAGCTGTCACTCGACACCAGGTCTTCAGATATGCCGTGCGAAACACTTGTCCTTGTCCTTGGCGACCAGCTTTCCGTGACTTCGCCTGCTCTCAGGCGCGCGACTTCCGATAGCGACAGAATACTGATGCTGGAAGTCAGGGAGGAAGCTGCGTATGTGCCGCAGCACAAGATCCGCCTCGTCCTGTTCTTTTCGGCCATGCGCCATTTTCGCGATGAGCTGCGCGGGCGCGGCTACAAGGTCGACTACGCCCAACTCGACGACCGTGAGAACCGCGGTTCGATAGAAACCGAACTGGGACGCCGGCTGAATCAACTGAAGCCTGAACGCCTGGTTTGTATCGAACCGGGGGATTATCGCGTTCAACGGATGATCGAGACGGCGGCGGCAAACAACGGTACGGAAATGGAGTTTCTTCCCGACACACACTTCATGACATCGATTGCCGAGTTCAGGGATTTCGCCGACGACCGCAAGGCATTGCTCATGGAGTATTTTTACCGGGATGTGAGACGGAAGACCGGCATCTTGATGTCCGGCAGCCAACCGGTTGGCGGGCAGTGGAATTTCGACAAGGACAATCGCGATACATTCGGCAAGTCGGGCCCTCCCGAGATCAGGGCTCCACGCGAGTTTACCCCGGATGATATCACCCGGCAGGTAATTGGAATGGTCGAAAAGCAGTTTCCGAAGGCGCCCGGTCATCTGAAACACTTCGATTATCCGGTCACCAGTGAGCAGGCAGGCGCTGCACTCCAGGACTTTGTCACCCATCGCCTGTACGGCTTCGGCCAGTATCAGGATGCCATGGCGATGGGCAGGCCCTATCTTTACCATTCCCGCCTGTCAGCAGCTCTCAACATGCATTTGCTGGATCCTCGGGACACGGTGGAAGCGGCTCTGGATGCACTGGACAATGGTGCAGCGGAGCTCAACAGTGTCGAGGGGTTCATCCGCCAGATCATTGGATGGCGGGAATTCGTTCGCGGCGTTTACTGGACACGCATGCCCGATTATGCCGATGTCAATGAGCTGGACGCCAATCTCGACATGCCCGAATTCATGTGGACAGGCGAAACCGACATGATGTGTGTCCGACAATCGGTGGCACAGCTCATCGACCATGCCTATGCCCATCACATTCAACGGCTGATGGTGCTGGGCCTGTTTTCCCTGCTGCTCGGCGTGCGGCCCTACGACGTACACCGTTGGCACATGTCCATGTATGTCGATGCCATCGACTGGGTCTCCCTGCCAAACGTGCTGGGCATGAGCCAATACGGTGATGGAGGCGTCGTCGGCACAAAACCATATGCCGCGTCGGGTAACTACATCTCCAGGATGAGCAATTACTGCGCCCACTGCCGGTTCAACCCCAAAAGAGCCACCGGTGAAGACGCCTGCCCCATCACAACCTTGTACTGGGACTTTCTCTCCCGCAATCGCGGCAAGCTCGAGAACAACAGACGAATGGGCTTCCAGTTCAAGAACCTGGACAGAAAGGACAGTGCGGAGCGCCGCGCCATTCAACAGGCCGCAGACAGGCTCAAGACGACCTTTACACAGAAAACCTACCTGTGAGTGGTTCTAGAGTGTTTTTCACTTAGATTGACGCGTTTGACCGGTTTTCTGAGCTTGCTGGCAAGACACGGCTCCTGCCGTGGTCTGGTTGACCACAAAGGAGCCGTAACGCTGTCCATCGAACGTGTCAATCTAAGTGAAAAACACTCTAGCCGGCCGCAAGGGCGTCGGACCAGACCCGGTACAGGCGACGCAGTTTCTCGAAACGCGATGGCGCCCTGAAGGTTTCGGCAGGATCGCGAACCACGCCGGCATTCTGAAGGATTCGCTGCAGCGTGCGGCGATGCATGCCCAAAATCGCAGCTGTTTTCGATGTATTGCGGTCATTTTTCTCCCAGCGCGAAACGATGTGCTGCAACCGGGCCTTGGTCGGGTTCATCATTTTCGGCAGATGATCCGGTTTGCGCTTGGCGGCGGTTAACAGTGCGTGTTCCAGCTCTTCGACACTCAGCGGTTTGACCAGACAGTCTGCAGCGCCCGCCCGCGCCGCCTGGGCCGCAGTTGCAATATCAATATATCCACTGAGCATGACCGCCACTGAGGACGGAGACAGCTTGCGAACCAGTTCCAGCGCATCGAGCCCGTTTTCATTTTGCAGATGAACATCGATCACCGCAAAATCGGGTCGGGTTGAAACCAGGCACTCACGGGCTTCTGCAATGCAGGTTGCACCGCAGATCTTGTAACCGAGAGCTTCGAGGTTTCTGCCCAGGACGCGAACAAAAGCAGCGTCATCGTCTATCAGCATGATTGACTTCATTGGCGACTCCAACACGGTTTCAGTTATCGGGTACTACGTAGGATGCACACGATCAGATTGACACGCGATCTTTTGTCCCGGCCTCCATTCCTGACTGCCATGGCAGGAAACTGCCTTGCGCGCCGCCGATACACCCAGCGCCGGAGCAGATGCAGACAACGGGCACAACCAAACCGCTGCACTGGATGTCCGACATACACCAGCAGGTTCTACTCACCACGCAGCCAGGCCTCGAAGCGTTTCGTGCGCAGGTCTTTCGTGCGCGCATACCACAGGCTGTCGCCGTAAAGAGCACGGTGGGAGTGTTGCGGGGCATTCGGCAGATGATCTCGCATCGGCACGCCGGTCTTGCGGTGCAGTCCGACCCTGGACAGGGCCGACCGGCGCGCCGGGCCGTATGGGATCAGTTCTGCCAGCGCGGCCATTTGTTCTGGAGCCGTGGCAAACCTCAAAAACCGTTGCGCCGTATCCTGATTGCGCGCGCCGCGCGCGATTGCCCACACCTCATAGCCGATCACCTGCCCATCCCAGACGATTGTGATCGGCGCGCCATCCTTCTGTGAGGCGGAAAAGAACCGGCCATTGTATCCGCTCGCCATCACGGCACGTCCGTCGCCGAGCATATCGGCCGGTGTCCCGACCTTCTGCCACCAGATGATGGACCCGCGCAGAGTATCCAGCTTTCTGAACGCCAGCCGCAAACCGCGATCCGTGCTCAACAGATCGTAGACCTGGGTAATGGGCACACCTTCCGCCATAAGTGCCCACTCGAGAATAACGTCAGGGGTGCGCTGAAGCGCCCGTTTGCCGGGAAATCTCTTCAGATCGAAAAAATCGGAGACCGTGGCCGGTTTCTCGCCCAGAAAAGCCCGATCATTATAGGCAAACACCGTTGCATAGACATTCTGGGCAACCGAACAGGTGCGAAACGCGCCCGGAAGAAAGTCATCCGCAGCAGCCGTCGTTTCATGGTCTTCTGCAACCTGATGCTCCTCGACCCTGGACAGCAATCCCGCATCGCAGGCCGTTATCGCCTGGTCCTCGATCATGTCGATAACATCCCAGCCTTCCTTGTCGGCCCGGGCACCAAGCGCAGCCACCCCGCCGCTGTAGACCGCTGTTTTCACCTCTATACCCGTCGCACGGGTAAACGGGTCATAGATCGCCCGCCTCTGGGCATCCTCGTAGACGCCGCCCCAGGATACAACCGTTATGGCCTCATCCGCCCGGCTGCCAACCGTCGCGAGACACAGGAACAAGACAGCAATGAACATCCTATGCGGTTGCATTTTCTTCCCGCCTCAGATCCTGTGTGGCTTTCAGATATGCCCTGATGACAGCAGTTTCTGTCACCATGCCGACAAACCTGTTCGATTTCGCATCGACGACGGGAATGACGTCGCCGACAAATCCTTCCAGTTGCCGCATCGCAGTTGCGAGTGTCGTTGTTTCATCAAACACCAGGGTTACCGGCTTCATGAAGGCAGACACCGGATCCGATGTATCACCGGCGCCGTTACGCGTGTCGAAAACGCCTGCCAGATGGCTGTTTCCATCGAGTACGAAAACCTCGCTCCATGGCGCCGATGCCGCCTGCCTCGACACATTGCCAGCCGGGTCGTTAGGCGTGCACATGACGACATCGTCGACCAGAAAGTCAGACACGAATTGTGCCGATAGTCGCGCCCGGTCGCGGCCTTGCGAGAGATCGACCCCCTTGCGTGCAAGCTGCACGTCAAACAGCGAACGGCCATAAACCCGGTAAGAGACAAGGTTTGAGAAGACCACCGCGACCATCGCCGCAATGGTAAGGTCATAGTTCCGGGTGAGCTCGAACACGATGAGAATGGTTGTCAGAGGCGCTCCGATCACCGCACTTGTCACAGCCATCATCCCGCAGATTGCATAGGCAACAATCCCTGACGTCGCCAGCAGGCCGGTCGTGTCGACGAGCATCCAGCACAGAGCTCCGAACAGAATGCCGATCAGCAGGGCCGGACTGAACACGCCCCCGGCGAAACCGAACCCGATACACAAGGCGGTGAGCGCGATCTTTGCAATTACCAGCAGTGCCAGTTCCCATGTCTGGAATGCGCCTTCAATGGTTGCAAAGCGCAGTGCTTCCTGGCCCACACCCATGACGTCCGGCAGCCAAAGGGCGGTGATCCCGACAGCAAGGCCTGCACATGCCGGGCGCAGCACCGGGCTGATGGCTGAACGAGCGGCAAGGTCCGCACATTGCAATGTCAGGCGCATGAACCCGATGGCCACGCCTGCTGCCAGCAGTCCCAGCACACCAAACAGTACGAATTCATAACCATGGTCCACACCGGAAAACTGCACCAGGAACAGGGCGTCGCGCTCGAACACCACATTGGCGACGACGTAGCCGGTTGCCGCAGCAACGGTTGTCGGGGCAAATGCCTGAATGGAATAGTGGCGCAACACCACTTCATGGGCAAAAACCATCCCCGCGATCGGCGCATTGAACGCAGTTGAAATGGCTGCAGCAACACCACAGGACATGGCGATTGCCGCGAAGTTGGGAATGCGCAGGTTCAACCGGTCGAGGATATTGCCCATCATTGCGCCGAGATAGACCAGCGGTCCGTACTGTCCGACCGACGCACCCGATCCCAGCGAAACCACCGCAGCCATAGTGGACAACACGCCGGCCCTGGTCCCCGGGGGCGGCAAGGCAAGCTGCACGCTGCGCAGGACGTCAACCGGGCCAAGTGCGCGCTTTTCGCGAGACAGTCTTGTCAGCAACACCCCCACGACAAGACCGCCGACAACCGGCACCAGAATTGTCGCCGCGGTGATCAGCCATGGCGAGCCGTCGAACTGAACCCGCATGCGCGGAGAGATCAGCAGCGCATTGTTCATCCAGGCAACCGCTTCGACAAATGCAATCGCTGCCAGCGATACGCCGAGGCCGATCACAAGGGCACATATTGTCATGGCGCAAATGCGGTATGCGGCACTGGCTGTAGCCGGCGGCAATGTCTGTTCGTTGCCAGTCATGTTGAGACTGTTTCAAGATTTCCGTGTCAAGGCAACTGTCGTCACACGCCTTCGTGTGCGCTAGCCGCCGTCCGGCATTGCCGGCTTTACTGGCTTCGCCTTTGGCCGACGCTTCCGCTTCGCAGGTGGACTGGACAGTTCAACCTTGACCGGGCCGCGCATGGCGACATCGCGATGCGGGTACGGGATATCGATGCCGGCCTGATCAAGCCCGTCCCACAGCAACAGGAACACATCGCCGCGCACATTGACTGTGCCCTGCCCCGGATCCCTTATCCAGAAGCGCAGCTTGTAGTTGATCGAGCTGTCGCCAAACTCGGTGATGTGACACACCGGCGGCGGCACCGCCTGCACCCGCTTGTGTGTCGCCGCAACTCCTTTTGCCAGGTCGCGTACCGTGTGCGGATTGGCCTCGTAGCTGACCCCGAAATCCAGATCGATGCGCACCAGGTCCGACGAATACGACCAGTTCACCACCTGGGAGGTGATCAGGTCTTCGTTCGGAATCAGATATTCTCGTCCATCGCGAGAAATCACCGAGGCATAGCGCGCCGCCAGTTCATTGATTTTGCCATAGGTGTCGCCGACCGAAATCACGTCTCCCGGCTTGATGGACTTGTCAACCAGCAGGATGATGCCTGAAATCAGGTTCGACACCACCTTCTGCAGACCGAAGCCGATGCCGAGGCCGATGGCGCCTGAAAACACTGCCAGTGCGGTCAGGTCTATCCCGACAAAGCTGCACGCTGCCAGAACCGCGGCAATCATCAGCGCTGCCTTGATGAGTTTGCCAAGCAGCACCTGCAAAGACGGGTTCAGGTCCTCGCTGGTCTTGATCCGATTGTCGGCAAACCGGCCAATCAGCATGGCCAGCCAGACCATGGCCGATACGGTGAGGATCGAGTTTATGACCAGCAGCGGTGTCAGTCTGAGCCCCTGCATCTCAACGCCGAACGTATCGAGCGCGCTAATTGTCTCTGGCAGCAGATTGAGAATCGACAACGCTGCAACCGACCAGGCAAGCAGCTCTATTGTCTTGGCCATGAAACGGTTGCGGATAAGCCGTGAGGCTATGGAAATGATAACCCAGGCCGTACACAGCTTGGCTGCGATGCCGATCAGGTAACTGCGCGAAATCCACGTCACCTCCTGCATCACTTGCACTGCGACCCAGAGCAAAATCGCCAGGAATATCCAGCGCATCCGGCGCAGCACGACGGCCAGTACACGCAGCAGCTGCGGCTGGCCCTTGATGTTGCGCACATAGGATTCAAGCCCCGGCGACAGCCACCGGTTCAGTATGAGCGCGCCTGCAAACGCCAGCAAGATGATCGACAGTTGGATCAGCGCCCACTGCAGGCCGATATAGGTGGAGGTGATGCCGAGCTGGTTCAGCCAGTTGGAAACAAAGCCTGACACTTCGCTCATCACATCAGACATGTCTGCCTCCCCTATACCGGAACTTGTTTGATCTTCTGAGCCTGAAGTGGTTCGGTTTTCTCTGCCAGGAGGCATGGTTTTTCCGGTATTCCTAACCTGGCCGGCGCATTCGGAAGGCTTCTTTGACCACTGTGTATTCCGAATACCCCATGCGCATGATCGGTTGCATAGCCGCCGTGTTTACTCTGCCGTCTTCAACAAACCTGTCGTCAATATACACACCTATGACCTGTCCGACCACAATGGCATAGCCACCGGCCGCATTGTCATGTCCGGGCAGATCCACGGTCTTCACATATCTGCATTCCAGGCCAACCGGGCTGGCAGCCACCCGCGGCGGCTTCACTATGACACTGGCAGCCTTTTCAAGTCCCGCCAGCTCAAACTCGTCAACACCGTTCTGGACGGGAGCAGACGACTGGTTCATCTGCTCGCGCAGGTCGAAGGTCGCCATGTTGCAGACGAACTCGCCTGTCTCGACAATGTTGGTGATCGTATCCTTCCGGCCCGCCGATCCGAACACCACATAGTGCGGATTGTCAGACATTGCATTGAAGAAACTGTAGGGTGCAAGGTTTACCACACCCGCCGCCGAGATAGATGAAATCCAACCGATTGGCCGGGGCGCAACCAGGGCCTTGAACGGATCATACTCGTGGCCATGATCGTTTTTCTCAGTATCGTAGAACATGCGTGCTCCGTTCATTCAGGTGTGACAGCGATTGTCCAGCTTGATGGCGTCCGGCGTGGCTTGCTGTCAACCGGTGATGACATAAATATCACTTGAGCATGTGCCCAAGCTTTGACATGTTGCAATGCAACATAATTGCTTCACGTCAGATTGGAGACTGGTACATGCTCAAGGGCAAAACTGCACTCGTCACCGGCTCAACCTCAGGTATCGGCCTGGCCATGGCTGAAGCGCTGGCCAATGATGGTGCCAACATCATGCTCAATGGGCTGGGTGATGCCGGCGAGATCGAGACAACCCGCGCAGGTCTGGAAAAACGCACCGGCGTGAAGGTGTCGTTCATGGGCGCAAACCTGATGAAGGCGGAAGCCTGCGCCGAGCTTGTGGCGGCAACACAGAAGGAATTCGGGCAGCTGGACATACTGATCAACAATGCCGGCATGCAGTTTGTCTCCCCGATCGAGGAGTTTCCGGTTGAAAAGTGGGATGCCATAATGGCGCTCAACCTGTCGGCGCCGTTTCATACAATCCGGGCAGCGCTGCCGGCAATGAAGCAGGCGCGATGGGGCCGCATCATCAATACCGGTTCTGCTCATTCACTGGTCGCCTCGCCGTTCAAATCAGCCTATGTCGCCGCCAAGCACGGCCTCGCCGGCCTGACCAAGACCGTGGCGCTGGAGGCGGCGGAACATGGCGTGACTTGCAACACCATCTGCCCCGGTTATGTCAGCACCGAACTGGTCGATGCCCAGATAGCAGACACCGCCAAGGCGCGCGGCATGACCGAAAAGGAGGTTGTTCAGAAGGTCATTCTGGAAGCCCAGCCGACCAAGGAGTTTGTAACCGTGGAACAAGTCGCCGGGCTTGCCGCGTTCCTGTGTTCAGATGCTGCCGCCAGCATGACCGGCGTGATTCTGCCAATTGACGGCGGCTGGACGGCGCATTGACCATGGCCAAGACCAAATCGATCGCACTGGCACTTCAGGGCGGTGGCGCACACGGCGCCTTCACCTGGGGAGTGCTGGACAAGATGCTGGAAGACGGTCGCCTGAGCGTTGGCGCCATCACTGGCACCAGTGCCGGCGCAATGAATGCCGCCGTCCTGGCGCAGGGCTTCACCCAAAATGGCCCCGATGGCGCACGCCAGGCCCTTGAGACCTTCTGGCATACGCTGTCCGTCATGGGCCAGGCCAGCCCCATCAAGCGGTCGTTCACCGACATGCTTACCGGCAACTGGAGCCTGGATGCCTCGCCGGCCTACAACATGCTCGATATCATGTCGCGCATCGTGTCGCCTTATGACACCAATCCGTTCGACATCAATCCGCTGCTTGACCTGCTCAATGAGACTATCGATTTTGACAAGGTGCGAAAGTGCAACGATATCAAGTTGTTTGTGTCGGCAACCAATGTGCGCAACGGCAAGATCAAGGTGTTCAACGGCTCGGAATTGACAGCCGATATGCTGATGGCATCGGCCTGCCTGCCGCACCTGTACAAATCCGTCAAAGTTGATGGAGAGCTTTACTGGGATGGCGGCTATATGGGCAACCCGCCCATTTTCCCGCTGTTCTACCACACCTCGATTGCGGATATCATGATCATCCAGATCAATCCTATCGAAAGGGACGAGGAACCGAAAACGGCGCGGGAAATCCATAACCGGGTCAACGAAATCAGCTTCAATTCTTCCTTGCTGCGTGAACTGCGTACCATCGATTTCGTCACCCGGCTGATTGAGGACGGCAAGCTGGATGCACAACACTACACCCACTCAAGGATGCATCGCATTGAAGCCAGCGAACAGATCAACCCGCTGTCGGCGTCGTCCAAGATGAACACCGAGTGGGAGTTCCTGTGCCATTTGCGAGACATTGGCCGCGACACCTGCAGCGGCTGGCTGGATGCCAACTACGATCAGGTCGGAAAAGCCTCAACGCTGGACCTGCGCGCCATGTTCGAGTGAAGCCAGCAGGGCCTCAAGGTGCGAAATGTCATCAATGACATGATCGGCAAGCGGAACCAGTTGGTCTCGCGTCGAATTTCCAGACAACACGCCGACGCACACCCCGGCACCGCCGGCGCGCCCGCACTGCATGTCATGGGCGTTGTCGCCCACCATCATCACGCGTTCAGGCTCAATCCCCGTGTGCTCTGCAAACGCCAGCAACGGGTCTCCGGCCGGTTTGGGGTTTGCAACTGAATCATAACCCAGCACCAGGTCGAACATGTCAGCCAGCCCGAATGCGCTGACCGTGGCATGCGCTGATGCGGCAGCGTCATTGGTCGCCACACCCAGCACCAGCTCGCGCTGCTTCAGGCCGGAGAATATCTGATGGCCCTGCTCGCGCGGAAACACCGGATGCGAGGCCGCCTGCAGGCAGTGCGTATTGACCGTCTCGACCAGACCGGCAGGCGTCATGCCGTTCAGCAACGGCATCCAGACTTCAACCAGGTCATCGGTGTGCCCGGCCGCCCATACCGACCCGGGCAGAAAGGTATCCGCAACAGGATCAAACCCGGCAACGTCGAGCAATCGCTCTTCCAGAGTTTCATCGCCACCGGCCGCATCCGCGGCAATGGCCTTCAGAGCAGGTGTCCAGGTCTTTTCGAAATCGACAAACACACCGTCTTTGTCAAACAGCACTCCTGATATGGCGCGGGTCATGTCTTTAAAACCGTGTGGTCAGGCTGGCAGGCTCCGGCCGTGGCCTGTCATCCTGCAATTGCGCCGGTGTTCCCAGATAGATGAACCCGGCAATGCGTTCACTGTCTGCCAGTCCAAATGCAGTCAGCACTTGCCGGTCATAGGCAAACCAGCCCGATATCCACTGTGCACCCAGCCCCATGGCGGTCGCGGCAACCAGCATGTTCTGGCACACCGCGCCTGCCGACATCAGCTGCTCCCATTCCGGTATCTTGGGATGGTCCGTGGTTGCCGCGCTGACAACACCGACTACACAAGGCGCACGCGAAAACATGTTGCGCTGAACCTCGAGCGTTTCCTCGCCATGGCCGGGGTGCAGCTCATGATACCGCTCAGCAACAATGTCGCCTGCCCGCTCTCGCGCCTCGCCCTCAAACACGATAAATCGCCATGGCGTCAGCTTGCCGTGATCCGGCACCCGTACGGCAATATTCAACAGGCGGTCCAGTTGTTCACCACGCGGCCCCGGCGCGGTCATCGCCTTGGCGGACGCGGACCGGCGGGTTTCCAGCAGGCTCAAGGCATCCGAGGTGTCGTTGAGCGCGTCAGACGTCAGTCCCTTGTTCAGTTCAACCATTGATCATCCTCTGCTCCGCTGGTTTTTCAGAGAGCTTCTTAGCACTGTATATAGACGTTTACTAAACCTGAAACAGTCGCGTTAACCTTCTATTAAGGATTTAATTGCGGGCTGGATCGGTGCTGTGCTTATCTCCCCTTGCCGATCGGATTACAGGTCGGGGGATATGCAGACCGGGCCTTGCAAGAGTTAGGCATCCAGAAGTCTGACAGGGAAAATTTGAATGCACGTAAATCTCCAACGTGCACGACAGCACAGTCGGGGCCGCTTTCTCACAGGGGCGGCCCTGAACTTTGTCGGCGCCGGTTTAGTTCTCTTTCTTGCAACATCATCCGCTCTCACCGCACAACGTAGCGATGCAGATGCTCTCATCACCGGATCATTGCCCGCGACCTCGGTAAGCGTACCGCTGGAAATGCGCATCGAGATCACGAAACCCGGCCTTGAAGGCATCGCGCTTTCCGGTCGCCTGTCGGAAGACGGCGGCCTGATCACCAAACCCGTGACGTGGAAACTGATCCGCACCCTCGGCAATGGCGCCCAGGGCGGTGATACGGTTTATACCGGTGCGCGTCCTGTAGCGGAAATCCCGCTGGAACCCGGCAACTACCGCATCGAGGCACGCTATGGCAGCGTATCTGCTGTCAAGCCCGTCATACTGGCAAAGGGCCAGCACCTTGGCCTGACCTTTGTGTTCAATGTCGGTGGCCTTCGCACCCTGTCGACACTGGGCAATGAACCCCTGCCGCGCCGGGCGCGCGCGGTTCACCGGGCCTATGCTGTCAACGGCGCAAGTTCCGGCAAGCTCATTGCCACGTCCGAGCGCCAGGGCGAACTGATGCGGCTGGGCGCCGGCACCTACCGCCTTGAAAGCGAAATCGAGCCGGGCAACACCGTCACCCACACTGAAGTGACGATCAAGCCGGGCATCCTGACCTCGCTCAATCTCGATCATGAAGCCGGTATTGCGATTGTCGATGCACCGGACGGGATCCCGTGGTCTGTCGCAAGCCAGGAGAAAACCTGGCGCCGATCAGGGATCGGGCCAGGCATGCTCACCCTGGCGCCGGGGCGCTACACTTATAATGACGGCGACCAGACCCGAACCGTGATTATCGTTGCCGGCAAACGCACAAAAGTGCGTGCTGCGGACTAGGGGCCGGCTCTACCAATTTCAACGATTGCCAACGACGACATCGAGTATTTCCTGGTGCTCTCCGCAAAGCAGCCTGCGCCTGCCCACAAGAGCCTTTCTCAGTAATTCTTGTCCGTCTGCGTCAAGTCTGAATTCACTCTTTCAAGATAATCTTCCAGCGTTCTCCCTGGCTCATCTTCGAAATGGTCCCCCGTCAGTGCACATGTGACAATGCGGTCAATCCGAAATGCTCTGAAATCTTCACGTTTTTCACACCAGGCAGATACAGTCCAGACACGCCCCCAATACTCGATTTGCAACGGCAGGATCGTGCGCGTCGAGGCTTTGCTGTCCAAAGACCGGTAATCAATTTCAAGCTTCTCCTGTTCACGGACTGCCTTGCGGATTGCCGGCATGTGTTTGAAGCCGAGCTTCGCCTGCACAAACGGGTAGACGCCAAACCCCCACCTCTTCGGAACTCTGCCATTAGCCGTTGCAACCTTGCTTATTTTGCCCGCCAAGGAAGCCGAAGCGACTTGCAACTCTGTATCAGCCGCCTCCGCTACGATTGCCATTCCCAGATGAAGCGCCTCCAATTCAACCAGCGACAGGTTCATCGGCGGCAGAAACACGGGCTCCCGCAACATGTAGCCAACGCCCCGTTCGCCATCTATTGGAACACCGGAAGCGACGAGCGTGTCAAAATCCCGGTAGATTGTGCGCACCGATACTTCCAGACATTCCGCGATGTCGCGAGCGAGGTGCAGACGACCATCCTGGACGATCTCAATGATCTCTGACAGACGATCGCTGCGACGCATGCTGCTCCTTAATCCACGGATATCTCAAGTGTTGTGTGGTGCAATTTCACGCTCTGCTCATCGATAGCCTTCATAACAGGCACAAGCTTTGGATCATCACCGATTTCGGCGGCGGCCGATCTGGCAGCCTCAAGTGTTTCCCATTCGACATGCTCAATCCAGAGACCGTCATCGCCGCAGGAAAGACGGCGCGACACAAAGCCGTCCCGCTCATTTACGAAATCATTTATGGCTTTCGCGGCTTCAATGAACGCTTCGCGTGAAATGCCACCGTTCAATTTAAACATTACAGTTTCAATCGTGTGCTTGGTCATGTTTCGTCTCCAAAGTTTTATCACGAGACGTATCTACTCTGCTTCAACTGACAATTGCTGGCAGTTGAGTTGAGAAGACAAGCGCAAATTTCCAAGCTGGGCCTGCAACAACACAAAGTGAAGATTCCCGTTGTCCACTCAACGGCCTTTCATCAACAGTCGGATTAGTGAGTCCAACCCCCGGAACCAGGGCTCTGCACCCTGCACCTGCCCGGCTATTTTCCCGGCAGCGGAATGAATTCCTCGGCGTCACCCGGCACGATATCAAACTTCGCCGTGCGCCATTCCTGCTTGGCCTGCTCGATACGCTCCTTCGACGATGACACGAAATTCCACCAGATATGGCGCGGACCATCCATCGGCTCGCCGCCCAGCACCATGATGCGCGCCACCTTTACTGCTGTGATGGTGATCGCGTCGCCCGCGCGCAGCACCAGCAACTGGCCACCCTCGAACAGATCACCGGCAATGCGTATCTGGCCGGAAACCACGTAAATGGCGCGTTCCTCGTGTACCGGCGGCATCGGCATGGTCGCACCGGGATGCATGACCGCTTCGCCGTAGAACATGTCCGAATGGGTCTTGACCGGAGATGCTTCACCGAACATTGAGCCTGCAATGACCCGCAGCATGACGCCGCCATCGGTGATCACCGGCAGATCATTGGCCGCGTGGTGCCAGAAGCCGGGGGCGACTTCCTCCTGGTCTTTCGGCAGTGCGACCCAGGACTGGATGCCGTACAGGTTGTTTTCGCTGGCCCGCTCCTCCGGCGCTGAGCGTTCGGAATGCACGATCCCCCTGCCCGCGCGCATCCAGTTGAGCGCACCTGGATCGATCGCCTGCTCAACGCCAAGACTGTCGCGATGAAAGATCTGCCCCTCGAACAGCCAGGTCACGGTGGACAGGCCAATATGCGGATGCGGCCGCACATCGATGCCCTTGCCGGCCTCCAGTTTTGCCGGGCCCATCTGATCGAAGAAGATAAACGGCCCGATCATCTGCTTTTTCACCGACGGCAGGGCGCGACGCACTTCGAAGTCTCCGATGTCCCGCGCCCGCGGCACGATGATGTGTTCTATGGCGTCGCACGAGCCCTTGTCGCCTGCCACCGGATCATCACAGTCAAACCTGCTCATCAAGCTCTCCATTTTCAGTCTGGCCGAAGCGTTGCACATGCTGCAACATGGGCGGACAATACGTGGAGGTTGTGACATTGGGCAATATCAGTCTGTTCCAGATTGCCATTCTGCTGGCATCAGCCGCCCTGATTGCGCCGCTGGCCAAGTATTTCCGCATCGGCGCGGTGCTGGGCTACCTGTTTGCCGGTGTCATAATCGGACCGTTCGTGCTGCGCATCTTCACCGATGCGGAAAAAATGCTGCATGTGGCCGAGTTCGGCGTGGTTCTCCTGCTGTTTCTGATCGGGCTGGAATTGCGGCCACAACGCCTGTTTGCCATGCGAAAATCGGTGATCGGCGCGGGCGGAACCCAGGTAATGGTGTCAGCACTTATACTGTTCGCCATGATGCTGGGCGCACAATACGGCTGGCGCATTGCCCTGTTCACCGGACTGGCACTGGCGCTGTCTTCAACCGCCATGGTGCTGCAGGTGCTGAAGGAACAGGGCGAGCTTGAACACCGCCATGGCAGACTGGGTTTTGCCGTGCTGTTGTTTCAGGACATCGCCGCCATTCCGATGATTGCCTTTGTCGGCCTGCTGGCCGTCAGTGGTGGTGAGCAGGCAACCATGACCTGGTACGGTGCCGCCAAGGCGCTCGGTGCAATATGCATCGTGATACTGGCCGGCCGCTACGTTCTCGGTTTCGTATTTCACCTGATCGCCAAGACCGGTGTATCGGAAGCCATGACGGCGTTTGCGCTGCTGACCATCGTAGTCATCGAGATCATCATGAAAAGCGCCGGCCTGTCCCCTGCCCTGGGTGCCTTTATAGCCGGCGCCCTGTTGGCGGATTCCGCCTACCGGCACGAGATTGAAGCCGACATCAAGCCGTTTGAGTCGCTGTTGCTCGGCATGTTCTTCGTTGCCGTCGGTATGTCGCTTGATCTGCGGCTCATTACCGAGATACCCGGCACCATCATCCTGGCCGCGGCCATCCTGATGATCACGAAAGGCATCATTCTGTTTTTCACCGGCAGGTATTTCGGCCTCAACGTGAAAAGCGCCCGCAGGTTTGCAGTGGCGCTGGCCCAGGGCGGTGAATTCGCCTTCGTGCTGACGACAACGGCGCTGGCCGCTTTTGTCATCACCCGGGACTTTGCCTCCAAGGTCAATGTGGTGGTCACCCTGACCATGGTGGCAACCCCGCTTTTGATGCTGGCCGAAGGCTGGCTGTCGGCCCGCGCGGCACCGGCTGCCGACGCAGACGACAAACACGACGACATGCCGGACCAGGGCGGGCATGTGGTGATCGCCGGGTTGGGTCGTTTCGGCCAGATCATCGCGCGTGTGCTGGCCGCGCGTAAAATTCCGTTTACCGCGTTGGACGGCGATCCGACACAAATCGAGATCGTGCGCAAGTTCGGCGGCAAGGTGTATTTCGGCGATGCCTCGCGCCAGGACATTCTCGACGCTGCCCAGGTCAGCAAGGCCCGGGCATTTGTGGTCTGTGTCTCCAATCCGCAGGCGTCCCTGAAGATTGTTGAACTGGTGCGCAAGAAATATCCGGACCTGCCGATCTATGTGCGCGCCCGCGACCGTAACCATGTCCACCAGTTGATGGACCACGGCGTTGAACACATCATGCGTGAAACCTTCCTGTCGGCGGTTGAGATGTCACGCCGTGTTCTGCTTGAGGCAGGTCTCGGGCGCGAAGAGGCCGCACGCACCATCAAGGCGTTTGCGTCCGGTGACAGGGCCCGGCTGTATGATGACTACCAGCACTATTCGGACGTGCAGAAAATGGCCGAAAGCGCCAAGCGTCACGCCCAGGAACTTTCCGACCTGTTTGAAACCGACGCAGACGCCGGGCTTGCCGAAGTGCCGCCGAAAAACGACCAGCCACGCCGGCGCTCCCGCTCGGCGAGGTAGCAGGCGCGGCGATCACAAAAATCCGATGTGATCACAGGTCGGGCACCGGGTACTTCTTCAGCCAGTTCTGGCAGTAACTGCGAATGATCTGATGAATGTTGTCCCTGTCTGCATCAGGCCAGTGATAACACATCGTGTCATGTTTCAGATCATCAAGCGCCCAGTGCAGAAGGTAAAAATCATGGATTTCATCTGGATAATTCATCTCTGAACACAACGCGCCGAGTTCCGACAGCACCGCGTCCGGCGTATCGCAACCTGAGAGCAGATGCCGGGTTCTTACAGAGGCGTAAGCCACCGCAGCATCTCCGACACGAGAGTATTTCGAAACCCCGAGTTCAGCCAGCACCCGGTCAACCAGTTCCCCCAGTTCAAACTGGTTGTATGGCGGCTTCTCACCCGCCAGCACGGACAAGGACGGTGTGTCTATTCCTTTCTCCAACAGGGAGATGGCCCACGCACACCACCGTTCGTCCACACCTCGGCCAAGGCCTCGAAGCGCGACTATCTCGGCAGTTGTCGGAACTGCGTATGTCATGTCGAAAACAATGCGCAAACCTCGCAACAGGAACTGAATTTAACATGCCCGGGAGCTCAAACTGACCGGTAACGGGCATGAGTGCAACAATGCCGCCACTGAACAGACATCCGGCAATGACCATTGACACAAGCCGGGCACATTGTCCCGTCACACCTAGTCCACAGGCTTCAAGAGCCAGACGTTTTCGGTCGCGACGCATTTGCCTTTCAGTTTCCCCGCAACATCGACGCTTGCCAGTGGTGATATGTTGTAGCTGTCTTGATAGCGGTTTTGAATTTCCTCATCACAGATGGAAAACGGCGGGCCTGCCATCTGGGACTGATCATACTCAAAGGTAACAAGCAATTGCGTCGCCGCGCCCGTGATATCGATGACATGCGCAGCATAACGGGTGCGCATGTCGTCAGGCAGTGCCACCAGGGCGGCACGGTCGAAGACCGCATCCACAGGACCAAGCATCTGGCGCGTGAGCTGGAAGATATCACCGGCGAAGATGTCAATGTCCGCAGCGCTGTAGTGCTTCATGCCGCCCTTCGTGATGATCGCCGGCTCAAGTCCCATGTCCGCAAACAACTGCTGAACAGCCAGTTCACTCAGTTCAGCACCGGCAACCCGGCAACCTTGCGAACGCAGCCAGGCGATATCACGGGTTTTCCCGCACAAGGGCACGAACACACGGCTGCCGGCAGCCAGGGCCAGTTCCTTGAAATAGGTGTGCAGCAGGGGATTGCCGTCAGCCTGATGGAATCCGAGATCGTCTGCCTGCCACTTGTGATGCCAGTATTCTGCGTCCATTGCAGTGTCCTTTGAACGGTTGTTGAAATTCTGATCCGGCGAGGATACATCTTCAAGTCAACTTGAGGTCAATAGCAAAAATTCCAGGACCCGTCATGGACATCGGTCAAGTCGTAAGCCGCTCCGGATTGCCGGCATCAACTCTGCGCTTTTACGAAGACAAGATGCTTATCAAACCGGTCGGACGCAATGGCTTGCGCAGGGTGTATGACGCCGACATCCTGCAGCGTCTGGCGCTGATAGCGCTGGGACGCAATGCCGGGTTCACGCTCGACGAGATTGCCGCCATGTTTACCCCCAACGGTCCGAAAATCGATCGCCGGCAGCTTGCCTCGAAAGCTGACCTGCTGGACCGGACAATCAGACAGCTCTCCGCCATGCGCGACGGGCTTCGCCACGCCTCGCGCTGCCCGGAACCCAGTCATTTCGAATGCCCGAAATTTCAACGGCTGCTCGGCGTTGCACTGAAAAGCCAGCGCCGAAGAAAGCCCGGCAGTTGACTAAAATGCATTCAAAGAAGCCATTCTATGCCTCGCGCGCATGCGTCTCCTGCAGCGGAACTCCGATGACTGCACCGGTTCAGCCCGGGCGGCAAATCCGAATTTTTCACAACCTTGGCACCGCAGTGGCATTTTCCGTGCAATTTAATTTACCTAAGGACGCGACGGTTCACCTGTTGCGGCGGGCGATGACACGCAGTTCGACCACGACGCCTTCCGAGGCAAACCCGGCAACCTCAATCGCAGTCCAGGCCGGATAGGGTTCCACCGCTTTTCGTTTCCAGATACCCTTGAATATCTCCAGATGCTGCCTGAGCCCGACATGGTAACTGGTCACCTCGATGACATTTGAAAACGACATGCCACCCTCCAGCAGCACCGCCTCCACGTGAGCAAAAGCGGTTTCAATCTGCTCCGCAGCGTCCGGAGAAACAGTTCCGTCACTGGCCACACCGTTGACCCCGGTCAGGAATACGAAGCCGTCGCACTCGATGCCGGGAGACATGTGCCAGTCATCGTACAGGGTTTGCATGTGCGCAGGGATGATTGATCGTTTGCTCATCACTTGAAGATAACGCGCAATCGCCCCCCTCTCAATGAGCATTCCTGGTCACGACGCCCGGGACAGCAGCATTCTGATTTTTTGATTTACCGCAATGCGCGGCCTGCGACTTGTGTGGCCTCCTGAGCCAATAGGAGGAACATCCATGGCAGCCGAAAACAAAACCGACTTGCTCACTATTCATCGAAAGGAATTCACTAAACTGTCCAATCTGATGGATGCCCTGAGTGCCGAGGTGGCGATGAAGAAAGATGAGGAGGACACCTCAATCAAGGATGTGGTCGCTCATCGGGCCCACTGGATCGGGCTTTTTCTGGGCTGGTATGCCGACGGCCTTGCAGGCAAGCCGGAATTTTTTTCCAGCTGAAGGTTACAAATGGAACGAATTGAAACGTTACAACGCGGAGTTACGGGCGCAGCAGGCGGGTTTGAATTGGCCAGATGCTGTGAGGGAATTGCATGACAAGTACTCGGAACTGACCGGGTTTCTGGAACGGTGCTCTGACGAGGACCTGTACGGAGGCCCCATGAAGGGCGCGAACAATCAGTGGACACCGGGTCGCTGGGCCGAAGCTGCCGGACCAAGTCACTTCAGGTCGGCGTCAAAATACATCCGGTCAAGACTAAGAGCTCGCAAATAGGGCAGCCTCCCGGGCTTGCCTCGCATTCATGTTGCGCCGCGGCAGCCTTGACGAACCGGTTCGGGCGGCCGCTTCCACTGCGAACGCAACAGGCCCATTACATATGTATCCCATCGTTCTGCCCCTACTTTTGCAGAAGACCGGCGCGTTTCTTCATGCACGAAGCCCAATCGGACATAGGTGTTTATGGCCGACTTGTTCCAGCTGAAGACGTTCAGTTGCACCCGATCAATCTCCGGCCGGTCGAATGCGCGGTCCAGCACAGGCGCCAGGATTAGTGGCGCCAGCCCCTTCCCCGCTGGTCAGGAGCCACAGCCACACGTCCCAGAGTGACGTTGCCGTTTCGCCAGTCAAAGGCGATCTGCGCATGCCCAACAAAGACACCACCTTCCTGCGCCATCCAGCACAATCTCGTTGGTGGCCGGGTTCGCCCCTCGACAATCATCGCCTGGACCTGAGTGACATCAAGTGGAAAGCAGACCGCTGTGCCTCCCCATTGCACGATCTCCCGTTCATCACGGAACCAACCCGACAAGATGGGCAGGTGTTCAATCTTCAAAGGCGTTAGCGTGATCATGAGAACAATACTACAACGATGCGACATCCGGACCAGTGCAATCGGCGAAGCTGGCGCAGGCAACGCGCTAAACGTCGAGCACCTCTACGGACAATATCGTTGGTAAATGCCGAGCAATCTCCTGCCAGCTGTCGCCTTCATCGAGACTGGAGAAAACCGATCCGGTGTTGGTGCCGAAATACAGCCCCACCGGATCACGTTCATCTCGCGTCATGGCCTGGCGAAGCACTGTATAGAAACAGCTTTCCTGCGGCAGCCCATCACGCAGATCCTGCCAGGTGTTTCCGCCATCGCTTGAGCGCCACACAGCAGCGGCTGCATCCGGTGGGAACCGCCCGTCACCGTCACTGTTCAGCGGCACCGTCCAGATGGTGTTGGCATCGCGCGGATGAACGCAGATTGGAAATCCGAATGTCGAGGGAAGCCCCTGGGTAATGTCATCCCAACTGCGCCCGCCATCAGCCGACCGCCATACCCCGTGATGGTTTTGCTGGTACAGGAGGTCGCCCGGGCCTGGCGCGCGCACCATGTTGTGAACGCAGTGCCCGGTTTCACCATCGCTTGGCGCTGCCGGGTGACTGTTCCGGTCGCAGCCTTCAGCGTTGGAAAGCCGGTTGCGGCGCTCCCAGGTCTTGCCTCCGTCCTCGGTGGAAAAAACGCCGGCGGCGGAGATGCCAACCCAGAGTTTTCCGGCATCGGCCGGATCAGAAACGACTGTGTGCAGGACAAGTCCTGCCGCACCGGGGTCCCAGTCCTTTGCTGAAGGGTGGTTGGTCAGCCCGCTTACCCGCTCCCAGGTTTTGCCCCTGTCATGGCTCGCAAGCAGACTGGCCGGTTTGCTCCCTGCATACAGCGTGTCATGGGCAAAGCCGAGCGACCAGATCTGGGAAAACTCGTCGGTGAAGGGCAACGGCTCGTCTTGCCAGTTGATGATCGCGGCAAAGCCGGGATCATTGGCTGCCCATTCATCCATCATTCCCGTGGTCAGCCGGGCAACCTCCCAGGTCTCGCCCTCGTCCGACGAGCGCCAGACGCCGGCACCATGCATGTCGCCGCCGCCGCCGGCCCAGAGCTCGCCTGTGGCCGGGTCGGCAATTACATGATTGATCGGCCAGACGTCGCAATACGGACCGTTGACCTTCCAGCCGGTTCGATGTTGGTCGCCGGAAATCAGAAATACACCCTTGGTGGTCCCGACAAGGATTTTCATAATGCTCGACTCCATCTGGCGGACACTGCGATGAATACGGACGAGTTTAGCACATGTACAGGCAATTGCATTGACGACAGCGGAAACAGGACTTGAATTTGCCGGCGCCGCTTCAGTGATTCTGTGCCGAGATGGCGCGCGCCAGAACGACCTATGTTTGCGGGTCCGCCGTCTGGCCTCAGCAAGCCTTGCATCTGATGCATCGACCGTCCCGTGCAACCCCGGCTATGATAACCGGTAATTGTCACTCCCATGCGATCGAAAACCCTGGAACCGTCCGTGCAGGTGGTTCAAATAAGGTGTTCAAGTCATTTGCGTCTGCGGTATCGCTTCATGGCCGGATTCTGTTTGCTTGCTTGGGACATAGAATGGACAGGTCTACGACCATGATGGAAACTGACGAGCCTGACCATACCCAACTTTCAGGTCTCAATGTTGTTACGCTTACGCCCGGGTGCGGATATGGTGATGCGGCCTGCCAGTATATTGCAGGCCTGCACCGGTTGGGTGTCCCTGTCACCTGGACACCGACTATCTCCGGCAGGGCCAATAACCGAAGCCGGGAAAAACTTCGTTTGTTGCTGCAAGCCGACATTGCCGAGGATTTGATGAACTTGCTGTGGCGTCCGCTGGACTGTTCCGCAATGCTGATCGACATTCCACCCTTTCACTGGCAACAGCATTGGCGTGAGAAGGAACCAAACTTAAGACCTTTCACTTACATCACCTGGGAAGTTGAGCAGATCCCACAGGACTGGATACCTGTGCTCAATTCCTATGAGCGCATCTTTGTGCCTTCCACGTTCAATCAACGAACTTTGACCGCAGCCGGTATAACAGCACAAGTTGACGTCGTACCGCATGTGGCACGCAAAACATCTTCCAGCTCGGTGACAACCACCTATGGTGACGTCAACGATGAGGATTTCGTGTTTTACACCATCGGATCCTGGACCTCTCGCAAGGCGATGCAGGACACGGTTCGCGCTTATCTGGATGCTTTCACAAAAGATGACAAAGTGGCACTCATCATCAAGACGGATCACATTGACCAGATCGCCCATTGGGCCTTGCCGGAAGCACAGCGCCGGAATGCCCCGCCTGACAGTGTCATGGTGTGGTGGACATTGGCGCGTATTCTGGCGTCCTATCCCAACCCGGCAAAAATTCAGCTGATCTCCAAGCGTATTCCGGCGGTGGATGTAGACAACCTGCACAGGCGAGGTGACTGTTTCGTCAGTCTGACCCGTTCTGAAGGCTGGGGGTTGGGCCCGTTTGACGCCGCACTGCACGGTAACCCGGCAATCATCACAGGATGGGGTGGACATCTTGATTATCTCGGCGAAGATTTCCCGTTTCTGCTTCGATATGAAATGGAACCGGTATCAAAAACACCAGCAGATGGATTCTTCGATCATGTTGAAAACGCTTTCTGGGCGCGGGCTGACCCCCGCCACGCGGCTGAGACAATGCGCGCTGCATATGAAAACAGAGATCAAACGATAGCCCTTGGTCGGAACCTGCAACACCGACTGTCTGAAACCTACGCGGCTGACAAAGTGTGCAGAAGGCTGGCCAGCCTGATGGGTTTCAGCGAGGCTTCATGATGTCTTCGAAACTGAAGATCCCGACAGACCTGAAAAAACATGAGTTGCTGGTTCTGGCATGGACAGGCCATTACTTTGGCGATGACTACCTTGATGACAAGTGCATCGAAAATCCGAACGGCCCTGATATCACCCTTTCGTTCACGAGCAATCGTGCCCGCCTGAATGAGGCTGATGCTATCTGGTTTCATGCCCCCACCATCAAGGATTTGCCCAAGGACAAAAAGCAACCCTGGATACTTATGAGCATGGAAAGTGACGCCAATTATCCGGCGTTAAAGATCCCGGCTTTCACCGGGCGCTTCGACATTCACATGACCTATCGCCTTGATGCGGATGTGCCGTGCATTTATCCAAACAGGCAGCAATATGGCACTTTTCTTGAACTTCCACTTCAGCGGTCCGGCCCCTCTGCCGGTGCCCTCGCAGCCTATATTGCATCTCATCCTGTAGCCCATCGTGATGAGTATGCTGCAGAGTTGATGCGCTATGTGCGGATTGACAGTTTGGGCAAGTGTCTCAGGAACGCAGAGATTGACGGATTTGTAAAAGGCGGCTGGGCCGACGGTGGTTGGCAGAGTATCATTGGCATTCTGCCGCGCTACAAATTCTACCTGGCGTTTGAGAACTCGATCGCACAGGACTATGTCACCGAGCGGGTATTTCATGCGCTTTCATGTGGTGTTGTGCCGATCTATCTCGGCGCTTCCAACGTGCGGGAATTCATGCCTCATGACGATGCCATTATTGACGCAGCAGATTTCGCAAGTCCAAAAGAGCTGGCAGACTATCTCCTGTATCTGGATGCAGATGATGAGGCTTATGCCAAGCACCTGAACTGGAAGATGCAAGGCTATACAGATCGCTTTGCCGAACTGCTCGATCTTGGTTCGATTGATCCGCAGCATCGCCTTGCCGTCAAACTCGCGCACGGTTGTGACCGTAGCTGCCGATGTGGCGGGCGCATGCGTGAAACGGAAACCGGCCAGTGAAAACTGTTCTCATCACCTATGCCAGTGACGCCTTCGCACCCTGGCAGAAAATCTGCACTGTGACCGGGCAGCGGTTTGGCTTTGATGTGTGTCATGCGCTTGGACCAAAAGACATTGAGCCGGAGTTCGCACTCCGCCATGCCACAACGCTGCAGCATGACCGTGGTGCAGGCTATTGGCTGTGGAAGCCCTATTTCGTACAGCGCTTGCTCGCCGATATGACCGAGGGCGATATCCTGGTTTACGCAGATGCCGCGACCCATTTTGTGAACCCTGTTACGCCGATGATTTCAGCGCTTGAGCGGCACAGTCTGGATCTGCTGATCCTGGGCGAAGGGTTCAGCGAGGCCCAATATACAAAACGCGACGCGTTTGTGCTGATGGACGCGGACACCAAACCATTTACACAAACACCGCAGCGGTTTGCGAGCAGCTTCATGCTCCGTAAATCAGGTTGGGCGGTGGACTTTATGAAACGGTACCTGACCTGCGCCGAAGACAGGCGCATTCTCACCGATGATGATAACGTTTGCGGTCTGCCAAACTATCCCGACTTCATCGCGCATCGTCATGACCAATCCATCTTCAGCCTGTTGAGCAAGCAGGAAGGAGTGCCTGTCGTTGTGAAGGATATGATTGTGGAAGGATTGCCGGATCGCGCAGAGCAAATCATCAATCATACACGAAGCCGCATAGCTCCGATTGACATCATCAGGGACCTTATGGCCCAAGGCGTCCTGTCTCCGAACGATCTGCCTGCGTTGACATCCTGAGCTCGGCCGCTACCTCCGCCTTCACACAGACCCATGGAATTATGCCGGGCCGTACCCAGTTATCATCAGAACCACGGGGTTCAAGCAGTCCGCCACGTCCCTTTACATAGCCGTTATAGTTGAAGGCTATGGCCTTCTGATTTTGCAAGGCAGCCTCGGCAATTTTACCATAGTCGCCTTGTTCATAATCCACATAGTCGATGTCAAACCCGTGGATGTCATGGTTTTCAAACAACACAAATCCGTTGATCGGGACATTTGGAGCCGGGTGCTGGATATTCCAGGTATTTGTACCATGGTGTATGAAATGCAGTAGCTTTTCTGCTCGAACAGTGTCCAGTGATTTGCCGGGCAGACTTGGGTGTTCATGCAGAACACAGCGGTCGCAGACCTTGTCCAGGCCGATAATATTGAATGTGAACATATGCTCACACTGACGGATTTGCCGGGTGAGCATATCGGGACCGGTATTGTTAAAGACATCTGAAAATGTCACGTCCCGCTTCATCAGGCGCGGCAGCATCGTCGTCAGGTAAGCAAAGAAAGCGTGCCCCCTTGGCGCCGCCATCAACGCATTGCCAATGACGGTGTTATGTATGGCCGGACCTGCCAGCAAAGAGAAGTGCAAGTCACCTTCCTCTATCAGCGGATCAATGGGCTTGAGGCATTCCATGTCCAGATCAAGATAGACGCCACCATGGTGCAGCAGTATGAAATAGCGGATTGCATCTGCGCGTTCGATATTGTGCTTGTAGCCATCATAGGTTGTGAGAAACCAGGGATAGTGATCCTGGATGAGTTGCCGGTTGTCGGCATCTGTCCACAGCCGATGCTGCCAGTCCGGGTGGTTGCGGCGCACTGTTTTCCGGTAGCGGGAGTAGTCGTCGGGCAGATCGTCCGTTTTCCAGGTCTGATGAATGATCTTGGGGATGGGTTGAGACATGAACTAACCAACCTCCTTATGCATCAGGGCAGCCTTGATGCTGGCTATGATGTTTTCACCATCATGATGCTGCCTGACCAAGCGATGCAAATCCAGTTAACGTCACTCGTTTGCCGGGGAAAACATATGCTGAGTTGACGGCAATGCCCGTGCAACCTGCAAGCGGCTCAGTCTTTCGGCGCTTGCATGGCCCGGCTCAGAACGTCGTAGACCCGCGGGTCAGTCATCTGGCTCACATTGAACCGCAGGAACGAGGCCATGGACTGCGATACGCTGAAGACATTACCCGGTGCGAGAATGGTGTCATGCTGCAATGCCGAGCGCGCAATATGCGATGCATCACAGTTTTCCGGCAGCGTGCACCACAGGTAAAACCCGCCGCGCGGCATCAGCCAGGGCCGGATACCGATGTCTGAAAGCCTTGACGCGACCGCACGCCGGCTCCGTGCAAGGCGTCCGCGGATCGCTGCCATATGCTTGCGGAAGCTGCCGTCACTCAGTGTTGAAAATACCAGTTCGGCTGCAAACGGGCTTGGCCCGCCGAAGTTTGTCGCCACCTGGAGATCAACCAGCGCCTCTATCCAGTCCGCCCGCGCCGCAATGTATCCGCACCGGATCGAGGCGGACAGTGTCTTTGAGAAGCTGCCGATCCGGATGACACGGTCGAGACCGTCAAGCGCGGCCAGACGTGGTGACGGCTCCGGTTCGAACTCGGCAAAGATGTCGTCTTCAACGATGATAAGATCATGCTCGCTAGCCGTTTTGAGAACCCGGTGAGCTGCCTGTGGCGATATTGTTGCGCCCGTCGGATTGTGAAGTGCCGAATTGGTTATATACAGTCGTGGCCTGTGCGCCGTCACGGCTTTTGAGAACAGATGGAGATCCGGCCCGTCCGGTGTGTAGGGCACGCTGATCACCTTGACCTGATGCGCCCTCAGCAGCGCCTGGAAATTGAAGTAGCAGGGATCGTCGACCAGCACTGCATCGTCGGGGTGCAGCAGGAACCGGCAGATCAGGTCAATCGCCTGGGTACCCGAACCGGTCAGCAGTATCTGGTCGGCACCGGCGGCAATCCCCTCCCCGGCAAATTGCCGGGCCAACAGATGACGCAGATTTGCCCCGCCACGAGTGCTGCCGTAATCCGTCAGGACGGTATCGTCGGCCCTCGCAAGGCTGCGGATCGCCCGGCGCATTGCATCGTTCGGCATCCAGTCAGACGGCAACCAGCCGCATCCCGGTTTGAGCATGTCCGCGCCGGCGTCCAGCGATTGCCGCGATACCCAGAACGGATCTATCGCCTGGTCAAGCCTGGGCCCGACATCGGCCAGCGCCAGCGGTGCCACTGAGCCCGACACAAAGAAACCGGAACCGGGCCTTGACCGGATAATGCCTTCGGCTACAAGCCGGTCATAGGCCTCCACCACGGTGGACGGAGACACGCCCGAAGTTTGAGCTAGCCGCCGGATCGACGGCAGTCTTTCCCCGGGCTCCAGTACCCGACCCGCAATCTTGTCGCGGATTGCCTGCATCACCATGCCGGTGCGGGTGGTCGTCGTAGCGCTCATGGCCAAAGCCCTGCAATTGTATGGTTTTCGTATCAGTACAGTTTGGTTGAATTGTACTGTATCGTACCTGTTACCGCCAGCGTGGTTGCGATACCCCCTGCATCGTCTAGAAAAGGGGAACTGCGATGCACAGCAACACGGCGGGATGGGGCAGCGGGCTGCTTGGCGTCATCATCTTCAGCGCATCACTGCCCGCAACCCGCGTCGCGGTCGGCGACTTCTCGCCGTTGTTCCTGACGTCCATCAGGGCAGTGATCGCCGCCCTGCTTGGCATGGCCCTGCTCACGCTGTTGAGACAATCGCGGCCCCGGCAGGCAGACCTCGGCTCCCTGGTGATCGTGGCGCTCGGCGTGGTCGTCGGTTTCCCGTTGATGACCGCACTTGCGCTGCAGCACGTCACCTCCGCCCATTCGATTGTGTTCATCGGACTGCTGCCGCTGGTCACCGCGATCTTCGGCGTCGTCCGGGGCGGTGAACGTCCGCACCCGGCATTCTGGCTGTTTTCCGTCACCGGCAGCGCTCTGGTTGCCGGCTTCGCACTGACACAGGGCGGCAGCACATCCCTGACAGGCGATCTGCTGATGGTGGCGGCCATCGTGCTGTGCGGACTGGGATATGCCGAGGGCGCAACCTTGTCGCGCCGGCTCGGCGGCTGGCAGGTCATCTCCTGGGCGCTGGTGCTGTCCCTGCCCGTGATGGCGATAATAGCGCTCACAGTGTGGCCGGACACCCTGCACGGTATCAGCCCTCCCGCCTGGATCAGCCTCGCTTACGTTTCGGTATTCTCCATGCTGGTCGGCTTCGTGTTCTGGTATCGCGGTCTTGCCCTTGGCGGCATTGCCGGTGTCGGGCAATTGCAGTTGCTGCAGCCGTTCTTCGGGTTGCTGCTGGCCGGGCTGTTGCTGCACGAACCTGTGGCCTGGACCATGATCGCCGTAACCGTCCTTGTTGCGGCCTGTGTTGCAGGCGCGAAGCGGTTTGCGTGACCGAAGCCCGGATTTGTTGACATAGGTCAATCAGGAAGCGGGAATGCGGACCTAGACTGCAGGCAATCATCGCACCTTAAGGAGGAATGAAATTGTCCCACGTTCCGCATGAGCTTGCTGAAGAATTTCCTGACAAGACAGACATGCTTCATGACCTGAAAACCTCAAACGCCCATTTCGCCAGGCTTTTTGACGAGTATCACGTGGTCAACCGCGAGATTCATCGCATCGAGACCAGGGTCGAGCCGGCGACGGACGAGCGTTCCACTGACCTCAGAAAACGGCGCATGCATTTGAAGGACGAGATTGCTGCTATGCTTTCGCAAGGTTGAACAGGCCCGCCATGTCAGCGGCGTGAAGATCACATATTACCTGGCTATCTGGTTTGCAGGTCTCATGTTGAACGCGAACGCTGAGAACTGCTTGTCTGACACAAATCGCAGCATCATTGCCACCAGTGCCGTTGCCAGTATCGCGAAGAGTATCCGCCCGAACAGCACGCTGGTCAGGTCGGCACCAAGTGCGACAACCACCAGCGTGTCTTCGATCACACTGTGAGCAAACGACATGAACACACACGACAGGAATATCTGACGTGGCGGGATGTTGCCTGTTTCGGCCTCCCGGATCAGCAAACCGCCTCCGTAGAAAATGCCGAGCAGCAAACCGATCGCAACCATCTCGCTTGCTTCTTCATGAATGCCTGCATATCGAAACGCAGGGGAGATGGCTCTCTTGAGCATATCCATCAGTCCTGACCATTTCAGGAAATCCATCAGCCACGCCAGCGCCACCAGAATAACAAGCATCCACACCAGTGTTTCAGACGTGCTAAGGACGAACCCCGACCAGCCCGTCACCTCAGTGACCGGCACCCACGCTGGACTGATCGGATCACCCAGAATACCTGACAAACTGAATATCTGATGCAGGATCATCGCATAGATCATGCCGCCGGCCAGGCGCAGCACGGTTGTGACGATGAACCCCGGACCGGCCCTTTGAATGATACGCTGCTCTATCGGCAGTGCATGGGCAAACAACAGCAAGGCTGAGAAAACCGTTATGTCGGCGATGCTGAGTTGGGCAGGCGGAACCAACGTAAAGACCACCACGACAGCCCCCCATACACCAATCAACAAACCTGTCAGCCAGGCAAATGCCAACTCCGGCGGCAGACTGTAAATACCCATGACAGGTGCCAGCGAGGGCGATATCGCTTCAATGACACCGGCCTCAACGAGAAACTGGGTGGCAAAGGCGACGGGAACGATGATGCGGACCAACTCCCAGTAGACGCGCAGCGTCTCCAGCGTCTTCTTCAGCAGCCTTGTTTTCAGGTTCATCACAAACACCCTTTCGTTCCTGGGAAAGTGGTACCGCGATGCTGACGGCAGTTGTGGTCAAAATGTGCAAATATATGCAATAATATTGCACGATGTCATGACGATGTATGGGAGCCGCGAGATGGATCGAATTGACAGGAAGCTGCTGAACCTTCTGCAAAGGGACGCGTCACGGACCAACGCAAACCTTGCCGATGAGGTCGGGCTTTCACCTTCAAGCTGTTTGCGCCGCATCCGGCGTCTCAGGTCTGCCGGAATTGTCGACCGGATTGTTGCGATTCTGAACCCGTCGAAAGCCGGCAAGACGCTGAAAGCCGTCGTGACGGTGGAGCTTAAGGAGCATGGCGAACAGCACATGCGGCGCTTCCTTGATCTTGTCACAAGGGAAGAAGCGATCTCGCATGCCTATGCTGTCACCGGCGAAATTGATGTCTTGCTGATGATGCGACTGAAAGACATGGATGAGTTTGACGCGTTATGCGACAAAATCTTCCGGGACCGAACGAATGTTGCCCGGTTCCACACGATGATCATCATTCGGACCGCCAAGGAAGAAACCGCAATTTCGATCTAGACAGGCCCTTCACGCCATGGAGTGGAAGCAGGTCACGACGCATTTGCCCGCTTGACGTCCGGTGGCGTGGCTTCATCCACCAGTGCCGCGGTCACGTCGTCCAGCGTCATCGAAGTCTGGTCGCGCGAGCCAAGACGACGGACATTGACCGTGCCTTCTTCGGCCTCCCGGTTACCGCACACCAGGATCACCGGTACCTTGGCCAGCGAATGCTCACGCACCTTGTAGTTGATCTTCTCGTTGCGGAAGTCAGTGATGACCTGCAGGCCTGCCTTTTTGAGTTTTGCCGCGACCTGCTCACCATAGGCATCGGCATCCTGGGTAATGGTGGCCACCACCACCTGCACCGGCGCAAACCACAACGGCATGTGCCCGGCATAGTTCTCGATCAGGATACCCAGGAAACGTTCCATCGACCCGCAGATGGCGCGATGGATCATCACCGGCTGCTTCTTCTCTGAATCACTGTCGATGTAGAATGCGCCGAAGCGCTCCGGCAGGTTGAAGTCCACCTGTGTAGTTCCACACTGCCAGTCACGCCCAATGGCGTCACGCAGCACATACTCGAATTTCGGCCCGTAGAATGCGCCCTCGCCCGGATTGATTTCGGTTTTGATCTTGCCTCCAGATTGCGCTTCGATCTGCTCGAGCACTTCGCCCATGATCTTTTCCGCCTCATCCCAGCTTTCATCGGAACCGACGCGCTTTTCAGGCCGTGTCGACAGTTTCACCGTAATCTCGTCAAAACCGAAGTCCGCATAGGTCGACAGGATCAGGTCATTGATGCGCATGCATTCGGACGCCATCTGCTCTTCGGTGCAGAACACGTGGGCGTCGTCCTGGGTAAAACCGCGCACCCGCATCAGGCCATGCAGCGCGCCTGACGGCTCGTAGCGGTGCACATTGCCAAATTCAGCATACTTTACCGGGAGGTCCCGATAAGACTTCAGACCATGCTTGAAGATCTGCACGTGTCCCGGGCAGTTCATCGGCTTGATCGCGAACACACGGTCATCTTCCGTCTGGGTGACAAACATGTTTTCCCGGTACCAGTCCCAGTGGCCCGAGGTTTCCCACAGGGCCTTGTCCAGGATTTCCGGCGCATTGACCTCTTCATAGCCTTGCGCATCGAGCCTGCGGCGCATGTAATTCACCAGATTCTGGAACATGCGCCAGCCCTTGGCGTGCCAGAACACGACGCCGGGGCCTTCTTCCTGGAAATGAAACAGGTCCATTTCGCGGCCCAGCTTGCGGTGGTCGCGTTTTTCGGCCTCCTCCAGCATCATCAGGTAGTTGTCGAGCTCCGCCTGCGTTGCCCACGCCGTGCCGTAAATGCGCGTCAGCATTTCGTTGTCACTGTCGCCGCGCCAATAGGCACCGGCCACCTTCATCAGCTTGAAGGCGGAACCGATCTGGCCTGTGGACGCCATGTGCGGCCCACGGCACAGGTCGAACCAATCACCCTGGTAGTAAATTTTCAGTTCTTGCTCGTCAGGGATCGCATCGACCAGCTCGACCTTGTAGGCCTCGCCCTTGTCTCCGAACACCTGCTTGACCTTGTCGCGCGGCCAGACCTCCTTGGTGAAAGGCTTGTTGCGCTGGATGATCTCGCGCATTTTCTTCTCGATCACCGGCAGGTCTTCCGTGGTGAACGGCTGATTGCGCTTGAAATCATAGAAGAAGCCGTTTTCGATCACCGGCCCGATGGTGACCTGGGTACCCGGCCACAATTCCTGTACCGCTTCAGCCATCACGTGAGCCGCATCATGCCGGATCAGTTCCAGCGCATCGGCATCTTCACGCGTGATGATCCTGAACTCGGCATCGGCGTCAATCGGATCGGACAGGTCCGCGAGTGCGCCGTCCAGCATGATCGCAACGGCCTTTTTCTGCAGCGACTTGGCAATCGAGCCGGCAACATCGCGTCCGCTCGTGCCCGCCTCGAACTGGCGCACGGATCCATCGGGAAATGTAAGGGAAATCATTTTCGTCACCTCTTGCTCACTCTCTGCATACAAGCGCAGGTAAGCTGACTAATTGTGGTTTGGTTGCGCCTGACTGCAGCCGCAATGGCCGACTTATTGCCCGTTATCGGGCCGCTTCGTCAAGCGGGCATAGCGCCAGAACTTCAAACCGGCCCGTGCAATCTCATCCGGTACCGGGTCATGACCGCTGGTCCCCCATGGGTTGCAGCGCGCAATCCTGAAAAGACCCATCCAGAATCCGGCCCACGCCCCGTGGACCGAGATGGCCTCCATGGTGTAGTTGGAACATGTAGGCAGGTGCCGGCAGGTGCGGCCGAAAAAGTACGACAGGGTCAGTTGATAGCCGCGAATAAGGACGAGCATCGCTGTTGCCGCGAGGCCTTGTCGTGGCTTTACCGGAAACGGTCGGTCTTTCAATCTATTGCTCCGTGCTCAAACGCTAATCTGGTGCCAATCTACACCAGCTCATATGGGGATCCACCATGTCTGAAAACAAACCCAATATTGTCCTCATCATGGTTGATCAGTTGTCTGCCCTGTTTCTGTCGTCCTACGGGCACCCGGTCGTCAGGACACCCAACATAGACCGGCTGGCGAAAGACGGCGTGGTGTTCGAGAATTTCTATTCGCCAAGCCCACTGTGCGCACCGGCACGCGCTGCCATGATGTCGGGGCAGCTGCCGTCTCGCAACCGGGTCTATGACAACGCTGCCGAATTTGCGTCCCAGATACCGAGCTTTGCCCACTATCTGCGGCTGGAAGGTTACCGCACCTGCCTGTCCGGCAAGATGCACTTTGTCGGCCCCGATCAGCTGCACGGGTTTGAAGAGCGCCTGACCACGGACATCTACCCGGCGGATTTCGGCTGGACGCCCGACTGGCGTAAACCCCAGGAGCGCGTCGACTGGTGGTATCACAACCTGCTGTCGGTCAAGCAGGCGGGCATCGCGGAGCAGACCAACCAGCTTGAATACGACGATGAGGTGGGGTTTCAGGCCTGCCGGCGCATCTACGATTATGCCCGCAACCCGGAACAGCGCCCGTTCTGCCTGGTCGCATCATTCACCCATCCGCATGACCCCTACGCCGCCCGGGCAAAATACTGGAACCTGTATTCGGACGATGACATTGACGCTCCGGTGACGCCTGCATTTGCCTATGACGACATGGACCCGCACAGCCAGCGGCTGTGGAAGGTTTCCGCCATGGATGACTACGACATTTCCGACCAGGACATCCGTAATGCCAGACGGGCCTACTATGCCAACATTTCCTATCTCGACGATCATGTCGGCAAAATACTGGACACGCTTGAGGACTGCGGACTGAGTGACGACACCATCATCATGTTCACCTCCGACCACGGTGACATGCTGGGCGAACGCGGCCTGTGGTACAAGATGAGCTTCATGGAACATTCCGCCCGGGTGCCGTTCATCGTTTACGCGCCAGGCAGGTATGACGCCCGCCGGGTCAGCCAACCAACCTCACTGCTGGATATCGTTCCGACCCTGAGCGATATTGCCGGGCGTCAAGACCATGCGGCCACACTGGACGGGCACTCGCTTCTTCCCCTGCTTAAAGGCGGCGCGGAAAACCCCGAGCATGCCATCTATGCCGAACTGACCGCTGAAGGTTGTCTCGCGCCGCTGTTCATGATCCGGCAGGGAGACTGGAAATACACCGCATCGCGGCCCGATCCGGACCAGTTGTTCGACCTTGCCGCAGATCCGCACGAGATGACCAATCTGGCAAACCTTCCTGAATATGCAGACGTCGTCCGGAAATTCAGGTCGATGGCGGCAGCGCGCTGGGACCCGTCAAAACTGGAAGCAGAGATCAAGGAAAGTCAGTTGGTGCGGCTTGCCGTATGGCAGGCCCTGCGCCAGGGCAACTGGTACCCATGGGACTACCAGCCATTACGTGATGCATCGGAACAATACATGCGCAATCACAAGGATCTGAACGTGCTGGAAAAAACCTCGCGGTTCCCGCCGCCGCCGCAACCTCAGAAAAATTCAGGCTGATTGAGCCGTGTCTTCGCCGCGATTGCCTTCCGCCATGTCAATCGCATCGCACACGGCATCGAAGGTCAAAAGCGTTGATGCATGGCGTGCCTTGAAATCACGCACCGGTGACAGCGCTTCAAGATCAGCCCATTTGCCTTCCGGCGCCGGGCCATTGTTCTTCAGCATGCCGTACATCTGATCGCGAACCGCGCGCAGCTCGTCCGGAGTGGAACCGACAACATGATGCGCCATGATGGACGAAGATGCCTGCCCAAGCGCACATGCTTTGACATCATGGGCAAAATCAGACACCGCGCCATTATCCAGAACGAGATCAACAGTCACTTTGGAGCCGCATAATTTCGAATGCGCGACAGCGGTGCCCTGCGGCGCAGTCAGTCTGCCCAGCCGGGGAATATCAGCGGCAAATCCCAGTATCTGTTTATTGTAGACGTCGTTTATCATGGCAGCGCTCAATATGGGTCGAACTTGCTTGTATTACCAGCCTCTTTCGACCATATCCTGTTCGCGAGTAATGATCAGGGTCGTGACCGTAAGTGAACCAATCGCCGCAATCTCTTTTTTGGATTCTGGCATAGCTTATGCTAAGACCGAAGCCGGAATCCAGATTTTGGGAAATTTGCTGAAAATTAAGTGAACCCGAACCCACACACCAGCGTTAAATCAATGAATTTAGCCCTGAAATTTCAAGACTCTATCGAGGCCCGAATGGACGCTGTCGTTAAACGTATAGGTACTGCAAAGCCCGATATCGGGTCTGGCCCGGCAATTGAAAAGCCCTCCGAGGAAGAAGCGCTGGCAGCAGTGCGCACACTGATTTCATGGGCCGGAGATGATCCGGACCGTGAAGGTCTGCTGGACACACCCAAGCGGGTTCTCAAGGCATATGCGGAATTGTTCTCCGGTTATCAGGCGGACGGACGCGATGCATTGCAGCGCACGTTTGAAGATGTTGGCGGTTATGATGACATCATTCTGGTCCGGAATATCGAGTTTTTCTCACATTGCGAGCACCATATGGTGCCGTTCCAGGGTCATGCTCATATCGCTTACCTGCCGACCAACGGCGTCGTCGGACTGTCGAAGCTGGCTCGGGTTGTTGAAGTGTTTTCGCGTCGTCTGCAGACACAGGAAAATCTCACCGCACAGATCGTTCATGCCATAGACACCCAGCTCGACGCACGCGGCGTGGCGGTGATGGTGGAAGCTGTTCACAATTGCATGACAATGCGCGGTGTGCAGAAGCGGGACGCGTCGACGCTGACCACTCGGTTTACCGGCGATTTCAAGTCAGAGCCGGCTTTGCAGGCTCGCTTCATGGAAATGGTGCGGTATCGCCAGCCCGACTGATACCGTCTTAAAACTGCAGGGAAAGTCCACTTGACCGATACGAAATTTCCCCTTCCCTCCAGCATTGACGATGTTGAAGAGGGCAGCGAGTTTGCGCCACGTTTTGATGATGCGGGCCTGATCCCGGCGATGGCAACCGATGCTGAGACCAACGCACCCTTGATGTTCGCTTTCATGAACCGGGAAAGCCTGGCGCTTAGCCTGGAAACAGGGCTGGCGCATTACTATTCGCGTTCACGCAGATCGCTGTGGAAAAAAGGCGAAACGTCCGGACAACTTCAGCATATAGAGCGCATTCGAACCGATTGTGACCAGGATGTCCTGGTGCTGGAGGTCCGCGTCGCAGGTGATGGCGCGGCATGCCACACCGGGCGTGCCAGCTGTTTCTACCGGCAGGTAAATGCAGATGGAAGCCTGACGACAATCGACAATGTCAGAAAAATTGATCCGGAAGCAACATACGGCAAGAAGTAGCCCGGCAGGGTTTAAGCCGAGTTGCGAACCTCTTCATATTCGGCAGGCGGCGGCGCGTCTGCCGGGGCATCGGGCTGAGCCTGTTTCGATGGCGCGGATTTGGGGGCCGCTTTCTTTGCCTTGGCAGGCTTTTCTTCACCCTCTTCAGTCAAGGCATGCAACAACAGGTCATGCAGGTCAGCCAGCGTAATCATTCCCCTGATCTCGCCGTCCTGGGTAACCAGTACAAACTCCGATGAAGTATTGTTCAACAACTCCATGACCTGGATGATCTGCGTCGTCGTTTCGCAGGCCGGAACCAGGTCGCGAACCAGGTCGCTGGCGACCATCTGCATCACCGAAGATCCGAGTCTGCCGGATGCATTGATGATATCTTTCTGCGACAGCGTGCCCTTGACTTCACCATATTCGCTGAGAATGACCGTGCCTGGCGCCTGGCAGGACAGCAGGTATTCACACACATCCACTATCTTGGTGGATTGCACAATCGCCGGAACACCGCGCCCATATTGTTCGATAATGTCCGCGGCATTCATTTCAGGTGCTTACCTTTTTTGGCAAAAATGGAGCTGAAACGCTCGATGCGGGATTATTGGCACAAAACCCTTAATCAGATGTTTCCCAAACGGCTTGTATCTATTTCAATGGCAATTGAGAGCAAAACAATCGGAAAAAATAAATCTTATCGATCTCAATGAGATAGCTCGTCATGCGTATTCAGGGCCGCCCTTGCCTTGCAGTTCAGCTCCGTCTTGCCGGATCGAGCCACCCGAACACCAGCAATCCGGTCAAAAATCCGCCCAGATGGGCCTCCCATGCAATGCGGGCGCCTCCCATCAGGCCGGATGACGCGGACAACATGTCGACACCAAACCAGATCGCCATGAAGATCACAGCCGATCTGTTGGTGAAGAGCCGCGGCAGAGACTCCGGTGGCACCAGGCTGATGTCCTTGCGCAAGCTGGTCATCAGTGTTCCGCCATGGGCAAAAATCAATCGCACGGCGACGGCCATCTGACCCGCAATTGCGCCTGATGCGCCGACCAGTATGGCCCCCGTTCCCCAGTTCATAACCATGGAGAATGCGGCGGCAACGCCCGCGGCGAGCATCGACAGGCCAATGAACCTGGCCGCGCCCAGCCGTCTTGCCGCAACCGACCCGAAAGCCAGCATCCAGACCATATTGATGACAAGATGGGTCCAGCTGCCGTGCAACAGCGCGTAAGAGAAGAAGGATGTTATCCGCGCAATCTCGCCGCCGGGCAGCAACTGACCGCCCAATTCCGACAGTGTCTGAAAACGAGCCGGCAGAAACGCCAGTGTCAGAACGATACGATTATGCGTATCGCTGTCAACAAGCTGCAAACCGGCGTGAATGACCAGTATTGTGCCGGCTAACAGCAACACCACGCCTGGCGCGTTGATGGCGGGAGGCGGTGTGCGGCGAACATTTAGAGCTTCAAACTCCTCACGCGTCAGTCTGTCTTCTTCAAACCGCCGATTTTCGGGGAATTTCTCGTCATTCATGGATTTGCCTGTGTGTTTCCTACTGTCTGGCACGGTGCCTGCAAAGACGGGGTAACAGCGTTCAGCTTTGAAACAACGACGAGATACCAGTCAGGCAGGTGACATATATGTCAGGCACGACCCCAATTTTCAACAATGTCACCGATAACACGGTTATGCACCCCACCAGCCGCAATTTGCTGCGAACCTGGGAACGTATCAGGGGCGAAGAAGCCGCACCATTGCGAACCGACATCACCATGCGCGATCTGATCTCCATTGTGCCGTGGACATGCGTTCTGGCACGCGATCCGCACAAAATGTCCTACATGTTCCGGCTGGCCGGCTCAGGTGTGTGCGATACGATGGGCCGGCAGCTGACCGGCACCACGGCGTTTGACGACTGGTCAAACTTTGACCGTGAAACCATCGTCCGCGGCCTGGACACCGTCGTCGGTATGAAACAACCATGCGTTGGCCGGTTCATGGCCCACTCCTTCGGCGGCCGCGAGGTTGGTTTCGAGCTGGTTGCGGTACCGGTTATTTCAGCAAATGGCCGGAATGTTCACGCCCTTACCACCATAGCGCCGTTTCGCGATGCGCGCGGCCCAGCACCCGATCCGCTGGTTAAATTCCGGGTGCGGAAAATTCGCATTCTGTGGAGCGATCAGCTTCCCGGTAAACCGGTCTGTGAACCTGCATCCAGCAGTGATGAGGTTCGCCGCATCAATACCAGCTTTCTGCGCGTCATCGAAGGCGGCAAGGCCAATTAGGCCACACCGCCCCGGCTGCGCGCTATCTTGCACACCCTTTGCAGGTGCTTTTCGTCATTGTTTTATCGGTTCGCATATTTGGTCGGCTGTTAAGGCCGCATTTACGTGAGCACGCTTAAACTGCGGGCCGAAACGAGAGAATTGCCAGCGGTTTTCTCGACAACACCCTTCAATGGCGCCTTGCAAAGGACTGTCAACGTGAGTGCATTTTCAGTAGAAGCTGATTCAACCACATCAGCAACGTCGTCAGACAGCAGCAAGAGAATTATATTCGGCCGCTTCATGCTGCCTGATATGAGCGAGTACCCGTGCCAGCTTTCCAGTATTAATGCGGATGGCGTAACTCTTCTATGTGATCACGCTGTTGAGCCCGGCACCCCGGTCATTGCCTATCTTGATGACATTGGCCGGGTGGACGGAACCCTGGACAAAGCCGTTGAAGGCGGTTTTTACGTTGCGTTCAATCTCACCGGCAGGCGCCGCGAACGCATGGAACGCCGCCTGGAGTGGTTCGAAACATCCGATCCGGAAGCGCGTCGTGACGACCGTTTTGTTCCCAAGGACTCAGCTTCTCAGATCACGCTGAATGATGGTCGCGAATACCCGTGTGAAGTGATCGATATCTCTGTTTCAGGTGCATCAATCAAAACCAGCGTGCTGCCGAGCGTGGGAACTTACCTTTCGCTGGGCAGAATGCGCGGCCGCGTGGTTCGTTTTACCTCAGACGGCATCGCCATTGAATTCATGCGCCAGATTGAGCCGGCGAAACTGGCCGATCACGCGGTGCTTTAGACACCAGCCATTTCCGGTTTCCTGCAAAACCCGTTGAAGCGCTCCGCTTCAGCGGGTTTTCTCATTTTCCCCACAAGTGCCCGACTGCCGGTATTTGCGGCGCAACCCCTGTTCTGCACGTCCGTTAGCAACTGCTTCATGATTAACGAATTTCGCGCCGAACGATTCAAATCTGGCACATCAGTTTAGCTGAATCTCAAGTCCCGTCCGATAGCTTCCATCCAACAACAAAAAAGATGGGGCGTTAGAAGATGAAAACTTTGAAGGGGTTGGCCATGTGTCTGGCTGTGATAGCCACAGCACTTCCGGCACATGCCTACAATCAACAAAAGACCGGTAACCTGACCATGTCTGCAGACATCCATGCGCCAGAGTTCGGTGTGACCTTGCCGCCGATCGGCTATGTCCAGTTCTGCGCCCGCTACAAGACGGAGTGCCGCAATGTCGGCAGCCAAAACACGCAGGCCGAACTGAGCAACAAGTCATGGGCGCAGATGGTGGAGGTCAACAATTTTGTCAATGACAAGATTGCGCCGGCAACCGACATGGACCTTTACGGAACTGTCGAACGCTGGGACTACCCGTCAATTGCAGGTGACTGTGAAGACTACGTTCTTATGAAAAAACGTTATCTGGAGGGCCTCGGTTTCGCACCTGAAGCTCTGCTGATCACCGTGGTGTTCGATGAAAACGGTGATGGACACGCGGTTTTGATGGTTCGCACCGATGGTGGCGATTTTGTTCTCGACAACCGCCGCCGCACGGTCCTGCGCTGGTCCGAGACCGGATACGAATATCTCAAGCGTCAGTCCCAGACCAACCCCCGTATCTGGGTGTCAATGAGCACCCGGTACGCCAAAGACAGAAACACCATCGCAGGAGCAAACTGATCCAACAGCAAGAAGTGTTGGAAAACCAGGGTCAGCCCGCAAGGCGTACGACCTGATTGACATGAACACACGGAACGGCCCGGTCGGCATCCCCTCCCCATCCCCCACCAACCGGGTCCCAGGGGCCAGCATCATTCCCACCTGATGCTGGCCCCGCTTTTTTTGCAGGGTCATACCAGGGAAAGCGTTCATCGACGCAAATTGCAGGGATCGCAGGTGTCAGCCTTCCACCAGCTTCAGGCCATTGTCGCCGGCATAGCGATGGACCTTGTCCACATAGGTCCGGGCACCTGCGCGAAGAGCGGCTTCGGCCTTGGCATCCAGTGATTTTACCACACGTCCCGGTGCGCCCAGCACCATGGAGTTGTCCGCAATGGTCTTGCCTTCACCAATCAGGGCATGAGCGCCGACTATACAGTTGCGACCGATAACGGCGCCGTTCATGACGGTCGCTCCCATGCCGATCAGTGAATTGTCGCCAACCGTACATCCATGCAGAATGGCAAGATGGCCAACGGTGACCCCTTGTCCAACGGTCAGCGGAAATCCGGGATCAGTATGCAGGACGCAATTGTCCTGAACATTGCTTTCCTCACCTATGCTGATCAGTTCGTTATCACCGCGCAAAACAGCGCCAAACCAGACGCTTGAGAGTCTCTCAAGACGCACCTTGCCAATCAGAACGGCCGTCGGCGCCACATAAAATGGATCAGATGATGGAAGTTGCGGCCGATGGCCTTCAAACTCGAAAATATTCATGGAAGCTGTGTGTTCGCCCTTTGCCTGACCGGAGCAAGGTATGGTTATGCCGGTTCAGTTGATCTTACCCCGCCCTAGCTTGTCATTAAAGCACCAATACAGACAACCAGCACGATCCCGTTCATGAAACACCATACACCGGACAGGACGAAACCGGCCAGCATGCCACCCGCATAGCGCCAGCCGTCATCCATCATGCGGGTAGCGCTTCCTGCCAGTATCAGCGGTGCCGCCAGCATGATGGCCATGACCCGAAACGGCATCGACAGAACAGGCCCGCCTTCAAGCAGGCTTGCGAATGACGGCCTTGAATAACCCAGCCACAACCAGCCAGAATGGACCAGCCCGGCCCCTGTCAATCCGACCGCCATAATTGCCAAAAATGTATCATATGTCATCGTGGGACATCCCCATTCACCTTTATCCGGCACAGAAAAGACCAAAAATCTGCCGTTTTTCCCGGAAGAGCCGAAATGTGCGGCAAGTCTCATCCTGCTTGCACTCAAGGCTTGCAACAGGCATACCAACCCGGTAGGACGCAGCATCACTGGTGATTGGGGAGTGCGGGTATTGCGAACGGCGACTGCGCCAACAAACCAGGCGAGTGTGGTTCTGATTCAGTCGGAACCGTAATTCGCTTCAGGGCAGCATGGATTCAATTGAACCCGTAAAATTGCCCTGGCACTGTGAAAGCGATCAGCTCTATGGTTTTTGATTGAAGCAATCAGAAATCATGCTGATCCAGTCAGCATCTGAAGGGCCCTATGAACAGGCATCGACGCAGCGCGTACAGCCACGGACCGCAGGAAAGGTCAATCGGCCGGATGATGATCGCGTTCATCGGCCTTGTTGTCGTCACCGCCGGTTTCATTATCGCCTGGCTGTTTCTGGCAGACCGCGATCTGCTGTTTGCGACCCCGCAACAGGTCGCCAATCCGGATGCGGCCCCTGTTCTGGCACGTTATCGTTTCGACACCGCCGAACTGGTCGCGCCGACCCGCCTGGTCACCAGGGTCAATCGCCGAACTCTCGGTAGCATTGTTAAGCTCGATTTGCTGCTGCCGTGGCCGTATCAGCCCGGCAGTGTTCCGCGGCTCCCGGCGACTTCGCGGGAATTCAATGACTGGATCATCCTGACGTTTGAAACATCCACGCGGGATGAACTGACACCTGTGGAACGCTACGGCGAGATCTACCCGGTTTATTTTGACGGCGAACCGGAACAGGTTGACGGCAATCTGTTGCGTTACAAGTTCAAGGAAACATCGCCATATGCGGATCTGACACTGTTTGTCGCGACCGTGGAGGGCCGCCATATCGTACATCGCTGCGACCGCAAGCCTTCAGTGCTCGGCCCGATCCTGTGCGAACGCACCTTGTCGCTGGCCAATAACATGAAGCTCAGGGTCAGGTTCTCCCGAAGCCACCTGGAAAACTGGGCGCAGATCGAGCGCAATGTCCGACTTGCGCTGGCCAATATGTTCAGAACGCTTCAGCCGGGCTAGAGCCTTTTACACTTAAATAGAAGCGTTTGATGTCACCAAATCAGTTCACTCGGCTAGGCGAAAAGCGAAGCGCGATGTGGCGCATCGTGCAAACTTTTCAACGACGCCGATGGACTGATTTGGTCCACCGAAGGCCGGTTTTCTGCGCTCGCTGGACAGCGTTATGTCTCCCTTGTGGTCAACCAGACCACAGCGAGAGCCATGCCTTGCCAGCAAACGCAGAAAATCGGTCAAGCGATTCTATTTAAGTGTAAAAGGCTCTAGGGCCAGACATGCTATTGCAGATCAAAATCGAGAATTGCCATCTGGAAGTTGTATGACAGATCATCAGGGTCTTCGTCATCGCGGTAGATCACGCCGATGAATTCATCGCCAATATAAACTTCGCCGGAATCGTCTTTCTGCGGGCGCTTGCGCACATGAACCGAAGAGTTATCAAAGGTTTTCTGCAGGAACCGTGTCAGCTTTGAAATTTCGTCCGGTGTCATGTTGGCCTCGTGGAGCGTCATACAAAATGTGCACACCGGGCACGCTGCAAACCAGACAGCTGCCCGCATGTGATGTCACGGTTTAACCGCGTTCACACCATTCGAACAACCCCCAACATGGCAATCGGGGTGTTTTTCCAGGCAGAAGCGGAGTGTTTTTCTAGGCAGACTTGCCGGGATCGGAAACCGTTATGCTGTGGTCCATGCGACGGGCAGGCTCTTCACACCCGGCATAACCGACGACCTTTGCCGGTACGCCGGCAACCGTGCGATTTGGCGGCACGTCATTCAACACAACAGACCCGGCCGCAACACGCGAGCAGTGACCAATCTCGATGTTCCCGAGAATTGACGCCCCCGCCCCGATCAGGCAACCATGGCGTACCTTGGGATGCCGGTCACCGTGTGTCTTGCCAGTACCACCCAGGGTTACCGAGTGCAGCAGGGAGACATTGTCCTCGACCACAGCGGTTGCCCCGATAACGATTGAATGGGCATGGTCGATCATGATGCCGCGCCCGATCAGCGATGTCGGGTGAAGGTCAGTACCGAAAATCATCGAAGACCGGCTTTGCAGATAGTAGGCGAAGTCCTTGCGGCCCATCTTGAACAGCCTGTGCGCCATCCGGTAGGTCTGCAGCGCCTGGAAGCCCTTGAAATACAACAATGGCTCAATATACCGGTCACATGCCGGATCGCGATCAAACACGGCCAGAAGGTCGGCCCGCGCGGCCGCTCCGATGTCCGGGTCGGCATCCAGCGCATCTTCAAAACCCTGCACGATAAGCTCAGCCCCGATATCGGCATTGCCGAGCCGTTGTGCGAGACGGTGACAAAGCGCTTCTTCGAAACTCGACGGGTTCAGGACCGAAGTGAACAGAAAACCGCCGAGGCTGGTGTCGGCGCGTGTCGCTGCTTCAGCTTCTTCGCGAATTCGGGTCCAGACGGGATCAACTGTGGTGAGTTTTGCAGTTGCGGATTTCAAAGTTGCCATGTGAACAGCCTCCGGTCACACCGTGTGCGGGCATTATAGCCGATCTGGTGTTGGCTTCATTACTTAGTACGCAAAAGTGTCAACGCCAAGTCTGGTCGGCAAAAAATGTCAGCAAGGCATCGGTGAAGACATCATTGCGATCACCGGCCACCATGTGACGCGCACCGGCAATATCTGCAAATTCCGCATGCGGTACAGCCTCGATAAAGGCGTCCACTTCACCTTGGCCGACCAGTTCGCTTTCACGCCCGCGAACCAGTAAAACCGGGATTTTCAAGCGTCTGGCGGCTTCGAATCCCTGCACTTCAACATCTTTGGCGTGGTTATCGGCATCTGCCCGCGACGAAATGAACTTTGGGTCCCAGTGCCAGCGCAACCGGCCGTCATCGCCCTGCCTTAGGTTTTTTGACAGACCGGAAAGGTCGGTTGGACGAGGCCGGTGCGGAAGATAGGCGGATATGGCGTCTGCCGCCTCCTCAACACTGGCAAAGCCTTCCCGGGAGTGCTCCGACATGAACCCGATTATGCGGCGAACTCCGTCGACCTTCATCTTTGGCGTAATATCCACCAGCACGAGTGCGGCAAACGTGCTCTCGTCTGCGTCCTGACCGGCCGCAAACAACCCGGCAAGCCCCCCGAGGGATGCCCCGACAATGGCCGGCTTAAACCCGGTTCGGTCCCTGATCTGGGCTGCCGCACAGGCCATATCACCGGCAAAGGAATTAAAGTCATAGGCAGAACTTTCAACCCAGTCGCTGTCGCCATGCCCGCGCTGATCCATGGTCACGGCGCTAATGCCCTGGGCTGCCAGCGCACGTGCGGTCCCGCCCCAGGAGTGCCTGGTCTGGCCGCCACCGTGTGCCAGCAACACCAGCCCGCGCGGGCTTTCCGCGCCAAACAGGTCCGCCACCAGCCGGTTGCCCTCGGACCCGGTGAATTCGATACGTTGTCCGGCTGTCATGGCCGCCTGTCCAGGAAGTCCAGCACCGAAAGCTTGTATGTCTTGTCGCCCACCGCCTTCATGTGGTCCTTGCCGGGCAGCACGATACCTTCGGCGAACGGGATCGCCTCCACCAGGGTGTTGACCGAGCCGGCAAGTTCGTCCTCGTCACCGGCAACGACCAGGGTTGGAACCTTGATCTGCGCCAGTTCATCTTCGCTGATCAAGGTTCTTTGCGATGCCATGCAGGCTGCCAACGCCTCAAGATCCGAGCCTGTCTGTTCAGCAAATGCCCTGAACGCCTTGCCCTGGACCCCACGTGCTTCGGCCAGCGATGTCGCCTGCAGGGCAGCAACAATCTCTTCGGCTCCGATAACGCCATTTATCATGTTGCCGGCCAGGCCACCCAGGACCAGTGAGCGCACCTGATCACCATGATGAATGCCCAGCAGAGCAGTAAGACGGGCGCCCATGGAATATCCCATCACGTCCACTCTTTCGTGGCCGAGATGTGATATCAACCGGCTTGAGTCGCGGGCCATTTCGGGAGAGGTGTAGCGCACCGGGTCATGCGGCTTGTCGCTGTCGCCATGCCCGCGATTGTCAATTGCGATGACTTGCCGTCCCGCCTTGGCCAGAAGGTCGATCCAGCCTGTTGACTGCCAGTTGACCCGCACATTGGAGGCAAATCCGTGGATCAGCAATATCGGTTCACCTTCACCGTGCACCTCATAGGCAATATTGACGTTGTCCGACATGAAATTTGGCAAAGACTTCTGGCTCCGGTTGGCGTTACGGGCTTGGCCCAACACCCCAATTTATGCTATCGCCGCTGTAACAGCTATAACCAAACGCAGTTCCATCAACACAAGAAATTCCGTGAACCGCACAAATCCCGAGGCAGGCAGATACATGGCGACCACCGGCACACCGAAATTCCACAACGACATGGGCGTTTCCGTCATAGAGATCGGCGCTCGTGAGTTTCAGTGCACAGGTGCCAATGCGCCGTTTGATCACCCACATGTGTTTCTGGACATGGGAGACGACACAGAGATCGTCTGCCCGTACTGCTCGACCCTGTATCGCTATTCAGCCGAACTGAAGGCCGGTGAAGCCACACCGCCGGAAGCTGTTTTCCACGATTGAAGCAGTTCGGGCTCCAGGTGACACACGACCAGGCACTTTATTGCAAGCCGGGGTCCGGGCCACAGTGCGCTCGCGCGCCCAGCCTCGGAAACCGGAAATACGGGTAACTGAAAAAGCAACGGCAGCGTTGGCCCCTCAACCAACGCTGCCGTCATGCGTACTTCGCTTCTTTCGTCAGCGGGACTGCCCTTACCCCTCAGAAAGGACGATCAGCTCAGCGAAGTCGTCTCAGACATTTTTCAATGCTGGACTGAACGCTGAAGTCAGTGTCTCATTGCGGCGCGAAGAATACAATTTGAATTGAATTTTACAGTGAATGGCAAGTTAACATTGACCATGTCGACAGTACCGGAAATCCGTGACTACAAGGACGAAGATGAGGCGCATCTGATCGAGCTGATACGGCAGCTGCAAAGCCATGAAACGGCTTACTATGACCGAATGATTCCGCCGGACGAGATCGCAGGCTGGTATGTGGACGGCATCAGGAGGGATTGCCGGGACTATGCCGGGCACATCCGGCTTGCCTGGCTGGCTGACGCACCGCTGGGCTATTGCGCCATCATGACAAGGGTTCCAAATGAAGAAGTCGACGAGCGCACTTTCGACTACGCCTTTGTAAGCGAGATAGTCATCGCAAAATCAGCTCGCGGTCAGGGCATTGGCAAGGCATTGCTGCGCGATGCGGAAGCTCTTGCGCGTGCAGCGAATGCGAAATGGCTGCGCATCAACGTGCTGGCGAAAAACACCGTCGCACGTGATATCTATGATCGCTTCGGGTTTGAGGAGCATGTTGTCACTATGGAGAAACCACTCAAATGAGAATGAAGAACAAGACCGTGATCGTCACAGGTGGTGCCTCCGGTTTCGGAGAAGGCATGATCCGGCGATTTGCCGAAGAAGGGGCAAACACCGTTATCGCCGACATAAACGATGAGGCCGGCGAGGCTCTGGCCAGGGAGGTGTCCGGCATGGGAACACCTTGCGTCTACACTCATTGTGATGTGACGGATTCCGGTTACGTCCAGAACCTGATCACATCGACACTTGACCAGTTCAAGACCATAGACGTGATGATCAACAATGCCGGTATGCCGCAGACCAACCAGCCCATGCTGGATGTGGATGAAGACACGTTTCAACGCATCTTCGACGTCAACGTGAAGTCGATTTTCCTGGCGGCCAGAGCAGTTGTGCCGGCCATGCGCGAGCAGGGTTCGGGTTCGATCATCAATACCGCCTCGAGTGCGGCCCTGCGCCCGCGCCCGGGACTGGTCTGGTACAATGCGTCCAAAGGTGCCGTTACGACCATGACCAAAGCCATGGCCATTGAACTGGCACCTGATCAGATCCGCGTCAACGCGTTGTGCCCGGTGGCTGGCGAAACGCCGATGCTGGGGGCATTCCTGGGCGGCGAGGTCACCAATGAAATGCACTCCGCGTTTGTTTCCACCGTCCCCATGGGCCGGCTGTCCACGCCGCGTGACATGGCCAATGCAGCTCTGTTTTTCGCATCCGACGAGAGCACATTCATCACTGGTGTGTGCATGGAAGTCGATGGCGGGCGCTGTATCTAGAGCCTTTTCTACTTAGGCAGAAGTATTTGATGGTGCTAAATCAGTTCAGTCGGCTAGGCGCAAAGCGAAGCGCGATGTGGTGCATCGGGCAAGCTTTGCAACGACGCCGATGGACTGATTTGGCCCACCGAAGGCCGGCCTTTGCGCCCGCTGGACTGCGTTACGTCTCCCTTGTGGTCAACCAGACCAAGGCGGGAGCCGTGCCTTGCCAGCGACCGCAAAAAACCGGTCAAATGTTTCTGCCTAAGTAGAAAAGGCTCTAGCCATGAAAAGACCGCAGCGCATCAGTCTCAGATCAGCCCGCCGTCTGGCACTGACGGCGCAAGGCTTCTCCGGTGCTGAGCCTGCACCCGGCAAGACCACCCGATGGCAGGCCCTGTCGAAGGTCATCGACAATCTGAACCTGTTGCAGATCGACAGCGTGAACGTACTGTCTCGTTCGCATTATCTGCCCTTGTTCTCGCGTCTCGGCAGTTACGACAAGGCTGTCCTGGACAAACACACACTGGCTGCGAAAAACCGGCGGTGTTTCGAATACTGGGCGCATGAAGCATCCATACTGCCGTATCGCTACCAGCCGTTGCTGCGCTGGCGCATGGACGATGCGCGCAACGGTACCGGCATCTACAGGGGGCTGGTGGAGTTTGCCCGCAACAAGCAGCAGGTTATCGCCAATACGCTTGAGAAGGTTCGCGCCGAGGGCCCCTTGCGCCCGCGCGACTTTGGCCAGCCGGCGGTCCGGTCCGGCGAATGGTGGGGCTGGAACGACCACAAGACGGCACTGGAATATCTGTTCTGGACCGGAGAAGTGACCACGGCCAGTCGCGACGGTTTCGAAAGGTTGTATGATGTGCCTGAACGGGTACTGCCTGCAGACACTCATGCCACGCCGTCGCCTGAGCGTGCAGATGCCATTCGCGAGCTGGCCCGCCACTCCGCCCGCGCACTGGGCATTTCTACCGAGACCGACATCAGGGACTATTTTCGCCTGCCCCTGGCAGATACCCGCCGGGCAGTTGCCGAGCTGGCTGAAAGCGGTGAACTGCACATGGTCGAGGTCAAAGGCTGGAGCAAACCGGGCTACATCTGGCATGCGGCGAAATCTGCCCGCTCGTTTGAGCGCGCAACTGTGTTGTCCCCATTTGACCCGCTGGTATGGAATCGCGATCGCGCGGAACGACTGTTCGGTTTTCGCTATCGCATAGAAATCTACACGCCCGCGCCAAAACGGCAGTTCGGCTACTACGTGCTGCCGGTTTTGATCGGCGAACAGCTGGCAGGCAGGTTGTGCATGAAGGCTGACCGGCAGGCCGGCACACTACGCATCAACGCAGCCTGGCACGAAGATGGTGTGGATGCAGGCAGTGCATCGCATGCCATCGCCCCTGCTCTTCACAATATGAGCCAGTGGCTTGATCTTGAGCGCGTCGAGCTTTCCGGACGGGGCAATATGGCAACGGCACTCAAGGGCGCGCTCTGAATTCAGATCACACCTTCCCGGACCAGTTCGTCGGTAACCTCGACAACCGCGCCACGGATTGTGTCCACCAGGAAGTCGGCGTCCTCTCTCGTCATGGTCAGCGGCGGCGACATCACATCCAGGTGGCCCATGGGGCGCACCAGAAGACCGCGGGTTTCGCACAGGTTGGAAATCCGCTTGGAGATGTTCACCTCATGCGGGATATGCGCCCTGGTCTGCTTGTCGGCGACATATTCAACGCACATCATCATGCGCTTGCCGCGCACGTCGCCGACGATGGGGAGCTCCGCCAGTTCATGCAGGCGGCCTTCAAAATAGTCCCCGACTTCGCGCACATTCCCGCAGATATCCTCGCGCTCCATGATTTCAATGTTCTTCAGCGCCACCGCACAGCCCACCGGATGACCGGCACAGGTGAAGCCGTGGGCAAACCAGCCATCGGGATTTTCACTCGACATCACTTCATGAATTTCATCCGTATAGAGCGTGGCTCCCATGGGGAAGTACCCGGATGTAATGCCCTTGGCGCAGACAATCATATCCGGCTGGATACCGAACTCGTCCCATGATGCAAACATGTGGCCGATGCGCCCGAACGCGGTGACGACCTCGTCGGCGATGAACAGGATGTCATGCTCACGGCACACATCGATCATCCGTTTCAGATAGCCCGGCGGCGGCGGCACAACGCCGCCCGATGCCTGGATGGGTTCGGCAATGAAACAGGAGACGGTGTCAGCGCCCAGCTCGGCAATCTTGTCCCTGAATTCCTGCACCAGAAAATCGGTGAATTCCGCCTCGGTCATGCCTTCGCCACCGCGATAGAAATACGGCGCCGACAAGTGATGGATGAAGTCTGTCAGATACTGGAACTCGTCCTGGCGGTCGCCGTCACGCAGACCCACAGATGCGGTCAGCACGGTCGAGCCGTGATAGGAATTCTTGCGGCTGATTATGTGCTTGCGGTTTTTGCGGCCCTTGCGGCCATGATAATACTGCGCAATCCGGATGGCGCCTTCATTGGCGGCAGAACCCGTCAGGGAATACATCACCCGGTTCAGAGAACCCGGCGCCATGGACGCGAGCTTGCCAGACAGCATGGCGGCGGGCGCATTGGAGACATCAACGAATGTGTTGGAGTAAGCCAGTTGGCTGGCCTGCTCCGCCATGACCTGCGCCAGCTCATCGCGGCCATAGCCGACATTGACACACCACATGCCGCCAATGCCGTCAAAGTAGCGCTTGCCCTCGGTATCGGTGACATGACAGCCTTCACCCTTGGCCAGCACCAGGGATCCTTGCTTTTTGAAGCTGTCGAAATGCGTCCATGGATGCAGAAAATGGTCACGATCCAGAGCCCACAATTGTTCATGGTCGTACTGGTTGTGCAAGGGGTTCAGCATAATGGCACCTTTATATTGAATGAGCATTCAATATGACGGATTTCGCAACAACTGGCAACGTCTGTGATCCGGCCGTCAGCGGCGCAATTCGATTGCGACGCCCGTCAATGCCCCCGTGCTGTCAGTTCCGCCGGCAATTTCTCCACCTCGTCAGCCGCTGCATTCATGGCGGCTTCGTCGCGCGACCGGACGACTATGTTGGTCGCAAACCGGCCGTCACGTTCATACGGATACGATCCGATCATCACACCTGGATGGGAGAGCTGGATCTCCTGCAGCCGCCTGGCGACATCGCCTTCACCCAGATCAAGCGGCACCGTGCGTGACAGCATGACCGCACCACCGGTGAGACCGGACGCCACTTCATCCAGCATCGCCTGCATGATTTTCGGCACTCCTGCCATGACGAATACGTTGCCGATATGAAATCCCGGTGCCTTTGAGACCGGGTTGGCAATCAGCTCGGCCGTATCGGGAACGCGCGCCATGCGCATGCGGGCTTCGTTTTCCTCAATGCCGCGGCCGGCCCAGTGCGCCCGCAGGATAGCCACTGCTTCAGGATGGTGGTCGATCCCAACTCCAAACGCTGCTGCTACGCAGTCAGCGGTGATATCGTCGTGTGTGGGCCCGATGCCACCGGTGGTAAAAACGTAAGTATACCGGGTTCGCAGTGCATTCAGCGCTGCCACAATGTCGGCTTGCTCGTCAGACACAACGCGGGCTTCTTTGAGGTCAATGCCCAAAACGGTAAGGTAATCGGCAATGTATCCCAGGTTCGCATCCTTGGTGCGCCCCGATAGAATTTCGTCTCCGATCAGCAGCACCGCTGCTGTAGGAATAGAGCTTGTCATGGCTGGCAATTTTCCGGTTTTTGTGACACCTAATCATTGAGTTGTTCACTTACGTCAGAAGCCATTCAACAGGTCAAGCCATCATGAAAATATCAGACAAGCCCCTGCTCCGCGGCACCTTGATCAAGCGTTACAAGAGGTTCCTGACCGATGTGACTCTCGACACTGGGGAAATTGTCACAGCGTCCTGCCCGAATACCGGCTCGATGATGGGTTTGCTGGATCCTGGCAATCCGGTCTGGCTGTCAGTCTCCGACAGTACCACCCGTAAGTACAAGCACACCTGGGAGATGGTGGAGGCGGTCAATGCCGGTGGCGAAAAGGCCCGTGTCGGGCTGAACACCGGCCTGCCCAACAAGCTGGTCGAGAAAGCCATCATCGCCGGACGAATTCCCCAGTTAACAGGCTATGGCACACTCAAGCGCGAACAGAAATACGGCAAGAACAGCCGCATCGACATCCTGCTGTCAGACGATGCCAGGCCATCATGTTATGTGGAGGTGAAAAACGTCACCCTGTCACGCTCGGCAGGCATGGCTGAATTTCCCGACGCCGTTACCTCGCGCGGGGCCAAACACCTTGATGAACTGGCCGACATGGTGCGTGACGGCCATCGCGCGATAATGGTGTATCTGATCCAGCGCAGCGATGCGAAAAGCTTCTCGCTGGCGGGCGACATCGATCCGTTTTACTTTGAAACCTGGACCAAAGCGACTAAATCAGGCGTTGAAAGCATCGCAATGGCTTGCACCATGGGCGATGATACGATTTCATGTGACACAGCAATAGAAATTCAAGGTGCGCCGTAAGGCACACCACAAGGTAAACCATGCAAACCACTTATGTAGAAGCAACCGCCGCCCCCCTGGTCAACAATGGCCAGGTGAAACTGCACGGCCCGGAAGATTTTGAAGGCATGCGCAAGGCAGGCAGGCTGGCTGCGGAAGCGCTCGACCTGCTGGTGCCGCTGGTGCAGCCGGGCGTCACCACGGAAGAGCTTGATCGGGCGGCCCTGATGTTCGCTCACGATAATGGAGCCACGCCTGCGCCCCTGTACTATCGCGGCTTTCCAAAATCCATCTGCACCTCGATCAACCATGTGGTCTGCCACGGCATTCCCGGTCCGCGCGCACTCAGGGAAGGCGAGGTCGTCAATATCGACATCACCCTGATTGTTGATGGCTGGCACGGCGACTCCAGTCGCATGTACCCTGTGGGCGCCATCAATCGCCGGGCCGAAAGGCTGATAGAGATCACCTACGAATGCCTCATGCGCGGACTTGCGGAAGTGCGCCCGGGCGCTCATACAGGCGACATCGGTCATGCAATTCAGACCTATGCCGAGGGCCAGCGCTGTTCGGTGGTGCGCGACTTCTGCGGTCATGGCCTGGGCCGGCTGTTTCATGACATGCCGAACATCCTGCATTATGGCCGCAAGGGTGAAGGCATTGAACTGCGCGAAGGCATGTTCTTCACCGTTGAACCAATGATCAACCTGGGCCGGCCCCAGGTGAAAGTGCTGTCCGACGGCTGGACGGCGGTTACCCGTGACCGGTCATTGTCGGCGCAATTCGAACACTCCATCGGCATTACCGCGGATGGATGCGAGATATTCACGCTGTCGCCGCAAGGCTATCACTGCCCGCCGCACAAAACCTGATTACATAACCAACGCCTTGGAGTTACCCCAGATGGCTTTCAAGGACGAACAGGGGTTTGACCTTTCACCCCCCTCAAAAAAGGATGCGCCCGGTCATCTCGGCCATCGCGAGCGCCTGCGTGACCGCTTCAACCAGGGCGGCGCCGACGCCATGCCTGATTATGAACTGCTGGAACTGGTGTTGTTTCGAGCCGTCCCCCGGCAGGATACAAAGCCAATGGCAAAGGCCTTGATCGCAAAGTTCGGCACATTTGGCGATGTACTGGCTGCCCCAACTGCTCGCCTGAGAGAGGTCAAAGGCGTTGGCGACAAGGTCGCATTCGAGCTGAAACTCATACAGGCCGCTTCGGTGCGCATGGCCCGCAACACTGTGCTGTCAAAGCCTGCGCTGACATCATGGTCTGCGCTGATCGAATACTGCACCGCCGCCATGGCCTATGATGACCGGGAACAGTTTCGCCTTCTGTTCCTGGATCGCAAGAACGTGCTGATTGCCGATGAGGTGCAGCAACGCGGCACGGTCGATCACACACCGGTCTACCCGCGCGAAGTGATCAAGCGGGCGCTGGAACTGTCAGCCTCGGCCATCATCCTGGTCCACAATCATCCATCCGGCGATCCGACGCCGTCACCGGCCGACATCGACATGACACGGCAAATCGTGGATGCGGCATCAAAGCTGACCATCACCGTTCACGACCACATTATTATCGGCCGCACCGGGCACACCAGTTTCAAGGCGTTGAAATTGATTTAGAACATGTTCGGAGCGGCTTCGCGCTTGGCCCAGGCCGTCTTGAAGGCAGGCCGGTCACGCAACCGCGCCAGGTAATCGCGCAACGCGCCTTTCGGCGGTATCCACTTCATCACATTGATGCCCCAGCCCATGCAGTGCGCAATAATCAGGTCGGGCACCGTGAACTCATCACCGGCTACAAACTGCTTGTCGCCCAGCCGGGCTTCCAGGTGGCCAAGCCCGCGCCTGTAGTCGTACTCGCAAGCCGCCGCAGCCTTGTCGCTGCGCAACTCTTCCGGCAGCGCAAAACTGTTCTTGGCCGCCCACCACAGGGCTCCGTCCAGCTCATCCAGCGCCAGCAGTGTGAAACTGTCCTGCCTGGCCCGTTCGACCGTGCCCGCCTTGTGGGTGAATTTGCCGTGCTTGTCGGCCAGGTACTGGCAGATCGCCACACTGTCTATGATAAGATCATCGCCATCCATGAACGCCGGCACCTTGGCCGACGGATTTACCGCCAGCGCTTCCGGTGATCGTGGTGCAGCATTATCGATCTCATACGCTTCACCCAGCTCTTCCAGCATCCACATCACCCTGAAAGCACGGGATTTCGGTGATCCGATCAGCTTGTACATCGTGTGAAAACTCCCGCATTACCTGTTGAATTGACTCTCAGAAATCAAACCCGTCGCCCTTCAGGCTGTCAGGGGTGTCGAAGTCCCGTAACACCGCTTCGCTGTCCACATCAACCATACGTACATTGTCGCCGGTCAGCAGCTCGCGGGCGCCCTTGTCACCGCAAGTTTCTTCGAGGCCGGCAAAGTTTTCCCTGCCCAAAATCACCGGATTACCGCGCACGCCCTGGTGTTGCGGAACGACGATGCAGGCCTCGCCGGCAAACTCATCCAGAAGATGATTGATGATTTCAGCATTCACGTCCGGCATGTCTGCCAGCAGTATCATTGCACCGGCGCAGCTTTGTGGCACGGCTGCAATACCGGTCTTGAGCGAGCCTGCCTGACCGGTCGCAAATTCAGCATTGTGGGCAAACACCACATCGAGCCCGCCGAGTGCTTCGCGCACATTGTCAGCGTCATGTCCGGTCACCACGACAACCGGGTCCAGATCGGTGGCCAAAGCTGCTTCAACGACGCTGCGTACCATTGCCTGTCCGCCGTATCCGGCCAGCAGCTTGTTGTCCGCGCCGAAGCGGGATGATGTTCCGGCCGCGAGCACAATGCCTGCCAGCTTGCTCATCGACCGGCCTCGCGCGGCGACGGCCTGGTCTCGATCTCCATCAAAAGCCCGCCTGCCCCCATGTCCATGATGTCCTGCGGGCGTACATCAATTCCCGCCAGCACCCGGCCCAGCACCCAGTCGAAACCGTTCAGCTTGGGCGAGCGGGCACAGGACGGCACGCCGATTACCGCCTCTCCGCCAAGCGTGCCGAGCAACAACAGGTTACCCGGGTCGACCGGCATGCCCAGATGCACGATCTGCCCGCCTGCCGCTTCCAGACCCGCCGGCACCACATCGCCGCGATCAACGATGGCCGACGCCCCGAACACCAGCACCGGATCATGGCCTGACGCCTTCAACTGACGGATACCTTCAGATACACCGTCAATTGTATGTGCGACTTCAACCACATCGCCCAATGTGCTGCCATGGCGTTCGAGCCGGTCCCGGATGACAATCGCCGATTTTTCCAGCAGTGTTTCCTTCATGCCGGCGGTGCGGGTCAAGACCAGACCGGCCTTGTGCGGTTTGAAGGGCACAACCGACAGCAGTATACCGGATCCGGTCAGCTCCACCGCCTCATCGACGATACTCGCCGGTGCCGAAAACGGAATGATCTTCACCGTCGCCACCATCTGGCCGGCCTTGACGGCTTGAAACGGCGTAAGTGTCGCCAGTGTCACGGACTCATGCAGCCGGTTGAGTGCCCGCACCAGCCCTGCGTCCACCAGCACAATACCATCATGGACAGAATGGATGTTGGCGCGCCCGGTGGCCGCCTTCTGCCGGGTAACACCGTCGCCGCACACCGCATCCGCCAGGCGAGCGGCGGCAGCATCTTCATGCACATCCCCCGCCTCGACACGCGCGGCAAACACTGTTGCAACGCCCGCCCCCGCCAATTCAGCAATATCTGCGGCAGAAAGAACCCTGCCCTTCTTGAAGCTGATGCCTTCAGTGCGCACCGAATGAGCAAGAATGGCACCTTGAGCCAGGCCAACTTCAATCTCTCCGAATGTCATTTATTCAGGCCCAGTCGAAGCGCCCTGGTCAGTTCGGCCATGATGGAAATGGCAATTTCCGGCGCACCGCGTGCACCGATATCCAGACCGACGGGCCCGCAGATGCGCGACGGATCCACCCCTGCCTGTTTCAGCCGGTCTGCGCGCGATGCCTGTGTTTTTCTCGAACCCAACGCACCAATATAGAAACACTCGCTTTGAAGCGCCGCAATCAGCGCCGGATCATCCACTTTCGGGTCATGGGTCAGCGCCAGAAAGCCGGTTCTCGCATCAAGTCCGACAGTCGGCAACACTTCATCCGGCCAGTCCGCATGCAGCGTCACATCCGGAAACCTGTCTTCGGTGGCAAACGCCCCGCGTGGATCGATCACCGTTATGTCGTAGCCTGCCGCTTTCGCCATCGGCACGATCGCCTGGGCAATATGAACCGCACCAATGACCACCAGCCGCAAGGCCGGGTTGTGAATATGGATGAAGAATTCTGCACTTTCCGTTGAAACGACTCCGGATTTGTCAAACCGGAACCCGTCTTGCAGCGCATCGGCCAGCACATGCTCGTCCGCGTAGCGCTGGCTCACCACCTCCTGTGCGCCGGTCGAAATATCGGTCACCACCGCTACGGCCAGCCGGTCAGCGCGCGCCTTTTCCAGTGTCTCGAGAACTTTGACATCCATTGCTGGTTCAGGCTCCGGTTACCGGCTCGACATAGACCCTGATCTTGCCGCCGCACGCCAGGCCAACCTCCCAGGCTGTTTCATCGGCCACCCCGAACGCCAGGACCTTGCCGGCGCCCGTCTCAATGGCGTCCTGCGCCTCGGTCACCACCGCTCCTTCAACACATCCGCCGGACACGGAGCCCTCGAAATTGCCGTCCGCATCGATGACCAGCTGCGACCCCACAGGCTGTGGTGCCGAGCCCCACGTTTCTATTACCGTGGCCAGCGCCACCTTGCGGCCTTCGCGCACCCAGTCATTGGCGGTTCTCAAAAGATTTGCATCATTGCTGCTCATGGCCTTGCCTCTTCCGTTTGCCGCGGGTCAGCTCCATTGCTGTCGAGCCATCGCTGCGGATCATGCATTTCATTTCGCGAGCCTGACAGAACTTCAGCCAGATCAGCAAGTGTATTCAGCGAATGGCAGGGCCTGAACTCGTCCACATGCGGCATGATCGCCCGGATACCGCTGGCACGGGCTTCAAATCCACCATAGCGCAAAAGCGGGTTGAGCCAGACAATTCGTTTGGCAGACCGCGCCAGCCGGGCCATTTCCACCTCAAGCATGTCTACGTCATCACGGTCCAGCCCGTCCGTCATCATCAGAACGTGGGCGCCCTGCGCCAGAACCCGGCGCGCCCATTTCCGGTTGAACTCGCGCAAGGTGTGGCCAATGCGGGTGCCGCCGGACCAGTCATCCACATTGGTACCGACCAACTCCATCGCCTCATCCACATCACGGCGTTTCAGTTCGCGGGTGATATTGGTCAGCCGGGTGCCGAAGACGAACACCTGAACCCTTGAGCGGTCATTTGTCAGCGCATGCAGAAAATGCAGGAAAACCCGCGAGTAGTTGGCCATGGATCCTGAAATGTCCAGCAACACCACCAGAGGCGGTTCGCGGGTCTGGCGGGCCTTGTGAGCCAGGGATGTCATGTTGCCCCCTGCCCGCAGCGAGCGCCGCATGGTGGCGCGCATGTCCACCACGCCCCGCTGGGACGGCTTGAACCGCCGCATCTTCACTTCCAGCCGGTTCATGCGCATGCGGGCAATGGCGGCACGGGCAATACGCTCTTCATCCGCACTCATCTGCTCAAAGTCCTTGTTGCGGATCACCTCGCGCGCAGACGAGGTAAACTCACCTTCAAGCTCGACCTCATCCGACGGGCGTTCGCGCTGGGACTGGGCATCGTCCTGATTGAACATGGCTTCCGCCAGACGCTTCTGGCCGGCCTTCTTCTTCGCCGGCGCCGTCTCCACCCGCACCTGCTGAAACAGCAACTGCATCAATTGCTCCACCATTTGCGGCTTGCGCCAGAATACTTCAAAGGCGTGATCAAACAGTGTCGTGTGTTCATGGCGGCGCACGAACACGGAATGCAGTATCCAGTAGAAATCGGTCTTGGTTGCCATGCCGCCGCCGCGCACCGCTTCCAGGGCATCCAGCACAGCACCAGGTCCCACCGGCAGGCCGGTATCACGCAGCACCCTGGCAAAGTGCATGATGTTGTCCGGCAGATGGCCTGTCGGCGGCGGTTTGTTGGAATTGGCCGGTATTGGCTGTATCGCCATGAGCCCTACTCGGCTGCCCGCAAGCGGATGTCAGACTGAATCTGGTCAACCAGACGCTTGGCCTCGGAGCCTTCCATGCGGGCGATGTCATCCTGGTACTTCAGCAACACCCCAAGCGTGTCATTCACCGTCGCCGGATCAAGGGCGATGGCATTCAGCTCATTCAGCGCGGAGACCCAGTCGAGGGTTTCTGCAACTCCCGGCGATTTGAACAGGTCCTGGCCACGCAATGCCTGAATAAAGCCCACGACCTCCTGCGCCAGGTCATCGCCGACACCGGGCTTGCGTGCCTTGATGATGGCAAGCTCACGTTCGGCCGACGGGTAGCCAACCCAGTGATACAAACACCGCCGCTTCAGCGCATCGTGCACTTCGCGGGTCCGGTTGGACGTGATGATGACGATCGGCGGTTCGCCCGCCTTCACCGTACCGATTTCAGGAATGGTGATCTGATAGTCCGACAGCACTTCCAGCAGGAAGGCCTCGAAGGCTTCATCCGTCCGGTCAAGTTCGTCAATCAGCAGAACCGGCGGGCCGCCCGTATGCGGCTCAAGTGCCTGCAGCAAGGGCCGCTTGATCAGGAAACGGTCCGAAAATATGTCCGATTGCAGGCGGTCGCGGTCATCGACACCTTCTGCCTCAGCCATGCGGATTTCGATCATCTGGGCCGAGTAGTTCCACTCATAGACCGCCGCAGCCAGGTCAAGCCCCTCATAGCACTGCAGCCGGATTAGGTCGCGGCCAAGCACGGTGCTCAGTACCTTGGCTATTTCCGTCTTGCCGACACCGGCCTCGCCCTCCAGGAACAGCGGCCTGCCCATTTTCAGTGCCAGATAGACCACGGTCGAAAGCGGCCGGTCAGCCAGATAGCCATCGCTGGACAGGAGTTCCTGTGTGTCGTCAATGGAGGCAGGAAGTGATTTCGGCATACGCTTGCTCAATTTGTGTTGCTCATAGACCAGGTTGATTTCTGGTTGTTTCAACCAAAAATCATAAACCTGATCGCAGTTAACTGTTAGAGCAGCTTTATGGGTTCACTTGAACCCATGCTGCTCTAAAAAAACAGTCCGCGAGCACGACACCCGCGGACCGGAATTGATACGGGTTACCGCTTACCCGGCAGCAGCAATTGCCCGCTTGGCCATCACGCCGACAAGGTGGGCCCGATACTCGGCTGATGCATGAATATCCTCGTTCATGTCATCGGCCTTGATTTTCACCTTTGCGATTGCATCAGCGGAGAAATCTGCCGTCAGTGCCTTTTCCATTGCCTTTTCGCGGTAAGCCGATCCTTTCGCACCGGTGACCCCGACACGGACGCCCTTCTTGCCGAAGTCAGCCACGAAAACACCAACCATGGCATAGCGTGATGCCGGGTTCGGGAACTTCGAGTATGCAGATCTTGCCGGAATTTCAAACTCGACCTGCTTGATGATCTCGTTGGTTCTCAACGCCGTCTCAAACAACCCCTTGAAGAACTTGTCAGCTTCAATGGTGCGGCTGTCTGTCACCACCTTGGCATTCAGCGCCAGAAGAGCGGCAGGGTAGTCAGCCGCCGGGTCCGCATTGGCAACCGAACCGCCGATGGTTCCCTTGTGACGCACATGAGGGTCGCCGATCATGCCGGCCAGAGCAGCAAGCGCCGGCGCGGCCTTCTTCAGGTCTGAACTGGAAGCAACTTCCGCGTGCGTCGTGCCCGCCTTGATGGTGACCTTTGTCTTGCTGACATTCACACCTGAATTGCCGAGGCCGGAAAGGTCGATCACATCTGTCGGCGCAGCGAGGCGCTGCTTCATGGTCGGGATCAGCGTCATGCCTCCGGCCATCAGCTTGCCTTCCTTCTTCGACTTGATCAGCTTGACTGCGTCCGCCAGTTTCTTGGGACGGTGATACTCAAATTCATACATAGGTTTTCTCCTGTCCCTTGGTTTATTCAGCCGCTTCGCGCAGGTGCGCCATGGCGTTCCAGACATTTTGCGGCGTTGCCGGCATTGCGACGTCCTTGACGCCCAGCGCACTGGTCAGGGCATTCATGACCGCAGCAGGTGCTGCAATCGCCCCTGCTTCACCACAGCCCTTGATACCCAGCGGGTTTGACGGACATTCAGTCGTGGTAAAGCCGAGCTTGAACGACGGCAGGTTGTCGGCTCGCGGCATGCAGTAGTCCATGTATGAGCCTGTGAGAAGCTGACCACCTTCGTCATAGACAACAGCCTCGGTCAGCGCCTGGCCGACGCCTTGCGCGATGCCGCCATGCACCTGGCCCTCGACAATCATCGGATTGATGACATTGCCGAAGTCATCCACGGCCACCCAGTCGACGATCTCGGTCACACCGGTATCTGCATCGACTTCCAGTTCGCAGATATGACAGCCGGCCGGGAAGGTGAAGTTGGTCGGATCATGGAAGGCGCCTTCCTTGAGCCCAGGCTCGATTTCAGAGGTCGGGAACTTGTGCGCCACATAGGCAGACAATGCCACCTCGCCAAACGCCATCGCCTTGTCGGTACCCTTGACCGAGAAGGTGCCGTCCTTGAATTCGACATCGCTTTCCGATGCTTCCATGACATGGGCGGCCACTTTCTTCGCCTTGGCCTCGATCTTGTCGAGCGCCTTGGAAATGGCGGTCATGCCAACCGCGCCTGACCGAGAGCCATAGGTGCCCATGCCGAACTGAACCTTGTCGGTGTCGCCATGAACAATGGCCACCTGATCGGCCGGAATACCCAGCCGGTCCGATACCAGCTGTGCGAAGGTTGTTTCATGACCCTGGCCGTGACTGTGCGACCCGGTGAGGATTTCAACCGTGCCGACCGGGTTCACGCGAACTTCAGCCGACTCCCACAATCCGACACCGGCCCCCAGTGAGCCAACCGCTGCAGACGGCGCGATACCACAGGCTTCGATATAGTTCGAGAACCCGATACCGCGCAGCTTGCCCTTGCGTGCCGAGGCCGCTTTGCGTTTTTCGAAGCCGGCATAGTCGATCATCTCCATCGCTTTTTTCTGCGATGCACCGTAATCGCCGGCGTCATAGCACATGATCACAGGTGTCTGGTGCGGGAACGAATTGACGAAGTTCCTGGCCCGGAACTCGGCCGGATCCATGCCCAGCTCCCGGGCTGCTGTTTCCATCAGCCGTTCCACGACATATGTCGCTTCCGGCCTGCCGGCACCGCGATAGGCATCCACCGGAGAGGTGTTGGTGTACACCGCATCCACCTCTGCATAGATGTTGGGAATGTTGTACTGGCCCGACAGCAGCGTTGCATAAAGGTAGGTCGGCACTGACGACGCGAACGTCGACAGGTATGCCCCCATATTGGCAATCGTCTTGGCGCGAAGCCCGGTAATCTTCCCGTTGCTGTCGGTTGCCAGTTCTGCCGTGGTCACGTGATCACGGCCATTGGCATCGGTCAGGAAGGCTTCCGAGCGGTCGGCGACCCACTTGACCGGCACGCCGCCGGCACGCTTTGACGCCCAAAGACACACAACTTCTTCAGCATAGATGAAGATCTTGGAGCCGAACCCGCCGCCCACGTCAGGCGCGATCACCCGCAGCTTGTGTTCAGGTGCCAGTCCGACAAATGCCGAGATCACCAGCCGGGCCACGTGCGGGTTCTGGCTGGTGGTGTAAAGCGTATAGTGATCTTCGCCTGCATCATACGAACCGATCGCAGCACGCGGTTCCATGGCGTTTGGCGCCAGCCGGTTGTTGACCAGGTCAAGCGTAGTGATGTGGGCAGCACTGCTGAAAGCTGCATCAGTTGCAGCCTTGTCGCCAAGCTCCCACTCAAACACCGTGTTCCTGGATGCCACGTCATGCACCTGTGGTGCGCCGCGTTTTTGCGAGGCTACCGGATCGACATTGGCGTCCAGCACATTGTAGCTCACATTGATCATTTCGGCAGCGGCTTTCGCCTGCGCCATTGTGTGGGCCACCACGACCGCCACCTGGTCGCCGACATGGCGCACCTTGCCCTGCGCCAGTACCGGGTGTGGTCCCGCCTTCATCGGCGAACCGTCCTTGGAATGGATCATCCAGCCGCAGATAACACCGCCGATATTGTCAGCCGCTGCATCGTCACCGGTTAGCACACAAAGAACACCGGGTGCTTTTTCCGCCTTCTTGATGTCGATTTTCTTGATTTCCGCGTGCGCGTGCGGTGAGCGCAGAAAATATCCCACCGCCTGTCCGGGCAGGTTGATATCGTCGGTGTACCGGCCCTTGCCGGTGATGAAGCGGTGATCTTCCTTGCGCAGCATGCGCGCGCCAATACCTGTATCACTCATTTGATTTTCGTTTCCTCTAATTCGGTGAGATCTTCCAAACCGGTCTGCGCCACGATAGGGCGACCGGCGCGCGTCACATCTTGGCAGCGCCCGCCTGGATGGCCTTGACGATGTTGTGATAACCGGTACAGCGGCAGATATTGCCTTCCAGTTCTTCGCGAATGGTCTCTTCCTTGAGCTTCTTGCCCTTGCGCTTCACGATATCGATACCCGCCATGATCATGCCGGGTGTACAGAAACCGCATTGCAGCCCGTGATGTTCGCGGAAGGCTTCCTGCATGGGATGCAGCGTGCCGTTCTTGGCAAGTCCTTCAACCGTGTTGACGGTTACGCCGTCGCAAGCCACGGCCAGCGCCGTACACGACTTGATGGCCTTGCCATCCACATGTACGACACAGGCACCGCATTGGCTGGTATCACACCCAACGTGGGTACCTGTTTTTCCAAGGTTACCGCGGATGAAATCGACAAGCAGTGTGCGGCCTTCCACGTCACCACATACTTTTTCGCCGTTCACCGTCATTGATATTGCCGGCATTCAGAACCTCCCTTTGTACTCAAATCACCCGCCATGATGCTTCCGGCGGCTTTGCCGACTGTCAGCTTGCGTCAAGCTGCAAGCCAAGGTCAAGCAGTACAACTCATCCTTGTTGCGGATTTGCGCGTATACTGGACCGACAGACGGAAAACTTGACGGGAGGTCGGGCATGTTAGGGAAAATCGCAGGTGTCATGATTGTTGTTTCGGGCCTTCTCTCCGGCACTCCGATGGCTCATGCTCAGGAACCTGAAACACTCAAGTCGATCATCTCCAGCCAGATTGAAGCTTTTCGCAAAAACGATGGTGTCACGGCATTCAGCTTCGCATCCTTGAAGCTGCGGTCAATCTTCCAGTCGCCGGAACGGTTCATGGAGATGGTCAGGCGTCAGTATGCGCCGGTTTACCGGCCGGAAAATTTCAGCTTCGGGCAAACGTCTCTCGAAACTGCCGGCAGGCCGGTCCAGGTCGTCGACATTGTCGATCAGCAGGGCCGTGCTTGGAGAGCCGTTTACACATTTGAACAACACCCGGACGGATCATGGCGCATTGCAGGCGTGCAACTGGAAAAACTGCCTGGCAGCAGCGCCTGACACGGCTTACGCCGCAATCTGAAAAACAGGCATCCTGCAGCGTTCTTCCTACCCCGGAAGTTTGGCACCGCATGTGTGTACTATTTGGTTAAGGCTCCGGTAATCACGCTGGTAATTTACGCAAATCAGCAACTTTTCCGCAACCACACGCGCGTAACAATAATCCCCACAAAGACAAGTCTCTGTAATTCTTGGCGGCAGGCTATCTGGACCTTCAGGGGCTTATGCCCTGTTTGACGGGTCGTGAAGGGGAATTGAAGTGCTGGCTCTGCGTAAATCCGTGCCTGCGTTTGTGGTGTTTTTTCTGATCGTTGCTGCCACCATCAGTATCGGCGTTCATCAGGCCGTGGGTTTTGCCGTCAGCAACGCAGTTCATCGCGACGGGGAAGTCAGATTGCGGCAATGGGCAACCTACATCAACACCCGCCTGCCGGATCTTGAAGAAGTTGTCGCAACAGGCAGACCAACGCCGCAACAGCTCCGCAACCTCGATATCATGCGTGACGTCGGCAACGTGTTCCGGTTCAAGCTATACGCACCCGATGGCAGATTAATCCTGATTTCAGATGGAACATCCACCCGTGCCAGCGGAGACTCCGTTGGCGGCATCAACCTGCAGGCCCTGACGGCATTTCAATCAGGTAAAACCCATATTGCCGTGAAGAAGGGCACAGGTGGAGCCAACGCGCCAAAAGTGTATGTCCAATCCTATGTACGTGCGCACGACGCCAAGGGGCAGCCAATTGGCATTTTTGAAATCTTTGTAGACCAGACCAAGATGGCTACCTTTCTGCAGACCATCTTCGGATGGGCCGCTGCCGGCCTGGCTCTGCTGGGGTCGCTGGCCTACCTCATCCCGGCATTCGCATTCCTGCAGAGAAATGCCGACGCAACGCGGGCCGAAGACCAGATCTCCTACCTCACCGAATTCGATCCGCTGACATCTCTGATGAGCCGGCGTTCATTTACCCAACAACTGGATCAGGCACTCGCCCGGCCATACGCGTATCTCAGTACAGAAGCCATCCTGTTCATCGATATCGACAACTTCAAGTCGATCAATGACGAGTACGGACACGAAGGCGGAGACCAGTTCATCGTTCACGTGGCAAATGCAATAAAATCGCAAATTCAGAACAACGGCTACGCGGCCCGGTTCGGCGGCGACGAGTTCACAGTTTGCCTGCCCGGCATAACCCGGAACAGCCTTCGGAAAATCTGCGAGGGAATCCTGTCAGAGGCAAGTAAACCCGCCCGGTATGGCAACCAGGTCATACACGGTGAAATCAGTATCGGCGCGCACATCAACCACAAGACATCCACATCTGCCGATCTGCTGAGAGCGGCCGACATCGCCCTTTACAATGCAAAGAACTCGGGCAAGAACCGCTTTGTGGTATTCAGCGAGGGCATGGCGCATCAGCTAAGTGCCCGCCGCGATCTGGAGCGCCGTCTGCAAACTGCCCACGATGATGAAGAATTCGAACTGAACTACCAGCCGATCATAGACCGCAAGACTTCAAAAATTGCCGGCTTCGAAACCCTGCTTCGGCTGCCTGACGGCAATGGCGGCTACATTCCCCCCGACGAGTTCATTCCGGTCGCCGAATCCATCGGGCTGATAGCGCCCATAAGCAAGTGGGCCATGCACGAGGCACTGACAACCGCCAAGACGTGGCCTGGCAAGCTGTTCATCGCGATCAATCTGTCTCCCCGGCAGTTTGAAGACGGCAACCTCGTCGATACAATCAGGTCCGCGGTTGAGCAGACCGGTTTTCCGCCCGAACGCCTCGAGCTGGAAGTTACTGAAAGCCTGTTCCTCGGCAATACCGAATCTGTAGACCATCAGATCAGGGAACTGAAAAATCTGGGGGCCTCGATCGCACTCGACGACTTCGGCACCGGTTATTCGAGTATCGGATATCTCATTCGCTACGGCTTCAACAAGCTGAAGATCGACCGTTCTTTCCTGATTGCACATGACAAGGATCCGGACAAGCTGCATGGCGTGCTCGAGACGATCGTGTCGCTTGGCCACGGACTGGGCATGCGCGTCACCGCCGAAGGTATCGAAACGCCTCAACAGGCCAAAATGCTGGGCGAGTTGCAATGTGATCAGTTCCAGGGGTTCTACTTTGGCAAGCCCATGGATCGTGACAAGGTTGCGATCACCTTATTGCGCACAACTGCAGACACCATGGCAGAAGTCAGACAGCTGTCTTCAGGTTTGACTGCCAGAAAGCCCAGACAAGCTGCGCTTTAGAGTGTCGGCGTCCTGGCGCTGCTGCCCACCTGCAATCTTGCTGCGGTGTTGCGATGGCGAAAGCCCGTATCGCGCCCGGTAGGCCCTTGAGAACTGGGCTATTGATGAAAAACCCGACGCCAGCCCGGCGTCGCGCACGCTCAAACGTGAGTACATCAGCAGGTGCTCGGCTCTCTCAAGCCTCAAAGACAGGTAGAACCGCATCGGCGGCATGCCAAGCAGACGTTTGAAGCGGCGCTCGAGCTGGCGCGGTGAAACCCCGGCGGCATCAGCAACATCTTCCAGCCGCAAGACGTCTTCCAGATGGTTTTCCATGGCAGAGATGGCGGCCAGCAAAGCGCCGTCATCCACCCCGTAGCGGGTTCGCGCGGGAATGCGCGTACCGCCCGGCGCTTCGCCGTGGCGGGCATGTACCAGCGTGTCCGCAACCCGTGTCGCCAGATCGCGGCCATGCAACGAACCGATCCAGGCCAGCATCATGTCCAGCGGCGCGGTTCCGCCTGATGATGTCAGGCGCGGCCCGTCGATTTCATACAACGCGTCGGTTACGGTGACACGGGGGTAATCCTCGCGCATGGCGCTCAGCGTTTCCCAATGGCAGGTCGCCCGCCTGCCGTCCAGAACGCCCGCTTCGGCCAGCACGATTGAACCCGTGTCCAACCCGCCCAGCCAGACACCAGCGCCGTCCAGTTTGCGCACCGCCTGGCGCAAGCTCCTGGTGATTGCGTGCTGGTGATCATAACTGGAGCAAACCATCACGAGGTTGGATCTTCCCACCTTTGCCAAGGCAGCCGACACAGACACCGGGATGCCGTTGGATGCCACAACCGCATTGCCGTCCACCGACGCAAACCGCCATGCGAACAATTCACCTGCAAACCGGTTGGCCACCCGCAAAGGCTCCAGTGCGGAGTACAGCGCAATCATTGAAAAGTTCGGCAACAGCAGAAACACAATATCGAATGGCGCACGCATTGCGGATTTACTCAAATATTTGTCGTTTTTCCTCAAAACAAACTCTGCCCACCGGGTAGACTTTCTGTCAACCGCAAACTCGAGGGAGAAGTTACATGAACCCCAAGGTCATCATCACATGCGCCGTCACCGGTGCAGGCGACACGGTCGGCAAGCACCCGGCCATTCCCGTAACTCCCGAACAGATCGCAAATTCGGCGCTTGAAGGCGCATCTGCCGGTGCTGCCATCGTGCATTGCCATGTGCGTGAGCCGGAAACCGGCAAAGGGGTTCGCAATGTCGACTACTACCGCGAAGTCATGGAGCGCATTCGCGCAAAGAACACCGATGTCATCGTCAACCTGACTGCCGGCATGGGTGGCGATCTGATGATCGGTGACGGTGAGACCCCTCGCAACTTCGACGAGGACAACACCGATCTCGTGGGCCCGGTCGAACGCCTGCTGCATGTTGCTGAACTGCGCCCGGAAATCTGCACGCTGGACTGCGGGTCGCTTAATTTCGGCGACACCAACTCCATCGTCGTGCAGACACCGGTGCAGTTGCGCGAACAGGCCAGGCTGATCCAGTCCTACGGTGTGAAGCCGGAAATGGAAATTTTTGACTCCGGCAATCTCTGGTTTGCCAAGCAACTCGTCTCGGAGGGTCTGATTTCAGGCATTCCGATGTTTCAGCTCTGCCTCGGCATTCCCTGGGGCGCGCCGGTCAACACCGAGACCATGACATATATGGTGTCGCAACTGCCCGATGACTGCGTCTGGGCCGGTTTCGGCATCGGACGCTGGCAAATGCCCATGGCGGCCCAGGCCATGATCCTCGGCGGTCACGTCCGTGTCGGGCTGGAGGACAACCTCTATCTGGACAAGGGCGTCTATGCCTCCAATGGCTCGCTGACCGAACGGGCTACCGAGATCATCCGGCTGCTCGGAGCACAGGTCGCCACCCCGTCTGAAGCCCGCGGCATACTGGGCCTCAATTCATGACCGGCGTCAAAACCTTAGGCATTGCCGGTTCGGGCGTCATTGGCGCTGGATGGGCGGCGCGCGCCATGGCGCACGGGACTGATGTCATCGCCTATGACCCGTTTGCAGAATCCGAACAGGCTATGCGCGACAAGGTTGAACGCGCCTGGCCCTCCATGATCAAGTTGATGGACGGCAAGCCGGACACTACAGGCACGCTCACCTTCACAACCGACTTGAAGCAAATGTGCCAAGCCGCTGACTGGATTCAGGAAGCCGCACCGGAGCGCGAAGACCTGAAGATCTCGCTGTATGAGCAAATGGATGAACTGGCACACCCCTCGGTTGTCATCGCCTCGTCGTCATCCGGATTTCTGCCAACCCGCCTGCAGTCGAAGTGTAAACATCCCGAACGCGTCATCATCGGACACCCGTTCTATCCGGTTTACCTGCTGCCGCTGGTGGAAACCGTTGCCGGTGAGAAGACATCCGCTGACACCATGGACCGGGCGGACGAATTCTATCGCGCCATCGGCATGTTCCCGTTGCGGCTGAAAAAGGAAATCGACGGCTATATCTGCGACCGCCTGCAGGAAGCCATGTGGCGCGAGGCGCTGAATGTGCTGGACTTAGGCATCGGCACGACGGAGGACATAGACAGGGCGATCATTTACTCCGCCGGCCTGCGCTGGTCGATCATGGGCTCCTTTCTTCACTACCACACCGCAGGCGGCGACGGTGGCATGCGGTCCTTCATGGCCCAGTTTGATCCATCACTGGAACTGCCGTGGACCGATCTGAAATTCCCCGAATGGTCGGACGAGCTTACCGACAAGCTGATTGGTGGCTGCGAAACACAGGCCGCAGGCAGGACCATCGGCGAGTGGGAAACCAAGCGCAACGACGTGCTGGTCGACATCATGCATGTGCTCAAGAAGCACAATATCGGCGTTGGTGAAGTGCTGAACGGTAAAGTGTGATGTCGGCGCGGCGCATCATCATAACCGCTGCGGGCTCTGGCATTGGCCGGGAAATCGCCGTCCGGTTTGCCGATGAAGGTGCGCAGGTTCATGTCTGCGACGTGGATCGGGATGGCCTGGACCAGATCACGTCACAACATCCGAACATACAAACTGCCGAAGTCGACGTCACGGACGAGACCGCTGTTGATACCTGGCTGCGTGCTGCACTCGATGATCTTGGCGGCTGCGATGTGCTGATCAACAATGCCGGCATTGCCGGTCCCACCGCCGCCGTTGAGGAGATGAGCCTTGCACAATGGCGTCAGTGTCTTGCCGTCAACCTCGATGCGCAAATGCTGACCTGCCGCCGTGTCGTGCCGGTCATGAAGGCTGAAGGCGCCGGCTGCATCATCAATATGTCATCCACCGCGGGACTGTTCGGCTGCCCGTTCCGCACGCCCTATGCCGCCGCCAAATGGGCCGTCATCGGCTTTACGAAATCAGTAGCCGCTGAGGCTGGCCCGTACAACATCCGCTGCAATGCCATCTGCCCCGGATCGGTGGATGGAGACCGCATGGACCGGGTCATCGCCGCCGAAGCTGCAAAGACCGGCAAATCACCGAAAGCAGTGCACGCCGAATACACCTCCGGCACATCCATGCGCCGCTTTGCAAAAGCGTCCGAAATCGCTGATCTGTGCCAGTACCTGGCGTCAGACGCAGCCAAATTCATTTCCGGTCAGGCCATACCAGTGGACGGCCATACCGAAACCTACCACTCGGAGTAAATGTCATGGACTTCAACCTCACTGAAGAACAGCGCATGATCGTGGATACCACGCGGGCATTTGTCGAAAACGAACTGTATCCGCACGAAGCCGAGGTGGAACGCACCGGCGAGCTTCGCCGGGACCTGTACGAAGAGTTGAAAGCCAAGGCCATCGAGGCGGGCCTGTATGCAGCCAACATGCCGGAAGAAGTCGGTGGCGCCGGCCTCGATACCCAGTCCTGGGTGCTGTATGAAAAGGAACTCGGGCGCGCCAACTATGCCCTGCACTGGAATTGCGTGGCCCGGCCGTCAAACATCCTGATGGCCTGCAATGAAGAGCAGCGCGAGCGCTACACCCTGCCCTGCGTACGCGGTGAAAAGATCGACTGCATGGCCATGACCGAACCCGGCGCCGGATCTGATCTGCGCGGCATGAAGGCAACCGCCGTGCGCGATGGCGACGACTGGATCATCAACGGCACCAAGCACTTCATCTCCCACGCTGATGTGGCTGATTTCGTTATCGTTTATGCTGCCAGCGGCGAAGAGGACACAGCGCGTGGCAAGAAGAAGCTGATAACCTCGTTCATTATCGATATGGGGACACCGGGTTTCACGGTGCGCGATGGCTATCGCAACGTTTCGCATCGCGGCTACACCAATTCGATACTGGAATTTGACAATTGCCGCGTGCCAGACGCCCAGCGTCTCGGTGAAATCCACAAAGGCTTCGAGGTAGCCAATGACTGGCTCGGCGCCACCCGCCTGCAGGTTGCAGCCACCTGCCTGGGTCGTGCCGAACGCGCCTTCGAACATGCCCTGCAATGGTCAGTGGATCGGCAGCAGTTCGGTCAGCAGATTTCCAAGTTTCAGGGCGTATCGTTCAAGCTCGCCGATATGGCGCTGGATCTGAAAGCGGCCAACCTGCTGACCCTGGAAGCCGCCTGGAAATACGACCAGGGCACCGTAACAGATGCCGACATGGCCATGGCCAAGCTCAAGGCGTCGGAAATGCTGGCTTTCGTGGCAGATGAAGCCATCCAGATACACGGCGGCATGGGCGTCATGGACGAGTTGCCGCTGGAACGCATCTGGCGCGATGCCCGCATTGAGCGCATCTGGGAAGGCACCTCGGAAATTCAGCGCCACATCATCTCGCGCGAACTGCTGCGCCCGCTCGGCGGATAAAGCACCATGGCATCGCAGTCTCTGGATCGCCTGCTGTCTCCCCGTTCGGTTGCCGTTGTCGGTGGCCGGGTCGCGGAAAGCGTGGCCGGCGAACTACTGAAACTGGGCTTTACCGGTGATATCTGGCCGGTGAACCCGAAGCGTGAAACCATGGCCGGACTGGCCTGTTTCGCAAGTCTGGATGACCTGCCCGGCATTCCTGATGCCACCTATATCGGCGTATCACGTGAAGCTGCGGTTCAGGCCGTGCGTTCGTTGCATGTCATGGGCGCAGGCGGCGCAATCTGCCATGCCGCCGGGTTTTCCGAACTGGGGGACGGCGGCACCCCGCTCAACGACGCCCTGATCAAGGCCGCCGGTGACATGCCGGTCATAGGGCCCAATTGCTGGGGCGTGCTGAACCTTCTGGACCGCACCGCCCTGTGGCCGGATTTCCATGGCTGCGAGCCGGTCGATCGCGGCGTCGCCATCCTGTCCCAGTCCGGCAACATGGCCATCAATTTCACCATGCAGACCCGCGCCCTGCCCCTGGCCATGGTCATCACTGTCGGCAATCAGACCGTCACTGACATCAATGACATGATAGAGGCTCTGCTTGCCGACGAGCGCATCACCGCCATCGGCATCCATACCGAGGGCATTGCAGACGTGGCCCGGTTTTCCGAGATCGCCTGCAAGGCGCATGCGACAGGCAAACCCATTGTCGCCCTGAAAACAGGCGCATCGGAAAAAGGCGCTCGTGCCACCATCAGCCACACGGCGACTCTCGCCGGCAGTGATCGGTTTTACGATGCCCTGTTTGCCCGCACCGGCGTCGCCAGGGCCCGATCGGTACCGGCCTTCATCGAAACGCTGAAGCTCATGTCCGCGGCTGGCCCCCTGCCCTCGGGCCGCATTACCTCGCTGAGCTGTTCGGGCGGCGAAGCCTCCCTGATGGCTGATGCGGTTGAACTGCGGCCTCACCTGTCCCTGCCGGACTTGTCCGAGGACGAACAAGAGGCAATACGCGCAACCCTGAACGGGTTTGTCGACATCACCAATCCGCTCGACTATCACACTTTCATCTGGGCTGATTTCGAGGCCATGAAACAGACCTATGCCGCCATGATGCGGGTCGATGCTGACATGGCCTGCCTGATCTACGATATCCCGCGCGCCGACCGGGCTGATACCGCACAATATGATATCGGTCTTGATGCCTGGATCGCAGCCAAACAGGAAACCGGCAGTGCTGCCGGTGTGATCGCGACTTTGCCGGAGTGTCTGCCGGAAGCAACTGCCACACGGCTGTGCGAGGCAGGCATTACGCCATTGTTCGGACTTGATGAAGCCCTTGATGCGATGAATGCCGCCGCTGCTGTTGCTGACTGCAGCCCGCGCCCACTGCAGTCGCCCGAAGTTGCTGCTTGCCCGGCCGACATACTCACCGAGCAGGCGTCCAAGACAATGCTCGCGCAGGCAGGATTGCGTATACCGGAATCCACAAGCTGCCCAATCCCCGAAGCAGGTTCTGTTGCTGCCGGCATCGGCTTTCCGGTTGTCCTGAAAGCATCCGGCGTTGCTCATAAAACAGAAGCCGGTGGCGTGGCTTTGAATCTCGAAACATCGGAACAGGTCCAGGCGGCGGCAGATGCGATGTCTGCGATATCGAGCGACGTTCTGATTGAGGAAATGATTACCGGTACGGTTTGTGAGCTGATCGTCGGTGTCACCCGTGACCCTCAGTTCGGCCTGGCGCTGGTGATCGGCGCCGGCGGTATCCTGACGGAACTGCTTGACGACAGCGCCATCATTCTGCTGCCAGCCTCGCGGACCGATATTGCAGCAGCCCTCGAAACCCTGAAAGTCGGCCGGCTCATTAACGGTTACCGCGGCAAGGCAGGTGACCTTGCTGCCACGCTGGATGCTGTCGAAACCGTCGCCCGGTTTGCCACCGATAATGCCACGACACTTGAAGAACTGGACATAAACCCGTTGATGGTACTGGCACCCGGCAAGGGCGCCATCGCTGCAGACGCCCTGATACGCATTCGCCAGATTTAAAGGAGACCCCCCATGACCTTGTTCAATATGACCGACGGCCCGATCAGGACTTGCGTAAACGCCCGGGTGCTGGAAGTCACCATCGACCGGCCCAAGGCCAACGCCATCGATGCCGGCACCAGCCGCATCATGGGTGATGTATTCTCAGCCTTTCGCGATGATGATGAGCTGCGCTGCGCCATTCTCACCTCAACGGGGGACCGGTTTTTCTGCCCCGGCTGGGATCTGAAGGCGGCAGCAGACGGAGAGTCAGCGGACGCTGACTACGGCCTTGGTGGTTTCGGCGGCCTGCAGGAGCTGCCCAATCTCGGCAAGCCGGTAGTGTGCGCCGTCAACGGGCTGGCCTATGGCGGTGGCTTTGAGATCATGATTGCCTGCGACATCATCATTGCGGCAGATCACGCGACCTTCGCCCTGCCGGAAATCCGCTCCGGCGTCATTGCCGATGCGGCCACCATAAAACTGCCGCGACGCATTCCCTACCATGTCGCCATGGAAATGTTGCTCACCGGACGCTCGTTCGATACGGACGAAGCCAAGCACTGGGGCATTATCAATGAAATCGTTGCAGCAGATGCGCTGATGACCCGCGCCCGCGAGGTAGCGGAAAAACTCGCCGGCGGCCCGCCACTGGTCTATGCGGCCATCAAGGAAGTGCTCGAACGCGTGCATCATCTGAACGACAAGGAAGCGCTCGCGCTTCTCAACCGCCGCGGCCTGCCCACCATCTCAAAGCTGTACGCGTCCGAAGACCAGCTGGAAGGCGCCAAGGCCTTCGCCGAAAAGCGTGATCCTGTGTGGAAGGGGAAGTAGCAAACCAGAAATGCAGGCCGGGACTTGGCAGAACCCTAAAAATCACTGAATTGATTTCACCAATGCTTAATTGCGAAGCTTGTAACGTATACGGTCTATAAAACCATAGCGGGCCCGCTTTGCAGATACTGGTCAAAATAGCACTGCTCGTTATTGCTGCCACCTTGGTGTCCGGTGCCGGCAAGAAACGTTTTGACTGCAAACCGGGCTATAAGGAAACCATCAGGGGGCCTTCATGGTTGGTGTGCGTGCCCGATACAAGCAGGACCATAATCAACACAAGGCCCACTGACATCATTCTGGTTGCCGAACTGCCCGACATTCCGGAACTGACGGACGGCAAAGGGCGTCATTATGATCTCGGATTTTCCTATCGCTGGCAGATTGAGCGGGCAAACGGCAAAACCATTCCAGGCTCAGAGAAAGGACACTTTGTCGGCTACACAGGCAGAAAAAGGGAATATGTCCGCCTTTGTCAGGGTGATCTTGACCGTATCGTGGAGTTAGCCGGTTGGGACAAGTTACCTGAGTTACCCGGAAGACTGCGCATTGCAGAAGTGAGGCCGTTGCAACCCGGTTACCGGCATCGTTACAAGAGACCTGCCCGCCTCACTTCAAAAGCAGAAAAGCTTGCAGACATCAAAGCGGCCAGAAAAGGCTGCGTACCGAAACCAACCTTCGTGGCGTCAGAGCCCGCCTCAGCGCCCGGCGTGATACAAAAACTCAAGACCTGGTGGCAAAGCGGCTAAGGAAAAGCCCAGCAGTCCGCGACGTGCAAGATACCCGGCCTTGGGCCGGTACAGAAGCCGCTTCCGATCAGACCGACCTCTGAAAACTAGAATGTGACGCCCGCTGTCGCCTCAATGCTGAAACCTTCGCGGCCATCGTCGGTGAGCGGGATAGTGTAGTCCCCCTGAAATCCGAAACTGAACCCGTCAGCATTTGGCACCACCGCCAAACCACCGCCGATAAGCAATTCGGTACCGTCAGAGTCAAAGCCCAGAGCCTGGTCATTGATCGTGGCACTGCTGTCATTGCTGAAACTGTGCAACACACTGATCTCGCCGTTCGCCTTGAACACACCGTCCGCCATGTGCATGGCAGATACATGTTCGACAGCAACGCCAAACCGTCCATCAACATTATCGGAATCGGAGAATGACGACGTGACGCCGTCTGTGTCCGTGAAGTCGTCAATGCTGGTGCGTTGATAGACAACCTGCGCCTGCGGTATCACATTGACATTGTCGTTGACCCGGAAACTGTAGCCAAGCTCAAGTGAACCAGCCAGTGTATCACCGTCCGTTGACCCGCTCGCACCATTGACCGTCGAGGTGTCGATGTCATGCCAGGACGCAAGGCCAACCAGATCGGCATACCACCCGGAGGTAGAAAGCCAGGTCAGGCTGGCACCTACCCCGGCACTGTCGGATGACACGGTGCCCTGCAACGCACCACCGGCATCCGAGACATCCGCATCACTGTCGGAGTAATGACCAAACACCGACGCGACCAGTTTACTGGCGCCGTCATCGCGGAAGCTGCTGGCAACGCCGCCCTGGATGAAACCAAGAGTGGAATCATAGGAAGAACCGCCGGCAATCAGGCCGGATCCCAGTGAACCATCAGCCTTCGCCTTGCTGCCACCAAGCCTGATCCACGTACCCCACTTGCTGCCGGTATACGGATTGCCGAAATCGGCTACTGGTCCGCGGCCACCGCTGAACGAGGCTGTGGTCCGGTCTCTCAGCGAGCCGATGACCTGGCGGGTATTGCCTGAGACTATCGTCTGAACACTTGGCAGGACAAAGGCCTGGTCAAGAACGTTTGCAACCAGATTCCAGTCGCCGCCATCGCGCAGCAGATCGTACTCAAGAAGACCCGAGAACACAGGCCCGTCCAGCACGAAATCACCATCTCTTGTCTTGCCATCTACGGAAACCACCTTGATCGGATCGTGCAGGGTGTTACCCGCGCTGCCGTCTCCCACATCGGTGATGACAATTCCGGTCGTTCCGCTTTTCTTTACGTCGCCCTTGATGACCAGCTTGTCGGCTTCGCCGCCGCTGGTATTGAGTTCGGCGTCCAGCAGCAGTGTGCCCTTGCTGGCAAAGTCACCCGGCACGACAAGCTTGTCGTTTGCCTTGCCATCGCTCATGTCAATGCTCGAGGTCTCATCAACCCGCAACAGATCGGTTGCCTGCAGTTGGTGGGTGCCTTTTACAACCTTAAGCACTGTTTCCTGCCGCAGTTTCATAATCTCGACGTTCTTCAGTTCCGGCAGCTTGGAGGCCCGGATTTGCTGGCCTCGCAGGGTGAGCGTGTCTTCCTTGCCTCCACCATCGATCGTGTCGACTTTCTTGAGATCAAATTCGCTGGTGACAATAAACGTATCCCTGCCGTCATTGCCTTCGACCTTCTTGACCTTTCCTGAATTGAGGATGATCCGATCGTTCCCGTCGCCGCCGGCAATCTTCTTTTTGACCTTGGCACCGTTCAGCCTGATCGTGTCGTTGTCATCACCGCCGTCAACGGTTCCAACCTTGCCGTCCTTCAGGGTGATGGTGTCCCGGCCCTTGCCGCCGGAGATTTCCTTTTTGATCCTGGCGCCGTTGAGCGTGATCGTGTCGTTGTCCTTGCCGCCCTTGACGTTGTTGGCGCTCCCGGAGACAAGCTTGATGGTGTCCCGGCCGTCACCGCCTGCAATGTCCTTTTTGACCTTGGCACCGTTCAGCTTGATCGTGTCGTTGTCATCACCGCCGTCAACGGTTCCAACCTTGCCGTCCTTCAAAGTGATGGTGTCTCGGCCCTTGCCGCCGGAGATTTCCTTTTTGATCCTGGCGCCGTTGAGCGTGATCGTGTCGTTGCCCTTGCCGCCTTTGACCTTGTCCGCTTTGCCGCCTCTCAAAACGATCGTGTCTCTACCGTCCTCGCCATCGATTGTTCCGGCTTTGGCGCCGTCCTTGAGGACAATCCTGTCATTGTCAGCGCCACCAAGGACTTCACTCGGTTTTGCACCGTCCCTTATGATGATGGTGTCATTGTCTTTGCCACCGGAAATCGACTCGTCGTACTTGCCCGCTTTTATGACGATATTGTCCTTGCCTTTACCGGCATTGTAGGGGCTGCCGCCGCTATCGTCCTTGCAGACAATGTTTTGATCCTGGTTGTTGCCCGATGGCGAGCAGGCCGCCTCAGCCATGCCGGTACTGGCAACCAGACACAGCATCGCAGTGGATGCAGTGGCGACGAAAGATTGATGGACCCGGCCAAATTTCTTCATGATACTCACAAACTTACTGCACTAACGGGCTTGGCCGGACCGAAGCCCGCACTACACCAGCGTCAATTTATTAACCCTTCGTTAAGAGGTCACTTCTCACGTTTTCAGACACTTGACCAGTTACAAAACACTTTGTTGCCACAAAAAATTCAAAACTGTGGCAAATATGTCACACTTGCCGGTTTGCACTGCATTTGACACCGGTAACCGGTGTCAGTTCCTAATATGTGGAAAGTGAAACCCATCACTGCTTCACATGGGCGCTTATGGTATCGTCGCCTTTGCCGCCGGAAATTGCGTCGTCGTATTTGACTTCCTTTATGACAACTCTGCCCTGGCCGTAACCGGCATCGAATGGGGCACCATCCGTATCGTCCTGGCAGACAATGTTCTGTTCTTCGTCGTTGCCTGCCGGAACACAATCCGCCTCAGCAGTGATGCTGCTGGTTACCAGGCACAGCATTGCAGTTGATACAGACGCAACAAACGAACAGCACATTCGGCCAGACTGCTTGATGACACAACTCCAGCCGGGCCCGTCAGTCCTCTGTGAATCACCCCCGGTGGTGAGGCGAACGTGATCAAGGACCGTGGTTACCAGCGTTGTAACCGGTGTGGTTTTTTCCACTCCAACCGTTGAATTTGAGTTGCAAAACCCGATCACCATACACTTGCCGGCTCGCCCTGCATTCGGGCGGCATTGCGTCCCATACAGCATCACACACAATGCAATGAACGGTTGGAGTTGTGCCTCTCTGATTCACGCCGGGCGCCCCGGACTCCACGTCCCGATCCGGCATGGGCACATCGGAACCACTGGAACTTTCAGCCGGAACAGTGTTAGTCTCAAGAGTCTGGGCGACGTCAAACCGCTTACAAAAAGAAGATTTGGAGAAAATCACTATGGGCATACGAACTTGGTTAGGCGTCGTACTCGGCGCTATCTCGATTGTGCTGGGCAGCCTCACCGCACACGCGCAACAGCAGGGTGGAACACTCGTAATGCTGGTGCAGCCGGAGCCGCCGTCGCTTGCATCCTATCTGTCAACCTCCGGCCCGATCGGGCTCGTTGCCCCCAAGATTTATGATGGTCTTCTTGACTATGACAAGGATCTGAAGGCGGTTCCATCCCTCGCAGAGAGCTGGACGGTCAGTGATGACGGCCTGACGGTAACTTTCAAGCTTCGCAAGGGCGTGACGTGGCATGACGGCAAGCCGTTTACCTCGGCCGATGTGCAGCACACCATCATGAATGTGCTGAAGAAGGTGCACCCGCGCGGGCCCAACTCATTCAAGGAAGTCACCGCGGTTGATACTCCGGACGACCATACGGCGATCTTCCGGCTGGCCAACCCCGCGCCATACATGATGCGGTCATTCGGATCCTACGAGTCGCCGATAGTGCCAAAGCACCTCCTGGAAGGTCAGGACCCGAAGAGCGCAAGCATCGCGAACAAGCCGGTTGGTACAGGTCCGTTCAAGTTCGTGGAGTGGAAAAAAGGTCAATACATCCGTCTCGACAAGAACGAGAACTACTGGAAGGAAGGCCTGCCATATCTCGACCGCATCGTCGGCCGCTTCATTCCTGATGCATCAACCCGCACCGCAGCCATGGAAAAAGGCGAAGTGCACTATGGTGCCTATGGAGCCATTCCCAATGTTGACGTGGTACGCCTGCGCGAACTCGACAGCATTGGCGTGACGACGGACGGTTATGCGATGATCAACCCGGTCTCGCTCATCGAATTCAATACAACGCAACCCCCCTTCGACAATCCGGCGATCCGCAAGGCGATCTCCCTGACCCTGGACCGTCAGTTTCTGATCGACAACATCTGGTTCGGTTACGGCAAGCCGGCAACCAGCGCCCTGTCCAGCAGCTACGCCGCGACAGGTCTCTATGCCCCGGGCATGCCAAACTATCCGGCCAAGCCCGATGTGGAAGCGGCAAAGAAGGTGCTGGATGACGCAGGCATAAAGCCCGACGCCAATGGCGTACGCGCCACAGCGGTCCTGGACCTTATCCCTTATGGCGAAGACTGGCGTCGTGCAGGCGAGTACATGAAGCAGGCGCTTGGTGACATCGGCATCAAGCTCGACTTGCGCTATGAGGATGTGCCGACCTGGTTGAAGCGGGTCTATGCGGACTACGACTTCCGCATGAACGTGAACTACTTCTATCAGCTGCCCGATCCCGTGCTGGGCGTTCACCGTCATTACGGCACCGACCAGATCAGGCAGGGTACGCACTTTGTGAACTCCTCGCGCTACAGCAACCCGAAACTGGACGCATTGCTGTCATCCGGTGCCAAAGAACCGGATGCCGCCAAACGCAGCGCCATGTACAAGGAGATTCAGGAGATTCTCGCGAACGACATGCCGGTTGTGAACCTGCATGAGATGAAGTTCCTGACTGTGTTCAACTCCAAGCTCAAGGGCCACGATGCATCCGGCTTTGGTGCCTATGGTTCATTCGATCGTACTTGGTTTGACAAGTGATCAAACCTGCGAACCGGCGGGATCAAATAGGATAGAACCTGTATGAGCCACACTGCCAAGCGCCTGCGATATGTCCTGAAGCGACTATTGCAGGCGCTTCCAATCGTCCTTGCGATCATCGTCGTAAACTTCTTCCTGCTGCAACTAGCAGAAGGAGACGCCGTCGATGTGCTGGCCGGTGAAGCCGGCTCGGCAACGCCTGAGTACATGGCGGAGCTGCGCAAGAAGTTCGGACTGGATCAGCCCTTGCCGGTTCAGTTGTTTATCTATCTGAAGAACATAGCCTCGTTCGATCTCGGCTATTCCTTCCGTCACGAAATGCCCGTGCTTGATCTCGTGCTGGATCGCTTCGTCCCGACACTGCTTCTCATGGTCAGCACTATTCTGCTGGCTGTAGGCTTGGGCATTGTGCTCGGTCTTCTGGCCGCAACAGGCCTCAACACATGGCGCGACACGTTGATCTCGGTTTTCGCGCTGGTGACTTATGCAACGCCGCTGTTTTGGGTCGGATTGATGTTCATCGTCGTGTTTGCCTTGAATCTCGGATGGTTTCCGACAAGCGGCATGGAGAACATCGCGATGTTTTATGAAGGCTGGGACCGGGTCTGGGATATCGCCCATCACCTTGTCCTTCCAACCATCACGCTGTCGCTGTTTTACCTTGCGCTCTACACCCGCCTGATGCGGGCATCCATGCTGGAGCAGTCGGGGATGGACTATGTCACCACGGCCCGAGCCAAGGGTTTGACCGAGCGGCGGATCATGTTCGTGCACGTGCTCCGCAACGCGCTGCTTCCCGTGGTCACGATGGCCGGCGTGCAGGTCGGCGCACTGATCGGCGGTTCGGTGATCGTTGAATCCGTGTTCGCCTGGCCCGGGCTCGGAATGCTGGCGTTTGAGGCGCTGTTCTCCCGTGATTTGAACCTGCTGCTCGGCATCTTCCTGTTGTCTGCACTGCTGGTGGTTGCGGTGAACCTGATTGTCGACATCATCTATTCGTGGCTCGATCCACGCATTGAGGTGAGCTGATGAGGAATTTCTGGAACCTGTACAAGCGCAATCGTTCGGCCGTGGCCGGACTGTTCGTTCTGCTGGCCGTTATCTTCATGGCGGCAATTGCCCATCTTATCTTCCCGGACGATCCATTCCGCCTGGTAGGTCAGTCCATGTCGCCGCCGGGACAGAATGGCTTCCTTCTGGGCAGCGACTCTCTGGGGCGTGACGTGGCGGCGGGCATTGCCCATGGTGCCAAGACCTCGCTCCTGATCGGTCTGCTCGCAACCATTGTTGCCGTCGGCTTCGGCACCATAATGGGCGGGCTTGCCGGTTACTATGGCGGCATCATCGACGATCTGCTGATGCGCACTACCGAAATGTTCCAGACCATCCCGTCTTTCGTGTTCGCAATCCTGCTGGTTGCGATCATGAAACCATCTATTGAGAGCATTGTGATCGCAATTGCAGTTGTCTCCTGGCCCGCTGTGGCGCGATTGGTGCGTGGTGAGTTCCTGTCACTCAAAAACCGCGAGTTCGTGCAGGCTTGCCACACCCTTGGCATGGGTGATGTGCGTATCATGCTGGGCGAGATCCTGCCCAACTGCCTGTCGCCGATCATTGTCATTGGCTCACTCATGGTTGCCACTGCGATCCTGATCGAAAGTGGTCTTGCGTTCCTTGGCCTCGGCGATCCAAACATCATGAGCTGGGGCTTCCAGGTTGGTGCCGGTCGCACCCTGCTGCGGTCAGCCTGGTGGGTCGTGACATTTCCGGGCATCGCAATTCTGATTACGGTGCTGGCGATAAATCTGGTAGGCGAAGGACTGAACGACGCCCTCAATCCGAGATTGCGGGAACGCCAATGAGCCTCCTGGAAATTCGCAACCTTCATATCTGCCTGCCGGAAGGGTCCGAGCGGGAACATGCGGTTGAAGCCGTTGACCTCGACCTTGCGCCCAACGAAATCCTCTGTGTCGTGGGTGAAAGTGGCTCCGGCAAGTCGCTGACCGCCCGCGCCGTCATGGGATTGCTGCCGAAGCCTCATGTACGCGTTGTCGACGGCAGCATTAGCATGGAGGGCGAAGACCTCGTAGACATCTCCAATGCACGTATGCGCGAGATCCGTGGCAGCGCTGTCTCGATGATCTTTCAGGAACCCATGACCGCGCTCAACCCGGTCATGACGATCGGTGATCAGATCGACGAGGTTTTCCGGTTCCACGTGGCAATGAGCAGAAAGGAGCGGCGCGAGCGGGCGCTGGCCTTGCTGAATGATGTGCATTTGCCGGACCCGGAGCACATAATGCGGGCCTATCCGCATGAGCTGTCCGGCGGACAGCGCCAGCGCGCGATGATTGCGATGGCTCTTGCTCTTGACCCGAAGATACTGATCGCCGACGAGCCGACCACCGCGCTGGACGTAACCACTCAGGCGCAGATCCTGAAACTCATTAAGGAAATGCAGGCAACCCACAACACCGGCGTTTTGTTCATCACCCATGACTTCGGTGTTGTTGCCGATATCGCAGACCGTGTTGCCGTCATGCAGCAGGGCAAGCTGGTCGAAGCCGGAACCGCAGACGAAGTCCTGAACAATCCGCAGCATCCCTACACCCAGGCGCTGATCGCTGCGGTGCCAAGCCTGACACCGCGTCCACCGCGTGATCAGTCGGCAAACCCGGTCCTGCAGGTTGAAGGACTGACAAAGGTCTTCCGAAGCGGCGGTGGCATCCTGGGATTTGGCGGCGCAGAGCGTACTGTCAACGCAGCGCAGAACGTGACCCTTGAATTAAGACATGGGGAAACGCTCGGTATCGTCGGCGAAAGCGGGTCCGGCAAATCCACGGTCGCACGCTGCATTGTCCGGCTGATCGATGCAGATGACGGAAAAATCCTGTTGAAGGGCACGGACCTGAGACCGCTGGGCCGGGCCGCAATGCGGCCTTTCCGCTCCAGCATCCAGATGATGTTTCAGGACCCTTTTGCCTCGCTGAACCCGCGCACCCGGGTCGGCAAGATCATCATGCAGGGCCCGCTTCTTCAGGGAGTGGCAGACGCCGAGGCCCAGACCAGGGCAAGAGAACTGCTCTCTATCGTCGGCCTGGACGAGCGCGCCTATGACCGCTTCCCGCACGAATTCTCCGGCGGGCAGCGCCAGCGCATTGGTATTGCACGCGCACTTGCATTGAACCCCGATGTGCTGGTGGCAGACGAGCCGGTGTCTGCACTGGACGTTTCGATCCAGGCTCAAATCCTTCGCCTGCTCGACGAAATACGCGAGCGTATGGCCCTGTCCATGATTTTCATTACCCACGACCTGCGCGTAGCCGCCCAGGTTTGTGACAGACTGGCAGTCATGCGCTACGGAGAGGTTGTCGAGACGGGTCCGACGGCGGCAATATTTGCAGACCCGCAGGCGCCCTACACGAAGGATCTGCTTGCAGCGGTCCCCGGAAGGTCCTGGCAATCAGGCTGACCCATGGCTACCGGGTACCGTCCGGCCATGTCGTTGGTGTGCCTGGTTGGCATCGGGTGCATGTGCCGGATCAGATCTATCCGCGCTCGACATTCCCGCTTCTGACCGGAACACCAAACTCCTCGAAACAGACATCTGCAAGTTTGGCGACGCCGGTGCGGATGTTGTCGATTGACGGATGACCGAAACACAAACGCATGCGGTGCTTGTTGGCATCTCCGTCGACAGTCCACTGGGAGCCGGGATTGATTTCCACACCCTGCTCCAGTGCCACCTGATACAACCGGTCGGTATCGACGTTTTCAGGCAGGGAGACCCATAGATAGATACCGCCGACCGGCCGGTCGTAATCTACGCAGTCTCCGAAGTGCTCATCGAGCGAGTCGCACAGAGCGTCAGCCTTGGCTTTCAGCATCGGCAGCAGGTCTGATACATGGGTGTCGAAATTTGCCGGCAGGTATTCCGCCAGCACCATCTGCTCCAGTGCGCCACTGCCCGCATCGGTCTTCAATGGCAGGATGGAGCTCAGCAACTGCCAGGGAGCAACCAGATAGCCGACCCGCAAGGCAGGCGCGATGGTCTTGGAGAATGTGCCGCAGTAAATCACCCGCTGATCGTCGTCCAGTGCATGAATTGCCGGCGGACGCACGCCGGTAAACACCAGGTCGGCATAACAGTCGTCTTCAAAGATCGGCACGTCGTAGGTCTTTGCCAGTGCCAGCATTTCGCGGCGCCGTTCCACCGGCATGACCGACCCGGTCGGGTTCTGGACAGTGGGAATGGTGTAGATGAATTTCGGCTTGCGGCCTGACGCTGCCAGATCCGACAATGACCGTTCCAGCACATCCATGCGCATGCCGTCCTGATCCAGGTCTATGCCGATATAATCGACACCGAGAGCGTCGAGCCGGCTCAGTGCTCCTGAGTAGTTCGCCGCCTCCAGCAAGACAACATCGCCCTTGTTCAGCAGCACCTTGTTGACCAGGTCCAGAGCCTGCAGAGACCCGCTGGTCAGCAGCACCTCGTGCGGTGTCACATCGATTCCGGTGCGCTTCTTCAGGCAGTCGCAAACAAACTCACGCAATGGCAGATGACCCTGCGGCCCACTGTCCATGCCGTATTTTGCCATGGCATGACCCTGGTCACGGATCACCTTTCGAACCGCGTCGCCAAGCGCTTCGACCGGGACGCTCGGCTCGTCGATGTTACCGCCTACGAAATGATACGGCGGATAACCTGAAAACCTGGCTGCCTTGCCCGTGGCCGCTGTAGAAAGCACGGAGCCGAATTCAAATGCCATTCTACTTCACCCGTTCAGCAAACACCGCGATGGCGACCTGATACTTCCTGGACTTGTTCCATTCAGCCAGTGCCCGTTGTTTGAAGCCACCACCCCGGCGCCAGCCCTTGCGCTTCAGGTAGTTCGCCGTGGACGCCAGCACATCTGCTGTCGAGCGCACCAGGTCGCGGCGGCCATCGCCATTGTAGTCAACCGCATAGTTCAGATAGCTCGAGGCCAGAAACTGGGTCTGTCCCAACTCACCGGCCCAGGCGCCGCGCATCTGCCTTGGCGTCATCCAGCCGCGATGGGCAATTTTCAGAGCCGCCATGAGCTCGTTCTTGAAAAAAGCCGAACGGCGGCAGTCATAAGCCAGTGTCGCCAGCGACCGGAATACGTTCATATTGCCGCGATTGGCGCCGAAATCGGTTTCCATTGCCCAGATCGCCACAATGATCTCCTTGGGCACACCGTATTTTTTCTCTATCGCGGCAAACAGGCGTGCGTGTTTTCTCAGCTTCTGTTTCGCGCGCTTGATACGACCCGGGGTAACCCGGCCCTTGATGAACGCCGCCTGCGATATCCGGAAAGACTTCTGGTTACGATCCAGCCGGATAACCTGTCTCGAATAGGTCAGGCCGTTCAGCGACTTCAGCGCCCGTTTGCCGATACCCTTGGCCGCTGCTTCCTTCTTGAAGCTCCCCAGCCAGCGGTCAAACCCGGCTCCCGTATTCCCGCACGACGCAGCCGCGGCAGGGCCCGCCGCCAACACCATGAACAGTCCGGCAACAGCAAGTGTCTTGAGCTTCATGAACGCATCTCCAGCTAACATTGGTGAATCATCTTCCACAGTCTGCCGTGCTTGCCCGATTATTGAAAGGTTCATCGGATTGCATCTTTCGCATTCACATGTTGGCAACAAAACAGTTGGTACAAAGATTTATTTGGCAACCATGCAGTGAGGCAAACGGCAATGATCAGAACCGATCAGGAAGGATGGCGGTATTCGCGGGATATCGTCATAGAAGAAACCCACAGATTAATACGGGCAGAAGCGTATCAGCAGGCAGAAAGCAATCTGGCAGATGCTTTGAAGACGTGTGCAAGCCGGCGTTTTGACATGATCCTCGAGAACGAGTTCTCAATCTCCCAGGATCAAATGATCGCATGGCTTGATGCGGAAATTCGCCGCCACATCGACGATGGAAATTGCGTTGCGATGCAGCTCGAGCTCACCAGAAACCTTGCAGATGATACCGACTGGATCTGTTGCAGCTACGGGTTCACCGCCAATGCGTTCCCGTACGCTGATCTGACACTGGAAGAATTTGCCTCAATGGAGAAAAACAATCGCTACTGGCAGACCGAATTTGACTGGCTGGACAATGGCGACATCGAGTTGAAAGGTTTTGAAACATTCGTTGCGGCACGGCGAGACCTTCAGATAAAGCAGAAAGACGACGGCATTGCCTGTCAGATCGCAGAGCTGATCCTGGGTGTGAAATACCATCGCCTGATCGGCGAGGCGGCAACGAAAACCAGCCAGGGATCGTTCTGGTTAATCGTCCAGGACCACGATAGCTACTATGTCCCGACAGTCGTAAGAAAAACCAAAAGCGCCTGAAATCAAGCCATCGAGACATGAAGTGGCGGCACCCGGCCGGCCCACGGCATGGCCTCTTCAAGTGCAGCACCCAGCGCAATCAACAGATGTTCGCATGCCGGACCTGCTCCCAGCTGCACCCCGATTGGCAAGCCGTTGCTGTGCATGGCCAGAGGCAGCGAGATCGCCGGCGTACCGGCGATATTGTATGGAAACGCAAACTGCACCGGCTCATCAGCCAGCACCATGTATTCTTCCGCCGACAGGCCCGGCAGGTTCAGCCCGTATCGTCCGTGCGGCTGGGAAACCTGCGCCGTGGCCGGTGACAGCAGCACATCATAACGCGAGAAGAACCGGCCGATCTCGCGCCTTGCCTGATTGATCCAGGCAAGGCCATCGAGAAACTCGTACGGGTCCATGTCGCGGGCACGCTGATAGATTTCCCATGTCACCGGCTCCAGGTTGTCCGGTCCCGGCACCCTGCCCGTCTTCGAACCGATATTGTCCAGCATCTTGTGAAATCCGAAGAACCAGATCGAGCACATCATCTCGGACGCCGCTTCCTGGTCAAACACCAGGTCAGCCTGCTCAACCATATGCCCCATGTCGGCGAATTCGTGTGCAGTTGCTTCAACAGCTGCGGCCACTTCTGCATCGACCGGCGCATCCATTGTCGGCGCGATTGTCCAGCCTATGCGAAGCTTTTCAGGCTGGCGCTTCAACCAGGGCATGAAACCATCATCAGGTGCTGGAATACGAAACGGATCACCGGCCTGTGGCACACTCAGGCAATCCAGCATCGCCGCCGTGTCGCGCATGGTGCGGGTCTGCACAAAATTCATGGCCAGTCCGAAACCGCCCTCGTCCATATGCGGACCGGCTGACACCCGCCCTCGCGACGGTTTCAGGCCAATGCCACCGCACCAGCTGGCCGGAATGCGAATTGAACCACCGATATCGGAGCCATGGGCAATGGGTACAACGCCCGCTGCCACGGCGGCTGCGGCCCCACCGCTTGATCCCCCGGCAGAATAGCCTTCCCGCCATGGTGTGGACGTATTGCCGTACAGCAGATTTTCCGTTGAGGTGGCAATGGAGTATTCCGGTGCGTTGGACCGCCCGAGAATGTTCAGACCCGCCGCCCGGAACATTTCGGCCAGATGTGTATCGCCGTCACACACATAGCCTTTGGCCAGCCGCGATCCGAACTCGACCTTGCGGCCCTTTTCATAACCGCGCACATCCTTGATCAGCATCGGTACACCGCGAAACGGTCCATCACCGAGCAGGCTTTCATTCAGCCCGCCGATACGATCGTCATAGGTTTCCACGACCGCATTGATCTTCGGGTTGGCACGCGCGATTGCCTCGTTCGCCAGATGTGCCACCTCTTTGGCAGTGACCTCGCGCCGCCGGATCAGCGCAGCCAGCCCGGTGGCATCCAGGCCAGCATACTCGGCAAGCTTCATTCGCCTTCCGCCACCACGCGCAGTTTGGCCAGGCCCTTTTCATATGTCTCACCAACATCGGACTTGATCATCGGTCCGAACCAGCGTGCGATCGGATTGTTGCCAAGCTCCGATTGCATCGACCAGGTCACCTTGGTGCCGCCAGCATCAGGCGCAAGATCGAAGCGTGCCGACGCTGTACCCATCTGGCCGAAGTCCAGTGCCGTGACCAGTTTTTCGTTGGCAGCTGATTCAACAACTTTCATATTGCCGTCACCCATTTCGGCTGACTGCCATGACATGACCTGTCCGATGCCGTCTTCGGCGCCTGAGAATTCAACCTTCATGTCCGGGTCCAGGTCCGCCCATGGCGACCACTTGTTGAAGGCTTTGAGATTGGCCACATGCGGAAATATCTTGTCCGCCGGCGCGTTGATTACCAGGTCTCGCGACACACTGACCTGGGACGGCATCAGCATGCCGCCGCCAACCACGACCAGCACCACGACACCAACAGCCACCAACAGCCATTTGAAGATTTTTTTCATCAGGAACTCCCATTCCTTGAGTGCTTGAAAACCGTCCCCGGCAAATCGCCCTATCTGATCCGGCGCATGAATTCAGGTGTCGGATATCCGTCTGCCGGCATCTTCAGCTTGAGTTGCATGTCACGCACCGCAGCGCGCGACTTGGCGCCAAGCGTTCCATCAACACCGCCCACATCGTAGCCGCGCCGTTCCAGGGCCGTCTGCACCGCCTTCACTTCCTTGTAGCCCATCTTGGCCACCTTGCCACGGCCCGGACTGGCCTTCGGCGCACCAAGATAGCGCGTCCCGAGATAGGCGGCGGTCAGTGAATATGTCAGTGATTCATTCCACGTGAGATAGGCATCGAAATTCGGATAGCCCAGGAATGCCGGACCATTGCGGCCCATGGGCAGGATCAGGGATGCCGGCAGGCTGTCGGCTTTCAGGCTCTTGCCGCCACGCCGCTTCACACCCCATTTGGCCCACTGCGAGCGCGGGTGCTTGATGGTGACATCGGCTTGCTCCCACGGCATGCTGCGTGGCACTTCCACTTCCTGCAGCCAGGGCTGGCCCTTCTGCCAGCCGAGGTATTTCATGTAGTTGGCCGCGGACGCCAGTGCGTCCCCGGAAGACTTGACCATGTTGCGGCGGCCATCGCCGTCAAAGTCCACGGCATGTCTGTCATAGTAGGATGGCAGGAACTGCAACTGGCCGAGTTCGCCCGCCCAGGCACCCTTCATTTCGCCAAGCCGCAGGTCGCCTTTCTGCAGAAGGGTGAGCGCGGCAAGCAGCTCCCTGTTGAATTTCTCCGGCCGGCGGCAGTCATAGGCAAGCGTCGCCAGAGACCGGATCGTCGAATCATTGCCGAGGAAGCCGCCAAAATCGGTCTCCAGCGCCCAGAACGCGGTAACCACCTCGCCCGGCACGCCATATTTGCTCTTGATGGAATTGAACATCCTGGCATTGGACTTGAGCTTTGCCCGGCCCGTCTTGAGCCTGCCCGCCGAAATCAGCTTGCCGGAAAAGGTCAGCCAGTCATCGGAGAAAATGATCTGGGTGCGGTCTTTCTTGATAATGCTCTTGTTGAACGTCACGCCATCAAGCGCGGCGCTTATCACCCGCCGCGAGATGCCCGCAGCGGCTGCGTCCTGCTTGAAGCCCGACAGCCAGCGATCGAAACTGCCGGTATTCCTGCAGGTCGACTTGGCTTCCGCCGTTTGAGTGACTACCGGTGATGCAAACACCGCTGCCGCCATCAGTGACGCCGCAATGGCAGACGCAAAACGCAAGCTCATGAATTCCTCCTAAGGGACCAGTTCCGGGATTCTTTTATGGTGTGCAAAGGATGTCCGCTGCCGCGATCAAAATCAAGCATGTTGCAGGGTACCACCCTGAATTCACCCGCAGCGCGCCCGCATGTTCCAGCCTACCGTGCTGGGCAGCACGCTGCCGTCGAGAATCTGTGCCTTCTGGCCGTCCTTGCAGGCGAAGTGGTTGACGGCGTTGCGCCCTACCTCTGACACGATACGTGCGTCTTCAGTGGTTTTGCCAAGGCGGCGGCCCCTGGCGGACACGTTCACCGTGTAAACCTGCTCGGCGATGATGTGCCTGAACTGAACCTGGTAGGTGCGCCCGTTATAGTACAACGGCTCCGTATGGGACTCACCCTGAGCATAGGGCGACGGGTTGGTATTGATCGATGCCAGCTTCGGTTTTTCCGATGCACAGGCAGACAGCGCCAGCACCGTCACACCGAACACGGCAATCAACTTGGCTGGGCGCATATTGTTCAATCCCCTTCACGCCAGCTCAAACGCATGGCATAGCAGGCAGTCGTCACTCCAATATCTGTTTACAAGCTGATTCCACAATGAAACCATTTGATCCCGCCAGCGCCCTGTCCGCTCGCACTTCCGCCATTGAAGAGATCGCCATCATCGCCATGGCCCAAAAAGCCCGCGAACTGAAAGCGCAGGGAGCAGATGTCGTGTCGCTGACCATCGGGGAGCCCGATTTCGATACGCCGGTTGCCATCCGGCAGGCGGCCGTGGACGCGATGAATGCAGGCTTTACCCATTACGCGCCCATCGCCGGATACCCGGAACTGCGCTCAGCCATCGCCGAGCGGTTGAACCAGGATAACGCCATCCCGGTCGAACCGACAGGCGTGGTACTGTCGAACGGGGCCAAGCAGGCGCTGACCAATACCTGCTTCGCCACGCTGGACGACGGCGATGAGGTGATCCTGATCGCACCGTTCTGGGCGGCCTATGAAGGCATTGTCAAAATGGCAGGCGGGGTGCCGGTGGTTATCTCGGCAGGTGCCGATACCGGCTTCAAGCCGACCATCGGGCAGGTTGCCGATGCCATGAACGAGCGCACCAAGCTGATCATGCTCAACTCTCCGTCCAACCCGTCAGGTGCGGTCTGGAATGCAGATGAACTGCAGGCACTGGCAGACCTGGTGCAGGCCCATCCGCGCTGCCTGGTGCTGGCCGACGAGATATACGAGGACATCTGGTTTGAACAACGCCCAACCTCCATCGCCTCCTTGCCCGACATGTTCGAGCGCACCATCACCGTCAACGGATTTTCAAAAGCTTATGCCATGACCGGATGGCGGGTCGGATACTCAGCCTCATGCGAACCGCTGGCGAAAGCCATCTCCAAGGTTCAGGGCACCTTTACCGCCGGTGGCAATGCGTTTGCCCAGCAAGGCGCGCTGGCCGCCATAACCGGCCCGCGTGATGAGGTTGACGCCATGCGCGCCTCCTATCATCGCCGCCGAGACCTGATCGTGTCACTGCTCGCCGACATTCCCGGCATCAAGGTGGTCTCGCCACCGGCGTCATTTTACGTATTCCCGGACATTTCCGGCCTGCTCGGCAAAGCGGCGGGCAATACAAGGCTGGAGACCGATGTGGAATTCTGCCACTGGCTGCTCGACGAGTATCACGTGGCAACGGTGCCCGGCTCCGCATTCGGCGGGCCCGGCTGCATCCGGCTGTCGTTTGCGGCCAGCGATGAGGACATCACCACGGCCATGTCCCGTCTGGCCAAGGCTGCGGCAACACTGGCCTGAAGCTCTCGGAACACCTGTGCGCACAAAAAAGCAGGTTGCCTTCTTTTCAGAAGAACAACCTGCGGGGGGACCTGGGATAGGGAGGGAGAATACACCAGGAAGGGGAGTTGGGGGTAATCTAATGGCCTCGCGCCATGTTTCCGGCCTCAGGCGCAGTAAAGATATTCTTTACCATTGCAGCCAATCCACTAAACGCACTTGTGAATGCTTCTGAGCGCTCAGAGTGCGCCTTGCGCATATAGAAGTCGATAACATCCGCGTCGATATTCGTGCTTTGTGTCTTCATAACGCTGAATTCCTTTGTTTTTCTGATGATATGCCTGTTTGGGTGGCGTCAGTTGGTCGGGCACATCTTCATCTGATGAAACTGAAAATAGGGACTTCCATTGTGTTGCGCAAACGAGTTATTCTGCTCACCAGTTAAATAAATTTTGTTGGTGATCATGGCAGAACGACTACCCCCCTTAACCGCACTCAAGGCTTTTGAAGCCGCGTCGCGCCTGATGAGCTTTCAGGCAGCCGCAGAAGAACTGTCGGTGACACCGGCTGCGCTGAGCTATCAAATCCGCCAGCTTGAAGATCATCTCGGCCTGAAACTCTTCAACCGGCTCAACCGGGCGGTGGAGCTGACCGAGAACGGCCGCCTGATCCAGCCCGGCATTCATGAAGCGTTCGAACACCTGCACCGCACCATGCGCCAGCTGCGCCGCCGCCAGCAGACCAATGTGCTGACCATCGCGGCAGGGCCCGCCTTTACCGCCAAATGGCTCAGTCCCCGGCTCTACCGCTTCATTGCCCGCCACCCCAACATCGATGCGCGCATTTCAGCATCGGTGACCAAGTCGGATCTGGAGATGGATGACATCGATATCGCCATCCGCTTCGGCCCCGGTGAGTATCCCGGGCACTGCTCGGTCAAGCTGACGGATGAATTCATGACGCCGCTGTGCGCCCCGTCCATGCTGGAGGGTCCGAACGCCATCCGAAAACCGGAAGACCTGCAGCACCACACGCTGATCCATGACGACACCCATCAGGGCTTCTTCGTGCTGCAGACCTGGGCCGACTGGCTGAAGGCGGCAGGCGTCACCAATGTGGATCCGGGCCGCTCCGGGCTGCACTTCAACGTGGCCGACCATGCCATCGATGCTGCGGTGAGCGGCGGTGGCGTGGTGCTGGGCCGCACCAGCCTGGCCGAGCCGGACATCCGCGCCGGCCGCCTGGTGGCCCCGTTCGACCTGCGCCTGAAGACCAACTACTCGTTCTTCATCGTGTGCCTGGACGCCCGCAAGGATGAACCGGCCATCGAGGCCTTTCGCACCTGGGTCCTGGATGAAATGGCCGGCATCACCGACACGGAGAACCTACCCGGCCCGGCGGTGTAGAAGTGTCCATACGCGCAGGTCAGCCACCACTTTCACGGTTGCGATCAGGATAAGCCCGCACAGGACCACTTTCGATACGGTCTCCATTGTGCCCTCGATCTGCACGGCGTGCACGACACTGCCGACCACGATAACTGCCGCCAGCGTCGTGTGGACAATGCGCCATGTGCCGGGGCGGATGCGCAATGGCTTGCGGAGCATGGCCAGGAACCCGGTGATGAAGATGGCCCACATGGCAATCACACCCCAGGTGGAGAACGGCGTGGGACTATCAAACAGCAGCGCATCAATCACATCCGGCGGACTGGTGATCCACAAGCCAGCGACATGGATCGCCACCAAAGCGACCAGTACACCTCCGATGCCACGATGGATTTGCCGATAGCGGCGCGCCGGAACACCGGGCAGATATCTGCCGATCAGCAGAGGCTGGACCAGCATCAGCGACATCGCGACGACACCGGCGAACCCGGCTGCAATGTAGATCGGGTCACGCCATGCAAGCTGCGGGCTCACCGCAGCGGCCGCTATCGGCACGACAAGGGCACATGCCAGGACGGCCCAGACCAGGGTCATGCGGGCCCGGCTCATCACGTTCGCCCCGACAACCGTCAGGCCGGCTGAAGTACGAAGTCCGCGTTCAGCGTCTTGTCTTGCGCACTCGCCATTATGGGGCGCAGAAACACGGTTTCATACTCGCCGCTGTCATAGGCAAGATGGCCATGCGGCTGGCCGAACGTGGGTACGATCTGCGGCATGTCCATGCGAAATACGCCGTTCTCGTCAGTGAGCGTGGCACCATGGCTGTGCGGGTCACGCTCGCGGCCTTCGGTGGTATGCGCCCAGATCTGGATGCGTTGCCCGGCCAGTGGCGCACCATCGCCTGCACGCCGGACGGTGCCGGTCATCAGGAAACCGCCGCCGCCAATGCGCTCCACAACGGGCGCGTTGGGCTGGTAATTGTTCGACCCGCCCCGCATGGACGGCGTCGCCGCCAGGCCCTCGGCACGGGCAGCAACAGCAGGCACAAGAAGCCCGCCAACCCAAGTCGCGCCAGCGGCGAGAACAGTACGGCGATCAAGAAGGAGGTTAGTCATACAGATGTCTCCTGTCGTGGTTGTGGTTGGTTGGTCGGTCAAAAGAAAGCCAACAGTCTTAGTGAACAGATATAGCGCATTTACGGCGATTTTCGAGGTGCGGATGGCCGATGATACGATAAACCGCACTCACCAGTTCGTGATGCCAGGGCCGGCTGTTCAGTTTTCGGCGTCCTGCCAGCGTTCAGCGGAAGCTGGCCTGAAAACTTGTCGCAGTGAGAGAGACATGGGCGTCAAGAGGCGGCCGCAGCTCAAAGGCTTTTGGTTCCCGCGAAAAATTCCAGAGCCGAAACAGACACCACTCGGTGCGCCGTTCTTCGGATACTGCCAGTTCGTTACGTGAAATATGGAACGGCGTGCGCTCCCACCCGTTAGTGGTCTTCACTTCGATAAGCCGGGGCCGGCCATCAGCTTCGAAGCTGGCAATATCATAGCCTGCCCCGTCACCGTCTTCTTCCGACACCCACCGGACCTGGCGTGCCAGATCCTCCCGCCCTGCAGTGCCCAGTATTGTGCGCTCGTGTGAAAACACGCGCTCCTCGCCCGCCCTGCCCAGGTTGCGATTGCGTTCATCGCGTCCGGCCACATCGAATTTATAAGCAATTCGGAGCGTTTTCTCGAGTTCTTGTGGAGGCGGCTGGTTGCTCAGCGTTGGCGCAGGCCCGATCCAGAGCTTTGCCGTCTCCGCCATGCCATCTGCCTGCGGACGGTCCGATACTCTGTTGAGCCACTGCGGATTGTTCTGCAGCCACCGCACAACAGCGCCAGTCAATGCCATCTGGAAATTGTCGGCGGGCTTGTAACCAGGAATCCAGTCCTCGCCGAGCGCTTTGAGCGCGGCACTGATATTCTGATGCTTGAACTCGATCGATCCTTCCGACCGGTTTCGCAAATGAGGCAGCAACCGGCGCCGGTGTTCCGTCTTGTTGTAGGTGTTTCCCAGAACGTCGTCGGCCAGCATTGCGAAATAGTCCGCAACGATCAGGTCGTTCTCTTCGTCGGTCCAGTCTTCGTTCGCCATCTCAGCGACACTAAGTCTTTGCTGGTAGCGTGTCACCTCATGGTGACGGTCTTCGCGGGTGCCGACACGGTGCATACCGGGAAGACTGCTGACATCAGGCTGTCAGTAGGCGCCGGCTAATGTTCGCCGATTGGAATTGTCGCGAGCGACCATGTCAGACCATCATGTCGACAACCGAAACCGTGTGCTTGGCGCCGGCCTGGTTCTCGCCTCAGCCATGGCGTTCAGCCTGTCTGGCGTTCTGACCAAGGCAATCGCGAGCGATACCTGGACGGTTGCCTGCTGGCGCGGACTGTTCGGCGCGATTTTGATTGCGGCCTATGTTCTATGGCGAAATCGAAACGCCCCCATGCCGGCAACTCTGCGGCTGGGCTGGCGTGGCTGGCTCCTGGCCAGTGTCGGAAGCCTTTCCAGTCTGGCCTTCATCGCTGCCTTCAAGCTGACTTATGTTGCCAATGTTGCGATCATTTACGCGACAGTCCCTTTCGCGGCGGCTTTTCTGGAATGGGTTTTGATGCGCCAGAAGGTACGCCACCCCACATTGGTTGCAGCCACAATCTCTGTTGCGGGTGTGCTGGTCATGGTTGGAGCGGGTGTTGGCTCGGTCAATCTGTTTGGCGACTTTGTCGCTGTGCTGATGATGCTGGGAAACGCACTCTACATGGTCCTCATCCGGCTGTTCAGCAAAACACCGGTTGTTCTTGCAGCAGCCGCATCGGCGTTGCAGCTGTTTGTCATTGGCTGGTTCTTCACTGATCCGCTCGACATAAGCCTGCATGACGGAATGCTTCTCACCCTTTTTGGCCTCTCATTCGCCATTGCCGCCATCTTGTGGACAGAAGGGACCAAACTGATCACCGCCGCAGAATCCGGCTTGCTGGGATCAGCGGAAGTGCCGCTGGCCATTTTCATGGCATGGGTGTTTCTGGCAGAAATTCCCCCCATGGCAAGCTTCATTGGCGGCGTCATGGTATTGGGCGCGGTGTTCTGGCACGCCAATCGGGACTATCGGCAGGCAGCAGGACGGCATCAGCCGGGACAAGGCCACTGAAATCGCCAGCCTTGCCAATCGGGAGTTTCACGTGCAGGACAAACCATTTTAATCAGTCCCGTCCCGGCTGCCTGGGAGGTATGTGTCCGCCTTGCAAATGTTTCTGCAATATCTGCTTGCTGTTGCTCACCTCATTCGCCAACCACGCTGCCAGCTTCGCGAACGCATCTGTCTGCGCAAAGTCAGGCGTTGTGACCAGCCAGTACCTTGAGCGGACAGGCTGTGGCAGCCCGGAAGCGACCAGGACACCTGCCTCGAAGTCGGCTTCGACCAGCAGGGTTCGGGCAAGCGCATGTCCCAAACCACCAATCGCCGCCTGTATCGCCACATCTGTCCGGTCAAAAACCACCGAGGTGTCGAACCGGGTACTGCGGTACGCCTCCGAACCGAGATATTGCTCCCATGATGTGCCGGTGCCGTCTTCTTCAGCGCGTGTGTCGCGCAACAGAACAGCGCCACCATCGCTGTTCGACAGGGACGAGGCCGCATTGCGACTGCATACCGGGATGGCATGGCAGTGCGAAAGAACTGTTGCGTGCAATCCGGGATAAGGGCCCGGGCCGAATCGAATGGCGGCCTGGGAAGTTTCAGCTTCACCGAAGCGGGTCAGGTCGTCATCGATGTTCAGGGCTATTCTCAAGCCGCGCGCCCTGGCGCGCGGCATGGCCGGCACAAGCCACTTCATCGCCAGTGATGAAGACAATGACAGCGTGACCCCATCGTCCCGCTGAATTCGGGCTACGGTATCCAGGGCATCTGCCAGTGCGTTTACAGATGTCGCACTGGCGGCACAGATCGGTGCGCCTTGCAGCGTCGGGACCACATTACGGGTGGTTCGCGTAAACAGGGCGAACCCCAGTTCTTCTTCAAGATTCCTGATTTTGTGGCTGATGGCCGATTGCTGAACCCCCAGTTCTTCTGCTGCCTGCGTAAAGCTGTTCAACCTGCACACTGCAGCGAGAGCCGGCGCAGCAGCAGCAATTTTCTGAAGGGTCACGTGCCGCGTTCTATTCATGAATATATTTCATCAACTTATGAGCCCCGTACTGAAAAGTTTCCACTAATTTGGTCGGTATTCCATTAAACAGGAGAATTCAATATGAGCAAAGCGCATGTGCAGACGAAAGTTACCGCTCGTATCGTCAACGGATTCGTCAAGGATGGGACCGGTGGAAACCCGGCCGGGGTCGTTTTCGATGCGGATGATCTGGGTGATGCAGAAATGCTCCAGATAGCGAGGAAAATCGGGCTCTCGGAAACGGCATTCGTCTCCTCGTCAGATGAAGCCGGTTTCAGGTTCGACTTTTTCACACCGAACCGCCGCATCGCGCATTGCGGGCACGCAACCATCGCAGCCTTTGCTCATATGGCGGAAACCGGCCGTGTCGGCCAAGGAGTAACATCCAAGATGACAGTTGATGGTCCCCGCAAGATCATCATAAGGGGCGAGCAGGCCTTCATGGAGCAGCTTGCACCGACCTATCGCGCATCAGACACCTGGTCGGCTGACGGCGTAACGCTCGAAGACGTCATGAACTCCCTGGGCCTGTCCGAAGCCGACATGGTCAGCGGTGTGGCCCCCCAACTGGTCAATACAGGCAACAGTTTCATCATTGTCCCGGTCAAGAACGAAGATGTCCTCGCCGCCATTACTCCCGACCAGCGCGCGATCAGTGACATCAGCGAGAAGCTTGATCTTATCGGCTACTACGTGTTTGTCCTGTCGCCTTCCTCATCAGCGAGCCACGCAACAGCCCGGATGTTTGGGCCGCGCTATGCCATACCGGAAGAGTCGGCAACAGGTATGGCCGCAGGGCCTCTGGCATGTTTCCTGTACGATGTCATGGGCATCAAGGAGACCCACATGGATATCGATCAGGGTTATTTCATGAAGCCGGCCTCGCCAAGCGCCATCGCCGTCGATCTGGATATTGATGCATCCGGCACCATCACCGGACTGACCGCCGGAGGGTCTGCGCATTCCATGCGCGAAATGGAAATTGTCCTGGACTGATGCCTGCCAAAAGCAGCCTCATTGGTCTAGGGCGGCCTTTTTCGGTCGTAACGGCCGGACCGGATGGTCACTTGTCTGGAGCTTTCAATGACTGAAGCGCTCACCGCCCTCGTTACATTTGCAATTGTCGCAACTGCATCGCCAGGTGGCGCTACTTCACTGGCGACCGCCTCCGGAGCACAGTTCGGATTCCTGCGCAGCTTGCCACTGATAAGCGGGATAGCCACCGCACTTGCTCTTCTGGTAGCAGCTTCCGGCACCGGGCTTGCCACCACCATCCTGGCTTTCCCGGTTCTGGAACTCGGCATGAAAACCGTCGGATCTGCATACCTGCTCTGGCTGGCCTTTGTGATTTTGAGCGCCGGTCCGCCCGCCAAAGCGAGCGTGTCTGACAAGTCCCCGATTGGTTTCCTCGGTGGAGCCATGCTTCTTGTTGTCAACCCAAAGGCCTGGGCCATGGCCGTCGGCGTAGCCGGCTCGTTTTCCGGCATCTCCGACAATCCTTTTGCCCTGGCCGCCATTTTCGCCCTTGTGTTTGCAATTGCGGCGACACTGTCCCTGTCGATCTGGGCGGTCGCAGGCTCGTTTCTTGCTCAGGTTATCCGGGAAAACTGGCAATGGCACCTGTTCAATTCGGTGATGGCGCTGCTTCTCGTGGGCTCAATCGCGTCGTTTTGGCTCTAACCGTTTCCACCATTGCAAAACCGCAGGCCCAGCCGGCATCCGTCAACCTCGGGGGTTGACCAGACTACCCGCCATCGGACACAAGTGAAGCGAATGACCGATCGTTACACCTACCTCGCCCTCAGGAGCGCATCCAGCGATGAAACCGTTTTTCGTTCAGATAAAGTGTGAACTGGGCAAAGCTTATGAAGTCGCCACCGAACTGGCGGATTCCGAAATTGCCTCGGAAGTGTATTCCACCGCCGGCGGCTGGGATCTGCTGGTGAAATTCTACCTGCAGGACGGCGAGGATGTCGGCCATTTCATCAATGAGAAGGTCCACTCCATCCCCGGTGTGAAAGACACCTATACAATCGTTACCTATCGCGCCTTCTAGCAGCTGACGTGGCCAGCCTTTCGAATTCCAATCGCGACCAGACGGTTCTGGGCGTGCTGATGCTGGACACAAACTTTCCGCGGCCTGTAGGCGACATCGGCAATCCCGACAGTTTCGATCACCCGGTCATCTATCGCCGCCTGCCTGGCGCGGTCGTGTCGCGCATCGTCACCGATGAACCATTGCCGGACGATCTGGTGGAACTGTTCGTCAACCATGCCTGCGCGCTTGAAGGCGCCGGCGCCACGGTGATTTCGACCAGTTGCGGATTTCTATACCCGCTGCAGGACCGGTTGCAGGCTGCGGTCAGCGTTCCCGTTGTGACGTCAGCCCTGTGCCTGTTACCTGCTTTGCGGGAAAAAACCGGGCACGATACGCCCATCGGCATTGTGACATTCGATGCCGAACGCCTGTCACCCCATCATATTCCTGACCAGGGCCCGCTTGTTATTGAAGGACTGGCGCATACGGATCATCTGTATCGCGTCATCGCAGATGATCTGGCCGTCCTGGACCAGGCACAGGCCAGTGGCAATGTTATCAACGCAATTAAGCGCCTGAACTCCCGAGAACCAGGCTTGACGGCAGTGATTCTGGAGTGCACCAACTTGCCACCTTACCGTCTTAGTGTACTGAAAAATAACAGTTTTTCTGTTCTTGATATACGCGATGCAATAAAACACTTGCAAAACACGCACAAAATGTAGGTAAATTATCCGAATAGAAGTTGAAGCCTATAAAACTGCTTGCCATCAGCAGCACCATGTAGTGACATTCGGCCATGATTTTCAACCAGGGAGTACATCATGACAAAACACTTCAAGATTGCTGCGCCGATAGCCATCGCAGCCCTGACATTGTCCGCCAGCATCACGCTGGCAGCGGACATGAAATGGGACATGCCGATGGCTTATTCGGCCTCAAACTATCATTCTGAAAACGGCGCCCAGTTCGCCAAGGAAGTCACCGAGGCCTCCGGCGGCAAGCTTGAGATCGTGTCCCACCCCGGGGGATCGCTGTTCAAGGGTGGTGAAATCTTCCGCGCCGTGCGCACCGGCCAGGCCCCCATCGGCGAGCGTCTGATTTCAGCCCTGGGAAATGAAGACCCGCTGTTTGAAATTGACAGCCTGCCGTTCCTGGCAACCAGCTTTGCCGATGCAAAGAAACTTTATGATGCGACCAAGCCACAGCTTCAGAAAATTCTGGCCGACAAGGGCCTGACCCTGCTGTACACGGTGCCGTGGCCGCCGCAGGGCCTGTATGCCAAGAAGGAAGTCAATTCGACGGCAGAGATGAAGGGCGTGACATTCCGCGCCTACAATGCCGCCACCTCGCGCCTTGCCGAACTGATGGGGGCGGTTCCCACCAAGATCGAGGCCGCTGAACTGTCACAGGCGTTTGCCACCGGCGCCGTTGAAAGCATGATTTCATCCGGCTCCACCGGGTATGACCGCAAGCTGTGGGAACACGCCTCGCACTGGTACAACATTCAGGCCTGGCTGCCGAAAAACATGGTCATCGTCAACAACGACGCCTGGGCCAAGCTCGATGAGGCCACCCAGAAGGTCGTCCTCGAAAAGGCCGCAGAAGCAGAAGCCCGCGGTTGGGCCAAGGCGGAAGAACTTGCCAACTGGTATGTTGAAGAGCTCGCCAAGAACGGCATGAAGGTCGGCCCTGCAGGCGATGAGTTGAAGGCAGACTTCGCCAAGATCGGCGAGACCATGACAACCGAATGGCTGGCCAAGGCAGGCGACACCGGCAAGGCCGCCGTCGACGCCTACAAGGCGAAGTAACGAACATTGGAACTGTTACGTTTGACTAAATAGGCAACACCAGAGCAACATGGGTTCACTGGAACCCATGAAGTTGCTCTGGCACTTTGGGAACGATCAGTTTCATGGTTTTTGATTGCATCAATCAAAAACCATACTGATCTCGAGGGGCGAGTGAACATCATGACTGAATTTTTCACTCGCCTCGATAAGGCACTAGAGCGATTGTATGTCTGGTCAGGCGCCGCAGCGGCCGTGTTCCTGGTCCTGGTCGGTGTCTGCGTCCTGACCTCCATCATATCGAGGCTGCTCGACATCTACGTTGCCGGCATCAATGAGTATTCCGGTTACGCCATGGCCGCATCGTCGTTCCTGGCGCTGGCCCACACCTTGCGCGAAGGCGGCCATATCCGCGTCGCGCTGGTGCGATCAAGGCTCCGCCCCACCGCCAAACTGTGGCTCGAAGTGTGGTGCCTGCTGGTAGCGACTGCCATGAGTACCTACCTGGCCTACTACCTGGTCTATCTCGCCTGGATATCCTGGAAGTTCGAGGAAAAATCCGAAGGCGCGGCGGCGACCCTTTTGTGGTGGCCGCAATCCATCATCGCTGTCGGCGCCATTATCTTCGCCATCTCGGTCGCCCACGGCCTGGTACGGGTGCTCGTGCGTCGCGACCCGGATGCGGCGTCTGCCGCACCTGCCGAACTGACGGCGGAGTAGCAGATCATGGATGGCATATGGCTCACTCTGATTTTTCTTCTGGTGCTGTTCACGCTGCTGGGCTCCAGCGTGTGGATCGGTATTTCCCTGCTCGCGGTTGCCTGGGTCGGCATGGAACTGTTCACCACCCGGCTGGTGGGAGACTCAATGGCGCTGACCATCTGGGCCTCGTCATCAAGCTGGACCCTGACCGCCCTGCCCCTTTTTGTCTGGATGGGCGAAATCCTGTTTCGGACCCGGCTGTCTGAAAACCTGTTCAAGGGGCTTCAGCCGTGGCTGCACGGACTGCCCGGCGGCCTGCTGCATGTCAACATCACCGGTTCGGCAATCTTCGCCGCCATCTGCGGATCGTCAGCGGCGACCGTTCTGACTGTCGGCAAGATGGCTGTGCCGGAACTGAAGCGCCGCAAGTATCCGGAAAAGATGATTATCGGCACTCTCGCGGGCGCCGGCACGCTGGGCCTTCTGATACCGCCCTCGATCATCCTCATCATCTACGGCGTCACGGTCAATGAGAGCATCGTCAAGCTGTTCATTGCCGGCGTCATACCGGGCATCATGCTGGCACTCATGTTCATGGGCTATGTGGCCATCTGGGACCTGTTCGGCGGGCGCAAGGACCGCACCGACACCGCGTCCTACACCATGTCGGACCGGATCAGGGCGCTTGGCCAGCTTGCCCCGATCATGACCCTGATCCTGTCGATCATGGGCTCCATTGCATTCGGCTACGCAACCGCGACGGAAGCTGCCGTGCTCGGCGTCCTTGGCGCCTTTGCCATTTCCTGGCAGCAGGGCCATCTCAGTCGCGAAAGCTTCATTGCCTCACTGATGGGCGCAACGCGCGTTTCGTGCATGATCGCTTTCATCCTGGCAGGCTCGACCTTCCTGACGCTTGCCATGGGCTTCACCGGCCTGCCACGGGCGGTGGCTGAATGGATCGCAGCCCTGCAACTGACACCGGCCATGCTGATCGCCGTGCTGGCCATCTTCTACATCATACTGGGTTGCTTCCTGGACGGCATTTCATCCATCGTGCTGACCATGGCCGTGGTCGAGCCGATTGCGCGCCAGGCCGGTTTCGACATGATCTGGTTCGGCATCTTCCTGACCATCGTTGTCGAGATCGCCCAGATCACACCGCCCATCGGCTTCAACCTGTTTGTGCTTCAGGGCATGACCGGCAGGGATATGGACTTCATCGCCCGGGCGGCCCTGCCGATGTTTGCACTGATGGTACTGGCGGTTGTCATCATATCCTTCTTCCCCGGCATCGCCACCTGGCTGCCGTCCCTGATGTAGCGCGACATGATACGTGCCAGCCTCGAATGGATCGGGCGATACGGCACCTTGCTGATGCCGCTGGGTATTGTTGTCGGCTGCCTGTTCCAGCCGTTGGCCGAGCTGCTGCGCCCCACCCTGGCAATTTGCGTGTTCCTGATGCTGGCTGTCGTTTTGTCACGCCTTGAAATCCAGCATGCCATTGCGCACCTGCGCAAACCGAAAGTGTTTCTGTGGTCGCTGGTGTGGGCGTTTCTGGTCATGCCCGCCGTGTTCATTGCGGTGCTGCAGGTGTTTCCGCAATCCCCCGGTCTCAATGCAGTGTTGATCATCTATGCAACTTCACCGCCGAATTTCGGTGCAGCGGCACTGGCCTTTATTATGGGACTTGATGGCGCCCTGACCGTTGCCACCATCTTTGCCTCCACTGCGCTGCATCCGATCATCACACCGTTGTTCACCGAGACATTTGCGCAAGGCGCAATCGCCATTTCGGGGCTGGACCTGGCAATCCGGCTTGCCGGTCTGATCGGCGGCTCTTCGCTGGCGGCTTGGGGCTTGCGCTCCTGGCTGGGCGCTGAACGGCGCAAGGCGTCCGCCGGTATTTTTGACGGCCTCAACGTCATCATCATGGTGGTGTTTGCCATCGCGCTGATGGACGGCATTCCTGCCCGCGTCATTGCCCAGCCCGCCTACGCGCTCGGCCTGGCAGCGCTGGCAACCGCGCTGCACATCGGGTTGAACCTTGGCACCGTCGCCGCCTTCTGGCTGACCGGCCGGCAACGGGCCTACACGTTCGGGTATTCACACTCCGGGCGCAATATCGCTGTGGTCATGAGCGTGCTGGGATCAGCTGCACCGGACGATGCCTGGCTGTTCTTCGCCATGCTGCAGTTCCCGATATACTGCCTGCCAATGCTGCTGCGCCCGCTTTACCTGCACCTGTTACCGCAGCGAAAGTGACGTAACGACGCTAACCATGACCCGCCAACCACCTCGCAACCCCGGGCAAACTCGTCCATACTGACAGCATGAGAGTTGTGTTGTTTGTTATCGCTGTATGTGCCCATCTCGCAGCCGGTGCTTCGCTGGCCGTGGCTGCGGATGCGTCCGATCGCGCGATAATCGGTTTTTCCATGGACGGCGGACATTTTGCTTTCGAGGAATATGGCGTGCAGGACGGATCCGGCTTTCCCTATTCCAACATCTACATCATCAACCTGAAGACCGACGAATGGGTCAAGGGCTCCCCGATAAAGGTGACCGTGCGCGATGAGAACGCCACCGCCCATGCCGCCCGGCACCAGGCGCTGACCGAAGCCGCCCCCCTGATCGAGAAATATGGCACGGTGCAACCGATCAAGCTGCTGGCCAGCAACGCCGTCGGCGAACGTGTCACCTCACCGCATAAAATGACGTTCAAGCGCTTCCATAACCTGTCCACGCTGTGGACGGTGCAACTTACCGAAATTGACATCGAACAGCCCGGTGAGTGCAAACCCTACAGCCCGGTGCGCGGTTTCACGCTGACTGCGAAAATCGAGGGCAAGGAACCTGCCGTCGAGCTGTATCGAGACAAGCAACTGCCGAAGAGCAGGGGCTGTCCGGAAGGCTACAAACTGGCCGATGTGATTGCATTTGGCGAGAGCGAAAATGCGCCTGTCGTGGTTCTGGTACACAAGCTGACTTTCGGCTTCGAAGGCCGCGACGCCCGCTTCATCGCAGTGCCGGTGGAACTACCTTCCTGGAGATAATTACTTCGCTTGGTAAAACCCACCTGCTTGTGTTGAGTGTGCGCAACGCCTCTGGTAGATCAACGCTGTCTTTATCTTCTCATCGAAAGCAGCTCAACCATGATCCCGCGTTATACAAGGCCGGAAATGGCCGCCATCTGGTCGCCCGAACAGAAGTTCCGCATCTGGTTTGAAATCGAGGCCCATGCAGCAGACGCGCAGGCTGAACTGGGTGTCATCCCGGCAGAGGCGGCAAAGACCGTCTGGGACAAGGCGCGTGATGCGGAGTTTGATGTTGCCCGCATCGACGCCATCGAAGCGGAAGTCAAACACGACGTTATCGCCTTCCTCACCCACCTGTCTGAAATAGTCGGCCCCGAAGCCCGCTTTGTGCACCAGGGCATGACATCGTCCGACGTGCTGGACACCTGCTTCAACGTGCAGCTGGTGCGCGCTGCCGACCTGCTGCTGGAAGACATGGACCTGCTGCTGGCGGCCCTGAAGAAACGCGCCCTGGAACACAAGGACACGCTGACCATCGGCCGCAGTCACGCGATTCATGCAGAACCGACCACGTTCGGCCTCAAGCTGGCCCAGGCTTATGCCGAGTTCGCCCGCTGCAAAGAACGTCTCGAGTTTGCCCGCAAGGAAGTTGCAACCTGTGCCATTTCCGGCGCGGTCGGCACCTTTGCCAATATCGACCCGTCGGTCGAGGAACATGTGGCCGCCAGGATGGGGCTTGAAGTCGAGCCGGTCTCGACACAGGTGATCCCGCGCGACCGGCATGCCATGTACTTCTCGGTGCTTGGTGTCATCGCATCGTCGGTCGAGCGGCTGGCAACCGAAGTGCGTCATCTGCAGCGCACCGAGGTTCTCGAGGTCGAGGAGTTCTTCTCCGCCGGCCAGAAGGGCTCATCCGCCATGCCGCACAAACGCAATCCGGTGCTGACCGAAAACCTGACAGGCCTCGCCCGCCTGGTCCGGTCTGCCGCCATGCCGGCCATGGAAAACGTGGCGCTGTGGCATGAGCGCGATATCTCGCACTCGTCGGTCGAGCGCGGCATCGGACCGGATGCAACGGTGCATCTCGACTTTGCCCTTCGCCGGTTGACCGGTGTCATCGACAAGCTGGTGGTCTACCCGGAAAACATGCAGGCAAATCTCGACAAGCTCGGCGGACTGGTGCACTCGCAGCGCGTACTGCTGGCCCTGACCCAAAACGGTGTCAGCCGTGAAGACAGCTACCGTCTGGTGCAGCGTAACGCCATGCCTGTGTGGCGCGGTGAAGGCAACTTCCTTGACCTGCTGAAAGCCGATGCCGATGTGAAGAAGGCGCTGTCCGATGCAGACCTCGAAGCCCTGTTCGACATGGGCTACCACACCAAGCACGTCGACACGATTTTTGCCCGGGTGTTTGGAGAGTAATACCCGCGCAATCTCTGCACAAAACTTCACCAAAGGTGAGGTGGGAATCAAGTTGCCAGAATTATCTCTGCACGGTATTGTTTATCTGCAGGCTGACGGTCTGCTTATGATGCACAGACGTGGCATGGGGCCAATGTGTATGTTGCGAGACTGTGGGGAGCGTCATGGGCACCAGATTTCTGTGCACCGGTTCAGTGGCTTTTGGACTTATGCTCGCGACAGCGGGTCCTGTGATCGCCCAGCAGGTACCTGGCAGCAATGGGCAGACACCGTCCTGGAACTCCGATTACGACACCAGCGAAATCTGGACCGGGTTCTACGGAGGATTTCACGCAGGCGCCGGGGCATTCTCTGGCCGCACCCTTGATTGGGGGGACGACGCCCTGGACGACCCGGATGGGGATGTAAATCAGGAGGCGGCAGCCGCGCTCGGCGGAGTACAGGCAGGTTATAACTGGCAATTCGGTACTTTGATCACCGGCATAGAGGCCGATTTTTCGGCTACCGGATTTGCTGAGAACAGATTTTTTGGCGGTGGCAATGGCACTGATTACTTTGTTAAAGCAGATATGCCCTGGATGGCAACCGTGCGCGGCCGCATGGGGTTGGCATCGGGCAATACCATGGCCTATGTCACCGCCGGTCTGGCGATTGCGCAACTGGAACACTGTGCCAATGACAATGCCCCTTGCTCAACAGACAACTCTCAGAACATCAAGTGGGACGAAGTTCGCCCCGGCATTGTCGCAGGTGCAGGTGTGGAAACCCGGCTCAACCAGAACTGGTCGCTCAAGGGCGAATACCTCTATGTCAACATTATCGATACTGCCGTGGTCTACGATGATACAAGTGATATCGCAGACGGTGGCGAGCAGGTAAGCTTCGGCAACCAGTCGCACCAGGTGCGCCTCGGGGTAAACTATCATATCGACGGGCTCCCCTATGAGCCGGGAGACACGGCAAGCAACAATCCGTGGACAGGTCTCTATCTGGGGGCGCATGCCGGTGTCGGCGCATTTTCCGGTCGCGCCCTTGATTGGGGGGAAGATGCTTTCGACGACCCAACCGGGGACCTGAATCTGGTGGCCGCTGCCGCGCTTGGCGGAGTACAGGCAGGCTACAATTGGCAATTCGGCGCTCTGATCACCGGCATAGAGGCCGACTTTACGGCAACCGGCTTTGCTGAGAACGAAAATTCTTTCGAGCCTGATGACGACATCATCGGTTTGGTTGAGGCAAACATGCCCTGGATGGCAACTGTGCGCGCCCGCATGGGGTTGGCATCGGGCAACACCATGGCCTACGTCACCGCCGGTCTGGCCGTTGCCCAACTGGAACATTGTGCAAATTTCGACGATGCGTGCTCCACAGACGGTGATAACGACATCAGTTGGGACGAAATACGCCCCGGCATTGTTGCAGGTGCGGGCGTGGAGACACGGCTCAATCACGACTGGTCGCTCAAGGGTGAATACCTCTATGTCAACATTCTCGATACCGATGTCATCTACGACGATACGGAACAGATCGGGGCTGGTGGCCAGCAGGTGAGCTTCGGCAACCAGTCTCACCAGGTACGGGTTGGGATCAACTACCATGTCGACGGACTGCCCTATGAACCGGGGGACACGGCAGGCGACAATCTGTGGACGGGTCTGTATCTGGGCGCACATGCTGGTGCCGGAGCGTTCTCCGGCCGCGCCCTTGATTGGGCAAGATCTGCTTTCGACAGCCCGGACGGGGATTTGAACCTGGAGGCCGCTGCCGCGCTCGGCGGGGCACAGGCAGGCTACAACTGGCAATCCGGTGCGTTGGTCACCGGTATAGAAGCCGATTTTTCAGCAACCGGCTTTGCCGAGAACAGGAGTATGCAGGATGCCAACGGTTTTGTTGAGGCAAACATGCCCTGGATGGCAACTGTGCGGGGTCGAATGGGGTTGGCATCAGGCAACACCCTGGCCTATGTCACCGCCGGTCTGGCCGTTGCCCAACTGGAACACTGTGCAAACGAAGATGACCTTTGCTCAACAGACAGCAATAACGACATCGCGTGGGATGAAGTTCGCCCAGGCATTGTAGCGGGCGCAGGTGTGGAGACCCGGTTCAGCCAAAACTGGTCGTTCAAGGGTGAGTATCTCTATGTCAATATTCTGGACACCGATGTCGTGTATGATGACACACAAGCGATCGAGATTGGTGGCAAGCAGGTAAGCTTCGGCAACCAGTCGCACCAGGTGCGCGTCGGCATCAACCGTCACTTTTGAGATTCTGCCCGAACTCAATTCCACCTGCGGACCCGCAGCGACGATCTGCCGTATTTCCGGTTAGCTGATTATTTGAACTTCAGCTTCGAACCGTCAAATGTGGTTACCTGCGCGGCCATCAACCCGTCTCGGGTCACATAGGCATCTGCACCCTTGTAGGGTTCAGCCAGGAAATCGGCATCAGCAACCCACTGCACATTCAATGTGCCGCCTACGGTAAAGGTGCTTAGCGTAGTGAACTTGAGGCCCTTAAGGCCTCCGTCGGCTTTTGATTTGCAGAAGCCTGCAAACAGCTTGCCGACGGCCTCACGGCCGACAGCTTCGCCACCATCAGGCAGTATGATGTGAACATCATCGGGATACTGTGCCATCAGGCGATTCCAGTCGCAGGCATTCAGGGCATCAAGGTGCTCATCAACAACCTTTTGCGGATCAGCCTGCGGCACCAGAGGCGGAAGTTCCATGTCATCGGCCAGAGATGATGACGCGGTCAGACACATAACGGCAAATCCAAAGAAAAGAGACTTCATGAACGGGGTTCCTTCCCTCTTGCAAACGCCGTCCACCGTCATCCTGCCAGAAGCACAGCGCTGCAAAATATCCCTTGGTCTCTTTATTGGCCCCGGCTTATGGCGTCCTTCCGCCCCAGGCTCCCAGGGTATGAGGATCATCGAAATCCAGTGTCTCATGCCGTTGTTCCAGGCCATCGGCGTCCTTCACCAGGGCCGGCATCACCGCATCCAGTGCTTCATTCACATCCTTTTTCCGGAGCGCACGTTTGAGCCCGGCCCGGTTGACCGCGACAGCCGACCCCTGCTCTATCCAGGCATAGACTTCACCGGACGCCTGATCTGCCAGCCTGACCGCATCCAGTCTGCCGAAACACTCTTTCAGAAAGCCGGAGTTGAGCGCCGGCGACATGTCTTCGGGCGATGGAAAGACCTCGTCGCGTGATGCTGCCTCCACATTGACCCGCTTGTAACGATCCACATTCAGCATGGCCGGAATGTCGAAAATGTTGATCTCGCGATTGAACCCGAAGGCAATGGTGCGTGGCCGGTCACCCTTTTTCACTGAATTGTCGAGGAATTCATAATGCACCTGTTTTCCCTCACGCAGCGCCCAGGTGAAGAACAGGCCGGGCATGCCCGAGAACGCTTCGATATTATGAAACAAAAGATCATCCACCGCCTTGTAGCGGCCAACCTGCTGCCCCCGGAACCAGGCACGCTCCACGGTATCTTCCGGCGGCGTGATCATGAAGAACATGTACACCACATCGCCGAACCGGGTCAGCAGGCGGCCGCCCTGCGCTTCATTGGCCTGCGGCGCGAAGCTGTCAAACCGGAACCGGTCGATCAGCAAATGCGGCATGTCTCCCCGCGCTGCCTTGTCAGCCATGTAGTTATCGAGCTTGAGATCGACAATTTCAATCTCATGGCCGGTCAGCGAACCCGCGTAACGGATCGCCTCATCCAGCGATCCATAGTCCAGAAGGTACTTGCGGAAAATGTCGGGGCTGATCAGGGCAAAATCCGTCCAGTCAAGGCCAAGCACTTCCGTCAGATGCTTTTGCTGTGGGCGCAGCGTACTCTTGCCGGCCGCAGACGCCCCCTTGACGTTCATGATGACCGGCTTCTCCTGGGCCGGCAGAACTTTGAAACCTTCCGCGCGCGCAGCAGTATGCACCAGGTCAGTGAGCTGATCACCGATGAACCTGCTGCCATATCCATTGCTGAACTGGCGCAATGCAAGGTCTGACAGAAGGCCCACGTCTCCAACCAACCGGCCGCGCTTGCCCACGACAACCGCAAGCGTTCGTGACAGGGATTTATAGGCCGCGGCTTCTGCCGGGTCATCAGATGCCGCTGCAGCAGCCTGCCATCGTGCCGCCAGTTCATCTTCGCGAGCTTCATGCCCCTGTGCCGGGCGCGGTGAAACCGCACTGTTCCTTGCTCGCCCAAGCAGCCGTGACCACCATCCGCCCTCGCCTGCCTCCCGGCCACCCGGTTCTGTCACGGCAGGTCCTGCGGCAAGAGCTGTCTCCAGCTGGGTTACGATCAACTGCCTGGCGGTGTCGCACAGCGTGTCAAACGCAGCGACGATGGCTACACGCTCGCTCGCCACATACTTCGACAGGATAATGCCGACCATGCGCCGGAAATTGATACCAAGATCTTCATAGACCTTGCCGTCGGGAACCGACAGATCCGCCATCACCCGGATCAGAACCTCATGCACAATCAGGCGCTCGGGCCGGAACGCGACCAGTGCATGCGGCGCAAGCCCGGTGAAGTCCGCCAGCTCACGCGCCTGCTGCAAAGTGGTTGAGACATTCTCGGGGCGATAGATGGTGGCAAGCGGCAGATAGCGTTCCGGTATTGCGGAACTGATGCCGGGAGACCACGGTCCGGTTTTTTCCGAAGGAGCGTCATTCATGACGCAAGCTTACGTGAACCTTGCGCGTGCCAGCAAAGAAAAACCCTGCACCCGTCCCGGACGATTGCAGGGCTCCCTGTCCGAAGTCGATCGGAAATAACGACTGTCAGTATCTCACCTTGATCACGGTGTTTTTGCGGCCATGGCGTTTGACCAGATTGTAGAACTTCCGTGCATTGGCGGTGCGCAGGCGAATGCAACCGTGTGAAGCCGGACGGCCGAGCCGCCGGACATAGTTGGTGCCGTGCACTGCGTAACCGCGATGGTAGAACACCGAATACGGCATCGGGGAATAGTCATATTTGCGCGAATAGTGCATCTTGGCGGTCCATTTCGGGCGCCACGTACCGGTCGGCGTACGGAACCCTTTGCGGCCGGAAGATATTTTCCACCTGGCATATGTCCTGCCGTTTACCTTCACGTGCATGGTTTGCGAGGACAAATCCACTCGAGCGACCACATCAGCCCGTGCCGCAGTTCCAGTAATCGCCACCATGAAACCTGCAACAACCATGACTGCAGACAATCTATTCATTAATATACGGATGATTTTACTCATACTCACGCCTCTAAGTTGGTGCCTCTACCTAACTCTAGGGAACCATAAACTGCGGCATCTTGTACAGTCTTCGTCAGCCGGTTTTTTGAAAAATTGATCAGGTGTCGTGCCGCTCGAACAGGAATTCCCGGCCCAGTTTCACCCGGGGCTCGCCATCGTAGGCGATAATGTCCGCTGTAGCGTAGGTTTCGGTCAGGGTGGCCGGCAGGAAACTGCCGGTGCCCACCGTATCGACCGGCGCCCGCGCCGCGCCCATGATCTGGCACTTCTGCGGACTGAAGCCCGAAGAGGCGACGATCTGGGCCTTGTCGAAGCCGGCTTCATCGAGCTTTTCGCGAGTATGGATGATGTTTGCAACCGACACGCCGGAGCCAAACAGCACGCGGCGCACCTTATCGACCAGGATATTCCCGGGATCGAGCTGCATCGCGCGCGGGCCCAGGACATGTTCCACGATATTGTACTCGCCGTCGACGTTCAGCCAGCGTCCGACAGTTTCAATCGACCTGTCATAATCCAGGTCTTCGGCAAACCTGCCACCATGGGTGTCGAGCCGCACGCCGAGGGTCTTGCCCTGGCTGTCCAGTTTCGCCTCATTGAAGAACCATTCAGCAGTACGCAGGCTGTCGGTTATTTCCCGGCCGTTAAAATCAACCAGCGCCACGAGATGAGCTATTTCCGGCAAGCGCTCGCTGAACATCTGAGTGGCTTTCAGGACATCTCCATCGGCATAGCCCACCAGCGCATGCGGCATGGTCCCGATACCGGCTGTCGCGCCGAACATCGGCGCGGTGACATCCTGGGACGATCCGACAAAGCCCTTTACGTCCTTGTTGGCCTTGCGGGCCGCGGCAGAGCCCACCGATGCGCCATAGGCGGCCAGCATGTTCATGTCGATACCGGACCCGTGGCGTGCGTGCATGTCCATGAACGAGGCTCCCGGCAGCGCCATGCACATCTCATAGGCATTGACGGCGGACACGGACGGGAAGCCGGTCTTCTGTAACAGAAGTGTTTCGACTTCCGACAGCTTTGCCATCGGCCCGCGCACTTCCATCAGCTTGCGCTCGGCAGGCACGATGTCGCCGTCGGTATAAAACCTGGTGACCTCGGCTTCCGGCACAATCGCCTTGATCAACCGCTCCGCGGGCTCCAGGGCTGCAATACAGCGCCGCCGCAGGAACACCGCATAGGTCACATCCACATCGCCATTCGCCTCAACCACCATACGGGTGTTGGTGAAGTACTTGTCGGTCATCTGCGAAACCGGTGCGGCCGCAAGGCTGACCTCAACCAAACGGTCAATGGCCTCGTCGCGGGACAGGCTTTCGGTTTTTTCTGATGTCATGGGGTCTGGCGGGCCTTGGCGGATGGATAAAACACTCGGTGTGACAACACCTGTCAATCATGACCTCATCCGGGCAAACACGTCAATGGATATGCGGATTGGACTTCCGCTGGGGCAAGACACGCAACGGATCAGGTCCTAGTCGACTTCAATGACAAACACTGACCACACCCAGCGCCCTTCGACATCCGAATTGACGGCCTTGCCGGCGGTATCGTGCATGAGCCACGCCGGGCCCCGTCCGCCAATGCCAATAGGCTTGCCGTCAACCGAAATCGCCAGAACCCAGTCTTGAGCCTGCCGATCACTCGCCTCAAGTTCAATTGTGTATCCATCCAGCGCGACGACCGACAGTCTGGCGTCCGGTGCTGCACCTGCCGCTTTCATGACATCACCAAGCGCCGGGCCGGTTGCAGTAACGGCAGCAGGCCATTGTTCAGCTCTCGCCATGACGCTCACCTGAGGCAATGCGGCAAGATCGGCATAGGTGAATTCGAAGGCTTTGGAGAACTCCTTCTCGCGGAACTTGAAAAACGCATCTGAAAACGGCTCGAACCGGGGCCGGTTTGAATTATCGATCTTGCCGACGATTGTCAGTTGCGCCGGATCGGCCGCTATTGCCCGGTTCTGGCCTGCCACCATGGCGCCAAGGGCAACCAATAATCCGGCCACCAGTACCGCTAACCGCATATGCATATTGAATTCTCCCGATCGTCAGTTGCCGCTGAACTCGATTGCATGCATGCAGCTTATGTCGCTATTGCGCCAGGCAAAAGCAAATTACGATGACCACTGATTTTTGTCCGTTCTTCAAACCGGCAACAGCCAGACCGTCCGCCCTATTCGGGTTTCGCCAGGTCGCTGCGCTCAAGGCCAATATCCCTGCGCACATGATCGTTCAGGTGACCTGTGTTGAGAAAACTGGCGCCGGCCTTGTTCTTTCGCCGGAAACGCCAGACCAGTCGCGCCAGACCGGCGCTCTTGTCTGAGCGATTCGCGTGCGCTTTTTGACCATCGGTCACAGCGTCAGCTTCACTTGGTTTGCGGGTTGGGAACAGTGACGGTATCGACATCAGGCTGATCCTTGTTGTTCTCGGTGTTGACTTACACAGCCCCCTGACAACACCCCTGTTCTAGTGCGGTTCATGAAACCGGTCTGTGGCATTTGCCACCAACGCCGGAATCTGCTGCTGAACCGGGCTCGGTCAGGCGCGACACATGGCGGCGGATGCCTTCAAACCTCTTGACCCGGGCCCATGCAAATCGTCTGGTGCATGCATCCGACAAGCAGGAATTCAGCCCTTGGAAAAAGACCCGCAAGCTGACGCAATCACCACCGACGACGTGAGAGACGCCGTCGCTGCCGGCGTGTTGCCGCAACAGCATGCGCAAGCTCTGCTGGCGTTTGTGGCCCAGTCACGGCAGTCGCCATCGCGGACCGACGAGGAATCATTCCGGTTCATTCGCAGCTTCAATGACATCTTTGTCACCATCGCCATCGCACTGGTGCTGTTTGCACTGAACCGACTACTGTCGACCATCTCCGAACCGGTTTCGATGCTTGCGATCGCAGCAGCCAGTTGGGCAATGGCAGAGTATTTCACCCGCCGCCGCCGCATGGCGTTTCCAAGCATTGTCCTTTTGGGTGCATTTGTCGTCAGCGTGTTTCTCGCATTCGCTGACCTGCTGAATTTTTCAGACAGCGTTCCTTACGAGGACACCGCCGCTGCAGGCAGCGCAATTGCGGCCGCTATAGCCGCCGGTATTCACTGGCTTCGTTTCCGCGTCCCCATCACCGTTGCCGCCGGTGTAGCCGCGCTGATCCTCTTCGTCGTTGCATTGGTGCGCCTTGAGTATGCCTCGACCACCGTGATGCTGGCAGCCGGCCTGGTGACATTGGTAATTGCCATGATGTTTGACACACGCGACCGGCAAAGACTGACCCGCAAGGCCGACATCGCCTTCTGGCTGCACATGTTGGCCGCACCACTGATTGTGCACGGGCTGTTTGCAACCCTTGGCATTCTGACCGGAAGCCTGAGCAGTACACAGGCCGGCGCGGTGCTGGCGTTTTATGCCGTGTTTGGATTGTTTGCCCTGATCATCGACCGACGGGCCCTGCTGGTGTCGTCACTGATATATGTGCTCTACGCAGCCAGCACCCTTATCGCAAGCTCGGGTTTCAGGGACTACAGCTCCGGCATCACCGCACTGGCCATCGGTGTTTTCCTGCTGTTGCTGAGTGCAGGCTGGTCACACCTGCGCGCACTGGTGCTCAGGATCATGCCGCAGGCCGCACGAGATCTGGTGCCACCGGCGGCATCCTGATGCAGATGCAACAGCAGCTTCATCCTACTTTCTGAATTTCAAATACATGCATTGCATGGCGGAACGATATCATACATATTGTATGAATCTTTAAAACCGATACGCCGCACGCCTTTCGATGGAACATGCAACATGAACGCTCCGGACAAGACACCCGCGCAACTACACCGCGAACAGGTCCAGCGCGAAGCGCTGAAAATGGGCATTGACGAGGCCTATATCTCAGTTCTGGTCGACACATTCTATGACCGCATCCGCGACCACGATGTGCTGGGACCGATATTTGCCGATGCCATCGGCAACGACTGGGAACCACACCTGCAGAAAATGAAGCACTTCTGGTCCTCAGTCGCCAGAAACACCGGACAATACAGCGGCAAGCCGGTGCCCGCGCATCAGAAGCTCACACACGTCCAGCAACGCCACTTTGCCGTCTGGCTGGACCTGTTCGCACAAACCCTTGCCGACACGGCACCTACACCGCAGGCGGCAGATTATTTCATGGAGCGCGCACAAAGGATCGCGCGCAGCCTTCAGATGGCCATGTTCGACAGGCCCGGCGTGTTTGCCGACTATTGAAGTTTGCGATGCCCGACCTGTGTCGTGGCTCAGCTGTCCTGCCAGCATATGAAAACCGGATCATCGACCATCGCATAGGTAATGTGGTGAGTCGTGTCCTCAGACATGCCGTTCACGGCGATATAGTCCACCGCGGCATCAGCCTGGATGCGGTCTCGAAAGCTCATGATCGAGAAGTACTGATGGCCCCGTTCGCTGTCGGTATCCAGAATGGTATCGGCTTGCCTTATTCCGACCGGACTGCTGCTTTCAACAAGATCCTGCGCCCGCAGATGCGCAGTAAAATCGGCAAAGGCCTGACGGAAATCAGCCAGCTGGAATTCCGGCTTCAGGTCGAAGCAGCACAACATGTGAAACATGAAACCCCACCTCGATCTTCCGGCTCAGCCGCCATTTGCCATCTCGCTAAAGCTCATCCAGTACCGCCCTTGTACCGGCGGCAAGCAGCCCAGTGTCGCTGATGACTGATACCAGGTTGAAGCCCAGGCGCGCAAAGCCTCTGGCCTGATCAGCCCCTGATGCATAGATACCGGATATCTTGCCATGCTTGCGGGCGCACGCGACGATTTTCGGCAGTGCGTCTATCACATCCGGATCATCGGCGCCTCCCACCTTGCCGCCTGACAGGTTGATCGAAAGATCGTAAGGCCCGACAAACACGCCATCAATGCCGTCGACGCCGAGAATGTCATCAAGGTTGGAAATCGCTTCAGCCGTCTCTGCCATGGCCAGCACACACGTCAGGTCATTGGCGGCACTCAGGTATGACTGTGCATCCATGCCCCATAGCTCCAGGGCCTGGGCCGGCCCGAAGCTGCGCGAGGCAAGCGGCGGATACCTTGCGGCATCCACCAGGCGCGCAGCATCGCTGGAGGTATTGATCATCGGTGCGATGATCACTGATGCTCCGGCATCCAGTCCACGTGCCACCATGCCGAAATCATCCAGCGGCGGCCGCATCATCGGCACGCCGCCGGCACGTCCTGTCGCCTGCACCATCAGGCGCATTTCGTCGTAGCTGGCAAAGCCGTGCTGCATGTCACACAGGACGCCGGCAAACCCGCCGCGCGCCATGGCAGCCGCCTGCCCCTCACCCGGCATCTGGCACCAGATCATGTAAACCGGCCCGCCGTCGGCTTCAGCCAGACGGGTTTTCAGCGACAACGGGTGGGAAGAGGCCAACGCCTAGCCTTCGTTTTCAAGCTGGGTGACAGCCTCCGCCAGCAAATCATCCATCTGGCGGCGAAGCTGGTGATCCGACTGCTCCACACCGGCTGCATCAAAGTCTGCTCTTACCTTGCGAAACACATCATCGTCGCCGGCTTCTTCAAAGTCGGCCTTGATGACCTCTTTCGCATAAGCATCGGCTTCATCGGCGGATTTGCCCATCAGGCCGGCAGCCCAAAGCCCCAGCAACTTGTTGCGCCGCGCAGTTGCCTTGAACTGAAGCTCCTGGTCATGGGCAAATTTGCCCTCGAAGCCCTTCTGCCGATTGTCGAAATTGCTCATCCGTCTATACGCTCCGTTATGAAGGCCTGATTTCTGTCTACTTGAAGACATAGACAATCGTTGTGGCGGCTTCAATACATGTTGTGCGTCATTGCGTGGCACAAACCGGGAAAACCACAAATACTGTTTGAAACCGGTTAGGGAATCGCCCACTTCCATTGTACCCGTACCGCAACTGGTCTAGAGATTGGCGTTTGTCGTAATCGGTTTACCCGGTCATTGCAGCCATCCAGGGAATTTCCAAATGAACCAGCGCCGCAGACGTATTTATGAAGGCAAGGCCAAAATTCTGTATGAAGGGCCTGAGCCGGGTACCGTGGTTGTGCATTTCAAGGATGACGCCACCGCCTTCAACGCAGAGAAGAAGGCCGTCATCGAGGGCAAGGGCGTTCTCAACAACCGGATTTCCGAGTTCATATTCGAACGCCTCAACGACCTGGGCCTGCCAACACACTTCATCAAACGGCTCAATATGCGCGAACAGCTTGTTCGTGAGGTGGAAATCATTCCCCTCGAGGTCATTGTTCGCAACATCGCCGCCGGATCCATGGCGCAACGCCTTGGCATCGAGGAAGGCACCGCGCTGCCGCGCTCGATCATCGAGTTCTGCTACAAGAACGACGAGTTGGGCGATCCGCTGATTGCAGAAGAGCACATCACTGCGTTCGGCTGGGCCAGCCCGCAGGAGATAGACGACATAATGGCCATGACCATCCGCATCAACGACTTCATGTCCGGCATGTTCGCAGCCATCGGCATCAAGCTGGTCGACTTCAAGATCGAATTCGGCCGCCAGTATGAAGGCGACCTGGTGCGCACCGTACTCGCTGACGAGATCAGCCCGGATTCATGCCGGTTATGGGACATGAAAACCAGCGAAAAGCTGGACAAGGACCGCTTTCGGCGTGACCTGGGCGGCCTGGTGGAAGCCTATCAGGAAGTCGCCCGGCGGCTTGGCATCCTGAACGAGAACGATCAAGGAAAACCTGCGAAGCCGACACTGGTCAAATCCTGACCTGACCGATCGCGCCCTATACCGAAGGACCACTGCCGCATGAAAGCCAAGGTTATCATTACACTCAAGAACGGCGTGCTTGACCCGCAGGGCAAGGCCATTGAAGGCGCATTGACCAGCCTCGGATTTTCCGGTGTCGACAATGTGCGTCAGGGAAAATTCATCGAACTGGATGTTGCAGCCGCAAATGCCGATGAAGCACAGGCAACGGTTGAAGCCATGTGCGAAAAGCTTTTGTCCAATACGGTGATCGAAAACTACCGCGTGGAGGTCGAGTGAACCTGCTGAGAACTCTGTTACCGGCGCTTGTCGCAACCACCGTGACATGGTTGCCTGCAGGTGCAGTTGACACCCGTAAACTTGAACTGACGATGACCATCGGGGGCAAGCCCTACGATATTGTCGCCGAACCGTTTGCCAGTTGGCAACTGGCCTCGGAAGGACAGGTTTCCCTTGATCAGAAGTTCAATATTCAGCCCGACGGCAAAAGCGGTCTGATACAGGTCAAGATCGCTCCCGGAGCGACAAGCCGGAGAATTCCGAACCCATGCAACCTCATGCGCGGGCTTTCCCAGTCCCTGAAGAAAAGTGGCCTTCGCCTGTCACCCGGCCGCAAACCGCAGATCAACATGATCCCCGTATGTTCAATGGTTGCGGAAAGTTCGCTTAAGACAATATTTTATTACTCTGCGGCGTTTGTAGCAGACGGCCTTCTGATAGCCGGCATCGCACGCAATTCCCGCGACCTTACCGACGATCAGATCAACGAGTTTTCCCGTTATCTCGCGTCCATTCAGGTGAAACCAAAGGAAGTAACGCAATGAAAGCTGCCGTCATTGTATTTCCGGGCATCAATCGCGAAAATGACATGGCCCGGGCGCTGGAAAATGGCGCCGGAGCCAGTGTCACCAGGGTCTGGCACACGGAAACCAGCCTGCCTGCCGGCACCGACCTGGTGGCGGTGCCCGGCGGGTTTTCCTATGGCGACTATCTGCGCTGTGGCGCAATTGCCGGACGTTCTCCGGTCATGAAGGCAATTATTGATCATGCCGGTCGCGGCGGACAGGTGCTGGGCGTGTGCAACGGATTTCAGATACTCACCGAAGCAGGCCTTCTGCCTGGGGCCCTGATGCGCAATGCCGGGCTCAAATTCGTGTGCCGGCAGGTTCGCCTGAGTGTTGAAAACGAAACGACCTTCTTCTCCCGCACCATGAAGAAAGGCGATGTGGTTTCCTGCCCCGTGGCACATCATGACGGCAACTACTTTGCCGATGCGGAGACACTGAAGCGACTGGAAGGCGAAGGCCATGTGGTGTTTCGGTACGCCGAGGGTACCAACCCCAACGGCGCCATCAACGACATTGCCGGCATTGTCAACGCATCCGGCAATGTGATCGGCATGATGCCACACCCGGAAAACATGATCGAACCGTTGCATGGCAAGATCGACTGCATGCCACTGTTCAAGAGCCTGGCTGCGGCCTGAAAAACACCACACTGAGAGTGCGCAATGCGCTTCATGTTCGGCTCGTCGCATCCTGAATTTGCTCGCATGCTGGCCAGGCTCGGGATTGTCCTGGGCACCGTCGCCATCGCCGGTCAGTACATCTTTTTTCAGCCGCTGTTCAGGCAGATGGGCCTGGGACCGGTAAGCTCTGCCTTTGGCATGCTGATGTTCCTGACGATTCTCACCAATTTGATGTTGCTTGCCGTGTATTGGTCGTCACTGACCGCAACTCCTGGCAGGATCAGTGCCTTTTTCGGCCAGACAGGCGTGCGGACCGCCCTGGCAGCGCATATCGCGCTGGTGGCTATCGTCTATGTCACGGCAATTCGCGGGCAAATCGCCCTGACACCGCCAATGCTGGTAACGGACGCGTTGCTGCACTACCTGGCACCGGCCGTTTACCTGACCTGGTGGTGGCAGCTTCCCGACAAGCATGTCCTGGGTTACTCGGACGTTCCCCGGTGGATGGCCTGGCCGGTCGTCTATCTCTGCCTCATCATGACGGCAGGGGTGTCGACGGGCGCCTTCATCTACCCCATTCTGGACGTGTACCGGCTGGGGACGGACAGGGTTGTACTCAACATCGGTCTCATACTCGGCCTTCTGGCCGCCATAGGCGCGGCGCTGGTATTTGTTGCCAGGCTGCAGTCCGCCAAGTCAAAAGCTCCGGCCAGGTGAAATTCCTGGCCGGAGCGCCGGGCCGGAAGGCCCTCAGGGAACCGAACCTGCCGGAGGGTGAAATGCTGGCGGGTTCGGCGAACGGATGGTTTGAGGTTACAGTCTCAATCTGGGAAAGCGATCAGCTTCCGTCATTGCCTGTTCCCGGCTGATGCCGATGTCAGCCAGTTCATGATCTGTAAGATCACGCAATTGCCGGCGCGAGCGATTGAAATCGATACAACGGCAGTACCAGCGCCACGCAAGCAACCATACCGGAAGCGTTTTCACAGGTGACTGACGCGTCTGATTGAGATGTTTTCCCCGCATCGAATTCAATATTGTATCTATTGCACCCATGATAAGCCTCCTTTCAGGCCTGTAGATTGCAGTCAAACGGTCGAATATGTGATCAAATCGACCGCGCCGATAGATGCATTGCATTTTCGATTGTTTCAATGTATTTATTGTCACCATGACAACTTGGTTCCCGGAGATACAGCGCACAGGAGTGCCGATTTACATCGAGATTGCCGATGCAATGGCGCATGATATTGACAGCGGGAAGCTGAAACCGGGCGAGAAATTGCCCCCGCAGCGCAATCTGGCATTCGACATAGGGGTGACAATAGGTACAATCGGGCGGGCCTACGCGCTGGCTCGCCAGCGAGGCCTCGTGACAGGCGAGGTAGGTCGCGGCACCTATGTCCGCTCCAGCGAGCCGCTGCTGTCTGATGCCGTCACGCCCCCGCCCGGCTTCAATGAAGGACTGGAAGAATCGGTACCGGACGGCGTCCATCCCGTCCCCGGCAAATTGCGGCTCGATTCGACCAGCGCCCCGGAAGTTGGCCAGTCCAGCTCCATCACCCGCCACGTGGCCGCGATCATGGCGGATTATCCTGACAAGACCACCGACTACATCCGGTCCTTGAAACCTGAATGGCAACAGGCCGGCCAGGCATGGCTGTCGACCGGCGGGTGGCAGCCGGATGTGGCGTCCATCGTGCCTACACTGGGAGTGCATGCCGGAATGATGGCGGCTATTGCCACCCTGACCGCCCCCGGAGACCGCGTTGCATTTGAAGCGGTTACCTACGCCTCACTGGCGCGTGCCGCAAACCTGATCGGGCGCAGGCCCGTTTCGGTTCCGATGACGGCGGATGGCATTGATGTCGATGCCTTTGATCACCTGTGTGCAAACCAGCACCCCAAGGCGGTTGTGGTGATCCCCACCATCCAGAACCCGAGCACGGCGATTATGCCGGCAGCGACCCGTGAACGACTAGCCACAGTGGCACGCAAGCACGGTGTATGGATCATGGAGGACAATATTTACGGTGCATGTGTTGATGACGCCCCTGCTCCCATTGCCGCTTTGGCGCCGGATATCACCTTCCATCTCGGCGGCCTGTCAAAAGGGGTTGCTGCGGGTATACGCTCAGCCTGGGCATCCTGCCCGCCGGCCTATGTGAGATCCTTGCCGGTCGCGCACAAAATGCTGACCGGCGGCATGCCGTTCATGCTGGCTGAAACTGCGGCCCGCATTGTCCGGACCGGCGAAGCCAATACGATAGCGCGGGCCGTCCTGCGTGAAAACCTGAGCCGCCTAACCATGGTGCGCGAAATTCTGTCGGGACATGATTACCGGTCTCACGACAACAGCCCGTTCATCTGGCTCAAACTGCCGGAACCATGGCGGGCCAGCCTGTTTGTGTCGGCAGCGCGTGATATCGGCCTGCTGGTGGACGGCGACGACGAATTTCAGTTCTCGCAGGACCAGGCCAGCCTGCACCGGGTCCGCATTGCATTTTCAACAATACCGTGCCACGCCACCTTGCGCGATGCGCTGGTCCGCCTGCGTCGGCTGTTGGACGCCGGGCCTTCAGGCTATGACAGCTATACCTGAACCCCGAAAAACCGCCTCTGTATCGAGGCAGCAAGATGCGTTATTTTAATTCAATTTTTCAATAACTTAAACTTGCATTCTAAAACTGAAAATTTGAACTTCATGGTTCAGATCAGCTTAGTTATCCCGCACGGTTTATGTCCGGTTATTGCCGTTACGCTGCTACTGTAAAGCGTTAACCAATGAACCGGTGCCCCCAGAAATCCACCCCTTATCTCCGGTTCAAAGGCCTCGTATTCGCCTGAAGGAGACACAGGTAGATGAATAAGTCACGTACACCGATTTCAACCCTGAAGACGTTCTTGAACAACCAGTCAGGCGCAGCGGCCATGGTGCTTGCCGTTGCTTCGCTGCCGCTGGTGATGGCTGCCGGCGCTGCCGTGGACTACGGAAACTCAGTGGCCGTGCAGGCCCGCCTGCAGGCAGCCACTGATGCCGCGGCCCTGGCTGCCGGACGTGAAGCCAACCGCCCGGTCGCAGAACTGGAAAGCATAGCCAAGGACTACTTCCACTCAAACTACGCTGCAGCTGCAGATGCAGAACAGCCAAGCATGTCGCTGAGTATCGATGATGACGGGCGATTGCAGGTCAACGGAGAGGTCAAGGTCAGGAACTACCTCATCGCGGTAGCCGGTTATGCCAAGACAACCGTGAACGCCACATCCCAGGTGGCCAAGGATGCCACCGGCCTTGAAGTGGCACTGGTGTTCGACAACACGGGGTCCATGGGCAATCAGAGCCGACTGTCCACCCTCAAGATTGCCGCCCGCGACTTCGTCAACATCCTCTTCGGGCCCCGCGCCCAGGCTGACACACTGAAAATTGCCGTGGTGCCGTTTTCGCAGTTTGTGAATGTCGGACCGGACAAGGCTGGTGAAGACTGGATCGACAAGGGAGGTCTCAACCCCTATTCCAAAGCCAATTTTTCATCGAGCACCTGGGACAACTGGAAAGCCTGGACCAATATTTCCAACCGGTCATGGACCGGGTGTGTTGAATCGCGCGCCGGTACCATGTCGGTTGACGACACACCACCTGACACCGGCAATGGAGCAACCCTGTTTCCGCCTGCATTTGCCCCGGACGAGCCCGGTAACAACACATCCACTGCTTATTTTTCCGTAAGTGGCAGTACCTATCGATACAAGAACAGCTATCTGTCAGACAGCAGGACCACCAGTCTTGACAGGCGCCAGCGCCACCAGCGCAAATATCAGAATGCATCCGTCAATACCACGTCACGAGGCCCCGACAAGGGCTGCAACATTCAGCCCATCATGCCCCTGAACAATGTGAAACAGCCTGTGCTGAACACTTTGCAGAACATGACGGCCGGCGGCTACACGCACGTCGCCGAAGGTGTCGGCTGGGGATTGCGGGTACTGTCACCAGGCGCCCCGTTTACCGAAGGCGTGCCCTATTCCGACGACAAGATCACCAAGGCCATGGTGTTGTTGACCGACGGTGAAAACACCTTCGACACCGAATCGAATCACAATGCGTCGACCTACACAGCTTACGGCCACCTGGCCCAGGCGCGGCTTGGTTCGAGCAATGCCTACACGGCCATTGCAGCACAGAATACGCTGTTGCAGCAGGCCTGCAACAATGTGAAGGCGAAGGAAATCGTCGTCTATTCCTTTGCCTACAATGTGCCAAGTGCAACCCAGCGCAACCTGATCAAGAATTGTGCAACCAGCCCGGAAAAATACTTCGACCCGCCAACCAATGCGGCCCTGGTTGCCAGCTTCCAGCAGATTGCGGACGAGCTGCGCAAGCTGCATCTGAGCCGGTAAACAGCACGATTGCCGCTTGGAGTGCTCGTTGTGCCTCACCGCGCAAGGGAAGCACTTCCGGCAAAGGAGAGAGCGCGCAGGGCACAGCTGCTGCCTTGCGCGCTCTGTTATACCAAAGGAAGCAATGCTTCGCAGTCCCCGCTTGACTCACCGTCACATCTGCAGCAACGATAAACAAAAAAATAAACTGGGTTGCGGGTAAACAAATGAGTCGCAGTAAAACAGCTGTCAGAGACAGCCTTATTGGCACCTGCGCGCTTGCCTTGCTGGCATCGCTTGCATTGCCGGGTGCTGCGCAGGCCGCCGATTACGGCAGCCAGGGCAACTGGGACGGGTTCTACATCGGTGTCCATGCCGGATACGGTTTTTTTGATGCCGACAATTCCGGCGCCGGCCAAAGCTGGAACGAGCAGGCCGACGGGCCGACGGGCGGCGTTCTGGTCGGCTACAATATGGATTTGGGCGACTATGTTGTCGGCCTCGAAGCCGACACTTCGTTCGGAGATCTGAGCGACGATACGGTGATCGGCGGCATTGGCAACGTGCATGTGGCCAATCATGGCCAGCACACGTTTCGTGCACGCGCCGGCATGGATTTGGGCTCCAGCCTGCTCTATGCGACAGGCGGTCTGGCCATGTCCGACATCTGGCTCAGGGCTGGAGGAGTGCGTGACAAGAACTTCCTGTGGGGCGGAGTGGTCGGAGCCGGTTACGAGGCGAAAATCACGGACAACATCACGCTGCGCGCCGAATATCTTTATGCCATTTATGCAGATCAAACCTATCAGCTGACTGCGCCGGTTTCAGTTGAGTATCAAACCCACAGCCTTCGCGCAGGTGTGGCCTGGCAGTTTTGATACAGGGCGCAATGGCGCAGACTAGACCTTGGCCTGGCTGAGCAGCTCGGCGATCATTGCCTGCACTTTCTCATACTCGAAGAAGCCGAACTCCTGGAACCGGATTACGCCATCCTTGTCGATAACCGCGGTTTCAGGCGTGCCGCGCGTATTGTAGGCCAGCATGGTTTCAGGCAAATGGCTGCCATCCTTGTGCCGGTCCAGACCGACTGGCAGGGCAATTTTCTTTTCCTTGATATAGGCCTTCAAGCGGTCGTTGTTCTGGTATTTGTGCCCCTCGAACACCGTGTGGATCTTCACCATCTGCAGGTGACCGGACTTGATATCGTCGGCGAACACCTGTTGCCAGTGTTTCATCAACGGTCCGGAAAATTTGTTACAGCCCGGGCACCACAGCTGGAAAAAGTCGATGATGATGACTTTTCCCTTGTTGCCGGCAACACTGCCGCCATCGCCATTCAGCCAGCCTGACAGGTCCCATTCAGGTGCCGGTTTACCCGCTGCGGCCAGGACACCATGTCCGGCTGCGCCGGTCATGCCAGCCGTGGTCGCGGCAAGCGCGGCGGATTTTGCCAGAAACTGTCGGCGTGTCTGGTTCTGGTTGCTGGTCATGGCGGCATCTCCGGTTCACTGGAATTCGCCGCAACCGTGCAACAGGCGCGATACTCCTAACAACCAAACTCTTCGTGAGCCGGTGTGACGCAGGTCCCGCTGTCCAAAACTTTAAGTTTGCCATGTATCCCGGGACATGCTTGCGCTAAAAGACATGCTTCTGACGGCCCCAAAGAGTTGAGCACGCCCGCGCATGACAGCCAAACCAGACTACATCAACAATGTTGCCATCACCGATGAACTTGTTGCCCAGCATGGCCTCAAGCCGGACGAATATGAGCGCTTTGAAAACCTCATAGGCCGCAAGCCGACACTGACCGAACTGGGCATCGTATCGGCCATGTGGAACGAGCACTGCTCCTACAAGTCATCAAAGAAGTGGCTCAAGACACTTCCGATCACCGGAGACCGCGTCATACAGGGACCTGGTGAAAATGCCGGTGTCATCGACATTGGCGATGGCCAGGCCATCGTGTTCAAGATGGAAAGCCACAACCACCCTTCCTTCATTGAACCCTATCAGGGAGCCGGCACCGGCGTAGGCGGTATTCTGCGCGATGTCTTTACCATGGGCGCGCGCCCGATCGCCGCCCTCAATGCCCTGCGCTTTGGCGCACCGGAGCATCCCAAGACCCGTCACCTTGTATCCGGTGTTGTGGCCGGCATCGGCGGCTACGGCAATTCCTTCGGCGTACCAACGGTCGGCGGAGAGGTAAACTTTCACGATCGCTACAACGGCAACATTCTGGTCAACGCCATGGCGGTTGGCCTGGCTGATGCGGACAAGATCTTTTACTCAGAGGCCAAAGGCGTTGGACTGCCGGTGGTCTATCTCGGTGCGAAAACCGGGCGTGACGGCATTCACGGTGCCACCATGGCATCTGCCGAGTTCGATGATTCGATCGAGGAAAAACGCCCCACGGTTCAGGTCGGCGACCCGTTCACCGAAAAATGCCTGCTTGAAGCCTGCATGGAGCTGATGGCTTCAGGTGCCGTCATCGCCATTCAGGACATGGGCGCTGCCGGGCTGACCTGCTCTGCGGTGGAGATGGGTGCCAAGGGCGGTCTCGGTGTCGAACTGAACCTCAATGCGGTTCCATGCCGAGAAGACGGCATGACGCCTTATGAAATGATGCTGTCGGAAAGCCAGGAGCGCATGCTTATGGTGCTGCGCCCTGAACAGGAAACAGAAGCTGAAGCCATATTCCACAAATGGGGCCTGGACTTTGCCATTGTCGGCAGAACGACCGATGATCTGCGCTTCCGCTGCCTGTGGAACGATGAAGAGGTTGCCAATCTGCCGATCCGGGAACTGGGTGACGAAGCGCCTGAGTATGACAGGCCCTGGATTGAGCCGAAGGTACCGGCAGCACTTTCCAAAGACGACGTCCCTGCCCCCAACGACCTGGCAGACGCGGTCGTGAAGCTGATGGGATCGCCCGATATGTCATCGCGGCGCTGGGTATGGGAACAGTATGACCATCTGATCCAATCCAATTCAGCCCAGATCCCGGGCGGCGACGCTGCTGTGGTGCGCGTCCATGACGACGGCAAGGCAATTGCCATATGCACCGATGTCACGCCACGCTATGTGGAGGCTGATCCGTTCGAGGGCGGCAAACAGGCGGTAGCCGAAGTCTGGCGCAATCTCACCGCCGTAGGCGCGGAGCCCATTGCCATTACCGACAATCTGAATTTCGGCAATCCCGAAAAGCCGGAAATCATGGGGACCTTCGTCAAGGCGGTGCAAGGCATTGGCGAGGCCTGCAATGCGCTGAGCTTTCCTGTCGTGTCCGGCAATGTGTCGCTGTACAATGAAACCCATGGCAAGGGCATACTGCCAACACCTGCCATAGGCGGTGTCGGCCTGTTGCCCGATGTGTCACAGATGGCGACGCTGGCCTTCAAGGATGAAGGCGATGCAATCATCCTCATCGGCGGTCACGGCACACATCTTGGTCAGTCCATGTATCTGCGCGAAGTTCTGGGCCGGGAGGACGGCACACCGCCGCCGGTGGACCTGAAGCTTGAAAAGGCCAATGGCGATTTCGTGCGCATGAAAATTCGAAAGGGCCGCACTACGGCAGTGCACGACATATCCGATGGCGGTCTGGTGGCGGCCCTGGCCGATATGGCGCTGGCGTCCGGCATCGGATGCAAGATTGAACTTCCCCGTGAAGTTGAAGCCCATGCTGCCCTGTTTGGCGAAGACCAGGCGCGTTATGTGCTGACCTGCAGACCAATGGACGCCCACAGCCTGATCGGAGCTGCGGAAGATGCCGGCATTTCCGCTTCACGGATCGGGACGGTGACCGGCTCAGGGTTGATTGTCATGGGCCAAGCCTCCATATCCCTCAACAAGTTGCGTCAGGCCCATGAAGGCTGGTTCCCGGACTATATGAGCACCGCAACCGAAGTCGCATAGAGCAACATGGGTTCAAATGAACCCGTAAAGTTGCTCTAACACTTTAAAAGCGATCAGGTTTATGATTTCTGGTTGTTTCAACCAGAAATCATCCTGATCTAGAGGAAACCACATGCCGATGCCTGCCGAAGAAATCACCGCCATGATCAAGGACGCCATCCCCGATGCGCAGATCGAACTGACAGATCTCGCCGGTGACAACGATCATTGGTCAGCAACCATTGTGTCGGAAGCGTTTCGCGGCAAACCCAAAGTGCGCCAGCACCAGATGGTGTATGCTGCTCTCAAGGGCAAGATGGGTGGCGAATTGCACGCCCTGGCGCTGACAACCAGCGCGCCGGATTAGGGCTGGCGCAGAGTTTACCTTTCTCATGATCGCTGACACTGGAAACAGGTAGGCGGGAAGTGTAAGACTGACATAACAACATTAGCCGGAGCCTGGGCACCGGAGCCATGGAGATCAAGATGACCAACCCAATCAATGACTGGATCGGCAACGCCGTAAAAACCAACGATGTGGTGCTTTTCATGAAAGGCACACCTGATCAGCCGCAGTGCGGATTTTCCGGCCGGGTCGTTCAGATGCTCGATTTTCTTGGCGTGCCCTATGCGGGTGTCAACGTGCTGCAGTCCGATGACCTTCGCAACGGCATCAAGGAGTATTCCGACTGGCCGACCATCCCGCAGCTTTATGTGAAGGGCGAGTTTGTCGGTGGCTGCGATATCATCACCGAAATGTTCCAGAACGGAGAGTTGAAGGACACATTCGCCGGCAGCGGTATCGAAGTGAAGGAAGCCAACGCAACTGCCTGACCTATCGGCAGTTTTCCAGTTACTGGTCTGCATAAAAGGCTCCCCTGCCATGCATCGGGAGCCTTTTTGATTTCTGTCAAAACATTGCCATAACTGAGGCGCTAACTTTTCCAATCGAGGGGCGAGCTCGAAAGGAAGTGACATGACCGGACTAAATCTGAAGTCTTTCGCATGCGCAGGGTTGCTGGCCGCCGGGGCGTTGGTTATGGGCGTCAGTGGCGCTTCGGCCACACCTGCAGCAAGCGGTATTGCCAGTGCCGGTATATCCGACATAGCGCGTGAAGCATCTCAAGTGACCGAAGTGCGTCGCAAAAAACGCCGCTGGCGGCGTCACAGACGCTGGCGTCATCGCGGCTACGGCAGGCCGTACATAGGGTTTGGATTTGGCGCCCCTTACTACTATGGCCGGTATCCTTATTACGGCCGGTACCCGTATGGCTATTACAACGACTACTATTACCGCCCGCGGGCGCGCAGGTCATATCGCCGGTCCTATCGCGGCAGCAGATCCTGCCGTCGCGCACATCGCGCGTGTGTCCGCAACTGGGGCTATGGCGGCGGCAACTATGCCGGTTGCATGAGATACGAACGCTGCCGTCCGAGATAATCGGAGAAGCTTGACGCCAACAACTGAAAAAGGCTTTCAGGTCAATGATCTGGAAGCCTTTTTTCACATGATCCGAACAGGTGCCGCTCAGAAAACCACATTTGTCGCCATTCGATCGCGCACAGCATTCCTGTAGACGATTTCCGCTGCCACCAGATCTTCCATGGCAATCCCCATTGCCTTGTAGACCGTGATTTCACTGTCCGACACCCTCAGCGGCGCATTGCCGCTCAGTGCATCGCCGAACCTTATCGCATCTCCAATTGCCACGCCTTGCAGTTCACCGCACCCGACAGGCGGCGGTTTGAATGCAGCATCTTCTTCAATGTAGAGCCTGCCGGTTCGCGCCAATGACACAGGCAACTCCCCCCTTGGCGGTGCATAACCCACCGATGTGACATGGCTTCCGGCCCTCACCCAACCTGCCTCAATGACCGGTTCGTGCGCATGACTGGCCAGGCACACGACATCGGAGCGCCGCACGGCGGCCTCGACATCTTCAACAGCCCGGGCCTGAGGATGTAAACGGGCCAGCTTGCGGGCATCTTCGACGTGCAGCGAACTCACCAGTATCTCGTCGAACGGCCTGACAAGCGGCAACAGCCGCAGATGTTCCCGGCCCTGAACACCGGCGCCGACTATGGTTGCAACCCTCGAATTCCGGCGTGCGATCTCGCGCACCGACAGAACGGCCGCGGCCGCGGTGCGCATGCCGGTGATGTGGGTGCCATCCATCACACACAGCGGGGCGCCTGTTACGGGATCAAACAGGTTGATCATCGCCAGATGGTTGGGCAGACCAAGCTCAAGGTTGCCGTCAAACACGGAGACCATCTTGACCATGATCGGCGAACCGGGACGCCATGCCGGCATCGACAGGTTGAACCCCTTGCCCGGCACCGTGATTTCAGGGCGATCCGGTGTCTGAATGTCTCCGCGTGCAAGGCTGAGAAAGCCGTCGTGCAGTCCGTCCAGCAATGCGACCGGATCCAGCAGCCGCACGACATCGGATTCCGGAATGATCATAACTTCAAGATCACCTTTAGTGATTTCTGCAGCACTTTTTCCCGGGGCGTTTTTCTGGGGCATGAAAACTCGTCTTCCTCTAAAGTTCCGAAAAGAGCCTGTTAAGCCAAGCTTTCCGCACAGAGTGGGGCACCAGATGCTATCGAGCAAATGAGTTCACTGCAGCTATTCATAATCTGAGGTAATGCCATGGTCAGACGTAATTTGCCGCCATTCGCCGCTTTGCGTGTATTTGATACCGTTTCGCGCACACTGCATTTCACACAAGCAGCAGAAGAACTCGGGCTCACACAGGCGGCTGTGAGCCGGCAGGTCAAGGCGCTGGAGGACGAATTGGGCGTAAGGCTCATCAACAGGCGGGCTGGCGGCAACTCACTCACCAGCGCAGGTGCGAAACTGTCAATCGGACTTCGTGAAGGCTTGGACATGATCGCGCAAAGTATCGGCGAGGTGTCGTCCTCTCAACGCCAGACGCTGACTGTCAGCGTCGCACCGTTTTTCTCCGCAGTCTGGCTGACACCGAGACTGGCCGGATTTGCCAGACTGCATCCAGGCATTGATGTTCGCCTGCATCATGCTTACCGGCCGCCGAACTATGAATGCGATGAGATTGACCTTGGCATCAATTGGGGAGATGGCGACTGGCCCAATGCGTCTGTCGAGAAGGTGTTCGATGGTTGTCTGACACCGGTATGTTCCAGACAAACTGCCGGGACCGTGCCACCGGCCCCGGAGCCTGCGCACTTGTTGAACTTGCCATTGTATTGTGAGTTTGCAGTCTCTGACTGGACGGGCTGGTTCAACGCGGCTGGCATTCATGCTGATGTGCTCGCCCTCAACGTGACCAGGGTCGACGATACCCACGCCATGTTAAGCGCCACTTTGGAGACTGGTGGTTTTGCGCTGATGTTCAAATCGCTCATCACCGACATCCCCTACTCCGGTCAATTGGTGCAACCGTTCGCAGAAACAGTGGATACAGGCAATCACTACTTTTTGTCCCGGCCTTCGAAACAACCACTGTCCGCAACTGGGGAAAAGTTCCGGGACTGGATAATGTCTGAACTGTCACCCCAGGAGGGATCCGGCTAATGCGAGATCAGGTTGGATTGGATCATTTGCGACATGGCAGCGTTGCAATGTCGCTTTTGATTTATCTGACGCAAGAATTCCGTAATTATGCCGTCTTCAGACATCTATTGAGTCCAATAAAAAACAAAAGCGGAGATCATATGCATATCCAGGATGAGGCTTTGAACCAACGGCCTCGCCTACCCGGATAACAGCCATCATGGTGATGGCCTTATCTTTTCCTGGAGAGTGAAATGAAAAACTTTTTTGCTGTTCTTGCTGTTTCCCTGCTGGCCGTTACTTCTGCACAGGCTGCAGAATTCGCCGAAGTCGATGCCGATGCTGATGGCGCCATCACGCTTGAAGAAGCCATTGCCGCAATGCCTGACCTGACCGAGGACGCATTCGCAGCAGCTGACACCGACGAAGATGGTTCACTCAATGCCGATGAATTTGCGGCCATGAGCAACTAACACCAGGCAAATGCCTGTTTCATAGGTATGAGCAAGGCACCCGGACTGAACATCATGCACATGATGTCGGGCCGGGTGCTGTCGTTTGAGCAGAACAAGATCGCACAAATCGGACGATCTCTCCGGCTGCCGGAAAATGACAGGCGACATGTCCGGCATTTTCACTTTGTTGATTCATGATAGTTTTTGCTGTCCATTTGCCCGGATGACACCCTTCACAATCAGCGCGCCTGCCACCGCAGACCTGGACGAAAAAGGTTCCCGCTTCATTGGGCATCTGGTGCCGTGGTCTCAGTTCGACAGCAAGTTGACAAGCTTGCGCGTGGAACATCGCAAGGCCTCGCATCACGTGACCGCCTTTCGCCACATGCTGCCGGACAACCGCATTGAAGAAGGGGCCAGGGACGACGGTGAACCGGCCGGCACGTCGGGCATGCCGGCTCTCAAGGTGTTGATCGGGGCAAGCCTGGTAGATGCCGGTATTATTATCGTGCGCTATTTCGGCGGCACCAAGCTGGGCGCGGGCGGACTGGCGCGCGCTTATGCCGGCACCGCACTGCGCACGATCGAAGCGGCGACACTGGTGCCATGGCATCGGATCGTCGCTCGCACTGTCAGTTGCCGGTTCGAGGACATGTCGTCTCTGGAACAACTCATCAGCACAGCCGGTCTGACAGTGGTCAGCCGCGACTACACAGACACCGGTGTCAGCATCGGCATCGAAGGCCCTGAAGATGCAGTGGCGTTAGTCTCGCTGGAAAACTGAGCAGTATCCCTATCCGCCTTTGCGCTGATCCGGGTGCAGACTGCTGCCCAGCACATGATCACTGCGGCCAATAACGTCACCGCCGGAACCGACAATCAGCGAGTTCGGTGTCCTGACTGCCCTGCTGTTCTTGCCCGGATACGGCAGGGACGACAGAAAATGGCGCATGCAATTCAGCCGGGCCCGTTTCTTGTCATTGGATTTAATGATCGTCCACGGGGCATCAGCGGTATCCGTATAGAAGAACATGGCTTCCTTGGCTTCGGTGTAATCGTCCCATTTGTCCAGTGAAGCCCGGTCAATCGGCGACAGCTTCCACTTTTTCAACGGTTCAACCTCGCGCGACTGAAAGCGGCGCAACTGTTCATCCCGGGTGACGGAGAACCAGTACTTGAACAGCCGCACACCGCTGCGCACGATCATGCGCTCGAAATCAGGGGTCTGACGCATGAACTCGAGATACTCATTGGCTGAACAGAATCCCATGACCCGTTCCACACCCGCCCGGTTATACCAGGACCGGTCAAAGAACACGATCTCGCCGCCGGACGGCAGATGTTCGACATAACGCTGGAAGTACCATTGCGTCTTTTCACGGTCGGTGGGCTTCTCCAGCGCCACGACACGCGCACCGCGCGGGTTCAGGTGTTCGGTAAAGCGCTTTATGGTACCGCCCTTACCGGCGGCATCGCGACCCTCAAACAGCAGGACTATGCGCTGATCGGTCTGCTTCACCCATTCCTGAACCTTCAATAATTCGACCTGGAGTTCAGCCTTCTGTTTCTCGTAGGCCGGCCTGCGAATCTTGGTTTTGTACGGATACTCGCCGCCCTCAAACACTCGGCGAATCTGGTCCCGCTGATCTCCGGCAGCATCCGTAGCAATGTCCTCAGGTAATACCTGACCATTCGGCTTTGCATTGCCGACAGGTGTCGTGTCAGTAGACTCCGTCGATGCTTCGTGAGATTCTTCAGCCATGAGACCTCCCTTTTATTGTGGTTTCCCAGATTGAAGGTTACGTCAAAAGGCCAACGTCAACTTTGATTTATGTCAGATAGATGACAGGTTCAGGACACTTTCCATGACAGCCACCACGTCGCCCTCCCCGGCTCTTTCGATAAACCCCATGCTGGTTATCGTGTGCGGTTGTCTGATTGCCCTGATTGCTTTCGGCGCACGCTCCACCATGGGGCTGTTCACTGCGCCAATTACCGAAGCCAATGGCTGGGGGCGCGAGACCTTTGCGCTGGCCATGGCGCTGCAGAACCTGATCTGGGGCGTGGCGCAACCCTTCGCCGGAGCTTTTGCCGACAAGTTCGGCACCTTCCGGGTTATCATCGCAGGCGCGGTCATCTACGCGACCGGCCTGGCTCTGATGTCGCTGGCAGACAGCGTATTCCTGCTGATGCTGTCCGGCGGCCTGCTGATGGGGCTTGGCATCGCAATGACATCGTTCTCGGTGATCATGGCATCATTCGCAAGGCTGGTGCCGCCGGAAAAACGCTCGTGGTCGTTCGGCATCGCCACTGCGGCCAGCTCCATGGGGCAGTTTGTATTCGCGCCACTGGGACAGGCCTTCATTTCCGGTTTTGGCTGGCAGATGGCACTGCTGCTGCTGGCAGGTTCGGTACTGTTCATGTTTGCGCTGGTGCTGCCGTTGCGGGCGGCCCGTGGCGGCGTGGCGCGCGATGAAACCGAACTTGAAATGAACATCTCCCAGGCCCTGTCACGCGCGGTAAGCAATGCGAGTTTCGTCCTGCTGACACTCGGCTTCTTCGTCTGCGGGTTCCAGGTAGCCTTCATGACGGTTCACTTTCCGCCGCTGCTGGTGCAGGAAGGCATTGATCCGCAGCTTGCGGCCTGGTCTATCGGCATTGTCGGCCTGTTCAACATTATCGGCGCCTATTCGGCAGGCATTGTCGGCGGCAAGTATTCGAAACGCTACAGCCTGACATTTCTGTACCTGGCCCGCTCGGCTGCTATGACCTTGTTCTTCATAACGCCGATTACACCGTTGACCACCGTGGTGTTTTCCGCCTGCTTGGGGCTGTTGTGGCTGTCGACCGTTCCACTGACCATGGGCCTGGTAACCGTCATCTGCGGCACCCGCTACATGGCCATGCTGTATGGCATCGTGTTCCTGTCCCATCAGGTCGGCTCATTCCTCGGGGTCTGGCTGGGCGGCAAGCTGTATGACCAGACCGGCACCTACGACACTGTCTGGTGGATCGGCGTGGCGCTCGGTCTGTTTGCAGCCCTCATGCACTGGCCGATCAAGGAGATGCGCGCACCGGCGTTTTCAGTGCCGGACGGCGCAAAAGCATAACATCATGAAATGGCCGGGACACGGAACTGCCGGCGCCTTGTTCGCCACCGCAATGCTTGTCTGGCTGGCCGGGTTTGCCCTGTTCATGCATCTCGGCCGGGTCAGCCCGGAACAGTCCGGCACGGTGCTGGCGGTGTTTCCGCCGTCGATGACCGAAGACCGGGTGTTTGCAAATATCATCCAGGCCGGCGGAAGGCCCATCCGCCCGACCTGGATGCCGGGTACATGGGTCAGTCATGGCGACACGGCCGGATTTGCCGGGCGCCTCGAGGCCCAAGGTGCAATCGGCGCCTATTCCTCAACGCCGTTTCTGCCGCAACTTGCCGGTTGCTTTGCCTATGTGGACGCAAAAGCAGTGCAGTTGTTCACGCTGGATCAGTAGAATTACTCGGCCCCGTCCTCGACAAGATCCGCCATGGTCAGTTGCAGCTGTTTCAGCTTGTAATCTGCCAGCTTGTACTGCCAGCCCTGCGTGCGCGCCTTGAGATCCCTGGTGGTGGTCTTGTCCTGGCCGTCATTGACCACATGAAGACTGACCCAGTCATCTGTGGTAATGCGGAACTCAGCCGTCAGTCCGTCCGCCATCATCAGGGTAACACGCTGCACAACGTCGCCGCCCTGATCCTTGCGCACATCGACGAAGTTGACATTGCCGAGGTCGGTCGCGGCATATCTGAGCGTCAGGTCGTTCTTCGGCTTCTTGCCCTCAGGCACGTTGTTCACTTCGAATTTGGGCTGGCCGCCTTCCGTCACACCAGTGCGCCGAACCATCAGTTCCGGCCCGCCTGTGGGCTGGAAGGTTGCCCGCACCACGAACTCGACATTCATGTCGGTGATGGCTGTATCGACCCAGGTTTCAAGTTTTACATCTGCGTCAACAACACCGCGCGCAAGCCAGCTCTGATCGCTACCGGGCAGACGCACATACTGGGCATCACCGACCGCGCCGCCCAGCCGCGCGCGCGCTTTCTTACCCAGAATTATCTCGCCGAGATTGTTGCCGCCCTTGTCTTCAAACCGGATCAGCCGGCTCTTTGCATCCTTGCCATCCGGCGGTTCTACTTCGATCAGCGGGTATTTATCCGGACGGGCGGTTTTGGCGTCAAATTTCTCAAGGCTGGCTGTCGCCACGATGGCCGTCTGGAACTTGCCGCCCTTTACAGGATAGCCGGAACCGCCGAGCACGTAGGATGTGCCGGCCCGTTCAATACGAACATTCCTGTCTGCCTGGGTGATGACAATGCCGACAACGTCATTGGCGCTGGCCAGCAAATCGGGCAACAACCGCTCTCCGCGTTGTGTTTCTTCATATCCTGATGAATTTGCCCGCAGCTGCCAGGTTGCACCGGCCACCGAAACTGCCGCCGCAAGCGCCAGGACCATTACGCCGCGAGGTGTCATTGCCCACCTCCTCTTGTCTTCGACGCACTTGCCCGCGCCCGCCTGCGCCACAGCAGGAAGAAGCCGATCACGGCGATGAAAAACGGGACGACGGCTATGTTCGTCACCTTGACTCGGGTGCCGAGCGCGTCGATGTCGGCCCGCAAATTGCGCTGTACCTCGCGCAGGCTCCTGCGGACGGTGAACATCTCGGCACGAAACTCCTCGATGGCCTTCTGGTCCGCCTCGCTGAGGGTAACTTCTCCGTCCTTCGAGCGCGATAGCAGGTCAGTGAGTTTCTTCTGGGTCTCTTCCAGCCGCTTGTTCAGCAATTGCTCCTGCTGCCTGAACCTTGCATTGGCATCTGCACGCAATTGCGCGACACGGGTGAACGGGCGCTGCTCGACGCCACGCCCGCGCAGTCCCGCCAGCGCCTGGCCGCCGGCCATGTCCTGAATGGCATTGATCAGGAAATTGGCATTGCCGGCGCGCGGAATGACCACCTGCCGGCCGTTCGACTGGCCCACCTCGGCCCAGAACGAGTCAAACAGCATATCAGCATCCGAAACGGCCAGTACATTCACCGGGCCTGCAGCAAGATGCTCGCCCTTGGTGGCAGCATCCTGCGGACGGCCATCCTTGAATGACGACTTCGCCTCGCCACGCAACCGCGCCGCCAGCACGCGCGGCTGGCCGTCCGGCAGAAAGGTCTGCAGCATCTGTATGGGGTTTGGATTGCGCAGCTTCTTCACCTCAATCATGGCAGATCGTGGCGAACTGGCGATCAGCGGCTGAAAGCTGGTGCCCGCCTCCTGCACCGGCGTGAGAGCACCCGCCGAAGCAAACAGCAAAGACGAAATCTGGTTGAAAATGCCGTCAGTGCGCTCAAAGCTGGTTTCCGCCATGGCCAGCCACGGAAGGTAATTTACGATAGCCGGCTGGCCCTGATTGTTGAACTGAACCTGCCGCGAATTGTCGATGTCGCCGACAACCTTGTCGGCCTCAAGCTGCATGCCCCATGCGGCCAGCAACGCTGTGAACAGCGGACTGCCCTTGAGGTTATCGCGTGCCGACGGCAGCACTTCGGAATAAGGGTCGGCAAACACGATGACCGGCTTGCCCGCCAGCGCATACTGGTCGATGGCATAAGCGGTCTTTTCATTGATTTCACCAGGCGCAACCAGCAGCAGCAGGTCTGCATCGTCGGGCACAGTGTCAAAGGTCGGCGACAGAAGATCGATATCGAAGAAGTCGCGCAACTGGCCAAGCACCGCCCAGGGCGGAATTTGCTGGCCGGTCTGCGGATTGACATTGCCGGCGATCGGCAGGCGGCTCATCAACGCGATTTTCTTTTTGCCCGCATTTGCAAGCTTGAACACCATGCGTGTCAGGTCAAGCTCCAGAAAATTCTGCCGCTCCAGTGCCAGGAACGGAATGATCTCAAGTTCATCGGTGGAGTTGGTCCCGGCCAGTCCGAAAAAAGCCGATCCGTTGCCACCGGGCAGAGGTGCGGCCTGCAGTCCGATGGCAGAGGCTTCATCCTCTTCATCGGTGAACCGCTCTGCGTTCACCAGCGAGACCCTCAGCTTGCCTGCAGACAGATCTGCATAATGGCGCAGCATCGACAGCACACGATCATGGTGCCGGCCATAGGTCGGCACCAGCGTGCCCAGTTCAGGCGTGTAGAACAGACGGATTGTCACCGGCTCATCCAGACCGGACAACACCGACCGCGTTGCGTCAGACAAGGTGTAGATACCGCCTGCCGTCACATCTGCCCGGTACCGGCTCAGGCCCTGCCCCGCCCACAGATTGACCCCCACCAACGCTATGGCTGCAAATACCAGTGCGGCCAGGCCAAGTGTCGATTTTGATGCGCTCTGCAACATCGCCCTCACCCGGCCTTTTTGAGGTCTACTGCAACGGTCGTGGCAAATAGCCAGAACGCCGTCATGGAGATGACCCACACCACGGCCGGGACATCGATCAGGCCGCGCGTCAACCCGTCATAATGGGTCAGCACCGACAGGGATGCGATACCGGCTGCCATGGCCTCCGGCAAGACCGTGCGCACCCCATCAAGCACAATCGGGGTGCCTGACGTGACAAACACAAATCCGGCTGAAACGGCCAGAACAAATGCAATCACCTGATTGCTGGTCAGCGCCGACATGCAGCTGCCGATGGCCAGGAAGACACCGGCCAGTGCCAGCGCACCCAAATAGCTGACGGCGATGACACCGTTGTCCGGCGAGCCCAGATAATTGACCGTCAGCCACAGCGGTATCGTGCACGCCAGGGCAACGGCCACAAAAGCAACCCCTGCCAGCCATTTGCCGATGACCGCCTGCCAGACACTGACCGGCATGGTCATCAACAGCTCGATTGTGCCGCTGCGGCGTTCTTCAGACCACAACCGCATGGAAATGGCCGGCACAAGGATCAGGAACAGCCATGGCAGATAGGTGAAATACGGCACCAGGTCAGCCACGCCGCGTTCATACAGGTTGCCGATATAGAAGGTGAACATCCCGGCCAGCATCACGAAGATGATCAGGAATACATAGGCAATCGGGGTGTTGAAGTACCCCGACAGCTCACGCTGGAAAATGGCCATGACCCTAGACATGCGGCTGATCTTCCGTTGCTGCAGGCACGGTGACATGCCTGAAAGCCTCTTCCAGGCTGGATGTCTTGCCCTTGCCCGGCCCCAGCTTGCGCAGTTCGGCAGCGGTACCGTCCGCGACAATGGAGCCGCGGTCTATGATCACAGCCCGCGAGCACACCGCATCAACCTCTTCGAGAATGTGTGTGGAAATCACGATGGCCCGGTCTGCCGACATATCGCGGATCAGTTGCCGAACGTGATGTTTCTGATTGGGATCAAGCCCGTCCGTGGGTTCATCCAGGATAAGCACCTTCGGTTCGTGCAGGATGGCCTGCGCCAGGCCAACACGGCGCTTGAAGCCTTTTGACATGGTTTCGATCGGTTGCTCAAGAACGCCGCCAAGCTCGGTGCGCTCGACAGCCCGCGCGATGGCATCACGGGCATCGGCACCGGAAAGATCACGCAGCCTGGCGCAGAACTTCAGGAAGGCGGCAACCGACATCTCGCCATAGGCAGGCGCGCCTTCCGGCAGATAACCAAGGTTCTGACGCGCCAGTTCCGGTTGCGCGGCAACATCCACACCACAGATATGCGCGCTGCCGCCGTCCGGTGTCAGGAACCCTGCCGCCATTTTCATGGTGGTGGATTTGCCGGCCCCGTTCGGCCCCAGAAACCCGAGTACTTCACCCGCCGGTACTTCCAGTGAAATGCCGTTCACGGCAGTGAACGACTGAAAGCGTTTAACCAGGCTGTTGAGTTCAAGCAGTGCGGACATCCGGTCTTTCAAAAATCGAATCAACGGGCATTGTCAATCGAAGACGCCGACTATCTATTCGTCTTGCCGAGATGTTTCAACCCGCTTTTGCTTGCCTGTTTACACCTCGTGTTTCATGCTGACGTCAACTCCATTGCCCTGGCATGCCCAACAGGCACCTGACCGGACGACGATCACTGCGAGGCATCGTAACATGAGCCAGACAAAATCTCCTGCCAGCCTGGTCAAATTCACGGATCTTGAATTCACCCCTCGTGCCGAAGGGGGCGATCAGGCACAACTGGCGAATATCTGCTCCAGTGCAGACGGCAGCGAACTTGGCTGTGGCATGGCCCGCCTGCACCAGGCACGCCTGGAATGGACCGTCAAATATGATGAAGTACTTCATGTGATCGAGGGACAGGTGAGAGTTCACACCCCTGACGGCGTTCTGACGGCAAACAGCAGGGATTCCATCTGGCTGCCATCCGGCACACCGCTTGTGTACGAAGCCGATGATGCTCTGGTGTTCTTTGCGATCCACCCGGCCAACTGGGCAGAGACCCAACCAGACTGAGCTTGCGACATGAAAATCAACCTGCTGCCTGAAGAAGACAACACCAACGGATGGAGTGCTATCCTTGCGCCCAGACAGCATCGTCCTGCGCTGGACAAGAACATCAGAGCAGACTGGCTGGTCATCGGAGCGGGTTTTGCCGGGCTTTCCGCCGCCCGGCAACTTGCCATCAACCGGCCGGATGATCGAATTGTCGTTCTGGAGGCACACGAGGCGGCCGAAGGTGCATCAGGGCGCAACTCCGGATTTGCCATAGACCTGCCACACAATGTCGGGTCATCGCTCGAAGAGCTTGAGGCATCGAAATGCTATATGGGCCTCGCCAGGGCAGCCATTACTCACCTTGAAGACACGGTAAAGCGGCACAGGATCGAATGTGACTGGGTGCGCAGGGGCAAATACCACGCGGCTGTAAGCCCTCGGGGAACAAGCGAGGTTCTTGAACCTTTCGCCCGCGAGCTGGAGTCCATCGGCGAGCCGCTGACCTGGGTCGGAAAAGACGAACTTGGCAGCAAGCTGGGCACAAAGCATTTTGATGCAGCCATCTACACGCCCGGGTGCGTTCTGATGAACCCTGCAGCTCTGACCCGAGGCCTTGCAGAAAGCCTGCCGGGCAATGTCGAGCTGTATGAACGTTCACCCGTAGTGGACATCGATTATACCAACGGTGTTACGGCGCAAACCCCTGCCGGCAGTGTGTTTGCCCCGAAACTCATCATCTGCGTAAATGGTCTGGCCGATCAATTCGGTTTCTATCGCGGCCGGCTGTTGCGGTTTGCAGCCCATGCGAGCCTGACCAGGCCTCTAAGCGAAGCGGAACAGGCCGCCTATGGCGTCGAACAGGACTGGGGCCTGACACCTGCCAATGCATTTGCCGGTATTACCATGCGCTACACGCCCGACAGACGCATATTGATTCGACAGAACATACACTTCCAGCCATCTGTTCGTATCGCGGACTCAGCCCGTGCGAGTGTGGCGAAAGAGCACAAGAGACTGTTCGATGAACGCTTCCCCATGTTGCCGGATGTCACCATGGAGCACACCTGGACCGGCTTCATCTGCCTGTCGGAAAACGGCGCGCCGGGTTTTGGAAAGGTTGCCGGAAACGTCTGGGCTGCAACCTGCCAGAACGCAGTCGGCGTAACCAAGGGAACAATCTCCGGCATGCTGGCCGCAGACATGGCCTGTGGCGTGGACAATCCGATGATTGCCGACATGAAAAGCCTGGGCAGCCCGTCAAAAGTCCCGCCACGCCCGTTTCTGGACGTGGGCGTGCGGGCCAAATTCGCCTGGGAACTGTTCCGCAACCGGCATGAAGCCTAGGGTCAAGCCTCATCCTCCGGGTAAATCCACGGTTCCGCCCGCCCGGCCGCTTCCCATTCCTGCCATGCCGGCAAGGCCTTCATGGCTGCGGAATAGTCCTTGACTGCAGGGTGATCTGACAACCGGTAAATCTCCAGCCTGTTGACCACCGGCGCGTACATGGCGTCGGCATTGCAGAAATCCCCAAACAGGAACGGTCCTCCGGACTTTTCGAGGCACTCGCTCCAGATCTGCTCAATACGGGCAATGTCAATGCGCACGCCGTCAGACACATCAAGGGCGCCGTGCTTGCGCGCCATGTTCATCGGGCACTCAGACCGCAGCGCATTGAAACCGCCCAGCATTTCCGCCGAGATGGCCCTGGCATGAGCACGCTCACTGATGTCTTCGGGCCAGAAGCCTTTTCCCGGATGAAGGTCTGCCAGATATTCCAGGATCGCCAGCGATTCCCAGACCTTCACCCCGCCATTGTCCAGCATCGGAACCTTGCCTGTCGGTGAAAAGGTCTTGAAGTCAACCCGTTCCGGGTGATCGTCAAACCGGCGCAGCACTGCTTCAAACTCAACGTCTTTGACCTTCAGCGCGATCCACGGCCGGAAAGACCAGGACGAGTACTTCTGATTACCGATGTAAAGCTTCATGTGTGTTGCTCCTCAAACAAAAAAAGACCCGGCAGAATGGTCTGCCGGGCCGGATCTCGATAAAGCTGAATTGCGTCGATCAGCTTGAGTAGAATTCGATGACCAGGTTCGGCTCCATCATCACCGGATACGGCACGTCGGCCAGCAGCGGGATGCGCACCAGTTTGGCTGTCAGTTTCTTGTGGTCGGCATCGATATAGTCCGGCACATCGCGCTCCGGGCTCTGGATGGCTTCAAGCACCAGACCCATTTCGCGGGATTTCTGGCGAACCTCGATGACATCGTCGATCTGAACCTTGTAACTCGGGATATTGACGCGCTTGCCGTTCACCAGCACGTGGCCGTGATTGACAAACTGGCGCGCGGCAAAAACTGTTGGAACCAGTTTGGCGCGATACACAACCGCATCCAGCCGGCGCTCGAGCAGGCCGATCAGGTTTTCAGCCGTGTTGCCCTTGATCCGAGAGGCTTCCTTGTAGGTCGCCAGGAATTGTTTTTCAGAAATCGAGCCGTAATAGCCTTTCAGCTTCTGCTTGGCGCGCAGCTGCGTGCCAAAATCGCTGAGCTTGCCCTTGCGGCGCTGGCCATGCTGGCCGGGACCGTATTCGCGGCGATTGACCGGGGATTTCGGACGGCCCCAGATATTTTCGCCCATACGGCGGTCGAGTTTGTACTTTGAGCTTACACGATTAGACATTCTTCAATGAACTCCAGATCAAAAATAAAAACAGCGGCCAGTACCGGATAAAATTCCGCTGACCGCTTCTCGGTTATGTAGCCTGTTCTCCTTCTCACCGGTCTCCCGGTCCGACAGACTGTTCCTCCTCAAAGTGTTCCCGCGTTGTTAAAAGTCGGGAAAGGCGAAACGGTCACGAACAAGCAATGCACTGGCCTTAACGGCACAGAACGAGGTGGCTTTTACGCCGGAACGCGCACCGTGTCAAACGACAGTATTGCCTCGTGTCACCACAGGGTTTTCTGTGCCCTGTCCCACCAGGCATCGTCGTAGGGTTTGCCGCCGACCTCGCCATTGGTAAGCGCCGCCAGCACCTGGCCCGGTGTTGGCAGGGATTTCGGATCAACCTGTGCCTCAGCACTCCACAGGTTCGACCTTACAATGGCCCGCGCGCACTGAAAATAGACGGCCTGCGTCTCGATCACGATGACCGATCGCGGTGCCTTGCCGTCGACCGCGAACGAGGCCAGCAGGTCCGGGTCAATGCTCAGATGCGCCGCGCCGTTGACGCGCAGTGTACTGCCGGATCCCGGCACCATGAACAACAGCCCGACACGCGGATCGTCTACAATGTTGCGCAAACTGTCGACGCGATTATTGCCGCGCCTGTCCGGCATCATCAGCGTGCGCACGTCGTGCATGCGCACAAACCCGGCCAGATCACCGCGTGGCGAACAGTCCAGACCCTCAGGCCCTGACGTTGCCAGCGCCACAAACGGCGAGGCCTCGATGAACGCCGCATAATGCGGGGTGATATAGTCGGTTACCTTCACCAGTGATGCCTGGGCAGGTTCGCCATAAATACCTTCCAGTTGCTCAATGGTTTCAATGCGGCTCATCTGAAGGCATCCTTTCTCGGATCAAAGAGGAATTTCGGCAATTTGCAGTTTGTCAAAACCGGCACCGGCGAACCCGGCAGGCACATGATCACCTTCCACCGGCTGTGAGGTCAAAATGACCGTGTCGCGTTCGATGCTGATCGGTTGGACATCGGACTTTTCACTGTCTCTCAGGATCGAAGCAGTGCGCCGCGCAATGGCCGGTGCCGGGTCAATCCATGCGACCGGCCATGGTGCGACTTCCTTCATCTCGTCCAGCAGCAGCGGATAGTGTGTGCACCCGAGCACGACAACATCGGCCTTCGCGCCACCCTTCTTGCGAAACACCGGGCTGATCTCTGCCAGAAGAGCTGCCCGGTCCACTTCCCTGCCCGCCAGTTTGTTCTCGGCAATTTCCGCCAGTCGCGGCGCCCCATGCAGCATCACCTTGCAATGAAACGCGTAGGTATGGATCAGGGTCTTCGTATATTCACGCCTGGCTGTTCCCGGTGTTGCCAGTACGCCGATGACGCCGGTTTTCGTCTGCGCAGCGGCCGGTTTGATGGCGGGAACGGTGCCCACGAACGGCACCTGAAACTCTTCCCGCAGCACATCCAGCGCCAGGGTGCTCGCCGTGTTGCAACCAACAACCACGCAATCCGGTTTGACCAGGACGAGCAAATCACGCATGACGCGCAAAATTCGCCGCACCAGCAAAACCTCAGCCCACTTGCCATACGGAAAAGCGGCAGTGTCTGCCGCATAGACGATATCTGCATCGGGTAACTGTGCCCGCAGCGCGTGCGCCACACTCAAACCGCCGGTGCCAGAATCAAAGACCAGGATACGGGCTTGCCGATTGCTCATTCGCCGGCCTCTTTGCCGGTCTTGCGCGGGCGTAGATGGGTTCTGGTCAGGGATGCAATGACCCCTCTAAGGGTCCTGATTTCCTGCAGGGTCAGTTCGATGCGCTGGAACATGTTGCGCAGGTTGCGCATCATGCCGGGACGCATGGCCGGAGATTTGAAGAAGCCCGCTGTCTCCAGTTCAGCTTCCAGGTGATCCAGAAAGCCATGTACGTCCTGTTTGCTGGCCAGTCCTTCGTCACCCCGGATTTTCAGGCCCGACCCGGTCATGGCCGGCAGTTCGCCGGTGCCCATGCCGAGGGTGGCGGCAACAGGCTTGTACCATTCATAACCGACCAGCAGGACAGCTTGCGCAATGTTGATTGACGCAAACTCAGGATCGACCGGGGCGGTGATGATCACGTCAGCCAGCGAGACTTCGTCATTGTTGAGGCCCCAGCGCTCGCGGCCGAACATGATCGCCACGCGCTCGCCATTGCCGATGCGCGCATGCATGTCTGCGGCGGCTTCCTCCGGCGTCATCACCTGCATGGTCATGCCGCGCGGGCGTGCCGTGGTGGCATACACCCGGTTGAACGGTTTCAGCGCCTGTTTGCAGGTGTCATGAAGGCTGGCCTGCTCAATGATCTTCACCGCACCCGACGATGCGCTGAGCGCGCGCTCATTGGGCCAGCCGTCGCGCGGCTCGACGATGTGCAGTTCACTCAGGGCGAAATTGGCCATGGCGCGCGCCGCGGTACCAATGTTCTCGCCCAATTGCGGGTTTACGAGGACCACGGCCGGCTTGCCGGAACTGTCTGTCTGTGCGCTTGTCATTGTGCGCTATGCGATACACCAGAGCCTGAAAAATACAAGTCTCAATGAAAACTCACCGTTTGCGGGTCTCCTGCGCACCTCATTTACCCGGCTTTCACCAATCATGGTGGATAATCGCCTCGACAACCGCCTAATTTGGGAATGGCGAACTGACATGACGGCAACCGACCTGCATCAGCGTATGCTTCATCAACTTGACCGGGTGAAGGCATTGAACACATCCCCCGGTGGCACTCCGCCACAGGGCGCGGAACAAAACCCCCATGTGTCACAGCGTGCAGACGCCTCTGCCGAACAACCGCACATTCCTGCCATCACGGACGAGCAAACAAACGTCGTGCCGCAGGAGACATTCACAGACGACGATGATGACCGCGGCGAACCACGCCCTGAAGTGCAACAGCACGGCCTTGTCATCTTTGCCGGTCACGAACAGGGCATGGCCTGCGAAATCATGGATCTCACGCAGGCCGGTGCCAGGTTGCGCCTTGCTGAAGACGTTACCGTGCCGTCCTGCTTCCAGTTGACCATACAGCCGGAGAACACTGCAAAGACAGCCCAGGTGTGCTGGCGCAACGACCAGGAACTCGGCATCCAGTTTATCGACAGGGACTGAGCTTCAGCGCTTTACCTGCCCGCCGGCAAAAACATGTCCTGTTAGCCCATGGTCATATTTGCTCTTGGCCGCATGCTTTGCTATGACGCGCACCATATTCCGTTGTGCGCTGCACCAACCCCCTACATAGCGAGGCTAAATTTCCATGTCCAAGATCAAGGTTGCCAATCCCGTTGTTGAACTAGACGGCGACGAGATGACACGCATCATATGGCAGTTCATCAAGGACAAACTGATCCATCCTTACCTGGACATTGATCTGAAATACTATGATCTGGGCATCGAGTACCGCGACGAGACCGACGATCAGGTCACCATCGATGCTGCAGAGGCGATCAAGAAGTACGGCGTCGGCGTCAAGTGTGCCACCATCACGCCCGATGAACAGCGGGTCGAGGAATTCGGCCTGAAACAGATGTGGCGGTCGCCAAACGGCACCATCCGCAACATTCTCGGCGGTGTTATTTTCCGCGCGCCCATCATCTGTCAGAACGTCCCGCGCCTGGTGCCGGGCTGGACCCAGCCCATCGTGGTTGGCCGTCATGCTTTCGGTGACCAGTATCGCGCCACCGACTTCAAGTTTCCGACCGCGGGCAAGCTGACCATCCGGTTCGAAGGCGACGATGGTGAGGTGATCGAAAGGGAAGTGTTCCAGGCACCCGGCTCCGGCGTGGCCATGGCCATGTACAATCTCGATGATTCCATCCGCGACTTCGCACGCGCCTCTATGAACTACGGTCTGACTTTGGGATATCCGGTGTATCTCAGCACCAAGAACACCATCATGAAAGCCTATGACGGTCGCTTCAAGGATATCTTCCAGGAGATTTTCGACGCTGAATTCGCCGACAAATTCGCCGAAGCGAACCTCACTTACGAGCATCGCCTGATTGACGACATGGTTGCGTCTGCCATGAAATGGTCCGGCGGATATGTCTGGGCCTGCAAGAACTATGACGGCGACGTGCAGTCCGACACCGTCGCGCAGGGCTTCGGCTCACTGGGCCTGATGACCTCTGTGCTGATGACGCCAGATGGCGACACGGTTGAAGCCGAAGCGGCTCATGGTACCGTCACCCGGCATTATCGCCTGCACCAGGAAGGCAAGGAGACCTCGACCAATTCCATCGCCTCGATTTTTGCCTGGACCCGCGGCCTGGCCCATCGGGCCAAGCTCGACGACAATGCCGCCCTGGCGACTTTCGCCGACACGCTCGAGAAAGTCTGCATCGACACGGTTGAAGGCGGCGAAATGACCAAGGACCTGGCCGTACTCATCGGGCCCGACCAGAAGTGGCTCAGCACACAAGGCTTCCTCGATGCCGTTGATCGCAACCTGCAGAAGGCTATGGGCTGACCAGCTCACAGTTGTTCTGCTCGCAGTCTGCCTCGCTGCCAGCGCTTCAGCCCGGCCGGTAAAGACCGGGGTGAAGCCGGTGCAGGCGCCGCTGGCTGTTGGTGAGGCGACCTTTGCCCGCGATGTCTGCAAGCTGATCGAAAACCGCTCAAGCTGGCGTGGTATCAATGCCCACTTCATTGCCCGCCTGATCAACGCGGAAAGTCGATTTTCGCCCAACGCAGTGTCGCCGGCCGGTGCTGAGGGCATTGCCCAGTTCATTCCCGGCACGGCCAAGCGGCGCGGCCTGAAAAATCCGTTTGATCCGGCCGCCGCACTGACAGCATCGATTGACTTCCTCGCCCATCTGAAAACCCGGTTTGGAAACCTCGGGCTGGCGGCTGTCGCCTATAATGCAGGCGAAGGCGCTGCCTCACGGTTTGTTGCCGGCGGCGGGATTCCGCTGGAGACTGAAAACTACGTGTACTCCATCACCGGCCGTGCCGCGGAAGAATGGCGAAAGCCGGACGCCCGACATGCGATTCCGCTGATTGACGGCAAGAAATCATTTGCCGATGCCTGCCCGGGCCTCGTCCGCAAGCCCGGGCGCATCCGGCTGGCGACAAAATCGTCACCGCACCAGCCCTGGGGTGTGCTGATCTCGGAGAGTTTTTCCCGAAACACCGCGGTTCGCACATTCAACCGGATCAAAAAAAGGTTTCCGGCAGGCCTGCGGGAAAGACCGCCGATGGTCGTGCGGGTCAGGAACTTGAGCCTGGGGGCGAGGCGGCGTTATTCCGCGCGTATCGGTGCCGCCAGCCGGCAAAAAGCGGCCAAAATCTGCAAATCGCTGCAGGCCCGCTCCGTTGTCTGTATTGTACGCCGCACCAGATAGACAATGGCAGATTGCCGTCAACACCGGCTTCAGGCATGCTGCAAACTGAAAATCACCAACAGGAGGCCGGCATGAACACGATTTCAACCAAAACCCGTGAAGACTTCAGCCGGGACGGCGTATGCGTGCTGCGGAATGTCGTTCCTGCAGACTGGCGCAACCGGCTTGAGACGGCAATTGAAGAAAACATGCTAACTCCGGGCCCTTACGGAAAAAATCATACCGAAGAAGGCAAGCCGGGCGCTTACTTCGGTGATTATGTCAATTGGCAGCGCATCCCGGCTTACAAGGATGTGTGCGATGACGGCCCGCTGGGCGCCATAGCCGGTGAACTTATGAATGCAGCACGCACGCAACTGTTTCATGAGCACGTGCTGGTCAAGGAGCCCGGCACCGCCGATCCGACGCCGTGGCATCAGGACCTGCCGTATTACTGCCTGGACGGTTCAAAGACCGTGTCCATCTGGGTGCCGCTTGATCCGGTTTCGAAAGCCGTTTGCCCGCATTTCATCGCCGGAAGTCACAAAGGCTCGGTCACCTACGTGCCGCGCCGCTTCAAGACACTGGAACCGCTTGAAGGCGATACCTCGATCTATCACCCCTTCCCCGAGATTGACGAGGAAGAACAGGCGAAAGACCTGCGCGCCTGGGACCTGGAACCGGGCGATGCCGTCGCCTTCGACTATCACACCCTGCACAATGCGCCGCCCAACACGTCAGGTACCCGCAGGCGGGCCGTGAGCTTTCGCTTCATCGGCGAGGACTGCCGCTATGTTGCAAGGTCTCATGCCGTGTCGCCGCCATTTGATGAAATGGGCCTGAAACTGAAGATGGGTGATGCGCTGCCGGAGGACTGGTTTCCGGTGGTGTGGCAACGCCCGTAATGGCGGATACCCATTCAGGCGGGTGCCAGTGCGGGGCGGTGCGATACCGGATAACCGGTCCACTGGGTCATTCCGGCATCTGCCATTGCCGCATGTGCCAGAAAGCCGGCGGCAATTTCGGCATGGTGCTGCTGACAACGCTGATGGACAAGGTGGAGTGGACCCGTGGAAAAGCAGCCGAGTTTTCCTCAACGCCGGTCACGGTGCGGGGTTTCTGCGAAAAGTGCGGCACCCCGCTCTACATGCATGAGAAAGGCGATGTGAACTACGAACTGACCGTGGGCTCACTGGACGCGCCGGACAGCGCACCGCCGGTAGACGAGGTGGGCATCGAGAGCAAGAGGGCATGGTTCAACCAGATCATCACCCTGCCCGGTCACTCCACAACAGACGATCGTACGCCGCAAGACCTGGAAAAGCTGGTATGCTGGCAGCACCCCGATCACGATACGGACCAGTGGAACCCATAGGCTCAGGGCTTATTTCGTCGATCTGGGCTTCAGTATTCGCGCGGCGGACAAACCCGCCATGGCACGTCCGCTCAGGCCTCAAAGCACTCCTATACTGCTGTTGGCACACGTCATAATCCATCACAAATTGGCCCTGACATTACCCGGCTACCCGCTTTTCACTGCCGCAATGCCAAGTCACCTTCTGTGTCCAGCGGAGGGTAGCTGCACGACTTTACTGGCTGCGTAGTGAGCCAGGTGCAGGTCATCGAAGCTTAGTGTAACAGGAGAATTAACATGAAAAAGTTTCTCGCAGTCATTCTTGCAACTGGTTTTGCATCCACCGCAGCGGTTGCTGCTGACTTCACCGCTGTAGACGCTGACCAGAACGGCTCAGTAACTATGGAAGAAGCCAAGGCTGCATTGCCGAACCTTTCCGAAGACGCCTTCAAGGCTGCTGATGGCGACCAGAATGGCGAACTGAGTGCAGAAGAGTGGGCAGCTGCCCAAGGCTAGTACTAGCCTCGCACAGCAAACGAATTGGCCCCGCCCGACTTGTTCTGGCGGGGTTTTTCATTGCCGTTGCTTACGAGGTGCTATTCTCCATTGGCACCGGTCAAAGGAGTGACCCTCCTTCTAGGCGCTGCCAGTGTGGCCATTGCGTGTCATCGTGGGCGTTGCACCCTAAATCCAGAATTTTTCATGAACCGTGGCCTGGCGCGAACCATCAGTGGTTTCCACGACCAACACGTTGCCTTCATCCCAGTGCGTCATGCGCACCATTCCTACGGCGACATTTGTATTGAAATCAGGAGACCACGCCGCCGAAGACACCCGGCCGACGACCTTGCCGTCAGCCAGGAGCGGCCAGTACCTGTCACAGGCCGGCACCGGATCGCCCGCGATGGAAATTGCCCGGATCTGTTTCACCGGCCCTTCTGCGGCAACCCGCAGGAGCGCGTCGCGTCCGATACAGCCAATGGCTGTATGGGTGTTGCAGAACCGTCCCAGCCCGCATTCATGTGGTGTGTTGTCGTCTGTCATATCGTTACCGTAAGACAGCAGACCCGCTTCGATGCGTTCGATCGCATTGGGACAACCGGCATGAACGTCCATGTCCTTGCCTGCCTCCATCAGCGCATTCCACAGCGGCATGCCGATGTCTTCGCCCTCAACGTAGATCTCGAAACCACCCTGTTTGGAATAACCTGACCGCGCAACCACCAGATCACGGCCCTGAAAACTCAGTGGCACGAAGCGGAAGAACCGGATCTGGCGTACCTGCTCACCGAACACAGCAGCCATCAGGTCATCGGCACGCGGTCCCTGAACTGCCAGAGGCGACACATCGGGCTCATCGATCAGCACGTCGAGCCGGTAGCCATAGGCCAGTCCCTTGACCCAGTACAGGAGGTCGCTGTCGGCAATGGAGATCCACCAGCGGTCTTCCGTCAGTTTGACGGCAACGGGATCATTCAGCATGCCGCCGGTTTCATCCACGATGGGTATGTAGTAGCACTGCCCCGGCTGCATCGACCGCAGGTCACGAGGAGTGAGAAGCTGTACAAGCCGCCCCGCATCGGGGCCACGTACTTCAACCTGACGCTCGCAGGCCACATCCCAGACCTGCACCGCCTCCTTGAGGTGGCGATAGTCTTCCTGCACCGAGCGGAAAACGGTCGGAAGAAGCATGTGATTATAGACGGTATAGGCTTTAACGCCTGCCGCTTCGACACCGTCAGAAAATGGCGTGCGCCGCAGTCTGCGGGATGGGGAAATCAGGGCCAATCGCGTTCACTCCGGTTCAGTAATTGTTTTTCGTTACTGGCATCGCCCAACCTTGCCGGTCAAGCTCATCTGCGACATGAAAAAAGCCAATTGGTCGCAACAGAGGAATATTCGGGAGGAAATTTCAAAAAATCAGTCGGCGTATGTTGAAAGGAATGCCAGTGGGATGGCGTGGCATTGCCGGCAGGCGCACACCAGCGCGAAGCAGCATCGCATCTTGGCCGGCCTGTCAGCGACCTTGGCCGGCAAACTGTCACTGAGCACCAGCTGTGCTCAGAAAACTGGCACCTGACCCTGGCTATCCAGCCAGCGCCGCACGAATGGCGTCAAGCGCCGCATCTGCCTTGTTGCCGTCAGGGCCGCCGCCCTGGGCCATGTCCGGACGGCCGCCGCCGCCCTTGCCGCCGACAGCCTCAACACCTGACTTCACCAGATCAACAGCACTCAACTTGTCTTTCAGATCATTGGTCACACCTACGCCGACAGCCGCCTTGCCGTCATTGACGGCAATCAACGCCACGATGCCCGAGCCAACCTGGGCCTTGCCGTCATCAATGGCACCGCGAAGGTCTTTTGGATTCAATCCGTCCAGCACCCGCGCCAGCAACTTTACACCACCAATGTCTTCAATCGCCCCGCCGCCGGATGCGCCGCCACCCATGGCGAGCTTTTTCTTCACGTCTGCCAGTTCACGCTCAAGGACTTTGCGTTCCTCAACCAGCGCGGCAACCCGCGTCTCCACATCATCGGGGGCTGCCTTCAACAGGCCCGCAATGCGCGACACCTGCCTGTCGCGGGCCTCAAGATGTTGCCGGGCCGCATCGCCGGCAAGCGCCTCAATGCGGCGGACCCCGGCGGCCGACGCGGCCTCGGATACAACTCTCACCAGGCCGATATCACCTGTACGACCCACATGGGTGCCGCCACACAGCTCCATTGAATAAACCTGCTTGTTGCCGCCGCCCGGCTGAACTCCCATGGAGACAACCCGCACCTCGTCGCCATACTTTTCACCAAACAGCGCCATTGCGCCCTGCTCTATGGCCTCGTCAACGCTCATCAGGCGCGTCGACACGGCGTCATTCTGCAGAACCACCTGATTGGCAATCTGTTCAACCTGTTCAAGTTCGTTGTCTGACAGGGATTTCGGATGGGCAAAATCGAACCTGAACCTGTCCGGCTCGACCAGCGACCCCTTCTGAACCACATGATTGCCCAGCACCTGCCGCAAAGCCTCGTGCACCAGGTGGGTGGCTGAATGATGAATGCGGTTGCCCGACCGCCGGTGATGGTCGACCAGCATTTCCACTGCGTCTCCGACCGAGATCTCACCATCTTCGACAACGGCCATGTGGACGAACAGGTCACCCAGCCTTTTCTGGGTATCGGTAATTGCAATCCGGGCGCCGGCGGCCGTCTTCATCATGCCGCGGTCCCCGGTCTGACCGCCGCTTTCACCATAAAACGGAGTCTGGTTGACGATGATGGACACCTTGTCGCCTTTGGCGGCCGTCTCCAGCATATTGCCGTCGGTCGTCACGATTGCGGAGACAACGCCTTCCGCAGTTTCGGTCTCATAACCGAGAAAGTCAGTCGCGCCGGTCTTGTCGCGCACATCAAACCAGACTGCGTCTGTATTGGTGTCACCCGATCCCGCCCATGCCTTTCGGGCATCGGCCTTTTGCTTGTCCATGGCCGTGTTGAAGGCATCTGTATCGACGGAAATCTCGCGCGCGCGCAGCGCGTCCTCCGTCAGGTCGAGCGGGAAGCCGTAAGTGTCATAAAGCTTGAAGGCAACGTCTCCGGAAAACCGGTCGCCGGCAGACAGGCCTGCCGACTCGTCGTCGAGCATTTTCAGGCCACGTTCCAGCGTTTTGCGGAAGCGGCCTTCCTCCAGCCGCAGGGTTTCGGTGATCAGGTCACCCGCTCTGGACAATTCCGGAAACGCCTGCGCCATCTCCCGCTGCAATGCCGGAACCAGTTTCCACATCAGGGGCTCTTTCACGCCGAGCAATTCGGCATGACGCATGGCGCGGCGCATGATGCGCCGCAGGACATATCCGCGGCCCTCGTTTGATGGCAGCACGCCGTCGGCAATCAGGAAGGATGTGGCCCGCAGATGATCGGCAATGACCCGGTTTGACGCCTTGTTCTCTCCAACAGCCTCGACACCCGTCTGTTCCTCGATTGAGGCGATCAGCGATTTGAACAGGTCGGTATCGTAATTGTCATGACTGCCCTGCAGCAGCGCTGAGATGCGCTCAAGACCCATTCCGGTGTCGATCGAGGGCCGTGGCAGGTCCTGACGATCATCAACCGTTACCTGTTCATACTGCATGAACACCAGGTTCCATATCTCGATGAACCGGTCGCCATCCTCATCCGGTGAGCCGGGTGGACCGCCTGGAATGTGGTCGCCGTGATCGTAGAAAATTTCCGAGCACGGCCCGCACGGTCCGGTGTCGCCCATGGCCCAGAAATTGTCATGGGTCGGAATGCGTATGATTTTGTCTTCGGACAGGCCGGCAATCTTCTTCCACAGATCGAATGCCTCGTCATCGGTGTGGTAGACCGTGACCAGCAGACGACGGGCGTCCAGACCGTACTCTTTTGTGATCAGGTCCCAGGCCAGCTCTATGGCGTGTTCCTTGAAGTAATCACCAAACGAGAAATTGCCGAGCATCTCAAAAAAGGTGTGATGGCGCGCAGTGTAACCGACATTGTCCAGGTCATTGTGCTTGCCACCGGCCCGAACGCATTTCTGTGACGTGACCGCCCGGCTGTATGGCCGCTTTTCAAGCCCCGTAAACACGTTCTTGAACTGCACCATGCCGGCATTGGTGAACATCAGCGTCGGATCATTGTGCGGCACAAGTGACGATGACGCCACTTCCTCATGGCCGTTTTTCACGAAGTAATCGAGAAAGGTGGAGCGTATTTCGTTGACGCCTGACATGGAATTGAAAGCCTGCTTTGAAATAGATGAATGTGTCGAGGGCGCATTTATACCCGCACCGGTCGTGATGTCCATAAATCCGTGACATGCCCGGGGGTCAGAACCAGATCTTCAAACACACAAACGCCCTCCCGGTGGTCGGGAAGGCGTTTGAAAGCAGGATCTGATGGGGCGTCAGTAATCCTGCAAGGCCGGACCGGATGAGGGTCAGGGGTTTGGGGGGTGCTCATGTCCCGGCACCGGCCTTTGTTCAGGTGGGAGCCTGAAATCTACACTACTCACTATACGCGATCCGGCAGGGATCGGACCGCAAAGCGGCAAAATTACTTGTCCTCCCCACCAGCGGCCAGCGGCAGGTCGTCCTCGATGACACCGTCCGCGTCGGCCTTGACGGCATCGGGATCGGTAATCCGGTCAGCTATAAGTCCGGCATTTTCACGGATGGCGTTTTCAATGGCTTCGGCAATATCGGGATTGTCGCGCAGGAACTTTTTCGCATTCTCGCGGCCCTGCCCCACCCGCTCACCATTATAGGAGAACCAGGATCCGGATTTCTCGACGATACCGCCGGTGACACCCAGGTCGAGCAGTTCCCCGAGCTTGGAAATGCCCTCACCATACATGATGTCGAATTCAACCTGCCGGAACGGCGGTGCGACCTTGTTCTTCACAACCTTGACACGGGTCTGGTTGCCGACCACCTCGTCGCGGTCCTTGATCGCACCGATGCGGCGAATGTCAAGACGCACCGATGAATAGAACTTGAGCGCGTTGCCGCCCGTTGTGGTTTCAGGGTTGCCGAACATGACACCGATCTTCATGCGGATCTGGTTGATGAAGATCACCATGCAACCGGTCTTGGAGATCGAACCGGTCAGCTTGCGCAGCGCCTGGCTCATCAGCCGGGCCTGCAGGCCCGGCAGGGAGTCACCCATGTCGCCTTCGAGTTCGGCTCGTGGCGTCAGCGCCGCCACGGAATCGATCACCAGCACCTCGACTGCGCCGGAGCGTACCAGCGTGTCGGCAATCTCCAGCCCCTGCTCACCTGTGTCAGGCTGCGAAATCAGCAGTTCGTCCACATCGACACCCAGCTTGCGGGCATAGATCGGGTCAAGCGCATGTTCGGCATCAACAAAGGCGCAAATGCCGCCGCGTTTCTGGCATTCGGCCACGACATGCAGTGCCAGCGTTGTCTTGCCGGAAGATTCCGGGCCGTAAATCTCGATCACGCGGCCTGTCGGCAGACCGCCGATACCAAGTGCAATATCAAGACCGATGGAGCCCGATGAGATGGCTTCTACCTCGATGGCCGAACTGGAGCCCAGCTTCATCACCGAGCCTTTTCCAAAAGCCCGCTCGATCTGCCCCAGTGCAGCTTCCAGAGCCTTTTGCTTGTCCATTGAACCACCTTCCACAACTTTGAGGTTCGCTTGCCCCATGACACTCATGCTCCTTATTTCACATTGCGTTGCTGCTCGCCAGACAATCCGCTCGTTCCGGCTTTGTTCTTCAGTATTGTACTCATTTTGTTCTCATTGCAAGGAAAAAATTAAAGCGTTGTTATAACAGGATTTTTGAGCATTTCTGCCGGAACGGCGGGCCTCACTGACGAAATTCACGAGTGACCTTTGTGTGCCATGTTGATGCCGGCCAGCGATTCTGGCCAGGACATCCGCGTGTCCCCTGCCGAGCCATTTTGAGCACTGGCCAAACTGTCCGCTTTCTGCCAGTTTGCAGTCCCTGAGCAATGGTCCTGGAGGTTGCCACGTGCTGATTGATGGATTGCAGTACTGCAACTATTCAGAAAAGATTTTCCGGCAGATGCGAGATGGCGGCGTGGACGCGGTGCATGTCACCATCTGCTATCACGAGAACTTCCGCGAAACGGTGGCCAACCTGGAACAGTGGAACCGCTGGTTCGAACAATATCCCGATCTGATCGTCAGGGGCACGACCGGCGAAGACGTGCGCAACGCTCACAAACAGGGCCGTACCGCGATTCTTTTCGGTCTTCAGAACTGTTCACCGATCGAGGACGACATCTGCCTGGTGGAAATCCTGCACACGCTTGGCGTGCGCTTCATGCAGTTGACCTACAACAACCAGTCCCTGCTCGCCACCGGCGCTTATGAGGCAGAAGATACCGGCCTCACGCGCATGGGCAAACAGGTGGTGCAGGAAATGAACCGGGTCGGCCTGGTTGTCGACATGTCCCATTCGGCTGAGCGCTCCACCCTGGAGGCAATCGATCACTCCACCCGCCCCATCGCCATCACCCATGCCAACCCGAAATTCTGGCATGACGGACTGCGCAACAAGTCGGACACCGTACTGAAGGCGCTGGCCGCGTCAGGCGGCATGCTGGGCTTTTCGCTGTATCCGCATCATCTCAAAGGCGGCCCGGATTGCACGGTTGAGAGTTTCTGCGAAATGATCGCCCGCACCGCCGACATGATCGGCATCGATCACCTCGGCATCGGCTCTGACCTGTGCCAGGACCAGCCAGACAGCGTGGTGGAATGGATGCGCGTCGGGCGCTGGTCGAAACAGATCGACTATGGCGAAGGCTCAAAGGACAATGCCGGTTTCCCGCCCCAGCCCGACTGGTTTACCGGCAACAGGGACTTCAACAATATCGCCGACGGACTGAAAGCTGTCGGCATGTCGGACCGGGACACAGCCAGGGTGATGGGCGGCAACTGGCTGAAATTCTTCGACGAGAATTTCGGCCCTGTGTGAGCCACTATCTTTTGATCTGAAAGTGAATGTGATCATCATGCCGGGCAGCACGGCAGCCCTGGAATCGCAGAATGTCGCTTTTCACACCAAGCGAGTTGGCCAGGTGGGGTTCGATGAACACCTTCGTCACTCCGGTTTCTTGGCCCTCGTCCCGTGTCACCAGCCACTCAAGCGCGGCACGTGTTCTTGGCCGGTCCAGTACGACAACCCTGTTGAATATCTGAAACCAGCCCATGTCCCAGCGCCCGGTCAGAATATCATTGCGGCCTGCGCACGGCAGGTCGGCGCCTGGCTCCGGGCGTTCAAACCCCCAATAGCCGATGGGTGATCTGGTTCTGCCGCGGACATATTTCTGTGTACTGGGATCGCCGTAGTAAAACGCAATGTCCAGCTTGTTGCCGTCATTGTGCGACAGATGCGGCAGCAACGGAAACCCGTCCAGAAACGGAAAACTGCCATCAAGGGCTTGCGTCAGTGTTCCGGGGAACTGCCGGTTGATATCCGCCGCCAGCCTGTTTGCCACATCATACATTGGCTTCGACACATAGTGCCGGTTCAGTGCGCAATACATCGGAGACTGCATGGCCAGTGTGGACTGGCCGGTGGCGAAGCATGGCAATGCAACCCGGCCAAACACCGGTGCTGCGGTCGCGGCAGCAAATGACAGACCCGCATAAATCGCCACAAACGCCGCAAATATGGCAAGCCGCCGATTGGACAGTCTGCGCGCCATCACGGCAGTGCCTATCCATGCCAGCCCGCCGACCTGTGTCAGCAGGGTGAGAAACACCACCGCGACGGCATGAAGCGCCAGCCGCATTACCCCGCCGCCGTCTTGACCTGGCCCAACAGGTCAGACGCGACCTCAACCGTGCCGGAAGCCTCGGTCATGCGGCGCGCTTCATAGCGGCGCCGGCTCGGCATGCGTACGCCGTCCTGCTTGACCATCTCGGCAAACAGGGCTTCTGCATGGCTGGCCCACCCGCTTGCATCGCCAAAGCGTGCCGGATCAATGGCAATAATCAATTGCCCGCCCCGGTTGGCCAGCCCGTCGGGCTCCACCTTCTTTGCAGTTTCAAAGCTGAACGGTTCGCCCATCAGGGCACCTGCCATCAGTTCTACCATCATCGACACCAGCGCGCCCTTGGCCCCGCCAAAGGCCAGGATTGCTCCGCCATGTACGTCCGCCGGATCGGTCGACGGATTACCGTTCTTGTCAACGATCGTACCCAGCGGCAATTGCTTGCCCTCGCGTGCCGCCATGAGGATCTCGCCATGCGCCCTGGCAGCCGTTGCCATATCAAAAATCACCGCTTCGCCATTGTCACGCGGCCACCCGAACGCAATCGGATTGGTGCCGAACAGGGGTTTGGCACCACCTGGCGGAGGTACAATCGGGAACGCAGACGTCATGGTCATCGCCACCAGCCCCTGATGCGTCATCAGCTCCATCTCCGGCCACAGCGCCGCAAAGTGATGCATATTGGTCAGCGCCAGGCAGGCAACTCCCTGCTGTTTCGCCAGATTGCCGACATCATCCGCCATCAGGTTCAGCGACAGGGGTGCGAAACCGTTGTCGCCGTCACCGCGAATGACCCCCGGCGCTGTCTTTTCCCACGTTGGCCTGGCGGCCGGATTCGCCTTGCCGTTGGCGATGGATTTCAGATAACCCGGCATGCGCAAAATGCCATGGCTGTGGCAGTGATCACGCTCAGCCGCACATACCGTGCCGGAAATCGCATCGGCGTTCGCATCATCACAACCGGCTGCTTTCAATGCCTTGATGCACACTGTTCGCAGATCAATCAGCTTGATGGTTTCGGTTTTCATGACAGTGCCTTCTTCAGAATGGATTCAACAGTAGCGGCTGCATTGAACAATTCGGTGTCCTGGCCGTGCAGGCGCATGATCATGATCCCGGCAGGCGCTTCGCCCCGTGCCGTCATCGGCACGGAGATCGCACAGCTGTCGAGGAAATTGCCAATGAATGTGTTGCGCAGACATAGGAAATTCAGCGGGCCATAACGCTCATCCTTTTCAACTTCCGAGATCAACGGCGGCAAAATCGGCACGGTCGGCAAAATGAAGCCGTCAAGGCCACAACAAAGCCGGGCAAATTTCGCGATCATCTCCTTGCGCCGCCGGTAGTGTTCAACCAGTTCAGGACCGGTAACGTTGAGACCGGACTGGATTCGGATGCGGACCATATGATGGTACTCATCACCGTGACGTTCCAGCATGTCGGCATGCACATCCATGGCTTCGGCTGCCGAGATACCACCCTTGGCATTGAGGCTCGGCAACTCGGTCAGGTCCGGGAACGGCACTTCCGAAAACACGATGCCGGCCTTGCCGAGTGTCTTGATCGCGGCATCGAACGCAGTTGCCACTTCCGGATCCATGGCATCCATCGCCACGTGTTGCAGAATGCCGAAACGCAGGGTCGCCGGATCGCGGGCCAGCAGACTGCCGGTACGATCTCCGGCCATCATGGCATCAATGGTCGAACAGCATTGCACCGAGTTGGCCAGCGGACCGACCGTGTCCAGCGTATCGGACAGCGGAAACACGCCGTCTCTGGGCACCCGGCCCGTCGACGACTTGTATCCGGTGATGTTGTTGAAGGCTGCCGGCACCCGGCACGATCCGCCGGTGTCCGTGCCCAGCCCCATATAGGCCATGCCGTCCGCCACAGACACCGCAGCACCTGACGAAGACCCGCCGGGAATGCGCCCCTGAGCCCGGTCCCAGACGGATTTCGGCGTGCCGTAGTGCGGGTTTATCCCCACACCCGAATAGGCAAACTCGGTCATGTTGGTGCGGCCCAGAAACACGAAGCCCGCCGCGCGCAGGCGGGCCACACAGGTTGCATCAGCGGTAACCGGTTCGCTGCTGCGCAGGATTGTCGAACCGGCAGCAGTCACTTCGCCAGCCACATCGAACAGGTCCTTCAGCGATATGGGAATACCGGCATAAGGCGACGGCGCCCGGCCTGCACGGCGCCGTGCATCCATGAAATCCGCTGTCGCGATTGCACCTTCCGCATCGGTTGACAGGAATGTCAGTGCGCCCTCTCCTGCTTCATCCTCGATGCGCGCCAGGCAGGCTTCCGTAAGGTCCCGCGACGTGGTCCTGCCACTTTGAAGTTGAGCGGCAAGTCCTTCCAGTGTTTCGACAATCATGTATGCATTCCCTGTTGTTCAAAGCCCGCGATGCAGGCAGCATGGCACTATCTGTGAAACACCGGCAAGGCCCCTTTGATGCATACCTGTCTGTACTTCGCCTACGGTTCCAATCTTCTCTCTACCCGCCTCAACGCGCGTTGCGCTTCGGCGCGTGTCGTCGGCGTGGCAATGACCGACGGCTGGACCGTCAGCTTCACAAAACCAGGCGGTGACGGCTCCGGCAAGGCCGGGCTGGTACAGCGTGACGGCGCCGCTCATCCAGGTGTGGTCTATGAATTAGCAGCATATGAAATGCCGGTGCTGGACCGGATTGAAGGAGTGGGCCACGGCTACACCCGGGAAGACGATTTCCAGGTGACCATGCTCGGTGACGGCAAGCCGGTTTCAACCGCAACCTATATGCCGCAACGCCATGACCACGACCTTGTACCTTTTGACTGGTATCTGGCCTTGTGCATTGCCGGTGCAACCGAAAACAGGTTCGACCCGCAAGTGCTGGCGGCTTTCCGAGCGACGCCGTTCAAACCGGACGTCGAAGATCATCGACCAGCCCGGGTGGCCGGGGTCGAGGCGCTGCAGGCCGCCGGTCATCACAACTGGCGCGAGATGTTCTGAAGCGAGGCAGGGTCAGGTTGAAGACTTTGAGAGAATACTGGTCCACCGAACCAGTCTGAGCGAAGTTGACCGGTTCAGAACCGTGTCCATCAACCGGAAATCCGAAGCCTCGCTGTCGCGAAGCCGCGCAAGAACGCAACCGTTGCGGCGATAGCGCAGGCCATCGCAGGTCAGCCCTGCCCGTTTGACCAGCAAAACCAGATCCGAAACAGCGTCCAGTTCCTCCACTTCGAATTCAACCTCGAAGGACAAGGTACAACGCGGAAATGATCCTCGCGCCTCAAGAATGCGCGCCACTGGAATCCTGGGCCTGACAGATAGATCGGTGCTGTGAACATTCATCGTCTCTCCTCCGCCTCGCAGGCGCGTTGTATTTGAAGAAAACGAGATGCTCTCTTCGCTTTAGCTGTATTTATTTCGCGCCCGCAAGCTGTTGCTCAAATCGGCGCTTTCGATCGATCATCGAATACATCCTTTACGCCATCGAGTCCAGCCGGACGCCGACAACCTCCAGATTGGCGACCAATGGTCTGTCCGGTGGCTTGCAGCACCGGTTGTTTCAAGAGTGCAGGCTTTTTTCGATTTCTGTGGCGGCCAGCGCCACGCCATCTTCTTTTCGCAACACCTGTGCAAGGGCTTTTGCATTGTGACGCAGTGATTGATCGTTGACAGCTGAGCGAATGGAATGTGCCAGACGTTCCGCACTGAGCTTGCGGCGCGGAACAGGTTGTGCGCCAACTCCCAGGGCAAAGCTTCTGTCAGCCCAGCCTGGTTGATCTCCGAAAAACGGACAGATCACACATGGAACCCCGGCGCGAAAACCCTGAGCCAGCGTTCCAGCGCCGCCATGGTGAACGACCGCGGTCATCCTCGGAAACAGCCACTCATGCGGCACGGCCGGGACAGTAATCACATCGTCAATATCAATGCAGTCAAAACCGGCCCAGCCCGATGCGACGACACCGCGTACGCCGGCACCGCGCAAGGCGTCCGTGATGATCCGCAAGAGCGATGCAGGCTCCTCGACTGTCATACTGCCGAAACCGACATAAACCGGCGCAGGGCCTGCGTCGAGGAACCGGGAGAGTTTGGCCGGCGGTTCATAGTTTTCACCCGGCGGCAAATACCAATAGCCGGTCATGATGGCCTCGGGCGGCCAGTCTGCCGGTCGCGGTATGACAGCGGGACTGATCGCGTGGAGTATCTTGATTGGCCCGACACCACCCGGCAACAATACCTCCCGTCCGCTTCGAACCGGCTTCAGGCCCAATAGTCCGGTTCGGACACGGTTCATGGATTTCCTGAAGGCGGAATAGGAGAGCCTGACCAGCGAGTAGCCGAACCTGTTGTATCCGGGAACAGTGAGCCTTGGCAGTCCGACCGGAGGGAAGTTGCTGGTTGGTACGATCATTGGCTGCAACAAACCCATCACAACCGGAATACCAAGTGCTTCACCGATATGCGGCGCAGCCAGGACTTTCGGGTGATAGACGATCAAGTCCGGGCGTGTGGACTGAACTGCGGCCCAGGCGTCCCGGCTCATCGCCTCGTTGATCGTACCAGCCCCGCGGGCCAGGCGAATGCCGGCGGTCACGCGCCTCAGCAAGCCGGAAGATCCGTCAATCATGGCCTTCCCGTCCGGCGTGTCGATAACATCGAGCGAGGCATTGGACATCGGTGCGAAGGCCAGGCCGAATCCCTTCACCCAGTCGCCAAATCTTTCAGCCGTGCAAATCGTGACCTTGTTCCCGCGCCTGACCAACCCGCATGCAAGTGCGACAAACGGCTCTACGTCGCCGCGCGTTCCATAGGTCAGGACCAGGATGCTGGCAGATTCAGGCATAAGCCAATATGTAGGAAGTCTCTGAGCAACTGCAAAGCCGTCTGGATGCGCGCGATTGCCCGACGGTTCAATTTGAATCAATCAAGCATGTTGGGACCCTGCGCCCGCCGGACAGGACCGGCCCCCGTTGAACATGTTCAGGTTGACAAGAATGCTCCGTACAACAGCGCCATCAGCCGATGGCTTCCTTCACGGCTTCGGCAAGCTGTTTCAGGGTGAACGGCTTGGGCAGGAAGGCGAAATCGGTCTGGCCTTCCAGGTTCTTCTCAAACGCATCTTCGGCATAGCCCGAGATGAAGACGATCTTGGTCTTGACGCCGCGCTTGCGCAGTTCGCGCAGCATGCTTGGGCCATCCATTTCCGGCATCACCACATCCGACACGATCAGGTCGGGTTCGGCGCCGTATTCCTCCAGCACCTCAAGCCCGACCTCACCGGAATCGGCTTCCAGCACCGTGTAGCCACGCGACTCCAGGGCCCGCTTGGCAAATGAGCGCACCGCATCCTCATCCTCGACCAGCAAAATGGTGCCGGTGCCGGTCAGGTCCACACTTTTCGGCTCGCCGGTTTCGGCTTCCTCTCTGCGGGCCTCTTCTTCTTCCCGGGTTTCGATGTATTGCGGCAGATAGACCTTGAACGTGGTCCCCTTGCCCATCTCGCTGTCACAGAAGATGAACCCGCCGGTCTGTTTGATGATGCCATACACCGTCGACAATCCAAGTCCGGTTCCCTTGCCCACCTCCTTGGTGGAGAAAAACGGTTCGTAGATCTTGTCGAGCACGTCCTGCGGCATGCCGGTGCCGGTATCGGCAACTTCCAGGAGAACATATTCTCCCGGCGGCATCAGGCCCGGCTTGACGCTTTCGGACTCGGCAGCAGACACATTGCTGGATCTCAGCGTCAGCACACCACCGTCAGGCATGGCGTCGCGCGCATTCACACACAGATTGATCACCACCTGCTCGAACTGGTTGATGTCGACCTTGATACGGTCGAGATCGCGGCCATGAACGATTTTCAGCTCAACCGTTTCACCGAGCAGACGGCCAAGCAGGTTTCCGAGGTCGGACAACACATCCGTCAGCGACAGAACTTCGGGCCGCAGCGTCTGGCGGCGCGAGAACGCCAGCAACTGGCGCACCAGATTTGCCGCCCTGTTGGCGTTCTGCTTGATATTCATGATGTCGGCAAATGATGGGTCGGTCGGCCGGTGCCTCGCCAGCAACAGGTCGGAAAATCCGATAATTGCTGTCAGCACGTTGTTGAAATCATGCGCCACGCCGCCGGCAAGCTGGCCCACCGCCTGCATCTTCTGGCTCTGCGCAAGCTGTGTTTCAAGCGATGAGTGTTTGGTGGTGTCCACGGCAAAAACCATGACGGCGCCCTTGCCACCGGTTTCATCTGCAACACAGTAAACCTGTCCCGAGGTTTCCTCCGTGCCCAGGAAATGAACATCGGTCGGCTTGGTTTCCACCTTGCCTCCTGCCGCATCACCGACAAGCCGGTCGAGTGTTTCGCGCTCGTCTTCACGCACGAGTTTCGACAGGGAACCGCGCCGCTTGGCTTTCGGCGCAAGCTCGAGAAACGCCGCATTCATGGTTTCGATTGTGCCTTTGGCATTCAACTGCACAATGCCGATGGGAAGTGAATTGAACAGCCGCGAAATCTGCACCTGCGCTTCGCCGGAGTTTTTCTCGACGGCAAAATGAGCACGCCTGTCCAGTACCAGTGTGCGTGACGGCTGCAACTTTCCTTCGCTGTCAAACTCGCAGCGATGCACTACGCGGGCCGGAATTGTCTCGCCCGTCCTGGTCGCCAGGTCGAGATCGAAGACTTCTGTCACCGGCCGTCCGGCCTCAGGTTCGATACCACCGAGCAGTTTGGCTCCTTTCTCGGTGACGATGTCGGACAGTCTCAGATTGCCCTCGGTAGTCGCGGACAGGTCCAGCCCCAGCCATTCAGCCAGCGTGGCATTGACATAGGCTATTGCGCCGTCGGCAGTGGTCGAGAAGAACCCTGCCGGTGCATGGTCGAGGTAATTGATGATGTATTGCAGGTTTTCGAACGCATCTTCCTGAGACGCGCGGGCATCGGTTTCGTCGATCAGGCGCCATACCGAATAGGGCTGGCCGGCCCCTACTTTCAGAGGCTTGACCTGCAGGCGCAGCCAGGCGGCTGCATCGCTGCGTGCGCCAGCGGCTGCCGAACCTGCCGCCAACCTGAACTGCTCGGATGCTTCATTGCCTTCACGGGCAGCCCGCGCCAGCCGGTAAACCCGTTCCGATACATCCGGATATCCGGAATACAGAGTCTCGAGATTGACTATCCTGGTCTGACCGGACGCTGACACAAGCCGTTGATAAGACGTATTCGAGTAGATGATCAATCCACGTGCGTCGGCAACCACACACGGTTCGCCGACAGCGTCAAACAACTGATCAAAAAATTCCTTCTGCCGGGGCGCTCGCCCGAAATGTACAAAACCCGCAAGTGCGCCAAACACGGCCAGCAGTCCGGTAAGCGACATCAGGGCCAGTGCAACCATCACAACCTGCGGGACAATCGCGCTTGTCGTCTGGACGGAAAAATACACGATTATGGCCAACGCAATCGCCAACAGCAGACTCAGTACGGGCTTGCCGTCCGACTGCGCCGGACGCAGTTCGCGAACCGGCGACACCTCCGCCGGCGCCGGGTCCGCTGGTTTGTCAGTCGGTAAAGCAGGCGTCTTGACACGGTTTGAGGAACCGTTCTCCGGTTCGATTTGAATATCTTTGCTCATGTACCCCAAAGTGCCTGAAGTGCCGCACAGCCCCGAATCAAGTGCAAGTATAGGCGAATTGTGCCATGTATCAGCCCTAAACGGGCGTTAGATTCAACCTAACATTACTGGCGTCTGGCCGCCTTGATGTGTAATTGTTGTACATGGTACGGATAAACCGGGCAGGCCAACGCAAATTGGGGGAACGGAAATGGAACTTCTAGAACCTTACATGAACTGGATATATCTTGGCTGTGTCATACTGGCGGTATTCATATTCGCCTGGCTGATGATACGAGCGCTTGGTGGGCGTGTGCGCGCAAAGCGCGGCTCCCGCCTTGGCATTTCCGAGTACTACGAAGTCGATAAATCCCGTTTCCTGGTCCTGGTCCGCCGCGATGATGTGGAACACCTGGTACTGGTCGGCGGCTCGCAGGATGTTGTCATCGAGGCCGGCATCAGCACCAAACCGTCACGCGCCGGTGCGGCTGCGGGTGCCAAACGGAGCAGGAATCTGGCAGCCGAAGCCATCGACAGCATACCCCCCGCCCCTCCTCCAAGGCCGGCAAGCGAAGCGCCACCGCTGGGAACCGCCGATCCGGCAGGCAATGTTCGCCCTATGGGATCCCGCCCTGCGCCGCGGCCTCCGGTTTTCGCAGAACCCGCGCCAGCCGACCGCCCGCCAAACCTGCGGGCGGTGGAACACGATCTGGATCGCAAGTAACCTGCAACCGGGACAGGAAACTCTTCACATAAACAAAAAGGGCCGAAGTCAGCGACCTCGGCCCTTTCTGTTTAATGCATGCGTGCGGCCTGCTCATTGCCCATGCCGGCGCTCAATCGTCGCGATAAACCTTTTCGCGACGCTCATGACGCTCCTGGGCCTCGACAGAAAGCGTGGCGATGGGTCGGGCATCCAGCCTGCGAAGCGAAATCGGTTCGCCGGTTTCTTCACAATATCCGTAAATCCCGTCATCGATGCGCTTCAGGGCGGCTTCAATTTTTGCAATCAGCTTGCGCTGTCTGTCGCGGGTCCGAAGCTCCAAAGACCGGTCGGTTTCCGTGGATGCCCTGTCCGCTGCATCCGGCAATACGAGATTTTCCGTCTGCAGGTTCTGCAGTGTCTCACGGCTTTCACGCAAAATGTCGTCTTTCCAGGCAAGAAGCTTCGCCCGGAAGTATTCTTGTTGCCGCTCGCTCATGAACGGCTCCTTTTCCAGCTTGGACAGCGGAATCGGCTTGTTCTCTCCCATGAACTTCAATCCTCGGTTCAAAAAAACTGCGACTGATTGCGCCTCTATATCGTTCGGACAACGCGGGCGCAACCCGTTATTGAGACGCATAGGGAAAAGTGATTCCATGAAGGGTTATTGACAGTTACAGGGATACGGGCAATTGGCATGTCATTGATTCCAGTTGTTTCACGCATTTGCCCCGGCCATTGCAAGCAACACCGGCTTAGGGCACAAAGCCCGCCTGCATTCACGATGACAAAACGACGGAAAGGCCCGACCAGCGACATGAGATTTGAAGGCACCAGCGACTATATCGCCACCGAAGACCTGCGTGTGGCCGTCAATGCGGCAATCGTGCTGGAGAGACCCCTTCTCATCAAGGGCGAGCCGGGCACCGGTAAAACCGTTCTGGCCCATGAAGTGGCCAGGGCAATCGATACGCCGCTGCTGGAATGGCACATCAAGTCCACGACCAAGGCCCAGCAGGGCCTGTACGAGTATGATGCGGTATCACGTCTGCGCGACAGCCAGTTGGGTGATGAGCGCGTGCATGACATCAAGAACTATATCAAGCGCGGCAAGCTGTGGGAGGCATTCACGGCTGACCACCGCCCGGTGCTGCTGATTGACGAAATAGACAAGGCGGATATCGAATTTCCCAATGATTTGCTGCAGGAACTCGACCGCATGGAGTTCCACGTCTACGAGACCGGAGAAACCATCAAGGCGGAAAACCGGCCGGTGGTGATCATAACCTCCAACAATGAAAAGGAACTGCCGGATGCCTTCCTGCGCCGGTGCTTCTTTCACTTCATCAAGTTTCCCGACGCAGACACCATGAAAGAGATCATTGAGGTCCACTATCCCGGCCTGAAACAGCGCCTGGTCAGCGAGGCCCTCAATATTTTTTACGAAGTCCGCGATGTGCCTGGCCTGAAAAAGAAACCGTCCACATCTGAGCTCCTCGACTGGATAAAGCTGCTGCTCAATGAAGACGTCACGCCGGAAACCCTGCGCCAGAAGGACCCGACCAAGGTCATCCCGCCGCTGCATGGTGCATTGCTCAAGAACGAACAGGACGTCGCCCTGTTTGAACGGCTTGCCTTCATGGCGCGCAGGGAAAGCCGTTAGAGCATCCCGCACAAAGCCATTCACGCCCGAGCCCTGCTTCACTCTCCGACACATCGCCCATCATGGGTCTTGATGGTATCGGCACTCTTGCAATGGACCTCGCAGTTACCTGCTCGTTCACAATTGCCGCGGATTGCGTTGCCGGTGGCGGAAATCACGGTGTCTTGCACATCGCGCGTGCTGCAGGCCGTCAACACCGGACCAAGCAACAGCAAAAGCATTATCATCATCAGTTTTGGCATGGTTTGATCTCCAGCGCCTGACCGGCCTTTTCAGATTCTCCGCGCAGGTCGAGATTGCGGTTCAACACAACGTAGTCGACCGTCTCTTCAGATTTGATCCAGGTGGTGATGAGCACAGGGCCATCAGGTATCAGTGTCCTGGCGCAGCTGTCGACACTGATGCTGATTGAGCCCTTGACCCCATCACCATGGCGCTGTTTGAGCTGCGCAATTCTGTCCCTGAACACGCCGATGCGGTCAGTGTCGGTTGGCTTCAGCCTGTATGCGGCAACTTGCGTCCACTTTGCCGGTTTCGGCCGCTGTTCGGCAGCACCGGTTGCCGGATCAAGATCATCCAGCACGAAAGCTTCCTGTTCATTGAGAGACCCGTTTTCCAGGCGCGCAGCAATGACCATCCTGACGCCTGCCGGCCTGACCCGGATGGATTGCGGTATCTGCACCGCAATCCGCAGTTTCGAGACATCGGTCGTGGCAAGATCAAAATTGCGCAGCTTGTAGATGCTGGAGACGGGAATCGTGGCACAACTTGCCAGAATCGCGCACATCAAGCCTGTTCTGGCTATCCAATTGAAGAGCTTCATATTATTGCCTTGAATTTATTTTTTATCGTTTTACAGTAATTTTTTATTACCATAAAATGTGGTGAAGTAAAGGCGTCTTGCAAGGAGATCGATATGCAGCCCTCACAATCAATTGCCCGCATGGCAACACGGCTGAGCTGGTTCACCCTGATCAGTATCGGCTTGTTCGTGATTGGCGGCGCCATTGTGTTCTGGTACCCGGGCTACATCGCGCAAGCCATACCGGCACAGCTGGAAGGTGTTGAGTGGGCTGACCTGGCAGGTTGGCAGAAAGCACTGATGCACATATTCGGGTCTATAGCCCCGCTCCTGCTGCTCTATGGATTATGGCAGGTCCGGGCGTTCTTCGAACTGTACCGGGCCGGAGATCTGTTTCCAGCCGGTGCCGGCCTCCACATCAAACGGTTTGGCCAGGCACTCGTGGGTGTCGCAATAGCTCAGATTGTGGCAGGCGCGGCCATTTCCGCCGCGCTCACCGCCCACCTGCCTGCCGGTCAGGGCATGGTTGCGGTCAACCTTTCCAGCACCAATCTGGCCACCCTGGTGATAGCCGCCCTGATCATGATGATCGGACGGCTGCTCGACGAGGCGTCCACGATAGCCGATGAGAATCGCTCTATCGTGTAAACCACTGCCTGGGAGGCCTGGTTCGAACATGCCTATCATTGTCAATCTCGACATCATGCTGGCGCGCCGCAAAATGCGTTCGCGGGAGCTTGCCGAACTGGTCGGGATCACCGAACAGAACATATCCCTGCTCAAGTCAGGCAAGGTCAAAGGTGTGCGTTTCGAGACTCTGGAAAAGATATGCCAGGCGCTGAATTGTCAGCCCGGAGAGCTGCTCGAATACACCGAGCCAGACAGCAAAAACAACTAGGTATCAAGTAAGGTTCTGTTAACACTAATCAATCGTGAACGCTTAGAACAAAATTAACCACGTTGCGCCATGATCCGCTTCATCCAATGTTCGTGATGCGAGGCAGTATTCATGCGTTCCCCTTCTGTGTTTTTCATGCTGGCTGTAGCCGGCACCGCGCTTTCCGGCTGTGCGTCCGGTTTCGATGACGCTTATGTCGGCAGTGCCGCCCTGGTTGACGGCCCCGGCGGCGATGGCCTGTCCGGCGATGAGCCGTCCGGTGATCCCAATGGCGGCGACCTGCCAGCAGGTGCAGGCGATAATTCCATCGTGTTTACCGACGGTTCGCGGGTCGTGGATGGTTCGGCACGCACCGCGCTGACGATAAATGACAACCCCGATGACCCGAACCTGTTTGCGACAGCGACAGTTCTTGTGGACCCGGGCCAGCCGATTGGTTTCGTTGGCGAGCAGCAGTTGGCGATTTTCGAACAGAAGACAGCAAACCCGGAAATCGGCTATGCGAGCCAGTTGGCGGCTGACAACTTCCAGCCGCACCGGGTGGAAGATTCCGAATACTCCGAGTTCCGGCGCATTTCTCCGTCACAGGGCATTGATGTGGAACTGCAGTACTGGGACTTTACCGGCGCTGCCGGAACCGACAATTACGTGGCGCATTTCCGCGATGCCAACAACGACCAGGATGCCTGGTTCTTCGGCGAGGCAAATGGCGCAGATTCACGCACCACCGAGGATCAGATTACCGCACTTGGCGGCGCCACACTGAACTATGAGGGCAGTTATGTCGGGCAGGCCAAGACGACAGGCTGGGGCCAGGCTTCAAGTTACCAGACCCTGGATGGTTCCTGGCGCGTCCAGGGCCATGCATCTGTCTCGATTGACCTTGCCGCCGACGAACTGACCGGTACCTTGACACCGCAGTTCTGGGAGAAAACCGAAAGTGACGGCACCGTCATCCAGCTCGACGTTCACCGCCAGTCCGGCGACGAATACATTGCCCTGTCCACCTCCGGATCGGATCCGGCAGCTGGCCCTCCGGTTGCCAGCCCCGGCGACATTGCCGCTTTCCACAACGCAGAAGTGCAGCTGGAAGGTTCGGTCACCGACCAGGGTGGCATCAACGGCACTGCCACGGTCACCGACCCTGGCAACAGCGGCGGCTGGGTTAACGGTGATCAGGCTCTGAGCGCGGCCACCTATGGAGCGGGTGCGGAAAACGTCTCGGGTGTGTTTGGCGTCTATGCGGTCAAACCCACCCCAACCGGCGGCGATACCGGTATCAATGACGACCGGCGCGGCACCTTTGACCTGCAGGGCGGCTTCGGCGTCTCGCAGGGCGGCGCTCCGATCGTAGCGGTTCCGGCGCCTGTTCCCACTCCATGAACCCAGCCGGCAGTTTACAGACACCGACTTTCGAGCGCGCCTTCGGGCGCGCTCTTCGCGTGACTGCTGTCTGTATTTCATTGCCTGGCTTTGCCGGACTGGCGCAGGCTCAACCTGCTGCACAGCCTCCTAAACAACCTGACGCCCGAACCGTTTCGGCGCCAAAGGTACTGCACGACACCCAGCAACGCCCGGCAAAACTGCGAGTGCCGGATGCGACCCGGAAGGAGTTTGCATCGCTGCCGGCCAGCAAACGCCTGAAAATCCTCGGCCGGCTGATCAGAAACGGCCAGCCTGACGCAGCCGAAACACTGCTGCAGGCAGCCCCTTTTACCGGCAAATTCAGTCATAACCGCAATCTCTTCATGCAGGCGATGATCGAGCATGAACGCGGCAACCTGGATGACGCCATCCGCATTTACCGCGAAATCCTGGCCAACGACCCGAAACTCACGGCGGTGCGCGCGGAACTGGCCAGAGCGCTGTATGACAACGAGGAAGATCGCAGCGCAGCGCACCATTTCTTCCTGTTGCGTGCAACTGCCCCAAATGACGTTGCGCTGCGCACGTTCGATGCGGCCATAAACGCCATCGAGGCCCGCAAGACCTGGAGTTTCAATGTATGGGGTTCGATTGCGCCATCGACAAACTTCAATAATGGCACAAACCTGGAAGTGGTCAACATTGGCGGCCTGGATTTCGAAGTGGGCAACCAGGCCAGGGAGAAATCCGGTATCGGTTTCCGCGGCGGCGGTTATGTCGGCTACAATCTGCGGCTGAAAAAGGACCTCAGCCTGATCGTGTCAAACGGGACAAATCTTGTACAGTATGAGGGCACCCGCTTCGATCAGACATCCTTGAACCAGACGGCCCTGTTGCGCCTGCGCAAAACCAAATACTCAGTTGGCTTCGGTGCGGTGTCGACACAAGGCTGGTATGGCAGCGACGAGTTCAAGTGGTCCGTCGGTCCGCAGGCCATCATCAGTTATCTGGTAACGCCGAAAGCCCAGTTTTACACCCAGCTCAAGCATGTCTGGAACAATTATGAAGTGGCAACATATCTTGACGGCTCGACCAGCACTGCCACCACGGAACTGAAATACGCCTACAATGACTCGACCCTGCTGTTTGCCAAGGCCGGCATCGGCAGAACCGAAACCCAGCGCGATCATCTGGATACCTGGAGCGGCAATGGCGGCCTGGGCTTCTATCACGAGCTGCCATGGGGACTGACAGGATTTGCGGAAGCCCATGTGAACTACAGTGTATCTGACGGGGACTACCCGCTGCTGGGCGAAGAGCGGCATCAAACCCGGGCGACCGGGCGCATGTCGGTCACCAAGCGTGACTTCTACTGGCGCGGGCTTGCGCCTCAGCTCGAGTATACCTACACCCGCAACTTCTCAAACGATGCATTGAGCCGGTATGACTCGCACGGTCTGGCGCTCACCGTAACTCGGGCCTTTTGACACATACCAAAGGAAGTAATTATTGACCCCTTTGACCGGTTTTTCGCGTTTGCCGGCTAGGCATGCTTCGCGCCTTGGTCTGCCTGACCACAAGTGGAGCATAACGACGTCCGGCGGACGCGAAAATGCGGCCTTCGGTGAGCCAAATCCGTCCGACTGGTGCGTTGCGCCGCTTGCCCGATGCACCACACCGCGCCGCGCGCCGCGCCTGCCAGAATGAACGGATTTGACGCCATCAAATGGGTCAATAATTACTTCCTTTGGTATTATTCCGTCTTGCGCTAACAAGAGTGCACTAACACGGGGCAAAGCAGATCAATGAAGTTTTCAAGCGCAGACGAATTATCAAACTGGCCGTCGAAGGCCGTCACCATCATGGGCATGTCGGGCGTGGGCAAGACCACGCTGGCCAACCTGCTGCGCGATGATGACTGGTTCCACTACTCTGTCGACTACCGCATCGGCACCCGCTACATGGGCGAGCACATCGTCGACAACTTCAAGCGCGAGGCGATGAAGAACCCGTTTCTGCGCGAACTGCTGAAGACCGACTCGATCTACATCTCATCCAATATCAGTTTTGATAATCTGGACCCGCTTTCGACCTATCTCGGCAAACCCGGCAACCCGGACAAGGGCGGCATTCCGTTTGCCGAATACAAGCGGCGCCAGGCCCAGCACAGGAACGCTGAGATCAGTGCGCTCGCCGATGTGCCGCTGTTCATGCAGAAGTCGCGCGACATCTATACCTATGACCATTTCATCTGCGATTCAGGCGGTTCGCTATGCGAAGTGGTTGACGCCGGCAATCCGCATGATCCGGTGCTTTCCGCCCTCAGCGATACCACCTTGCTCTTGTACATCCGCGGCACCGAGGAACACTCGGCCGACCTGGTCGAGCGTTTCCGGGATATGCCGAAACCGATGTATTACCAGCCGGATTTTCTCGACCAGACCTGGAAATCGTTCAAGCAGGAGCACGGTATCAGCCGCGACCATGACGTCGATCCGGACGAGTTTATCGTGTGGGGGTTCGAAAGACTGTTGCATCATCGCATACCGCTTTATGAACAGATTGCCGAAAACCATGGATACGTGGTTGAGATGCAGGAAATTCCGCAGATCAGGGACGACAGGGATTTTCTCGATCTGCTGACCCGTGCCATTGCCTGAACCAAAGACTAAGAAAAGCCAGACAGCCCAATGCCCATCAAGATACCGACAAACCTGCCTGCCCGCGCCACCCTGGAACAGGAAGGCGTAATGGTGATGGATGACGACGAGGCAGCGCGTCAGGATATCCGTCCCTTGCGCGTCGGTCTGCTCAATCTGATGCCCAACAAGCAGCGTACCGAGACCCAGTTTGCCCGGCTGTGCGGCGCCACATCACTGCAGGTGGAGATGACGCTTATCAAGATGACGCATCACACGTCAAAGCTGACATCTTCAGAACACATGCTGAATTTCTATCGTCCGTTTGAAGATGTGCGCGAGGAAAAATTCGATGGCTTCATCATCACCGGCGCACCTATCGAGCTGCTCGAGTTCGAAGATGTCACCTACTGGGCAGAAATGCGTGAAATCCTCGACTGGTGCGACAGTCATGTTCACTCTGCCATGCACATCTGCTGGGGTGCCCAGGCTGCCCTGCACCACTATCATGGTGTTCCCAAGCACGAACTCGGCACCAAGGCTTTTGGCGTATACCGGCATCGCAATCTGAACCCGGCGTCTCCTTACCTGCGCGGGTTTTCGGACGACTTTTCCATCCCCGTGTCGCGCTGGACCGAAGTGCGCCGGGACGACCTGCCTGCAAACAGCGGGCTTGAAGTCCTTATGGAAGCAGATGATGCGGGGCTGTGCCTGGTAAATGACCCGGCCCGGCGTACATTGTACATGTTCAATCACATTGAGTATGACTCGACCACACTGGCCGAAGAATATCACCGTGATGTCGCCTCCGGAAAATCCATCCACATCCCGCCCAACTACTTCCCGGGCGATGATCCTGCAAAGACCCCCGAAAACCGCTGGCGCAGTCATGCCCACCTGTTGTTCGGCAACTGGCTGAACGAGGTTTACCAGTCGACCCCTTACGACCTCGACAAAATCGGCAAATGACTGATGTCGACCCGACAGGCTGGATTGGTCGAAGCCGCTCCACGCGTGACACGATCGATGCGGGTCAAATGGCAAAAATCGCGGCTGCGCTCAGCAGCCCGGCTCCGGCTCTCGACACCACAACCTCGCTGCCGCCGGGCTGGCACTGGGGATTTTTCCATGATATCACGCCGCTGGCCGATATCGGACGGGACGGTCATCAGGCACTGGGAGAGTTCCTGCCTCCTGTAACCCTGCCCAGGCGCATGTGGGCGGCGGGCGACCTGAAGATCACCCGGCCCCTCGCCATTGGCGAGACAGTGGACAAGACTTCCACCATCCTGTCGGTAGAGGAAAAACAGGGGCGCACCGGAAAACTGGTCTTTGTCCGTGTCGGGCATGAATTTGCCGGGGACCGCGGCGGCAGCATGCGTGAAGAACACCAGATCGTTTACCGTGAAGCCCCTGCCCCGGACGCTGCACCACCAAGGCCGATACTGCCCCCTGACGAGCCGGACAGCTCGATCACCCTGAGCGCGTCTCCGGTTCAGTTGTTTCGCTATTCGGCAGTTACCTTCAACAGCCATCGCATCCACTATGACGTGGATTTCTGCCGCGACGAAGAAGGTTATGACGGCCTGATCATCCACGGACCGCTGACAGCAACCCTGCTGATGGACCTTGCCTGCAGGCAGGCACCTGGCCGGCAACTCACGGCATTTGCCTTCCGGGCGCTCAGCCCCCTGACCCACATTCACAAGTTCTCACTGCATGTCCGCAAGACCGGCGACAACGCATTCAGCGTATGGGCCTGTAACCACCGTGGCGAACTGGCCATGACTGCTGATGCGGTTATGAGTTCATGACCTGGAGTGCTTTCCGAATTCACTCACCTTGATAAAAAATTTGCTTGGCCAGCTGCAACCGCTGCTGCCGGATTGACATCCGGCATCGATGCGCGGCCGCTAACTGCCCCGGCGCAGTCGCGCAACAATCGGCCGCCACACCGGGGTTTGCGACAGCAACATCAGCGCAAACGCGATGGACAGCACAAGCGATATGGGATGCGATACGAAGTCCCACAGGAATGTGCCCACATCTCCCCTCGCGCCGATCATGGCGCGCCGGTAGTTTGAGTCCATCATCGGCCCGAGAATTACCCCGAGAATAATCGGACCGACCTGAAAGCCGTAGGTTTTCAGAAAGTATCCCGCCACCCCGAAACCAAGCATCCAGTAAACATGTGACGGGTTGTTCTGGATCGCGTAGGTGCCGACTGCCGACAGTACGATGATCAGGGAAATCAGGATGGCCTTGGGGCACTCGACGATCTTGGTGAAAATCTTGATGCCGGTCAGCCCGAAAATCAGCAGGAAAATGTTTGCCAGTACCAGGTTGCCGACCGTGAACCAGAACAGATGTGGCGTTTCGACCAGCAGCAGAGGACCGGGTTTCAGGCCGTGAATGAACAGCGCACCTATGATGACGGCGGTGACCGCATCACCGGGAATGCCCAGTGTCAGCATCGGCACGAATGACCCGCCGACCGCGGCATTGTTGGCGACTTCAGGTGCAACAAGGCCTTCCTTGCATCCCTTGCCAAACGGTACTTCCGGATTCCTGGTGGTTCGCCGGGCATCATCATAGGCCAGCAGGGCCGCGATGTCTCCGCCGGTGCCCGGAAGCGCTCCGATGATCGTGCCGATGCCCGAAGCCCGCAGCGCCAGCCGGAAGTATCGTTTCACATCTGCAAGCTTCGGGATGATGCGGTCGATCTTCTGTTTGATCACCGGCAGGTCAAGGTTGTTGAGCTGGGACAGCGCCTCGGCTACGCCGAAAAACCCGATCATGGCGGCAACATAGGGAATGCCTCCCATGAGCGTAATCGACCCGAACGTGAACCGGCCTTCCGCCGTCATCGGGTCAAGACCCACCATGCCGATCAGCACGCCGAGCGCCCCGGCAAATGCCCCCTTGGCAAAACTTTCGCCCGACAAGGTGCCGACCAACAGGATGCCGATCATGCCGAGCAGCAGGTAATCGCGCGAGTTGAACATGATCGCAAAGCTGGAAATGAGCGGTGCGAACATGGCCAGTGCAACTATACCGACGAAGCCGCCGAACACCGACATGACCGTGGTCAATCCGATGGCTTCGCCGGCCTCGCCCCGTTTTGCCATCGGATAGCCTTCAAGAGCCGTTGCGATGGCGCTCGGCGCGCCGGGAATATTGAGCAGGATTGCGGTTCGCGAACCACCATAGACGCCGCCGACGAATACGCCGGCAATCAGCGCCAGCGCTTCGTTGACCTGCCACTTGAAGGTGAACGAAATCAGGATCGACGTCGCCATGGTCACTGAAAGGCCGGGAATGGCCCCCACATAGATGCCCGCCAGCGTACCTGCCGCCGTCAGGAACAGCAGCCATGGATCCAGCCAAGAGATCGCAAGATGTCCCAGCACCTCCATGTCAGAACATGCCCTGTATCAGGCTGCCCTGGGGAAGCACCACCTGGAAAACCTGTCTGAAGACCACATGGATAGCGCCAAGCGATACAACCGTCAGGATCGCCGCAACCAGAGGTCCCTTTCGCCACAGATACCAGAACGACAGAAACAGAAATCCCGCCGAGCTGACAAGGAAACCCAGCAGCGGCATTGTGATTACATAAGCAAGAATAAATCCGACCACGACAATCAGGCGGGCAGGAACAATGTCGCGCCGGAATTGTGCGAACCCTGCATCTGCGGTCGCCGGCTTTGACACCACATCCCGCAGGATCACCAGCGAACTGATCAGCATGGTGGCCGATGCCAGCATTGGAAATACGCCGGGCTCCGACAGTCCGCTGAAACCGGATATGGCGTAAGACTGCCAGAACGCGGTCACACTGAAGACAGCAAGCAACAGCGAGAACAGCAGTTCGCCGGGGCGACGCGCTGAAGGTGGTGAAGGTTCACTCATGGGGCACCTGCGCAAAGGGACTGATGCGATAGCCCGGCCCGCATTACACGGGCCGGGACTTCGGTCATTCTGCCCGCATGATGCCGAGTGTTTCAGGGTTTACCTTGGCAGCGCCGGTATCCTGCAGGGCCCAGGCGGTTACCTGCTGCCACTTCTTCAGAAATGACGCAGCTTCATCACCTGAAATGTTCATGATGATGTTGCCCTTGTTGGCCATCAGTGTCTTGAAGGTCTCGCTTTTGGCTGCCGTATCGAAGGTGGCAACCAGCTTGGCTTTCACATCGTCCGGCACGTCCTGCCTGACGAACACACCGTAAAACGGTCCCCACGGCAGAAACTTGCTCATGTCCGGGATGGCATCGGTGATGGCCGGCACGTCGGGAAGGGTTGCAACCGGCTCGGTGTTGACCACGGCCAGAACCCGCATCTTGCCCGCCTTGACGTTTTCAGCGGCTGCGGAAATGCCGGTCGGCATAAAGTCCACTTCGCCGCCGAGCATCGCGGTCAGACCGGGACCTTCGCCATCGAACGGAATGGCCGTGACCTCGAAGTCAGCCGAGTTCTTGATCAGGGCAGAGATCGTGCTCGGCAGGCCGCCGGGACCGGTCGACCCCATCTTCACCGAGCCCGGATTGGCTTTGATGTCGGCCAGCAGGTCCTGCATGGTCTTGTACTTGGAATCCGCGTTGACCGCGATCACGGCGACGCCACGGCCCAGAATATTGACCGGGTAGAACTTGGAATAGTCAAGATCCGCCACGCCCATGACCGGGTGAAGCTGCGGGTTTTCCGCGCCGTACAGGAACGTGTAGCCGTCAGCCGGTGCAGCATTGACAAAGGCCGTTGAGATCGCGCCTGCCCCGCCGGACTTGTTCAAAACGACAATCGGTTTTCCAAGCGCTTCTTCGGCGGCCGGGTTAACCGCGCGGGCTACCGTGTCAGTTGCACCGCCTGCGCCCCACATAACCACACCGAGTACTTCACGCTCCGGATAGTCACCGGCAAATGACGTACCGGCCATGAGCGCCAGTGCCACCACCGCTCCAAACAGTTTCTTCATGCTATTTCCCTCCCAGGAAAGGCAGTGTGGAATTCCCGCCGCCGCTCACTCAGTCGAACAGTGGCAGAGCCCGCACCTGATTTGTTGTGATATCAATGCATTGCGAGAATGGCCAACTTCGAAAAATAACGCAATTGCCAAATACGGGAATTGTCAGTTTGGCGGCAATCACCGGTCTATTGCCGAATTGAGCGTTCGAAATCCGGTAACCAGTATTTAGCAATCTCCGGGGATAATAGCGGGATCGAAAAGTTTGCACCTGTTGTCAGCAGGCGCAATTGGCCATGGGGACGGCTAATGGCAAAGACTGAAAACAGCACAGGTGGAACATTGCGGAACTTCCCCCGCAGAGTCCTGATCATAGATGACGACCCTCTGCTGTGCGCGGTTCTGCGACAGTTTTTCGAGAGCCATGGTTCAGTGGCCATCGACGATGCGGAAAGCGGTCGGGCTGCACAGAACCTTATAGAGACCGCATCCTGTCCCTATGACCTGACGACGCTTGATCTGAGCATGCCGGATGTCGATGGCTTCGAATTCTTGAGTTACCTGAAGCGACGCAACGTTGAAACACGCATTTTGATCATTTCAAGTTTGCCCTCGACAGTGATAAGAATGGCCGAGACCCTGGCTGACTTCAGCACGCTCAACGCCATTGGCCATCTCAGGAAGCCGGTCTCCGCAAGCGCCCTGGACGCTATTCTCAAAAGCCAGACCTGGCCCTGTCATGATGACGAGGAATTCCGGCAACAGGCTACGGCCTAGGCCTTGTGCCGGCGGCACTCCCAACAGTCTGGTATTTTGGAATGACTACCATTTAGGCATAACAGGCTCAGGCGGCATTAACATGCCTGTCCAGAGCAATGCGGGCGACCGCCATCTCACTGGAGATCAGCTGCAATGAGCTGCTGACGTCAAACTTCTCATTGTTTCGTGCCCCTGTTTCAAGGGTCTCACAGGCAGATACCAGGCGGCTTGCGCCGAGATTGGACGCCATTGATTTCAGCGCGTGCGCGGCATCCGCAAGTTGCATGAGGTCTGGATTGACTGCCGCTTGCTCCAGTCGCTCAAGCGCGGGATCGGCATTCTTTTCAAACAGGTCAACCATGCGCCTGACAAACTTGGGGTCACCCGCACCAATATCACTGAGGTCACGCAACACTCTCTCGTCCAGCACCCCGGCTGCGTCTGGTGCGGGCTCAACAGTCAAACCTGCCCGTTCCGTCTTGCCGCCGGCCTCCGCGGTCATGGTCTGTATGGCTTCGGCAATCTGCGCAATGGCGAACGGTTTGGTGATGAGAGCGTCCATGCCTGCCTCACGCCACGAACCTGCATTGTTGCCACCTTCGATGAGCGCTGTCAGGGCAACCACCGGTGTGCGCGAGCGTCCGGTATCAGCTTCTTCCCGGCGCAGATGCCGGGTTGCGTCCAACCCGTCCATTACCGGCATGGAACAGTCCATCAATACAAGATCATAGTTATCATTTCGCCATTGTATCAACGCTTGCGATCCGTCCTCGACCAGATCGAACCCCACATCGAGCTGGCGCAGCACTTCTGCAATGACCTCGCGATTGACCGGATTGTCATCAGCCACCAGTACGCGCGTACCGCTCAACACCGGCAACTCTTTTGCCTCAGCGGTTCCTGCAGGGCCGGCATCCTTGCCGCGCAGTTTCCCGGACTGCATGGCAGTCGCAATAGCTGCCATGTCCGCCTGCGACACGGGCAGTGGCAGAATGTCTCCGGCTAGCGCGGCTTCGAGCATCGACCACGCTGCGTTGTTGCCGATCGGTTGTGTGATCACCAGTTGCGGCAGCGCAGGCGGGTCCCGGTCAAGAATATTGCTGGCCAACGATGAAGACGTCACCAGTACGCCGGCAGCGGCAAGCCGGTCAGATGTCAACCCGGACACATCAGTCGTTGTCGCCTGTGCGCCATAGGACCGAAACTGCCGCGCTATTGCGTGGGCAAGATTGTCGTCTTCAAGGCAGACGAGCATCGGCATCAGATCGCTGTCCTGCAGACGCGGCCGGCCGGAGGTAACCGCATCATGACACGGCAGAGTAACAATAAAGCGGCTTCCCTCGCCAAGCTTGCTTTCAACCCGGATGGTGCCGCCCATGGCATCCACCAGTTTGCGGCAGATATTAAGCCCCAGCCCGGTTCCACCGAATTGCCGGGTTGTGCTGGCATCAGCCTGGGTAAACTCGTCGAAGACGCTGGCGAGCTTGTCCTCGTCTATGCCAATGCCGGTATCACTGACGCAGAACTCGATCATGTCGTCCTGGCTGCCCGCCGGTGTAATCTGGCGCACGGCAACACCAACGTGGCCGTGTTCGGTAAACTTGATGGCGTTGTTGGTCAGGTTGGTAAGAATCTGCGTGAGGCGAACGGGGTCTGCGGTAAATGTGTCCGGAACCGCCGGGTCGGCATGGGACACCAGTTGCAGTCCTGCCGCATTGGCCTGCTCCCAGAACAGAGCCAGCACATTGTCCATGGTGGCGCGCGGACAGACCGGCAATGCCTCAAGCTCCAGCCGGCCAGCCTCGATCTTGGATAGATCCAGCAGGTCATTGATGATGGTCAGCAGCGACTGGCCGGAATTGACGATAACGTTGGCATACCGCTGCAGAGCGGACGGCAGCTTGCCGGCCGCCAGCAGCTCCGCCATGACCATCATGCCGTTCATCGGCGTGCGGATTTCATGGCTCATGGTGGCCAGGAAGGTAGACTTTGCCTCGGATGCTGCTTCCGCTGCCTCTTTCGCAACCTGCAGTTCCGTGGTGCGCTCCTGCACGGTGCGCTCCAGGCCTTCGCGGTGTCGCGCCAGGGCCATGTCACGGGCATTGACCTTATCCAGCATGTCGTTGAAGACATCGACCAGCTTGCCGATTTCGTCATTGCTGACGCGCTCGGCACGCACGGTCAGATCCTTCTCGTCACGGACCCTTGAAATAGTACCCATCAAGTTGTCCAAAGGTGACGTCACCGACCGCTTCAGGCGGGATGAAACCCCCATTCCCAACACGGAGGCAACCAGCGCGGCGATCAGTGATGCGAAGACACCTTCGAAGAACTGCCTGCGCAGGTCCGAGATATCAGCCAGTACCGACACAGAACCAACCCGCTTACCGCCCATGACCACTGGCACCGAAACGGCCATGGCCGGGTTCCAGACCATCGCCCGTATGCCGGGCAGGCCGGTCGGCAAACTGGCATCAGGCCCGCGTCCAGGTTCAACGACAACGGTGTGCCCGTGTGCCGCAAACAGCTGTCCGTCGGCGAGTCTTGCCGACACGAACAGTATGGTTTTCAGGTTGCCTATGGCGCGCAGCGAGGCAAGCGCAGCACGCTTGTCGCGCGCGCGCAGGTGCGGTCCGACGCTGGCGGCAAACACCTGGGCAGTTGCTGTCACAGCGTCATGGCGGGCAGCGATGTTTTGCCCGGTCTGCCGATATACATAAAAGCCGGTCACCGAGGTCACGGCAACCAGTACGGACACTGCCACCACACCCGTGATCTTGCGGGCAATAGTGAAGTTCATCGCTTGCAGCAGAAACCGTGACAATGCTGGAACACTCTTGAGAAAATGGGCCGTACTCGATCTGCATGATAGCGGGGGCGTGTTAACAAGTTGTGGTTGCGACAACCTTTGAGCGGTTTCGTCATCCCGTCATTTGACAAGGGATACACTGGCTTCGGACAACCCTGCCGGCGCAGGTATGTCAGTGCCACCATAGTTCGAATTCAGCACAAGATTTGGCCCGGCTTTGAGGTCAAGCGTCCTCACGATGACAGCAGTGTAAGAGGATTGGTCAGCCACGGGCTTGTTGGCATCAACAGTCAATTTTCCTTTTGGCAGATATACCGTGCCGAGCAAGAGGCGGGCATTGTCACTGCCGATCCTGTGCGTCCGGCCCACCGGAGAATTGCGGTCTTCGTAAAAAAGCAGCCCGGCCAGCAAACCGTCCCTGGGAGCCGTCAGGCTCACTGAGGAACCAAGCGAAAACTGCAGCGTCGCATCTGTTCCCGTCAAATAGAAACCAACATTCTTTCCGTCAATTTTTCCCCTGCCGGCAACAGCGAGAGGACCATCCTTGATAACGTAAACGCCGGGTTTAAGTGTGACTTCGGCCTTGCCGGAAATTGTCAGACCGCCACAGTAACTGCCCGGTGTGAGCGTAACCTTACCCGTTGAAACGCCGTAATCTACGTGGTCACAACCGGCAAACGACGGAGCTGGCCGGTCCGCCAGTGGATCGTCCATCTTGCGGGCATCTTCAACCGGTGTGGGAGAAAACGCCGACGTCGCGCCGACATACCCGCCTGCGGTGTAGATGTTTTTCGCCGACATCGTGGCGCTGCCGCCGACCACAAGCGATTTGCTGTGTACCGAGTTGGAGACGACATTACAGGAGTTTGCCGTGAGCCTCGCGCTTTGATTGAGCCTGATTGTCTGTGTGCTGGTTTCGTCGAGGCCCAGAACACATACGCTCCCGGTGCCATATACCTTCGCGGTCGCATCAGCGACAATCGGGGTCACCTGATTTGAGAAAAAGTGAGCAAAAACCGGCTGCCACACTTCTGTCACCTGCACCGCAACCTGTGAAGTCAGATCCGTTTGGACCTTGACCTGCAAACTGGCTGTCACATCAGAATTTTGTTGCACGAATGCCTTGGCTACCGACGCCACCTGGGACTGCGTCACATTGGAAATCGCCAGTTGCTTGGCTGATGCAAGCGCGGCACTGTCTGCCAGCCCCTGAAGTGTCGACTGCTTCTTGACCATCATTCCGACGTCGATCGTGCCGCCGGCAACCATCATCAATGCCGTCGTGCCGATAGCAAGAGGCAAAGCCATGCCCCCGCGCTCGTCAGATTTCAGATTGGTCCACAGTTTCATATTCGATCTCGCCTGATGACGACCATCTGAATCAGGAAATTGCGTTCCAAAGACGTGTTCCCTGCAGGAACAATTCAAGTGGCCGTCGCCGCACAACGCGTCATTGCATAAAGACGTCGCTCTGCTACCAGGCGTACACATAACCAGCCGATCTTGAAATTACGTCCATAAATTGTCGAAAATTTTAGTCAATTTTGAAGCAATTCTCATCCGTACGTCGATCAGGCTGCCGCGCCCGGAGAACATACCAACACCCGAGCGCCACCGCTTGTTTGCAGCGGGCATACCTGCCGCTTTCTGCCTGTTTTGTACGAAACCTTATGGTCGCGATGGGTTTGTGCACAGGCATTGTCGTATTCCCGCCAACTGAATCGCACATCTCATCATCCCGACGAGTTAACGGACGATTTACCTTGTGCCGAGCCTCAACGTTCGCATTGCCCATTCTGGGTTATACTTGGCGCTTTGCTGGCTGCGGACAAAGCACCGCGACCGAATACAGTTTTAGGGGCGACGCAAAAATGGATTTTCCGCTACGTGTGCTGATCGTCGATGACGATCCCATTCAACGGGCAGTACTTGAACAGATTTTCACGGTGCATGGCTCAGCGGAGGTTGAGGCCGGTGCCGATGGCATGGATGCCATATCGATCCTGGAGAACTCACTAGAGCCGTTTGACCTGATCGTGCTCGATCTCGTGATGCCTGAATATGATGGTATCAGGTTGATTTCCTACCTTGAGAGCCAAAACGTGAAAACGCGGCTTCTTCTCCTTTCGGGCTTGCCCAAAAATGTTGTGCGAATGTCGAATACGCTTGCCGAAGCAAGTGGCCTGACATCCATCGGAAGCCTGCAAAAGCCACTCCAGCTGGAGGATCTCCTCACAATAGTACACGCTCAGAGGTGGCCGCGCAGAAAGGCTCCAAAACAGGTAGCTGATCGCAGCCTGCAGCCCGGGCATGCATAAACTACTCTCTCGCATGACAATCCTATGAAGTAGTCCGACACCACGGTTGGCGACGAAACACCCTTGCCGCCACCCCTGCCCCATGCTCAACTTGCCGCCATGAAAACCCTGCTGCTGATGCGCCACGCCAAGTCGGACTGGGATCATCCTGATCTGGACGATCACGACCGGCCATTGAACAGGCGCGGGCTCCGTAACGCGCCCCTGATGGGCAAGTTCATCCGCGATGCGAAACTGATGCCCAATGCCTGCCTGACCTCGACAGCCGTGCGCGCGCGCCACACTGCCTGGCTGGCCGCCGCTGCCATGGGCCGGGATTTCCCGATCACCGAAGTGCCGACATTGTATGATTTCGGCGATGGCGAAGCCATTGAGCGCGCCATTGCCATGCATGGGGGCAATCATTCCTGTCTGCTGGTGGTCGGACATAATCCGTGCGTGCAGACTTTCGCCCTGCATGGCAGCAACAAGCACGGAGATGCAGCGGCCCGGGCTGAGCTTTCAGCCAAATATCCCACTGCCGCCATCACCCATATTGAATATGACATGGCCAACTGGTCCGCCCTGCCGCGAACCAAAGGCAGTATCAGAGCCTTCTGGAAACCCCGCGACGTCACCTGAAAATCCATCAAAACTCTTATTAATTGCATATTTTCATACGCTTACTGGATATATTTAAAGTGGCATATCCCTTAAATTTGACTGCGCACTGTGAAAGCACCATATGCCGGAAGGACAAGCAGTTCCGGGGGACAGACCACTGAGTTCTTTTCTGACAGGCGTCATGAACGAGGCCCGCAATGCCGCAGGCGGTGTGAAAGACTTTGCCACTGGCATGGTTTCACCAAGCCTGCGCATCGGCGTTACCGGTCTTTCACGGGCCGGCAAGACCGTATTTATCACCGCCCTTGTCCATGCACTGTTGCATGGCGGCCGCCTGCCGCTTTTTGCCAGCCTGACTCAGGGCCGCATCAACCGGGTATACCTGGAACCGCAGCCAGACGATGATGTACCCCGGTTCGCCTATGAAGACCATGTGGAAGCCCTCACCGGTACGGACCGGCACTGGCCACGCAGCACCAACAGGCTGTCACAACTCAGGCTGACTATCGAATACGAAGCGTCCGGCTTCATCGCCCGCAATCTGCAAAACTCGAAATTGCATATCGACATCATCGACTATCCCGGCGAATGGCTTCTCGACTTGCCGCTGATGACACAGTCGTATGCGCAATGGTCCGCCGCGACGATGGCGGCCAGCCGACAGCAACCGCGCCTGTCACTGGCAAACAAGTGGCTGGCTCATCTGAAGACACTCGATGCAACAGCGCCCGCCGATGAAGCCGCCGCGCAAAAGGCCGCCAAATTGTTCACGGCCTACCTTGCCTCGTGCCGCTCTGATGAAGTGTCCCTGTCGACCTTGCCGCCGGGGCGTTTTCTGATGCCGGGCGATCTGGAAGGATCGCCATTGCTGACCTTTGCACCATTGCCGCTCGATCCTGAAACCCCGGCGAAGGATGGCTCGATGCACGCGTTGATGCAGCGCCGCTACGACGCCTATGTCAGCCGCATCGTGGAGCCCTTCTTCTACAACCACTTTGCCCGCCTTGACCGCCAGATTGTCCTGGTTGACACGTTGAGCGCGCTGAATGCGGGCTCCGCGGCCGTAAACGATCTCAAGGCGGCGCTGCGTGATGTACTGTCGTGTTTCCGTCAGGGCGCAAACTCCTGGGCGTCCGCCGTGTTTGGCAGGCGCGCAGACCGCATCCTGTTTGCAGCGACCAAATCTGACCTGTTGCACCACTCCAGTCACGACAAGCTGGAAAACGTTCTGAGCCTGATTGTGGCGGATGCGGCCAAGCGCGCGGAGTTTGCCGGCGCACAAATCGATGTCGCCGCCATCGCCGCCATTCGCGCCACCCGCGAGGCCAGCGTCAAACAGGACGGCGAGACGCTGGAGTGTATTGCCGGCACGCCGATTGCCGGTGAGGAAGTGGCCGGAGAAGAGTTTGACGGTGCGACCGAAGCGGCGATCTTCCCCGGTGACCTGCCGGATGATCCCGCAGCGGCGCTGGACGGGTCGCTGGAAGGTGAACTGAAATTCGTGCGCTTCCGCCCGCCATTGCTGGAGACATCCGGCGAGGCCGGTTCTGTGGCCACATTCCCGCACATTCGGTTGGACCGGACGCTGGAATTTCTCGTGGGAGATCGCCTGATATGACCGATGATCCACGCAAGCCCAAGGCGTTTCGCCTGGAACCCGAGACATCAGCTCCGAAACAGGCCTCCGGCGCGGCAGCAAAAGCCGATGCGTCAAAAGCCGGAACCAGGAAACCACGAACGGCAAAAACCAAGCCGAAGGGCAGACAGCCGCGCGCGCTGAAAGCCCCGGAAATCCACTTTGAGGAACCATCGGACGATACCCTGCTGCCGGCAGTTGCCCGCGACCACACGATCGCGAAGCGGTTCCGCTGGGGCGGCATCCTGCTGTCCGGGGCGCTCGGGCTGGCAGGCCTGTGGGCCGGTCTGGCCGCGACCCAGCTGATCGAGGACCTGTTCGCCCGGTCACCCACGCTCGGCTGGATCGGATCCGGACTTCTGGCACTGGTGCTGGTTGCCGCCTTTGCCATCATCGTGCGCGAACTGTTCGGCCTGTGGCGGTTGAAGCGGCTGGGCACCACCCAGGCAGATGCAACACGCGCCATTTCCGCAGACGACGCAAAAGCGGCACAAGCCACGCTTACCGACCTGCACGCCATCTATGACGCCAGGCCCGACATGCGTTGGGGCCTTGCCCAGTTGAAGGAACACTCGCAAGCGATCATGGATCCGGCTGACCGTGTAAAGCTGGCCGAGCGCGACCTGATGAAACCGCTGGATGAGGAGGCAAACCGCATCATCGCCCGCGCTGCGCGCCGTGTCAGCGTGGTAACCGCCTTCGCGCCAGCCGCCCTTGATATCGCACTGGTCGGCGCGCAGAACCTGCGCATGATGCGCGAACTGGCAACCCTCTACGGTGGCAGGCCCGGCACGCTGGGCACCATGCGGCTTGCAAAAATGGTGGCGGGCCACCTGGCGGTCACCGGCGGTCTTGCCTTGTCGGACGGTGTTATCAGTGCAGTCATCGGCAAGGGGCTGCTGGGCCGCCTGTCAGCACGTTTCGGGGAAGGCGCGGTCAACGGCATCCTCACCGCCCGCATCGGTCTGGCTGCCATGGAACTGTGTCGGCCATTACCGTTCCTGACCCAGCCCAGGCCCGGCCTTTCAGACTTCATGCGCGAGGTGGTCAGCTTCGGCGGGGATGGCGAACAGGCGAATCAAGACAAATCGGACAAATCCGATTAAAGTCGCCAGCCTGCACAAGGAGATCAATCCATGACCACACTAGCTATTGTCGGCATCCTCGGTGCCATCATTTTCTATGGCATCAACATCTACAACGCGCTGGTCAAGGCCACGCAGATGGTCAAGGAAGCCTGGAGCGGTATAGATGTGCAGCTCAAGCGCCGCAGTGACCTGATCCCCAACATCGTTGAAAGCATCAAGGGCTATGCCGGCCACGAGAAGGACACGCTGCGCGAAGTGACCGAAATGCGCACCCGGGTTCAGGCCGTGCCGGAAGGCGACATCGCCGGCCGCGCTGTGGCAGAAGGCCTGCTGGGCCAGGCGCTGGGCAAGCTGATGGCAGTGGCGGAAGCTTATCCGGACCTGAAGGCAAACGAGAATTTCCTGCAGTTGCAGCAGACGCTGGACAAGATCGAAGGCGAGGTCCAGATGTCCCGGCGCTATTACAACGGTGCTGCCCGTGACCTGAATGTGAAGGTTGAAAGCTTCCCGTCCAATTTCGTCGCCAACTATTTCAAGTTCCAGACCGCGGAATTCTTCGAGATCGAGGATGCCAGCGACCGCAGTGTCCCGGAAGTAAAATTCTGAAGAGATTGCCGACAACGGGAGGAGTTACCGGCATGAGGCAGCGCCTGTTCCGCACTTTGTGTGTTGTGTTGGCCATGTTCTGGATGGCCGGCTACGCTCATTCGGCAGAGGAAATCCTCAATTTCAACTCGAGAGTTGAGGTGTTCCAGAGCGGCAAATTGCGCGTGGTCGAGACCATAAGGGTGCGCGGCGAGAACTCCCAGATCAGGCGCGGCATTTATCGCGATTTCCCGTTGATGGTAGAAGACGCGGGCGGACGCGAACGCGAGGTTGGTTTCGAGGTCATCTCCGTCACCCGCGATGGCAATCCCGATGATTTCCGCATTGACAAGGCAAGCCGCTCCGCCCGGGTCTATATCGGCGACAAGGACGTATTTATCGGCGCCGGGGAATTCACCTATAAGATCACCTACGAAACCGACCGCCAGATCAGGTACTTTTCCGATTATGACGAACTGAACTGGAATGTAACCGGTAATTTCTGGAACTTTCCGATCCTCCAGGCACGCGCCGAGATCGTGTTGCCGCAAGGTGTCCGCGCGACCGACACGGCATATTTCACCGGGCGCTTTGGAGCCACCGGCCGTGCGGCGAGGTCGCGCACCAGCAATGGCGGCAATGTCGTGGAGTTTCAGACAACCGCTCCGCTTGAGCGCCGCGAAGGACTGACCATTGCGGTAAAAATGCCGAAGGGCAGCATCGCAGCACCAAGCCAGCGCCAGGAACTGGGCTGGTTCTGGCGCGACAACGCGGCCTTTATCATGGGCTTCGTCGGCTTCCTGGTGATCGGTTACTATTATTTCTGGGCCTGGCAGCGGGTCGGCCGCGACCCGCCCGCCGGTATCATGGTGCCGCGCTGGGATGCGCCTGACGGCATCTCGCCCGCCCAGGTTCATTATATCGATAACAAGGGCCTGTCGGGCCATGACGCATTCTCGTCCGCCCTCCTCAACCTGGCTGTAAAGGGGTTGGTCGAGCTTGAAGATCTGAAAGGTGATGTCACGATAAAACCGACAGGCGCGATCCTGCGTCAGCCTCTGCCGGTTGGCGAGGCCGCTATATTGCAGAAGCTGGGCACCGCCGGGCAGGAATTTCGCATAGCCAAGTCCAACACTGCTGCGGTCAGGTCGGTCACCAAAAAATTCCGCTCGGCGTTGAACACAGAACACCGCAACAAGTTCTTTGACCAGAACCTGGGGTATGTATTTGCAGGCATCGGGATTTCCCTGCTGACATTGATCCTGACAATCGTCGCTGCCGGTGGCGGTGCAAATTTTGTCATCCCGCTGGTTATCCTGATCGCCATTGCCACGGTCATAACCATGGTCACCTTTGCCGTCGGCCTGAAAGTGTCCCGCTCCAGCGGACTGGTCGGCAAGGTGGGATCGGTCATGCGCTGGTTTGTGCTTGGCTTTTTCGTCATGAACCTTTTTCCGCTGCTCGGCTCCCTTGCGGTGGATATGACCATCAAACCCGTGATACTCGCCATCATCGCCGGCGTTTTCATGATCAATATCCTGTTCTTCTTTCTGCTCGGCGCACCGACCCCGCTCGGGCGCCACCTGATGGATGGCATCGAGGGACTGAAGACCTACATCAACCTTGCTGAAAAAGATCGCATGAACCTGGCCGGCGCTCCGGCCATGTCACCCCAGCATTTCGAGACCATGCTGCCGTACGCGGTCGCGCTGGGTCTGGAAAAGCCCTGGTCAAACGCATTCCAGGCGTGGCTTGCATCTGCTGCCGGTGCTGCAACCGCGGCCAGCTACTCTCCCAACTGGTATCGCGGCGGCAATTTTTCATCCGGCAGCATCGGCAAGACCATGTCCGGTCTGCCGGCTTCCATCGGCAAGTCGATGACCAATGCAATGCCGGCCCCCAAATCATCGTCTTCGGGGTTCTCAGGCGGCGGGTCTTCAGGTGGCGGCGGCGGCGGCGGCGGTGGCGGTGGCTGGTAAACCATCGAATCAATTCCTAAATTCATGCCATGAACTCTTCCCTCCAGCCACTGAACCCCGAAGCCCAGCGCGCCCATGAATGGCTGAACACGCTGCATACCTGGCTGATGATCGGCGGTTCCGTGCTGCTGATGGGGTTGATTGCCTATAGCGCATTCGGCGCAACCGGCGTCGCGTGGGCCACCATACTGACCGCGATAGGGCTTTGGCAGGCGGTTCGCATGTCACCGAAAGTAGTTCTGAAACTCTACAAGGCCCGTGCCCTGACACCGGAGGAAGTGCCGCAGTTGCACCAATTGATGCGCGAGCTGACAAAGCGGGCAAACCTGCCCGAGGTGCCACAGCTTTATTACGTGCCGTCACAAATGATGAATGCCTTCGCAGTCGGCCAGCTGCATGATTCCGCGGTTGCAGTAACTGACGGCCTGATCCGCCACCTTACACTCAGGCAACTGGCCGGTGTGCTGGCGCATGAGATCAGCCATATCCGCAATGAGGACCTGACGGTGATGGCGCTGGGCGATGTCCTGTCCCGGCTCACAGGCACCCTTGCCACCGTCGGTCTGCTGTTCGGAATCCCGATGGCGTTCCTGACCAATGGCGGTGTGGTGCCCTGGGTGACAATTGCCGTACTGGTCGCCGCCCCGACGGTAGGCGGGCTGTTGCAGCTCGCCTTGTCCCGCGCCCGCGAGTATGACGCCGATCTTGATGCAGCAGGCCTCACCGGAGACCCGGAGGGTCTTGCAACAGCGTTGCTGACACTCGAACAGAAACAGGGCGGTTTGTGGGAAAAACTGGTGCTGCCCGGCTCACGGTCTCCGCAACCTTCACTGTTGCGAAGTCATCCCAAAACGTCGGACCGGGTCAGGCGGTTGCTGTCGCTGCGCACCGGCGCCCCGCCCTTCATCAGCCGGCCGGACAGTCCGCTGCGTCCCCCCGCATCAATAGTTCCGCCGGTGCGCCGCCCGCGTATCAATATCGGCCGCATGGGGTTGTGGTACTGAAGTGCCACAACTGCCTCTGATACTCACGTGGCGACATCCCTGTCCATCTGGAGAATGCGCGGCTGAAATGAGCCGCATCTCCGTAGCCGAGCTGGAATGCAATTTCCGTAATGCTGCTTTCGTCTCCAGCCAGCAGGGCTGTTGCCCTGCTTCTCAACTGATCCGCCAGCAGACGTGAAAACGTCGTACCATGATCACTGATCTTGCGCTGAAGCGTGCGACGCGTCATCCCCATCTTCGAGGCAATCCAGTCGATCCTGGGATAACCATCAACCATGGCGACAGACACAAGTGCGGTTATCGCCTCGATTTCATCCTGTTCAGGTGGAATTTTCTCCGACGCCGGTTCGTTCAGGCTTGTCGCGAACGCACCTGGCCGGCAGCTTGCGTTGCCAACGTTGAGCAGGCTGGCATCAAACTCGATCGACGACACCCGGTTTCCCGCAAGAACCGGTGCTTCGAAGATGTTTTCCAGTGCAGTTGCCTGGTTGCTGCCGGTTCCGGTTACCCGGATAAGGTCCGGGGCCCAGCCTCGGCCGGCAAAACACCGCACCACATCAATGAGATAACTGACCCCAAGCAGTTCATTCTGAAAGCGCCCCTCATAGCCGCGATCATGAAACTCTATCGACCAGCACGCGACACCTTGCTGCCGGGAGAGCTTAAGGGTTGTGCCGGTCTGCAAATACAGGTTCAGGCCGCGATTGGACCGGTCAATTGCATCCAGCAGGGTGTGCGCCTGGCTGACCCAGCGGCCGAAGGCGCTGAGATTCTCGATCCTGACCAGCCGCCCAAGCCGGGCACCCAGAAACGGATCGGCAATTTCCCGGCCCGCGCTGCGCAGCACCCGAAACTGCTCCTGTAGCGGGACAGCAAGATCCGGCGTTTCCAGAATGCCGACCGGCATATCAACCCGCTGGAACACACGATTGATGTTCCCGCCCCGCTGCTCCACGAAGTCCGCTATCGGCCCCAGGGCACTTGCCCGGGTAAAGCCACGTCGACTGTCCACCACGCTGTTCTTTCCGAACTGCCGCCCACAATTCGCGAAGTTTGTCACCAAATGGCAAGTTCCGAAAGGCATATCGGGTTCAATTGGCCCACAAGAACGCTACAGGGAGGAAAGCCATGACAAAAATCTGTTTCGATGACAGCAACATTCGCTGGTACCAACTCGAAGGCGTCGATCATGCGTCGTACCATGTTTGCAGTGTCGACGTGGACAACGCCATTGTCGATGTCCTGTTCAAGTTCGATGCCAACCAGAGGGTAATTCTTCACCGCCATCATGCTGACTACCGCACGTTTGTCGTGCAGGGCGAGCTTCGTCTGTACCGGGCCAATGGCGACCTGATAGAAACCCGTCCGGTCGGCAGTTACGTGGAAGGTCACGCAGGTGGAGAACCGCACACGGAAGGCGGCGGTGATCAGGACGCGATTGTGTTTTTCAGCAATCGCGGCACCAGCGGCATGATCTATGAACTGTTGGATGGCGACATGAACACCGTCGCAACATTGGGCCTGCAGGACTTCAAGGCATTGATGGAAGCCCAGGAACCGCCAGTACAGCCAGGCAGAGGCTGATCCGGAACAGAGCCGCGGACATCTCTCTCATCCGCCGCGCGGCGCACAGGCTCGTACCTCACCTGCCCGTGCTGTGGTACGGGGCGGTCTGATTGCTGTTGCCCGCACGCCTGCTTACCCGCATAGTTGCGTCTCCCTCCCCCGGCGTTTTCGCCATTACCCCCGGAGATACAACCATGAAACTCGCACACGCTTTGGTGCAGTCGTTGAAAGACTACGGTGCCGGTGAAATTTTCGGCATACCCGGAGACTTCGCACTCCCGCTTTTCCGCCAGATAGAACACATCAACACCTTGCCGCTCTACACTCTCAGCCATGAGCCCGCCGTCGGGTTCGCGGCAGATGCGGCGGGCCGTTATCGCAGCACCATCGGGGTGGCCTGCGTCACCTATGGTGCCGGCGCCCTGAACATGATCAATCCCGTGGCGACGGCCTACGCCGAAAAGTCCCCGCTTGTAGTGATTTCCGGCGCTCCGGGTGCCGCGGAACGCACCATGGGCCTCGGCCTGCATCATCAGGTCAAGCACTTCGACAGCCAGATGCTGATCATGCGCGAAGTGACATGCGCCCAGTGTGTGCTTGATGATCCGGCAACCGCCGCTGCCGAGATCGCCCGGGTGTTGACCGCGGCCCGGCATTCGTCACGGCCCGTCTATATTGAATTTCCCCGCGATATGGTGGAAGCGGAAGTATCCGAGGTACCTGCCTACAAACCGCCAGCCAAGAAGCTGGCAGCCGCAACCGAAGCCGCAAGGCAAACCCTGAAAATGCTGGGGGCGAAGAAACAGCCCGCCATGCTGCTTGGGGTTGAAGTCCGCCGCTACGGCCTGGAAAACAAGGTAGCGAAGCTCGCCAAGGCGCTTGGCATTCCGGTACTGACCACCTTCATGGGCCGTGGCATCCTGGCGGAAACAGGCGCCCCGACAGCCGGCACCTATCTGGGGCTTGCCGGCGATGCCCCTACCCGCCGCCTTGTGGAGCGTGCCGATGGCCTGCTGATGCTCGGGGTCATTCTGTGCGACACGAATTTCGGTGTGTCAAAGCGCCAGATCGATATGCGCGCCAGTGTTCATGCGTTTGACGGTGCAGTGCACTTTGAACATCATTCCTATACCGGCGTCATACTGGAGGCCTTTGTTGATGCGTTGCTGGCAGGTGCTGAAAAACTGGGCAATGCAAAACCTGTTACGGCCTCTTACCCGCGTGGCCTGAAGTCTGCCGACCGCCCGATTTTGCCACAGGACGTGGCAACCGCGGTCAATGATTACTTTGCAAATCATGGTGTGATGCCGATCGCGTCCGATATGGGTGATTGCCTGTTCACGGCCATGGACATCGAACATACAGCCCTGGTGGCGCCGGGTTACTATGCCACCATGGGCACCGGAATCCCGTTCGGCCTTGGCCTGCAGGCATCCAGCGGAAAGCGTCCTATGGTACTGGTTGGTGATGGCGCCTTCCAGATGACCGGATGGGAGCTTGGCAACTGTAAACGTCTCGGACTGAACCCCTTGGTGTTGCTGTTCAACAACTCCGCATGGGGCATGCTGAAAGCATTTCAGAAAGATACCGGATACAACGATCTGGATGACTGGCACTTCGCCGAGCTCGCCGAAACCATGGGCGGCAAGGGAGTTCGCGTGTCAACGCCGACACAACTGGCAGAGGCACTGGAGAAGGCCCATAACGACGAGACCTGCTTTCAACTCATCGAAATCATGCTGCCGAACGACGTGTTTTCCAGAACCCTGACCCGCTTCACCGACGCCATATCGAAAAAATCCGCCCTCGCGGCGGAGGTCGAAGCTTGATTTCGCACCGCCATCACTGGGCCTTGCTCGCCCTGACGGGTCTGGTCATGGCGGCAAGCCTGATCAGCCTGGGCCGCAATCTCATCTGCCAGTGCGGATATGTGAAATTGTGGCATGGCGAGGTGATCTCGTCTGAAAACTCGCAACACCTTCTCGACTGGTACTCGCCGTCTCATGTCCTGCACGGCCTGGTCTTCTACATGGTATTGCACTTTCTTCTGCCCCGGCTGAACACCGGCTGGCGGCTTGTGCTGGCAGGCGTCATCGAAGCGGCATGGGAAATAGTCGAGAACACCAGCTGGATCATCGACAAGTATCGCGAAGACACCATCGCGCTGGATTACTATGGCGACAGCGTTTTGAACTCGCTGTCCGACATGTCCATGATGGTCATCGGCTTCATTATCGCGTCGCGTGCGCCGGTCTGGGTCTCGGTCTGCCTGTTCATCGCCGCAGAATTGATCGTGGGATTGTTCATACGTGACGGTCTGTTGCTCAACGTCATCATGTTGCTCTATCCACTCGACTGGATCAGGCAATGGCAGGCAGGCTGACATTTCGCGATGTGATCAACTGCACATCTGCCCGCTGTCGGTTCGCCTAGGTTCATCTCAACAACAAGGTGATGAACAAAAACAAAGCGGATCCCTCCCCCCTGCAAACCGGGCGCCGCAACATAAAAAACAACATCACCCCAAGACAAGAAAACTGGGCTTTGCGCCCATCAACGCCGGTACCAAAGGGCCTCCTCCCACCCAATGGTACCGGCGAAATCGTTTCAGGAGTTTGCCGGCACCTGCCATCCGCGGCACAATCCGACGCGTGACGCGCCGGTCGAAATCCGCTAGACAAGACAGCATGTTCACAACCTTTTTCCACGAGCTCAAAGCTGCCGGCGTGCCTGCCACATTGAAAGAGTACCTCACCTTGATGGAGGCGCTGGAAGCCAATATCGCCGGTTACCAGGTGGAGGACTTTTACTACCTGTCGCGCGCCACGCTGGTAAAGGACGAGCGCAACCTCGACAAGTTCGACAAGGTTTTCGGTCATGTCTTCAAGGGCCTGGAGGGCCTGTCACCGGAAGAATTGCTCGCCAACATCCCCGAGGAATGGCTGCGCAAGGTCAACGAGAAGTTCCTCACCGAGGAGGAAAAAGCCCAGATCGAGGCGCTTGGCGGCTGGGACAAGATCATGGAAGAGCTGAAAAAGCGGCTCGAAGAGCAAAAAGGGCGTCATCAGGGCGGCAGCAAGTGGATCGGCACCGGCGGCACATCGCCGTTCGGTGCGTACGGCTACAACCCCGCCGGCATCCGTATCGGCCAGGACAAGAACCGCAACAACCGCGCCATCAAGGTGTGGGACAAGCGCGAATTCAAGGATCTCGATGACCAGCTGGAACTGGGCACGCGCAACATCAAGGTTGCGCTCAGACGGCTGCGCAAGTTCGCCCGCGAGGGCGCACCGGAAGAACTCGATCTTGACGACACCATCCGCTCCACCGCCAACAAGGGTTATCTGGATCTGAAGCTGGTGGCCGAAAAGCGCAACACCGTAAAAGTGCTGATCTTCTTCGATGTCGGCGGGTCAATGGACCCCTACATCCGCATGTGTGAGGAACTGTTCTCCGCTGCGCGCGCGGAGTTCAAGCACATGGAGTATTTCTATTTCCACAATTGCGTGTACGAGAAACTGTGGAAGGAAAACCGCCGCCGGCATACTGCCGTGGAAAACACATGGGACGTGCTGCACACATATGGATCCGACTACAAGGTCATCTTTGTGGGCGATGCGTCGATGAGCCCGTTTGAGCTTACACATCCCGGTGGCTCGGTGGAGCATTTCAACGATGAAGCAGGTGCGTTGTGGTTGAAACGCATTACCGACATCTACTCACATTGCATCTGGCTGAACCCGTCCAACCCCAAATACTGGGGTTACACGCCGTCCATTGATTACATCAGAACACTGTTTGAAGGCCGCATGTTCCCGCTGACCCTGGAAGGCATTGACGAGGCAATCAGAGAACTTGTCCGTTAGCGTCAATTGCTCGTCTTTGCCGAAAGCATTCGACAGATCACATAAATGCCGTCGATCATGGCCCACATTGAAGCTGTCGCGGCTACAGCCAGCAGCCAGATCCATGCGGTTTCTGTTTCCGCTCCAGTCTCAGCAGCCCTGAGAAACTCCCGTGCCCCGCGGACGGCAAACACAGAACACACGATACCGGTAACCACTGCCGTCAAAATGGCAAAGCCAATACGCGCATGACCTAGGTAAAATCGGTGACCGCCCAATCCGCCAAAAACCAGCCAAAGCAGAGTGGCAATGAGCACTGATTTACCCTCGCCATATGGCTGCATGAAACTGAGATTGATGTCGAAGTCATCGCTGCGTCCACCGCCGAACAAGCCGCCTTTCATAGCGGGCTCATCGGCCACGGCAGATGCGCTCGATGCGGCAACCACAAAAGCAGGCTGCGCCGCCGGTGGCTGTTGGGCGCCACGCTTACCGAATGCCATGATTGGACCCCCTGCTGTTGCGAAGAAATACGGCAGCAAGGATGGCAAAATTTCGTTACGGAAACATTACGGCGTCAGCGCACGGATCATTCCCCCGTACCCGCGGTCCCTGGCCAGCTCCATCGGTGTTCTCCCATTCCGATCGGTAATGGCCTGGTCAGCGCCAGCCTTGATCAGCAGTTTTGCGGTTTTCACGTGACGCGGCCCGCCATCGCCCAGCACCACCGCTTCGATCAGCGCCGTCCATCCCAGATTGTTGACGTGATCGAGCGGAGCCCCTGCCTCAATCAATACCTCAACGCTTTCCCAGTGGCCCAGATGCGCCGCTGCGATCAGTGCGGTTCCGTCATAAATGCTGGTTATGTTCGTTGCATCCCCACCTGCATTTACCGCTGTTCGCACCATGTCAGCATCATTGGCCACAGCAGCAATGGTAATGATGTCGTACTTGTCGTTTTCCAGCTGGTTCGGATCGGCGCCGGCGCTGGCAAGTGTCATGACCACCTCGTCATGCGAAGCAAAGGCGGCAACATGAATTGCCGCGCGTCCACGCCCGTCTGTCCGTTTCAGGTCCGCGCCATTCCGGATCAGCCGGTTGATCGCAGCCATGTCACCCTTGTGGGCCGCAGCGTGAAGCCCCTTGTAGGCTGTAAGCTCGCTTGCCGACGGCGGCACCTGACCCTGCGCCTGGCTCAGCCAGCACACCACTGCCGGCAGTAAAGCGATAAATCGTTGCAAAACTTTCATTTTCCCAATCCTAACTGCCTCTTGCTGGTACTGCGCCAACCCATTATGTCAGGATGCATGTTCTTTGAGAAACTCACATCCCTGTTAGGCACCGGCGCGCCTGCTGCTTCAAAGCCTGATGTCAAAACCGCAGTTGCAGAGCTGCTTGTCACTGCCTCGCTCATCGACGGCAAAATGGATGATGAAGAAGTTGCGGTGCGTGACCGCCTGCTGAAAAACAAGTTCGGCCTGGACGATGCCGGCCTTGCTCAGTTGAACAGTGACGCGCTTGAGGCAAGCGAAAACGCCATCGACTTCTATCGCTTCACCAGCACCATCAAGGAAGCATATGACCGCGAACAGCGCCAGACGGTGGTGGAAATGCTGTGCGAGATTATCCTGGCGGACGGCAAGATCGACGAAGACGAAATGAACATGGGCTGGCGCATTGCCGGCCTGCTGGGCTTTGACAACCGCGAGTGGGTGATGATCCGAAAGCAGGTTGAAGACCGCATTCAAAACGACGCGCCTGAGTAGAACCATCATACTCAATGCCAACATGAACGGACACTGAACAATCTGATCAGTGCGTATTCACGGACGGATTCCTAACGTTACTGCCAACCTGAAATTTGCTCAGGATCAACCGTAACAACAAACAAGGAATACCCCGATGAAACCCCTCAATATTGCCCTGGCAGGCGCCGTTCTGGCGCTGTCTGTCCCAACCGTCATGACAAGTACCGCTTCTGCCTATCAGTGTCGCACCAACTACACTGCGGTAAAGGTTCACAGGCCGACCAAGATGGCAGCGAGGATACAGGCGCGCAAATCCTGGTCTTACAAGGTGAAGACCAACCAGGGTGTGGCATGGTCTGTGTGGAAGATCGCCAAAAACAAGAAAGTCAGATGCAAAAAGTCCGGCCAGCGATATATCTGCAAGGCCAGGGCCAAAGCCTGCCTCTACGTCGTACAGTAAGCGAGGCGCACCAGGGCCCACCGGACCACATTGTTTCGGTGGGCAATACAGCCAATGGAATGCAGGCCAAAGCGATGTAGCGTCGGATTAACCCGGCGCAGAACGTCAGGGCAGATTGGAATCACAGCGCATAAATTCAATATGAACGTATACTGGATAAATTGATCAGGGCATGTTCACCGACGGATTCCTAACCTTGCTGCCACTCGAACTTTGTTCGGGATCACGGCAAACAAGACAAAGGAAAGCCTCGATGAAATCCCTCAGCATTGTACTGGCAGGCGCCGTTCTGGCACTGTCTGTCCCCACAGTAATGACCACCAACGCGTTGGCGTATCAGTGCAACAACGAAACCTCCCAGGCCAGAGGTCGGGCAAATAAAAAGTGGATGTCACGTGCTAAAGCGCGCAAGGCATGGTCCGTCAGGGTCAAGGGAGAACAGGGCCTGGCATGGTCCGTCTGGAAGATCGCCAAGCAAAAATCAGTAACCTGCAAGAAGATCGGCTCGCGCTGGACCTGTCTGGCCAAAGCCAAACCCTGCAAATACGTTGTGCCCTGAGACCAGGTCACCCTGGCCCGCCGGATCATGATGATCCGGCGGGAGATGCTATCGACAAGCAGATGACAGTTGCGGCACTGTCACCGGCATGACAGTTACCGCCGACACACCGCTCTGGCAGCGCCGCCCGCCACCCCATGAGCCGGATTTTTTCCGCTGGACCAGCGCAGCTACAAGCGATGAAGACCGGGCATGGCGCATTGCAATGACCATGCTCAACGAGTTTGAGGCATTCTACTTTTCCATGCGCACCATTCCGCAACAGGCCAAGGCAGCCTTTGAAGATGCCAACTGGGGTGAAGCGCTTTATCTGTCGCACAAACGCCTCGGCTCCTATTCGCGCACAGTCCAGCAGGTCGCGGTGCGCCTGGGTGCCGCCCTGCCCGACCTGACAGACCAAAGTGAATTGTGGGCCGACGTCGTTCAGTTGTTCGAAGCTCAGGTGGAGGGCCGCTACGAACGCGATCTGGCAATCGCTTTTTTGAACTCGGTACACCGGCTCATCTACTCAGACACCCGCTGGAAGTGGGTCGATTACAATTACCGCACGCCAGCGCGCACCACCAACTGGCTCACCCGCGCCAGCCACATCGTACAGCGCTTCGACGGTGCCGACACGGTAACTGCGGGAACGGTTGCAGACATTGTCTCGATTCCGGCACTGACGGCAAAATTCGGGTCCCTGGACGCAGACTGCGCTGCGTGTGCCGGCCACATCAACAAGGTGTTCGGGTTTTCTGACGGCGGCATGGGATATCAAGGCATCACCATTCTCAATGCCGGCTTTTACCGAAACCGCGGCGCCTATGTCGTCGGTCAGATTGTGACACACGACGGCACCGGCCATCCGCTGCTGATCTCGCTGGAGCATGGGCAGGACGGCGTGTTCATCGATGCGGTGATCACCAATGAGGCGGACGCGCATAATCTGTTTTCGTCAACCCTGGCGAACTTCCATGTTACCAATACCCGCTATCACGAACTGTGTGCCTTTCTCAGCCGGCTGATGCCGGGACGTCCACTCGGCCTGCACTACTCCACCATCGGTTACAATCATATCGGCAAGGTGGCGGTGATGGACGAGCTGTCGCGTGAATTGTCTGTCGATCCGCATCGGCTGGCGACAGCGCCGGGGTTCAAGGGCTCCGTTGCCATGGGGTTTTCCGCCGAGCAGTCGCGCTATGTCCTCAAGGTGATCCGCGATGAACCTGCAGAACACTACAAGTGGGATGTGTGGCCCGGCACGGCCGCCGTGCTCAACAAGTATCGCCGCGTACACGAAATCAACCGCACGGGCTCGATGCTCGACAACATCATTTATCAGCGCGTGGCCATGGATCGCAGCTGGTTCGATGATGAACTGCTGGAAGAACTGACCGACATTGCCGCCAGCTCCATCCGTATCGAAGATGATCGCGTGGCGTTCAGCCACCTGATCGTGCAACCCAAGCTGGTGCCGATACCGCTCTATCTGGAAACAGCAACCAGGGCGCAGGCCGAAGACGCCATCATCGAACTGGGCGACTGCATCAAGAATAATGCGGCGGCAAACATTTTCAACCGTGATCTGGATGCACGCAATTACGGTGTCAATCAGTACGGCCGGGTGTACCTGTTCGACTATGACGCCGTCGAACCGCTGGTCGACATAAAGGTGCGCACCAATACCGATCGTGAGGAAGGCGAGGAAGACATCCCGTCCTGGTTCTTTGAAGACGGCATCATCTTCCTGCCCGAGGAGATGCTGCCGGGATTGCGTATCGAAGACCGGGAGCTGCGCCGGGTTTTCACGGACCGTCACGGCGACCTGCTGGGCACAGGCTACTGGACCGGCATGCAGGATGCCCTGAAACGCGACTGGGTGCCCAAGCTGAAGGTGTACCCACGCGCCTGCAGAATCAGTTAGTGGGGTTCAAGTGTCCTTGCATAGCTCACTGGCCACCCCCAGATAGCCATCCCAGGCAAACCAGTACGCAACATGACCGATGTTTAATGTTGCGGGGCGCCGGGATTCTTTATCCGGTCACGTCTTCCAGTTATCCAATCACCAATCACATCAACCCTGGAGACAGAACAAATGAAAACGACTTCGAAGATTGCCATTGCAGCAGCAGCGCTGGTTGCTGTCAGCGCAATCGGCACTGCAGCGTTCGCCCATCGCCAAGGTGGCGGTTATGGCGGCGGCCATCACGGCGGATATCACGGTGGCGGTCACCATGGCGGCGGTTATGGCCGCGGTCATCACGGTGGCGGTTATGGTCGCGGGCATCGCCGCGGCGGGAAAGGCCACGGCAAAGGCCATCGTGTCCGTCAGATGATGGAACGCTATGATGCCAACAATGACAGGAAAATCACCCAGGAAGAGATCAACACCAACAGGCAAGCCTGGCACAAGGAATTTGACGCCAACAATGACGGCAAGTTGAGCCTCGATGAGTTCAAGCAGCTTTTCCTGAAAGCCCGTGCCCAGCGGATTGTGCGCCAGTTCCAGCGCTTTGACCGGGACGGCGATGCCGGTGTTACGCCTGAAGAATACCTGCGCCCGATGGAAAACCTGGTCGAAATGCGCGACCGCAACGGTGACGGCGCCCTCAGCCGCGAAGACAGGGGTCGTCGTCACAAGAACCGCGGCCGCATGATGGAGCGCGACGGTGGCCGTGAAGATGCGGAGCAAAACGACAGCGCCCCGGAAGGCGAAAGCAGTAACTGACAATCAGCTGCAACAAAAGCAGACAGGCATGCCGAATGCGGCGATAAAGGCATACCTGTCCCTTGCGGTGTCCCCGGCCGGATCGTTTTCCCCTTCTCTTTCCGGTCGGGGCCCCAAAGTGATGACCTCTGGCGCATGTCAGTAGTCATGCCCCTGATGCGTAAATAACAATACCTAAACCGGTGATGTTGGTTTAGCTTCCGCGCCATCATGAACCGGCATACAGAAATCAATCTTGGCGACGCCACCGGCTGGAGAACGCCGGTCAACCTGCTCATCCTCATGGTTGCGGCAAACGCCATTGCGTTTTCAACCTGGTCGGCGCTGCTGAACAATTTTGCCATTGAAGGGGCCGCCTTCACCGGCAAGGAAATCGGCATTCTCCAGTCAATCCGCGAAATTCCGGGGTTTTTGGCGTTCACTGCGGTGTTCATGTACTTCGTCTGGCGCGAACAGACCTTTGCGGTCCTCTCGCTTGCCCTGTGCGGGCTAGGCACCGCCATCACCGGATTTTTCCCTACCGCGCTTGGGTTTTACATCACCACTTTCATCATGTCGGTCGGCTTTCATTACTTTGAGACCGTGCAGCAGTCCCTGTCGCTGCAATGGTTGCCGAAAAAAGAAGCGCCACGTCAGCTTGGCCGCATCATCGCGGCCGGATCATTCGCCACCATTGCTGCTTACGCGCTGATCTTCCTGACATGGAAACTGCTGCATCTGGACTTTGGGTCAGTGTATCTGGCCGGCGGCGGCGCAACCGTGTTGCTTGCACTGGTGGCGTGGTTCGGGTTTCCGAAGTTTCGCGAAGCAGTGCCCCAGCGCAAGCACCTGTTCATGCGCAAACGCTACTGGCTGTATTATGCCCTGACCTTCATGTCCGGCGCCCGCCGTCAGATTTTCATCGTGTTTGCCGGTTTCATGATGGTGGAGAAGTTCGGCTTTTCCGTCGCCGCCATCACCGGCCTGTTCCTGGCCAATGCGGTGTTCAACATGTGGATTGCGCCAAAAATCGGCAATCTCATCATCAAACTCGGCGAACGCCGCATCCTGGTGCTGGAATACATCGGTCTTATCGGCGTGTTTCTGGCCTATGCCTTTGTCGAAAACCCCTGGATTGCCGCCGGGCTGTATCTGGTGGACCATGCCTTCTTTGCCATGGCCATAGCCCAGAAAACCTATTTCCAGAAAATTGCAGATCCGGCCGACATGGCCCCGACAGCAGGCGTGGCGTTCACCATCAATCACATAGCAGCAGTGGTGATCCCGGTGCTTTTCGGCCTCATCTGGCTGACGCATCCGTCGTGGGTGTTCATTATCGGTGCCGGCATGGCGGGCGTTTCTCTGGCTCTGTCGCTGCTCATTCCGCGAGACCCGCGCGAGGGCAATGAAACACTGCTCAGCCCCCCGAAAACGGCTGCTGTCGCGCCGGCTGAATAGTCCATCATTCTGCCACTGGCAATTCGGTAGCGTTCCCAGCTAGTCTCGCAATCAAAAGACCTGCTGGGAGGCTGATCCATGACTACCGTCCATCGTGCCAATGACCCGTTGCTGCAGCCTTACCAGCTGAAGCATCTGACCCTGCGCAACCGCTTCATGTCCACGGCGCACGAACCGAACTATCATGACGACGGACTGCCCAAGGATCGCTATATCCGGTATCACGAGGAAAAAGCCAGGGGCGGCATTGCGCTTACCATGACGGCCGGCTCGGCAGTGGTATCGCGCGACTCGTCTCCGGTTTTCGGTAACCTCCACGCCTACAGGGACGAAATCGTTCCCTGGCTGAAGCGCCTCGCCGATGCCTGTCACGAACACGGCTCGGCCTGCATGATCCAGTTGACCCATCTGGGTCGGAGAACCATCTGGAACGGCGCCGACTGGTTGCCTGTCGTATCTCCCAGCAATGTGCGCGAACCGGCACACCGGGCGTTTCCCAAAATCATGGAAGACTGGGACATGGACCGCATTGTATGCGACTACGCCGATGCGGCCGAACGGGTCAAGGAAGCCGGTCTCGACGGCTTTGAGCTGGAATGCTACGGCCACCTGCTGGACAGCTTCTGGTCTCCTGCCACAAACCACCGTGATGATGAACATGGCGGTTCACTGGATAACCGGCTGCGGTTTACCCATCGCGTACTGGACGCCATACGTGACCGGATCGGCCCGGACTACATTGTCGGACTGCGGATGGTGGCGGATGAGGATATGGAAAAAGGCCTGTCGCGCGAAGAGGGTCTGGAGATTTGCCGGCGCATGATTGCCACCGGCCAGGTTGACTTCCTCAACATCATCAGGGGCCACGTTGATCATGACGGACCCTTGTCGCGGGTTATCCCTGTCACCGGCACACCGTCGGCGCCTCACCTGGATTTCGCGGGCGAGGTCCGCACCGAAACAAAGTTTCCGGTATTCCATGCCGCCCGCATCAATGATGTCGCAACCGCGCGTCATGCGGTAGCGGAAGGCAAACTCGACATGGTCGGCATGACGCGGGCTCACATCGCTGATCCTCATATCGCCGCCAAGGTGGCCGAGGGCCGCGAGGACGAGGTGCGTCCCTGCGTCGGGGCGACCTATTGCCTCGACCGCATATATGAAGGCCGCGCCACGACCTGTGTTCACAATGCCGCAACCGGTCGTGAAGCCGCCATGCCCCACACCATCCCCAAAACCACCGGCAAGCAGCGCCATGTGGTTGTGGTCGGCGCCGGTCCGGCAGGACTTGAGGCATCGCGGGTATCCGCCGAACGCGGCCACAAGGTCACCCTCCTGGAAGCCGCATCCGATGCGGGCGGTCAGATCAGGCTGGCAGCCCAGGTCAAGCGTCGCTCGGAACTCATCGGCATCGTCGACTGGCGTGTTGCTCAACTGCAGCGCCTCGGTGTCGAGGTGCGCTATAACACCTATGCGGAATCCGGCGAGGTCATTGCACTGAACCCTGATGTCGTTGTTGTCGCGACCGGCGGACTGCCGCGTGAAGACGCAATTACCAAAGGCGGTGACCTGGCCACTTCAAGCTGGGATGTCATTTCCGGCGAGGCAAGCATTGGCGAAGACGTCCTGATGTATGACGACAACGGCGCTCATCCCGGCATGGCGGCAACCGAAATCATAATGGCTGCCGGTGCCAGCCTGGAGGTCGTCTCGCCCGAGCGCATGTTCGCACCGGATATCGGCGGTCTCAATCTCGTGCCCTACATAGAGAAACTGCAAGCCCACAAGGCTGTTATCACGACCATGACGCGTGTGCATTCTCTGCGGCGCGAGGGCAACAAGATTGCCGCCACGCTGACCAGCCCCTACAACGAGGCCCTGTTGGGCGAGCGCCTGGTCGACCAGGTCGTGGTCGAGTACGCGACAGCACCGATGGATGAATTGTATTTTGAGCTCAAGCCGCTATCCAGCAATGGCGGTGAAATGGACTATGAGGCCATCGTTGCCGGGCAAGGCCAGCAGGTAGTACGCAATGAGGCGGGTACTTTTCAGCTGTTTCGCATCGGCGATGCCGTGGCGGCCCGCAACATTCATGCCGGCATCTATGACGCCCTGCGCCTGTGCAAGGATCTTTAGACCCGGCCACCATGTGACAGGGAAGCCTTATCCACCGGCAATGGTGGATAAGCTGTGCAAAACCCCGCTGGTTCTTGCAAGCAGTGGAAGTTCGGCAAATACTGTTTCCATCAGCAGACGGGAAGGCAACTGACCGGACGCTGGCGGGGACCGGAAAGCCTTGATTTTCTTCGGAAAATTGATTGTTGATCTGGAAACCGGTTGCCGGACTCACCGAACCGGACATATAGCGCCTCACGGCTGCTTGTGGAAGGATCGGACCGGGACTGGCAATAGAGGAAACGCGCAAGTGGGCAACCGCTTTGCGCGTTTTCTTCATTTTGGGTAGCGCTCACGCCAGCAGCCTGACGGCTGCGCTCCGCGGGGGCGCACTTCGTGCGACGGCCGGTCGGCCTTGCCTCAGCACTGACGTGCTTCGGTTTGGCATTCATCACTAGATCTGTTCAGGGTCAGAGAGCGGGGTGTCTTATTCCGCTCACGCAAGCAGCCGCTTTGCGGCTGCGCTCCGCTAGGGCGCACTTCGTGCGACGGCCAGTCGGCCTTGCCTCAGCACTGACGTGCCTCGGTTTGGAATTCATCACTAGATCTGTTCAGGGTCAGAGAGCGGGGTGTCTTATTCCGCTCACGCAAGCAGCCTGACGGCTGCGCTCCGCTGGGGCGCACTTCGTGCGGCGGCCGGTCGGCCTTGCCTCAGCACTTCGTGCCTCGGTGGAATTCATCACTAAGGTAGTTCGGGGTCGGAGAACGGCGCGAAGCACGAAGTGCTGAGTAAGGCTGTTCGACCAGAATAATGCATCACAGCTTGCACGTACCTTTGTGCTGAACTCCCACTAGGCCCAACGGGCCTCGGGCCGGTCAGGCCCGCCCTCGCGGAGCGCAGCCGTCAGGCTGCTTGCGTGAGCGGAATGAACTCAAACAAAAACCCCGCATTCCAAAGGAATACGGGGTTCTTTGTTTGACGCCTCGTTTTCGAGGTCTGTCTTTCCCTGTTTTAATGCCTACTGGCTCAGGTGCAGCTTGCGCAATTCGTCGGCAATCTGCTGGAAGTTCTTGACCAGAGCCGCATTTGACGGCGGATCAAAATACTTTTCCGGATCCGATGCACAGTTCTTGATCAGATTGCGCTGTGTGGCACTCGGCACGTTATAGGCAAACGAGTAGCTCACGATACCGGCATTCTTCACGTTATTGCAGGCACGCGACAACAAATCGTTTTGCTTCTTGATTGCCGTCCAGTAATTGGCCGAACCAAGCCGCGTCTGATGCAGAAAGCTGTACGCCGTATAGGTTGAGCGGTTGTGATTGGTTTCAGAGTTGAACGTGTTCTCACCGTCAGTCAGCAGAACCATAGCCTTGGTGATGTCCTCGTCGCTATACGCAACACCTTCGGTGAAAGGTTCGCCCGGCGAAATCACGCGCAAGCCCCAGCCAACACCCTCGGCAACGTGGGTATAACCGTCTGCCTTCATGGCGTTGATGGTTGTCAATACAGGCGCCTTGACGTTGGTCAGGGCCTGGATCGGCTGAATGTTGCAGCCCTTGTCCGGTCCGCGCGATGTGGATGTCACATTGGAGTTGTTGTACTTGTTCGGGTGCTCCTGACGGCGGGTCAGGCTATTGGTGCGGCTATCATTGAGGTAGCTGTTGTAATAATAGTTATTTTGACCGCCGACCTTGAAATAAGCCCGGTAAGTGTTGTTGCCGGGTTCATCCGGATAAAACGCCGGCGGGAACAAGGTGTTTCCATTACCCGCAACTGGCAGGTCATCGTCAACCGACCGGTTACCGGCACGCGACTCCACACAACCAGTCCAATTCCGGTTACGGATCGCCTGCCAGGCCCGCCAATTGTGCCAGTTGCTGCCCTGAAAGTTGTTGCGGGACAGGTTATTGGCACCTGTGGTGTCGAGCCAGTATGCATTGGACTTGTCGGGACCGACATTGACGAATTGCGAGAATGGTACCACCCCGATTTTCAGCGTGTCAGCCACTTCGCGCGGGCCAAACAGAATTTCTACAAAGTCGTGGGCGGCAACCTTCAAAGTTGCCAACCTGCTCTGCGAAGCCATGGAACCGGTATTGTCGAACACCAGCACCACTTCCAGACCGGTCGCTTCCTTGGTCACCTCGGAAGACGCGGTAATCTGTGTCGTATCGAAACCAGCAACCTTGGTCAGGTAGTTGTTGACTGTCACGGAACCCTCAACGGTGAGACCGCTGTCTGCCACGCTCAGTTGCATTGTCGGCGTACCGGCATTTGCAGGGGCGCCGAAATTCGAGTGGAAGTAGTCTTTCGCGATGCGCTCAAGATCCGAGTTGGATTTGTTGGCTTCACGTCCGGCGGCCAGCGCCGCGGCATCAACCGCTGCCTGCAGTCGAGCCTGCACGGACACCGCATTACCGTAGTCAACGGCCAAACCTGCAGCCATAAAGAGGGGTATAGCAGCAACACCGAGTACCGGGGCAAGTGACCCGGATACATTCTTGCCAAAACCTGGCAGTTTAGACACAAAGCCAAACATCATTCAGTCTCCCGTATTCCACCCTGGTTTTGTCGCCTTCCAGGGCAGGTTGTGCTGAGGGGCAGTCAACTTCAGCAGTAAATTTCCAGACCGCTTTGTATCAGACGGGAACAAATTGCGGTGAAATTGAACAATTGAGGGATAACAAAAACTGAATCATTCCAACGGCTTTTGCATAAAAATAGAGCCTGCGAATTTACCATCAGCATTGTCGGCTAATGAATTTCAGCGGAATATTGCGCCGGATTAATTTAATGAAGTGGCGCTGGGTAAGGCTGTAAAACTATGGCAGACTTCGGCCAAGAGACCGCCGCGCATTACAAAAGATCAGGAAAACATCAATGACGAGCCCGCACGTACAGGCCTTTTTTGACGAACCAACCAACACCGCAAGCTATGTGGTAGCCGATTTGGAGACCAAGGCGTGCGCAGTGATTGACAGCGTGCTGGACTTTGATTCAGCGGCAGGCCGGACGTCAACAACGTCAGCCGATCGCATCATCGCCTATGTGCGGGAAAACAACCTCACCTGCGAATGGCTGCTGGAAACCCACGTCCATGCGGACCACTTGTCAGCCGCGCCCTATATCCAGCAACACCTGGGCGGCAAGCTGGCCATCGGCGACGGCATTACCCAGATACAGGACGTATTTGGAAAGATTTTCAATGCCGGCACCGAATTTGAGCGCGATGGATCGCAGTTCGACCGACTCTTCAGGGATCAGGACGAATTCGCCATTGGCGCCCTGTCGGTAAGCGTCATGCACACACCCGGCCACACACCTGCCTGCATGACTTACGTAATTGGCGACTGTGCATTTGTGGGCGATACCCTATTCATGCCCGATTTCGGTACTGCGCGGGCCGACTTCCCCGGCGGCGATGCACGACAGCTGTATCGTTCGATCCGCAAAGTGCTGTCGCTGCCGCCGGAAACCAGGCTTTACATGTGCCATGACTACAAGGCGCCCGGGCGCGACGAGTACGCCTGGCAAACCACGGTTGCGGAAGAACGGGCCAACAACGTGCATGTCCGCGATGGCGTGGGCGAGGACGAGTTTGTCGCCATGCGCGAAGCGCGCGATGCCCAGTTGGGCATGCCCAAGCTGATTGTGCCATCGATTCAGGTCAATATGAGAGCCGGCAACATGCCTGAGCCGGATGACAATGGTGTTGCCTACCTCAAGACCCCGATAAATCAATTGTAACGCCGGTTACTACAGCACTTTTCCCGGGTTCATCAGGTTGTCCGGATCGATTGCCAGCTTGATTGCACGCGCCATGGCCAGCTTGGCCGGATCGCCGTGCGCGGCAAGCGCCTGCATTTTCTCAAGCCCGATGCCATGTTCCGCAGAGAACGACCCGCCGCTTGCCTTCAAGCCTGAAAAGACCGCAGCATCAACAAGCGTTTTGTCCAGCCGGACGCGGCGCGGTGCCGATACGGTGATGTGCAGATTACCGTCGCCCAGATGTCCCATGCAGCTGAAGTGAACATCTGCTGCCATGGCATTCAACTGCGTCTCCAGCTTGCTCACATAGTCGTCGAGCATGTTCAGCGGCACAGAAACATCATACCAGTAGCCGCCCGGCCAGCGCCTCTCAACAGCCCAGCTTTCTTCCCTGATACGCCAGAAGTCTGTCGCCTGGCGATCGTTTTGGGCAATGACTGCGTTTTCAACCGTCCCGCTTTCCATCAGCGGAACCAGCATTTCCTGCTGCACATCCTGCGCCTGCTGCGGGGTGGACCCGGAATTCTCGAACAACACCAGCACATGTCCGGCAAACGAATCCACCAGGTCGTCCAGCCCAGTGTCCCTTGCAACGGTTTCAGCATAGGTCCGCCACATGATTTCCGCTCTCAGCAGTCCGCCTTGCGCCTGCAGCCGGTGAAATGCCTGCACCGCGGATGCGGCACTGTCAAAAGAGGCAAGCGCTGTAGATGTAGCGCCCGGCAGCCGGTCCAGTTTAAGCACTGCACCTGTGATGATGCCCAAACGGCCCTCCGCTCCGACCAGCATGTGCTTGATATCGAGGCCTTCATTGGCCTTGCTGACACGGGTCATGTCCGTCAGCAGGCTGCCGTCTGCCAGCACGGCCTCAAGACCAAGCACCCTGTGACGCATGACGCCGCACCGGAATGCTTCCATGCCACCGGCATTGGTGGCGATCATGCCGCCGATCGTGGCACTGCCGCGGGCGGCCAGGTCGATGCCGGGTGTAAGACCATGCGCCGCGCAGGCCTCCTGTACCGCCTGCAGCGTTGCACCAGCCTCAACGCTGATGGTGCCTGTGTCAGCATCCAGATCCACGATCCGGTTCATCGCCTTCAGGTCAACAATCAACTGGCCCGGCACACTCGCACCTGCCCCGGCAAGCCCGGTACGGCCACCGTGCGGCACGATCGAAACCCTGTGCGCACGGCACAGATCAACAATCCCGCGAACCTCGTGGGTTGTTGCCGGCAGCGCCAGGACACCGGCTCCCAGATTATCCGGATAGAACCCCGGATCCAGCGCGTCGACGGCGTCTCCGTGACGAACGGTGCACAGGCCTTGCAATGCACTCAGGAACTCTTTGCTCAGTGTCATGATCTCAGCCCTTGTGACATCGCATATCCATGGTCATCATGCCGCCAAACACGCACAACGACCAGAGCCATCATGACATCACAACACTGGGAAACAACGCCTGCCGGAAAACGCCGGGCCCGTGGACTGGGACTGCAACTGCCGGGTGCGCCCGGCACACATAACGCGATTACCGACGTGGCAGGTGTGGAAGTCGGCTATACCACCCTGATCGAGGCAGACCATGTTCGCACTGGCGTAACCGGCCTTCTGCCGCGCGGCCGCGACGGTGCCGATACGCCGTGCATGGCCGGCACCTATTCGCTCAACGGCAATGGCGAGATGACCGGCACCATATGGATTGAAGAAGCCGGTGAACTGCAGACGCCGATAACCATCACCAACACTGCATCGTGCGGTGTGACCCGTGACGCGACCCTGCGCTGGCTGCTGGAAAACGATATCGGCACAGGACAGGACTGGGGCCTGCCGGTTGCCGCGGAGACCTATGACGGCGAGCTCAACGACATCAACGGCTTCCATGTCACAGCCCAACACGCCATGACGGCACTGGACAATGCCGCTTCCGGCCCACTGGAAATGGGCAGTGTTGGCGGTGGAACCGGTATGATCACTTACGAGTACAAGGCCGGTTCCGCCAGCGCGTCCAGGCTGGTTGAGCTGGGCGCGGCTCAATACACCGTCGGTACATTCGTCCAGTCGAATTTCGGGCTGCGGCCTGAACTGACGGTGCTTGGGGTGCCGGTCGGCCGCGATCTGGAGGGCGGCGAATGCCGCTCAAGGGGCTCAGGCTCGATCATCGCCATCGTGGCAACCGATGCGCCGCTCCTGCCGCATCAGTGCAAGCGGCTGGCCCGCCGGGTGCCGCTTGGCCTGGCACGTACCGGCACCACAGGCCACAACTCATCCGGCGACATTTTCCTGGCCTTCTCCACGGCCAACCGGCAGGCCCTGCTCTCCGGTGGTGTCCGGCACCTGGACGCGCTGGCAGACAATGAACTGGACCCGCTGTTCCAGGCCGTGGTGGAAACGGTCGAAGAGGCTGTTCTGGATGCCATGATCGCCAACGAAACAATGGCCGGCAGGAACGCACTGACCGTACGCGCCCTGCCCCATGATGATCTGCTCGAACTGCTCCGAAAAAACGGCAGGGTTTAGCGGCAGAAACCTTGTACCCGGCCTTGCAGTCTCGGGCCCTGGCTGTTTCAGGCGTTTTTTGTACCGCAGGTGTTGATCCCCAGCAGGCTGTATGGCGGACACCAACCGACCACGGCAGTGAACAGCGGCACAACCCCGATCCAGCCTGCCCAGGCAAGTTCAGCGGTGCCGAGCAAAGCCCAGGCAATCAGTGCGATACCGACGACAGCACGCAGTGCGCGATCAATTGTTCCGATATTTCGTTTCATTGAAAGAACCTCCTTGAGTTCTGGAATCCGGCAGACCCGAAAACACATTCAATAAAATATATGTATATGTCCGGTGCTCAAATGATCCAGATCAAGTTGGCGGTCGGTTCTGAATAAAAAACCCCTGCACACAAGTTTCTTGAAACCTATGTGCAGGGGTCGCATCTTCTGGCCAGTGCCGGAGCCGGCTCTATGCCACGCCAAGTTTCTTCTGAAGGTTCGAGCTTGATGTCGTGTACTGGAACAGCAGCCGCTCGCCCGGATTGATGATCCGGAAGGCTTCCTGGGACATCAGGGCAGCTTCGTGGAAGCCTGACAGGATCAGCTTCAGCTTGCCCGGATAGGTGTTGATATCGCCGATGGCAAAAATCCCGGGCGCCGAGGTCGCGAATTTTTCCGTATCCACCGGCACCAGGTTTTCCTCCAGATTAAGGCCCCACTCGGCAACCGGGCCGAGCTTCATGGTCAACCCGAAGAACGGCAGCATGGTGTTGCAGGCAACCTCGAACTCGCCTTCCTTGCCCTTGACACTCGCGCCGCTCAACACCCCGTCACTGCCGTGCAGGTTTGTCACCTGACCGATGTGAAGGTTCATTTTTCCGGCAGCGACCAGCTCGCGCATCTTGTTGACGCTGTCCGGGGCAGCCCGGAAATCATCGCGCCGGTGCAGCAGGGTCATGGACTTCGCAATCGGCTGCAGATTGATGACCCAGTCCAGCGCACTGTCGCCACCGCCGACAATCAGGATATCCCTGTCGCGGAAGTCTTCCATGCGCTTGACGGAATAGAATACGCTGGTGCCTTCATAGTCTTCGATTGACGGCATCGGCGGTTTCTTGGGCTGGAAGCTGCCACCGCCTGCCGCGACCACCACGACCTTGCACTTGAACTGGATATCCCCGTCGGTCTCCAGTTCGAATGACCCGTCGTCCAGCTTCCGCAATGAGGTGACCATCTGGTTGTAGTGGTATTGCGGCTTGAACGGCTCGGCCTGCTCCAGCAGCCGGTCGGTGAGTTCCTGACCTGTAACGATCGGCAAGCCCGGAATGTCGTAAATCGGCTTTTCCGGATAAAGCTCGGCGCATTGCCCGCCCGGCTTGTCGAGAATATCAACCACGTGGCACTTTATGTCGAGCAGGCCCAGCTCGAAAACGGCAAACAATCCGCACGGACCTGCCCCAACAATAACTACATCGGTTTCAATCGTCTGACTGGCCATCGACACGGGCCTCCTTGATCATCTTCCGGACAACCCGTGTCAGGCCGCCGAAGCTTGTGTGTTGAGTAGGTGAATTCAGGTGCTGCCTTAGAACTGCTTCTCCGGCACCTTCAGCACCAGGCCGTCAATGTCATCAGATACCCTGATCTGACATGAAAGCCGCGAGCTGTCCTGCACCTCAAAGGCAAAATCCAGCATGTCCTCTTCCATTTCGGAACGCTCTGACAGCTTTTCCGCCCAATCGCCCTGAAGGTAGACGTGGCATGTGGCGCAGGCGCAGGCGCCGCCGCAGTCTGCATCAATTCCCGGCACCATGTTCTTGATTGCGGTCTCCATGACCGACATGCCGTTTTCCGCATCAACGACGTGTTCCTTGCCGCTGTGCTCGATAAAAGTGATCTTTGCCATGTCTTTGGGTCCTGCCATGCACGGAATTATGCAAACTTGTTTGCATACATTCAATTACCATTCAGGTCATTAGCTAGGCCGACAGCGCGCAAAATGCAACAATTTCCGGCCCGGCAAATTGTATTTCACGGGTTTGTGCGACAATTGGAGCCGAGACCGGCGGCATGATGGCGGTGGACTTGGGGTTCAATCTCCAGGCCGGAATCGGGAAAACATCCTGCAAACAGGCATTTTCCGGGCCTCAGACAATCCGGCACCATGTGTCAGACCGCATTCGATCAACGTGTTACAGATACTCTTCTATCTGCGCTTCGAAACCGGCACGGGCCGCCAGCAGCCGGCTCAAAACCGCAGCACGTCCGGTTTCGTCGGAAAACGGCACCCGTTCCATGGCTTCAGCCACCTCTGCAACCTGACCGGCACCAATAGACCGCGCTGCACCCTTGAGTGTGTGAACAGCGGATTTCCAGTGTGCCGCGTCGGAACACGACACCAGCTCTTCTGTCTGGTTCTTCAGTTGCACACGGAACAATTGCAGCAATTCCGATTGCAGGGCATGATCGCCCAGCGTGTATTGATCCAGATGCGCAAGATCGATAACCGCCGCGACGAAACCGCCTTCGACATTGCTTGCAGCGGCCGGCTTCGGCGTCATGGTGCGGGTTTCCTTTTTCGAATTGCGCAGGCTGCTGGAACCGGCCGCTAAGTGACTGATTCTGACCTGATTTGTGCAAATTAGACACCAATCTGACAAAAATTCGTTGTGAATTATGTTAAAATTTGAATCATTTTCGCCCACCGCGTTAACCAATTCGGTAGTTTTCCCAAACCTTTTAATGCTAATGACTTCTTTAAGTATCTGATTTGCATTAGAATCCTTAACGGGACGTGCGATGGGTGTGGACAAATTGGTTAACGCGACGGCCATTAGGCTTGCTTCGTTTCCGAATGAGTCAGATCATTAAGCGTGGGAGTGACCAGTATACGGCGCACACGAGGCACCGGGGGGACCTGGGGTGTGAATACCGGTTAGTAAGTTTCAGTTGCGGGGATGCAAAAAATGTCAAGCGAATCAAACCAGCCGCGCCGCGCTTCGCGCAGGGGCAATCGCAGGGCAATTGAGGAACAGAAAGACGAACAGGTTGCTCGCCGCGACGCTGCTGAGCGTCGTCGGCTGGACGCCTTGGAACAGCGCCGCCGCGAAGCCAAGTTGCGCGGCCGTCCCGCCAATGAAAATGACGCATTTGCCGCCAGCAGCCTGCAGGCCATCCGCGAACGCACATCAACCACCCCGATCTGGTCTGCAGTAGCCGTTTCACTGGTATGGCTGGCCATCTGGATTGTGTTGTATGTCCCCTCCCTTGCCCAGTTGGCCGGTAGTCCGCTCAGCCTGACCAACCTGCCGGTCACGATGCGCACCATCATGATGGCCGTGATCCCGGTTCTGTCTTTCCTGGTTCTGGGCTATCTGATCTTCCGCACCAACCAGATCAATCACGTCAGCCAGGCCCTGATGCAGACCGCCATGCGCCTGGTCCGTCCGCAGGACGTGGCGACCGAAAGCCTCGCATCGGTGTCGCAGCTGGTGCGGTCGGAAGTGGATCAGCTTGTCGGAGGCGTCGAACACGCGGTGCAGCGGGCCAGCGAACTGGAAGGTGTCGTTCACAAGGAAATAGCCAATATCGAGCGTGCCTTTGGCGCCAATGAAGAGCGCATTCGCACCATGCTCGAGGGCCTGGAGCATCAGCGCAACTCACTGCACGAAACCGGTCGGGTCATCGGTGTCGAGGCAACCCCCCTGCTCTCACGCATCGAAGAGAACACCCAAAGCCTGTCGGGCATCATATCGACCGCGTCCTCGACCCTTGCCGCGCTTGAGCACGGTCTGAAGAACACGACCTCCGAACTGTCGCAGACCGTCGACGAGATTTCCACACGGGCCAGCTTTGTCGGCACCGAGATCTCCGGCCAGACAGCCCGCATGGAGCAGATGTCCGGCACACTGGTCAATGAAATGAGAGTGTTCTCCGACAGCGTGACCAATCAGGTGTCGACGATGCAGGAAACCGCCCAGCGCATGAACACCGAAGGCATGCAGTTCGGTGACAGCCTGCGCCAGCTCGAAGGCAGCGTGACCTCCGGCATTCGTGAAAGCCTCGAGGAAGTGCGCGGTGTTCGCGTCGAGCTGACCCAGGGCATCGAACAGGTCACTTCGGCAACCACCGAGCAGATGCGCCTGGCCGCCGATCAGAACACCGAGATGATGAAGCTTACCGGTGAAAGCGTCGCAAATGCCGTACGCACCACATCCGGCGAGATTGTCTCATCGGTTCAACAGTCGACCCAGGCGGTCAGTGAGCAGTTGCAGGCAGCCTCGGAACAAAACACCGAGATGATGAAGATCGCCGGCGACACGGTAGCGCAAAAAGTGCACTCGGCGTCCGGTGAGATTGTCCAGTCTGTCCAACAGACCGCACAGTCGGTCAATGAACAACTGCAAGCTGCCGGAGAATCGGTTGCGCAGGCGGTTATGTCCACCACCGGCACTGTCGTTCAGACAGTGCAGCATTCAACCCAGACCGTCAGTGAGCAGCTACAGTCGGCAGCCGACGCCCACACGGCCATGATCGCTGATTCCGGCACCCGCATCACCGACAATGTACGCGCTGCGTCCGGTGAGATGGTGTCGTCAATAGAGCAGTCATCCGAAGCTGTGGTCGGACAATTGCGCACGGTGGCAGACGAGAGCGTCGCCATGCTCAAAGGCACCGGTGAAAACGTCACCCAGGCTGTACGTTCAACTTCGGGTTCTGTTGTCACCACAATGCAGGCCACCTCGGACGACATTCTTGGTCAGATCAAGCTGGTCGGCTCCGATGTTGCGGAGTCTGTTCAGGTCACATCGGAGGTTGTGCTCCGCAATCTGAACGAAGTCGGTTCCGAAGTAACTGACCGCGTTCAGTCTGCCGGCAACAACGTCGTCACAAACCTGCAGACCACCGGCAACACGGTTGCCTCCAGCCTCGAAACAACCAGCGTGAAGGTTGTCGAGACACTGATGGAATCGGGTGAAAAAATCGCCCGCGATACAGAAGCCTCCTCGGAGACCATGCTGGCCTACATTCACGAAAGCGGCGGCAAGGCGTCCGCTGCGCTTGCCGAAGCAGGCAACCAGGTCAATGAGCGTTTGCTCGGCACAACCAACGAAATGACCAGCCTGCTCAATTCATCGGTAGAAAAAGTCGCCCAGCGGCTGACTTCGGCATCGTCGGCCGTTGGCGAACAGATCGATCTGTCCGGCACCGCCCTCACCGACAGGCTGTTGTCGATCTCCGGTGAATTTGTCCAGAACGTCGCCACTGCGCGCGATGAAGTCTATGCCTATATGGAAGACGTCTCAGGCAAGATGTCCGGCACACTTGAAGTCGCCTCCGGCGATCTGTTCAAGCGCTTTGAGGTCATTACCGAGGAGATAACCGGCAAACTGGAGACATCTGCAGGTACCCTGTTCAACCGGGTCGAAACGGCGACATCGCACATGTCCGGCCACCTGGATGAGTCAACCGCGCGGCTGTCCGGACAGATTGAGGAGACTTCCGATGCCATGGTGACGCGTCTTGAAGGCGCCACAACCCGCATGGCAGGGCTTCTGGACACCGCATCTGTGGGTATGACCGGCAAGCTCGAGGCTACATCGAATGCGCTTGCGGACCGTCTCGACACCTCGTCGGAAACGCTGACCGGCAAGCTGCAGGCAACCGGAAGTGAACTTGCTGCGCTGCTGAGTTCGTCTTCGGAAGAACTGACCGGCAAGCTGGAAAGTACAAGCAAGGAAGTAACTGAACGCCTGAGCACCAATTCCACGCAGCTCACAAACCGGCTTGAAAGCGTGACGTCCCGCGTCGCCGATGCGCTGGACCAGGCGTCCGTTGAAATGTCCGACAAGCTGGACACCACAACCTCGACCATCGCCCAGCGCCTCGATGGTTCCACCGGCCAGTTGACCAACCGGCTGACATCGATCCTGGACAGTTCAACCGGCGAACTGACGGGCCGCCTCGAAGGCGCGACATCGCACATGGCCGAATTGCTGAACAGCGCCTCGTCTGAAATGACCGGCAAGCTGGACGCCACGACGAACGAACTTGTCGAGCGCCTTGATACCTCGTCCGCGTCGATTTCGGGCCGCCTGGAAGGCTCCACGTCGCGCATGGCCGAACTGCTCAACAATGTAACGGCGGAAATGACCGGCAAGCTGGACACAACGACCAATGCCCTTGCTGACCGGCTTGATGCCTCTTCCGGCGCCATGACCGGCCGGCTCGATGAAGTGTCCCTGCTGTTGACCGACCGCCTTGATTCAACATCGTCCAGCCTGACGACCCGTCTCGACACGGTGGCCGATACCATGAGCAACCTTATCACCCAGCTCAAGGATCGTTCGGGCACGGTTCTGAGCCAGATCGAGGGCATGTCCGGCAAGCTGGATAACACCACGTCTGAATGGTACTCCCACGTGGAACGCGCCAATCAGGAGATGTCCACCCGCTTCGAGACAACCACGGCGGAAGTCGCCGAGACCATGGAAAAGACAGGCGCAGCCATGTTCATGCGCCTGGAAGACAATTCCCGCGAAATGGGCAAGCGCTTTGACCTGGCCAGCACACTGCTCGAAGAGATCACCACTGATGTCATCACCCGCATGGATGCATCCGGCGAACAGTTCTCCAAGATGCTGGACGAGCGCGCGGCACGGGTGTTCAACGAACTGGGCACTGCGCGCACGGCGTTTTCCGAAGGTCTGGACGGCGCCGCACGTGATCTTGTCGCCGAGCTTGGCCGGGCGTCGGTATCTTTTGCCGACAATATGGAAGAAAACACCCAGTCGATTTCGGCCCGGTTCGAAACCAATGCCGCCAGCGTCATCAACCACCTCGCCCAGTCAGCCGGAGAATTTGAAACCCGCGCCAGCGAGGCATCACGGCGCCTTGAGGATACCGGTTCGAAGTTCGCCACCCATACCGACCAGGCCTACACCATGATGGCCGAAGCCCTGAAGGACACGGCCGGCGAACTGGACCAGCGCATCGACACCGTGTCGACCGCACTGGTAGGCCGTCTCGACACCACGTCAGGCAAGATTTCCGAACGCCTGGAAAGTGCGTCGGAAAAGGTCGACCGCGCCGTGACGAACTTCAACGAGCGTCTTGATCGCATGATCGACAGCCGCGACACCCAGATGGCAGGCCTGCTGCAGAAGCTCGGCCAGAAATCCGAGGAAGTCGACGGCATCATGGAACGCTATATGGAGCGCGTCGAACATTCCCTGACAGACGCCAACAAGCGCACAGATGAACTCGGCCGCCTGATAACGTCTCAGTTTACCGCTGCGGCCGACAACATGCAGGAAGAGATCAAGAAGATCGAGGCGATCTCCGATGAGCAGGTCAGCCGGGCTGCCCGCAACATCATCTCCCAGCATGCCGAGGTGGTGCGCCAGCTCAACACCACCATGTCCGGTTCCACCGAGGAATTCTCCTCGACCGCGGACGAAATGCGCGAAGCTGCCGCCAGTGTGGTTCGCGAAATCGAGTTTGCCCGCGGCGAAGTGCGCCGGGCCGTGCTGGAACTGCCGGCGGAAACACGCAATTCCGCAGACGCCATGCGCCGCGTCGTCACCGACCAGATCACGGCGCTCAACGCGCTGGCTGATGTCGTCAAGCGGCAGTCATCCTCGCTGGCAATGTCCGGTCCCGGCATTTATGTGCCGCCGGAGACCGGAGGACGAACGCCGGGAAAAACTGAGGGCACCGCGTCCATAGCTGCGTCACAGCAGACGTCCGGTGCCCGGAAAACGAAGCGCAGTGCCGACGCAGGTAATGATACTGCGGCCCCCGCCGAAGAGAAGGGTTCAGTCCGCAGGTTCCTCGGCGACCTGCTGTCGTCCGACGCCGATACCCCGGTTGCGCGTGAAAAACCCGCAGCCAGGTCAAAGAAGGCCACTTCTTCTGATGACGGTTCGACCACGCGGGCTACGGAAACACTTGTCGCCAAGCTGAATGCCGCGACCCGTGACATCTATCAGGTCCTGAATGACGACCTGCCCAAGGAGCTGGAGGCGTCCTTCCGCAAGGGTGACGCGCAGACCTATACCCACACCCTGTTCCAGAACCGTGGGCGCAAGCTGATGGATCAGGCCCGCAAGGCCTATCGTGACGACAAGCAGGCCAGAACACGCATTGATGGTTTCATCCGCCTGTTCGAAAGGCTGCTGGATACTGTAGCCACGTCGCATGCAGGCGAGGAACTGGTGGATCAGTGCCTGGGATCTGAGACCGGCAAGGTGTATCTCATGCTGGCCGAAGCAGCCGGACGGGTCAAACACTAGGGTCTGGAACTAGCCCGGCATTTTACGGTGTTTCGGCAGCGTGTCATCCATCGGTGTGGATGGCACCGCACTGTCGCAGAAAATGTTCAGTTGCGGTGTCACAAGATGCTTTTGCGAGATGGTCCCGGCCCGGATGCCAATGGCGCCCTGGCGACGCGAATTGATTGAAAACAACTGCGTACCGCATGATGAGCAGAACCGTTTGGTCATCGCGGCGCCGCTGTCGGCGGTATGTGTATAACTGGACGGGAAGCCTTTGATTTTCAAATCCGCTTCCGGAACGAAGACCATTGTGGTGTGCACCGAACCCGTTGCCTTCTGGCAGTCAAGGCAATGGCAGTTGACCACGCGCTGTATCTCGCAATCGGCCTCATAGACCACCGCGCCGCACAGGCACGCTCCATTAAACTGTGTCATCGGCATACATCCTTCAGTTTCTGTCCGGGCCATCATGCTAGCACCCCCGAACCCTGGCTTTCATGCCTCTGGGTCTGCTTTGACGCAGCTGCGGCTCGGCTGTCCCGTTTCTGCTGGATTGTTGCCTGGCCTGCTTCTATCGTCGTGGCCATGAAAGCCGCACTGATTACAGAATTCTCCGAACCGTTGCAGATCACACAAGTCACCGAACCGGAGCCGCCGGCCGACGGCGTGCTGATCGACGTCAGGGCCTGTGGCGTCTGCCGGTCGGACTGGCATGGCTGGAAAGGCACCAATCATGTCATCAGGTTGCCGCATGTCCCCGGTCATGAACTGGCCGGCATAGTGGTCGAGGTGGGACCTGACTGCAGAAAGTTCCGCAAGGGCGATCGCGTGACTGTCCCGGTCATCCTTGGATGTGGCGAGTGCGCGTGCTGCCGGGCCGGAAATCTGACTATCTGCGATGATCAGTATGTTGTGGGCTTCAACGGCTGGGGGGCGTTTGCCGAACGCGTGGCCATCCCGCTGGCTGATGCCAATGTTCTCAAGCTGCCTGATGACATTTCCGATGAAGTCGCCGCCGCACTGGGGTGCCGGACGACAACGTCTTTTTCCGCGGTTGTCGACAAGGCCGCAGTGAAGCCGGGCGAGACATTGGCCGTGCACGGATGCGGCGGTGTCGGCCTGTCCTCCATCCTGATTGGCGCAGCCGTTGGTGCCACGGTCATCGCGGTCGATATCATCGATGAAAAACTTGAACTCGCAAAGCAGGTCGGTGCCACCCACGTCATCAATGCCGCCCGGACCAATGATGTCGGCGAAGCCATACGTGACCTGACCGGTGGCGGCGCCGATGCCTCCATTGAGGCGCTTGGCATAACCGACACCCTGCACAATTCCCTGCGTTGTCTGAAGAAACTGGGCCGGCATGTCCAGATCGGCCAGCCTCTTGATGAACACGCCAACCCGGAAATACCACTGCTGGAGACCGTCTATTACCGGCAACTGGTCATCATGGGCTCGCGCGGACTGCCTGCCCTGCGTTTCCCGGCATTGTTCGAGATGATTTCCTCAGGCCGTCTGAATGTTGAAAGACTGATCAAAACCCGTATCACGCTCGAAGACGCCAGCGCTGCCCTGGCGAAAATGGACAATCATGAAGATGTCGGGATCACCCTGATCAACCGGTTCTAGAGGTAATTCACTTGACCTCCATACCGATGCGTGACCAGTCAGGCGAGTAGATGATACCCCCAATCTTCACATAGATGTTTTTTCGCGGCACATAACCCACCTCGTTCAGAAAGCGACTGTCGGTGGAGTTATCCCGGTTATCGCCCATTACAAAGTAATGACCAGACGGGACTTCATATTCTTGAGTGTTGTCGGCCTGGCCCCTGTAAATATCGAGCGTGCTGTAGCTTACGCCATTGGGCAGGGTCTCCTCAAAAATGCGCGCCTTGGGGGCCGACTTTTCCTGATGGATCCCGACGTCTTTGCGCGGCACCGCAACACCATTGATGTACAGGACACCATCGACCATCTGAACGCGGTCTCCCGGCAGTCCGATCACTCTTTTTACATAGTCTGTCTTGTTGTCGTTTGGCAGCTTGAAGACCACGACGTCTCCGCGTTGCGGATCACGGCTGATGTATGCTGAAGGATCGCCAGTGATGTAATCACCAGCCAGCATGGTCGGTACATTTGAAGACGACGGTAACGAATAGGTCCTCACTGCCAACACCTCAGGACCAGCAATGTCAGTGACAGAATTGATCACTGTCCACACCACAAAACTGGCACAATAAACCCACCAGCGGTTGAACCATTGCAGCTGGTATCCAGGTTGCCTGATGGCAAGACGAATGACATCAATAATCATTGCAGCGTTGACGACAAGCGCGAGCAGCAAAATGGCAATGAGGACTGAAGGCTTGCTCATAAGACGGCTCGGGCCGACAAACAACAGCACCACCAGCAACCCGTTAAACAGCAACCAGAAGCAGTATCGCTTTGGTCGGCCGACATAGAGATAACCTGCTCCTGCCAGGATCGACAGCAACGCCTGCCACCATCGCCGCTTCTTAACGGTTACCTGTTTTTCTGCCGGCTGGTTGGCCATCGACATTCCTGTTGCAGCAAGGTGTATACGACACCTGCATATCAAGAAACGCAGACTGTCGATACCGCTGCGGGCAATGTCGACCTGATCGACTAAATCTGGCTCCATCCGCTGAAACGCACTGCCCTCTTGCGCAACGTCATTTCTTGTGGTGCCTATGAACCGAAAAGACCACCTCTGACTGATGAGTGCGACACATGGAAATCGAACGCCCCTACCTGCTGTTTCTCGGCGATGTTCACGACCAACTGGCTGCAAAGACTGCGCAAGGCGTGGTTGACTGGCGCCCCGACTGGTGCGCCGGCCAGATGCGACTGGAAGGCTGTCAGGCCGACACCGGCCTGGCTGACATGGGCATAGATGAGGCCGTTGCGGCCGGGGCACGCACAATGGTCGTGGGCGTGGTCAACTCCGGTGGTGTGTTGCCGGACCACTGGATTTCGCAAGTCGTCAAGGCAATAGAAGCCGGCATGAATGTTGCTACCGGCCTGCACAGGCGCCTGTCCTCTATCCCCGAGATTGCCGAAGCAGCCGAAAAGCACGGCGCCAAACTGCACGATGTACGGTTTTCGGATGTTGCCTTTGCCACCGGCAAGGGCACAAGGCGATCCGGCAAGCGGATACTGGCCGTTGGCACCGACTGTTCCGTCGGCAAGAAATACACCGCACTTGCGCTGGATCAGGAAATGCGCAAACGCGGCATGAACTCCGACTTCCGTGCCACCGGACAGACCGGCGTATTGATCTCCGGCCGCGGCATTGCGCTTGATGCCGTTGTCGCCGACTTCATTTCCGGCGCGGCTGAATGGATAAGTCCCGCCAATGAGGATGATCACTGGGACTGTGTTGAAGGTCAGGGTTCGCTGTTTCACCCGGCCTTCGCCGGTGTGTCGCTCGGCCTGCTGCACGGATCACAACCCGATGCCTTCGTGGTGTGCCACGAACCGACGCGCACCAAGATGCGCGGCGTGGAACATCCACTGCCGACAATACAACAGGTGATTGACCGCAATATCGAAGACGGCAGCCTGACCAACCCGGACATTCAGTGTGTCGGTATCTGCGTCAACACACAGAAGCTGTCAGACACTGATGCCAAAGACTATCTGGCCAAGCTTGAAAGCGAGTACGGCCTGCCCTGTGTTGATCCGATCCGCACCGGCATGGCGCCGATTGTCGACGAGATCCAGAAGCGTTTTCCATCCTGATGGCAATTTCGCGCAAATTCTCCGTCGCCCACGAAAGCTGGCCCATTGCCGGCAGCTTTTCCATTTCACGCGGCACCAAGACGACCGCCGAAGTGATCAAGGTCACGCTGGAGCAGGATGGCGCTATCGGTGTCGGCGAGAGCGTACCTTACGCCCGCTATAACGAAACCATCGACGCCACCGTGGACGCCATGCAAGCTGCGCGCGCCGAAATCGAAGCGGGTTGCAGCCGGGCGGACGTGCCGAAACTCCTCAGTCTGCACGCGGCGCAAAATGCACTTGATTGCGCGTTGTGGGACCTGGAAGCCAAACTCAGCGGAACCCCGGTCTGGCAACTGGCGGGACTGGACAAGGAGCCGGTACCGATCATTACCGCCTATACGCTCAGCCTGGAGACACCGGAAAAGATGGCGGAAGCTGCGGCCAGGGCAAGCGACCGGCCTTTGCTAAAGATAAAGCTCGGCGGAGATGGTGATCATGAACGCCTGCGGGCCATCCGCGCTGCTGCGCCCGATACCCGCCTGATCATCGATGCCAACGAGGCCTGGAAGCCCGCCGACCTGGACAATCATCTGGCGGTGTGTGCCGAAACAGCGGTCGAACTGGTCGAACAACCACTTCCCGCAGGTGATGACGACGCACTGAGCGGGCTGGGCAAAACCGATGTGCTGATCTGCGCCGATGAAAGCGCGCACGGCAAGGAAGACCTGCACAAGCTGGCCGGCAAGTACTCAGCCATCAACGTCAAGCTGGACAAGACCGGCGGCCTGACCGAGGCACTGGCACTGGCGCAGGTTGCACGTGAACAGGGCTTTGAGATCATGATCGGCTGCATGCTGGCGACATCGCTGGCCATGGCACCCGGTCACATTGTTGGCCAGCACGCCCGCGTGGTCGATCTCGACGGTCCGCTGCTGCTGGCGAAGGATCGCGAACCGGGCATCCGGTTTGACGGGTCGTTGATGTACCCGCCCCCGCCGGCGCTTTGGGGCTAGCTGCCGGTTCTGGCTTTGAGAACAAACCCCAGCGCCAGCGCGACACCACACATTGCGGCCATCCACAGATAGCTGAGCGCTGCGCTGGCCCCATACGCCCAGCCGGCAAGGGCAATGGCACTGGTCATGAACACGCCGCCGGAGATCGCCACAAATACACCCTGCGCCGTTCCTGCAAAGTCGGCATCCATGAAGCGGCGAATATAGTAGATCGTGCCCAGATGGGTCATGCCGTAACTGGCCGCATGCAGGACCTGCAGTAACACGACCACCGCCAGAGGCGGGTCAAACGCCATCCCTGCCCAGCGAAGCACACCGAAACCTGCGCCTGCCATCAGCAGCAGGACGGGGCCCATCCGCTCGATTGATCCTCGTGCATACATGAACAGGACGATCTCGGCGACTACACCGATTGCCCACAGTCCACCGATGGTCACCGCAGAGTATCCAAGTCTCTCCCAGTGCAGCGAGCCAAAGCTGTAATAGACCGCATGGCTTGTCTGGGTCAGGCCCGCCACCAGGATCAACAGCACAAAACTGCCCGTCATCAACACCTTGCCTGCGGCGGCTATTGTCGGTGGCTTGCTGTCAACCGCCTTCGCCGCACCCAGTTGCGGCAGGGCAAAGGCACTCAGAACCATGAGAACATGGGTTGCCAGCAACACCCAGATCAGGCTGGTCTTGTCGATCACCAGCAGCAACGCCCCTGCCCCGAGGGATCCGGCAATGAATGTAATGGAGCCGGCGATACGCACCCGGCCATAATCGTACAACCCGGCGTCGGACTGTTCGACCGCAACCGCATCCAGCATGGGCATGATCGGTGCCCAGCACATGGCTGCCAGGACGATCATGGCCACAATCGCATCCCTTCCTTCAACCAGCCCCGCAGCCAGCATGAACACGGCGGCCAGGATCGAAAGCACGATGATGAACCTGCGCCGGGCGCGATACTTGTCCGCCATGTAGGTCAGCACCGGCGTGGCAACCACCCGCACAACCGATTGGCCGGCAATTGCAAACGCCACGTCGGCAATCGAAAACCCGCGCGCCGCCAGCCATACCGGCAGGAACGGCAGCATCACTCCGACCATCAGAAGCAGGGAGCCATACACGGCTCCTGTGCGCACTGCCATCGGGTTGATCATCTCACCTCACCAGGACCTATTGATAAACCAGCTATTGTTTCAAAACAGTTCGCGCGGAAAGGTTTCAGTAACCAAACTCGTCAATACTGCAGTTACTAGTTTGTTGTGCGTTGGGACGCAGGGAATTGAATATTATGTCGGACAATTCGGCTTTAGACACCATCGATGGTCTCGACTACGAGGAAATCGAACAGGCTGTCATGGAAACCAGTCGCGGGCGCTGGTTTCTGACAGAATTTGCACGCCGCCACAAGGCGGCTGACACGGCGGTTCTGCTGGATGCGATCAGGCGGCTTGAAGGCCAGATCCGGTCCATGTCGATTGACGCAGCCGTTTCTCCTGATGCGGACCATGCCGAAGCGCCGCCGACTGAGGCGCTGGGTGCGGACAATGGCGACGAGGTCGCCGACTATGACGAGATTGCCGACAAGCTTGATCGCACCACGCAACTGGTGCGCCGCCTGCGCAGCTCTCACAAACTTATTGGCGACGCTGCCGACAAACAGCTGACGGCCCCGAAATCAGTTTCAGTCAAATCGGCCACGGCGGCACCCGCTGGTGACCCGCCCGGCTTTGTCGGATCCGATGATGACATTTTTGCTGACAACAATTCCATTGTATCCGCACTGCAGCAGCAGGCAGATGCGGCAAAGGCAGACCCCGGCGCAGACAGCGCAAATGCATCGCCCGACATCAGCGACACGTTGAACTTTACCGATCTTGACGAAACCGATACTCCACCACAGCATGATGCAGACAACGCTGGTGATGACGATGTTTCCGATCATCCCGAACAGCCTGTAGAAACCGTTGCTGCTTCATCACAGATCGAAGAACCGTCTGCTGCACCCGCCCCGGTCGCTGAAGACCCTTGTGCCGATGGCCGCATCAGCCTGACGAGTCCACAGGCTGCAAATCAGGTTCACACCGCAAATGGCACCGCAGCAACAGCGCCGGAACAGCCTGCTGACGAACCTGTGGCCACGGAAACCGCCACCACGCCGGGCGAACAGGAACCTGCCGAAAAACCCAAAAAGCGTATCATCGTAATCCGGCGCCCTGCCGATCACCCGGACGACATTCCACTGGCTGACAGTGCACATGAGACATCCGGCGACAGCCCGTCAGCGGCGTAATGCACTACTGATATGGCGTCTCGCGACTATCGTCTTTCGCAATAGTTCTCACTGACAATTTGCCAGGGCTGGCGAGGCCCGGACACCGGTTGGTCTTGTCGCTGAAGGCGTTATCGAATTTCTGGTCAAGGGACAACCAGCAAAACGAATTGTCGCCAGTCATACAATTGCGCTGCCTGTTGCCGGAACACGGGCCAAATTCATCAACACATCAGCCGAGGTTACCGCCAACCTGATTACGCTGAGGTTTCAATGATCTAATGACGGGTCGCTGATGGCCCGTCAACTTCAAACCTGCCTCGATCAGCACAAGCAACATAAACCGTAATTGAGTGTAGTATTTAACAGACAATCAACAACCCGTCGCCATGATGCAATACAAAACACGAGGTAGCGGTGGGCAAGGTCAATTCATTTTTGCCTCAATACGCGATTGGCGTAGTAAAGGCATTGATTACATTAGGCATCGGCTTAGCAGCACTGTCGATGTTTCCGCCCATAATTGTTTTGATGCTTCTGCCTTTTTTCCGGGAACTTCTATTCCTGGGAACCTTTGTGCTCCTGGCGGCGCTAGTAAGATTCAATGTAATTCAATGGCTTGGCGCAATCACGCCATTTGTCGTGATACTGGCCGGTGTTGGAGTTGAGAAGTACATCAAGCACAAAGCCGCTCTTGCAATATCATCGGATCACAAGATTGAGCGAACAATTGGCAAGATTGACGTACTTGCAGTGTCGAGAGCGTCTTCAATGGGTTATGTCGTGATGCCGTATGCGCTGGCTTACGGACTGGCAGACAGTGTTCTCATACTCACCAGGTACGAGGGCGTAGCTCGCGCCGGGAATTTACCGCCTTCCGGCCGTCACTGGGAGTCTAGAAAGTATGAGCTGGTGGATTCGGAAAAATGCACTTTCACTTACAAAAATCGCTCCGATTATGAACCGGTCAGATATGGAAACGACCGCCTGAACTCGCAAGGAATTTTCGACAAGTGCATTGCCTTGACCGAGACGAAGACCGCCAGGGACGTCTGGTCTCTTTTCAGCGACGGTATACTTATCCGACGCGAGAAAGACGACAAAAAATTCCCGGGCAAGGTATTTAATGACCCTGATGCGGGTATGTTCCTGGGATTGGTCGCACAACAAGTTGTAGGCGGCCGGTCAACAAAAGAGCTGGCAAGATGGGAATACGTACAGTCGTACAATCCCCCGAGGGAATATGGCCGCAACCCGGACCCCAAGAAATTTCTCGAGGCACTCACTGGTTTAACCGCTGATACTGCGCGGGCACTCACAAAGCGTACAACCGAAGATGCATGCCTCTATCAATTGGAGTTGTTGAATACGATATCAATCTACCCGGATGGCTCGGTCGGCTACATTCGAAAGAGCTCCAACGAGAGGTGGTACAAGTACGTTTCTTACAAGAAACCAAGAACTGACCGCATCAAGGTGGATGATAAGACACTTGCGGCATGCAGCAGACTACGAGATGCAGTTTGTTCACAGAGCCAGATCCCTGATGATGAAGCAAAGCAAAGATGTCTGGGCCTTTACAATAAACTTTTCAGCAATTGGCTTTCCGGGTTTCCACAGTAGCAGGAGTCATCTGCAGCGTGCTTTTCCCGTTACAGCAAGGCCCTGATACCCAATGGGCCTCGCCGTGATCCGGTGCAGGCTTTGTTTCCGGGAAACCTTGCACTCACGGTGTGTCCGCAACCGGTTTCTCGATCACGGTCTGCACCGCGCCGACCGCGGCTTTCTGTTTCGCGGCTTCCGGCTTCTTGTCATCATCGGCAATGCGCACCGTAACTTCACGGTGGGCAAAGTGAATGCCGTTTGCCTCGAACAGTTCCTGAATACGGTGATAGACAACCTTGCGGACATCGAACTGATCACCCGGTTTGGTCATGAACTTGACCCGCACGATCATTGCGGAATCGTCCATCTGTTTCACACCCTGTGACTTCAATGGCTGCATGAACTTGTCTCCAATCTCGGGATGATCCAACAACTCGATCCCGAGCTTCTTGACCAGCTTCCGAACCTTCTCGATGTCGGTGTCATAGGTCAGCCGCAAGGGCAGTTTCATCATTACCCAGTCGCGGGAGAAATTGGTCAGTTGCTTGATCTCGCCGAACGGTATGGTGTTGAGCGGGCCGTTGTGATGGCGCAACTGCATGGAGCGGATTGAAATCTTCTCGACCGTGCCCTTGGCCGTGCCGATGTCAATGTACTCGCCCTTGCGGAATGCATCATCAACCAGGAAGAACGCGCCGGAGAAGATGTCCCTGATCAGGGTCTGGGCACCGAAACCGATGGCCAGCCCGACAACACCGGCGCCGGCAAACAGCGGTGCGATGTTCACCCCCATCTCCGACAGGGCAATCATGCCGGCGATGGTGACGATGGTGATCAGCAGGAAGTTCCTGAAGATCGGTAACAGTGTGGCCAGCCTGGTTGCCCCCGCCCCGCCCGGTTCGCCGCCGATTTCTGCCTCAGCGCCTGCATGCGGGTCTTCTTCTGCTACCTTGCTGTCGATCCACAACTCGACCGCGCGATAGGCAATGTAGGCACCGAACAGGACGACAATGACATCCAGCGAGCGGGCAACCCAGTTTGACGGATCGCCAAAGTTGATACCCCAGATCTGCGCAATCGCGGCCAGTCCGAGAAACGCAATGCCCAGCGCCGCCGCATGTTCGAGCAATCCCTTGAACACGGAACCAGTACTGGCGTCGGTTTCGCCATCGTCTGAGGCCTCCTGTTCACCTGGCGTGTCTGCAGGTGTGTCCTGTTCCACATCCATTGCAGCCGCTGCCTGCAGCTGTCTTTGCTCGTGGCCAGCAAACAGCTTGTCGATCAGCACAAGAGTGATGCCATACACCACAAGCGCGGCTATCAGCACACCTAACGGCGCACCAACCAGACCGCTTGATGCTGGTTGATCCAGCAACAGCCGCACTGCGGAAACTGCCCAGGCACCCAGCACATAGATGATGATGATGACATGCCACGACCTGGCCAGCGACCGCAGCCAGAACGGCTTTTCATCGAGACTTCCATACCCGGCGATTGCCTGTGCAACCGCGCTGCGGTGTATCACCGCGATGGCACAGAACAGCAGCGCTGAAATCAGCGACCCGAACATCAGCATCAATTTGTGAGTGTTGATATCAAGCCCCAGGTGATCCATCCACACGCACAATCCGATGATGGAAAGTGAAATGGCGGTAGCAAGCAACAGGGTTCTGTACAGCCGTGCCGCCTCTACATCATCCATGTTGATCATGCGGTAGTTGGGCACATTGGGCACCAGGATATTGATATAGATGGACCGCATCAGCCGGTAAGCCATATAGGTCCAGACAATGGCAAGCCCGGTCGCCCTGCTGGGCATATGATCACCGGCATAGATGATGACGATAACGCTGCCGACCGCGGCAACGAACAACGCGAACAAGGAAAATGTCGTTCCTCTGAACAGGAGATAGCCGATTTTCTGCTGCCTGCTGGTCGGGACATCAGGAACCTTGGGGGCAAACACATCCCTGACCCATTTGGCAGCCGGTTTGGCAGCAAGCCGGCCCAGCACTATGCCGGCCAGGCCCGCTACGACGGCGTAGAACAGCCAGTTGATCTTGTCGTCAGGACTGGCCTTGGCCAGCGTGACCTTCATATTGCCAAGGGCCTGTTCGGCATTGCCGAGGGTGAGTTTGAATCGAAACAGCGCGCGATTGAGAATTGCCGAAATGCCGGGTTCGTTGGCGTCCTGGCCTGCCTTGGCCGCATCGGTGGAATTGCCCACAACAATGACGGTTGCCCCATCGCGCGCGGCCTTTTCCAGCGCCGGTTTGATGGCATCAACAACATTTGTTGAACCGGAAGTGTCTTGCGCAGCCACCGGCATGTTTGCCGCATGGAGAACAAACATCATCGCCAGCACAATTGCACAGATTACGCGACGCCATCCGGCATCTTCCGGAACTGCCATGCCCCATCCCTCCATGTGTCACCGCAACACCCGACCTCCTGCCGGGTACTGGCGACTTCTGACCGGTCTTGCCTGACCGGTTCTGCATGGATGTTAGTTCATCGGCAAAGGTGACTGCAACGGAATAGACATCATCCGCACGTTCCCGCCACCCGGTCACACTGGAGAACTTCTGACCTGCCTCGTCCTTATCGGAGGTTCAAGGTTCTGAGAGCACTGAAAAGTGAATGAAAGGATCAGGTGTATTCCCCGGCAATCTGTTCAATTCGAATTGTCCAGTTCACCGCTCAAAGTGAACTGTATGGCTTTGCCTTCGACGGCCAGGGACCAGTGAGTGAAATCCTGCGCGTCAACACAGTGGTTGCCGCGCCCCTGCAGAATCAACCGGACCCGAGCAGTGTGCGTTCCTTTCGCAACCATGCCGGTCAGCGTGGCATCGCCTGTCAACCGCCACTCCCGGTAAAGTGTCGGGCCACGTGGATTTTCAGCGTCTGCTGGGTTACGGGGGTCGACAGCAAACCGCGTCATTACTGCAGGCAAAGGAAAACTGATTTCACCTCGCTCCTGACCCTCCCGGGACAATCTGAATTTCAAGAGACCTGGCTCAACGGCACTTGCCAGAACAAATACGGGGAATTCTTCGTGCTCATCAGATGACCGCTCGATCAACCCTATCGTGTCATCCGCCCTGCCACTCAGCTCTGCTCTGGCGGTGAACCTGATCTGCTGCAGCATTGCCCGGCCGGCGGAGTCAATCTCGTCTGCCCCTTCATACCGATGCCCGGCTTCGGAGCAACAGGCACAAGCGCGGGCAGAATTGACCGGCGCGAAAACCAGAACGGCAAGGATGGCGGCAACCCGGGAGAAGTAACCGGCCCAGGAGTGTGCCTGACCGGAGAGACAGGTATTTATCATTGCTTTCGGCCCCACGATGATTTGATGCCGGACGACTGCTACGCGCACGAATTGCCGCCAGGACCGCATGTATAGCGTCTTCCATCAACAATGGAGCCAGGACGGTCTCTTGCAAAAGCGACCTTGGATCGAATTTCAACTGATTTGGGAATCCGGTTCGCCCGCAGGATCTAGCCTGCCCCCAGAATGTCGAGCATCATTTCCGCGTCCGCATTGCCGCCGGACAGTGTTGCCGCCACAGTCTTGTCCGTGCAGTCGATCTTGCCGGCCAGCAACGCCGCCAGCGCCACTGCGCCGCCCGGCTCGACAACCAGCTTCAGGGTTTCAAAGGCAAATCGCACCGCGGTGCGCACCTCATCTTCCGACACCGCCAGACCGCCTGACAAGCGCGGCTGGTTGACTGAAAACGTCAACTCGCCAGGTGTCGGTGTTACAATGGCATCGCAGATCGACATGGCACCCGGTTCATTGCTGACCCGCTCGCCAGCTGCCAGCGAGCGGCCGTAATCGTCAAATCCTTCCGGTTCACAGGCATAGATCTTTGCATCCGGCACCATGGCCTGCACGGTCAGGGCCACGCCGGCCGTCAACCCGCCGCCACCGGTGCACACCAGCATGGTATCCAGCGTCTCGCCGCGCTCTTTCAGATCCTCGACCAGTTCAAGCCCTGCGGTGCCCTGCCCGGCAATGATCCACGGATGTTCGTAAGGCGGCACCAGCTGGGCACTGCGTTCTGATGCGATGGCATTGCCGATTGTCTCGCGGTTCTCGCCGAACCTGTCATAGGTGACAACCTCCGCGCCCAGCGCGATGGTGTTGCGCTTCTTGATGGCGGGCGCGTCCTCCGGCATGACGATCAGCGCCGGTATGCCCATCATGCGGGCTGCGGCAGCTACACCCTGGGCATGGTTTCCCGACGAATACGCCACAACGCCACCGCTGTTATCGCGGGCATTCAGTCTTGAGATAAAGTTCCAGGCACCGCGAAACTTGAAAGACCCGGTCCGCTGCAGGCATTCCGGCTTTAAGAAGATTCGCCCGCCGGTCATCTCGTCCAGCACATCCGACCGGACCAGCGGCGTACGTACAGCACGGCCTTCAAGGCGTTGAGATGCTTCAACAATATCGCTGAATTCCGGCGTTTTAAATTGCGCCACGGCCATCATTTCACACCATCCATCTTGAACTTTCAGCGCTACGTTACCACATCTGGGTCATCAGTTATCCAAAAACCGGAGGGATTTACACATGACTACGCTTACGCGTAACAAAGGCCGATGGACCCCGCTAGGAGTTGCTGCCGTGGTACTCGGCTTTGTAACCTGGTGGCCGATCGGCCTCGCCGTGATTGCCTACATAATGTGGGGCGGCAGCATTGACGATCTGGCCCGCGAAGGAGTTGACCAGGTCAAGGCGGCCATCAAGCCGGCCAGCACATCATCCAGCACAACCGGCAGCGCGGCATTTGACGCCTACCGGGCAGAAACCCTGCGCCGTCTGGAAGAGGAACAGGCTGAATTCAACAGCTTCGTCACCAAGCTGCGCGACGCCCGCGACCGTGAAGAATTCGAACGCTTCATGGCCGACAGGAACACCGCGATCGAAGCTGAAAAGACCAGCCTCAAGAGCTGATCTTCAAGCCACCTATCCGCAAAGACAGGCCCGGACCATGCGTCCGGGCCTTTTTGCTGCAGTGCGCCAGGCGGTCAGCAATCAGAAATTCGTCTTCTTCTCGGATGAGACACTGAACAAGGGGGTAATTTCAGCGCGGATTGTCTTGTCCTTCCACGGCACGAGACCATAGTCGTTACACCATTTGGCCTTGAACACCTTGGGTTCGCCTTCGACCTTGAAGGAAAACGCGAGGCACTTGCCGCTCTTGCTCACCTTGCCGCCGGTAAATACGCCGGGCACCTGCAATCTGATGCGGCAGTCCTTGCCCAGGAACGCATTGGTTGACTCGGCCTTGCCGCGGAAGCTGGCAGAAATCTTGTACCGTCCGGGCTTCGCCCACCCGTATCCGCAGTCAGCAGCTGCGGCGTGGTTTGCATCGGCAACCAGGAACACACCAGCCATACCAGCGGCCAATACTGCACCCAGAATATTTCGCTTAATGATAGTCACAACATGTCCTCCAGCCAGTCAGTTTTTCCGACAACTTACCTCACGAAACCGGACAGCGCCATACTTGTACCGAAAATCTGGCAACCAGTTCGCGCCATTCTGCACCCTGCCGGCGTTGAAGCGCATTGCTGCTTTGCCTGGATCTGTGCATTCGCCCCGCAGCAAATGGCCTGAGCAATCCTGTGTTTTCGAGCGGGCCAGGCAAATCTTCTGTCTTCCGGCTGCCTCCATGAATATCCCGACAGACGGCATCGCTGAAGTTTGCGGCGAGGAAACTATTGCTCAGCGCCAGCATTACAGCTAGTCAAAGATAGTCCCCGAGGCAGGCAAGAAGCTGTTCCTCATCGCCAGAAAATGAAGGAAGAAAACATGGATGTTTCAGGTAAGAAAATCGTACTTTTCGGCGGCACGTCAGGTATCGGTCTGGCAGCGGCGCAGCAACTGGCGGCCCTTGGCGGCGAAGTCATTGCGATCAGCCGTGACCCGAGCAAGGCAGGTGACCCCGGTGCGGGTATCAGTCTGAAACAGGGTGATGTTCGCGACCGCGAGGCGCTTCAGGCCCTGTTCAAGGAACTAGCTCCCTTTGACGTCCTGATCAGCGCCGCCACCGGTGGTGACCGCGCGATCGGCCCGTTCCTCAGCATGGACATGGACGGTTTCAAGGGCTCGTTCGACAAGATGTGGGGATACGCCAACGTGGTTCGCTATGGCGCCGAACACCTGGCCGATAACGGCTGTATCGTTCTGGTCTCCGGCACACCGGCTCGCAAGACCCGCCCGGGTCAGATCGCGCTGACTTCCGTTGGCGGTGCGGTTGAAGCTTTTGCACGTGGCGTCGCACCGGAACTTGCACCCAAGCGCATCAACGTGGTTTCACCCGGCCTGATCGATACACCAATGGTTGGCCTGCAAGGCGACGAGCGCACAGACTTCTATGGCAACGCGACTGCACGCAACCTGATCCCGCGCCCGGGCACGGCCGATGAAGTGGCGCAAGGCATCGTCTTTGCCGTTCAAAACGAGTTCATCACGGGAACAACCATCGATGTCGACGGCGGCTTGTTGCTGTCTTGAGTATCCCGCGTCGATAAGTTGCGCTTGCATACCCGCTGCCCCTGAATGAGCACATCACAATGCGCCGCTTGACGCAGTGGGCCGTTCAACACTTCAATGTAAGTCCAGAATGTGAATTCTAGGCAAAAGGGTGAACCGGGGCGGCGGGTATGACATTATCGGAATCCGAGTTGCGTGCATTCCAGGAGTTCGAACAGTCGGGCTGGGAAACCGCTGCTGACCCCTATCATCAGCACTGGGGTTTCCTGTCCAGTCAATCCGCAGACCCGATGCTTGACGCTGCCGCCGTCGTCTCTCACAGCAAGGTCCTGGACGTTGCAACCGGAGCCGGATATGTCGCCGCATCCGCTGTGCAAAGAGGCGCGACGGCTGTCGGGATCGATTTTTCCGGCGCGCAGGTTGAACTTGCCAGGCAAACCTACCCGGAAGTGAAGTTCGAGAAAGCAAGTGCCGAACAGCTTCCGTTCCCTGCCGACACGTTCGACGCCGTGGTCATGGGGTTCGGCATGAACCATCTGCCGGATCCCGAAGCGGCATTTGCCGAAGCCTACAGGGTTCTGAAACCCGGCGGTCGTTTCGCATTCACCGTATGGTCGCAGCCTGGCCCGGGCGAAGGCTTCGGAATTGTCCTGTCGGCCATTGAAACCCACGGTGCGGCAAATGCCAGTCTGCCTACTGCGCCGCCCTACTTCCGCTTTGCCGATCCGAACGAGACTGCCGCAGTCTTCTTGCTGACCGGCTTTGTCGAACCAGCCACTGTGACCGTGCCACAATACTGGCGCCACACCTCACCTGACCAGGTGTTCGACGCGTTCAACGAGGGCGCTGTTCGAGCCACCGCCATGCTGCGGGCACAACCGGCCAATGCGCGCCAGGCCATACGATCTGAGGTGCAAAGCGAAGTCCTTAAACTGCGCCAGGGCGAACATTACATCGTCCCCGTCCCAGCCGCGCTGTCCTCGGCGAGGAAACCGTAAGCACATACGGCATACAAGCCAACAAGACCAGGTCGACCCGGCTGCGAGCGAGCTACCAGCCCTTGAAGTCCAGGAACCCCTGCCCGGTCCACACCAGGTCTTCGTCGACATCGCCGATGTTGGCGGCGTCCTTGCCGTCATACTCGAAGGCGTTCAGCACGATCCGGATGGCATTGAGGCGCGCGCGCTTCTGGTCGTTGGCGTCGAGCACGGTCCAGGGCGCATGATCGGTGTCGGTGTGCCGGAACATGTCCGTGATCGCCCTGGTGTAGGCGTCCCACTTGCGCACTGACTTGGTGTCGATGGGCGACAGTTTCCATTGCTTCAAAGGATTGGTCTTGCGCTCGTAAAACCGTTTCAGTTGCTCCGGGCGCTCGACCGTCAGCCAGAACTTGAACAGGTGAATGCCTTCACGCTCCAGCATGCCCTCGAACACCGGGGCTTCCATGAAGAAGTCCTGCACCTGATCTTCGCTGCAGAAACCGAACACCCGTTCAACGCCGGCCCGGTTGTACCAGGAGCGATCGTAGAACACCATTTCACCCTCGGTCGGCAGATGGTCGATATAGCGCTGGAAATACCACTGGCCGCGCTCGACATCCGACGGCTTGGACAAGGCCACGGTGCGCGCAGCCCGCGGGTTCAGGTTCAGCTGGAAGCGCCTTATGGTGCCGCCCTTGCCGGCGGCATCACGGCCTTCGAACACCATGACGACCCGCTCGTCGTTTTCGCGCACCCAGCGCTGCAGTTTGACCAGTTCGATCTGCAGGGCTTCAAGCTGGTCTTCGTATTTCGACTTCTTGATCTTCCTGTCGCGAACATAATCGCCATGCGGAAACGTCAGTGCATCGATTTCCGGCGGCAGATCATCAAATTCCAGCGACCATTGTTTTGCAGCTATCTTCTTCTCAGCCATAATCCACACCCTTCAACTTACCAACTAACGCCATCGGTCCGCGGCACCATAACCCAGATAGGCCGCCTTGAGGTACTGAACCCTGAGAGATGGTAAAACGAACCGCCCGGGCAGTGATCGCATCGTGACCGGCAGCGCGTCCTTGTGCTGAACGGCGCCTGCAATGACATCAGCCAGCCGGTTGGCGGCGTAACTCGCCATGGCCACGCCGTTACCGTGCCAGCCGAATGCGCCGAAGACATTGTCCATGCCGTCAATCGGCCCGGCAAACGGCAATCTCGTCGACGTCATGCAGACCAGCCCGCCCCAGGAGTACTCGGTCTCCACATGGGCCAGCCGGGGGAAGAAGCTATCAAAATCAGCCCGCAGGGAAGCCTGGATGGCTTTCATGCCTTCAGGCGACGCGTCGGTACCGCCGCGCCCGCCGAACATGAACCGGTTGTCGGGCAGCAATCTGAAATAGTGCAGCAGGTTGAGGGTATCGTAAGACGGATCGGTTCGCGTCCAGCCCTGCGCCTTCAGTTCATTGTCACTGATCGGCCGGGTCACGATGATCCGGGTCAGTGCCGGCAGCAGCCTGCCGCCCAGGGCCTGAGGCAGTGTCTCGTCGGTATAGCCATTGCTGGCCACCAGAACGGTTTTGGCCGTCACCTGGCCACTGCCTGTGCTGAGCGTGTGAAGCCCGGCCTCGGAAGTCCAATCCGTCACCTCGGAGTTTGAAAACACCGTCACGCCGGCATCGATTGCCGCGCGTGCAAGCCCACGAACATATTTCAGTGGATGCAGGCCGAACGTTATATCGCTTTGCAGACCGGCATGAAACGCGTCGCTGTCATTGCCGCGCGCTGCCAGCTCTTCACGGCTCAAAAAGGTGGATTCAGCGCCGAGAGTGTCACGCAGGAATGCCTGCTCTTCCTGCAGGTCCCTGATGGCGCTTTCCTTGTGCGCCAGTTGCAGCTCGCCGTGCCCGGTGCGGTCGGCATCAATGTCGTTGGCGTTCAGGAACTCACCGACAAAATCAACCGCAGCGCGTTGTGCCGAGTAAAACCGCTTTGTCTCCTCCAGCCCGAAGCGCCTGATCATCTGGCCGAAAGACAGTTTCGAAGACCCGGGACAGCAAAACCCGCCATTGCGCCCCGATGCACCCCATCCAATGTCACCAGCTTCCAGCACACACACCTTCAGACCATGCGCCTGGGTCAGTTGCAGGGCGGCGTGCAGGCCGGCATAGCCGCCGCCGATAACCGCCACGTCTGCCGTTTGCGCACCTTCCAGTGACCGTGTGGCCCGGCCCAGCGGGTCAGCGGATGCTTCCCAGTAACTCGGCACGGTGGTGGTGAAGTCGAACGCGGCAGGGTGATACAATCTCATGAACTGAAATCTGGTCTGGCAGCCTGGCGACGTCAAGCAGTGAAACAGGGGTTGCCAGACCACCGCAGGCGACCGATAAACGATAATTCAGTGCGTAAACCCCGGTTCCCCGTCCATGCCGTCCAAACCGATTACATTTCTGGCCTGCCTGAGTGTTGCCCTTTTGGTTGCGGTTTCGTCCTGTGATGCACGGCCCGTCACCCGCGAACAGGGCCTGCACAAGATGTATGGCCAACTGGTGATCAAGGGCTTCGCCGGCCTCAGCAAGAACGACCAAAGCGTCCGCACCGTGCGCAAGGCGCTCAAGCAAAGCCTGCTCGGCGGCGTCATTCTTTTCCAGAAGAACATCAAGAACCCCAAACAAGTCACTGCGTTGACTCGATATTTGCGGGCAGCGCACACCCCCTATACGCCGATCATCGCGGTTGACGAGGAAGGCGGCGCTGTGGAACGCCTCACCCGCCGCAAGGGGTTCACCTACACACCGGGCCATTTCCGCATGCAGCAGCGCAGCACCGTTGCACAGGCGCGCAAGCGCTATGACGGCATGGCGAGGGAACTGGCCGATGCCGGTTTCAATACCAATTTCGGCCCTGTCGTCGACCTGCGCCTCAATCCGAAGAACCCGGTCATAGCCCGCAACTACCGCTCATTCGGCATCCACCCGCTCTATGTGGCACGCTATGCGCAGAGCTTCGTCGCCGCCCATGACGCCACTGGCATAGGCACGGCTCTGAAACACTGGCCGGGCCACGGGTCATCGACCAAGGACAGCCACCTGCACTTTGTCGACGTAACCAAACACTGGCAACGCATCGAGATCGAACCCTACCGCCGCCTGTTCGCCACGGGCTATTCGGGCATGGTGATGACGTCGCACATCTATCATCGTGACTGGGGCAACGGCAAAAACCTGCCTGCATCCCTGTCACCTGTCGCCATCAAGACCATGTTGCGTGACGATCTGGGTTTTGACGGTGTTGTCGTCACCGACGACCTGCAGATGCGCAGCATCAGCTCCAAACGCAAGCTGGATGAGGCCATCATCCTGGCACTGGCCGCCGGCAACGACATCGTGCTGATCGGCAACGTGCTGGCACAGGCCCCCTCAGACCCGGAGTTCGCCGTCCGCGCCATTGCCCGTGGCGTCAGGGAAGGCCGGCTGAATTTCAAGCAATTGTACCGGTCATGGCAGCGCGTGATGGCCTACAAGGCCCGGCTGCGGCGCTGAGGCAGTGATCTCACAAACGCCCCGACATGTTCGGCAGCGGCTTTCGGGACGGCCTGAAGCAGGAAATGCGGCCCTTCGACAATGCCTACAGATTGCGCACCGTGCCTGAAGTCGTCGGCAGCGCGTCGCGGAACAGGCCGGTCATGCGACGCACCAAGATAGATAAAGGGCACGTCAATCAGGGCGAGTTTCGCCGTACAATCCACACTCAGCACTTCACCAATACGACCGCGTACTGTGCTGGCAGGCAGCTTCTGGTTGGTGTCATGGAACAGTTGTGTAAACGCCGCATTTCTCCACCGGCCCATCATCACAAGCTGCGCCATCACCGAAAACACCTTGAGGCGGAATGGCACCAGACGCAGCAGCCCCTGAACCGCCGCCGGAAGTTTTCTCGGCGCCTTTGCGAATGACGCCACAAACACCAGTCCCTTCAGTTGTGATGGCCTTTGCGCCGCGATCTGAATGGCAAGGGGTCCCGAGAATGACTCTGCAACGATGATATAGTCCTGCTCTGGCAACCTGGCACTTATCCAGTCGAACAAATCATCGTAACACACCAGATCAACTGGATATTCGATCGCACAGACGTCAAATTCCGGCGATAGTTCAGCACCGAATGCAGCCCGTAGCGCAGCCATCCCGTCGAGCCCGGGCAAAACCACCATCTTCACGCCACCCGGCTCGTTTGGTTCGCTCAAGATGACTTCCTCCATTGTGACGTCGCGAGGATGGCACAGGCAGCGTCCAGCAACCAGATGCAGTGATCTTCAGTAAGTTACAACTGCCGGGCATGACGAAACTTTGAATGCGCATCAATAACAGATGGGCTATACAAACCCCATGCGCCTGATATCAAAAACCATTGCTACCGCCCTTTTCCTGGGCCTGATGTCGTTCAGCGTCAACGCAGCCAGTCTGGTGATGTTTGACCGCAAGGGCTGTCCCTGGTGCGCCAAGTGGCATGCAGAGATCGGTGTTGAGGCTTACAATGCCGCACCTGAAGGCCGCGCCGCACCATTGCGGGTGCTGGATGTCGCCTCTCCCCGACCCAAGGACCTGAAGGGCATTGGCGGCGTTGTTGGCACGCCGACATTCGTGCTTGTGGAAAACGGCCGCGAGATCGACCGCATGGTCGGCTATCCCGGCAAACAGGTGTTCTTCGGCAAGGTTCAGCTGATGCTCGACAAGCTGTCCGGCGCCGACAAGCAGTACAAGACCATTGTTGTGCAGTAGGCTGACCATTGCTAATATCGCAGGCGTGTACACAAGCGAACCGCGAAGTCAAAATTTTAGTTGCTAGCAGAAACGCGAAGAATGCCTAAAAATCCTAAAATCGCTGCCAAGTTTACCTGGTCACGGGAAGACTACCAGCAGTATCTTGGTCTGCAGAGCAAGTTGCACTTGAATCGTAATTGGCCCGGTTTCTTTATGGCTGCAGCAATAGGTTTCTATATTTACTGGTTTATTTTTCATGGCGACAATTCTTCCAGGACTGCCCTGGTGGTTGCCGGCACTCTGGCGTTGATGTGGGTTGTCCTAGTCTACGTTCCGAACGTAAAGCGCCGGTTCATCCAACTACGTTTAGCCGAACACAAACACCAGTTGGTCGTAACAGAAAACGGAGTTTATTACGACGATAGTGTTAGCAGGTGCGAGTACGATTGGGACGCGTTTCTTGCATACAACGAAAACGACAGTCATTCCGTCCTTTGGATCAACCGATGGCTCGGCATATGCATTCCCAACAGAGCGTTTGAAAATGATGATGATATGATCGCGTACAAGAAACTCGCATTCGAAAAAACGGATGGTAAAACACTACCGTAGGCGACATTGAGTCGAAGCACAGTGGAACCACTGCCGCGAGATGAAACGGCGTTGCGCGCTATCACAGGTGAAACCAAATTGGAAATCGGCTGATATCTGTTGAGCATCAGAGCCAAGTCCACAACCATAGATCAATTCGGCAACACACCGATCGGTTAAGCCCGAGCGAAAGGGCAAGCGGATATCGCCGACATATTGATCAAGGCGAACCACCAGTCTCGGCAACGGCTGAAATCGGGCGGCTGCCCACCGCGGGAGCATGCCAAGATTGCCAAGCGATTGATCTGTCGCATTGACGCGGTCATGGGCTTCCTCAACTGTGAAGACAGACAAATTCCTTTCTGCCGGAGACCACACACCTATGAACTTTGATCTCACCAACGCCCTGTTCGGCCTCGCTGGCGGCATTCTGATTGGCCTGTCGGCGGCTCTGTTGCTGCTGGCCAATGGCCGCATTGCCGGGATCAGTGGCATCACCGGTTCGCTGATCGCCTTGCGGCTGCCTGCGGCCTGGACTGAAAGCCTGCTGTTCCTGGCAGGTCTTGTTGCAGCGCCTGCCCTCTATGCGCTGATCGTGTCGCCGCCAGCCATCAACATAACCACGTCTGTCCCCGTGCTGATCGCAGGTGGAGTGCTGGTCGGCTTCGGCTCGCGTCTGGGATCGGGCTGCACCAGCGGACATGGCGTGTGCGGCATGTCGCGCCTGTCGAAACGCTCCATCCTGGCAACGCTCACCTTCATGGCCGTCGCCATCATCGCCGTCACCATCTCCCGTAACCTGATCGCTGCCTGAAAGGAGCACCCTCAATGCGCAAACTTGTCGCCCTCCTTGCCGGCCTGATATTCGGCCTCGGCCTTGTGGTTTCAGACATGATCAACCCGGCCCGGGTGCTCGGCTTTCTCGACCTGTTCGGCGGCGCATGGGATCCGACGCTTGCCTTTGTGATGATTGGCGCCGTGCTGGTCATGGCTGTTGCCTGGGCCATCGCCAGCAAGCGGGATGAGCCGGTGTTCGGCGGTGACATGCCGGGTACTGCATCCAGCCTGGTTGACGGACGGCTCATCGGCGGTGCCGCCATCTTCGGCCTCGGCTGGGGCCTGGTGGGCCTGTGCCCCGGCCCGGCGCTCGCTGGCCTGCTGGTCGGCGGCACATCCGTCTGTGTGTTCATCGCAGCAATGATTTTGGGCATGGGCGTCCAGAACATGGCCAGATCACCCTGATTTACAGTCTGTGTACAACTTTGCCTGTTGAATCCGGTTTTCGCCGTAAAGGTGGTAAGGTCAGGCCCCGACGTAACCGGAGTGTATTGTGCGATGACCGGCAAGATCATTACCGTTACCCAGCAGAAGGGCGGCTCTGGCAAGACCACACTGGCAGCTCACATTGCCGTTGCCTGCGCCTGCAACCGCAAACTCAAGACCGCCATTCTCGATACCGACCCGCAAGGCAGCCTCGGGCGCTGGTTCATGGCGCGCAAGGAAAACGCCAACGGATCCGGGCCTGACATGACCTTCCGCACTGCCAGTGCCTGGGGTGCGCGCTATGAAGCGCAGGCCCTGGCCGAAGAGCACGATATCGTGGTTATCGACACCCCGCCGAAAATGGGTGTGGACGGCAGACCGGCCATTGAAACCGCCGACCTGGTGGTGATCCCGGTGGCCCCGTCACCGGTCGACCTGTGGGCCACCGAACCCACCATTGAAATGACAAAGGGCGAGAAGAAGCCGTCCCTGATGGTGCTCAACCGCGCCAACCAGCGCGCCCGCCTGACCGGCGAAATCGCCGAAGCCTTGAAGGAACTCGGCACCACGGCGGCAGACACCATGATCGGCAACCGCATCATATTCGCCTCCTGCATGGGCGATGGAAGATCGGTGATGGAAAGCCAGCGCTCAGGCCCGGCCGCGCGGGAGATACTTGAACTGACCCACGAGATCGTCATGAGCCTGAAACAGCAGGATCAGGAACCGCACTAGAGTACCAGGCGTTGAATCTGCAATGTCGCTGACAACGGCGCGCACAGCATCTCAAAAGTGCGCTTGGTAAGAGTTCGTCACAAGCGTCATCCCAACAGAAATTGGATAAAGGTGGCTCGATGCCGGTTGAAGCCCCCTATTTAATGTCATCCTCGGGCTTGTCCCGAGGATCCAGGGGAGGTTGCAGTAGACCCTCGGGACAAGCCCGAGGGTGACAATGTAGAAATGTGTCAAGTCAAAACGGTTGACGGGGATTCAGCACTAACCTCTCAACGCAGCGATCACCTCGTCGGTCTTCACCACCTTCGACACGTTCTGCAAAGCGAAGTTGATCGACGCGTTATGCCATTCCGCGTTCATGGTCGAACAGCCGTCTTCCGGGATCACCATATTGTACCCCTTGTCGGCACCGGTGCGGGCGGTGTGCTCGATGGACATGTTGGTCCACGCGCCGGTTTCGATGATGGTATCGCGGCCGGTTGCCTTCAATATGGTTTCAAGGCTGGTGCCTTCCCACGCGCTCATCCGGCACTTGGTCACCACGTGATCACCGGCCTGCGGCTCAAGCCCCGATACCGGCGCCACGCCCCAGGTGCCGCGCACCAGTGCCTTTGCATCGCGCAGGCCTTCAAACAGGGGAGCGTTCATGGTGACACCCGGCGCGCCCGGCTCGACAATGAACCAGACATGGATGACCGGCACACCGGCGGCCCGGCAGGCCTCCGCCAGCCGGCTGATATTCTCGATATTGTTCTGCTGCTTGCAGTGTGCCGGTGAGCCGGACTCGGCAAACGCCCCACCGTCGATGACCACATCGTTCTGCATGTCCTGAATGATCAGCGCGCACCTGAACGGCTGCAGATGCAGCCCGTTGCCCGTCGGCGGCGGCGCTGCCGCAGCCTGTGCAGGCGCTGCAGCTGTCGGAGCCGACGCAGGCGACGACGCCGTCCCTGCCCCGGCCTTCATGAACGGTTCGTTGCGCGGGCCAACCCGGGTCTCGACCGAATACAGCGAATGGGTGGCGCAGATGAACAGGGTGCGCCAGTTGTCGCCGCCCCAGTGAATATTGGCGACCAGCTCCGGCACCAGCACCTTGCCGATCAGCACGCCTTGCGGATTGTAGACCCAGATACCGGCAGGCGCAGTTACCCAGACATTGCCGTGCATGTCGCACTTCATGCCATCCGGCACACCCGGCTTCATGCTGTCCTGGATGCCGGATGCAAACAGCCGGCCATTGGTCAGACCGCCGCCGGCAGTGACATCGTAAACCCGAATGTTGGCCTGCACCGTGTCATTGATGTAGAGCAGCTTTTCATCCGGCGAGAAACACAGCCCGTTGGGCTGGGTGAAAGTATAGCGGTCCACAACCAGTTCAGGCTCGGCCCCCGGCGCGGCCCCGGCGGCAATCTTGTAGACACCCTGAAACCCGAGCTGCACTTCCCGCTCAACGCCGAAGCCCGGCATCCGGCCATAGGTCGGATCGGAGAACCAGATCGATCCGTCCGATTTCACCACCAGGTCGTTCGGGCTGTTCAGCTCGCGGCCCTCATAGTGGCTGGCCAGCACCTGGCGGGTGCCGTCCGGACGGAACCGGGCAACCGACGACGTGGCGTGCTCGCATACCAAAAGGTTGAGATCCCCGTCATAGGTCATCCCATTGCCCTTGTTGGACGGATGCATGACCTCGCGGACGCCATGACTGTCCCACCGGCGGCGCTTGTCATCCGGCATGTCGGAGAACAGCAGATACTGTTCCGCCGGATGCCAGATCGGGCCTTCGGTGAAATTGAACCCCGTTCCCAGCTGCAGAACCGGGGCATGCTCGTCGATCAGGTCACGAAACGACGGATCAAGCGCATCATGTGCCATGGCAGATTACTCCTCAGACTGGATCAGTCGCTACATCGGGAACCAGTCACGGTTGGCGACGGTTTCGGTGATCGGGCCGGGCACACTCATGCCGAGCCTGCCGACGACCTGCTGGTGCTCGATCTTGGCCGGCCGGTCATGCACCGGTAAAAGGAAGGTGTAGTTGGACAACAGCTTCTTGATGGCCCCCTTCTCTTCACGCTTGGAGCCGGAATGATTGCCGGTTACCCGCGGTTCCATCCAGTTGTTGGTGTTCACGTGATTGACGATCTGATCGTTGAAATCATAGATCACGTCACCGCAGATGCAGGCCAGCCCCTCTGCCGTTTCGACGATAACATTCATCGACCCTTCGGTGTGCGCTCCGGCGGCCTCGCACCACACGCCGGGAATGATTTCTTCGGCACCGGTGATTTCAAGATCAAGGAAGCGCATGGCTTCCGGCTCATAAATCCGGTCGACCAGGTGCTTGATGTCCGGTTTGGGGTATTGCGGATACATGATGCCGGACACAGAGAATTCCATCTCGCGACGGTTGAGCACCACAGTGGTGTTCATGTTGAAGTGATCATCCTTGCCGGCATGGTCGATGTGCAGATGGGTATGCAGCACGTAGCGCACATCACCCATCTTGACCCCGTGCTTGGCCAGCTGGTTTTCAATCATGTTGTCATGAAACTGCAGACCGCGCATGCCGAGAGATTCCATGATCGCATTGTCGCGATAGCCGGTATCGACCACGATCGGGTACCGGCCGCCCAGAATAAGGAAACCGTAAACCGGCACCCGGCGGATGCGGCCGCATTCATGACCGAGCACCAGGAAACTGGTCTCCAGCTCGATATCACCGTAGTCGAGAATCTTGATTTCAAGTGCCATTTTTAAAGTTCTCCCTTCGTGGCTTCGGCCGGTTTCCGGCCTGTCCGTTTGTTTGTCCGGGCCAAAGCCCTAGAGGTTGTAGACCCGCAGTGCGGTGTCATGAAAAATTGCTTTCTGGTCCGTCTTGGACAACCCGGAAGCAGCTTTTTTGAAAGCGCTCACCAGGTCGGCATAGCTGGTCCACAGTTTCTCGATTGGGTAGTTCGAGCCAAACAGGCAGCGATCGGCTCCGAATATCCCGACCGTGTCGGTCAGAATTGTCTTGATGTGATCAGCATCATTGCGATGGATGAAGGTGCCGAAAGCAGACAGTTTTGAAACCACATTTGGCTCATCCGCCAGCCGCTTCATGCCGCTGCGCCAGGCCTGGACGCCTTTTTCCGACAGGTCTTCCAGCATGCCGGCATGCTGCAGGATGAAAGTCACATCCGGACAGGCCCGGGCCAGCTTGGCGGCGTCTTTCATCTGACCGGAGAACACCTGCAAGTCGAACGACCAGCCATAGTCCGCCAGTTTCGCGACATTGGCCTGCACCTTAGGGTCTGCCGGCAGGTCGGGCCTGGAGGCAAACCGGTACATCGGTTCCTCGTGCCAGTGAAACTGCTGCCGGATACCGCGCATCAGCGGATTGACCTTCAGCTTTTCAAGCTGCGGGCGCACATCGTCACCAGTGAAGTCCGCATAGCCGACAATGGCGTGCGGCCAGCCGGATTTATCGGCTACCGACTGCACCCACGCCGCCTCATCGGCAAACCAGTTCGGCGCCCAGTTGGCCTGCACGTAGACCGATTTCTCGATGCCCGAACCCTTGATGTCGTCGAGGAATTCCTCAATCAGGTAGTCGCGCATGATCGCCTTGTAGGGGCCGAATATGCGCGGCTGTTCCGGGCCCAGCAGCCACGGCAGATCAGCCTGCCGCCAGATATGATGATGAGCGTCAATAATGGTCATCTATGCAGCCTCCTGCCTGAGAGAAAGAACCCGCTCGCAAAGCGCGCTCACCGAGCTGCCGTCTTCAATCGAATCCAGATATGGCGCTATGGCCTGCATTGCCACCGTCTCCGGCCGGTAGCCGGCATCGCCGGCCAGCGGCGTCAGCCAGATCAGCTTCCATGACAGCCGCGACAGTTTCTCCACCGCATCAACCAGTGTGGTGTGATCGCCGCGTTCCAGCCCGTCCGACAGGGTCAGCACCGCCGCACCGCGGGTAAATCCGGCAAACCGCGGAATGTCGAGGAACGCCTGCAGTGCATCACCAAGCCGGGTGCCGCCGTCCCAGTCGGCCACGATGCCGGAGACAAGGTTCAGCGCCTGGCCCCGGTTGCGTACTTTCATGGCGCGGGTAATCCGCGTCAGCCTGGTGCCGAGCGTGAAAATCTCGATACGCTGGCCCGCCTGCGCCAGCGCATGAGCAAAGCGCAAGTAACTGTCGGTCTGGTCCTTCATGGAACCGGACACGTCTATCAGCAGCACGATGCGGCGCTGACGCAGCTTGCGTTTCAGCCTGGGAAGTTCGATTACCTCGCCATCGCGCTGCACCGCCTGGCGGAACACCTTGCGCATGTTCCAGCCATCGCCCTTGTTGGCCGCAGCACGTCGGTAGGACTTGCGCACCGGCAGCCGTTCGCGCGCCACCCGTCGAAACCGCCGCAGTGCTTCGATTTCATCAACTCCGGCAAACTGGCGCGTCGACAGGATCTCGTTGCCGGTGGCTTCGCCACCTGCTTCATTGAGTTCATCGGGTTCCGGCGGCTCGCTGTCGCCTGGTGCTTCCTCGCCGACGAGCATTTCATCCTCATCAGGCCCTGATGCAGGCACCGGGATCGACTGCCCGAGAAACTTCATGCGGAACAGCGCATCAAACTCCGGACGCCGGTCCGGCGGCGGCGCAAACATCGCCCTGCCCGCCTGCAGGATGTCATTCATGTCACGCGGTCCGAGCAGGCCCACTGCCTCGACGAAACCCATGGTCTGCTCCGGCGCGACGGAAAACCCGTTCTCACGCAGCAGGGACGCAAACTCGACAAACGGTTCCGCCGCACGCGGCAATGGCTGGGTGATGCTCATGCCGCCGTCCCCGTAACCAGCTGGTCAAGCCGGTCATGCACGAAGTTGAGATCGTCCTGATCCTTCAGCGCCACGCCGATGGCGCGCTTGAATGCATCAGGCCATTGCGCACCCTGTGACTGCAGCAGCGTTGCGGCCTCAGCCCATTCAACCGTTTCGGCCACACCGGGCGGCTTGGTCAGCGGTTCCGCCCGCAACCGGCCCACCGCTGCCACGACACGGTCAGCAGTGTCACGCGCCACCGAACTGGCGCGCATCATCACGATCTCGGCTTCGCGTAGGGCATCCGGATAATCGATCCAGTGATACACACAGCGCCGGCGCAGCGCTTCGTGCAGTTCCCGTGTCCGGTTTGAGGTCAGCACCACCACCGGACGCTGGTCGGCACGCACTGTGCCGCGTTCCGGAATTGAAATCTGGAAATCCGACAGAAATTCCAACAGGAACGCCTCGAATTCATGGTCCGACCTGTCGATCTCATCGATCAGCAGCAAGGCATTGCCGCCTGATTGCAGCGCGTCCAGCATCGGACGGGCGATCAGGAAGTCGTCCCTGTAGATATTGACATACTCATCACCGGCCTGCCGGATGGCCAGCATCTGGCGCGGATAGTTCCACTCATAAAGCGCAGCACCGGCATCGATGCCCTCATAGCACTGCAGCCGGATCAGCCGCCTGCCGAGGATCGACGACAGCGCCTTGGCCGCTTCGGTCTTGCCGACACCCGGTGCGCCTTCCAGCAGCAAAGGCTTGCCCAGTGCCAGCGCCAGGTAGGCTGATGTCGACAGCCCGTCATCCGACAGGTACTGCGCACCCTGCAGGGCTTCATGCAGCTCCGGCGGGTTCGATATCCCTGCTATGGTCGGGTTGACGGGCATGAGGTTTCTGGTCCGCCTTTAGAGCGCTATGAGGTTAAATTGATGCATTTGACCGCGGCGATTTTGGTCGCTGGCTAGGCGGATTGCACGCCGTGGTGCCACCCCACCACAAGTGTGATCCAACGACGCCAGAGGGCAAAATCGCCCGGCCTTTGCACTAAAGTATTCAACATCCTGATTCTCCTCGGGGTGGGGAAAATCGGTCCATCGGCGTCGTTGCGCCGCTTGCCCGATGCACCACATCGCGCTGCGCACCGCGCCTAGCCGAGTGAACCGATTTTCCGCCATCAAATGCATCAATTTAACCTCATAGCGCTCTACCACTGGCCCTGCGGCCGGGCACCGCCATTGGCCTTGATGCCGCGCAACACCTTTTCAGGTGTGATCGGCAATTCGTCTATGCGCACGCCGACGGCATTGAAAACCGCGTTTGCCACCGCAGGCAGCACCGGGTTGGCACACATCTCGCCGGGCCCCTTGCCGCCATAGGGACCGTCCGGTGCCGGTCTTTCCAGAATAGCAATGTTGTGCGGAGCGATGTCACCCGGTCCCGGCATCAGGTACTGGTTGAAATCCGTCGGACCATGGGTTCGTTCGGGATAGTAAGGCTCCGTCGTCTCCCACAAGGCATGGCTCATGCCCATCCAGGCCCCGCCGACCAGTTGCTGTTCCACCATGCGCGGGTTGAGCGCCCTGCCGACCTCGTAAGCCGAGTTCATCTGCTTGACATCCACCTCGCCGGTTTCGTCATCAACCTCGATGTCCACGACCAGTGCAGCATGGGCATAACACGACACCGGCGTCATCTCGCCGGTCTCAGGATCCACATCCGACATCGGGATCAGGAAGATACCGCGGCCCGACACGGTCTTGCCCTGCTTGAACTGGGCGGCACCACAGGCCTCGCCTGTTGAAATGGACCGCGAAGGCGCGCCGCGCACAAAGATATTGCCCTTGCCGTCCGTCTCCAGATCCGCTGCATTGACTTCAAGCTCTTCGGCTGCCGCTTCCAGCATCACCGAGCGGGCTTCCTTGGCCGCCTGTATCACCGCATTTCCGACCCGGTGCGTACCGCGCGAGGCAAACGAGCCCATGCAGTGTGGCCCGGTGTCACTGTCGGCTGTGTCCACATAGACATCCTCCACCGGCACGCCCAGGGTTTCCGCCGCAATCTGGCGGGTCACCTGTTTCATGCCCTGGCCCAGGTCGATGGATGACAGGGCAACGGCAAACTTGCCGTCCGGGTTGGAGTGCACCAGTGCCTGGCTCGGATCACCGCCGAGGTTCATCCCGATCGGGTAATTGATGGAGGCAAAGCCCCTGCCCTTGTGAATACTCATGATCAGCGTCTCCTGAAACCGGAATTGGAGGCAAAGCGACTGTAACCCGGCCGGTTGACCGGACGCGCCGACGGCTGGCTGCTGTCTGACGCCGGCGATGGCGCAGGCGCAGCGGGCGCAGGTGCCGGTGGCGGCGCGGGCGTAACGGCAGGCGCGGCAGGCGGCGGAGATTGTGTAGCCGCCGGCTGATAGGCAGGTGCCGCAGCAGGATGCGCATAAGCCGGTTGCTCAACAGCGGGTTGTTGCGCAGGTGCAGGCGGTGCCGACGGCGGCGGTGGTGTATAGGCAACAGGTGCCGGCGCAGGTGTTGACGGGGCTATGGTGCGGGTCTGGCCACCACCGGCGCGTCCGGCGCGGCGATCGCCGATCTTGCCGTCCTCATCCGTGACCGTATGCGGTATTTGCGCCCGCTCGCCGCCGCCGCCGACCATCGACGATGCCTGTTTGAATTCATCGCGGATCGGCCAGTTGGCCTTTTCCGCCGCCACCTGCGCGCACTCGATCAGCGCGCAGTTCTTCGCTTCCCGGCGATGGGCCTTCATGTCGCCGTCGCGATAAGCATTCAGAATCCGGAACTCGACCGGGTTCATGCCGACCTCGTGGGCAATCTTGTCCATCTGGCTTTCAATGGCAAAATCCACGCCCGTGACCCCGAAGCCGCGCATGGCGGTCGCCGGTGTCCGGTTGGTGAACACGCAGAACACGTCCGACTTCACATTGGGAATGTGATACGGCCCCGGAAGATGCGCCGTGCCCTTGATGATGGCGTAGCTGGACAGCCGCGTGTAGGCGCCTGAATCAAAGTACCCGGTGAACTGGCGCGCAATAATGCGCCCGTCATTCATCACCCCGTCTTTCAGGTACCAGCGCTCACCGCCACGCGGTGCACCGACCTGCATTTCCTCTTCCCGGTCCCACACAAAACGGCACGGCTTGCCGGTCAGCATGCAGCCCAGTATCGCCATTGGCTCGACCAGGCTGTCAACCTTGCCGCCAAATCCGCCGCCGACCGTGCCGCCGATAAAATGCAACCGGTTGGAACTGACATTGAGCAGTTTTGCAGCCGTGCCCAGCGAGAAGAACAGCGCTTGTGTCGAGGTGTAACAGACAAACCGGTCATTGGTTTCTGGTGCGGCGATGGCTCCATTGGTCTCAATCGGCGCCTGTTCGATGGGCGACATCTGGTAACGCCCTTCAACAATCTTGTCGGCCTGGGCGAAAGCTGTCTCAACGTCGCCAAAGCGCAGCTTCTGGTGATCATACTTGTCGTGGTAATCAAACGTGTTGTTGGGATAGACGTCGTTTACCACCGGTGCGTCAGGCTTCAGAGCCTCTTCCACGTCGAGCACGTGCGGCAGTACCTCCCAGTCCACCCTGACGGCGGCCACCGCATCGCGGGCCTGCCGGTCTGAAGCCGCAACAATCGCCAGTACAGGTTCGCCGATATAGCTTACCTTCTTCGACGACAGCAGCGGCTCGTCATCGCGCCCGAAATTCAACAGGCTCAGGAGTGTATTGAAGTTGTTCGGCACGTCCTCGGGACGAATGATCCGCACCACTCCCGGCATGTTCTCAGCTTGTGAATAGTCCACGGACCGGATGCGGGCATGATGGTGCGGACTGCGCACGCAGCGAATTTGCAGCAGGCCTTCAAACAGATGGTCGTCAAAATATGGCGACCGGCCGGTGACATGGCCCAGGGCATCCTGGCGCTGGGTCCCCTTGCCGATCTCATTGAGATCATCGTCGCGTTCGTTGGCAAACAGCTCTTTACGGAATTCCACGCTCATGGGTGTTCTGCTTCCTTACGCGCTACGCCGTCCGGTGCCGCTTTGTGCGGCATCCAGAATGGCGTCGATAATGGGTTCATAACCGGTGCACCGGCAGATGTTGCCGGAGATGGCTTCGACAACCTCGTCACGGCTCGGGTTCGGGTTGCGGTCCAGCAAAGCCTTGGCTGCCATCAGCATGCCGGCGGAGCAGAACCCGCACTGGGCTGCAAAGTGCCGCATGAAGGCATCCTGCAGCGGGTGCAGGTCTGCGCCTTGCGCCAGTCCGCCCGTGCTGCTCAGCGACCGGCCTTCCACTGTCTCCGCCAGGGTCAGGCAACTGAGATGCGGCTCGCCGTCGATCAGTACGGTGCACGCGCCGCAGGTTCCCTGGCCGCAGCCATATTTCGGCGACAGATCGCCGACCCCGCGGCGTAAAACGTCGAGCAGGTTCTGGCCGTCTTCCACGAACACGGCCTTGCTGTCGCCGTTGAGTGTGAACTGTAGCGGTTTCTTGCTCATTGGCTCCTACCTTTCCAGCAGCACGCGCTTGAGGTGAACGGGAGCCACTTCCTTGCGGTACCAGGAAGATGCAATGGAGTCTGTCGGCGGTTCGATACCGCTGGTCGCTGCAGCCAGCGCGTTGCCGATGCCGGCTTCATCCAGCGCCGCACCTTCCAGCGCCTGCTCAACGGCAGTAACCCGCATTGGCGTTGGTCCCATGGAGGAATACGCGATTCTGGCACCTGAAATCCGGCCACCGGACTGCGGCACCCAGGCTGCAATGGTCATCAGCGACACGCCCTTCGGCTTCACCCTGCTGACCTTTTTGAACCTGAACACACCCGATTGTGGCCTGATGATACTGACGGACGCGACCAGTGCACGAGGCTCGCGGGCCCGGTCGCGCAGGAATTCCACCAGCGCAGAACTCTGTCCGCCGGCAAGCGTCACCTGACAATCCAGAACCAGCAGCGCTGCCGTCATGTCGCCATAAGGGTGTTCTGCAAACAGGTTGCCGCCGACCGTCGCCATGTTGCGAATGGCGGGGCCGCCAACGGCACGCGCCACCGGGTGCAGGAAGTCAAGATCACGGCTGGCCAGTATCTGGGCCATTGTCACCCCGGCACCGATGATCAGCCGGTCGCCCTGCGGCTGCACCTGTTTCAGCGCCGGGTCATTGGCCAGCACTATCGCGTTGAACGACTGATCACCTTCATTGACCGCCCGCATGATCAGGGTGCCGCCACCCATGAAGCGGGCTGTCCGATCACTTGACAAAGCAGACGCTGCTTCGGCAGAGCTGGCAAAAGTCTTGACGCTGATACTCATCTTGTTCCTTCCGGCGTGTCCCTAGGCAGCCACGCCCATATGGCTTCGAATGGCCTCAAAACCTGCTTCGTAAATCTCGGCTCCAACGAGGTTTTTCAGTTGGTTTTCCTCGCCTGCAGGCGTCGAAAAGTTTCCTTCCCACTGCCAGAACGTGCGGTCGCCGTCGGTCACCGGAAACAGCCGCACATGACTGACATAGTTGAACAGCGGCACCGGGGTATCGAGCAGGCAGTAACTGTAGGCGGCATCGATGTCGGAAAGTGTCATCAGCTGTTCACGCAGCAGCGAGCCATCCTGCAGGTGAAACTTGCGGATGCAGCCGACAATGTCGGATGCCCGGCCGCGTTCGATTTCGCTGTCAGCCACCGCCGGGTGCCAGCGGTCATGGCCATTGAAGTCACGCAACACGTCCCACACCGCGTCGATCGGTGCGTCCAGTATTGTGCTTTTCAGGACCTTGACCATAAAACCCTTACCCGCCGAAGTGCCGCTTCAGCGCATCAAACCCGCCCTGAAACACGTTGGTTGAAATGCCATTGGTAACGTCTGTCTCGACATCGGGAGAGCAGTCGAACTCGGCCGACCACTCCACAAAACACCTGTCCCCATCACTGACCGGGGTCAATCTCAGCGTCGCGACGTAATTTTCGATCGGCATCGGGCTCTCCAGAATGGAGTAGGTGCAGAACATGTCGTAGTCACTAAGCGCCAGCAATTGCTCGCGGATCTGGTCGCCGTTCTGCAACCGGAAATTGCGAATGCAGCCGACCTTGTCGGGCGGTTCGCCGTTTTCGATCTGGCTGTCGGCAATGCGCGGATGCCAGCGCGGCAGGCCGTTGAAATCACGCACCCGTTCCCAGACCTTGGAGGCCGGGGCGGCAATGACGCTGGATACATATACTCGTGCCATGTCTGCTGCCGCCTATTTCTTAGCCTTGGTGTCGTCATCACCGGACTTGGCGGCGCCCCCGGACGAACCGCCATCGTCAGGTTTGCCGTCACCGGAACTGCGACCGGCCTCCTTGGCAATGCGCTGCATGTCTGATGCTTCGCGTATCAGGCCGCCCTGCTTCGACAGGTTGGAGCCGTCAATGCCGATGTCGGACAACAGGCTGTCGACCATCGGGGCCTGCACCCGGTAGCGCAGCGCTGAATTGATCACCTCGTCGGTCGGCGTACCCTTGCCGCCACCATCACCACCCCCGGAGCTACCGCCTGCGCCCATGCCATCAAGCTGCATGATGCGGATGTCCTGGATTTTCTCCATCGGCTTGACCGATGCCGCAACGATGCCCTCGACCTTGTCGAGCAGCTTGCGGCGGAACAGGCCGAAGCGGGCCTCATCCGACAGTACATTCTCAGCCTCGTACAACAGCTTCTGGGCTTCGGCTTCCACTGCCGCCCGGATCTGGTCGGCTTCTGCAGCAATACGTGCTTCGGCGGCAGCTTTTTCCGCCATCACAACATCCACGCTGCGGCGTCGATTGGCCTCTTCGGTTTCGCGGGTTGTCTTGACCCGCTCTTCGGCTTCTGCCGCCCGCGCACGGGCAACATCGGCCTCCGCCTGGGCTGCCGACTGCTCCAGTGACTTCCGGTAGAGATCGACCGCCTTTTCCATTTCGGCGGACTCGACCTCGCGCTCGCGATTCACCTCCAGCTTGCGCCGGTCGGTCTCGTGGCCGATGCGGGCTTCATCAAGCCCGCGTTCAGATGCAATGCGCGAGCGTTCAATATCTTCGGTTGACGCAATCTCTGCTTCACGCAGCGCCTGCATGCGGGCAACTTCCAGTTGCTCCAGCGACCGCTTGCGCTCCAGCCGTGCCGCATCCAGCGCCTGTTCGCGCTCAACATCGGAGCGGTCCACATCACGTTGCGCCGCGATTTCCGCCTGTTTGATCCTGGCTTCGGCACCGGCGCGTTCCGTCTTCGCATCGGCAACAGCAACAATGCGCTGTTCGTCCGCCTGTTCGATGATGGTCTTGCGATCAATGTCCACAAGGTCGCGGGCCTTGGACGCCTCAATGCGCTCCTTGTCGACATTCAGTTCAACAGCAATGCGCTCGCGTTCGACCTTGTCACGCTTGGAGATCTCGCGGGTTTCGACAGCCTCGTCACGGCCAATCTCACGGTCGCGAATTTCCTGCTCTGCCGCGATGCGTTCCGCCTTGACCGTCTTCTCCTGGGCCACACGAGCTGCCTCAATTGCCTCGTTGGCGGCAATTTGGGCCTGATCAAGTGCCTTGTTGCGTTCGATCTCGAGATTGCGGATTTCCTCATCACGCGAAATCTGGTCGCGCGAGGTTTCGGTCTCTTTCTCGATCTTCATCTTGTCGACGACACGGCGTGATGCGGCCTGCGTGCTTTCGACCGCTTCCTGGCGCTGAATTTCACGGACCCGGATTTCGGTTTCAGCAACAATACGTTCCGCATCGATCTTCTTTTTCTGGGCGATACGGGCGCCGTCGGTTGCTTCCTGCGCAGAGACTTCACGCAGCGTGGTTTCTTCACCGCGCGCAATCCGTTCCGCGTCAATCTTGGCCTGCTGGGCAAGCCGCGCTGTCTCGGTCACTTCGGATGCGCTGATCTGCGCGGTATCAATAGCCCGGTTGCGGGCGATCTCACGCTCGCGCAGGTCCTGTTCAAAGGCAATGCGTTCCGCCGCGATCTTCTTCTCCTGGGCAATCCGGGCCGCTTCGGTCGCCTCGGCAGAGGCAATCTCGGCTTCCTGAATGGCCTGTGTCCGGCGAATATCGCGGGCCTTGGTGGCCTGTTCACTGTCGATGCGATCCACAGCCAGCTTCATTTCCTGGGCAATGCGGGTTGCTTCAACCGCTTCACGAGCCGCTATCTCGGCTTCGTCAATGGCGCGGTTGCGCTCAATCTGCAGGGCACGCAGGCGTTCTTCCTGGCCGATGCGCGATACTTCAGTGGACTCGCGCGCCACGATATCAGCTTCTTCAAGTGTGCGGCGCTGTTCGATTTCCAGGGCCCGCGTCGCCTGGTCGGATTCAATGCGCTCGGCCGCAAGCTTCTTCTCGCGCGCAATACGGGCCGCTTCTGTTGCCTGCTGGGCAGCGATTTCCGCTTCCTCAAGCGCTTTTTGCCGGTCAATTTCAAGAGCGCGGATCTGCTTGTCTGACGCGATCCGGTCACTGTTGACCTGGGTTTCCTGGGCGATGCGCAGTTTCTCGGTTGCTTCGCGCGATGCAATCGTTGCCGCCTCCACCGCTTGTCCGCGGGCAATCTCGCGACGCTGGGTGTCTTCTTCCTTGGCGATACGGGCTTCGGTAACTGTGCGTTCCTGTTCAATGCGGGCACGTTCGGTCGCTTCAGTTGCTGCGATCTGGGCGTGCTCGATGGACTTGCGCCGTTCGATCTCCTGGGCCTCGGTCTGTTGCTCATTGGCAATCCGGGCTTCACTGACATGGCGCTCCTGTTCGATGCGGGCACGCTCGGTCTTTTCGAGCGCGCTGATCTCAGCCGCTTCCACAGCCTGCTGGCGTTCGATTTCCTGCTGCCTGATATCGCGCTCAGACGCGATCCGGGCTTCGGAAATCTGCCGCTCCTGTGCAATACGCTGGGTTTCGATGGTTTCACGCGCGGTAATCTGCGCGCGTTCGGCATCGGTTTCCCGCTCTGCCCGTTCACGCGCCAGTTCGGCCCGTTGCTGGGCCCGGCGGAACTCGACATCACGTTCCTGGGTGAGGCGCGCCTCTTCGCTCTCGCGCTCGATTTCCAGTGCCTGCTTTTCAGCTTCCAGATTGCGCGAGCGGATACGGATCATCGAATCCTGCTCGATGTCATTGCGCAGCTTGCGCTTGGCTTCAATGTCCTCGATCAACCGGGTCAGACCATCCGCATCAAACCTGTTGGACGGATTGAAAAACTCCAGGCCGGTCTGGTCAATATCCTTTATGGCAACGGATTCAAGCTCGAGACCATTGAGATCCAGCCCGTCCTGCGCAACTTGAGCTACGCGCTCTACATAAGCCCCCCGCTGTTCATGCATCTCTTCCATGGTCATTTCCGATGCAACCGATCGCAGTGCCGAAATGAACTTGCCGGACAGCAGTTCGTGCAGCCTGCCCTGTTCCAGCGTGCGCCGGCCCAGCGTGGACGCGGCAATGGAGACCGAGGCCCGCGCGGGGCGCACCCGGACATAGAACTCGGCTTCCACATCAACCCGCATGCGGTCCTTGGTAATCAGCGCCTGTTCCTTCTCGCGCACAACCTCCAGGGGCAGCGTGTTCATGTTGACTGGCGTTATGTCGTGGATGATCGGCCAAACGAATGCACCACCGTCAATCACCACCTTTTCACCCAGAAAACCGGTTCTGACGAAAGCCACTTCCTTGGTGGACCGGCGGTACAGCCAGTTCATCACCCAGTAAATGATCGCAATGACGATAACCGCGAGAATGAGCCATAATATTAGCTGGCCAATCAGCTGTCCGGTCATGATCTTTCCTCCAAAACGCTGCCCAGCGGCAGCCCGTTAATTCTTTCAGCCATCAGGCCATCTTTATAGATTTGAACACCTTCGTCTGCTCCGTCAGAGCAGTCTCGGTCGGCAGCCGTTCCATCGACGACGCACCGTAGAAACCGTGGCAGTTACTGGTATTTTTCAACACGTACTCGGCATCATCAGGCATCGCCACCGGCCCGCCGTGCACAAGTACAATGACATCCTTGTTGACTTTGAGGGCGGCCTCCGACCAGGCATCGACCTTGGCCGGAACATCTTCAAGCGTCTGCGCGGTTTCCGCGCCGATCGAACCGCCGGTGGTCAGGCCCAGATGACAAACGATGACGTCGGCCCCGGCCTGCGCCATGGCCGTGGCGTCATCCTCACCGAACACATAAGGCGTGGTCAGCATGTCCTTCTGGTGCGCCTTGGCGATCATGTCGACTTCCAGGGCGAACGACATGCCGGTCTCCTCCAGGTTGGCCCGGAACGTCCCGTCGATCAGGCCTACAGTCGGAAAATTCTGAACCCCGGAAAACCCGACCCGTTTCAGGTCATCCAGAAACACATCCATCAGCCGGAACGGGTCGGTGCCGTTCACCCCTGCCAGCACCGGTGTCCTGGTAGCGACAGGCAGCACCTCCGATGCCATTTCCATGACGATCTGGTTGGCATCGCCATAAGGCATGAGACCGGCGAGCGAACCGCGTCCCGCCATCCGGTAGCGACCGGAATTATAGATGACGATCAGGTCAATACCACCGGCTTCCTCGCATTTGGCCGACAGTCCGGTCCCCGCACCGCCGCCCACAATGGGCTCCCCGCGATCAATCATGCCGCGAAATTTCTCGATGATTGCTGCTCGTTCAAACCGGGCCATTATTATCTCCTTGCCTGTTTTCTCGACGGCCTGCCGCCGCCATGCAGCGACCGGAAGGCATCAACCACCAGCGCTGAAAATTCGGGATCATTTACATTGTGCGGCACCCGCACCAGTTGCCGCGACGAGGTTTGCCGCACAGTGCGCTCAAGCGCATCGAAAAGTGCTTTGTCCGCGACCGGGTCATGGAACGACTTGCCTGGCGCATCGAGCATCGACACACCGCCTTCGGGAATGAAGAATCTGACCGGTGCTTCCATTTCATTGAGGCGCTCGCCGATCCAGCGGCCCATCTGCTCGTTTTCCTCTGCGGTTGTTCGCATCAGGGTGACTTGCGGATTATGCTCGTAGAACACCCTGTCCCTGAATTTCTCAGGCACGGTGTCCCGCGGCCCGAAGTTCACCATGTCGAGTGCCCCGCATGAGCCCACATAAGGCATGCCGGCACGGATCATGGCGCCAAACCGGTCCTCGGTGGCGGGAAACACACCGCCCACGATCATGTCACAGATTTCCGTCGTCGTGATATCGACAACACCGACGAGAAGTCCTGAGTCCACCAGTTTCTCCATCGACTGTCCGCCGACGCCTGTCGCGTGGAAAACAAGGCAGTCGAAATCAGTTTCCAGGTCGGCGGTGATCTGCTGAATGCACGGCGTCGTGACACCGAACATGGTCAGCCCGATCGCAGGCAGTTCGTCGGCAGCTTCAGTTGCCGGTCGGGGCGTGCGGGCTTTTCTGGCGTTGACCATGCCCGCCATGGCATGTGCACCATTGCCAAGCACCTGGCGGGTAATCGAGTTCAGACCCTGCACATCTGCAACCGAGTGCATCATCATGATATCGGCCGGGCCGACATACATCTGCACATCACCGGACGCCACCGTGGAAATCATCAGCTTGGGTACACCGACGGGCAAGGAACGCATGGCCGGTGTTGCGATCGCCGTGCCGCCCGACCCGCCTGCACTGATGATGCCGGCAATGCCGGACTGCCGCTTGATCCAGCGCTCGAATGCCAGCGTCATGCCGGCGACCGAAGTGCCGCGATCATCGGTGAACACTCCAGCAGCACCGCGCGGATGGTAGGCGGCAATCTGGTGCGGCGGAATTTCGGCGCCGGAATGCTTGCCGGACGTTGACAGGTCCACCATGCGTACCGCCACGCCTTCGGCCTTCAGAAGATCACGGACGTAGCGCAGTTCGACGCCCTTGGTATCCAGCGTCCCGGCCACCAGAACCACGTTTTCACCGACTGCCGACAATGGTCTGAGTTCAACATGCCCCATACCGCCGGCCACAGGTGAAGCAACCGTTTCAGTGCGTGCCGCCATTTCGATCTGCCGGGCCGGCACAACCGGTGACCAGCGTGTCGGGAGTTTCGGATTGGACACGTAGATCTTGCGTGGGCCCTGGACCTTTGGTGCCGCGGTGTCGCCAACATCCCCCTGCTCGGCCATGTCGTCATCGCCGTCACCGTGACGGCCGACGCCCAGGAGGTTCTGCTGCAGTTCACGGTCTGCCGCCAGGGCACTGGCCGACATCAGCCGGTTGACACGGCCATTGACCATGATGGCGACGTTTTCCGAAATGGCTGTTGCCACCCCGATATTCTGTTCAATCACCAGAACATCGATGTCGCCTTCCTCACCCAGGTGCATGAGCATATCGGCAACCTGGGATACGATTACCGGCGCCAGGCCCTCGGTCGGCTCATCCATGACCAGCAGGCGCGGGTTCAGCAACAGCGCCCGGCTGATGGCCAGCATCTGCTGCTCGCCGCCTGACAACTGGCTGCCGCCATTGTTCTTGCGCTCCGCCAACCGGGGGAATGTCGAGTAGATGCGCTCGATTGACCAGGCGCCATCATGGCCTGCAACCGTCATGCGCAGATGCTCATCCACAGTGAGCGAGCGCCACAGCCGCCGTCCCTGCGGCACGTAACCGATGCCCATGCGGGCGATTTCGGACGGTTGCCGGTTGGTTATGTTCTGTCCGTTGAACGTGATCGAGCCGGAACTGACAGGCACCAGACCCATGATCGCCTGGCACAGCGTGGTCTTGCCCATACCGTTTCTGCCCACCACCGACAGCACGCCATGACCAAGGCTCAGGTCGACGCCCTGCAACGCATGCGATGCGCCATAGTAGACATTGAGACCCTTGACCTCGAGGATGGAAGAAGAAGACCGTTCAGCCATGAGTGAACCCTCCCCCAAGATAGAGTTCCTGCACTTCGGGATCAGCCTCGATCTCTTCCGGCTTGCCCTCCTTGAAGATGCGGCCATTGTGCATCATCGTGACGCTCTCGGCGACCCGCAGGGCCACATCCATATCGTGCTCGATGATGATGTATCCCATATGGCCGGGCAAATTGTTCAGTATGTCAATCAGGTCACGCCGCTCGGTTGGCGACAGGCCAGCGGCGGGCTCGTCAAACAGGATGAAACGCGGCGCACCGGCAAGGGCCAGGGCAATTTCAAGCTGGCGCTGCTGGCCATAGGAAAGTTCCGACACAAGTGTGTCGTGCACGTCTGTCAGATGCACGGCTTCGATCAGATCTGCTGCCGCGTGCATCAGCGCATCAGATCGCCCCGGACGGATCAGCGAGAAGCGATTGCGTGAAACTCCGCGGCAGGCAAGGTAGACATTGTCAATGACGGTCAACCCGCCGAACAGAAGTGAAATCTGGTAGGTGCGGCGCAGACCCCGGCGGATGCGATCGTGGGGCGGAAACTTGGTGACGTCCTCTCCGAACATCCGGACGACCCCCGACGTCGGCAGGAAATCACCGGTAATACAGTTGAACAGGGTGGTCTTGCCGGCACCGTTGGACCCCAGGACGGCGCGACGCTCACCCGGCTTGACCGTCAGGGTTATGTCCTGCATCGCGGCGAGTGCGCCAAAGAACTTGCTGACGCCGCGCAATTCAAGCGCATTGGCAGTGCCTGTCGCGGACAGCCGGCTGGCCATGCTGGAGGTGTTCGCCATGGCGTTCATACCTCGCTGCCTCCGTCATTGTCCCGCGCCTTGCCGGTCAGCCGGTCAGTCGAATTCATGCGATTGCGCCAGCGCTCCCACAACCCGAGAATGCCGTCCGGCGACCAGAACACGATGGCCAGAAACACCACTCCGACAAGCAACTGGAAACGTTCCCCGGACAACCCGATCGACACCATGAAATCAAGCGCGAACGTTCTGAGCAGCACGTAAATGATGGCCCCGATAAATGGGCCGACCGGCCGCGCCAGGCCGCCGATTACGGCAATGATCAGGATGTCGATTGCCGGGCCAATGCCTGCAGTACCCGGTGACACCTGGCCGTTCAGCCACACCAGCAGAATGCCGGCAACGGCCGCAATGAAGCTGGCGAGCACATAGGCAGCGATCCGGTGCGCAGTGACATTGTATCCCAGCGCCTCCATGCGCCGGGCATTGTCTCGAACACCCTGCAGCGCCAGTCCGAACGGCGCGCGCGAGACATACAGGACCGACAGGTAGGCTACCGCTGCCCAGAACAGGGTCAGATAATAAAACGGCGTCGGCTGACGCCAGTCGACGCCGAACAGTTCCGGCGGCGTGACTCCGTTGAACCCGGAAAAGCCGTTGAACAGCACATAGTTCTGCCGGGTGAAGTAGAAAAACGCCGACGCGATGGCCAGCGTGATCATGATCGTGTAGATGCCTTCGGTCCGCACTGCCAGCGCACCGGTCAGGGTGCCGAAGGCAGTGGCGATGATAAGAGCAATCGGGATCGCAACCCACCATGGCCAGCCCAGCGAAATCTGGGTAATTGCGCTCTCACCGAAAATCGCCAGCATGTAGGCCGCAGACGCAGCTACCGACATCTGCACCAGAGACACCATGCCGCCATATCCGCCAAGGAACATCAGGCTGAGAGCGATCATGCCGAGTATGAGCGCCCAGCCAAACACCTGGAACAGCATGAAAGGCCCGACCAGAACCGGCAGCAGCAGCAGAATTGCCCCGACAAACCAGTACGGGGTCGGGACAGAAGCCAGTGATAATCCGGACCACCAGGATTGCGGCTTGCCGTTGATTGGCGCTGTGCCTGTGTCTTCGGTGACGGCCATCAGCTGCTAGCGCCTCTCGCCAAGCAGGCCCTGCGGCCTGAACGCCAGCACCACCACCATGATCAGGAAGGTCAGCACGACAGCATAGGTTGGCATGTATACCGAGCCGAACTGTTCAGCCAGTCCGATCAGCAGCGCGCCGAGCGCAGCGCCCGGGATCGATCCCATGCCGCCGACAATCACCACCACCAGCGAGGCTAGCAGGAAGCGGGTGTCTTCACCCGGCGCCAGCGACTGGAACGTGCCGCCCACGACACCGGCAACGCCGGCCAGGCCGGCACCGAAGGCGAACACCAGTACAAATACACGCTGGATGCGCACACCGGTGGCAGACAACATGTCCCGGTCATCGACGCCGGCGCGGATCAGCATGCCGACACGGGTCTTGTTGAGCGACAGCCACATGGCGAAACCGATGACAATCGATGCCACGAGAATGACAAGCCGCACAAACGGGTATTTCAGGAACACCGCCTCGCCGCTGCTTTTGACCGCTGTCACAATGGGGAGTTGAATGGGCCCGGACAGCCAGTCCGGTGTCAGTATCTGGTAGAAGTCGCCGCCCCAGTACCACAGCATCAGGTCAGCCACGACGATGGAGATACCGATCGTCACCAGTGTCTGGCGCAAGTCCTGACCTTCCATTCGCTGAAACACCAGCACCTGCAGCAACACGCCCATGGCACCGACAACGACAAAAACAACAATGAAGCTGAGCAACCACCAGCCGGTGGTATTGGCCACGTCGTAGCCTATGTAACCGCCCAGCAGATACAGCGAGCCGTGCGCCAGGTTGACGTTCTTCATCAGGCCGAAGATCAGCGTGAACCCGCTGGCAACCAGGAAGTACAACGCCCCGAGCGTGACACCGTTGAACAAGGCGTTCAGAAAAATCTTCTTGCGCCCGAACGTGTCGACAAAGCCGGGAGGCCACGGCGCAAAAATCGCCCAGATCAGAAAGCAGACGGCGAGCACGATAATCAGCGTCCAGAACGGGTTGCGTGCCATGAAGTCCTTCATGCAGCAACTCCCCGGCAGCAGTCTTCACATGCCCGCCAACACTTCGTGAACCTGTATCGCCCTGCCATGATCAAAACGTATTCCTCCGTCCGGAAGTGTACATTGCACTACCAGATTCCACACGATCATAGGTGCAGGCGCACGCGAATGCATACCTGACAGTCTTATGGTCTTGTAATTGATCGCAAATTTACCGGGTTTAAGCCGACAATTGCGCCACCCTGCGATAGTCGGACGGTGGAATCCCGACATTTGACGCAAAGAATCGGGTGAAGCTGGCTTGTGATGAAAAGCCGAGATCGAGCCCGATTGACGTGACCGCATCGCTGGATTGGGTCAACCGCTCTATGGCAGTCTCCATCCGCAGGGTGTTCAGATAGATGTTGGGCGTCAGCCCGACATTCTCCTTGAACAGTTTGAAAAAGTGCGGCCGCGAGATACCGGCGCCGCGCGCAATGGAATCAAGCAGAATGCTCTCACCCTCGCCCAGGCGGGATTTCATCAGCTTGATGGAATTGCGAATCCGGAAGTCCCGCAACATGGCAACGGGCATCTCTCCCCGGGCGCAGGCTGATCTGGATTTCCAGCTCTGGTTGTAGGATTCCTGGGTCAGCTCGAATACGCAGGCCTGGATCAACTCTCCACACGCATCATCGAGCAGCAACTGCGAGGTTTGATGAACCAGCTGCCGGACCGGAGGTGACATTTCGATCAGCGACGACCCGAAATTCAAACCGAAGCGGGCGTGCTTCGACATTTCCAGGAACCACTCAGGCCGGATGTACATGACCAGGAACAGCGAGCCGTTCTCAAGGTCGCCGGGATGAAAACTGTGGGGCTGCCACGGGCTGACTGCAGCACCGGACGCCCTGTCCAGATCGTGCCGGACACCTTCGACCGCCATGCCGCCATGCTTGCCACTCACATAAAACACAAGGTGACCCTCACGATGCGCGTGGGTCGCAAGTTCCCGGTCAAGCTGATACAGCGTAACACGGCCGAACACACCGTGGTACACGGCTAAGGCTCTACTCATCGCTTCCTCCCGCAACAGTGCGCGGTTTATTATTCTGCATGGTTTTGCAGGGATTTTTCGCAAATCATGACCAAGCGGGAGCAATTCAGCAAGTGGAATCTCAACCTGCGGGATTACCACAAGTGTGCAACAGGTGCTCAAAGCGTCAGGCAGACGTGTAAGCCGTCTTGACTGTAGTGTGGAATTCTGCGGCATACCGGCCTTGCTCACGGGGTCCGTAGCTGGAGCCCTTGGCGCCCCCGAACGGTACATGATAGTCGACCCCTGCAGTCGGCAGATTGACCATTACCATGCCGGCCTGCGCATTGCGCTTGAAGTGCGTAGCGTGTTTCAGGCTCTGGGTACAAATACCAGATGACAGGCCAAACGGCGTGTCGTTGGCGACCTGCAGCGCTTCTTCATAGTTGCGGACCCGGATCACCGACGCCACCGGTCCAAACACTTCTTCGGTATTGATGCGCATGTCATTGCGCGTATCGGTAAACAGGGCCGGCTGCATGTAAAATCCGGTTTTGTCGCGCACCAGCCGCTCTCCGCCGACCCGCAATGTGGCCCCTTCCCTGCGCCCGATCTCGACATAGTCAAGATCCTGCTGCAGTTGAGTGTCATCAACCACCGGACCGATCTGGGTTCGGCTGTCCAGTGCATCGCCGACATTCAGGTCCCTGATCCGCGACGCGCAGGCCTCCACAAACCGGCTGTGAATGCCTTCGGTGACCACCAGGCGTGACGAGGCTGTGCACCGTTGCCCGGTAGAGAAGTATGCACCCTGCACGGCGCAGTCAACCGCCACATCGAGGTCGGCGTCATCCAGCACCACCAGCGGGTTCTTGCCGCCCATTTCGAGTTGAAATTTCCGCATGTGGCGCACGCTTGCCTGTGCCACCCGCTCACCCGTGGCCTGCGAACCGGTAAAGGTAATCGCCTTGACGCGGGCATCATCCAGCATGGCCTGGCCCACCACAGATCCCGGCCCGTTGACCAGGTTGATGGTACCGGCAGGCATGCCTGCCCGGTGCAGGATATCCACCAGCGCCCAGGCGCATCCCGGCACCAGTTCGGCCGGTTTGAACACCACCGGGTTGCCATAACAGATGGCGGGCGCAATTTTCCAGGCAGGGATAGCGACGGGAAAGTTCCACGGTGTGATGATACCGACCACACCGACCGGTTCGCGGGTGATTTCCACGTCAACGCCGGGCCGGACGGACGGCAGCTTTTCGCCGGCCAGACGCAAGGTTTCCCCGGCAAAGAAATTGAAAATCTGCGCGGCGCGCACCGACTCGCCGATGCCTTCTGCCAGCGTCTTGCCCTCTTCGCGCGACAACAGCCGCCCGATATCTTCACGCCTGGCCATGATCTCATCGCTGGCGGCACGCAAGATATCGTGACGCGCCTGGATGCCGCTTCTTGCCCAGTCGTGCGCGGACGCATCTGCTGAGGCAATCGCTGTCTCCACATCATCCGTGGTTGCAGTGGCGTAATGCCCGATGACGTCATCAGTATCCGATGGGTTGATATTGGCAGATGCGTGCTCCGCAACCTGCCATTGTCCGCCAATCAGATTTGGTTTTACCTCAGCCATTCCATTCACCATGCCGCATCAAAAACAGGGCACCGCCGTTTGCCGGAGGTGCCCTGGATATTTCAGGTCTTTTCAAGAAGCAGCAATCAGTACTTCTTGCATTCCGGCACATCGCGCGACGGCAGGCCGACTGTCTTGAAGACTTCCGGATCGATGCCGAGCGTCTGATTGACGTCCGGAATGATCTTCACCAGCTTGTTGACGAGATTGCCGTTTTCTTCAACAACCTCGGTGACGAAGTTGGTGCCGATGGCCTGACGATTGCTGTCCAGCTTGATCTTGCCGTTCGGCGCATCAAGCTCCAGTGTTGCCAGGCATTGACGCAGAGCCTTGTGGCCGTCGCCAAGTTCACCACCAATCTTGTCCATACAAGTCTTCATGGCATTGAAGGCATTATAGTAACCGGTAGCCAGCAATGACGGGCTCGGGAAGCGCTTCTCGGGCGGGAATGCATCCTGGTAGGTCTTCACGAAAGCCTGCCATTTCTCATTATCCCAGGTATCGGCCTGCGGACCGGAACCCGGTGTTCCGATAAGTGCATCCTTGGCCTTGCCCTTGGAAGAAAGCACGGTGCCGTCAATCATGATTGTACCACCGATCAGCTTGGCGTCGCCGCCAGCCTGCTGGTACTGATTGAGGAAGTTGACAGCGTCACCACCGCCCAGGCCCAGGTAAATCGCATCCACGTCATCCGGCAGCGATGCAATGATCGAGGCAAAGTCCTTGGTACCCAGTGGCACCCACAGACGCTCGGTGATCTGACCGCCTGCGCCACAGAATTCCAGCGCAAAGCCGAACACCTGCGTATAGATAAAGGAATAATCCTCACCAATGGTCGCAACTGTCTTGTAGCCCTTTTCTTCGAAAACGTATTTACCAAGACCAGCCGACCATTGTGCACCGTCCATGTTGAAGCGGAAGAAGTTTTCCGACGGGGTGACGTAAGTGGTTTCCTGGGCACCGGAGATGCCGTTGATGAATGTTACCTGCGGCTGGGTTTTCGAATAGTCGCGGATGGCGATGCCTTCCGAACCGGAGAGCGGACCGATGATGATATCGACCTTGTCCTGCTCCACGAGCTTACGGGCCGCGCGCAGCGCGCTGTCCGGGCTGGCGTCGCTAGATCCGACAATAACCTCGATTTCCCGGCCGCCGGCCATGGCCTTGGCCTCTTTCATCGCGACTTGAAAGCCACGCTGACCGTCTTCGCCAAGCACGGTGTAGGTTCCTTCAAGCGTCGCCATGAAACCGATCTTCAGCTTGTCGGCAGCCTGAGCCGACCCGGCTGCGAGAACCGCAGCGGCAGCGACAGTTGAAATAAGCAATTTGCGCATAATAGTCTTCCTCCCATTAAGGCATGTGCGTCATGCACCAGAAAAACCGCGTCGTTTCTCGCGCGATTGATGCAAGCGTAAACTGCAGATCGTCCGTAACAAGCCCAAAGAGTGGCCACTTGTAACCCTAAGTCTCTTTTTTGACCCGGAACGCTGGGGGCGAAAATGTCGAAAACACCATCAATGAACTGGTTTTGACAGCTTCAGGCGCTGTTTTCGATGTCATATACCTGAACCTTGCTCCACAGGTTTGCGCAAGTTTCGAGGAACATCTGGTGGGCCTGACCCGCCTGATAGGCATCGTGGCTGGCAAGGTCGGTAAACTTCAGAACAATGGCATAATCGTAACTGCTGTCGATCACCGCCCGGTTTGTGGCGGCCGGCTTTCCGATCTGGCGCTCCAGCACATTGGGATCGCGGGTCAGCAGGTCCAGGCCATTTTCAAACTGCCGGACCTGTTCAGGACCGGACGTCTTCCACAACCAGAAGAACACGGTGTGTATGTGCATGCAAAGCTCCCAACCTGTCATGCCGGCGCAACTGGCCGGGCGCATGGCCGGTCTTCTAGCAGGCAAGCGTCGGCCAGACCTTACTTATAGTAGGATTTTTGCAACGGGCCGGCCGGGCGCCAGGCTTATGCGGCCATGGCCGCTATCACAGCCTCGAACGACGGACGCAGTTTGCCGGTTCCCTCGGAAATAGCCTGGGAATTGGCGGCCAGCAGGTTCATGGCGTAGTCGTACTCCTGCTCAAACTGCGGCAGTTCTTCATCCAGGAATGAGAACAGCAGCACGATCCGCCAGTCTGCCGAAGTTTTCGCCAGATCGAGAACTTCAGGCGTGCTCTCCAGCTCCATTTCAATGACGCGGAAATAGAAATTTTCGCTCAGAAGCCGCTTCTTCAGTTCCTGCAGGTCATCAAACAACTGCTGTACCTGTGCCTCCACACAGTGAGGCGCGGAATACTCAAGCCGAATGCATTTGCGGGCACTCGCAGTAACCTCCTGCGCCCAGCGAAACGATTCCGGGAATTCTTTCGCCAGGACCACGGCCAGAGAGCCGCTTACCCCGCTTGCTTCTGATTGCCACTCATGTTCACCAACAGACACATGTAACGCTGATACCGCCAACTCGCCCTCCACTGTCTAACTTACCTGGCCCCACACAGGTTCCTGTCGTCGGGTCAATCAGAGTTAACCGCCCTCATTGCGTCAACAAATTACGCCAAGTTATGAACACACTACCGTCACATTTGCCCCAAACAGGACAAATTCAACGATTTGCGAACCCCGATTGTGGACAACTTCACCGCGCATACAGTGTGACGAAACTCACAGTCGGTGGTCCCGGTCTGTGCAATGTAGGGGTTAACAAAACAACAAGAACGTCTCGTCTTGAAGGAACGCAAAGATGACCAGGCAACACCATACCAGTCTCGCAAAGGCAATTTTGAAGACGACGCGGCGGCTGCTGCGCAGCAACGCGAACAGCAATCTGCTGGCCAGCAATCACATTGACGCGCGCACAATGAAGGATATCGGGGTCAACCCTGTCGGTATGCTGTAGAGCGCGACATCTCTCTTCCAGAGTTTCCCTGCAACTTCTCCCCGGGCTTTCTGCCCGGGGTTTTTCGTGCCGGATTTTCTTCTTGCGAGGTATCAGGCGGTGGCAAGCAAAACGATTCCGATGACCACGAACACGACCGAGATCATCCGCAATTTCCAGGGCCTCTCGCCAAACCACACCACACCGATCAGGGCCGCAATAATGACGCTGGACTCGCGGATGGCCGATACGGCACCGAGAGACGTGAGGCTCTTGGCATAGATCGCCAGCCCGTAAGCCAGAGCCGAGATCAGTCCACCGCCAATGCCAATGACATAGTTTTTCAATGGATAATCGCGCAGCTTGTCCCACCGCATGCCCAGCAGAACAGCAGTCGACACGGCCTCCAGAGCAAACAGCCAGCCGATATAGCCAAGCGGGCTGCCGGAAACCCGCACCCCCATGCCATCGGCGACCGAGTAGGACGCAATGGTAATGCCGGTCAAAACCGCTGCTGCCAGCGCACTGGCGTTGATTCGGGCACCGCGCCGCCCGAAGGTCTGGGCTCCGATCGCAAATGAAATTATCAGGATGCCCGCCCACGCCACCGGCGGCAGGACCTCACCGGCAAAAAACTGGGCGCCCAGCGCCACCAGAACCGGTGCCACGCCACGGGCAATCGGATAGACCTGGCTGAGGTCACCGAACCGGTAGGCCACCAGAAGAAAGCCGTAGTAGAAATAGTGGATGAAGGTCGACGCAGCGATAAACGGCCAGGCTTCACGCGCCGGCGGCAGAAACAGCACCACCATTACAGCGCCGACAAGACCGTGCCCCAGATTGATCAGCCCGAGCGTGATCACCCTGTCAGCGGATCCCTTGACCACGGCGTTCCACACCGCATGCAGCACGGCCGCACACAGGATGAGACCTATGGCAAATTGAGTTGGCGCGCCCATTCAGGTGTGTCCGGAGATCGGATTGGCAAGTATCACGAGACGGTTTCGCTAACTGCCGTCTCCACGATTGTCAATGCAGCATCCAGATCTTCGCGCGCAATGGTCAGTGGCGGTGACAAAGTCAGGACGCAGCCTTGCGAAATCTTGAAGCTCAAGCCCTGGTCCAGGCATTTGTAATAGATTTTCTCCGCCAGTTCCGGCGCAGGTGACCTTGTCTCCTTGTCCGACACGATCTCGGCCCCGAACATCAACCCCCTGCCCCGAACATCACCGATGATCGGACAGGCGCAAGCAAAGTCCCGCAGCCGGTTCATGGCATACTCACCCAGTTGCGCAGATCGCTCCACAAGCCCTTCATCTTCAATGATGTCGAGCGTGGTCAACGCTGCGCGCGCCGTGACCGGATTTTTTTCATGGGTATAGTGGCCAATGGCAAATTCGCCGCAGACATTCAGGTCGTCGCGTGCAATGGCTGCTGCAATTGGCAGGATGCCGCCGCCCAGCGCCTTGCCCACGACACAGATGTCCGGCACCACACCATCATGGTCGAAGGAAAAGAACTTGCCGGTCTTGCCGAGGCCAGTCGGTATCTCGTCGAAAATCAGCAAGGTGCCGTGCCGGTCGCAGGCCTCGCGCACCTTCTGCCAGTATCCCGGTGGCGGGATCTGCGGTACTGCCCGCATGGGTTCGGCAATCACCGCGGCAACATCACCTTCGCGCTCGAGCACATAGTCAACCATGGAAGCGCAGGCCAGCCCGCAATTCTCCGGGCCGGGGTGGCCGTAAGGGCAACGATAGCAGGCAAACGGCGCAACATGTTCCGCCCCCGGTGTCAGCGGACCGGCTATATGGGAGCGAAAAGTCGCTTCCCCGCCGACTGAGGAAGCGCCGAACCCTGCGCCGTGAAACGCGTCCCAGAACGACAGCGTCTTGAACCGCCCGGTCGCCGCACGCGCAATCTTCAGCGCCACTTCCACCGCATCCGAGCCGCCTGTGGTAAACAGCACCCGCTTCAGATGTGCCGGTGCCAGCTTGCCCAGCCGTTCGGCCAGTTGCACCGAAACTTCATTGGTGAACCGTCGCGGCGAGAAGCTCAATGTGTCCAGTTGCTCCTTGATGGCCGCGACCAGCCGCGGATGGCCGTAGCCGATGTGATGCACGCTGTTGCCGTGGAAATCCATATAGCGGCGGCCATCCAGATCCTCTATCCATATGCCCTCAGCCTTTGCAATGGTATTGACGCACGGGCTGGACAGGCTCTGGTGCATGAACGCGTCAGCATCACGCTCCAGCAATGGCCGTGAGCGCTCGCCGGTGTTGGCCGCAGCCCAGCCCAGACGTGCCGCAGATGTGTTGGACTCACCTTCGGTGTGCTGGATTTTTGGGGCCCGGCCCAACGCAGCGGCCTAACGCGGCCAAGGCAGTGAATAGGTCTTCACATTGGTGAAGAATTTCATCGCCTCCAGCACGCCTTCCTTGACGCCATTGCCTGAATCCTTGATGCCCCCGAACGGCGACATCTCGATGCGGTATCCCGGCTGTTCCCAGATATTGACGGTGCCCACATCCAGGCCTTCGATATAGTGGGTGGCGCGGACAAGGTTGTTGGTGCACACGCCGGCCGACAGGCCGAACGCCGTCGAATTGGAAATCCGCATGACTTCTTCGTCATTGTCCGGCACCCGCACGATCGGAACGATGGGACCAAACGTTTCTTCCATGACCAGCTCGCTGCCGTGCGGCACGTGATCCACCACGATCGGTGGCAGCAACGCGCCCTTGCGTTCCGGGTGATAGAGAATTTTGGCACCGTGCTTTTCAGCATCATACACCCGGTTCTCAAAAACCTCCGCAGCCTTTGAGTGAATGACGCAGCCCAGCTGCGTCTCCGGATCCTGCGGATCCCCGAAACGGATGGCTTTCGCCCGTTCCAGGATCATCGGCACGATCTTGTCGGCCACCGATTCCTGCACCAGAATGCGCTTGATGGCGGTACAGCGCTGGCCGGAATTGCCGGTTGCCCCGGCGCAAGCCAGCGCAGCCGCCTTTTCAAGGTCAGACGTCTCAAGGTCATTGAGAATGATCAACGGATCATTGCCGCCCAGTTCAAGAGCCGTACGCTTGTAGCCTGCCTTTTCGGCGATCATCTTGCCCACCGGCACGCCACCGGTGAAAGTGATGATGTCTATATTGTCATTGGTGATCATTTCATCACCGATATCCTGCGGCATGCCGGTGACGATCTGGAACATTTCCGGCGGCAGGCCTGCTTCATACAGGATATCGGCCAGCGTGATGGCGGTCATCGGCGTCAGTTCGGTCGGCTTGCATACCATGCAGTTGTTGGTGGCAATCGACGGCGCGATCTTGTGCGCCACCATGTTGAGCGGGTGGTTGAACGGGGTGATCGCCGAAATGGCATTGACCGGTTCGCGCTTGGTGAAGATCTTGCGGTCCTTGCCCTGGGGCGTCAGATCACAGGAAAATATTTGCCCATCGTCCAGAATGGCCAGTTGCCCGGCCAGCGTGAACACATCATAGGACCGTCCGGTCTCATACAGTGAGTGCTGCTTGCAGATACCCAGTTCCAGCGTCAGCCAGTGGGCGATCTCTTCGCGCCGTTCGCGGATCAGTTCGCCTGCGCGGAACAGGATCTGCTGGCGTTCATAGCGGGTCAGCCTGGGTTTGTAATTGGCGGCAATCTCGAAGGCCCGTGCGGCGTGTTCCGCCGTGCCAGCCGGCACCGTGCCGATCACTTCGTCAGTGTAGGGGTACAGAACCTCCACAACATCCTTCGTCGTCACCTTCTCGCCACCGATGCGCATTGCCTCGCGGCGGATTGTGCGTTCCGTTCCACTCATTTTAGTCGACCTTTTAGATGGTTGTTTGTAGTGCAGCTGCCCGCACCGCATAGAAGAAGGCATCAAAATTCCGCAAGTCCGGCGCACCCGGCAGGTCCGGCATCACCCGGTTGACGATGAACGGCACTTCCTGTTCGGTCAATCCGCCATGTGAACGAAGAGGTTCTTTCAGTGCTGCCAGGTCATGACGATGCGCACTGGTGCCTACGGTCATGTTTTCGCCGGAGATCACAACAATGTCGCCAATACGGTCTTCCGGCAATTCAAAGCGCTCACACGCTTCCTGCTTGTCGACCGCCAGCAGGATGCCGTCGATAGCGCGCAGCTTGCCCAGGACCTGATCGACGTCTGTATCGGCAGGCAGATAGGCAGTGGCGAACGACCCAAGCGCACCATGATGCACCACATAAGGATCGGTGATTGGCAGAATGACCCGGGCAGCGCCCTCGCCCAGCCAGTCATCCATGAGGTCCTGTACATAGATGACGGCGGGAGAGCCGTCAGCCAGGTGTTTCGGCTTCATTCCGTGATCGGCAGTGACGACAATGCCGGCGCCCATGGCATCCAGCTCGGTCAGGTATTTGTCGAACATCTCGTAAAACGCCTTGGCCTCAGCGTCATCAGGCGCATATTTGTGCTGCACGTAATCGGTTGTGGTCAGGTACATGACGTCAGGCGCGAATTCCTTCAGCAGCTTGACACCGGCGGCAAACACAAACTCCGACAGTTCCGCGGAATAGACCTCCGGCACCTCCCGCCCCAGCCACTCAGATGCATTGTCGATGCCGTGCTCGGCCCTGGTCGTCGTATCTGAGCGCTCCGACGAAAAACAGATAGCGCGGCCTTCATCAAATGCCAGGCCGTGGCCCAGCAGGGCGCGCAGCTTGTCTTTCGCGGTCACGATGGCGACGCGCTGGCCGGCATCATAGAATGCCTTGAACACCGTCGGTGCGCGCAGGAATTTCGGGTCGTTCATCATCACTTCCTCACCCGTGTCCGGGTCGTACAGGAAGTTGCCGCAGATACCGTGCACCGCAGGCGGTCGCCCGGTGGCGATGGACATGTTGTTCGGATTGGTAAAACTCGGGATGACACTGTGCGCCATCCTGTCGGTGCCGTCTTTGCGGATGCGCGCCAGCGTCGGCATCAGGCCATCGGCAATGGCGGCATCGAGATAGGCCGGTTCGCAGCCGTCCAGGCAGATGGCGATGGCACAGGTTTTGGACTGAGGATAGGTACGCCCGTTTACCGTGACGTCCACCGGGGTCATGTCGTTCATGTTCTCAATAACTTTCTTTGGTCAGGCTGCAAGTTTTTCACGTTCGGAAAGCGCTGCCTGCGGTGGTCGGGCGCTGGCAATGCCCATTGCATCCAGCGATGATTTCGCGGCGGCTACGACCGCGCGCATGGTGCGGTGGTCCATCTGGCCGATACAGCCGACGCGGAAGCTGTCCACGACGGTCAGTTTGCCGGGATAGATGATGAAGCCCTTTGCCTTCATCAGGTCGTAGAACCGGGTAAATTCGAACCTGTCGTCCGCCGGGTTGAAGAAGGTCACGATGATCGGGGACAGCCAGCGGTCGCGCAGCAGGGTTTCAAAGCCCAGCTCGCGCATGCCGTCAACCAGCACATCGCGGTTCCTGGTGTAACGGGCACCGCGACCTTGAATACCGCCTTCTTCACGGTGCAGCCGCAAGGCTTCCATGAACGCGGCCACCACGTGGGTCGGCGGCGTGAAGCGCCACTGCCCGGTCTTTTCCATATTGGCCCACTGGTCGTGCACATCCAGGCTGAGTGAATGGGCGTTGCCCTCAGCCGCAATCAGCTCGGATTTGCGCGCGATGATAAAACCGAAACCGGGAACGCCCTCAATGCACTTGTTGGCTGATGACACAATCGCCTCATAGCGGATATCGCCGGCCGCCACATCAATGGCGCCGAACGCACTCATGCTGTCGATCAGCAGTTTGCGACCGGCCGCATAGGTCGCCTCGGAAATTTCCTGGATCGGGTTCAGGATGCCGGACGAAGTCTCACAGTGCACAACCACCACATGGCTGATGTCGGGGTCTGCAGCAAGGGCTGCCGCTACCTCCGGTCCGCGCGGCGGCAGGTAGTCGCCCTTGTCGATGTCCACATGGGCGCGGCCGATATAATCCATGGTTTTAGCAATACGCTGGCCGTATGCGCCATTGATCAGGACCAGTGTCTTGCTGTCGCGCGGCAGCAGCGAGCCCAGCATGGCTTCAACCACAAATGTGCCGCTGCCCTGAACGGGAACGCAGTCGAAGTCTTCGGCCCCCTCCCCCACCAGTGCGAGAAGTTCAGCCCGCAGGCGCGCTGTCATCGCACGGAAATCACCGTCCCACGACCCCCAGTCACGCAGCATCTTTTCCTTGACTGAATAGGCCGTGGTCAGCGGACCCGGCGTCAGCAGATAAGGCTCTCCCAGTCGCGGTGCCTCGATTGCGACCGCAGCATCAATTTCCAGATCCGCCTTCATGTCGGGTGCCTCCAAGAACTGCCTGCGCCAGAACCAATTGCCGCGAATTTAGGCAGTCCTGTTGTATTTGAGAAATCGATATTTCAGATCAACATATAATTTTTTCTGTACCTCAGGATTTGACATCCGCCAACCTGCTGTCGAGCAACAATCCACTCTTTTTCAGGATCGGATAGGCGAAGGTGATGAACCGGGAATTGATTTCCTTGAGTGCACGCACTGTATCCAGGTGAATGTCGCTGGTGGCTATGCTTTGCGGCGTGCCCTGCCCCAGACGGGCCAGGTGCGCATCATGGGATTCTTCTTCCAGTGTGCGCACATATTCCTTCTCTTCAACCAGCTGGCGCGCCGATTCAACGTCCTCAGACACCAATACGTTCAGCGACAATTGCATGTTGGCCAGCACCCGTGCATGCAGCCGGGTCAGTTCATTCCAGCCCTCGTTTGAAAATGTCAGTTTCTTCTTACGCATTTCACCCGTTAGACGAAGCAGGTCCTTGGTGATGATGTCACCGACCCGCTCCAGGCTGATGGCTATGCCCGTAAGATCCATGCTGCGCCTGGCCTGGTCCGGCGACAATTGCCCCTGGTTCATTTCAGCCAGATACAGCTTGATATCGGTCTGGGCCTCGTTGACCTCCTTTTCGATCTCCTTGATGCGCGCGGCGGCGTGGGCGTTGGTGGAGACGAACAGCTCCATCACCGGTGACAGCATAAGCTCGATCTGCTCGCTCATGCGAAGCAGTTCACGCGTCGCACTGGCCAGCGCCAGCCCGGGACTGGTCAGCACACTGCGGTCCAGTGCACTTGCTGGTCTTGCCATGCTGTCCGACAGGTCGTCACCTGCCGGCACCAGATGCCGTGTCAACGCCGCCATCGGCACAACGAACGGCAGGAAAACAGCAAGCAGCGCGGCATTGAACAGGAAGTGGAAACTGACAAGTTGTCGCGACGCGGTACTGGCCACGGCGTCCAGCGGCAGTGTCACGTGGCGCAGCAATATCAGCGCCGCCATCGCGCCAAGCGCCCGCACTAGAAGATTGCCCACAGCGATGCGGCGCGCCTTTTCATGCAGGTTGCGGGTCAACCACACCGCAATCAGGCCACTGCCGACATTGGCGCCAAGCACCAGCGGCAGGCCCGCCTCCAGTGGCAGCAGGCCCTGTGCACAGAACGCCGCCAGCATCAGGACTGCAGCCACGCTGGAGTGAAATACGAAGGCCAGCGCGGCACCGCCGGCAAAAGCCGTCAGCAGATCTTCGCTGAGATGCTGCACGACCGGCTGAAGATACGGGCTGGCGCGCAAGGGCTCGGTGGCATCCCCGATCATGCGCAGGGACAGAAGAATGAAGGCAACCCCCATCACGACGCGGCCGATCTGCCTGACCACACGGGCAGAGCCTTTCAGGAACAGCAATCCCCCTGCAACCAGCAGGACCGGAATCAGCCAGGCAATATCGAGACTCAAGAATTGCACCGCCACGGCCGTCCCCAGGTCAGCGCCCAGCAGCACAGCCAGCGCTCCCGTCACCCCCATGATCCCGGTGGCGGCGAAGCCTGACACCAGCAGCGCAACTGCCGTGGAACTCTGCAGCAGCGCCGCGGCCAGAACACCGGCGATCGAATTCAGCACAGTGCTGCGCCGTGACAGCATGAACACGTTGCGCAATTCAGTGCCGAATGCACGCTCAACACCTGTCCTGACCATGCGTGTCGAGTACAACAGCAGGACGATTGCAGCGGTCAGGTTGAGCAGAAATACCGATAGTTGCATTGGGTTTATGTATCCGGATCAGGTCTGGTTAAGTCACAAGTGATGGCGAACCTGCTGCGCGGCATGCGCAATTCATCAGCAAGGATGGAGCAAGGTCGGCAGACCGCGCCTATTGTCTCTCTCTTGCAACCCATAGCTCAAAGCGATAGTTCTTATCTACCCATATGAATTATCGATGCATTGAAAGGCTCTGACCATGCGGTATGTGCAATTGCGCGCATTTCACAATGTCGCTGTTCACGGCGGGTTCTCGCGTGCTGCGGAGGCACTGCATCTGACCCAGCCGGCGATTTCCGATCAGGTTCGCAAGCTAGAAGCCGAATACGACATTCGTTTGTTTGACCGGCAGAGAAAGCAGATTCGGGTCACGGAAGCCGGCAAGAAACTTCTGGAAATTACCTACCGGCTTTTCGAGGTCGAGCAGCAGGCACTGGATTATCTGTCGGAAACCCAGACCCTGCGCACCGGTCAGTTGAATATTGTTGCGGACGCCGCTCATCACATCCTGCACGTGCTGACCCCGTTCCGCGCAAACAATCCGGGTGTGTTTATCTCGGTACACGGCGGCAATACCGAAACCGCAATCGAACGGCTGCAAAGCTACGAAGCAGATATCGGTGTGGTCGGCGATGTACCGGCGAGCCGGGAGTTTGAAACCATCCGCCTGAATTCCTCGCCTATTGTCGCCTTCACCGCGCGCGGCGGGCCATTGAGCAAGCTGAGTTCGACGACGTTCAGGGAAATGATGCGTCACCCTCTGGTCTTGCGCGAAACCGGCTCAAAGACCAGGGCCAAGCTGGAAGAGGAAGCCCGCCGCCATAACATCAGGATCACCGGCAGCATCGAGGCCGAGGGCCGCGAAGCCGTGCGCGAGATCGTGGCGGCAGGCGGTGGCGTCGGTGTGGTCTCCGAAGCCGAGTTCGGCCAGGACACCAGGCTTGTGAAAATACCCATATCCGACAGCACCATGACCATGGACGAGTCCATCATCTGCCTGCGAGAACGCCTCGAGAGCAAGGTGATCCGGGCCTTCATGTCGGTTGCTCATGCTGCAATTGAAGGATGAGTGCGCAACCGGCTGGCATACGCCATCAAACCGACATCCAAATCGATGATCTTTACAGGGAACCATTCGGAAGGCCGCACCGTTAAATGGGTTGCGCCGAGTTTTGACAGAGGGAGAACAGCAATGGGCGACCACAAAGAAACATCCCCCGCTTGCAATCCAACCATGGAACTGGCGCTGTCCGCAGCTTGTGTCTCGCGCGACGCTGCTTCACAACACAGACCGGGCGAGATACTGATTGACTGCACAGACAACCCGGTGACAATCGACTATGTCGCAGGCTTCCACAGCGGTAGCTAGTCGTCCGTTGATATCGAAAGGCTGATCGGGAGCCGGTTTTTGAATTTTTGCATGAGGCCTTTATGAAATTTCTACCGTTCGTACTTCTTGTTGCTTTTGCCGGACAGGCCCAGGCGCAGGATTTGCCGCTGTTTGATGCCCACATCCATTACAGTCATGATGCCGTGATCCAGGTGCCGCCCGAACAGGCCGCCAAGATACTGCGCGAGGCCGGAGTGACCAAGGCTCTGGTATCGAGTTCAGACGATGACGGCACACAAAAACTTGTTGCCGCTGCACCGGAGATTGTCGTGCCCGCTCTGCGTCCCTATCGCCGTCGCGGCGAAATCGGCAGTTGGATGCATGATCCAACGGTGATTGATTATGTCGAAGGCCGCCTTGCGCGCTTCGAATACAAGGCTCTGGGTGAGTTTCACGCCTTCGGCGACGACATTGAGACCCCGGTTTTGCAGCGCATGATCGCGTTGGCCAAACAACACAATCTCCTGCTGCATGCTCATTCCGATGCGGATGCGGTAGAGAGGATTTTCAAGACCTGGCCGGACGCACGAGTATTGTGGGCGCACTCCGGATTCGACAGCCCCGGCAAGGTCAGGGACATGCTGCGACGTCATAAACAACTTTGGTCCGACCTGGCTTTCCGGTCAGACCACGCCAGTGGCAAACAGGTCGACGAACAATGGCTGGCCGCGTTTGAAGAATTTCCCGATCGTTTCATGATCGGAACCGACACGTTTGCACCGGAACGCTGGTATTATATCAAGGACCATGCTGATTACTCACGCGGCTGGCTGGCCAGCCTGCCGAAACCGCTGGCGGAAAACATCGCCTATAAAAACGCGGAAAAAATGCTGGGATTATTGAACTAGATGACCGGCAAACGAATTTTCGCCGGCATTGCGTTGCTGGCAGCCACAACGTCCAGCGCAGCGGCATGCACGATACCGGATGGCTGGACCATGATGCAGGTTGAGCATGCGCAATCGTCGAAGATCGCGCTCGAACTACCGCCAACACCGGTGAAAATCGGTGAGCCGTTTTCAATCGACTTTCTGGTGTGTGCGAACCCGCAACCCGGCATCGGCGACATCCGGCTGGATGCTACAATGCCTGCCCACAAACACGGCATGAACTACAAGCCGGAGATAAAAGAGGTGGCCGACAACATATATCGTGGCAGCGGCATGTTCTTTCACATGCCGGGCGAATGGCAGATTTCTGTTGAGCTGCTGATCGATGGCGAGAGCCGACGTTTCCTGCTCAAGGTGCCCGCCAGATGAAGCGGGTATTCGGGTTGTTGTGCGGTGTGGTTGTCGCATTTTCAGCACCTCAGTCCGGTCATGCCCAAAATCTCATCCTGAGCCAGTCAGAGATATCCGCAGCCTTGTCGCATGGCCCGTGGCCACTGCCGAAACAGGATGATCCGAGCAACCGGATGTCGGGTAACGCAGCGGCCATCAGTCTTGGAAAGAAGCTGTTTTCCAGCAAGAAGCTTTCCGCAGACGGCACGCTGAACTGCGCATCCTGCCACAGGCCCGATGCGGGGTTTACCGATGGCGTGGCGCAGGCAATGGGCCATACCAGGGGTGATCGAAACACCCAGGCCCTGTACAATCTGAAATATCAGCGCTGGTTCGGCTGGGACGGTCGCAACGACAATCTGTGGGCACAAAGCCTGCGGCCCATTGTACGGGTGGACGAAATGGCGCTGCGGACAACAGACCTCAGCGAGGTATTGACCGGCGAGGAATTCGCTGCACCTTACTCAGCCCTGTTCGGCTCGCCCCCCCAGCTCAGCGAACAACAGAACCTTGTCAATGTCGGCAAGCTGCTGGCGGCTTATATAGAGACGCTGACCACCGAAAAAACACCGTTTGACAGGTTCCGTGATGCCCTTGCGGCTGGCGATGAAGCGGCAGCTGCCGTCTATCCCGAGGCAGCCCAGCGCGGTTTCCGGATTTTTGCCGGCAAGGGCAAGTGCAATTTCTGTCACACCGGCGCGTTGTTTTCCAATGGCGAGTTTCATGATGCTGGTGTGCCGTATTTCGTTGCAGCCAACCGGGTCGATAGCGGCAGGCACGGCGGCATCAAGGCCCTGATGAAGAACCCGTATACGCTTGCCGGCCCCTACTCCGACGACCCCAAAAAGACCGGTGCCTGGAAGACAAGGCAACTCATCAGATCACACAACGATTTCGGCACCTTCCGGGTTCCCAGCCTGCGCAATGTCGGGCGGACCGCACCCTACATGCACAATGGCAGCATCGCCACTCTGGAAGACGTCGTTCATCACTATTCAAACATTGATCTGGAACGCCTGCACGCCGACGGAGAACTGATCCTGCAGCCACTGCACCTCACGAAACGTGAGAGCGCTGATCTGGTGTCATTCCTGCTGTCATTGACCGAAGTTGACGATTGAGTTCGAAGTCAGGCCGGATAGATAGGCAACAACCCGCCCGCTAGCGCTGTCGCCAGCCTTGCGTCCACTAAGCTGCCTTCACGTTTCTTCATCTGGCTGTGTCCGCGGCCTTCAGATAGCGCAACGCAAACCTGGCTCGACTGGAAACACTCAAATCCCTTGCATCCGAGAGATGGTTTAGATCGTCGACAAAACTCTTGTTCTGAACGCGAGGGATGAGCCTGCAGAAGTGCCTGAACTCCCGCATGGCTCCATTGTGAATACGGCCCATGATCAAGTCCCGGATTATAGACTTTTCCGCCTCATCAAGATCGAGCCCTCTAATTTTTGGGATCAGCCACTGCTTGGTATGTCCGGACCAGAAATAGGCGGGATCGACTGCAAAATAACTGAAGACAAACTCTCGCGCTTCAGCCCATCCATCAATATCAGCATCCCTTATCCTGTCCAGAAATTCGTCCACTTCAGAGCGATAATCTCTGAATTTCTGCGCTGCGCGATGCCATGCCTCCCGGCGAGACGGTGACTGATCACGAACCTTGAATGCATCATGCAAAGCCTGATGCAGGGCCTGCATCTCTGCCTCGTGTCGGCGTATGACTTCGTCAAATTTCCGCATTCGGATAAGTTATGCCAAACGATCTATCGATCAGTTAACGGCAAATTCGGATAACAATCGCAACCGGCAAGACACTGTCACCCATCAGACAGACAGTACCTCGAACACACTGTCACGGCGCACCACCTGTATTTTTACGGAACCGTAAGACAACTGACAGCGGCTTGTAATGTGGCCGGGATATGGCTGCTTCATGAACATATTGTTTGTGAGCAGTGCAAAACACTTTGGCGGAACCGAAAGATGGACCAGCATGGCTGCGGCCGAGCTGGCAGGCCGCGGACACTCAGTCTGGGTTTGCTGCCCTGACCTGCCTCATGCGGACCAGTTCATTTCGGAAAACCGGCTGATCCGCAGTGTACCTTCAGGCCTTGAAGATACCCGGGGCAAGGCCGACCTGGCTGCAACCATATCGAAACTCGACATCAATGTGGTGATCCCTGTCAGCCAGCGTATGTATTTTCTCACCGGACAGATCGCCCGGCGTCTGAACATCGCCATGGTCCTGCGCCTCGGGATCGTACGCCTGCCATGGCGCCCGGTTCTGGACTGGTTCGGTTATGGCATCTGGCCGGACGCAATCATCGTCAACACAAGCCGCATCAAACGCGTCCTGTCCTGGGCACCGTTCGTGAAGCCGGACCGTATCCACGTCATCTACAACGGCATCACCCAGGACTTGCCCGTTGCGAATTCAAATCGCGATGAACGATTTACAATCAGCTTCGTCGGAACGGTGTCGTGGCGAAAGGGCGTCTGGCATCTGATCTCGGCACTGTCACACCTTCCAGATGACATTTTGCGCAAAACCAGGCTGCAGATCATTGGAACCGGGCCTGCCCTGAACCAATGCAGACGTTTGGTTGAGAAACACCGGCTTCACGACAATGTATCTTTTGAAGGACACCTGGAGAACCCGTCCAGCCAATTGGCAAACAGCGATCTGTTCACGCTTCTGTCGATGCAGGAGGGGATATCCAACTCACTTCTGGAAGCCATGAATGCCGGTGTAGCCAGCTATACGACCCTCGTCGGCGGTCACGGCGAATTCATCCGCAACGGCGTGAATGCCTACGTCGCTTCGTCACGCAATCCTAAAGCCGTGGCCCGGGACCTGGTTGCAATCATCAATGACAAGGACCGTGCCCGGATTGCACGGGCCGGTCAGGAGACGGTCGAGAAATTATTCACTACCGTGTCCATGGGTGATCAACTGGAGACACTCCTGCACCGGGTTGTTCACACAACCAACCTTCCCCTGACGCAGGCAATGGTTCATCGCAGGTCTGACGTGCCCGGTTAGGACCTCGGGTCTGTAACTGACCTTCTTGCCGGCAGATTGAAATCAGGGTGTGGAAGTTGCATCCGAGTTCGAAGCAACGGCTTGCCTGATCGCCGCCAGGTTGGCTTTCAGCTGCCGTCGGCCAATCGTGCGCCTGACAAGCCCAATTCGCAGTATTGCAGGCAATCTGAGAAGAGATGTGTTGTTCTGTGGTGAGATTGTGGATTCCATTTCCGCGTCCGGCTCAAACAGATTGGTTCGCGTCTGGGCAAACAACAGTCCCTGTCTGGCGTGGAGCCATTCCAGATGATCGATAGGCGCGAGGATTTTCGTCATGCCCAGCGCTTTGCGGGCCCCATGGTTGGTGATGATGTAAGCTGCGGTTGATTTTGAGCCCCGCATATCAACGCACAATTCGACACCGGCTATATTCAAATTGATGTCGACCTGTGAATCGACCCGATCACGATGCCGGTGCACACACAGTTTCAACCAGTCGATAGCCGGTGTTTTTGCTTCATACTCACTGATAAACCGGCCTGCGAGTGGTGTCGCCCTGGCATCATCTTCCAACACGAGCGCATACGGCAACTGATCTTCCACAATTCGTGACCAGCACTTTCTATGGCTCAGGAAACAGCCGATAGCCGGCATGATGTTGAACTTGGACGGTTCGTGCGTCAGATGCATCCATTTTGAAAGGTGTGCCCATTTGTCCGGCAGCGCACGGCCGTCCACGGCGCTGACGCGCACAACGTCGTTTTCAGGCATTTGCGAGGCCTGACAAAATCGGTCCCAGCGCTCAACCGCTGCATCAAGATTGATCACCAGGGTTTTCATTTACCTGCTGCCCCTGCTTGCGATTTCACGGCTGTGGGTTCCGGTGTACTACCCGGTGAATTGAGAAACCGTTTGAATTTCGCCGACGCATTCAGAAAACCCTGTTCCAGAAGCTGATCGGCGGATAGGAAAACCTCGGATGTCTCATCCTTCAGGTTAATTCGGCCGGACTTCGTCAAGTGAGCCTGGTAATGGCGATACTCATAGCTGCCCCGCCAGTATTGCTGTTTTCTGACACTGTCAGATACATGATCTTCAAAGCCCGGAACATACTTGTAGTGACGCAGCACCGTAGAAAAGTCAGCAAGGCTGACACCATAAATAAAGTGGCTGTTCATGGGATACCGGATGTGCCCACGATCTTTCCGCAACGGGTGCTTCACCAGTTGCACCTCCTGGAGGCCGAACACCCTGCCGCGTACTCCTCCCTGTGAGCCGTGCACAATGGACCGATCACAGGTTACCCCCATCGTGTTATAAGATGTTCGGGTAATTGAAGCTGTCTCGAAGTATCTTATTTCCTGCAAGTCCAGCTTGTGGCCTGCCAGCGGAATGCTTTCCGGGTACATGTCGAGCATGGTGGCAAAAACAGCATCGAAACCGTTTGCGTCGAGATACCCGGTCAATGCGCCCAGCCCAACCTCCTGTGAGCCGGGATAGTCAAAAAACTCGTCCACATCCAGCATCAGCGACCACCGGTCATGACCGTATTGATATTGCATCCAGAGCCTCATGGCATGCTGGTAGTCGCGGAAATCGAGATCGCAGGTCAGAACAGTTGTGTTGGGATGCTGACAGGCCAGTGCGACCGTATTGTCTGTGGAGCCATTGTCCATCAACACCATGTGCGACACGCCCAGATTGAAGTGGTGGTGCAGAAATTCCTCCAGCCACACTTCGCCGTCTCGCAGCAATACAAATCCTATAACGCCGGTGGCCGGCATGTCGCCAGTACCATGGACACGAACCGCGTGCCTGTTCACCACCTTCATGTCCCGTCGCAGTGAGACCCAGGCCACGATCAGTTTCCATAGTTTTCCGATATTTCTCAGAGGTTTCGGCAATTCACGACCATCTGGCGAGCAGGCATCTGATCCAACTGCAAACGATACTGCGAAACCCTGGCGGACGCCACTATCTCTGCCGCCAGCCTTGGGTCCTGCCCAGCACATATCGTGACACCACCGCGTGCACCAGCCTCGCCACAACATTGGTGTAGAAGATCATCATGCCCATGGCCGCCGCGGGCGCTATGTCACCGGCGTCGTCCATGTTCAGCACGGCCACCGAAGCCAGTGTTGTCTTGGAGGAGTACAGGAATACCACTGCCGACACCGTGGTCATGGCGTTGACGAACAGGTAGATCATGATGTCGAGAATGGCAGGCATGCAAACCGGCACGGTGACCCGGCTGAACAACCGGTAGAACGGTTGTTTCAACGACGCCGCCACCGGTTCAAATTCGCAGTCGATCTGTTTCAGCGCCGTGACCGCGGTCAGGTGCGAGACCGTGTAAAAATGGGTGACCGTACAGATCACCAGAATGGCCATGGTGCCATAGATGAAGTTCAGCGGATTGGCCGGATTGTTGAAGAAGAAGATGTAAGCCAGGCCGAGCACCATGCCCGGTATTGCCATGGGCAGCATGGCGAGGAACTGGAAGCCCGCCCTGCCCTTGTTGAACCCCTTGGTCTTTTCCACCATGTAGGCGCCGGTGAAGATGATGACTGTGCCGATCACGGCGGTCATCAGCGCCAGCATGATGGAATTGCGGTAGGCATCCCAACCGCCACCATCCATACGGTCAAAGTCATAGTTTGTCAGGCCGAGCGACAGGTCATAGGGCCAGAACTTGACCAGCGCTGCGTACTGGCAGATGCCCAGAATGGAGATGATGAACAACGCCACCAGCGCACAATAGGCAAGGCAGCTCAGGTCGAAGCGCCGCGACGGTTTAGGCTGGTAGACCACCGAGCGCGCCGACAGCAGCGCCACCTGTTTGCGCTGCACCTGCCGGTCGACGATATAGGCAATCAGCGCCGGGATCAGCAGCACTACCGAGACTACCGCGCCCATCTGGAAATTCTGCTGACCGATGACCTGCTTGTAGATGTCCACCGCCAGCATGTTGTACTGCCCGCCGATCACCTTGGGCAGGCCGAAATCGGTGATCACCAGGTTGAACACCACGAAGGCCGCCGAGATCAGGCCGTAGCGCGCACCGGGAATGGTCACGGTCCAGAACGTGCGCCACTTGCTGGCACGCAGCGATACCGCAGCCTCATACAGCCGTGCATCTGAAATCGACAGGGCGATCAGGATGATGATCATGGCATGGGGAAAGGTGAAGAACACCGAGCCCACAACAATGCCGATGGGCCCGTATATGCTCTCGCCCATCAGAAACTGTTTCAAAAACCCCTGATTGCCGAACAGATAGACCAGCGCAATGCCCGGCAGCAGCGACGGCACCAGGATCGGTGCCATGGCGATGACCCTGAACACGCCCTTGAACGGCATGCAGCTCCGGCACAGTGCGTAGGCAAAGCCGAATGCCAGCGAGACGGTGATTATGGTCGAGACCAATGCGATAAACACCGAGTTCTGGATCGACTGGAACAGCGCAGGCGTTGAGAAGTAGGTGGCGAAATTGGCCAGCCCGTGCCCCTGTATCGGGCGGATCACCACTTTGCGGAAGGTGTTTGAATCAAACTCCGCCGGTTTGGTACCTTCGAAGCGTTCCGACCCTACCAGGTATACCGCCTCGTCATTGAGGCCGCGCAACCGGTACTTCACCGGGCTGCGGAAACTGAAATCCGGAAAGAACTTGGTCAGCGCCAGGCGGCCGTCGGAACTGGTCGCAAGGTCGCCTTCAGCGATGAAGTTCCCCTGATTGTTCAGTTGTTGAAGAGTTGCCGCAGGCTGATTGTAGGCGCCGGCTTCGTTGCTCACCTGCACTTCAAACTGCGCCAGGTCAAACCGGCTGGTTTCAAATGCCTTGGACAGCATGGCGTACAACGGCAAAGCCAGCGCCACGATCAGGTACACCGCCAGCACAATCATGTAGCCGCGCATGATCCAGTCGTCGGAGCCCAATTTCGGCTTGATGCGGCTCTTGGCCGTTACATCCGGACCCAGTGCATCGAGGCTGCTCATTTATCCGGCTCCGGCGCAGCGGCGAACACTTTCAGCCGGTCGCTCGGGATTTCGATTCGCATGCGCCCGCCCACCTGGATATCCATGCGCCTGACAGCATTGATGGAGAAGTCCGCCACGACCTGCCCGGAGCCCAGATCGGGACTGCTCAGCCTGGTGCGCCAGAACGAACCCAGAAATTCCATTTCATCGACAGTGGTTTCAACCGTATTGCCCGGTTCTCCAACCTTGTCCGGCGCGCCCGGTGACCGCGCGCCATCGCCATGCGGAATGATATCTTCCGGCCGGATGACTGCAATTACGTCAACACCGTCGGCATGAGTATGGGTTGCACTGGCAAACCTTCGCTTGCCCATTTTCACGCCCTTGCCCTTCTTGTCGGCCACACCATCGAGCTGGTTCGTCTCGCCGATAAAGTCGGCCACAAACAGTGATACCGGCTCGCGATAAACATCGGTCGGCGTGCCGACCTGCTCGATGACGCCATGGTTCATGACCACGATGCGGTCTGCCATGGCGAGCGCTTCTTCCTGATCATGGGTCACCATGATGGTGGTCACGCCGAGCTTGCGCTGCAGATCCTTAACTTCATGGCGCAGATGCACGCGTACCTTGGCATCCAGCGCTGACAAGGGCTCGTCCAGCAACAACAGGCCCGGCGACATGGCAATGGCGCGGGCCAGCGCAATGCGCTGCTGCTGTCCGCCGGACAATTGCGCCGGAAATTTCTTTGCCTGCTCCGGAAGCCCGACCAATGCCAGCAGTTCCGTCACCCGCTTGTCGATGTCGGCCCTGGCAATGCCGGAGTTTTCCAGCCCGAAAGCGATGTTCTTTTCAACTGTCAGGTTGGGGAACAGGGCATAAGATTGAAACACGATACCGAAATCGCGCTCCGAAGGCGGTAGCGCGGAAATGTCCTCGCCGTCCTGAAAAACCGCACCCGTTGTCTGAATGTCCAGCCCGGCGATGGCCCTGAGCAAGGTTGTCTTGCCACAGCCCGAAGGCCCCAGGAAGCACACAAATTCGCCCCGGTTGACCTGGAGTGAAATGTCCTTCAGCGCATAAAAATCACCAAATGCCTTCCAGACATTTTCGATCTTCAGATAGGTTTCCGCCGTACTTGCCTGCCCCATGTCGCTTCCCCGAACAGCCGCCATTTTGCAGCATCCGTTCGACGCTACAATAACACAAGTTCAGAGGCACCGGCGATGAGCCGGTGCCCCTTCATCAGTTTGCTTGTTAGCCTTTCGGCTCTGACTTGGAGTCGTAGCGTTTCTGCCACTCGTCCAGAATTGCTTTGCGGTTGTTGGCGGCAAATTCAAAGTCATTGTCGATCATCTTTTCCAGCAGGTTCGGCGGGAAGTGTTCGACAGGCTTGGCAACACCTGGATATGCAACCACCGCGTAACCGGAGTTGTACATCTCGTTGGCCTTCTTTGTGACCGTCCAGTCAGCCAGCGTCTTGGCATCTTCCAGATTGTCGGTACCGGCAACAATGGCCGTTGCCTCCATGTCCCATCCAACTCCTTCTTCAGGCACGATGATTTCGATCGGCGCACCGGCTGCCTTTGACTTGGCACCACGGAACGCAAACGACACACCGATCGGAATTTCACCGGCTGCCGCCATTTTGCATGGCTTGGAACCGGAATGGGTGTAAGCGGCGATATTGGCGTGCAAACCGTCCATGAAGGCCCAGCCGTCCTTCTCGCCGAACATCTGCAGCCAGCTGGAGACATCCAGGAAGCCGGTGCCGGACGAGTTCGGGTTCGGCATGATCACATGGCCCTTGTATTCAGCCTTGGTCAGGTCCTTCCAGGTTTTCGGCGCGGTCAGCCCGAGCTTGCCGCCTTCAACCGTATTGAAACAGACCGATGCAACCCAGGCGTCCATCCCGGTCCAGGTCGGCGGCGTGCTCTTGTCGACGAACTTCGGATCAAGGTTTTCAACACCCTTGGGCGCATATGCTTCAAGCATGCCCTCTGATTTCAACAACAGCAGAGACGTCGCTGCCAGGCCCCAGATCACATCAGCCTGCGGGTTGTTCTTCTCCGCCAGCAGTTTTGCGGTCACGACACCGGTTGAATCGCGAACCCAGTTGATCTTGATATCAGGATGATCGGCATTGAATGCATCGGCGTATTTCTTCAAGTCTTCCGCTTCGACTGCGGTATAAACGGTCAGTTCACCGGCCATGGCCGCCGAAATCGACATAACCCCAACTGCTACCCCCGCCAAAAGTCCACCAGCAAGTTTCTTAAACATGACATCTCCTTGTCAGCGCATGATTTATATCGTCAAGCAGGTCGGCAACCATGCTTATGCCACCACCCGAAAACCTTATATTTCCTGCTCCCCCGCCAGATATGGTCGCGTTATGTGACAGATAAATGAAATCGATAATAATGATGTAAGGCCCGGTTTAATTTATAGGTCGGCATATCATCGATCCGCAGGCTGTATTTGCGCGCAGTGCGCATCAACCACCTGCTGCACCATTGGCGCATAGTGGGAAAAGCCCGGTATTTCCATGTCAGGCTGTTTGCCCGCATCGTCGAAATGGCGCACCTTGATGATGTCATCCAGGTTCGGATTGCGCTCGAAAGCCTCGACTTCACTCGCCTGCATCGGCCCTCCCTGCAGGTTGAGGGAGTGCACCGAGGCTTCCGAAAGCTTGTCGAAATAGTCCGGATCTACCGCACACAGATAGCGCTTGGCGGCAACATGATAACGCACACAATCAGTGACCACGGACGGGAAGAAGCCTGCCAGTACACTGGCGCCGGCTTCCTCGTGAAATCTGTCCTGCGTATCCGCCATCGAGAACATGCCGAACTCGCTGGTGAAATGCCCGATATCATGCAGCAGGGCAGCAACAATGATTACCTCGCTCTCGCCTGCCTGCTCGGCCAGGCGCGCGCCCTGCAGCATGTGCTCGGCCATGGTAACCGGTTCACCGAGATATTCTTCTCCGCCACGGCGTTCAAAAATGTCGGCCAGAAATCCGACAACCGTTTCACGGGTCAGCTCGCTCATGCCACGTTCACCATGGCGGCCTCCTCCAGCACCGACAGGGTCGACAGCAGGCCGTCCTTGTCCGCATAACACCCCTGCAGCCAGCGTGATCCGCCACTGTCGGCATAGCCGGTGCGGCCATGCAGCACCCGTGTGTTATCGACAATGAAGCATTCGCCCGGCTCCAGCTTGAAACTGACCGCCATGGCGGGATCATCGATGATCTCGGCCAGCCGGCGATAGGCGGCATAGTAACTCGACATGTCGTCGAACGGTACATCGGTAATCGCTGCCGTCGAGCGATTGTTGAAACGAATTGCCGTCAGTTCACCGTCCGGGCTCAGTTCAATCATCGGCTTGCGGCTGACGAGGTGGACGTCGCCGGCGCCGCGATATTCAAACCGAGCGCAATAGCGGGTCAGAAGCTCAAAACCGTGCGGATCTTCGGCGCGCAGGCGCGACGCCGCCGCAAATCCGTCGACCACCTGGCTGTCGCCGCCTGCAGCGGAGTTTTCCAGGCAATACAGTATCTGCAGTGTCGGCACGGGATCACGGTAGGGATTGTCGGTATGAGCCTGCAGGCCAAGACCGGTATAGGCAAGGTTGGCCGGGTTGACCTCTGTACGAACCTCAAACCACTTGCCGTAATTGGTTTCGCGCACATAACCGAACAGGCCTGCCACATCCAGCAGTGCCCCGCTCGCAACCGGACCGCCGGTCAGCTTGGCAAAGCCATAGCATCGCACTCCGGCCAGCCAGTCCCTGAGCGCCACTGTGTTCTCCAGAACGTTTCGGTGATTGCCGGTTATCGTCTTCACTTCAAAGCCGTTCTTCCAGGTCTCGATTCTCGAAGTCATCCAGCCGCGCGCCCTGCCCGCGTTTACATCATAGGCGTTGCTGCGCAACCAGGTAGACGGGAATTCGACGGTCTTGGCTTCCGGCGCGAATTCGACCTTGAGCATGTCGCCAGCAACCGATGCCGCGGCCAAGCTGGTATTGACCGGAATGTCGTGCAGGGTAATCAGGCGCTGGGCATTGCTTGCAGACCGGGTCTCGGGATCCAGCGCATTGTCCCGCAGCCAGATCGCATGAAACCGGGCAGCAAATCCATCTTCCCAGTGCACGGAGACGACAAGTCCGGCATCGGATGTTTCCGCGGACACCAAACGTTTCATGAGGAACTCCAAACTATGAAGGGTGGCGGTATTGCCAAGGGTCGCCACGCTATGCCGGTCTTTTTAGGCGGTCAATCGCTTGCAAAGCGACCAGGCCATTTCCCTCACCAGCCAAACTCGGATTCATCCGGCAGTTCGCCGGCGGCAAATTCCAGTGGAACGCCTTCGATCTCCGCTGCCATATTGCTGAATGATGAGAATGCACTCCCAATGATCCTGTCGGTTCTGGACAGACAAAGCAGATCAATCACCGCATCCTGAATTGCCTGCGAATTGTCTCTTGTTCTGCTTTCTTTGGGGTGGGTCAATATCCTGTCGCCAAAGGTGTGCTTCAGCAACTCGTCCTCACTTTCATCATCCGTCGCCACAAAAAACGTCTCGCAGTCGGTCTCCCTCAGTTGCTTTTTCATCATGTCGATGAACATTGAGGTTGGACTGTATTTTATAGATGGCACGTGATCAGTCCGCCTGATGTGAATCCCGACACAGTTTTGGAATTCAGCGCACTTGTTGTCGATCACCTGCTGCAGCGCCGGTGTCGGCCTGAACAGTTGCTTGATGCCGTAGGGACGAAAGAACCGGGACAGGGTTTTGAAATACAAGTGTTTTCGATCCTTGAGCTGACGAAAATCAAAGTCCGAGTCGATAAGCTTCTTGATATCCTTTTGCAGACAGTTTGATCGGGGGCGCCGCACATCCAGCGCCCTGCGGATGCCAGCTTGATTGAGTTTCACAAAACCCGACGTGTATTCCTCCAGCGTACAAATCTCCTCCGGCATCTGGAACAGATCACCGAACGAAGCGCCAAGACGGCTGTGGATGCGCCATATCACGTGAACAGGCTGTCCGATATCAAGGCCAAGCGCCACTGCGCTGTCGATGGCGCGGAGCCTGTTGCACAATCCCCCAATTGGCTCGATCGTCAGCATCTTGGCAAGCAGTCCTGCTAATTGAGTCCCCGTGAAAAGTCGTGGCCCTGCTTTGTGGATATGAATTGATCTATAACTTCTGATCACTGGCACATACGTTAAACACGGGCAAACCTGATTTGTAAGTGTGCACAAGCGTTTTCGCCGTGATTTCATCGGTTTCGAGCCGGCATCGCCGCGCACCCACCCCCCTACATGAACGAGCGATTAAACCCAGGTTAATACAATCTAATTTTCACGTTAAAAATCAATAACTTAATTGACTTTCAGGCCTGTTCATAACACCTTTTCGGCACGCTCCACCGGCAAACCCATCCTCACACGGCGAAACATCACCGGGGGCGAAAGGAGTTGATGATGAAGTACTTTAACTGCCTGAAAACAGACGTAGACCCGAAGCCGTTTCTCGATGAGATTTCCGGGATCGACGGGGCCTGGGACCAATCCACCGGTCGGCAGGACAAGATCAAGGTGCAGCGCGAGGCGCTTGCCATTCCACTGCGCGGATTGCGTAAATCAGCAATCGGCGATCGCAAGCGCCGCGATGTGCACGAAAGCCGCTGGACCACCGGGTCGAAACCCTATGTCCTGGCACGCGGTTTCCTCGAAAAATTCGCAGCAGAGCAGGACAGCATTCTCGGTCGGGCGAAAATCGTCTGCCTGCCGGCCGGCAAGCGCGTCTACCCGCATATTGACCGTGGCGAGTATTACCGCGTCCGCAACCGTTATCATCTGGTCCTGCGGTCCGCCACAGGCTCGTGGCTGAAGGCTGAAGATGAGGAAGTCCGGATGAAGGAAGGCGAGTTGTGGTGGTTTGACAACGACCGGATGCACGAGGCGTTCAACGATGGTGATCAGGACCGCATTCACATGATCTTTGACATGCTGCCCAACAACCGGGCGCACGAGGTCTTCGGCACCGCAGCCTGAACGCCAGAAAAAGGACACAGCCCATGTTAAACGCTGCACCCGCAGCGCAGCTATCGGCGCGGACATTCGTACTGACGCACCGATCAGCGAAAGGTGAAGGCGATCTTTCCTGCTGGCTGGCGTTGCCCGATACGATTTCAGACATCCTGCCGCCCCTGGTTGCCGTTCACGGCATCCGCCGCGAGGCCAGTGCCCAGGCAGAATTCTTCGGCGAACGGGCAAGCGCCTTCGGGCGTCCGGTCATTGCCCCGGTGTTTGAAGAAAATCACTGGCCGCGCTATCAGCAGGCCGTTCGCCGCGGCCGTGCCGATCTGGCACTGCTGCGGCTGATGAGCGAGCTTCAGGATGCCGGGATCTGGCTGACCGGCAAATTCGACCTGTTCGGGTTTTCCGGTGGCGCCCAATTTGCTCATCGCTTCGCCATGCTGCACCCCGGCGTCGTGTCACGCCTGATAACCTCTTCTGCGGGCTGGTACACGTTTCCCGACGACGCGGCGTTTCCTTACGGACTGGCACCGCGTCCGGGCCGGTCGGACAGCTGGGCACCCCGCCTGACCGCCAATCTCGATCAGTTTCTGGCCTTGCCCATGCATGTATGTGTGGGCGCACACGACAATACACCCGACCGCAATACCAGGTCCGGCGCGGCAATCAACGCGCAACAGGGCCCGCATCGGCGGGCACGCGCCATGCGCTGGGCCGAGGCGGTTCGCTCCGCCGCACATGCACGCGACATAAATCCCTCGGTGGAGTTTGTTGCCCTGCCTTCGTGCGGGCACAACTTTCGCAACTGCATCACCCGGGGCGGGCTCGATACGATTGTTGTGCCTGACCAGACGGTGCTCACCCAGACGAAAACCTGCCGCGGCAATTGCGGACAATGTGCAGTGGCAGATATAGCTGAACAAGGATCGGTCATATGAGTTCCCTCCCCTCCATCACCGGTGAAGGCAGATGGCGCGGCATCTCGCTGGTTGTGGTACTGGCGCTTGGCCAGGCAGCGGCGGCGGGTATCGCCGCTTTCGCTACCCGGGACGTGTTTGCCGCGTTTCGCGATGCATCCACTGCGCTGCCGGCGCTTGCGCTCGGCCTTGTTGCCTCGGCCGGCCTGGGCATAGCCCTGCTCCGCTTTGGCGAGCGGGTGGTGGCTGAAAAAGTCGGCCAGCACTATGCCGCCTCGCTGCGGCTCAAACTGTTCAAACATATGACCCGCGTGTCTGCCCGTGATCTGGCGGAACGCCGCAGCGGGGCGTTATCGCTGCGCTTTGTCGGCGACCTCGCCGCGGTGCGCGGCTGGGTCAGCCTCGGCCTTGCCCGCATGATTTCCGCCCTCATCGTGTTACCGGCAGCAACCGGTGCGCTGTTCTACATGAACCCGGATCTGGGTATTGCAGCAGGCGTTCCGATCGCAATCGGCCTGATTGTGCTGGTGTTGGCCGGTCCCAGGCTCGGGCCTGCGCACAAGCGGCTGCGGTCGCGCCGCGCACGGCTTGCTGCAGACATGAGCGAGCGCATTCCCCATGCCCCGGAACTTCGCCTGCTCGGCCGTGTGCGCACCGAAACACGGCAGATGGAGGACAGGACCGAAAAGCTGATCGACGCAGCCCTGGAGCGGGCACGCGGTGCAGCGCTGTTGCGGGCCATTCCGGACGCCATATCAGGGGTTGCCGCCGCTAGCGTTTTCTTTGCGGCCCTGCGCAGTGGTGCACCGGGTGCCGAAGCAGCCGGTGCGCTGGCTGCCGTCGGGCTGATGATCCAGCCGATGCGTGACCTTGCCGGTGTCTGGGACCGTCAACGGGCGTGGCGGGTAGCGCGCGAAAAATGCACAGCCCTGCTTGCCGTTCCAAAGCTCACCGGGGCTGACCGGGTGACCGGAAAACCCTTGCCGAACCAGGCCCTGCGCCTTGGCTTTGAAGCGGTAACCGCCGGTGCCTTGTCGAATTTCAGCATGACAGCTGAACCGGGGCGCAAGATAGCTGTGATCGGACCAAATGGTGCAGGCAAGTCGACACTGCTCAGCCTGGCGGCCGGACTGGAACTTCCCGCCAACGGCAGTGTCACCGTCGGCGGTCGTATCGCCACCGGCCTGTCCGCGCGCGAACGCCGCAAATTGATTGCACTTGTAGGAACCCGGTCGCCGATCCTGGCAGGGTCCATGCGCCGGGCCCTGACCATGGGGGCCAATGACCGGCCGGACGATGCCGCCATCACGGCTCAGGCGGAAGCTTACGGGCTGGCTCATGTTATGGAGCGCATCGGCGGCCTGGACGGCAAGGTGTCCGAGGCCGGACGCAATCTTTCCGCCGGTGAGATACGCCGCGTGCTGCTGGCGCGCGCGGCGCTGTCGCAGCCCGGCCTGCTGCTGCTGGACGAGCCGGACGATGCATTGGATCAGGATGGCCCGGCTCTGGTCGAGCGGATGATCCATGATTGCGATGCGACCACGATTGTCGTCACACATAACCTGGACCTGGCAGCCGCCATGGACGAGATCTGGGTGATAGAGGACGGCGAACTGACAGAGGCTGGCGACCCGGCCGGAGATATCATTCCGCGCTTCATCCAGCGTCAGGACACCATGTCCCGTATATCAGCGAAGCCACCAGCCCGATCCCATCCGGTTTGCCATTGACCTCCATCAATCCACAGTTCCGGCAACGCTGCCATAATAGGGTTTTACACAACGAGGGACCCGCCCAGTGGACAGCTACAAAACCATCCTCAGCGTTTTTCGATCACCCGACCAGACCGAGCGTCTGTGCCTGCTTGCCGACGGACTGGCCGGCATCTGGCAGTCCCGTGTGCTGGGATTTCATGCCCGGCCCGGCGTCTCCGTCAATGTGGGTCTGAGAGGCACTGAACTCAAAGAATGGCTCGACCAGAAGCGCGAGCACATTGACGAACAAGCGGCGAACATCAAGGCCGTCTTTGAGCACTACGCTTCATTGTCCGGGCAAAACTGGCAATGGCGGTCAATGGATGCCGATCTGGTGCCAGGCGGTGAAGCGTCGCTGGATCTGGCCAGGTGTGCCGACCTTGTGCTGATCAACCGGCTTGAGCACGGCTCAACTCTCATGGATCCTGACATGACCCTGGAACAATTGATGTTCGAAACAGGCCGACCGGTGATTGTTGTACCCAAAGGCTACCCGGGCGAAAAGACAGGGCAGCGGATAGTTATTGCCTGGAACGACACGCGCGAGGCCTCACGTGCCGCATTCGATGCTCTGCCATTCATATCAAACGCATCTGCGAACTCTGTTCGTCTTGTCTGCCCGCCATTGCCCGAAAACAGCCCACGGCAACTGCCGCAGGGCGCCGATCTGGCCGAAGCACTCGCCCGGCACGGGGTGGAACCGGAAATAAAAACACTGCCGGGCCGGCACGCCGACGCGGGTGCGGAGATACTTGCGGAATGTGAGGAATTCGGCGCAGACCTGCTGGTCATGGGAGCTTACGGACATTCGCGCCTGAGGGAGTATGTGTTCGGCGGCACCACCGAGACAATACTGAACAGTGCAACCATACCCGTCCTGCTGTCGCGTTAGGTAATTCTGCAGTCATCCTGTTGATCCTGATCATGGACGCATGTGACCCGTGACCGCAGGATGCGTTCAGTCACTGAACAATTCGAGGGACCTGACATGAAATTCAGCCTATCACTGGCCGCTATCGCTTTGGCGGCGGCAGTTTCCACGGCTCCTGCAACCGTCCTGGCCGGCGAGCCGGCGAAAACCATCAAAACCGTCACAGGCGATTTTGATGAAGTGTTCGGGGATCTGCAGGATGCGGTGATCAATCGCGGCCTTGTTATCGACTATGTCGGCGACGTGGGCAAGATGCTGGAACGCACGGCAGAAGCCGCCACAGGCTCAGACACCGCGGCACCTTACCTGAATGCCCGCTACCTGCAATTCTGCTCAGCCGCGATCACTCACGAGGCGGTAGGTGCTGATGTGCACAACCTCGCCATGTGTCCATATCTCATATTTGCCTACCAGACCCGGGCTGAACCAGGCGAGGTATCAGTCGGATACCGGCAGGTTACATTGGCCCCTTCCGCCGCATCGCAAGCCGCACAAACCAAGGTTCACAACCTCCTGCAGGCAGTCGTGAACGAGGCTGTAGGCGCAAATCCGTAGGAGAATTTAGATCATGACACAAGCCTATCGCAGCACCATTGATCACAGCATACAGATCACCAACGAGTGGGTGCACCAGATCGACGAGATGGTCACTTGGGAAGACTCCAATCGGTCTTTCCGATTGTTGCGCGTAACATTGCAGGCCATACGCGACATGCTTGGTGTCGACGAAGCCGCACAACTGGCCGCTCAACTGCCGCTGTTCATTCGCGGTGTTTACTTCGAGGGCTGGGATCCGTCCGGCACACCTGTGAAACTGCGCGACAAACCGGACTTTATTGCACGGGTGTGCGAGGCCTTCACAGGCGATCAGCTTGACGATCCCGAAGAAGCCGTCGGCATCATTTTCAGTTTTCTCAACACGCGCATCTCGGCAGGCGAGATCAACGATGTCCGCGGGTCATTGCGCAAGAGCCTGCGCGACATCTGGCCGGCCCCGCATAACTGACTGTTCGGGCGCCGGATACGGAGAGCTTATGGGTGCAAACGCCGTATTTGACATTCGCGAGATCACAAAGGGCGCAACGCGAACACCAAAGCGGCAGCAACCAGCAACGCATTGGTGATCCAGAACACCATCAGAATTGTAGCATTTTGCGTCATACTTCAGATTTTCCTAGTCGTAATAAAACCGCTCGGACACGATCTGGCCGGCCGGCACGCCGCGCGCTATGAGCGCTTGTTCTACTACATCAAGCATGGCGGGCGGACCGCACACCAGATAGAGCCACTGCGAAGCGTCTTCAAAGCACAACACCTCATCAAGCATGGCCTGATCAATCATGCCCGTAAGACCGTCCCACTCCGGTTCCGGTTCAGACAACACAAGTCTGACATCCCGGTTGGTTTTTCCGCCCAGCAGTTTCAACTCGTCACGATAGACAATCTGGTCAGCAAGCCGGTTGCCGTAAAGGAGGAGCAGCGGCCGCGGGTCGCTGTCTTTATCCAGTTGCCGCGCAATACTGAGCAGCGGCGCCACACCGACGCCACCGGCGATCAGTGCAATTCCCTTGCCTGACCGGCCTTCCAGCGTGAGATTGCCGTGCGGTCCATCCAGATAAGCTGCGGTTCCCGGCAAGACATCGCCGATCTGGTTGGTGAAATCTCCCACTTGTTTGATTACGAACTGGATACCGGCTTCATGGCCCGGTGCCGAACTGATCGAGAACGGATTTTCATGCAGCGAGAACGGACTATGGCCCAGGTTCAGCCAGACAAACTGACCAGCCGCGAACCGCAGGCCATCACCACCCTGGGGTTTGATCGTGAGCTCCCAGGTCCGCCGGGCAATCTTGCGGACTGAGGTCAGTTGATAAGGTCGCACTGCCTCTTTGAGGGGCATAACGACATAGCTGTAGCCCAATGATCCCAAAGCCGCTGCCAGAAGCAACATCCAGAATCCGGACAGCACCGGATCTGAGCTGTAGCGACCGGCATTGAGGGTGTGATGCATTGTCATCACTGCAATCAGGACGGCACCAACCCCATGCATCAGTCTCCATGTCTCATAGCGATATGGCAATTGATCGCGAAATATGGACACCAGGACAAGGGCAGGCAACGCAATCCAGGCAATCAGGCCGCTTGCCAGTGAGCCGATGGACAAGCCGAGCGAAAGCTGGCGTGACACATCCCACGGCAGCGGAAACGTCAGGAATGGCGTATGATACAGGAACGGATGGACCAGTACGAATACCACAGCCGTGCGCGCCAGAAGCTGGTGTACGCGCATGGTAACATCCATGCCGATACGCGCCGATATCACTTTGAATCGTCCCGACAGCACAAACTCGACCAGCAGTATCGCAAATGCGGTCATGGCGAGTCCGGATGACAACTCGTCCCAGAACGGGCGTAGCGCCCGGCCCTGCAGGGCGCTCAACACAAGCGGTGTCAGCGCAACGGCAAGATAGACCGCAATCAGGACCACGGCATGCATGCTCGCTCCTTATGTGAAATCACCCGCGGCTTACCGGCTATCTCATCACCAGCACGGAACACTGGGCATGGCGCACGACCCGTGCAGCGGTTGAGCCGAGAAAATAATCCTGCATTCCAGGCTTATGCGATCCGATGATAATGAGGTCGGCACCGCATTCATCCGCCGAGGTCAGGATTGTGGGGCCCGGCTTGCCGGACCTGACTTCCGCATCCGCCTTGATGCCTGCGGCCCCCACAAGCCCGTCCAGGGTTTGTCTTGCGGTGCTCATTGCAGTCTTGATCACCTCGCCTGGCACCTGGGCAGCGACAAAAGCCGGGACATCCGCGGTGACGTTCAACAAGCGTATCCTGGTATCCTTGCCGGCCAGTTTCTGCGCCACGTCGATCATTGCCCTGCCCCGTTCAATTTCGGACAGGTCGATGGGCAAGAGTATGGATTTGTACATTTTGGTCTCCCTTCAGTCAGTGAGTATCAGGCTCCGGGCACGCATTGATTGACGGTCACATCCAGTCCTCGTCATGCACCACTATCTCAATGGGCCCTTCCGGCTCGGTCCGGCCCTCGTCGTGCTTGCGGCGCGCCATATCGTGAATTTCGATCATGTACCGGTCGTAGGCATCCAGAAACAATTCCGCCGGCAGCAGGCCGTCCATAGGCAGGTTCGGATCGTGGTGTTTCAGGGCAAATATAGTCACGCCGCACAACACCTCGCGGTTGCCGTCGCGGCCGGTAAACCTGACGTATTCGCCGTCGAACAACCTGTCATCGCTGGAAAACACCAGTTGTCCCATGCTGCACTCCGTCGGTTGAACCATCTGGCAACAGTCTGCACGTTCATGACGTCCGCGCGTTGACCCTCGTCAAACAGGTGTCCGGGCCGCAATTACTCCTCTTGTATCGTCTCAAGATACCTGACCAGACGCTCGATGCGGTCGGTGGCGACCCGGGCGGCGGTCTTCGCATCTTCTATGAGCACGCCCTCCCCCACAGCCTGGCGTACGAACAATGCCCCCCAGATGGGCATTTCGGATGTGCCGTGCGCCGCCGGCATGTCCAGCCCTTCAATCGTCTTGAACACTTCATCCGCCGCGAACACACCGCCTGAGCGCGCCGAAATTCTGGTGAGGTCGGCAGGTGGTGTCTTCAACTCCTTCGCAACCGGCCCGCGCCCCCTGGCATCACGTCCGTGGCAGACGCTGCAATAGGTGTTGAAATCCTGAGCCGCCTTGGCACGTTCAGGGCTGGTCAGCGTCGACGCGGTCACTTCCGTGGTGGCTGAAGCCGGATAAGTATATGTCACAACCGGCAACAGGACTGGCAGGAACAACACAATCAGATGCCGCAGTCGCAATTTCATTGGCTTTCATCCTTGATGATTCAACTGGTTCGGGGTGTCAGGTTTCATGGTGGAGGTTTTTGACGTCGACACCTTGATATGCATCAAGTCAGGACCTTGTGCTGCCGTACCTGCCCGTGACCCTGCAACGCACATGGGCTGGTTCCGAGGGAGTTATGCCTGAGATTTTTTCCGGCTGTCCCGCTCGAACTGAGCCAGCCGGTGCTTCAGGTCATCGATCTGTGACAGCAGGTCGAATGTCAGCGCGATACCGGCCTCATTCAGCCCGAGATCCTGCTCAAGCCGCTGTGCCCTTTGCAGGTCTACAATTGTCGTGCGGGAGAAGCGCCACTCAACGACCGCGACACCTTGCGGTTCGATAATGCCTTCACCGACATAGGTGACAATCTTGTCCCTGGACAAACCGCAGGCCAGGCACAGTTCGTCAATTGTCAGTTCCGCCTTGTTGGTGACAATCGTGCCCTTGAGCGTAGCGCGAGACTTTTCCGGCATGGGCTTTCTCCGACTGATAACTACACGCCAAGTGCAGCGCGTGGATTGAACGACAGCTCCCGGGCCATCGTTTGGTAGACTTCCTTTGACTTTTCGCTTTTTGCGGCTGGCAGGGATATCTGCAGAACCGCATAAAAATCGCCGGGTGTCTTTCCTGGAATGCCCCTGCCCCTGAGGCGCAGTTTGCGTCCCTGGGCAGAGTTGGCGGGGATGGAGATGTCGACCACACCAAGCGGTGTCGGTGCCTTGATCTTGCCGCCGAGCGCGGCTTCCCAGGGAGCAACCGGCAGGTCCAGGTAAACGTCTTTGCCTTCAACGCGATACAGCCTGTGCGGCGCAAACTCGACTTCCAGATAAAGATCACCGGGCTGTCCCTGTCCAAGCCCCGGCGCACCCTGCCCTTTCAGACGGATATGCTGGCCGGGTTGCACGCCTTTTGGAATGTTGACGTTGAGCGTACGCTGTTCGGTGGTCACGTGACCGTCGGCGGTCACTTTCGGCATCTTCAGTTGAATGGCGCGTGTTGCACCCGAAAAGGCATCCTCCAGCTCAATCGATACCCTGGCATGATGGTCCTGCCCGCTGGCGTGAAACTGCGGGCCCTGACGCGCCTGTGTGCGCTGTCCGCGTCCGAACAGATGCTCGAAGAATTCCGAGAAAGCGGCGTCCTGCCCGCCACCTGAATACTCAAACCCCTGATCCCAGTCCGGTGGTGGTCGAAAGTCCTGGCCGGCCTGATAGCCGGTGCCCAGCTGATCGTAAGCGGCGCGTTTTTCCGGATCGCTCAACACATCGTTGGCCTCGCCGATTTCCTTGAACCTTGCTTCGGCACCTTCGTCCTTGTTGAGGTCTGGATGGAACTTGCGGGCGAGCTTTCTATAGGCGCGTTTGACGTCATCCTGCGTGGCATCCTTGGAGATGCCGAGGGCCGCGTAGTAATCCTTGTATTCCATGTTCTCCAGGTGCCTCGCATAGCCGACATGGCGTAATTTCCGGCAGAATCAGTTTCGATTGAAATTCTGCCGAACCTCGCCTGGCTGGTAAATACGGCTGTGATCAACCCTGCATCGCACTTTATTGCCGGGTCCGCGAGCGACCTGAAACACGTCGCGCCGATAGACCCTTCTGCAGGCCTGCCAGGGTCCCTCGTCAGAATATGCCTTGATGGTCACCCAGATCAGCACAGGCCCGTCATTGTCGAAATACGTTTGCGCGCCGGCATTTGAAATCATGGCGGAACAGGCGAAGGCCAGCGCAATGGCAAGGCTTCGGACTGATACTGTCACCTTGAACAATGCAAACCTCCCTGTTTCATCACAGTTGTTTTCATGACTGGCGGATTTCAATTTTTCTCGTGGCAGGCTTTGCCTGACCCTGTTTGGCAATTTTCAGACACAGGACGCCATCTTCAAACCGGGCATCGATCTTGTCGTTGTCTGCATCCGGAGGTAGCCGGAACGCGCGCTGAAAGGCTCCATATTCTCTTTCGGAAAAATAGAAAGACTGTCCTGTTTCCTGGCGTTCCGAACGTTTTTCTTCGCGTATTACCAGGCTGTTGTCCTGCATGGAAATGTCCAGATCCTCAGCTTTGACACCCGGCAGTTCAACATTTATCTCGTAGTAATCCTGCAGCGCTGAAGCATCGGATCTCGGGGCAAACCAGTCAGCAACTTTCTCGCCAAGGTTGCGCAGAGGCTCGTACAGATTGGGCCACCATTCAGATCCTGCCGTATGGGATTTTTCAACCATTTGTTCCTCCGGTCCATCAAACAAGTGATGACAAACCATAGGCGTCAAGTTTTCAACCAACATTGATTCTGGTCAATGGCATCAGCCGCGGTTTCAGGAATGGTGGAAAACGCGTTCAATTCGCCATTCAACCTGACACGGGGCAATGGTGTTCGCCGTGCAGGATAGAGGCGGATATCGGGTGCGACGATTTGGGCCCGACAATACCCGGATCACAACTTGCATGGCAAAGCAGGCTTCTTACATATTCAGCAAACTGAATGTAATTGGAGGTACATGACGATGGATTACCCGGTCAACATGATGGTGAAGCCAGAAATCAGGGCGTTCTTCGACCCGGCCACAAACACCATCAGCTATGTGGTGAAGGATCCGGACAGCAAATCGTGTGCGGTAATCGATTCAGTTATGGACATTGACTACGCCGCCGGACGGATTACCTACCGGCACGCCGACGAGATCGTTGCTCACATCAGCTCGAACGGGCTGCAACTGGAATGGATCATCGAGACCCATGTACACGCCGATCATCTGTCGGCAGCGCCGTATATTCAGGAAAAGCTGGGCGGCAAAATCGGTATCGGTGACAAGATAATGGTCGTGCAGGACACCTTCGGGAAAGTCTTCAATGAGGGCACCGAATTTCAGCGCGACGGTTCGCAGTTCGACGCCCTGTTCGCTGACGGAGACGTCTACACGATCGGCAACATGCAGGCATTCGCCATGTACACGCCCGGCCACACACCGGCATGCATGACGCACGTAATCGGTGACGCTGCCTTTGTCGGCGACACCCTGTTCATGCCCGATGGCGGCTCGGCGCGGGCCGACTTCCCTGGCGGCGATGCCGGCACATTGTACGACTCAATCCAGAAAGTTCTGGCCCTGCCCGACGATATGCGCCTGTTCATGTGTCACGACTACGGACCCAACGGCCGCGACATACAGTGGGAAACCACCGTGAGCCAGGAAAAGCGGCATAACATCCATGTCGGCATGGGCAAAACCAGGCAGGAGTTCGTCAAGCTGCGCACCGAGCGCGATGCAACGCTGGACATGCCGCGTCTGATACTGCCGTCGCTGCAGGTCAACATGCGTGCCGGTGACGTACCCACTGACCCGGACGGCAAACCGATGCTCAAGCTGCCGGTGAACGCGCTCTGAAACCGGCAACACGACCACCCGGAAATTCGCTCCCACACAATTAATGAACGCCCCCGGGAGTCTACGGCCTCGCGCATCTGCGCCTGATGGCAGGCGCACAAGCAACGCCAACAGATACTGCGGCCACAACCGCATCGGGTTTCATTCCGGGTGAGGCAGCAAGCGCGTGTTGTCCGGTGTCATGGTGGGCGTTTCCAACGTCGCCATCTTGATATGCATCGACTTCAGGGGCTGGAGATACCTGTTCACTGAATTCATGATCCATATTGAAATTTAGAAATACAGATCAGTCTCTTCAGAAGTGATTTACGAAATTTGCCTATCTTGAGGATAGGAAAAATGAGCATCGCGCAATGAACTTCGTCATTTATATTGTAATATTGATTACTTCTATTATCTCGTTCAGCAGCGAGTCATACGCTGAACCCGGCTGTGTCCCGGGCACAGTGCAACGGACGTCCTGGGGGTATTCCTGCCAGGCACAGCCCCGAGGGGAAAAACCCATTGGTGAGATACCCAGGAAAGTTGTCCTGGTTAAAGAGTTGCCGGACCTTGACGAGCTCAAAGACCGGTATGGAAGAGCCATGGATCTCGGATACATGACAGGTGGCTACTATACCTACGTTGATGGCAAAAAAGTCCCCAAGAAATTTGGCACCTGGGTTGGCTACATTGGCACTGACACTTCGTACCGGTCAGTTTGCAAAGGCGATGTCAGGCGAATGCTGGAGATAGCCAAACTCGAGAAATTGCCACCTGTCCCGGCTCAATTCGCAGACATCCCCTTCCACGACATGTCTGAGGGAATTTGCGCAGGAGTCAAGCCATCAGCAGTGAAGGCGGGTAAGTCGGACTGGACAAACAGCTTGACGCGGTTCGAACCGCCGTCTCTCCAGAAAGTCAAGGTTGCGCTGGGTCTGAACGGCATTTCAACCGGATGGCTGGCTGTCCTGTTCAGTGGGTTTTCTGTTCTCGTCCTGCTGGCACTGTCGTACCTGTACAGGGCCATCACGGGCAACTCCGGCAGAGGCGGCGTGAATTATAGCCAGTTATATGCCGAGCTTGACGCAATGCCCGAAAACACGACCCCCGGCCAATCCGCGTCGCTGCGAACAGGCTCCGGCAATCCCGATGTCGGCAGCATTCAAAATGGACCGAACGGGCGCACCCCGTTCGGTTTGCGCGGCAATTAGCCTGATCCCCGATCCCGGTCGGCTCGGCTTGTCACAAGCACCGTCCGGGCGTTCACTTTGCGGCATTAGCGCACTGATAACGCGATCTTAAACTCTGCCGAACACACTCCGGATTCCAATATAGGGCGAGGATCATTTGATGTTTGGCAAGAAGCATCCTGACTACAAAGAGAAAAAGCGCAGTGTCATGCCGCCGCACCCGGGACCCGATGCAGATGGCGTGACCCGGGCGATGCCGAAGGAAATGTGGGACGGACCCCACGGCGACTTCCTGCGCGAAATCGGGGTTAGTCCCGATGACGCTTCCAATGTCATGCCTACGCAGCAGTCCGTGCAGGCCAAGGCCGACAAGCTCATCGAGGACCAGAACGAGTTCCTGGCCAGGATAAACGGGTCCCTTGGTGAAAAGGTTGTGCCATGGGCCATGATCCCGTGGAGCATCTGGCAACAGTCGCACGCCGATTTTCTGCTGGTCGGACTGGACTTCTACCCGGTCCACCCGTTCAACACCCTTTTGCTGCCCGAAACCGAGCGTGGCGAACAGGTGTATGGCCTGCCCAAACACCTCGGCAGCATACCCGCAGGCCTTGAAGACGCGGCCAATCGCATGATTGGCAGTATTCGGGATGAGTTTGAGAAGTCACATGCCGAAGTCACCAGGCAGGTGCAAAACGGCGATCTGGACGCCCTGAAAAAGGTCGATGAATTCAGAGGCCGTGCTTTTGGCAATTTGTGTGTAGTTGCGCATCAACTCGGCAAGACAACCTATGGCGAAGAAGCCTTTGAGCGCCACAAGCAGATATGGGGCAAGACCCTGGGCTGGCCCGACCTCTGATCGCGTCAGCCAGACCTGAAGAAATTTCGATAAACTATTGAAATGATTGGTGGGCGCACAGGGATTCAAAACCGAGACCGTCTGATTAAGAGACCGCCTCGATGTGGCATGAGTACCTTAACCATTTGCCTTATATGAATGCTGTGGTGCAGTATCCAGTCAGCAAACGATTACATAAATCAGCTTCTACACACAAAATGAAACCCAAAGAGGTCTGCTCTTTGGGCCAAATTGTTAATTATCTGATTGTCGTAGAGCGCGATCAACACTCATATACCAGTTTCGGTGCTTCGTCTCATAACGTAACTCCTTAGCGTTGAAGCGCAAACCTAGTCGGCAACATAGAGATTCTAGACAAAAATCACAAGAAAAACTGACCAGACACCACACATTTTCTTTAATCGTACCGCCCAAGTGTTGAACTGAGATTAACCAAAACGTTAAAATCATATCGTTCAATTGCAAGGTTCGGAAACCTGCTCCGGCGCAACGAACGTGAACTTGTAACCATCCCCTTTGGCTACGCAACGCTCGTCCGACACTATTTCTACTCCCCCGGGTTCGATAGAAATACTCTCCCCATCTGCATCCAAAATTTCAACAGTGCTGTATTTCTCGTCAAGCTGATTTGCAATCTCCACAACTGCGTGCCTTGTAAAACGCTGATGAGCAAACTGGACACTTTCTGCTAAAGGCTGCCAAACCCAATATTCGACAAAAATATTCGCAGATTCTCCCACATCCAAATCGATTGCAACCGGAATGCTTAAACCACGTTTATCGACGGTCTGAGGTTGAGCAATGACAACATCCTTACACGAAAATCGCAACAATTGACCTAAAACTTCGGGCGCATTGGCTCCTTCAATTGGATCGGGCGTAAATCCAAACACAGGTTCATGCGAATGCTCAATGTCATCAAAGCAATTTCTCACTTCCGACTCCAAAACATTATACAATTTCAATGCTTTGTATTGTGGTGAATATTCCTGTATTTTTATGGTTCTTTTGGTAGTTACTGCTACGTATCCCATTTCTTGCACTAAAGAACTATAGTATTTCATTTCCCTTTCATCAGCGCTACTAAAAAGTATAGACAAGCGGCGAGAGAACGGTTCACGCTCAGGGTTGCGCAATCCAACCAACGCCAAAGCTAAACCAAGGGTAATGAAAAATAACAAATTACTAGTCCAAGACGCGTAAAATCCTTGCGATATAAGAATTTTCTGCCTCATAAGCTCATGAAAATGGCCTGTAAGTGCCATGCTTACAAAAAATGAAGCGCAAATAATTCCCGTTCTATTATCTACTGGGATAATATAACCACCAATTTTTAATATTCGATTCTTACTTCTAAATTCTCTTTGTATAAATCTCACCAAAAAATGAACTAAAAAAATTGCAATAAAAGACACAGTGCCCAAAATAGAGAAAAAATATTCAGTAACGCCTATTTTGTCCTTAAAATGAAAAATACTGATCAGCGCCGCAAAAATAGAACTTAACGCCAAGTAGGGTACACGGTTTTTTATGGAGGCAGCCGCAAGGCACCATGCAACACAAAAAAAAGTCAGTGAACCGATATAACTAAAATCCATCCAGCCCTCCTACACCCAAAAACAAGCTCAACAGAATAAGTTCATAATATTATAAGAGTTACCGCGCCAACAAAATTTCGATTCACAAATTTCGGTTTATGCTATAATTTTTTACATAATTGAGCAAATAGAGAATTAGCAAAGAGAATAATTTACACAGGTTTTCAATTTTCATGGGTGTTCGCAATTGAGGCAAACAGTAGTTCTTATCGGTTATTGAGAGCAGCTTACAACTAGAGCAACATGAGTTCACTTGAACCCATGTTGCTCTAGTTGTAAGCGATCATATTTTAAGTGAATTTGGTGGGCGCACAGGGATTCGAACCCGGGACCGTCTGATTAAGAGTCAGATGCTCTACCAACTGAGCTATACGCCCTCACCAATTCATACAGCCTCACATTGTGTGGGAAACTCCCGCGGCTGGCGTGCGAGGGGCGCGCATGTTCGAACGCGCCCCCGCATCAATTCCAGATGCCATATCAAAGGAGTAAATGAAAGTCTACCGGCAAATGTTGCAATGTGCCAGTTCCATTCACATTGATAGTTAAGGCCGGTGCCCGGAAAAAGTTAAGGCCCGCGCCGTTCTGCCCCTGCCAGCGCCTGCACAGGCGCTGTTGCATCACCGCGCATGCGTTTCAATTCGAGCTTCGACAGCGCCGCAATATAGGCTTTCGCCGAGGCCACCAGCGTATCGGGGTCAGCCGACTTGCCGGTCACTTGGCGCCCGGTCTCCACATCTTCGAGCCGCACCGACACCTCTGCCTGGGCATCGGTTCCTTCGGTCACCGCATGAACATCATACAGCGCCAGCTTGGCTTCATGCGGGTTGAGAGCGTGAATGGCGTTGAACGTGGCATCCACCGGCCCGTTGCCTACCGACTGCACCGTTGACTGCTGGCCGTCGATGTCCAGTGTCAGCGTGGCGGTCTGCGGGCCCATAGTGCCGGCGATCACTGTCAGCGCCACCACCTTCATGCGGTCTTCAAACGAGGCAATTTCCTCATCCACCAGCGCTTCGATGTCTTCGTCATAAATGTGCTTCTTGCGGTCGGCCAGCGCCTTGAAGCGGACAAATGCATCCTGAAACGCATTGTCGGACAGTTCATAGCCCAGGTCTTCCAGCTTCGACTTGAAGGCATTGCGGCCCGAATGCTTGCCCATCACCAGCGACGTCTTGGTCACACCAACCGACTCCGGCGTCATGATCTCGTAGGTTTCCTGGTTCTTCAGCATGCCGTCCTGGTGAATGCCGCTTTCATGGGCAAACGCGTTGCGCCCGACGATCGCCTTGTTGTACTGCACCGGAAACGACGACACCGCAGACACCAGCTTTGAGGCGCGGGTCAGGAATTCCGGCTTCACATTGCAGGCATAGGGCAACACGTCATTGCGGGTTTTCAGCGCCATGACGATTTCTTCCAGTGCCGCATTGCCGGCGCGTTCGCCGAGCCCGTTTATGGTGCACTCGATCTGGCGCACCCCGCCGTCGACGGCAGCCAGCGAGTTGGCAACCGCCATACCCAGGTCATTGTGGCAATGGGCTGAAAAAATCGCCTTGTCGGAGTTTGCCACGTTCTCCCGCATGGTCACGAACAGATGGCGCATTTCATCCGGAACCGTATAGCCCACCGTATCCGGCAGGTTGATGGTGGTAGCCCCTGCCTTGATGGCGGCATCAACACATTGCGCCAGATAGTCCAGCGGCGTACGGGTCGCGTCCATGGCCGACCATTCAACGTCGTCACACAAGGATCGCGCCAGTGTCACCGTCTCATGGATGATGTCGAGGACTTCAGCCTGGCTCTTTCGCATCTGGAATTCCAGATGGATCGGCGACGTGGAGACAAAGGTATGAATGCGTGGCCGCTGGGCATGCTTCACGGCTTCCGCGCAGCGCTTGATATCGGCAGGGATCGCGCGCGCCAGACCGGCAATGACCGAATTTTCGGTACGCCGCGCGATTTCCGACACCGCTTCGAAATCGCCGTCTGATGCGATCGGAAACCCTGCCTCTATCACATCCACGCGCATTTCATCCAGCAGGGCTGCCACCTGCAGCTTTTCCTCGAACGTCATGGTGGCGCCCGGCGACTGTTCGCCATCGCGCAATGTGGTATCGAAAATAATGACCTGGTCTTTTGACTTGCTCATGGGCCTGATGCTCCATCCTTTTTTGCCTGGTTGCGCGGGCGGACCTGAAACCCTTCAGGCGAAATCGCACTCTTCACGCACCGGCGTTCTGCGGTTGTCTTGTTGAATTTCCGAGTTCCCCTGAGCATCCGTCTCTTTGGTGATTGAACACCGGACAGCCAATGGTCAGGGGCAAATAAGGAGGAGACCGGCGCGTAGTAGAGCGCGGTCCTTACGGTCGATTGCAATGTCGAAAGCAGACTTCATGTGCTCTTCGCCGGTTCCTTCAGATTTCCCAACCGCAATCACAATGCCTTGGGAAAGTTAAGGGAGTTTTACGGCAAGCCGCTGACCCGCGCAAGCAGGAATACCACTGGCCACTACAGAATCCTGCATTTCCCGCACGCGGGCCAACCCCGTTGGTTGTCAGGCGCATGGATTCGGGGCATTGTAGAACCGGCTTTGCAACCTGCCTGCAATCCGGCCGGGGCAAGGCTACAGGTCGAGCTTGCCGGAACTGACATTGACCGCATGACCGCCAACACGAACCCCGGTCAGTCCACCCTTGGCGGCGTCCGCCTCCAGCTCGATGCGGCTGGCACGGCCCATGTCCTCGCCCTGCATGATGACCCAGGCGCGTGTCCCCTCCCACGGGCCTTCATAGCTCAGCAAAGGCCCGGGAAATCCTGCCGCTGCCGAGCCGGTTGCCGGATCTTCCGCGATACCGGACAGTGGTGCGAAGGCGCGGGCATGATAGTCCACACCGGTGCCGGTTTCTCCCTCGCAATACAGATAAGCCAGAAATGCGCCCGCTGCGCCAAGAGCGGGCCAGTCGGCAATGGAGGTCCTGGCCTGGCTCAGCGTTGCACGGTCCTTCAACGGAACATACAGCACCGGATGATTGCCGGGATCAAACACGCTGGAACGATGTGTGCCGCAGCCAATCTGGTGTTCCTTCAGCGACAGGGCCGCGGCAATTTTCCCGTCGGACGGCACATTGGTCCACGGCTCCGGCATGACGGCTGCTGAGAACTGGGCAAACATGCCCGCTTCCCGGGCATCGAGCGTGACCGGCACCAGGCCAACCCCCTCTTCCAGCCGCACCTCGTCCTTGATGCCGAACAGGTCAGCCAGCAACAAGGCTGCCCCCACTGTCGGGTGCCCGGCGAAAGACAGTTCGCGCGCCGGAGTGAAAATTCGCAACTTTGCCGTATTAGCCTCATCATCCGGCGGCAGTACGAACACCGTTTCGGACAGGTTGAACTCAGCCGCAATTTTCTGCATTTGCTCGTCGTCCAGCGACTGCGCGTCAAGCACGACGGCCAGCGGGTTCCCTGTAAAGGCGTTGGTTGTGAACACATCCAGCGTGTGAAACGAATACTGCATAGGCCAGTGTCTCCCGTGACGATGAGGATAGGTCAGCATTGCTGACATATAATGCAAAGCTAATCAATGCGTGTTTTGTCCCGGTGACAAGTCGTGATGCACCGGAACTTGAATGCCGGTCATGCCCCGACGAACAATGTTTTGACGAACTGCCGGTAGAGCATCACCTGACGCGGAAGTATGGTCTTGTCATGTAGTACCCGTGACAAAATGATGCCGCCGTCGGCAATGGCGCTCAGCATGTCGGCCACGTCGGCAAGATCAACCTCAATGCGCGGCGGATAGGTCTCCGCAATCCGTTCCAGCTGCTGTTGAAACCGGGCTCGCCAGGATACCAGGGCACGGGCATTCAGATCCCTGATCTCGGCGCTGAACAGGCGCGACTGGTAACAGTATGAAGCGATCAGGCAACCGGGATGCCCGTTGGGCAGGTCTTCAAGCAGTTCAGCCAGCAGCTTGAGACTGATCAGGAAACCGTGCAACGGATCATCGTTCAACTCATAGGCACGCGCTTCGATGTCACGGAAGATGCTGTCTTCCATATCGATATAGCGCTGCAGCAATGCCTTCGCGAGTTCGTTCTTGTCAGGGAAGTGATAGAAGAAACCACTCTTGGTAATGCCGACTTCCGCGATGATTTCCTCGATGGACGTTGCAGCGAAGCCCTTCTCGATGACACTGAGGCCAGCCACATCAAGTATCTGCTCGCGTTTGCCTGTGCGTGCACTGCGCATTGTCGCAACTCTCTGTTTTGACTGCACCAAAGGTACAGTTGGTTCGCCCTGACAACGCTGCAACCGGAATCCTTTTCCCAACAGGTTCGCGTAAGCAACTGTTCTGCAGGTATTAAAATAATTCGGGCGATCTGTACCAAGAGTTGTCTATCGCCAATGTGAGTTTCCTCACATCCTCGTGATCGACCGCCTGACATGTTCCGGCGCAATCGAAACCGACCACAATATGGAGAGTACATCATGGCAAAATACCGCCACGACCCGCCCATGGGAAAAGGCAAGCAGTTCCTTCTCGACGGCGGACTGGAAACCACTTTGGTATTTCTGGATGGCCTGGACCTGCCCTGCTTTGCATCTTATCCGCTGATTGCAGAAACAGCAGGACGCACCCGCCTGCGTGACTATTATCGCCAATACGCAAATATCGCCATCAAGGCCAATGCCGGCTTTATCCTTGAAAGTGTCGGCTGGCGCGCCAATGCGGACTGGGGTGCCGAACTCGGCCACAATGCCGAAGACCTGGCGGCGGTAAACCGAGAGTCCATCCGATTGATGGAAGAGGTTCGCGCACAGGCCGAAACAGACACCAGCCCCATGGTGCTGTCGGGGTGCATCGGACCCCGCGGTGACGGCTATCAGGCTGACACCGCCATGACGGTTGAAGAAGCCCGCGACTATCATGCCGCGCAGATCAATACCTATGCGGAAACCGCTGCCGACATAGTCACCGCCATGACCATGACCAACATGGAAGAAGGCGCCGGCATTGCCATCGCCGCAAAGCAGGCAGGTATCCCGTCGGTGATTTCCTTCACCGTGGAAACCGACGGCAAGCTGCCGACCGGTCAGAGCCTCAAGGATGCAATCATCGCCGTGGACGAGGTATCCGGTTCGGCACCTGCCTACTTCATGATCAATTGTGCCCATCCCGAACATTTTGCCGACATTCTGGAATCCGGCGCACCATGGATGGAGCGCCTGAAGGGTATTCGGGCCAATGCGTCCCGCATGTCGCACGAAGAACTCGATGCCTGCACGGAGCTGGATGATGGTGACCCGGAAGAGTTCGGCACCCTGCATGCGTCCCTGACCAGCCAGTATCCGAACTTCACGGTACTTGGCGGTTGCTGCGGTACCGACCACCGCCATGTTGGTGAGGTGTTCGCAAAGTGCGCCCATACCAGCAGCAGGGCTGCGTAAGACAAGACACACTGGGTTGCCCGGTCAGCCGCAAAGGCTGGCCGGGCGATTCCGCCCTGCACCGCCTGAACCCGATGTCCGTATCGCGGCATGGCAGTAGACAGATCGAGCGCAGTCTTTCATTCTGGGTCACCGAAACATCATCTGATGGAGGCCACAAGATGAAGCTGACCGACCAGCAACTCGCGGAATTCGACGAGCTTGGCTATCTGTTCACCCCGTCGTGTTTCTCCGAAGCTGAAATCCAGGTGCTGCGCGACGAGGCCGAGGAGATCTACAAGTCCGACCGCAAGGAGGTCTGGCGCGAAGATACCGGCGCGCCGCGTACCGCCTTTGCCGCCCACACCTACAATGAAGCCTTCCGGCTTCTGGGCTCGCATCCACGCCTGATCGATCCGGTCAGCCAGTTGTTCGGCGAACAGGTCTACATGCATCAGTACAAGATCAACGCCAAGGCACCGTTCGACGGCGCGGTGTGGCAGTGGCACCAGGACTATGGCACCTGGGCGCGTGACGACGGCATGCCGGAGCCCCGGGCGATGAACATTGCCGTGTTCCTCGACGAGGTCATGCCGATCAACGGACCGCTGATGTTCATTCCGAAAAGCCACAAGCGCGGCACGCTTGATGCCTCGCATGACACCACCACCACGTCCTATCCCCTGTGGACGCTGGACAATGACATGGTGACCGAACTCGCCGACGCCGGCGGCATTATCGCTCCCACAGGTCCTGCCGGGTCCGTCATGATGTTCCACGGCAACCTGGTGCACGCCAGCCCGCCCAACATCACCCCCTACCCACGCAAGATCGTCTACCTGACACTGAACGCGGTTTCAAACCACATCACAAAGTTCAACCGCGAAGACTGGATCGCCCACCGCGACTTCACCCCGATAGACCCGGTCAGCGACGACGCCCTGCAGGAGTACGCCCGCTCGCACAGCAAGGCTGCGTGAAGGTATACCCACCAGCGACTATTGATGCATTGCTTGTGCTGGCGCCGGAGCCGTGAAGCGGTCCTTCGGAATTTCCGCGACCGCCGTGATTTCAATGACCAGGTCAGCATTGTAAAGTGCTGACACTTCAACAGTGGTGGTCACGGGATATGGATCGGCGAAAAACTCCTGCCTGATATCGCCGGTCTGCATGAAGGCCTGAATGTCTGTCGTATAGTGCACCAGCGAAATTATATCGCTCATCCTGCCGCCTGCTGCCGCAAGGACAGTCTTGATGTTGGACAGCACCTGACGCACCTGTGCGCGCATGTCGCCGGGGCCGATGATTGCGCCCGATACATCGAGAGACACCTGGCCTTTAAGGTGCACAATCTGACCGGAGCCTTGCAGGACCATCATCGAGAAGGCGCCGAACGGTTGCCATACATTGTCGGGATTGCAGCTCTTTGCCATTGCGTCACCTTTTGCCAGATAAGTATCAGAAATGCTTGTTCTATGAGGTGCCGGACTGCCTCAGCCTGCGTTCACTCCAGCAAATGCTGCACCAGGATGCGGGCAAAGCCCGGCATGCGATGGTGCACATGGAAACCGGCGCGGCGGAAAATGACGATCTCATCGAGCTCCGGCTGATCCTGCAGATCGATGTAGTTGATCATGCGCGCTTTCAGGTCGCGCGACGGGACATCAAAATCAAAAACCGCGCACACAGCGCTCATGCCGGCATTTTCAATCAGCATGTACCCCGTCTGCCGCGTGGCATCCTCAGTGGACAATCCGGTTTCTTCCAGCAGTTCGCGTTTCATGGAGCCTTCGATGTCGAGCTTGCCGTCGGTTATGTCGTCCGGATCCGGCGTACCGGCCATCGGATAGACCCGGCCGCTGGTGGCGGTATAGGGCGCCATGCGCCCGAACAGCAGGTGGCCTTCGCTTGAGCGGACCACGGCACATCCGAACACGTTGCGTATGCCTGCATCTTCCGGCAGCCCCTTGTCCTTGCAGTACAGGAACGAGGCATAATCAGTCTTGTGGATCGCGCCGGTCAGGCAGCCGTCGCTGAGTGTGTGCTGCCCCATGACCAGCACTTGGCCGTTGAACATGGCCGGCTTGTCGACAATCGCCTTTTTCCAGAACCGCTTGACGGCAGCGGCATTGTCTTCAGCCCACGCCCATGGGGCATCGGTGACATCAAGGTCACATGACTGGATAGGCACAATCTCGGCTTGTACCTCGGCGGCCTTACGCGCTACAGCCATTTGCGCATGCGCGGCAACATCCGCCCCGGTATCGATCCGGACGGGGCTTCACCGATTACACTGCACCCCATCGCCATATAGAACCCCACAGCGGCAGGATCAGCATCCAGTTCTATGGCCTTGACCGACATGGCAACCGCCCTTTCCTCCAGCGCCGCCCACAGTATCCGCCCGACGCCGGAGCGTTTGACATCGGGGTCGACGTACAAGGAGTAAACCTCTGCCACGTCTTTTTCCAGACCGATATTGAAGAAACCAACAGGCTTGCCACTCGCTTCAGATACCCATATCCCGCCATCGGCTATGGTTTCAGACGTGACCGCGAGCTCGTCACGGCAGGCTTCCATGAAGTCAGCATCATAACCGTTGGACGCCTTGGAACGAAACGACAGGTCGCTGAGGGCAGCTGCATCGCCGGGTACGGCTCTTCGCAGGACGGACTTCATGCGGCGAACCGCAAGGCTGCGCGCAGCAAGCGGCCAAGCCGCGCAATGCCTTCCTCGATCTGTTCACTGGACATGCAGGAATAACTCAGGCGGAGCGTGTTTTCGTTGCTGCCATCGGCAAAGAACGGGCGGCCCGGCACGAAGGCCACCTTCTCGGTTTCAAGCGACCGGGCCAGCAGGTCGGCCGCATCAAGGCCTTCCGGCAGTGTGACCCAGATGAACATACCGCCTTCAGGTCTGGTCCACGTTACGCCGTCAGGCATGTGTTTCGCCAAAGCCGCCAGCATGCAGTCCCGGCGTTTACGGTAGACCGCATTGGCCTTCGCAACCTGGGTATCGAAACAGGCCCGGGCAACCTGGTTGATCACCATCTGGTTGATGGTTGCAGAATGCAGATCCGCTGCCTGTTTCATCATCACCAGACGGTCGATGATATCGCGCCGTGCGCATACCCATCCAACCCGCAATCCCGGCGACAGCGTCTTGGAAAACGTGCCGCAATAGATCGTGCGGGCCTTGTCGATACTGCCGCAACGCTCGACGTCCAGCGCCTGGATGGGCGGGATCGCCTCGCCGTCATAGCGCAGTTCCTGGTATGCACCGTCCTCGATGACCGCAATATCCAGTTCACTGCCGAGATCCAGCGCCCGGTTGCGTTGCGCCAGGGTCAGGGTCTCGCCGGTGGGATTGACGAAATCAGACGACATGTAGGCAAACTTGACTTCTCCTCCCGCCACCTTCGCCTTTGCAGCAAAATCACCTGCAGACCGGTTGCCCATCATGGCAAGGCGATCATAATTCGGCTCATACGGGTTGAATGCCAGCAGTGCGCCCATATAGGCCGGCCACGTCACAAGCGCGGTATCGCCCGGGTTCAGGAACAGCTTACCGAGATAGTCCAGCGCCTGTTGCGAACCTGACATCAGGACAATGTTTTCAAGCTCACACGGCACACCGATCCGGCCCATGTACTGAACCAGCCACTCCCGCAATGGCGCATAGCCTTCACTGGGTGCGTATTGCAAAGCCGCCTGATGACCCGGCCCGGACATGATGTCGGCAAAGGCTTGCCTGAACTCGTCTGCGGGAAACAGTGCCGGATCGGGAATGCCGCCAGCAAAGGAAATGATGTCCGGTCGGTCGAGCAGTTTCAGCAATTCGCGGATTTCAGACGCGTGCATGCGTGATGTGCGTGACGCCAGGTTCAGCATGTCGGTCATGACGGCCTCCGAATGGACAATAGGTGGAGGATGCTGCGCCTATCGGAAATTTATGTCAATATTGCTGACCTATTATTTGAGCATGACAGAGATGCAGAAACTGAAAGGGGCTGCGGAAATATCCGCAGCCCCGTAAAAAAGTAGTGAGGTGGATCGAGACAGGATTAGTTCTTGTCCTTGTCGACCGGCTTGTTGGAGGAAATCACCCGGATGATCCCTCATCCGGGCCAGCAAAAACCGTGGATTTCCCTAACTCAGTTCTTATCTTTATCAACAAGCTTGTTGGAGGAAATCCACGGCATCATGGCGCGCAGCTTCTCGCCGACTTCCTCGATCTGGTGGGCATCGTGCATGCGCCGCGTCGCCTTGAAGCGGGCCTGGCCGCCCTTGCATTCCTGCATCCACTCAGAAGTGAACCGGCCTGACTGGATGTCATGCAGCACGCGCTTCATCTCTGCCTTGCTGTCTTCATTGATGATGCGCGGGCCGGATACATACTCGCCCCACTCAGCGGTGTTGGAGATCGAGTAGTTCATGTTGGCGATGCCGCCTTCATAGATCAGGTCGACGATCAGCTTCACTTCGTGCAGGCACTCGAAATAGGCCATTTCAGGGGCATAGCCTGCCTCGACCAGCACTTCGAAGCCGGCACGGATAAGCTCGACCAGGCCACCGCACAGCACAACCTGCTCACCGAACAGGTCGGTTTCACACTCTTCCTTGAAGGTTGTTTCGATAACGCCGGAACGGCCGCCACCAACGCCGCAGGCATAGGACAGCGCCAGGTCATGGGCGTTGGCGGATGCATCGTGATCGATGGCGATCAGGCACGGCACACCGCCGCCTTTCAGGAATTCACCACGTACCGTGTGGCCCGGCCCCTTGGGCGCAATCATCACGACGTCGATGGTGTCTTTCGGCTCGATCAGCTTGAAGTGAACATTCAGGCCGTGTGCAAACGCAATGGCTGCACCGTCCTTGATGTTGGCTTCGATATCGTCTTTCCAGATGTCGGCCTGGAGTTCATCAGGAGCCGCCATCATGATCAGGTCGGCCCAGGCTGACCCTTCGGCAACTGTCATCACCTTGACGCCGTCTGCTTCTGCCTTCTTCGCCGTGGCAGAACCGGCCCGCAGGCCGGTGGCGATCTCGGCAACACCGGAATCCTTCAGGTTGAGTGCATGGGCCCTGCCCTGGCTGCCATAGCCGACGATCAGGACCTTCTTGCCCTTGATCAGGTTTACGTCTGCATCACGGTCATAATAAACGCGCATCGGAATTTTCCTTTCAAAGATTGCGTTTCATTGCGGGCTATCTGCCCTCGTTTTCCGGCACGCCGTAAAGCGTGAGAAACTGTTGTGCGGCAAGCTCTGTGCCTTGTCTGATTGCCTGTTTGTCCGGCAGCGGTCTGTCGCCAAGCAGCGCCCGGATCTGGACATCGCGCACCACCAGTCCAAAAAAGGTACAGAACGCCTCCTCGGTGTCGTCAAAAGCCAGCAGCCCGGCATCGCGCGCCATCTCCAGCACCGGCTTCACCCGTTGCCCGATGGCAAACCGGCCATTGTCCAGCACAATGCCCCCAAGCCCGCTTCTGGCCGAACTGGAGTGCGCAATGGCCATGGCGTTCAGCGCGATCGACATCTGACCGGTCAGCACCGACAGCCAGCTCTCGGCAAAATCCGCCAGCCCCTGTTTCAGCGACCGGTAATCCAGGTTTTCCCGGTCAAGCGACGGCAACCGCACCTTGGATGCCTGCCACTGGACCGTCGCGGTCAGCAACCCGTCGCGGTCACCAAACCATTTGTACAGCGTTTCCTTGGAGCAGCTTGCCCGGCGCGCCACTGAGGCCATGGTCAGGCCGTCGCCTGCCTGCAGGATCAGCTCAAGCGCTGCATCAAGCACTTCGCGCTGACGTTCCGAAAACGCCTCGCCTTCGCCGTGCTGATCAACCTGTGCCGCTGCAACCGCCACTGAACTCACCTCAAACAATGCCGTACCGTACCGTACAGTACGGCGGTGTTTAGAAGCTTACGCACCGACTTGCAACAGGTTTTTTGAAAGATTTACCCGGCCATCGGCCAGGTCAGCATGATCGCCGGTACGGCCAGCAAAACCACCAGCACTTCCATGATCAGTCCCATGCGGGCGTAATCGGTAAAGTGATATCCGCCCGGCCCCATCACCAGCGTATTGGACTGGTGTCCGATCGGTGTCAGGAAGGGAGCGGCCGCTCCCACGGCCACAGCCATCAGGAACGCATCCGGATTGGCATCAAGGCCGATGGCGACGCGAACGCCGATGGGCGCCATCAAGATCGCAGTCGTCGCGTTCGGCACCATATCCGACATCCACATGGACACCGTCATCAGCAGCGCCAGCACTGCCCACACGGGCATCGACCCGGCATTTTCCACAATCGAGCTGGCAATCAGGTCGGTGCCGCCGGTTGCATCCAGCGCCTGGCCGATCGGGATCATGGCCCCGAGCAGCACCAGCACCGGCCATTCCACCCCGTCGTAAATCTCATTGATGGAAATGCAGGAAAACAGGATCATCGCCACGCACGCGGTCACAAAGGCCACCGGCACGGACACCATGCCGGATGATGCCGCCAGAATGGCAATCGCGAAAATGCCGGCCGGCAGCACCGCGCGCGTGCCTCCGTGCAAGGGTTGCAGGCCACGTTTTTCCAGCACCATGCAACCCAGCGATTCCAGGGCCACTTCCATCTGTTCGGCTTCGCCCTGCAGCAACAGCACATCGCCGGTGCGGAACTTGATGTTGCGCAGTCTGGCAATCGGACGCTCCCCTGCCCGCGACAGGGCCAGCAGATTGATGCCGTAGCGCGCATGCAGCCTGACACCGCGCATGGACTTGCCTTCAAGCATGGAATTGGGCATCACCACGGCCTCGACGACCTGCACCGCTTCGGTTCTGAACCCGGCTGGAGCAGCCTCGGGTGTCCCGAGTTTGGATAGCTTCTTGCCGTCAGCCAGCGGGTTGATAACAACCGGATCACCTTCCAGGATCAGGGTATCCCTTGCCCTGAATTTTTCCCGCGCGGCCGGTGCCTGGCGGCGCACACCGTTGCGCACGATCGCCATCACCGTCACTTCGTTCTCGCATTCGGCTTCCAACTCGCTGATCCGTTTTCCGACCAATGGCGAGCCTTCCGGCAGAGAGGTCTCGAATGTGTAACTTTCCACCCGGGTTAAGGCGCTGGTCAGCTTGGGCGCGATACGCGTCGGCAGGAACCGCCATCCAAGAAGCGATACATAGATGACACCGCCAATGCACACCGCCAGCCCGACAGGCGCAAAGTCGAACATGGCAAACGGCTGGCCGGTCAGGTCCTGCCGGAAGCTTGAAATGACGATGTTGGGCGGTGTCCCGATCAAAGTCACCATGCCGCCAAGCAGCGTCGCGAACGACAGCGGCATCAGCACCAGTGAAGGTGACCTGCGGGCTTTGAGGGCATTGCGCAATGTCACCGGCAGCATCAGCGCAAGCGCGCCGACATTGTTCATGAAGCAGGACAGAAACGCCCCGAGCGCACTGCCGGCGGCGACCTGGAGAGTGGTTGTTCTGCGGGTCGGCGACAGAAACCGCACCAGATAGTCCACAAGACCGGAGTTCTGCAGCGTGCGCGAAATGATCAGCACTGCGGCCACTGTGATCACGGCAGGATGGGCAAACCCCTGAAATGCCCTGTCCGGCGGCACAACACCGCCATAAACCCCGGCCAGCAGCGCCATGACAGCAATTATGTCATAGCGCACCTTCCCCCACAGAAAGCACGTCATCGCAATCGCGATAATCCCGAAAACCGTCAGCTGTTCCAGCGTCATAGAGATCAAACCGCATCAAGTGCGCCGCCCGCACTTAACAAAGGCTAGCAGTCATGCAGGGTCATTGCCAGTAGCGTAAGGACACCCCGCGGGCACACCAGTTGCTGCCCACGCGATTGCGCCACCTGATTTGATTCAGTTCATCTATGGTGCCGCTGGTCCGGAATAAGGCGCGCAAACCTGACAGGTTTCGTCGCATTGCGCGCATCTGAATTCTCCGAGAAAATTCCGCAACAGGAGCTCCAGGCTGGGATTTTCGGCCTGCCGGGCCAGGCTGATCAGCTTGTCCAGAGAAGGCTCTTTGTGTTCATCAAGATCATCATAGGCCTTCACCATACCATCAGCCCGCTTTGCCTCACCTTCCTGCCAGTCGAGCATGGCACGGTCAGCTTCCTGGGTATGGGCGGGTCCGCCGTCACTATTGTCGAAATACAATGCCATCAGATCGCCGAACAGGATGAAGTCGATGCTGGTGCCGCAGGCAGCGCACCTGAACGAGCCATCCTCACCACTGTCGAGCAGTTGTGCAAGTTCGGTCCGTTTCCCGACTGCCGCGATGCCGCTTAACAGATAACGCGGAATGTATTCATCGTCTGAGTGTTCGTGAAAGGTCCGCTCGCACAACGATCCAATGTCCGGCAATACCGCCAAGAAGCTGTCACGTATGTCTTCAAATTTTCGAAGTTCATCGTCGCTGGGCGGCTCCAGGTCCATGATGTCACGGTGACTTTTGGACATCTGCTGTCCCGCCCCCTGCGCTGGTTTTGACCGGTAAGGATCGCGCGTTTGCTCCCAGCACTCCAGATTCAGGGCAAGACCGTTCAGACTGTCGTTTGTTCGGGCACCTTTTTCCGGTCGGCTGAACGCACATACGGCGAGGTGACCAAGAAACACTGCGATGTCCATGCGCTGCACCACATTGTCGTCGGGCTGTGCCAGCTTAAGCAGGTAAGGCGCAGCCGCATATGTTGCGCCATAGCATGTTTCCTGATGGATCAGTTCGCCATGCATGAGGTCGCCTGCGGCCTCTTCATCCCAACGCTCTGCCAGTGCCACAATGCCAAGCGGGATGTCCTTGGCGAAACCATACGCAGTGTTGAGTTTGCACCACAGTGGGTCTGACAACGCAAGCATCAGGAAGACGTCTCTTCACCACATGCGGCCCGGAACCGCTTTACCGCAATCGCCATGCCATATTCGAGCGCCTCAGCCGTGAGCCCATGCCCGATGGAAACCTCGTCAATCCACGGCGCGCGCGCCAATAGCGGCGGCAGATTGGCAACCGTCAGATCATGACCTGCATTCAGGCCAAGACCGGCATCGCGGGCGATCTCAGCCGCGGCCTGCAGCTTGTCCAGTTCCCTGCTCGCTGCATCGTCGTCATCAAAGGTTGCGCCATAGGGCCCGGTATAGAGCTCGGCCCGGTCGGCGCCGGTTTCCGCTGCAATGGCTATGGTGTCCGCGTCAGCATCGGCAAACAGCGATACCCTCATCCCCTCGCCCTTGATCCGCGCCACAACAGGCTTCAGGAAATTGTGCTGAGCCTTGAAATCCCAGCCGTGGTCAGATGTCGCTTGCGCAGGATCATCCGGCACCAGCGTGACCTGATGTGGCCGCACCTCAAGTGCAATTTCCATAAGCCTTTCATCGGGATAGCCCTCGATGTTAAACTCCGAATCAGGGTATTCCGTCACCAGATCAGCCAGCGGCTGGACGTCGGATCGCCTGATATGGCGCTCATCAGGCCGTGGATGCACGGTAATCCCCCACGCACCTGCCTCCAGCGCAATCCGCGACAGGCCCACAACTGACGGCCATGGCAGATCGCGCCGGTTGCGCAACTGGGCAATGGCATTAACATTTACAGACAGCTTGGTGATCATTGTACTCATCCGGAACCAACACGTCAGCGCAGCATCGGCCACAAGCTGACAACAAGCAAGATCGCCATCGAGATATTGAATACTTTCAACCGTGTCGGATGGCTCAGCCATTCCCGCAACATCGCACCACATACTGTCCAGATTGAAGCAGATGGTATGTTCACGAAGAAAAACACCAGGGCCACCAGTATGGTGGACAAGGTGAGGTTGTCAGCGTTGGTGAATGTTGCCATGGCCGCGATGGCCATGACCCAGGCTTTCGGGTTGACCCACTGAAAGGCCGCAGCTTCGACAAAGCTCATTGGCCGCGTACCTGTCTTGCCGCCCTCGCCGATTGACCGGGCCATGGCGATGCGCCAGGCCAGATAGACGAGATAGGCGCCACCGGTGAACTTCAGGGCCAGATAAAGGGCCGGCATCTGTTCGAGCAAGGCCCCAAGCCCGAACCCCACACACAGCAGCAGCGCCAGAAATCCGACGCCGATGCCCAGCATGTGCGGGATCGTTCTGCGGAACCCGTAGTTCACGCCCGATGCAAGCAGCATCAGGGTGTTTGGCCCCGGTGTCGCGGAGGTCGCAAAGGCGAAACCGATCAGGGATACAAGTATTCCCAACTCCACGGGGATCAGCCTCAGACTTTCAGGGCTTCAGGTCCGCGCGAGATTGCCGTGACGCCGGTGCGCACGACCTCGGTCAGGCCAATCGGCTGCATCAGCGAAATGAACTGTTCGACCTTTCGTGACTTGCCGGTTATCTCGAACACAAAGGAATTCTGGGTCACGTCCACGACCCGGGCCCGGAAAGCGTCGGCCAGGCGCAGCGCTTCCATGCGGTGTTCACCTTCGCCGGCCACTTTGATCAGTGCCAGTTCGCGCTCGATGGCCTCGCCGGTCACGGTCAGGTCGGCAACCGAGTGCACCGGCACCATGCGTTCAAGCTGCGCCTTGATCTGGACCAGCACTTCAGCGGTGCCGGATGTGACAATGGTGATACGCGATACATGGGCCTCATGTTCGGTTTCAGAAACCGTCAGGCTCTCAATGTTGTACCCCCTGCCCGAGAACAGTCCTATGACCCGCGCCAGGACACCGGGTTCATTGTCCACCACGATGGACAAGGTGTGCTTCTCGATCGGATCCTTGTTGTCTTCCAGGAAGTACGCCGAAGCGGGCTGTTGCGTGTTCATGGTCTTAAAGCTCCCTTTTCAGCGATCGCGGCTGTGCTGCCAAGCGCAAGCCCGCCTCTCGCTATCAATATACCCAATATGATGAGGCCGAGCGCGACCAGCGCGTTCGGTCCCGGAATTTCTGAAAACAGCAATGCAGCCCACAAGACACCGGCAATCGGCACCAGCAGGTTGATCTGGCTGAAAAAGCTCGCCCCCGCCCGGCCGATAATGGCAAACATGACCAGGGTGGCAATCGAGGCATGCAGCACGCCCAGAGTGACAATGGCAGACCAGGCCGTCACGCCTGCATCGACTGCGAGAGGGTCTTCCAGCATGAAGGCGAACGGCACCAGCATGACGGCGGACAGCGAAATGATCATGGTCACCGCCGCAACTTTGTCCGGTGCCTGCATGCGCCGGATCAATACTGCATTGAAACCATAGCTTGCCGCAGCAGTCAGCAGTGCCAGCATGGCCAGCAGATCAGCGGTCAGGCCATACAAAGCCGTGTGTCCAACCAGCACACACAATCCCAGAAGGCCAATTACCATGCCTTTTACCTTGCGCGCGTTCAGCTTGTCATCGACCGTAAAGACATGTGCCAGCACCATGGTCAACAGCGGCATTACTCCCATCAGGATAGCAGCCGTGCCGGGCGGAATGACCTGCTGCCCCCATGCAATCAGGGAAAACGGCAGTGCATTGCCGGTAATGGCACAGGCCAGCAGCATCCACCAGACACCCTTGCCCGCCGGAAACGACCGTTTCGTAACTGCCATTACAAACAACAGGAACAACGCAGCCAGCCCCAGCCTGATCGCCGTCATGGTAACCGGCGGCACCTCGTCGACACCGACCTTGATGAAGACAAACGACGACCCCCAGATAGCTGACAGCAGCAGCAGCAATCCGTAATCACCTGCGTTTGGTAGTCGATGCGCCATGTGAGTGTCCGTACCGGCCTTTAGACCAGCATCTTGCCTTCCTTGTCGATGGCGGATCCGACCTCTTCGTCGGACACATCTTCGCCCAGCAGCATCTCATTGTGCGCCTTGCCGGACGGGATCATCGGGAAGCAGTTGGCCAGGTTTGCCACAACGCAATCGAAAATCACCGGGCCTGGTGTATCGATCATTTTCTGAATGGCATCATCCAGTTCATCAGGCTTGCTGCAGCGAATACCGGTTCCGCCATAGGCTTCCGCCAGCTTCACGAAATCCGGCATGGCCTCGGTATAGGAATGCGACAGCCGGTTGCCGTGCAGCAATTGCTGCCACTGGCGCACCATTCCCATATGCGAGTTGTTCAGGATAAAAATCTTGAACGGCAGTTCGTACTGAACCGCGCTCGACATTTCCTGGATCACCATCTGCACCGACGCATCACCGGCAATGTCGATGACCAGTGCGTCACGGTGCGCAACCTGCACACCCAGTGCGGACGGCAGGCCATAGCCCATGGTGCCCAGCCCGCCCGAAGTCATCCAGCGATTGGGCTCCTCGAACCTGTAGAACTGGGCCGCCCACATCTGGTGCTGGCCGACTTCCGTGGTGATGTAGGTGTCACGATCCTTGGTCAGTTCATACAGGCGCTCGATCGCATATTGCGGCATGATGACATGCTTGTTCGGCTTGTACTTCAGGCACTCGACATTGCGCCAGGTGTTGATCGAGTTCCACCAGTTTTGCAGTGCATGCTCGTCAGGCTGGCCGCTGCGCGCTTTCCATGCCCTGATCATCTGCGCCATGACAGTACCGACATCCCCGACAATGGGAATATTCACCTTGATTGTCTTGTTGATGGATGACGGATCGATATCAACGTGGATTTTTATCGAGTCGGGCGAGAAAGCATCAGTCCTGCCGGTGATGCGGTCATCGAACCTTGCCCCCAGACAGATCATCACGTCGCAATCATGCATTGCCATGTTTGCCTCGTAGGTGCCGTGCATGCCCAGCATGCCGAGCCACTGCCTGTCCGAAGCTGGATATGCCCCCAGCCCCATCAGGGTCGAGGTGATCGGATAGCCGGTCATGCGCACCAGCTGGCGCAGCAGGTTCGACGCATCGGGGCCGGAATTGATGACACCGCCACCGGTGTAGAACACCGGCCGTTTGGCATTCATCATGACTTCAACGGCAGCTTCCACGGCTGATGCGTCACCTTCCATGCGCGGCTTGTAGGTCTTGTGCTCGATGTTGTCCGGCTTGATATAGGCACCGGTGGCAAACTGCACGTCCTTCGGGATGTCGACAACGACCGGACCGGGCCTGCCGTGGGTCGCCACATAAAACGCCTCGTGCAGGATGCGCGCCAGGTCGTTGACGTCCTTGACCAGGTAATTGTGCTTGGTGCATGGCCGTGTGATGCCAACCGTGTCGCACTCCTGGAAAGCGTCGTTGCCGATCAGGTGCGTCGGCACCTGGCCGGTGATGCAGACCATGGGGATGGAATCCATCAGGGCGTCGGTCAATCCGGTAACCGCATTGGTAGCGCCGGGACCCGATGTCACCAGAACCACACCGCATTTGCCCGTGGAGCGCGCATAGCCTTCCGCTGCATGGGTCGCGCCCTGCTCATGGCGCACCAGAATATGCTCCACGTCTTCCTGCTGGAAAATCTCGTCATAGATCGGCAGCACCGCGCCACCGGGATATCCGAACATGTGCTCCACGCCCTGGTCCTTTAGCGCCCGCAGCACGATTTCGGCACCTGTCATCATCTCGGCTTCTTGGGCGTTTGCTGTCATGGTCTCGGACTCTGCTTTTATGTTCATCGTTCCAGGTTCTCTTTTAGGCTCGCTTCAGACAATAAAAAAGGCCCCCGAGGGAGCCATTTTCGCGCACCACCTTATTCAGGTCAGTTCAGACTGACCCGGCGGAGCGCGTTCGTACCACTACTAGAATGTTTTTCATGGGCGCGACCATAAGCGGAATATTTTACCGGCGTCAACCTGCGAACGGGTTTTATTCTTAAGTCGGTGTAAGTTTCCTGTGCGCCCTAACTACCGAATACCACACCGTGCTGCTGCGACCTCAGTCGGGTATCGCGAGATTTCACCAGCACAGGTTGACCATTCAGAATTTCCTTGCACCGCTGCACAACCTCTTGTTCAAGGCGCTGCATGGCCTCATGAGTATAGAAAGTCAGATGTGGGCTGAGCAGAACATTATCCATCTCGAACAGCTCACTCAGGAGATGGCCGGTCAGGCTGAGCGGCTCCTGACTGAACACATCGAGCCCGGCACCGGCAATGCGGTTTTGCTTCAGGGCTGCAAGCAGGGCTGCCTCGTCCACAATGGCACCGCGCGATGAATTGATCAGAAACGCTGATCGTTTCATGCATCTGAGTTCGCCTTCGCCAATCAGGTGGCGGGTTTCCGGCTTCAGGACACAGTGGATGGATACGAAATCACACTGCGCCAGCATGTCGTGCAGGTCATCGATCTTCTCCACACCGGCTGCGGCCATCTCGTCCCTGCTCTTGGACGGGTCGTAGCCAATCACCCTGGCGCGAAAACCCGCCCCCGCCATCCGAGCCATGCTCTTGCTAATCCGTCCCACGCCGATCAGTCCGACTGTCTTACCGGCGATGTCACTGCTCAGCCAGGAACTTTGCGGCCACGCCCAACCATCGCGATGCATGGCTGTCTGCAACGGAACAAGTTTTTTGGCCAGTGCGATCATCAGGGCGAATGCACCCTCGGCAACGGTTTCCTCGGCATATTCGGGAATATTGACCACCGGCACCCTCGCGGCATTTGCAGCTGCAAAATCAATCGCGTCTATGCCGACCCCGTACTTGACGACACCCTTGAGCCGTTCGGCGTTGCGAAAAACCCGCTCGGTGATCGGCGTGTAACACATCAGCAGCAGGTCAGCGTCTCGCGTTTGCGCAACCAGTTCATTTTCGCCCACATCGTCCGGCAACAGCACCAGCGCGGCGCCACAGTCGCGGAAATACCCGTCGATCAGCGGACATTCCAGTTCCCGGTCGGTGCGTACGACTTTAATTTTGTCGGCCATGTGTGAACTCCATTGAGGCTCGCTCACACCGACCATAGCAGTGCAACCCCGCGGGTGCAGTCACAGATTGCAGCCACCGGGCAGGCAAATTCGCGATAGCTCTATATCGGCGTACCCAGAACTGCTCCGCACTCCTTGTCGGACATGCAGTCAATCAGCCCGGCCTTGGTTGCCGCATCAAATTCACCGTTTATTTCAACACTTGTCTGGCCGGCATTGCGCAGCTTGACCTGCAACTGCAGGATCATCTTCAGATTTCCATTTGCAGTGGCCCGGGCAATATCGGCCATGGCCTGATCGTACTGTTGCAACTTCATTCTGAAAAATGCCCGTCTCATGAGGAAATCGGGTTTTTCGTGCTCCTGAACGTTGCCCATCATTTCATTGAGATCGGCTATGGCATTGGCGACATCTCCCGACCGCAGATATGCCTCCTGCCTGTATCTGAGCATCTGGTTTCGCCAGCGCGCCCCTTTCGGCATGTCCGCAAGAACATCCGTCATTGTCCTTATCGCAATTGCCGGATGATCCATTTGCAGCAGCACTCTGCCCAGGGCCGAGCCTGGCATCTCAGCCGGGCTATAGACAGCGCTGTAAAAAATTGCCTCCGTCTTGTGTAACGGCAGTGCGCGGGCATAGAGTGCTGCAGCGTCACCAAATCGCTTTCGGTATTGCAGTGCCCTACCGAGGTGCATCAGCGGTTCCGGCCTGTCGGGCAAGAGGCGAATGGCTTCCTGCAGATCCGTGAGGTCGGAGTAGAGGTTATCTTTCGCCAATCTCGCGACACCGCGTATGAGTCGGGCAATACCATTGTTGGCGTCTTGTTCAAGTACCTCGCTTGCAATTGTGATTGCGTCTGCGTTTCTGATGTCGTTGAGCCGCTGCTGGGCGATCATCAGCTTTACCGGAATATTGTCGGGATCCAATTCGGCATATGCCTCAACAAACTGAATATCCTGTTTTTGAAAAAACCAGACATTTGAATCTCTGGAGACCTGCAGCCGCTTTTTCATGGCTTTGAGGCGGTTTGAAACAGGTTGTTCCCGGTCAAGGGCAACTGCATCACAACCTTTCACAATGGCCATCGCATGTTGCCGGTTCTTGGGTGTGTCGTCGCAGGAGATTACTGGTGATACCTGCGTCGAGTTGAGCGCTTGCGCCCAAACACCGGAAACCGGACCGGCTGTAACGCCAATTGCAGCAATGACCAGGAATCTTGTTACCGAAGCTAAAGAGCAATGGGGCATTGTGATTTACCTTCCATCAAACTGGATATTTTCAACCGTCTTTTCATCGCCTCAAGGCGCATGGATGTCGGTTGCTTACCGTCAAGCGCTACGGCAGTACATGCCGCAACGATTTGTGCCGCATGTAGCCGGTTCCTGGGTCTGTCACTACATGAACATATCGGGGACATCCGCATTGCCGGCGGACTTGATGCCTGTGCCGCAGCGCTGGAAATAAAACCAGTTACGCTGGCAAACGCACCAAGCGTCAGCAGAATTGCGGCGGGAACGACGGAGTGCTGTGACGTGGTCGCTGGTTCTGACATTGTCCCGGCTAACACTTTGGATCTATTGAGCAGGCCATCAGCCCGTTCAGAAACGTGTGATCTTTCACGGAATGCTTGGCCGTGTCCGAGTAGTACCCTTGCGTTATCATTCGAGCCATCAGCGCATTGGCAACTTCCGGATCCAGCTTGGCTGATGTCAGAAAGCTCTCAAATGCATCATTTGCGCGGCCAAGGCCCCGAAGAGCAACGCCTCGGTAGCGCCCTATCCAGGCGCGCTTTCGCGCTTCCCCGGCAAGCACAATGTCAGCATCTGTGACCACCTGCTGATAATTTTTCTGCTTGAGATTTAACAGCACCCGTTCCTCGAGCGCCCTGATGTAACCCGGCAGCAATTCGAGCGACTTTGCAATGTCTGCTGCGGCAAGCTGTAATTCATTCATACGCAAATATTGTCTTGCGCGAAGGTAATAGCCACGCGCCTTGTCCGGGTAGAGTTTTATGAGCCTGTCGAAATCCACAAGCGCCTTGGCGTTTTGCCGATTGTCGCCGTAAATCGTGCCACGTAGTCCCAGTGTGCTGCCGTATAGTTCAAAGCCATCTTCTCCTTTGTGGAAGAAGCTGTACTGCGCGTTAACAGCTTCACGGTCAGCGTCCAGAATTATCTGCCATTGAGCTTCGGCTTGTTTTATCTTTCCGCGGCGGTAGAGGAAGAGACCAAATGATTTCCTTGCATCATAGTCTTTCGGATCAAGCTCGACTGCGCGGGCATGGATCTTTTCACGTTGACCAAACGTGATGTGGTACGCGCTAAGGTTAGCCAGCACGGTCAGACTCTTGGACCACTCAGGCGCTACCGCATACAACTTGCGGGCTGCAAAATATGAATCGTCGCGGCGAAGCAGTTGAGCCAGAACAACAGCCCTGCGCATCAACGCCGGCGGAAACGTCGGGTCCAGTTTCAAAGAGGCGTCAATCGCCTCAAGGGTCTCCTTGAACCGGTCCTGCCTATAGAGTATCTCAGCTCTACGCCAATGGTACTTCGCCGCCTGATCCGGCTTCACATCCTTGGCCGCGAGCAGTTTTGAGCAGGCTGCATAAACGGGATCAAGATCGCCGCGCAATGTGTCTTCAAGACACAACTGCCGGTCATCGGCAGACGCATCCACCCCCATCAGAAAGATGAATAAGACACCTGTGAATATGGTTCGGCCAAATCTCATGTCCCGCTCGCTTTTAAGGCTTGCCTGCAATACCGTCAGCCTACCGACGAGTTTGTTAACGGCTTCTTAAGGACTGAAATGCGGGAAAAACAATCAAGAAACGTCGTTAAGAAACAGGCTTAACCGGCAAATCAGCCCGACTGTGTGAAACCACCAGCCGCACGGCTGAAGTACAAGGAGACCACCATGCTGAAATCCCCCGCTCTTGACCCTGCCCTGATCGAGGCAAAGGTCGGGTCCGGATATCCGGCACCGTTCAACATCTCAACCGCCGGCCGGGCAAAGAAAATGCTGACCAGCGCCCTGGGCCTGAGCCAGTTCGGGGTCAACATCACCGAACTGGACCCGCACAGCGCAACATCCCTGCGCCACTGGCACTCACACGAGGATGAGTTCATCTATGTTCTGGACGGCGAAGTGACGCTGGTAACCGGCAATGGAGAACAGGTTTTGACAAAAGGCATGTGCGCCGGATTTCCCGCCGGTGTCGAGGATGGCCACTGCGTCGAAAACAGGTCAGGCAAGCCCGCAACCATATTGGAGGTCGGCAGCCGCGATGATCGTGACGAAGGCAACTACCCCGATGTCGACCTGCACTGCCAACCGAACCGCTACAAGCATGTACAGTTCACCCGCAAGGACGGCACGCCGTACTGAAGGACACGAAAAATGCGGCGGCCAGGTTTCCCTGACCGCCGCGAAAGCTCAATACTGACTGCCGATACGGCTTACTGAGCCTGACAGAAATACTTGATGCCGTCATAGCCGGTGTAAGTACCGGACCGCGCGTTGAATGAACGGTACCTGGCGCGGCAATAATCGAACCATTCGTCTGTCCAGGGTTCGATTGCGTCATCGGCGTAACGCCTGACGGGTTCGTCGCGAATCGGCGCACGCACAGGTTCGTACTGGTCGATACAGTCGTCATAGGCGCGGTCATAGTGGCGCTGCCAGGGTCCAGCAGTACCAACGGCACTGCCGACAGCCCCGGTTGATCCGCCGATAATGGCGCCCTTGCCGGCACCCTTGCCGCCACCGAGCACACCGCCGATGATGGCGCCGATGGCAGCTCCGCCAACGGCGGTACCCAGCGCGGATTCGCCACGATCAATCCGGCTGTCAGCATAGCGCTTGGCTTCACGATGACAGCGGCCATCCCTGGCGGACGCAGTATCAATGGTGGTCATGAACACAGCAGCACCAAGTGCCGCAACAACTAAAGACTTCAAGGCTGTAGAATACACGATTTCCCCTCCTTCGGTGGAAATGCCCCTATAGCGATTGGCAATATCGGGATTCTATGGCTGCATTGTGAGCAAATCCTTAACAAGTTCTGAATTTTCCAGTGGCCATATCGGCCTTGGAATATTCCGGTAGGTCAACTCCCGCAACCGCATGGAGGCTATGCCACCGGCGTCAACCAGCAGGGTTTCGCGGGCAACCGGGCCGTAGGCAGCCTTGAAATGATTGCGGCTTTTCAGGCCGATCGTGGTCAGTTGCTCCGGGTTGATACCAACCGACCTGAACACATTCAGGTCCATGACGGCAGTCGGCACCGAGGACACGATCACATCAATTCCGCCAACACGCACCACCGCCGTTGCGCCCATGGAAAATGCTACACCGCGCCACATGGGCCCGGCGCAGATAAATTCGCCATCTGTCAGGTTGACCACCTCAGCCTCCACCTCCAGCGGCGGTGTGAGCTCCGGCGCGCCCTTGCCGCCCAGTGAGAGGTGTACTGTGGCGCCGATACCGGCATTCACGGCCTGTTCAACACTGACCGGATCGCTGATGGTAGCAAAGGCTGCGCGTTCCAGCCGTGCAGCAATCATGGCGCGCAGCAGGTTGGGACTGTCGCCATAGGCGCCACCAGCCGGATTATCAGCAAAATCAGCCAGCACAAGCGGCCTGTCGCCGGCGCTGCCGCGTGTTGCCAGCGCCATGGCGTCAGCCGGTGTGGCAAACTCAAGCTGTGTGTCATGACGGCTGTGCCACACCGCCTGCATCAGCTCTGCAGCCGCGGCGCACCCTGCCCGCTTATCGCTCGCCGTCACAACCACATTGGGACCTATATCGGGTACATCCGACCACGGAAACCCGATCTGGATCGAGGCACACACGATACCGTCGCGGGCTTCCACTGTTTCCGCCAGTTTCAACAGGCCCGGCATCGGTTGGCCGTCCGCCGTCTGGCCATGATTGGCCGCATCCATCATCGGCAGGCGCGCCATCACCAGTTCAGGTCGCGGCGCACCCTGCAGCACATCCTGCATCAAGCGTGCCATGTGCAGTGCGCGTTCGCGCTGATCCACATGCGGATAGGTGCGGTAGGCCATCATCATGTCAGCCGCGGCGATCATGGCCGCTGACACATTGGCGTGCATATCCAGCGTTACAGCAATCAGCGTGTCTTCGCCTGCCAGCGCCCGCACGTCATGCAGGAGCTCGCCTTCTGCATCGAGCGTGGTCTCGGTGACCATCGAACCGTGCAGGACCAGCGCCACAGCGTCGAACTCCTGACCGGCCTGCAACGGTTCCAGAATCAACTGCTTCACACGATCCCAGTCGGCTGCTGCCATGGGACCGGAGGGACTGGCAGACGCGGCAAGCGGCACCTCCAGCGACCAGTCATAATTCTGCGCTGCCTCGATGAAACCGGCAATCTCGGTATTGGTACCGGCAAGTACAGATGCCGCCTGCATGCCTTCATGCCAATAGCGGGTTTCGAAATCAGCCTTCACCGTGGCGATCCGGTTAAACGTATTGGTCTCGTGCATGATCTCCGCCAGCAGAACCCTGCGTGTCATGCCGGTTTTCCCCCGCACCCGGCAATCAATCCGTCCAGGTCGTGCCAGCCAATGCGCCTGTCCGGAGCGTCACCACCGGCAAACTTGTCGGTGCCGTAGGCATCGGTGACGCCGCCGAGCCGCTCGTAAAAACCGATTGCCGCCGTATTGTCCTCAAATACCCAAAGGCAGATATTCGCGGCGCCGGCGGCCTGCGCGGCAATCGCGGCCTCTTTCATCAATTTTCGGCCAAGACCGTTGCCTTTGCTCTCAGGCAATAGATGCAGGTGCTCGACGGTGAAGTCGTAGCCTTCATCTTCGGGGTCGTTATGCAGGGCAATCAGCCCGACAACCGAACCGGCCTCACGCGCCAGTTTCACTATCGGATACCGGGTGTCAGCCAGTGCTGCATGCCAGTACCGGGTGCGCTCGCCGTCAACTTCGCTGTCCAGATAGGCGTCCGGCAGGATGCCCCGGTAGGTCGCCTTCCAGCTTTCCGCATGCACCCGGGCCACGGCGTCAGCATCATCAGGTCCGGCATCAACGATTTCGTTCATTTGAGCAAGATCTCCAGCGCCTGCTGACGGGTCTCGGCCTTTGGCCAGTCCGCCATCTGGTTTCGAATCCAGGTCATCTGTCGCTTGGCATAGTTGCGGGTTTGTTTCTGCGCCAGATCAGTTGCGTCTTTCAACAGCAGTTCACCGGCAATGTGTCCGGCCAGCGCCGCAACGCCGATGGCTTTCATGGCCGGCAGATCCGGCGCAAGGCCCAGCGCCAGAAGCCGTTCAACTTCGCCCACTGCACCGCTGTCAAGCATCGCGTGAAACCTGGCATCACATGACCTGTACAGTTCCTCTCTCGGTGGCATCAATGCAACCCGCCGCACTTCGGCACCGGCCAGCACCGAGACCTGTCGTGCCGCAGCGAAGTGATCGCCGAGCGGTTTGCCAGTTGCCTGCAGCACCTCAAGCGCCCGTACGATCCGCTGTCCGTCTGCGGGTTCGATACGCGCGGCGTCATCTGCCGCCATCCGGGCCAGCTCCGCATGCAGCACACCGGGGCCTTCACGCTGCAGCCGCGCACGCCAGTGATCTCGGACATCGACCGGGACATCCGGTATCGGTGACAGGCCCTCCACCAGTACCTTGAAGTACAAACCGGTGCCGCCGGCAATCACCGGAACCCTGCCCGACAGCCAGGCATCTGTTATTTCCGTGCCCGCCGCCGCAAGCCAGCGCCCCGCCGACCAGGCATCATCTGCGGGCGCACACCCGAACAGCTTGTGCGGTACCCTGGCTTCATCGGCCCGCGACGGCCGGGAGGTCAATACGTCCAGTTCGGTGTAAACCTGCATGGCATCGGCGTTGATAACCACACCATTCAGACGCTCGGCAACGTCCATGGCCACAGCCGACTTGCCGCTGGCAGTCGGGCCTGCAATAAGGATGGCGGTTTTCAATCGAGTATTCACCATGTCCCATGTCCTATCGCTGATTGCCGGTTCGCAAAAGTCCTCATTGCAGACAAGGCACGTCAATGCTGCCTGCAAGCAGATGGAGGAGCTTGGCGCGGAGCTGGATACGGGCCGGTGGCTGCACGAGAACACCGCCTGGCAGGTTGAGTTTTCCGACAAGCCCGCTGATATGTTGAAGACACTGCGCAAGATGGCCGCCCGGTGGCCGGTCGATGTCAATATCGTTCCGGTGGCAAACCGGCGCAAGAAGCTGCTCATCGCGGATATGGACTCCACCATGATCGAACAGGAGTGCATTGATGAACTGGCAGATGCTGCCGGTGCGGGTGATGCAGTGAAGGCGATAACCGTTCGTGCGATGAACGGCGAGCTGGATTTTGAAGACGCTTTGCGAGAACGCGTTGCAGCACTTAAAGGCCTGCCGTCGGGTGTCATTGGCGAGGTTATTGCTAACCGCATCAGCTTCATGGCCGGTGGCCGTGAACTGATCGCGACGATGCGCCAGAACAGCGCCTACTGCGCGTTGATCTCAGGCGGCTTCACTCATTTTACGGCCTATGTCGGCGCCGAGCTGGGTTTTCACGAACACCAGGCCAATGAACTCATCATCAGGGACAACCTGTTGACCGGCGATGTTGCCGACCCCATTCTCGGCCGTGACGCCAAGGTAGCGGCCCTGCAGCGCATCTCCGGCACATTCGGGTTTTCAATGGATGAGGCCATGGCGGTGGGCGACGGGGCAAACGACATCCCCATGCTGCAGACCGCAGGCACAGGCGTGGCGCTTCACGCCAAGCCTGCGGTAAAGCAGGAAGTCGACATCCAGATCGACCATGGCGACCTGACCGCCCTGCTCTATCTGCAGGGCTTCACCCGAGACGAGTTTGCCCGTCATCATTGAAAACAAAAACGGCCAGGCAATATGCCTGGCCGCTGCATTCTTGAACTTGTGAAGTGACTACTTCTTCTTCAGCCGCAAGGCGATGAAGTGCGGGTCAAAATTGCGCTGGGCGCGCAGGACCAGCATCAGGATCGAATTGTCACCGGCCTTGACCGCAGCCTCGACAGCCTTGGACAGTTCCGCCGGCGACGATGCCTTGACATCACCGACCTCGGCAATCACATCACCGGGCCGCAACTGCTTGTCGGCTGCAGCACCGTCTGCTGCAACTTCGGCAACGACCACGCCCTGAACCTTTTCCGGCACCTTGAACTTGGTGCGCAGCTCATCGCTGAGTTCCTCGACCTTGAGACCCAGAACTTCGATCTCCGCAGCGCCTGCAGCTTCAGCGGCTTTTTTGCTGTCGGCTGCCTTGACCAGCTTTTCGCCGGTTTCAAGCCGGCCCAGCGTTACATCGATCTCCAACGGCTCGCCCTTGCGCAGTACGCCGACCTTCACAGTGGTCTCCGGTGCGAGTTGCCCAACCACACGGGACAGCTGACGGCTGTCCTTCATTTCCTTGCCGTCCAGCGATACCACCACGTCACCGGCCTTGATGCCGGCTTTCTCTGCAGGGCTGGTTGCGGTCACGTCTGCCACCAGCGCACCATGGGCCTTGTCGAGCCCGAGGCTTTCGGCAAGGTCGTCAGTCACGTTCTGAATCCGCACACCAAGCCAGCCGCGCCGCGTTTCACCAAACTTGACCAGCTGATCTATGACATTGCGCGCAGTGGCGCTGGGCACCGAAAACCCGATGCCGATCGACCCGCCCGATGGCGAGATGATTGCCGTGTTCACACCAACGACTTTGCCGTCCATAGAAAACAGGGGACCACCGGAATTGCCCCGGTTGATCGATGCATCGGTCTGGATGAAATCGTCATAGGGGCCTGCGTTGATATTGCGGTTCATCGCCGAAACGATACCCAGCGTGACCGTACCGCCGAGGCCGAACGGATTGCCGATCGCCATCACCCAGTCGCCGACACGAAGTGTCGATGAATCGCCGAACTCGACAAACGGCAGCGGCGTGTCCGACTTCACCTTAAGCACTGCGATATCGGTCTTTGCATCCTTGCCGACCAGTTCAGCCTTCAACCGGCGACCATCATTGAAAATCACTTCGATTTCATCGGCGCCGTCGATAACATGATTGTTGGTGATAACCGTACCACCGGCATCAATGACAAAGCCCGATCCCAGCGAATTCGCATTGCGCGGACGATTGGGGCGCTGACCCGGCGTTTGTCCCTGCTCCTGCTGTTTCTTGAAGAATTCCTCGAAAAACTCTCTGAACGGGGTTCCTTCCGGTACATTGGGAACCGGCACACCGTCGGAATCGGAAACTTTCTGGCTGGTCGAGATGTTGACAACAGCCGGGGACAGTTGCTCGGCCAGGTCAGCAACCGGAGCCGGTCCCTGTGCACGCGCCGCCTGCATGCCAAGCGCCCAAATGGCCACTACCATAAAGGCAAACAAGGTCACCCGGGTCATTACCTGAACTGCCAGATTGGCGTTGTGTGCTGCTATTTTCGTTCTCGCTCTGCCGGTCATTGAGTAGATACTCTCCTGAAGTGAATGCTTGTCGTCATGGACGCTGTTGGGACGCTGCGAACCTGGCTATACTCTGGGCCCCGATTGTGGACATCATAAGCTGTTTTACGCAAGTAGCTGCCAGCACGGATCGTAACGATTGCGTGACCTTATGCACCAGGGAACAATTCCTGCGCAATTCGACCCCGGTTTTGCTCAACTAACATGGTCAGAACCGGGCTGCTTCATCCCAGAAAACTCCGTGCCACCCAGACAATCAACACGCCGAATCCAATCGCTGTCAGACCAAAATTGCGTAACGTGTCTTCCGAAAACCTGGAGGCCATCTCGGCAAGGTCCCTCAAACGACCGGGCGCTACGGCATAGAGCAGGCCTTCGATAACGAAGACCAGCCCTATTGCCATAACAAACTCGCTCACTATCTGCCCGGCGTCGACTGCTGGGTACCGAAGTACTGGAAGAACTCCGAGTCGGGCTTCAGCACCAGGGTCGTATCACTGTTTGACAGACTGTTCGTGTAGGCCTGCATTGACCGGTAAAATGCGAAAAACTCCGGATCCTGCTGGAATGCCTCCGCGAACACCTTGTTGCGGGTTGCATCGCCTTCACCGCGCAGGATTTCGGACTCTCGCTGCGCCTTGGACACAAGCTCGACAGATTGCCTGTCAGCTTCGGCCTTGATGCGGGTCGCCTGGGCTTCGCCGATAGCGCGCAGTTCTGCTGCTTCTGCAAACCGCTCCGAGTTCATCCTGGCATAGGTATCCTTCAACACCTGTTCCAGCAGATCGGTGCGCCGGATTTTCACGTCCACGACTTCGATACCGAGCGCTTCAGCCTCAAGACGGACCTGATCGCGAATTTCGCGCATCATGGCTGCCCGGTCCTTGGACAGGGCTGCATCAAACGACCGGCGGCCATAAGTCTGGCGCAGCGCTGCATCGAGACGGGTTTCAATACGATCCTTGGCACGGTTGAGCGACGCGCCCACGGTTTCACGGAACAATCTCGGATTGTTCACGCGGATCATGGTGACGGTATCAACGACATAGCGCCGACTGTCCACAACCTGGACTTCCTTGTCCGGGCTTTCGAAGAACACGATACGGTCTTCGATTGTAATGACTTCCTGCACAAACGGCAGCTTGAAATACAGACCGGGCTCGTCGATTTCGCGCTGGATTTCACCAAGCTGCGTGACCAGGGCTTTTTCTCTCTCGTCGACAACAAACACCGACGTCCACACAAGAAACGCAATCGCTGCGAGTACAATGGCTCCAAATGACTTGAACATGCCCATTACTGGTTACCCCCCGACGACTGCTGACGCTTCTGTATTTCCGGCAACGGCAGATACGGCACCACGCCGGTTCCGCCCTGACCGCCGGAATTGCCTTCCACGATCACCTTGTTGGTATTAGACATGACGCCTTCCATCATTTCCAGGAACAGACGCTTTCGGGTCACATCCTTGGCCTTGGAGTATTCGGCATAAATAGAGTTGAAACGTTGCGCCTCACCTTCGGCCTCATTGACAACGCGGGCTGTATAGCCTTTTGCGTCTTCGACAATCTTGGATGATTCACCACGTGCCTTACCCAGTACCTGGTTGCGGTATTGCTCGGCTTCACGGATGAACTGGTTCTGGTTCTGCTCGGCACGTTGAACTTCTTCAAACGCATCGGCCACCTGCGGCGGCGGATCGGCCCGCTCCAGCAGCACGCCGAGAATCGAAATACCGGCATTATAGGAGTCGAGAGCAGCCTGAATCAGCTCGCGAACCTGTGCCTGCGCATCCAGACGACCCTGGGTACGGAAGTCTTCCGCCCGTGTCCGACCGACAATCTCACGCATGGCGCTTTCAGACACGGTGCGAACCAGCATTTCCTGCTCGCGGACATTGAACAGGTACATTTGTGGATCGCCGATCTTCCACTGCACCTTGAACTCGACGTTGATCAGGTTTTGATCGCCGGCCAGCATCAGGTTGTTGGAATTCCGGTCGCTGCCGCCAAAGTCGATCTGGCTGACACTCTCCACCGGAAGCTTTTCCATGGTTTCGATCGGCCATGCGGCAAACCGGAGACCCGGCAGAACCGTGCGGTTGTATTCGCCCAGTCGCAACACCAGGCCCTGTTCTTCCGCCTCAACCGTGTGGAAACTGTTGAAGAACCAGAGAGCACCAACGGCAATCAGGCCGATAATCCAGGGGCTTTTGCCGCCACCGCCCTGCGGCAGAACGGTCTTCAGCCGGTCCTGGCCCTTGCGGATCAGATCTTCCAGATCAGGAGGTGTTCCCGGGCCGCCGCCACCGCGTGGTCCGCCACCGCCGGATGGTTTTTGTCCCCACGGGCCATCACCGCCACCGTTTCCGCCGCCGCCTTGCCAGCCGCCGCCACCCTTTTTATTCCATGGCATATTATGCTCGTATCCTTGTCGTTGGGCTCATTGCCGACCCTGCAAACAGCCGACATTCCATAAGTCTTAGTTGGTATAGGCAAACGCGGGCGTCAAGTCCATGGATCAACCCACCTGCCACATTACAACTTGCTAACCACGGACCAGCTCTAGTGCGCCAGTGCCTGTGCGTGCCACGCCACATGATCACCGATGAAGCTGGCAATGAAGTAATAAGAATGATCATAACCCGGCTGCATGCGCAATGTCAGGGGATGATCAGCCTGGGCACAGGCAACCTCGATAAGCCGCGGTTTCAACTGCTCATCGAGAAAATTGTCCGCATCACCCTGATCAATCAGGATCGGCAGTTTCTCGCCCGCCTGTGCAATCAGGGCACAGGCATCATGAGCAGCCCACGCATCCTTGTCGTCTCCCAGATACCCGCCCAGCGCCTTGTGACCCCAGGGGCAGTTCATCGGCGATACGATTGGTGAAAACGCCGACACGGATCGAAATCTGCCGGGATTTTTCAGGGCGATGGTGAGTGCACCGTGACCACCCATTGAATGCCCGGATATCGCCTGCCTGTTCATATCGACGTTGAAATTGGCGGCTATCACTTCCGGCAGTTCCCCGGTGATATAGTCGTACATATGATAATGTTTCGCCCAGGGTTCCTGAGTGGCGTTGACATAAAACCCCGCGCCGAGGCCGAAATCATAGGCAGCATCAGGATCATCGGGAACCCCGTCGCCACGCGGAGACGTATCAGGTGTCACGATCGCCACACCATGTTCAGCCGCATAGCGCTGGGCACCTGCCTTTGTAACGAAATTCTGGTCCGTGCAGGTCAGCCCGGACAACCACCATAAAACAGGCACTTTCGCGTGCGCAGCAATCGGCGGCAGATAAATCGAGCCGGTCATTTCACAATGACAGGCATCGCTGGCGTGCGAAAACTGTATCTGCTCGCCGCCAAAGCATATGTTCCGGCTCTTGATATCGACATTGGTCATGAAGCTGCACCCCGTTTCTGTAAGCCTGCTGTTTTATGCATACCCCGCATGATTTTGACGGCATCGTCAATGCTTGCGTCCCGCGCCGTTTTCGCACACCGTGCACCGGTCCCTGCCCTGTGCAGCAAGCTGGGCTCAAACGAGTTCATGGAATTGCTCTAATATTCTGAAAGTGAACAGGTTTTTCCATGTCTGTGCAATCCACATCCGGTGCGGCTGATCAGGCAACCGTTTCACGCGGGCTCGCGCTGATGGCGATTGCCATGCTCGTCGTACCGTCAATGGACATACTCGGCAAGCTGGTCTCAAAGGAAATCAACGGTATCCAGGTCGCACAATGGCGTTTCGGCATTCAGGCTCTGCTGATCTTTCCATTCCTGCTGTGGATGAAGGGCGAACGCAATTTCCTGCCCAATCGCATCGGCCTGAACATCATTCGCGCTGTCTTGATGGCTGGCGCGGTCACTGTTTTCTTTACCGCCCTGCGCTGGATGCCGGTGCCCGACGCCATTGCGGTTTTCTTTGTTGAACCGCTGATCCTCACCATCATGTCTGCCGTGTTCCTGAAGGAGCATATCGGCTGGCGCCGCCGCTGCGCCGTTGTGGTTGGCTTTATCGGGGCATTGATCGTCATTCAACCGAGCTATGAGGTTTTCGGCGCGGTGTCGCTGCTGCCGGTTCTGACAGCCTTCCTGTTTGCGACCTATCTGCTGCTGACCAAGAAACTGGCTGCGACCGAAGACGCGCTCACCATGCAATTCTTCTCCGGGGTGATCGGTTTTGCCTTTCTGGCAGTTATCGCCGGCACCGGCACCGCAGCCGGCATTCCGATTCTCGCCATTGTCTGGCCCAGCCCGGTGCAGTGGGTCATGCTGGCCGGGGTCGGCGTCATTGCCACCGTGTGCCATCTGATGATCGTGCATGCCTTCAAACGCGCCCCGGCATCCGTGCTGGCACCGTTTCAGTACCTGGAAATCGTCTCCGCCACGATTCTGAGCTATCTGGTATTTCAGGACATACCCAATGCCTGGAAATGGCTCGGCATTTCCATCATCATCGCATCAGGCCTGTATGTCTGGTGGCGCGAACGGCAGGTCGGCTAGAGCTGCCGTCACCAGCGGTGAGTGCGCATCGCACAATCCGTCGATGACGTCAAAATGATGCCGATCCGGCGCAACAACGCATCGCGTCCAGGCACCGAGACCGCGCCAGATATTGGCGATGAGCTCAGACTGGCGCAGAAACTCCGGACGTTCCGCCTGACCAACCCATGCGGTGAGGCGGCACTGGGGATCGGGCATTTTCAATGCCGGACTGAGGTGCATGGCTTCGCCATGGGTCAGGTGCAATTGATCGTTCATTCGCGTTTTCAGCAAGGGGCGCAGATCATGCAGGCCGGAAATTGAAACCGTGTGGGCGATCCGCCGTCGCACGTCGACAGGTAACGGCGATGCTTCGCACACCATGCAGGTTGCCAGGTGTCCGCCGGCCGAGTGTCCGGTCAGGACAACAGGTCCTGATACTTTATGCGCAGCATGCCGAATGGCCGCTCCGACCATCTGCATGATGTCACCGATGCCGGCTTGCGGACACAGAACATAGGACGGCACGGCCACCGCCCAGCCGCTGTCAACGGACCCCCTTGCGAGATGAGACCAATAGCTTTTGTCGAAGTCGAGCCAATAGCCGCCGTGGATGAACACCAGCAGACCTGCCGGTTCACCTGGAGGCAAAAACAGGTCGTAGACATTACGGGCATGCTCGCCATAAGCAATATCCAGTTCGCACCTGGCGTTTGCGCGATAACGGGCCGCACGCTCAACCCATTCTCCGGGCCAGCGATTGCTGTCCGGAATATGAGCCGAGTTCGAATAGGCATCGTCCCAGTCGGCGATTTGAAACTGGTTCATCTCACAACTCGGTTCTGACGCGCCACAGTTCGGGGAACAGCTCCACGGCAAGCATTCGCTTGAGATAGGACACACCGTCCGTGCCGCCGGTCCCTCTCTTAAACCCGATCACGCGCTCAACCGTCGTGACATGATTGAACCGCCAACGCCGGAAATAGTCTTCCAGGTCCACCAGTTTTTCCGCCAGTTCATAGAGGGTCCAGTAGGTTTGCGGATTTTCATACACGGTCTTCCACGCCGCCTGGACACTCTCATCATGCCGGTGCGCCTGCTGCACATCACGGTCCAGGACATCCGCAGAGATTTCAAAACCGGCCCGGGAAAGAGCCGAAATCACTTCATCGTACAGACTTGGCCGGGCCAGTTCCTGTTTCAGGATTTCCATCAGGTCAGGCCGGTGGGCGTGAGGTTTCAGCATGGCCTGGTTGCGGTTGCCGACGACGAACTCAACGAGCCGGTATTGCCAGGACTGAAACCCGGACGACTGCGCCAGGTCTTCCCGAAACGACGTGTATTCGCTCGGTGTCATGGTGCGCAGCACGTCCCACGCGCTGTTGAGTTGCTCGAATATCTTGGACACACGCGTGAGCATCTTGAAGGCAGGCGGAAAGTGGTCGTCACGGATGGCCACCCGCGCCGCATTCATTTCATGCAGGGCAAGCCGCATCCACAGTTCAGATGTCTGGTGCTGAACAATGAACAGCATCTCATCGTGGGTCTGGCCCAGCGGCGTCTGCGCGGACAATATCTGATCCAGGTTCAGGTAATCGGTATAGCTCATCTTGGCGCTGAAGTTCATTTCAGCGCCTTCGGCTGCGGGATTGTAAGGTTGATCGCCCATCAGGTCACCGCCGAGCGCTGTTTGAACTCCGGCCGGTCCCAGGTCCTGTTTGCCATGATATCCTCCATGATGACGACGGCTTGCATCACATCTGCGCTGTCGATGTAGAGCGGCGTAAAACCGAAACGCATGACATTTGGTGCGCGGAAATCACCGATCACACCCGCTGCGATTAACGCCTGCATGACCGCATAGCCGTCCTCAAAGGCAAATGAGACCTGAGAGCCCCGGTGTTCGCTGGCGCGCGGGCTGACCAGCTTCAGGTCCGGACAGCGGCTTTCAACCTCACGGATGAACAGTTCCGACAGTTCGATGGATTTCGCACGCACCTCATGCATCGAGATGCCGTCCCAGACATCAAGCGCGGCATCGAGTGCAGCCATCTGCAAAACCGGCGGCGTGCCGACCCGCATGCGCTCAATGCCCGGCGACGGCTGATAGTCGATATCAAAAGCAAATGGCGACGCATGCCCCATCCAGCCCGACAGGGCCGGTTCGGCTGCATCTGCAAGATCGGGACGGGTATAGATGAAGGCAGGCGAACCCGGCCCGGCATTCAGGTATTTGTAGGTACACCCGACCGCAAATTCCGCATTGCAGCCTTCGATATCCACCGGCAACGCGCCGGCAGAATGGGCCAGATCCCACAATGCGATAGCACCGGCCTGGTGAGCCTTCCGGGTCAATGACGCCATGTCATGCAGGCGCCCGGTGCGGTAGTCCACCTGTGTCAGCATCATCACGGCCACGCTGTCATCCAGATGATCCGCCACCTGCTCCGGCGGCACCACCTTGAGCTCGATATCGCCACCAATGAGTTTGATGAGCCCTTCCGCCATATACAGATCGGTAGGGAAATTGCCGGTGTCAGACAGAATGACCTTGCGGCCCGGGCGCAATTTCAACCCGGCTGCCAGTGCCTGATAGACCTTGATGGACAGCGTGTCGCCAAGCACGACACTGTTTTCAGGCGCACCGATCAAAGGTGCCAGCCGGTTGCCCAGCACAGCCGGCTGATGAAACCATCCAGCCTCGTTCCACCCCTTTATCAGCAGGTCTCCCCACTCATCCGTAACGGTTTGTGCAATTCTTGCAGCAGCTTTTTTCGGCAACGGACCAAGCGAGTTGCCATCCAGATAAATAACGCCGTCGGGCAAGTGGAAATGCTGTTTTCTCATATGGTCCTCGCTCACAGCGGCGCCCCCGTGTTCTGGGGGATCATACCGGATATTTGTGCCTGAGCGAAAAAGTGCCTCTCCAACGCTCAGCCTCTATAGCCTGCGCCGCGAACAAGCGAGCGAGCTCGCTTTCGGTTGCACTTCGGGTCGGGCTGATAGTCAGCCCAAGGATGCAACTATCATGTCTGGGAAACTATTTCAAACTTAAAGTATTTCAACCCGGCAAACCCGGTTCAAAACCTGATTGCCGTCAATTCCCTTGCCTATAACAGCTTCACCCGCCGCAGTTCCCGTTCCAGCACGTCCAGGAACCTGGACCTGTCCTGTTTGGAAAACGGCTTGCCGCCGCCACCCTGGTTAAGCGGGTTGGCGGCGCGCAGGTCGGTCATCAGGTCACGCATCGACAGAATCTGGCCAATGTTCTTTTCATCCAGCACCTCGCCATTGTGTTTCACCACGCAGGCACCGCCTTCGATGCATTTCGCCGCCAGCGGAATGTCGCCGGTGATGCAGATGTCGCCCTTCCCCGCCCGGTCGGCAATCCACATGTCGGCCACGTCCGAGCCATCCGGCACGATCACCGTTTCGACCAGCGGATCGGGATCAGGCCGGATGCCGCCGTTTGACACGATGAACACCTTTACCGCGTGGCGTCCGGCCACGCGGGTCACTTCGGCCTTCACCGGGCAGGCGTCTGCATCCACATAGATGGCGGTCAATAGACGACCACGGCGCGGATCGAGTCGCCTGCATGCATCAGGTCAAAGCCCTTGTTGATGTCTTCAAGCGCCAGCGTGTGGGTGATCATCGGGTCAATGTCGATCTTGCCGTCCATGTACCAGTCGACGATTTTCGGCACATCAGTGCGGCCCCGGGCGCCGCCGAACGCCGTGCCGCGCCATGACCTTCCCGTAACAAGCTGGAACGGACGCGTGGAGATTTCCTGGCCCGCACCGGCAACACCGATGATGATGCTTTCACCCCAGCCCTTGTGGGCGCACTCTAAGGCCATGCGCATCAGATTGACATTACCGACACACTCAAACGAGTAATCGGCACCGCCGCCGGTCAGTTCCACCAGATGCGCCACCAGGTCACCGTCGACATTCTTCGGATTGACGAAGTGGGTCATGCCGAACTTGCGGCCCCAGTCTTCCTTGCCGTCATTGAGATCGACACCGACGATCATGTTGGCGCCGGCAAAGCGCGCACCCTGGATCACGTTCAGGCCGATGCCGCCGAGGCCGAACACCACCACATTGGAGCCAGGCTCCACCTTGGCGGTGTTGATGACCGCGCCGATGCCGGTGGTCACGCCGCAGCCGATATAGCAGATTTTGTCGAACGGGGCTTTCTTGTTGACCTTGGCCAACGCGATTTCCGGCAGCACCGTGTGATTGGCGAACGTCGAGCAGCCCATATAGTGCAGGATCTTCTCACCCTTGTAGGAAAATCGGCTGGTGCCGTCCGGCATCAGGCCGGCTCCCTGCGTGGTGCGGATCTTCTGGCACAGATTGGTTTTCGGGTTGAGGCAGTACTCGCACTCACGGCATTCCGGCGTATATAGCGGGATCACGTGGTCGCCCACCTCCAGCGACGTCACGCCCGGGCCAACCTCAAGCACGACACCGGCGCCTTCATGGCCTAAAATGGCGGGAAACGCGCCTTCAGGATCATCGCCTGAACGGGTGAACTCATCGGTGTGGCAGATGCCGGTCGCCTTGATCTCAACCAGAACCTCGCCGGCCTTCGGGCCTTCCAGGTCCACGTCGACGATTTCAAGCGGTTTACCGGCCTCGAAAGCAACAGCTGCACGGGTCTTCATAATCTTCCCTCCAAGTCAAAATGGTGTTTTTATTGCGGCGCAGTTTGTCAATCAAGCCACTGCGCTGCAACCCCTCAAGCGACACCATCCAAAAACCGTCCGATCTCAACTCGTGTCAAGATTTACTAACCTGTGCGGTTAGCTCTGGTCTTTTGGGTAAAACTTGTTGCACAATCTTCAAGACCGGATGTTTATCTGTCCGTTCGGGAGTATCACAGGGAGACAAATTCATTATGTCAGACAAAGACAAACTCAATCGGGTTTTGAATTCGCCGAAAGTTTCACGGCGTGAATTTATTCAATACGCCGTTGCCGGCGGCGTAGCAGCCGGAATGGCCGGCAACATGTTCGACAAGGCCAGGGCAGCTACGCCTCAAAAGGGCGGCGCCTACATTCAGGCCCTGACCGGCGGCGGCACTAAGGATGTGCTTGACCCGGCCCAGACCAACGATTCCTACATGATCAATGTGGGCAATCAGCTCAGGAACAACCTGACCGAAATCGCGCCTGACGGCCAGTTGCGTTCCGAGCTTGCCGAAAGCTGGGAAAGCGCCGACGCCAAGACCTGGGCATTCAAGCTCCGCAAGGGCGTTGAATTCCACAACGGCAAGACGCTGGACGCCAATGATGTGGTGGCATCGTTCAACCATCACCGCGGCGAAGGCAACAAGTCTGCCGCGTCCGGCCTGACCAAGCAGATCAAGGACGTCAAGGCTGACGGCGACATGGTCATGTTTGAGCTTGAAGGCGGCAATGCCGACTGGCCGTTCATCGTGTCGGATTACCATCTGATGATCTGCCCGGCCGACGGCGACAAGATGGCTTGGGACAAGGGTGTCGGCACCGGCGGCTACATGCTGGAGAAGTTCGAGCCCGGCGTGTCCACGCTTGTGAAGCGCAATCCGAACTACTGGAAGGAAAACGCCGCTTATTTCGACAGTGTGGAAAACCTTTTCGTGGCAGACGCCAATGCGCGCACCACAGGTGTTCGTACCGGCTCTCTGCACTCCATGTCGAACCTCGACCTGAAGACGGTTGCACTGCTTGAAAAGGACCCCAATGTGGTGGTCAAGCCGACTTTCGGCAACAAGCACGCAACACTGCCAATGCTGACCAATACGGATCCGTTCACCGACAATAACATCCGGTTGGCACTGAAATATTCGGTAGACCGCGAGGAATTCGTCAAGAAGATCCTGCGTGGCCAGGGTGAAGTCGGGAATGACTCGCCGGTCGGACCTGCCAACATCTATCGTGCAACACCGGAAGAATTGCCACAGCGTGCATACGACCCTGAAAAGGCAAAGTTCCACCTCAAGCAGGCCGGACTGGAAAACCTGGAAGTGTCCCTGCACATTGCCGACACAGCCTTTGAAGGTGCCGTGGATGCGGCCCAGCTCTATGCAGCAAGCGCCAAGGCAGCAGGCATAACCATCAAGGTGGTTCGTGAAGCAGACGATGCCTACTGGGATGACGTCTGGCTCAAGAAGCCATGGTGCGGATCCTACTGGGGTGGCCGTCCAACCGAAGACTGGGTCTTCTCGCAGATCTATTCATCCGGTGCGGACTGGAACGAGAGCAAGTGGGAAAACAAGAAGTTCAACGAACTTCTTGTCGAAGCCCGCGCCGAGCTCGACACCGCCAAGCGTCGTGCCATATATGTCGAGATGCAGCAGATCTGCCACGAAGACTGCGGCTCGGTCATTCCAATGTTCATGGCCTACACCCATGCCATCTCCAAGAAGATCGGCTTGCCGGAACAGCTCGCCAACAACTGGGAGCTGGACGGTCACAAGAACGGCGAACGCTGGTGGATGGCAGGTTAGCCCTGCAACACCCGACAGCCGCCATCTGGTGATGGCCTGAAACAACATTGCCGCATCTCCTGGAAAGAGGAGGTGCGGTTTTCATTGAACTTCATTGCCTGGCTGGTTGCCTCTATGTCCGACACCAAGTCATCACTCAAGCCTGCCGCCGGTTTTACCGAACCGGAGCGTGATGCAGTTTACAAGGCAATCTTCAATCGCCGGGACGTGCGCGACCAGTTCCTGCCGGACCCCATTGCGCCTGAAGTCTTGGACCGCATCCTGACCGCAGCACATCACGCCCCATCGGTCGGATTTTCGCAGCCCTGGAGCTTTCTGCTGATCCGGAACAAAGAGCGGCGCAGGCAGGTGCACGACCTGTTCACCCTGGCAAACGAGGAAGCCGCCGGCATGTTTGCCGACGAGCAGGCAAAGCTGTACCAGTCGCTCAAGCTGGAAGGCATATTGAAGGCGCCGCTGAACATCTGCGTCACCTGTGACCGTACCCGCGGCGGCAAGGTTGTGCTCGGCCGCACTCACAACCCGGAGATGGACCTCTACTCAACCGTCTGCGCAGTGCAGAACATGTGGTTGTCTGCGCGCGCCGAGGGCGTCGGCATGGGATGGGTCAGCATCTACCGGCACGATGCCCTGCGTGAATTGCTCAACATTCCGGATCATGTGCAGATAATTGCCTATCTGTGCGTCGGCCATGTCGAAGAACTCTATGAGCGCCCGGAACTTGAGGTAAAGGGCTGGGCTGACAGGATGGCAATTGAAGACATCGTGCACGAAGAAACCTGGCCTGACACGACGACCGGGGGAACGGATTCCTGATCCCCTGGACGGGACCAGATCTGAAAGGTGACAAACCTCACATCGCATCAACTTTCCGGCACCTATGGTCAGTTCAGGTTCACAAGTACACTTGAAAAGATCGACACCATGTCCAGCCAGTCCGAGATATCAGAAAGCCCCGAAACCCGCTCCATCTCCAGGCCCACGCTGATCCTTGCAATTGTCCTGACTATCGCCTGGTTTGCCATACTGGCGATCGCCATCGGCAGCTCGGAAGATGCAAAAGCCGCAAGCGCCTACGGAATCGACAGTGTCCAGGCTGAAACCCTGGTCGCCTCACGCTGATCCGGGATCATGCCGGAACCTGTCTGGTGACAGGTCTGCGGCTTCGGGTGCAATCAAACAGCTGAAAAGTCGAAGAGAGCCCGGTCCAGCAAATGACTGGGGCGGCTGTTGCTCAAGGCCTTGAGCATGGTGTCTTTCCGGCCCGGTTGCCGGGTCTCCATGGCGTCCAGCATGCTCTTGATCTGATTTCGCTTGAGCCCGTCCTGAGATCCGCACAGGTCACAGGGAATGATAGGAAACTCCAGCGCTGACGAGAATTTCGCGATATCATCTTCCGCGCAGTAGGCCAGCGGGCGCAGTACGGTGAGATCACCGTCATCATTGCGCAGCTTGGCCGGCATTGCCGCAAGCCTGCCACCATACATCAGGTTCAGGAAAAACGTTTCCAGAATATCTTCCCGGTGATGGCCGAGCACGATGGACGAACAGCCCTCCTCGCGCGCGATCCGATACAGGTTTGCCCGTCTCAACCGTGAACACAGCGCGCAATATGTGCCGCCCTCCGGCACCTTCTCTGTCACGATGGAATACGTATCGCGATACTCGATACGATGTTCGACACCATGGGCCGACAGGAATTCCGGCAGCACATGTTTGGGAAATCCCGGCTGGCCCTGATCAAGGTTGCAGGCAACAAGGTCGACCGGCAACAGTCCTCGCCACTTCAGATCGCTCAACACGGCAAGCAGCGCATAGCTGTCCTTGCCGCCGGACAGGCACACCAGCCATTTGCCGCCGTTTTGAGGTACCATGGCAAAATCATCCAGCGCCTGGCGCACATTGCGCACGAGCCGCTTGCGCAGCTTGCGAAACGACACGCTGTCCGGCGCGGCGCGCAGTAGTGACGGCCCGCCGTTGTCATCATGTTCTTCGATGTTTTCAGCAACACTCATGATCGCTGACTAACTCGCCAGCGCGAGATTGTCCACCAGCCTGCCTGCTACTGCGCGTCCACTCATCCAAGCACCGTGGGCAGTGGCCTCCGCCTGTAATGAGAATGCCTCGCCGGCAAATACCAGATTGCCGGTATCCGCCTCTATCATCTGGTGACGCAGATGCGCGCATCCAGGCCTGGCAAAGCTGTAACCCCCGCGCACAAACGGGTTGCTCCCCCAGTCGGTCGTTGCCGCATTCACCATTCTCGCCTTGATGTCTGATCCGAACGCCGCAACCAGCCGCTGCATGGCGAACTCCACCATCGCAGCATCACCTTCCGCCAGCAATTGCCTGGCCACACTGCCTGCCACATGACCGATCACCATCGGGTTGCCGAAATTCGCAAACTGGAAATTTATCGGCTCACTGCCGTCCTCAGGCAATATGTTGACGGACGGCTGATCAATGCCGCCGAACACATCGCGATCGAAAGCAATGGCCACTTTCTCGTAAAACCCGCACGGCACATTCTCTACCAGGTCCAGCAGGTCCCGTGCCGGGCCTGCGCCGAACTCGATTGCGCCGGAATTGAGCACTGCGGTCGAAGCCGTGACGATGGCGGCTTTGGCTTCAATCACACCGCTGCGTGTTGTCACGCAAACACCATCTGCACGCTGTTCGATGCCGCTGACCGGCGTGTCCAATCGAACGGGCAACCCGGCCGCCAGGCGCTCGATCAGATCGCCATAGCCGGTTTTCATCGGCCAGTTCTGCTCGGTATCCTGGTAGTCCGCATAGCTGCGGGTTGAAACCTGCTCCGGATCGCCTGACGACATCAGCTGTATCCAGTGGCGAACGATAGGCGCCCATTCACCGGCATCCGGCAATACCTCTGAGATCGCCACGTCACGCCCGTTGCCGCCTGCCTCGTAAACTGCCTCGAAAGCGGCCTCCATGATGCTCAGTGTATTGGCGCGCCCTGCCCTGTCGGCCCAGTCGCCGTTGGCCCACACCGCATTCCAGTCTTCGCGACCGCCTTTGAGATACTGCGCACCGACCCGGTCGGCTTCCGCCACCAGCGGATTGATATCTGCGCAATGCAGCCAGTGGCAGCCCTTGTCCCAGGAGAAAGGCAGCGACGTCTTGTCCGTGTGAGCTCGCCCGCCAACCCGGCTGGACGCCTCCAGAATGACAAACGGCACGCCGCGTTTTGCAAGCTCCATGCCGGCCCCGACACCGGCAGCCCCAGCTCCAACGATCACGATGTCAGGCTGATCGCTCATCAGTTCACTCGGTCCAGCACGATCAGCGTAAATGCAGCGTCATCACGCTCGCCTTTCACAAATGACCGCCGCTCGACCTCTCGCCATTCGCTGTCCTTCAGCTCCGGCAGGAAGGTATCGCCGTCAACTTCAAGATGAATTCGGGTCAGGTAGATACGATTTGTGTGTGGCATGGCGTCTGTGTAGATTTGTCCACCACCGATGATCGACACCTCCGCCTCTCCCGCGCACAACGACAAGGCTTCATCGACCGAATGGACCAGCTCGGCGCCATCTGCGGCAAAGTCCTGCTGCCGCGTGATCACGATATTGCGCCTGCCCGGCAACGGCCTGCGCGGCAGGCTTTCCCAGGTCCGCCTGCCCATGATGATCGGCTTGCCGAGGGTGATTTCCTTGAACAGCTTCATGTCCGACGACACATGCCACGGCAGGCCGCCATCGCACCCGATCACATTGTTCTCAGACGCAGCAACAACAGCAGAAACCCGCATCAACCCTCCTCCGCCAGGGCCCGGATTCCGGCCTCCGGCAGATGCCATGTATCGGCACCCTGCTTGATGTCTCCGCCAATCCGGCGATAGAATTTTCGACCCAGATCGTTTTCGCTCAGCGCCAGCCACTCAAACCGGGGATAACCGCGCTCGACACAAATGTTCGCCAATCCCTGCATCAGCAGGAATCCTGCGCCGGTTCCACGTGCCTGTGGAGAAACAATCAGATCTTCCAGATACAGTTTAGACTTGCCGGTAAAGGTCGTGAAAACCTCGTACCAATAAGCAAGCCCCACGACTACGCCGTCCATCTCAGCCACCAGGCACCCGCGATGATCGCTCGGCGAACACAACACGTCCTCAAGTTCACGGGCATTGGCGGTTACCAGCCCGGCCTGCCCCTGATGGTCCGCCAGAGCGACAATCAGGTCCCGCAATGCAGGTCCGTCTCCTGCCTGGGCGCAACGAATGACCACACTCATACCGCGATCGGTGCCGCAATATTGGGATGGGCCTCGTAACCGACGATCTCGAAATCCTCGTACACGAATTCATCCAGTATTTTCACGTCGCGTTTCATCACCAGCCGCGGCAGGCCATGCGGGGTCCTGGTCAATTGTTCGTCCGCCTGCTCAAGATGGTTCGAATAAATATGCGCATCGCCAAGTGTGTGGATGAATTCGCCGGGCTTCAGCCCTGTGACATGCGCAATCATGTGCGTCAGCAATGCGTACGATGCAATGTTGAACGGTACGCCGAGGAAGATGTCGGCCGAGCGCTGATAAAGCTGGCACGACAGCTTGCCGTCAGCCACATAGAACTGGAACAGGCAGTGACATGGCGGCAAGGCCATCTTGTCCACGTCGGCCGGGTTCCAGGCCGTTACAATCAGGCGGCGCGAGTCAGGTGTCTTCCTGATGCGTTCAACCACTCCGGCTATCTGGTCAATTGTCGATCCGTCGCGCGCCGGCCATGAGCGCCACTGGTGACCGTAAACAGGGCCAAGGTCACCGTTTTCATCGGCCCACTCATCCCAGATCGATACCCTGTTCTCGTTCAGCCAGCTGATGTTGGTATCACCACGCAGAAACCACAGCAGTTCAATGATGATGGAGCGAAGGTGCAGCTTCTTCGTCGTCAGCACCGGAAACCCGTCGGCCAGGTCAAACCGCATCTGGTGACCGAACACCGACAGGGTGCCGGTGCCGGTACGGTCACCCTTCTCAGCGCCGGTGTCGCGCACGGTCCTGAGCAGGTCGAGGTACTGCTGCATCTGAAAGAATCTCCGAATCCCGTAAAGGCTGTCAGGCTACCGCGAAAAGTCGGCTGCCGACAATTGCCTGCCGGCAGCAATCACCAACGTGTTCAGGGTCCGCAGTGTCACAGGCTCACGCGAGCGCGCTCATTGTGCCGGACTCTTCGGCCAGCAGGTAGTAAAAGGTTACCCGGCTTTTCTGCCGATCATCCTTCATTTTTTCGCAAACCGCAGCAATGGCCTTGTCAGCGGCGTCACCGGCCAGACCAAGTTTCTTGGACGCGAAACCGTCACGCACCCGGCCAAGCTCTACCGGGTCGGAGCACGAAACCAGCGAAGCATCCTTTGAACGAAGCGCGATACCGCAATATTTCACGATTGCATCAACAGCGGTATTGTTCACATTACCGGCAAATTTATCGACATCATCATAATACTGAGAATTATCGGCCATTGCATTTTCCCTTTTCGGATCAAGTGTGCATTGCTTGCTCGCGATGCCTTCGCAAATCGGCCGCCTCGTTTGCGCATCTCGGTTCATGTCGTGGAAATCACAGCTCCATCAACGCGAAAATATTAACACATCGCGAAACATTGGGAAGACCAAAGGCTTACCGGCACGGGTATCCTGAGGCTGAAATTCCACAAGGCTTTATTTTGCCGCGATGACACACTATATTGGCTTTGCTGGTGCTTGCATCAGATATGGCGATAAATGGCGATCGTAATAAACCATTCGGACCCGGGGGCAGTACCCGGCACCTCCACCAAATGCTGCTTTTGCGAGCATCGGGTGGTCAGTTGACCCCGCAAGGCATCATTTGCTGGGGGTGAACCAGGATCGACGAGGGCGTAAAGGGTTTGCTTTTGCTCGGCATTGTACCGCCGTTATCGGGCTATTTTAGTAGTTGCAAACGACAACTATGCGGAAGCACGTCTGGCTGCGTAACGCAGTCTGATCGCTTCGATCTAAGTCCTAGGCCCTCGCAGGTCTAGGCGGGGTTCGGGGGCACCTGGCAACAGAAGCCCCCACTCAATCAGGCGGCAAGTGGCAATTATTGTGCAAACGTCGGCAGCGGTGACGTTGGCGCCATGGTCCTGACCTTGATGTGATCATGATCACGAAACAACTCACCAGATCGTCATTTTCGTTTCAGCGGACTTGGCGATAAAACATTTTCAAAATCTAATCCGGGTTCCACCTGCAGACATTCACAAGGATCGCAAAAATGCTGAAACGTTTCACTGCATCGACATTCGCCACTGCCGTAACCGCCCTGGCCGCCGTTTCCATGACGTCGACATCTTCACTGGCAGAAGACGCCACCGTCGTTGAACTGACCCAGACCGCGTGTCAGTTCGTGGAAGTGGAAGACAAGGATCACGGCTACAAGTCGACCCAGAAGGCTGACTGTGAGGCCATCAACGCCAAGACGGCAGACGAGCGTCTCAAGACCGCAAAGGTCATGACCCTGAAACCGGGCAAGCACGTATTCCGTGTGACCAACAAGAACGTACCTTACGGCCTCGGATTCTATCTGCGTGGCGCCGGTGTCAGCCGCCTCACACTGCCAAAGGTTTCCGGCGGCGGCCTGGACCAGGGTGTGTCCAAGGATTACTCCATCAACCTCAAGCCGGGCACCTATTACTTCTCATGCCCGTTGAACACGACACCTGACTACACCATCAAGGTCGAAGGTTAAGGCGCCAAGAACGTCCCGGCGCCGGTGTAACAGCGTCATGCCTCATGTGCCTCGCTCATGCTCGTGAGCGGGGCATTTTTGTGTACAGCAACCGCCCTGCCCGCGATGTTCACAGGTTTTTGCGCTGGCAATGCTCAACCAATGGCCGAACCAGCGCGAAAGCTGTAAGGTGAACATCGAGAAAAGAATCAGCGCGCAACAATTGGAATAAGAACCGTGAGTGACGGAGACAGCATGCCGGAAGATTTGATGCGTTATGACGTTTTGGCCCAGCATGCCTTGCGGTCAGTCGTCAAACTCGCCTTGCAGCGTGTTGTGAGAGACGGTTTGCCTGGTGAACATCATTTCTTTATCTCCTTTGATACCAACTATCCCGGCGCATCCGTATCCAGTCGCATAAAGGCCAAGTATCCGGACGACATGACGATCGTGCTGCAACACCAGTTCTCGGGCCTCAATGTTTTCGACAAGTACTTTGAGGTGCAGTTGTCGTTCGACAACATCTCGGAGCGGCTGGTTGTGCCGTTCGCCGCAATCAAGGGGTTCTTTGATCCCACGGTGCAGTTCGGTCTTCAATTCGAGCCAGGCGCGCTGGACGACGGTGAAGACGGTGAAACAGCCGATATTGACAGCACGAGCAATGCGCAGGACACTGACGTTCCCGTGCCGCACCCCGGCGGCGCCAACGATCAGGCAGGCGCTGCAAAAGCGTCAAACGATGATACAACGGTGGTCTCACTGGATGCGTTTCGCAAGAAATAGTTTCCCGCATTTTGACAGCAGTGTGTTGAAGACGCTCAGCATCGCCTTCGCCTTGGCGGGCACGGTTTTGCTGTTATTGCCGACGCAGGCATCCGCGCAGACCAAGGGAACGGTCAAGGACATCGAGAAACCGCCGGTCCCGGCTATTTCCAATGCGGTTCCCGCACGGTTCTATTTCGGTCACATGACCGGACCTGCCCCGCTGAAGCCGGAAGTCTTCGGGTCTTATGCACGCGGCTGTGTTGCAGGTGCCGAGGAGATGCCGGCCGATGGACCAGCATGGCAGGTCATGCGACCGTCCAGGGATCGTGCCTGGGGTCATCCGAAACTGATCAAGATGGTCAAGCGCCTTGCCGTCGAGGCCAAAAAACATGATGGCTGGAACGGCTTGCTGGTGGGTGATCTGCAGCAGCCGCGCGGTGGACCGATGCTGTCCGGGCACGCATCACACCAGGCCGGCCTCGATGCCGACATCTGGCTGACACCGATGCCGGATCGCACCCTTACCCGGAAAGAGCGTGAAACCAAGTCTGCGGTCCTGATGACTCTGGACCGCAAACGCATCAACCCGAAACGCTGGACCGAAGCCCATGCGCGCCTCATCAAGCGAGCCGCATCCTACAAGCAGGTGGCGCGGATATTCGTGCACCCCCCGATCAAGAAAGCCTTGTGCGACTGGGCCGGGAAGAAGGGTAACTGGCTGGCCAAGGTGCGTCCGCTCAAAGGCCATAATTACCATTTTCATATCCGCATGAAGTGTCCGGCCGGCTCTCCACAATGCAAGAATCAGGCAGCGCCGCGCCCCAAGGACGGCACCGGGTGCGGCGGCGAACTAGCCTACTGGTTTTCGGACAAGCCGTGGAAGAAGCGCGTTTACAAAAAAGCGAAAAAACGCCCCACAATCGTCAACGGCGTGCCGATTCCACGCAAAAAGCCGATTGCACGCAAAACACTGGCCTGGCTGCCGAAAGCTTGTCGCGCACTGGTAAAAATCCAGTAGCACCACGACTGCACCGTAAGGTTGTGCAACGTCCATTAACAAAAAGTAAGAAAGCGCGAGACATCGAGCTGATTCGCAGGTAATCTTACTGGGGGTAAGCGAGAAAATCCGAAAAACTTAGGAGCTCAAAATGAAGAAATTCCTCCTCGCGGTCACGCTGGCGACATTTGCCGTTCTGGTTGCGATGACAGGTGCAAAGGCAGCACCGGTATCAGCCGGCAACCTGTCTCAGTCCACGGTCGCTCAATCAACAATCGAAGGCCTCACGCTGGTTCACAGAAGAGGCCCACGGCACAACTGCCGCCGTCATGGCTGGTGTGGTGGTGGATTCGGCATCGGTCCGGGCGGCATTTACATCGGCCCCGGCTACTACAACTACGGTGGTTCATACACCCGCTCCTGCCGCCGCGTACGCCGCGCCTGCCGTCGCGAATGGGGTGGTGGAAGAAGGTATCGCCGTTGCGTACGTCGCCGCGATTGCCGTCCATAGGATCAGGCATCTGAACTAACAGTGTGAAGACGCGGTAGGTTTCGCCTGCCGCGTTTTTCTTTGTGTACCGCAGATTGCAATGTTTCTGTTGCACATGGCTGCCAGTAGGGATTGTATTCACTTTCAACAAATTGCTCCGAGGCAACTCGAAACCATGTCTCCCCTGTCCCTGTTCTCCAGACCCGGCCGCTTCTGGCGCGGCAATCTTCACACCCACTCCACCTTGTCCGATGGTGCGCTCGAGCCGGCCAAGGTTATCGATGCCTACCGCAATGCCGGCTATGATTTCATGTCCCTGACCGATCACTTCATGGGTCATTATGACTGGCCGGTCGCCGACACGCGTTCCTTTTGCACGGACGATTTCACCACCATCATTGGCGCCGAACTGCATGCACCCGTCACCGCAGTCGGCGAACTCTGGCACATTCTTGCCAATGGCCTGCCTCTGGATTTCGCGCCCTGCGGCGATGATGAGGACGGTCCGGCGCTGGCCAGACGGGCCGCCAGTGCCGGCGCATTCGTCACTATCGCCCATCCTGCATGGTCACAACTTACCATGGAAGACGGCCGCGCCCTGAATGACAGTGCCCACGCGGTGGAAATCTATAATCATGGATGCGGGGTGGAGAACGATCGAGGTGACGGCTTCTATCTGCTCGACCAGTTGCTGAATGAAAACCGGCGCCTGACCAGCATTGCTACCGATGATGCCCACTTCCACGATCATGATCACGACGCATTCGGCGGATGGGTGCATGTCAAGGCGGACAGTCTCGCGCCCGAAGCCCTGCTCGCCGCGTTGAAAGCCGGAAACTTCTATTCAAGCCAGGGACCTCAGTTCCACGTGCTCGACCTGGACGGCAGCGAACTCACCATCGAATGCTCGCCGGTCAATGCCATCACCGTAAATGGCGGCACGTCACGCACGGTATCACGCACAGGACGTTCACTGACCCGTGTCACGCTCGATCTGGCAAAGCTCGACAATAGCTGGCTGAAATGCCCGCCATCCAAATGGCTGCGGGTGGTAATCCGCGACGAGGCCGGTAAATGCGCCTGGACCAACCCGATATGGCTGGAGGACATTGGACTCAGCTAGCAGCCGTGCTAAGTGCTCGCTCCATCAGCCGCAATGATATTTACGACGGAGCACGCAGACCATGGCCAATACCCGCACCGAGACCGACACTTTTGGTCCCATTGAAGTAGACAGCAGCCGTTACTGGGGCGCCCAGGCACAGCGCTCGCTGGGCAACTTCAAGATCGGTTGGGAGAAACAGCCTTTGCCGGTCGTACGCGCACTGGGCATCGTCAAGCGTGCCTGCGCCGAAGCCAACGTGAAACTCGGTCAGTTGGACAAAAAGCGCGGCAACGCGATCGTCAAGGCTGCCCAGGAAGTCATCGACGGCAAGCTCAACGACCACTTTCCCCTGGTCGTCTGGCAGACCGGTTCCGGCACCCAGTCCAACATGAACGCCAATGAGGTGATCTCCAACCGGGCCATCGAAATGCTGGGCGGCACAATGGGGTCAAAAGACCCCGTTCATCCCAATGACCACGTCAATATGAGCCAGTCATCCAACGACACCTACCCGACGGCCATGCACGTCGCCTGCGCCGAACAGGTTGTGCGCGACCTGCTGCCGTCGCTGAAACATCTGCACAAGGCATTGGCGCGCAAGGCGAAACAATGGGACAAAATAATCAAGATCGGCCGCACACACACCCAGGATGCAACGCCGATCACCCTTGGTCAGGAATTTTCGGGGTATGCGACGCAGGTTGAAAACGGCATTGCGCGGATTGAACAGACGCTGCCCGCGCTGATGGAGCTTGCCCAGGGCGGAACCGCAGTTGGCACCGGGCTCAATGCACCGAAAGGTTTCGATAAGATGGTGGCGGCAAACATTGCAAGCATCACCAAGCTGAAATTCAAGACCGCGCCGAACAAGTTTGAGGCGCTTGCCGCCCATGACGCGATGGTCATGGCCCATGGCGCCATCAACACTGTTGCTGCCTCACTGTTCAAGATAGCCAATGACATCCGCTTCCTGGGCTCAGGCCCCCGCTCCGGCCTTGGTGAACTGGCATTGCCGGAAAACGAGCCGGGCTCGTCGATCATGCCAGGCAAGGTCAACCCGACCCAGTGCGAGGCCCTGACGCAGGTTTGCGTGCAGGTGTTCGGCAACAATGCAACGCTGACATTTGCCGGATCACAGGGGCATTTCGAACTCAACGTGTTCAATCCGGTGATGGCCTACAACTTCCTGCAGTCTGTACGGCTGTTGTCCGACGCATCTGTTTCATTCACCGACAATTGCGTTGCCGGCATCAAACCACGCAAGGACAACATCAAGGCCGGTCTCAACCGGTCGCTGATGCTGGTCACCGCACTGGCGCCCAAATACGGCTATGACCTTGCCGCAAAAATCGCCAAGACCGCCCACAAGAACGGCACCACACTGCGAGAAGAAGCCGTTGCCGCCGGTATTGATGCAGGAGACTTCGACGAGATCGTAAAACCGGAAGACATGATCGGGCCGAAATAGCACTGCCATGGCAAAAGTCACCAATCTGAACAAGTTCCGGAAGGCCAGGGCCCGCGCTGAAAAGACCAGGCAGGCCGAAGAGAACCGGGCACGGTTCGGACGCAGCAAGGCGGACAAACTGCTCAGCACCACCCGCAAGTCTGCGGAACACTCTCATCTGGACGGACACAAGATCGACAAAGATGATGAGTGACGCATCCCGCGGACCCGTAAAGCGGTCGGTGACCATCGCCGGGCATCGCACCAGCCTGTCACTTGAACCGGAATTCTGGGATGCCCTCAATGCACTAGCAACGGTGCGCAATGTGCCGCTGGCCGGGCTGGTTGCCGCCATAGACGAGGCGCGTGGGCGTACCAATCTGTCCAGCGCGCTCAGGGTGGCAGTACTTCAGGCCACACGAACCGGCGAGATTTGACAGCTCTTCGTTGCAACCGTCTAATCAGTCCACCATGACAAACCCGCAAATCACCCTGTCCGCCGCGACGATCCACAATCCCGACGAACCCCGGCATTTCATGCGGATAAAGCCGGTAAATTCACATGTCGGCATTCGCCTGGGCAACACCATTCTGGCAGATAGTTCAAACGCCGTCCGCTTGCTGGAGGTCGGCCGCGATTTTTATGACCCGATGATCTATGTGCCACCGCAGGATATCATCGTGGTCCTTGATCCGGTCGCGGGTCGCACCACTCATTGCCCGCTCAAGGGCGAAGCTGCGTATTTCAGTTATGCAGGCTGGACACCCCTTACCCCTGACGATTACCTGGCCTGGTCCTACCCCGAGCCGCTCGAATTTGCCCGCGAGCTGGCCGCGCTGGTGGCTTTCAACCCGGCCCATGTCACAATAGAAGAAGTGCCGGGCTAAGCTGAACCCGGCGTACAATCCATGCGCCAGACAGCCACTTTTCCAAACCCCTTGAGCTCGACCGATCCGGCGCGCTCAAATTTATGGTCCTTTTGCAGCGTCACCTTGATGTCACCCGTCGTGACCACGCAGCCAGGCGTGCCGATATGTTCAAGCCTTGCTGCAAGGTTTACCGCAGCGCCCCACACGTCATAGGAGTACTTGGATTTGCCGACGACGCCGGCCATGATCGGGCCGGATGCCATGCCGATCCGCATTTCCAGATCCACGCCATGGCGTTCACCCACATCGCCGACGACATGCAGCATCATCTTGGCAAACCGCGCCATCGCGTCTTCCGGCTGGTATACAGGCGATGGCACACCGGCCACCGCCATATAGGCATCCCCGATGGTCTTGATTTTCTCGACGCCGTGTTCGGCAGCAAGAGAATCGAACTGCCGGAACATGTCGTCAAGCAGCGCCACGACCCGCACAGCGCCCAGCCGGTTGGACATTTCCACGAAACCGACAATATCAGAAAACAGCACCACGACATGCTCATGCGCCTCGGCGATTGTCTCACCGTCATTCACCATCAGGCGTTCGGCAATAGCGTCCGGCATCATTGACTTCATAAGTTCCTGCAGGCGCGCCTGGGCCTGCCGTGTCAGGTAGAAGGCGTAGTATATCACCACAAACGTGATCGCCATGATCGATACAATGGCCGACGCGAAAGTCTGCTCCATGAATGCGGGATCGTCGTGAATGCCCTGGGCCGGCTGCGGCCACAATGTCCAGCTGGCGATAATCAGCGCAGCGCCTGTTGCGCTGATCAGCGCCACGAGCTTCAACCGCTCCAGCCCGAGAATGGCGAATGCCACCGCGGATGTGCCTATCAGGTTCAGGGCGACGCCGGAATCGCGGCCCAGCAGACTGGTGAACCAGGTCAGGGAGACAAAAAACACCGCTGTCAGCCACAGGGCAGCGGCGATGCGACCGAACCGGTGAAACGCAGGTGTCATCGCGGTGCAGACAGCGGAGATCAGATTACCGATCACCAGCGGCATCAGCGATTGCATGTCATGCATGGCATAGGTCACGACAAATCCCAGAGACGACAACGCGGCCAGATATCCGGTCACATTGGCCACGATCAGGCCAAGCTTGTCCTGTCCGTACCAGTCATCGGTGCCAAGCGTCACCAGCCGCTCGATCCAGGAACCCTTGTACTTTGCCCTTATGTCGTTGTTCATTGTCCGAGCCTTGGAAGCAGCGATGGGTTTCCGGAGATGATGATCTTTGTGCGCGGGACGATAACCTCAAATTGACCCAAGGGGAAACAACCCTCACTTGTGTTCTTCCACATTGGCCTCAATCAGGGCCTTGTTGTACGCGGCCAGCGCTTCGACCTGATCGACCCAGCCGAGCAATTCACCAGCTTCGCGTTTGTCGAGCACCGCCAGCCGTGTATAGCCGCCTTCGTCGAAAGTCCGAAGCGCCATTTCGAGGGTATCAGATGGGATCAGACGCGGCCGGTCGAACAGTTCCGGCGGATCTGCCATCTCTTGTGGCGTAAGCTTGGTCATGAACTCACGCACCGTCCATGTTCGCACAATCCGCAGATGTGAGCCTTCCCGCAGAAACACCCCGCGCTGCGACAACTGCCAGTCAAAGAAGCTTTTGCCCAGCAAGGCCTGCATGATCATCGATGCGATCGATACCGACAGCAACAATGCAATGGTCAGTTCATAACCACCGGTCAGTTCAAACACGATAAGAGCGGTTGAAATCGGCGCTCCAAGGATCGCTCCCGCGACGGCGCCCATCCCGAGCAACGCGTACACCCCGTAGTTGGAGGCATAATCCGGCACGGCGCTGCCCGCGATAATACCGAAGGCTCCGCCGGCCATTGCACCTATATACAGGGACGGTGAAAATACGCCGCCGCCAAACCTGCTTGCCAGCGAAATGGCTGTGGCCACCGTCTTGGCAACCAGCAGTATCAGCAGCCAGACCAGGCCGTAGCTTTCCTTGATCGCCAGGTTGGTGGCTTCATAGCCAACCCCCAGAACTTCCGGCACCGTGAGTGCCATTGTCCCCACTGCCAATCCACCGAGTGCCGGGCGCAACCACAGCGGCATGGTGAAGCGCCGGGCACTCCAGTCAGCCGTCATGACGGTCAACTGAAAACACACGGCCACCAGCCCGCAGACGACACCGAGCAGTGCGAACGCCGGAAACTCCCAATAAGAGGCAATGTGCTGCTCCGACAGGATGAAGGCCGGAAAATCCCCCAGCCAGATGCGGGTGATCAGCGTCGCAGCAACAGCAGCCAGCACAGTCGGCACGAACGCCGACAGAGCGAAGTGTCCAAGGATCACCTCATGGGCAAACAGCACACCTGCGATCGGCGCATTGAAGCTGGCTGACACGGCTGCAGCCGCGCCCGATGCCAGCAGGACACGGCGTGCAGCGGGCGACAAATTGAACTTGCGATCGAGGAAAGCGGCAATCGTTGCGCCAAGATGTACTGCCGGTCCCTCACGGCCAACGCTGGCACCGGAACCAATGGAGATCGCCGATGTGACGGCTGACACCAGGCCGGCGCGCAGTGAAATGTCGGCCCGGTGCAGCGCACCGGCCTCGATTACATCGGAAATGCCGTGCGCACGGCGCTCCTTGATGAACTTCCAGATGATCAGCCCGACGATCAGCCCACCCAGTGTTGGCCCGGCAACAACAATCCAGGGCGCTTTGAAACTGGCAAGCGTGCCCACGACATTTTCACTGGAGTTGCCCAGCCACAGCCATTGCACGTACCCGATGCCCAGCCTGAACGCCAGAATGGCAAACGCGCCGACAACTCCGATGATCAGCGCAAGCGCCCACACAAGCGGATGACGCGCAGCCCAAAAGGCGCGCATTTGCGGCAGGGTGAGCTCACCCAGCGTTGTAAATATTCTGTCCCGCAGTTCGCCCATCGGCGAGCCCCACGTTATTGTATCAGCCCCAATCGCGCGAGACTTCAACATGTTAGCCCGGGGTGATGCAAGCGTTACGGGATGTTACTTCCTGATGATACCGATTTTGTGACCCACCTGCGGTGGAACGGGCAAGCCCGCGTGCGCTTCATGCATGGCGGTGATCCGGTTCATGATGGTCTCGGGAAACGGCGCCGACTTCTTCGCTTTCATGTCCACATGCATGCATATGGCCTCCATGGTGGCCGACAGCCAGCCCTCTTCGGCGTGAAACATCTCCTGCACGTAATGCATCCGCTTGGCATCGTAATCGAGCATCTGCACGGTTACCTTCACCTTATGGTCGGCATGAAGTTCGCGAATGTATGTCGTGTGAGCTTCAAGGGTGAAAAACGATGCCCCGGATTTGAGATATTCCGGTCCCAGGCCCACCAGTTCAAACGCCTCGTCGCAGGTACGGTCGAACAGAACCCCGTAATATGCCATGTTGAAATGGCCATTGTAATCGATCCAGTCGTCTTCGACCGTCTTGATGCTGCCCACAAAGGGCCGTCCATAGTCCGTCATTGTATTATTTGCTCCAAATGCTCGGGATTGTGACTGTAAAACTAGTGCGCAAATCCCAAGACCCGGTATAGTGCAAGCGGCAGGATACGTGGAGTCTGAAAAACCGGGCTTCAAAATCAGGATGGAAATGATCATGTCTGTTCAAACCATGGAACGCCGAAACTCGGTGTCACAGGCCATCGCCGAAATCACTGAAGTCCTGGGCGACAGGATATCGACGTCACAGGCCGTTCGTGACCAGCACGGCAAGGATACCACCTGGAATCCCGGCCATGCGCCGGACGCGGTTGCTTTTATCAATGATACCGAAGAAGTGCAGAAGGTCGTACAGATATGCGCAAAGTACGAAGTGCCGGTCATCCCCTATGGCACCGGCACGTCACTGGAAGGCCACATCACCTGCCCGCATGGCGGTATTTCCATAGATATGAATAACATGAACCAAGTTCTTGAAGTAAACTCTCAGGATTTCGATGTGCGTGTGCAGCCTGGCGTCACCCGCAAGCAGCTCAACGAATTCATTCGCGACCAGGGCCTGTTCTTCCCTATTGACCCGGGCGCCGACGCATCGCTCGGCGGCATGACCGCCACCCGCGCGTCCGGCACCAACGCGGTACGCTACGGCACCATGCGCGACAACGTACTGTCACTGACCGCAGTGATGGCGAACGGCGAGATTGTACGCACTGCACGGCGGGCCAAGAAATCGTCCGCCGGATATGACCTGACCCGCCTCATGGTCGGATCCGAAGGTACACTGGGCGTCATCACCGAAATCTGCCTGAAGCTGCATGGTATACCGGAATCAATTGCCGCCGGCGTGTGTCCGTTCCCTTCGGTGGAGGCGGCCTGTGATGCAGCCATAACCTGCATCCAGATGGGTGTTCCCATCGCGCGGGTGGAATTGATCGATGCTGAAAACCTGAAAGCGTTCAACGCTTATTCCAATCTTGGCCTTAAGGAAGTGCCGACGCTGTTTGTGGAATTTCACGGCACCGAGGCCGGCGCACGCGAACAGATCGACACGTTTGCGTCTATAGCCGAAGAGCTTGGCGGCGGCCCCTTCGACTGGGCCACGAACGAAGAAGACCGCCATAAGCTGTGGCAGGCGCGCCATGACGGCTATTGGGCGATCAAGTCCATGGTGCCGGGCAAGGAATCGCTGGGCACAGATGTGTGCGTGCCCATTTCAAGACTTGCCGAATGCGTGGAGGAAACCCGTCTGGACCTGGAGAAACACGGTCTGTACGGTCCCATACTCGGTCATGTCGGCGACGGGAATTTCCACGTCGTGCTGTTTTGTGATCGTGACGACGCTGCAGAAGTCAAAGCCACCGAAGAGTTCCTCTACCGTCTCGCCATGCGCGCCATCGCCATGGACGGGACCTGCACCGGAGAACACGGCATCGGCTCGGGCAAGCGGAAATTTCTTGAAGCAGAGCATGGCCCGGGCGTCGCCGTGATGCGTGCCATCAAGCAGGCGCTCGATCCGAAGAACATAATGAATCCGGGCAAGATACTGCCCCAGTAAAGTGACTGTGACGTTATTGAATTTTGTTGACCATTCTTTTCCGTGGGCCGGTAGCCAGCCGTGAATATTATTAGATCACCGCTCCTGATTTTAGGCATCCTGATCATCCTTGTGACAGGCGCGCTTGGCGTTGGCCCGTTGCTGGTGAACTGGAACAGCTACAAAGCGGATTTCCAGCGCCAGGCAAGCCTGCTGATTGGCCGGCAGGTCACCATCGACGGGCCAGTCACCGTCAGGCTGTTTCCCTGGCCTCGCCTCACCGCAGCCAATGTCCGGGTTACCAATCCGCCAGGATCGATGCTGGCAGACATGATCCAGATCGAGAAAGTGGACGCAGAAATCGCGGCCGCCCCGTTGTTGTCCGGGCAGTTTTCCCTGAGCAAACTGACACTGGTGCGCCCGGTTGCCTCATTCGAGCGGCTGGCCGCCGGAGGCGTCAGCTGGAATTTCAAGCCGACCCACTCCATTGTGGGACTTCCCGGCGCCGAGCAGGTGGCCGTGTCCGGTATCGACATTGTCGACGGGCGGATATTCTTTGGCGACGGCAGGCGTGGCGGGTTATCCGAAATGACCGCTGTCCAGGGACGACTCAAGGCACCTGCGCTTGACGGTCCGTGGCGGGCGGACATAACCGCTACCCAGTCAGGCGCGCCTCTGGCATTGACGATATCAACCAGCAAGTACCGCAGGGGCAAGCCCCTCAAGGTATCCGCGGCAATATCGCCACGCGGCGATGCCGGCTTCATGTGGGCATTTGACGGTGAGACCCTGCGCGATGACGGCAAGGTCACCGGCCGGGTTACCGTGCAGCCCGCCCGCCAACCCAATGGCAAGGCAAACCCCCTGAACGCCAACATGCAGGTCCGGGTGTCCGGCGACGTCACAGCCGATTTCGATCTGGTAAAACTCGAGAACATCGAAGTGGTGCCTGCAAACGACCTTACCGGGCGCAACCTCATGACCGGCGAGGCATCGGTAAAACTGGGTTCACGGTTCATAGTCACAACCAGCCTCGAAGCAGCGGCGATCGATCTGGATGAGCTGGTCGGGCGCAACGTGTTTTCAGAGCTTGGCAGCGGTGAGCAGCTCTATGCCGTTTCAAACCTGCTTTCCGCCCTGCCGTCAAACACACAGGTGCGCTTTGATGCCGGCATTACCAGCCTGATCACCGGTGGTGAAACCCTGTCAAAGGCACGCCTGAGTGGCGATATTTCACCACAGGCCATGCGCATCACGGAAGCTTCCGCAAGCTTGCCCGGGCAGACCCGGGCGCGCTTTGCCGGAGTTATATTGCCGGCCGACAGCGACGGACTGCCGCAACTGGCCGGTGAACTTGAGGTCAAGTCAGGCTCGCTGCGTGAGTTCGTGATCTGGGCTGCCCCGGAAAAGGCAAAGGCAGTCAAACAGGTCTGGTCCGGTGCCCGTGGCCGCGCCGAACTGCGCACGCTTGTGGGTTGGACGCCGGTCGCACTTCGCCTGACCGGCACCAAAGCCAGTCTGGACGATGCCAGTGCAACCGGTTCATTCAGCCTGTACGGAGGCGACAGTCCATCGCTGAGCATTCGGCTGCTGGCTGATACCATCAACGTAGACCGTTATGCACCTCGCGGATTTTCAACCAGCGCCATCGAGGACGGAACCGTAGCCGGCCTGACCGATCTGGCAGCGAACGCGCTGGCGTTCGGTGATGCCCACATCACCATCCAGACCGACACCCTGCTGCTGCGTGGCGTAGAGGCGCAGGATATCGCCATTGATGTCGATATGTCGGAGGGTGCGGTGGAACTTCGCACCATTGAGATCGGCGGCATCGGTGATGCGCGCCTTGATATTGCCGGCGTGCTGAACTTTCCCGAGCAAGGCATAACCGGATCCGTATCGGGTGATTTCAAGGCGACCGACCCCCGTCCCTTCCTGCGCCTGATTGGCGTAATGGATGCCAACCTTGCATCCACCCCGTGGGCCAGACGTCTCGGCCCGGTCGACCTCAGGGTTCTGAGTGAGATGAGTACTGGCAGCACCAACAAGTTCACCATCGCGGCAAACGGGAAAGCCGCTGGCGCGGACATTGCCCTCACCGGCGGTTTTGACGGCAAGTTTGCTGAATGGCGTGATGGCGACACCCGGATCACCGGCTCGGTCAGCGGAACCACCAGCCAGGGCATTCTGGCGCTTGCCGGACTGCAGCCTCTGACCGGCGGCTCCGAGCCTGCCAGCCTGAAGATGGCCTTTGCCGGAAAGCCGTCTTCTGCGCTGACCGGCACATCGCAACTGTCTCTCCTGTCCGGCACACTGGGCTTTGACGGCGGCATCACGGTGAGCCCTCAAGGTGACATCAGCGCCGCCGGAGCCCTGAAGCTGATGGCTCCCGACATCACGCCCCTGGCGTCTGCAGTCGGCCTTGCCGTACCGGCATGGCCGGCAGAGATAGACCGCAAATTCGTCGCGAGCGCCGATGCTGTGATATCGCCGGGTACGCTCAAGCTGTCAGATCTGAAGGCTGCCATGCCGCTCAACACGATTGCCGGCAATGCGACGGTGACAGGCAGGATAAAAGCACCGCTTGTCGATGGCGAATTGACGGTTCAGACCCTCGACCTCGGCTGGCTGACATCCAGCATGGTGATGCCCGCCGGAAGCAGCCCGGTGCGCGCAGCCAGCACCTTTGACACGACCCGTCTGGGATGGCTTAACCGGTCGCTGACGATTTCCGCGCAACGCGCTGCATTGATGCCGGGCCTGGCGTTGAACAACGCCCGCACTGATCTCAAGCGCGCGAGCCCTGAAACGGTAAATGTCAGCGTCACCGGAGACACCAGCTCAGATCGCAGGTTTTCGATGTTCGTGGCCGCCCGGAATACCGGCCCCCTGCTCAACCTGTCGGGAAAACTTGATGCCACGCTTGCGCTGGCTGACCTGTTGCAGACGGCGGACGGGCAGGATGCGATGAGCGGCGACATCAACCTGCAGCTGGACTTTGACGGCGACGGACGTTCGCCCGGCGGTCTGGTCAGCCAGCTGACCGGAAACGGACGCATCGTACCGACATCACTCACATTGCCCAGGTTCAATTTATCCGGCGTAACCCGTCGTCTTGCAGCAATCGAGAACGTGAATACAATTGACGGCACCATCAATTCGGCACTGTCACAAGGCGGTACGATTGTGAACGCAAAGCCGGCTGAAGCAACCCTGCAGAACGGCAATTTGAGAACCGGCAATATTCCGATCAGCACGGAAACGGCCAATGGCACCCTGCGCCTGTCGGCGGATTTCAGCGGGCAGAAGGCGCGCGCGGATGTGTCGCTCAAACAGAAGATAGGCGACAACGAGGTGCCGGGCATCGCCATGCGTCTTGCAGGTCATCCTCTGTCACTGAAGCGCACCTATGACACCTCCGCGCTGAAATCCTGGGTCGTGGTCAGCGTGTTGCAGAAGGGCATGGACCGGCTTGAAGAACTGCAACGCGAAGAACAGCGCCTGATCGAGGAAGAACACAGATATCGTGAGGAGCAGGAAGCTCGCGAGGCAGAGCGCAAGCGCAAGCTTGAAGAAGCGAGACAAGCCGCTGCACGCCGTGCCCGCGAGGAGGAAGAACGCATCAATGCCCTTGAAGGTGCCGGCAGCCGCACGATCACCATCGAGCAACAGCGCCTGAAAGACCTGATCGAGGAAAACATCCCGCTTGAAATTCCCGATGCCGCAATTATCAAACCGCAGAACTCCGGCCTGCTGAGCATCCAGCCGGCCCAGCCGGCAAATCCGAACTAGAGCTCTTTCGAAATCAGTTTGGCTGCCCGTTCAGATAGACTGGTGAATGTGCTCCAGCCACGGGTGTTCCTGAGCACTTGCCGTTCGCCAGCTGAAGTGGACGGCGCGTGAAAACGCCGGCACGTCCTGCACCACATGCAGCCGGCCCTCAGCAACATGGGGTTCACACATCCGCCAAGGCAGGAAAGCGGAGCCGCCGTTGCGCAACAGGTAATTCAGCGCCCAACTGCTTGAACCAAACGCGATACGGGCTGTGTTGTCTGTTGGCCAGACAAGCGAGTGCCGACGCCTGAAGTCAGCTCCCAGGTCCACAAAAATGTAATTGTCATCCCACTCCACTGCCGCGCGGGGATCGCTGGACACCTGCACCAGTTGATCCCGGGCGAGCTCACAAGAAACGATGTCATCGCCGGCGACCGGCAGCAACGTAATGGCGGCATCGACCAGTCCGCTATTGAGCCACCGGCTTATGTCGGCGTGATCACCCGGCCAGGCCTCGAATGCAATGTCCTGTTGCGCCGCTCGGGCCCTGTCAATCCAGAGATCACCCAGGCCTGTCCACAACTCATCCTGAGCCGCCAGTGAAACCATGCCGGAAAATCCACTGGGCAGTCCTACCGCCTTACGCCCCTGCTCCCAGGTCCTCACCATCAATTCCGCATGACGCTGGAATGCAAAGCCTGCCTTGGTCAGCTGTGCGCCTTTGCGCGAGCGCACCAGCAGCGCCTGCCCCAGTTCGGCATCCAGCACATCAAGTCTGGCTGTAACCGTTGACTGGGTGACATTCATGAGGTCGGCAGCCTTGTTCAGATTTCCTGTCTGAACAACCGCCAGGAAGGTTCTCAGTGTCACAAGGTTCATGGTCATAAATTCGAAAAAATCGAACTACATGTCAAATATTATTCGTTTTACCACATCATTGGTGTCCGGCATCATGATGCGAACATCAGCCGGAGCAACCCGATGGATTTCTCGATTCAGCTTTCAGCCTATTATCCCGACAAGACGTTCGGCGGTGACAAGGTCTATGCGGATATGCTCGAACAGGCGGTGCTGGCTGACCGGACAGGGTTTGATGCAGTTTCGCTCACCGAACATCACCTGATCAACATTCTGATGTTGCCGGCACCGTTGCAGTTTGCCGTCAGGATTGCCGACCATACACAACAGATCAAAATTCTGACCTCGGTTGTTGTGCTGCCGCTGCACGACATGCGGATTTATGCCGGTGAGGTTGTCTGTGCCGATATCTTCACCAATGGCCGGCTCATGCTCGGCGTCGGGCGCGGCGCATTCAGCTTCGAAATGGAAAGACTTGGCGTGCCACTCGACAGCTCCCGGGAAAAGTTCGACGAGTCGCTGGACCTCCTGCAGGCTCTGCTGAGTGAGGAAGAAGTTTCCTGGGACGGCAAATATTACAAATTTGATCCGATCACAATCATGCCGAGGCCGGTGCGCGCACCGCAGATCATGATGGCTGTCATGGTGCCGGCGGGCATTCACGCCTGCACCAAACGCGGTTTCCACATTCAAACGACACCGCTGTCCGGCAGTCACCAGATGATGCTCGATCAGGTCACTGCCCACAAAACCGCCAAGGCGGAAATGGGCGAGGACGGCAAGCACCTCACTTTGTCCCTGTCGCGCGTCGGCTTTGTCTGCAAATCTCCTGCGGATCGTCAGGCGAAAATCGAACAGGCCAACGACTATTACAGCCGTTTCGATAATGTCTTCACCGGCCCCGGTCTTGTCGAGAACGGCATGATCAAACCGCTGCCGCGCGAGCAGAAAGTAGACGAACTGGCTGACAGCCTGCTGATCTGTACGCCACAGGAGATGATCGACAAGCTGGCCCCTTATGCCGATGCCGGTGTCGACCGGGTTATCCTCAATGTGAATTTCGGCGCTTCGCAATCCGAAACGCTGGACTGCATCCAGCAGTTTGCTGAAGATGTCATGCCCCACTTCACACACCGCGCCACTCAGGCAGCAGAATAGGAAACGCCTTATGCCGATAATCCGGGTTGAAATGTTCAAGGGCCGCTCGCGCGAGCAAAAACGTGAACTTGTCGAGGCGCTCACCGATGCCATGGTCAAGTCCACCGGGGCCAACTCGGAAGCAGTATGGGTTGTTCTGTCCGACGTGGAAAAGGAAGACTGGGGCTTTGGCGGTCAGCTCGGCGTCGACAAGTACCCAGGCTAGAAAATGGCAATTGCAATTGACTGCGAATACACGGTCGAGGGTGACGGACCGCCCCTGATCCTGATCCACGGCATCGGTGCTGCGCGCGATGCCTGGCGCTTCATGGTGCCCTCATTGCGCGAGCACTTCAAAGTCATCAGCTACGATCTGCGCGGCCATGGCACATCCCCCCTGCCCGACGGAGAATTCGGACTGGAAGAACTGGTCGCCGACCTGGAACGATTGCGCCAGCGCACCGGCATTGAAAAGGCCCATTTCGCCGGACACTCGCTCGGCGGACAGATCGGTCCAGCCTATGCACGGGCCTTCCCGGGCCGCGTCCTGTCGCTGGGCATTCTGTCCACCGCCGCTTTCCGCACCGAAGACGACAGTGCAAAAGTCTGGGGCGTGGTCAGGGCGATGCAGGAAAAGGGTATTGCCCAGGTGCTTGAAACACTGACAGCCCGTTGGTTCACCGATGATTTCATCGCCAGACATCCCGACCTGGTCGAGCGCCGCCTGAAGCAGGTTATCGACACCGATCCGGATGTCTTCATGAATGTGTTCCGCATCTATGCCGGAACCGAAATGGCGCCGTGGCTGCATGAAGTAACAGCCCCGTCACTGGTCCTGACCGGCGAGAATGATGGCGGCTGCAACCCTCGCCTTAACAGTCTGATTGACGCGGCACTGCCCAATTCCGAACTGGTCATCCTGCCCCACTACAAGCACTCGATCCTTGTTGAAGCGGCAGATGAGGTGTCTGCGCACCTGATCCGTTTCATGCTCTGAGCCGAAACCAGATCCCGATTGCAATCCGCTGAAAGATGGTCTTGACTGCCGGGGTCGCACCGCGACCAGCCGCAACGCTCGGTTGCAGAATTGAATGTTCGCTGTCACGGCGATCGACGCAAGGGAGACTTACATGTTCAAAAAATCACTCAAACTTGGAATTGCCACAGGTGTTGCACTGGCAACCGCCGTCACGGCGGCGGCCGCTGCACAATGCAGCAATGACACCTGGAAGAAGGTCATGTCAGCCGGCAAGCTCGTGGTGGGCGTCAAGGCAGACTACAAGCCATGGGGTTTCCGTGACCCCTCCGGCAAACTGATCGGCATGGAAGCCGACATGGCCCAGGATGTTGCCGACGCCATGGGCGTGGAGCTTGAAATGGTCCCGGTACAGTCGTCCAACCGTATGCAGTTTCTTGAGCAGGGCAAGATCGACCTGATGATCGCCACCATGTCGGACCGTGAAGACCGCCGCAAGATTGTCGGCATTGTCGGGCCGAACTACTATACGTCCGGCACCAATGTAATGTCGCCGAAAGCCGTCGGCATCACCAAGTGGGAAGACCTGAAAGACAAGCCTGTGTGCGGCAAGCAGGGCGCGTTCTACAACAAGATCGTCACCGAACGCTATGGCGCCAAGGTCGTTGCGTTTACCGGCAACGCCGAGGCCAAGCAGGCCCTGCGCGACAAGAAGTGCATTGCCTGGGTCTATGACGATTCATCGATCATGTCCGACCTGTCGTCAGGAGAGTACAACGATTTCGAAATGCCGTTGAACTCCGAAGATGACAATCCATGGGGCCTGGCCGTGCCGCTGGCAGAAAAGAACTGCGTGTTCGGCAACTTCATGTCCGGCATGCAGTATAACTGGCTGTCGTCCGGCCGGCTGATCGAGCTGGAGAAGAAGTGGGGCATTCAGCCAACCAAGTTCCTGGCCGACAAGAAGGAACAGTACAAGGACTGGCTCGCCAAGTAACTATGCCAATCATTCCCCGGGAGCATTCATCGCGAGTGCTCCCGGCAATTTAATCGAATGAGGGGTTTGAGGGGCAATGCTGGACGCTTTCCAGGAATTCTTTCGCGAGCTGGCGCAGACCAATCCGAAGTGGAATTTCATCTACCTGTATGATCCGGTGCAGACCGAGCGCGTGCTGACCGGTCTGTGGATGACCATCAAACTGTCGGTTGTCTGCGTGGTGTTGTCCGTGGTGATCGGTGTCGTCGGGGCCTGGCTGCAAGGCTCCCCGATAAGGTGGCTGCGCATGTTCGTGCAGGGCTACATCCAGTTTTTCCGCAATACACCGCCGCTCGTGCAATTGCTGTTCTTCTATTTCGCGCTTGGCCAGTTCACCCCGACCTACTCGCCGGACGGCTGGCTGGAAGTGCCGATCATTTCCAATGTCGGCTGGGCCATCCTGTCGCTGTCGTTTTTTGCCGGTGCCTTCAACGTCGAGATTTTCCGCTCCGGTATCGAGGCGGTGCCGGACTCGACCAAGGAAGCAGCCGACGCGCTCGGCATGAACCGGCTGCAGATTTATCGTTATGTGGTGCTGCCGCTGGCGTTCCGTGTCTCGCTGCCGTCTCTCAACAACAACCTCGTCAATCTGGTCAAGACCACGACGCAGGCCATCGTGATCGCCGTACCTGAACTGCTGTACCAGCTGGTCAGCATCTACAACGACTATTCCACCGCACAGAACGCCTGCATGGTGCTGATGTTCATTGTTTATATCGTGCTGGTCGGCATCCTGGTCATGGGCATGAACAAGTGGGAACGCAACATGCGCATTCCCGGATACGGGCAGAACTGATCATGGCCATGCTCAAATCCATCCCCGGAATCAATTCAGCGTCCACCACCGATATGGCTGTGCTGAAACCTGTGTCGGTTGCCACGCCCGGTGGCGCCAGTGACATCAACTTTTCACGCTTCATTGCCGACCTGCCCTGGTGGCTGCTGCCGGCGCTGGCCGCCATCTTCATGATGTGGCCGCTGGCTGCCTACGCCCAGTCGACCTATACCATGGCGGACGCCACATCGGCGCTGGTCAAATGGCTGCCCTTCCTGGTGTTCCAGGGGTTCGTGTTCAACATCCTGATTTCAATCACCACCATGGCGCTGGGCACCTTCGCCGGCGTGGTGCTCGGGCTGATGCAGATATCGCCGAACCGGCTGATTTCGAAGCCGGCCTGGCTGATCACCCAGACATTCCGCAATTCGCCCTGGCTGGTGTTGCTGTTCATTGTCATGCTGGCATTCCCGTTCAAGATTGAGATCGGCGGGCTGATCATTCAGATCCCTGACTGGATAAAGGCGGTGTTTGGCCTGTCACTGCCGATCATGGCCAATATTTCCGAAGTCGTACGCGGCGCCATTGCATCGGTTCCGTCAGGTCAGTGGGAAGCGGCGGAGTCCCTCGCCTACTCGCGGCAGCAGACCTTGTGGCGCATCATCCTGCCGCAGTGCTTCAAGCGCATGATCCCGCCCTGGATGAACTGGTATGCCATCCTGACCATGGCGACGCCGCTGGTCTCCCTGCTCGGCGTGGAAGAAATCGTCACCCTGTCACGTCAGGCAATGGCAGCCGAAAACGGCCGGCCGGAACTGCTGGTGCCGTTTTACGGTTTCTGCCTGGTGATCTTCTTTGCCTATTGCTATCCGATCGCGCGCGGGACCATCGCGCTTGAGAGAAAATACACGGTGAAACTGTGAGGACCATGAACCATGTCTGAAACCGAATGGACACCGGACCAGCCGATCGTCTCGATCAAGGACGTGCACAAGTCGTTTGGCGACCTTGAGGTGCTGAAGGGCGTCAGCCTCGATGTGATGAAGGGTGAGGTGATCTGCATTATCGGACCGTCCGGGTCCGGCAAGTCGACCCTGATACGGTGCATCAATGCCCTGAACGATATCCAGGCCGGTTCCATTCAGGTTGAAGGCCAGGAGGTCAACGCTCCCGGTCTGGACAAGCTGGCGTTGCGCAAGAAGGTTGGCATGGTGTTCCAGCAGTACAACCTGTTCCCGCACAAGACCGCGCTGGAGAACGTCATGATGGCACCCCTGCTGGTGTTGAAAGAACCTGAAGACGAAGTTGAAAAACGGGCCCGCGCCCTGGTCAAGAAGGTGCGTCTGGAGGGTAAGGAAGACAACTATCCCGGCGAACTGTCCGGCGGTCAGCAGCAGCGTGTCGCCATCGCCCGGTCCCTCGCCATGAACCCGGACGTAATGCTGTTCGACGAGGTTACAGCCGCGCTGGATCCCGAAACGGTCAAAGAGGTGCTGGTCACGATCAAGGATCTGGCGGCCGAAGGCATGACCTGCATTCTGGTCACTCATGAAATGGGCTTTGCCCGCGAGATCGCGGATCATATCTATTTCACCGACCGCGGCGTTATCGTTGAACACGGGCCGCCCAAGACATTCTTCAAGGCCGCCAAGGACCCACGTACGCGCGAGTTCCTCAGCCAGATTTTGTAACCTGCCGATTGTCTCGGCAGTTCAGGCTTGCGATTCACTTTGTATTTCCATATACTTTGCATTGTAAAGTAAATTGGATACCCTGATGAAAGACATCGATCGCGCCCTGGCGGATATTTCGGATATGCGCAGTCAGCTGGCTGCTGGAACCATGTTTCGCGGCTTTGGCCCCGCCGTCATGGCGATGAGCGGTGGCCTTGCGGCAGTGACCTCCGTGTCCCAGTTGTTATGGCCGGGCCTGCTTGCGGCAGACCATACCGCCTATGTCGTGACATGGCTGGTCACGGCAGCGCTTGCCGCCTGCCTGATCTCGGCGGAAGTCTATGCCCGCTCCAACCGCCATCATGGCGGGCTGGCCGATGCCATTGTGCTGAATGCCTTCGAACAGTTCCTGCCGGCAGGCTTTGCCGGCCTGGCCACAACCCTTGTCATCTGGAAATTTGCCCCCGATGCCCTGTGGACTTTGCCCGGTCTGTGGCAGGTGTTTCTGGCGCTTGGCATCTTTGCCGGTTCACGCTCCCTGCCGCGCACCGTGCGCTGGATCGGCGGCTGGTACTTCGTCTCCGGTTTCACCGTGCTGATGCTCGCCAGTTCTGCAACCGCCCTGTCGCCCCTGCTGATGGGCGTCCCCTTCGCGCTCGGTCAACTGGCCCTGGCCGGTGTCCTGCATTTTGCCTATGGAGAGTTCCATGCCGACACCAAGTGACGCACCGTACTCCTATGACGGACTGGACCGGGTGATCCATGAAAAGGCGCGGCTGAGTGTCATGACCTCGCTGATCTCCCATCCCGAGGGTCTTGCCTTCAATGAACTGAAAACACTGTGCGGCCTGACCGACGGAAACCTGTCGCGCCATGTCCATGTACTCGCCGAGGCCGGTCTCGTCGCCATTCACAAAGGCTATGAAGGCAATCGCCCGCACACCTCCTGCGCCCTCACACCCGCCGGGCGCGAACGGTTCCTGGAGTATCTCAACGTGCTTGAGCAGGTTGTGCGAAACGCCAGTTCTGCCGCCGACGAAACTTCAGCCATCAAATCTGCTCCAGGCAAACTGAAGCCCGTCTGATCATCACCCACACCTGTCAAAAAAATTTAGCAAGGAACTTTACAATGCAAAGTAATCTGCAAGACAAAACAACAGCTGCCCCACTCCATGTCGGCATCATCATGGACGGCAATGGCCGCTGGGGCCAACAGCATGGCCTCAGCCGAACCGACGGACATCACGCCGGTGTCGATGCAGTGCGCCGTGTCATGATGGCGGCACCCGGCCTCAATATCGATACACTCACCATGTTCGCGTTCTCGTCGGACAACTGGAAGCGGCCGAAGCCGGAGGTCGATGGCATGATGCAGCTCATCGAACACTATATGGCGATGGAAGCGCAGCCGTTCGCCGACGCCGGCGTCAGGCTGACCGTCATCGGACGCCGGGATCGCCTGCCCGCGACGACTGTGGCGGCCATCGAGAAAATAGAGGCGATCACGGCTGGTGGCACCTTGCTCAACGCCCGCCTTGCCATCGACTTCTCCGGTCGTCATGCCCTGCTGGAAGCGGCCGCCAGGGCATTCTGGAACGGCCCGCTCACTGCCGACACCCTGTCAAAGGCACTCGCCACCGGATCAGGGTATCGCAACATCGACCTGCTGATCCGCACCAGCGGCGAACAGCGATTGTCGGACTTCCTGCTCTGGGAAAGTGCCTATGCCGAGTTGTGGTTCACCAAAACCCTCTGGCCCGATTTCACCGGCGAAGAACTGGCCGATGCTGTGTTCGCCTTCAAAAACCGCAATCGACGGTTCGGCGGCCTGTCGGATATCTTGCCGTCCGACGACATGCAGCAGATGCAACTTACGACCTGACAAGAACATTCTCCGGATCATACCGGCACGGATCACAGATCCTTGCCGGGACCGGTTCACCGACCACCTCCACCTGCAGGTTCCGTCCGGATCCAACGCAGCACGGGTCGACAAACCCCATGGCCAGGTTGCTGTTCACCCGATGTCCCCAGGCCGCAGACGTCACCGTGCCTGCCACCTTGCCGTCGCACAGAATACTGTCCCCCGGATGGGCCGCGGCATGGTCGGCGTCCACTTCGAGGGACACAAACACCCGTCGCGGCCCCTCTCCGCTCATCTCTTCCAGGGCACGTTTGCCAATGAACTGCTTGTCCATCTTCACAAACCGCTCGAGGCCGGATTCCACCGGGTTGAACTCGGTTATCAGATCAGCCTTCCAGTGCCGGTAGCCTTTCTCAATACGCATGGACTCGGTTGCATGCAGACCGAAGTGCGCCAGGCCAAGCGGTTCTCCTGCCGCCGTCAATGCGGCGTAACAATCCACAAGACCTGCATTCGGAATGTGCAACTCCCACGCCAGTTCGCCGGAAAAGCTGACTGCCATGGCGACGATCCGGTGTCCGGCAACCGTCAGTTCCTTTACACTCAACCAGCCGAATGCATCCTTTGACCAGTCAGTGTCGACGAACACCGCCTGCAACAGGCCGCGTGACTCAGGCCCCGCGACAACCAGAATGGAGTGGGTGTCCACCAGGCTTGTGACCGTGATCGAACCGTCATCGGGCAGATGTTCGACCAGCCAGTCCATGTCATGCAGTTCAGCAGCGGCGGCTGAACCATACCAGACCCGGTCCGGACCCAGGTTGGCCAGCGTCGCTTCGCCTTTCACATTACCATCATCGTTGAGGAAATAGGTCAGTCCCACCCTGCCCGGCTTGCGCGGTACCCGTGAGCACATGATGGTGTCCAGCCAGTCATGCACACCATCACCGATGATTTCGTAGCGGTTGAAACCCGACACCTCCATGATGCCGACCCGCTTGCGAACCGCCTCGACTTCCCCGGCCACGACATCGAACGTGTTGTTGAACCGGAACGAGTGAATTTCCTCGAAATCCGGCGACGGCTTGAAATACAAGGCGCGCTCCCAGCCGTTCACAACGCCGAACTCCGCGCCGGCCTGCTTGAGCGTTTCATACAACGGCGTGGTTCGCGCCGGCCGCCCGGCAGGCCGGTATTCATGCGGCATGTGGAACCGGAACTCGTTCTGGTAGTCCTCGATGGACTTCAGCGCGGTGTATTCAATATCGGCATACTTGGCGAACCTGCGCGGGTCGAGGCACCAGGTGTCATAGCACGCCTCGCCATGCACGATCTGCTGCGCCAGAAGCCAGCCATGCCCGCCGCCTTCGCCAAGCCCCGCCCGCAGACCGGTAATGCACCAGGCATTGCGTTTGCCCGGCACATGCCCGACCAGCGGCAGGCCGTCCGGCGTGTAGGTGATCGGCCCGTTGATGATGGTATGGATTCCCACTTGGGTGAGACACGGCATGCGCTCAAACACGTTCTCCAGCACCGGCAGCACCCGGTCCGGGTCATCCGGGCACAGCGCATTGGTAAAGTCGGGGTCGATACCGTCCAGCCCCCAGGTCCGGCAATCCTGTTCATAGAACCCCACCAGCAGGCCGTTCTTCTCCTGCCGGGAATAGAAATCATCGGTGGGGCAACGGATCAGCGGCACCCTGAAATCCAGCGCTTCTATGTCGGCAATCGGCTCAGTCAGAAAATACTGATGCTCCATGGAGGCAACCGGATGTACCACATCCATCATCGCACCCAGTTCATTGCAACGATACCCGCCGGCGTTCACAACATGCTCGCAGGTGATGTCGCCTTGCGCCGTATGCACGATCCATTCATGATTTTCCGTCTGCGTCAGACCGGTTACCGGCGTATGGCGATAGACTTCAGCGCCTGCCTTGCGGGCCCGGCGCGACAGTGCCTGGCACAATTGCGCCGGATCAATATCACCGTCCAACGGATCCCAGAGCGCACCGGCCAGGTTGTCTGTCGTGATCAGCGGATGGCGCTTTCTGCATTCTTGCGGATCGATGATCTCAAAGTCGACGCCCATGCCCCGGGCCACTGACAGGAAATGCCGGTACCCGTCGAGATGATCCTGTGTGCCAGCCAGCCTGAGCCCGCCGGTGCCGTGATGATAGTTGATCGGGTATTCAGGATCTTCCGCCAATTCCTTGTAAAGATTGATGGAATGGGTTTTCAGGCCGACCATGGTCTGCACCGCGCCGAAATTGGTCACCTGCGCTGCCGAGTGCCATGTGGTACCTGATGTAAGTTCATCACGTTCGAGCAGAACGACGTCGTTCCAGCCTTCCTGTGTCAGGTGATAGAGTGTGGAACAACCGGCGATACCGCCCCCAATGACGACAACCCGAGCGTGCGATTTCATGTGGTCCTGTTTCCCGAAAAAGGTGACTGTCGACCCCACGAACCATGCCGGTCAGGTCAATTCAAGCGCCGCTGTCAGCAATCCGGAAAATCTAACCTGTATGTTCAGATTGGCTCACCATCATCACCGAGGATGAATGTTGTCTCGGCAACCCATCCCGGCAGGCTGTCCGTTTCACGTCGCAGCAGGTCGCCGAACAGCGCTCTCGCCGCTTCAGCCAGATCGGCGGGCAAGTCACCAAACTCGCCGTGCCGAGCCATCAGCCGTATTGTCCGGCTGCAACCGGCAAACGGCAATTTGAAACACTGCATCAGGGGTCTGTCCGCGCGGCTGTCCAGCAGACAAAGCGGCGTTGTAATGGCCCAGCCACCACAATCGCGGGCCATGGCAAACACCGAGCGGGAGGCATCAAATGATGCAGGTGACCGGTAGTCGAGCCGCAGCCTTCGCAAATGCTGGGCGATGGCCCGGCCCAAGGGCATGCCGGCATTGTATCTTATGTAGGGGCGCTGTTTGAGTTGCAGGCCCAGATCCTGCGACTGATCAATCACCCCGGCCGGCGCTACCACGATGAACGGCTCGCGCAACAGGGGGAAATCTTCATACCGCAAACTGTCTTCCGGCACTTCGCCGGACAGAACAATATCGGCCAGCCGCTTTTCCAGTTGCGTGGTCAGATCATCCGATCTGCCGGAACTCACCGACAGGTCAACATGCGGAAAGTTGTCATGCAGGTGCTTGACAATCTCCGGCGTGACGGAGGCGTCCAGATCATCGATGACGCCGATACGCAACGCCGCCAGGGCTGAAGCCGATGATCCCAGCAGTTCCGCCTGGGCTTCTCCCATGGCCGACAGAATGCGCCGGGCATATCCCAGCAGCGTCAGCCCGGTCGGCGTCAGCACAAGCGGACGTGATGTCCTGTCCAGGAGTCTGGCGCCAAGCAGTGTTTCCAGATTGGTAATTTGCTGTGAAACCGCCGAGCGGCTGGCCCCGACACGGGAGGCGGCCGCCGTCATGGAGCCGGATTCCTCAACCGCGGAGAACACCTGCAGCGCCCGCAGACTGATGTCGGCGAAATCAGAATCCCGCTTTGTTGAAGGCTGTTTATGTGCTGTCATCGACGTATCGCCCACGTGAATATGAACAGCCCATGCTGCCATTGCATCACTTGATCGATCAAATCAGAAAAGAAGCATCGCTGCCATCGAATCATGGCGGCCACGGTGCTATATAAAGGCCCATGACGTCTAATCCCGCCAGCAACTCCATCACAGAACGCGCCACCGCGCAGGCAGCACCGCCCTATCTGCGCGCGCTGAACCCGGAACAGCGCGCAGCGGTTGAGACCCTCGATGGTCCGTTACTGGTGCTGGCCGGTGCCGGAACCGGCAAGACCCGGGTGCTGACCACGCGGCTTGCCCACCTGCTCAACATGCGCAAGGCCTGGCCAGGTGAAATCCTGGCGGTGACCTTCACCAACAAGGCCGCGCGGGAAATGAAGAACCGCATTGGCGGGCTGATCGGCGGCATGGTCGAAGGCATGACCTGGCTCGGCACCTTCCATTCCATCGGGGTGAAAATCCTGCGCCGCCATGCCGAACTGGTCGGCCTGAAGTCGGATTTTTCAATTCTTGATACCGACGACCAGGTGCGCCTGCTCAAACAACTCATCCAGGTGCACGAGATTGACGAAAAACGCTGGCCTGCGCGCCAGCTTGCAGCCCACATTGACGGCTGGAAAAACCGCGGACTGGTTCCCGCCAAGGTGCCGGCAGGCGAAGGTGCCGCTTACGGCAATGGCCTGGGGGCACAGATTTACGCCGAGTATCAGACCCGCCTGAAGGTTCTCAATGCGGTCGACTTCGGTGACCTTTTGCTGGAAACCCTGCGCCTGTTCCAGGAACAGCCCGATGTGCTGGCCGAGTACCAGAAGCGGTTCAAATACATGCTGGTGGACGAGTATCAGGACACCAATGTGGCACAATATCTGTGGCTGCGCCTGCTGGCCCAGGGCCATCGAAACATCTGCTGTGTTGGTGACGATGATCAGTCGATCTATGGCTGGCGCGGCGCCGAGGTCGACAATATCCTGCGCTTTGAAAAGGATTTCCCCGGTGCCGGCGTGATCCGGCTTGAATCCAACTATCGCTCCACACCGCATATTCTGGGCGCTGCCTCCGGCCTGATCGCCCACAATGAGGGCCGCCTGGGCAAGACCCTGCGCACCGATCAGAACGATGGCGAAAAGGTCATGGTGCGCGGCCACTGGGACGGTGACGAGGAAGCCCGCGCCATTGGTGAAGACATCGAACAGGCCCAGCGCTCGGGCACGTCGCTGGAAGAAGTCGCCATTCTGGTCAGGGCATCGTTTCAGATGCGCGCCTTTGAGGATCGCTTCATCACACTTGGCCTGCCCTACCGGGTCGTCGGCGGTCCGCGGTTTTATGAGCGCGCCGAGGTTCGTGACGCGCTCGCCTATCTCAAGGTCACCATGTCGCCGGACAATGACCTCGCCTTTGAGCGCATCATCAATGTGCCCAAGCGCGGCATCGGCAACAATTCGGTTCAGAAAATCCACAACCTCGCCCGCGCGGCCGGACAGTCGCTGTATCGCGCCGCGCAGGATATCGTGACGACCGACGAGTTGCCCGCCAAGGCGCGCAAGTCACTGGCCGACCTGCTGGCGTCTTTCTCGCGCTGGCGCGCATCGGTTCAGGCCGTTGCCCACACAGAGGTCGCCGAGATCATTCTGGATGAAAGCGGCTATACTGACATGCACCAGCAGGACAAGGATCCAAAAGCGCCCTCAAGGCTGGAAAACCTGAAAGAACTGGTGCGTTCCATGAACGAGTTTGAAACCATGGAAGGGTTTCTGGAACATATCGCTTTGGTCATGGAGGTTGAACAGTCCGGCGAGCAGGAAGAAAAAACCTCCATCATGACGCTGCATGCCGCCAAGGGGCTGGAGTTTGACATGGTGTTCCTGCCCGGCTGGGAGGAAGGCCTGTTTCCGCACCAGCGCTCGCTTGATGAAAGCGGCAAGGCAGGCCTGGAAGAAGAACGCCGCCTCGCCTATGTCGGCATCACCAGGGCGCGCAAGCGCTCCACCATATCGTTTGCCCAGAACCGCCGTGTGCACGCCATGTGGCAGACCGCCCTGCCCTCGCGCTTCGTCGACGAACTGCCCGAAGCCCATGTGGAGGTGGACACCATGTCGTCCAGCTATGGCGGCTATAACATCGGCGGCGCGGACCAGTTCGGCGGCTCACGCTTTGACGAGATGAAACCGTTCAATTCCGGCTATGACACGCCGGGCTGGAAACGCGCCCAGGCCCGCCACGCCGACGGCGACGCCCTGCGCTCGACACCGCGCATCGTGGAAGGCAGCCTGGTCGCCTCGGATGCAGGACCTGAATCGTTTGAGACCGGCGACCGCATCCACCATCAGAAATTCGGCCCCGGCACGGTCACCCACGTGGACGGCAACAAGCTGTCGATCAGCTTCGATACAGCCGGTGACAAACGGGTGCTGGACAGTTTCGTGACGCGAGGGTGATGTCGAAAGTTCCGCGATTGAACCTGCGGCGCACCGGTTAACGTCTGCGCCGGGCGATCTACTTGCTTTTGTCTGCAACCGTAATGATCCGGGCACTGTTCTGGCCGGTCACGTAGGACCACAACCAACTCCACGCGACGGCGATACGGCTTCTTGCACCAATCAGGAAAAAGATGTGAGCGATGCCCCAGACCCACCAGGCGATGGCTCCCTTCATCTTAAGTCTGCCAAAGTCAGCGATGGCCTCACGTCGGCCCAGCGTCGCCAGACTGCCGGCATGTCGATATGCGAACAGGACAGGCGGCGCGGTGCCCTCCACTCGGTGACGAATGACTTTCGCAACGTACGCGCCCATTTGTTTGGCCGCAGGCGCGATTCCTGGCACCGGGTTGCCGGATTTGTCCGAGACCGCCGCCGTGTCGCCGATCACAAACACATTGTCATGCTCATGCGCTGTAAGATCGGGGTTGACCAATGCGCGACCGGCACGATCACAATCCATGCCAATCCAATCTGCTGCAGCCGAGGCCTGAACCCCGGCGGCCCAGATGATCGTCTTGCATGAAATGCCGGTCTCACCCATGTCGATCCCGTCTGCATGGCACGCGGTCACCGGCTGACCCAGCAGTACTTCGACGCCAAGTCTGGATACCGCTGCTTTGGCATATGCAGACAATGCCTCGGGATAGGCAGCCAACAGTTCTGGCCCCGCCTCAATCAACAAGACCCGCGCTTTCCTGGTGTCAATATTGCGAAATTCGCGTGGCAGTATGCGGTGTGCAAGTTCTGCAATTACGCCAGCCAGTTCAACACCTGTTGGACCAGCCCCGATGATTGCAAATGTCATATGCGCCCGTTGTACCTCGGGGTCTTCGGATTTTTCGGCAGTCTCAAAGGCGGTCAGGATTTTTCGCCGGATGGCGGTCGCGTCTTCCAGCGTCTTGAGCCCGGGCGCATGGGCTTCCCATGCGTCGTTTCCAAAGTATGAATGTCGCGCACCGGTAGCCAGCACAAGCGTGTCGTAAGTCACACTTTGACCATCCGCCAAATGGACGCGACACATGCTTGTCTCGACGCCCGTTACCCGGGCCATGATGGTCGTCACATCGGGGTTGTCGCGAAACAGCTGCCGCAAAGGCCAGGCAATCTCTGATGGAGCCAATATCGTTGTGGCGGCCTGATAAAGCAGCGGTTGAAACAGGTGGTGGTTGCGTTGATCAATGAGTGTAATCCGGACATTGGCGGATTTAAGCGATTTCACACATTGAACCCCGGCAAATCCGCCGCCAACGACAACGACATGATGGCGACCATTTTTCGGAGGATTGTTCACTGTCATGACTCCATTCTTGCAAACCGTATCCACCTTGGGTTCATGTAGTTGCGCGCGATGGCCAGTTTCAAGAGCATTGCGTCATCATGTATTCAGTGCGGAGTTTGATATATGCTGAAAGGAACGTGCCACTGCGGCGAAGTCAGCTGGACACTCGACAAGTTGCCAAAGTCGGTCACGGCCTGCAATTGCACGATTTGTCGGCGCTATGGCGCCCTGTGGGCCTACGGATATATTGGCAGCGACATTCAGGTGTCCGGACAAACAGGTACCTATCGGCGCCACGACAGCGGAGATATTGATTTCCACTTCTGCGCCATTTGCGGGTGCGTAACGCACTTCGTTGCAAGTTTTACCGGCGAAGACGGACGCAATCGGACTGCCGTAAATGTACGCATGTCTGAACCATCGCCGATCAGCGAGCTGCCAATCCGTCACTTTGAGGGGCACGACACCTTTAAACAACTTCCCGATGACGGTCGAACGGTGAAGGACATGTGGTTTTGACACGTTTCCAGAATGCCCATTTTAATGCGTCGTAAATGAAAGGCAGCTTGATCCGCATAGCCGCCATCCAGAGCATGTCAATTAATGGCGCCGGCCCAACGGGTGTGAGTTGCGTCCTGCCTGCGATGCGATGTCACAAAGAGGCTGATGAAACTATCGTCGCCCGATCCGGGTTCCAGCCCGCGCAGCAATGACAATTTCCTGGAGCAACACCGCCGCAACTACCCTCTTGACGGGAATCGCTGGCTGATCCATCACAAAACCCATGCCATTACCTCCTCTTGATACCACCGGCCTTCCAGCTCTCACCCGCGCCCGCGCGTGGTGGATTGAGAGGCTTGTTGCGCGCCGCAACCGGCGGGCTGAGAAGACGCTGATGAAGCGCCCTGAATTTGCTCATGCGATCACCGAATACGCCAAGGTGTCCAATGTTACCGGCGCTTCCATGTCGGACTATCTGACGCTTTACGAGGAAATCCGCACCCGCAAGCCCAAGGAAGTGCTGGAGTTCGGCACCGGCTTCACCACCGTCGTCATGGCACAGGCGCTGATTGAGAACGCCGCCGAAGGCGCGCCGCTTGGCCGCATCACCTCGATGGAAGAGCACGAAGGCTGGACCGAAACCGCCCTGAAAGCGCTGCCGCAGGACGTCGCCCACGTGGTTCAGATCGTCCACTCGCCGAAGGTTGACGGCTTCTACAAGCTGTTCCGGGGCGTGCAATATGCCGACATCCCCATCCGCGCCTATGATTTCGTTTTTTCAGACGGGCCGGAGCGCCACTCCCCTGTCAACAATGACAAGCTGTTCGACCTCGACCTGATCCATATCGTGCGGCGCTCGTCAAAACCCATTCATGCGGTCGTCGACAATCATTATTTGACTTTTTACGTACTGCAGAAGGTGTTCGGCACCAAGCTGGCGCGCTATTCGCCATCGCACCGACTGATGTTCGTCGGCCCGGTGACCAAGAACGATGTCCGGCATCTGCGCAAGGAGAATTTCGTGCCGGACCTGGCCCTGTTCGGCACCACGGAACTGAAACTGCGCATGGCGCTGGACGACCAGCCCTACCCCATTCCGGGCAAGTAACTGCCCACAATGAGCCTCTGATTTGGAGAACGACACGAGCGGACACGAAGTGTCAGCGAGGAAAGTTGTTCGACAAGAAAATCCGAACGGACACAAAGTGTCCGTGAGGCAAGCGCGACCACGCGCCGGCCGGTCAGACCGCCCCGGCGGAGCCGTCGACCGAGGGGAGACTGGCGTGAGCGGAATCAAATGAACCCCTGATGAACGGACCATTCAGGTATGGCTCAGGCCCTGCCGGTTACACCTGCCTTCAAGTTAAACGGACTACCCCATCAAGGAACAAGAACAATGAACCGTCGCACCCTCATTTACACCGGCATTGCCGCCGTCCTCGGCCTTGCAACAGCCGTCACTGCCTCAACTGCCTATGCCGGCAACGGCGGACTGGTCTACAACCCCAATGCCGTCAAGATGAAGGTCAAGGACGTCACGCTGGCAATCAAGTCACCTGCCGGCAATGTCTGTCCCGGTGTGGCAAGGCTTTCGGTGTTTTTCCGCGCCAATAAGAAAGGCAAGATTTCGTTTCTGCTGGTGCGCAACAAGGGTTCAGTCATTGGTCCGATCACGGTCCAGACCAAAAAATACGGCAACGAATACCGGGCGTCCTACAACAAGCTGCTCAACATAGCGACACCGATCAACACCAAGTACCGTGCAGTCGTCACCCACTCGGGCAAGAAGGGCTCACGCTGGGTACCGCTCAGGGCATCTTGTTAGTCAAGAACGGCGCGAACCGACAAACTCGGTGAGTAAAGCTGTTCGACAACAAACAAAAACCCGTCAATCGTCGCGCGTGGCTTTGATCACGGCGGCGGTTGTCGCCTGCTGGATCTCCAGATAATCGGCATACTGGCTCTTGCTCAGTACCCGCTTCATCTGTTTTTTCTCCCACGATTCGATGGCCTGAAGCTCCGTGGACGCCGCGCGCAACTGATCAAAAACCGGCTTTGCCCTGGGATTGATCTTGTACTTGGCAAATACCTTGACGATGCGCGCCTCTGACTGATCAAGTATCTTCCTGACGGTGGCCAGCTGCTTGCCGCTGAACTTCATCCGCGTAAGAATCTGCGGGTCGTAAACGGTGCCGTCAGTACCGGCCGCATGGGCCGGCAACGCCGGCTGACCTGCAATCAGACCAGTCAGCAACAATCCGAAAAACAAGTTTCTTGTAATAGACATGTCAATTTCCCCGCCAACACATAAGCATCTCACTTCCGCTGATTCCTCGCAGGTGTTCAAGGCGATTTGGCGGCACCTGTGCATAAAGATTCATTTTTGAGCATTGAACTCAATTAATCTAGGATACAGCCCATGTCGAAGCCTCTTCCCTACCTGGTGGTTGGTGGTGGTCCCGTCGGTCTGACAGCCGCGCTGGAGATGTCACGGCGCGATTTGCCCGTCCATATCATTGACGATGACTATGCCCCCAGCCCGGAAAGCCGGGCGCTGGCCATTCACGCCCCGACGCTGGAAATGCTGGAAGCATCAGGTGTCACGGCACGTTTGCTGGCAGCAGGCCACAAGATCCGTAACATGATCGTGCACGAAAAAGGCCGCATCATTCTCTCCCTTCCCCTGTCCGACATCCCGCATCGCTACAATTTCATCCTCTCGCTGCCGCAATCGCAAACCGAGCAGATTCTGACGGACGCCCTGGCCGAAACGGGCATACAGCTGGACTACGGCACTCGCCTGGAGAGCTTCTTCTGCAACCCGTCCGGCGCAACCGCGACACTGGCAAGGAACGGCAAGCAGCAACAATATGAAGCCTGCGCCATTATCGGCGCAGACGGATCCCGCTCGATCGTGCGCAAGCAGGCAGACATAAGCTTCGACGGCGAAAGCGAACCGCAGCAGTTTGGCCTGGCAGACATCACGCTTGCTGACTGGCCATGGCCATTTGATACAGCCGTGATCGAACTCCTGGCTGACGGCATTGTCGGCTTCATCCCAATGAGAGAGGGATTCGGGCGCCTGATCAGCAATCGCGAACATGCACTGGATGCCCTGCCTCACGGTGCAAATGTCAGCAAGGTCGGCTGGACCTCGACATTCCGTGTCAGTTACCGGCAGGTGAACACCTATCAGCGCGGCTGTGTGTATCTGGCAGGAGATGCCGCCCACATCCATTCTCCGGCCGGTGGCTTGGGTATGAACCTTGGCATGGCCGACGCCGCCACACTGGCGCGCCTTCTGGCGGAGGGAAAGCAGGATCAGTACACAAAACTCAGGCATGCCGCCGGTCAGGCCGTTTTGAACCAGACCCGCGGCAATACCAGGGGCATGACACGGCGCGGCCCCCTGACTGACTTCATGATCCGTCACCTTGCGCCGCTTGCCCTGTCCGTCGGACCGATCAGGCGCAAGGCACTGAAAGGCCTTGCGGGTCTCGACTTGCCTGCAACCTGGCGTTAAATCAGCTTATGCTTCGTGTTATTCTGTCAATTGTCCTGCTGCTCGCCGGCTCTGCGGTTTGCCGGGCCGGTGATGCCGGTAAGGGCGAAGATATCGCCATCGAGCATTGCCGGCGATGCCATGTCATTCCCGGACAGAACAACATGGGCATCGGCATATCGCCGTCCTTCAAGGCCATGGTACAGTCCCCGGCTCAGGACTGGCGGCACAAATTCGAGATTTTCTACGCCCTGCGTCCGCATCCGAGCTTTGTCATCATTCGGGAATTCCGCACCACGCCTGAATTCCCCCTCGGCATAACCCCCGTCATCATCGCGGTTGACGACCTCGACCACCTGATGGCCTATGTCGACCAACTCGCGCAGGAACTCCGCAAATGAGCCAGCAATTCATCCTGACATCACCCGGCCTGGCCCGGCTGGCCGCCATGGAGCTGTCAGATGTGCTGGAAGCCTGTCCCTGGCCTGAAGCGCTTGCGGTCTCCATGGTGGAGACAGATGAAACCAATGACCTGTGGCGCATCGAGGCCATCTATGCAGGTGAGCCTGACAGCAGCGGAATTGATGACGCCATGCAGCGCGCCGGTCTGGACAATGAGGGACTGACCATCACGCCCGTGCCACAAAAGGACTGGGTGCGCGAAAGCCTTGCCGGTCTGGCGCCGGTTGTTGCAGGACGGCTGTTCGTGCACGGCAACCATGATCGCAGCCTTCGCTCGTCAGGCAGCATCAATATAGAAATTGACGCAGGTCTGGCCTTCGGCACAGGTCATCACAACACCACGCGCGGATGCCTGCTTGCCCTTCAAGAGGTGTTAAAGTCTTACAAGCCGAAAAACTGCCTGGATGTGGGATGTGGTTCCGGTGTACTGGCCATCGCCGCCTGCAAGCTGACCGGCATCACCGCCATTGCCAGCGATATTGACGAAGACGCGGTCATCGTCACCAGGGACAACGCCCGTTTGAACGGCACCGCTCACCTGATGCGGTGTGTCACGGCATCCGGGCTTGAGCATCCGGCAATCTCGGCACATGCCCCCTATGACCTGATACTGGCCAATATTCTGGCCCGGCCGCTGATGGCGCTGGCGCCGGCCATTGCCAGGGCGCTCAGTTCACACGGAAGGCTCATTCTGTCCGGTTTGACAAATGATCAGGTGCGTATGGTGCGGGCATCTTATCTTGCCCAGGACCTGTGCGTTATCGACACCATTGTCGATGAGAACTGGGCCACGCTGACACTAAAACAAAGAGGGATGGCCTGAACCATCCCTCCTGATACTCGTTTTGAAAAAGAGTCGAAAACGCTTTGTGGCTTAGCGGCCCCAGACGTGTGCCTGGATTTCATGACGCTCGATACCAATGTCTGCCAGCATTCTGTCATCCAGGCTTTCAAGACGCTGTTGAACGCGGCGGCGATGTGCGTAAGTTTTGACATTGTTCGCGAGGCGGCTCAGCTGTCCAACAAAGTCGAGACTGGCACCATCGCGCATTTCGACTGCACGGTTTGCAACGACGACGACCATTTCATTTCTCCATTTTCAAAAGGGCTACGGATTTTTCTGTCCCAAATCCGGAGCGGTTCACATTACTGTGCCGCACTGTTTTTTTGCGCCGCACAATTTGTACATCCCGTATATGTTGAGTGCATGATTTTTTACCAGAGACGTTTTGATATCCCAGATATGCGCGCTGTGCATATCGATGTTCACGGTCTGTTAATCTTCAAAATATTCCAATTAAATTATTTAATTTCAGATACTTATACAAACCTCAGGCGCATCGATATACCTTACCGGCAGTTAATGAATCCGCTTGGATTTCAATGGTGCGTCAAAAGTGCCCAGTTGCACACTGTTCAGGCACCAGACACAACCCGCGAATTTCCGAATTTGTTGCATTGCACAACGAATTTGAACGGCGCGATCATGCCCATGATCCATTGCCGACTGGGCACGTCTTCGCTAGTGTGCCGCGATGTTTCAGGATTTTGCAGATACCGACCAGCGCCATCTCACACCAGCACGCATTGCAGACCTTCGAACCCGGCTCGACACACTGGGTATCGATGGCCTTGTTGTTCCGCGGGCAGACCAGTTCCAGGGTGAATATGTCCCGGCCTGCGCTGAACGGCTGAACTGGCTGACCGGCTTTTCAGGCTCAGCCGGCAGTGCCGTGATCCTGAAAACGACAGCCGCGATCTTTGTTGACGGGCGTTATACGCTGCAGGTGCGGGACCAGGTTGACCTGGATCTGATCACACCACTGCAGGTGCCGGACGCCTCTCCGCACGGCTGGGTGGAAGAAAACATTCACAAGGGCGGCAAACTGGGTTTTGACCCCTGGCTGCTCACCATCCAGGATGCAAACCGTTTCGAGGCGGCCTGCCGCGAGGCTGGTGCAGAACTGATTGCCCTGGACAGCAACCCGGTTGACGCAATCTGGACCGATCGGCAGTCTGTCCCCACCAATCCGGTCGTCCAGCAACCCTTGCAGTTCGCCGGTGTCTCCGCTGCAGATAAAATGCTCGCAGTCGCCGAAGGACTGCGCGACCGCGGCGCGAATGCCTGTGTGCTGACCCAGACGGACGCTGTGGCATGGATCTTCAATATTCGCGGCAGCGACATTCCCCATACGCCCGCCGTCCTTGCGTTCGCCATCGTTCATGACGATGCCTCGGCAGACCTGTTTCTCGATCCCGCCAGAATTGACGACGATGCCAGAGATGCTCTGACCAACGCCAATGTCCGCTTGTCTCCTCCTCATAAGATGACCGAAGTGCTGCAGGCGCTTGGTACAGCAGCAGCCAACGTGGAACTTGATTTTCCGTGGGCAGCGGAAGCTCTCAGGTCCACTCTGAAGGCGTCCGGCGCCACCGTCACCAATCACGAAAGCCCCTGCACGCTGCCGCGCGCCACCAAGAACCGGGCCGAGCTTGAAGGTGCCCGCGCCGCCCACCTGCGCGATGGCGTCCCTATGGCGCAGTTCCTGCGCTGGATGGACGTCAATGCGCCTGCCGGAAATCTGGATGAAATTTCAGCCGCCCAAAAACTGGAGGCCCTGCGGACACAAACCGGCGAACTGCGTGATTTGTCGTTCGATACGATCTCGGGCGCCGGGCCGCACGCCGCCATTCCCCACTACCGGGTGTCGCAGACCAGCAACCTGCCAATCGAGAAGGACCGCATATACCTGGTTGATTCCGGTGCGCAATATGTGGACGGCACGACGGATGTAACGCGCACAATCATCGTTGGCACCCCGACATCTGAAATGAAGGATCGTTTTACCCGCGTACTGCGTGGCATGATCAATCTGTCCCGTGCCAGATTCCCGGCCGGCACCACCGGTGGCCATCTCGATCCTGTCGCGCGCGCGCCATTGTGGGAGGCAGGCCTCGACTTTGATCACGGCACCGGCCATGGCGTGGGCAGCTATCTGTCTGTACATGAAGGCCCGCAGCGGTTTTCCAAGGCCGACAGGACTGAATTGCAAGCGGGCATGATCCTGTCCAATGAACCCGGTTACTACAAGGCTGGCGAATACGGCATCCGCATTGAGAACCTGCTCGTGGTGCGCGAGGCGGAAGCCATTGAGGGCGGCGAGCGGCCCATGCACTGGTTTGAGACACTGACCTTCTCACCCATCGACCGCAATCTTGTAGAGCCCGCAATCATGACCGATGCCGAGCTGGCCTGGCTCAATGACTACCATGCCCAGGTTGTGAACAAAATCGCACCAAGGCTGGACAGTGATGATGATCGGGCCTGGCTCGAAACGTCCTGTGCGCCGATCAGCCGATAAGCTGTCGCAGAACCACGACGCTGGCCACACCTGTCGCGACCGCAACGAGCAGGGGCAACCGAAACGCAGCCACGATTGTAATGGCGGCAGCAATTGTCTCTGCAAGGCCGGTTGCCAGCACCGTCGGCGCAATAACCGCCATCAATACCGCCGGTGGCAGCGCGTCCATAGCCGAGCGCGCCCTGCCCCCGACATTGGCAAGCTGCAGGAGCCACAAGCCTGCGATACGGGTCAGGTAGGTTGCCAGCGCCATGCCGACGATGGCCAGCAACGTATTTACATCCACACTCATGACGGCATGATCCCGTCGGTTTTGTGTTCATCGGGCTTCTGATCGTCGCCTTGCACATGCAGCGCAGCTGCCGTGCCGACGCCTGCAAATGCGCCTGCAATGATGTACCAGGCTCCCGGGACCAGCAGGTAGACCATTGCCGACACAGCACCGCTTGAGGCCAGCACGGCGCCGGTGCGCCAATTGCTCCAGAAGCCGACCAGAATGCAGATGAACACCGCAGAGAATGCAAAGTTGAAGCCATAGGCCGAAGGATCGCCAAGTCCGCGACCGATGACCGCCCCCAGCAGCGATCCGGACGTCCACACGAGGCACATGGAAACCCCGATGCCGAAATAGTAGGCCGGCGTCAGGCTGCCTTCGCGCGCCCGGCGTTCGGCAAACGCCCAGCCTTCATCGGTGAGGACGAACATCGAGGCATACCTGGCCGGTCCACTGAAATCCGTCATTGCCCGGCCAATACTGGCACCCATTAGAATATGGCGCACATTCACCACAAGTGCGGTAAATACCAGCAGGCCAATCGGTGCCGGATCAGCCCATTGATCAATGGCCACGAACTGCAATGCGCCAGCGTAGACTGTGGCGCTCATCAACCAGATTTCAAACGCAGACAAGCCCTTTGCCGCCGCCAGGGTACCGAACAGCAAGGCAATGGGAGCCGTGGCGACAAGCACTGGCAGTATGGCAACGGCCCCTGCCGAGAATTCCTGTGTTCTTGTACCCATATCGGTTATCCCAACAGATGTCGCATGGCGGCCACGGTGGCAATGGCCACAACAATCACAACGGCCGTGGGGGCTCTAAACCCGACAAGTACGGCCATGCCTCCCGCAATAGCTTCCGGCACACCCTGCGTCAAAACGGCCGGCGCAATAACCGCGGTGAGCACGGCCACCGGCATGGCTTCGAACGCCGCTGCAGAGACCGGGCCCAGCTCCACCCGCGCCATGACGACGGCGCCCACCGCCCGCATGGCAAACGTCGCCAGGGTAACCAGCAGGATCAGGGTCAGGTTGTACGGATCCATCGTCATGGCGTATGCGCTCTTTTCGCCTTGCGATGAGCCATAAGTCCCGCCATGGCTACGCCCGCCATTGCGCCAATGAAGACATACAAGGCTGCGAATCCAGCAAGCTTGGCAGCGATGGCCACTGCACCGCTTGCAACCGCAACCGGCACGGCACCGGTGCGTTTCCAGAACGGCATGGCCAGGGCGATGAAAATACCGACAAAACCAAAATCAAGCCCAAGCCTGGCCGGATCATCGATGAGATTGCCCAGCAGCGCGCCGGCGAGCGTTCCGAAAACCCAGATCAGGTAGATCGGAACGGTAATGCCTGAAATGAACCAGAACGTGACCTGCCTGCTCAAATGGCGTACCTCGCTCATCCCCCACGCAGGATCGGTAAGGGTTGCGATCGTCAGCCAGCGCTGAAGCGGCGTAAAATGATTGATCTTTCTTTGTACCGATGCCGCCTGCAGCGCAAACCGGACATTGATCGAGATCGCGGCCAGCATGACCAGCAGCCAGGCTTGCGGTTCATACCAGACCTCCAGCGCCAGCAACTGGCCACCGCCGGCAAACACGCTGGCGCTCATCAAGGTCGCCTCGAACGCCGACAGGCCCTTCTGCACGCTGGTTGCCCCGGTAATGAACGAAAACGATACCGGTGCCACCAGAATGGGCAGAACCAGCCGCAAGCCGTCCAGAAATTCCTGTTTGCCAGTGGTCATGGAGATGCTTTTCAGGGAGTGGAATGCTGGACAGGAGTTTCATCATTCGCATGGCATGTGCAAGACCGAATGCAGCCGGGCTGGGTTGCGTATTTGTTAGTCGAACAGCTTGTCCGCCTTCGGCGGGCCGTTCTCCGACCCGGAACAACCGTAGTGACGAATTCCCCCGAAGCACAAAGTGCTGAGGCAAGCGCGACCGCGCGCCGCACGAAGTGCGCCCCAGCGGAGCGCAGCCGCAAGGCTGCTTGCGTGAGCGGAATAAACCACACCGTTCTCCGACCCTGAACAACCGCAGTGATGAACTCCTCCGAGACACGAAGTGTCGAGGCAAGCGCGACTGCGCGCCGCACGAAGTGCGCCCTAGCGGAGCGCAGCCGAAGGCTGCTTGCGTGTGCGGAATAAAACACCCCACGCTTGCCATCGTCCACGATACACTTATCCTCGCGGGTCACCACAAATCCCTCGTGTATTCTTCCCTGCACCCGAACAGCTTAGCCGGAGTTCTGAATGCCTCGCGATCCTCGTTACGATGTTCTGTTCGAACCTGTGAAGATCGGCCCGGTTACCGCAAAGAACCGGTTCTACCAGGTACCGCACTGTACGGGCATGGGCTGGCTCCGTCCGAACATGCTGGCCGCCATGCGCGGCGTGAAGGCCGAAGGTGGCTGGGGTGTGGTCAATACCGAGTACTGCTCCATTCATCCAACGTCCGACGACCTGCCGTTTCCATATGCAAGCCTGTGGGATGCCTCCGACATAAAGGCGCATGCCAGGATGACCGGCAACGTGCATGAGCACGGGGCACTGGCAGGCGTTGAACTGTGGCATGGCGGCAGCCGCAGCAGCAACCAGTTCAGCCGGGATGTTTCGATCGGCGTCTCCAGCCTGCCGTCGGCGTCAGGCGTGCCGTTCCAGTCTCGCGCCATGGACAAGCAGGACATTGCGGACTACCGCCGATGGCACCGCGACGCAGCCCTGCGGGCGCGTGAGGCGGAATTTGACCTGGTCTATGTTTATGCCACCCACGGCTATCTGCTGTCACACTTCCTGTCCGCACAGACCAACCAGCGCACAGACGAGTACGGCGGCAGTCTGCGCAACCGGACCCGCCTGTGCTGCGAACTGATAGAAGAAACCAGGCAGGCCGTCGGCGATAAATGCGCGGTTGCGGTGCGTTTTGCGGTGGACGGGCTGTCCGACGACAGCGAAAGCCGTGATGCGTTTTCGCTGATGGCGGAAATGCCGGACCTGTGGAACATCACCGTCGATGACTACTCCCATGAGATGGGGGTTTCGCGTTTCGTCGGCGAAGCGTCGCTGGAGCCGCTGATGTCGTTCGTGAAATCGGCGACCACCAAACCGGTTGTCACCGTCGGGCGCTTCACGTCTCCCGACACCATGGTGAGCCATATCAAGCGTGGAATTTCCGATTTCATCGGTGCCGCGCGACCGTCGATTGCGGATCCGTTCCTGCCCAACAAGATTGCCGAGGGCAGGCCGGAGGACATTCGCGAATGCATCGGCTGCAACATCTGTTATGCCGGAGACGGCCTTGGCGTGCCGATCCGCTGTACCCAGAATCCGACCATGGGCGAAGAGTGGCGGAAAGGCTGGCATCCCGAGAATATTGAAACAAGGCAGTCAGGCGACAAGATACTGGTAGTCGGCGCCGGACCGGCGGGGCTGGAGTGCGCCCGCGCGCTGGGGCAGCGCGGTTATGAAGTCATGCTGTCCGAAGCCCGTCGTGAACTGGGCGGCAGGGTAACGCTGGAAGCCCCTCTGCCGGGGTTGAGCGAGTGGGCGCGGGTGCGCGACTACAGAACCCAGCAACTGCAGGCTATGCACAATGTGCAGATATTTCCGGAAAGCGAGCTGAGCGCCGACGATGTACTGCTGGTCGAGCCCGATCACGTTGTCATTGCAACCGGCTCAAGCTGGCGCAAGGACGGACTTGGCCGTTCCAACACGGCCGGTATTGCAGGACTTCAGGCACAGTCACAGGTCTTCACGCCCGACGACATCATGGCCGGGCCCCTGCCGGAAGGACGCGTGCTGGTGTTTGATGATGACAGCTACTACATGGCAGCCGTCATCGCAGAACTGCTGCAAGCCACTGTGTCCGGTGTCACCTATGTGACGCCTGAGAACCTTGTCGCATCGTTTGGCGCAGAGACAGCCGAGCAGCATGGAACGCAAAAGCGGTTGATGGAACTCGGCGTCGATCTGATCCTGGCGCATAATCTTGATGGCTTTGACGGCAACGAAGCTGTGCTCAAGTGCAGTTTTACCGAATGCAGCCGGACAGTACATGCAGATGCAGTGGTCATGGTCACGGCCAGATCTCCGAACGAGACACTGTACCGGCAGTTGCAGGAACGGCTTGCCGACAACACTGCAGGGACGGTGAAAACCATCCGGCGCATCGGCGATTGCGAGGCGCCGGCAATCATTGCATCAGCGGTCTATGCCGGTCACAGGTGCGCGCGCGAATTCGATGATCCAGGTGCTGACAGATACTGCACCAGACGAGACCGGCCGGAAGCATAAGCCGGATACTGACTATGCCCCGTGACATCTGACAGATGTGTCTGCCTTGCCCTTCAGGACAATCATGATGGCCCGCGCCGTGTCGCCCAGGGACAGCTATTCATCGCCTTGACTCATCTGTTTGAGCCAACCTACTATCTGAACGACTGTTCAGTTAGTCAGCCGCGAATTCCGAGTGGCAAAGTCGTTCAGGTCAGCCAGGATTGTTTTCAAGTCGCAGGGGCCGTGTTGCAAAATTCGATCAGGCTTCTGGGAAATGATCACAATCACGGGACCACAACGTTTCAGGGAGTATACATGACGATGAAATTCACAAACCAATTTAAGACGCTGGTTTGCGCAGCCGCTGTCGGCGCATTGTTTACAGCGAACGCAGCAGCTCAGGAGCGAGTTCTGAAAATCACAAACTGGGCTGAGTACATTGGCGCAGATACGATCAAGAATTTCGAGAAAGAAACCGGCATCAAGGTCGTGTACGACAATTACGAGTCGGTCGAAGCAATCGACGCAAAACTGCTGGCCGGCGACAGTGGCTATGACGTTGTCTCGCACTCAGCATCGCAGATTGCACGTTTGATAAAGGCCGGAGGCATACTGCAATCCATAGACAAGTCAAAGCTCGATAATTTCAAACACATGGACAAGGCGGTCATGACCCAGCTGTCCAGCAAGTGGGACCCGGACAACAACTACGTGGTTCCATATATGTGGGGCACTCATGGTGTGACCTTCAACAAGGAACTGGTGCTCAAGACCTATCCCGACGCGCCGATCGGGTCGCTCGACATGATATTCGATCCCAAGCACATGAAGGAACTTGCCAAATGCGGAGTTTCATTCCTCGATTCACCGACTGACATGATCCCGATGGCTCTCGCTTATCTTGGACTGTCGCCGGATTCTACAAACCGGAAAGACTACCAGAAAGCCGGCGAACTCCTGAAAGAGATTCGTCCCTACGTCAAGACGTTCGACAATTACGCTTACCAGCGGATGCCGCAGAAGGAGTTCTGTGTATCAACCACATGGGGTCCGGATGGCCTGCTTGCGATGTCAGGGGCTGCTGAAGCCAAAACCGGTGTTGTCCTCGATTTCTTCCTGCCAACCGGCAAGGGCAAGGCAAACTTCTGGGTTGATGGCTGGGTCATTCCGGCAGACGCCAAGAATGTTGAGGAAGCCCACCTGTTCCTCAACTATGTGATGCGCCCCGAAGTTGCTGCCGGTGACAGCAACGCCACCTGGTATGCGTCTGCCAATATTGACGCCAAGCCAATGATCGACAAGGCGGTAACCTCAAGTGCCGCCGCTTATCCGACGCCGGAACAGGTCGCGGACATGTACACACTGAACCCGCTGCCGCCAAAGGCTGAAAAATTCCGGACAAGAACCTGGACCGATTTCAAGGCCGGTAACTAGATAGCAGTTGGTTGCGATGGCGGCACCTCAGTCAGGGAGCCGCCATCGCATCGTTATTCAGACCGCATCAGAAAGACGAGGTCCCATATGGCCGGTGATCCGACTGCCAGTGACGAACCGTGGCTCGACACCGACGCGGAACCCATGGTGCGCATCAGGGGCGTTAGCAAGAATTTCGGCGACGTCACCGCTGTAAACAACATCGATCTCGACATTCACAAGGGCGAACTGTTCTGCCTGCTGGGCGGTTCGGGATGTGGCAAGACCACCCTGCTCAGAATGCTGGCCGGCTTTGAAACTCCCACATCGGGGACCATTCTTATCGATGGCGTGGATATGTCGACGGTGCCACCTTACGAGCGCCCGACAAACATGATGTTTCAAAGCTACGCGCTGTTTCCGCACATGACAGTCGAAAAGAACATCGCGTTTGGCCTCAAGCAGGACAAACTGCCCCGCAGTGAAATCGAACACAAGGTTCACGAGATACTCAAGCTGGTCGAGCTTCAGGACTACAAGAAGCGCAAACCGCAACAGCTCTCAGGCGGCCAGCGCCAGCGCGTGGCGCTTGCCCGGGCATTGGTCAAGGAGCCCAAACTTCTGCTTCTCGATGAACCGCTCGGCGCCCTCGACAAGAAACTGCGCGAACAGACCCAGTTTGAGCTTGCCAATATCCAGGAGCAGGTCGGCATCACTTTCGTCGTTGTCACGCACGATCAGGAAGAAGCGATGACCCTTTCAAGCAGAATTGCGGTGATGGATGCCGGCAAGCTCGCACAGATTGGCACGCCAACCGAAATATATGAATTCCCGGAATCGCGTTTCGTCGCAGATTTCATAGGCTCGGCAAATATTCTGGAAGGCACGGTCACGGAGGACAGCCCGGATCATGTCCGGGTCGATACCAACCTCGGTGAAATCTATATCGATCACGGACAATCGGTGAAACAGGACAGTCGGGTGTGGATAGCCATCCGGCCGGAAAAGATCAAACTGAGCAAGACAGCGCCGAGAACGGGCAGGTCCACGGCTAACCAGGCGGAGGGCAAAGTCGATGACATCGGATACCTGGGCAACACCTCAATCTACAAGATTCGTCTGGATGACGGCCTGATTGTTGATGTTACCGCGCCCAATCAGGTCAGGCCAAAGAGCCGGTCACACCAGATCACATGGGAGGACACCGTATACCTCACCTGGGATCCATCAAGCGCGATGTTGCTGAAAACATGAGCGATACAACCGCAAACACCGCATCGGAACCGGCGGCCGGCCAGTCAGGCCTGCTCCGGCAGCTTGCCAGGCGCATCCAGTCGCGATGGCAGTCCATTGTCGTGTTTGTTCCCTATGCGTGGTTGCTGGTCTTCTTCCTGTTGCCGTTTTTCATAGTTGCCAAGATCAGCCTGGCGGAAATCGTCATTGCCAGCCCGCCATTCTCCAAAATGATTCAATGGACTGACGAGGGTGTCATGAACATCCGGCTGGTGTTTGACAACTTCGTCTACATACTGACGGATGATCTTTATTACCGGACATATCTGAACTCGCTGAAGATCTCGATTGTTTCGACAATCGTCTGCCTGTTGATCGGATATCCGATGGCCTATGGCATCGTTCGATCGGGACCGGTTGCAAAGAAATTGCTGTTGTTTGCGGTAATTCTGCCGTTCTGGACATCGTTCCTGCTGCGCGTCTATGCGTGGATGGGCCTTCTGGCCGACCGCGGAACAATCAACAATCTGCTGATATCGCTGGGTGTGATCGACGAACCCGTTCGCATGCTCTACACAGAGTTCGCCGTCTATATCGGCATCGTTTACACCTACCTGCCGTTCATGATCCTGCCGCTTTATGCCAACATGGAACGGCTGGACAACGCCTTGAACGAGGCGGCCGCAGACCTCGGTTCGCGACCCATGAATACGTTCTTCAAAGTCACCCTGCCACTTACAGTACCGGGGATTGTAGCCGGTTCGTTGCTGGTGTTCATTCCGGCAACCGGCGAGTACGTCATTCCCGATCTGCTTGGAGGCGGCAATGTGCTGATGATCGGACGCCTGCTGTTCAACGAGTTTTCCGCCAACACTGACTGGCCGGTTGCGTCCGCCGTGGCCATTGTGCTGCTGGTCCTGCTGGTATTGCCCATGACAATTTATCAGTACTTCCAGGGCAAGGCCGCAGAGGAGCAATAACCCATGTATGGCAGTCGCTCCAGATTTCTCACAGTCATGCTTGCTATCGGCCTGGCGTTTTTCTACATCCCGATGATTCTGCTGATCATCTATTCGTTTAATTACTCGAAACTTGTGCCCGTCTGGGGCGGATGGTCGTTGCGCTGGTACGAAGTGCTGTTCAAATCGGAAGAAGTGTGGAGTGCAGTAGCGCTCAGTCTCCAGATTGCTTTCGTCAATGCCACATTCGCAACCCTTCTGGGAACGCTTGCCGGTCTGGCGATGGTGCGGTTCGGCCGGTTCAGGGGCCGGACGTTGTTCGGCGGCATGCTGGTTGCGCCTCTGGTCATGCCGGAAGTGATAACAGGTCTGTCGCTTCTGGTTTTGTTCATCACGCTGAAACAACTGATCGGCTGGCCTGCGGAGCGCGGGTTTACGACCATCACAATCGCGCACATTACCTTTTCGCTGGCCTACGTGGCCGTCATTGTCCAGGCGCGTTTGACCGGCATGGGCCAGACCCTCGAGGAAGCGGCATTGGACCTCGGCGCCAAGCCGTTCAAGGTCCTGACCGCGATCACCCTGCCGCGCCTTGCGCCGGGAATGATAAGTGGCTGGCTTCTGGCGTTCACCCTGTCACTGGACGATCTGGTCATCGCCAGTTTTGTTACGGGACCGGGGGCGAACACCTTGCCGATCTTGATCTTTTCACGAATTCGATTGGGGCTGCGCCCGGATATCAATGCGCTCGCAACGATCATAATCCTGTTTGTCGCTGTTTGCGTCGCAATCGCCGCACTGATCATGTTCTATCAGCAAAAGCGCCAGGAACTTGATCAGCAGATAGCCAATCAGGGAGGCGCGTAGCGGCGCATCTCAATTCTGCATTTATCGGGCGCTCAGCCGGATTTGAAAGATGAATCCGGGGAATGTCGATCAGGCGCTTTGGCCTGGTTCAAGGCCGGGATGACGTTGCGCAGCTGGTCGTGATACTGCTTCACACCATACTCGAGATCAGACAGTATGAAGCCCTGAAACCCGCTCGAATGCGCTGCCTCGTTGGACCAGACCGTCAACTGGATGTCTTCTGCGGCCGTGTCATTGTCTATGCGGGCCGACAGATAGCGCGCCGCTTGAATGCGCCGGTTGAAACCCGCATCCGCGGTCTCTGACAGCGGCAGTCCATAGGCGCAGCCGCGCAGCATCGTCCTGTCTGTGGCGAGCGGAAACTCCTGATAGAAACCCAGCCCTTCCGGATAGAAGTACAGCACCGTGTTGGGAAACATCCCGATATAGAGCCATGCCCGGCGATGGCTTTCCGGCAAATATCCGATGTCCGGCAGGATGTTGCAGTATGCGCGCACCGACCACAGTCGTTTATGGCCATCCCCGATCGGGGCGAACGATCGTGTCGTGCCGTCACTCCAGTGTTCGTCGAAATAGTTGTTGCCATACAGGTCCTGCAGGCCCGGATGTGCCATCGGGACATGGTATCCCTCATTGTCGACATCACGAACGCACTTCCAGTTGGACCCTATTTGCTGCGACCAGAAAGTGTTGCTGGTCGGCTCCGCCTCTGATGACCGGTACAGGGCAATCTCGGCCTCATGACGCGCCATGATGTCCTTGACCGCCAATTGCGGCCCCGGTTGAAACCTGACGAATACAAATCCGTGCCAGATTTCAAATTCCACCGGCACAAGGCCATGCTCGACCGGATCAAGCGCCGGCACCGACTTGGGCTGCGCAACTGTCCTGAGCGTGCCGTCTAGATTGAACGACCAGCCATGGAACGGACATACCATCGCAGAACCGCATGTGCCGGTTTCATTGACCACCACCCGCGACCCGCGATGACGGCACACATTGTGGAAGGCGCGTATCTGATTGTCCTTGCCGCGCACGATGATTGCGCGCTCGCCGGCAACGTCGAAGCAGAAGTAGTTTCCCGGATCGGGTGCGTTGCTGACATGGCCTGCAAGCTGCCAGTGGCGGCGGAACAGCAGGTCGCGTTCCAGCTCCAGCTGCTCATCGCTGGTGTATGCCCAAGCCGGCAACCCGCTGCGATCCCATTGCTTCGGCGCGCCACTGATTTGTGACTTGTCAAGCGCAGGCGGGGCAGCATTGAAGCTTTCCATCCGGGTCATCGGGAACACCTCTGTCAAACTGAACGATCATTCAATATAGCATGATTTTTTCGATTTTGACAATTATGGAGTTGAGCATTTGTCGCTGCAGGCCCTCGAAGTCAACCTCACATCCAGCCTGATCTAGGCCCCTACCCGGACAAACCAGTCGTCTTCGGAAATGACCTCGACACCGAGTTCGGTTGCCTTCTTCAGCTTTGATCCGGCACCCGGACCAGCCACGACGAGACTGGTTTTCTTCGACACCGAGCCGGCCACCTTCGCGCCCAGACGTTCCGCCATGGCCTTGGCTTCATCGCGGGTCATCCGCTCCAGCGCCCCGGTAAACACAACCGTCATGCCGGACACCGGCGAGCCGGTGTCGACAAGCTCCAGCGGCTGAATGTCGAGATGATCATCGACCAGTTCCTGCACCACGGACAGATTGTGCGGCTCGGCAAAGAACTCAGCCACGGCGCGCGCCACGACATCGCCGATGCCGTCAATATTCACAAGGTCGGCATAGGCTTCAGACGCATGATCCTGCGCTGCCGTCATGGCATCGAGAAACTGCTCTGCTGACCCGTAGGACCGCGCCAGGGTGCGCCCGGTGGTCTCTCCCACGTGGCGAATGCCGAGCGAAAAAATAAACCGGTCCAGACCGATGCTGCGGCGTTCATCGATAGCCGCAAACAGATTGTTCGCCGACGTGCCGCCCCAGCCTTCGCGGTCCTTGAGTTTCTTTAATGAGCGCTCGTCCCGGCTCTGGAGCGTAAAGATGTCCTGCGGCGATTGTATCAGACCGTCATCATAAAACTCCTGGATGACCTTGTCGCCCATGCCTTCAATGTCGAACGCATTGCGCGACACGAAATGCTTGAGCCGCTCGACGCGCTGCGCCGGGCATATCAGGCCGCCGGTGCAGCGGCGCACCACATCCATCTTGCCGGTTTTCTCATTGATCTCGCGGACCGCATGCGAGCCGCATGCCGGGCACGTGGTCGGGAACACGTATTCAACTGCGTCAACCGGGCGTTTGTCAGGCAAGTGACCAAGCACCTGCGGTATGACATCCCCTGCCCGCTGGATGGTCACCGTATCGCCGATGCGGATGTCCTTGCGGATGATCTCGTCTTCATTGTGCAGGGTTGCGTTCGACACCACCACGCCGCCGACCGTGACAGGTGTCAGCCGTGCCACCGGCGTCAGCGCACCGGTGCGGCCGACCTGAATGTCGATACCCTCCAGAACCGTGGTTGCCTGCTCCGCGGCAAACTTGTGCGCGACCGCCCAGCGCGGCGAGCGCGAGACAAAGCCGAGGCGCTCCTGCCAGTCGAGCCTGTTCACCTTGTAGACAACACCGTCGATATCGTACCCCAGCGCCGCGCGCTGCTCCTCGATGAAGCGATAGTGCGCCAGCAGTTCATCAACAGATGTACACAGTCTGGTCAGCGGATTGACCGGGAATCCCCAGCGGTCAAAGGCATCCAGAACCCCTCGCTGGGTGTCGGCGGGAAGCTGGTCAACCTGCCCCCAGGCATAGGCGAAAAACCGCAACGGCCGCGAAGCTGTGATCGCCGGATCCAGCTGGCGCAGGGAGCCGGCGGCTGCATTGCGCGGATTGGCGAACACCTTGGCACCTGCCGCCAGCTGCATCTCGTTCAGTTGCGCGAAGTCCTTGTGAGACATGTAAATTTCGCCACGTACTTCAAACACGTCTGGAAAATCTTCAGCCCTCACCTGGCCAGGGATGTCGCCGATTGTTTCGACATTTCGGGTGACATTCTCACCCTCCTGTCCGTCTCCACGTGTCGCTGCCTGTACCAGCTTGCCGGCTTCATAGCGCAGCGAGATCGACAGCCCGTCGATCTTAGGCTCCGCCGTGATCTCAACCACCTCGTCGTCGGCGAGTTTCAGAAAGCGGCGAATGCGGGCAACGAACTCATGCACATCTTCATCTGCAAAAGCATTGCCCAGCGACAGCATGGAAACGGCATGACGGACCTTGCCGAACTTTTCCGACGGCGCAGCACCGACGCGGCGTGACGGGGAGTCCGCCACAACCAGATCCGGAAATGCCGCTTCAATCTCATCATTGCGGCGACGCAATGCGTCATAGTCCGCATCGGAGATTTCCGGTTCATCCTCACGGTAGTAAGCCGCGTCATGGCGCGCGATCTCGGCGGACAGGCGCTCAAGTTCGTCAGCAGCTTCCTGCGGCGTCAACGCCGCAACGGGGGTATCTTTCGTCATGGATTAACCTGTTGCCGACAGCAGTCGGTCAGCCTGGGCGCGGGCCTCCGATGTCACCTCGGCACCGGACAGCATGCGGGCTATTTCCTCACGACGTCCCTCGCCGGTGAGCGGCGTAACGCGGGTGATCATGCGCCTGCCGGCAGCATCGCCCGCCTCTTCCATCTTGGAAATCAGCAAGTGCGCGTCGGCCCGTGAGGCAACCTGCGGGCTATGGGTCACCGCCAGCACCTGCAGTCCCTTCGACATGCGCGAAAGCCGCTGGCCGATGGCATCGGCAACAGCCCCGCCGACACCGGTATCGATCTCGTCAAACACCAGTGTCGGCGCAGAAGCGCGCGCGGCCAGCACGACTTTGAGAGCCAGCAGGAAGCGCGACAGCTCGCCACCTGAAGCAGCCTTGACGATGGGTGCAAGCGGTGTACCGGGATTGGCTGCAATCAGAAACTCCACCCGGTCAATACCATATGGTCCGGCGCGGGCTTCATCGGTTTCGACCCGGGTTTCAAACCGGGCCTTTTCCAGACGTAGCGGCGCAAGCTCCGACAATATTTCCTTGTCCAGCTTCACAGCGGCTTTCACCCGCGCATCCGACAGTTTGAGCGCCAGGTCATCATAGACGTCCTGTGCTTCGTCGCGTGCCGTCTTGAGTTTGCCAAGCATAACACCGCCGTCATCGATCGACTGCAGATCGGTTTCAAAGCGCTCCATCAGGCCAGCAAGATCATCTACCTGGACTTTGTGCTTTCGCGCCAGTGCTCGCAGCGCAAAAAGCCTCTCCTCGGCCTTCTCCAGTTCTGCCGGGTTGAGCACGAACTCACGGGCTGCCGCATCAAGCTGGTTTTGCGCTTCGTTCATTTCGATCACGGCTCGCTCCAGCGCTGCGCATACCGGGTCGAGACCGCCCTTGGCCTGTTCGCGGCGTCTTTCCAGCTTGCGCAGTGCCGTGTTCAGGGCAGCAATGGTATCGCCATTGGAAACAGCCTTTTGGGCTTCGTTGACAACCGACGAGAATTCCTCTGCATTCATCATCAGCTGGCGTTTGTCCGCCAGGGTTGCTTCTTCGCCCGGCTGCGGATCGAGTTCATGCATTTCCTTCAGCGCATGTTCCAGAAACGCGCGCTCGGTTTCTGCCCGGTCAAGCCGGGCCTGATGGGCATCATATGCTTCGCGCGCCGCACTCAGCGCCGTCCAGGCCACCTCCACCTTGCGCAGTTTTGGTTCAAGTTCACCATAGGCATCCAGCGCCGTGCGATGGAATGAAACATCCATCAGGGCGCGGTCATCATGCTGGCCATGGATCTCCGCCAGCAGTCCTCCCAGTTGCCGCAGCAGATTGACGCTGGACGGCTGGTCGTTGATGAACACTCGGGATTTGCCGTCCGCCCCCTGAATCCGGCGGATAACAATACCCTCCTCGCCCGCCTCGATTTCCGCATCGGCCAGCAACGCATACGCAGCATGATCTGCGCGGGGATGGAAACTGGCCGTCACACTACCCTTGTCACAGCCGGTCCGTACCAGGGAGGCATCACCGCGCGCACCAAGCGCCAGTCCCAGCGAATCCAGCAGGATTGACTTGCCCGCACCGGTCTCGCCGGTCAGAACGCCGAGACCTTCCTCAAGGGAGAGGTCCAGCTTCTCGATCAGGACGATGTCGCGTATGGCAAGGTGTGTGAGCATGGCTGGCACTGTTTATAGCGCATTTTTATAGAATCGGGCGAGAGGATTAGGCTGTGGTGACAACAACTGACATCAACCATGCATGGTCAGACCGCCTGACACACTGATCGTCTGTCCGGTGATGTAATCGGCATCCTCACTGGCCAGAAACGCGATGATTCCCGGATAGTCCGCCGGCTGGCCGAGACGCCGCATGGGAATGGCGCGGGTCAGCCCGTCAATCAGCTTCCTGCCCTGCTCGGCATCGCCGGCGAAACTGGCAAACAGTGGTGTATCGGTGGGACCGGGACACACCGTGTTGATCTGGATGTTGTTGCGGGCCAGTTCCCGCGCCAGGGTTTTCGAGAACGCGATAATGCCGCCCTTGCAGGCTGAATAGACCGCTTCGCCGGATGAGCCGACGCGACCGGCATCCGATGCCACATTGATGACCTTGCCCGCTCCGCGCCCTGCCATGCGCGATACCACCGTGTGGTGCAGGTTCAGCGGTCCGTAAAGATTGATATCGATGATCTTGCGCCACAGCGCAGTGTCGGTAGCCAGGAACGGTTTGGCTTCATCCCATCCGGCATTGTTGACCAGGATATCGATGGGACCGATATCTCGTTCAGCCGCGGCGACTGCAGACTCCACAGCATCGTAATCTGAAATGTCGGTAACATATGTGGATGCGCGGCCGCCTGCATTCGTGATCAGCCCGCTTGTTTCCGCTGCTCCATCGCCATTGATATCAAAAATGGCGACGTTTGCCCCCTCGTCCGCAAACCGTTGACATATGGCACGGCCGATACCGCTGCCACCACCTGTCACGATGACCGTCTTTGCTTCGAGACCCCGCATTCATGCAACTCCGTTTCTTCGTAAATTCAAACGACCCGGCCCTGTTCCGCCGGCGGATAAATCTCACTCAACGGGCGGGATTTGCCGTCGGCCTGGATCAGACGAACATGGTGGCGTTCAAGGGCTCTGGCATTCGGGACGCCGCAGGCATGTGCAATCAGTCCCACCCCATAATGTATCTTGCCGGCGTAGTTTTTCACTCGCACCGCCTTGTCTTCCGGATCAAGCCCGCGCTGCAGGTGGCGTTGATGGGTGGTTATGCCGGTAGGACAGGTGTTCTTGTTGCACTTGAGTGACTGGATACATCCAAGCGAGAACAGAAACCCTCGCGCCGAGTTGACAAAATCCGCCCCCGCGCAATATGCCCAGGCCACTTCAGCTGGCGTGATCAGCTTGCCCGCACAAATGACCCGGATGCGGCCCCTGAGCTTGTGCTTTTCCAGCACATCCACCGCCAACGGCAGCGCTTCGCGAACAGTCAGCGCGGTGTTGTCAATCAGCGGCATGGGAGCCGCCCCCGTTCCACCATCACCTGAATCAATAGTGATGAAGTCAGGAGCCGACGCCGCTCCGCGCTCGTTAATGAGCGCGCATAGCTCCTCAAGCCATTCCACGCCGCCCATGGCTGTCTTGAACCCTGTCGGCAGGCCGGACAATTCACGCACACGGGCGATAAAATCAAGCAGTTCGCCATGGTTGGCAATCTCTGAATGCCGGTTCGGGGAGATCGAGGCTTTTCCGGGCGCAATGCCGCGAATCCGGGCAATTTCCTCAGTTACCTTGTCCGCAGGCAACAGCCCGCCCTTGCCCGGTTTTGCTCCCTGACTGAGCTTTACCTCCACCATCTTCACTTGCGGCAGGTCGGCGATTTGCTTCAGTTTTTCTTCGGAAAAATTGCCCTGCTCGTCACGCACACCGTATTTCGCCGTACCGATCTGAAAGATAATATCGCAACCACCCGACAGATGATATTCCGACAGTCCGCCCTCTCCCGTGTTCAGCCAGCACCCGGCCATCGCGGCGCCTTTCGACAAGGCTTTGACAGCAGGCGCCGAAAGGGCGCCATAGCTCATGCCCGAAATGTTGATCAGGGAGCTGGCCCGGTAAGGATGTCGCGCACCTTCTCCGACGACAAGCGCCGGCGGATCAGACACCTCATTGTCCAGAAGGCCATAAATTTCATTTGCAAACAGGGGCGTCCCGACAATCGCGGTGTTTTCGGTTGAACCGAATGCAACTGTGTTGTCGACCCCGGCAGCGGATTTGTAGGCCCATTCGCGTTGCGCCCGGTTGAACGGCATCTCCTCGCGGTCCTGGGCAAAGAAATACTGCCGGAAAAACTCCCCCAGCGTTGAGAACAGGTGCCTGAACCGGCCGATAACCGGATAGTTCCGCCGAATGGCATCCTGGCGTTGGTTGATGTCGATGAGGAACATGATGACAACAGCCAGGACAAATAACCCGACCGCGAACACAAACAGGGTCGCCAGCAGCGACAGCGCCTGAGAGACAAAACTTGCGACAAAACCCATAACCGACCCTTACTGTTTGGCAGCCCTGCCGGCTTTGAGATGAAAACAATCCGGCACCTAAAAGAACCTGATGTGAAGCCTGCGGTCAACTCGCTGACAGCAGGCACTTGGTGTTTTCACGGGGATTGTCGATTTGACCATTGTCACCCAATTGTCATGTCGCCGACGTATCGCAGAACCGATACGAGTGAGGAGGCTCCGCAATGGCCGAAAAAGCATACAATGTGTTGTTCCTTTGCACCGGAAATTCCGCGCGCTCAATATTGGCTGAAGCCATTCTGGGCCGCATCGGAAAACAGCGTTTCAATTCATATTCCGCCGGCTCACAACCAAAAGGCGAACCGCATCCGCAGGCACTCAGGCTGCTTGAGTCTCTCCGATACGATACGACACAGTTCAAATCAAAGAGCTGGGATGAGTTTGCTAAACCAGGCGCGCCCGCGTTGGATTTCGTATTCACGGTGTGTGACAATGCGGCAAGCGAAGTATGCCCGGTATGGCCTGGCCAGCCAATGAGCGCCCATTGGGGAGTGCCGGACCCCGCTGCCGTTGAAGGATCGGATGCAGAGATCGCAGCGGCCTTTGCCGAAACATACCGTCTCATGAACAATAGAATTACCGCTTTCGTAAACTTGCCAATGCAGAGTATAGACCGGTTGAGCCTAACACAGCGGCTCGACGACATTGGCAAGCAATAGGGGCAGTACGATATGAACAGTTTTGATCTGCCGCGCAGACTGGCGGCGGAAGCTCTGGGGACATGTGCACTGGTCTGCACCGTCGTCGGTTCCGGTATCATGGCAGACATGCTGAGCGACGATGTTGCCGTTTCGCTGCTGGGCAACACCATACCCACAGGGGCAATACTGGTCGTGCTGATTACGATTCTCGGGCCGGTTTCAGGAGCGCATTTCAACCCGGCGGTTTCGTTCGGATTCGCGCTGCGGCGCGATTTGCCGTGGGGCGAGTTTACGCCTTATGTGCTGGCGCAGATAGCCGGCGGCATCATCGGCACCTGGGCAGCGCATCTGATGTTTGAACTGGACGTGGTCCAGCTGTCGCAGACCGTCCGCAGCGGCAGCGCGCAATGGTTTGCGGAATTTGTAGCGACATTCGGGCTGATGGCAGTCATCCTCGGCGGTATCAAATTTAGGAGCGACGCCGTGCCCTGGCTTGTTGGGCTGTACATCACCGCCGCCTACTGGTTCACCGCATCGACATCTTTTGCCAATCCTGCTGTCGCGATCTCACGTTCCCTGACCGACACGTTCTCCGGCATTCGCCCGGTTGATCTGCCGGGCTTCATCACTGCAGAGCTGATTGGCGCCGCAATAGCGGTTGCTGTCATGGGGTGGTTGTTGAAACCAGAAGACTGAAGACGATTGAATGTACAGGCACGTGCCGCGCACTACGGCGGTTCTAGGATCCGAAAACCCCGGACAGCCACGAACCGGAATCAGCGACCGGACTCAATCCGCCGTCCTGCAACAATGCGAACGCATCGTTGTACCATTTTGAATTGGGGTAGTTATGCCCCAAAACGGCCGCGGCAGTCTGTGCCTCGGACCGGATGCCCAACTGCATGTAGTTTTCCGTCAGCCGATACAGCGCTTCGGGCGTGTGCGTCGAGGTCTGATACTTCTGGACGACGGTCTTGTACCGGTTGATGGCGGCAAGGAACGACTTCTTCTTTTGATAGTACCGTCCTATATCCATTTCCTTGCCGGCCAGAATATCACGGGCCAGGGATGCCTTGCCGGCAGCATCCTGCGCGTAGGATGTGTTGGGATACCGGCGCGCCACCTCTTCAAGTTCGGCCAGGGTCTTTCGGGCCGCGGTCGGATCGCGCCGCACGTCATTGATCTGCTCATAGTGATTGAGCGCAATGAGATATTGCGCATAGGCAGCATCCTGGTGTCCGGGGTGCAATTGGATAAATCGCTTGGCTGCCGCAATGGATTCAGGATGCGCACTGCGCCGGTACTGCGCATAGGACTGCATCAGGATCGACTTGGTGGCCCACTTCGAATAGGGATGCTGACGCTCCACCTCGGTAAACTTCTTCACCGCAGAGCGAAAATCTTCTTCGCGGACGTCTTTGACACCCTCATTGTACATCTTTGCAATGGGCGCACCGTCAGGGTCGTTGCCAAGATCAGGGGCGACGGCGTCACCGCCGCCAAACAGGCTGAAACCCTGCGAAGAACCGGAGCTGTCGTCATCGCCGCCAGGAAAGTAGTCGTACACACTGCCGCCGGCGCAGCCGGACAGCGTAATGGCCGCCGCGCAATACATGGTCAGCGTGGTAATTCTGAACTTTGACGGCAACGCTCTACTCCGCTCGATTCGGGGCTGAATCAGTCTGCATCAGCCCCTGTTCCCTCCAGACTACCGCAAAAAGCATCATACAGCCAGCTTTGCGAGTCTGTTTGTACATGTGGAATGGTGCAGCAACCGGGCGGAAATATGGCTGAGCTAGAGCAACATGGGTTCGAAAGAGCCCATAAAGTTGCTCTGCCACTTTGAAAGCGATCTGGTTCATGATTTTTGGTTGATACAACCAAAAATCAACCTGGTCCAGCTTAAGCCGGGCCAGTACACGATAATGTCAGAACATGGCCTGGAAGCAGAGCGCTCAGTTGGATTGTCTGCGCAAAAACGCCGGAATTTCCAGCTGATCGTCATCGAGCGACGGATCAATGGCCGGCTGCAGCGGATGCACGTTTCCCTGGGCCTGTGCGGCTGTCTGAGGCCGCTGCATTTGCGGTTCCTCCTTGGCGGCTTTTGACGCAGGTGCAGGCTCCTCGTCACGCTTCACCCCGAGCCCGACGCTGGCCAGCCGTTCCAGCAGGCCCTTGCGCTTGGTCTGTGCAGCCTTTGCAACCTGCTGCAGTTTTTCCGGACCGGCAGCCATTTGCTCACGCGCAATCGGCGGGAATTCTTCACGCGCCGGCATTTGCGGCCGTGGCTTTGGTGTTGGTTCTGCCATGACGGGCCTCGGTGCCGGCGCCGGTTCAGGCGCAGCAGCTTCCTGAAGATCCGCGGCAACTTCCAGGCTTTCTTCAACCACCTCTTCGGCCTGAGGTTTCGCGGCCACAGGTGCAGGGGTTACGGCCGTTGCCGCTGGCTGTGGAGTGGCATAGCCATAACCTGCTTCTTCCTCGTCAGCTTCCATATCAGCATCATCGCTGCCCTGCAGAAACTCTTCTGCCAGACCGGTTGCAACAACCGAGACGCGCATGGTGCCTTCAAGTTTTTCATCGAAGGTTGCACCCAGGATAATATTGGCTTCGGGATCGACTTCCTCGCGAATACGGGTAGCGGCTTCATCAACCTCGTACAGCGTCAGATCGGGGCCGCCGGAGATGGAAATCAAAAGTCCGCGTGCGCCGCGCATCGAAACATCGTCGAGCAGCGGGTTGGAAATGGCGGCTTCAGCCGCTTCAATGGCACGTTTTTCACCGGAAGCCTCGCCGGTGCCCATCATCGCCTTGCCCATTTCGGACATGATGGCGCGAACATCGGCGAAGTCGAGATTGATCAGACCGTCACGGGTCATGAGTTCGGTGATGGACGCAACACCGGAGTACAGCACTTCGTCCGCCATGGCGAACGCAGCGGCAAATGTCGTCTTCTCGTTGGCGACACGGAACAGGTTCTGATTCGGGATGACAATCAGTGTATCAACATGCTGGGTGAGCTGTTCAATACCCCGGTCCGCCGTCAGCATGCGGCGCTGACCTTCAAAGTGAAACGGTTTGGTGACCACACCAACCGTCAGGATACCCTGCTCTTTTGCAGCACGTGCGATCACCGGAGCTGCACCTGTACCGGTACCACCGCCCATGCCGGCGGTGATGAAAACCATGTGTGCGCCGGCCAGGTGATCCAGTATTTCCGGCAGTGCCTCTTCGGCCGCGCCCGCGCCGATCTGCGGCTGTGACCCGGCACCGAGCCCCTGCGTCAGGTCGGTGCCCATCTGGATGCGCCGGTCTGCGGAACTTTGAAGAATTGCCTGTGCATCGGTGTTTGCAACAACGAATTCAACCCCTTCGAGGTTGGATTCAATCATGTTGTTGACGGCATTACCCCCTGCACCACCTACGCCAAAAACAGTAATACGCGGTTTTAACTCCGTAGAGTCAGGTACAGTTAACTTGATAGGCATGGTTTTGCATCCGATTGATATCCCCTGGGGCTGCCATTTTGGTTTCCAAATCACTAACAAATGGTTAACGCGACCTTACTGCAGTGCAGAAAATTGCAATAAATCGACGCAGCGCGTTTACAGAAGTTAACAAGGTGCGGAAGCAATCTGGCACCAATGTGGTACCACAAGATTGTCGATTCTGAGGGTATGGTGCCAGTCCAATTGGGCATATACGCCAAAAAACAGATGTGAGGATCATCTCACGTCAATTTTTGGTGGTTTCTGTCATGCCTGATAGCCTTCGCCCAAAACACTGGCCCAAAAGCAGCTATGATCCGCATTATGACCCGCTGGTCGACGCTGGCCCCGGTCATAACCGTGATTATGCGCCTACCTACTGGATCGGTACCGCCGGCACACCGCCGCCTGACGACGGTCCTGTCTCCGGTGATATGGATGCTGACGTCGTGATCATCGGATCAGGCTATACAGGACTTTCATGTGCCATCCATCTCGCCCGCGAACATGGCATCAAGGCCGTGGTGCTGGATGCAAACACCGTCGCGTGGGGGTGCAGCACCCGAAACGGCGGCCAGGCGCAGATATCGTCAGGCAGGCTCAAGCGCTCGCAGTGGATTCAGCGCTGGGGTGTTGACGTTGCCAAAAAGATGCATGACGAAATTGTCGAGGCATTTGACCTGTTTCGCAGCCTGATCGCAGAACCGGAGGTCGACTGCGACCCCCAGGACGGCGGACATTTCTACATTGCCCACAAACCGGGCGTGATGCCCAAGCTGGAAGCTGAGTCCAGGCTGCTCAACGAGGTATTCGGCTACAAGTCCCGCATCATGTCGCGCGAAGAGCTGCATGAGACCGTCGCGAAGGATGAAGAGGCAGCCGGCGCCATGATGGAACCTGACGGGATTTCCGTTCACGCGGCGAAGCTGGCATTCGGCTACATGAAACTGGCCCGCAAACTCGGAGCCAAAATCCACCCCGCCAGCCCGGTCATGGGCTGGAAGACCGTGAACGGCGTCAATCATCTGACCACACCCGGCGGCACCGTGCGCGCCAAAACAGTTGCGCTTGCAACAGCCGGATATACTCCGCCCGGTCTTCACAAGCGCACCAAGCACCGGCTGATGCCGGTTCTTTCCAATTCGATGGTGACCCGCCCGCTGGATGCCGACGAGATTGCAGCCTGCGGTTTCAAGACAGGCTCTCCACTCACCGATACCCGGACATTGCGCCACTATTACCGCTTTCTGCCGGACGGGTGCGTACAGATTGGCAGCCGCAGCGCCGTAACCGGCGCGGATGCGGAAAATCCCAAACATCTCAAGCGCTTGCAGGAAAGTCTTTACCGCAAGTTCCCTGCCCTGACCGGCATCAACCTGGATTACTCGTGGTGGGGCTGGGTGGATGTCAGCCACGACATGATGCCGCGCATCTTCCAGCCGGACCCCGACAGGCGCATCTTCTATGCCATGGGATATGGTGGCAATGGCGTGATGTACTCTGCCCAGGCTGGCAAGCGCATGGCGCAAATGATTGCCGGCAAGGCCCGAAACCTGGATCTGCCGATCTTTACCTCGCAACTGCCGGGTCACGGCATCCTCACCCCGTTCCGCCGCCTGGGCCAGCGCATGATGTACGGCTGGTACTGGCTGCAGGACGAAAAATTCTGATCCGCCGCCAAACCTCACCAAACACAGGACACCTTGATATGACCAGCACGCCTATCATCGATTTTGCAGATGATGCCGAAGAAACCCGCCGCCGTCTTGCGGACCTGCCAGATCGCGTGATTGAGGGCGACCCGCAGCACACCACGCAGATCCGCTTTGAGAGCCCGGACGGTATCGTCATGTCCGGCACCTGGACCAGCACGCCGGGCAAGTGGCACGTTTTCACAGATCGTGACGAAATCTGCTTCATCCTGTCCGGCCATTGCCGCTTGGTCAGCACGGACGGAACCGCCAAGGACTTCCGCGCCGGTGACAGCTTCATCATCCCGAACGGGTTTGAAGGTCACTGGGATGTCGTGGAGACCACCAAAAAGCACTTCCTGGTCCGCCAGGTTAAGTAGAATTCCGCACTTGATCAGACGGCGCTAACTTGCAAGCCTCATGAGGAAAAATCTTCAGGAGGCAGTTGGCATGGCAAAGGTGGAATACAAGGGCGACGGGCGCATCGGACGGATCACCCTGAACCGCCCGGCGGTTCTCAATGCCATTGACAATGAAGTCCCGCAGCAGCTTGCCGATTGCGTGGCGCGTGCAAATGCTGATGACCATGTGCATGTGATTGTCCTGAGCGGTGCAGGCCGGGCGTTTTGTGCAGGTTATGATCTGAAGGCCTACGCAGAGACCGCCGGCGAAAACTCCGTTACCCAGGAGATGCCGTGGGATCCGATGAAGGACTATGCCTTCATGAAACGAAACACCGACCTGTTCATGTCGTTGTGGCGCAGTTACAAACCGGTGATCTGCAAAATTCATGGATATGCCGTGGCCGGCGGCTCCGATATAGCACTCTGCTGCGATCTCGTCGTCATGGCAGACGACGCTGAAATAGGTTACATGCCGACCCGCGTCTGGGGATGTCCGACCACCGCCATGTGGGTCTATCGGCTGGGTGCGGAAGGTGCCAAACGCATGCTGTTGACCGGCGACCGGATCACCGGGTGTGAAGCTGAACGCATCGGCCTGGTGCACAAGTCGGTGCCGCCAGCAGAACTTGACGCTTACGTGGAAGATCTTGGCGCACGTATCTCAACCGTTCCCGCCAACCAGTTGATGATGCAGAAACTGGTGATCAATCAGGCGATTGATGCCATGGGCCTTGCCAACACCCAGATGATGGCGACCGTGTTCGACGGCATCACCCGGCACTCGCCTGAAGGTCTGAACTTCAAGCATCGCGCCGAAGACGTCGGCTGGAAGCAGGCCGTGCGTGAACGCGACCTAGGCACCTATGACTGGACCGAGAACCGCCCCATCAACCCAAAACGCTGACCGGTCTGCTGAACCCTAGGTACCCGCCCGCTTGCAGACCACCCGGGAAAAATAGGAACACTTGCCGAAGCAAGGTCTTTTGGTATCCAGATACCATGATACCGGACGATCCGCCTTGACACTGAACGTGCCGGCACGTTTGTCCTTCCAGGCAGTGTTGTATTTCACCAGGTCGCCATCGCCTTTCAGCGTGCAGAACAGCTGCGCATTTGCCTTGCCGCACATTTGCGGGCTGTTGGAGCTGTCCTTGGAATTGCGGCTGCAAACATCCACTGGCAGTCTTTCGCCGCGATAACGACCACCCCAGGCGGGTGAGTATACGATGGGCTTGGATTTGCATTCATCCAGCTTCCGGTCCCGCCAGTCTGACGCCCTGGCCTTGGCAGTCTTGTAGCCGACCTTCACACACCATTTCTGGTGGCCCTGGCGATTGTCCGACCAGTTGCCGCCCTTGAAACCGCATTTATAACTCTTGTTCAGCCCGTTCTGCGCAACCGCCTGGGCTGCGTACAGCTTACATGGCCCTTCATTGTTCTTTGCGATCTTCGCCTTGCAGGCCTGCATCTGCCTGAGACGGATATCAAGCTCGCGACGGATGAGCTGTTTGGTGGCCGATGTCTGGCACCATTTCAGGTGACCTGCATGATCGTCGGCCCATCTGCCGCCTTTGAAACCGCAGCCCAGTTTCGCGTTTTCCCGTGCCCGGGCCACTGATGAAGCAGCATATTCGGCGCAGGTGACGTTGTGATTGTCGGCTTTCGCTGCGGACAATGACAAGGCGACCGTTCCTGCAGCCAGCCCCACCGGGATCACAAGAAGAGACCGGAACCCGGCGCTAAAGCGAACATGTTTCATGAGAATTCAACTCTCCTTATGGTACCCCGACCAGAAATGAAACCGTTCAGCACCCGCTCCGGCAATATGGCAAAATCCATATATTGAAATCCGACTGTCGCAACGTCATCATGTGTGCGGGGCGCGGATCGCAAGGCAGGAAGACAGCATGCTCACGGCATTCGATGATTTTGCGGAGCGGATGCTGAACTTGGCAGATGCCGACGAGGTCTGGCAGTGCACCGCCGAATTCGGACGCAGTCTCGGCTTCAGTTCCTGCTCGCTGACCATGGCCGAGCGCACGCAATCCAAACTGCAGTCCAGATATCTGCGAACCGATCTCGGCGACGAATTCAGCGATGCCTATACCAAAGGCGAACTGATCGATATTGACCCGTTCCTCCTGTTCAGCTGCCACCGGCCGTGTGCAGAGAAGGTATTAACGAAGGATGTGTCGAGCTTTCCCGAAAGCTCGTCGAAACATCAGGAGTTCCTGGATCGCCTGGCCCAGACCGGTAACACCGGTGGTATCGGCATCCCGGTCCGCACCAGCGAAAACCGGGTTTTTGGTGGCTGGATGTTCTCCAGCCGCGAACCGGAGGAAACATTTCACAAACTGTCCGCAGACCACGGACATGAGGTACATCTGGCCGGCCTTCTGGCTTATGAGCGGATTGCTTCAATGGGGATCGGGCGCAAGGCGAACGAAAAACTGCTCAGTTCCCGCGAGCGCGAGGTTCTGCTCTGGCTGTGTGCCGGATACCGGGTTTCCATGATCGCCGACAGGCTCGGCATAAGTGAATCGGCGGTCAATCTCTATCTCAAGAATGCGCGCGCCAAGCTGGGTGCAAAGACCCGCGAACAGGCCGTGGCCAGGGCTATTTTCAGCGGCCAGATCGACCTATGAACCGGTATCCTCGTGCCGGGTTTCAGCGCCTCTTTCTTCAACCAGCGCAGCGTTGAACTCCGCGCCGAACAGAATGAGTGCGGACAGGCCGTAAAGATAAACGATGGCGACCATGGTGCCCGCCAGCCCGGCATAAAGGGCTGTATAATTAGCAATCGTCTGCAGATAGATCGCAAACAGTTGCGACCCGACAATAATGCCGGAAATGGTCAGCGCGATGCCGGGGAAAGTGGTCCTGACTGTACGCTTGCCATCAGGCAGGAAGCGGTGAAAGGAAAACAGCGTCAGGGTCAGAACACCAATGGCAAGAGCGTACTTGGTGGCAACGACAGTAAAGGAAAACGGTTCCAGCCAGGAAAGCTTGTTGACCAGGAACGACCACACCAGCGGCGTTGCAATGAGAATGAAGGCAGCCAGGATCAACCCGAAAGCACCGATGATGACAAACACGGCACCCTGCAGGCGTCGCCACCAGAACGGGCGCGTTTCTGCGACCCGATAAGCCCGGTTGAGACCATCGCGGGCGTTTTCAATACCGTTGGTGGCCAGAACGAGTGCGATGACTGTGCTGACGGAAAAGAACTCATTGGGTGTCTGGGCCACCATGATCTTGACCTGATCAGTGATCGCCTTTTCGCTGTCGGCGGGCCAGTGCTCAAGCACCAGGTTGAACACCTCGTCAACCAGCGCGGGGTTGCCCCAGATACGCACCAGCGAAGTAACCAGCATCAGGAACGGAAACAGCGAAAGCAGTAGGGAAAGGGCGACATTGCTGGCGATTGCGGAGCCACCGTCATCAACAAATTTAATGGTCGCTCGCCAAAGCGTCTTTGCAACATGGACCATGTGAGATAAGGCCTCATCTGATTGTCACCCGATAGCAACATGGGTTTAGGCGGCCCCAATATCCAGTCCCACGGGAGAACTGCCGGATCAGAAGCTTTCCTTCAGCCACTGTCCGACACGCCTGAAATAACTGCTGTCGTGACCAGCGCCGGCAATCAGCGCTCCGAGATTTGCGGCCTGCTCGTCCGGCATCAGGCCGTACCGCAACAGTCCCGATGCAACGCAGAAGCCGGGCGTGGACAAGGCGTCTGGCAAGCCGTCAAAGCGCGACGGTTTTGCCACGCGGACCCGGCGTCCAAGAATTTCTCCGGCCAGTTGTTCAACGCCGTTCAACTGGCTGCCGCCACCTGTCAGCACCACGCGACGCACAAAATGCCGGGCCGTGGGCACCTCATCCAGCCTGTCGCGAATGATTTCGAAAATCTCTTCCATGCGCGGGCGAACCACGCCGCAGATCATCGACCGCGGTATGCTCTGAACCGCATCGCTGCCGGTCTCACCAAGGATCGGGCAGGTAATCAATTCACGTTCATCGAGCTGGGCGGGAACGGTTGATCCCCACAATGTCTTGACCCGCTCCGCATGGGCGATGGTTGTGTTGAGACCACGGGCTATGTCAGTGGTTACGTGGTGTGACCCCACCGGCACCATATCCGCATGAGCCAGCATGCTCTCGTTGAACACCGCATATGATGTAGTGCCGCCGCCAAGCTCAATAACGGCCACCCCCAGTTCCATTTCATCGGCCAACAGAACCGAACGCGCCGCAGCATAGGGCGCAACGACAAAGCCGACCGCATCCAGATGGCAGCGTTCCAGCAGGATACCAAGATTTGTAATGGCGTGTGGATCCGCCAGAACAACATTCATCTCGGCAGTCAGCGTGCTGCCATGCATGCCTGCCGGCTCACGCACACCGCGCGCATCGTCAAGCCGGTATTGTATCACCGATGCATGCAGAACGGCGCGCCCGCCTGTCTCCACCTTGGACATGGCATTGACCGCAGCACGGCGCTTGGCTGCTTCATCAACCGCCTGACGCCCGAGCACAGCCTGACCGGTGACATGGACACTCACAGTGCGGCCACCGGACATGTTCACATAGACATCGGAAATCGTGCGACCGGCCATGCGCTCAGCCTGATCGATTGCCGTGCGCAGCGCGCGTTCGGCGTCATCGAGATCGGCGACCGCACCACCATTCACGCCCTCAGAGCGGCAATGACCGGCGCCGATGACCTTGATTTGCGGAACCGTTTCATCGACAGCGCGACGCCTGCGCCCTTCGATGGACCCGATCAGGCAGCAGATCTTGGTGGAGCCGATATCCAGCGCCGCGATCGTCGAAGGTACAGAGGCCAGGGTCGATCCGCCATGTGCGGACGAAGATGGAAAAGGCACAACTTTCATGAAATTCAAAAACCCACTCAAACAACCTACACACGCAGCACCGCAGCCAGCCGGCCCGTATCAGCGGTTCCCCAAAGCAACTTTGCGGTCCGCATCCACCTTGACACCGTCAAACGGAACCAACACAGCAGAACCGGCGAGACGAAGGTCCACCTGCTCTATTCCCGATGCCAGAACACCAAACCGTGCATCCAGATCCACCAGATTGGCGAGGGCCTGCTCCATATCCTTCTCAGGCAATAGGGCCTGCCGACCGCCGGCGAAATACAAGGACCATCTGCGTTTTCCAACACGCGCGGCAGCCTTGATCCTTGATTGTAACTCAGGCCATGCTTCAAGTTGGTTAACAAGTTGCGAAACGCTTTCCTGAGCGCCTTCGCCTGACACCAGCATCAGGTGCGGGAACTTGTGCGCCTCAAAACTGGCAATCGCGGCCCCTTCGCGGTCGATGACGTAATAGTTGCCGTCACGTTGCCAGACCGCAAACGGTTCCCGTTCGCCAATTTCAATTTCCAGCCGGTTGGGCGGCAGAACCCGCACACTGGCTTCCTGCACCCAGTCGAGATTGAGCAGAATCGAACGTGCATTGTTCGCGTCAAATCCGACGAGAGAGCCACCCGGCTTGATGCCGATGGCTTTAAGCACCGTTGCGCCACCCATTCGTTTGAGGCCGGTAATCCGGATTTGCTCGGCCGCATAACCGAAATACGATGACACCTGCGCCGGCAGGCCGCGCGTCCCGCTCGACGGGTCCGACAGGTGATCTCCGGCAAGCAAGCCGTATCCGGTGACCAGCGTCAGCATGCCGACGGCGCTTGAACGCACCAGGATGCGGCACGTGCGGCGATTGCAGATCCGCTCACCGGCCTGCAGCGCGCTGGCGGCCTCTGCCCAGAAAGGTGCCCGGCGAAATCTGCGAAACTTGCGAATGATTGACATGCCGCTCACCTGTCCAGTCCTGCATCATTGATCATCCAGGTCAGCAGCTCGGAGAAGCTGTGGCCCGCATGAGCCGCCATTTCCGGCACCAGCGATGTCGCTGTCATGCCAGGCTGGGTGTTGATTTCCATGAAAATCAGCTCTCCGTCGGCCCCCTCGGTGTCATTGTAGCGAAAGTCCGACCGCGTCACGCCCTTGCACCCGAGTTCGGTGTGTGCTGCAAGCGCATACTTCTGAACCCGGTGATAGACCATGCGGGAAAGGTCGGCAGGCAAGATGTGCTCGGAGCCGCCCGGCTGGTACTTGGCTGTGTAGTCGTAGAAATCTTCCGTCGACACCACCTCGGTAACACCCAGTGCCACATTGCCCATGACGGCACAGGTCAGTTCCCGGCCTGGCACATAGCGTTCCACCATGACCCGGCTTTCCGGATCAAAACCCTCGCTGTCAATCATGGAGACCAGCGAGTGGTTGTGATTGTCTACTATATGCACACCGACACTGGACCCGTCCGCCACAGGCTTCACCACATAAGGCTGCGTCATGACGTCGTGATCGATAGCGTCGCCGAGCGGAACAATCTGGTGTTCGACAACCGGCACCCTGACCCGGGCGACTGCCGATTTGCACAGATGTTTGTCCATGGCCAGGGCCGAGGCGAGCAGGCCTGAATGAGTGTAGGGAATCTTCATGGTTTCAAGAATTGCCTGGACGTGACCATCCTCACCCCATTTGCCGTGCAGGGCGTTGAATGCCACATCAGGTTTCAACTCGCGCAACTGGTCGATGATATCGGGCTGCGCGTCAATCTGGGTAACCCTGAAGCCGGCATCTTCGAGACCCCTGGTGCAGGCCTTGCCCGAATTGAGGGACACTTCACGCTCGTTCGACCAACCCCCCATCAGCATGGCGACATGCGTAATTTCCGGATCGCGTTGTTGCATTACTCAACCTTTTTAAGAACTTCCATTGATCGGAACCGATCAGGAAAGTTGCTCGAGGTCAGGAAAACTCTGGTTGTGACAAGCAAAAACCCTGAACCTGACCGCCTCCGAATTATCAGCGCTGCGCGACGCCGACGCGCTTTATCTCCCAGTGCAGGTCAACTCCGGAACTGTCTTTGACCCGCGCCCTGACTGTCTCGCCGAGCTCTTCAATCTGGGCAGCAGTGGCACCGCCTTCATTGATCAGAAAATTGCAGTGCATCTCGGATACCTTTGCCGGCCCAATTGCGAATCCCCGCATCCCGGCAGCATCGATGAGTTGCCAGGATTTTTTGCCTTCAGGATTTTTGAACGTCGATCCGCCCGTACGCGAGCGGATCGGCTGGCTCGCCTCGCGTGCAGTCGTAATTTCATCCATATGAGCCCTGATCTCGTCCCGGTCTCCCGCTGCACCCTGAAAAAGTGCAGAGGTAAAGATCATGTCTGCCGGTGCTGCGGAGCTGCGATACCCGTAGCCCATGTCGTCATTTGACATGATATGAAGCTTCCCCTTGCGATCAATCCCACGCGCTTCCACCAGAATGTCACGGGTCTCGCCGCCGTGAGCGCCCGCGTTCATCCTCAACGCGCCGCCGATTGTGCCCGGTATACCTCTCAGAAAGGTTAACAAAGTAATACCCTGTTGCAGCGCGAACTGGGCCAGCCGGACGTCGGGAACCGAGGTGCCGGATCGCACACGAAACCCGTCCTCAAGAGCCATCTGGCCAAATCCGCGACCCAGCCTTATGACCACGCCCGGAATACCGCCATCGCGAACCAGCAGATTGGACCCGACCCCGATGACCTGTACCGGAATGTCTTCGTCCAGCGCGCCAAGAAAGGATGCGAGGTCTTCTTCATCGGCCGGTGAATACAAAACGTCTGCCGGTCCGCCGACGCGAAACCAGGTGACCTCTGCCAGAGGCTTGTCCAGCTCGATGCGGCCGCGAACCTCGGGCAGTCTGCGCGCCAGTTGCGCACCCGGCGTCGTCATCACCTGCCGCTCCGCTGGGCCAGCGCATCCAGCTCGTCAGGCAATGAATACGCCCACTGGGTAATATTGCCGGCACCGAGACAGATGACCACGTCGCCACTTTCTGCCGTTTCGTGGATCAGAGGCGCAAGCTCGCTGTTATGTGAAATCGTCGACACGTTCCTGTGGCCGTGGGCGCGTAGCCCGTCTGCCAGCGTCATATGATCGAAGCCTTCGATCGGCGCTTCTCCTGCTTCATAGACCGGGGCCAGCACCACCTGGTCTGCATCATTGAAGCATGAACTGAACTCGTCAAACAGGCTTTCCAGCCGGGTGTAGCGATGCGGTTGCATCACCGCGATCACCCGCTTGTCCGTGACCCCGCGAGCCGCCTTCAGCACCGCAGTTATCTCAACCGGGTGATGACCATAATCGTCATAGACATCCACGCCATTGCTGGAACCGGTCATGGTAAAGCGGCGTTTTACACCGGCAAACCCTGCCAGGCCGTTGCGAATTGCTTCATCGCTGACCCCCAGATTGGCGGCAACGGCGATCGCCGCGGTTGAATTGAGCAGGTTGTGTTCGCCCGGCATGGCCAGGGTGATGTTGTCCAGCGTGCGGCTTTCCCCCGTGCGGCGATCATTGATGACAACCGAAAAATGACTTTTGCCGCCGGAATAGCTGACATCGGTCAGTCGATAGTCAGCCTGCGCGCTCATGCCATATGTGAACACCCGGCGATCGGTTACCTGGGCAATCAGAGACTGCACTTCCGGGTGATCCATGCACATTACGGCAAACCCGTAAAATGGAATGTTCTCCACAAATGTGCGGTAGGCTTCCCTGGCCTTGTCGAAGGTGCCGTAATGATCCAGATGTTCCGGATCCATATTGGTCACGATGGTCACATCAGCCGGCAGCTTGACGAAGGTCCCGTCGGACTCGTCTGCCTCCACCACCATCCAGTCACCCTTGCCGAGCCTGGCATTGGTACCGTAGGCATTGATTATGCCGCCATTGATGACGGTTGGATCGATGCCACCGGCATCGAGCAGTGCAGATACCAGTGATGTGGTAGTGGTCTTGCCGTGCGTGCCGCCGACAGCGACACACGATTTGAACCGCATCAGTTCTGCCAGCATTTCCGCCCGCCGCACCAGCGGCAAAAACCGCGCGCGCGCTTCCAGCACTTCGGGATTGTCAGCCTTTACTGCCGTTGAGGTTACAACGACCTGGGCATCACCCAGATTATCCGGCTGATGGCCGATGTGGACGGTGACGCCGGCCTTGCGCAGGCGGGCAACATTGTAGTTGTCGGCCATGTCGGAGCCCTGCACCGTATATCCCAGCGTTGCCATCACCTCGGCGATACCACTCATGCCAATGCCGCCAATACCCACAAAGTGGATAGGCCCGATGTCCTGCGTCAACTTCATTCCGGTGCTTTATCCTCTGACTGTCTTTCGCGCGCCAGCTCTTCAACCTGGTCTGCCAGCAACCCGGCAGCATTTGGCCGACCATGCGCAGAAGCAGCCAATGCCGTTCTGGTAAGGTCCGCCTCATCGAAACGCAAGCGTGTAAACACTGCCGCGGTTTCCTGCGGTGTCATTTCATTCTGCAGCATGACCCAGCCGCCGCCGGCTTTCTCCATGCTTTGCGCGTTGCGCAACTGATCATTGTCGAGGGAGTGCGGCAACGGCACGTAGATGGCAGGCCTGCCGATCACCCCGAGTTCAGCCACGCTGGACGCGCCGGACCGGCAAATCACCAGGTGGGATCTGGCGATCAGTTCCGGCATGTCATCGAAAAAGCTCTTGCACAGTGCGGTTACCCCGGCTGCTTCATATGCCTGGCGCACCCTGTCAATGTCTTCCGGTCGGCACTGCTGGGCGATCCGCAATGTCTTGAGCACCGCTTTCGGCAACTCCGCAATCATCTTCGGCATGAAGTCGGAAAAGAACTGGGCCCCCTGGCTGCCGCCGAACACCAGCAGGTTGAACGCCGCATCCGCAGGTGGAGCCGTATAGGGCCGGGCCGCGTCGATAACCTGTTTGCGCACCGGATTGCCCGTCAGCCTGACCCGCTCCATCTGGCCGGCTGAAAACCCGTACAGCGGTTCAAACGAGGACGCAATCACCCTGGCGTTGCCCAGTCCCGCCGCAATCCGGTTGGCCCGTCCGGCGACCGCGTTCTGCTCGTGCACCATGGACGGTATCCCGGCATAGCGCGCCGCCATCATGACAGGCAAAGACGGATAACCGCCGAAACCGACCACCACCTGTGGCGACAGCAATTTGAACTGATCGAGACATTGCCGAAATCCCGAAATCAGCTGCGAGGCCTGTCCGGGCAGCTGCCACGGCTTGCCGAATGTCAGGGTTGACGAGGCAATCTCCTGAACGGTTCCTTCGCGAAAGCGGTCCTGCCATTCCAGGCCGCGCTTGTCGGTGAACAGGTGAACCTTCCATCCGCGCGCCTCCAGCGCCGACGCAAGCGCTTGCGCCGGGAACAGATGGCCACCCGTGCCACCTGACGCCAGAACAATCGTCCTGCCGGTGTCGGCATTGGCTATATCGGACTTGTCCATACTACTCAGGCTGCCTTCAGAGCCATGCCGCCAACTTTGGAATGAAACGCGGTGTTGCGTACCCGCACCCGCGAGAACGCCAACAATAACCCCATGGAGAACGCCATCGCAATCAGCGATGACCCGCCATAGGAGATGAACGGCAATGTCATCCCCTTGGCCGGCAGCAATGTCAGGTTCACGCCCAGGTTTATGAAAGACTGAAAACCGTACAGGCTGACCAGACCGGTCAGCGACAGGACTGTAAACGGATCACTCACCCGCATGGCCCGCAGCAGTACCCGCAACACGATGAAGCCGATGATGAAGATAAGGATGGCGCTGGCAACAAAGCCGAACTCCTCGCCGATAACGGCCGGAATGAAGTCTGTGTGGGCATCGGGAAGGATATGTTTTGCCGTACCACCGCCGGGCCCTGTTCCCATCAGGCCGCCATTGTTGAACGCCTGGACGGCCGCATCGACCTGAAACGTGTCGTGCTTCTCCGGATCAATGAACCGGTTTACCCGTGACGCGACGTGGGGAAATGTCAGAAAGGCAACAACCGCGCCACCGCCGGCGACCCCTGCAAGGCCGAATATCCAGATCCAGGAAATCCCGTGAACAAGCAGCAGCACAGCGAACACCGCAGTGATCAGAACCAGTTGCCCGAAATCAGGCTGCTTGACCAGCAATCCGGCCAGGACCGCAAACATTGCGAATGAAATCCACAGGCCGGGCATGTCCGGACGCCGGATGCCTTCAGCCAGAAACCAGGCTGCCGCAACCACAAATGCCGGTTTGGCAAATTCCGATGGCTGAACATTGATCGGGCCAAGGTCGAGCCAGCGATGCGCCCCCTTGATTTCCGGGCCAACGAAAATCGCCAGCACCATGGCAGCCAGACCGGCCACAAAGGTCAGCATGCAAACCCGGCGCGCCTGGGAAGGAGACAGCAGCGATGTCAGCACCAGCACGATGGCGGCCGGTGCCAGAAACACCAGCTGGCGGGTGAAGAAATGAAAATGATCAAGCCCGAGGCGTGCCGCAACCGGCGGGCTGGCCGCCATGGAAAACAACACCCCGGATGCCATCAGAACCAGCACACAGCCCAGCAGCACCTTGTCGACGGAAAACCACCAGTCGGCAATGAGCCCACGGTCGGAACGGGAGATCAGCATATCTCAGGCCACCTTTATTTGTTGCTGTACGCCGTCAAGCGCCAGCACACAGGCGCGAAAATCATCACCGCGCACTTCGAAATTCGGATATTGATCAAAGGATGCACAGGCCGGCGACAACAGCACCGCCAGCTCATCCTGTGCACTTGCATCAGCAGCCGCGTCGCGCGCTGCGTGCCGCACGGCAGCCTCCATGGTTTCGCAGGTAACATAGGCCGCCCTGCCCTCCAGTGCTTGCGCCAACTGCGGCGCGTCCTGACCGATCAGATAGGCTTTCGCAATGCGGTGGAAATGAGGTTGCAACCCTGCGATGCCCCCCTGCTTTGCCTGTCCGCCGGCGATCCAGTATATACGCTCAAAGCTCGACAAGGCTTTTTCAGCCGCATCGGCATTTGTCGCCTTGCTGTCATTGATGAACACGACACGCCCGGCAGAACCGATTTCTTCCATCCGGTGTTCAAGCCCGGGAAAACTGTTGAACCCCTGTTCGATCTGATCTGCGTCGAGACCAAGCCTGCGGGCAATGATGTATGCCGCGCAGGCATTCTGGGCGTTGTGTGCGCCGCGCAACGCCCGCGCCTGAGACAGCGAGACCGATGTACCGTCACGGTTATCTGACACTTTTTCGCCATCCGATTTGACGGCAGCATCTTTTGCTCCCACGGAAAACGAGGACAGTGTGGTATGTTTCGCCGCATCAGCTGCAATCCGCGCACACCATTCATCATCCAGTGAAATACCGGCAAGATCGTTGTGATCCTGCAATGCGAACATGCGTGCCTTGACGGCCGCATAGTGCGCCATGTCGCCATGTCGTTCGAGATGATCCGGTGTCAGGTTCATCAAGATGCCCACGTCCGGTTTCAGCGACGGCATCAGGTCGATCTGGTAAGACGACAGTTCGATGACATAGGTTTTGCCAGCAGTTGGCGCCGGCAACAGCAAGGCGGCAGTGCCGATATTACCGCCAACTTCAACATCAAGACCGGCTGATGCCAGTACATGACCGGCCAGCGCCGTTGTGGTGGATTTGCCGTTGGTTCCGGTAATCGCCACCAGTTTTGCTCCGGACCCCACCAGTTCACGTGCCAGAATTTCCGTGTCGCCGATAATCTCCACGCCGCAGGCGAGCGCCTTTCTGACGCTCCAGTGTGGTTCGGGATGGGTGAGCGGCACGCCGGGAGACAGGACAAAACTGTCCAGCGAAGTAAAATCCACACCATGCAGATTGACCACCGGCAATCCCTGTTCCGCTGCCTTGTCGGCGGCTGCGGGCGCATCATCCCATGCCAGCACCTTGGCACCACCGCGCACGAGGGCGTCAACAGTGGCGTTACCACTGCGGCCCAGGCCGAACACGCCGACCGTTTTGCCCTTGAAGCTGTGCGCTGCGATAGTCATTTTTGGTCCGGCAGCTCCTAGCGCAACTTCAGGGTGGCAAGGCCGATGAGGGCCAGAACAACGGAAATGATCCAGAAGCGGATCACGATGGTCGGCTCCTTCCAGCCCTTCTGCTCGAAGTGATGATGCAGTGGCGCCATGGCGAACACCCGCTTGCCGGTGAGCTTGAAGGACGCCACCTGCACAATCACCGAAACGGTTTCCAGCACGAACAGGCCACCAATGATCGCCAGCACGATTTCATGTTTCGCCGCCACGGCTATGGCGCCCAGCGTGCCGCCGAGAGACAGCGATCCCGTATCCCCCATGAAGATCATCGCAGGTGGCGCATTGAACCATAAGAAACCAAGGCCGGCCCCGATCAGGGCACCGCACAGAACCGCCAGTTCACCGGTGCCGCGAATATAGTGAATCTGAAGATAGTCGGCGAATTTCACATTACCGGCGAGATACACGATGACACCAAAACTTGCTGCTGCAATCATCACCGGCACAATGGCCAGTCCGTCCAGGCCATCAGTCAGATTGACTGCATTACCGGCGCCGACCACCACCACCATGCCGAACAGCACGAAAAACGCCCCCAGTTGAATGAGTGTGTCTTTCAGGAACGGCAGCGCCAGTGCATTGGACAGTTTGTCTTCGCCCAGTGCCGTGAACATCCACACTGCAAACCCGGCAATGACAAATTCCAGCGCCAGCCGCATGCGACCGGAAAATCCACCAACCGTGGAGCGGGTGACTTTCAAATAGTCGTCATAAAAACCGATCGCGCCAAACCCCAGCGTGACGAACAGAACCGACCAGACATAGAGGTTGTTCAGGTCAGCCCAAAGCAGCGTCGAAATCACAATGCCCGCCAAAATCATCAGCCCGCCCATGGTGGGCGTGCCTTGCTTCTCGATTATGTGGCGAGCCGGACCGTCTTCGCGAATTGGCTGCCCCCGACCCTGCTTCAGGCGCAGATTGGAAATCAGCCACGGCCCGAACATGAACACCAGAAACAGGGATGTCATCAGCGCGCCACCGGTTCTGAAGGTGATGTAACGGAACACATTCAGCGCGGAAATCTGGTCGCTCAGCTCGATGGATAGATAATAGAACATGAGAATTCCTCTCCAAAGGCTCAGCCTCCGGAAGTGCCCCCGTATTGTTTGGTTATTGCTTCAACCACCGGTGCCATGCGTGACCCCAGCGACCCCTTTACCATGATAATGTCGTCGGCTTGTATGGCCTCAAGCAGCGGTGCGATCAGGTCCTGCGATGATGCCGCATAAGCGCCGCGCGCTGCGCCCGGCAGTTTCTCCCACAGCGCGTTCATGGCAGGACCGCATGCGAACACCTGGTCAACCCGTGCTGATTGCAGGGGCTCGACCAGTTCACCATGAAGGCGGTCTGAATGATCACCAAGCTCCAGCATGTCGCCCAGTACGGCAATCCGCCGGCCACGTCCTGACGGCTGTGATGCGCCGAGCATGTCCAGCGCCGCGCGCATTGATGCAGGGTTGGCATTGTAGCTTTCGTCGATAACCGTCACATGCAGTCCGTCGACGCTCAGGCTATGCCGGACACCACGTCCCGATGGCGGCGTAATGTTCGCCAGTGCCAGTGCACATTTTGCCAGGTCTGCGCCTGCGGCTTCACAGGCGGCCAGAACGGCAAGGGAATTTACAACAACATGCTTGCCCGCCGCCCCCAGTTTATAGGTGACCTCCTGGCCACGAACATCAGCAGTAACGCTTGAGCAGGTGTCGTGCAGCGTCACCCGTTTCAGCGCGATGTCGGACCCGTCGCTCTCACCGAAACTGCGAACATCGGTGATGCCCTGGTCACCTGCAGCATCGCGCAGCAGACCGTAAAACTCAGTGTCATGGTTGATAATGGCGACACCGTCGGCAACCACACCGGTAAAGATTTCAGCCTTGGCTCGTGCGATATCCGTCAGCGACGCAAAGTGCCCAAGATGACTTTCCGCAATTGCCGTGATGATCGCCGTGTGAGGGCGCACCATGTCGATCAGCGTTTCGATTTCGCCGGCATGGTTCATGCCGACCTCGAACACGCCAAACTCGGCGGTGCGGGCAAATCGCGCCAGGGTCAACGGCACGCCCCACTGATTGTTGAATGACGAAACCGATGCGTGTGTCTCACCGCACGATGTCAGTGCGACCTTGAGCGCATCCTTGGTGGTTGTCTTTCCAACCGAACCGGTTACGGCAATGATGTGTGCCGTGCTGCGCGCCCGCGCCGCGCGCCCCAATGCTTCAAGGGCCGCGAGGGCGTCTTCCACCACCAGCACCGGCCCCGCGTCACGCATGGCGCTGTCCGGGCGCGAGACAATTGCCACGCCGGCACCGGCCTTCAGCGCATTGGCGGCATACTCGTGGCCATCGGTCCGCTCACCCTTGATGGCAACGAAGATACCGCCCGCAGTGATTGCCCGGCTGTCTATCGCGACACCGTTCAGCACCTGCGTGACCTCACCCTTAAGGTGTCCACCGGTGGCGCTCACAACCTCATCTATCGTCCACAAGGGTTGATCAGCCATTGGCGACCCTCCCGGAAACACAGGCCAGAACAGCTTCCTGATCTGAAAACGGAATGACTTTCTTGCCGATGGTCTGGCCGGTTTCGTGCCCCTTGCCGGCTACGACCAGCACATCACCTGGTGCCAGGTTGTCGACGGCATACTGAATGGCCTGCGCACGATCTCCTATCTCGATGCCGTCCGGGCACGCCGCCATGATGGCCGCGCGGATGACAGCCGGATCCTCGGTGCGTGGATTGTCATCGGTCACGATGGCAATGTCGGCATGGTCCGAAACGACCTTGCCCATTTCAGGCCGCTTGCCGGGGTCGCGGTCACCGCCTGCCCCGAACACTACCTGCAGCTTGCCGGACGCATAGGGCCGCAATGACTTGAGTACATGTTTCAGCGCATCCGGTGTGTGAGCGAAATCCACGAACACCGGCGCACCGGTCGGCGTTGTTGCGACCAGTTCCAGCCGGCCCGACGCACCCTGAAGCTGCTCCAGAGCCCGTATCGCATGCGGCTCCGATCCGCCCGCTGCCACAACCAGGCTCACGGCCATAAGCGCGTTTTCCGCCTGAAAATCGCCAACCAGCGGCAGGTAAACACTGTAATTGCCCTCCTGGCCCTCGATCTCGAGCAACTGGCCAAAGCCCTGTTGTGTCGCCGAAACCAGCTTCAGGCCGGTTCCTTTGCGCCCCACACTGGACACGACCAGGCCGCGCGAATTGCACCGCGCCATGATGTCTTGCGCTTCAGGCATATCCGAATTGATGATGGCGGCAGCGCCTTCGCTGAGCACCTCTTCAAACAGCATCATCTTTGCATCGAGATAGGCTTCGAAGGTCTTGTGATAATCCAGATGATCACGGGTCAGGTTGGTGAACCCGGCCGCCGCAAATCTTGCACCGTGCAGACGGTATTGCGCCAGACCATGGCTGGAGGCCTCCAGCGCAACATGACTGATCTGCTCATCAGCGAGGTCGGCCAGAGCCGCGTGAATTTCAACGGGGTCCGGTGTGGTGTGGACCAGCTTTCGTGTACCGCCGGGTGACACGATGCCAACAGTGCCTATGCTGGCGGCAGACAATCCGAGCACTCCCCAGATCTGGCGCACGAAGGAGGCAACCGATGTCTTTCCATTGGTGCCGGTAACCGCCACCATGACGCCCGGCTGGCGGGCATAAAACCGCGCAGCCATGAGGGCAAAGACAAGACGTGGATTGTCGCATACGACCACCGGCACAGCCAGGTCGTCGGGCAGGTTCGCATCCCGGGCGGCGACAATCGCGACCGCTCCGTTGTCAATCGCACTTTGAACATAGCTTGCGCCATCGGCTTCGACACCGGCAAGCGCGGCAAACACCTCACCCTTCCTGATTACACGGCTGTCACTGCTCAACCCGGAAACCGCCACGTCGCCGGCACCATCGGGAAGCTCCGCAATTGAGTGCATCAGGTAAGACAGTGTCATACTCATTGGCCGGCACCTGCCAGGTTCGCCTGCGTGTCGGCTTTCCTGCGTTCTTTCAGGACCCGGGTCTTGTACTTTTTGAGTTTTCCGGAGGAGATTTCATCGAATTTCGGCATGACGCCCAGAAGTGGCGCAATCCGCGCGATGACATTGCCGGCGGTCGGCACGGCATTCCAGCCCGACGTCGCATATCCGTGGGTTTCCGGCAGTGGCTTCGGTTCGTCCAGCATGATCAAGATGACGAATTTCGGATCATCCATCGGAAACGCGCCGACGAAGGAGTTCAGACGATGGTTCTTTGAGTAGCGGCCGTTGACCACCTTTTCAGCGGTGCCCGTCTTGCCGCCAACACGATAGCCCGGCACCCCGGCCTTGCCGGCGGTACCGTCGTCTACGTTGAGCTTGAACAAATAGCGCATGTCAGCGCTGGTGGACGGTTTAATCACTTGTTGAGCAAGGGCCTCGGCAGTTTCTGCATCGCGGCGCAGCAACGTAGGCGGGATAAGCTTACCGCCGTTCAGCAAAGCTGCTGCGACTGTGGCACCCTGCAATGGTTGTACGGCAAATCCGTGACCAAACGACGCCGTCACAGTTACCAGCTTACCCCATTTCTTCGGCAACAACGGCTTGGCCGCCTCGGGCAATTCGGTGGTCAAACGATCGAAAAACCCCATTTTGCGCAGGAAAGCCTGATGCCCTTCCTGACCGACATCAAGCGCCATTTTTCCGGTGCCGATGTTTGACGAAAACATGAAGATTTCCGGCACGCTCAGGATCCGCCGCTTGGCATGGAAGTCGTTGATTCGGGCTCGCCCGATCACCAGTGGGTAACGTGCGTCATAGCGGGACTTCAAAGTGGCGGTCCCGGCATCAATTGCCATGGCAAAGGTGACTGCCTTGATGATCGATCCAAGCTCGAACACACCTGCGGTCACACGGTTGACATTCTCGTTCTTGAGCGCGTCCTTGGGATTGTTGGGACTGTAGTCAGGCAGCGATACCAGCGACAGCACTTCTCCGGTATCGGACCTGAGCACAACCCCGGCTGCCGCCTTCGCACTGAACTTCGCTATGGACTTGCGCAACTCATCGGTGACCGCATGCTGAACGCGCACATCGATCGAGGTTTGCGCCGGCATGCTGGCGGCCCGTTCCGTCTCCGCCAGGGACGCCGTGTAAAGCGCGCCCTGGTCATCGAGAAACTTCTCGAGGCCCGCAATGCCGTGCGAATCCACGTCAACCGACCCCAGCACGTGAGATGCCAGCTTGCCCATCGGGTAAATCCGGCGGGTTTCCGACCTGAAACCGACCCCGGGTATGCCCATATTGTGGATCAGCTCGCGCTGACCGGGAGAGACTTCACGCTTGATCCAGACAAACCGCCGCTTGCGCTGATCCAGCTTGCGGCGCAGCTGCTGTGCATTCAGTTCCGGCAGGGCACCGGTAAGCAGTTCAACAGCTTCGTCCACGTCGATCATCTTTGCCGGATCAGCATACAATGATGACACCGGAATGTCGGTTGCCAGCACATTGCCGTGCCGGTCGGTGATGTCCGGCCGCGGGATACGTACTTTCGCGTCAAACTGTGCCGTCCGGCTGACCTGCCTGCCCTCAACCAGCGTCAACCATCCCAACTTGCCGACCAGGACTGCAAAGCCCAGCGCAAATCCGGCAACCACCAGCCGCAGCCGCTTGTGGCCGCGAAAGGTAAAGTCTGTTTCTCTGCTGCCCATTTGGTTTGTTGTGGTCATTGCATCATCCGCAACAGGTCCGCCATGGGATCATCAGATGCCGGCGTCCTGTCTGGTTCGTGTGCCGGTGCAGCCGGCAGTCTCGCGGCAAGCCCATCCAGCCCGACCTGCTGGTCCGGCAGCAACGGCCCCTGGTCCAGATGGTTTCTGGCCAGTTGCTCCAGCCGTTGCGGCCGGGTCAGCATGCTCCACTCGGCGTTAAGCAACCCGATAAATTCATACTCGCTTTCAATATTTTCATCCACGCGCACAATCTCCCGTTCGACCGAACGGGTCTGGTGCTCAAGCGTGTACAGCGCAAACCCTGCGACCAGCACACCGGCAACCAGTATGACGTTGAACAGTCTCAGCACAGCGCCACCTCACGTCCGAAATCCTCAAGCGCAAACGGATGCGGTGCGGCCCCGGTGCGCTTGCCGGCCCGAAGGCGCGCAGACCGCGCTCGCGGATTGGTGGCGGTTTCCGTCTCATCCGCAACAATGCCGCCACGCGCGAGGTCGTCAAACGACGGGGGCAGTTCCGCCAGTTGAGGCGCATGGCGCGAAGCCCGCGCGGCGCGGCCCGATCTCTGGTGCAGGAAGCGCTTCACGATACGGTCTTCCAGCGAGTGGAATGTCACGATGGCCAGCCTGCCGCCGGGCGCCAGCAAACGTTCTGCAGCTGCCAGTGCCTCTGCCAGTTCTTTCAGTTCCGCATTTACATAGATCCGCAGCGCCTGAAAGGTGCGCGTTGCCGGATGAATGGATGGACCCTTGAATTTCGGCGGCCTGCCAAGAGTTGCCTCGATCAGTGCTGCAAGATCCAGGGTGCCGGTGAACGGGTCATGCTCGCGTCGTTTGACAATGGCCTTCGCAATGGAAAATGCACGTTTTTCCTCGCCCAGAACACCAATTATGTGGCGCAGGTCACGCTCTTCGAAATCGTTGACGACGTCGGCTGCGCTGGTGCCCTGCTGTTCCATGCGCATATCCAGAGGCCCGTCCCGCATGAAGGAGAAACCGCGTTCGCCCTGATCCAGCTGCATGGATGACACCCCGACATCCAGCACGATACCGTCCACATGGGGCAATCCGGCATCGGCAACGATCTGCTCCATCTGCGAAAACCGGCCCTGCACCAGCGTGAGCCGGTCAGCATAATTCTCAGCCAGCCGGGCTCCGGCTGCAATTGCGTTCGGGTCGCGGTCAATCGCAATCACGTTGCACGGCGCCGCATCGAGCAGGGCTTTGGTATACCCACCTGCCCCGAACGTGCCATCAACAAACACCTCACCGCCAACCGGGCGCAGCACATCCATTACCGGGGCCAGCAGCACAGGTATATGGAGATCCGGCGTATGATCGCCTGAACGGGTCATGATTCTTATACGGCTCCACCTGACGAACGGCCCCTGAAGGCACGTTCATCGCCAAAATCTTAACAAGCGTTAGGACTTTGGAGCCGGGATACTTAACAAACCGTTGATTTCATGCCCCGTTTTGCTCCGGGACGGTAATTTTTACGATTTGGGGCACCTGTCGCCGGTTTGCGGAAACAAGCGCAATGACAATGGCTTCCTGTTTAAATTTGGAAATCTGGCATCTGGGGTATTATACTCTTACAGACGATTGACGTTATGGGCTCTGGTCCGGGTCACTTCGTCGATCGATACACCCCGCCAAGGAGGAAATCGATATGCATTCAAAAAAATTACTGACGCTCTGCTGCGCTGCCGCAATGTCGGCATACAGTTCGGCCGCGATGGCCGCAGATGTTGTCATTGGCGTTCCCAACTGGCCGTCCGTGCAGGCGACAGCACATGTCTTGAAGGTCGCCATGGAAAGTAAACTTGGCCTTGAGGTCGAACTTAAAAACGGATCCAACAAGGCCGTGTTCGACGCAATGGACGCAGGCTCCATCCATGTGCATCCCGAAGCCTGGTTGCCCAACCTGGACCATCTCAAGCGGCAATATGTCGACGGCAAGAAATCCATCAAGATGACGGACAATGCCGCCACTGGCACACAAGGCATGTGCGTTACCAAGGGCACTGCGGAAAGAACCGGTATCACGGACATCAAGCAACTCAGAGAGCCGGAGATGGCCAAGAAATTCGATACCGACGGTGACGGAAAAGGCGAGGTCTGGATAGGTGCTGACGGGTGGGGATCGACGCCCATCGAGCAGATACGCGCGCGCTCCTACGGCTACGACAAGACGATGGACCTCAAGATCATGGAGGAAAATGCCGCCCTGGAAATGGTGAACAGCGCGGTCAAGGAGAAAAAGGATATCGTTTTCTTCTGCTACACTCCGCACTACATGTTTGCAGTCAATGAATTGGTGGTTCTCAAGGAACCGGCCTACGACGCAAACAAGTGGGTGATCGTTCCGCCGTCCCCAACGCCGGGCTGGCTGGAAAAGTCAACCGCCGCCGTTGCCTGGGATACAGCATCACTTCATGTCAGCTACGCCGTTGCACTTGAGCAGGCACAACCCAAGGCTGCCGCGATGCTGTCCAAGGTAAAACTGGACACCGAAACACTGACCAACATGACCTACGCCCTGGAGATTGAAAAACAGGAACCGGCAGCCTTTGCCGCCAAGTGGGTCGAGGAAAACAAGGCAACTGTCGACAGTTGGTTCCAGTAATTAGTGGAGCGATAGTCGGGGCATGGTGAAAATCGGCGACCGCGTGCGCCTTGTTGCCATCCCCGACGACCTGCCGCCGGATGCTGAACCGGGCGCAATGGCTACAGCCAGTCTGTTCCACCGCTGCCTCGGTCGTGTGTTCCCCGTCGTTGATATCAACGAATTTGGGTATGCCGAGCTGGAAGTAGGGGAAGTTAACGGCCAGCCAGCATACATGGAGTCAATCTGGGTTGAGCCGGAATGCCTGGTTGTTGTGGCGTGAGGCCACAACAAGCGTTGGAAAATCAGCGCCGGTTGCCGCCAGGGCGACGGTTCTGGTTCTGTCCCGGAGGGGGCGGGCTGCCTGACTTGGTATCCTTGTGCCGGAAGGTAATGCGGCCCTTGTCGAGATCATAAGGGGTCATCTCGACCGTTACCCGGTCACCTGCGATGGTGCGAATTCTGAATTTCTTCATCTTGCCGGCAGTATAGGCAATGATCTCGTGATCATTTTCGAGTTTAACCCGAAAGCGCGAGTCTGGCAGGACCTCGGTAACGATACCTTCAAACTCGAGCACTTCTTCTTTCGACATAAAAACTTCTTCCCTCGCGGTGTCTGGTGATGGATGCATACCCGTTTGCGCGCCCGCAATCAATCGCTCAAAAAACAAAAGCCGGACAAAGCCCGCATTTTTGCGCGCTTTTGTCCGGCATCAGCCGGAACAGGCCTGCGTTTGCCTGCAACATTACGACCCGCCGAGCGAACCGGTTTCCATCCATCATCGCAACAAGTCAGGTTCAGCACAATCCGGATCGCACTGATACCGGCCGGTTGCTGACCTGAAGGGCTGGTCAGCCCATTTGGATGTCGGTCGCCTGCTGGCCTCTGCCGCGCGGATCGTCTTCCACGACAAAACTTACCTTGTCGCCGTCAGCAAGTCCTTCAAGGCCTGAACGCTGGATGGCCGTGATATGAACGAACACATCCTTCGAGCCGTCTTCGGGTGCGATAAAACCGAACCCTTTCTGGGTGTTGAAGAACTTGACGGTGCCACTGACACGCATGGGGATATTCCTTTCCCGCTATCAATCTGGAATGACCAGTCCGGCTCAAAATTCAGTGCCGGTCTCCGGGCGTACTCGGGAAAGCAGTCGTGCCTCAAATCCAGGATACCGCAATTCTAATCCGATCGTCGCTGGACACATCCATTCCATATTCGATGTGCCGGTGACCACGATCATAGGGCAGAAACCGCCGCAGGGCAATTCAAACAACAACCGATTACTGCGGCGGTTCTGCCGTTTTTTCAAAATCGTCCGCGTAAGCACTTTCGATAAGTGTTCCAGGCAGCCTCGGTCTTCAGCTTGAAGGCCTGCTGCTTGTACCAGTGGCACTTTGCGTGCAGCACGCTTCCCTTGGCAAAGGCTGCATCGCTGGTAATGGCGGGCACGCCCAGCATGGCTACGGCGTACATGAACGTGGCGGCAAGAGCATAACTTGTAAATTTCATCGGTCTCTCCTTTATTGTTTTTCTTTGTACGGAGATCAGCGCATCGCCGATCAAAAGGTTACCAAGATTTATGCAGGCGGCACCGGCGAGAGACAATTCAAGCCGGCTCAAAACCATGTGTACGAATGTGAGTGACACCAGCCGGCCTGTAAGCCGGGTTCTGTCCATGACGCATGTTGCGCCACTGGATGACCATTCATCTGGGATGTACGTTACCGCACACCTCATGCGACCAACCCGGGCAGCGTTCCGGAAAGCATGAACCGGCTCGCCATCAAAGGCGCGCCTGCTGCCCCTATTCAGTCTTGCTCCCGGTGGGGTTTGCCCTGCCGCTTCCGTTACCGGACGCGCGGTGCGCTCTTACCGCACCCTTTCACCCTTACCTTCGCCCGTTGCCGGGCGTGAGGCGGTTTGCTTTCTGTGGCACTTTCCCTGGAGTCGCCTCCGCCGGACGTTATCCGGCACCGTGTCTCCGTGGAGCCCGGACTTTCCTCACAATGGCCCCGGTCCCAAAGGGATCAGTACCATTGCGCGGTCATCCAGCCGACTGGTGTCATTTCGCTCATCTAGCACAAACACTGCTCTTGTGCACAGAATTCCGGCGTACCCCATCAGGCCGCCATGACCGGCTCAGGCCGAACGATGCGCCAGCAGTGCGTTCAGCGTCGCAACTGTAGAAACATCGGCCCGCCCGTCACACAGTTGCGGCCGGAAGTGCAACTGAAAGGCCCGCACCACGGTGGTCGTTTCAATATCATAGTCGCCAGTGACATCGACACCGTATCCAAAGGCTGCAAGGTTTCTCTGCAGGCTGTCGACAGCGGCACCGCAAGCTCCTTCTTCCAGGACCGGTCCGTCGGCAATTGCTGCCGGCGCGACCCACAGACCGACGCCTGCTTCTGCCAATCGGGCCCACGGGAACTTTTCTCCCGGATCAATCTTGCGCCCCGGCGCCACATCTGAATGCGCCAGCACATGACGGGTTTGAATGGCATGGCGCTCGACTATGTCCTTTGACAGGGCAATCACCGCCTCGATCTGCGGGTCCGGAAAGTCATGGTAGTCATCACCATGGCCGGGGTTGCAGATTTCAATACCTATCGAGCGGGAATTGACATCGCCTGAGCCTTCCCATGATGACTTTCCGGCATGCCAGGCACGCTTGTCTTCATCCACCATATGCACGATGCCGCCGTCCTGGTGGACCAGGTAGTGACAGGAGACTTCGCGTTCGCCACTCGTCAGCAATTCAATTGCGATTTCCGCCGTCGGCACGCCGGTGTAATGCAGCAACAGGATATCCGGGTCAGCAACACCGACCCGGTCGCCGAAATTGACAGCCGGGATGAGTTCATGCGCCAGGCCGGTTACGCTCATATACCACGCTCTCGTTCCACCTGCCCCCAGGCTTCGGTGATGCGTGCCAATCTGGTGGTCGCGATTGCCACGGCCTCCTCGGGCATGCCGGCGGCAATATGACGGTCAGGATGGTTTTCCTTGACCAGCCTGCGATAGTGAGCCTTGAGATCACCATCGCTCGCGTCACAGTCAATGCCGAGAACGCTGTAGGGGTCACTTTCAGTGCCCCGCAGGTTTCTTGAACGAATACATCCAAACCGGTCTTCCAGGCCGAAGATCCGGGATACCTCTTCCAGAAACGCCATCTCGTTTTCGCCGACCGCACCATCGGCGCGCGCAATATGAAACAGGCCGTCAACCAGGTCTTCCAGCACGTCTTTCTGGTCACTGAACAGCCTGGCAATCTTGCGCGCATAACTGTCGAAGCCTGTTACTTCCTGCTTTGCCAGGTTGAACACCCGCGCGACATTCTGGGTCTCTTCCGGGTGGATCACGAATATCTCGCGGAACGCGGCAATCTCGGCTTCACTCACCAGCCCGTCCGCCTTGGCCATCTTGGCCGACAGCGCGATGACGCCAATGGTGAAAGCGACCGACTTTTGCGGATCGCGTTTCTCACGCGGTGCGCCGACAATGCGTGACAATGCCTCGCTGACACTGTCTCCCACCGCCTGAAGTATCTCAGTGATTGTCGTCCATATCGTCATTGCTTGTCAGACTACCCGATGACCATTAGGTTTCGCACCTGTTTCCCACATCAATTACAAAGATTTCATGTCGCACACCACAAAGGGCTACCTGCTGGCATTTGCCGGTGTCGTCATTTTTGGCCTCACCCTGCCGTTTACCCGCATTGCCGTAGCTGAATTGCCGCCGGTGTTCGTCGGGCTGGGCCGTGCCATAGCTGCTGCCGTGATTGCAGGTATCATGCTGAGTGTGACGCGTTCACCTCGCCCTGTCCGTCGCGATTTGTTGAAATTAGTCCTGGCGGGCTTCGGAATCGTCATCGGGTTTCCATTGTTTTCCGCCATCGCCATGCAAACCGCCCCGGCCAGTCACGGCGGCGTGGTGCTGGGCATTCTTCCATTGGCGACCGCGGCGGCGGCAATCGCTTTCGCCGGTGAAAACCCGTCACTGAAATTCTGGGCCTGGGCCATTGCAGGCTCGATCAGTGTAGTGGTGTTTGCCGTGCTGAACGCCGGTGGCGGTGAGCTTTACGGTGCCGATCTGTGGTTGCTGGCATCCATTGTCGCTGCCGCTGTCGGCTACGCCATATCAGGTGATCTGACCAGACGGCTGGGCGGATGGCAGGTCATCTCATGGTGCCTGCTGGTCATGGTGCCGATCATCATCATCCCGGTGATTGTGTCCCTTCCGGACGTAAACTGGAATGCATCCGCGTCAGCATGGCTGGCATTCGCCTACGTGGCCGTGTTTTCTCAGTTTTTGGGTTTCTTTTTCTGGAACAACGGCATGGCGCTGGCCGGTGTGGCCAGGGCCGGACAGGTTCAGTTGCTGCAGATTTTCGTGACGCTTGCAGGCTCGTGGGTCCTGCTCGGTGAAACAGTGACCGCACTCACCTTCGGTTTTGCTCTTGTCGTGGCATTTTGCGTATGGATGGGCCGCAAGGCTTGAACTAAAGTTCGGGAGCCCAGTCGCAGATCATTTGTCTGCCAACAGTTTCTATCTCATTTTCCAGTTCTGCCTGGATGAGAACCTGATCAGCCTCATTCACTATGATTGCCGGCTCAAGCTCCGGATGGGCAGCTATAAACTCAATCCGTTGCCGAGTTGGCGGGTGAGTTGAATCCAGCCGCGCGTTTTCCTGATTTGACAGCCGCTTGAGGCGTTCCAGCTCACCCTTAGGTAAACCTTCATAGTAGCTGACAAATTTCTCGATGACTTCCCGTCCCGACTGTTGTTGGCCCAGGATGGACTTAGAGGCGAACAAACCCAGATGGCTTCCGTTTGCAATCTTCCTCAAATCATCGATCATTGCCTCACTTCCAGCGACGGTTATGGCCAGGTAGTCAGCCAGAAACTCGGCCAACTGTGACTGGCTCCAGACCAGGTGCGACAATCCAAGATGCAGCATGTGCACTGGCCAGGACAGTATCCAAAGCAGATGATTTCCGACGATTGCTCCCGATCCAGAATCATATTCCGGACGCAAGAAATCCAACCAGTGTTCCAGCGCATCAAGCGCCGACCCCACAAGCAGTCCTCTGGTGCAATCACCGTTGGCTCCATGAGAAAACTCATGGGCAAGTGTCGCGACACGCTCAGGCCATGTTTGCACCAGCCACATTGGCAATCCGATTATCAACAGCGTCTTTCTGGGCATTCCAACGCGTGCAAAAGCTGCGTTGTAATCACCGTTCACGAGAATTCCGTCCGCCCGTGGCGATCCAACTTTATCAGCAATCCGGTCACACAATGCAAACAGAGCCGGCGCATCTTGTCTTACCAGGCACCCATCAGGCATTACCCCCAATCTGGGGCGCATAGTCCAGGCAAGACACAACAACGATACACCAATCAGGATCAGTAACGACCAACCGAAACTGAACGCGTATAGAGCCAATCCCACTGTCACCAGGGTCCCAAGGTGAATAAGCGCAGCAAGAAAATGAGCCAGAACACTTGAGATGGTCCATCTGGGCCGCAGGTTTTCGGGACTCTTCTTGACTATCGATCTAAAAGCAGTCTCTCCGTGCAATGCACTGATTTTTTGATAGATTTTTCCAGTGCGGTCCGAAGGGCCGTCGTTTTCGTTCGTCCCCAAATTCCACTCACAATCCGGGCACCAACTGGGAAACTGTCTATATGCGAAAATCCGAGAACCACACTCCGGACATTTCTGCTCCGAAAGTTCTGAAGTTAAAGAAGACATTGCCCCCCCTTTACACTTACTAAAAAACCCCGGCTTCCAGCCCCGCCGCCATGGCGAGACCGAGTTCCTCGACTTGTTGCGTAAAGCCATCCTGCCATTGCCCGTGCAGGATCATCGGTTCCTGCACCAGTTTCCAGCGCAGGCCACCGGTGATGCTTTCAATGGCGCGGCGCGTGCCGGTGCCGTCCAGGCCTGCCCGAATATAGACCCCGAGCGGCAATCCCTGCTTTTCCTCGATCACCCCATAATAGGTGCGGTCGAAGAAATCCTTCAGAGCGCCGGACATGTAGCCGAGGTTCTCCGTGGTGCCAAGGATAATGCCGTCACAGGCCAGCACATCTTCCGGGCCGGCTTCGAACGGTGTCTTAGACACGACTTCTATGCCGGACACATCTGGCGACGAGGCACCGCGCACTGCCGCGTCGCGAAGTGCGGTAGTGTTGGGCGACGGCACATGCGCAACTATCAAAAGGCGTTTTGTCACGAGTGGCCCTGAACCGCACGCGGCGCATAAGGCGCTTCCAGCGCGGCGATCTGCGCATCACTGAGCTTGATGTCTGTCGCCGCAACCGCATCGCTCAGGTGATGCGGTTTTGTGGCGCCGATAATAGGCGACGTAATGCCCTTGGCCAAAACCCAGGCAAGAGCGATCTGCGCCGGTTTCACATCCAGTTTCGCCGCCAGTTTTTCAACCCGTGCCAGCACGGCATAGTCCTGCCTGGTGCCGAAATAGCCTTGCGCGATCTTGTCGGTCTGGCCACGCGATGTAGCCCCCTTACCGTCTTTCGGCTGATTACCGGCCAGGAAGCCGCGCGCCATGGGAGACCACGGCACCAGTGCGACGCCTTCTGCCTCGCAATAAGGGATCATTTCGCGTTCTTCCTCGCGGTAGCACAGATTGTAGAAATTCTGCATCACGCGGAATTGCGCCCAGCCATTGGCGCGCTGCAATTCACGTAGCCTGGCAAACTGCCAGGTCCACATGCTTGAGGCCCCGAGATAGGTCGCCTTGCCGGCCCGCACCACATCGTTCAGGGCGTCAGCCAGTTCCTCAAACCCGGTGTCGGGATCGAGCCGGTGAATATACAGAAGATCGACATAGTCGGTTTTCAACCGTTTCAGGGAGGCGTCGATGCCTTCGAGAATGTGCTTGCGCGACAAACCCTTGTCGTTCGGACCATCGCCCATCGGCAGGCACACCTTGGTGGCAATTACAGCGTCTGAGCGCTTCATGTTGGCGGCGACAAAATTTCCCAGTATTTCCTCGCTGGCGCCAGTGGAATAGAAATCCGCCGTATCGAAGAAATTGATGCCTGCATCCAGCGCGCCTTTGAGGAAGGGTTGCGCGTCCGCCTCGCCCAGTACCCAGGGATGGTGCGGCCATCCCGGCGTGCCGTAGCTCATCATGCCAAGACAGAGCCGTGACACCTTAACGCCGGCTCCGCCAAGTTTCACATAGTCCATGCAACAAGTCTCCTAATCGAAATCCCGGCGCTTCAGCGTAGCCAGTCGGGTCCGTTTTGCACCATAGAGGATGAGCTTCAAATGCGTCAGTTCAATCGCACGCACCCGCTTCAGCACCCCGAGCCATTCCCTCTCCCGCTTCATCACCGCATCGCCGCACAATTTACGCGTGGTTGCGATGCCCGCGATCTTCAGCTTTGATCCGTTTTGTTCATAGCTTGTGAAAAACCGGTTACACCCGGCATGTCCGGACACCTTGCCTTTTGCTCCGAATTGCACAAAGCGGTCATCACCATCACCCGGGCCCCATTCGGACCCGGCAAGCAGGCCTCCGCCAGCCTGGCCGGATGAAGGTTCAACGATCAGCAGAGATGCAAGGAAAACCAGAACGCGCGGCTTTATCATCACAAAACTATGGGTGAACACCACATCGCGGTCAATCAGTTCAGGAATCAAAAAAGCGATTCAGTTAAGGCCATTGGCCAAAACTAGAACCGCTTTCCAAAACGCAGGACGTACATCCGGCCTCTGCGTGTATGCTGATTAATATGGGGGTTAATTATGAAGAAACAATGAACGAAGCGAATTAAAGTGAACCAGCTTATGAAATTTCGTCAGAAAACTGCGAAAAAACAATGCTTTTTCGGCTTGCCATTTGCTCCATCCACCTGGTCAAACCGGCAAATTTCGCCAGATGTACACGCCCTTCCGGCACAATGGAGACATAGGTCAGCATCGGATATACATAGGCATCGGCAAGGCTGAACTGATCGCCGGCCATCCAGTTTTCTCCGGCAAGCCGTTGCAATTCGCCCAGAACGAGGTCGGCGCGCTCAAGCCCCGGCATGGTTTCCTTACTTTTCCAGGGCACATAGATGCCCCAGACCAGGTGCTTGTAGATTTCAGCATCCGCCAATCGTATGATCTGGCGCGCACGCGCACAGGTCTCGGCATCGCGCGGCATAAGCTCAGGACCGTCAAAGGCTGCATCTATGTAAGCCGTGATGGCATCTGTTTCATAAAGCTCGAAGCTGCCATGCCGGAACGAGGGTATGCGCCCAAACGGGTTCAGATCGAGATATTCCTGCGGTGGCCCGCCATCAGCAAAGATATCTACCGGGTGCAGCTTGTAGTCCACCCCCTTCTCCGCCAGCGCAATGCGGCAGATACGGACATAGACGCTGTAGTCGGCACCAAACAGGTCGACTGACGTGTTCACAGAGATGCCGCAGCCCGTGCTGCCTGATCATAATGGCCGGACAACACCCGCAATTCCTTGGCAAGCGCTGATGCCGTTTCGGCCTTCAACCCTAAGGACTTGATGGTTTCCACCAACAGTTCCTCACGCACTTCACGATATTTGCGGCATACCTCGTCGCCTTTGTCTGTAAGCACAACGGTCTTTTCCTTGCCCGACTTGCCCGACTTTACCAGCCCTGCCCCGTCCAGCTTGCGAATGGCATAGGTCACCAGATGGGTGTCTTCGACATTCAGCACCAGGCAGATATCAGCCAACCGCTTCGGCTTGGTGCGGTGGTGCACCGAGAACAGCACCAGTACATCAAGCGGTGACAGGCCGGGTACACCGGCAGCCGTCATGCAGCGCACCATCCAGCGCTGAAAGGCATGAGACGCCATGATCAGGCCGAACTCAAACTCCGACAAAGACGGCATTGCGCCCTGCGCCAGATGCGAGGACGAGACAATGGGCCCTAGTTTTCCACGTTTCTCATTATTCATGTTGACAATTTACCGATAAATCGTAGACGTTGGCAATCACTTTTTATCACCCTGCATTGCGTGCAGGGAAAATGCAGGAGCGTATAATGGCCAAGTGGGATTTCTGGATCGATCGCGGCGGCACGTTCACTGACCTTGTGGCGCGGATGCCCGACGGCAGCCTGAAAGCGCACAAGCTGCTGTCCGAGAATCCTGAGAATTACCGCGATGCTGCCATACAGGGCATTCGCGACCTGATGGGCATCGCTAAAGACGCCCAGATTCCGGCAGACCAGATTGCCGCGGTCAAAATGGGGACCACAGTCGCCACAAATGCCCTGCTGGAGCGCAAGGGTGATCGCACACTGCTGCTGACGACGCGCGGGTTTCGCGATGCGCTGGAAATCGGTTATCAGGCCAGGCCCAATATCTTCGACCTCAATATCATCAAGCCGGAACTGCTGTATGAGCAGGTCACCGAAGTTGATGAACGCGTCCTTGCCGATGGTACGGTGGAAACGCCGCTGGACGAGACAGGCACAAGAGCAGCTCTGCAGGAAGCCTTCGATGCCGGCATTCGAGCCGTCGCCATCGTCTTCATGCACGGCTATCGCTATACCGCCCATGAGCTCCGCGCCGGCGAGATAGCCGATGAAATCGGCTTCACCCAGGTCTCCATCAGCCACAGGGTCTCGCCCCTGATGAAACTGGTCGGGCGTGGCGACACAACCGTTGTGGATGCCTATCTGTCCCCCATACTACGCCGTTATGTGGACCAGGTTGCTGGCGAACTCGGTACCGACGGCACCGACTGCCGCCTGATGTTCATGCAGTCATCCGGCGGCCTGACGGCAGCGGAACTGTTCCAGGGCAAGGATGCCATCCTGTCCGGTCCGGCAGGTGGCGTCGTAGGCATGGTCGAAACCGGCCGCATGTCGGGCTTTGAAAAACTCATCGGTTTCGACATGGGCGGCACGTCGACCGACGTTGCTCATTTCAATGGCGAGTTTGAACGTGCCTTCGAAACTGAAGTTGCCGGTGTGCGCATGCGCGCGCCGATGATGCGCATCCACACGGTTGCGGCCGGTGGCGGTTCCATTCTGCATTATGACGGATCCCGTTTCCGCGTCGGCCCGGACTCTGCCGGCGCCAATCCCGGCCCTGCCTGCTATCGCCGCGGCGGACCGCTGGCAGTGTCGGACGCCAATGTCATGCTGGGCAAACTCAACCCGGATCATTTCCCTGCCGTGTTCGGACCCAATGGTGATGAACCACTTGATGCCGATGTGGTCCGCGACAGGTTCACTGCCATGGCCAACGACATCGGCGATGGAAAATCACCTGAAGACGTGGCCGAAGGGTTCATCCGCATTGCGGTCGAGAACATGGCCAACGCCATCAAGAAGATTTCGGTACAGCGCGGCTACGATGTGCAGGGCTATGCGCTCAACTGCTTTGGCGGCGCCGGCGGCCAGCATGCGTGCCTGATCGCCGACACACTCGGCATGAAAACCGTCTATATCCACCCGTTCGCAGGTGTGCTGTCGGCCTACGGCATGGGTCTCGCCGACATACGCAGTCACCGCCAGCAGGCGGTTGAAGAAACACTCAGCGACAAAATTGAATCAACGCTCCAGAATATTGCGGCAAGTCTTTCAAAAGACTCCACAAAAGAGCTGGTCGACCAGGGCGTTCCCACACGCGAAACAACCACCTATCCACGTGCATTGCTGCGCTACAAGGGCACGGATTCGGCGCTGGATGCGGACCTTGACACCGCCGACAGGATGCGGGCGCAGTTTGAAACGGCGCACAAGGCCCAGTTCGGCTTTTCCAGCCCCGGCACGGATATCATAGTGGAGGCAGTCACTGTCGAGACGGTGGGCGGTGGCTCAGACAGCGCAGAGCCTGCCCGTACAGTTGTGCAGGGCACAGCAGAGGCCATGGGCCAGACCCGCATCTACGCCAACGGCGAATGGCATGACACTCCGCTCTATGACCGCAGTGTTCTCAAGCCCGGTTTCAGCATTTCAGGCCCTGCCCTGATCATCGAAGCGCACAATACCACCGTCATCGAACCGGGCTGGCAGGTCGAAATTTCCAGCCTCGACCACATGGTGCTCACCCGTGCGGTCGCTGCCAAACGCGAGTTTGCCATCGGCACCGACGCTGATCCCGTCATGCTGGAAGTGTTCAACAACCTGTTCATGTCGATCGCCGAGCAGATGGGCGTAACGCTTGAGAAGACCGCCTATTCGGTGAACATCAAGGAGCGCCTCGATTTCTCCTGCGCGGTGTTCAATGCCGATGGCGCGCTGGTGGCAAATGCCCCGCACATGCCGGTGCACCTGGGCTCCATGGACAAGTCGGTGGAGACCATCATCGCCAACAATCCGGTCATGCACCCGGGCGATGTGTACATGCTCAACGCACCCTACAATGGCGGCACCCACCTGCCTGACATCACGGTGGTCACACCGGTCTTCGACAGCGATGACAAGACCATCCTGTTTTACACCGCAAGCCGCGGCCATCACGCCGATGTCGGCGGCATGGCGCCGGGCTCCATGACACCGCTGGCAACCTCCATTCACGAAGAAGGCGTCGTCATCGACAATTTCAAGATGGTCGACAAGGGCATCTTCCTGGAAGACGAGACCATGGCGGTGCTGACCGCAGGTGAATATCCGTGCCGCAATCCCGGCCAGAACATCGCCGATCTCAAGGCCCAGGTCGCTGCCAACGAGAAAGGCGTGCAGGAACTGCGCAAGATGGTGGCGCAGTTCAGCCTCGAAGTGGTGCAGGCCTACATGAACCACGTGCAGGACAATGCCGAAGAAAGCGTGCGCCGCGTCATCGGCGCCCTGCACGACTGCTCATTCGACTATGAAATGGATGCCGGCCAGCACATCAAGGTGCATATCGGGGTCGATCGCGAAGCCCGCACGGCCGTTGTGGATTTCACCGGCACCAGCGCGCAGCAGGAGAGCAACTTCAATGCGCCGCGCCCGATCACCAATGCAGCTGTCCTGTATGTGTTCCGGTGCATGGTTGCCGACAACATTCCGATGAATGCCGGCTGTCTGAAACCCATCACCATCGTCACACCGGAAAAATCCATGCTGTCACCGGAATACCCGGCCGCCGTGGTGGCCGGAAATGTTGAGGTCTCGCAGGCCGTGACCAGTTGCCTGTTCGGGGCACTCAACGCGGTCGCTGCGTCCCAGTCGACCATGAACAACTTCAACTACGGCAATGACAAGTACCAGTATTACGAGACCATCTGCTCAGGCTCCGGCGCCGGACCCGGATATGACGGTACTTCCGGGGTGCATACCCACATGACCAACACACGGCTGACCGACCCTGAAATTCTGGAATTCCGCTATCCTGTCGTGCTCGAGGACTTTCACATCCGGCGTGGCGCCGGCGGCCATGGCAAATGGTCCGGCGGTGGCGGCACCAAACGCACCGTGCGGTTCCTGGAGGAAATGGATGTGTCACTTCTGACCGGTCACCGGCGCGTGCCGCCGTTCGGCCTTGACGGCGCAGATCCGGGTGAGGTCGGGATAAATTCATGCCGCCGCAAGGATGGCACGGTGGAACCGCTCAAGGGCTGCGACCAGACCAAAGTGTTGCCGGGCGATGCCATCATCATACAAACGCCAACCGGTGGCGGCTACGGCAAGGCCTGAGCTTCAGGCAAATCCAGCGTCACGTAACGCTTTGGCATAGGTTCGGCTGACCGGCAGTTCGGTGCCGTCGGACATGACCAGGCTGGATTTGCCGCCATCGCGCCTGATCGACGAGATTGCTGAAAACGCCGCCCAGTGTGACCGGTGCACCTGTATACCAGTCGCACTGCCTGCCTCGTTGATGGCGTCTGCCAACCGAAGCAGAACCAGCTCCCTGCCCCTGGCTGTAACGATTTCAACATAGTGATCCTGCATCGACATATAGAGCAGCTCGCCGCGTTTTTCCGGCGGCAGGCGCAGCAGCAGCCGCGCGTCCGGACTGCGTCGTTCGGAATCGCTCGACGGTGATTGCGCGGGTTGAAAGAAGAAATAGGCAACGATGCCGATGATGATCGCAACCGGCAGTGCCTGAACCATCTGCCAGAACACGCTTGTGATCGATATTGGTTCGCTGAGAACCAGTGTCCTGATCGCGCTGACAGCAATGCCGATGAACGGTGTGGCCAGGCAGCATCCGATGACCGTCTGCACCAGTCCGATACGGGAATTGTCTTCATGCCATACGCTGACCAGCGCAACACTGGTCAGCGCAATCGTCCATGTCACGAAATGCACGGTGAGCCAGAAACCCAGCCGTTCGGCAAACCCCAACTGGTCAATGGTGCCGAACGGACCGGTAAACACGAACAGCGCAACAATGGCGCCAAACGCCATCCACAGCCGTTTGTCGGAAAACAGCGACCGCATTTCACGAAGCGCGAGTTGCACAATCTGACGTTTCACGTAGCCCTTGCCCTCATTGGCGCATCACAGCTTCTTAACAGCTGCAGCCTGCCGCTATGCCTTCAGTCGAGACACGACTCATACCTGAAGGAATGTCAGATGAACATCAAGCCATTGCTGGAGGCCAGCCTTGCGATTCAGCTTCATGTGGCGGCTGCAGCCTTTGCCATCACGCTGTCAGCAGCAATCATCATTGTGAAAAGAGGCACACCCGCCCATAAGCTTGTCGGGCGGGCATGGGTCGCGATGCTGGCCATCATATGCATATCGTCGTTCTGGATAACCGGCATGAACGGGGCGGGCTACAGCTGGATTCACCTGCTGTCGGTGGGGACACTGCTGGGTCTGGTCAATGCCGTCTGGGCGGTCAGAACCGGCAACATTCGCGCGCACAAATATGCTATGATCTCAACCATGGTGGGTGCATTGCTTGGCGCGGGCTTCTTCGCCTTCATGCCTGGCCGGATGATGAATGCCGTACTGTTCGGATAACAGCTAAAGTCCTCCCGGCAAAGGCTTTCGGCGCAAACCCGTCAGTGCATTGAACCCGATGGCCAGCATCAGTATACCGCCGCCAATCAGCGTTGCCGCTGCGGCGGTTTCTCCCAGGACAACCCACACCCATATTGGTGCCAGAACCACTTCAGTCATGGACAAAAGCGCAAGTTCCGCTCCTGGCACCACCTGAGACCCGAATGTGTACAATGTCATGCCCAGCGCGAGCAAAACCACGCCAAGCATGACGGCAATTGCGATTTCGTGCCCAGGCAGATCAAACCCCTGCCCGGTGCCCGAGACTACCAGCCCAGACAGAACCAGTGCAAACAACCCACCCATGAATGAAACCGGCATCATATCGGCTGCCTTGCCCCAGCGCAGCGCAAGCGTGAACAGGGCAAATCCCAGTGCGGCGGTCAGCGCAACAGCATCACCTTGCCAGTTACCGGTGGTGAAACTGTCGGCCACCATGAAACTGATGCCGGCAAGGCCCAGGACCATGGCCACCCACGTGGCCGCGCGGACCCGCTCGCCCAGCACCAGAAAACTGAGCAGTGCAACCATGAACGGCGCAGTAGCAAACAGAAATGACGCGTTGGCGACGCTGGTCAGCTGGACGGCTGCGATGCCGCCGGTGTAAGCCATGGTCAGCGCCGCTCCGCCCAGCACACCGGGAGCACCTGCCTTGAATAACGCATTCAGGGGTCGGCCACCGGACCGCCAGTACATCAGACAGAACAGCATCGGCAAAAGCCCGGCTGAGCGAAAGAACAGAATCTGCCAGACACTGGCTGTTTCTATGTGCCTGATACCCAGCGGGATGAGTGACCAGCACACACCGGCCAATGCACACAGGACGACACCCAGTGGGTAAGACAGATTGGATCCGCGATATGTTGCCTGGATAGTCACAGGCTCATGCTATGTCCGGCATGACCCTTCTGTATATCGCGTCAACGACACCCGAAAACGTCGCAAACAGACCATCATCGGACCTTTGTGCAGTCGCTGTGATCGAACGTTTTAGCCGGTCAGGGCATGCCATCAGCGGCAGTACTTGCCTTTGCCCGAGCGGCCGTGCTTGCCGAGATCAAAGTGAAAATGGTTGCGATGTGCAGCATCTGCGTTCGGGCCCAGAACGGTTGTGAACGTACCGCAAGCCTTCCCGTGCACCTGTTTCAGGAAAGCGCCTTGCCTGCCGCCGCTTTTCCAGCCGTCTTCCACTTCCACGACCCTGCCGGAGGCCAGGGTAAAGGCCGAGACATCGAGCGCATTGCCGAAGGCGTGCTCGGATATCTTCGCACCGCGTTTGTTGTTGCGGCCGCGACAGGCATAAGATGCCGCGATGCGGAGTTTGACCACCCGCTCCCCGAATGCCGACCGGGCAGCCGGTTGCACCACTTTGCCGATCCACCGGTTTGTGGCGCCCACCATCTGGCAGCGTATCCTTGCAGGCGTCGAGAACGCCACACCACCAACCGCAGACACTTTCCATGCATTCCTGATGCCGCACGCCCCCTTCCCATCGACGTTGCCGATCGATACGGCATCGGCAATGGAGCGCGGGTCAACCGTGCATTGCGCCGATGGCGGGCGAACACCGGCACTGATGAAGTCATCGGTAAGATTAGGTGTGGACGAGCACGCTGAAACAGCAACCAACGCAAGACCAATAAACAGCCAGCAGATCACATTGTTAGAATATTGCTTCACGTTCATTCTCACGGCGAATAGATTGCAACCATGTTGAAACTACGTCAGCGTCGTTAAAGAACCGCAACCAGAGTGAGCCCCGTCAAATGTACACGATCTATACGTCACCCGGCACGGGTGCCTTCGCCGCCGAAGCCATGCTTGAAGCAGGCAATGCGCCCTGGAAACGCGAGGTCATCGATACCGGCAAGGATGAACACAGATCCGCCGGCTATCTGGCCATCAATCCGGCCGCACAGTTGCCGGCACTGATTTTACCGGATGGCCAGTTGATGACTGAGTCCGCTGCTATTTGTCTGTTTCTCGGTGATGCTCACAAGGAAACCGGACTGGCGCCGCAGCCGGGCGAGCCCGGGCGGGCCGCCTACCTGCGCTGGATGGTTTACCTGTCGGCAAACGTCTACGAAGCCGACCTTCGATGTTACTATTCCGACCGCTACACATCTGACGCCAAAGGCGCTGATGCCGTAAGATCCTGCGCGATCGAGCAGATGAACACCGCCTTCGCCATCATTGACGAACATCTTTCAAGGCATGAATGGCTGGCCGACAAAACCATGTCGGCAGCCGACATCTACCTGGCCATGATAGCCAGCTGGCACCCCGACATTGCAGCCCTGAAACTGGCTTGCCCGCGTGTCGCCGGTGTCTGGGAGAAAGTCGCCAAGGTGGATTGTGTCAGCAAGGCCAACGCATTCCATAAGCTGTGGTAACCCGGCATTGTCCCGCAATTTCCTCGGTCGCGACAAACCGATGCCTGACGGTCGCTGAGAAACCCGGCTGAGAAACCCGCATGTGACCGGCAAGCAGGTCACTATTGCGACCCTCACCCTGCTCACTTTCACAGTGGACCAAGTCAACGGGGAAAGATCAGTGCACTCCGGATATGGAATGAAGAATTAACGAATGAATGGTAACTGCTTTCACCATTTGCGGGCGGCGGCGCTCCGGGAAGGATGGCAAAACATGAACCCAACGAGCACTATACAAAGCCCACAGGACGAACAACCGGCCCGACCATTTGAGACAACACGTCCCGTTACTGGTCATGAACAGGCTACAACACCAACGACCGAAATTCCACGCATGCAAGATCAGGTCAACAGCGTTTCAGCAACCTCCCAACCGCTAAATGCGGCACAACCGGCCGCATCGACTGTGGCGTCACAGAACGAAATCGCCATCTTGCAGGCCGCTCTTGCCATGCTTGACGATGAAAGCTTGTTGATGGTTCTCGCGCAGTTGCCAGCCTACCAACTGGCCCGTGCACTCGAATGCCTGTTGAAGCCGGTAGGCGATGCTTCCCGTGTGCCGCAAGCTCAGTCTACATCCGACCCCGTAAATAACCGCGAGGCTGATCGCACCAAGATGTTACGGGCAGGAAAGATAATCTATAACAACAAGATGAGTGTCAGCGACTGCAGTATTCGCGACCTTTCGAACACAGGCTGCCGGGTGGGACTTGAATCTCTCGTCGGCATACCTGATCACTTCACCCTTCATATCCAGAACGGTAGCTCCAGACATGAATGTGAAGTCGTGTGGCGAAAGTCCAATATGATGGGTTTGAGGTTTATCGGCTGAAGGAACAACCGGCAAAACCATGTTTGCAACCGGCATATGCCTGGTCATGCAGGTAATCCGGCACCCAGACCGCCGTTTGACGGAAAACCCCGCTGAACGTAATTCTCGAGGCGACCTGGTCCAAAGCAGAAAGCTCTAAGCCTATGCCTTCTCGACAACCCACAATGCAACCGCCAGACCTTCCTGCGCCAGGTGCGCCGGCGGGCTGAGCTGTTCGTGCTTCACGACCCGGGCGCCGGCGGCGTTGACCCAGGAGGTCATGTCATAATGAGCGATGCCCAGGCGGCGATGGGCAAACTGTTCGCGCAAGAACTCCAGATCGTGCGAGGCGAAATCGGCCACCACCAAACGCCCGCCCGGCTTGAGCAGACGCACTGCTTCAGAAATCGCCTTGGCGGGATCCGCAACGAAGTGCAGCACCTGGTGCAAGGTGACAAGATCTGCCGATGCATCCTGCAATGTCAGTCTGGAAATGTCTCCCTGACGCACCTGCACATGATCCAGCCCCGCCTGCCCGAGGTTTGCCCTGGCGAAACTCAGCATTTCACGGGACATATCGACGCCGATCGCTTCGTCGGCAAGCGGTGCAAACATCTCCAGCATGCGGCCGGTGCCTGTGCCCAGGTCAACATACCGACCGATGTGGCCGTCTCCGACCAGCTGGCGTATGGCTTCTTCGGTCTTCTCCTCAGCCACATGATAGGCCCGGATTGCAGTCCAGTTCTCAGCGTTCTCGGAAAAATAGGCCTGCGCATCAGCCTGGCGCTGCGCCTTGATCTGGGCGATACGTTCCAGGTCGCGGGCAACCTGCGGGTCATCGTCTTCCAGGAACCGGATCAGGCACCGGGCAAGCTCGGCATTGCCGGAGTTTGTGTTGATGCGAAACAGCATCCAGGCGCCTTCGCGGTATCTGCGGACAAGCCCCGCCTCGACCATCAGCTTCAGATGACGGCTGACCCGCGGCTGGCTTTGCCCCAGAATGGTGGTGAGTTCCGATACATTGAACTCGCCGCGCGATAAAATGAACAGCAGCCGCAGCCGGGTTTCCTCGCCCGCGGCCCGCAATCCTGCCAGAAGTTCGTCAATCATCGCCATTCAACCGGCCAGCCCTTTTCCCAATTACCTGTTGTCAAAGACCCTTAGCCTGCCCTGACATCACCAGCAAGTCTGTCTGCATGTCCGATAATCTTGACGTCTGCCGCGAAACCGCTTTAGTTGTGTTAATTAATTGATCTGCAGATTGAGCACAGGCCTCTCGGCCCAGGGTCTCATGTCACGATAATACTACTCAAAGGACACAAACCGCATGAACCGGCGCACGTTAGCATTGGGTACGGCATTGACAGCCTTCATGATGGCAACAACTCTGATAGCGCCCCCGGTGGCGGCTGATCAGGCGGCTGTCAAGTTCACCAAGAAAGTGGCCAATGACCTGCTGGCGGCGAACCGATCCGGCACCATAACAAGTTTTGCCCGCGTCTTGCGCCGTCACGCCGACATTCCCGGAATTTCAAAGTACTCGCTTGGCAAGTATCAGCGGTTTCTGCGTTCATCGCAAAACAAGCGCTACTACAATGGGGTAACCGCTTTCATGGCGCGTTACTTCGCTGACCAGACCCGCGAATACCGTGTTGCAAAGGCGCAGGTCCTCGACGCCAAGAAGGCAAAAGGCTCTGACATTGCCGTCAATACACTGGTCACCCTGCGTACCGGAAACAAGTATACGGTGCAGTTCCTGCTGCGCCCGGCAGGCAAGTCCTTCAAGGTCGCCGATGTGAAAGTGTCCGTTCCGATCGTGGGCTTTGTGTCACTGACTTATCAGCAGCGCGGCATTTTCCAGAAATTCCTGGTGAAAAAAGGCGGCGATCAGCGCGCCGTCAATCAACTGGTTGAAACCCTCAACCGCTAGCGCACTGCCTTGAACGCACCCTACCTGGCGAATTTTGCCCGGGCCGCCTGAAAGTCATCCGACATCCATGCAACCAGTTGCTGGTCCTTGTCATAGGCGCTCGTCGCATAATCAAGCGCGTGCGCAGATGCATCGATCTGCCGTTTGATCATTCGAACCGCCAGCCCGGGATAACCGGCAATCCGCGCAGCCATCCGTTTTGCAGCACTGAGCGCATCGCCTGGCTCACACACCTCGTCCGCAAACCCAAGTCGTCTGGCTTCATCCGCCGTCCACTCCTCACCTGCCAGCAACACCCGCCGCGTTGCCTGAACGCCGACCAGCGCAATCAGCCTTGGCACGGAATGCCAGCCCATATTGTGCGCCACCTGGACCTCAGGGGCGCCAAACCGGGCACTTTGTGATGCAATGCGAAAGTCACACATCGAGGCCAGCGCCAGTCCACCGGCAAGGCACGGACCTTCAATGGCGCAGACAACCGGCACTTCAATGGCTGCCCAGGCCCGCCCCAGCCTCGGGCCTCGTTCGCTGTAATGACGTTTTTCCTCCAGGGACATCTCGTTGATGCGATCAAAAACCGGGTCGGACAAGTCCATGCCGGCTGAAAAAATCCTGTCCGTGCCTGTCAGCACCACACTCCTCAGTTCGGTGTCGTCAACGAAACTCAAGGCAACAGCAGCCAGTTCATCCATGACGGCAAACGACATGGCATTGGCGCGTCCGCCACGGTCATAGGTGACGACAGCAACACCGGCTTCACGGGCAATGCTTACAGTTTGTGTTTTCATGACTACACGCTGCACTTTTGCGCGTACCGGTTCAAGCCTGCATGCTGTATCCGAGCTTGCCCACACAGCCGAGTTTCCGCATATTGGGCGCAATGATAAACAGATCAATCAAACGCCGCAGCTTGCTTGGTGCACTGGCCGCCAGCCTTGTCTTTCCGGGCTATGCCGGTTTCGGCATGGTACTGGCCACGCCTGCAACCTCGTCGGAAAAACTGGTTCATGAGGCTGCCAACCGGTTTCTGGAGGTGATGAGAAACGGGGCTGACCGCGATGAAGTTGCGGGCACCCTGGACAGGTATGTCTCCATGAGTTCGCTTGCCCTGTTCGTACTGGGCAAGCATCGGCGCAAACTCCAGCCGGATCAGAAGCAGACATATATCGATCTGTTCAACACCATGGTACTCAAGGTCATTGCCAAGAACGGCAAGAAAGTTCGCGGCACGGCTTTTGTTGTGACCGGGTCGCGCGGCAAGATCGTAAGGGGCTATGTGCAGCACGCCCAGGATCGACGCACGGAACTGGAGTTCAGAACCAAAAGGGGCCGCATCACCGATATTCGCATCCAGGGCATCTGGATGGGTATTCTGCTCCGGCAAAGTTTCGACCACGTCATCCACAAGGGCGGCAATATCGATGCGATATTTGTTTTCCTGAAATCCGGCAAGGTTCCGCTATGAGCCAGAACTCGGTCAAACATGATCCGGCAGGTGTGCGTGAGGGTGAAATCAGGTCGCTGCGTGACCCGGCCCGGGAAAGCGGGGATGCCCATGTGGTGTTCATTGGCCGCATCAGGTCGCCATGGCGTGAACGCGCCGAGTGTCCCAAAAACATGCGTCAGGCCCGCGAGAAAACTACCGGTGGTTGTCATCTGGAGATCGATGAAGCATGGCGGCCCGGGCTGGCCGGACTGGCGACCGGCGACTACCTGCACATCCTGTACTGGATGCATCAGGCCCGGCGCGACATTGTTCTGCAAAAGCCGCGGCATCGCGATACGCCGGCAGGCGTTTTTTCACTTCGATCACCTGTGCGTCCCAACCCGGTTGCCATGGCTGTTGTCAGGATCACTTCCATTGATACTGCAGCAGGCATCATCGGCATCGATGCCACAGATGCACTGGATCAGACACCTTTGGTCGATCTCAAGCCATATTTACCCTCCATTGATCACCTTTCCGACCGCTGACACCGCACAGGCATGCAGTTCATGGTTGGTTGTATCTCAGGGTGCTTTGTGCAATAGCGAGGCACGGCGGAGTGGTGGCAATGGCAGAGTTGGAAATTATCGGACCGGCGCATGATGCAGGTGTACGCATCTGCAGGATGGCGTGTATCGAAAAAGGTATTCTTTATCGGTTCAGGGACATTGACTACGGGTCCCTGCAGGCGCTGAAAGAGAATATGTTCGGCTCATTGCCGGCATTACGGCATGGCAAGATCCGGCTCTTCGAAATACGTGGCATTACTCACTATATCGATCATCGCTTCAATGGCCGGGCACTGGTGCCGGCCGACCCCATTCGATCAGCCGAAGTGGAACAGTGGATCGGTGTCATTCACTCGCGCCTCGGCAAGCTGATGGGTGCGCAGTCAGCCGCTGCGGCGGTGCAGTGCGGTGACACGCAATCCTGCCTCAAAGTGCTGAATGAATGCATCGGCAGCCGCACCTGGCTGGTTGGACGAGGATTTACCCTCGCGGACATGTGGCTGCTGCCGGCGGTACACAACTTCTGCCTGCATACCGGCCATACCCATCTGCTGCATGACCTGCCCGCCATTGGCATCTGGTATGACAAGCATAAATCACGCAAATCCTGGAAATCACTGTGTGGCGACGACTGCCATGATGCCAAAGGAACCAATGCTTGAACCCTTGGTATAACCAGCGATGATCGAATTTGCGCTTGCCTGCTTTTTCCTCCTGATCACACCTGGGCCAGGCGTGCTGAGCGTGGCCGGCGTTGGCTCCGGTTTCGGCTTTAAGGCCGGATTCTCCTATCTCTGGGGTTTATGCGCCGGCAATTTCGCAGTCGGGATGGCCGTTGCAACCGGTCTGGCGGCTGTCTTGTTCTCCATCCCCTATCTGCGTCTGATCCTGCTGTTCGCCTCAATTGCGTATCTGACCTATCTGGCCGGAAAAATCGCCTTCTCCGGCAACAGGGTCGCTCTGATCGCGCCGGAAAGATCGCCGGGATTCTGGAATGGCTTCACGCTACAGTTCATCAACCCGAAAGCCTATGCGGTCAATACAGCACTGTTTACCGGCTTCGCCTTCCTGCCTTCCAACTATGCTCTTGAAGTGGCACTCAAGATTGCCGTGCTCAATGCATTCTGGATACCAATTCACTTTCTGTGGCTTGGCATTGGTGTCTACCTGAAACGGCTCAACCTGCCGGATGCCGTTCAGAGGCTGATCAACATCACCATGGCAGTGACAATGCTGGCAGTGGTTGGACTGGCCTTGTGGGCCGAGCGCAGTTGATGGTTAAGTGTTTGTTAACACGATCATAAAAATCCCGCTTCCCCCGCTAAACGCCTGCGAAGATTTTTCCAATACGCTCCGCTGAACAACTCGAGTTTGAGTGCAAATGCGGACCTGGAGCAGCGTGTGTTCATGTGAACACAAGAGCCGTTGCCCCATTATTTTGGATTCGGGAGTTTCTCTGTTGCGGCGGCTTCGTCCTGTCAGAGATTTCTTCCGGTGTGGATACGATCTTGTCAGACAGACGCCATAGCAAAAAGGTGCAAGCAGGCCGGCGAACCCGCCGCTATCTTCATCTGCTTGTGCCGGTTGCTGTTGTCCTGATGGCCGCTCTGCTGAATTGGATCGAAAGCCGGCACATCGACCTTGAAGGCGCCGATCAGCAGGTTGAATTCACCCGCGCATCGCAACAACTGGTCAGCACTATCTCTACCATTTCGGGATCGGACAAGCAGTCAGAGACGGCCCGTCTCGGCCTGTTGAACTCCATTGCGCTGCGTCCGGAAGTCGAATGTGCCGTGTTGTCATTCCCCAATGGCGAGACTCTGGTAAGCGGCAGGGCAAAAGCCACATGCGCGCAATCGGAAAACAAGGCGGAAACCGCTGTGGCGAAACACAACGGATATACCCTGAAAGTCTACCACACCCGGACACTGATGGAGCGGTCGCATGAAATATTTTTGCGGATAACACTGGTTGCACTGCTGTGTGGCCTGTCGCTCGCGCTCGTGTTTTACAGCCTGTTCCACGATCTGCATATCAAGCGTGAGCTGCTTTCCACCTTCAAGGCACAGAGAAAAGCTCAGCATGCCCGCGCCGCTGCTGAACGGGTGGCAACTGAAGCCGCGGCCCACAGCGACGCCAAGAGCGATTTCCTGGCAACAATGAGCCACGAAATCCGCACGCCATTGAACGGAATTATCGGCATCGCGACCCTGTTGTCAGACAGCCTGAACGATGAAACCAAACGTGGCTACGCCCAGATGATACGCACATCCGGTCATGCGTTGCTGGACATTCTCAACGATTCACTCGACCTGTCCAAGATTGACGCCGGCAAGCTGACCATGCGGCCGGAAACCTGTGACCTGAAACAGTCGATCTCGGAAGCCATGGACCTGTTCAAAATCCGCGCCCGGGAAAAAGGTATCGATCTGGTAAGCGCCCTAGACGACAGCCTGCCTGCCTATGTGACAGCCGACCCGATGCGGTTGCGGCAATTGCTGACCAATCTGATTTCCAACGCGATCAAGTTCACCGATCATGGCGGCGTTGTGGTGAATGCCAGCGCAGTGCAAAGCACGACAGAACCGGGCCAAACATACGTCCGTATCGACATAACCGACACGGGCATCGGTATCGACAAGGACAACATTGCCGAGATATTCGACCGGTTCTCGCAGGCCAGCCAGTCGTCGCACGTCATGGTTCAGGGCACCGGCCTCGGCCTGGCCATCTGCCGTGAAATCGCCCAGCTCATGCAGGGCAGCATCGACGTCACCAGCAAGCTGGGCGAAGGCACGACATTTACGGTCGATCTGTGCCTGCCGATTGTTGAACAAACCTGCATCGCCAGTTCGCAGAATACACCGTCCGCCGACCAGGCCGTAAAACAGCGTGCCGCCAACATCATGCTGGTCAACAACAATTCCAGCATTGCCTACGAGATAAAGGCCCGACTGGAACAACGCGGTTACAAGGTCGCTCACGTCGCAAACTACAGTCAGGCGCTGAACGGTTTGCACAAAGGCCACACTGGTCCCGTCATAGCAAACCTGGACCAGAACCAGGATGTTCCGGCTGAGGTGAACAAATTCCTTGTCGAAACCAGGCAGCGGCACATCACCACAATAGGCATTTCAGACCGCCCGGCCGCACTGGACCAAAAACTGACCGATCTGGTTGATGCTCTTGTGGTAACACCGGGGCCATGGGACGACCTGATGCGGGAAGTTGCCTTTGCCTGCATGGACACCGAAAACTCCATCCACGATGCCGCCTAGATCAGCATGAACTTTGCTCTTGAGCCAGGTTGGATTATCGCAACTGGTTTGCCGCCTGCATGCCCGCCGCCAACGCCCCTTCGATCAGGCCGGGACTGACATCTGAAGTCTCTGCGGCGGCAAAAACAATCCGCCCGTTTGCATGGCTTTGCCGCAAAATGTCAGGACCGACATCAGGATGGTTCATGGGTTGTGCAAGGTCACCAGGCGTGCAGATGAACCGGTTGGCCGCCCAGTCCTCCACATGGAGATGCGTCGGGCGCGCCGCCGATTCCCCAAAACATCGCACCAGTTGCACAATGATTTCCCTTTCCAGCCCATCCCTGTCGGCAGCTCGCATATCGTGCGGCCACCCGACGAACCCGAACAGGGCCGCGGGGTTTCCATCTTCTCCGCTTACGTCATGGGCTTCGGCCAGCGGCCCGGCCCGGCTGGCGATGCGGCCCGACAAGCCAGCCTCGCGCCAGAAGGGTGTTGGATACACAATCAGTGCCTTGGCATGCACCGACATCCATGTCGGCGTATCCCGCATGGCCCGGGCCAGTACATCGGCAAGAGTCGGTGACCAGTTGATCGTGCTTTCCGCCACCCGCATCGGTGTCGCGACAATCACCCGTTCAGCGCTGAATGCATTGCCCGACGCCTCGACTTGGACGCCGTTCTCGTCGACCCGCACTGCGGATACCGCATGGCCTGTGCGCATGACGGCTTCAGGCAGTTTTGCCACCAGCGTGTCGATCAGCGCGACGGGACCTCCGGCAATCCGCGCAATACCATGTTGACCGGGCAAGGGTTGAAACTGAACCTGTGCTGCAGGACCGTAATCAAGCGCGGCATTGCCGGTCTCAAACTGGGCAAATGTTTCAATGCCCAGTCGCTGCAACCACTGTTCCACCAGTGGTTGATAGGCCGGCCAAACCCAGGTCGGTCCCAGATCGCCCAGCACACTGCCGGTTTCAGTATCATACAGCGACCGTATGCGGCCTCCCGGCCGGTCCGACGCCTCCAGCAACAAGACCGAGCGCCCCTGCTCCAGCAAGGCAGAGGTCGCAACAAGCCCCGCCAAACCAGCGCCGATGACAATGACGTCGGCGCTGCTGCTTTCGTCACTCACCGTGAGAACTGCTTGTACTTGATCCGCTTGGGCATAACGGAGTCTTCACCCAGCCTGCGCTTCTTGTCTTCCTCATAATCGGCAAAATTGCCCTCGAACCACTCCACATGGCTGTTGCCCTCAAAGGCCAGGATATGGGTGGCCAGACGGTCAAGGAACATGCGGTCATGCGAGATCACGACCGCGCAGCCGGCATAGCTTTCCAGCGCCTCTTCGAGCGCGGCCAGGGTTTCGGTGTCAAGGTCATTGGTGGGCTCATCAAGCAACAGAACATTCGAACCCTTTTTCAGCATCTTGGCCAGGTGCACCCGGTTGCGCTGACCGCCGGACAATGAGCCGACCTTCTGCTGCTGGTCACCGCCCTTGAAATTGAATGCCGAACAATAAGCACGCGAGTTCTGTTCCCGCTTGCCGAGATAGAAAATGTCGTTGCCCTCGGAGATCTCTTCCCACACGGTCTTGTTGGAATCGAGCGTATCGCGGCTCTGATCCACATATCCAAGCTGCACGGTTTCGCCGATCCTGATGGAGCCTTCGTCGGGCTCCTCCTGACCGGTGATCATGCGGAACAGTGTCGTCTTGCCGGCACCGTTTGCGCCGATGATGCCGACAATACCACCCGGCGGCAGGCGGAAATCCAGCCCGTCAATCAGCAGCCGGTCGCCATAACCCTTCTTGAGGCCTTCGACATCGATGACCACATCGCCAAGCCGGTCGCCCGGTGGAATGACGATCTGGGCGGAGGTTGACTTGAGCCGGTTATCGTTGGCCTTGACCAGTTCATCATAGGCTCTGATACGCGCCTTCGACTTGGCCTGGCGTGCCTTAGGCGAAGCGGCAATCCATTCCTGCTCGGCTTCCAATGCCTTCTGCCGGGCCGCGTCCTCGCGGCTTTCCTGCGCATAACGCTTTGCCTTCTGGCCGAGATAGGCAGAGTAATTGCCTTCATACGGAATACCGCGGCCGCGGTCGAGTTCCAGGATCCAGCCGGTGACATTGTCGAGGAAGTAGCGGTCATGGGTGATGATCAGGATGGCGCCCGGATATTCACGCAAATGATGTTCCAGCCAGTTGACGCTTTCAGCATCCAGGTGGTTGGTCGGCTCATCAAGCAACAACAGGTCCGGCTTGCGCAGCAGAAGCTGGGTCAGGGCAACCCGGCGCCGCTCACCGCCCGACAGTTTCGACACATCCGCATCACCGGGCGGGCAGCGCAGCGCATCCATGGCCTGCTCGACCTGGCTGTCGAGATCCCACAGGTTCTGTGCGTCGATCTCGTCCTGCAGGCGGGTCATCTCGTCTGCGGTTTCATCGGAGTAGTTCATCGCCAGTTCGTTGTAGCGGTCAAGGATGGCCTGTTTCTCCGACACGCCCTCCATGACGTTGCCCATCACGTCCTTTGCCTCGTCCAGCTGCGGTTCCTGCGGCAGGTAGCCGGACGTCGCACCATCGGCCAGCCAGGCTTCGCCGCTGAACTCCTTGTCGATACCTGCCATGATGCGCAGCAGGGTGGATTTACCCGCTCCGTTCGGTCCCAGCACGCCGATCTTGGCATCCGGATAGAAACTCAGATGCACATCGTCGAGCACCTTCTTGCCACCGGAATAGGACTTCGACATGCCCTGCATGTGATAGATGAATTGACGCGCCATGGCCGGCTCGTGCCCCTCTTTACTGGATATCGTGGAATTGGTGAGCGGGTTTTAACCGATGGACGCAGTTTGCGCAATCGTTCACGCATGCATCACGGCAAGACGCCCGGCGCAGGCAACTGCACCGGGCATTTCAATCCGAACTGGTATTCAGGTCACGGGCTCCGTCGGCGGAACCGCAGGCTCAGATCAGGATGATTTTTGGTTAAATCAACCAAAAATCATAAACCTGATCGATTTCATATTGATAGAGCAACTTTATGGGTTCAGTTGAACCCATGTTGCTCTAGCCCTTGCCGGGCCAGCCATTCGCCATGGCGTTGTTTTCGGCAGACTTCTTGCCCTTGTAGCCTTCCGTGGCGCGGCCAACCTGCTTGCCGTTGGAAGCAAAACAGCGCCAGCGATGCTCGCCCTTCTTGTCCTTGTAGAATTCCCACTTGTCGCCGGCCTTGGAGCCGCGGTTGGCGTTTGACTGGCAGTCCTTCTTGTTCACATAGCCTTCAGACGACGCACCGATGATTTCACCGTTCTTGGCCGTCTTGCGCCAGCGCCACTCACCCTTTTTATCTTCGTAGTATTCCGTTTTCACATCAGCCATCGCCGACCTTCTCCCAAAACGTTTGTCTTAGTAACGCTCGCAACAAGAAATTGATTCGGTTGCGAAGTCACGTAGGGAATTGCAACGTAAGGATGCAGGTTTCATTGCGCCGCAGCCGGCGGCCTGGCGGAATGGGCCGCCGCTTCAGCCATGATCCTGCGCTGGCAATGTCCCTGCACAACATCCGCCAGCACCAGAGTGACCTGGACAAAACAGAACATGGCCTTGCTCATGGCATCTGTCTCATAGCCGAAGAACACCAGATGCGCCAGACTGCCCCCCTCACTCATCAGCATAATGCCGACCAGCAAAAGCGCAAAAAGACCAAGCACTTCCTGCATCCAGTTGGATTGGGAGAAACGCGCCACATGCCCTGCCATCCCTTCCATCAGGATTCCTGAAAGACGATGGACAGCAGCATGAGCCGGAACACATCGGTCGGTGCAGTCGCCGACGACACCGTGTCGAACGAAAGCACGACATTCATGATCGGCATCCACATTGACTCGGAGAATACCGTGCGTTTGGAGCGGTTATCGCCATTTTCACCATGCAGATCGTGCTCCACAAGCATGTGGAAAATTTCATTCAACGCCGTGTAGATCAGGAAAACACCGCCCAAAAGGGTAACGAACAGACGAAGTCGGTCTACTGAAGGCCAACTGGATCGACAACACCTGACGGGCAGCCCGCCTGTGTCGGCGGTGCCGCCGCGATCAGATCGGCCATGTTGCTGGCAGGTGACACTGTGCCGGACAGCCCGATGGTCAGTTCGACAATCAGGCGCCTGCCCTGATCGTTTTTACACGCAATGCGCACCCGGTCGCCCGCGCCGGGCCCAAAGCTCTTGTCAAAAGCTGCACGAATTTGGTCACCGCTGAGCTCATCGCCAATTCGCGAGGCGAACAGGTTTTGAACTTCTGACCCATTGAGCTGGTCCATGAGATGCAATGAATCGGTAAAATACTCATCCGCATCCACCCCGTCATAGCAGGTGCCGTGCTTGACCCATTCATGCTTGTGCAGGCCTGACCGGGTACCGGGCATGACCTGCTGCAACCGGCGCCAGGTGGCCTGGTCGAGCCTGTCCCAGGTCAGATCATGCCAGCGCCGCTTCTTGTCCTTGCGGATATCGGCTTCAGACACACCGCAATAGGCCTTGCTGCGCGGTTGCGGCCAGAGCCCGTGCAGCGTGAAGTGTGATGCATCGAACCGCTTCGGGTTCTGTGATCGGCACTCCGGCAACCGCGAGCGGCCTTCGCAAAACGCCGGCTGCCAACTGACCGCCAGCACATACTGCGCCGGTCCGGCCGCCAGTTGCCGGTAGCCAAGCAGCCCGGCACCAATCACCAGCATCGCCAGAACAAAGGTCCTGGAGCCGGCGGACAGCATGGGTCAGGCTGCCTTGCGGGCAACGAAAACCGCCCAGAAATAATTGCGGTAAACCACGTCGACCTGAGCAAAGCCCGCACGCTGCAACCATAACACCTGATCATCCAGGTCAGCATTGATGTCCATGGCCTCCATACGGGCCATGCCGTCTGCAAGATCCTGTTCCAGCGCGCCGGCAGCCAGCGCGTCCTTCCGCCACAATCGCATGTGAATGTCCTGCACAGCCTGTGAACATGCCTGCACCTGATCGATGTTGACGAAAATCCCGCCGGGTTTCAGGGCAGCACATACATTGGCAAACACCTCGCGTTTTGCTTCATGCGGCAGATGGTGAATGACAAATGACGAGATAATCCGGTCCCACCCGCTGCCGAATTCTCCGGTGACAATATCCAGCTCGCGAAACGAAAACCGGGGGTCTGCGGCAAATCTTTCGCGCGCCTGCTCCAGCATTGGAACTGACAGGTCAGACAGTTCCACCCGGCAGTCGGGATGGGCGTTCACCACCTCCTGCGAAAATCCGCCGGTACCGGCTCCCAGATCCAGCACCTGCGGGCCCTGCACCCCGTCAAGCTGAAGCGCCTCGACCGCTGCGCCGTAAAGATCGTCATAGTCCGGTATCAGCGCATGGCGCGACCGGTCATAGGTGGCTGCAGCTTTGTCAAATCCTGGCATGTTGAGTCCTCACGGCTTGGCTTACCTGTTCTACCCCCGACCAGCCTCACGTTTCCACCCTCAACATCACATTTGCATTTAATGCGATATCGTACTATATAGTTCGATATCGCACTTATTTGAAAGGTAATGCCATGAAAATCTCCCGACGCAACGCAATCAGTCTGATCGGTGGCGGCGCAGTGCTTGCCGCAACTGCAGCAACAGCCGGTTTTGTGACAACCCGCACCCCACACTCAGCCCTGAAGCCATGGAAGACGGCTGGCAGTTATTCGGAGCCGAGGAAGTTTGCCTTGTCTTACGCCATACTGGCGCCCAATCCCCACAATCGGCAGCCATGGATTGTCGATCTGAGAGAGGATGGAAAAGTCATCCTGCTGCGTGATGAGCAGCGTGATCTGCCGATGACCGACCCCCACAACCGGCAGATCGTCATTGGACTGGGCTGTTTCCTGGAACTGATGAAAATTGCCGCGGCACAGCGGGGCTTTGCTGTTGACCATGACCTTTTCCCGCAGGGCGAAAGTGGCCCGGTGTCTGTTTCAACCTTCAGAGCCGGAGCACAACCCGATCCCCTGTTTGCAGAAGTTATGAAACGGCGATCCTGCAAAGAGGCATTCGAAGACAGGCCGGTCCCTGCCGGTCTGGCCAATGATCTGGCTGACTTCGCAACGATCATTGATCAACCGGAGCCTGTGGCGGCACTTCGCAAATTGACCTGGGATGCGTGGATGGTCGAGGCCATGACCCCGCACACGATGCGGGAGAGCGTAGACCTGATGCGCTTCGGCAAGGCCGAGATCAACGCCAATCCCGACGGCATTGATTTAGGCGGACCGTTTCTCGAAGCCTTGATGCTGGCAGGCCAGCTCACCCGCGAAGATCAGTTGGATCCATCTTCCAATGGCTTCAGGCAGGGCGTCGAGATATACCGTGACATGTTGGCGGCAACGCCTGCCTACGCCGTTGTTACCAGCGCGGCCAACACACGTGCCGATCAGATCGATGCCGGACGCAGATGGCTCAGGCTCAACCTCATGACCACCCGCCTCGGCCTGGCGCTGCACCCAGTCAGCCAGGCACTGCAGGAATACCCTGAAATGGCAGCACACTATAAGTCGGCTCACGATATGCTGGCCCAGCCCGGTCACACCGTGCAAATGCTGGGTCGACTTGGTTTTGGCCCACAGGTACAAGAAACACCCCGGTGGCCACTTGAGACCCGTATAACGCATGGATGACAAGACCAGATCGACGTATTTCACCTTCTTCAACGAGATCGGCATCATCGGCCAGCTCAGCCGCGCAATTCTGGAAAGCCGCCTGCCTGACGGCATGCTGATCTCGCATTTCTCCGTGCTCAATCACCTGATCCGCGTACAGGACGGGCGCACGCCGCAGGACATTTCCAGAGCATTTCAGGTCCCGAAGACGTCCATGACCCATACGCTTGCCGTACTGGAAAAACACAACCTCGTGGAGATGAAGCCCAATCCCCGGGACGGGCGCAGCAAAAATGTGTGGATTACCGCAAAAGGCCGGGAGTTTCGAGATCAGGCCATTGGCGGTATGGACCCGGATATAGAGCGGCTGTCCGGCCTGCTGGCAGGCATTGATGTTGCAGCCCTGAGTGAGCAGCTTGCGGGCATTCGCAAAATCATGGATGCTTCGCGCGATGAGGCAGAGTGATTTCCTGAAGACCGGGTAGACATGGAATTTCTGATCCCCCTGATAACCCTGTGGGCTGCACAGCTGCTCGCCGCCATAAGCCCGGGCCAATCCTTCGTGCTGATCTCCAAGCTTGCCCTGTCGAACCCGCGTCCTGTCGCACTGGCTGCCGTCATGGGCCTCGGTGCAGGTACCATCATCTGGTCCACCGCTGCCATCGCCGGTCTCGCCATCGTGCTTGAGCACGCTGCATGGGCCTACACCGCCTTCAAGGTCGCCGGTGGCGTCTACCTGCTGTTTCTGGCCATCATGCTGTGGCGGCACGCCGGCGATCCGGTTGAACTGGACCCGGCCAAACAGAAAAAGGTGCGGCCGTGGCCTGCCTTCATGCTCGGTCTTGCCACGCAACTGGCCAATCCCAAGGTGATTGTATTTTTCGGCTCGATTTTCGTGGCATTGCTGCCGGCTCACTCACCTTTATGGGTGTATGTGGCTGCGGTCATCATCGTGTTCGGCAACGAGGTCGGATGGTATGCCGTCGTCGCCGCGCTGTTTTCCGTGCGCAGGTCCCGCAATGCCTATATCGCGGCCAAGACCTGGATCGACCGGGCCATGGGCGGCTTCCTCGGTCTGATCGGTGCACGTCTGATTGTGGATGCCTAGTCAACAGTCCAAATTCATGCCAATATTACCCTAGGGCAACTATGGGGGCTGGCAAATGGCAAACAGCAATAAATCCACCAACTACGCGGACACAATGTTAAGAGATACGGCGCGGACCGTTTATGAGGTGGAGACTACAACGTCTCAGCATTATGAGAAAATGCGAAGTTTGCTAACCCAGTTTAATCTTCTGGCAACTGGCGCTTTGTCCGGCCTGGCAGGTGTAAAAGTATCATACTCGCAGTGGGCCTTGATAATGCTGTTTTTTCTTTGCTTAGCGATGGGGCTGTTTGCCTGGCAAGTTAGCAAGGTCCATGCCTATCATTGGCACTTGGCTTCAAAAATGAGGCGTATCTTGTTGAGGGCAACACCTAAGGCAATGGAAAAATACGAGTATGTTAACACGGAGTATAATCCCGATATTCTCGGGATGAACACTGATCATTTCTGGATATTTGCAAATATACTGATTCCGTTAGCTGGTGCGACCGCATTGTCCGCTCGTATTCTTTTGCCATGATCATAGCAGCGCTTTTGTATAGACCCTGTTGAACCGCGCATAGCCGTCCTCGGTTTCCAGCAGATGCTCGCGCGTCCTGGCGTGAAATGCCGGAAGCCTGTGATACGGCACTGCCGGATAGGCGTGATGTTCGGCATGATACGGCATGTTCCAGGCCAGCCAGCGCACGAACCGGTTGGTGAATGTCGTGCGGGTGTTCTCGAACATGTTGGCCACGAACGCACAGCGTCCGTGCTCTGCCAGCAGGTACAACCGTAAAAACGGCTGGCCCAGCAGCAGTGGCACAATCCATGTCCACAGCAACACCGTCGACCCTGCCCAGACCGAACCGGCAAGCAGAGCGAGGTAAACCGCCACCATGGTCCTCGCCTCACGCATGACCTTCGCCTTGCCGCGCCCGGGCACGAAATCGTCCCGGTTGGCCCACACCGCATTGCGGATCAATGCCGTTATCTGCCCGCGCCACACGCCAAGTCCGCTGACATGAAGAACATACTGACGAATGGTTTCGGGCTTCGGTTCAGCCAGTTCCGGGTCTCTGTCGGGCTCCTGGGTAAACCGGTGATGCGCCAGATGGAAGTACCGGAACCAGTCGGCCGCCAATATGAGAATGAAGCTGCAGACACGCCCGACCAGCCTGTTCAGCCAGACACTTTGAAATGGTGTGCGATGCACGGTCTCGTGCAGCAGCGTGAACAGGAACACCTGCAGAATGCCGAGCGGCAGCATCAGCAACGGCCAACCGGGCAGTCCAGCCAGGATCAGCCATACAACCAGCCCCATGCACACGACATGCTGGAACAGCTTCGACAATCCCGGCCCATCGGACAACGCTGTCAGACTTTTGCGCTCTTCGCCGCTCAGGGTAGCCAGAAAACGTTTGTGATCCATGGGGATGGTTTTACATCCGAACCGCTTACAGTGAAAGCGCCGGCCGGGCCGTTGCCTCGATCTTCACCGTGGCGCGCAGCAGGCCATTGTCATCAACGGCATCCGGCAGCAGGAACTTCTCGATGTCTTCGGCAAAGCTGACCTTTCCACCACCCATGGCACTGACCTGCTCTCCAGCGGTTTCGCGGGCCAGCCGGTTGGCTTCATCCATGGCAGCACCCGCACTTGAGAACTGTGTCACGCTTTGCGGTCCGTGCACCCTGAACACCCCTGCTCCGTTACCGTTGACCTCGATCGTTACCGTACGGGCAATCATGCCCGTTGCCGCACCGACCGCGTTGGCCACTTCACACGATTGCGGGAACACCATTTCACATTCAAGCCGCCTGCCGACTTCCGGATAGTAGATTTTCACAGGTCCACCGACGGCAACCACCGGCACTTCCGGCGAGATCGACACCCGCGCCAGAGACCGCCTGCCCTGGCCACGGCACACCACGTCAATCAATCCGCCGGCATCGCCAGGCTCAATTGCATGATGCCCAAGCGCGGTTTCCAGAACCGCCCGCCCGGTGAGGCGAACGGTTTCTTCCCACACCCGTTGCGCAACAAGCGTGACAAGTTCATCTGTCGGCGGCTTCTGCAGGACATTGCGCACCAAAAGACGGGCCGCCAGCACAGCCGCCTCGCGTGACCAGTTGTCCTGCAGTCCGAGCACATGAGCTGCATCGGACGGGGTAAATCCCGCAAGCTGTACGTGACCTTTGCGCGACAGGGTTTCAAGTGTGCGATGTGTCCCTGATCCGGCAGCCAGTTTGCGCAATGCAAGTGGCTCTGTCGTGATGTTTTCAAGCAGTTCCTGCTCGCGCTTCGACAACCCGGCAGGTTGGGCATCACCTGGCAGGCGACCAAGCGGCAGCATGGCAAACTGTCCCGCCATGGACCCTGACTCGGCATCCGAAATATCATCTTCAAGTTGCCGGATGACACCGGGATACCTGCTGGCGATGAGCGATACGGGAACTGAACGGCGGGCACCCACAGTTGCGGCACCTTTCAGATCAAAGGCAACTTCACTGTCGCCGCCAAGCCCGAGTGTGCGTACATCGATGGCCTGAACCATGGTGCGCCATCCGCCGACATCCGCACCTTGTTCATTGACCTGCGGGCGGCCGTTTTCAAGCACCCCCAGATCCGTTGTCGTGCCGCCCATGTCGGACAGGATAAAATTACTCAGGCCCGACAAGGTTGCAGCGCCTACCAGACTGGCAGCAGGTCCGGACAGGACGGTTTCGATGGGACGAAGCGCCACTGATTCAGCCCGCGCCAGCGAACCGTCTCCCTTCGTCATCATCAGGGGCGCATCGATGCCAAACCGTTCCATGGCCTGTTGCACTGCCTTGATCAGCAGCGAGATACGCGAGATCAGTCGTGCATTGAGGGCTGCCGTCAGTGCCCGTCTGGGTGCGTCCAGGGCGGAAGCCAGCTCTGAAGACACGGTAACCGGCAAGGACGTCCTGTCGGTAATGAAGTCCCGCGCAGCCAGCTCATGAGCCGGATTGCGGACAGCAAACTGCGAGGCAACTGCAAAGGCTTCCACGGCAGCCCCGTGTTTCTCGACAACACTGGCAAGCGCGTCAACATCCAGCTTTTCGACCTCGCCGCCATTGTGATTGTGACCACCGGCAATGCTTTCAACAACCAGTCCCGGAAACGCGGAGTTCAGGCCGGAGCGTTGCACCATGGTTTCGTCGAAGCCGACAAGCACGACGCAGACCGGAGACCCATGACCTTCAACCACGGCATTGGTGGCAAGAGTCGTGGAAACAGATACCAGCCTGACCCGCGATGCCGCGCCCGCGCTGTCATCTCCCAGGGCGGATAACACCCGTTCGATGGCTTCACAGACACCGACGGCCAGATCACCGCGTGTGGTCAATGCCTTGGCACTGGCCAGTACCGCATTGGTCGCAGAGTCCATGACCGCTGCATCCGTGTAGGTACCACCGGTATCCACGCCGATCAGGTAGTTTATTGTCGAGCCCGTCATTGTTTCCTCTGCCATACGGATTTTCTGGCTTGCTAAAGCAATGCTTGATGTTGAAGCAAAGGTAAAGCGCGCCTGCGACCGGACAGCGGAAAACAACGGCATGTGCTGGTTACAGCAGGGCTGCGATGAGCCATGATCAGCACAGCGCATCAGGAACCGAGATTAATGAAAATCAAGTCATTCAACATCAGCTGTGTACAGCCGCCGCTCGCCATACCGCACAAGACCGCGTCCGGCACGATTTCGGCTGCGCCACTGGTCCTGCTCGACATCGAAACCAACAGCGGCATTACCGGCAGCACCTATGTATTCGTGTACACACCGATGGCGTTAAAGCCGGTCGCAGGTCTGCTGGCAGACCTCGGCGGTATGCTGAGCGGGCACGACGTTGCACCGCGGGAAGTCGCCAGTCTGGTGCAGAGCAAATTCCGCCTTGCCGGCAATCAGGGTTTTGCCGGCATGGCTGCGGCAGCCATCGACATGGCGCTGTGGGATTGCCTTGCCCGTGCGGCTGATCTGCCATTGTGCCGGTTGCTCGGCGCCTTACCGCAGGCGTCGCGTGCCTACGACAGCATGGGACAGATGCCGCCAGACGAAACCGCCCGGCAGGTCGAGGCGTCCATGAAAGCCGGTTACCGGGCATTCAAGGTCAAGGCTGGCCATCCCGACCTGTCGCAGGACGAGCAGGTGATTGAGGCAATGCTCAGTGCAGCCGCCGGTGAGGACATATGGCTGGCCGTGGACTTCAATCAGGCTTTCAATCCGGTTATCTCGATCGACCGCGCCAGACGGCTGGAGCGTTTCGAACTGGCCTGGCTGGAAGAACCGGCCCGCGCAGAAGACGATGCCGGTCATGCCCGGGTGCGCGCCGGCACCAGCATTCCAATTCAGACCGGCGAGAACTGGTGGGGCGTTGCCGACATGCAGCGCAGCCTGGATGCCGGCGCCAGCGACCATGCCATGCCGGACGTCATGAAGATCGGCGGCGTGACCGGCTGGCAGGATGCGGCAGCGCTCGCCCATGGCCGGGCAATGCCGGTTTCAAGTCACCTGTTTACCGAAATCTCGGCGCATCTGATGCCTGCGACCCCGACAGCTCATATGCTTGAGGTCCTTGATGTTGCAGGTGCGATTTTGACAGATCCGGTGCAAATCTCCGCCGATGGCACTATTTCACCGACAGACCAGCCAGGCAGTGGCATTAACTGGGATAGAGCGGCGATCGAGAAATATTCTGCGTGATCAGCCCTCAAACTCCTCGCGCAGCATTTCCAGTTCGAGCCAGCGCTCTTCCGCTTCTGCCAGCCGGGTTTGCGAAGACTTGAGGTCAGCCGCTGCCTGTTCAAACCCCGCAGGATCGGCTGAATAGAAATCCGGAGCCGCCATTTTCTTCTGCAGCCGGGCAATGCTGTCGCCCAGTGCTTCGATTTCTTTCGGCAGGGTTTCAAGGGCATGCTTGTCCTTGAAGGACATCTTCCGCTTCTGTGTGGCAGGCGGCCCTGCCGTTTCAGAAGACGCACGGACTGTCTTGTGCACCGGCTTTATGTCTGAAGCCCGTTTGACTTCCGCCCTCGCTTCACCCGCCTGACGCATCATGTCGGTGTATCCGCCTGGGTATTCACGCCACACCCCGTCGCCTTCAAACGCCAGCGTTGAAGTTGCAACCTTGTCTATGAAGTCACGATCATGGCTGACCAGCAGCACCGTGCCCGCATAGGACGACAGCAGCTCCTGAAGCAGATCCAGTGTTTCCAGATCGAGGTCATTGGTCGGTTCATCCAGCACCATGAAATTGGACGGCTTGGACAATGCGCGCGCCAGCATGATGCGGCCGCGTTCGCCGCCGGACAGGACATCGACCGGCGTGCGCGCCTGTTCAGGGCGAAACAGGAAATCCTGCATCCATGACATGACGTGGCGCGCCTCGCCATTGACGATCACCTGGTCCGAACCGCCACCGGTGAGTGCATCGCGCAGCGTCGTTCCCGGCGTCAGCGATGTCCGGTCCTGTTCCAGTGACACGATCTCAAGATTCGTGCCAAGCCGCACTGTGCCGGCATCGGGTGCAATCTGTCCGGTAATCAGGCGTATCAGGGTGGTCTTGCCGGCACCGTTCGGGCCAGTGATGGCGATACGGTCGCCACGCAGTACGCGCAGGTTCAAATCCCGCACTATGGCGCGTTCATCGTACGACTTGCTCAGCCCCTTGGTCTCGATCACCAGTTTGCCGGAAGCATCGGCATCTCCCGAGGACAGGTTGACATTGCCTTGCGCCCGCAACGCCGTACGGCGTTTTTCCCGCAGCGCTTCCAGATCGCCCAAACGGCGTACATTGCGCTTGCGCCGGGCAGTGACGCCGTAGCGCAGCCAGTGTTCCTCGCGCACGATCTTGCGATCCAGCTTGTGCTGTTCACGTTGTTCTTCTTCCAGCACCTCATCACGCCACGCTTCAAAGTGGGCAAAGCCGCGACCCATGCGCCGCGCCGTACCGCGGTCAAGCCAGACGGTTGCCTGTGACAGGTTTTCCAGAAACCGCCGGTCATGACTGATCAGCACCAGCGCGGAACGCAATGATTTCAATTCGGCTTCGAGCCATTCGATGGCCGGCAGGTCAAGGTGGTTGGTCGGTTCATCGAGCAACAGAATATCCGGTTCCGGTGCCAATACTCTCGCCAGCGCTGCACGACGCGCCTCACCGCCTGACAACTGTGCGGTGTTCTCGTCACCGGTCAGCGACAATTGCTCCATCAGGTAATTGGCCCGGTATTCATCATCTCCAGCCGTCAGTCCGGATTCAACATAGGCGCGAACCGTCGAAAAGCCCGAAAAATCAGGCTCCTGAAGAAGATATCGGATGGTTGCACCGGGTTGCAGAAACCGCGTGCCGCTGTCTGCTTCGACATCGCCTGCAGCAATCTTCAGCAGTGTGGATTTGCCTGACCCGTTGCGCCCCACGAGACAGATACGCTCGCCTGCAGATGCACTCAGGTCGGCACCGGCCAGCAATGGCCTGCCGCCAAAGGTCAGCGTGATATCCTGCAATGTCAGAAGCGGCGGTTGAGCCATAATGGAAGCCGGAAAAAGGGATCAATCGTTATCAGTAAGGCCAGCGCCTGCACCCTTGAGCCGCGAGGCCTCACTGGCGGGAACATAGGTGCGATGGGCAAAGGCCGACAGGGCTTCCCATATTTCGTCGGCAATGTCCACGGCTCCCGGACGCCGATGGTGCGTGATTTCTGTGATGGATTCGCAAGGACCCATCAGCACCTGCTCGGCAACTTGCGCATTTGGCGCTCCCTGCACGTGCAGTCCTTCATCACAAGCACTGATGGTACAGTTACTCCAGCTGATAACAGACGTCTCAGATACCGTCTGGCCAAATGGCGCAAGCAACAGCGGCGCATGAACCCGTCCCAGCACCATCTCCTTCGATTGCATCCTCATGTCGGCGATAAAAGCACCGACCAAAACCGGGCACAGCGGGTATTCTGCCTGCCAGCATTCGGATTGCATGGAAACCGGTCCCAGTTTTTCGCAGGGCACACCATCGGTGGCAACCAGAAGACCAAGCAACAGCTCAGCACCTGGCAGCCGCATGGATTCAAGTCCCGATACCGCCCGGCCTGCTTCCTGCGCCAATCCCCACGGACGCCCTGCTCCCCAGGCGGCTTTCGTCGCCATGCCTTCTGCTTCATTGAGGGAAACGATCATGCAGGCCGGTTTTCATTGAACAGCGGCCAGGCCCAGTCATCTGCGTCCATGTCTTCCATCTCATCCGGGAACGGCGCATCCGCATACATGGTGATCCGCACCCAGCGGTCGGATTTCGGATCAAAGCGCGATGCGCCAAAAAACGCCAGCTTGCAGCGCAGCATATCAATCGGCATCATGGTCGACGACAGAACATTGTCGTGTATCTCGGCATAGGGCAGTTGAGCCGCAACCTGTACCCGGCGGACAGCATGGCGATGTTCAGGATGACGCAGCAGGAACTCAGCCAGCAGCGTGCCTTTGGGCTCTTTCTCAAGCGCCGCCATCATCATGGCGACCTCGCGGCCTATGCCGAGGCGTTGCTCGAGTTCCGCACCGTCCTCTTCGTGCCGTTCGCCCAGTCGCGGTTCCAGTTTTTCTTCCGACACATACCAGAACCGCGCGGTCTGATCTGCCAAGTCAAAGTCCGTTGCCAGTGCCCAGTCAAAGTGCCTGGCGGCCAGACCGGCAACCGCTTCAACGCGCATTGTCCCGTCTATGGCAAATGCCCGTCTCTCATCCGCTGCCATATCACCGGCCAGCTCATCAACCAGATCACCATGAGGCTCGATCATCAGCGAACACACCGCTTCCTGGCCTTCCAGCGTAAGATTGCCGGTAGCCCACAGGTACAGTTCATTCCACGGTTCTGCAGACATCAGGGCGTCGGTCTGAAGATGGGTTTTCAGCTTGTCGAAATCATCGGCAAGGTCGCACACCCGCATGGACTGCCGCTCATCCGGCGTACGCCAGCGCTCGAGCCCGGCATGTGCCCGGTCCAGTTGGTCACGGAAATGCCTGATCGTGTCGGCATTGGCAGCCGGCAAAGCACGAACCCGTGCCAGTGCGGTTTCCCGGGCTGTGATCCAGGCGTTCAGCAAGGCGGGATGGGTGACCAGAAACGGCGCCATGCCCAGCCCGGTCGAATTACCGACACCCAGCCGCCTGCGAATTTCCCGATCCAGCGGCACTGCTTTCGCGCCACCCCTGATGCGCGCCATGTGCTCGACAATGTCCACGGTGAACACCCGGATCAGCCAAACCGCCATCAGTTCAACCCTGAACGGCCCGCCGGCCTCTTCACGCCGGGCATACAGGTCCCGGTCAGCCAGGCCAAACTTGCCATTGCCATAAACTGCCGTGGTCCGCATCAGGTAACCGACCTTGTCTATTTCCTGCACGTCCGGCTGCCGGCCCTGCGACAGGCAGTCCGCAACATGATCAAACAGACGCACAGACCTGTTGGCTCGTGACAGCACCAGTTCGCTTGCCGCACACCGGCCTGCCTCCTGTTTCGGCACATTGTCGCGCAACCGGTCAATGTCAGCCTGTGTCGGCACCCCGTCGAACAGGGCAAATGTTGCATCCCATTCGGTGGCAATGACCCGGTCGGAGCGCTTTTCCGGCGGCAGGTCGTTGGCATAGGCAATCAGTGAATAGGTATGTTCAGGCCCGCGTGCTTCATACACGCCGACGCCGACGCCCTTGTCATCCACGTCCCACACGGTGCGCTTGACCTGCCAGCCTTCACGCTTCACCCGACGCAGGATGGCGCGCATGAACGACAGGCGTGTCTGGTGCGACGCCCCCATCCGGGCAAGCCGCATGACCTCTTGCGGTGTCCGCATCAATTCGCTGACACGAGCATCATCCGGCACGACAGTTTTCGCATCAGCCATTTTCGAAACCTTCCAGCACATTCACCGTGTTGATGCCGATTTCTTCTACCGCATACCCGCCTTCCATGCAAAACAGGGTCGGCAATTTCAGCTTTGCGATGCGCCCGCCATAATCTGTAAAGTCATCCGATTTGAGCTTGAAGAAACTGATCGGATCTCGCTCGAATGTATCCACCCCCAGTGATACCACGAGCGCATCCGGCGAATAGGCCTCAATCCGCTTGATAGCATCATTCATTGCGCTTCCCCATTCATCATATCCGGTATTGGGCGGCATGGCATAGTTGGCCGTAAACCCTTCGCCCTTGCCTGAACCCGTCTCGTCTTCATATCCTAAAAAGTGCGGAAACGCATGCTCCGGCGCGCCATGCAGCGACGCGAACAGGACATCATCGCGGTCATAGAAGATGTCCTGAGTCCCGTTGCCATGGTGGAAGTCGGGATCCAGGATCGCCACCCGCTTCGCACCATCGTTCAGGAACATCTGGGCAGCGATTGCAGCATTGTTCAGGAAACAATATCCGCCATACATGTCCCTGGCAGCGTGATGGCCCGGCGGACGGCACAACGCAAATGCCGAGCGCGCGCCACCTGCAACTATGCGTTGCGCCGTTTGCGCAATGGCAGCACTGGCCTGTGCCGCTTCCCAGGTGCCGGACGTAATCGCCGTCTCGATGGCCAGGGCATAATACCCGACAAGCCCGTCAATATGGACCGGTTTGCGCACCTGCATGCGGCGCGCCGGAAAGCACGTGGCCAGGACCTCACCGTCATAACCTTCCGCAATCCAACGCTCCCATGCTGTCTCCAGGAATTCCAGAAACCCTTCGTCGTGAACCTGGCGCACCGGCCCCGGGTCCAGTGCCGCGGGATCGGCAAAGTCCTCAAAGCCGCGCGCACCCAGCCGGTCCATTATGTGCTGCCATCGCTCAGGGCACTCGAACGGCCGCACAAACAGGCCGCCGGACAATTCGCCTTTCGGAAAATGTTTCAGATGGTCATCACTGCGCACAACTTGCATGGGGTATCACTCTTCAACAATTCCAGCGGTTTCAACAACAGCATGCAGCAGCACATCCGCCCCTGCTGCAGCCCACTCTGGCGTGATTTCTTCCGCCTCATTGTGGCTTATGCCACCGACACATGGACAAAAGATCATGGCTGTCGGGGCAATAGCCGCAATATGGCAAGCATCATGACCCGCGCCGGACACCATATCCTTGTGTGAATAGCCAAGCTGTCGGGCGGCGTCGCGCACGGCAGCCACACAAGTCTCGTCAAAAGCAACCGGGTCATAGGCCCCAACCGAAACTGAAGCACACTCAAGCTTCATGTCCCCGGCGATCTGTTCAACGCCGGTGACAATGGCGGTTTCCATGTCTTTGAGATCATCGAGCGACGGGTTGCGCATGTCGACGCAGAAAGTGACCTTGCCCGGCACGATGTTGCGTGAGTTCGGCGACACATTGAGATAGCCAACCGTTGCCACCGCATCGGGCGCAAAGTCAAACGCCACCTTGTTGATCAGTTCAACGGCCCGCGCAGCCCCCACCAGCGCGTTGCGCCGGACCGGCATCGGAGTGGTGCCGGTGTGGCATTCATACCCGGTGAGGGTGAACTCGATCCAGCGCAGGCCTTGTGCATGTGCGACCACACCGACTTCAATGCCTTCAGCTTCGAGCACGGGGCCTTGTTCAATATGAAGTTCGAACATGGCCTTCAGGGGTCGGCTGACCGCCGGAACTTCGCCCTTGTATCCGATGCGGGACAACTCGTCGCCGAACGTCTTGCCGTCGTCATCGGTCAGCGCATAGGCATAGTCCTGTGCTATCTCGCCGGTGAATACACCGGAGGCCACCATGGCCGGGGCAAATCGGGCGCCTTCTTCATTGGTCCAGTTGACCACTTCAACGGGATGCCTGGTCCTGATGCCCAGGTCGTTGAGGCTACGCACCACTTCAAGGCCGGCCAGCACACCCAGTACACCGTCAAACCTGCCACCGGTAGGTTGAGTATCCAGGTGTGACCCCATCATCACCGGCGGCAGCGTGTCGTCTTCACCCGACCGGCGCGCGAACATGTTGCCCATGCTGTCCACGGTCATGGTCAGCCCGGCTTTCCTGCACCAGTGGTCAAACAGGTCTCGTCCAAGCTTGTCCTCATCGGTCAGCGTCTGACGGTTGTTGCCACCTGCGATACCCGGGCCGATGCCGGCCATCTCCATGAGCGCATCCCAGAGCCGATCTCGATCAGTTCTCCGATTTGATTTCAACATGATATGCGAACGCCTTTACACTACGGACAATCCGGCGCACGAACGCAGCCGTTAAATTGTGCGAGGCGAGCCTGCCATCTGTTGCCCATCATTTCAATCTAGGTTTGATGTTCAGTTCCAGGGAGATGTCACATGCGTATCAAAAGGGTTTGTATGGCAGCGATGATGGCAGCGATGATATCGGCCTCCGGCGCACTGGCCGGCAGCGTATGGCAGTCAGCGCACTTCCGTGACCACGAGCTTGTCGGAAAGATTTATGCCAGCCCCGAGAGACAGCAACTGACACTGGACGAAGTCAAGCAGCAGGCCGCGAAAGCACGCTTTGTCTTGTTGGGCGAGATCCACACGAATCCGGATCATCACCGGCTCCAGGCGGATATTCTGCAATACATGGTCGACCAGGGCCGTCGTCCGGCCGTGGTGATTGAAATGATCACCCGCGCACAACAGCCGGTGCTGGATTTCTTCGCCGCCAATCCCACCGGCAACGCCGATGACATCGCAGCCCGGCTGGAATGGGGCAAGTCCGGCTGGCCCAACTTTGCCATGTACAAACCGATATTCGAGATCGCACTGAAACACGACCTGACCCTGCGCGCCGGCAATCTTGAGAAAAGCACCATCCGCCGCCTCGGCGGCCGGGTGGGCACGAAACTGACCGTGGCCGAACGGGCCCAGCTTGGGTTGGACAAGCCTTTTCCGGCGGAAACTGCCAGCTCCCAGCTCAAGGAGATCGCGGAAAGCCATTGCAACATGATGCCGGAAACCGTGCTGCCGCGCATGGCGGATATACAGCGCGCCCGTGATTATGTCATGGCCAGTGCCCTGATGGATCCGTCCAACAAGGACGGTGCCGTGCTGATCGCCGGTGCCGGCCACACCAGGCTGGACTGGGGCGTTGGTTACATCATTGAGCGCGATGAACCGGGCACTGTGCTGAGCCTGGCATTCAGAGAGGTTTTCGAAGGCGCCACCGAAGCAGACTTCGGCAAGCCTGCCCACCATGTCGCCATTGTGACCCCCCGCTCCGAGATCAAGGACCATTGTGCCGTGTTCAGGAAAAACAAGAAGAAGACTTAGGATCTTCTACTGCGACATCTTCAATCTCAGCACCTTGCCGTTACCGCTGTCCGTCAGCAGATAGATGAGCCCGTCCGGTCCCTGGACAACATCCCTGACGCGCTCACCCATGTCCTGCAGAATTCTCTCCTCAGACACCGGTTTGCCGTCAGCGAATACCAGTCGCGACACGGCTGCACCGGCCAGGGCCCCGATAAAGTAATTGCCTTTCCATTCTGGAAACGCGTCGCCCGAGTAAATCATCAGGCCCGATGGTGCGATGGACGGGTCCCAGTAATGCACCGGCTGTTCCATGCCTTCCTTGCTCGTACCCTCACCAATCTTGGCGCCTGAGTAATCGATGCCGTAGGTGATCACCGGCCAGCCATAATTCTTGCCGGCTTGCGGATTGTTGATCTCGTCTCCACCGCGCGCACCGTGTTCGGCCGTCCACAATTCACCGGTTTCCGGATGCAGGGTCGCGCCTTGAATATTGCGATGCCCGATAGACCATATCCGCTTGTCCCATCCTTCAGGTTGTGGATTGCCTGCAGCCGGTTTGCCGTCCGTATCGATCCGGATGACCTTGCCGATACCCGTCGCAGGATCCTGGGCTGAATCCATCTGATTGCCACGGTCACCGGTGGTCACAAACAACATGCCGTCGCGGTCAAACACCAGCCGGCAACCGAAATGCCGGCCGGTCGCCCCGGCCGGGGTCTGTTTGAATATCTGCGTAACGTCCTCAAGCCGGTTAGCTTCCAGATCGAGCTTCGCCCTGGTTACCGCGGTCCCCCGGCCACCGTCATAGGAGGCGGCATGGCAATAGAAAATCGTTCCCGAAGTTTCAAAGTCAGGCGCCAGTGCGATCCCGTGCAGCCCGCCCTGACCACCTGCCGAAACTCCTTCGAGGCCCTCTATGACCACCGGTTTGCCGCCATCTGCAGAAACGACGCTGAGGCGCCCGGGGCGTTCACCGATCAGCATGCGGCCATCCGGCAGGAAAGCCAGCGACCATGGCGCATCAAGCCCGTCGACCAGTGCCTCTACTTCCAGCTTGTAGTCATTTGTCCGGTGAACTTCGGCATGCGCGGGAAATGCCAGTGTACTCAAAAGGCTGAGGGCAATTGCGAATTTCTTCATAGTCAGTCTCCTTGTGGCGGTACCGGCATGGATGACATGAGAGCCAGAACAAAAGATGTCAGTTTGAGTTTTTCCGCCGCAGACATCGCAATGTATGCGTCGCGGGCTTGCTGAGCTTCACCGCCATGCCAGCGAATGGCTTCATCGATGTTTGCAGCGCGACCGTCATGCAAGTAGCGATGATCCGACAACTGACCCCTGAAGCCGACCAGCGGGGTTGTTCGCCATTCCGTCGGCGAAGCTGATCCCTCGCCACCGTAGGATGTCAGGCCGTCGCCCATATCGTGCAACAGCAGGTTCGAATACAACGCAACGGAGCCACCATCCGTTGTCTCCATGTAAGGTGTATGACAGGCGCTGCACCCGGCATCGACGAAGCTTTGCGGCTGTTCCGGCAGCTTTGGCGCCATAGCCAGCGAGCGCACATGATCGGCCAGCGTTGCGATTTTCGTGCCATCGAAATCGACGGCCAGGTCAGGCGACTGACTGCCGGAGGCCTCCAAACAATCGTGCTGGCGCGAGGTACACTCGCCCTGCGGCGCCGGGTGGGTCGGCGATGTCAGCCCCATGTCGAACCAAAGCGCGTTGGCAACCTGATCCTCGACCCTGGCTGCCGTCGCCTTCCAGTTGAAACGGCCAATCTTCGGCCTTTTACCCGGCACCTGCAGCAAATGTATCCGGCCGGATATGCCATCGCCATTCTTGTCCTGCGAGTCCGCTCCCCTGACGATGGCCGCGGCAGATACCTGAGCAATCAGCGCAGTTGAATCAAGGGCCGGCGCGGCGCGCAACGACATGGTAATGCCGGCGGTTCGCCCCGGCCCGCTGGCAAAACGAACCGATGCCAGGAACCTGGTCAATCCGTCGCCTACCTGCAGCGCAGTCAGGTCGGCCACACCTTCCGGCTCGACACCGTCTACCGCCTTGTTTTGCAGTTGTACCCCATAGTGCGGATCGCCTTTGCCGTCGACAAAAGTATGCCGCAGCAAAACGCCCGCTCCCGCCACTTCGCCATCCGGCCGGACACGAACACGCGCACCGCCGCCAAACCAGTGACAGGCATGGCACGAGGCTTCATTGAAGATCGGCCCCAAACCGTCAGAGGTGGTTTCCGCGCTGGTCCAGTTCTGCCGGAACATTTGTTCGCCGGTCATCTCCTGCGCACCCGCGCCGGAGCCCAGCACAACGGCAGCGCACATGGCAATAACGATTCTTTTCATACGGAGCATATACGCTTCACATTGTGGCGCCGATTTGCCAGGGCACGAACTCGTGATCACCAAGTCCCTGATTTTCCGACAGGGATCCCTCACCCGACGCGATGCGCAGCCAGGCCCGGAAGATCTCCTCGCCCACCTGCTCCACGCTTGCCTCCCCCGACAGAATACGCCCGGCATTGATGTCCATGTCTTCGGGCATACGCGCGGCAAGCTCGGAATTGGTGGCAATCTTGAGCGTAGGTGCCGGTTTTGACCCGAATGCCGACCCTCGCCCCGTGGTGAAAGTCACCAGATTGCAACCCGATGCGATCTGTCCGGTCACCGACACCGGGTCATATCCGGGACTGTCCATGAAGGTGAAGCCACGCGCGGTGACCGGCTCGGCATATTTGTAGACACCGTTGAGAGGCGAAGTGCCACCCTTTGCCGCAGCCCCCAGGGACTTTTCAAGAATGGTCGTCAATCCGCCCTTCTTGTTGCCCGGTGACGGGTTGTTGTCGAGCGAGCCGTTGTTGCGGTCTACGTAGTCTTGCCACCAGTTTATCCGGGCAAGCAGCTTCCGGCCAATCTCCGGCGTGGCTGCCCGGCGGGTCAGCAGGTGTTCCGCGCCATATATCTCCGGCGTTTCGGCAAGCACGCCGGTGCCGCCCTGAGCCGCCAGCAGATCGCATGCATGCCCGAGGGCAGGATTGGCAGTGATGCCGGACCAGGCATCCGACCCGCCGCACTGAAGCGCCACCATCAGTTCCGATGCCGGACACGTCTCGCGAACCGATCTGTCAGCCGCCGGCAGCATGTCCCTGACCTTGGCAATACCGGTTTCAACGGTGCGGCGCAGACCGGCCACGTCTTGGATGTTCATGGTCTGAAACCGCGGACCGCGCTCCAGGCCATATGCCTCCAGCAGCCAGTCGATCTGGTTCATTTCACAGCCCAGTCCGACCATCAGCACACCGGCATGGTTGGGATGGCGCGCATAGCCCCACATGACCCGCTGCAGGGCATCAAAACCATCACCGGAATCCGCCATGCCGCAACCGGTACCGTGCACAAAGGCAACAACCCCGTCGACATTCGGATAGTCGGCAAGTTCAGCCTGTGTGAAATGATCCGCAATCATGCGGGCCGCCGTTGCCGAACAGTTCACAGAGGTGATGATGGCAATATAGTTGCGCGTCCCGACCTTGCCGTTTTCGCGGCGGAAGCCCTCAAATGTTTGCCGCTTGTTGTCGTCGACCATGGCAACATCACGAACCGCGGTCGAAAACTCGTAAGTCTGTGATGTGCTTTCAAAGTTCACATTGTGAGTGTGCACATGTGCACCGGCTGCAATGTCCACGGAGGCGGTACCGATAAACTGGCCGTATTTCGTAACCGGTTCACCCGACTTGATGGTGCGGAGGGCAATCTTGTGACCGCGTCCAACGCGCTCCGCCGCGGCAGTGCCGAGTACTTCTTCGCCGACTTCGAGAGGCCTGACGGCGGTTGCCACATTGTCAGTTTCATCAAGCCGTATTGCGGCGGGTGCCGTCATGTCGTTCGCTCCGGAATTTGAGATTGCTGTTTCGGCAGATGATCAGCCAACACCAATCGCATTACAAGGGATTGCGAAAGCTAACCGGCGAGTATCTGCTGGCGAACCATTGAGACCAGGCTGTCATGGGTTACATCCGGCGGATGGCCGGACGTGTTCAGGCTGTAATGGGAGCGGGCATAATCTGCATTGCGCTCGTCCAGCAGTTTGCGCAATTGCTGCATCGCGGCAGGATTGCCCTCCATTGGACGCAAGTCGCCCTGTGCCCTGACCCGGTTCATGTGCTCTTCAGCGCTGGCTTTGAGCCAGATGGTGTGGAAGTCACGCAACAGGCAGTTGTACGCGTCACCATCGCCGACAATGCCGCCGGCAACTGCCAGAACCACACTCTGGTGACGTGCGGATATGGTCTCAAGTGCATCCGCCTCCAGCCTGCGGTACCCGGCCTGGCCGTACAGGTTGAAAATCTCCGGCACCGGCAGCCCGCTCTGGCGTTCAATCTCGTCGTTGAGTTCCATGAACGGCATGTCGAGAGCCCGCGCCAGGCTGAAGCCGAGCGTGGACTTGCCGGCACCGCGCAAACCCACCAGCGCAATACGCTGCCTGCGGCCTGAATGACCTTCCGGCAGTGACCGTGTTTCGGAAACAAGTTCTTCCAGTGACACCCCGAGCGACATCGCAATATCGCGCAGCAGAATAATCGATATGTTGCCGGAGCCGGTTTCAAGCTGGGCGAGATAGCGCTCAGACACCCCGGATATGCCCGACAATACCCGCCGCGACAGGCCGCGCGCCTTGCGCTCTGCGCGCACCCTGTCTCCAAGCCCGATCAGGAAGGCTTCGGAATCGCGCCTGCCCTCCGGTTGCGTACGAGGGGTATGATTGCAGTGCGCCAGCGTGGCCGGTTCAGACCGCTCAGTAGGTTTCAACGTGATACCTCCCGCTGGTTCTCATGTCGGGTTTGAGGGACGTCCAGTCCAGTCCGCCATTGCGGCAGATATCGGCCAACGCCTCATCGACACCGGTTTCCATGCCTTTCAGCCCGCAAATATAGATATGGGTCTCGTCCTGCTGCAACAGGTCGAGCAATTCGCCTGCCCGCTGCCGCATTCGATCCTGCACATATTCCTTTGCTTGCCCGTCCACCCGAGAATAGCAGAACTCGGTATGCATCAGGCTTTCCGGCACCTTTTTCAACGGGCCGAAATAGGGAAGTTCCTCCGGCCGGCGCGCGCCGAAATACAGTTTCAGCTTGTTTTTCAGTTCCGGCATTGTCCTGCGGCGGCGTTCGGTGAACCCCCGGAACGGAGCAGAACCGGTGCCGGTACAGATCATGATCAGGTTGGCCTGCGGATCATTGGGCAGCAGGAAGGTGGCTCCGAACGGACCGGTAATATCGATTTCGGCGCCCTTTTCCAGGTCACACAGATAATTCGACGCAACACCCTTGTCCTCGCGCTTGACCGTCAGCGCGATATTGTTGGTGTTCGGTTTCTCGCCGTCACGCGCACTGGCTACAGAGTACAGGCGCGGTTCATGCGGCCGGCCTTCGCCGTCTTCGCCCGGAACGACCACCCCGATGCTCTGGCCTTCCAGCACCGGAAACACCTGCTCGCCCAGGTTCAAGATGATGTGGCGTACATCGTTTTCGGCATCTGCATCAGTCAGCCTGAAATTCCCCTGCACTATCGCCCGGGCGGGCTTGGCACGGTTGAACAGGTTGATCGAGGGTTTTGATGCCGATGCAGGCGCGACCGGCTTGCCACCTGTGCCTTCATGCGCCTTGGCCAGCAGGGCCTCGATCTCGTCTTCCAGCGCTTCAAGCGATCCGCCACCGTCACTGGGTTCTTCAAGCCCTTCTTCCTGTTCCGGGAGTTCCAGCATTTCAAACTGCTGTTCCAGCGTGTAGGGCTCAGCTACCACCCGCCAGTTGTCTATGGATCCGGTGGGACACGGACTGATGCAGTCCATGCAGAAATTGCACTTGCTGACATCCACGACGACATTGTTGTCGTCATGGGTGATGGCGTCGATCGGGCAGTGCTCTTCGCAGGTGTAGCACCGGATGCAGATTTCCGGATCGATCAGATGTTGCTTGATAAGCGCGGTCATGCGTTTTGCGCGACACCGGAGACTTTGACGTATTCGAAGTCACCGGGCTTGTTGTCGATGCCGACGCGTGGTGGCGATATCCAGCCCGCATACTTGCCAGGCTCCCACTGTGGCTTCATCAGGCTGTCGATGAAATCACCATCTGCCGCTGACGGAATCCACTCATCCTTGCGCTTTTCCCAGTCTTCCGTCGACAGCAGGTTGCCTTCCGGGTCCGCATGAATGGCTGAAAACTCGCCCTGGTGGCGATGGAAAGCCACGTGCGGCAGGGTAATCTGGAATTCTACTCCCTCTTTCTTGAGGATATTGTTCCACCGGTTCACGCCGCCGGTTGCGTCTTTCACATAGTCATCGCGCAGGCGCATATTGATCGCCGACAATGCCGGTTCGTCTGAAATGACCACCTTGCCGTCGATCAGCCTGAGCACCGGATAGGTGTCGCGTTCGAGCTTGTGATCGTCCTCGATCTTGGCTTCCCGGTAGCGGCCCTTGATGCCGGAGTTGAACGCGTTGGCGGCATTGGTGGAAATTTCAGAACCGAACAGGTCCAGCGACAGCGAATAGTGCATGTTGGCCTTCTTCTGGATGGTCGGCAGATCGATCACACCCAGTGCGCGCACTGCGTCGATATCATATGGATCTGTGATACCGGCCTCCTTCATCGCCTCGCAGGTGCGTTGGATGGTGCGGCCCACACCGGTTTCGCCGACGAACATGTGATGAGCTTCCTCGGTCAGCATGAACCGGCAGGTGCGCGACAGCGGGTCGAAGCCGGACTGCGCCAGTGCCTCGAGCTGCATCTTGCCGTCGCGGTCGGTGAAGTAGGTGAACATGAAGAACGACAGCCAGTCCGGTGTCGCCTCATTGAAGGCACCGAGCATGCGCGGATGATCTTCGGAGCCCGACTGGCGCTCGAGCAGCATGTCTGCTTCCTCGCGGCCGTCGGCGCCGAAATATTTCTGCAGCAGGTAGACCATCGCCCACAGATGACGGCCTTCTTCCACGTTCACCTGGAACAGGTTGCGCATGTCATAGAGCGAAGGTGCGGTTTGCCCGAGATGGCGCTGCTGTTCGACCGAGGCCGGTTCGGTGTCGCCCTGGATCACGATCAGGCGGCGCAGCATGGAGCGGTACTCACCGGGCACTTCCTGCCATGCAGGCTTGCCGGCATGTTCACCGCACGGAATGGTGCGGCCTTCTTCTTCCGACGCCAGCAGAATTCCCCAGCGATATTCCGGCATCTTCACATAGCCGAACTTGGCCCAGCCTTTCGGGTCCACCGATACGGCAGTGCGCAGATAGACCAGTGATTCCTGAAATCCTTCAGGTCCCATATTGTTCCACCAGTTCAGGTAGCCGGGATGCCACTTTTCCAGCGCCTTCAGCACCCGCCGGTCATCCGACAGGTTCACATTGTTGGGGATCGACGTATTGTAATCGACATTGACGAGATCAGCCATGCTGCTTGGTCCTCACTAAACACGTTCCATATTGAAATCAGCGCGCTTGCCCGATCCATATCGTTGCAAAGCGCCATCAGAACCCACCGCATTGGGGCGCTGAAAAATCCAGTTCTGCCAGGCCGTCAGCCGGCCGAATATCCGCGTTTCCATGGTCTCCGGTCCGGCAAACCGAAGGTTCGCCTCCATGCCAGTCAACGCATCGGGGGAGAAGCTGGCACGTTCCTCCAGGAAAATCCGCACCTCGTCTTCCCAGTCGATATCGTCAAAGGCGAACGTGACCAGGCCAAGCTCGTTGGCTTCAGATGCATCCAGCGCCTCGCCCGTCCTCGCTTTGGCTGCGTCAACCGCATCAGGTTCGCCGAGAAACCGCGTCTCGAGCCGCGTGATGCCGTTGCTCATCGGGTAGGCGCCAAAATTCAGTGGCCCAAGCGCGACAGTCGCCTCGGGCCGGTTGTCGCCCTCAAACTGGCCGTCTGCCATGTAGGACCGGTCTGCCGCAAACAACAGCTCCGCCAGCGTGCCGGCAAAACACGACCCCGGCTCCGCCATAACGGCGAGCGTCCTTGATGTGAGGTCAACTCGTTTCAACACGCGGCGCCAGTACAATAGCAGTTCGCGCATCAGCCAGTGATTGGCATTGGCATCCATGAACCCGTCATAGGCCAGCACCATGGCCGGATCACCGGCAGACTTGAACTGTACCACGGCCATTTCCAGCTCGTTGAACCGGATTTCAAGCAAGGCATCGTCAAGTTCACGTGCCAGGCGCAGTGGCCAGAACTGGTCGCCCTGCCCTTCGGCTGCGGCGACGTCGCCGGGCGGGCCTGCGTCCGGGCCGGTGATGTTGATCGTTGCCACGCGCGCGCCACGATCGAGTTCCACCGATACGGTTGAATAGGCAATGGCATTGTCGGTGATGGTCTTGTTCAACGGCGCAAGCTTGACACCGGTGCCCTCGGACGGCCGGTCGGACCTGGCAGCCAGTTCACGGGCACGCGCGCTGACAGCATCGGCAAACTTCGATGCAGGGGCAACTTCATCCACCAACCGCCAGTCGACTGCCTTTTTGCCCCGAATGCCCTCTTCGAGTGAGCAGAAGACGTCGGCACGGTCCCGCCTGACCTTGCGCTTGTCCGTGACCCGCGTCAGGCCCCCGGTACCGGGCAACACGGCCAGCAGCGGCACTTCCGGCAACGCCACTGTGGACGAGCCATCGTCGGTCAGCATGATGTGATCGCAGGCCAGCGCCAGTTCATAGCCGCCGCCGGCGCAGGCGCCGGATACGGCACACAGATAGGTCTGACCGCTTTCGGCCGAAGCCTCTTCCATCGAGTTGCGCGTCTCATTGGTGAATTTGCAGAAATTCACCTTGTGCGAGTGAGCTGAACCACCAAGCATGCGGATATTGGCTCCGGCGCAGAACACCTTGTCCTTGCCTGACGCCAGCACAACCGTCTTGACTTGCGGATATTCAAACCGCAGGCGTTGGATTGCATCCGCCAGCTCAATGTCCACACCCAGATCGTAGGAGTTGAGTTTCAGTTCATACCCGTCAAACAACCCTGCCGTCTCATCCACGTCCATCACCAGGCGGGCTACTTCGCCGTCGGGTTCAATGCGCCAGTGATTGTAGGCGTCCGGCGATGTCTGAAAATCTATTCGGCTCATGTCAGGCTAATCCAGCGTTTTGAATCCAGATCGCACCATCATATGCATGGTCGGAGACGGTCAAGGAATTTCGCACATAAAATGCATGAAACAAAAGCAATTAGGAATTATAGTGCATTTTTTTACTGTCAATATCGACACCCATGTAAATAGCAGTGCGCCCACCCAGCCTCGCGACGAGGTCAACCCGCAGTTCCTCAACCTGGATGTGCAGCCGCGCTGCAGCATTGTCGCGCTGCATGACAGATTTCAGATTCGCATTAGCTTTCTGGATCAGGGCCTGCAGCAAAAGCCGTTCAGTTCCATTTACCGGGGTAGACAGCCAGACCGCCTCCCAAACCTCATGGGCTTCCCAACAGTAACCGGCACGCAGCAGCTCATGACCGTAAATATACGGCACATTATCCTGCCAGTCCTGCGCTCTTGTTACTGCAGGGGCCAGTTTCTTTGCATGCTCCAGCGGCACCATGTCCGGCTTGCTGCCGGAGCCCGGCACATGCACAACTGACGGCAGGCTGATGTCCGGTACCGGTCTCACGATTCCGGCAATGCACCGCCTGCGGCTATGCGGCGTTCAATATACTCGTCCAGTTCGGCGCGAACGCCGGGGTCCATGACCGGCGGTTCAAAATCGGCGATCACTTTCTTCCAGATGGTATTGGCGCGTTGCGTTGCGGTAAGGGACCCGTTCTCTGTCCACTGGCCGAAATTGCTCCAGTCCGACACCAGCGGTTTGTAGAAAGCCGTTGAATAGCGCTCCATGGTGTGGGCGCAACCGAAGTAATGGCCGCCGGGCCCCACTTCCCGAATGGCATCGAGCGCCAGTTCATCTTCGTCAAATTTCAGCGGCTGGCAAAGCTCGGCAATCATCTGCAACACCTCGATATCGAGAATGAATTTCTCAAATGATGCCGTAAGCCCGCCTTCCAGCCAGCCTGCTGTATGCGCAATGAAATTGGAGCCGCCCTGGATGGCGCCCCACAGGGAAAGCTGCGTCTCATAGGCGCCTTGCGCATCCGGTGCGTTCGACGCAGTCGGCGCGGAAGACCGCCACGGCAAACCAAGTTTTCGCGCAAGCTGGCCCGATCCCCAGGCAGCTTTCACATATTCAGGTGTGCCGAAGGCCGGCGACCCGGATTTCATGTCCACATTGGACGTGAAGGCCCCGTACACCACCGGCGCGCCCGGACGCACAAGCTGATTGATGACCAGCGCCGCCAGAAACTCTGCGTGCTGCTGCACCAGTGCGCCGGAAATGGTCACCGGTGCCATGGCGCCGGACAGCGTGAACGGCGTGATGACAACAATCTGATTGTGTTCGGCAAAGTCCATCAGCCCATTGAGCATCGGAATATCAAGCTGCAGCGGCGAATTGGTATTGATCACCGTATAGGTGTGATGAGCGGCCTTGAATTCATCACCGGACAAGCCCCGCGCGATGCGGATCATCTCAAATCCGTCCATCGACTGAGGCGTGCCCCGCGCCCAGGTGAACACGGCCTTGCTGGTCAGCGTCAGATGATCCAGCTTGATCCACAGATGGCGCTCGTTGAGTGCCAGGTCCTGCGCCTCGACGCATGGGCCTGCCACGTGCATGACATCGAAGTGCTGGCACAGTTTCATGAAATTACGCGCCGCTGCCCGCGTACCGGTCTGCTTGCCGCCATCCAGATCCGAAAAGCCTGGAGGACCCCCGACCGGCATGAAATTCAACGTCTTGCCGCCCAGTTGGATATTATTTTCCGGATCGCTGGCCTGCAGCACGAAATTGCCGGGCGCGGTTGCAATTGCCGCCTCGATAATGTCATCACCGATGCGCACCATCATGGTGTCGTCATCGACGATACAACCGGCCGCGCGATAGGTGTCACGCGCGCGCGGCAACAAGGCGCGAATACCGATCTCGGCCAGCACCTGTTTGGCCAGTTGGTGTATACGGTCTATCTGGTCGTCGGAATAAAGCGGCTGCGGTGCAAACGGATTGATCAGGTTGCGGTAATCTATATCCCTATCCGGCACACCCGCTCCCGGCTGTCGTCGGCCGCCACGTCTTGCTCGCTGTACGTTCATCGCCAGCACCTCCAGAGTGTGACGCTATTCCTTTTCCGGCACCAGCGAAACCAGTAAATCACCGTCACTGACCTGGTCGCCGTCGGACACATAAACTTCAGCGACCTCTCCGTCGCGGGCAGCAGCAAGCGTGTGTTCCATCTTCATGGCTTCAAGTACGGTGAGCGCCTCGCCTTTCGTGACCTTCTGACCTGCCTTCACCCTGACCTGCTTGACCAGGCCTGGCATGGGCGCGCGCACATCATCACCGGAGGCGACATCGCCAGCATCGGTAACACCGTCGGGCACCTCGAACACAAATGTGTCCCCACTGAGAAACACCGTTACCTGGGCTATTCTGCCGGACGTCTTTGACACGGCAAAGCGCAAGGGCTGCGCGTGCCCGTCCACAACCATCCTGCGCGGCGCTCGCTCCACAAGCGACACGTTGATCGTATCGGATTGCGATGACACCTTGAAGTCGCGTGAATTGCGCAGGGACACGCGCAGGTCAAACACCGCACTGCCCTGCACAAGCTTGATGAAGTGCTGCGCAGGGCCCCACACCCGCCAGCCCGGCAGCGATCCCCAGGGGTCTGCCTGATCAGCATCACCGGCAAGCCCCAGAACGGCAATCGCCGCCACAGCCTGCGCCAGCACGGGAGCCTCGCCTTCATGCACCAGTTGCGCCAGGTCCCGCTCAATCAGGCCGGTATCGACATCCCCGTTGGAAAACCCCTCGTGCCTGCACAAGGCAGACAGGAAAGCCTTGTTGGTGACCGTGCCGGCAATCTGGGTATCGGCAAGGGCTGCGCGCAATTTTGCGAGCGCCTCATCCCGGGAGCGGCCATGCACAACGACCTTGGCAATCATCGGGTCGTAATGCGGTGTGATCTCATCGCCTTCACGAACGCCGGTATCGTTGCGCGCGGCATCTGAAAACCGCAGGTGATCCAGCCTCCCGATGGCGGGCAGGAAACCTCTGGGAACATCTTCTGCATAAAGCCGTGCTTCGAAGGCATGCCCGTTGATGGCCAGATCGGTCTGTGTAAACGGCAACGGATCTCCTGCTGCAACACGAAGCTGCATCTCGACGAGGTCGAGCCCGGTAATGGCTTCGGTAACAGGATGTTCGACCTGCAGGCGCGTGTTCATCTCCATGAACCAGAACCGGTCGGGCCGCAGCCCGTCCGATCCGTCAACGATGAACTCGACGGTGCCGGCACCTGAATACCCTATGGCCCTGGCAGCCTTGACCGCCGCCTCGCCCATGGCGGCACGCATTTCCTCGGTCATGCCGGGCGCCGGTGCCTCCTCAATCACCTTCTGGTGCCGGCGCTGCAGCGAGCAGTCCCGCTCGAACAGATGCACCGCATCGCCGTGGCTGTCCCCAAACACCTGTATCTCGACATGACGTGGCGAAGTCACATATTTCTCTATCAGCACCCGGTCATCTGCAAAGCTGGCTTTACCTTCACGCTGTGCACCTGCCAGCGCGTCGGCAAACTGGTCCGGCGTCTCGACCTTGCGCATGCCTTTGCCACCGCCTCCGGCACGCGCCTTGATCAGCACCGGATAACCGATTTCATCCGCCTGCGCTTTCAGAAACTCCGGCTCCTGCCGTTCCCCGTGGTAACCCGGAACAACCGGCACCTTCGCCTTTTCCATCAACGCTTTCGCGGCATCCTTCAAGCCCATGGCGCGAATGGCGTCAGCCGACGGGCCGATGAATACCAGCCCTTGCCTTTCGACCTCATCCACAAAATCAGGGTTCTCGGACAGGAACCCGTAACCGGGATGAATGGCTTCGGCACCGGTGACCTTCGCCGCCGCGATGATGGCTTCCGCCTGCAGATAACTGTCGGCGACCGGTGCCGGACCGACGCGCACGGCTTCATCCGATTCAGCCACATGCATGGCGCCTTCATCGGCATCAGAATAAATGGCCACAGTTGCCACGCCCATCCGCTTTGCCGTGCGCATGACACGAACTGCAATCTCGCCCCGGTTGGCTATGAGAATTTTGCTGAACAAATGCCTGCCCTCACATCCGGAACACGCCGAAGCGTGTTTCTTCTATCGGCGCATTGAGCGCGGCAGACAGTGACAACCCCAATACCTCGCGAGTGCGGCGCGGATCGATGACGCCATCGTCCCAGAGTCTGGCAGAGGCGTACAATGGATGGCCCTGGTTTTCGAATTGCTCGGCTATGGGCTTGCGGAACGCAGTTTCTTCGTCTGCAGACCATTCGCCACCCTTGCGCTCTATGCCGTCCCGCTTGACCGTGGCCAGCACGCCGGCCGCCTGCTCTCCACCCATCACCGAAATCCGGCTGTTGGGCCAGGACCACACGAAGCGCGGATCAAATGCCCGGCCCGACATGCCGTAATTGCCTGCTCCGAACGAGCCGCCGACCATCATCGTCACCTTCGGCACCGACGTCGTCGACACCGCCGTTACCAGCTTGGCGCCGTCCTTGGCTATGCCGCCGGCCTCATATGACTTGCCCACCATGAAACCGGTTATGTTTTGCAGAAATACCAGCGGAATACGCCGTTGCGAGCACAGTTCCACAAAGTGTGCACCCTTGGTTGCGCTTTCAGAAAAAAGCACTCCATTGTTGGCGATGATACCGCACGGAATACCGTGAACATGGGCAAAGCCGGTCACCAGCGTCGGGCCGTAACGTGCCTTGAACTCGTCAAACCGCGATCCGTCCACGATCCGCGCCAGCACTTCACGAATGTCATAAGGGGTTTTCAGGTCACCCGGCACAACACCCATCAGTTCGTCCGGGTCATAAAGCGGGTCTTCCGGTGTCTGCAGCCTGACCGATACCTGCTTGTGAGAATTGAGATTGGCGATGGCCCGGCGCGCAAGCTCCAGCGCATGGGCATCATCCATCGCCATGTGATCAGCCACGCCGGACAACCGCGTGTGCACATCCGCACCGCCAAGCTCTTCTGCCGTGACGACTTCGCCGGTTGCCGCTTTGACCAGAGGCGGACCCGCCAGAAAGATGGTGCCCTGTTCCTTCACAATGATCGACTCATCCGACATTGCCGGCACATATGCCCCGCCTGCGGTGCACGATCCCATGACCACAGCAATCTGGGCAATACCGCGCGCCGACATGTTTGCCTGGTTGAAGAAGATGCGCCCGAAATGATCCCGGTCCGGGAACACTTCGTCCTGGTTGGGCAGGTTGGCCCCGCCGGAATCCACCAGGTAGATACACGGCAGATTGTTGGCCTGGGCAACTTCCTGCGCGCGCAGGTGCTTTTTGACGGTGATCGGATAATAGGTTCCGCCCTTGACCGTTGCGTCATTGGCGATGATCATCACTTCCCGGTTCTGCACCCGGCCGACACCGGCAATCATGCCGGCACACGGCGCGGCCCCGTCATACATGGCATGCGCTGCCGTTGCGCCGATTTCCAGAAACGGTGATCCAGGATCAAGCAGCCGGGCCACCCGCTCGCGCGGCAGGATCTTGCCACGCGATACATGTCTTTGGCGGGCCGTGTCACCGCCACCATCAAAAGCATACCGGACTGCATCTTCAATGGTGGACAATGCCGCGAGCATCGCCTTTCGATTGGCGTCATATGTCTCGCCACGTGTGGGTGCAGATGGCTTCAGGATAGCCATTATGCTGTTTCCACAAACATTTCACGCCCGATAAGCATGCGCCTGATTTCAGAAGTGCCCGCGCCGATCTCGTACAGCTTGGCGTCACGCAGCAGACGGCCCGTGGGGTATTCATTGATGTAGCCGTTGCCGCCAAGTGCCTGAATGGCTTCCAGTGCGCACCAGGTCGCCTTTTCCGCAGCATAGAGAATGCATCCTGCGGAATCCTTGCGCGTGGTCTCACCGCGGTCACACGCAGCAGCCACGGAATACACATAAGCCCGGCAGGCGTTCATGGTGGTGTACATGTCGGCAAGCTTGCCCTGCATCAGCTGAAACTCGCCAATCGACTTGCCGAACTGCTTGCGCTCGTGGCTGTAGGGCACCACCACGTCCATGCAGGCTGCCATGATACCCAATGGTCCGCCAGCCAGCACCACGCGCTCATAATCCAGCCCCGACATCAGTATTCTGGCACCCTGGCCTTCCTCGCCAAGCACGTTTTCATAGGGAACTTCGCAGTCTTCAAACACCAGCTCGCAGGTGTTGGATCCGCGCATGCCCAGTTTATCGAGCTTCTGCGCCGTGGAAAAACCGGTCATGGATTTTTCAATCAGAAACGCTGTGATCCCCTTCGATCCGGCCTCCGGATCGGTCTTGGCGTAGACTACCAGTGTTTCGGCATCCGGTCCGTTGGTGATCCACATCTTGTTGCCATTGAGAATGAAGCGATCATTGCGCTTTTCGGCCTTCAGTTTCATGGACACCACGTCGGAGCCTGATCCGGGTTCAGACATGGCCAGGGCACCGAAGTGTTCACCGGAACACAGTTTGGGAAGATATTTTGTTTTCTGTTCCGAGTTGCCCCAGCGATTGATCTGGTTCACGCACAGATTCGAGTGTGCGCCATAACTCAGACCAACGGACGCCGAAGCACGGCTGATTTCTTCTGTCGCCACCACATGGGCCAGATACCCCATGCCGGTTCCGCCGAAATCAGGATCAGCGGTGATGCCGAGCAGGCCAAGCTCACCCATTTGCGGCCACAAGTCCTTCGGTGCTTCATTGGTTTCGTCAATCTGTGCCGCACGCGGTGCCAGGTTGTCACCTGCCCAGCGCTGCACCATGTCGCGAAGCGCATCGATGTCCTCACCAAGACCAAAACTCATTCCGCTGCCAAACATGATGCCTCCTTCTGTCGCGCACCGGCGCTGCGCAACACCATCTTCGTGTAAATGTCTTCGATTTCGGACAGTGACAACCGCCCGCGCGACCGGTACCAGGTGTTGACACCGGTCAGCATGGCAATGATTGCCATGGCGGCAATGCGGGTATCGGCAAGGTCGAATTCACCGCTGGCATGTCCATCTTCAAGAATGCCGACAACAAACGCTTCGTAGGCCTTTCTCAGATCTTCAACACGGCGAAAATTGTCCGGTTCGAGATTGCGAAGTTCCATGTAGGAAATGAACACTGCGTCGGAGCGGTCGACGTGATAGCGAATATGGAACCGGGCAAACCGTTCTAGAGCCCTGCTTGCGGCCTCCCCCGCTTCAGCCTCGGCTTTCCAGGCCGCAATCAGGCCTTCCATGTGGGAAACCAACAGGTCTTCCAGCAGGGCCTGCTTGTTGGAAAAGTGATTGTAAAGCGCTGCTGCTTGCACCCCGACTGCCCCGGCAATCTCGCGCATTGATACAGCCGCAAAGCCCCGCGCCGCAAACAACTGCTCTGCGGCAGCGCGAATGCGGTCCGCCGTCTCGATACCGATACTGCCCGTGGTTCGTGCCAAAATCAGCCTATTAATTAAATGAACGTACGTTAAATTAAAAGACATTTGAGACCACAAGTCAAGGTCACCCGCGTGTCCAGCCGGCCTGCATGACAGCGAACCCGAATGACGGCAGGACAATTAGGATCGAACCAGATCAGAAAATGCCGGTTTATTGGGGCCACAGAGGATCCGCGCCGTATCTGTTGCGGCCAAGCGAACCGCGCAGCATGCCGAGTTCGATGATTGCCCATATGACGTTCAGCACAGGCGTATGCAGCAACAGGCACCACCATCCGGACTTATTCCGGTCATGCAGCCTCTTGATGTGCACCATGATACCTGCAATCCAGACTATGATGGTGATAGCGGGAAACAGGCTGCTTCCCGTTTCCAGCAGGTAGAAACTGGCCACCCATATCGAGATCAGAATACTGATGCCCAACCACCATTGCTGCCTGCCGATGCGCCCCTTGGCGGATGTGAAAAGATAAACAAAGTCCGTGTTGCCCATGGTCGATGTCCTGACATTCGCCGTTCGCCAATGCAAGGGGGGCTGCCGTCACCGGTGATGACATGCAGGACGAGGCCTATGCGGCCTCCAGCGGATCGGCACCATACTCATTGGCCCCGATGGTCCCGGGCAGAATACCAAGATCGACAAGCGCCCATATGAACCCGACTAACGGAATGATCAGTAACAGGCACCACCAGCCCGACTTGCCCCGGTCATGGCAGCGTTTTAAGTGCAGCATGATGCCCCCGAGCCAGATTAGCATGCCCATGATGAATGGTATCAAGCCGTCCCGGCCAAGCAAAAGTGCGCTCAACAGCCAGATGATGACCAGCATGCCGATGCCGATCCACCATTGTTGCCTGCTGATGCGCCCTTCTGTCGATGTGAACAGATAGATCATATCGACATTGGCCATGGTAACCCTCCCGGGATTCGCAGTTTGACATCGCAGACCAACATGCTGTCATGATCCCGCGCGGCAAACAACAAGGACCCGGGCAGACTGCATGGCGCATCAACAGCTTCAAAACACTGTCGAACTACTGGAAAGGCTCATTGCCTATCCTACGATTTCCGCAGACAGCAATCTCGCACTGATCGATTTCGCCGCCACGAAACTGGAGACTCTGGGCGCCAAGGTTCGCGTCTCGCCGGATGACACCGGCACCAAGGCAAACCTGTTTGCAACACTGGGGCCTGAGACGGATGGCGGCATCGTTTTGTCCGGTCATTCAGACGTGGTGCCGGTGGCCGGCCAGGACTGGACATCAGATCCGTTCGAAATGCGCCAACAGAACGGCAAGCTGTTTGGCCGTGGCGCCTGCGACATGAAGGGCTTCATCGCCGCCAGCCTGGCCATGGCAGAAAACTATGCCGCCCTGCCCCTGGCCAGACCGGTGCACTTTGCCTTCACCCACGATGAAGAAACCGGCTGCCTGGGCGCGCGGGCCCTGGTCGAGGAATTGCGCGACATCGGCATGAAACCGTCAGCCTGCATCATCGGCGAGCCAACCCTGATGCGCATCATCGAGGGTCACAAGGGATGTTATGAATACACTGTCGAGTTTTCAGGCCTTGCCGGTCATGGCTCGGTGCCCGAGGCAGGCGTAAGTGCGGTTGAATATGCCGTGCGGTATGTCGGTCACCTGCTGGCTTTGCGGCCGGAGCTTGTGGCAAGATGCCCGGCAGACTCACCATTCGACCCGCCCGAAACAACCCTGCAGGTGGGCCGTGTGGCAGGCGGCATCGCCCACAATGTCATTGCTGACAAGTGCACCGTAGATTGGGAAATGCGCCCGGTCCGGACTACTGATGCCGACTTTGTCAAAGCATCCATGCGTGACCATGTGGAACATGACCTGCTGCCGGCAATGCAGGCCGTGCATCCTGCTGCCGATATCGTGACCCATACAATGGGCGAAGTCACCGGCCTGGAGGCCATGCCGGACAGCGAAGCTGTGAAACTGGTCTATGAACTCACCGGTGCCAACACCACGGAATTCGTGTGCTTCGGCACCGAAGCCGGCCTGTTCCAGCAGATCGGCATCCCGGCGGTCGTGTGCGGTCCCGGCTCCATCGAACAAGCGCACAAACCCGATGAATTTGTCGAACTCGACCAACTGGACCAGTGCCTTGCCATGCTGGACAGGCTTGGCGGCAAACTGGTTTAGTTGTTTCCGCGGCGTTCGCGCCACAGTCCACACTTCTCCTGCACCGGCCGGTCTGAATAGCTGAACAGCACTGCATCTTCCGATGCTTCATGCACGACCTCGCGCCAGGATGGAACGACTACCACGTCGCGCGGTGACCAGTTGAAGACTTCGCCATCGACGGTCATGCGGCCTTTGCCTTCAACGCCGACGAACACCGTTGCATCGGTTGAGCGATAGGCCTGCGCGGAAAACCCTTTCGGCAACAGTTGCAGGCAGGTGCCGATGGTCGGCATCGCCCAGCCGCCGTCGACCGGATTGACATAACGCATTTTCAGCCCGTGACATGGATCCCATTCTTCCTGCCGTTTCATCTGCTCGAGCGCCTCGCGTGACCGTTCATACGGGTAGTTGAAGATCGGTGACGCGGGTGTGGCTTTTTCATAGCCCAGCGGCAGCATGTTCGCGCCGTAACGCGCATTGGAATCACCGGGCTGCTTGCTGATCGGCTGCTGGTCCTCGCCGAACCCTTCTGCAAATGACGCGTCGAGAAACTGCACCAGGGGAATGTCCAGACCGTCCAGCCAGAAAACCGGGTCAGAACTGTCATTGCCGTGGTCGTGCCACTCCCAGTTCGGCGTGATGACAAAATCGCCATAGTGCATTTCGGTTTTCTCGCCGCCGACCGCCGTGTGCCCGCCAGACGCCTCCAGCACAAACCGCAATGCCGACTGGGTGTGCCTGTGCGCAGGCGCGACCTCGCCGGGCATCACCAGCTGCACCCCGCAATACAGCGACGTGGTACATTTTGACGTACCCTTCAGGCCCGGGTTCTCCAGGATCAGCACCCGGCGTTCGGCCTCTTTCGCGGTGATCAGATCTCCCGCTTCCAGCAGGCGTGAGCGAACCTTGTCATAATGCCACATGAACGGCACGCACCTGCTTTTGGGCTCCGGCGTGATAATTGCCCCCATGACCGACCACAACGCGGTCATGCTCTCAGGTTCGATTGCCTTGTAGAACGCCTCGCGCTGCGCGCTGTTTGAAGCTGATGCCTGTGTCATTGCAATCCCGTTTCGATGAAAGCTGTTGTTTTCTCAAATAGACAGGGAAACGCCGCGCGCTTCAAGTTGCGCTGTAAACTCCGGCGCAAAACGTCGTAGCTTGTCTGCATCCAGCCGGCCGGCGCGTCGTATGTAACTCAAGGCAAACGGCCATGGTTCAAGCGCCATATGCCGGTCAAACGTCTCATACCAGGTGGCTGATCTTGTGGCGGCGCTGACGATTTTGTGCAAGTGCGGATGGCGGGTATCCTGAAAATCCGCCAGGGCCTCCGGAACATCCCAGTCATTCGATTTAAGCGCATCGACGAGCGCCATCACGTCCTCCAGCGCCAGCCTGGTACCTGATCCGATTGAAAAATGCGCGGTGTGCAGTGCGTCTCCGACCAGGACCCTGTTGCCCGAATAATACCGGTCGCAGGTCAGGTTGGGAAACTGCCGCCAGGCAGAATTGTTGTCCACCAGCCGCGCGCCGTCCAGAACGTCTGCAAACAGGTCTTCGCAAATACTTCTGGTTGTCTCAGCGTCGAGTTCCGCAAATCCGGCCTCGTGCCAGATGGCATCGGTGGTTTCAATGATGAAGGTACTGCGCCCTGCCTGATAGCGGTAGTGATGCGCATTGAACTTGCCCAGCCTGGTGTCAACAAAGCTTTGCGTGAGAGCATCAAACTCACGGGTCGCCCCGTACCAGATGAACCGGTTGGACAGGTGCTCCATTCGCTCGCCAAACTCTTCCGGCGCAGATGTCCTGATGACCGAATTGAGACCGTCAGCCCCGATGATCAGGTCAGCCGGATCGAGCGCATCCGCCGTTTCGATGCGCGAGCCAAAAACCGGATTTATGCCCAGTTGCGCCGCGCGCTGCTGTAGCAGCCTGAGCAGGTCCAACCGCCCGATGGCCGAAAACCCCACCCCATCAATGGGTATACGCTCGTTCTTGTGCACTACTGCAATATCGGACCAGCGTTGCATGTGCGGTTCGATAAGGGCTGCTGTTTCCGGGTCATCATCGCGCAAAAAACCCAATGCCTGGTCGGAAAACACCACACCAAAACCAAACGTCGCGTCTTTCGGGTTTTGCTCGTGCACCGAGACGTCGATATCCGGTCGCGCGCGCCGGATCAGGATAGCCGCATACAGGCCAGCCGGCCCAGCACCTGCAATGGACACACGCATCGAACGCCGACTATCCCTTCGACAGCTTGTTCAACTCGGCGCGCGCGGCAGACAAGTCCGCCGTCGTCGCGGCCAGCCGTTCTGCAAGCACTTTCATCAGATCGATTGCCATGGCAGGAAATTCCTTCAGCAATTTAAGCAATTGCTCTTTCTCGATGCAAAGGGTTTCCAGACGCGTGGCAGCCCGCACGCTTGCGGTACGCGGCACATCGCACAAGATGGCGATTTCACCGATAATCGAGTTTTCCGCGAGCGTTGCCACAACCACGTCACTGCCGTTGATCTGGACAATGACGTCCGCCTTGCCGCACAACACGACATAAGCTGCATCACCGGAATCATTCTGGCTGAACAGCATATCGCCTTCCATGAAGGTCAGGTGTTGCGACGTAAACGCCAGCAGTTTCAACTGACTGGGTTTTAGCCCGGCAAACAGTGATACATTGCCAAGCATCTCGACTTCATCATTAAGCGCCATAATTTTCTCCCTTTTGGCGCAGATCGCTGCTGCTACTCTGCCAGCACTTGTGAATAGGCTCCGCCACTTTTCAACAGTGTTTCTCGCTTGCCGGTTTCAAGTATTTTACCACCTGCCATTACACATATCTCATCAAAGTCCGACGCCAGCGCAGCGTCGGAAACAACCCACACAATGGCAGGTTTGTTTGTCTGCCGTGTTACATACTTCATTACGTCGCTCAAGATTACGGCTTGCTGACGACCATCAAGCGCACTGAGCGGGCGATTCAGAACCAGCAGGTCAGGCTGCTTGATCAAGGCGCGCGCCAGGCCCAGCTTCTGCCGTTGCACGGAACTCAACCGCTTGCCTGCGGACCCTATGTCGAATTCCAGGCCTAGGTCGAGTATCTCGTCGCGCAACTGCATCTCCTTCAGCGTTGCGGACATGACCTCGAACACCCGTTGCGGACCCCGGGCGATACCGTGCGTGACACGGCCCATAAGCAGATTGTCCTGAACCGACGCCGCTGCGTTATAGGTTTCAGGATCGTAGAAGCTGATGGTACCGGCAAGGTCTGCCGGCAGTCCGTTCTTGAACCTGTTGCGACCGTCCAGCACCCGGTCCTGCAGGTCCTCGTCAACCAGCCCCATGCGATGCTGTGGCTCAACATAGGAGAACGTCAGTTCGATCAGCATGTAGCGTTCATCGACCGTCAGGGCGGTTTCGCCTGTCTGCTTGGCACGTTTCAACAGTGCAGCATACTCAGGCAGGCGTTCAGCATCCATGAAGGTAATCTGATTGAAGAACTCATGGTCTGGCGGCAGATCCTGAAACAGGCCGATGGTGGTCTCGGCAAGCTCAACACCCTTGGCGAGCAGCACGTCTTCAAGACCGGCATCACGCAAGATCGAACGAAGATAGTCATTCTGCGCCAGGTTCTGCGGAGCAAACTCGTCACCCACCGGCGTACCGAACAACAGGTTCTCACCAATGGTTGCCTGCACGGCGTATTTTTGCGGGTCAAACAGTTCGACAAGGTCTGACAGCTTCTCGTCATCGATATGCGCCCGCAAGGCCTTTCGGGCCGCGAGGATGTTGTCTGCAAACTGCGGGTTGCTGTCCGGATCGACTTCGCCGCGCAATCCGAGATTGAACACATCGTCTTCCAGGCCCGCAGCGCACAACACGTCCACAAGGCGCTGATGGACAGCCATGCCTTCACCGCTGGCAGCCAGGTCATTGTCGATGCACAGCCAGTCCGCATCAATATCCAGGTTGCTGTTAGCCGTAATCGCCGCCTCATTGAGAAAACGCTGACGGGTCAGCGCATCGGGACCTTCATAGGTCCGCTCCGCGACGGGTTGATGTTTGAGCGCGTACAGCAACCCGTCACGCAGACTGCCCTGCGGCAGGAATATGTCACTGGCTGCGTAACCGACACGGCGCCCGATGGCGCTCTCGCCGATATCGAAGAGATCAGTGCCGCCAAAACTGACAGAGCCGGTATCAGGTACGTGCAGCCTGACTATCGAGTCCGCAAGCACATCGGCACCGGAGTTTGACGGACCGACTATGGCAAGGCTGGTGCCTGCGGCAATTTTCAGCCGCGCCCGGTTCAACAGGGTGGTCCCGGTATCGTCGGTAACTGTCAGGTTGTTGATTTCGATCGGGAACGCCAGGGGCGGAACCGCTTCGTCCGGCAACGCCTGCAGGTTTTCATCGAGCATGTCCTCTATATCGAACTGCTCCACAACCTGTGTGTACTTCACTTCCACATCTAGGCGCTGCTGATCCCAGTCGATCAGTTCCTTGATCGGTGACGGCAGATCCTTGTAGGCGGCGATCACGGCAACGAGCTGACCGACGTCAATCTTGCCCTGCAGGGCGAAGTAACCGCCCACAACGTAGAACAGAAACGGGGTAATCTGCGCCAGCAGGTTATTGAGGAACTTGGTGAAAAACTTGCGCTGGAACAGCTCATATCGAATGTAGAAAATCTTGGCCAGCCGGCTGGATATGTCGGCGCGCTCATAATGCGACGTGTCGTTGACATGCACATGCGTGATGCCGTCAACAATCTCGCCCACCCTGCCGGCCAGCTTGCGGGCGGTGATCTGACGCTCCTTGCCGAGGCGGATCAGGTGACGGCGCATCCTGGGAATGATGATGAACTGGATCCCGATCATGAACATGGCGATCAGGCCCAGATAGACATTCTGCACCATGATGAAGGTCATGGCGGTGATTGCCTGGCCGCCCAGCAACAGAGGCTGCACGAAGGCATCCCCCATGAAGCCGCCAATGGGTTCGACCTCGTCCTTGACCATGCTGGCCATTTCGGAAGATTTTATGCGCCGGAACGCACGCACCGGGAACCGCAACAGACGATCAACCAGCGAATAGCGGATGCGCCGCAACATGCGCTCGCCAAGCCTGCCCTTGTAGGTATTGATATAAAACTTGAACAGCCCGTTGACGATAATCAGCGTCAGGAACGTGCCGGACAGAGCGAACAGCGTATTCAGCCGTTCAAGCTGAAAACCTGAAAACAGGACCCATTCCTCGCCGGAGAAAGTCCAGCTCAGTTTCATGAATGTCTGTTCTGCACCGGCAGTTTCAAACCCCTGTCCCAAAATCGGACCGTTAACGATCTGCTTTGGCAGATCCAGCGACATGAAATAGGTCGGCATCGACAGCAGAACGATGAACAGGATGAATATCTGCGCTGGCCGCGAATGGGTCCAGGTGAATTTCAGGATGTTCCGTTCAAGCATGGGCAGCCGTGTTCCGGGCTTCGGAGCTCTTGCCTGCGGGGCGCAGTACCACCAGTCGGCGAGACCCGTAATCAGTCGTTTCGAATGCACCGTCCTTTATCGAAAAATCCAATGAACACACAGTCTCCATCTCGGGGCGTTTCAGCAAACACTGCATCTGCTCGCTGGCGCGCTGAAGGTTGGGCGAAAACTCAAGAACCGTAACGGCAGAGTTGTCGATCAGCGAGAACAGCTTCTGTCCCACCGCGTCCTGACTTCCATAGGCCTTTAACGAATACCCGACGAACACCAGACCGTAACTGCCCGGCTGCAGTTCAAGATCGACGTCCTGAAACTTGCGCGCAATATGGCGCACCCGGCACGGTTCCCCGTTCAGGTTATCTGATTCGAATGGCTCGGATTTAGGATCAATACAGACGAAATCTCCAGGCACATGACGCAGGAAGCCCGACACGGGCTGAAGGTGTCCACCGATTTCCACAATGGTCGAAAACCCGTCAACGAAGTGGGCCGCCATCGCCTGGCGCAAGCTCGCTGCCGGGCCGGCAAGATGCGGCATCCCGACCGGACCGGCAGGCTGATCACCTGATAATTTCGCGGCTGACTGCTGCATCAAATCTTCGTAAGAATTGGGTTACCGTCATGTTTTTACTAGCATAGCTGCGGTTCATTGCTCATACCACTGGAAATCGCAATCAGTACCGTAAAGGTGAATAGAGTGACCGACCGCAGTTTCAATAAGGATTATGTATTCGACCTGTTGCGCGGCGCTGCCCGGTTCACCTGTTCCGACCTGTTGTCAGCGCTTGCGGAAACCGTTGCAGAGTTTCCCGATGCGCCCATCGATAATGCGTTCAACCACAAGCAGGTCGCGTCCAAGCAATGGGCCCGTGACATGCTGGCCACACACACACGCGCCACATTTGATCATGTCTGGGTCATGGGTGGCTGGATCGGCATTCTGCCGGCCATGCTGTTCGACGATGCAAGGTTCCAGATCAAGGCCATCAGCAGTTTTGACATTGATCCTGCCGTCGCCCCGATTGCCGAAAAGCTGAACAGGAAACTGGCAGGCGAAGCAACGTTCAAAGCCCACACCGCAGACATGTATGCGCTCGACTATAGCGGTGCCGGCGGGCCTGACCTGGTGATCAATACAAGCTGCGAACACATTGAGGACCTGCCGAAATGGCTGTCATTGCTGCCGCGCGGTTGCCGGGTCATGCTGCAGTCTAACAACTACACCTCGGAGCCTACTCACGTGAACTGCGTGGAGAGCGTTGACGAACTGGCCCGGCAGGCGGCATTGAGCGAACTGAGTTACGCCGGCGCATTCAGATTGCCCAAGTATACTCGCTTCATGCTGATCGGTCGCGTGTGAACGTCTCATAACGCTCTTTCAAAATGCGCGCCGAAGCAGTGGCACCGTCCAGCTGCATGCTTGCCGCGTAGTCGCGGTCCTGCCCGCCGGCGGTATCAATGGCGCGCGCCAGGGCTTCAGGAGACAGATCGTCTGTCTGGATGCAGATCGCCAGACCGGCCGCTTGCAGCCGCGTTGCCCTGATCGTCTGCTCCTGCTCGCCATGGGTCGCAAAAGGCACCAGCACACTTGCACATTGGGCGCGCAGGATATCGGCGACAGTATTGTAGCCTGCCTGCGAAACCGACACCCGGGCGTGTCTCAGCAAGACCGCGAGGTCCGGACGGAATCGAACGATCTCGACACCGTCAGAAGCCGCTGCCTGCAGGTCCGATACTGCGTCTTCAGGCAGGTTTGGCCCGGTCACGATCAACCAGCGTGCCGTGTTAAAGGATGTCAGTTCCCGCGCCGCCAGACCCGCCCGCAGCAGGTCTTCGCCCACCGCACCACCACCTGCGGATACAATCACGTCATAGCTGTCGGCACTTGAGGGCGCCGTGTCATCCGGTGCTATCATGCCGGTATAGGCAACTCGCTCCGCAATTGACCGGGCGGCCGAAAAAGTCTCATCAAGTGTTGCAAAACGTTTGTCGCCGTGCACCAGCACCAGGTCAAAATAGTCGTGAACCAGGCGCGCCGTGGCCAGATCCCGCTTCGCGGACTTGGGTTGCAGAATATCGCGGATTGAACTCACCACCATTGGCCGGCGGCCTGGCGACAGCGCCTTGACATGCTCAAGCAGGGGCAACAGTTCAAACCGCATCTGGCGGCGGGCAAAGGGAAATGCCTCTACAATCAGGCAATCGGGTCCGGTCTCGTCAAATGCCCTGATCAGGGCATCCTTTCTGCGCGTGAGGTAAACCTCATCGGCTTCCCGGCCATGTTCGTCGGCAAGACCTGAAAAGCTGTCATCGGCGCTGCGCAATGCGGGCAACTGTATGTTGGCAAGCTGCCGGCCGGGGAACCCGTCCACCGCCACACCACCGGTTACCATGGTGACCTCCTGGCCCTCACGCATCAGCGCGGACGCGATGCGGCTGGCGCGCACCAGATGGCCTATGCCGAGCAGATGCTGAACATAGAACATGACTTTCACGGGCTCGCTCCCGTATTGCCTTGCGAAAACAGACCGAGCAACTGCTGCACCGATGCGCGATGATCAAAGTGGCCGCGAACCTTGCTCTCTGCCGCCGCAGCCAGTCGGGTGCGCAGGGCAGGATCCCGGGCAACCCTTGTCAGTGCCGCAGCGAGTGCTGCCGGGTCATCGGCATTGGCCAGCAGACCGTGGGTTCCATCGTCAATCAGTTCCGGCACCCCCGACACTTCCGTCGATACGCAGGCAAGCGCCTGAGACGCCGCTTCGACCAGAACATTGGGCAGACCGTCCCGGTCTCCATCCGGGGCAATCCGGCACGGCAATACGAATATGTCCGTTTCCCGATACAGTTTCAGAACGTCTTCCTGGGCCATCGCCCCGTGCCACGTAATCCGGTCTGCGATACCAAGCCTGTCCGCCTGTTGCCGCAGCTCTCCCAGCAAATCACCGCCGCCTGCATGATCAAACCTCCAATGGATATCCTGGGGCAATACCACCAGGGCATCCAGCAATGTATCGTATCCCTTCTTGGTGACCGCACGCCCGACGCTGACGAGGCGGACCGGTGCGGCAGCGTCGCTGCCGTCGCGCATGTGCTTGCGGGCTTTGAATGGCGCAAACCGCGACAGATCAAGCCCGTGATAGGACAAATGCACCCGCGACGGGTCAGACGCCAGCGACTGCAGCGTGGCCCAGCCGGTACGGGTGCATGTCACCGCCCAGTCTGCTTCCGCCAGCTTGTCGGCGAGGTCCCAGTCCTGGCTGGTCCAGATGTCCTTTGCATGCGCAGAACAGGTCCAGCCAGTACCCAGCATCATGGCAGCGTAGCGTACCACCGATGCCGGGGTATGGATGAAGTGGGCATGCAGGGAGGCAACCACATCGCCCCGTTCTGCCGCCAGCACCATGGCCTGCACAAACCGGCGGGCCCGGTTGTGTGTCCTGTCCCGCGCCCAGTCGCGCCGGAAAGCCCTGAATGCCGAGCGATAACCAGCCAGCCGGCGCACTTTCAGCCATGCCCTGAGACAGCGCAGCGGTTCATCCTTGACGTATTCCGGCAAGTACATCACCGGTGCGCGTATCTCATCATGTACAGGGTGGCGCTTGGCATCTGTGGGCTTGCGCAGCGAAATTATTTCGAGTGGCAGCCCGGCGCGTTCAAGCCCGAGGATTTCCTGGGCTATGAATGTTTCCGACAGGCGTGGATAGCCCTTCAGAACGAATGCAACTGGCTTTGTCATGATGCTTTCCGGGCACAGCTCAGCTTGCGCCTGCGATGGCATAGAGATCCGCCGCAGGACGGCTGGCCGCCCATTTGCCGACAAAGGTATTTATGGTTTCGAGCCCGTTCAGCATCTGCGTCCCTCCGGCAGCATCAGGTCTTGTCCTGGACGGCAGCATGGACAGCGCGGCCGAAAGCGCAACAGCATCATCGGCATCACCCGGCAACATCATGTCGACAAGATCCAGTTGCTGAGCCCGGCGCGCACGAATGAACTGTTCTTCGCGTGGATTGGTGCGGGGCACGATCAGGGCCGGCTTGTTGAATGACAACACTTCGCAAAACGTATTGTAGCCGCACATGCCGACAATGGCCGACGCGCCTTCAATCAGGTCTTCCATGTTGTTGTCGAACTCAATCACATCAACCTTGTCCATCGCCTCGCACTGCCGGAATATCTCGGTGCGCTCGTCACTGGGCATCAGCGGCCCCAGCACCAGCAATGCGCGGGGCAACTGATGAGCCCCGCAAGCGTAAGCTGCCAGCACCTGCCTCATCAGGCCCGCACCGTCCCCGCCTCCACCGCCGGTTACCAGCAGGTAGGGCTCGCTGGGCCGGTTCATCGTAACCGGTGAAGACGTCCGCGATCTGCGCAAAAAACCCAGATACAACATCTTGTCACGCACTTCATCCGTCGCGCCAAGCCCGCTCAGAGGGTCCCAGAAGTCTTCCGGGCCGTACACCCAGATATCATCATAGAGGTTTTCGACGTGTTGCAGAGCATCTGTCTGGTCCCATTCCCGCTTGAGTTTTTCAGCGGAGTCCATCACGTCGCGCAAGCCCAGAATCAGACGACAGTCCTGCTCTTTCAGGTATTTCAGTGTCGGCAGCATTTCGCCACGCAGACCCAGAGGCTCCTTGTCGACGATCATGATGTCGGGTTGAAATGACTCTGCCGTATGCTGGATGATCGACTGGCGCATCTGCAGTGTATCGGTCAGATCGATATGCTTGTCGATCGAGGTGTACTCTCCGTTGTAAAGCTTGATGACCGAGGGGATTTTCACAAAGTCTACGCGGGCGGAAAAGTTGAACGCACCGGCGATCTGCGACCCTGTTATGATCAGAATGCTGACGCCCTTGTAGTTTTCCACCAGCGAGTGGGCGATGGCACGGCACCGGCGCAGGTGCCCCAGCCCGAAAGTGTCGTGGCTGTACATCAGGATGTGAACATTACCGAGACGTTTCATGCACTCTCACTCAGAACCCGCTTTCGAACAGCCATCCGCCAAGACCTAACACCGTGCACGCTCAACATCACAGCACAAAGTCTCACATACGGGTGTGCTGCCCGTGAATTCGCCGCAACGGCGGAAGTCGCGTTACTTGTAAGGATCGGCTGCATCGCGGAGTCCATCACCCAGGAAGTTGAACGCAAGTATGACCAGCACCACCGGCACCACCGGCAGCATCAGCCACGGATACAGCGCAACCACATTGATATTTTGAGCTTCAATCAGCAGCACGCCCCATGAAGTGATCGGCGGGCGCAGTCCCAGGCCCAGGAAGCTCAGCGCCGTTTCACCCAGGATCATCGTTGGAATGGCAATCGTTGCGGTTGCAATAAGGTGAGACATGAATCCCGGCACGAGATGCAATGATATGATCCGTTTAGGCTTTGCCCCCATAAGCTGGGCCGCCATCACATAGTCTTCCTCACGCAGGGAAAACAGTTTCGACCGCACTGCCCTTGCCAGGCCGGTCCAGTCCAGCAGGCCGAGAATGACCGTGATACCGAAATACACCACCAGCGGACTCCATGTCACCGGCATGATGGCAGCCAAAGCCAGCCATAACGGTATTGATGGCAGGGATTGCAGCACCTCGATTATGCGCTGAACGACCATATCAACCCATCCGCCATAATACCCGGCCATACCACCGATAACGATACCCAGCACAAAGCTGACCATGACACCCAGCAGACCGATAGTCAGCGATATCCGGGCACCGCCCATGATGCGCGAGAACATGTCCCGTCCCAGCCGGTCGGTTCCCAGCAGGAACAATTCACCACCATTTGCCGGACAGAACAGATGGGTTTCCATCTCCACCAGGCCCCACCAGTAGTATTTGTCGCCGCTGCAGAAGAAGCGGATCTTGTCCACCTTGCTGGTGTCCGCGGTGTATTCGCGTTTCAGCGTTTCCATGTTGAGCGTGTAATTCTGGCGATACACGAACGGGCCGACAAACTCGCCTTCATGGAACAGATGCACTTGTTGTGGCGGCGAGTAGATATGGTCCACATGACGGCTCTGAATATTGTAGGGCGCCAGGAATTCGCTGATGAAAATGGTCGCGTACAGGATAGCCAGAAACACGCCGCACCACACCGCAATCCGGTGCTGCCTGAATTTCCACCACATCAGTTTCCATTGTGGCGCAAGATAGATTTTTTCCTGCTCGGGAGAGATTTTCTCGATCGACATGACATCGAACGGTGCGTCCGACACATAGTGTCCCATCTCTTTGCCGGGCGGCGGCAGCGGCGATGTCATCTTCATTTGGTATGCGCCCCCTGCAGCCGGATGCGCGGGTCAAGCAGGGCCAGCGCAAAATCCGAAATCAACACCCCGATAACCGACAGGAACGCAAGGAACATCAGGAATGATCCAGCCAGATACATGTCCTGGGCCTGCAAGGCCCGGATCAGGAGCGGGCCGGTGGTTTCCAGCGACAGCACAATCGCGGTTATTTCCGCGCCAGAGATAATCGCCGGCAGGATCGAGCCGATATCGGAAATGAAGAAGTTCATCGACATGCGCAGCGGGTATTTCATCAGCGCCTTGAACGGGTGCAGCCCCTTGGCGCGCGCCGTTATCACATATTGCTTCTGCAACTCATCCAGCAGGTTTGCCCGTATGCGCCGGATCATGCCGGCAGTGCCGGCGGTACCGATGATGATCACCGGAATGATCAGATGTTCCAGGATGGACTTGGCCTTGGCCCAGCTCATCGGCTGATTGAAGTACTGCGCGTCCATGAGATGGCCGATCGAGGTGCCGAACCACAGATTGGCCAGGTACAGAAACACCAGCGCCAGCAGGAAATTCGGTGTGGCCAGCCCGAGCAGGCCGACAAAGGTCAACCCGTAGTCGCCCCATGAATACTGGTGCGTCGCGGAATAGATGCCGATTGGAAATGCAATGACCCAGGTGAAGATAATGGTCACGAACGACACCAGCATGGTGAGCCAGAGCCGGTCGCCAACCACATCCGTCACCGGCAGTTCATACTCGAATGAGTAGCCGAAATCACCCTGCAGCATGCCCCACACCCAGTGGAAATACCGCTCAATCGGTGGTTTGTCGAAACCGTATTGAACCTTGAGCGCCTCGATGGCTTTCAGGTCCACGCTCTCGCCCTGTGCCTGCAACTCGGCAACATAGCTTTCAAAATAGTCGCCCGGCGGCAATTCTATGATGGCGAACACCAGCGCCGAAATCATCAATAGCGTGGGAACCATGACGGTAATTCGCCATGCGATATATCTCAACATGACCTAATCGCTCCCCACCCCGTCCTTGAACCAGAATGTATCAACCATGAAAACGCCGAAGTAGCTGCCCGGCTGGAAGCTGTAGACTTCCTTTTCCGGCACATTGCGAAGCTTTTTGCTGACCACAATCGGCTGCAGTGTCGAATTGACCGTACCGATGGAAAACACTTCGTCGGTATACAGCTTCAGCATTTCGTTCCAGATCCGAACGCGGGTTTCATCATCCCGCGACTGCTGCCATTCCTGCCATAACGACAACAGGCGTTTGGCCGACGCCAGATCCGGTTCGGTTCCCGATTTGCCGCCGGTCATGCCATACAGGCCCCATTGCGGCCACTGCGTCTGGGCATCATTGCTTGGTGCCAGTTCCTCCGGCGACATGGATGGTTGCGGGATGGCATTGTCCAGCCCGGACCACACACTCATCATTGTATTGCCCGCCTTCAGCCGCGAGCGGAAAATGTCACGCTGTGTCGCGCGGGTGAATACTTTGATGCCGAGCGCCTGCCAGTGATCGGTAATCAGCTGCAGCACGTCGGTCTCGACCGTGCTTTCACCGGCGCTTTCAATGATCAGCTCTGCTCTCTGGCCGTCCGGCAATAGCCGCGTTCCGTCTTCATCACGTTTTTTAAGGCCTGCCTGGTCCAGCAGGCGATTTGCCAGAACCGGATCATGCGAGGCCCAGGCGCTGGCATAGTCCGGATTGAACAGAGGACTCTGCACCAACGGGGAATCCGCAACTTCCTTGCCCAGTCCGAAGAAAGTCACCATGTTGATTTCGTGCCGGTTGATCCCCAGCGACAACGCCCGCCGAAACCGGGCGTCCTGCATGACCGCACGCCAGGCATCATCCTTGAAATTCAGGTTCGGCCTGATGGCGACCTTGGAACCGACCGCCGACTTCCACAACAGCACATTGTAGCCCTGACGTTTTTCGCTCTGCTTGAGAAACGTATAGTCTTCAAAGCTGACATACCGGCCCTGCAGGTCGCTCTCACCCGCCCCGGTTTTGGCGGGGATCAAGTTGGGCGACGAGATATTCATCTCCACGGTATCGACATAGGGCAGCTGGCGGCCGTTCGCATCGACACGGTGGAAATAGGGATTGCGCTTGAACACAAACTGCTCCGAGGGAGGTGCAATCGTGTTGAACCAGGGCTCCAGTGTCGGCAGGTCCGGATTCTCCGGCCTGTTTTGCCGCCCCAGGCGGATGAACATGGCCCGCCAGTGCTTGTACTTGCGCTTTTTGGCCAGCGCCTCGACCTGCTCCTCGCCAATGTAGTCGGCATGAAACTGCTTCATGTAAGCCGATGGATAGGTCAGGTACAGCGGTAGCGGCGCAGCAAGTGCCGGTAGAAATTTCGGATTTGGCGCATCCCACTCGTAACGCACGGTCACGTCATCAATAACGGTGAATTTCGGCCCCTTGCCATCGACCAGCATGGAATTTGGCAGGCCGCCGCGCCGCAGTTGCTTGTTCAGCATCACATCTTCATAGGTGAAGCGAAAGTCTTCCGAGGTGAACGGCGCTCCGTCGGACCAGCGGTGCCCGGGTCTCAGATGCAGAGTAAAAATACGGCCGTCCTCGACGTCGTAATCGGCCAGGATATCTGCCTGCAGCTTGTAGTTCAGGTCATATCCGACAAGACGCGAATAGCCGTAATAGACCATCATCCGTACGTCCTTCTTGGACCCCATCAGCATCCGAAGCTTGCCGCCGTGAACCCCCGGTTCACGTCCGAGCTTTTCCAGATCGATGATCCGCGGCTGCTGCGGCAACCGCTTGGCCACCGGGTCGATCTTGCCGGTTTTCACCAAATCACTGAAATACGGGGTTTCCTGAAAGGCAGTCGCAAATGCGCTGGTTTGCGCTCCCAGCACCAGCAGCATACCCAACAAGGCAAGGCGTAGACGACTCATCACGCGCGAAGCTCCTTCATGCTGGCTTGCGAATTGGCGAGTACCATGTGCCCGTCGCCCACATCAATGGAGGCCATCTCTCCGTTACCGGTTTCCCGTTTGAACGCCTGCGGCCACAAAGTGTCATCAGAAGCGCCCGACAATGACAGCGTGTCATAATCCAGCGGCCTGTCCAGGTCCGGAAACGGCACCGCCGCCAACAGCGACCGGGTGTAGGGATGAATCGGATTGCGGAATATCTTTTCACGGCTCGCCATCTCGACAATCCGGCCCCGGCACATCACGGCAATACGGTCGGCCATATAATCGATAACAGCCAGGTTGTGAGACACAAACAGGTAGGTCAGATCAAGCTGGCTCTGCAGGTCCTTGAGCAGGTTCAGCACCTGCGCCTGCACGGAGACATCCAGCGCCGACACCGGCTCATCGCAGATCAACAGGCCCGGATTGAGCGCAAGGGCCCGGGCAATACCGATGCGTTGCCGCTGACCGCCGGAAAAGCTGTGCGGATAGCGGTTGAGAAACCGCGGATCCAGACCGACCGCCTGCATCAGGCCGGCAGCGTGGACACGCCTGCTCTCAGCCGTGCCGACACGGTGAATTTCCATGGGCTCAGTCAGAATATTGGATACCGTCATGCGCGGATTGAGCGAGGAGAACGGGTCCTGGAACACCATCTGGACACGGGTACGCAGCGTGTTGAGTTCCGCCGCATTGGCCCGGGCTATGTCAATTGGCGCATGACCACGGTCGGAATAGATGATCTGTCCCGCATCAGGCGTCACGGCGCGCATGATCAGCTTCGACACCGTTGTCTTGCCGCATCCGCTTTCGCCCACCAGTCCAAGACACTCGCCGCGCCTGATATCCAGGCTGACACCATCGACAGCCCTGATGACATTTTCCTCCTCGCTGGAAAACCAGCCGGACTTCTTGGTCACAAAGTGCTTCTGCAGATTGCGGACAGACAACAAAGCGGCTTCGTCAGCGCCGGAGGCTTCCTCCGCGCCGGCGGCTTCAACCGGCTTAACGGCCTTTGATTTGTCCTTCTTTACCGCCGGACCTTTCAGCAGCGTCGCGGCGTCCACCTTGACATCGCGCAGCGACACCAGCCGTTCGCCGCGCCGCATGTCGAAGTGCGGTACAGCATTCAGCAGTGCCTTGAGATAGGGATGTTGCGGCGACCGGAAAATGTGCGACACCTGGCCTGCCTCGACAATCTGGCCATGATAAATAACCACCACATCGTCAGCCATGTTGGCGACCACGCCAAGGTCGTGGGTGATCAGCAGAATGGCCATGTTGAAACGTTCCTGCAGGTCTTTCAGAAGTTGCAGGATTTGCGCCTGTATCGTCACATCGAGCGCCGTTGTCGGCTCGTCGGCTATCAGCAGCGCCGGCCGGCAGATGAGTGCCATGGCTATCATCGCCCGCTGGCGCAGGCCCCCGGACAGCTCGAAAGAGTACATGTCATAGGCGCGCGACGGGTTGGGAAACCCGACCAGATCGAGCATTTCCTCGGTCTTTGCCCGCGCCGCACCGCGGTCCACAGGCTGATGCAGCTGCAGCGCTTCTTCGATCTGGTTGCCGATTGTGTGCAGCGGAGACAGCGACGTCATCGGTTCCTGGAAAATCATCGCGATGCGCCCGCCCCGCAAATCGCGCATCTCAGGCCCGCTGGGCAGCAGTTCCTCGATCTGGACCGGACCGGACTTGGAATTCGGGTCGTTGAAGGTGATCGAGCCACCGGCAATCGAGCCGACCGTGGGCAGGATCCCCATGATCGACTGGCCTATGACCGACTTGCCGGAACCAGACTCGCCGACCAGCGCAGTCACCTTGCCTGGACGGATACGAAAGCTCGCTCCCTTCACCGCCTCAATGGTCGATGAATGAACGCGAAAGCTTATCCGCAGGTCTTCGATTCTTAGAAGATCTTCAGAGGAACTCATGACACCCGATTACGCCAAACGCCGTTAATTTCATTACGATAGCTGACATATCGCTGTCAGGATACAGGTTTTTGCGGGACGCGTGTGCATGTGGAAAACCCTGCCCTTTCCCTTAAGATCACGACCAGGTGTCATGCAGGCGCGCAACCGTGAGCAGTCGTGATCCGGATTGACTGCATCTGCCCTGTTGATGAAACGCGTAAACGTGTAAATCATACCCTACCAAACGTCATGCCAATCGGGCAGAACCCCTGTCTGGAGGACATTTATGTCATCCCTGCAACAACTTACCGAGACCACGAGTACAGGCACGCCTTCGGCGTGGGGCAAGATACGGGGCCTCGTACCTGGTGCAACCCCGGCACGTGCACTGTCTCCCCGGGTGCTGGCGTCAATAGAACGTCATGACCAGTCCAGTGAGGTGCTGATCAAGATTATCCAGCTGGTCATTGTGTCAACCTGGGCAATTCTGTACGCGCTTGCTCCGAAGACTGACTTTGGAACAGCGTTCTCCCCGGTCACCTGGGCGCTGGCGATTTACTTCGGTCTCAACGTCATCGGACTGATCTGGGCGCGCCGAACCGGTCTGCCGAACTGGGCCGTCTACATTTCGATCATTTTCGATATTGCGATCCTGATGGTGCTGATCTGGAGTTTCCATATTCAGTATGACCAGCCGCCCTCGTTTTACCTTAAGGCACCAACGCTGCTCTACGTATTCATCTTCATCGCCCTGCGCGCCTTGCGCTTCGAGGCCCGCTTTGTGGTGTTTTCCGGGCTGGCTGCCGCAGTCGGCTGGCTGATCCTGGTTGCCTATGCGATCTACTCGGCTCATGGCATGAGCACGACCCGCAATTACATCGATTACCTGACCGGCAATGAAATCCTGCTGGGTGCCGAGTTCGACAAGACCATCACCATAGTCATGGTGGCCGGCATCATTGCCGTCGCCCTGAGCCGGGCCAATGACCTGCTGGTCCGGGCAACGGCTGATGCCCAGGCAGCTACCGAACTGTCGCGCTATTTCGACAGCGCGGTGGCGTCCGACATCCGCAATGCCGATGAAGCAAGCGTACCGGGTCAGGGCAAGCGGGTCGAGGCGGCAATCCTCAATGTCGACTTGCGCGGCTTCACCAAATATGCCTCTGGCAAGGACGCCGAACAGGTGCTGGGCCTGCTCATCGCCTATCAGAAACGCATTGTCGGCATCATCCAGGGTCACGGCGGCTCCATCGACAAATTCATGGGTGACGGCATCATGGCGACATTTGGTGCGGTACGGGCCACTGAGACTTATGCCGCTGATGCGGTGCGTGCGATTGATGCGATTATCGCGGAGACCGACACCTGGGACACGGACGAAACGCTGAACATATTCGCCGGCGGCAAAGTCAATGCAGCGGTCGCCGCCGGTCCTATTGTGTTCGGAACGATCGGCGATGATTCACGGCTGGAGTTTACGGTTATCGGATCGGCCGCGAACATGTCAGCCAAGCTTGAGAAACACAACAAAACCACCAGAAGCCGCGCCCTGACCGACGGCCAGACTTACGATATCGCCCTTGAGCAGGGATACGAGCCGGCAAAACCTCATCGCCGGCGCAAGTCCGCACTCGCCGGTGCCGATCAACTGGTGGTTCTGGGTTGATGGTCAAAATCAGTATGGCTTTTTATTGAAACAGTCAAAGGCCATAAAACTGATCGCTTTCAAAGTGCTGGAGCAACTTTATGGATTCAATTGAATCCATGTTGCTCCAGGGCCTGCTCAAACGACACCCAGGTCAGACCGGTGTTCGCCACGACTGCAGCTAGCGAGGACCAGGCCACCTCGTCATGCACCAGATGGTGGGTCAGCAGGCCGACAGGGTAAAATCCGTTCGCGCGTGAGATAGCCAGCGCCGTGGCAAGTTCGTTTTGCAACCAGTCAGGCGATTTGCCGGCGGCACCGCCCGGCGCTTTCCAGTCCATCGCATCAACGTGGGTATTGACCTGCATACCGGGAAACGTGCGTTTGTGCGCGAAGGTCGACAATGCCCTTATGCCGGTCTCGCCGAGACGTGGCGCAAGATCATCGCGCACGCGGTTCCAGGGCGGCACCAGTACCGGCGCGAGCCTGGAGCCGAACAGCTCCGCGAGCCGCTGCCTGCCAGCCGCGACCTCCGACAGCACGATCTTCATTGCCCGATGAGATCCCAGTTCGCATTTCTTCTGGTTCGAGGGTGCATGATTTGTGTGCGACCAGCCGTGCACGCACGGCTGCAGATTGTGATGTTCGTCAACATACGCTGCCAGTGACTGATCCGCATGTGCAGGTATGACGGCAAGCAAAACGTCAATGCCGGCTCCGCCCGTTAGCTGCGTCAGCCTTTCCAGTTCAGGTGTGTGCGAAACAGCATCATCATCCCGCCACCAGACCTGCGGCTGTTTACCGGCAGCCCGCCAGTTCTGCAGTTCCGTTTCCAGCTCACGGCAGATCATCGGCTCACCACCTCCTGCAGCAACTCATCCAGCAATGCAGACGCCGGTGCGAGGCCGCGCTCCTCGAGCGCAAAGGCCTGCGCCTGTTTGCCCAGGCGCTCGCGCACAGCAGTGTTCTCAACCAGCTTCATGACTGCATTGGCAAACTGTGCCGTATCGCCCTCCTCTACCAGTATTCCGGTTTCGCCATCCCTCACCACCGCTTCAACACCGCCTGAACGCATCGCAATGACGGGCAGCCCGGCTCCCTGTGCCTCAAGATAGGCCAGCCCAAACGCCTCACGGTAGCCCGGCCACACCAGTACATCACTGCTGTCCAGACAACCGGCCACCCCTGCTGCGTCCTTCTGGCCGGCGAACCGCACCCGTTCAAGACCGTCGAACATTGCCTCAACCTCGTCCCGCACCGGCCCGTCGCCGACAATCGTCAATTGCCAGTTGCCCAGCGGCATCCTACGGAATGCCTCGGCAAGCAGTCGAAAACTGGCAAGCTTGTTACCCTTCAACATCATCGCAATCGCCAGCAACTGGACCGTCCCGGTAGCGCTTTTCGGTTGCCGCGCGATCTCAAGTCCGGAAAAGTCCGCAAACGGCGGCAAAATGGCCAAGCGCTCGGTCGGCACCAGCCTGGCCACCCCCTCAGCATCCCGGTCGGTGAAACAAATGTTCAAACCAGCCTGCCTGATGGCGGATGACGAGATCGCCTGTGCCTCAGCCCACTCGTCCCGATCCCGCTTGCCCGCATAGGACGCCTCAACCGTCACGTACGGAATATCGAACCGCCTGGCCAGTGGTGATCCGATAAGGTCGGGTGACTTGTAGTAGACGTGATAGGTCATCACCAGATCAGGCGTTCCCTGTTGCTGCCAGCGCGCGGCAACCTCGTCAACTTCACGCCGGGCATCAGCGGCAACATCCTCCAGCATGCCGGCATTGCGCAAACGGCATTTCAGGCGTGACACCAGCTCGACGTCATGCCCGGCAAACTGCAACGCCTTTATCAGTTGCCGTGCCATGGTCCGGTCGCCTGACGGCACCGGGTCATCTGGCGGCTTCATGGTTGCGTAAAATGCAATTCTCACTTTGTTACCGATTCATTCCACAAGGATTGTGATCCGGCCTGTATAGAGTGCAAACTGACATCGCGCCAAGACCGGCCGTCCCGAACAAGGAACACCACGTGTCCGACACTGATAAATTCTATGGCAATCTCGGTGCATCTGCGGACTTCGACACCATATCCGACGGGCTCGGTTTCACGGCCCTGCCGGATGACTGGACCGTGCTGATCTCCGACGTTGTCAACTCCACCGGTGCCATCGAACGTGGCGAGTACAAATCCGTCAACATGGTGGGTGCTGCTTCCATCGTGGCGATACTCAATGGCTGCGCCGGGATCGATGTACCGTTCATGTTCGGTGGCGACGGTGGCGTGGTTGCCGTGCCGCCCGGCGCAGTTCGGGCCGCGCGCACCCGGCTCGGGGCGTTGCAGGACCAGTGCGAGCCCCTGTTCGGGCTGACCCTGCGCGCCGCCGCCATTCCCGTTCACGAGCTGCGCGGGGCCGGCGTCGATGTTCAGGTCAGGAAATTTCAACTGTCGGGAAACAACCATCTCGCCATGTTCGCAGGCGGCGGTCTGGAACTGGCCGACACATGGCTGAAGGATGACACGCAGACCGCCTGGCAATTGTCGCCCGAGGACGCCGGCAAGTCACTGGATCTGGAAGGTCTGTCTTGCCGATGGCAGCCATTGCAGGCCCGCAATGGCGTCATGCTTACCGTCATTCTGCAGACCGCAGGCAAAAAAGTCACCACAAGCCAGATCAACAGGAACCTGGCAGGCATCCTCGGCCGGCCGATCAACGATTGCGCACCGGTACAGAACAGCAATCTGAAGCTCTCCAGCTTCACTTCGCCAAACCTGTCGATGGAACGCAGAGCCCTGCGAGGCAGATATGGACGTTACGGCGCGTTTGCGTGGACAGCGCTGACCTACGTTTTTCAAAGTCTTGCCGAGCGTTACAACCGCAAATATGTCGAATACAATGCGCCGAAATATCGCGAAGAACTGAAAGCCAACACTGACTTCAGAAAGTTCGACGGTGCCTTGCGACTGGTTATCGATGTGACCGGGAAACAGGCAGACGAGATTGAGAAGTTTCTTGAAGCTGGTTTCAAGGCAGGTGACCTGAACTATGGCACATGGCGCTCGGACGCGGCACTGATGACCTGCCTGCTGTTCGACCTGGCGCAGTCCCTGCACGTGCATTTCATCGACGGGGCAAATGGCGGATACACGCAAGCCGCGAAAGCCATGAAAGCGCGGGCAGCAACTCTCTAGATAAACGGCAGTTCGCACAAACGCCCGGCAACTTCAGTCCCGTGTTTCATCACAGCGACCTCATCACCCGGTTGTGCATCCACGCTCACCAGCGCAAAGCCGATGTTCTTTTTCAGCTGGTATGACCAGACAATGTTGGTCATGTCGCCGATCTTCTGTCCGCCTGCGTTAATGTCAAACCAGTTGAATGCCACCTGATCCGGCTCATCGCCTTCCAGCACGATGCCTATCTGGTGGCGCCTGGGACCATCCGCCTTGATCTTGCGGAGGGCTTTTATCCCGACAACGTCATCGGGGACATCCAGGTCGACATATCTGCCCATGCGAATTTCAAACGGGTTGGTATGTTCATCGGTATCGCCACCGAACGACAAAAGACCGCTTTCCACCCGCTCGCACGGGTTTGGATTGCCGGGCCCGATATCCCAGGGTTTGCCGGCCTCCTTGACCAGGTTCCACAGCCGGGTGCCTTTTGTTCCGTCCATCAGGTAGATTTCAAAGCCACCTTGTTTGGACCAGCCGGACCGTGCAACTGCAACCGGAATGCCATCGATCTCGGTTTCCCCGAACCAGAAGTATTTGAGATTACGCACCCAGTCGCCGAATATCGACACCATAACGTCTTCGCTGTTCGGCCCCTGGACCGCCAATGGAGACACGTCCGGCTCGCTCACCACCACATCAAGTCCGCGTTCAGCCGCAATGGCGCCCGCCCAGAACCAGATATTGCTGTCTGCAATGGACAGCCAGTAGCGCTGTTCATCCAGCTTCAACAGGATCGGGTCATTGATCACCGTACCGGCATGGTTGCACACAGCCACGTATTTGCCTTGCCCCGGAACACATTTTGTGAGGTCACGCGGGCACAGTATCTGCGCCAGTTTGCCCGCATCCGGGCCCTGCAGCTGCACCTGGCGTTCAACGGACACATCCCACATGGAAACACCGTTTATGATGCGCCAGTATTCTTCTTCCGGCTGACCGTAGCCTGTCGGCATCAACATGTGGTTGTAGGTTGTAAAGCTGGTCACCCCTTCGGCCACGGTGGCCTCGTAAAACGGTGACGGGCGCAGGCGCGCTGACGGGAAAATGGAAAACATGGGTACAAGCCTCCCTGACTGGGGCAGTTTTAATCTGTCTTCGTCTGATGTTCCTTCTGAAAAACCGGCATTTTCCCGTCCTGAAACGTCACCGCCAACTTTTGCGAGTTAAACAATTCAACACCTGGTGAAAAAGTTGCGCCGTAGCCGTTCACAAGAGCCCGCTACATCAACCCTGCCCGAACAGATGTCTGCTGAACCATTCGATTGCGGCCCCGCTGGATTCATAGAACTGTTCGACATAGGGAACAAAATGCCCGCCCTTCAGCAGAACCAGCTTCTTGGGGTGCAGGGCTCTTTCATACGCCGCAAGTGCCAGATCGGTCGGCGTCACGTGGTCGTGGTCAGCCACAATCATTAAAAGCGGCGTCGGGCTGATGCGGTGAATACAGCTTCCCGGTTCATATTCGCGCGCCATCTCGGCAGACCGCAGGGTTACTTCGTTTACCCAGCCGCGCGCCCGCGACCGGCTGCCCATGAAAAACTGCCAGCTGTCATCACCGGCCAGCGCACCGGGTCCGCCTTCGCCATCGGTTACCACCTTGATCATTTTCGGCGCAGCGCCTTCGAACCTGTCAGCCCGGTCGGCCTGGAAGGCAGCGAGCACACCCGGCATCAGGTCAGCGCGTGTCCGGCGCAGTGCAGCTTCGGGACCACTGACGGTGGGCACCTGGCTGACAACGCACTTGACCCGCCTGTCGTAGGCTGCGACCTCCAGAACATGGCCGCCACTGTAGCTGGTTCCCCACACGCCAATGCGATCGACATCAACGTCCGGCAGAGTACAGGCATAACTGATAGCATGGCGGTAATCCCGGACTTGCTGAACCGGATCAACTTCCTGGCGGGGTTCACCCTCGCTTGCCCCGAAATTGCGGTTATCAAACACGATGGATGCCAGGCCGGCGGCAGCAAACGCTGCCGCATAATCATCGAGATACTGCTCCTTAACGGCGGAAAACCCGTGTGCCATGATAATAGTAGGGAAAGATCCCCTGCTGCCATCGGGTACATAATGCCAGCCGCGCAATACGGTACCTTCGGCATCGAACTCGATTTCATTGCGCCTTGGTTGCATTATCCGTCAATCCCTCGCATTCATGGCAACTGTCAAACAACTCACCCGAGGCGATCCAGAAACTCTTTGGCGTCCTTCAGGTCCAATGTCCCGCGACCATAACCATGACGGGTTGATCCACCTGACACCAGCCCTCTCACCAGTTATGTGCAACAACCCTGTCGAAAGTCTTTTGAAACCCGGCTTTATCCTAGTATGGTAAGCATAATTTCTATGAGGATTTCAGATGTATGCACTTGGAAATGAATTTGGCCGCCGGACCACTGTCGACGAGGTATTTGATCGTCTTCACGCGGATATTGTCACACTGAAGCTCGAACCCGGCACCCGTATGTCCGAGGTTGAAATCGCCGGTCAGTTCAATGTTTCACGCCAACCGGTCAGAGAAGCCTTCATCCGGCTGAGCAACATGAAACTGCTGGAAATCCGCCCGCAGAGAGCAACCCTGGTCAGGAAGATTTCACAAAGCCACATTATGAACTCCAGGTTCATTCGCACAGCCGTGGAGATTGAGGTCATTCGCCGTATCTGTGCATCGAAACCGGATATGGACAGTGTGTCGTTTGACGAGAACCTCAAGCGCCAGAAGCAGTGCGTTGAAAGCATGAATATCGATGAGTTCCATGACCTCGACTATGCGTTTCATCATTTGATCTGCCGGGCTGGCGACGCCGAGTTTGCCTTTGATACAATCGCCGGCAACAAGGCACATCTTGACCGGTTGTGCTTGATCCAGCTTTCATCTCAGGCAGCACTCAGTGAAGTCCGCGAAGACCATACCGAAATTTACAACCTGCTCAAAAAGCATGATGAGGCCGGCACCATCAAACTGATACGTCATCATTTGGGCAGGCTCGATCAGACGTTCAATGCCGCCAGAGAGTCTCACAGTGACTACTTCGAAGACTGATCCTTCGGTGCAGGCAAAAGCTTTTGTGGGCATAGGCGAATGCATGGTTGAACTGGCCCAGGCTGAAAACGGCCTGCTGCGGAAGTCCTTCGCAGGCGATGTGTTCAACACGCTGTGGTATGCGCGAACGCGGCTTGATGACAGCTGGACCACCCGCTTTATGTCGGCGGTTGGAACCGACACCGTTTCAGCAGAAATGCTCAGCTTCTTTGAAAGTGCCGGCATTGACTGCAGCGCAGTTCAACGGCTGCAAGACAGGCGGCCGGGCCTGTACATGATACATCTGGATGAGGGCGAACGCAGCTTCAGCTATTGGCGGGAAACCTCGGCTGCACGTCTGCTGGCTGCTGACAGGGACAAACTCAACGAAACAATTGAGGCGGCATCTGCAGTATATTTTTCCGGCATCACACTGGCAATTCTGCCGGAAGAAGACGGGCTGGCGCTGATTGACTGCCTCAAGCGTGCTCGCTCGCAGGGCAAGACAGTTGCCTTTGACTCAAACATCCGCCCTGCCCTGTGGCGGGACCGCGAACAAATGAAGTTGATGATGCATCTGGCTGCCGGCGCCTCGACCATCTGCCTGCCCAGTTGCGACGATGAGCGCCATGCCTTTGGCGATGCTTCCAGCGAGGCTGTTCTCGCCCGCTATGTTGCAACCGGAGCAGGTACCGTCGTTCTGAAGGACGGCTCCGGCGACGTTGTGGTCCGGTCCGGCGAGGATGTTTCCCGGCACCGGACCGAACATGTAACCGATCCGGTTGATACAACCGGAGCCGGCGATTCATTCAACGGCGCATTTCTGGCTGAATTCGTTCAGACCAGCGATATCGCCAAATCCGTAGCAGCCGGCCAGGCATGTGCGGCCAGGGTGATCCGGCACCACGGAGCACTGGTCTCTTAAGAGAACAGCACGCCGCCATTGATATCCACAGACGTACCCGTCATGAACGACGACTGATCGGTGATCAGGAACACGGCCAGGTTGGCGGTATCTTCCGATGTGCCTTCGCGTTTCATCGGTGTGATGTTGGCGACGTGGGCGCGAACTTCCGGCTTGGTGAAGATGTTGTGGAAGTCGGTATCGATCATGCCGGGACAGATGGCGTTTACCCGGATGCGCGGCCCGAGTTCTTTCGCAAATCCTCGCGTCATGGTCATTGCCGCACCCTTTGAGGCAGCATAGGCAACCGCTCCCGGGCCACCCCCATCGCGGCCTGCCTGGGACGCGAAGCCGACGATGGAACTGCCGTCGGACATGTACGGCTCGACAGCCTTGATCATGCGAAAGTAACTGGTGGTGTTCAGGTCCATGACCCGGTTCCAGTGGGCTTCATCCATTTCGCCGATTGTCTTGCGGGCAACCAGCCCACCGGTGACGTGGATCAGCCCGTGAATGTCATCGCCGAATTCGGCACGGGTCCTGTCGACCAGGCTTGTTACATCCTCGGTCTTGGTCAGGTCTCCGCCGAGCGCAAAGGCCTGCCCGCCCGCTGCCTTGATTTCATCGACGGCAGATTGCGCTCCGTCGCCGCTGGCATGATAGTTGATGGCAACTTTCGCACCTTCCTCGGCCAGCCGCATGACGCAGGCCCGTCCGATGTCACGGCCACCGCCGGTGACTATCACGGTCTTGTTTTCTAAAAGCATGGTGTTCTCCTGTTGAAGGTATGCATGAGGCGCCTGACGGCGGTTTACTTGAATCCGGGCATCAGCGTCCTGGGCAACCAGAGAGCGATCTCCGGAAACAGGATGATGAGCAGCAATATGAGAAGCATCGGCATGAGGATGATGACCACGTCGCGCAGCACCTGGACCACATTGAGTTCGGCTATCGACGCCGAGATCAGCAGGCAAAGCCCGTATGGCGGGGTAACCAGTCCAAAGGCCAGCGATACGATACCGATAATGGCAAACACCACCGGGTGAATATCGGCGGCCTGGGCCACCGGGTACAGCACGGTGCCAAGAATGATGATCGCCGGTATGGCATCGATGAACAGGCCGAACAGCAAAAAGAAAGCCGCAATCACCAGCGCAGTACCGAACTGGCCGAACTCAAGACTTGTCATGACGCCGACCATCAGGCGCGGCACATTGTAAAACGCCAGCATCCAGCCGAAAACCGATGCGGTGCCGATGGCAAACAGCGAGATCGACGCGAACCGGCCCGTCTCGTACAGAATGCCGACGGTATCGCGCAGGCTTATGGTGCGGTAAATGACAAAGCCCAGGAAAAACGAGTAGAACGCCGCAATGATAGCACTTTCCGTTGGCGTGACTACACCGCCTACAATGCCGCCAATGACAAACAGCGGTGTCAGCAAGGCCAGCCCGGCGCCTTTCAGCGCATTCCAGAATTCCGCCACGGTTGGTTTTCCGGCAGTGGGATAATCGTACACCTTTGCGTAGCCATAGACGGTCGCCATCAGGGCGGCTGCGATCATCAGTCCCGGTATCGCTCCGGCAAGAAACAGCGCCCCCACTGAAATCGACATCACCCCGCCCCACACAATCATCAGGATGCTGGGCGGGATGATCACGCCCATAACGGAAGAACACGCGGTTATGGCAACGGCAAAGCGTGGATCGAACCCCTGCTTCGTCATCGCCGGAATCAGGATCTTGCCGCAACCGGCGGCATCCGCGGTCGATGATCCGGAAATGCCGGCAAACAGCATCGAAACGGCAACGTTCACGTGTCCGAGGCCACCGGGAAGCCAGCCCGTCAGAACACGGGCAAATTCGATCAGCTTGTCGGTGATCTTGCCGCCGTTCATCAGGTTTGCCGCCAGCAGAAAGAACGGCACAGCAAGCAGAATGAACGAGTTATAGGAATTGAACATCCGGTCCATGATCAGGAACGGTGTCAGCCGGATGTCGAACACCACCAGCGGTATGGTTGCGATACCGAGCGCGAAAGCGACCGGCACACGCGCCACGACCAGTGTGATGAAACCGGTCAGAAGAATAAGGCAGGCAATACCGGTTGAAATGATCATGCTGCGTGCCTTCCGGAACTATGCCTGTATTCCTGAACCGCCTGCCAAAACCGGAACAACGCAAATACAGCCCAGCAAAACCCGGCAAACGGCACCGATATGTAAATCACCAGCAGGTTGACCTGCATCATTACCGATGTCTGGATGGATCCGAATTTCGCATAGCCGATACCGTAATAGGCAAACAACAGTGCAAACACGCACATGACCAGCAGCACAAAGCCCTTTTGCAGGAGCTTGCCGAGCGGTGATATGGCCTCGCGCACAACGTGCACATCGAAATGCGTACCCTCCCACACCGCGATGATCGAGCCCAGCATCACCATCCAGACAAAAAGGTAAGTCGCCAGTTCTTCGGTCCACAGATACACCGGAATGATACCGGTATAGCGCGCCAGCACCTGCATCGTAACCGGCACAATCAGCGCTGCCACCAGGACACCCACTGCAATTCGCAGCAGCTGGCAGAAGCCTTCCAGAGCTTTCTCGATCATGATGTCCCCTCCCCACTCGCGGCGGATTTCAGGTCTTCCAGAATGAAGACCTGAAACCAGCAACATGCAAAAATTTCCCCTGCAGCGTACAATACCACAGGGGAAACTCCCGGCTCCGGTTATTTCGAGCGAATGGCCTGCAACAGGTCTTCAGCGCCCAGCTCCTTGGCGTAGGCGTCCTGGACCGGTGTCACCAGGTCAAGCAGTGCTTCACGACCGGCAAAGGCGTGAACCTCGATCTGCTTGGCATCTTTCATCTGGTCCAGCTTCTTGGAATCTTCCGATGATTCAAGTGCGCGGCCAAACTCGCCTGCTTCCTTGCCGGCCTTGAGTATGGCCTTCTGAAGCTCTTCAGGCAGTTTGCGGAAAGCCTTGCCGCTGAAGATGATCGGACGAACTGTAATCGAATGCTGCGTCAGCGTGATATGCGGGGCAACTTCAAAGAACTTGTACTGCAGCAGGCTGGCTGACTCGTTTTCCAGCCCGTCCACGACGCCTGTCTGAATGGCGTTGTACACTTCGGAATAGGCAATGGCCGAAGGTGCTGCCTTGATGGCCTCGAACACCCGCGCCTGGATTGGAGCACCCATCACGCGCATCTTGTGGCCGGTCAGCTCTTCAATATTGGAAATCTTCTTGTTGGAGATCAGGTTGCGGGTACCGCCGCCTGCATAGCCGATGATCATCAGGTCGGCTTTCTTGAGCAGTTCTTCTTCCAGCGGCTTCAATACGTCGCTGGACAGAACGGCATTCCAGTGATCCAGGTCACGGAAAACAAAAGGCATATCCATCAACGGCACCGAAGGTGCAAAACGGGCCAGGTTGGAAGGCGCGATAATGGCATAGTCGATGGCCACGCCCTGGGTCAGGAAGTTCACATAGTCAGGCTCGATGCCAAGCTCGGAATTGCCGCGCAGGTCGAAGGTGACTTTTTTGCCGTACTCCTTGTTGACCAGTTCACCCAGCTTGATGAGGGTCTTGGAATAGGCATGTTCGTTATCGAACAGGCTGGCGCCGCGCAGCGTCACATCTTCCGCCTTGGCGGCTGTAACAGCAAGAACGGCCATGCCGGCAACAACGGCGCCGGACATAAGTTTTCTCATGTTTTTTATCAGGTTCATTTTTTCCTCCACTATCCCCGAAAAGCCACCAGACCATTCTGGAACAACCCTTCTAATTGGGGTTCGATGACGAAATTAGTCACGTCAAATTTGACGTGTCAATCATTATGTTTACTAGTATGGTACTTTTTTGAACACAAGCGACTGGCCCGCCTGGCCTCGCCACGAAGTGAAAGTTCCTGGTCAGGTTGTTGGTTCTCGGCAGTAAGATATTGATTGTAGATGTTTTAATATGCCACATGCCGTACCGGGCAATGAAGCCCGGTCACTCTTTCTGCGGAAGAGTTTTCAGCAATCGTCCTGATGACTGAATTCACGCCGCTTTTCCAATTGGCTCTCGGAGATACACAAAAATGCTCACCGGCAAGGAAAGTTCAAGTCAGTTGAGGGCCATGCTCACACCAGTGCCGATCATTCCGGTCCTGGTCGTGAAAAATGTGGCTCATGCGATACCATTGGCAGAAGCTCTGGTATCGGGTGGATTGCCGGTCGTCGAGGTGACCCTGCGCACGCCGGCCGCAATCGACGTCATCAGGGCGATGGGCACGGTTGAAGGTTGTGTGGTCGGCGTGGGAACCTTGCTGTCAGAAGATGATGTTGTGGCGGCAGTTGATGCAGGCGCCAGGTTTGGCGTATCGCCCGGCACTACGGAAGCCCTCGTCACCAGCTGCGAACGCCATGACCTGCCTTTGCTGGGCGGTATCGCAACCGTCTCGGAAATGATGCGTCTGCACGAACGCGGATATGATGTTGCCAAGTTCTTTCCCGCCGAAGCATCCGGCGGTGCGCCGGCTCTGAAAGCATTTGCCGGGCCGATGCCCGATTTCCACTTCTGCCCGACCGGCGGCCTGAACCCGGACAATGTCGGAACCTACCTCAAACTGCCGAACGTGCTGTGTGCAGGCGGATCTTGGGTGGTACCGTCTGAACACCTGAAATCCGAAAACTGGCCGACAATTGAGAGCCTTGCAGCGCAGGCGTCCAATCTGCCCTGCTGACCGGTGCCCTGCAACAATCATCGAAGTGCAGACACAAAATCCAAAAAACCCCCACATTCGTGCTGTTGTCTGAGCACTGGCCTGACGCTATCATCTGTTTGGTTTCCGCATAGAACGGCGGTGCGAAAAGCCAGCCAACACCCACGCGCAAGCGGGTGACTGTGCTTGCGCACGCTTTCAACAAGTTCAGCCGAGCTTGTTGAGTGAGTGAGTTGCGAGGAACAGTTTCATGAAAATCACCGTAAATGGCGTCGAACACTCGTTCGACGGAGACCTTTCCATGCCGGCCTTATGGTATGTGCGCGACGAACTAGCCCTGAGCGGCAGCAAGTTTGGCTGTGGCACAGGATTGTGCGGCGCCTGCACCATACATGTGGACGGAGAAGCGGTTCGTGGCTGTCTGGTATCTATGCAGGAACTCGATGGCAAGTCCGTCACCACAATCGAAGGCCTCAGTGCAGACGGCAACCATCCGGTTCAGGTGGCATGGCGTGACCAGAACGTACCGCAATGCGGTTATTGTCAGGCCGGCCAGATCATGCAGGCAGCCTCCCTGCTCAAGTCCAATCCGAAGCCCAGTGAGCAGGAAATCCTGGAGTCCATGAGCGGCAATATCTGCCGATGCGGCTGTTATCAGCGCATCGTCTCAGCCGTCCGCCAAGCATCAACGGGAGCATGAGGCCATGTTACATCAACTTCAATCGTTCGCAGAAAGTTCCAACTCGACACCGGGCCACACGCTTCAGACCGCTTTGCGAAAAGTGGCAACGACAGAAGTCAACCGCCGCGGCCTTCTTAAGGGAGCAACAGGTTTCGTGCTGGCCGCGCACTTCCTGCCGAGCGCGGCGCAGGCTTTTGAGGCCTATCCCACACAGGGCCTGAACATGCCCAATGGCGTACGCAATGATCCACATATTTTCGTGTCAATCGCGCCTGACGGTCAAGTCACGATCATCGCGCATCGCTCGGAAATGGGCACCGGTTCACGCACCTCCCTGCCGATGATCATTGCCGATGAGATGGAAGCCGACTGGGACCGTGTCACCATTGTCCAGGCAGAGGGCGATGAACCCAAATACGGCAACCAGGATACCGACGGATCGCGCAGCCTCCGCCACCACATTCAGCCGTGCCGCGAGATCGGCGCTGCGGTGCGCAAAATGCTGGAACTGGCGGCGGCCAGGAAATGGGGCGTCAGCGAAGACATGGTCGAGGCATCCGGCCATCAGGTCACGCACAAAACGCTTGGCACGCGCATTGGCTACGGCGACCTGGCAGCCGCCGCCATGGCACTGGACACCCCTGCCCGCGATCAGCTCCGGTTCAAGACCGAACAGGAGTTCCGCTATATCGGCAAGGGCCAGGTGCCAATTTATGACCTGCACGATATCACCACCGGCAAGGCCGTGTACGGTGCCGATGTGAATTTGCCAAACATGAAGTTCGCCATCATCGCCCGGCCACCTGTTGTCGGCGCAACCATCAAGTCTGTCGATGACAGCGCTGCGTTGGCCGTACCCGGGGTCGAAAAAATCGTGCAGATTCCGGTGACACCGCTGGGATCGAAATTCAAACCACTGGGTGGCGTGGCCGTGATAGCCAAAAACACCTGGGCCGCCCTGCAGGGCCGCGATGCGCTGAAAATCGAATGGGACCGTGGCGAGCACGGTTCATTCAATACTGCGGACTACGAGAAGGAGCTGCGCGCGTCAGTTGCACAACCCGGCGCATCGGTGCGCAATCAGGGCGACACCGAAGCAGCCCTTAAGTCCGCTGCCCGGATATTGACCTATGAATACTACCAGCCCCACCTGGCGCATGCGCCGATGGAACCGCCGGCAGCGGTTGCCGCCTTCAAGGACGGCAAGTGCGAGGTCTGGGCGCCGGTCCAGAGCCCCTATACGGCACGCACCGACACGGCCGAGTATCTTGGTTTGAAACCGGAAGCCGTGCGGATGAACGTCACCCTGCTCGGCGGCGGATTCGGCCGCAAGTCCAAGGCTGACTTTGCCACAGAAGCTGCCTTCCTTGCCAAAGAGATTGATGGTGCCGTGAAAGTGCAGTGGACACGCGAAGATGATATCCGCAACGGGTACAGTCACACTTCGTCGGTCGAGCGCATTGATGTTGGCCTGGATGCCGACAACAAGGTGACAGCATGGCGCCATCGCAGTGCTGCACCGTCCTTCCTGTCGACATTCGTCAAGGACGAAGGCAACCAGCATGAAATCGAAATCGGCATGGGCCTGGAGAACCTGCCCTACGCGCTGCCCAATGTCAGCGCTGAGCAATGCAAGGCATATGCACACACACGCATTGGCTGGTATCGCTCGGTGTCTAATATTCCGCGCGCCTTTGCCGTGCAATCGGCAACCGCCGAACTGGCAGCGGAACTGGGCAAGGACCAGAAGGACTTTCTGATCGAAATGATCGGTCCGGACCGTGTACTGGAAGCCAAGGCATCCGGCCTGCCGGGCAAGTTCTGGAACCAGTACGAACCACAGGAAGAGTTCCCGTTCGACACCGCACGCCTGCGCGCCGTGGCTGAACTGGCTGCAGACAAGGCCGGTTGGGGCAAGACACTGCCGGAAGGAGAAGGTCTCGGCATCGCGGTTCACCGCAGCTTCGTGTCCTATATCGCTATGGTGGTTCACGCCAAAGTCGAGGATGGCACTGTGAAAGTACCGGAAGTGCATGTGGCGATTGACTGCGGGTTCCCCGCCAACCCCGAACGCATTCGTTCGCAGATGCAGGGCGCATGTGTGTTCGGCATGGCGACAGCACTGCACCTGGGGCTAACCTTTGAGAACGGCGAAGTTCAGCAGGGCAATTTCAACGATTATGAAATGGTACGTGCCGACAACTTTCCCGAAGTGGTGCACACCCACATCGTGCCGCATCCGTTTTCGGTGCATGCAACCGGTGTCGGCGAACCGGGAGTTCCGCCCTTCATTCCGGCACTTACCAATGCCATCTTCAACGCCAGCGGCAAGCGCATCCGTAACCTGCCGATCGGCGATCAACTGGCTTGAACCAGCCGGCACGCACAATACCGGGAGGCGGTCACATGATTGCCTCCCGACCGGAGCTGCCGACCAGCAGCCAGCTCACATCTCCAGCTCGCTCTGGTAGGCAAACAGCGCGGGTTGCCCGCCGGTGTGAATAAACAGAACACGCTCGCCCGGTTTAATGGTTCCTTCCTTCACCAGTCCCGGCACCCCGGCAAAACTCTTGCCCGTGTAAACCGGGTCCAAGAACAGCCCTTCCTGCCGCGCCATCATCATGATGGCCGCGCGCGCGGGTGGTCCGATATGACCGTAGCCCGGCTCAAGGGCACCGTCCCATGTCAGGATGTCAGACGCATCCGTGATCGGATCGCAGTCCAGCAGCGCATCGAGGTGTGCGCCGACCGTGGCCAGGCGTTGAGCCTGCGCCGCCGAATTGCGCCGTACACAGATGCCATGCACCGGCGTCTTGCAGCCCAGCGCGCGCAGGCCGGCCAGCAGTCCGAAATGGGTCAGGCCGCTTCCCGACGCTACCACCATGCAATCGAACCCGTCATCCTGCTGCAGAATTTCCTCAGCCGCCTTCATATACCCCAGCGCCCCCAGAGGCGGGTTGTTGAGCCCCAGCGGAATGACGTACGGCGTGCGTCCTTCACTGCTCAGTTCCTCCGCCCGCCGGCGCAGCGCAAGATCGGCACCAGCCTCATCCTCGCCTTCCGGATAGTGCATAAACTCCGCACCCAGCATCCGCGACAGCAACACGTTTCCCGATGTGTTGTAGGCCTCGTCCATCCCGTGCACCCGGTTTTCCATCTGGATGACCGCACCGAGCCCAAGCTTGGCTGCAGCCGTTGCAGCCGTTCTTGCGTAGTTAGACTGAACAGCACCTGTAATGAGGACCGTGTCTGCCCCTTTTTCCAGAGCCGCGCCAAAATAGAACTCAAGCTGCCTGACCTTGTTGCCACCAAAGCCAAGTCCGGTCAGGTCATCCCGCTTGATCGACAGGTCAATGCCCAGCTGCGTTGATAAGCGCTCAAGACGCTCTATGGGCGTCGGCCCGGACAAAAGGCTCGCTCTCGGGAAACCTTCCACACCGGAAAACTTGTCACTCATCGGAAAAACCTAACCTGAAAATTCGTTGATCGGCACTCGACGCAAGCTCCCTGGCGAATTCCTGCAAATGAACTTGCTTCTTGGCGGTCATATCAATAAAGCCCGGTGGAAACACCTGAAAACGGACAAGCCATGGCAACTTCCACCCCCACATCCGTGACCTTGCGGCGCATGACGCAAGAAGATCACGCGCCTGTCGCCGCGCTCACGGTCGCAGATGAGCAAAGCCAGTTTGTCGACCCCATGCCATTGACGTTGAAGACCACGGCATTAATGCGCGACAACTTCGTCATTGAGGTTGATGCCGGGATTGTCGGCTTTTTCCAGATCGATACCAGGGTGCCGGACTACATCCAGCAGCCACTACTGGAATTATGCCAGGTGGTGATTGACCAGAACCATCAGGGCCGTGGGATCGGCAGGCGGTTCATCCAGGGTTTGCCTGATGCAATCAAGCGCGAATACCCGGACGCTCCCGGCGTCGTGCTCACCGTCAACTGCCGTAATAAAATGGCCCACCATGTCTACGCGGCAGGCGGGTTTGCCGATACCGGCGAGATTTACGAAGGCGGTCCCAGCGGCCCGCAACACATCATGACCATGCACTGGAACAACAGGATCTGAGCAGGTTCCGCTACCGCACCGTGACGGTCACACTGTGTACACCGTTATTGCCAAACCCCTGATTGTCCCAGCGCGCATCGAGCGGTTGAATCTCGCCATTTGCATCGGTGGCCCGGCATTGCAGGACATGTTCGCCGGGCGTTGCATCCCAGTGCCAATGCCAGCGTGTCCAGGCATACTTTGAATCCGGCGCCGTAAGCGCAGCTTCATGCCAGACACCATCGATACTGACCTCGACCCTGGAAATACCGACGCCATTGCCCGACCAGGCCCGGCCCATAAGTTCGATCTGCCCGGCTTCGGCAAACCGCCTGCGCAAATAAAAATCCGGAAACCCAGGCGGGATCATCAGCGACTTGACGCGGATTTCCTGCACGAAGGTGCCCGGATCCTCCGGCTCGTCCCGATATATATAGGTGCCGGTCTGCTGCGGCCCGTCAAATGCGTGGTCGATGGCTTCAATTCGCATCAGCCACTTTACACTGGCCATGCCGTACCAGCCCGGCACGATCATGCGCACCGGCGCACCGTGCTGCGGCAACAGCGGCAGATCGTTCATCTCGTATGCCAGCATGACCTCCGGCTGCATCGCATGTGCAACCGACAACGACCTGCCATAGTCATGCTCACCATGCGCATCCTCGCCATGGTCGGCCCCGTAAAATACGATCTCGATGGCAGATGGGTCCAGTTCGATATTCTCCAGTACGTCGGATAATCTCACCCCCGTCCACTTCGCCGTGCTGACCGCCTCGTTTTGCCAGGGCATGCTCTGATAACGCTGGTCCAGGTTGGCGCGACCATTACCAGCGCATTCCAGAGTGACCGTCTGGGTAATCTGCGGCAGCGACTTGAGGTCGGCCAGTGTCAGCACGGCAGGCTTGTCGACCAGGCCGCCAATTTCCAGATTCCACGTGTCAGCTTCCAGATACGGATAGTCAAAGTGGGTCAGCAGATAGTGCATCCCCACCGGCGTTACGTCATAGCGCAACATCTCCAGGGCAATACCCGAGTTACGGTTTGCCAGTGAAACTTCTTCCCGGGAAAAATCACCCTGTTTGTGGTCTCTCAACTTTATCATCCATTCTGTTTTCAGGTCGCTGCCGGTGTCTCATACCACGAAGCGCAACAGATCGTCAGCAGGCCCGGTCGCCAAAATCACTTCCCTGCCAACTGCCGTGAAAACAGGTGGTCACACAGGCGCATTATCGTCTACCTTCGTCTGCAGCACGGGCGTGCTGGCGTGTTGTCAGGGTGGGAGAACTTTTTTGGGACTGATGCTGCAAAGTCTGTGCGGACTGGCTGTGATTCCGTTCATTGCCTGGTTGCTGTCTGAACGCCGTAATGCCCTTCCCGCAAGCTACGCAGTGAAATTTACCGCCGGTGGAATTGCGCTGCAATTCATCATCGCCGGTCTGTTCATCCTGCTCCCGCAACTCGGCATTGTTTTTGACCTGCTGGCAAGCGCCGTCATTGCACTGCAGACAGCCACCGGCACCGGCATGAAGTTTCTGTTCGGCTATCTGGCCGGTGGTCCGACACCGTTTACCGTCACCGACCCCGGCAAGGGTTTTGTACTGGCCCTGCAGGCCTTGCCGATAATTGTGATGATGAGTGTCCTGGCCCGACTGCTGTACCATTGGGGCATACTGCAGAAAATCGTCGGATCTCTGGCATGGTTGCTCGGCCGCTCCATGGGGGTCAGCGGGCCGGTCGGCACAGTTGCCGCCGCCAATGTATTCGTGGGAATGGTCGATGCGCCCATACTGGTGCGGCCTTATCTGGCAGCCGCCAGTCGCGGCGGTCTGTTTGCCATGATGACCACAGGCATGGCCACCGTCGCGGGGACCGTGATGGCCTTGTATGCAACCTTCATGGAACCTGTGCTGGCAGGCGCTGCGGGCCATATTCTGCTGGCGTCGGTGATGAGTGCACCGGCAGCGCTGGTAATCGCACGGCTGATGGTGCCATGGGCAGATGACGAAAGCGACGACAGCACAACCGACATTGACGAGGCATTCAGGAGCCGCACCGTCATGGAAGCCATCGCGACCGGAACAACCGATGGCGTGCGGCTCGTGGTGTCGGTCGCCGCCATGCTGGTGGTCATGGTTGCCCTGGTGGCCCTGGTCGACATGGCTCTGGCAGCAGCCACTTCACCTTTTGGCGCGACCTTGTCAGCACAGCAGATATTCGGCTGGCTGATGACGCCGCTGGCCTTGCTGACCGGCATCCCGTGGAGCGAGGCCTTCCAGGCGGGTCAGTTGATCGGCGTGAAGACCGTCCTCAACGAGTTGCTCGCCTATCTGCAACTGGCCAGCACCGGTGCGACGGATCTGTCGGACCGCAGCCGGCTGATTTTGACCTATGCACTGTGCGGTTTTGCCAATTTCGGTTCGCTCGGCATTATGACCGGCGGACTGCTGGCCCTGTGTCCGGACCGGCGCGCAGATATTCTGTCGCTCGGCCCGCGTTCACTGGTGTCAGGCCTGCTGGCAACACTGATGACCGGTGCGGTCATCGGCGCAATGACGCCGCCTTGACAGGGCGGTATGTCACCGGGTTCGCCGGCAACGCCGGCCCGCCGCTGCAGACAGTGATGAACTTACTGACGACGGCGATATCCGCGGCCCCTGTTAAAGCCTCTGTTCCAGCCGCCAATACCGATGCCAATGCCGATGTTCGGACGCCGATCATAATTATCGTAGTCGTCGTAATCATCGTAATCGTCAAAGTCGTCATCATCCCGGTACTGCGGCCTGCGGCGCTTGACCTTGGTAACCCTTTTCACCCGCTTTGGCGGCGCATACAGCGCAACTCTCTTGCAGTGCTTGCGGCTCGACATTCCCAGGCGGCTCAAGCGCGCCGGTGCCAACCCGTAAAGAGCCTTGAACACGTCATTCAGGTCATCCGTACCCTCATAGCCGTCTTGCCCGATATACTGCCGGAGTGCCGCCTCGGTTTTCGGCCCCATAATGCCGTCGGGACGTCCGACCTTCAGACCCTGGCCGGCAAGGCCAAGCTGCACCGCCATGAGCAGAGGATTGACGCGGCCTTCAGCCTGCCGGGAAAAAACATCAATCTCCAGGCAGTTGGAAGATGTCTGGGACATCCGCCTCGGCAATCTGGCGCCCAGGGTCCAGGATTGACTGGCACCGGGCTGAAGCGCGACCTGGCTATGGCAGATCTGCTTGCCCCGTCCGCTATAGGCACATTGCCAATCGTCCTGTTTTCCCAGCCTGCGCACCGCGCCGTGCAGGACACCGGTCAGGAACAACGGTCCCTTGTAGATACCCGCGCCTTCATTGCTCACTTCAAGCTTGTAGTTACAGGTCTTGCCGCGCCGGCACTTCTTGTCCTGTGCCAGCTTGATCGACAGTCTCGCATCAACCGGATCGTACGCTTCAACAGCGATGCGGGAGGTGTCCTGCTCCACTTTAACGGGGTCCCGTTTCACCACTTCATCATCCTTGGTCACCACGACCACCAGATCCCGGCCGATCAGTTCATCAGGCAACTCAACCCGGTGACGGCCTGGTCTTGGCGTTTTGGGTTTGTCGGGTTTGGATTCTCCTTGCGGCTCTCTTTCAGGACGCTCGGTTTCCGGTTTTTCCTCGCCCACCCGCACCGGCGGAATATCCAGTTCGACCACCCGGCCAGGCTCATCTTCTTCAACCTCTTCGGGTTCTTCAGGAACAGCGGTCACCTGTATGTCCGGCACATCCTTGCCGTCGGGTGTGCGGAAAGTTATCGACGCGCCCGGGACCGGTTCACCTTCAGTTTCAATATCGATATCAACAATCACCGCATGTGCCGGTGTTACCAGCACCATGCCCATCGACATCGCCAGGATCCATGAAAGACCGTGTTGTTTCATCGCGACCAACTCCTGTTTACTCGCTATCCCAGTTTCAGGCTGAAGCGTGCTTCGCGCTCGGCCCCGTTCTTGTGCCGGGTGATCAGCCTGATCGTCCATTGCCTGGCGCCCTTGAAGACCCCGGCCGGTAGTTCGATCAGCGTGCCGGTGTCCACCGGCTTCAGGATCTTCCTGTTCACTTCAAGCCATTTTTTCGGATCTGTTCCCTTGCCAAGCCGGATGACTGCTTCCTTGAAGTCATCGGCATTTGTCGTACCGAGAACGCGCAGAACGGGTTTGCCGCTTCGGGTTATGACCTTGACCCCGCTGATCCTGCTTTCATTGAAATAGTCAGGATCGGCCGCCAGCGCCGCCGTGGCATCCAGCAGGCCAAAGCCGGTATAATTGTCGACACCTGGTGTTTCAATATCGCGCGCCGAATGCAGCACCATGCGAACGGCCTGCTCAGCAGTGAGTTCCGGATTGCCGGCCAGAAGTTCTGTAATCGTACCGGTCACAATCGGTGCGGCAAACGAAGTCCCGCTGGCCCGGTAATAGGACCGGTCTTCTCCCAGAATACCTTCACCGCGTTTGTATTTTACGCCACGGATGAGAGACAGAAGATCGGTGCGCCGGGCCCGCAGGCTCAACACGTCCACGCCGGGAGCTGCGATATCGACCAAGGGGCCCCAATTGGAAAAACCGGCGCGCTTGTCCTTGCGGTCGGTCGCTGTAACGGTAACAACCCCGCGCAGACCGGCGGGCGAGAAGTCAGCAACTGATTGTCCCGAATTGCCTGCCGCCACCACCACGATGGCGCCCTTGCTGCGGGCATGATCGATGGCCAGTTGCTCCACTTTGGTGAGCGTTCTGCCACCGAGGCTCAGATTGATGATCCGGGCGTCATGTTCTGCGGCATAGTTTATCGCTTCTGCTGCCATCGAGGCGTATCCCCGGCCAAACGCGTCGAGCGCCTTCAACGGCATGATCTTTGCCGAAGAACTGATGCCGGAAATGCCAATGCCGTTTTTCTGCGCTGCTGCAATGACACCTGTTACGAACGTGCCGTGACCATCATAGTCCCAGGGCTTGTTTCGGTTGCGGACGAAATTCCAGCCGACAATGTCATCAACGTAGCCGTTCTTGTCGTCATCGATGCCGTTGCCCTGCACTTCGTTCGGATTGGTCCATATGCTGTCGTGCGAAATATCAGGGTGATACCAGTCCAGGCCGGTATCGATGACGGCAACGGTAACATCTGTCGCGGTTGCCGGTTTTTTGAGCCATTGGGGAAGTTTCTCTTCCTCAAAACCAACTCGCTTGATGGCCCATTGATTGTCGAATTTCTGGCCCCACAACCCCGAGGTCCCATATAATGGATCATTGCCGTCTTCCTTGTTGCGGCACGGATCAGCCTCGACAAATTCCGTTTCTTCCCAGCGATTTGCATTGCGGGTGAACTCATCCACGAATTGCCCGGGAAGACTGACGACATGAATGTTGTTGTCCCCGATGCGGAAGTTCCGGTTGATGCATATCTTTGCGCCTTGCGGGGCCAGCCGAACCGGCAGCCGGGTCCAGTTGGCAGCCGTTGCGACAACCAGCTGCGGATTCTGCCTGGTGACACGCGCCGTCCGGATTGCAGGAGGCTTGTTTGCGGGTGTGGCATCATCGGTCGGTTTTTCCTCAGGCACCTCTGTCAGGGTAATGCCGGCGAGATCGTCGTCGGTCTGAGGCGCCACCGACAACAACAACTGCCCGTCATCGTCCAGCTCCACCCCCTCGACACCACCCGCATAGTTATCGGCACCGATGAGCTTGGCATCCGGCGCCTTCCCGCCCGGCAGGTCAGGTTCTGCGGCCAGCAACCTGATGGTGGCACCCTCCAGCGGCTGACCATCGTCATCGTTGACCAATATCAGGGAAACCAGTGTCTGCTGCGCCTTGACCAGCCCGAGTTCCGGTGCTTCGTCCGCTTTATCCGCTTCAGATGGTTTCGATGCAATCGGCGGTTGCTTCGCCGTATCGGCTGGTTGCTCGGGTGTACTGGGCACCGGAGCGGTCGCGACCGGTTGCCCGGGAACACTCGTCAGGCCCGGAACCTCGATACAATCGGGAATGTCATCAGATGTCGTTTGCGGCACTCGCGACGATGGCGGAGTGACCGGGATCGGTTTGCGTTCAGGGGTTTCGAGAATCTGCCGGCCGGTCGCATACAGAACGGAGGCGACGCAGAGATTGGGGTCATTGTAGGAAACCGCGAAACCCTGCGCAGACGCAGTCCCGGCACCGGACATGTAAAGGGCCACCACTGGCACCACCGGTATTATCCGCACAAACCGTCGCAAACGGCCCACGGGCATCGATCCCGTATCTCCGGAACATATCGGACGTATAGCTTTCAGAATGGGTTTCAGACGCATCACAACCGCCGTTAATTAAGTCTGACGCGACCGAACTATCGCGTCAATTTATGGCAAACTCGCGTCACACCCAAAGCCCGGGGTCATGTTTCATTCACATATGCGGTAATTGTATGACTTGCCGGGATTTGATCGATCAAAATGGAAATTGTGTTGATGGGCCGCATTGGAACCGCCTCCAGCACCGTGGCTGGGTACCGGAAAACTCGGGCGCACAGTACTTCAAGCGTCGGCAGTTCCGGAGCCATCAGGCTCTTTTGATCAGGCCAATCAGAAACAGCAGGATCACCGCGCCAATGGTGGAGTGGATAATTGATGCGATGATACCGCTGCCGAGCGAAACGCCGATAGCCGGGAAAACCAGTCCGGCCACAAATGCCCCCACGATACCGACGACAATGTTGCCGATCAGACCAAAGCCATAACCTTTCATGATCTGACCGGCCAGCCAGCCGGCAACCGCCCCCACCAGCAGCAAGACTAAAAGACTTTCGATTCCCATGGCAGCAGCCTCCGTTGTTCCAGCCTGCACCCTAGAGCGATTCCGGCTTCGAAAAAAAACAAAACCGCAACTTTAAGACTGCAAACTGATGTCGCCAGGTTTCCGCGCTTTGGCACCAGCTTGCCAAAGGTTAACGGGAAATCTGCCTAAACGGGCTGTTTATCCGGGCTTCACCCGGATTTGTGTGCCACATACGTCATATGCACCGCGCAAATCAGTTGTGGCGACGCTGTGCGCCGTCAATGCGCCATTGGTCATACCGGATAGCCAAATGGCCATACTTGGCCTTTTTTTGGACTCACTTTGCACTGAATTCCGGATTGTACTGAAACTGCAAATCAGCCTACTGAATTACCAGATGCGGCGCAATTTAATGCACGCAAGGTAAGAATCGTATTTTGTTGATAAGTTAACGGCGCCACACAATCGCCAGCATACGAACATAATTTTACCCGATTCTTTACTCGTTTAGACCTGATTCGAACGTCACAATCCGAAGCCTGAAATTGGGATGGCACGGCGTGTAAGTGTACGTAATCATACGTATAGTCTTACCCAAAGTCCTGGTTTTTACGCCGGGCAGAGGGGTTATATGTTTCGTTTGTTTTCTGCGGCGATTGCCGCATTGTTTTCTCTTGCAATCATCAGTATGGCGCCGATCGGGTCGGCGTTCGCGCAAGCTCATTCGGACAGGGTTCAGGCTGCGAACAATGACACCGTAAGTGTTATTTCAGGTGGTATTGGCGGGACATATATCCGTATTGCCGCAGATTTGCAGGCCGAACTTGATGGTGTTGACGACCTGCGCATCCTGCCCATCGTCGGCAAGGGATCGATCAAGAACATTGAAGATCTGCTGTATCTGCGCGGAGTTGATATCGCGATTGTGCAGTCGGACGTTCTGACTTATCTGCGCAACAAACAGGTGTATGAGAACATTCAGGGCCGGGTCAATTACATCACCAAGCTCTACAATGAGGAATTGCATCTGGTTGCCCGCCGGGACATCACCGATATCAGGCAGCTTCGCGGCAAAAAGGTAAACTTCGGCAGCCAGGGGTCTGGAACATACATGACCTCGGAGACCGTTTTCGGCGCCCTTGGCATCAAGGTCACTCCGTCCAGTCACGGCTACGAGGATGCGCTGGAAAAGGTTCGCACCGGTGAGATCGACGCCATGGTTTATGTAGCCGGTAAACCGGCATCCATTTTCACCTCGGTCAAAAAGGATGATGGTCTGCACATAGTGCCGGTGCCTTACACGGCAAAACTGCAGCAAAGCTATCTGCCTGCGAAACTGAGTGCGGATGACTATGGCAATCTGGTGGACACGGACAGCCCGGTTGACACCATCGCGGTCGGCGCGGTTATGGCTGTATTCAACTGGAAGCCCAAGACCGGCCGTTACTATCGTGTAAAGCGGTTCATCGAAAGCTTCTTTACCCAGTTTGACGAGTTCCAGAAGGCACCGAGGCACCAGAAATGGGGCGAGGTAAATCTGGCTGCCGAACTGCCGGGCTGGCGCAGGTATGCAGTTGCAGAGGCCTGGCTTGCGGCGAACAAGGCAAAGTTGACAGCGACCGCACCGACACAAAAGCAACGCAAGCTGTTTGAAGCATTCCAGGCGTATCTGGCCAGCCAGGGACGCACGGTCGCACTCAGCCAGTCGGACCAGAAGATACTGTTCAACAAGTTCATTCAATGGAACGAGGCGGTGTCCAAGCCAAACTAGACAGCAAGCCGGGAAAATCCGGCTGGTGAGTTAAGTCGATCCAACGAGGTCGCGCGCGTAACAGGGAAAACTGCACCATGACCAAGAAAGCTGACGACAAGCGAAACAAACTGGATTCGTTACGATTGGACCTGGCCGACATCGGCGACGAGATATGGAACGATCACCAGGCCACCGATCTGGATGACGGCACTCCGTCCTCAGCATCTTCACAACATGGTGCAGCTGGCGTGCAGCATGATGCACGCGACACGGCTGCAATGTCAGCTCAACGGCCTGCCCGTGCTTCAAAATTCAGGTCCCGCGAAGAGATTTTCGAGCATCGCATGGCGGTCATGGCGCATCGGCGTGCTCAACTTGACGCTCATCGCAACAGGCAGGCCCGCAAGTGGTTCGCGTTTTCCACCGCACTGATGTTCATTGGTGCCAGCGGCCTTGGAGCTTTTTACTACAGGACTGCCGGCGACTGGAAGTTTCTCACCTCCTACAGTCTGGATGCTGCTGCGCCTGATACTGTGCAGGTCGCCTCTGCGGCAGGTGATGGCGGTATCATAGACCAGCCTTCCAGTTCACACTTCCAGAACGCGGAAGCACTTGCATTGTCTGCGTCTGTCGAACAGCGCCAACCGGTTGAAGAGGTCGTAGACATTCCAGTGGTTGAAGTTCCCCGGCTTCCGGAAGTGGAAGTTGAAACAGCCGCCGCACCGGTTCGCGAACCTGTTGCTCCGGCACAACCTCAGGAACAGGCTGTACCGGCACCTGAAGTCGCCGAACTCAAACCCGCAAATCCGGCACCGAAATTCGTCAGGCCGGCACCGGTAGCAAAGCGATTTGTACGCGTGGCTCCCACTGCCATGCCCGCGCCGCCGGAGACGATATACAACCTGAACAAGACCCAATCAGCTGCTGCGACCAGCGAACTGATCATGGTGCCGGCTGAATCAGCGAAACCTGAAGCGGCTCAAAAGATTACCCGCGTGTCGCCGCGGGTCACGTCTCCGACAACCGTGACGGTTCCTGCAAAAACAGGTGAAACCAGACCTGATGCCGACGATGCCGCCATTGAGAGCGCACTGAGCGTGCCGCCAAAGTCAATGGAACTTGGAAATTCTGACATTACCGAAGATAAATCGGCGAACGGCATACTGAGTCCGTTGCGTTCCCAGAACGGCAAGACGGTTAGCGTATTGCTTGAACGCGGAGACAAGTTGTTGCTGCTTGGCGACATTGTGTCGGCGCGTCAACTCTATCAGCACGCGTTTCAGCAGGGCGACCAGCTTGCCGCTGCCAGGATCGGCTCCACCTACGATCCCCGTATTTTCGCTCAACTGGGAGTTCAGGGCCTGCGGCCGGATTCAAAACTGGCACTTGACTGGTACAACAAGGCCGTCGATGCCGGCGATGAAAGCGCCAAGCAACCGGCCCAGTCTCTGAGCAGACAAATCAACCAGCCCTGAAGCTGACTGACCCGCTGTATGTGAACGAGCTGTGTTCGCACTGAAAACGCTTTTGTTTCGAACACACGCGCAGTCGTGATCCCGGCCAAGGCAGCCGGGATGACGACTCTGGACATTTCACGCGCCCCTCCCCAACCGAAGTTTCTCCAAATGCGCGCCCTGCGCGTGTTCATTGCCAGGATCACAAGCAGGATGGCTCATATCCTGATTTGCCCTGCATGCCGTATCGAATAGTCCACAATCGGCACAACATGCGATTGTCCGGACTGGCATTGTCTGCTATCGGAAGAACCGGCTGAAGAAATTGCGGGAGTGGGCGTGCAATGAGTGTGCAGGGGCTGGCAATTCCAAAATTACCGGACTTTCTGATGCCGGTACCGGTCATCAAGGCTGGCGAGGACATTGGCAAGTACGTCAGGCTGGCATTGATGACTGCAATGTTGTCAGTGTGTTTCGAGCAGATTCCGGCTGAGTTCAAACCGGAAAATTTTCACTGGTTTTTTTCAATTGCCCTGGCCACGGGAGCTGTCATCGCCCTGGCCGCCACCTTGAGTGAAAAATACAGCAGGATTGCCGTTGCCGTATTCAGCATATTCTTTCTCTACGGTGTATTTTTGGCCGGAGCTTCGCCAGCAAATCACGGCTGGCTTGCTGTTTGGACGATACCACCTGCCATACTATTCACAAGATGGTGGCAAGAGCCGCAATATGCGGATTATCTCCGGATTACTCTTGGTGTAGTCATGATAGGCGCCGCGGCCCAGAAACTGCTGGCCGGCACATATCTTGACGGTTCGTACATTGCATATCTGAGTCATTACGGATCGACCACCGAAAACATGTTTTTCGTTCTTTGCTCCGACGACACCCTGAACAACCCGTGCGGCTGGCATAAATTCCTCGGTACGTTCATTGTCTTGTGGCAAATCGGTGTCGGCCTGCTGCTCTTGGCAGGCGTCCGCTCCATACTCTTCCTCACAATCGAAGTCGGCTTTCTTCTTGGTGCGGGACTGTATGCAGATGAGATGAATTTTCAGGTTCTGAATATCTCCCTGCTCTGCATCGCATTCAGGGTGGGAATGTCTTACGGGCTATTCATAGTGTGTGGGGCGCTGTTATTTATAGACATACACGGTATCGGGAGGTTCATCGAATATGTCTTATGAACTCCCGTTCTCGAAACCCGGCGGCTGGTCCGTTCAAAAAGTCATCCTTTTAGCGCTTATCGCCGTGCATGCAGCATGGATCGTTTTTCATTTGACCCTTGTGTCGCGCGAGTTGGTGAACCCCTGGAAACTTGGCGGCTATGGGATGTACACCACCGCACATCCGAAACCCGCGATACATGTGTTCGACAGCCGTTTCGGCAGCGTTGAGGTATCAATAAGCGATGAAGATCGCCTCCAAATGGCTCGCGAAAACAACTATTTCATTCTGCGCTGTCATCCACTGTCCGTAGATTCCCTGCAGAATTTCCTTAAGAACAATCCCAGATTCGTTGGCGTCCCGTTGAGATTTATAATATCGGAATTAAAGATGTTACGAGATCCGATCCGGCCCGAACGGCTTCCGCACGCGATACTTGAAATCCGCTGGACCGGCCAGACCACATTCAAATATGCGGGCAAGGTATGTGATCAATTGTTCAGAGGAAATTCCGAGCTGAAGTCATGACAACGCTTACTCTCATTTATGATGGAGATTGCCCGGTATGCCGGAGTTACACCCGGTACCTGTCAATCAAACGGGCGGCCGGAAATTTTGAACTTTTGAATGCACGCGACAATCCCCCGATCCTTGAGGAGATCAATGCCCTCAATCTCGATATGGATGAAGGGTTCGTCCTCAAGGTCGGTGACCGGTTTTACCATGGCGCGGATGCGATCCACGCCCTGGCCCTGCTGAGCACCCGAACCGGTTTCTTCAACAAGATGAACTTCCTGGTTTTCAAATCAAAAACCCTGTCCAGGTTTCTGTATCCGATCCTTAAGACAGGGCGGGCATTGTTGCTCGCTGTGCTCGGAAAAACCAAGTTGAACAATCTTGACAACGGCTAGCATCCAGCAATTTATAAACTCACCTGGCCGCTGACAGGGCCTGTTTCAGCACTTCGGTTTTTCCAATATGATTGGCCAGTATCAGAATGAGCCGGGCATTGAATGCTTGGCTCTCTTCGTCATTCATGGCTTCGTGCGCCCTTAGAAGTTCAGCATAGAACTCGTCATGCTCTGCCATGTTCAGCGCTGTCACAAGCCGGTCATTCTTTGCCATGCAAATTCTCCTGCTTTTCAGCCAGCGCCACTGACACGGCCCTGATTACACTGTCTCTCGAATACCGCTTCCATCTCGCCGCAATGTGCTGGTCCGGCCGCAGCAGATAGACCGCATGTGCCTCATCGCCCAGATACCGCTGGCGAACAGTGTCACTTGCCGCCACCTCCAGGGCCGCAACATCGTCTGGCAACTCTCTGGCCTCCGGCATCGGTTGGCCAACAAACAGCAGGCAGAATTCGCTTGCTGTCCTGTTCAACAGCCAGCTATCGCCCAATGGGGCGTCCTGGGCCGGCGCACCCGGGCGTGTGGATGCCGGCCAGCGCCGTTCAGCTTTGCAATCGTCATCTGCAGTGGCATAACTGCACGGCAACGACAATCGGCCGGAATTGACCAGGGCCCTGGCGAACTCCACCTCTCCCGCCAGCTTCAGAGCGGCTTCCTGAAACCGTTTCTCCATGGCTGACTTGGGGGTCATGAACGACGTGGCGCGCGCGGAATTGGCCAGATTTTCATCTGCCGCTTCAACACGTTCCCTATTGTAGGTTTCCAGCAGCTCCATCGGGGCCTGGGCCCTGATGATCCGTGCCAGCTTCCAGCACAGATTGTCTATGTCCTGTATGCCGCCATTGCCACCGCGGGCGCCAAACGGCGAAACCACATGCGCTGCATCACCGGCAAACAGGATCCTGCCGTGAACGAACCGCTCAAGGCGGGCGCACTGAAACGAATAGACAGAAACCCAGTCGAGCTCAAACGGGCGATCGCCCATCATCGCCTGGATGCGCGGAACGACGCGTTCCGGCCTGCTCTCTTCTGCCGCATCTGCATCTGCGCCAAGCTGCAGGTCGATGCGATAGATGTTGTCCGGCTGCTTGTGCAGCAGGGCCGACTGGCCGGAATGGAAAGGTGGCTCAAACCAGAACCATCGTTCAGAGGGAAAGTCCGCCTTCATCTCAACATCCGCGATCAGAAACCGTTCATCGAACTGCGTGCCTTCAAACGACAGGCCGAGCATCGAGCGCACCGGCGAACGGGCACCGTCACAGGCAACTGCAAACCCTGCATCCAGGGCATAGTCACCATCCGGTGTGGATATCTGCACTGTCACCGCGTCTTCGTGCTGTTCGATGCCGGTTACCTTGTTCTTCCACCTGATATCAATCAGGTCGGGAAAGTCGGCACATCGCTCCACCAGGTACTGCTCGACATGGTACTGCTGCAAATTTATGAAGGCGGGCATCTTGTGCCCGGCCTGCTGCAGCAGGTCAAAGCTGTAGACCTCGCGGTCACGATGGAACAACCGCCCGACTTTCCAGGTCACGCCCTTTTCAACCATACGCTCGCCAACACCGAGCCTGTCAAAAATCTCCAGTGTGCGCTTGGCCCAGCAGATGGCCCTGGAACCAACCGACACCACATCATTGTCGTCCAGCACAACCGAGCGAACACCATGTACCGCCAGATCAATTGCCGCGCTTAGCCCCACCGGGCCGGCACCGACAATGACAACCGGGTAAGGATCAGCGGTTTTGCCCGACAGTTCCGGCGCGGTCGCGTACTCGAATGGCTGGTAGTCGTACCTGCTCATCTATCAACCCTGCAGCGCTTCCCACATCTGCTTGTCGCGCTCTGCCGTCCAGATGCGCGGTGTATCCACGTCACGCGCCTCATCGTATGCACGCGCTACATTGAACGGCAGGCAGTGTTCGTAGATGGCATAGTCGGAAAACTTGGGATCACACTTTTCACGGCATGCCTCGTATGCAGCCTTGAGATCGCCACCCTTCAAGGCAACCCGGGCCACCGGATTGAATGTCGAGCGAACGAAATCCGCGGTAAGGTCAAGCGCCTCCCCGACCTTCTCGCGGCCGACCAGCGCATCCCCCCTGCCCGGTGCGATCGCATCGACATCCCAGTCCCGTATGGTCTCGAGCGTTTCCGGCCAGTCCAGAAAATGTCCGTCGCCGCAATAACACGCGGATTTGTACTCGACGATGTCACCGGTGAACATGACATTTGCATCCGGTACATATGCCACTATGTCACCGGCAGTGTGCGCTCGCCCGAGAAACATCAGATCGATGCGGCGATTGCCGAGATACACCGTCATGCGGTCATTGAAGGTCGTTGTGGGCCAGGTCAGACCGGGGATGCTTTCGTGGCCCTGAAACAGCCGGGGAAAGCGTTCGAATTCCGAATCCCAGTCTTCCTGCCCGCGTTCAACCACCATGGCCCGCGCCATCTCGGACATTATGACTTCAGACGCGCCATATGCGGACGCACCAAGCACTCGCACGGCATGATAATGGCTCAGCACCACATGCGTGATCGGCTTGTCGGTTACGGTTCGGATTTTCTCGATGACCTTGCCGGCCAGCCGCGGCGTGGCTTGCGCGTCGACAATCATCACACTGTCGTCGCCAATGATAACCCCGGTGTTCGGATCACCTTCAGCAGTGAAGGCATACAGGTTGTCGCCAATCTCGTTGAAGGAGATCTTCTTTTCTTCCATGTCACCGGTGGATGCGAACTGTTTAGCCATGGTGTCTGACAACCCTTTGTGTGATTGAGCCAAAAATCGAAGCGCCGGTTTCCGCCAGCATCCGGATGTCGACGACATCCCCGAACGACAGGAACGGCGTGCGTGCATTGCCGGAGCGAATTGTTTCTATCATCCGCAATTCCGCAATACAGGAATAGCCTGCGCCCCCGTCGGCAACCGGTTTGCCGGGCGAGCCGTCAGGTCCCTTGTTGGAAACGGTGCCCGAACCGATTACGGTCCCGGCGCACAATGGCCGGGTCCGCGCAGCATGGCAAATCAGATCGCCGAAATCGAACGTCATGTCGATACCCGCATCCGGTTTGCCGAACGGTTTGCCGTTCAGCTGCGACAGCAGCGGCAAGTGTACCTTGCCGCCTTGCCATGCGGCGCCAAGCTCGTCCGGTGTTACGGCTATCGGAGAAAATGCGGTTGAAGGCTTGGACTGGAAAAATCCAAATCCCTTGGACAGTTCACCCGGTATCAGGTTTCGCAACGACACATCATTGGCCAGCATGATCAGCACGACATGGTCAAGTGCTGTCTCGCGCGACACTCCCATCGGCACATCATTTGTGACAATCGCCACTTCTGCTTCAAAGTCGGCACCCCAGTCTTCCTTCGCCAGCACAATGTCACCGTGAGGATCAAGAAAACTGTCGGAGCCACCCTGGTACATCAGCGGTTCGGTCCAGAAGCTTTCAGGCATCTCGGCACCGCGCGCCTTTCGAACCAGTTCCACATGGTTCACGAAGGCTGATCCGTCCGCCCACTGGTAGGCGCGCGGCAACGGTGACCGGCAGCACGACGGGTCAAACGGTTCGCCCTTGTCCTGTTCACGTTCCAGCAATGCTGCCTGGCGTTCCAGTTCCGCAGACAATTTGCCCCAGTTGTCCAGCGCCTGCTGCAGGGTTGGAACAATCCCGCTCACGCCGATGCAGCGCGTCAAGTCCCGCGTTACAATCACAAGTGAACCGTCCCGGCTGCCATTTTCAAGAGATGCGAGCTTCATGGAGAATTACTCAGCGCCCTTGGTGGTAAACCTTTTTTCCAGGCCATCCCAACAGGTCGTATAGTCGTCCTGCAGGGTTTCCAGCCCGGCTGCGTAACTTGTCAGATGTTGCGGGAACCGGGTTTCAAACATGAAGGCCAACGTGTTCTCCAGCTTGTGAGGTTTCAGGTCCGTGGTACTAGCCTTGTCGAAGGCATCAACATCGGGCCCGTGCGGCAACATGCAATTGTGCAGGCTCATGCCGCCGGGCACGAAGCCTTCCTCCTTGGCATCATAAACGCCGTGTATCAGGCCCATGAACTCCGACATGATGTTCATGTGATACCAGGGCGGCCTGAACGTATGTTCCGCAACCGACCATCGTTCCGGGAAGATGACAAAATCGATATTGCCAGTACCAGGACTTTCTGACGGGGCCGTCAGAACCGTGAAAATGGATGGATCAGGATGGTCGAAAAGAACCGCATTGACCGGCGAGAACGTCCGCAAGTCATATTTGAACGGCGTGTAGTTGCCATGCCATGCAACCACATCCAGCGGTGAGTGATCGATGTCGGTGGCGTACAGTCCGCCACACCATTTCATGATCACCGTGTGCTGTTGGTCGATATCTTCAAACGCTGCCACAGGTGTCTTGAAATCACGCGGGTTGGCCAGGCAGTTGGCGCCTATCGGGCCGCGCTCCGGCAGTGTGAACTTGGCACCGTAATTTTCGCACACATATCCGCGTGCCGGTCCGTCAACGACTTCGACGCGGAACTTCATGCCCCGCGGTATCAGGCAGATCTCGCACGGCCCCACATCGAGCTTGCCCATTTCCGTAAACACCAACAGCCCGCCCTGCTGCGGCACGATCAGAAGTTCACCATCAGCGTTGAAGAAACTCTCTGCCGTCATCGACCTGTTGGCAAAGAACAGGTGAACGGCCATGCCGGTCTGGGTGTTGACATCGCCGGCCGTGGTAACCGTGCGCATGCCCTCCACAAATGATACATCGCCATCCGGGAACGCAGGCGGGTTCCAGCGAAACTGCGTCGGCGGCAGATCATGGTCGTCAAGGCAAGGAGCACTCTTCCAGTCAGGCAGATCGAGCTTTTTGAACTGCCCGACATGCTTTACCGACGGGCGGATCCGGTACAGCCAGGATCTTTCGTTCTGCCCCCGTAATGCGGTGAACGGGGACCCGGACAATTGCTCGGCATAAAGCCCGTAAGCGCAGTTTTGCGGCGAGTTCTGTCCCTGCGGCAAGGCCCCTTTCAGGGCCTCGGTTTCGAAATCGTTGCCGAAACCAGGTTGGTATTGCAGTTTCATCATGTCAACCGTTGGTGATTACAATTGCTTCGGTGATCGGCTAAGAATGATGGTTACATTTGTAACTATCAAGAGAGATATATGGTACAGAAACTTCAGCTGGAAAATTTCCTGCCATACAGGCTGAACCGTGCGGCGGCGGCTGCGAGCGTCCAGCTCTCTGCCATTTATCGGCGCAAGTATGGTCTTACCGTTCCTGAATGGCGAACGCTTTCCACTCTGGCCCAGTTCGGAGAGTTGACCGCAAAGCAGATCGGCGCCCATTCTTCCATGCACAAGACCAAGGTCAGCCGCGCGGTCAGCTCTCTCAACACCCGACGCTGGCTGAGCCGCAAAAGAGATGCTGCAGACCGCCGGCTCGAACAATTGAACCTGACGGCACGCGGCAAAGAGGCCTATAACCAGCTTGAACCCCAGATGCTGGATTTCGAAGTCCAGCTTCTGGCTGGCCTGACTGCAACGGAGCGTGACGAGATGATGCGCGGTATCGCCATTCTGGAAAAGGCATTGGGTGTTCTGGACACCTGACCCTAAAACACCTCAAGCATGAACAATGTGATGGCCGGAAACGCCAGCAGCAATGCAACACGCAGGAAATCCGATATCAGAAACGGCACGACGCCCTTGAAACTGTCGGCGAGCGGCACATCTCCGGCCAGCTTGTTGATGACGAAAACATTCATGCCCACCGGCGGTGTTATCAGCCCGACCTCCACGACAATCAGCACGATGATGCCGAACCAGATGGCAGTGTGTTCGGGGCTCATGCCGAAATCAAGCGCGGCGATAATGGGAAAGAAGATCGGAATGGTCAGCAGGATCATGGACAACGCATCGATCACACAGCCCAGCACCAGATACAGAACCAGTATCATGATGAGGATCGTCATGGGCGACAGCCCTGAATCGCCGATGGTCGCCGCCAGGGTTTGCGGCAACTGTGTTTGCGACAGAAAGGCATTGAATATGTCGGCACCCAGTAGGATCATGTAGATCATGCCCGTCGAAACGGCGGTACCGGTCAGGGCATCCTTGAGGCCGTCCCAGCGCATGCCGTTGAAAACGGCTATAGCGCCAACGCCGATAACACCGAATGCGGCGGCCTCCGTGGGCGTGAATATGCCACCGTATATACCACCGATCACAACAACAAAGATCACCACCGCCGGTGCGGAACCCAACAGTGCTTCGCGTATCTGTTTCCGGTCAAGCGGTTCTCCTGCCGGGCCTGCTTCCGGGTTCAGCCTGACATAGACCGCAATGGCAATCAGATATCCCGCCGCTGCCAGCAAGCCCGGAATGAAAGCTGCAAGAAACATTTTCGCGACGTTCTGCTCGGTGAGGATGGCATAAATCACCAGAATGACCGACGGCGGAATGAGAATGCCCAAAGTACCTCCGGCCGCCATTGTGCCGGTTGCCAGTGCGTCAGAGTATTTGCGCCGTTTCATTTCCGGCAGGGCAACCTGCCCCATTGTGGCAGCCGTTGCCAGCGAAGACCCGCATATGGCGCCGAACATGGCGCACGCCCCGATGGACGCCATGGACAGGCCGCCCCGAAATCGGCCGAGCGCCACATTGGCGGCATTGAACAGGGCTTTCGACATTCCCGAATGGGTCGCCAGATGCCCCATCAAAAGGAACAGCGGCACCACCGACAGCGAATAGGACGACATCTGGTAATACGGGCTGGTCTTCAGATAGCCCAACAGCGGTATCCAGCCGGAAACCGATACATAGCCGACCGCGCCCGCCAGAAACATGGAAATGGCGATTGGAATGCGCAAGGCCATCATCCCCAGCATCGCAGATATGGCAACCATGCCGATAACCGGACCGCTCATGACACTGTTTCCGATGTCGCGCTGTCATCGGCGAGCGTGCGCGCGGTTGTCAAAATGCCGACCGCACTCAGCAATGCCATTGATGGCACCACAACGAGAAATGCCCACCATGTTCCAACCTGTAGAACCATCGTCTGGTCATTGCTGGAGTACAGGGATATGCCGCCGGCACCAAGGCGCCATGTCATGAGCATGGCGACAAGGGTCAGCAGCACACATCCCAGGGCGTCGAGCCGCCGCTGAACGGCCGGCGACGCCTTCAGGGTGAAAAAATCCACGATCACATTGCCCTTGTTCAACTGGCAATATGGCAGGAACAGAGACACCGCGACCGCGCAACCGATTTCCACAATCTCGAAGTCACCGGCAATAGCGCCACCGAAGAATTTTCGTCCAAGCACGCTGATCACCGTTGTCAGGGCGATACTGCACAGCACCAGGCCGCCGGCAACGGCAAACGCGCTGCAGAGCCATTCAACCGACTTTGCAACGCGTTTCAGACCGGAGCCCCTATGGCCGCCATCAGCCATTTTTCAGCAATTTACCACCCGGACGCTCCCGACATCACTTGGAGTACTTGTCCAGCAACGCATTGGCGGCATCGTAGAGTTTTTGCCCTTCAGCCCCCATATCGGCAATCCACTTTTCGGTGACCGGCTTGGTGATTTCACGCATCTTGGCAATATCAGCTTCAGCCAGATCAATAATCGGGTTGCCCTTTTTGGTGGCAAGGCCCTCACCTGGCTTTTCGGCAACATCCCAGGCTTCACCGATCTTCTTGGCCATCGCCATGCCGGAATTGTCATCGATGACCTTTTTCAGGTCATCAGGCAGGCCATCATACTTGGCCTTGTTCATGGCATAGACAAAGACAGCGGTGTACAGGCCGCGGGCGCCGGGTGTCCTTGTATGGTTGGGTGCCAGTTCGTGTATTTTCAGGGCCGGAACGATCTCCCACGGGATCACGGCTCCATCGACCACTTTTTTCGACAAGGCCTCCGGCAGCGCAGGTACGGGCATAAAGACCGCGGATGCGCCAAGTGCGCCAAGCGCTTCACCGATACCGCGATTGGGCGCGCGCATTTTCAGCCCCTTGAAGTCATCCACCGTTTTGATCGGCTTGTCGACCGTGTGGAACAGGCCGCGTGCGTGGGTATGAAACTGCAGCACGTGCACATCTGAAAACTCTTCCCTGGCGTGGGTTTCATAATACTCGTGAACCGCCTGCGACGTCGCGGTCGCGTCGGACACCATGAACGGCAGTTCAAACACGGCCATCTTGGGGAAGCGGCCGGGGGAGTAGCCTGGAAGCGCCCAGACAATGTCGGCCACGCCGTCGCGCACCTGGTCCATGAGTTGCGGCGGTTTGCCGCCCAGTTGCATGGCCGGGTAAATTTCAACCTTGATCCGTCCACCGGACTGGCTTTCAACAGCTTCTTTCCAGGGCACCAGCACCTTGGCATGGGTGGTGGCTTTCGGCGGCAGGAAATGATGAACCTTCAACGTTACTTCCTGAGCCAGGGCAGACAGGCTGGAAAGAGCCATGCCTGAAACCAGCAGCCCGGCACTCAGCACCGTTTTGAAACCAAACTTCATGATCGGAAATCCTCCCGGAGATTTTTTCATTGTTCTGATGCGTTGAGCTATAGACGTGCCACGCACTTTTGACCCCTCAAGGGTGATAGTTTCTTTTGTAACTATCAAGCCCTGAACAGGTCGGAATCAGCAGCAGATATCACCTTTTATGACGAGGTGCATGGCTGGTTCTTCGCTGCACTGGCACCATCGAGGTTGAAATGCCGCGGAAACAGCGCAGACAGAAACCGGAAGATGATGCGTGCTGCCGATGCCCGGCTGAATGAATCGTGATGCAGGAGATAGTCAGTCCACATTCCCTCCAGCAGCGCCAGTGTGCCGTGAGTTGCGTCTCTTGCAACCTTTTCCGGTTCGGACATTTTCTGTGCAGCGGCGATCTCGGCGAATGCCTTGAAAATCAAGTCTCGCAGATAGTCATCCCGTGTATCGCTGTACTGGGCAATTGCGCCGTTTGCATGGGCTTCGCCGCGGAATGCGAACCAGATCTTTATGGTTCGTTCGTTGAGCAGTTCCTCGCCCAGATCACCCAGGATAATGGTTTCGAGAATTTCCTGCGGACTTGAGCCTGCGGTTTCCAGTTGTTCCGACAGTGTGCCGTAATAGACCTCCGCAGAATGCCGTGCAGCAGCCACCAGCAGGGCATCCTTGTTGTCGAAATACAGATGAACCATGCCGCGTGACAGGTTTGCCCGCGTTACGATCTCGCTTACCGACGTGCTCGAGAAACCGACTTCCACAATTGAATCAAGCGTTGCTTCAATCAACAGGCGACGGCTCTCCTCGCTGGAGTAGCGCCGCGGTTGGCGATCCCCTGATTGCAGGTTCTGTGTGCTGTTCACCTTGTTGTCTGCCCGGTAATTAGAGTGATCTGACCGCCCGTCCATAATTATACAATGAATTGACTCGGCATCGCAATTGCAGCATAAAATGAATGCATGTCCATAAATTTGATTGGCCGCTTGAACAAGAGTTTCCAGTACCGGTAAGACGGAGTCCCTGCATGGCGAACAGCAGCAAATATTCAGTGCTTTTCGAGCCTGTAAAAATCGGGCCGGTCACGGCACGCAACCGGTTCTACCAGGTTCCTCACTGTTGCGGTCTGGGTCATCTGCGCCCGCGCGCGCATGCCGCCATGCGGGCCATGAAAGCCGAAGGCGGCTGGGCAGTCGTCAGTACCGAAGAGGCAGAACTGCACCCGTCATCCGACCTGTCGCCCTATCCCGAACAGCGCATCTGGGACGATCATGACATCCCCGCGCTTCGACTGATGACCGAGGCGGTTCATGACAACGGCTCGCTTGCCGCAATCGAACTGGTACACAACGGCAATCATTCTGCCAACCTGATGTCCAGAGCACCCGTGCTGGCACCGTCTGACATGTCCGTCGACCTGATTTATCCCAAGCAGGCAAGGGCAATGGACAAATCCGACATCCGGGCCTTTCGCCGCTGGCACAGGGATGCAGCGCTTCGTGCAAAACGGGCAGGCTTTGATATCGTCTACGTCTATGCCGGACATCGCATGACGCTGGCGCATCATTTTCTCCTGAAAGAGTATAATGACCGCGCCGACGAGTATGGCGGCAGCCTGGAAAACCGCGCCCGGCTGATGCGGGAACTGCTGGAGGACACCAAAGAGGCGATCGGCGATGAATGCGCCGTGGCGCTTCGCTTTGCGGTTGATGAAATGATGGGGCCGTCCGGCATGCAGGCATCGGCGGAAGGCCGTGAGGTGGTGGAAATGCTCGCCGAGATACCGGATCTTTGGGACGTGAACGTGTCCGACTGGTCCAACGATTCAGCGACGACAAGATTCCAGCCGGAAGACGGCTATCAGACCTCCTACATCGACTTCGTCAAGAAGCTCACCAGCAAGCCCGTTGTTGCGGTCGGGCGGTTGAACTCCCCGGACATGATGGCCTCAATGGTCAGGAACGGTGTTGTCGACTTCATTGGCGCGGCGCGTCCGTCGATTGCCGATCCGTTCCTGCCCGTCAAGATCAGGGACGACAGGGTCGAGGAAATCCGCGAGTGCATCGGATGCAATATCTGCGTGTCCTGCGACAGCTTCGGCATTCCGATCCGCTGCACGCAAAACCCCACCATGGGAGAAGAATGGCGCCGGAACTGGCATCCGGAGAAAATACAGGCCAAAGGACGCGAGCGTGATGCACTGGTGGTGGGCGGCGGACCCGCCGGTCTTGAGTGCGCCATGCAGCTCGCCAAACGCGGTTATGAAGTGACACTGGCCGAAGCCGGAGACCAGCTTGGCGGCAGGGTTTTGCAGGAGGCCGCCCTGCCCGGTCTTAGTGCCTGGAAGAGAGTGGCTGACCACCGCACTTATGACCTCTCCCAGCGCGGCAATGTGCAGTTGTTCCTGGACAGCAAGCTCAGCGCGTCTCACATTGCAGAGCTCGGCATCAGCAACATCTTCGTCGCAACCGGTTCAAGCTGGCGGCGCGATGGTGTCGGCAGGACCTCCAGGGCGCCGCTTGAGATCGTCGACGGCGCTTCGGTTTTCACGCCCGACGATATCATGACGGGAACCGTACCGGCGTCAGGCCCGGTAGTTGTCTACGATGATGATCAGGCCTATCTGGCCGGCGTAATTGCCGAACACCTTGCAGAACTCGGCAAAAAAGTTTGTTTCGTAACCCCTGCCAGCATGGTCTCGCCATGGACCCAGTCGACGCTTGAGCAGACCAGAATTCAAACCTCGCTGTTGCAGAAGGGCGTCGATATCATGCCACACAGGCAGCTCAGGACAATAACCGCCGGATCTTGCGATGTGACCTGTACTTTTACAGAGCAAGCAGAAACGCTCGGATGCGAAGCGGTCGTTCTGGTGACCGAAAGAGTGCGGCACACAACGCTGTTTGACGAACTGCGGCAGGCAGGCGCCGACGGTTTCAGAGCTGCAACACTTGAACTGATCGGTGACGCGGCGGCGCCCGGCCTCATCGCTGACGCGGTCTATTCCGGCCACATGGCAGCGCGCAATTTCGAACAGGACCCGAGCGAAGTCGAAGCTGCGGTTTTCCGGCGGGAACTGACCGCCTTGTCCGGCACTTGAAAAGGAGCATTGCAATGGAAACGTCATTGGAACAGGCCGTCCTTGCCGATGTGAAGGAACTGGCGAAAGCCCGCCAAACCGGCTTCGCACTGCCGGGAGCTTTTTACACGTCTCCGGCAGTCTTCGAGCACGACATCAAGTCGTTCTGGAACCGAAACTGGATCTGGGTGGGACATGTGAGCCAGGTCCCGGAGGCTGGAAACTACTTCAGGTTTGATTACGGTGCCGAATCGATAGTTGTGGTGAGAGACCGGGAGGGTCAGATTCACGCCCATATCAATGTCTGCCGTCACCGCGGCTCCAGGGTCTGCCTGGAAGCGGCCGGCAAAACATCCGTGCTGTCATGCCCCTATCACGCCTGGACATATGATCTTGATGGCAGCCTGCGAACGGATCGTGAAATGGATGGTCAGTTCAACCGGGCGGACTACAGCCTGTTTTCGGCCAGCCTGAAGGTTTTCCAGGGCCTGATCTTCGTGTGCCTGTCCGATCAGCCACCCGACCTTGACCCGGCGCTGGCGCGATTGGCACCGCTAACAAAGCCGTTCGGCATCGAGAACCTGAAGGTCGCCCACACAGCCTCGTACCCGGTTCCGGCCAACTGGAAGCTGGCATTGGAGAACTATCTGGAATGCTATCACTGCGCGCCGGCACACAAGGAGTACTCGCGCTCGCACAGCCTGAAAGACCCGGCGTCCATGACAGAAGAACTGTTATCGACGCTGGCTGCAAGCTCGCGCAACGCAGGTCTTCCTGCAGTCGAACTGAACGAGACGGGTCCAGATGCGAAAAGTCTGGGCAGCGACATCTACTATCGGCGGTATCCGCTTTATCCAGGTTACAAGACCGGGTCCAGGTCAGGCGAACCGGTGGCGCCATTGCTGGGCAATCTCTCAGGCTATGACGGCGGTGCAACGGACATTATGATAGCGCCGCTCAACAGTTTTCTGGCTTATGCCGACTATATAGTCGGATACCGGTTCGTGCCGCGAACACTGCAGGAAACCGACATCCAGATTGTCTGGATGGTGCGCGATGATGCCGTTGCGGGCGACGACTACACAATCGCCGATCTGACCTGGTTGTGGGATGTCACGTCGCAGGATGATGAGCGGATCATCCGCTACAACCAGGAAGGTGTGAACTCGGTTGCCTTCAGGCCCGGCCCGCTTTCGAACATGGAATGGGGTATCGAGACTTTTTATCACGGTTACCTGCAGCAGATACTCAGGTGAACGTCTGGATGTCCGACCCTAGCCGCTGTTGCGCAAACCGGCGGCAATGCCGTTGATGGTGAGCTGAATGCCGCGCAACACCTTTGGATCCTGTGACTGGGCCCGGCTCAGCTTCATCATCTCGACCTGGATGTGATTGAGCGGATCAAGATACGGGAAACGGTTCTGGATCGACCGGTTCAACAATGGATTGCGTTCCAGCAGTTCATGCTGGCGGCTGATGCGCAACACCGCGCCGACCGTCGACTGCCACTCCTCGCGGATGCGCCCGTAAATGCTTTCACGCAACGCCTCATCTTCAACCAGATTGGCGTAACGGCGCGCAATGGGCATGCTGGTTTTGGCAAGCACCATGTCCATGTTCGACAACTGGGCCCGGAAGAACGGCCAGGCGTTATAGAGCTCGGTCAGCTTGTCTGTCGTGTTGTTCGGATCAGCAGCCAGCCATTTCTCCACAGCCGCCCCGAAGCCGTACCAGCCCGGCAGCATGACGCGGCACTGGGCCCAGCTGAACACCCAGGGTATGGCGCGCAACGCCGTGATGTCGCGGGTCTTGGCGCGCGAGGCTGGCCGCGAACCGATGTTCAGGGTAGCGATCTCGTTGATCACGGTTGAAGACCAGAAAAAGTCCTGAAAGCCTTCGGTTTCGTAGACCAGGTCCCGATAGGCGGCAAATGCATAGGCCGACAGGTCCTCCATGATCTCAAGCCATTCCGCCGGGACGCCATGCTTGTCAGGCTTCTCCAGCGAGGCTTCGAGCGTTGCCGCGACAAGGGTCTCCAGGTTGCGCCTGCCGAGCCACGGATTTGAATACTTGCTGGAGATGATTTCGCCTTGTTCGGTAACCCGTATCTGCCCCTGAACGGCCCCGGCGGGCTGGGCAAGAATGCCTTCGAATGCCGGCCCACCACCACGCCCCACGGAGCCGCCGCGCCCGTGGAACAGGCGCAGTCGAACACCGTGGCGCGCCAGCAGTGCCACCAGGCCTGTTTCAGCCTTGTAAAGCTCCCAGCCGGATGTCACGAACCCGCCATCCTTGTTGCTGTCGGAATACCCCAGCATTACCTCCTGCACAGCACCGAGATTATCGACCAGCTTGCGGTAGGCCGGTATCGACAACAGCTGATCCATGATTTCGGTGCACGAGCGCAAGTCTTCGATGGTCTCGAACAGCGGCACGATATGAACGCTGGCTGTTCCTTCCGGCGTCACCAGGCCGGCTTGCTTGAGCAGGATCGCCAGTTCCAGCAGGTCGGACACGCTGGTGGTGTTGGAAATGATCGACGTGGTGATGACACGCGAGCCGTACTTCTTGTGCGCCGCCTTGGCCGCCTGGAAGATCGCCAGTTCCTTGGCCGTCTCCTCGCTATAGTCCCAGTAGGGACGCAGCAGCGGCCTGTTTCCGGTGAGTTCCTTTTCCAGGATCGCGACCCGTTCAGCTTCGCTCATCGCCAGATAATCGACGCCGGGATCCACTGCCGCCAGCAGGTCAGCCACAGTGCGCTGGTGCACGTCCGAGTTTTGCCGAAGGTCGAGACTGGCGAGATGGAACCCGAAGCACTGTACGGCACGGCGCAGACCGCTGAGGCGGCCATTGGCAATCAGTTTCGATCCATTGTCGCACAGTGAACTGTACATGACATCAAGGTCGGAAATCAGGTCATCCGGTGTCTCGTAAGGCGCATACTCGCTGTGGTCATTTCCAGAAGCCGTGCCGGTCAGGTTGTGCCGTGTCGCCATTACCCGGCACTTGATCAGCAATGAGGCCAGCCGGTACGGCTCCTTTTCCCGGTGCGCCGACTTGTCAGGCGACCCCGCCGCCAGGGCCAGCACCGCGTCTGAGACATTGGACACGGTGGTTGCGATTGACAATTCACTCTTCAACCGGTCGAGTTCTTCGAGATAATAGGTCAGCGCGGCATCGGTCTGCAGTGTCAGGGTCTGCTGCAGCACATCTGCGGTCACGAACGGATTGCCGTCCCTGTCACCACCGATCCAGCTCCCCATCTGAATGAATTTCAGCGACGGAACGGTGTTGCCATCCAGATGTTGCGCAAGCGTTTCCTCGACCTGCTGATGCAGCCTCGGAACTTCCGCCAGGAACGTGCTGTTGTAGTAGGAAACACCGTTCTTGACCTCATCTGCAACCGTGAGCCTGGAGCGGCGCAGGAGATTGCTTTGCCACAGTGTCTCGATGGCGATGCGCAACTGCGTTTCCATCGCGGCGAGCTCCTGCGCCGTAAGCTGGCCGCGTTCGCGCTCGCGCAAAAGATCGACAATGTCACTTTCCCAATACATCGTCGTGCGCCTGCGCACTTCGGTCGGGTGGGCCGTCAACACCGGCGACACGAGGGCGGTTTCAAAGAATTTCGCCAACTGGCTGGCACTCATCCCTGACGCAAGCGCTGTCGTGATGGCGCGCTGCAGGGAACCGGCCCGGGGTGGAGACCCTGCAAGTTCATGGTGATGCGTGCGGCGGATATGGTGCTGGTCCTCGGCAATATTCGCCAGGTGCGAGAAATAGCTGAAGGCGCGGATAACCTCGACCGCCTGCTCCGGCGTCAGTTGCTCCAGCAGGTCCTGAAGTTCGTCATGGGACGGTTTGTCATCTGACCGGTGCAACCGGGTGGAAGTGCGGCGAATGTTTTCGACAAGGTCGAATATCTCGTTGCCTTCCTTGTCCCGCACGCAGTCACCCAGCATCCGTCCAAGCAATCGAATATCTTCCTGCAACGGCGCATCCTTGGCAGTATCTCGTGTCTCGGACGTGTTCTGGCTGGCGAAAGCGGCGGTGGAAATGGCTTCATCCTTTCGAAATGGCTGAATTCGGAATGCTGTATATAAGTCAGCGCTGCAATATAGTGCCATCTATGCTGCAGCGCAGCAAGCCAATGGTGCTTTGCACATACGATGACTTCGGCAGGACAGGACATCGACATGCTGTGGCGGGCCGGGAATATGTCTGCATTGTCAGACAATTGCACCTTGTTCCTCCAACGGACATACGTCACACTTTTGCGGCGATACCAAGTGTCATCGCAGCAAGACCAAGACAGAGCCCGACAAGGGACGGCAATCATTTGTCAGTTTGACCAAGGGAGAAACAAAAAAATGCTGAACCGCCGAATTTTGAGCAAAGCCGCCATGTTGGCAATGGCTGGCTTCATGACCGCAATCGCTGCCATGCCGGCAGCGGCCGAATATCCCGAGCGTCCCATAACACTCATCGTACCGTGGGGTGCCGGTGGTGGCACCGATGCGACCGGACGCATGATCGCCGGTCTCCTGAAAGACGAACTGGGTCAGCCGGTCAATGTTGTCAACCGCACTGGCGGCAGCGGCGTCGTAGGTCATTCTGCCATCGCAAATGCAGCGCCCGACGGATACACCATCGGCGTCGTTACTGTTGAGATCGGCATGATGCACTGGGCCGGACTGACAGAACTTACCGGCAAGGATTACACACCGATCGCGCTGTACAATTACGATGCCGCAGGCCTGCAGGTGCGCGCCGACAGTGAGTGGAAAACCGCGAAAGACGTTGTCGACGCCATCAAGGCAAATCCCGGGAAATTCAAGGCATCAGGTACCGGCCAGGGCGGTATCTGGCATCTCGCACTGGCAGGCATGCTGAATACGGCAGGGGCTGACCCGGCTGCAGCTCCGTGGGTTCCGTCAAAAGGAGCAGCCCCCGGTCTGCAGGAACTGGTCGCAGGCGGTGTTGATATCGTGACATGCTCCGTTGTTGAAGCATCGGCGCTGATCAGTGCGGGCAAAGTCAAGTCACTTGCAGTGATGGACGATGTCCAACTGGGAGCCTTCCCGGATGTGCCGACTTTGAAGGAAGCTTCAGGGCTCGACTGGAAAATGGCTGCATGGAGAGGCATAGCCGGTCCCAAAGGCATGCCCGATGAAGCGACCGCCAAACTGTCTGCAGCACTGGAGAAGGTCTGGAAATCGTCAGAGTTTCAGGAATTCATGAAAGGCCGCGGTTTCGGCCTGGTGTGGAAACCGGGGGCGGAGTTCGCCACCTGGATGGAGGAAAGTGACGCCTCGCTCGGAACGGTGATGAAAGCCGTCGGCCTGGCCAAGTAACCGTCTGGTCAACCAGCACTCCTGAAGAGAAAGGTTCGCCGCATTGGCGGCGCGCCTTTCTTTTCAGATGCCCAGGAGCGATAGTTCGGTCATGCGGTTCAATGACAGTGTGTTTGGCCTGATCCTGATTGCATTCGCAATTGCGGAGATCGCCTACACGCGCACATTCCCCAGACTGCACGGCCAGGACTACGGCCCGGACCTGTTCCCCATCATGATAGGTGCGGGGCTTCTGCTGTTTGGCGGCATTCTGATCATAAGGGGCTGGACGCAGCGGGCGACCCAGCCAATGCTGGTTGTCGGCGACTGGGCACATGATCGTAAAAATGTGGCCAATGTGGTCATCCTGCTCGGCAGCATAGTTTTCTACATCGTATTCTCGACCTGGCTCGGCTTCATTCCGACCGCCCTGCTGATCCAGTCCGTATTGCTGGTCCGGCTCGGTTCCGGCCTGATCACAAGTGTGATCATCGCCACGATCTCGACCATGGTAATCCATACCCTGTTTGCAAAACTGCTGCTGGTGCCCCTGCCCTGGGGCCTGCTGCTACCGGTTGCGTGGTAATTCCAGGCCCATGGAAACAGTTCTCAAAGCCCTGACCCTGGTAGCCGACCCATACACGTTGGGCGTAATGCTTCTGGCGGCTATGTTCGGGCTGTTTGTTGGTGCCATTCCAGGGCTCACCGCCACCATGGCAACTGCGCTCCTGATACCCTTCACCTTCTTCATGGATCCGGTTCCCGCCATTGCGGCAATTGTCGCGACGGTCGCCACGGCAATCTTTGCCGGCGACATCCCCGGCGCCCTGCTGCGCATTCCCGGCACGCCAGCATCCGCGGCTTATTGCGACGAAGCCTATGCCATGACCAAAAAGGGCCTTGCCGAACGCGCCCTCGGCATCGCCCTGGTCACATCGGTAATCGGCGGGCTGACCGGATCCATTGTCCTGTCTCTCAGCGCGCCGGCACTTGCCGAGTTCGCAATTCAGTTCTCGTCATTCGAGTATTTCTGGCTGGCGTGCCTGGGCTTGTCCTGCGCCGTCATCATTTCCACCGGCTCCACTATAAAGGGCTTCGTATCCTTGCTGATCGGGCTGTTCATCGCCACCATCGGCATCGACGGCACAGCAGGCCATCCGCGCTTTACCTTCGGCAATATCGAGCTGATGGGCGGTGTCAGCTTTATTCCGGCCATGATCGGCATGTTCGCTATTTCCGAAGTGTTGCGCTACGTAGCGTCCAATCGCACGGTCATCGAAGTGCCGCAGCAAGCCGTCGGCAGCGTCTTTTCAGGCCTCGGCGCAATCCTGTCGCGCTACAAGTTCAATATTGTCCGCGGCAGTTCCATCGGCGCGGTGGTCGGCATTTTGCCGGGCGCAGGCGCAGATATTGCCGCCTGGATCTGCTATGCCATTTCCAAAAAGCGATCAAAGGAGCCGGAGAAATTCGGCACCGGTCATCCCGAAGGGCTGGTTGATGCAGGCTCTGCCAACAATGCCAGCCTGGCCGGTGCCTGGGTACCGGCCATCGTCTTCGGCATTCCCGGAGATTCCATAACCGCCATCGTCATCGGCGTACTCTACATGAAGGGCATGAACCCCGGCCCCATGGTGTTCATCCAGAGCCCGGAATTGATCTACGCCGTGTTCATTGCCTTCTTTCTTGCCAATCTGGCCCTCTTACCGCTCGGATTTGCGGCCATCAGACTGTCGCGCCAGATACTGAGAATGCCACGCCGGATACTCATGCCGCTGATCCTGATGTTCTGCATGGTCGGCGCATTTGCCATCAACAACACGGTGTTCGGCATTACAGTGATGCTTGTACTCGGGGTCATCGCCTACCTGATGGAAGAAAACGGCTTTCCGGTTGCACCTGCCATTCTCGGCATTGTTCTCGGCGGCATGGTCGAGGACAATTTCATGGCATCGATGATCAAGGCGGACGGCAGCATGCTGGGCTTCTTCTCCCGCCCCATCGCGGCAACCCTCGGCGTCATCACCATCATGCTGTGGCTCACGCCGATCCTGGTAGCCGCGTGGAAACAATACCGGCGAATGCGACGCCCAACTGCAGAGACTTGATACCGGGTACTGAGTTTATTCGATCTAGTCCCGCTGCCCCTGTATCACCCGGTTGAGGATCATGGCGCAGAACAGGATGGCGAAGCCTGCCAGAATGCCCTGGCCGACCGATGAATACTGCAGCGCTTCCAGCACGTCCTCACCGAGGCCCTTGGCGCCGATCAGCGAAGCCACCACCACCATGGCCAGCGACAGCATGATCGTCTGGTTGACACCAGCCAGAATGGACGGCGAGGCAAGCGGCAGGTCAACCCGGGTCAGCAGGTACCATTTTGAAGCACCATAGGCGATCGCCGCTTCCCTGACCGCTTCGGGCACGCCGCGCATGCCGAGCACCGTCAGACGCACAACCGGCGTACCGCCGAAGATCATCGTGGTGATGACAGCCGCCGGTTTGCCGACACTGAAGAAGGCGATCACCGGTATCATGAACACGAACGATGGCATGGTCTGCATGAAGTCCATGATCGGGCGGATGATCGCATAAAACCTTGGGCGCCTGGCACAGAACAGGCCCAGCGGGATACCAAGCACAATCGAGATACACGCGGCCGTGCCCAGCAGCGCCAGCGTCGTCATTGCCTTTTCCCAGAACCCGAACAGGCCCATATAGGCCAGGAACCCTGCGGACGCCAATGCGGCCAGGAAGCCTGCCGACAGCCAGGTGAGCAGAATGATGAAGCTGGCAATCACCGGCCACGGCGTGGCGACAAACAGCACTTCGAGACCGTCCAGCACCACCCGGATGCCATAGCTGACGAAGTCAAATGCCCACTGCCCCGATGAGCGCACGAACTCGAAAAACTGCTCGACGAACTTGATTGCTGTCAGGCGGATATTGACGTCAGTCGGAAACACGGCGAGCCAGGACACCGTGCCCGGGAACGCGAAATGCACAATGGAGACCGCGAAGATCAGCAAAACGAATATGGCGCTTGTACCGGTTCTGACATTGTCCAGCCCAGACTTGATCGAGCGGTCGGACAGCCATTGCGAAAACCGGCTTTCAAGCGCCGGATTGGCCATGATGCCTTCGGCCACCTTGACCGCGACCAGCATCACCAGTCCGAACAGGACGATCCAGACCGCGTTGGATTCCGCCACGACGATCTCGGCCTGAATATCCTCAATCGCTGTTTCCAGTGACTTGATGGTTCGCCTGAACACATCGACATTGTCGGCGTTCTTCTCGATGGCGGCTTCCAGCTGCTGTTTGCGAAACTCCAGCGTGCCTTCGATCTGCGCGATCCTGTCCCGGCTATCAGCCCCCAGGTCGCCGAAACTGCCGCGGGCAATCTGAATGAACGCGAAGGTCTCCAGGATGACAAACGGCAGGCCCCAGTTCCACAGCCCGCGCATGCCGTACCAGATCGGCCCCAGCAGTGCCGCCATCATGTTGAAGGTCCAGGTAAAGCCGGACTTGGCGCCAATCTTGGCAAACTGCTCGCGGTAATAGTCAGGGTTGGTTTCCACAAACTCGCGGATCAGTTCGTCGCGGTTTTCGGCACGGTTCTCCGCTAGTTGTTCTGACGACTGGTTGGCAATGACCGGATCAGTATTCATCATGATGTCTCCGTACCTTCGACCACTGTACGCAGCAGGTCTGCGCGCGTGATCACCCCGACGGGTGTGCCTTTTCCATTGACCACCGCCACCGGGTCTTCCGACAGGATGGCATGATCAATGAGCTCTTTGAGCGATGCGTCTTGCGCAAAAGTCCTGGCCGTTTTCTTCAGGCCGCCATGGACGGATTCAAACGCCTTCATGTCCTGCATGACGGCATGCGCACGCACCACTTTCAATCGCGATATACCGGCGACAAAGTCGGCCACGTAATCATCCGCCGGATTGAGAACAATGTCTTCCGACGTGCCGGTCTGCACCACCCTGCCGTCACGCATGATGGCTATGCGGTCGCCGATACGAACCGCCTCGTCCAGGTCGTGGGTGATGAACACCGTCGTCTTGTTCATTTGCGAGGCCAGTTTCATGAACTCGTTCTGCAACTGCCGTCTGATCAGCGGATCAAGCGCGCTGAACGGCTCGTCCATCAGCAGGATTTCCGGGTCTGCAGCCAGCGCCCTGGCCAGCCCTACCCGTTGCTGCATGCCGCCGGACAACTCGTGGGCGAACTTGTTGCCCCAACCGGTCAGTTCCACCAGGTCAATGGTTCGTTCGGCGATTTCAATGCGCTCGTTCTTGTTGATGCCGCGGATTTCCAGCGGCATGGCCACATTGTCCAGAACCGAGCGATGCGGCATCAGGCCGAAATTCTGGAACACCATGGAAATGTGCTCGTTGCGGTACTTGCGCAGCACATCCGGCGCCATCGCCATGATGTCCTCGCCATTGACCACAATCTGTCCGGCGGTCGGCTCCAGCAGGCGGTTGATATGGCGCACAAGGGTGGACTTGCCACTGCCGGACAGGCCCATGACACAGAAGATTTCACCTGGTTTGATCTGCATGCTGGCATCGGCGACACCGATGACGCAGGCATGTTTTTCCAGAACCTGCTTCTTGGTCAGGCCGTTGGCCTTGATGTCGGCAAGTGCTGCATCCGCATTGTCGCCGAATATCTTCCAGACATTGGAAATCTCAATGGCATATCCGCTACTGTTCATGGGAACGACCGATCCAGAATTGCAGGCATTTCAGGGAACCGGTGCCCGGCCCTGCCGGGCACCGGAATGTTGTTGGTCAGGTCTTCGACCTTACAGGCCGAGCCAGCTGTCGACACGGTCCGAGTTGGCAGCCACCCATTCCTTGGCAACCTGGTCCGCCGATTTGCCGCTTTCGATCTGGAAAGCGAAGTTGGACACATCTTCTCCGGTAAGCTTGATGTTCTTCAACAGGTCGGTGATTGCAGGCGACCGCTCAGCAAGCGATTTCGAATAGGCGATCTGCACCTTCTTGAGCGCATCCTCGGTCATCACCTTGGAGTTCTCATACCAGTTGGGGTCTTCCGACGGCTGCAATGCCTTGTACTTGGCCGGATCAAACGGTGGCTCTTCCAGGCGCACAACATCATGCTGGAACCAGATGGCGTGCGGTGAATAGCAATAGAAGGCGTACCCGATACCTTTCTTGATCGAGTCACCGACAGTTGCCGTCATCACCGACTGATCCGCGCGGACCGGCTCCATGAACGGCAACAGGCCATAGTCACGCACCTTGACCTGGTTCACATTGGCGGACGCCCAGCCCGGCGCGCCGACCCAGATCTCACCCTTGCCATTGCCGTCGGAGTCCATCAGCTTGGCAATCTCCGGCCGGGCAAGGTCGAAGATCGACGTGACCTTGTTGGCGTCGGCAAACTGCTTGGTGACGCAGAAGCTCTGCTTGCCCTCATAGGGGTTTTCCGACAGGGCAACCTTGCCGGTGCCGTCCACATACTTGTCGGTAAAGCTCTTCTGGTTGGGCAGCCAGACATCGGGATGAACATCAATGTCGCCCTTGCCGGCATCCATGGCCGCGAAGATCGCCGCATTGTCACCAGGCACCAGGTTGGCCTCGCCGCCGATCTTCGACACCACAATCTCCTGAATGAGATGAGCAATGGCCTGGGCGCCCGTCCATGCAGGTGCGCCGATATTCACTTTTTCCACAGCAAGGGCGGCAGTCGATACGGTCATCGAAAGCGCCAGAATTGCGCCGGTAATAATCTTCTTCATTTTACAGTCTCCTACTGGTTTATGAAACGGCTGCTGCAACAAAGCACCCGCATTTGTGGTTCAAGTCTTGGTCAGGACCAGGTCGGCAGGCACAAGTTGCACCTCACCGAAAACCTCCCTAACATGTTGAAATTCATGATATTTACTCCCTGTGTTGAATCGAAACTTCAACCTGATCTACGGCGTGTCGGGCAAGAAATCTCCTATGATTGTGTTGAACAGGTCTGATTTTTCCAAATGCACATTGTGGGCACAACCGGGAACAACTGCCAGCGAACTGTTCGTTATGCCGCGCCACAAGGCCTCCGGCTGCGGCCAGCCGTATGAGCGGTCCCGGTCCCCCCACACAACCAGTGTGTCAGCCTCGATGACCTTCAGGTCAGGCCGTCCATCCCACGTCTCCCACGCCGACAGACTTGCCAAGGCTGCCTGCATGGAAGTCTTCAGGCCAAGTTCGACGCAATCACCATACCCTTCGGATGCGTCACCAGCCAGGAACCAGGTTGCAGCAATTCGCCGGACAGTTTTCTCGATGCCATCGGTTTTGAGACGCTGGCGGGAAGCTTCGATTGTTTCAAACCTGTCAGGCAGCGCCCCTATAGGGCCGGTGCCATAACAAACGAGACTGGCAATCCGATCCGGCGCACGAGCCGCCATCGACTGAACGATCATGCCGCCCATGGAATGACCCAGAAGATGGAACCGTTCGGCACCTTGTGCACGCAATCCATCCAGCACCTGATCGGCGAAATCGGGGATTGTGTCCGGGGCTGTCAGATGAGCGCTGTCTCCAAAACCCGGCAGGCTGGGCGCCAGCACGTCAAAACGATCCTGGAAGAACTCAAACTGTTCCCGCCAGATCCCGGCACCGGCCAGATATCCATGCACGAGCACCAGCGGAAATCCGCTGCCCCTTCGTTCAAAGATAAGTTGACCCGTCTCTTTCATTATGACTTCCCGACCTGTAGGCACGTCACAGCGTTGACTTTCATGACTGAACTTTCAGATGCTCAGGGTTAAACAGCTCCTTTTGAACGTTACTCCGTGTAACCGGGGAGATCGAAAATCTCGGGATACCCGAACAGCGCTGCGCTGCCACCGGTGTGAAGAAAGACAACATTGTCCATGCCCTCGAAAGCGCCCTTGCCGATCAGGTCGATCAGCCCGTCAAGACCCTTGCCCGAATAGACCGGGTCAAACAGCAGGCCCTCGGTTCTGGCCAGGGTCTTGACGGCTTTCTTCATGCCCTCGGTCGGCAAACCGTAACCTGGCCCGACATAGTCGCAATTTGCCCGAACGCCGTCGCGTGGAATGCTCACTCCGGTGCCCAGGTGCTCCGCCGTTTTCCGGGCCAGGTCGAACACCATCTGCTCCTGCTTTTCCTGCGGCGCACGAACTCCGATACCAAGCAGCTGAATGTCGCTTTCAATGGCAGCCAGCCCGGTTACCAGCCCTGCCTGCGTACCGGAACTGCCGGTCGCATGGACAAATGCATCGATCTGCAAACCGATATCGACTGCCTGTTCCGCAAGTTCACGGGCGCAGTTTACGTAGCCGAGAGCCCCGATCGGGTTCGATCCGCCGCCGGGAATGATGTACGGCACATCGCCTTTCTCACGAAGCCGGTCGGCCAGCGTTTCCATCTCGGCTGCCATGTCGGCGCCGCCTGCCCGTTTTGAGACCGACGCCCCGTGCAGCATGTCCAGCAGCACGTTGCCGTTGTGATTGTATTGAGCGTCGTTCGATCCGGTCCTGTCTTCGAGAAGAATGTGACACTTCATACCGAGCTTTGCCGACGCTGCCACGGTCTGGCGTGCATGGTTTGACTGTGTCGCACCCTGGGTGATGATGGTGTCGGCACCCTTGGCCTGGGCATCTGCCATCAGATACTCAAGTTTGCGGGTCTTGTTGCCACCCGATGACAGCCCGGTGCAATCATCCCTTTTCACCCACAAACGAGGCCCGCCCAACAGTTCGCTCAGGCGGTCCATAGGTTCCAGCGGTGTCGGCAGATGGCCAAGGCGCACACGCGGGAACCTGGCCAGGGCGACCGAGAGGTCCTTGCACAGGCTCCTGGCTGTCTCGGGCGATTGCCGGTTGGCGGCTGCCACGGACTGTAAAGGCTGGGACATGCTGATTTCCTTGTTACTGACTGCGCAAAGGCTCCCTCAACACGCCGGCAAAAAATAATGCTTTCTTCTCTGCCTACCCATACATAATGTATGGGCAAGAGGAGAAAACCGGATGGATTTGCGCTGGCTTGAGGATGTTTTGGTATTGCTCGAGGAAGGCAACATGACCCGTGCAGCCAATCGGCGCAACATCACCCAACCCGCATTTTCCCGGCGAATCCGCGGGTTTGAGGACTGGCTCGGCACACCGGTGCTCGATCGCCAGGTGAACCGGGTTGACCTGAGCCCGTCGCTGGCAGCCAATGAATCGGAAATCAGGGCCCTTACCGCCCGTATTCGCGAGTTGCGTGGCAGGATTTCAACTTACGATCCGGCTAGCACCACGACCACGATTGCCGCCCAGCATGCATCCATCTATTCGACCTTTCCCGACATGGCATTGTGTGCGCTGAAAGAGTTTCCCTCACTCAAGTTTCGCGTGCGCGCCGGAAATCAGCGCGACTGTGTTTCAATGTTTCTGCGCGGTGATGCCACCATGGCAATGTTCTATGAGGCAGAAGGGGCAGCCCCGTTGCCATTTGGCGACACCGTGAAGCGAGGCACGTGGGGTGACGACAGGCTGGTACCGGTCGTCGGTGGCAGCATGCGCTATGCCGTTGCAGGTGACGGATCGATACCGGACGACAGTCCGGCAATAATCTATCCGGAGGAGAGCCATTTTGGTTCCATGTTCGATGGCGCCGAGAAACGCTTCGCAACCCGCAGTCAGACAATCAACCCGGTCTATGAGACAGCATTTTCAAACGGCATCAAGGAACTGGTCCTGAAAGGCCTGGGCGTTGCCTGGCTGCCGGTGAGCATGACCCACCAGGAGATCGAAAGCGGTGAAATGGTCAATCTCAGCGGCTGCTATGGCAGCTTGCCGTTAAGTATCGTGCTTTATGCCGACATGCAGGATGAAACCGCCAGCACCCTGCTGGAAATCTGGAACGCCTGATTGTTGCTTCACATTCGCAGGCGCACTCTCGTTCTTGGCAGTTACAACAGGTTGTTCCCGGATACTTTAGGATTATACCTCAGCCCTGTCGTGCCCATGCGCCTGCAGCAGACAGCGCAGAAACTCATCCGTCTTGCGGTTGAGCTCCGGGCGTTTCCTGACAATTGCCGCAAGCCGGGTGGTATAGCGGATCTTGTCGCGTTCGACCGGGCGCATGGTATCCGCGGCCACATAGGGAGCCGCAACATGGTCAGGCAGAAAGCCGAGATACCTGCCCGACTGTATGAGAACACAAAGTGCTTCTTCATTGTGGACGCGGGCGGAAATCCGAAAATTCATACGCTGGCCAACCACCATATTGGGTGAGTTGAAGCCGAAGCCGGCATACTTGAATGCAGACAGTCGTTTCAGATCAAGATCGCTGCTCACTCCATCGAAACACGGATGTCCCTGGCCGCAGTACAATATCATTTCCTCACTGTACAAATCGGCATAGCTCAGTACCGCCGATTGCCGGTGGACCGGCACGATCCCCAGGTCATAACGCCCGTTGATGACGCCTGCCTCGATGACATTCGGCGGCTCGGTCGAAAGCTCCAGATTGACTTCAGGCGCCACCGTCTCGAAACCGGAAATGGCCGCATGTACATGAGCCTTGGGGTTGGTCGAGGACAGGTCAAAAAACGCGAGCTTGAAAGTGCCTCTCATATTGCGGTGAATATCATCGACCTCGTTCTGGAAACCGTCGACCGCCGCGAGCAGCATCTCGGTGGCCTCCAGCACCTTCTCGCCTTCGCCCGACAGGGAAAAACCGGCCGGCCCGCGATAACACAAGGTCATGCCGAGGCGGACCTCAAGGTCGGATATATGCCTGCTGATCGTCGAACGCCCGATATTCAGTTCGAATTCGGATGCTGCCAGACCGCCACAGCGGGCGACGGTGCGAAACACCCGCAACAGTCTGAAGTCGACATCTCCGAACCCCTGAAGAAGAGCTTTTTTGACCATTGCTGAAAGGTTGCCATTTTATGAAACTTTGATCGGAAACCTTACCATCTATCGAACAATTTATTCAAGTTACCCTGCGTCTCATATTGGCAGCAAAGCCGCGCAGATACCCACCAGATAAGGTGATTGGACTGCATAAGGCACTTGTTAGTACAATAAATGGGGTAAACTGAGGAGGGAACTATCAATGGCAGTTAAGCCAGCACTTACTGATCTCCCGATCAAGACGGCGGATGCCGGATTTTACAAAGGGTTCAGTAAGGACGTTACTATTGCGTCCAAATTCATCATTGG
>CANKYU010000005.1 GCA_947488295.1 uncultured Anderseniella sp.
TCATCGCCTTCGATCAGGCCGTCATCGAGCACCTCGACATCTATGGTGGCGGTCAACTGACCTGCCAGGATGGTGATGGTGCCGGAAAGCGCCGTGTAGTCGGAGCCCGGCGTGGCGGAGCCACCGACACTGTAGGCAATGACGGTATTGGTCGGACTGACCACACTCTGGCTGACGGTAAGCACCCCGTCTGTGCCGGGCTCGGTGGCATCGGTGGTATTGGCGATCGTGACTGTGGCGGTAGTTGCTGCAGCGCATGTTGCAGTCCAGTCAATTGTTCTATTACCGTTTTGTGCAGAGGACAGCGCAATATCAATATCGGCAGTGCCTGCGACATTGGAATTTGTAAAACTGGACGTTCCGGTGGCGCCATTGGCGTTCAGGGCGAACGATGCCGGAGCTGGTCCGGTTCCGGAACCGGCAGTCAAGCTAAATGAAACTGTTCGGTTGCCACCTGTAGTCGCCGTTGCCGAAATGTCTACCGATGCGCCAACCGACAAATTGGAGATGGCAAGAGGTTCGGTGATGGAGCTGTTGTTAACGGACAATGTTCCCGAACTTGATTGACCGGGAACCGCACAACTAAGCGTGGCAGCAAACGCACTTGTAACGGGGAGCACCAGAAAAATCAGTGCGCAGTTCAAAAGTCTGAAAAATTTGTATATCCGCAAGTAGCGGATCATGAACACCAGCAACGTAATCATTGGACTGACTTTTTCTTATCAGAACGCTTGATAAAAAGGCCCGAACGATCAATGTGATCATTAACGGCAAGCGCGTACGACAATCATTTACTGGATCAACTGGAAAAAATATTTGCCTGATCCCCCGCTCAAGACATTACTGCATGCAACGGCGTAAGAAATACAATCAGGTGACTTATCCACCATAATGAATACGCGTGAGGCATGAATACCAAGAAATTGTCGTCTTCCAGAACAACCACGCTGCTTTTTGCAGGTACGGCGGCACTTACTCAGATACACAATTCGAAGAGCGGTGAGCTATCGTTTAGCGGTGCAGACATGTGCCCGTACCGTGGGTTTTGGCACAGTATTGAATAACGCCAGCGGCGAACTTCTTTGCTTACATCGCAGCGGTCGATGCAAGTGCAGTCCGGTCCGTATGCGCCGCCAACTAAATACTAGTAGTTGCTATGCTGCACCGGCGCCGGTGCACCACTGGCTATTCTGGCCCAGACGGTATCATTGATGGTGACGCCGATCTGTTCCTGCAGGGCGTTGACGTATTCGGCGTACAGGTCGTTGGACATGTTGGTTTCCAGCACCTGTCTGATTGCCCGGGCTTCTTCCGAGTCGGGATTGAAACCGGAGCCGAGTACCGGGGTTGAAGCGATGATCTTGGCAGATTTGCCGTCATTAGCGATGGAAAACGCCTTGCCGTCTTCGGCAACCGAAAACAGGGCGGCAACATCGGCTGCGTTGAAGCCGGCGTTGTTCTGATTGCGCCGCACGCCGTTGACGGTCCTGACCTCGGCACTCTCTGTCTGTGCCAGATCGGCAATTGGCGTGCCCGAGCGCAGTTTTGACACCAGTTCTTCAGCTTTCTTGCGCGTTGCGCTGGCCGCCTCGCGGGTCTTCCAGGTCTCCGCCACCTTGTTTTTGATATCGTTGAAGGCCGGCACCGCGGTTTCGACGATGTCACGGGTCTCCAGCCAGGTGAAACCGTCGTCTCCGTCGGTCAGCGGCGAGATCTCAAGGCCGATTTCGGTTTCAAACGAGGTGGCCAGCGAACTGGAGTGGCCGGGGACCACAACGGTCTTGCCGTCCTTGTCCGTTCCGTTCAGGGCGACAGGACCAACATTGTCGACCTTGATACCGATTTCCGCTGCAGCTTCCTCAAGCGTTGCTCCGCTGGCGCGGGCGTCTTCAAACTTGTCATGCAGGTCAAGCAACTGGTCACGGGCCTTGGCTGCGCGTACCGCTGTAGCCAATTCGTCACGCATCTCATCCAGCGGCTTCACGGCGCTGGCGCCGACAATGTCTGCTTTCAGCAGGACGGTCGAGAACCGGCTCTTCACCGGTTCAGACACTGCCCCGTCTGCCAGCGCAAAGGCTGCTTCGGCGACTGCCGGGTCGGGAATGGCTGATTTTGCCACGGTGCCGAGGGAAATGTCGGCTTCGGTCTTGCCCTGTTCCTTTGCGATGTCTTCAAAGCTGGTGCCGTCCTTGATTTTCTGGGCGGCGATTATGGCGTCTGCTTCGTTGTCGAACGGGATTTGCAGCACGGTGCGGGTCTCTGCCTTCGCAAGCCGCTTACTGGTCGCTTCATACTGGCGTTTCAGGTCGTCTTCGCTGACCTCGATGCCGGCCATGATTGCTTCCGGCGTCAGGGCGACAATTGCCATCGAGCGGCGTTCCGGTTCTCTGAACAGGTCCTTGTTATCGTCGTAGAGTTTTTTCAGTTCGGCATCGGTGGGTTGTTTTGCGTCGTCAGACAAGGTGAATTCGAAATATGTGGCATCGCGCTGTTCGGTGCGATGTTTCCAGACCAGTTCGACCAGCGTGTTGGGCACCACTGCCTGGGTGGTCAGTGGCTGCGAGATGACCTGACGGGTCATGCTGCTGCGTTCCACGGCAAAGAATTGCTCTTCGCTGAATCCGTTCTGGCGCAGCAGGTTACGGAAGCTGTCGGCATTGAAGGTACCGTTGGCGCCCTGAAACTGCGGACTGTCGGCAACCCGCTGGGCGACGGCGCGCTCCGGCATGGTAATACCGAGTGCGGCTGCCTGGCTGTCCAGCGCAGCATCGCGCATCAGGTCACCGAGAATCTGCCGGTCAAGGCCGAGTTCGCGAGCGCGGTCCGGGGTCACGGTCTCGCCGATGCGGCGCGAATAGACCGACAACTGCCTGTTGAAGGCTTCTGAGAATTCGTAGGAGCCGATTTCGCGGTCACCGACCTTTGCCAGGGTTTCCGAATTGCCGCCGCGCAGCATGTCTTCAATACCCCACACGGCAAAACTGCCGGCCAGCAGGGCGATGAATACCTTGGCGATGATGCCGCCGGATTTGCTGCGCAGCGCAGTAAGCATGAAATCAGCCTCGTAACGTTAAAGACAATACCTATATAATCCGTGGATCATGAGCCGCAAGCGGCTATAGGTGTGAGTTAAGTTTTGGTAACACTGGTGTTGGTAACACCGGCAGACGCAATAGCAAGGGATATTAGCACGATGAAGCCATTGGCGGCAGGGAACTGGAAGATGAACGGCCTGAAGGCGTCGGTTTCGGAAATTATGGCGCTGAAAGACAGGCTCGACGGTACGGCGCCGGCGTGCGACGTTCTGATTTGTCCGCCGGCCACGCTGGTCATGTCGCTGGCGGACGCAGCGGCGGGAAGTGTCATCCAGATTGGTGGTCAGGACTGCCATTCTGCCGTTTCCGGGCCCCATACGGGTGATGTCTCGGCGGCCATGTTAAAGGATGCCGGCGCGAGCGCGGTCATCGTTGGCCACTCCGAACGCCGTGCCGATCATGGCGAAACCAGTGAAACGGTGAAGGCCAAGGCGCAGGCGGCCATCGCCGAGGGCCTGGTCGCCATTGTGTGCCTGGGCGAAACACTGGCCGAGCATGAGGCCGGCGACACGCTCAGTGTCGTTCACGCGCAATTGAACGGATCACTGCCCGATGGGGCCACCGGCGCGACCACGATTGTGGCCTACGAGCCAGTGTGGGCGATCGGGTCCGGACTTACGCCGACGGCCGAACAGGTGGCCGAAGTGCATCAGGCGATCAGGGCAGGGCTGTCTGCGATGACCAGCGCGGAAGAAGCGCATTTGATCCGGATTCTTTACGGCGGCTCGGTCAAACCATCCAATGCGGCTGAACTTATGGCCATCGACAATGTGAATGGCGCGCTGGTTGGCGGGGCCAGCCTGAAAGCCGACGACTTTGCCGGCATCATCGCGGCGATGTGAACAGTTTACAATCGCGCGCCAAACGCCTACATGAGCGCCAACAGTTATTTTCTATTCGTGACAAGGCTCGAGACATACCATGACTGACATCATTCTCGTGGTTCACCTGTTGATCGTTATGGCGCTCATTGGCGTTGTGCTGATGCAACGCTCCGAGGGCGGGGCGCTTGGCATCGGTGGTGGCGGCGGTGGCGGTGGTGGCATGTTCACCTCTCGCGGCGCCGGCAGCGCTCTGACCAAGACCACAGCGGTTCTGGCGGTATGTTTCTTCATCACCTCGTTGTCTCTTGCTTATCTGTCGCGCGGCGATTCCGGCGGCAGCTCGGTACTGGACCAGGTGGCCCCCAGCCAGTCGCAGGGTGAACAGGGCGGCAGCGGTGACGGCAGGTCGGTTTTGCCAAACCTTCCAGGCACGCCTGCTACGCCTACCGAACCTGCGGTTCCGACGGAGTAGTTTGATTCGGAGTAGTTTGATTTCGCTCACGCAAGCAGCCTTCGGCTGCGCTCCGCTAGGGGGTGGGCCTGACTGTCCCGTGGCCCGTCGGGCCTAGTTTCAGAACTGATTATGGAAGTTGAATGAGCGGTGGCTCATTATTCTGGTCGAACAGCTTTACTCAGCACTTCGTGCTTCGCGCCGTTCTCCGACCCTGAACAGACTTGGTGATGAATTCCAATCCGAAGCACCGAAGGTGCTGAGGCAAGCGTGACTGCGCGCCGCACGAAGTGCGCCCCAGCGGAGCGCAGCCGAAGGCTGCTTGCGTGAGCGGAATCAAACAAACCAAGCCCGCAACTTGCGCGTCCTTAACTCCACTCCCATAATCTTCGCATGACCTCTGAAAGCATTATCAGGCAATCATTCGCCGTTCAGGCTAACGTGTGTGAAAAACTGGGGTCGCCGTTTACCGCCCGGCTGCTCGAGGCGCTTGAGGCGAACCTTGATCATTCGACCCGGAGCGGGCACAGGGTGCTGACCTGGCAAGGTCCGCCGGATGCGCTGGGTGATGCGCTTGCGTTGCGGCTGGCGGGCGCGCTGCACGGTTTGGCGCGCCGTGGTGAGCATCCGCACCTGACCAGGATTTATCCGCCGAACCCGCTGCCGGACAGGGCGACGCTGGCGCAGGTTGTGCTTGAGGCCATTGCAGCCGCAGATGCAGATATCATGCGCTGGCTGGATCATCCTCCCCAAACCAATGAGGTGGCCAGGTCAGCGATCCTTTATCCCGGATTGATGCAGATCGCTGCGGAGACCGGATTGCCGCTGGGGCTGTTTGAAATCGGTTGCAGCGCCGGGCTCAATCTTGTTCCCGACAGATACATGTACCGGTTCGCAGAAGTCCAGGCCGGGCAGGGTGGCTCACCCGTCGTGCTGGAGCCGGACTGGTCCGGCGCAGTGCCCGGCGGAGCTGATCCCGAAATTGTCAGCCGGCGCGGATGTGACCGCAATGTCCTGGATGTTACCGATGCAGGCCACGCTGATCGCATCATTTCCTATGTCTGGCCAGACCAGACAGATCGCATGCAACGGGTGGCAGCGGCGCTGGAGCTGGCCCGCGTTGACCCGCCCCACATTGATCAGGCAGATGCGGGTGACTGGATCGAGACGGTGATTTCAGATGACGCGGCCCCCGGCATTGCGCGGGTGGTCCTGCATTCAATCGCGTTTCAGTATTTCCCCGAAACCGTGCAGCACCGCATCACGTCGCGGATGGAAGCTGCCGGGGCAAAGGCGACATCGGAGGCACCGCTGGCCTGGCTGTCCTTTGAACAGTTCGGGACCGAGGGTCCGCGCCTTGTGCTCAGGCTCTGGCCCGGAAATACCTCGCGGGTGCTGGCCTCAGCCGACGCCCACTGCCGGTCGATTCACTGGTATTAGTGATTTTCCGGATGTCCGGAAAAACTAGGTTGACATGGCTGCGCATTAATATAACCGTATAGTTATGGAACAACTTGGTTATACGCAATCACAACCCGATCTTGACGCAATCTTCGCCGCGCTGGCCGACCCGACACGCCGGGCGATACTGTCCCGGCTGGCCGCTGGCGAAGCGTCTGTCAACGAGATCGCTGCGCCGTTTCAGATGAGCCAGCCGGCTGTGTCCAAGCACCTGAAGGTGCTGGAACGCGCCGGGCTGATTGAGCGTGACATCGTCGAACAGCGCCGCCCGGCCAGGCTCAAGGCGGACAACATGGCTGCAGCCGTGGACTGGCTCGACGAGTTCAGGGCTTTCTGGAGCAAGAGCTTCGATCAGCTCGACGACATTCTGGTTCATATGAAACAAAGCGAAGCGAAGGATAAAGGCCATGAGTGAGATACCCGAGTACATTGTTGACCGACTGTTCGATGCCCCGCGAGCCATGGTCTGGCGGGCGTGGACGGACCCGAAACTGCTGGCGCGCTGGTATGGCCCGGGCGTCGATACCATTATCCACAAGTTCGACCTGAAACCGGGCGGTGAATGGCTGAACGAGATGAAATGGGGTGACAAGTCCGACCTCAGCAAAGCGGTGTTTCAGGAAGTCGTGCCAGAGGAAAAAATGGTTTGGCATCACTCGTCCACCGATGCCGACTGGAACATTGTCTCCAATCCGATGATGGCGGACTGGCCGCGCGTGCTGCTGACTGTGGTGACGTTCGAGGACGCTGGTTCAAAGACCAGCGTCAGACTGACCTGGACACCGCTGGATGCAAGCGAGGCCGAGGTGGCGTGTTTCGCCAACGTCATGGGTAATATGAGCAAGGGTTGGGAAAGCGGCTTTGCCATCATCGACGAGATGTTGGTCGAGATGCAGGCAAACAAAGCCTGACAAGACACTGTTCCAAAACCAAATTGCTTCGAGCGGGGCAGCGTGGGCTGCGCCGCTCGACTGGCAAATACGCGCTTAAAAATGCGGCTTGTGAGAATTCACACATCTACCACGAGACATCTCCACTAGGATCACTGCAAATCGGTCAAAGCCAAACAAGCAGGAGGCGAGAATTGACCCACATTAGCAAAAACCGGCTCGCGTGGCCGCACAGTGGCTGATGCTTAAAAGGATCTTCCACTGGCCTCGGCAGCCTGACCAAGGAGATCACTATGACTGACAACATACTCAGAAACACGGCAGTGACAATGATCGCTGTGACCACGTTACTGGCAGGCATATCCGTCATGTCTGACGGTGTCGATGCAGCGAACGCCAGATGCGGAAACCACAAGGACGTGGTGGCATTTCTCGGGAAAAAGTACAAGGAAACCAGGATCGGCATGGGATTGATCAATGCCGGGCAGATGATGGAGCTCTATATGTCGGAGCAAGGGTCCTGGACCGTGTTGATCACCAGGCCGGACGGTGTGTCGTGCTTTGGCCCTGTCGGCAAGAATTGGATGCATATCAAGGCAAAACCGGCAAAGACAGAGACCGGCGCCTGAGCTCAGGTTTCACTGCTTTGGAAATCAATATGGATGTGATTGCCGTCGGCATCGAAAACATTGACCTGTGTGACATCAATTCCCGGCACCTCGACGACCTTGTAGTCGATATTGCGGTCGTCAAGGTTTTTCAGGAATGACGCGTAACCGCTTGCAGACAAGGCGAAATGCTCGATTTTGGGGTCATGTCCGGCCGGTTCGCCGTCAACGCCTACAAGATGTACGACAGCCTGCTCGCCTGCGTACATCCAGGCACCCGGAAACGGAAATGGCGGCCTGTCGCCTGATGTCATGCCAAGGACATCCTCGTACCATTTTATCATGCGTTCCAGATTTGCTGTTTTGACGTTGACGTGGTCTAGCCGGTTGAGCTGCATGTGATGTGCCCTTGCGATTGCATGTGCTGATCCAGCCGTCATTGTGCATGCATATGACAGAGTTATCCACCATTTCGAGATGCAGTTTGCATCTGGCCGCAGGAGACTGGAAAGTGGCAACATGTTCGCAAATCTGAAAAATCTTGTCCTTGACCGATCGAAGCGGCAGTTGCAGCGGCAGGAAGTGTGCGTCGAATATGAGGTGCTGGGCAGCGACTATGGCGGCTGGCCGATTGCGGTCGGCGGTATTGGGCCCGATACCTCGATATTTTCGTTCGGTGCCGGCGAAGACATCAGTTTCGACCTGGCTGTTATTGAACGGTTCGGCTGCAATGTGGTTGTGTTCGATCCGACGCCGAAGAGTGTCACATGGATGAACCGGCAGGACCTGCCTGACCAATTGACGTTCCACCCCATAGGGATCGACCAGGCCGATGGAGAGGTCCGGTTTTACTCGCCACCCAACCCCGACCACGTCTCATTTGCAGTCAACCCGACGCCGGCGGCCAGGGAGCAGTTTTCAATCACGGCCAAGGTCATGCGGCTTGAGTCAATCGTGACACAATTTGCCTCCGGGCCTCCTGACATCGTTAAGCTGGATATTGAAGGCTTCGAGTACCGCGTGATAGCCGACATCCTGTTGGGCCTGATCCGGCCGGCACAGTTGCTGGTCGAGTTTCACCACAATTTGTATGGTTTCGACATGAGTGACACTCTACGGGCAGTGAATCGAATGAAAACTGCCGGGTACAGAATTTTCCATGTATCTGCCAGCGGACGGGAGTACGGTTTCATCCGTTCGTGATTCGGTATGTTCCGGGGTGACCCAGGGCCCGGATCAGATGGGCAACAAGCGCTGAGGCGACAGCAGGCGAACTGATTTCATGGCAAAGATTCCGGGAACCGTAATTCATTATGGCCGCTTCAAACCTGATGACCAGATCGGCGGCGTCGAGACTTTCGCCAAAAGCCTGGAACTGGCTTTTGAGCATGTGCAGTTCCTCGACAGCCGCAATGACGGACCAGGCTCAGCAGCCATGCAGCGCGTCGTCGCTGATGGTCTGCCGGTCATATGCGACAATCAACTGGTTGTGGACTGGCCGGACGGTTATCCGGTGATCGGGTTTCAACACGGTGTGGCGGCTGAGAAAAAGTTCGTTACCTGGGCGCGGTCGGACTGGTCACTGGCACGCAGGCAGGCGCGCGCCGCACGGCGAAAATCCACTATCTGGGTCGCATGCGCCAGGTGGATCTCCGATGAATTTGCAAGACGGCATGGCAATCAGGCGCAGCACATCGTCTACCATACCGTTGACACCAGTGCGTTCGACGGCAGGCTGGCCAACCGGGGATCGAAACTGGTCCTTCACGATGGCCGCACACGACACAAAGGCCGAGATCTTTACCCCATTCTGCAGGCAGCCCTGCCGGACTGGACCTTCGAGCCTCTTGCCTGCCCGTCTGAACAAGTGCCGGAGCGCATGCGCAAGGCCTGCGCGTTCATGCACCTGAGCAGATATGAAGGCAACAGCATCGTCTGCAATGAAGCAATGGCGATGGGATTGCCGTGTCTGTTTACCCGTGTTGGCCTGATGCGGGACGCCGAGCCGCTGGACGTCAGCACCATCGAGGTCCGGCAGGCCTATGGTACCCGAGCGCGGCTGATCGAATGTGCCCGTTCATTTCTCGATGATCTGGGCCAGGTGTCGTACAAGCCCCGTGACTGGATTGTACAGCATGCCTCACAGTCCGCGTTCATTGAGGGCTGGAGAGGTGTTGTCGGCGACTGGCAGCGCCTGAAAAGGACCAGCGGCTGAAGGCCGGCTCATCGGGCCTGAAGCAATCCAAACACCGTGGCGCAGGCAATATTGCCGAACAATCCCCGCAGATTGATGCATTCGCCTGATTGGAGAGTGTCATACGGCAGACTCTGCCGCAGTGGCAGTCCTAGATTCGGGGTTCATTTGCTGACACTCAGTTATCCGGGAGGAAGGCACATTGAGTCCGAGATCCGGACACGGAGTAACGCTTGCGCTGGTTTGCCTGTGCCTTCTCGGTGCAATGCCAATCATCGCCAACAGTCGGCCTGCAGAATTCAGCGCGCTCAGTTTCGCGCTGTTCCTCTCGATCTGGCAGATACTGTTCGGCTTGCCCTTGTTCCTGTGGGAAATCAGGTCTGGCAACAGCGGCATTTTTTCGGCAAGCAGTCAAGAACGCAGACCGCTTCGAACGGTCACTGTGACGCTGCTCACCGGCATGATGTTCGGACTGTCGACATATCTTTATGTGCTCGGCGTCGAGAAGGTAGGCGCAGTCAGCGCTGCCATCGCCATCCAGGCGTATCCGCTGTTTGCGATCCTGTGGGAGACAGTGTTCCTGAAACGCCGAAAGACACCAGTGGAACTCGTCCTGACGTTGGTGCTGGTGGTCACGCTCTATTACCTCGGCACCGGAGGCAGCTGGCGGATTGACGGATTTTCTCCATGGTTCGTTGTTGCGCTCGGCGTGCCGTTTCTGTGGAGCATCGCTCATGTGATTATCAAGGAGGAGCTGGGCCGCACAGCCATAACGCCGGCTCAGGTTACCCTGTTTCGTGTGGTGATTTCCGCAGTGTTTCTGGCATGTGTTCTGGCGCTGGCCGGGCCTGACCGCTTCCTGGAGCCGTTGACCCGCCCGGACCTTCAGATTTTTGCAGCGATCATGGGGCTGGTCTACTATCTTGAGTTGGTTGTCTGGTTTTATGCGGTCAGGGAAATCGATGTTTCCCTGGCCAGTTCGATTACGGCACCATGGCCGGCGCTGACAATGGTGCTGGCGGTGGTCTTTCTGGGTGACCGGATAGAACCCCATCAGCTTGTCGCGTTCTTCATCGCGATCGCTGCGATTTACGGATTGATTGCTGCGGGATTGCGAAAACAACAGGCTCAGTTGAATTGAACCTGGGTGGATGACGCAGCATCAGGGTTGGTTCGGCTGCCAGATGGCGCCCCGTCTATGGGAATTTGCGCTTGCTTCCAACTGCGTCTGCAAACAGACGATGCAGATGATCCGCATGTCTTTCCCATGTGTGAAGCCAGCACCCGCTGATCATGGCGGGAGCCGGCTGGCCGCTTCAACGCGCACCCGGCCTTCATTCATGAAACAGGATTTGTCAAACAGTGATAGGTCGAGCGGGTTGGGCAACCGGACGTCGGCAAGCCCCGGGAACGGATCTGCCGCTGGATCATAGGATCGGTCTATCTGGGATATGAAGACGATGACCAGTGCCTTGTCCCGGGCGAATGTTTTCAATGCGCGAACCTGCACCATCAGGTCCGGATTGCTGCGCTTCTGATCGAGAAGCTGCAGGTAGTCTATGACCACCACCGTGCCTGGCTGCGCAGTTGCCAGCTGATCCATGATGTAGTCGGCGTTTATGGCGTCTGAGCTGTCGAACTCAAACAGGCCGTTGAACAGTGTCACATCGCCGCCGATGGTTTTGAAGCGGGACACGACATCCGCCTCGGTGTATTCGAGCGTGAAAAACACCCCCCGGCGACCGCGTTTCAGAGCTTCGGCAATGAGCTTGAGACCCATCAGGGTCTTGCCATGACCAGGACGTGCGCCCAGCAGCACCAGGTCTCCGGGCTGCAACTGAGCCAGCAATTCGCCGGATGGCATGGTTGTGGCGGCACGCGCTGCAAGCAGGCTCCAGGTGTTGAAGCCTTCCTGTCGCGCGATACGATCCAGCGCCTGGTTGAGGGGGATGGCTTCCTTGCGCGACAGTGCCTTTGCCCGGCGCTTGAGGTGATAAATGGGGGCGGACAGTTTCATCTGGTAAACCTCCTGTTGCGGGCGGTTTTCACAATCCCTCCTTATGTGTGCTGCCCGAACGGTCGGTTTGATGAAAATGAAACCCCATATGGTGCGTACTTTCCCGGATGGAGGGGGGAGGCATGGGTTGCGGCCTTAAGACGATCTTAGACCAGCGTCTTGTGATTCAAAATACCCCCACAGCCGCTTTTGAGTTGCCGGGTGCTGCTTTCACAACCTGAGGGTTGCCGTGAAAACCAGTTTTGGCACCGATTGCCGGGACGCATGATCGAAGTCAATGATGCGGTGCCCGGTTAGCTTTATTCTGTGGCCGGAAAACTGGATGGCTTTGTTTCGATGGTTGGATAATGTCATGAAACCGCAGGCTATTGAACGTCAGGCGCAACCCGGCTCGCAGGTTACCGGGGATGGTAAGGAATCCGGTCCGGGCAACATGGCTGCCGGTACCTCACCAGACAAGCCGGCATCCGCAGCTCCTTCGTACAGTGCCGGCAGTGGATCGGTCGGTCCGCATTTGTTTGAACGCGACTCTTATGCCTCGACCGCGTTTCAGGAAATTCTCGACCGTTCGTTTCATGCGTTCGCTGCCCGCGCAACAGCCGGACTATCGCCCAGCGCGCTGGCCGGGGCCTGGGCCGACTGGGCGGTACATCTCATGAGCTCGCCGGGCAAGCAGGTGCAACTTACGGAAAAAGCCGCAAAGAAAGCACAAAGGCTGATCCAGTATGCATCCAGGTGTGCAGCCGGCAATCAGCATGCCTCATTGTGTATAGAACCGCTTGCCCATGACCGCCGGTTCCGCGACAGGGCCTGGCAGCAGTGGCCATTTAATCTGATGTATCAGTCGTTTCTGCTGAATCAACAATGGTGGCACAATGCAACAACCGGTGTTCGCGGCGTTACAAAACAACATGAAAACGTCGTTGAGTTCGCCACAAGGCAGATGCTCGATGTGTTCTCGCCTTCCAATTACGCGTTCACAAATCCGGAGGTCATAGACGCAACGCTCAGGCAGGGCGGACAGAACCTGGTGCGTGGCTGGCAGAATTTCATGGAAGACTGGGATCATGCCGTCAGTGGCCGCAAACCTGAAGGTGCAGAAGATTTTCAGGTGGGATCGGATCTGGCGGCCACACCCGGCAAGGTCGTCTACCGCAACCGGCTGATAGAGTTGATCCAGTACACACCGGTAACCGAAAAGGTACACGCTGAACCGATCCTGATCGTGCCAGCCTGGATCATGAAGTACTATATTCTCGACCTGTCAGCTCATAATTCGATGGTGAAATACCTGACCGGGCAGGGTTTCACGGTATTCATGGTGTCATGGAAAAACCCCGATCCGGATGATCGTGACCTGGACATGGATGACTATCGCACATTGGGGGTGATGCGCGCTCTGGATGTGGTCGAGAATATAGCTGGTGGCGCGCACATACATGGCGTCGGATACTGCCTGGGAGGCACATTGCTGGCTATTGCAGCCGCCGCAATGGCGCGCGACGGCGACAGCCGTCTGAAGACCCTCTCCCTGTTTGCCGCACAGGTCGATTTTACCGAGGCCGGCGAGTTGATGCTGTTTATCAATGAAAGCCAGGTGACATTCCTGGAAGACCTGATGTGGGAGCAGGGGTTTCTTGATACCAAACAGATGGCCGGCGCCTTTCAGCTGTTGCGGTCGAATGACCTGATCTGGTCGCGCATGGTGCATGATTACCTGATGGGCGACAGGTCCGGGTTGAGTGATCTGATGGCCTGGAATGCAGATGCCACTCGCATGCCGTTCAAGATGCACTCGCAATATCTGCGCAAGTTGTTTCTCAACAATGACCTGGCTGAGGGTCGGTACCAGGTGGAGGGGCGACCGGTTACGGTGTCCGACATCCGGATACCCGTATTCGCCGTGGGCACGGAGCGAGACCATGTCGCACCATGGCGCTCGGTACACAAGTTTCATCTTCTTTCGGATACGGAAGTTACTTTCCTGCTGACGAACGGAGGCCACAATGCCGGCATTGTCTCGGAGCCCGGTCATCCCCGCCGCCATTACAGGGTTACCACGACGCCGCATGATCAACCCTATATGGATCCGGAGACATGGGTTGCGCAGACCAGTGAGAAACAGGGGTCATGGTGGCCGGAGTTTTCGAGCTGGCTGAAAGACCGGTCCGGCGAGCAGGTTCAGACGCCGCCCATGGGAAATGCCGATTTGGAGATCAAGGCGATCTGCGATGCACCGGGCACCTATGTCTTTCAGTCCTAGGTCCCGCTCCTCTCGGTCTGGACACAATTGATGAAGATCAACGTCGATGTCTGCTTTTGCTGCGAACATAAACTCTGGGAACGGTTGAGTGAATTGCAACCTCGCCCAATGAGGCCGCTGACGGTGAACAATTCAAGTGAATACAAATGGAAGATGAATACCAGTTGTCTGTGATCGCGCGTAATCGTGCCAGCCTGTACGGGATGTGCGACGACATGGAGCGAATAGCCGACCAGCTTGGCGGATCCATTGACATTCAACTGTGCACCTCTGTTCTGTCCCGGCTGCGGCTGGACCTTTTGCAACATCAACAGGATGAGGACGTGTTTTTTGCACTGCTTCAGCAAAGTGATCCCGAGGATGCACTGCTTGCCCGATGTGTACAGCTGGCGCGATCAGAGCATGTGGCCATCGGGTCTTATGCGCTGGAACTTGCCGAGCCGATTGGTGACATATGCGCAGGCAGCGAAAGTGGTAGCGTCGATGCGACCGGATACCTTCTGAGAGGCAGCTTTGACTACATCCGTCAGCACCTGCGCTGGGAAGACGCAATCTTTTTCCATGGACGAAGATACGGTGTCGAAAGTGTTGATAGCGCGGCTCTCAGAGCCGGACTGACCAGAAACCGCAGCTTGCGGGACCGCCACCTGCGGCTGGCGGAATAGGCCGGCCGGTCTTTAACAACTGTCCTTGTCGTTCTCGTCTTCGTAGCTCTGGGCGATCTGCTGCAATCGGGGGACATTGCGGAGTTCTATCGACTTGGCATCGAGCAAATCGATTATGCCCTCGGACTTGAGTTTGCTGATATTCCTGCTGACGGTTTCAATTGTCATCCCGAGCAGACCGGCAATCTCTTCCCGTTTCAGCGGGAAGTAAATGACGGATCCAGCATCGCTTTGGCTTCTGTGTGGGCAGGTATTTCGGTTCTCCTTCCACAGCCAGAGGATAAAACGCGCCATTTTTTCCTGTGCGCCGAGTTTGCCGAGAACAGTCATCCACTGTCTTGCCTGTTTCAGGTCGTTGACGGTCTGTACCAGCAACCGGTGTTCGAGCTCCGGATTGGCTCTGAGGACGGCGCCGAACTGAGCACGCCGGAAGCAACACAATTTCACGTCAGTTACACATTCCGCGTTTTCGTTGCTTATGGAGGATACCGGATTGCCGAGGCTGTCGGCCGCCGACAGCAGTCCCACAATCTGCTCCCGGCCGTCCGGCAAAATCTGGGTCAGCTTGACGACGCCGGACATGATGACCGCGAATAACTGGCTGCTTTCGCCCTGATGCAGAATGACATCTCCCGCCGACAGGTTCCGATGGGTCATTATGTCGGACAACTCGCCGATGTCCGATGCGCCCAGCGCATCGCATATGGCATGATGGCGCACCGGGCATTGCGCGCATCGCAGGTCTGTTTCAAAGTCTGGTTCCGGTTCGGGCACTCGCACCACCTCTCATAGTGCATGAACAGCTCACGCGGAGTGTACACTTGAAAGTCACTCTGCGGAGGAAAATTTCAGTTGCAATGGACGCATGGCTGCTGCCCTGATCCTGATTGGCATTGGATTGAGGTCCTGTAGATAACTCTCCCGGCGCATGATTTAACCCTTCCCACACTGCACGACTCCAGCTAAACGTTAATTCCCATGGCGCGATATATTTTCATCACCGGCGGCGTGGTTTCCTCACTTGGCAAAGGCCTGGCATCAGCAGCTCTGGGAGCATTGCTGCAGGCGCGCGGATATTCGGTTCGCCTGCGGAAACTCGACCCCTATCTCAATGTTGATCCGGGCACCATGAGCCCATATCAGCACGGCGAAGTGTTTGTTACCGATGACGGGGCTGAAACCGACCTCGATCTTGGGCATTACGAACGGTTTACCGGCAGAGCGGCCACCCAGGCAGACAACATCACAACAGGTCGTATCTACCAGGACATTATCGCCAAGGAACGCCGCGGCGACTATCTCGGAGCCACCGTGCAGGTCATTCCGCACGTGACAGACGCGATCAAGACGTTCATTGCCGACGGCAATGAGGATTATGATTTCGTGTTGTGTGAAGTAGGTGGCACGGTAGGCGACATTGAAGGCTTGCCGTTTTTTGAAGCAATCCGCCAGTTCGGACAGGAAGCACCGCGCGGCCAGTGCATCTATCTGCACCTGACACTGCTGCCGTGGATACCGGCGGCCGGAGAACTGAAGACCAAGCCGACACAGCATTCGGTCAAGGAACTGCGCTCGATCGGTATCCAGCCCGATGTGCTGATGTGTCGGGCCGACAGGGAAATCCCTGAAAATGAGCGTCGCAAGATTGCGCTGTTCTGTAATGTGCGTCCCGGCGCAGTCATTCAGGCGCTGGACGTAAAGACCATCTATGAAGTGCCGCTTGCCTATCATGATGAGGGTCTGGACGACGAGATACTGGCGGCTTTCGGTATTGAAGGCGCTCCGGCGCCCAAGCTTGATATGTGGAACGATATTGTCAGTCGTATCAAGGAGCCTGAAGGCGAGGTGACGATTGCCGTGGTGGGCAAGTACACCGGCCTGCTGGATGCCTACAAGTCGCTTAACGAGGCGCTGGTGCACGGCGGCATTGCCAACAAGGTGAAGGTCAATATCGAGTGGATTGAATCGGAGGTCTTTGAGGCCGAAGATCCGGCTCCGCTGCTGGAACACGTGCATGGAATTCTGGTTCCCGGCGGATTTGGCGAGCGCGGCGTCGAAGGCAAGATTGCCGCGGTGACCTTCGCGCGTGAACGTAATGTGCCGTATTTCGGCATTTGCCTCGGCATGCAGATGGCCTGCATTGAAACGGCACGGTCACTGGCCGGTATAACGGCTGCGTCTTCAACGGAGTTCGGCGAGGCAAAAGAGCCGGTTGTCGGACTGATGACCGAATGGATGCGCGGCAATGAACTGGAACAGCGCGCCAACGAGGGCGACCTGGGCGGCACCATGCGGCTGGGCGCCTATGCAGCAAAACTTGAAGAAGGGTCCCGTGTTGCCGGCATTTACGGCGCCGAGGAAATTTCCGAACGCCACCGGCACCGTTACGAGGTCAATACCCGTTATCGCGACAGGCTGGAAGAAGCCGGGCTTGTCTTCTCCGGCACATCACCGGACGGGCTGTTGCCGGAAATTGTTGAAATTCCCGGCCATGCGTGGTTTGTCGGTGTGCAATATCACCCGGAACTGAAATCACGGCCGTTTGAGCCGCATCCGCTGTTTGCGTCGTTCATTGAAGCCGCGGTTGAGCAAAGCCGTCTAGTATAGGTATCATCAGTCGATGAATTTTGTTCGGTCATTCATTCATGTCTGGCTTGTGCTGGCATTGCTGCTGGCGGGTTCTGTGCTGGCATCGGCTCAAACTGGCGACCAGACTGGCGAAATCGCTACGGAGCAGCCTGCTGATACCGGAACAGCTGCGACACCCAAAGCTGAACCGGTTGTGGCTGCGGCTGCCTTGCCCGCCGGCATCAAGGAAGCCGCCGGCAAGGCCAGGCGGGTGGCCGCCGATATCTCCAAGACCCTGCAGGATCTGAAGGTCAAGCTGGCAGACCCGTCATTGCCGGCAGGTGAACTGGCAAAGACACGTGAGCAGCTGGAAATTGTCCGGGAGCGCGCCAAGCTGGTCGATCTGGAACTGGCGTCGCCGCTGGCACAGATGGACGCGCAGGTCAGCAGGCTGGGGCCGGCTCCAAAGGATGGCGAGACAGAACCAGAAACCGTTGCCAGCCAGCGCGCCGAGCTTGAACGGGTTCGAGGCGTGTTGCTTGGCGCGCGTACCCAGCTGGCGCTGGCAGCAGGTGCGGCTGACCAGCTTGCGAGCCAGGCCGGACAGATTGAACGGACACGCTATTTTGACCGGTTGTTCAGGCACGAAAAGTCAATCCTTGCCCCAAGTTTGTGGTCAGACGGTATTGCAAGGGTTTCCGACATCTGGGTGCGTTCGGAACGGCTGGCGTCGGGCTACTACAAGCTGATCGCGGACAATAATGGCGCATGGGTAGTATGGTTCCTGCTGGCAGCCTTCATCGCGCTGGCCGCCGGCGGCTATCAGGCTTGCCGCGTACTGGCGCATCGGGTGCGAGCCGGTAAGGCTCCCAATGGAGAACTCGGGAAACTGGTTCGGGTGGTCGCGGTGCCCATAGGCTATGCGCTGGTTGCCGCTGTCGCGACAACCATATTCGGCGTTTTGTTGTTTGGGCTTGGCGCCGAATCATCGCGAATAGAGCAGTTCTACGAAGCGTTCGCCCTGATGATGGTGATGTTTGCGTTCACCCGCGGTCTGGCGCGATCCATTCTGTCTCCGACACAACCCGATTGGCGAATAGCCAACCTGTCGACCCAGGCAGCGCAGAAGTGGCTCAACCTGCTGACCATCGCATTCGTCATCATGGCGGCCAGCTACCTGTTCAACGAACTGTTTGTGGTTATCAACCTGTCAGATGAATTGACTGCCCTGCGCCAGGCGATCGTGTTGCCGGTGCTGATGATCATTCTTGTCAGGCTGATCCTGATTGCGCAGCGTGACCGGCGCAGCGAGGAAGCGCAGCAGTTCAGTACGGTGTATTTTTCCTGGGCAAGCTACCTGGTGCAGCCGATCTGGCTGCTGGTGATTGCAACAGGACTGGCGCTCATAGCCGGCTATATTACGCTGGCCACCTATATTGCAGCCAATATTGTCGTAATTGGCGTTGTGGTCAGCTTCCTGTACTGCATACGACGCCTGGCGGATGCCTTCGTGGCGCAGAGTATCTCTGAAGGCAGCCGCATATCCGATACGTTGAAAAATGCTTTTTCCATGTCGGAGCAGGGTATCAAGCGGTCGGGCATAGCACTCAACGCGATCGTGGATTTCACCCTTCTGCTGCTCGGCCTGCCGCTGCTGCTGAGCCTGACGGCGCTGTCATGGGTGGACGTGCGTGGGTGGTTTTCCACTGCGTTTTTCGGCTTCAATATCGGCGACATCACCATTTCGCTGTCGTCCATTTTTCTGGCAATCGCTGTGTTTGTCATCGGTCTGGTGTTGACCCGGTTTGTTACTGGATGGCTGGACCGGCGCATTCTGTCTGCTACAGAAATGGATGCAGGGGTGCGCAATTCGATCCGTACCGGCGCCAGTTACACTGCCACCATCCTGGCGCTTCTGGTCGCATTCGCAGCCGCCGGCGTCAACTTCGGCAATATTGCCATCGTGGCCGGTGCATTGTCCGTTGGTATCGGTTTTGGCCTGCAGTCGATCGTCAACAACTTTGTATCCGGCCTTATCCTGCTGGCGGAGCGGCCAATCAAGGTCGGCGACTGGGTGTCGGTGACCGCGGGTGAGGGGACGGTGACGAAAATCAATGTGCGTGCCACAGAGATTGAAACCTTCGATCGGTGTTCGATCATCGTGCCGAATTCCAGCCTGATTTCGGATGCGGTGCAGAACTGGACCCATGGCGACCTTATGGGCCGCTGCAAGGTGGCTATCGGGGTAAGCTATGATGCCGACCCGCAACAGGTACACGACATATTGGTCAAGTGTGCGGAAGAACATCCGCGCGCCATGGCGTATCCGCAGCCATCGGTCCTGTTCAAGGATTTTGGCGCCAGTTCGCTGGACTTTGAGCTGCGGGTGTTTATCAATGACGTGAACTGGGTCGCCTTTGTCGGCAGCGAACTGCGGTTTGCCATCCACAAGGCGCTCAAGGAAGCAGGTATCGAGATTCCGTTCCCGCAGCGTGACATCAATGTACGCGGCCTGCATGAAACTGTAGCTGAAGCAGTACAGGTAAAGGCAAGACCTGCGCGCAAAGCGAAACCGAAAGGGTAGGCATGGCTGGTCTTGATCACGTGGTTCACTGCACAGGCAATTTCGAAGGCCTGCGCACCACAATGGCCCAGATCGGCTTTACCCTGACACCACCGGCCGAACATGCTTTCGGTACCGGTAATTCGCTGGTGCAGCTGGACGGGTTTTTCCTGGAATTCCTGCATGTGCCAAATCCGCATCTGGTGCCGAAAATGGCCGACGGAGAATTCGGATTTGCCCCTCATAATGCGGACTATATGAAGGACGGTGACGAAGGCGTTTCAATGCTGGTGTTTGAAACCGCAGACGCCGCTGCCGAACAGGACCGGTTTGTCCGCGCAGGCCTGGACACCTACAAGACGTTTGATTTTTCAAGACTTGCAAAACAGCCGGACGGTGAAGAGGTCACGGTAGGGTTCTCACTGGCCTTTGCGACCCATCCAGACATGCCCAGGGCGGCGTTTTTCTACTGCCAGCAGCACGCGCCGCAGTACTTCTGGAAACCAGAGTATCAACGCCACGCGAATACGGCAGTTGCCATCGGAGAGGTTGCGATGGTCGCCAGCCAACCGCTTCATTATGCAGGTTTCCTGGAAGCGTTGAGCCAGGGTGAGACGATTGTGTCAGCCGACAACATGGTCAGGATCAGGACACCGCGCGGCGAACTGACGATGTATTCTCCAGCGGCGTTTGAAACAGCTTACGGGTTTGCGGCACCGTCGCTTGCCAACGGGCCGGTGCTGGCAGGATACCGGATTGAAGTGGAAAACCGGGAAGTGGCCCTGAACCAGCTGGACGCAGCGCATGTTGCCTGGCGCGAGACGCCGTCGGGCCATGCTATCGGTCCTGACGTTGCTTCAGGCGCGGTGATGGCGTTCTCAGAGGTTTTCTGAGCGCGATGCTGGATCCCAAGCTCACAGGAATGCAGAATCTCGAACGCCTGCGTGATGCAGGCGGGCGTGCGCCGCTCGGCAGCCTGATGGATTTCCGGCTGGTAGATGTAGGTGACGGGTTTGCGGTGTTTGAGGGCAATCCCGGTGCAAAACACTATAACCCCGCCGGCACGGTGCACGGCGGATGGATTTCCTCGATTCTTGACAGTGCCTTAGGCTGTGCAATTCACTCACGTCTTGAAGCAGGCAGGGGCTATACCACGGTGGAACTGAAGATCAACATGGTGCGAGCGCTGACCGATCAGACCGGTCCGGTGACGGCACGCGGCGCCGTCATCCATCTTGGCCGCCGAGTAGCCACCTCGGATGCCCGGCTGGAGGACGCGAACGGCAGACTGCTGGCACATGGATCGTGTACATGCATGATCCTTTGATCACCTGCCTGCCTGACAATCAACCAGATGTCTGAGACATCGATAGACACGCTGATCCTGGGGGCCGGTGCGGCGGGAATGATGTGCGCGATCCACGCCGCAGGTCGCGGTGGCCGGGTAGTGATCATCGACCATGCCCGAAAACCGGGTGAGAAAATCCGCATAAGCGGCGGCGGGCGCTGTAATTTCACCAATGTGAACACCACGCCGCAGAACTTCATTTCAGGCAATCCCCATTTCGCCAAATCGGCGCTGAAACGTTACACGCCGCATGATTTTATCACGCTGGTGCAACAGCATGGCATTGCCTTTCACGAGAAAACCCTCGGCCAACTGTTCTGTGACGGTTCGGCGACCGAGATCATCGGCATGCTGCTGGCGGAAATGGCGAAAGCAGGCGTCGACCTGCAACTGGAGACCAGCGTCAGTGCTGTCCGCAAGACTGATACCGGTTTTGAAGTCGAGCTCTCAGCCCGCGGGATTTCAACACAGGTTACATGCCGCAATTTCGTGGTTGCGTGCGGCGGTAAATCAATCCCGAAAATGGGCGCCACCGGGTATGGCTACCGGATTGCCGAGCAGTTCGGGCTTGCGGTCACTGACACGCGTGCCGCACTGGTGCCGCTGACCTTTTCCGAAGCCATGCTGGCGGCCTTCAAGCCCTTGGCCGGTGTGTCTGCAGATGCCGTGGTCAGTTGTGGCAAGGCAAGGTTTGCCGAAGCATTGCTGTTTACCCATCGCGGTTTGTCCGGCCCCGCGATCCTTCAGATATCGTCCTACTGGCGCGAAACCAATCCTGTAACGGTGGACCTGTTGCCGGGGCGCGACGTGTTTGATGAACTGAAAGCGATGCGCAAAAGCCATGGCCGGAAGGCCATTGCAACAGTACTTGGTGAGTTTCTGCCCAACCGGCTGGCCGGCTACGTCATCGATCAGGCCGGAATCAACGGCAATCTTGCGGACCTGTCCGACAAGGCTCTAGTGGCTATATCAGCAGCCATCGGACAGTGGCAGATTTATCCGGTCGGTACGGAAGGCTATCGAACCGCTGAAGTGACACTCGGCGGCGTAGATGCCGGCGGGCTGAATTCGCGCAGCATGCAGGCCAGCGACGTGCCGGGTCTGTACTTTATTGGCGAGGTGGTCGACGTGACCGGCTGGCTGGGCGGATACAACTTCCAGTGGGCATGGTCGTCAGGCTGGGCGGCCGGCACTGCAATAGCAGAATCGGAATGAAATTGATGAATGATCGGACGAATGAGCTTGGGCAACCAATCGGGTTTGAAGTGGCAGACTGGAGTCCCTGTTCCAGGCCGCCGCGCGAGCCCATGCAGGGGCGTTATGTGCGGCTGGAGCCAATCAATGCGGATGCCCATGCACAGGATCTGTTCGAGGCGTTTGCTGCCGATACCGAAAACCGCATCTGGACATACCTGCCGTACGGGCCGTTTGCGAGCGTCGAGGAGTGCCGGAACTGGATAGAGCAGACCTGCCTGGGTGATGATCCGCTGTTTCATGCCATCATTGATGGCGATACGGGCAGGGCGGTCGGGGTTGCCAGCTACTTGCGCATCGAGCCTGCCGTCGGTGTGATCGAGGTTGGCCATATCAATTATGCACCGGCCTTGCAGAAAACCCGTGGTGCGACCGAAACCATGTATCTGATGATGCGACGGGTGTTCGCCGAACTGGGCTACCGCAGGTATGAGTGGAAATGCGATGCACTCAATGCCGGCTCGTGCGCGGCGGCAGGACGGCTCGGCTTTACCTATGAGGGTCAGTTCCGCCAGGCCACCATGTACAAGGGGCGCAACCGGGATACCAACTGGTACTCGATACTCGACAGCGAATGGCCTGCGCTGGAACGCGCCTATGAAGCGTGGCTGGAGCCGGCGAACTTTGATGAGGCCGGGACGCAGAAAACCAGTCTTGCAAAACTGATGATCTAATCCAGCACAGACAGTATTTCGTCCATCGGCTTCTTGATGGTAGCTGCTTTCGGGATGCTGGCGTTCGCAGCGGCATGTCCGGTTGCGATGATCATCACCGGTTTTTCCAATGCCGGCCGGTTGAGCAGGGGGTTCAGGAATTTCATCGGGTTGGGCGTGTGGATGAGTGACGAAAGCCCTGCCATGTGCAGTGCGGTGATTAGTAAACCGGTGGCCAGACCGACACTTTCCGGCACGTAGTAGTTCTTGTAACGCGCACCATTGTCGAACTCGCCCCAGCGCTGGGCAAATACTATTATCAGCCAGGGGGCGATCTCAAGATGTGGCTTGTCCGGCCCCGTACCGATTGGCTCCAGCGCCCTGATCCATTCATCACCGGCGGATCCACCGTAGAAATTGCGCTCTTCTTGTTCTGCCGCCAGCCGGATCTGTTGCTTGATGTCCGGATTTGCGACGGCCACGAAATGCCACGGCTGGTGATTGGCGCCCGACGGGGCGCGACCCGCTGCTGCAATGCAGGCTTCGATAACGTCACGCGGTACCGGTGTGTCTGCAAACTCGCGTGTTGTGTGTCTTGCCTTCATGGTTTCCAGAAACGAGCAGGCCGCTGCAAGACTGTCGGTATCGCTCAACTGCTCACGTTCAGGCAGCGGCACGGCTTCGTACGTCAAGGTGTCCTTGGAGATCATTTCGGGCAACATCCTGTATCGGTCTGATCCCGACTCATGCAAATTTTTCACAACACCGCAACCGGGCGTTAACCTTGTTGCGGCATCGTCCGACACTATTGCGGTCGCATTTCCGGATTAAAGACAAGCTGTCCAGCCTGTCTGGGAATGCGCATGTGAGTGTAGCGTAATGTGTGGAGACACCTGTATGTTGGCGGTGAAGCAAGAGCCGGAAGCGGCTGATTTCTGGGCCTGGTTTGAAGACAATCAGGCCGTGTTGGCCGAACTGGCTGTCAAGCTTGATGATATGACCATGGATGAACTGGAGCCGGTTCTGGATGAGCTGGCGCTGGAAATCCATGATGTTGATGACCGGTTGTTTGCCGAAATCGATGTCGCCGAAGACGGTTCGCCGGTGCTGCTGATTACCGCAGAAGGTGATCGTGGAGCCCTGCTGGCGGCACGTGACCTTGTAGCCCTGGCTCCCGAATACAAGGACTGGGTGTTCAAGGCATTGCGCGACCGTGAAGAACTGAGTGATCACCTGTCCCTGCCGGGCGGCGGCGAAATCGACATCCGTGAAGCCGTGTTCGTGCTGGAAGTGCACGAGGGCAAAGCCGAGATTGCCATTGGTCTGGAAGACTGGGACGATGAGCGTGCCGAAGATTACAGCCTCGCTGCAGAAAACCTGGTGGAACTGGCACTGGGTGAAGCTGATTATTCAGCCGGTGTGTCCGGTGTCATGGCGCTGCCGCTGAAGGACCTTGCCGAAGAAGCCGATCCCTGGCCGCTGAAAGCGCTTACCAGCGAATTCGACAACCAGCTCGGGGCTTAGCTTAGCGCTCACGCGAGTTGGCTGACGCCAACCGCTCCGCGGGGGCGCACTTCGTGCGACGGCCGGTCGGCCTTGCCTCAGCACGTTCCGTGCTTCGGAGGAGTTCACCACTACGGCCGTTCAGACACGGAGAACGGCCTGAGCGAAGCGAAGAAAGCTGTTCGACCAGTAAAATCAACATTTCGCCCGTGCCGGATAGACTCCGGGGCGGGCGTTGCTTTATATGCGCCTTCAACATTTTTCCAACCGATCTGAGGGGCTTTGGCATTCCATGACTGAAATCGTCCACGTACACGCGCGCGAAATTCTCGACAGCCGGGGCAACCCGACCGTGGAGGTGGACGTGGCCCTCGCAGACGGTTCGTTCGGGCGGGCTGCGGTTCCTTCAGGCGCATCGACCGGAGCTCATGAGGCGGTGGAACTGCGCGACGGCGGCAAGAAGCGTTATCTGGGCAAGGGCGTGACCAAGGCGGTCGCTGCTGTCAACGGCAAGATTTACGATGCCATACTCGGTCATGACGCCGAGGATCAGACGCTGATCGATGACGTGATGATTGACCTGGACGGCACACCCAATAAAGCCAAACTGGGCGCCAATGCCATTCTCGGTGTGTCGCTGGCCGTGGCCAAGGCGGCGGCGCAGGCCTGCGGCCAGCCCCTGTACCGCTATGTGGGCGGCACGTCTGCCCGGGTCTTGCCGGTGCCGATGATGAACATCATCAATGGCGGCGCACATGCCGACAATCCGATCGATTTTCAGGAGTTCATGGTCATGCCGGTTGGCGCATCTTCCATTGCCGAAGCCGTGCGCATGGGAGCGGAAGTCTTCCACACGCTGAAGGGCGAACTGAAGAAAGCCGGTCACAACACCAATGTAGGCGATGAGGGTGGCTTTGCACCCGACCTGCCGTCTGCCGAGGCGTCGCTTGATTTCATCATGGAAGCTTGCGGAAAAGCCGGATTCAAGGCCGGCAAGGACATGTACCTGGCGCTCGATTGTGCCGCGTCGGAATTCTACAAGGCCAGGAAGTATGATTATGAAGGTGAAGGCGTGAAACGCTCGTCGCCGGAGCAGGCGCAGTACCTGGCCAAGCTGGTCGACGATTATCCGATCATTTCCATCGAAGACGGCATGCATGAAGACGACTGGAAGGGCTGGAAGGAACTGACGGACCTGGCTGGCAGCAAGTGCCAGCTGGTCGGTGATGACCTGTTCGTCACCAACCCGGAACGCCTCAAGAAGGGCATCGACAAGGGCGTGGCCAACTCCATCCTCGTCAAGGTCAACCAGATCGGGTCTCTGACGGAAACACTGGCTGCTGTGGATATGGCGCACCGGGCCGGCTACACCGCTGTGATGTCGCACCGCTCCGGCGAGACCGAAGACGTGACCATTGCGGATCTGGCGGTGGCGACGAATTGCGGGCAGATCAAGACCGGTTCACTGGCGCGGTCCGACCGGCTGGCCAAATACAACCAGCTCATCCGCATTGAAGAGGAGCTTGGGTCACAAGCCATCTATGCAGGTCGTGGGATATTGAAATAGAGACTATCTCGGCCGGGTCTGTTCGGTTGGTCGACACATGAGAAAGACAATCACCGCCGCACTCATCCTGCTGCCCGCGATTGTGCTGGTCCTGCTGGCTGCGGGGAGGGTGGCAACAGCGCCTGCCAATGAACCTGTTGGACCTGCACCGGATGATCTGCCGATCAGAGCCGTTGAGTTCAGCGACAGTGATGCTCGTGTGATCAGCGGCTGGACGATTACCGGCACGGAGCAAAAACCAGCGGTACTGCTTGTCCATGGTATCCGGTCCAATCGGCGGTCAATGCTGGGCCGGGCGCGCCTGTTGTTTGAAAGCGGTTATTCGGTGCTGATGATAGACCTGCAGGCGCACGGTGAAAGTGCCGGTGATCGACTGACCTTCGGCTACCGTGAAGCTGACAGCGTAAGCGCGGCGACAAGATATGCACGCAACCTGTGGCCGGGCAAGAAGCTTGCAATAATCGGTACATCTCTGGGGGGAGCGTCAGCGATCTTCGCTGCGAACCGCCAGCGTGCGGACGCCTATGTGCTGGAGGCGGTGTATTCGAGTCTGAGGGATGCAACCGAAAACCGCTTGCGGATCAGGTTGGGCCCTGCCGGAGCTGCTCTGGCACCGTTACTGCTGTGGCAGACGTCACTGCAATTGGGGTTTCATGCGGATGACCTGTCGGCGGTTGACCGGATTGGTGACCTGAAGGCCCCGGTACTCGTCATTGCCGGGGAGAAAGACGACAGGACAACATTGGCTGACTCACAGGCATTGTTTTCCCGCGCGGTAGAACCGAAAGCGTTGTGGGTGGTGCCCAATGCTCGTCACCAGGACTTTCACCGGTTCGATGAGACTGAGTACGGCAAGCGGGTTCTGTTGTTTTTGGACCGGCACTTGAAGCAGGGGTCCAGGTAATCGTGTGATCACTGATGCAGTGAAAAACACCGCTTCTGCCGTTACTCGAACTTGATCCCGGCTTCCCGGGCTCTGGCGATGGCCCTGGCTTTTGCCTTATTGAGTTGTGAGTTGGTTTCGCCGGGATTCAAGGCGATATAGGCCAGCATGTTCCTCCCTGCCTTGCGAGGATTGTACGGGCGATCCTCAATTGTGGAAAAAACGCGTTCAGCCTCTTTGCCATATATTATTTTCACTGCTCTTTCCGGCATTGAGGCAAGGTTTTTTCCGGGCAACAGCTCAACGGAGACGCGTGTCCGGTTCTCACTGACCGGTATAATTCCAACAATATAGCGCCAAAGTTCTTCATTCTCGATTTTGAAGGCAAATGTCACGTACGTGTCGCGCAGGGAGTCGACGCGGTGATAGGTGCCCGGCTCACTTGAGTGCTTGATCTCAACCGGTTTCACCAGGCGCTTGTCGAGCAGTTTCGCATATACCTGCTGGGGTGTCATGTCATAGACAGCGCCCAGTTCTGCCTTGCAAGCGGCCAGCGCCAGGCCGACGAACAACAAGGCAATCGTGGTGGAAACGGATTTGAACATGACAGGCCCTCCAGTTTTCAATTCAGTACGCATGCTGATGGAAGGTGCTTAAGAAACTGTTTTTCCGGCTTTGCGATACGCCGCTGGTTGTCGGCACAGTTTCCAAACCGGTAAGGACATTGTTACCAGTTGAATTGATATTGAGATTTGCGGGCCGGCAGACAGCATTGAATGAAAATCTGTTGTGCCGTATCAGCTTTGCATACTGCGCCGCAGGCTCACGGCGCTGGTGTCGAACTCGCGGCGAAATGCCCGGCTCAATGCCTCGCCGGAACGATAACCATAACGGCGTGCGATTGCCTGAATGCGGTCACCGCGTTCTGCGTCCTGATAGGCGAGCACCATGCGCCAGCGCCGCAGATATGCTATCGGCGTTTCGCCGACCCGTTCTGCAAACAATTCGGAAAAGCGGCTGAGTGACAGACCGGCTATGTCTGCCAGATCCTCGTTTCGCCATTGCCGGCCCGGTGCCTCGTGCATGGCGACAATGGCGCGGGAAAGTCGTGGATCAGACAGACCGCCAATCAGCCCTGTCCGGGTGGTTCCCGCTTCCAGTTGGCTGCGAAGCAATCGTACCATCAACACTTCACCCAGCCGGTCTAGAATTGTTCCCGAACCACAGCGCGGCTTGTTGCCCTCTATCTGCAGCAGGCGGGTGATATGGATGAGTTCTGAGTCTTCACTGATCTCGATTTCTATGAGAGATGGAAGTGTTGACAGAAGCGGATTGAAGGATCCGCCCCAGGCGACCTGTGCGCTGAACAAAACCTCGGCATGGCCGATGATATTGCCTGCGATGGATCGCTCAGGCGAAAATACAATTCGATCGGGAGTACCATCGTTTGCGCCGGCCAGTATCGCCAGATTGGAGCTGGCGTGGTCTCCGGGTGTTACGTGCAGTTCAAACCGGGTCAGCAGAGCCGACAAGCGATCATATCGGGGCATGATGGAATGTATCGTGTTTTTGATCAGGTTTTTCGTATTTACCTAATCATAAAGGCGGGTATGACCACAGGCAAGCAATCATTCAGGAAAGGAAACCAACATGCTTGTCCCTCGTCAGAAAACGCCCGATTTGACCGTCAAGACCCTGGACCACGGTGAGTTTGACCTTGCGGCGGACCAGTCGGAACGCGGCACCGTTATCTGTTTCTATCGCGGTTTGCATTGCCCGATCTGCGGCAACTACCTGAAGGAGTTTGAAAAGCAGGTGCCTGAATTTGCCGCTCGCGGCGTCTCGGCCATTGCCATCAGTTCCGATGGCGAAGACAGGGCGCGTGCCATGGCAGACAAAATCGAGGCGCAGCAATTGCGGTTTGGTTACGACCTGGGACTGGAAAAAGCTCGCGAGTGGGGGCTTTACATCTCTACCTCCCGGGGCACGACCTCGATCGGTATTGAAGAACCGGCCCTGTTTTCCGAACCTGGCCTGTTCATGGTGACGCCTGAACAGACCCTCTACTACGGGTCTACACAGACAATGCCTTTTGTCCGCCCGCATTTTGCAGAGCTTGTCGGGGCGCTGGATTTCGCCATCAAGAATGACTATCCCGCACGTGGTGAATATACCGGAGCGGTCTGAGTTTGCAGAGTGCCTGGCCTGCGCTGACGGGCCGGGCATTCGCGGCGGGGGCGGGTTGCACGTGCCTTTGATGAAGTGCCATCCCGTGCAGGCGTGCGCTCAACGCAGTTAGCAAAACGTTAATGGCTTCATTGCTAGCTTCGTGCATCCAGGAACGGATTCGCATCAGCCGGAAAGTCACGCTTGATCCATGTTCAGACGCCCCAAACTATTTGATGTGCTGGTTTGCGCAGGCTGTGTCGCCATGCTCTCCTTCTTCCATTGGCACGCCACCAAGGGGCCGCGCAGCCTGCAAAACCAGGCGCTGCAGGTGGCGAAACTCGAAGCCCGTCAAGCCGACCTTGCAAAAGTCAGGGCAAAACGCGATGCTATCGAAGCCCGCGTCAAGCTCATGCGGCCTGAAAGCGTAGATCCGGACATGGCATCACAGCTGGTTCGTGAAAAACTGGGCTATGAGAAGGTTAACTCAATTGTAGTTAACTTGCCAAACTAAGCTCACCCCCGGCGCTACCTCAATCAAAATAACCAAAATTAAGCTAACTGATCCAGATCAATATCATTTCTGGTACCAGCTGTGTTATGTCAGAGGTCCACCGACCCCGCAAAGAGGGTCTTTTACTGTCTCTCAGGGAGGGGTTGCATGGCAAAAGCCGCCAAGAAAACGTCTGGTGCATCGAGCAAAGCTGCATCAGCGAGCGCCAAGTCCAATTCCACATTCAGCAAGGATCAGGATCTGGACGCCTATGAGAACATGCTGCTCATCCGGCGGTTTGAGGAAAAGGCCGGCCAGTTGTACGGCATGGGGCATATTGGCGGGTTCTGCCATCTCTATATCGGACAAGAAGCGGTTGTTGTCGGCATGGATATGGCGATGGTCGACGGTGACCAGATGATCACCTCTTACCGTGATCACGGCCACATGCTGGCCTGCGGCATGGATCCGAAAGGTGTCATGGCGGAGCTGACCGGCAGGCAGGGCGGATACTCGCGCGGCAAGGGCGGGTCGATGCACATGTTTTCGCGCGAAAAGGAATTTTACGGTGGCCACGGTATCGTCGGGGCGCAGGTGCCGCTTGGTGCCGGCCTGGCATTTGCCAACAAGTACAAGGAAAACGGCAAGGTCTCGGTTGCGTATTTCGGCGAGGGCGCAGCCAATCAGGGCCAGGTCTATGAAACCTTCAACATGGCGTCGTTGTGGAAGCTGCCGGTGATCTTCGTCATCGAGAACAACGGCTATGCCATGGGCACGGCGGTGAAACGGTCTGCAGCCCTGGCCGAGCAATTGTTCAATCGCGGTTCTGTCTACGGCATACCCGGCGAGCAGGTAGACGGCATGGATGTGCGCATGGTGAAGGAAGCGGCAGACAAGGCCACCGAACACTGCCGGTCCGGCAAGGGCCCATACATTCTGGAAATGAAAACTTATCGCTATCGCGGGCATTCCATGTCCGACCCGGCCAAATACCGCTCGCGCGATGAAGTCCAGAAAATGCGCGAGGAACATGACCCGATCGAGCAGGTCAAACGCCGCCTGAGCAAGGATCACGGCATTGATGATGACGATCTTAAATCGATCGATGCCCGTATCCGCAAGATCGTGACCGAGGCTGCCGACTTTGCCCAGGCGGATGCCCTGCCTGATCCGGCAGAGTTGTGGACCGATATTTATGTGGACGCCTGAGGGAAGGTAAACCAATGCCAACTGAAATTCTTATGCCTGCCCTTTCGCCGACCATGGAAGAGGGAAAACTTGCGCGCTGGCTGGTGAAGGAGGGCGACAGCGTCACCTCCGGAGATGTCATTGCCGAGATTGAAACCGACAAGGCGACCATGGAGGTCGAGGCGGTGGATGAAGGCACTGTCGCCTCCATCGCTATTGCTGAAGGCACCGAAGGCGTCAAGGTAAATACGGTGATTGCCGTGCTGGCGGCAGACGGTGAGGATGCCTCTGCCGTCAGCGCTGCACCGGCTGCGGCGCCGGTTGCCGAAGCTGCACCGGTAACGCCAGCACCTGCCGGTGAGCCGGCTGCGGTGGCTGCCCCGGCAGTGTTGAGTGCCGTGGCTGCGCCCGATCCGGAAGTACCCGAAGGCACCGAGATGGTCGAGATGACAGTGCGCGAAGCGCTCAATTCCGCCATGGCGGAAGAAATGCGCCGCGACGAGACGGTGTTTCTGATGGGCGAGGAAGTGGCGGAGTATCAGGGCGCGTACAAGATCTCCCAAGGGTTGCTGGAAGAGTTTGGCGACAAGCGCATCATCGATACACCGATCACCGAACACGGCTTTACGGGTATTGCTGTAGGCGCAGCATTCGGTGGCCTGAAACCGATTGTGGAATTCATGACCTGGAACTTCGCCATGCAGGCGATTGACCACATCATCAATTCAGCAGCCAAGACCCTGTATATGTCCGGCGGCCAGATGGGCGCACACATGGTGTTTCGCGGAGCCAATGGCGCTGCTGCACGCGTCGGTGCGCAACACTCGCAGGATTATGCCAGTTGGTATGCCCATGTGCCGGGCCTGAAAGTGGTCATGCCGTACTCGGCAGCCGACGCTAAAGGCCTGCTGAAAGCCTCGATCCGTGATCCTAATCCGGTGATCTTCCTGGAAAACGAGATTTTGTATGGCCGTAAGTTCGAAGTCCCCAAGGTCGATGACTGGGTGGTGCCTATCGGCAAGGCGCGTATTGCGCGCGCCGGCAGTGACGTCACCATGGTGTCGTGGGGCATGGGCATGGCCTACGCCACGGACGCGGCTGAAAAGCTTGCAGCAGAAGGTATCGAGGCCGAGATCGTCGATCTTCGCTCATTGCGCCCGATGGACATTCCGGCTGTCGTGGAAAGTGTCAAGAAGACAAACCGTTGCGTGACCGTTGAAGAAGCCTGGCCGGTTTGTTCGGTGGGCTCTGAAGTGGCTGCCCAGATCATGACCCATGCGTTCGACTATCTCGATGCGCCCGTTGCCCGGGTCAACGGCAAGGATGTGCCAATGCCATATGCGGCCAACCTTGAAAAACTTGCGCTGCCCAATGTGGACGAAGTTGTCGAGGCGGCCAAATCCGTCCTGTACCGGTAAGGGGAGCTTAAAGGTCATGCCAACAGAAATCCTTATGCCCGCCCTGTCACCCACAATGGAAACCGGCAAGCTGGCCAAGTGGCTGGTCAAGGAAGGCGACACGGTTACGTCCGGTGACATTATTGCAGAGATTGAGACCGACAAGGCGACCATGGAAGTCGAAGCCGTGGATGAAGGCAAGGTCGGGAAAATCCTGATCGCCGAAGGCACCGAGGAAGTGGCGGTCAACACCACCATTGCGGTGTTGCTGGAAGACGGTGAAAGCGCTGATGACATCAAGGCCGGTGCGGCACCTGCTGCTGCCGCGGCACCAGCCGCGCCTGCGCCGGCTGCGGCGGAGGTTGCACCGGTGGAAGTCGCCGTAAAACCCGCTGCTGCGCCGGCGGCAGCTGCCGTAGCGCCGGCACGTGAACCTGATGCGCGGATATTTGCTTCACCGCTGGCACGGCGTATTGCAAAGCAGAACAATATCGATATTGCGTTACTGTCGGGCTCCGGCCCGCATGGCCGCATCATCAAGCTTGATGTGGAGACCGCGATAAAGGACGGTGTGCCGACGCAGGCACCGGCGGCTGCTGTGCCCGCAGCCGCTGCGGCGCCTGCCATGGCTTCCGGACCGTCGGACGACATGGTGCGCAAACTGTTTGCCGAGGGGTCGTTTGAAGAACTGGCCCATGACGGCATGCGCAAAACCATTGCGTCGCGCCTGACCGAAAGCCATCAAAGCATTCCGGCGTATTTCATCTCGGTGGACTGCACGCTTGATGCCCTGCTGAAATCGCGGGCAGAGTTCAATGCGGCAGCCCCAAAAGACAAGGATGACAAACCTGCCTACAAGCTGTCGGTAAATGACTTCATTATCAAGGCGCTGGCCCTGGCGTTGCGCGATGTGCCGATGGCCAACGCGTCGTGGACATCAACCACCAGGCTGCTGCATGAGCATTCCGACGTAGGCGTTGCGGTTGCCATACCGGACGGGCTGATTACGCCGATCGTGCGTGAAGCTGAAATCAAGCCTTTGTCGGTGATTTCCGCCGAGGTCAAGGACATGGCGCGCCGTGCCCGCGACCGGAAACTGAAACCGGAAGAATATCAGGGCGGCACCACTGCGGTGTCCAATCTCGGCATGTTCGGCGTTGACAATTTCACCTCCATCATCAATCCGCCGCATGCATCCATCGTGTCCATCGGGGCAGGGGTGCAGAAGCCGGTGGTAAAAGACGGTGCGGTCGCCATTGCCACGGTAATGAATGCGACCTTCGCATTTGATCATCGCGTCATCGACGGCGCACTCGGCGGCCAGCTGGCGACAGCCTTCCGCCACTATCTCGAAAATCCCATGGCGATGCTGGTGTGATGTTCAGACGCTGTACCAGGCAGTCATGTGGACTGGATCCCCGTTTTCAAGGGGATGACGATAAAGAGGTTCGTTCCCCCGTCATTCCCGCGCACGCGGGAATCCAATGCCGTTAGAGGAGAAGTATGCAGCCAGCGGTTTACATCCTGGCGAACAGAAAACACGGGACCCTTTACGTTGGCGTGACCGGTAACCTGGCGGCCCGAGTGTTCCAGCACCGAAATAACGAGGTTGAAGGTTTTACATCGAAGTATGGAGTTCACAGACTGATCTGGGCTGAAGTACATGAGACGATGGAAAACGCCATTGTCCGGTAAAAGCAGCTCAAGAAGTGGAACCGTGCCTGGAAAGTACAATTGATTGAACAGGAAAATCCCGAGTGGGATGATCTGTATGACGGGTTAAACGGCTAGCTGGATTGGATCCCCGTTTTCACGGGGATGACAATGACAAAAGATGTGAGTGAGTGATATGGCGGGTTGTGATGTTTGATGAGGGTGCTGATAACGCCGGAGGTGGTTTATGATCCGGCCTGCCACGAAACAGGATGCGTCCGAGCTGGTCTGCCTTATCGATTGTGCCGGTTACGGCATTCCGCTGGGCGTATGGGATGGCATGCTGGACGATGAGGCGTCAGTGCTGGAGGTTGGCCGCAAGCGGGCCATGCGGGAAGAGGGTGGTTTTTCCTACCGCAATGCCTGGATTGCAGAACGCGACGGGGCTGTGGCCGGTGCGCTGGTCGGGTACCGTCTCGATGATGAGATCGATCTGTCTGACATCGATGACGTGCCTGCCACGTTTCGACCTTTGATGGAGCTGGAGGCGGAGGCCCCGGGCAGCTGGTATGTCAATGTGCTGGCTGTGCACGGTGAATGGCGGGGCAAAGGTGTCGGCGGCGCATTACTTGATCATGCGGATCAGACCGCTGCGACATCGGGCGCACGGAGCATGAGTATCATAATGGAAAGCGAAAACCATGGCGCCCGGCGATTGTACGAGGCCAAGGGCTACAGGGTCACGGCGCGGCGGCCGCGCGTGGCGTTTGAAACGGATCGGACAGGCTCTGCTGAGTGGCTGTTGATGGTGAAGGACCTGAAAACATGACTGACACAAGTTTCGACGTAATCATCATCGGCGCCGGCCCCGGCGGCTACGTGACCGCGATACGTGCTGCACAGCTCGGCATGAAGGTCGCGATTGTCGAGCGTGAACACCTGGGCGGCATCTGCCTCAACTGGGGCTGTATCCCGACAAAGGCCCTGTTGCGGTCTGCCGAGATCTATCACTACATGAACCATGCCGGAGATTACGGGCTGTCTGCGGACAATGTCGGCTTTGACGCGGCTGCGGTGGTGAAACGTTCACGAGGGGTGTCGGGACGGCTCAATGGCGGCGTCGGACATCTGCTGAAAAAGAACAAGGTGCAGGTGATCTGGGGCGAAGCCAGGGTGAGCAAACCCGGCGAGGTGGTCGTGGAGAAGACCGCCAAGGAACCGATGCAGCCAGCCCATCCAGACCCCAAGGGCGCAGCCGGTCCAGGTACTTACAAGGCCAGGCATATCATCATTGCAACCGGTGCCCGTCCGCGCGCGTTGCCCGGACTGGAGCCGGACGGCAAACTTGTGTGGACTTATTTCGAGGCCATGGTGCCTCCGGAAATGCCGGGCAAACTGCTGGTGGTGGGATCCGGTGCCATTGGTATTGAATTTGCCAGTTTTTACAATTCGATGGGCGTTGACGTTACCGTGGTCGAGATCATGGACCAGATCATGCCGGTGGAGGACACCGAGATTGCCGGACTGGCCCGCAAGCAGCTTGAAAAGCAGGGCCTGAAAATCATGACCGGCACCAAGGTCGCCAGCCTGAAAAAGGGTGCAAACGACGTAACCGCCACCATCGAAGACGCCAAGGGCGCCAAATCCGACCTGAAAGTCGACCGGGTGATTTCTGCCGTTGGAGTGGTCGGCAACATCGAGGGTCTTGGTCTTGAGGCTCTTGGCGTCAAGACCGACCGCGGCTGCGTGGTGATTGACGGCTATGGCAACACCAATGTGCCCGGCATTTACGCGATCGGCGACGTGGCCGGTCCGCCCATGCTGGCACACAAGGCCGAGCACGAGGGTGTGATCTGCGTGGACAAGATTGCAGGCCAGCCGAACGTTCATCCCATGAAGAAGGAACAGATACCAGGCTGCACCTATTGCCATCCGCAGGTTGCCTCAGTCGGGCTGACGGAGCGCGCGGCGAAGGAAAACGGCATTGACGTCAAGATCGGCCGGTTCCCGTTCATGGCCAATGGCAAGGCCATAGCGCTGGGCGAGGATCAGGGCCTGATCAAGACCATATTTGACAAGAAAACCGGGCAATTGCTGGGTGCGCACATGGTTGGTGCGGAAGTCACTGAACTGATACAGGGTTTTGTTATCGCGATGGGGCTTGAAACCACCGAGGAAGACCTGATGCACACGGTGTTCCCGCACCCGACACTCTCAGAAATGATGCATGAAAGCGTACTTGATGCGTATGGCCGCGTGATCCATATGTAACTCTGGAGCAACACGGGTTCAACTTAACCCGTGTTGCTCCAGCACTATGAGTGCGATCAGTTTTATGGCTTTTGATTGACGTAATCAAAAGCCACACTGATCTGAGACGGGGCTTGTTTAAGGAAATTACGTAAATGGATATGGCATTGATGGATCTTGGTGGCGGTGTTGGGGTTTTCGGCACCTTGCTGATCGGGGGAGTGGCCGGGTGGATTGCCGAAAAGCTGACTGGCGCAAGCCACGGGCTTTTGACCAATATCGTGATCGGCATCATGGGCGCCTTCGTAGGCGGCTGGATTGCCAACGCACTGGGGCTGCAACTGGGAGAAGTGTTTGACGGCTGGTTCTGGGGCAATGTCCTGGTGTCTGTTGTCGGGGCTGTTCTTCTAATTACGGTTTATCGTATGCTCAGGGGCAAGTGAGTCTAACCGGCTTGCTTGTACAAACCCAATCAGGAGGGGATTATGGTAGGTTTTGGCTGGATAATGACGATCATCCTCGGCGCTTTGGCCGGGTGGATTGCAGAAAAAGTAATGAAGTTCGACACCGGGCTTTTAATGAATATCGTGCTTGGTATCGGTGGTGCACTGGTCGGCAATTTCCTGCTGGCCGCACTTGGCCTGGCATTCGGTGGCCTGATCGGGCAACTGGTGGTCGCTGTGGCCGGCGCCTGCCTGCTGATCTACGTCTACCGGATGATCAAGTCACGCTAGATCAGTATGGCTTTTGATTGCTTCAATCAAAAGCCATAAGACTGATCGCTCTTAAAGTGCTAGAGCAACTTTATGGGTTCAATTGAACCCATGTTGATCTGACCAATCACGGGTTGTCGACAACCCGGTAACATGATCCGGGGCAGGATGTGGGTTTCCCCATCCTGCTCCAATACCAGAAAGCGAACAGACTGTGGCTACAGTTCTCGACACAACCCAGACGCCGCGCGCGCGGCATCCTGAAAAGGCGCACAAGCCTGACAACCCGGTACAACGGCGCAAACCCGACTGGTTGCGGGTGAAGGCGCCGGTGTCGGCAAAATATCACGAAACCCGCCAATTGGTGCGCGACCACAACCTTGTCACCGTATGTGAAGAGGCCGGTTGTCCCAATATCGGCGAATGCTGGGAAAAAAAGCACGCCACCTTCATGATCATGGGTGAAATCTGCACCCGGGCATGCGCGTTCTGCAATGTGACGACAGGCATGCCGGATGCACTGGATCAGGGAGAACCGGAACGGGTTGCCGATGCGGTCGCCAAGATGGGCCTGACCCATTCCGTAATCACATCGGTTGACCGTGATGATCTGGCCGATGGCGGCGCGGAACATTTTGCCCAGGTGATCAGGGCCATTCGCAAGGCGGCGCCGGAGACGACAATTGAAGTCCTGACGCCCGATTTCCTGCGCAAGGACGGCGCGCTGGAAGTTGTGGTCGAGGCCAGGCCCGATGTGTTCAACCACAATCTTGAAACTGTGCCGCATCTTTATGGCCGCATCCGTCCAGGTGCCCGGTACTTCCACTCGCTGCGGCTGTTGCAGAAAGTGAAGGAGCTTGATCCCGGCATGTTCACCAAGTCCGGTGTGATGGTGGGCCTTGGCGAGAAACGCGAGGACATTCTGCAGGTGATGGATGACATGCGCGCAGCCGACATCGACTTCATGACCATTGGCCAGTACCTGCAACCGACGGCAAAACATGCAGCCATTGACCGGTTCTGGACACCGGATGAATTCAAGGCGCTTGAAACGTCGGCCTATGCCAAAGGCTTCCTGATGGTGTCTGCCAGCCCTCTGACCCGCTCATCACATCATGCCGGTGATCACTTTGCCCGTCTGCGGGCTGCGCGGGAAGCCAAGGTGGCCAGGCGCGCCGTCTGACCGTTTGATTTCGTGACCGTCTTTCATACAACCCGCAGGATCGCTTTCGCGCCGGAACACCTGCTTGCGATCGTCGCTGATGTGGCGAGCTATCCGGCGTTTTTGCCATTATGTACCGGGGCAAGGGTCTGGGATGAGAATGACCTCGGCAATGGCCGGCGATCGTTTCGGGCAAGTCTCGACATCGAGTATCCCAAACTGCGCCTGAAGGAGACCTTTGTGTCTGACGTGGTGGTCGATACAAAGCGGCTGACCATCCGGGCCACCTCCAATGAAGGCCCGGTCAAGCACATCGACAATCGCTGGCTGTTCACGCAGGCGCGGGGCGGTTGTGACATTGACTTTCACCTGGACTACCAGATGTCGTCGCGACTGTTGCAGATGGCCATGGGATCTGTATTCGACATTGCGGTGCGCAAGATCATGACGGCGTTTGAGGAACGAGCCCACGTGCTTGAGCACAATGAAGCCTGAGTGAAGACACCCGGGCTTGGGCCACTACAGACCGTGCTCAGGCGTCTTGCATCGGTATTTGTTGCCTTTCGAATACGACGCCGACCCGTATCACGCCATCATGGTGCTGCCGCTACGGCAGATAGCTAACTTGCAGATTTTTCGCAGTATTTTCAACTTCCGGCATTGAAACCTGATCTCGCTCACCTATCTGTTTATATAGAGAGAGGTAGTTGGCTGCCGTTCGTACGGTGGCAGTAGCAAACGGGGGTTTGCCATATGAGTAAATTCAAATTCTTGACCGGAATGGCAGGTGCGTTGGCGCTGTCGGCCGGTGTGTTCAGTGCAATTCCGTCTGCTGATGCAGGGCGGGAATTTAAGAAATCTGTTGTTCAGATCGAGGATCGCGGAGCCTCCGCGGAGGAAAAACGCGCCAAACGTGCTCAACGAAGGGCCAATCGGGCCGAAAGGCGTGCAAAACGGTCTGACAGGCGTGCCGAGAGACGTTCTGAAAGACGTGCCCAGAAGCGTGCCAAACGCGCTGAAAGGCGATCGGAACGGCGCGCTGAACGACGGTCAGGAAAACGTGCGGAAAGACGTGCGGAACGCCGTGCCGAAAGGCGCGCAAACCGAGGCGATCGTCGCACCAAGCGCGCCGAGCGTCGGGCAAGGCGAGCTGAACGCCGGGCCAATAGGGCAGACAGGCGCGCCAAGCGTGCCGACCGCCGGGCGCGGCGCTATGAACGCCGCAGGCACGGCAAGCGCTACAGAAATCGCCGTAACAGTCACAGGCATTACTATAACGGCTTCTACTACGCTTCTCCGTGGTGGCTCTATGCCGCGCCGGTCATTGCCTACGGTACGCGGTATGCAGGCTCCAATTACGACCTGCACGTGGAATGGTGTGAAGACCGTTACCGGTCATACGACGAGCGCCGCGACGCCTATTTCGGCTATGATGGCTACTGGCATACCTGCATCAGCCCCTATAGCTGATCGGAATTTGCGCTAACTCTGTCCCGCAAAACTGAAACCGGTTTTGCGGGACATTTTACATTCGTGTCCTGATGCTCCGGATCCAGCTTGTTGCCTCGGCGCTGGTTTCCGCAAGTATCCAGCCGTCCAGGCAAGAGCGGGTTGTGGGATCATCCAGGGTGCGGCCATAGGTTTGCGCATCGAACATGCTGCCGGGAATAATCCGGCCTGCCGCTGCGTCCTTGTGAACGATCTCCAACATGTCGGCCAGGGGGCCATTGTGCCGGAAATAGAAACTCTGCGCGGTGGCCAGACCTGTTGCCCGCAGCGCTGCCGGTCCTGCCAGCAGAAGCCCGGTTGAACTGTTTGGCCGGAAATTGAGATCGAACACGATGGGGTTGCCATCTGCCGTTTCGCCAATGTCAAAGCCTGCGATCCCCCTGTATCCGGACTGGCGGGCCCTTGCTGCGATGTCCAGGGCCAGCTGCCGGAGAATTTCGGGCGGGTTTTCGAGTGATAGCAGATTGCCTTTCTGGACAGCCGGTTTGCGGAACAACTGGACAGACGCGCCGAGCCAGTTGATCTCGTCGTCGAGGATCGCAACGCCGGCACACCAGCTTCGCAACGGAGCACAGTCTTTCTCAATGATGATCGTATCGTCAGGCCTCAGCCGCTGCTCGAACTCTGCAATTACGACGTCAAGATCTGCAGGTTCGGCGCAGAACCTGACCGCTGCTCCGCCGCCATTTGAAACCGCACCGGCAACTTTGAGGAACACCGGCCCTGTCCACGGCTTCGAGCGCAGTTTACCCAGTGCGTGAACCGGATGCAGCTCGCGAGGCGGCAGATGCCCGGCATCAACGAGTTCCGGCAAATGGGACTTTGCATTTAACTTCAGGTAGCGATGTAGCGGCGTCACAAGCCCGTCGGCGGATTCCAGGTCAGGCAACACCCCGAAATTATAAACCATCCTGCCACCCTGAAGCATGAGTTCCGCAGCGTTCGCGGCTGCTTCGTGGACAGTGCGATAGGAATGAAGTGACTTTGGCCGCGGTAATCCACACAGATCAAGGAAGTCCAGTGCGTCCGGCGTGCAAGCCGCTTCGTGGGCGAAAAACGGCATGTCTCCGGCGAACCCCAGAAGCTGGGCCGGGCTTGCGTCAAGCCGGTATTCCGGCAGGGCGTCCACGTCCACGACATTCCAGCGCATCACCTCCCGTGTGGTCCGCCCGCAGAAGAAGCTGTTGCCGGGGTAAAGCCGGTCCAGGGTTTTCACGGGTAAACTCAATTGATCAGGTCTTCCAGTCCGTCGGCGAGTTTGCGTACATAATGACCAGGCTGCCCCTTCTTGTTCAGGAAGACGGTCGGTGTCTTGTTCACATCAAAGACCACCGGCCGGCCATTGTGCATGACATAGTCGATTTTCCCGAAATCAAGTCCGAGCTTGCGGCGCAGCGTGCGCACTTCATCCGGCACGTCTTTAACCAGGTCGACCTTCACCAGCCGGCGGCTTTTGACGACCGGCAAGTCGCTGAGGACCCGCATGCAGTATTCCTGATCGCCAAAGAACATCCATAACCTCAGCACATACAACTCACCGTCGCGCTCGGGAATGAAGCGTTCCACGATCAGCCGGTCATCCTGCCATACCCAGCCGGGTACCTGGTCAACGTGATCGAGGATCGGATAACGGCGTAACGGCAATTCTCCGATCCATTGCCAGGGTAGCGCCCTGGCGGCGATGATCTTCAGCAGCCGGGGCACATCAAGCCGGTGGTATGCATATTCCTCGCCAGCGTGTGCATTGGCGTTGGTTTTGACAATGACCGGCCCGTCCCAGTCAGTGTCCAGTGATATCAGGGCCTGGCTGACCGCAGTTTTCAGAATGTTGCGTGCGTTTCCGTTGATGACCGGCAGGTTGCCGTCGACATTGGCGAAAAAGGTATCCGTGATATGTGAGTAATCAGTGTGGGCGATGACAACGTCAGTCCCGGGTGATGGCCTGTCACCGAACGACAGGGTGTTGCCACCATCCTGCCAGATTGCAGACAGTGCGCTGATCAGATGTATCTTCTGCAGTCTTTCATTTGCCGATGTGAGAATGTGGATGTGCTGGCCCATGCCGGGTTCTCGTACAGTTCGCGATGATCGTTATGCCCTGGCGATACAGCCATAATCAGACTGGACCTCTATCACATCCCGTTATCCCAAGGGCAACAATCGAAATCGCAGCGAACATGGTATCCGCCGGGGAAAGCCTGTTGTCGGCCAATTGACCGGGCGCGGCAACTTCGTCAGGGTCTGGAATGAACGCAGGCAGGAACAGGCATGGCAGTGGACAAACAACTCACGAAGGACATTCTCGCCGCAGTCGATGCGAGCTTTGACGCCCAAACCACATTCATCGAAGACCTTGTCCGGTTTCCCTCGCTCAGAGGTCAGGAACATACGGCGCAGGACTTTCTGTTCAGTGCGCTGAAACAACGTGGTTATGCCATGGACCGCTGGTCGATTGATGTCAGCGAGATTGAAAATCACCCGGGCTTCTCGCCGGTGAAGGTTGACTACAGCAATGCCATCAATGTGGTCGGGACGCACCGGCCGCGGGACGAAAACGGTCGGTCCCTGATCCTGAACGGGCATGTGGATGTGGTGCCGGCAGGGCCACTGGACATGTGGACCAGGCCGCCGTTTGAGCCGTGGCGTGACGGTGACTGGCTGTATGGCCGCGGCGGTGCCGACATGAAGGCCGGTATCGCAGCCAACATATATGCACTCGACGCGCTGAAATCGCTGGGCCTGCAGCCTGCAGCGACGGTGCATGTCCAGTCGGTTACCGAAGAGGAATGTACAGGAAACGGAGCTCTGGCGGCGCTGGTGCGCGGCTACCGTGCTGATGCGGCCATCATCCCGGAACCCGAGGATGACAAGCTGGTACGGGCGAATGTCGGTGTCATTTGGTTTCGGGTTCATGTGCGCGGGCTGCCGGTGCATGTACGTGAGGCGAGCGCCGGCGCCAACGCGATTGAGGCCAGCTTCGAAGTCATGAAAGGCCTGCGCAAGCTGGAAGAAGAATGGAACAGTCGGCAGGGCAAGCACCGGTATTTTGAGGATTACAATCACCCGATCAATTTCAATATCGGCAAGATAGAGGGAGGCGACTGGGCGTCTTCGGTGCCGGCCTGGTGTTCTTTCGACTGCCGGATATCGATTTACCCGGGCGTGGACCCGCGTGATGCCGCCAGGGAGATCGAAGATTGCGTGCGCAATGCAGCGCGCGACAATGCGTTTCTGTCCAACAATCCGCCAGGGGTCGAGTTCAACGGTTTCTTCGCTGAAGGCTACGTCCTGGAAGAAGGCTCTGACGCGGAAGCGACGTTGGGCCGTGCGCATGCCGCAGCCTATGGCAAGTCGCTGGAAACGATGGTGACACCAGGCTATCTCGACGGGCGGGTATTCGTTCTTTATGGCGACATGCCATGCCTGGTGTATGGGCCTTTGTCGGAAAACATCCACGGATTTGACGAACGTGTCTCGTTGTCCTCGGTAAAACGGGTGACCGGTTCCATTGCCCTGTTCATTGCCGAGTGGTGCGGGCTGGAGAGTTTGAACGGTTAGTCAGAGACTGGAGGCAACGGTGCGGACATCTGTCAGGCCCCAGCGGGATTGTAACCGCGCAGGTGAGTGGGCCGCAGGCCGCCTGATTGTGCCGCTGCTGCCAATGCCCGCCGGATCGCAAGCCATTTCTCATAGGTTTCGATGTCCGACACTTCGATGATCTTGTCGCGCAGCGGCCCTTCGATCCGGGCCACCTCCTGCGGTGCCAAGTTGGAATACCAGGTATTGCGGTCCCGGGTTTCGACGCGTTCGAAGCCGGCTTTCCGCATCACGTCGGCGGTCTGTGATGCGGTGGCCATCGTGTAGTCGAGAGGCACCAGTGACAGATAGTGCTGGAATGCTGCATCATCGTCAGCGTTTTCACCTGACAACCAGTCGCTGGCTGCCAGCGCACCGCCCGGTTTCAGCACCCGCATGATTTCAGCATACAAGGCCTGCTTGTCGGGTATGTGGATCAGGGCATCCTTGCTGAACACCATATCAAAGCTGTTGTGTTTGAAAGGCAGCGGGCCGGGGGTCACCTGCCGGAATTCGATCCGGTCGGCGACGCCGGCATCCTGGGCCAGTGTGTCGGCCCGGTCGAGGAGCTGCGGTTCGATATCTATGCCGATAACGCGGGCGCCCATATCTCGGGCAAGCGCGATGGACGGACCGCCGGTGCCGCAGCCAATGTCCAGCACCGCTGCATCCTTAAGATCCAGTCCTCTGGTGACTTCAGCAACTTCTTCCGCCCCGCCGGGGGACAGGAAACCGTCGCCCCATACCAGGTGCAGGCGGTCGATAAACTCATCAGCGTATTGAGCCATGCGGTCTGGTTCTTTCCGGTAAGCCTGTTTCTGCAAAAGCTTTAAACCGTCAGCACGGGAGCCGCAAAGCCAAAAAGCTCTGGATGCGATAGTGACCTGATGGATGTTACTTGATCGCAGACAGTCTGGTTGCGACAACCCGTTGTGTCTGGTGCGGTTCATTTTTTCTGAGGATCAAGCACCCACCTCAGGACATCAGTATGCGTTATGTTGCAAATGCTGGTGGTCTGGTATCTATGGCAATCAGTGATTTCTTACCTTCGGTCGGCGCAATTCATGCCCCCGTGCTGGTTGCTGACACAATGGCGGGAATTACTACAGACGGGCAATTTTTTCAGCATCGCTTGCGGGGGCGGATGACATTCAGCACGACAGGTATAACCGGTAAAACCAAGTCGCTGCGCGCTGTTTTGCCTTCGGCCATGATCGGTCTGATTGCCGGTATAGACAATACCGCTGCAGCCCTGGCCATTGGTGCCCTGATGTTCACCGGCACACTGTCGGACGGCATGGGGCTGGGCGTGGGGGTTGTGCTTCTTGGGGGTGCCTTGCTGGCGCTCATGGTGGCGATACGAAGCGTTCAGCCCAATAGCGTGGCCCTGGTTCAGGAGTCAACGATTGCGGTGGTTGCCGCAGCGATTGCGACCATGGCTGTTCAGTCGACCGGGGATGCAGAGTCCAAAGTCGCTACAGCCATCGTGATTCTGGGTGCCTCAAGTATTGTCACCGGTGTTTTGTTATGGGTCACCGGAAAACTGAGGTGGGGCGGTCTGGTCCGCTACGTACCTTATCCGGTGATGGCTGGATTTCTGGCAGGGTCGGGCTGGTTACTGGTGAACGGTGCATCGATCATGCTTACCGGCCATGACTTTGGACTTGAGTTTGCGCAATCACTGAGTGATCCGCAGGTTCTGTGGCGGGTACTGCCAGCGGTCGGCCTGGCTGTAGTGATGTTTGTCGCGCTGAACCAGCTGTCCCATCCGGCAACCATGCCTGTGATCATGATCGCTGCCCTGGCCGGCTTCAATGGCCTGCTTGCCCTTGCCGGTCTTGATCTGGCGGTTGTGCGAGAGCTTGGCCACCTGCCGGCAATCAACATGAGCGGTGGAATTGAGCTGCCTACGACGGGGCTGCTTGCCAAAGTCGACTGGTCCGCAGTGCTCGCAGCTGCGCCAGTGATGCTGGTCATTGCCGGATTGAGCATGATTGGCCTGATGCTGAATATCAGCGGGCTGGAACTGGCCATGCGGCGCGATATCGATGTAAATGCGGAGCTTCGCTCGACCGGGGTTGCCAATGTGTTGTCGGGTGGAGTGGGAGGGCCTTCAGGCTATGTGGGGCTTTCCATGACCGTACTTGCCCAGAGAACCGGTGCAACCGGACGCGGTGCCGGTATCGCCACGGCGATAGTCATGCTTTTCGGACTGTTCTTCGCCGGGCATCTGATCTTTCAGGTGCCTATTTTTCTGACTGCCGGCTTTGTTCTTTTCCTCGGCATCGGCCTGTTGAAAGAATGGTTCGTAGATGCCCGTCGAAGCATGCCATTGTCGGAGTGGCTGGTGGTGGCCAGCATTCTGCTGACCGTTGCGTTTGTCGGTTTCATGGAAGGCCTGGCATTGGGGTTGGTGGTTTCCAGCGCGCTGTTCATCTTCAAGTATTCGCTGCTGCCGGTAGTGCGTTTCCGCGCAACAGGGGTTGAACAGCGAAGTTCTGTCGACCGGTCGCCTACCGCGATCAAGTATCTTTCCGAACATGGCGATGCGATCGAGATCATCCAGCTGCAAGGCTACATATTTTTCGGAACGGCTGATCGGATCGTGAACATTGTCCGGCGCAGGCTGATCACGCGGGACAAGCCGCCACTGCAGTTTGTTGTACTTGATTTCCAGAATGTGAGCGGTGCCGACTCTGCTGCCATCGCCTGTTTCATGAAGATTGCCAGATTGGCGGAGGACAACAATGTAAGTGTTTCACTGACCCGGGTGGCTCCTGACTTACGCAACAGTTTGACGCTTGCGGGTCTTGAACTTGGCGAAAACCAGCTAATAAGCGTGCTGCACGATATCGACCGGGCGCTGGAGCGGGCAGAAGAAACCTTGCTGAGTGAACATGTCGATGTGGACGGAGAAAGCAGCCTGCTGAGGCATTTTGCGCTGGCAATTGGCGAGCATCCCAGGTTGGCTGCCCTGATCGACAACATGACCCGGCTCGAATTGCAGCCCGAGGATGTCCTGATCAGGCAGGGCGAGGATGCCAATGATGTCTTTTTTGTCGCCAGTGGCCGGGTCCGTGTGCAGCTCACAATGCCCAATGGCGACGTGATGCGGGTGCGCACCATGCTGGCCGGTGCCATTGTCGGGGAAATTGCGCTCTACCTGAAGCAGCCGCGTATTGCCGATGTTATCGTGGATGCGCCTTCTGAAATCTTTCAGCTCAGCGCCGCCGAACTTGTGCGGATGCAGGCAGACGATCCAGAACTCGCAGCCCTTGCCCATCAATTGCTGGCCAGCAACCTGTCCGAAAAACTCGCCGTGGCCAACAAGATGATCCAGCTTACACAGAAGTGAATGGAGAACCGGCCTGTGTTCCTCAGAACCGGACGGAGCCCTTGATGAAGCCGCCGTGCTGGTCCGTGTGTTGTGCAATGTGCCCCTGATAGCCGATCTGCAGCACAGCCGCACCGGCGTCGAGCAGGGTGAGGCCAGCCTCAATGTCGGCAACAGTGTCATCGAACTTGGAAGTAATCCGGAAGTCGGGCGTGTCTGCCGGGGCGCCGGCAAAGCTTGCGCTGAGTGCGTGATCGGTGTCGGTATAGAAGGTGACGCCGGCCCTGACATAGGCACGCACGATCTGGGTCTCGGTGAGGGCGTGTTCGCTGCCGAGTTCAAATGCCGGGGTGGCTGAAAAAACCGTATCGCTGCCGCCTTGCACCACCAGGTCGCTAGCCGGGTCGCCGGTTTCGTTGACGCTGTCACGGTCGAGATATGTCAGCCCCAGATCGACCAACGGTTTGGCATAGAAGCCGCCATGTTCCATCAGGTAGGCAGCGCGGATTTGGGTGCTGACATAGCTGATGTCATGATCGGATGTGCTGGTTGGGTTTACGCCGCCGAAACCGATCCGTCTGGTGGTCTCGTAGTGACCGATGCCGCCGGTGACTGCGCCTGCAAGAAGCAGAGGTCCGTTCTGGTATTTCATGATGCCGCCGGCATGAAAGCGCCTTGAGTCGCTCTCCGCACCGGTTGCCGTGTCGAGGAAGCTGCGCTCATAACCAAGCGCGAAACCGGCATGCCAGTTCTCCGCAACTGCCGACTGACCACCGAGAGACACACCGCCACCTTGCTCCTGAAACCCGATGGTCTGCGAGGTGCCGTCACGGTCAAGAAAGCGTCCCTGAGGCCGCATCCAGAAACAATCTCCCTCCTGGACAACCGCATAGTCCTGTCCCGATACCTGGCAGGAGAACAGGTCGTTGGTGAAGTTTTCTGCAGAAAACAGCATTGCTGTCTGGCTGTTGAGATAAACTTCCGGCGACAGTTGATCGAGCGCAGCGGCAGTCTCTTCGGCGTTGCCAAGGTTAAACAGGCCTGTGATTACCGGGCCAACGCTGCCGGGACCTGCCGCATTGATGGCATTGATATGGTTGAGCAGGTTGGTCTGGTTGCGGTTGAAATTGCCTGTGCCGACATTTAGCTGAAAGCCCAGCGCAACTTCACTTGTGGTTGGAAACAGCAGTTTCAGTTCGGCCAGCGGATTGAGGACGCCGGTAAGCTCGCCCAGCACAAGCCCGTTGTCGGTTACCCCTTGCGTTGCACTGAGGATGGTAAGGGTGCCAAGCGGACTGCCGTTGATCAGGTTGACGTCCACAGTACCGGAAAGTTCAGCGCTGCCGGAAATGGTCACAAGATCATGTGTGCCGGCCGCCGCATCTACATCAACCTCCAGCACACCTGCGGCGGATTGATTGTAATTACCGGTGATTGATGCGCTCGCCACCGTGCCGGTTCCACCGGCGGCAAAGCTGCCGGTATTGGTTACATTGCCATTTATCGAGCCGGATGCGTTCAGCGTCCCGGCATTGTTGATGCTGGCGTTTATGGCACCTGTCGAGGTGATGGTCGCGCCCTGGCTGTTGGCAATCGGATTGTTTGATGTGAGCGTGCCCACATTGGTGATGACGGCGCCCGGGGCATTTTGAACAGTGCCTGCAGACAGTGTCTGCCCGGCCGCGATATCGACCTTGCCGCCGACATTGTTCAGGGCAGTTATTGTCTCATCGCCATCTACGTCGAAGGTGCCGATTTCGCTCACTTTGACAGATGCACCCGAGTTGAGTGCATTGCCGTCGGTACGGAATGTGCCGTTCTCAATGTCGATGGTTGTCGAGGCGAGCGACCCAATGTCAGTAACTTCAAGCCTGCCGCCCTTGATTGTGGTCGTGCCGGTGTATGTGTTCACTCCTGTCAGGATTATGGTTCCGGATCCGAACTTGTCGACTCCGATCCCTGCATCGCCTGAGATTACTGAAGCGATGGTTGTGCTGGTTCCGGCATCGGCGTTGAGAAAGCTGGCGCTTTCATCGCCCTCGGAATCGCCGGTCATGTTGATGGTGCCGCCGCTCAGGATGTATCCGTCCGTCCTGAACTGCAGGCCCTGGAAATCTTGCGTGCCGGCAATGCTGACTTCGCCAGCCGTTCCCTGGAAAATGCCAACACCGCTCAGCCATTTTGAGTTGGCATCGCCTGCCTCGGTGGTCCAGTTGGTATTATCGGCGTTCCAGGTACCGGTACCGCCATCGACGCTGTCATTGGCCGACAGGCCCGGGCCGTCCCAGAACTGGACCTGCTGTCCGTTGTTGACCAGGATGTTGAATTCGGACGGGGCTTGACCGCTGTTGGTGATGATCTGCTCGATAGTGGACACAGCCCCATTGTTGTTGACCGTAGCGAAGCTGCCCGTCGTGGTGCCGGCGACTTCGAACAGCGTATAAAGTCCCGATACCGCGATGCCCCCGGCGCCGTCGCTCAGATTGAGCGTGCCGCCAATTTCGGCATTGCCCTCAACGATTACCAGGTCATTCTTGTCACTGTTGGCTGTATCTGGCTGACCAAGCTCGAATTCACTTGTAGACTCCGCATCAAGGATCAGGTCTCCGGTAATCGTCAGTGTGCCGGGGCTGGTGCCCGCCGACAGTGTGCCGCTGGCATTGATGTTGGCGGTGCCGCCAATGGTGCCTGTTCCGCCGAGCGTGCCGCCCGCATTGACGTTGACCGTGCCGGAACCGGTGGATCCGTTGACCAGCAGGGTGCCGCCGTTTACCGATGTGGCGCCGGTATAGGTGTTGTTTCCGTTCAGCGTTGTCGTTCCGGAATAGACTTCAATGCCGCCTTTTCCCTTGATGAGTGGAGTGAAGACGTAATTCGTATCGGTGTGATTGAACACCAGCCTTGAACTGCTGGTGTTGATGCGGACCTCCTTTGCATTGAGCACACCCGCTGCTGCAGCAGAACTGCCTGCAGCCGCACCGATGTTCAACACGCCGGTGGCAGACCCGCCTGATCCGACGTAGGCGATCCCGGAACCGCCCTTCACGTTCACTTTGCCCTGATCCGCAATGCTCAAGGATCCCTGACCGCTCAAGCCGACATACAAGGTGCCGCCGGTGTTCCAGGTAGAGTTTTCGCCGGAGATACTGGCTGTGCCGACTGACCCGGAACGCCAAGCAATAGTGCTGTTCCCTGCAGCACTGACCTGACCGCCATTGGTAACAATCAGGGTACCTTCTCCGAATTCGCCAACGAAAAACTGGCCTTGATTCTGCCAGATCGAATTATTGCCGTCGACGCTGGCGGTGCCAACTGATCCCGCCTGCCGGGCAACGCCCCCCCAGTTTCCGGTAGATACACGCCCGCCTTGTGAAATGGTAAGAGCGCCTTTGCCCTGTTCGGCGACATAGAGCGACTCAGTGTTTTCCCAGTGGGAATTGGTCCCGGTTATAATGGCGGTGCCGTCCGAACTCTGGGACCCTTCGGCTATGTAACCGAACGAAGTGCTTACCAGCCCGCCGTTGGAAACTGTAAGTTTGCCCGTGCCTAAATACGCCACAGAGATGACGCCGTTAAATCCGACGGTTTGCCATCGGGAGTTCTCGCCCTCAACCAGCACGTTGCCATTTCCGCTGTTTAGATAGCCGATGCGACCGGTTCGGCTGGTGAAAGACACCCCGTCGAAGACTGTCAAGCCGCCGTTTCTCCGGTATCCAATATGCACATCGAAGGTAGGGATGAATAAATCTGTGGTACCAAGCGAGAGTGCGAAATCAACATTGTACTGCTGTGCAAAGGCAGGCGATGCTGATAGTCCGCACACAACTACTGCGGACACACTGAGCATCAATGACTGCTTCAGCGCAGATAATTTACGTTTCATGGATTCAATCCCCAGACCATCAGCAACACTCACGTCCGGCGTCGTTTCGCGCGCGGAGGCGTCGTCGAATGCCGTTAAGTGACCTGAAACAGGTCTGATGGCGGATTTAAACAGTGTGGGGACGTTTTGGCCGATCTGCGTCCAATTTTGTCCGAAATCAGCGATTCACGTCGGGATTCGTCATGCCGATGTGTTCGAATTTGATCCTTAACTGGATAGCAGAATGTTGTAATGGAATCGAGAAACGGTCACGATTGGATACAGCTCTAACGGTACGTTCAAGGCGCTGGTCAGCGAACCGGTAAATCTAAGGTCATGTTCATGTCTGCTCCAGTTTCGAGACGATGGCTTTGCCGTGCAGCGGCTATGGCCGGTGCGCTGACGGCCTCCGGTCACCGTGCTTGTGCTGATTTTGGAGATGAAACGATTGTTCAACCTGCAATGCCGGACGCAACCGCTTTTATCGAGCGTGCCTTTGAGATGCGCCGGTTGGCGGTCAAAAACGGCGACCAGGCCTATGGTGCGGTCATTGTTCGAGACAATGTCATTGTCGGCCAGTCATGGAGCAGGGTGGTGCTGGATCAGGACCCTACAGGGCATGCCGAAATGTCTGCCATCAGGGATGCCGCCCGCCGCCTTGCGTCTCGAAGTCTGAAAGGTGCAGTCCTGTATTCGTCCTCACGGGCGTGTCCCATGTGCGAGGCTGCTGCGTACTGGGCTGGCATCGACGGCATGATATATGGTCGAAACGCCGGCAACGCCGGTGCACCGAGGTTATGCAGATAACACGCTATGTCATTGATCAGACTATTGCTGGCAGTATTCCTTGTACTGGGATCCGTTACCATAAATGCAAGTGGGCAGAAGCGACATGATTTGCCAGATACCGGGCAGTCGGTGCTGCAAGATTTTCTGGCTGCGGCACGTACCAACAATACAGAAGAACTGATTGCCGGCCTGAAGTCGGGAGTGCTGGTGGATAGCGCAGAGGCAGACGGCAGGACAGCCCTGATGATTGCCACCCATGCCAACGCCATTGACGCTGCGCGCGTGCTGATAGATGCGGGCGCGGACGTGAATGCCAAGGACCGACTGCAAGACAGCCCGTATTTGTATGCGGGTGCCGAGGGCCGCCTTGAGATTCTGAAAATGACGGTTGCGGCCGGGGCGGATTTAACGGCTGTAAACCGCTATGGCGGCACTGCACTGATCCCGGCTGCGCATCATGGGCACGTGGAGGTTGTAAACTATCTGCTGACAACCGAAACCGATATCGACCATATCAACTTTCTCGGTTGGACCGCCTTGCTGGAAGCAGTGATACTTGGCGACGGCGGTCGGACGTACCGCGATATTGTTGACCTGCTGCTGCAGGCTGGCGCAGACGCCTCTGTCGGTGACAAAGAAGGCGTTACGGCAATTGACCACGCCAGGTCACGCGGTCAGACAGAGATCGTGCTATTACTGGAGAAGCACGCGGAAACCCGCGACTAGTCTGCTGGGGTTCTCAGGCCCTGATCAGCGCGCTCTTGGGGTCATAGAACGGGGCAAACTGCACCTTTGCATCATACCGCTTCCAGGCGATCTCGACCTCCCATTTTCCCGAGTCAATCCAGTCCTTTGTGACGCCTTCTTCACAGTGCGCATAGCCCATGCCGAGGGACTTGTTGACCCGGTGACCCCAGGCGCCCGAGGTGGTTGAGCCGACACGAACGCCGTCACGGTAAATCGGTTCCTCATGGTACATCAGCGGAGAGGCTTCGCTGTCGTCTTCCAGCGCCAGCGTGATCATGCGCTTGCTGCGAACCGGCGCTTCCTTCTGCTTCAGCAGGGCATCGCGGCCGATGAAACCACCCGTCTTGTCCCACGCGATGGTGAAGCCGAGACCGGCTTCAATGGGCGTGTCCTCATCGGCAATGTCATGGCCGAAGTGCCGGTAGGCCTTTTCGGTGCGGCAGTTGTTCATGGTGTGCATGCCGGCATGGGCCAGGCCGAAGTCCGCACCTGCCTCGATAATGGTGTCATAGACATGCAGGGCAAATTCAGCCGGAATGTACAGCTCATAGCCCAGTTCACCCACATAGGTGATGCGGCTGGCGCGCACCCGGGCATAACCGACCTCGACTTCACGCGATGTGCCGAAGGGCTGGATATCCGTTGCGAAACTCTCACCGGTCAGTTTTTCCATGAGCGCGCGGGAATTCGGGCCCATCAGGGACAGCATGGGAAGGCCGGATGTGACATCCGTCGCGGTGCAGAAGCGGTCGCCGATATGGCGCTTGAGCCATGAAAAATCACGGATCTGCGGGCCGGCGCCGGTGACCACCATGAACTCGTTTTCGTCCAGCCGGGTGACCGTCAGGTCGGCCTCGATACCGCCGCGGTCATTGCACCACTGGGTGTAGACCAGCTTGTCGGCGGCGACGTCCACGTCATTGACACAGATTTCATTGAGTACCGCGCAGGCATCGCGGCCCTGCACCAGGAACTTGGCAAAGCTTGTCTGGTCGAACAGGCCAACCGTGTTCGCCACCGCATCAGCTTCGGCCTGGGCATACGGGAACCAGTTCTGGCGGTGGAACGAATACTCGTATTTTGCCTCTGCTTCCGTGGGCGCGAAGAAATTGGCGCGTTCCCAACCGTTGACCTCGCCAAAGCAGGCGTTCCTGGCGGCAAGCCGATCATGGAACGGTGATTTGCGGACGCCGCGTGCGGTGGTTGGCTGGAAATACGGCCAGTGCATTTCATACAACAGGCCCAGGCTTTCCGTGGTGCGGTCGTGCAGGTACTTTTTGTTGGACTGGAACGGATGCACCCGGCGAATATCCACGTCGGCCACGTCCATCGGCGGGTAGCCGTCCTTGATCCAGTCGGCCAACACCCTGCCGACACCGCCGGATGACTGGATGCCGATGGAGTTGAACCCGGTGGCGACGAACAGGTCATCGGTGAACGGTGCCTCGCCAAGGTAGTAGCGATCATCCGGCGTAAAGCTTTCAGGCCCGTTGAAGAACAAGGCTATGCCGGCAGTCTCCAGCAGCGGCATGCGTGCAACCGCCTTTTCCAGCACCGGTTCAAAGTGGTCATAGTCTTCCGGGAATGTTTCGAACTCATGGTCTTCGGGAATGCCGTCCATGCCCCACGGCTTGGCCACCGGCTCGAATGCGCCCAGCAACAACTTGCCTGCATCTTCCTTGTAATAGGCCCATTCATCGGGAATACGGACAACCGGCATCTCCCTGGGCAGGTCGTCATGAGGTTCGGTGACCACATAGAAGTGTTCAGCCGCATGCAGCGGTATCTGCACACCGACCTGCTGGCCCAGTTCACGCGACCACATGCCGCCGCAGATCACCGTCTTGTCAGCCATGATGGTGCCGGCGGTGGTTTCCACCCCGGTCACCCGGTTGCCGTCCTTCAAAAGGCGGGTGACCTTGGTGTGTTCAAACACTTTTGCGCCGCGCGAACGCGCACCTGCCGCATAGGCCTGGGTAACGTCAATCGGGTTCACCTGGCCATCACCGGGCAGGAAGACACCGCCGGTGACTTCGTGGGTGGCGAGATGGGGCAGGCGCTCCTTGACCTCGCCGGCTGATATAACCTGAACATCCAGACCGAAATTCTTGGCCATGGATGCACCACGGCGGAACTCTTCAAAGCGGGCCTCGGTGAGGGCGACTGAAACCGACCCGTTCTGCTTGAAACCGGTGGCCTGGCCGGTCTCCGCCTCAAGTCCCTTCATCAAATCCGAGGTGTATTTGGCCAGTTCGGTCATGTTGCGGGTTGCGCGCAGTTGCCCGACCAGGCCTGCCGCGTGCCAGGTAGTGCCGCTGGTCAGCTGCTTGCGTTCCAGCAGCACGACATTGGTGATGCCGATTTTCGTCAGGTGATAGGCCAGCGAAGTGCCGATGACGCCGCCGCCAACAATGACGACATCCGCCTGGGTTGGAAGTTCCTTGGCCATATAGAGATTCCCTGATGTAAAAAGTCCCGAATTGGCGCGCAAACTAGCAAGGCTCTGCCCGCCACGATAGGGCCAGAATGCGAAACTCGGGTTGAGCAGATTTCACCGGTCTGCACACCGCGAGCAAACGCTGCCGCGTTGCCTCAACACACCTGTATCCTGCCTGGAGGAAAAGGCGTGGTGGTCGGCGGCACGGACAGGTGCAATGTTCGTCATAAGAGACACAATGTTCTTCTTACAATACGCGCAGGCGCGGTGTATAAGGAGCGTCGCACAAATCAGTAATCGTCAAGCAAGGTGAACGGGCATGTACAAGGGTGACGTCAATCCGCAGGAAGCATTTGAGCAACTTTCCAGCAACAACAATGCGGTGATGATTGACGTGCGTACACGCGCCGAATGGGCCTTTGTCGGCGTGCCCGCGGTAGAGCGAATGGCGACCATTTCCTGGCAGCAGTTTCCTTCAATGCAGGTCAACGAAGAATTTGTTGCAGCCGTTGGGGAATTCGGTATCGGCAAGGATGCCGATATATATCTGATCTGCCGGTCCGGCAGCCGGTCTGCGGCGGCAGCGTCGTTGCTGACCGAAGCAGGCTTTGCCAGCTGCTATAATGTGGCAGAAGGCTTTGAAGGCGACCTGGACCAAAACCGTCATCGCGGCAAGACCAATGGCTGGAAGGCGCGCGGTCTTCCCTGGATACAGCAGTGATATCATGAAAAAATCCGTCAAAAATCAGGTAAATCCATCCAAATGGGGCGAAGCCACCCGACTGGTGCGTGGTGGTCTGGAGCGGTCGCATCACGGCGAAACCGCCGAAGCGCTGTATATCAATTCAGGCTTTGTCTACGAGGATGCCGAAACTGCCGAGGACCGGTTTTCCGGAGAAGCTGAGGGCTATGTCTATGCCCGCTACGGCAATCCGACGGTGACCATGTTTGAAGAACGCCTGCGTCTGCTGGAAGGTGCGGAAGCCTGCTATGCAACGGCGTCCGGCATGGCGGCCGTTTGGGGTGCGCTTGCCTGTCAAACCGAGGCAGGCGATCATATTGTGGCGTCAAAAGCGCTGTTCGGCTCCTGCTACCAGATACTCACAGCCATCCTGCCGAAGTTCGGTGTCACATCGACACTGGTTGACGGCAACGATCTTGATGCCTGGCGAGCCGCCATCCGGCCCGAGACCAAGGTGTTTTTCCTGGAGACACCGTCCAATCCCGGCCTGCAGGTGTTTGACATAGCCGCGGTTGCCGACATCGCCAAAGCCAAAGGTATCTGCGTGGTGGTGGATAATATTTTCGCCACGCCGATTGTCCAGAAGACATTGCCGCTGGGCGCGGATGTCATTGTCTATTCAGGTACCAAGCATATGGATGGGCAGGGCAGGGTGCTGGGCGGCGCGGTTGTGTCCTCGGTCGAGTTCAAGGACGAAAAGCTCAAGCCGTTCCTGCGCCATACCGGGCCCTCGCTGTCGCCGTTCAATGCCTGGGTTCTGGTGAAGGGCATGGAGACACTGAAGCTGCGCGTCGGGGCCCAGTGTGACAGTGCCCTGAAAATCGCCTCGGCTCTTGAAGGCACAAACGGGGTGGCAAGGGTGACTTATCCGTGGCTGGACAGCCATCCGCAGGCTCAGTTGTGCCGGCAACAGATGACAGCGGGCGGCACCATGGTGACGTTCGAACTGGCGGGCGGCAAGCCGGCTGCCTTCGACATGCTGCGCAAGCTGGAGATCATAGATATTTCCAACAATCTTGGTGATGCCAAGTCACTGATCACCCATCCCGCCACGACCACCCACCGCAATATCGGCCAGGAGGCGCGCGATGTTATGGGGGTGACAGATGGCATGGTCAGGCTGTCGGTCGGATTGGAAGATGCAGAAGACCTGATCAGTGACCTGACGAGTGCCTTGAAGGGCTGACAGCGATTATCCCGCAATCAGCCGTTGGCCGTCGGCAAACACCTGGTTCCAGCACAGGATTTCAACGGACTTACGCAGACCGGTCGGCCACAAGGGGTCTTCCTCGACAAGTTTGCGGACGCCTGCCACATCTCCTGCCTGGACGAGCCACATTCCACCGGCGCCTGATCCTTCTGCTGTGGCAAGGGGACCTGCAGCCATTATCTGTGCATTGTTGCGCTCCAGGAAGGCGAGGTGATCCGGCATGTGCCGGGCCCTGATCTCGGCGCCTGTGCCCGGGTTGTCTTCGAACATGACGGCAAACAGCATGATGAGGTTCCTTATCCTGTCGGGAGTGGTGCAGGATCATCATATGTATGCGAATTTGCAGATTGAAGGCGCAATTGTGCATTGTTAAACTGCAGATATGCAGAAACTGAACTGGAACGATCTGCGCTATCTGCTTGCCGTGAAGAGGGCTGGCTCGCTGTCGTCAGCCGCGCGCCTGATGGGCGTTGATGACACCACCGTATCACGCAGGTTGAACGCACTACGCCGTGTGCTTGGCGAGGACCTGTTTGTCAGGCAATCGGATGGCGCGCTGGTTCTTACCGATCACGGTGTAAAGGCAACGTTTCACATCGAAGCCATGGAGCGTGAATCCGACCTGTTGAGGGAAGCGTTTGCGGCGAGCTCAGATGATTGCATCGGCACTGTCCGGATTACCTCTGTTCCATTTCTGATCAACCGCTGGCTGGCCCCGCAGGTGGACGCGCTGCTGCAGCGGCACCCGAAGCTGCGGGTCGACCTCATTCCGGATAGCCGGGATTTCAGTCTCACCCTGCGCGAGGCTGACATCGCATTGCGCTTCGCCAGACCCGCCACTGGCGGAAATGACGTGATCGCCAGCCGCATAGGTTCGCTGCCGTTTTCGGTTTTCGCCGCCAGATCTGGTTCACCCGCCGCAGACCTTGCGCTTCCATGGATACTGTATGATGACACCATGGCTCATCTGCCGCAGGCAAAATGGCTTGCCAGAACGGTGAAACAAGACGGCGAGCAATCCGCCGGACTGCGGGTTCATGATGTTGAAACGGCGCTGGAGGCGGTCATCGCCGGAGTTGGAAAGTCGCTGCTGCCAGTTGCGATTGCAGATCGCATACCCGGTCTCAGGCGTCTGGATGCCGCCTCGACGGATGTCTCGCGAGAGGTCTGGTTGCTGTCCCATAAAAATCAGCACTCGCTGCGCCGTATTTCAGAAACTGCAAAGTGGATTGCAGCGCTGTTCGAGGACACTTACTGATATCTCATCCGGTCCCTGTGCATCTGGTAGCCGGTGGATGGTGAGATGGCGGTTTCTCAGTCAAATTATGCCCATAAACTTGTATCAACACTTCATCCAGAGATTGTGGAATTTGCGGTAACCGTTATGGAAATTCGTGTCGATGATCTGAGCGGACCTGAAATTGCAGGTCTGCTGGAGGGCCATCTTGATCATATGGCAACCCTGTCTCCGCCGGACACTGTGTATGCGCTCGATCTGGACGCGTTGCGGGTGCCGGAAGTGACAGTGTGGACCGTTTGGGACGGTGGCGAACTGCTTGGCTGTGGCGCGCTGAAGGAGCTTGATCCACAGTTTGCAGAAATAAAGTCCATGCGCACGGCACCTGAGCATCGCGGCAAGGGGGTCGCTGAACGGCTGGTCAGGCACATTCTTGATGTGGCCAGGCAACGCGGATATAGGCGCATTAGTCTTGAGACGGGTACGCATGCGGATTTTCAGCCGGCGCGCAGACTGTACAAACGTTTCGGGTTTGACTATTGCGGAGCCTTTGCGGACTATTCAATTACCCCGCACAATGTGTGCATGACGCTTGAACTGGCGCAAGACTGAAGAGACCCCACATGATCATCGAACCGGCGCAATTGCTGATATTCATGATGGCCGGCATTGCGCTGAACCTGACGCCGGGCGCGGACATGATGTTCTGTCTGTCGCAGGGGTTGAAGTCAGGACGTACGGCGGGCTTTGCGGCAAGTCTTGGAATTGCAACCGGCAGCGTCATCCACGTCCTGCTGGCAGCCTTTGGCCTGGCAGCACTGATCGCGGCCAATCCGGTCGCGTTCGAAGTGCTGCGCTGGGCCGGCGTCGGCTATCTGGTGTGGCTGGCTGTACAGGCGCTCAGACATCCGGTGCAGCTTGATCTTCCCGATGACGCCATGAAGTCTCTGCCGATGAGGGCATGGCGTGATGGTGTGCTGGTCAATCTCCTTAATCCGAAAGTCATTGTGTTCACGCTGGCGTTCCTGCCGCAGTTCGTGGACCCGGAGCGCGGGTCGACAGTGCTGCAGTTCCTGTTGCTCGGGCTGGTTCTGAACATTACCGGTACAGCCGTGAACGGGTTCGTCGGTATTGGTGCGGGTTCTGTACGTGGCCTGTTGGCGGGAAACAGGTGGATTGCCAGGACGCTTGGTTATGTGTCGTCGGCCGTGTTTCTAGGCCTTGCCGCGAAGCTGGCCTTCGACCGGCGTTAGCGATTGCCCCGATGTCGGCCAGACCTGTCAGGCCACCGGCTGACATCGTACTGTTTGTGCCGATGTGTTTGCCAAAACTTACAGTTTGCCGGCCTGCACAGGATACTGGATAGCGCTTATGGAATTGCTTGTCGCTCTGCTGGTCGAGATCCTGATCTCATTTGTCGTTACGGTCATTCCTGCCATTGTCAGTTTCATTGCGATGGCGGTTACCCTGTTGGCGGAACTGATGTTCCGCATTGCCTCGATACTGGACGTGACCTCGATGTTCACGGGGAGCCCGGCCAAAGTTGCTGAACCACAATCCGGCTCCCAGGAACCTGCAGTGGAGGCTGGCCCGACCGTCTCGCTGGAGGGAACCTGGGTGTTCGTGGCCTTCAAATGGGTCAGGCGGATTACTGCAGGTGTTTTTGTGGTAACAATCGTCGGCCTGTTTGCCATCAATTATCTGTTCCTCAAGCCGGTTACGAACTGGGCTTTTGCAGAACTGCAGCAGCGCACCGGGATTGAGGTGACTGCCTCTGAAGTTACCGGTGACCTGTTTACCGGGTATTTCGAATTTACCGGCCTGACGGCAAAACGGGCGAGCAGCGAAAAGAGCAGCTTTGATCTGAAGGTTGCCGAGATCTCCGGTGACTTGCGGATGAGCAATCTGATCTTCGGTGCGCCGGTGTTTGAAACACTATACGTCGAAGGTGTGTCGGGACGGTTTGATGTCAAGAAACGGGACAACAGCCGCAAGTCCCGGAAAATCAAGACGAGAAGAGATTTCATTGTCAAACACATGGTGATCTCAGACGTTGCATTGCAGTTCTACAATGCCAGAGGAGAAGCGCTTGATGCGACATTGACATGGGCGCAAGCCAGTCCGTTGCGCAGTAATTATGCGGTGTTTGACCTGTTCTTCCGATCGGATTTGATTGGCACCTTGGCCGGGCGGAAACTTGAAATCAGGACAGCCTCTACCGATGATGGCCGCAAAACGACGTGGAAGATCGATCAGCTGCCGGTATCCATACTTGGTCATTTTTCAGATGCCCCGGTGATCAGTTGGCTCGAGCAGGGCACCTTTGATGTCGATGTGACAGACAGTTGGAAGATGACTGATCGGGCGGCTATCAACATGGACTGGCACCTGTTGGCAAACGATGTGAAAATGCAGGTGCCGGCCGACGCCGGGCTGATGCAGAAAACTGTTTTCATACCGGCCCAAAAATATCTGAACGGGCGTGATAAACCGGTCGACGTTTCATTTTCACTTGTCATGAACGAGAAGCAGTTTGAAGGCGCCGCCTCACTGGAGGCAGCCAATCTCTGGGCAACGGTCAGGGACGGCTTTGTCAAGGCGCTTGCGCTGAAATACCGGGCAGTGCGAGTCCCTGCTGCGGGTGATGGTAAGACACCCGTCAGCCAGAGGGAGAAAACGCGCGGTCTGGTGGACAAGGCCACAGACAGTTTCAAGGGTCTGCTGGACAAGAGGCACAAGGCGCCGGCGCCTGAAAACTAGAATACGGTAATGCGCCCGGAAAAGGTGCAACCTTATACCACCTCTCATCGCATGGATTTGGGAGCAGCGAGCGACTGGCGTTCGACAAGCCTGGTTTCCAGCTCAATCCTGATCGGTTCGGCCGCGTCTTTCACCAGGCTGTAGAGCGTGTCACCGGCAAGCCGTCCCATTTCGCGGTGCGGCACATGAACGGTTGTCAGGGCCGGGCTGATGACGGTCGCCAGCTCAATGTCGTCAAAACCGATGATCGACACATCGCCTGGAACGTCCAGGCCTGCTGCTGTGGCTGCCTGTATCGCACCGACAGCCAATACGTCGTTGCCACAGATTATGAGTGAGGGGAGGGAGGCCGTTGCAGCGATCTGCCTGAATGCGCTCCGGCCATTTTCAATCGAATAATCTGTTTCGACAATTGGCATGGCTGCGGCATCCAGGCCTGCCGTGGTGATTGCCTGCCGGGCGCCGAGAACCCGATCCCTGGCACGGTCGTTGGTGGCGGTCGGTGCTGAAATACAGGCAAAGGTTCTGTGACCCATGCCGATCGCATGGGCAACCAGACGTTCGGAAGCGGCGCGGTTGTCAAAGCCCACATAGGCCTGGTTTGGGTCCGCGGAACATGCCCACGCAATCACCGTGGGAATGTTGCGGTCCGCCAGGAAGGTATAAATTTCCGGGTCCCTTTCGGTTCCGATCAACAACAGCCCGTCGGCTCCACGCGCAACCATGGTGCGGATTAGCCGCGCCTCATTTTCAGGGTCGTAGGCGGAACTTGCAACAAGCGTGGTGCCGTTTTTCTCAACCAGTGACTTTTGAAAGGCTTCGATACCGCGGGCGAAAATTGCGTTTTCCATTGTCGGGATGACCGCACCGAAAATGCCGGTGCGGTTTGCCGCGATTGCGCGGGCACCGAAGTTGGGCGAGTAGTTGAGTTTGCTGACGGCTTGCATGACGTGGTCACGCGTCTTCTCCGACACCTTGCCGGGCTCATTGAGGCAGCGTGAGACCGTTGCCGTGGACACGCCGGCAGCGCGGGCTACGTCTTCGAGTGTCGGCAGATTGCGTCCCGTGGATACCATTTTTGCGCCAGTCGATGATCAGATGCTTCGGCGATTCAGCCTGTTATTGCACAGGCTGGTGAACGTACTGAATATTTCTATGTAATAGCTTGCATTTTCTGAAATGCAAGCTATTACATTCGTCGAGAGTTAATATCGGATCAGGGGTCGGATATGAACGTGGTTCTGACGGTTGTGGCAGTCATGGTGCTTGGCGCAGTGTCTGTTGTCAGCGTGTTCATGTCAGGTTTTACCGGCGAAACGGCGGGCAGAATTGTGGCCAGGGCCGTGTTTTGTCTGCTGCTGATCCTAGTTGTTTTATATATGTTCCAGTGATGTCAGACAGTGAACTGTCAGTATCCGCAAGCAAGGAGATTGTGCTCGATGTCCCGCAACTATCTGAAGAAAGCCGAATTGACCGCAGCCAGTGGCGCGGACGATGTGCGCGACACCGTACAATCAATTCTGGACGATATTGAAGCACGCGGTGACGCCGGCGCGCTGGAGTACGCGGCAAAGTTTGACAAATACGAAGGCAACATCAAGCTCACATCGGCCGAAATCGAAGCTGCAGCCGCCCTGGTTCCGGAAAAGCTGAAACAGGACATCCAGTTCGCCCATGCCAATGTGCGCCGCTTTGCCGAAGCGCAGATGGCGACCATGAAGGATATCGAGATCGAAGTGGTGCCTGGTCTTGTTGCGGGTCAGAAAAGCATCCCGGTTCGCACTGCCGGCTGTTACATACCCGGTGGCCGCTACAGCCATATCGCATCTGCAATTATGACCGTTACCACTGCCAGTGTCGCGGGTTGTGAAAACATCATCGCCTGTTCTCCGCCGCGCCCCGGCGTCGGCATTGCGCCGGCCATCATTTATGCCGCGCACATCTGCGGCGCCGACACGATTCTGGCGCTGGGTGGTGTCCAGGGCGTTGCGGCCATGGCATTCGGCCTGTTCGATCTGCCGAAATCCGACATCCTCGTAGGTCCCGGCAACCAGTTCGTGGCAGAAGCCAAGCGGATCCTGTTTGGCCGTGTCGGGATCGACATGTTCGCCGGGCCCACCGACAGCCTGATTCTGGCTGACAAGACTGCGGATGCCGAGATTGTGGCGGCGGATCTGGTCGGCCAGGCAGAGCATGGTTACAACTCACCTGTGTGGCTGGTGACCGATGACAAGGCGCTGGGTGAACGCGTGCTGGAGCTGGTGCCGGGACTGATTGCGGACCTGCCTGAGCTCAATGCAAAGAACGCCGAAGCAGCATGGCGCGATTATGCCGAGGTGATCGTGTGTGATACGCGCGAGGAAATGGCTGCCACATCAGACGACTACGCGCCGGAGCATCTCACCGTTCAGGCGGAAGACCTGGACTGGTGGCTGGGCCGGTTGAAATGCTATGGCTCGCTTTTCCTCGGTGAAGAAACCACCGTTGCGTTCGGCGACAAGGCGTCGGGCACCAATCACGTCCTGCCCACTTCAGGCGCAGCCAAATACACCGGCGGGCTTTCGGTGCACAAGTACATGAAGATCGTTACATGGCAGCGCGCCACCCGTGACGGTGCCAAGCCTGTTGCAGAAGCAACTGCTCGGATTTCCCGGCTCGAGGGCATGGAAGGCCATGCCCGCACCGCAGATATCCGGCTGGCCAAGTATTTCCCTGATGAAGAGTTCGATCTGACGGCGGCCATGTAGTTAGAACGATGCAGGACACACCGCATAGTTCACTGTTTGACCTCTCCGGCAAGACGGCGTGCGTGACCGGCGCCAGCGCCGGACTGGGCCGGCGATCAGCCGATGTGCTGATCGCTGCCGGTGTCAGGGTCGTCGGCGTTGCACGGCGTGGTGAAGCGCTTGCTGAATGGGTTGAAGGCCAAACCGGTCAGGCGGGGTTTGTAGAGGCCGACCTGTCTGACCGGGGTTGCCTGAACAAGGTCATAAAAGATGTGGCTGATGTGTTCGGTCCGCCCGACATCCTGATCAATGCCGCCGGGATCAACACCCGTGAAGCTGCTGATGACGTTACGCCGGAAAACTGGGATGTGACGCTCGACCTGAACCTTGCTGCGCCGTTCTTTCTGGCTCAGGGGTTCGTTCCGGCGATGAAGCAGAACGGGTTTGGCCGGATCATCAATTTTGCGTCCCTGCAGAGTTTCCGGGCGTTTCCCGGCGGCCTGGCCTATGGTACGTCAAAAGGCGGGGTCAGCCAGATGACCCGCGCCATGGCGGAAGCCTGGTCGTCTTTCGGCATCACGGCCAACGCACTGGCACCTGGGTTTTTCAGAACCGAACTGACTGCGCCGGTTTTCGATGATCCCGACAGGGCGGCGCGAAATGCCGCTCAGACCTGCATCGGCCGCAATGGAGAACCTGAAGACATTGATGGTCCGATCCTTTTCTTCTGTTCGCCTGCATCTTCCTACGTCACCGGACAGGTGCTGTCCGTGGATGGGGGTTATACGGCCAAATGAACGCCCTCCAAATCCTATGCTTTCCCACACATGAGGAGTAATTTCTGTGTCTGTTAATAAAAAAATCGTGGATGATCTCGTCGCCAATGACGTCGAATTCGTCACGACTGTACCGTGCAAACAACTGGCCGGGGTCATCGACGAGATAGACGCCTGCGAAAAGATCTACCACATACCGTCCAACAAGGAAGATGAGGGCATGGGACTTTGTGCCGGTGCTTTCATGGGCGGCAAGCGTCCTGCCATCATCATGCAGAACACCGCGATCGGCGTGACCATCAATACACTGGTGACGCTGACCCAGTACTATCGGATGCCGTTGCCGATGCTGATTTCGTACCGGGGAGAACTGGGTGAGCCGGTGGCGTGCCAGGTCGAAATGGCTGTGCACACAAAGGCCCTGCTCAACCAGTTGAACATCCCGACCTATCATTTCCACAAGGAAGAGGATGCCGATGAACTGGACTCGATCCTCAAATACACCTTCATGTGCAACAAACCGGTTGCCATTCTGACCGATGCCAGCTTCTGGAAAGGATACTGAACCATGATCCGCTCTGACATTCTGCGCGACATCGCGCCCATTATTCGTGACCATCTGGTTGTCTGTAATATCGGTCTGCCCAGCCAGGAACTTCATCTGACCGACGACCAGCCGACCAACTTCTACATGCTGGGAACCATGGGGCTGGCATCGTCGATCGGTCTTGGCCTGGCGCTGGCACAGGGCAAGAAAGTCATCTCCATTGACGGCGACGGCTCAGTTCTGACCAATTTCGGCACCTTGCCGACAATTGCCAACAATGTGGCAGACAACTTCATTCTGCTCATCATTGATAATGGCAGTTACGGCTCGACTGGTGACCAGCCGACCTATGCCGGCAAGAAGACGTCGCTGACGGCAGTGGCCACGGCGTGCGGTTGTGAGAACGTTGTCGAATGCAGCGCTGAAGACACCGGCAAGACCGTTCAGGCAGCACTGGACAGCAACAAGATGACCATCATTGTGGCCAAGTGTGAGAGCGGCAACGTCAAGGTGCCGGTCATCACCATGGATCCGGTGGTGATCCGCGACAGGTTCATGAAGGCGGTTCAGGCTTAAGGGAGCCTTTTGTTGTTTGCCTCGGGCGAAATCCATTCATCGGCAGATGCGCGCGAACTGGCGCGTGCGCGTCTGCCCTGGATGGTGTTTGACTACATAGACGGCGCGGCGGGTGAGGGGCACGGTGAGGCCGTGAACCGGGATGCGTTGCGTGATCTGCGATTGCAGCCGCGCATTCTGGTCAATGTCACCGACCGCGACCTTGGCGTGAAAGTGTTCGACCATGACGGCCTGCGCCCGTTTGGTATCAGCCCGATGGGCATGTGCAACCTGTCAGCGCCCGGAGCCGATCTCATGCTGGCGCGGATGGCGGCGCGCCACAAGGTGCCGGTCGGCGTGTCGACGGTAGCGTCCACCGCGCTGGAAACCATGATTGAAAAGGCGGACGGACACGCCTGGTTCCAGCTTTACATCAGCGGCGACGGCAGCGGCACGAAAGGCCTGCTGGACCGGGCGCAGGCGTGCGGCTATCGCACTCTCGTTGTCACGCTCGATGTACCGGAAGTGGGCCGGCGCCCGCGCGAACTGCGGCGAGGTTTCAAGATGCCGTTCAAGATCGGACCACGCCAGTTCATTGATTTTGCCCTGCATCCGCGCTGGTCGCTTTCGACCCTGATGAACGGACGCCCCGAAATGGCGAATTTTACCGGGCCAGGCAGCAAGTTCGACCGTACTGAAAGCCGGGCCGCGGCGGACTGGGCCAAACTGGAAAGCCTGCGCGAGCAGTGGCAGGGCCGTCTGGTGGTCAAGGGCGTGTTGAGTGTTGAAGACGCAGTGCGCTTGAAACAGGCAGGTGTTGACGCAGTTCAGGTTTCCAGCCACGGCGGCCGCCAATTGGACAGCGCACCGCCGCCAATCCTTATGCTGCAGCACATTCGCGCGGCGGTGGGCAACGACTATCCGCTGTTCTATGATTCCGGTATCCGGTCGGGTGAAGACGTCGTCAAGGCCTATGCCATGGGTGCCGATTTCGTATTTCTCGGGCGTCCTGTTCTGTTTGCCATGGCGGCGGCTGGCGAAAGCGGCCTGTCGCAGTTGTGGGATGTCCTGACGGATGAAACCAGTCTCACCCTGGCGCAACTTGGCCGCACGTCGATGCAGGACCTGCCGGCTACGCTTTCCGGCGATCAAAACTCCTAATAGTCGACTATGCCTTGCCTGCATGCACCAACCGGGTGTTAAGCATGAACTGCGGCATCTGCGCCACACGGGGTTGCCTTGCTTGACTTCGATACCCACATCTGTGCTTGTGCGGGCATTGGACATGGGCCGCGACCGACTTTGAGTCGCAAGACTACTCCGTGCCCGTGACAGATGTTTTTCTTCGGTGGCGACCTTGAGCCAACAAGTTTCAGGTTCATTGCCCGTTGCCGTCGAAAAGAAACCCAGATGCGCCAACACATTTGCGCGCATTGCATACAAGAAAGAATAACAACTTGAAATTTTCCGACCTCGGCCTCGACAGGCCGTTGCTCAATGCGCTTGATGCATTGGGCCATGACGTGCCTACGCCTATTCAGGTGAAGGCCATTCCTACAATTCTTGACGGACGTGACGTAATCGGACTGGCGCAGACCGGCACCGGTAAAACCGGCGCCTTCGCGCTGCCATTGCTGCAACGCCTGGCTGCGAGCGGCGGACGGCCAAAACCGAATACCTGCCGCGCGCTTATTCTGGCGCCGACCCGTGAACTGGTGACCCAGATCATGAAGTCGGTGCGCGACTATGGCGCGCGCATGAAGCTGTCGGCAACCTCCATTGTCGGGGGTGTTTCCATCCGACCGCAGAAAGCCACCATGGCGCGCGGCGTGGATGTTGTGGTTGCAACACCGGGCCGGCTGCTGGATCTGATCGACCAGCGTGCCATGCGGCTGGATGCGGTTGAAGTGCTGATCCTGGATGAAGCGGACCAGATGCTGGACATCGGCTTCATGCCGGCGATCCGGCGCGTTGTCGCGCTGGTGCCTGAAAAGCGTCAGACACTGCTGTTTTCGGCAACCATGCCGAAGGAGATTCGCAAGCTCACCAATGACCACCTGAAGTCACCGGTTGAAATTGCGGTGGCAGCGGTGTCCACACCGGCAGAGCGCATCAACCAGTCTGTCATGCACATAGCGCCGGGCAACAAGATTGCCGCCGTTGCGCATCTTGCACGGGAAAACATGGGCAAGCGGGTCATCGTCTTCACCCGGACCAAACGCGGTGCAGATCGGGTGGTGAAACGGCTCGGACAAGATGGTTTTGAGGCTGCTGCCATTCATGGCAACAAGTCGCAGAATAATCGTGAAAAGGCGCTGGAGCGGTTCCGCAAGGGTGCCTGTCCGATCCTGGTGGCGACCGACATTGCAGCACGCGGCATCGATGTGCCCGGTGTTGAAATGGTTATCAACTACGAACTGCCGCATGTTCCGGAAGTCTATGTGCACCGCATCGGCCGCACGGCGCGCGCCGGTGCATCCGGTTTTGCGGTGGCGCTGTGTGCGCCGGATGAGCGCAGCCTGCTGCGTGATATCGAGCGCCTGCTGAAACGCAAGGTGGACGAGATCCCGGTGCCGGAAGGTTTGCCGGAGATATCGTTGCGCGACATTCCGCGTGAACCGCGGCACCGTGACCCGCGCGCCAAGCCGCAACAAAAGAAGCGGCCGCATCGTTCACGCCGGCCCGGCGGCGGTGCTGCCAAGGGCGCGCCTGCTGAAGCTGGTCAGGACAAAAAGGCCGCACCAAAACCAAACAGGCGCCGCCGTCCAAACCGTTCAAAGCAGGGTGGTCCGCAAAAGTCGCGTGCGGCCTGACCCTAGTAGTATGTGACTGAAGATACCGCCGTATCGGCATCGAAAACGCGGCCTATCGCGACGATACCGATGCGGCGGATTTTTTCCGGGCGGAATGTCTTTTCTGTTCGGTAGGCCTCAAAATTCCCGAATTCGAAATGACACAAGGTCCACTCTGCAGGTGCGGTGAATGCCTGGCGATAAGATTGCCATGGACGCGAAAGGTCGCTCGTACGCAGGTGAATATTATAGGTCTCGGCATTGCCGATGAGTTGTAGCGCCACGCCCTTCGCACCGGTCGGCGGGGGTGGCAAGTCTGCCGCGATCTGAATGAAACCGCCATTGTTGTCGAGACTGACCCGGCCCGTCATGCGGCTGGCTGCCTGACCCTGGATAACAGTCTGTTCTATTCGCCCGTCAGACACGCCGCCCATGACCTGGTCGGTTACCAGCTCCCAATCAAGTTCAAGCATGTTCATACCAATGCCCGTGTTGCAAGGTAACCGATTGTTGCCGCCGAGCCCGACAGTAATGTACCCCAGGCAATGTCAACAACGGTGACGGCAACGGGCCAGTCTTTCAACGTGGCCTGGTTGGTCATGTCATAGGTGGCGTAGCAGAAAAACCCGAACAGAGCCCCGTATAGAGCCGCTGTCTGCCAGGCCTCATCCTGCAGGGCAGGCGCAACTGCGAAGATGATCAGGCCGATGATGTAGACGGCGTAAAACGCTGCTGCGGCGGGATAATTCACTTTGCCGGCCAACAGGTGTGACATGCGCGAGAAATAGAACTTCCTGGCAAGTGTACCGAGCCAGAGAAAGTCGATCGCGAAGAAGGCAATGGCAGTGAAGAGGTAGGCTGCTATCCAGGTCATGCCAGTGTAAACGCGAGCTGCAAGGGTTTGGTTCAGGCGGCCCGCACAGCATCCGCTATCGCAGGGTCAAGCGCAACTGTAAGCCCGTCCAGTTCCTCGCTGTAGATGAGCTGACACGACAGGCGCGAAGACGGCATCACGTTGGGGACAGTATCCAGCATGTCTTCTTCGTCATCACGCGCAGCAAACAGTTTGTTTGTCCAGCCGTCATCGACAATGACATGGCAGGTGGCGCATGCACACGCACCGCCGCACAGGCCTTCCATGGGCAGTCCGTGCTCGCGAATGATCTCCATGACCCGCCAGCCCTCAACGGCTTCCAGAACGTGGGTCTTGTTGTTTGTGTCGATTACGTTGATCACGCCCATGAGTGTTTTCCCTGCTGAATCAAACTTGTTTGCATGCTAACATGTTTGAAAGGGATGGTGCAATGCAGCAATTGTCGCATCCAAGTGCTGTTCCATTAACGGGTTGCTGCGAAGTTGTTTGTCTTACAGGACACGTTTGGGCTATACGTTCTGGATAACGAACGAGCTGAACAACTCGGATTCACCAGAATCCATAAACCTCATCAGATACCGGGGCAGGGTGCAAATGGCTACACAACGCGGGCGCAAGGCCCATACACCGTCGGATGTCACGCCGGAGCTGGGCAAGACCATCCAACGCCTGCGCAAGGCATACAATATGTCATTGGGGGATCTGTCGGAACAATCCGGAGTGGCCAAGTCGATCATCTCGCAGATTGAGCGAAATGAAACGAATCCGACCATTTCAACCGTGTTTCGACTGTCACAGGCACTCGACACCACTATTGAGGAAGTGCTGAAAACGGGCAGAAGTGACGCTTTCGTCGACCATCAGACCAGGGCGGCCATCCCGCTGCTGGAAAGTGAAGACGGATTGTGCCGGCTGGCGATTGCCGGACCACTGAACCTGGTCGACCACCTGCAGTGGTATGATTTTCATGCCAAGCCCGGCGGCGTGCTTGAATCTGAACCTCATCCGCCAGGGACCGTTGAGCATCTTTATGTGGTTTCGGGGCAGGTTGAGGTTACCGTGGACGTAGACACCAGGCTGGCAAAGGCCGGCGAGGCGCTGCGCTACCATGCCGACAAGCCTCACAAGCTGGTGAACACCGGTTCTGCGGCCGCTCATGCCACCATGGTGCTTGTGCTGCGCCAGCCTGGTTGAACCTGTTTCGGAACGCTTTTCGCGGAACACAGCGGATTTGTTGCCGCTTCAATGAACGATTGTAGCCGTCCCGCCTGCTGTTAAAAACGTGAAAGCCCCGCTATCCATGCCGGATGCGGGGCTTTGCCTAAATCTGGTGCTGCAACCGGATCAGGAGGTTATGTGCAGTCCACGCGGCTGGAGAATGCCGCAGGAACTTAAAAGCAAGTGCTGCTGCCCTAGTTGCAGTAGCTCGTGATGATCGGCGTTGTCGGCAGGGTGCTCGCCTGATACTTGTCAATGGTGCTGTGAGCTTCCATGAGGCTCGAACACAGGCGCGACTGTTGCGACATCACAGAAAACGAATTTGCGCCAAGAACCACCAGGACCGCGAACAGCACCACGCAAATGCGTGCGAGCGTGTTGGCGACACTGAGGCGTTCGTTGGCCAGCTTCTGCCACGGCACCATTTGCTCGGTTTGTGCTACTCTCAACATACTCTTTCTCCCTCTAACTTAACTAAATGTTCCCATGAGCCCGTTGATGTGTGCGGGCTTGATGAGGATTTGTTTACTACATTGATCGGCCAACCGGTTCTTAAATCCCTTGTTAACGTTTCGCATTTGTGAACCAACCACAGACAATTTTAGGCAAATTTGCGGTGTATTTTGCGATTGCTCGGCACGCGGGAATTGCGCGCGCAGGCAAAATCGCTAAATTCAGCGTGGTTACCGGGGGTCGATTCGGGTGAGAGGTTACGCAAACCATGATTGGTGCGTTCATTTGCGGTTGCGCAGGCGTTGAGCTTGGCGCGGACGAAGAGGCTTTCTTTCGTGACGCACAGCCCTGGGGGCTGATCCTGTTTGGCCGGAATGTCGAGAACCGCAAGCAGATTTGTGAACTGACTTCCCGGTTTCGAGAGCTTGTCGGGCGCACGGATGCGCCCGTGCTCATCGATCAGGAAGGCGGCAGGGTGCAGCGCATGGGTCCGCCTGAGTGGCGCACATACCCTCCCGGGCGTTCTTATGCGGACATTTACGAGCTTGATGCGCTGACCGGTTTATCGGCAACCCGGCTGGTTTACCGGCTGTTGGCCAGGGACCTGGCCGAAATAGGCATCAATGTTGACTGTGTGCCGGTGCTGGATGTGCCACAAGCCGGCAGCCACGAGATTATCGGCGATCGCGCCTACGGCACCGATCCCGAACAGGTTGCCCTGCTGGGCAGGGCCGCAGCGCAAGGACTGATGGACGGCGGCGTGCTGCCGATCATAAAGCATATTCCCGGCCATGGCCGCGCGGCTTCGGACAGTCATCTGGAGTTGCCGGTGGTCGATGCGTCTCACCAGCAACTGGAACAGGTTGATTTCGCGCCGTTTGCCGCGCTGTCTGACATTCCCATGGCAATGACTGCTCACGTGGTCTACTCGGCAATTGATGAAGATGCACCTTGCACGCTGTCTTCGAAGGTGATCGGCGATGTGGTCCGCAAGCAGATCGGCTTTGACGGTCTGTTGATGAGCGATGACCTGTCAATGAAAGCGCTGGATGCCTCGCTGGCACATGTTGTGGGTGATGATCTGTCCAACTTCAGGTCATCAATGCATGCGCGCGGAGAACTGGCGCTGCAGGCTGGCTGTGATGTGCTGTTACACTGCAATGGCGACATGGAAGAGATGATGCAGGTGGCTGATGCGGCGGGCACGTTGAAGGGCACCGCGCAAAAACGGGCGCTGAGAGCGCTTTCATTCCTGCGTAGCCCTGATGATTTTGACGTGGCTGAAGCCGAACGCGTTCTGGACAGCATGTTGGCGATGGCCTGAAGGCGCACGGCGGACCGGCACATTTTCATCACATGGCGGCCACATCACTTGAGGATAAGTGCGCATAGCCACTGTCAGGGATGGCGAAGCACGCTATATCTGGTGTATCAATTGTGACAAACCCGCGACATGTGGGTAATGAAATGCGGGTTTCATGAGCAAGGATACGACAAGTTCAGCGCAGGACGAGCTGTGGCCGGATGGTCAGGGCCCGGTTCGCCTTATGCCGGAGCCGGAGGATGATGGTCTGCCGCTGATCGTTGATCTGGACGGTTTCGAAGGCCCGCTGGATCTTTTGCTGCAGATGGCGCGCAACCAGAAGGTCGACATCACCAAAATTTCCATTCTGGCACTTGCCGAGCAGTATCTCGTTTTTATCGAAGATGCCCGCAAGATGAAGCTGGAACTGGCGGCAGACTATCTTGTCATGGCAGCGTGGCTTGCCTATCTCAAATCACGCCTGTTGCTGCCCAAGGAAGCCGATGATGGCGACGAGCCGCCGCCGGAAGAACTGGCGGCCCGGTTGCAGTTCAGGCTGCAGCGATTGCAGGCCATGCGGGATGCCGGCGCCAAGTTGATGTCGCGCAACCGTCTTGGGCGTGATGTATTTGCCCGCGGCTGGCCGGAGCCTGTTGTTGTGGAACGGCAGGTCGAGTGGAGCGATACGCTTATCGATCTGCTGCAGGTCTATGCTGATCGCCGGCAACGCAAGGCCGCGCACCATAATTACGAGATCAAGCGGATGCCGGTGTGGACCTTGAAGGAGGCCCGTACGGCACTGGAGAGAATGCTGGGTACAATGGATGACTGGGGCCGTTTCGATGCGTACCTGCTGGAATACATGGTCGAGCCGGAAAAGCGCGCATCAGTGATCGCTTCCGGGTTTACCGCGTCGCTTGAACTGGCACGCGAGGGTGTTCTGGAAGTGCGCCAGGAAAAGGCGTTTGAGGCAATTTACATGCGCCGCGCACGGGCTGGATAGACAAGGACAAGGGACCTGGCCAGGGTCCTGATGGGGCAAGAGGGTTTGAGAGTTGGCTAAGCAAGCTGTGAAATTGAGCAACGGACAAGAGCCGTCGGATGAATCCGAGCACGAGGTGGCGGAAGCCGCACCTGCCGGCGAAGGTATTGCGCCTGCGCAAGACCTGGCGCCTGCCGACGACAGCGACCTGCCGGACTACCTGCTGCGCAAGGGTGATGCGATTTCCGGCGTGATGCCGCAATTGCAGCAACAGCGGGTGGTGGAAGCCTTGTTGTTTGCCGCAGCTGGTCCATTGTCCGAAGCCGAGCTTGCAGCCGCCTTGCCGAAGGATGCGGATGTAGCCACCCTGTTGGCGGATGTGCAGGAAAGCTATCAGACGCGTGGTGTGAACCTGGTGCCGATAGCCGGAAAGTGGGCATTCCGCACCGCTGACGATCTGAGCTTCCTGTTGCGTGAAGAAGCAACCGAGCAGAAAAAGCTGTCGCGTGCCGGGCTCGAAGTGTTGTCGATTATCGCCTATCACCAGCCGGTCACCCGCGCCGAGATTGAAGATATTCGCGGCGTGGCGACGGCCAAGGGGACGCTTGATATCCTGATGGAAATTGGCTGGATCAAGATGCGCGGCCGCAGACGCACACCCGGCCGTCCTGTCACTTACGGCACCACGCAGGAGTTCCTGGAGCATTTCGGCTTGAACGAAATCCGTGATCTGCCTGGAATGGTTGAGTTAAAGGGTGCCGGCCTGCTGTCGGGCAATCTGCCGCCGGACATGTTCATTCCAAGCCCCAGCGATGATGATGCACTGGGCCCGGATGAAGATCCGCTGGATTCAACCGATTTCGAGCCGGAGCTTGAAATGCATCTGCCTGACGATGAAGAGGCTAATGACACGATCGGTGAACCCGACGAAGCCCTGAACATGGATTTACCCGAAGTGCTGGATGATGAGGGCAGGAGCTAGACTGCAACCCTAGTTTGCCGCGGCAGGTGTGCGTGAGTGCGGCCTGGACAATACGGTTTCAATAATGGCGCTGCTGTTGATACCTGGACGATAAGCCGGACGGACCATAATGCCGGCTTGCTCTGCGGGTTGGTAAAACGCCGAGGTGGCGTCGCCACCATAAACCACGGCGCGTGGTCTGTAGCGCGCCAGGATTGCCTCCATGCCTGATGCATCCAGAGGCCCGGAGAACAGGTAGGCCTCGTCAACACAAGCCAGCGACCGCACTATAAGCAGCCGCTGTTGTTCGCATATTATCGGCTTGCGTTTATAGGTTTCAGCCAGTTTGTCGGTAACGACCGCAACCACCAGATGCTCGCCCAGTTCTTTTGCTGCCTCCAGCACCTTCACATGGTTTGCATGCAGCATATCGAACACGCCATCTGTGAAGATGATGCCGGTATCCAGCTTGTTGTCGCGTTCCGATACCGGCGGCAATTCAGGCCGCTCAGGTCGGACTGCCAACAGTCCGGCTGTTTGCGCAAGGCAGCGCAGTTTCCATTTGGCGCGACGCCATGTGAAGTAGCCACGCCACAACAGGCCACCATCCGGTGCGGCATTCGCCGGTGAGAATGCATAACTCCAGTAGGTCGACGGCGTGCGCCAGTCTGATCCATACTGGATTTCGAGCATGTGTTCGGAATCTGCCGGACACATCACCGGAATGCCCTGGAATACAGCCGGCTCCAGTTTGAACCTGGGATAGGAATACCGTACGCGGTTTCCGCGCTGGTATACGTAGCAGTGGTGTCCGGAAGCGGTTGTGTAAAACAGCGTCAGATCGATTGTTGTCCGGCCATTGTGGAACTTCAGACACAATCCGTCATCGTCAGTTCCCAGTCGGGCGATCAAAACGAAACCTGCGCCTGCAGCGCTGTCGATAACAGATGTATCATAGTCTTCAGCGAACATGCCGACATCAATGTCATCGTCACCGTCAATGAAGTCGTTTTCCCTGACGAAACCGAGCAGGGTTCCGTCACACAGAAAGACCTTGTCCTGGTGAGACTGGTTCAGTGCGCGGGCAAATTGCCTGAAGCTGTGCTTGAAAGTCTCGTGATTTGTCATCTGTCCGTGTTGCGGCGTGTCGCGAATGAGAGCTCTCTATAGGGCGCTCTGTGCAGGAATGGAATAGCGGCATGTGAGTGCTGGATAGTTGCGGCGGCTTGGTGTAATCACCATCCGCAATGACACAGGTGCTTCACAGAACGACAAGGGGACGTTGGGGACCGCGCGGCACGGCGGCAGCCGCGTTCGCCTCCAGCGTTACATTTGATGATGTGTCACTGGCCTATGGCGATACCGAAGCTGTACGCCATGTGTCGTTCGAATTGAAGCAGGGTGAGATCGTGTGCCTGCTGGGACCTTCGGGATGCGGCAAGTCCACGCTGATGCGGCTGGCGGCCGGTGTGGAACGCCCTGATTCCGGGCGCATTCTGCTCGACAGCGCAGAAGTGGCGTCGGACACCCGGTTCGTACCGCCCGAAAAACGCTCGGTCGGCCTGATGTTTCAGGACTATGCGTTGTTTCCGCACCTTACTGTAATGGGCAATGTGACATTCGGGCTGAAGGGGGTCGACAAGGAAAGCGCCACCAATGCCGCCCGTTCTGCCCTTTTGCGGGTCGGGCTGGATCACCTGGAAGAATCCTATCCACATGAGCTGTCGGGCGGTGAGCAGCAGCGTGTCGCCCTGGCGCGGGCGATCGTGCCGCGCCCGGCGGTCCTGCTGATGGACGAACCGTTCTCCGGCCTGGACCAGCGCCTCAGAGAGCATGTCCGGCATGAAACCCTGGCAATCCTGAAGGAGACCCGTTCCAGTTCCATTCTGGTGACTCATGATCCTGAAGAGGCCATGGGCATGGCCGACCGTATCGTCCTGATGCGGGCAGGGCGGGTGGTGCAGATCGGTACGCCTGATGAGCTGTACCGGCAACCTGCGGACGCTGAAGCGGCCCGGTTCTTTTCCGATGTGAACGAATTGCGGGTGCGTATTGTCGATGGTGCGGCTGATACGCCGCTGGGCCGGTTTGAGACCGACGTTGGCGAAGAGGGGGGCCCGGCGCTGGTCATGATCCGGCCCCAGGCATTTGTGCGCACCGGTGATGATGATGAAACATCGATCATCGCGCAGGTGACCGACCAGCGGTTCCTGGGCGACAAGGTTGAGCTTTCACTGATGTTTGACGGGCTGAACGAGGTGGTGTACGCCAGAGTGGCCACAACCGGGTGTCCGAAGCTGGGAGACAGTGCCCGTTTCCGCCTCGATCACGATCATGTACTTGTGTTTGACAATTTGGGCGACTGACACCATTTCACGTATTAACGCTCTACATAAGTTGCCGCTATCTCGTGTTGCGGCCCATAGGGCTTTCTGCAATAGTGCGCGCGAATTACGAGAGGCCCGGGTGGGACCTTTGTGTAAAGGGAGAATTTAAATGTCTATCGGACCATGGCAAATTATCATTATCGTTCTGCTTTTGGTCATCCTGTTTGGCCGCGGCAAGATTTCCGAGCTCATGGGTGACGTCGCCAAAGGCATCAAGAGCTTCAAGAAGGGCATCGCGGAAGAGACCGATGAAGCCAAGGAAACGGTCGCTGACACAGCCAAGACCATTGAGCTGGAAGCAGAAGAGATGACCGAGAAGGCCAAGGACAAGGCCAAGAGCTGATTTCTTCCAGTATCTTCGCAGACTGCTGATTTATGGCGGTCTGCTGGGTCAGTCTTGGCAATGGTCTCTCTTTAGCGTGCGGGAACACAAGGTCACATGTTCGATTTCGGCTTAGGCAGTACGGAACTGATGCTCATTGCGATTGTCGCACTGATTGTCATCGGGCCGCGTGATCTGCCGAAAGTGCTGCGAACGGTCGGCCAGGTGATGACCAAGGTGCGAGCCATGGCGCGGGAGTTTCAGGGGCATATCGAGGACGCGGCGAAAGACAGCGGTCTTGACGATCTGAAGAAGGATATCTCCAAGGCCACCAATTTTGATGTGAACGAAACCCTGAGCGATATTACCCGTGAACCGGGAAAGGTGTCGCCGCCTGCGTCCAAGGATGCGCCCGTGACAGCACCTGAACCCGAGGCCAAGCCTGCCAAAAAAGCTGCAGCGCCAAAGAAACCTGCTGCCAGGAAAGCTGCTGCGAAGAAATCCGCTGCCAGGAAACCTGCGGTGGCCAAGGACAAGACTGCATGAGCGCGAGCGAAGACGACATTGAAGCTTCCAGCGCGCCTCTAATCGAGCATCTGGCTGAACTTCGGACCCGTTTGATCAAGTCGGTCATCGGCTTCGCGCTGATGTTTGTCGTCTGTTTCTATTTTGCCGACAAGATTTTTGACTTCCTGCTGATCCCCTATCAGTGGGCCGTGGGCGAAAATCAGGAACTGAACCTGATTTTTACCGCGCCGCAGGAGTTCTTCTTCACCCAGTTGAAGATCGGCATGTTTGGCGGGTTGTTCCTGGCGTTTCCACTGATAGCCACACAGATTTACATGTTTGTGGCACCGGGGCTGTACAAGCACGAGCGCAATGCGTTCAAGCCGTATCTGTACGCCACGCCGGTCCTGTTTGTGGCCGGTGCTTCGCTGGTGTTCTTCATGGTCATGCCGATTGCCATGCGGTTTTTCATCAGTTTCCAGCAGTCGGGCGCGGACGGACGCGCGGTCATTGAGTTGCTGCCCAAGGTTTCGGAATATCTCAGTCTCACCATGACGCTGATCCTGGCGTTCGGCATCTGCTTCCAGATGCCGGTAATCCTGACGCTGCTCGGACGGGTCGGCATCGTCACGTCGCAGGGACTGAAGGAAAAGCGCAAGTACGCGGTTGTCGGTGTGTTTGTGGCTGCTGCCTTGCTCACACCGCCGGACCCGTTCTCACAGCTCGGTCTGGGTATCCCGCTGTTGCTGCTCTATGAAGCCTCGATCTGGACGGTCCGTCTGGTTGAGAAAAGGCGCGATGCCGCCGAAGCTGCACGTGAGGCGGAAGAAGAAGCCGACGAAGCCTGATGCTCGGCTGGTGCCTGGCGGTCGACCTGATCAGCTGAGAATTCATAACGAAACCGAATTCCTGATTTTCTTTCCGATAACTTGACCGTCGTCAAGGCACCGGCCGCCGAATTGCCGGACACTTGCGACATCAAACGGGACGGCTCGCACTTTATTGTGCCCGTGACATGGAGAGCAGATCATGAAAATCCAATCTTTTGCGATAACTGCGCTTGTGGTTTTTTCGCTGCAGATTCCGGGTGCCCCCGCAATCGCTGATGACAGAGACAGTTCATCCGGATGGTGGGGCGGCTGGGGCATGCATTCGATGATGGGGCGAGGACGTGGTCGCGGCTGTATGATGGGCTACGGGCCTGAGCGGCTGCTTGACCGCGTCGACGGTCGGCTGGCCTTCCTGAAAACCGAACTGAAGATTACCGACCAGCAGTCGGACGCCTGGTCCAGCCTGGCTCAGACAATCCGCATAAACAGTGAAGCCCACAACGCCATGCATCGCGAAATGATGAAGGAAATGCACGATGGCGATTTCTTCGACAAACCATTACCGGACAGGTTGGTGATCCGGGAAACCCACATTGAAGCCCGGTTGCAACAGGTGAAAAACGTCAAGGAAGAAGTCGAAAAGCTTTACGCGGTGCTGGATGACGGCCAGAAGAAGTCCGCTGACGAAATCATGTTGCCGATGATGGGTATGGGGTGCGGCATGGGGCGAGGGATGATGTCAAACTAGGTCTTTTATCATTCGTGGTCCGGTTCGCCGGAACCGGTGATATGCATCTTTCTTGTCGATGACTTATCTCAAGCAGGTCAGCCGATATGTTCTGTGGACTCATCGGCAATTGCGGCAACTGGCACTGAGCCCAGCACCAGCGCGCCAAACAGAATTGAAAACAGTCTGGGTAGGAGTAACGACATCTGGGACCCTCGCGCTGGCAGCACCGAAGCCAGATCAACCCCGATGCCGCTGTTTTGGGAATTACCTCACTTGCTTCTCAACTATTGGGCGGCAACTCATTTCAACATCAACACGCCAATGTGCGTAGCAAGGCTCATTTCGCCAGCCTGTAATCCTGATGGCAGGCCTTGCAGCTTTTGCCGACTTCTGCAAGTTGAGGCAGAATGTCCTTGGCGGACGAGGCCGATTTGCCAGCCTCTCCCAGCGCCTGCGCATCGGAGTTGAGCTTGCCTGCAATTTCAGTGAAGCGGTCCCACTGGGTCCAGATCACCGGCAGGGCCTCTGTGGGTTTGTCCAGTGATCCTTCGGGGAACATATGCGGCATGTGCTTGGCGTGCTCTGCGATTACATCGGCAGACGCCTGTACAGCCGCCCCGTCAAACGCGGTATCTCCCTTCACCATGGCGGCGATGGATTTCATGCTTTTGCCGATTTCCTTCATTGCTTCCATGCGCTGCATGACCATGCCGGTTGCACCATCGTGCGCCAGGGTAATTGTGGAAGCGCCGGCGATGCCGAGAGCTACGGCGAGCGTTGTTTTCAAATGTTTCATGCGATTTTATCCTTGATCACAATGTGTCAGTAGGTAACCGGCGCGTGTAGTCGCCGGGCAGGTAAACGTCCATGGAAGCAGAGCAAGCTTCCATGGATGGTCTGGGTTCAAGCCGTCACTTCACCTGCTTGACGATCATCCGGCCGTTCATGTCGCCGAACTCAAACTGCTTTTTGTCTCCGGCCTTCAGACTTTCAATCGTGGCCTTGTCTGGAGCGAAAAACACCATTGTCATGGAAGGCATGTCGAGATTTTTGATTGCTTCGTGCTTTACCGTCACCTTGCTCTGTGCCAGGTCAACCTTTTGCACTTCACCCTTTGTCCAGGTCACCTCTTCGGCAATGGCCGAAGTGAATGAAGCGGCCAGTACGGCCAATGCGGCCAGGGTTGTTTTGATTTTCATTTGATCAGTTCCTTTCTTGATTGATCAGTTCGCTGCGGTTTTCTCAGCCATCGTTCTTCTGAACGCCTGACTGTTCTGTTGGCGCCATGGTTCTGGCGTCTTTGGCTCGGGTTGCCGTTGGCACCTCGCCCTTCCATTCATAGGCCACGGTGCCTTCGGGATGCTGGAACCAGCCCGGATCGCCATAGTCGTTCGAAGCCTGTCCTTCTCGTACCTTGACCACGGAGAACATGCCGCCCATCTCGAGCGGGCCGAAAGGTCCCCAGCCGGTCATCATTGGTATGGTGTTGTCGGGCAGCGGCATCTCCATGGACCCCATGTCGGCCATGCCTTCAGAGCCCATGGCCATGAATTGCGGCTGCACGCGCCGGGTCTTCTTCTGATGCATGTCCAGCTTGGTGCCGATCTGGGTCGGAATATCGTGACCCATGGCATTCATGGTGTGATGGGATTTATGGCAGTGGATTGCCCAATCGCCTTCATACACGGCATCAAATTCGTATGCCCGCATGCCGCCGACCGGTATGTCGACTGTTACTTCCGGCCAGCGGGCCTCTTTCGGTACCCAGCCGCCATCGGTACATGTGACTTCAAAGTCGTAACCGTGCATGTGGATCGGGTGATTGGTCATGGTCAGATTTCCGACCCGGACGCGTACGCGGTCATTCTTGGCGATAACCAATGGATCGATACCGGGAAAGATACGGCTGTTCCATGCCCACAGATTGAAGTCGGTCATGGTCATGACTTTCGGGATGTATGATCCCGGATCGATGTCGAACGCATTGAGCATGATGAGGAAGTCACGGTCCACGCGCATGAATTGCGGGTCTTTGGGGTGGACGACAAACATGCCCATCATGCCCATGGCCATCTGCACCATTTCGTCGCCATGGGAGTGGTACATGAAGGTACCGCTCTTCACGAGATCGAACTCATAGACGAATGTCTTGCCCGGCTTGATTGGCGGGTGGGAGAGACCGCTTACCCCGTCCATCCCTGACGGCAACAAGATGCCGTGCCAGTGAACGGCCGTGTGTTCCGGCAACCGGTTGGTGACAAATATGCGAATGCGGTCGCCTTCAACCGCTTCGATGGTCGGGCCGGGTGACTGTCCGTTGAAGCCCCAGAGCCTGGCAACCATGCCGGGAGACATTTCGCGTTCGACGGGTTCGGCAACCAGATGAAATTCCTTCACCCCGTTGTTCATGCGATGCGGCAATGTCCAGCCGTTCAAGGTCACAACCGGCTGATAGTCCACGCCCGATGTGGGGACCAGAGGGGCTTGAGTTGCTGCATTGTCCATTGTCGCAGCTTCAGGGATGCTTTTTGCCATGGTAGGCGTCCACATGGCGCTGCTCGCCAGGGCTGCACCTGCGCCGAGAATTTGACGTCTTGAGATATTGTCAGTCATTTCAGAAACTCCTGATCGTTGAAGCTTGGTTCGAAGTAGATTTTGGATTGCGGCATGCTCAGTGATCGCCTCCGCCGGCATCAGCCAGAACAGCCATTCCGCCACCACCGCCACCAGTGCCGCCACCGCCGTAAATGACAGATTTCAATCCAGCCTCTGCCAGCCAGAAATCGCGCTTGGCATTGTCGGCCTGAAGGTCGGAGTTGACTTTTGCCCGGACGTCCTGGAGGAGCTCAAACGTGGAGGTGATCATCCCGTTATTGTTCAGTAACGCCTGTTCCTGCAGCACCTTGCGAAGCGGTGCCACGGCGTCGAGATGGTGCCGGGCAATGTCATATCGGCCACGGTAGGCTTCGTAGGCCGCTCGTGCCTCGGATCTGATTTCGACTGCCCTTTGCGCAACAAGGTTGGCCGCGCGCATATACGCCAGTTCAGCCTTGCGCAGGCGGGCTTGGCCGCTATCAAAAATTGGGATCACGAAGTCGAACTCGATGACACCGGAAACTTCATCTCCGCCATCTTCGCCGCGCTCGATTTCAACGCCGCCCGACAAATCAAGATCACTGACATAACGGGTGGCCTTGGTCAGCCCGTAAGTACGAGCCACGATCTCAAGATCAGCCATCGCAATTGTCAGGTCGATCCGGTTACGCAACGCTTCGGCCGCAATGGACCGTTTCCGGGTTATCGTGCGGGGCAGCGACGGCAACCTGTTTGGCACCGAGAATTTGGTCTCCTTTCCCCACACACCGATCTTGCGGATCAGCACCTGTTTTGCCTCGCGAGCCTCAAGGCGGGCACTCGCAAGTTGCGCTGTCAACTCAGCGTAGTTCACGTGCTCACGGGCTTGTGCCGCTTTTGGTATTGCGCCCGTCTCGCCCAGTTGTTTCGCCAGCTCGGACCCGGCATCGGCAGCGGCAATGGCCTGCTTTACATGGCCAGCCCGTTCCCAGGCGGATACGGAATTGATCCACGCGACCCGGGTTTCATTTGCAACGCGCAGTGTTGCCTCGATGGCTTGCAGTTGTGACTTGCGGAGTTTCGCCTCGGCAACACTCAACCTGGCCTTGTAGGAAATTGCTCTGGCAATATTAGCTGTGATCAGCGACTCAATTGTACGAGCCACACCGATCTGGCTGAACATCACCGTCAGTTTGGGGTTTGCCGGAAGCGCTTCCTGCCAGACATCAGCTGCAGACACGCCAATTTCGGCATAAGCTGCCTGCAGGCCCTTGTTGCTGAGCAATGCCGCCTGGACGGCTGTTTCAGCATTGATGGTCTTGCCGTGGATCAGCTTATGAACACGGGTCGCCGCGGCTTCGGCCTCCTGGTGCGATTGTATCCACACTGAGTCCTTGTTTGTCGTGTCGCGCGTTGTGTCTCGAACCTCGGCAAAACCACGACTGGGATCTGAAAATTCGGCAATTTCAGCTTGTGTTGCGCATCCGGCAAGTACCAGACCAGACGATGCAAAGATCAGATTTTTGAAGAGGGTGATGCTCATTGTGCATTGCCCTCCGGCTTTTCCGCCTCAGTGGCCGTTTCGGACCATGGTTTCGGCTCGACTACGGAGCGCGGGTGATAATCGGCAACGACACTGTTATAGTGATCGCCGCCGCTTTCCTTGGCGGGATCGGTTGGGTCACGGTGCGACAGCACGTCGTACGGAGACAAATCAGCTCGTGCGGCACAACCACTGGCAAGGACCAGTACTGCCAATATTACAAGTTTGGTTTTCATTGTTAGATCGCCCGAAAGCGCCCCTGCTGCTTGATTTTTCCTGGAGCAAAACAAGCTCCGTGCCTCTCGTTTCAGTGAACGAGCGAACGCGGACAGACCAATAAGGGGTGGAAGGTGACGGGCTATTACAGCCAATCAGGTTATTCCAGACACACCGGTGACCTGAATGCGCTCAGGCGGCGGGATTAGGGGGAGGGGTTACAAACCCGGGCGACCAGCAGGAAGCTGATCTGACGGCGAACCTGAAGACGGCAGATTTTTCGTGCGGTGCCGCAAACACTGAGGAGCTCAACACGTTTGCCGTCTGGCAAGCAATATCACAACATTCGTCCATCGAATGCGGCGACTTTGCAGGAGCGCCGTCGTCTGATGAGGCCATCATGTCTTGATGCGAATGTTGTTTGTCTGATTGGTGGTGTTGATGAATGCTACTGTCCGTAGCATTCTGACCGGCCATGGTCATATGGCGCTGATGATCGATAACAGTATGGGCCTGGCTGTGCGACACAACCAGAGACTGGCTTATCAGCCAGACGCAGATCATCAACAGATTCACCAGACGCGGCACCAAACAGCTCCTGTTTTCAACGTGCCGGAGGTTCGTTGCGTCGTTCAGATTTGTCAAGTTACCATTTAGTGAATTAACTAAGACGCTTGGTAAATGTGTTCTGCGGTGTCTCTTTGAATCTCAAAAACCATCAGTATTTCGGTATCGCAATCGGGTATTAGACCAAAAAAATAATAATTCAGGAGCCTTGACCTTCCTCTTACTGGAAGCCCCACATTGGCCGCACGTTAATCGTGAACACGGTCCCTGAACAATGAACAATCGTAGCAAAACAGATCAGTCTTACGCGGGCTCGGATACGCATGATCCAGACCTGAAACCGGATGTGGCAGCCACGGCAACAGACCCGGTTTGCGGCATGGCGGTAGCACTGAATGCAGGCAAACCGTCTCATGAATGGCATGGCGAAGACTTCCACTTTTGCGGCGAAAAGTGCCGTGACCGATTTGTGGCGGATCCCTACTTCTACGCATCCGGCAATAGTCAGAAGAAGAAGCAAGTCGTAACCGAGGACACGACCTATACATGTCCGATGCATCCGGAGATTGTCCAGGATAAACCCGGCAGTTGCCCCATATGCGGCATGGCGCTGGAGCCAATGGGTGGCGTGTCCGATGAACCCAACCATGAACTGGTCGATTTCACACGACGCCTGTGGGTCAGTTCAATGGCGGCGGTGCCCCTGATTATCCTGACCATGGGTCCGATGGTCGGCTTGCCGGTGCGGGAGTGGATCGGGGAAAATTTTGCGCTTCTGCTGGAGTTTGCGTTGGCAACGCCGGTTGTGCTGTGGGCGGCGTGGCCGTTTTTCCAGCGTGGCTGGACATCGATTGTCACCTGGAACCTCAATATGTGGACGCTGATCATGGTCGGCGTCGGGACCGCTTATCTCTACAGCGCAGTTGCGACGTTCCTGCCGGGATTGTTTCCGGCGGGGTTGAAGATGGAAGGTGGACATATGCCTGTCTACTACGAGGCGGCGGTGGTCATCATCGCCCTGGTGTTCGTGGGACAGGTGCTTGAACTGCGCGCCCGGGAGCGCACCGGTGATGCCATTCGCGCGCTGCTGGACCTCGCTCCGAAAACGGCCCGGCGGGTATTGCCCGACGGTGATGAATATGACGCGCCGCTTGAGAACCTTGTCGAAGGTGACCGGTTGCGTGTTCGCCCGGGCGAAAGCGTGCCTGTCGATGGCGTCGTCATGGACGGGACCTCAGCGGTTGACGAGAGCCTGGTGAGCGGGGAGCCGCTACCAGTCGAGAAAAGTCCGGGTGATTTCGTCACTGGCGGAACCATCAACAAGAACGGGTCATTGATCATGCAGGCGCAGCGCGTCGGCGATGAAACCATGCTGTCGCGCATTGTGGCAATGGTTGCATCCGCCCAGCGTTCACGCGCGCCGATCCAGGGGGTGGCGGACAAGGTTGCGTCCTATTTCGTTCCGGCCGTTGTCCTTGTCGCAGCCACGGCTTTCGTGGCCTGGCTGATGATCGGTCCTGAGCCGGCGCTGGTTTTCGCAATAGTGTCCGCGGTGTCTGTCCTGATCATTGCATGTCCGTGTGCACTGGGGTTGGCGACACCGATGTCGATCATGACGGCCACCGGTCGTGGTGCTCAGACCGGTGTTCTGATCAAGGATGCGGAAGCGCTGGAACGCATGGCCAATGTCGACACACTCGTGGTCGACAAGACCGGGACACTAACCGAAGGCAAGCCTGAACTTACCGACGTGATCGCTTTTGGAAGCGCCAGTGAAGTAGACGTGCTGGCATTGGCTGCGGCCCTTGAGAAAGCGTCTGAACATCCGCTGGCAGAGGCCATCCTTAATGGCGCCGGGAAACGTGGTCTGACCATCGGCAATGCTGATGACTTCGAGGCTGTCACAGGAAAGGGCGTAAAGGGCAAGATTGCCGGGCAGCCAGCTGCACTGGGCAATCAGGCAATGATGCGCGATATCTCTGTTGACGTTATTGCACCTGCCGAGAAGAAGGCTGACGAACTGCGCGCCGTCGGCAAAACCGCCATGTTCATTGCATCGGATGGCGAGCTTGCGGGCATCGTCGCGGTTGCAGACCCAATCAAGGCATCCACGCCGGGGGCCATTGCCGCACTCCACCAGGCAGGCCTCACCATCATCATGGCAACCGGCGACAATGAGCGAACGGCCAAAGCGGTGGCCGATCAACTTGGCATTGACGAGGTGCGCGCCGGTGTTCTGCCGGAAGACAAGAAGCTGCTGATCGACGATCTGCACCGTCGGGGCCACAAGGTGGCCATGGCAGGTGACGGGGTCAACGATGCGCCGGCACTTGCTGCAGCAGAGGTCGGCATTGCAATGGGAACGGGAGCTGACGTTGCCGTGGAAAGCGCCGGCATAACGCTGTTGAAAGGCGATCTCACAGGTATCGTCCGGAGCCGGAAACTGGCACAGGCGACCCTGCGAAACATCAGGCAGAACCTGTTCTTTGCATTCGCCTACAATTCTGCCGGTGTGCCGATCGCTGCCGGTCTTCTGTATCCGCTCACCGGGACTTTGCTGTCGCCGATGATTGCAGCAGCCGCCATGAGCCTGTCCTCGGTGTCGGTTATCAGCAATGCGCTCAGGCTGCGGCACACCCCATTATGAGACTTCTTCACCTGCTTCGAAGAGATCCGGCACCGTATACCGTGTTATTCTGCCGGTACACTTGATGGCGAATGGTTTGCTGGAGAGGTGCGGTGACCGTCCTGCAGGCGATTTTGCATGGCTCGGTGGTATCCGCCGTAAACGACAATGGCAACGACCGCCAAACCGACCACCATCACGAAATAGTCTGTCACATCCATCATAATCTGTCCTTCGCCAGTGCGCGGGGGTTCCCGCTGGTTCCCTTGACGTGGGCAGCGGTGCTACCGGTTTCCAATTGGTAGTCTGAGGCTGGCTGATAGAAAATTCCTATCGGCTCGGGGTCAGCGGATGACTGTAACTTCGCGGAGCTTATCCGATGCAATATCCCGAATGAGCTCGGCAACTTCTGCAAACTTGTCCGCGTGCACCGACCGCTTGCGCCATGCGATACCGACCTGCCGATGCAGGCTTGGCGCCTTTACCGTCAGGGTTGCGACTTCTCCACGGCTGCCGATTTCGGAACGCACATACAGCGCCGGTAGAAAGGCAACACCGACCCCCATGCCAACCATAAGCCGCAGCGTGTCCAGGCTGGTGCCTTCATAGTCACGCATCAGGTTCGCGCCGAATTCCTCGCATATGCGGCGAACCTGTTCGTGCAGGTGGTGGCCCTTTTCGATTGTCAGGATGTTCACGCCCTTCAGATCATCGGGTGCAACCTTCTTCTTACTGGCCAGCGGGTGGTCGTGCGCTGCCACGATCAGCAGTGGTTCGCGAAACACCCGTTCAATCTCCAGCTCGGTCTGGTTGATGGGCAGCGGGGAAATGATCAGGTCGAATGCGCCTGATTGCAATTGTGCCTGCAATTCGCTCGGCTTGTCCTCCCTGACATAGAGCCTGAGATCGGGATGGCTGGCATGAAGTTCCGGAACGATATGGGGCAACAGGTAGGGTCCCAGAGTAGGCGCGACGCCCAACCGGACAGTGCCATGCAGGCCATGCTGTGACGATGTGGCGAGATCGACAATATCATTCACTTCAGCGAGAACCCGGCGGGCCCGTTCGGCGACTTCGCGTCCCAGAGGGGTCAGCGTGACATTGCCCGAGCCCCGTTCAACCAGGGACACTTTGAGGCGTTTTTCCAGTTGCTGGATTTGCATGCTGAGGGTTGGCTGGGTGACATTCACCCGTTCGGCGGCACGCCGGAAATGCAGTTCCTCCGACAAAGTTACCAGGTATTGCAATTGTCGAATGCTGGGCATGTCTGCTCCGGATGTAAAAACCGCCTGATCGAAAAAATCTATCAATATGTGGTGGTTCTTTCGAATGGTTCAATGGGGCTGCATGACCTATCTCCGTATCTCAAGCGCTGTTGATGCAACAGCCGAACAGATTGATGGAGGTTAAAACATGCTCGAATTTCGTAATTCACCAGCAGAACCTTTGCTTACCACGTGGTCGGATGAGTATCCTGTCGACATATCCGTGACGCAGGCAAACGCCAAGACGCCGGTGGTGTTTCTGGAAGGTGACGGCATTGGCCCTGAAATTGCCAATGCAGCCCGCAAGGTGATTGATGCTGCCTTTCCGCACATAGAATGGGTGGAACATACTGCGGGCGATATGGCCTTGCAGACCGGCGCTTCAAGCGGTGTTTCAGATGAAGCGCTCGAGGCAATTGCGAAAATCGGCACCGTGTTCAAGGGGCCGCTGACAACCGTGCTTGGCCCGGGCGGCAAGAACCCCAACACGACCATCCGCAAGCTGTTCGAACTTTATGCCAACGTTCGTCCGGTGATGACGCTGCCCGGTGTGAGGACCGCTTACGCGAACCAGGATGTGGATATGATCCTTATTCGCGATAATATCGAAGACTATCATGCCGGTATCGAGCACATGCAGACACCGGACGTGATCCAGTCACTGAACCTGACAAGCCGCAGCGGCAGCGAACGGATCAACAGGTTTGCCTTCGAGCTGGCCCGCGCTTTCGGCCGTGACCGGGTCACCTGCGCCACCAATGCCGGAGGTATGAAACTGGCAGAAAGCCTGTTCAGGACAATGTTCGAGGAAGTAGCCGCCGACTATCCGGAAATCATGGCCAACCATGTTGGACTGGAAGCGTGCGTGCAGTCGGTTGTAACCAAACCGGCGCACCTGGATGTCGTGGTCACATCCAATATGAGCGGTGACATTCCCGGCGATCTGGCCGCAGGCATGTCTGGTGGACTGAGCCTGGTTCCCAGCGCCAACATCGGCACTCATGCGGCCGTGTTTGAACCGGCGCACGGGACGGTTGCCGATCTGGCCGGGCAGAACTATGCCAACCCGACCGCCATGATACTGTCCGGCATCATGATGCTGCGCCATCTCGGTGCCTTCAAGGCAGCCAGCCAGATAGAGCATGCGCTGTATGTGACCCTTGAAGAAGGCAGGTATGTCACGCCGGACCTTGCCGTTACCTACCCAGGTGTAACCACGGATACATTCGTGAAGGCAATCACCGACAATCTTGGTGAAGCCAGCGCCCTGGTCGTTGAACGCGACCTGGACTTTATCCTGATGCCAACGACACCGGTCGGGAATAGCTCCAACATATCCAGAAGTTTTGACGGGCTGGACGTGTTCATCGAGTGGGACGGGTCTGTCGACATGCTGGCTTCGAAACTCAACCTGGTGGTTGCAGGACAACCTTTTGCGCTTGAAAGCCTGAGCAATCGTGGCACACCCCTGTATCCTTCCGTGAGGGAGAATGCCGAGCCGGTGAACCACTGGTGCGGCCGCTTCAATTATACCGGTCGGAAAAAGAAGAGCGGCCTGCAGCGAGACATTTGTGCGCTGCTGGAGGCCGTCGGCAAGATCGGCAACTGGATGCACATCGAGCGCCTGCAGAGTTTCAACGGAAAACCTGCCTATTCATCGGGGCAGGGTACCTGATCAGCAATTCGGCAGGTTACCCGGAATGTAGCAACCGGGTGTCTTCCTGTCGTCACGCCGGACAACTCCCCTCGGTTGTCCGGCGTTTACCTTAATGTCTCCAGGAGACCGGCCAGCAGCCGACACTGCGGTACCAGCGACGAGATCAAAAGATGCTCGTTGAACGTATGGGCATTGCTTCCGCCAACACCCAGCCCGTCGAGAGTTGCAATTCCCAGCGCCCCGGTGAAATTGCCGTCGCTGCCGCCGGCAGATTGACAATGTCCCAACTCGATACCCAAGGCGGCGGCCAACTGGTGGGCATGATTGTACAGGGCCATGGTCTCCTCGTGCGGTTTGGCGACCGGGCGCAACAATCCTTCCTCAATTTCGATGCGAACTCCATCTTCTTCGCCAGCCAGCGCTGCCATATTTGACTGGACTTCAAGCAGCAGTTCATCAGTCGGGGCCACGCACAAAACCTGTGCTTCGCAAAGTGTGGTCACGACATTTACGAAAACCCCGCCATGTACGGTGCCGACCGAGTAGGTTGTCGCCTTGTCATAGTCGTTCATCGCTTCAATGCGCCCTATGACTTCCGCCATTTTTAAAATTGCGCTGCGGCCCTGGGTTTTTGAGAGCCCTGCATGGGCCGGTTGGCCGTGTACCCGCACCCAGAAGCGCTGAACCGCGTGCCGGCCGGTGACAACGTCACCCCACGGGCGCAATGGTTCCGGGACCAGCACGTATTTGTGTTTGACGGCCTCCGCCTCAATTCTCTTGCGCGACGACGGGCTGCCGACTTCCTCATCGGGTGTGAACATGAAAGTGACCGGTAATTGCGGCTGGATGTCAGCATTAAGCAATGCTGTGAAAGCCTCGATGGCCAGGCGGTTGCCGCCTTTCATGTCGAGGACGCCGGGACCCAGCAATTTGTCGCCGTCACGTCGAATGGGGAGCCTGGATGCCAGCGTACCGACTTCATGCACGGTATCCATGTGGCCAAGGACGAGGATGCCCGGTTGATCCGGCTGTTCAACTGATGGAAACCGGGATACCACAACGTCACCAAAGCCATCGATACCAGGCAGGCGCTCAACATCACCGCCGAGGGTCCGCAATTCCCGCCCTGCAAGATCCATCATCCGGTTGACGCCATCGGTATGGTGGGTGGGGCTTTCAACCTCGGCCCACTTCGCTATGCCTTGCGCAATCTTCTCTGTGTCAAATGCGGCCTCCGGCAATGCCATAATGTGATGTCTCCTGGTTCAGCCTTGCTCCTGCATCCGGACAATGGTGCGGGCAAGGGTCTGGGCACGGGGTACGAAAGACGCGAGTTCCATATATTCATCCGGGCTGTGCACGAGGGCGCCAACCGGGCCAACGCCGCAGATGGTCGGGGTGCCGAGCGAAGCGGCAATGCCGGAGTCGGCGCAACCGCCGGAAAATTCCCCTGCTATGGCAAGGCCGCTGTCGTGGCCTGCCTGGGTATAAAGGTCGAACATGTCGGCAGATGCAGCTGACTGTTCCAGCGGTTTGAATTCTCCCATGATTTCCATCGTCGCGCTGGTGCCGGAGACGTAACTGCGTTCTGCAATTTCCGTGATAGAGGCGACCAGCCAGTCCCGGTCGGCTAATTTGATGAAACGGGTATCGATATCGCAGGCAGCCTCGGGCGCGACCGTATTGACTGATTGCCCGCCGGAAATGAGGCCTACATTTACGGTGATGCCGCGATCGATGTCAGTAATGTCATGCCAGGCGTTGATCTTGTGGGCCAGCTCGCCGATGGCACTGACACCGTCGGCGAAATTGGCGCCTGAATGGGCCGCCTTGCCGTTCACGGTGCACCGGAAAAAAATACCGCCCTTTCGGCCTGTAACCACGTTGCCGCTGACCCGACCTGGTTCTGAGTTGAACACTGCCCGGGCGTTGCTGGTTTCGCGTGCAATCACTGGCGCTGATGAGGGAGATCCGATTTCTTCATCACCGGTGAACAGTCCCACCAGCGGAGCAGGGGCGCCTCCCAGTTCGGCAAACGCGGCCAGCACAAAGGCGTTCATCACCAGACCGGCCTTCATGTCGGCGACGCCAGGGCCATAGGCGCGGCCATCGCGGATGGTGAACGGGCGCCGTTCCGGTTCACCGCGCGGAAACACGGTGTCGCGATGCCCCATCAGCACGATGGGCCGGTTGCCGCCATTGGATGCGCCGGACACCGTGGCCCGGACCGCATCGCCATGGATTTCAATTGGGATGATGTCGCACGGGATGCCACGAGCTTCCAGGAATTCGCGGATCAGTGCGCCGACCGCATCGACGCCTTGCTTGTGGTAGCTGCCGCTGTCGGTGTTGACCAGTGCCTCCAGCATGTCAACCATGCCGGCTTCATGGTCTGCCAGCCATTTTACAATCTCGGTTTCAGCCGTCGTCGAAGCAGGCATTGCCGGCTCTCCTCATGATCAGATTTTTATCGCCATACCGTCACGTGCCGGATCGGCTCCACCATCCCAGGTGCCGGCGATGTTGCGAACCGCGTGGACACCGGCAAAATTGTAACTCCTGGCATTACGGCGGACCTTGTACCCCATCTCAACCAGTTCACGCTCGGTGCTCCTGAGGATGCGGTTGGTGATGTCTATGACGTCGGATGTGGTGCAGAACCTCGGTGCGGCGACTGCTTCCTGGGCTGTCATGCCAAAGTCGACTGCGTTCAGGATGGCCTGCAGCACGCCCATGGTGATGTACGTGCCGCCCGGCGCGCCGATAACCAGAAACGGCTCGTCGTCCTTGAAGATAATGGTGGGGCACATGGCGGAGAACCGGGCTTTGCCGGGCACGATTGAACCCGGATTACCGGGGCGTGGATCAAACACCGCCATGCAGCCATTGTACATGAAGCCAAGCCCGTCGGTGACGACACCTGACGGCATGCCCAGCGAATGGGTGAGTGCCACGCAATTGCCGAGCGCGTCGGCAACGCTGATATGGGTTGTATCCGTGGATTCCTTGTCGCCGACATTCATTCGCGGCACCGTCGCCTTGATGCCGCGCCTGATTTCAGTGGCTCTGCCTGACGCATAGGCTTTCGACGTCAGGTGATCCAGCGGGATATCCATGAAACCGGGGTCACCCAGGTGCCTGTCCTTGTCGACGGTTGCTATCTTCATGGCTTCAGAGACTGTGGCGATGTAGGCACGCGAATTGTGCCCCATGCCGGCGAGATCGAAATTCTCCAGTATATTCAACATCTCAACAATCATTGCTCCACCACCCGGTGGCGGGTTGGTGGCGATGCGGTAGCCGCGATAGCTGCCCCACAAAGGGGCATTGGCAGTTACCGAAACATCTGCAAGGTCTCCGGCGGATATCATGCCGCCGCTGGCTTTCATGTCGGTAACAATTTTTTCGGCGATCGCACCGGTGTAGAAATCGTCGGGGCCGTTTTTCCGGATGCGCCGATAAGTGTTGGCCAAATCCTTGTTGACCAGCTTGTGGCCGATCTTGTGCAGGGTACCGGTGCTGTCGGTATAGATTGCGCGGGTTGCTGCAAACTTCGTCATCAGTTCCACATAACCCATGCGACCGGCAATCGGCGGGTTGTGCCAGAACTCATGCACGTGCGGGCGCACTAGAAACCCGTTTTCAGCGTAATCGATGGCCGGTTCCATCAGTTCGCCCAGTGACATGGTGCCGAATTTTGTGAGCGCAGTATCGTAGGCTTTAAGTGACATCGGCGTCGTAATCGCGCCATAGCCGCATTCGTTCTCGCGGCCCCTCAGGATGAACCCGAACCCGTCTTCTGCTTCGCCGATGACGAGGTGTTCCCACATGTCAGGCGTGGCGGCCGACGGTGCGCGACCGTGAAAATCGATAACCTCATGGGTCTGCGTGTCCGGCATGTATATGTGCATTGAGCCAAACCCGGCTATGCCGCACATTTGCGGATCGACGGCGGTCTGAACCAGCGCAGTCGCAATTGCTGCATCTACGGCATTGCCGCCCTTTGCCAGCACGTCGGCACCGGCTTCAACGGCTTCGGGCTGAGGGGCGGTTATGATGCCGTGTTTCATGATGGAGGATCTCCGGTCAGGCAATGAGTTTTGCAAGATCTGCAACAGGGCGAGCCGTTTCCGGCTCGCTCGCCAGAACCTGTTCAAGGCTATGGGCCACTTCCAGAACGAGGGCGTCCGACCCGTTGGGTCCGACGATCTGGATGCCGAATGGCATGCCGAGATGGTCGACCCCACAGGGCAGAGAACACGATGCAGGCAGTGCCATGGTCAGGGCATAACTCAGGGCCAGCCACCGCATATAGGTTGGCATTTTCTCGCCATTGATATCTTCGACAAACAATTGCGAGTGCGGAAACGGCGACACCGAAGCCGTCGGGCAGATCAGAATGTCCACATCTTCGAACAAGTCGATGAAATCACTGTAGATCTGGGTCTGAACCGTATGTGCCCAGGCGACATCGCCGAGGCTGTACTTTAGCCCGCGTTCGGTGTTGTCGATCACATTGCGATCCAGCAGGTCGCGATGGTGTTCCAGCCTGTCGCGGTGTGCGCCGACGAAATTGACCCCCCGGGTAATTTCAAACGCCTCGTGGACATCATGCATCCTCGGATCCCGGTTTTGCGCGTTGAGAAAGACATGTTTGAACTTGCCGACGCGTTGCTCAAATATGGCCGCGATATCCTTGTCGACGGGCGCGCACCCCAGATCGGTCGATATTGCCACGCGCATGCTCGACAGGTCGGCACCGGCTAGGGTTGCGGGGATGTCCATGTCATCCATGCTGGAGAACGGATCACGCAAATTGGTGTCCTGTTGTGCCAGCAGCAGCAGATGAGTGTCGGCAACGGTACGGCCCATCGGGCCCACGACAGAGAACGGGTTCAGCGATATCGGTCGCCCTATGGCTGGAACAACACCGGGCGAAGGTCGATACCCGGTAACGCCGCAAAACCCCGCCGGTGTGCGCAGGCTGCCGCCATAGTCTGATCCTGTCGCCAGCGGCATCATGCCAACAGCAAGCGCTGCGGCAGAGCCTCCTGATGATCCGGCGGATGTCTTGGCCGGATCAAACGGGTTGCCGGTAGCGCCGTACACCCGGTTGGTGGTGTTGGCGCCGGCGCCAAACTCAGGTGTGTTGGTTTTCGAAAACACATTGGCACCGGCTGCCCTGACATTGGCGACCATGTGGTCGTCTTCGGCCGGCACGTGGTCCTTGTAGATCAACGATCCCCAGGTGGTTTTCAAATTCCTGGTCGGGTTCAGATCCTTGATCCCAACCGGCAAGCCGTGCAACAGGCCGAGGTCCTCGCCATCGGTTACCGCTTTTTCTGCCACCTTGGCATTTGCTTTCGCGGCAGCTTCATCCATGGCGATGACGGCGTTGAGCGTGCCATTGGTTTGCGAGATGCGTTCAAGGCATGAATCCAGAAGCTCAACCGGTGAAAGGGCCTTCAGGCCGATCTGGCGGCGCGCTTCGACGGCGCTGAGATCACAGGGTTTGGTCACTTTGGTTTACGTCCTTCAAGTCAGGCTGCGCGTGGCGGGACATTGCCTGCGCCTATATCCCAGTACAGACCGGTCATCACATCCAGCGCCGACCGGCACACAGACATCAGCACATGTTCATCAGGCGCGTGTTGTGAACACGATGTGTAGGAGTGCGGCAGCCAGATTGCAGGCAGGTTCAGATCATCGGTGAAGATGTCATTGCAGATGGAACCGCCCATGGACGGCACGATGGCAGGCTTTGAATTGGTGGAGCGCTGTACGGAATCGCGGACGAACATGGCCCATGGGTGATCAGGTTCGGTGCGGGTCGCCTGGAACACGCCGTCGTTCGAGGCAGGCGGCGGGGTCACCTTCACAATGTCAAATCCGGCCTTGTCGAGATGGGCCTGAAGTATGGGAATGATGTTGTCGACATCCGTGCCGGCCACGAACCGAAGCTGGCAATTGGCTGATGCCTTGGGCGGAATGGCGTTCACCGGACGTCCCGGCGTGCCGGTGGAGTAGGCGAGCACATTGAATACATTGGCAGCATACACGCGCTGCGGCGGTGTCAGCCCCGGCTCACCCCACCATGCATCGATGGATGGTCCGCTCTCACCGCCATCAATTTCAATGTCATCCAGAACATCGCGCACAGCGTCGGTCATGGCCGGTGGCTTCAGGTCATCAACCAGAAGTTCGCCTTTCGGCCCGACAATGGTTGCGATGGCATGGGCGAGAATGATGCCGGGATTGGCCAGCAGGCCGCCCCAGTTGCCGGAATGATGACCGCCGTCCCTGAGATCGCAGACAAGGTCCAGGTTGACAGCGCCACGGCAGCCCAGAGACAGGGTCGGGCGCTCCGGGGTCACGCGCGGACCGTCTGAGGCGATGAACACGTCGGCGGCAAAGTCCGGTTTGTTGGCCCTGACCAGGTCTGCAAGTCCCTTGGAGCCTGCTTCTTCGCCCATTTCGATGAGGAACTTGGCATTGAAACCAAGTTGCCCGCGCTCTTCCAGCACAGCACGCATGGCGGCCATGTTCATGGTGTGCTGGGCCTTGTTGTCGGCGGTGCCGCGGCCATACAACCTGTCGCCGTCCCGGGCCGTGATCCAGGGGCCGTCGCCTTTGGTCCACTGATCATCAAGCCCGCGGATGACATCGCCGTGTCCGTAGCCCAGGACGGTGGGCAATGACGGGTCTTCAATCCGTGTTGCGAGCAGGGCCGGGGCCTGCCCGGCGACCGGATTGTCATAACGTTTGATGGTGAAGCCCATTGCTTCAAAAGCCGGCGTCATTTCGGTATCGAGATACTTGTGCAGATGCGGCATGCTTTCCGGCAATTTCTGGCTCTCGGTGCGATGCGCGACACGGGATGCCAGCTCGGTTTCGAAATTGCCGCCGTCAATGTAGTTTCTGATGCGATCTATCGCGCCTTCACGGCTGCCGGTTTCGCTCATGATGCCAGCATTCCCTTTCCTTCGTTTTCGTCATAGAGGTGACATTCAACGTGACCGTCGCCGAACGGTATTTTCCGAGGCGCTATGGTTGAACAGTGCGTCATTGCCTTGATGCAGCGCGGATGGAACCGGCAACCCGACGGCATGTCGAGCGGGTTGGGGTAGGCTGCACCGAGATGCGTATCAGGGACGCCAAGGCTCGGGTCCGGTGTCAGGACGGACTCCAGCAGTGCCTTTGAATAGGGATGCTTCGGCGTGTCGAACAGTGTGTCTGCGTCTTCTTCCTCGACAATGCGGCCGAGATACATGACGGCGACCCGGGTTGCCATATGCTCCACAACTGCAAGATTGTGGCTGATTACCAGGTAGGTCAGGCCAAGTTCTTCCCTCAAGTCCTGCAACAGATTGAGGATCTGCGATTGCACCGACACATCCAGCGCGGAGGTTGGTTCGTCACAGATGACGATGCGTGGCCGGTTTATAAGGGCGCGGGCTATGGCGACGCGCTGGCGCTGGCCGCCCGACAACTGGCTGGGATAGTTGTTGTAGACCCGGCGGGGCAGGCCGACGAGTTCCATGATTTCGTCCGCCCGTTTGCGCCAGGTGCCGGGGTCCTTGTCGCCCTGGACCTTCAACGGCAGGGTGATGATGCTGCCGATCGACTTGCGCGGATTGAGTGACGAGTAGGGGTCCTGAAAGATCGGCTGCACGGTTTGCGCGATGCGCAACCGGTCCATTGTCTCGATCGGGTTTCCATCAAGCTCAAGCGAACCGTTGGTTGGAGGCAACAGGCCCAGCAACATCTTGGCCAGCGTGGTCTTGCCGCAACCTGATTCACCGACCAGGGCCAGGACTTCACCCTGCCGGATGCGCAAGTCAATGCCATTAACCGCATGCAGCGGCCGCTTGGGCTTCATGAACCCGCCGGAAATCATGAAGGTTCGGGTGACGTCCCTGGCTTCCAGAACGATGTCGCTCATGAGACAGCTCCTTCGGCTTTGCGAGCAGCCGCATCAGATCCTTGCGTCAGGAGGCAGCGGCAGACATGGCCTGACTGCGCAGTTGGCAGCAGGTCGATGTTTTTCATCTTGCAGGCCTCGTGCAGCTGCGGGCAACGGCTGGCGAAATGACATCCCTGCATATGGCCGACCAGCGACGGCACGATGCCGGGAATAGCCCCGAGGCGGGCACCGCGCTTGGTTTTGCCGGGAATAGGGATGCAGTCCAGCAGACCGCGTGTGTAGGGGTGCTGCGGGGCGTTGAATATCTGATCGGCGGTTCCCGTTTCCACCACCTGGCCGGCATACATCACCGCAACCCTGTCGGCGATGCGGGCCACAACCCCCAGGTCATGAGTGATCAGGATCATACCCATCCGGAATTCACGTTGCAGGTCGGCGAGCAAATGCAGGATCTGCGCCTGGATGGTGACGTCCAGCGCCGTGGTAGGCTCATCCGCGATAATCAGATCCGGACCGCACATCAGTGCCATGGCTATCATGACCCGCTGCCGAAGCCCGCCGGACAATTGGTGCGGATACTGGCCAAGACGACTTGCCGCAGCGGTGATGCCGACCTTTTCCAGCAGGTAGATGGCGCGCTCGCGCGCTTCATCTGAGGACACCTTGCGATGGCGCTGCAATGCCTCGGCCAACTGGTTGCCGATGGTGTAAGCCGGGTTGAGCGATGTCATCGGCTCCTGAAAGATCATGCTCATGCGATCACCGCGAATGTCCGACATGGCGCGTTCGCCAATGTGGAACACATTGTCGCCCGACAGTTGCATTTCATCGCAGGTACGGTTTGCCTTGCTCGGCAACAGATCCATGATGGCCAGCGAGGTCAGCGATTTTCCGCAACCTGACTCACCCACCACGCAAAGGGTTTCACCGCGGTCCACATGCAGGGACACATCCTGCACCGGGCGCAGCATTCCGCCGGGAACGGGTATCTCGACGTTGAGACGCCTGACTTCTAGAACGCGTTTACTGTCAGGTTTTTCCGGCATCAGTTACGGTTCTCCGGCGCGGTTACATCCCGGATTCCGTCGCCAAGCAGATTGATCGACAGGACCAGTGCAAACAGCGCCAGGCCCGGAATGGTGATCAGCCAGGGATCGAAAAATATCATGCCCTTGGCTTCAGAAATCATCAGGCCCCAACTGGGTTCGGGCGGTTGCACGCCAAGCCCCAGGAAGGACAAGGCTGCTTCCAGCAGAATTGCGTGAGCCATTTCAAGTGTCGCAATCACGATCAGATGATTGGTGATGTTGGGCATGACTTCGGTCAGCAGAATGCGCGGTGTCGAGCAACCAAGAGCCTGCGCAGACGTCACGAAATCAAGGGCGCGCACCTGCTGCGTCGCACTTCGCATGACCACGGCAAACCGGTCCCAGATCAGAAGGCCCAGCACCCATATCACCACCGTCAGGGACGATCCCACGATAGAGACCACGGCAAGAGCAACGAGTACGACCGGCATGGACAGGCGGGTGGTGATAATGAAATTGACCACCATGTCGACCCGGCCGCCATAATATCCGGCCAACACTCCCAGTGTGGTGCCGATTACACCGGAGATCAGCATGGCGCCGAAGCCGATGAGCAGCGAAATACGCGCTCCATAAAACAGCCGCGTCATGTAATCGCGGCCAAGATGATCGGTGCCGAGCGGATGGTCCCAGGTCGCCTTGGCGCTGTCGCTCCAGATCGGCGGGATCAGCTTGCGCGACAGGACCTGGTCGAACGGGTCGCCCGGAGAGATATAGGGTGCCAGCAGGGCCATCAGGAAAATGGCGATCAGGACAATGGCGCCGATCATGAACCCCCAGTGGCTAAAGACGCGTTTGCGCATCATGGCACCGGGCGAAGGTTCCTGATTTTCCATCGTTGCGGGGGCTTTTGCGGTGTCTATCGTCATCTCATGCCACCCGAATTCGAGGATCAAGGAAGGCGTTCAGCATGTCCGCCAGGAAGGTCAGCAGAATATAGAAGATGCTCAGGACCAGTACGATGGCCTGCATCATCGGCAGGTCGGCTCGCTGAATGGATTCCCAGGCGAGATAACCCAGCCCGTTGATGGCGAAGATTGTCTCGATCACGATGGAGCCACCGAGCATGAAGCCGAATTGCACCGCTGCCAGTGAGACGACCGGTATGATCGCATTGCGCAAAGCGTGCTTGAACAGCACCGTCATCGGACGCAGGCCCTTGGCTCGGGCGGTGCGGATGTAGTCGGATGACAACACTTCCAGCATGCCGGCGCGGGTCAGCCGCATCACTGCGGGTGTAAGGTAATAGCCAAGCGCCATTGACGGCATGATGAAGTTTTTCCAGCTGTCGGTCCCGGTGATCGGCAGCAACCTCCATGTTATTCCGAACCACAGGATCAGGGTCAGTGCAAACCAGAAACTGGGCATGGCCTGGCCGACAACAGCGACACTCAGCGCAGCGCGGTCGAGGATCGAATTGGGCCTGATGGCTGCCACCACGCCCAGAGGGATGGCCAGCAGCAGGGCGAAGGCAAGCGAACAGGCGCCGAGCAGCATGGTTGTCGGCAGGCGTTCGAAAATTACGCTGGCGACCGGCGCCTTGAGATAATTGGAATGGCCGAGATTACCTTGCAATGCCTGCACCAGCCAGCTGCCATATTGAACGATAATCGGCTGGTCGAAGCCATAGACACGGCGGACATTTTCAATGTCTTCATTGCTGGCGCCTTCGCCGGCCAGCGCCACTGCCGGATCACCGGACAGGTAAATCATCGAAAAGGACAATACGGACACCGTAATGGCAACAAGAACCGCCACACCGAGCCGTTTCAATGTGTAATAGAGCATCTCTACCTTGAAGGTTTGCCCGGTCTGGTTCTGATGTCCCGGAGACTTCCAGAACACAGGCCGGGCATAAGTTCGTCTAGACTACACGTTCAACAGCCCGAACTACTTCCACTTGGTTGTGTAGAAGCGCGGGATCTCGTCAGGCGTTGGCGAGAAATCGAGATCCTTAGACCATGCGTAATACTTGGCATAGGTGAACATCGGCACCCAGTAGGCTTCTTCGGCAATCCGGATGAACGCCTTCTTGTAGTTTTCGGTGCGTTCGGCCGGATCGATGGAATTGTCCGCAATGCCCAGATATTCCTTCACCTTGTCGTCCTTGGTGAGATCGTCCGGACCGTGGGTGAAGAAGTTGCTGACGATCGCCGACACGTCCGGAATCGAATACGACCCCCAGGTCATGTGGTTGACCGGCGTATTGCCCTTGCGCACCACATCGCGCAGGGCACGATACTGCATGAAGTTCAACTTGGCCTTGATGCCGACCTTGGCCAGATCACCGATGACCGCTTCGGTAAACTCACGCTCGCGATAGGCGTAGAGGTCAAACTCAAAGCCGTTCTCAAGACCGGCTTCCTTCAGCAGGGCCTTGGCCTTTTCGGGATCGTAGCTATAGGTTGGAACATCCTGGGCGCAGCCGAACTGGTCCGGATGGCAGGCAGACGGAATGACAACCGATGCCGGGCCCACAAGGTTCTTGGTGATCGATTCACGGTTGATTGCGTGAGAGAACGCCTGGCGCACCCGCTTGTCCTTGAAGAACTCCTGGCCGGACTGCCCGAGAACGTCGAAGGCAAGGTAGGACACCCGGAATGTCTTGGCGTTTTCAACCGTAACGGCCGGGCTGTCCGCCATGCGCTCGGCCTGTTCCTTGGGAACATCCCAGATCCAGTCGAGACCACCTGTAAGCAGTTCGGCAATGGCCGTGTTCATTTCCTTGATGGTACGGAACCGGATCTTGCCGATCTGCGGCGTGCCTTTCGGGCTGTCGGCAAAATAGGCGTCGTTCTTTTCCATCAGCACATATTCGCCGGCCTTGATGTCACTTACCTTGTAAGGGCCCGTGCCGACCGGTTTTGCCGCGGCATAGTCCGGATTGCCGTCAGCTTTTTTGGGCACATTGTCGTAATGGCCGGACGGCATCATGTTGACCGCGTTGGCCAGATAGGCGAAGGCGGGCGGGAACGGTTTCTTCAGATTGATCCGCACCGAATGCGGTCCGAGCTTTTCAGCATTCTCGATCCAGCTCACATTGCGATAGGTCAGAACGCCATTGTCCTTGTTGGACACGTGATTGAGCGTGTAGACAACGTCATCGGCGTCAAAGTCGGTGCCGTCGTGGAACTTCACGTCATCGCGCAGTTCGAATTCGATGGCCTTGTCGCCGTTCCATTTCCAGCTCTTGGCAAGCAACGGCTTGAATTCGCCGCTCTCGATATCCCGGAACACCAGGCCATCCCAGCCCATCTGCCCCATGATGACCAGCATGCGGGTGTTGTTGTAATATGGATCCACAACAGCCACTTCGCGGCTCGAAGCCCAGTTGAGGGTGTCATCAGACTTGCCGGCTTGGGCATTCTGGGTGATGGCGAGTGATAAGGCTGCAACCCCTAGGGCAAACATCGATTTAGGTAATCTCATAGGTACTCCTGGTCCACATTTCGCTAGATTGACGTTGTCCTGAGCCCTCATTCTCAAGCCGTGAACAGACGAGTGTCCACAGTTCATTCAGTCAGCGCAAGCCCACAGGGTGGAAAATTTGAGACCTGTCTCACCTGTCAGAAAGCTGGCGATCCGTACTTGTGTGGAATCCTGATAGACGCAATGCTGGTGGCCCGGTCTGTCCTGCGCCACCCGGCGTCTATCCCGAAAGTCTACTGGCTTGTTTGACCCAAAGCCGACATCAGTGATGCCCGGCGTCCGCAATGACCCTGTTGCCGGTGCCATCTGGATGCTTGTTTCATGTGCCTTGCTGGCGGGGGTGGCCGCACTTGGCCGTTACCTGACCAGTGTTGATGTGCATCCGTTCCAGGTTGTGTTCCTGCGGGTGTTGTTCGCGTTTGTAACCATGCTACCGCTGCTGGCGTTTCGCGGTACGGAGCTGTTTCGCACCGATCAGCCGAAAATCTATATATGGCGTGTGATCAGCGCGACCATTGCCATGACCACATGGTTTTCGGCGCTGGCCCTGCTGCCGGTCGGCGAAGTGACCGCGATCAGTTTTTTGACCCCCATTTTTGCGACGATCGGTGCAGCTCTGTTTCTAAGTGAGGTGGTCAGGGTCAGGCGCTGGATCGCAACCCTGGCCGGTTTTGCCGGGGTGCTGATCATTTTGCGGCCCGGCTTTGAAAGCCTCGGTGCCGGCGCGCTGCTGGCGATTGTCTCGGCCTTCGCCATGGGCGTGACGTCGATCATTCTGAAACACATGACGGCCAGGGATGATCCCGACAAGATCGTGTTCATTTCGACCGCGCTGCTGGTTCCGATGACCAGTGTCGCTGCAGTCTTCGTGTGGGATGGTCTGACCGGCCAGCAATGGCTATTGCTGTTTGTGATGGGGCTTATCGCAACTCTGGGTCATGTTACCCTGGTTCGGGCATTTGCTGCGACCGAGGCTTCAATCGTCGTCGGCTTTGATTTTGCCCGGCTGCCGTTTGCGGTGCTGTTTGGATATCTGGCACTGGGCGAGCTGATCGATATCTGGACCTGGGTCGGGGCAGGGGTCATTTTCGCGTCGACTGTCTACATTGCCCGGCGGGAAGCACGATTGAAACGCCAGACAGCCGTTGCCGGGATCGGGTCGCCTGCGGCACGGTCCTAGTCCGGCATCAACAATTTGATCTGTGAGTTCAGGCGAACCCCCGGATCGGTCCGGGGGTCCGTTTGCTTGCGAATGAGGTCAGTTCCGTTCGGCCAGCAGCGGGGTGATGCGGCGCAAGGTAACCCTGCGGTTTTCGGCTTCAGCTTCCTGGGTCGGTATCTTCAGGTACGCTTCGCCACGTCCGACGGTGGACAGATTTTCCTCGCCGATCTCGAAATACTCCAACAGCGCCTGTTTGACTGCGCTGGCCCGTTCGGTTGACAGGGCGAAGTTGGCCGAACCACTGCCCACAGCGTCGGTATGGCCTTCAATCAGAAACACCTCATTGGGGTTGCCGGCAACAATCCGTTCGATGATTGCGCCGATCCGATCCAGTTTCGGCACTTCCTCGGTCCTCAGGAAACCCTCGCCGAAACCAAACTGAATGGTGTCAACTTCGATGCCGGGCACAGAATATCTGAGCCGGGGCTGCTCGGCGAAGTCCTGGATGCGGTAGCGCGGCTTCACTTCCACCAGCGGCGGTGAGACCAGCCAGTCTTCCAGTTCCTCATCATAAGCTTCAGCTGCAGTGATGGTGGGGCGTGATGCGATCAGCACGCCTGCGACCAGGCCCACACCGGCACCGATGGCAATAGCTTCACCCGTGCTGAGGCCCTTCTTGCGCCGCTTGCGCCTGTCGACCAGGCGCTGACTGAGTTCATCGCGGTCATCTTCAAGCCGCGCCCGGATCTGTTTTATCTCGTCGCCGGACAGGTTTTCCAACGTCAGCGCGCGCCGGTTGGCGTCAATGCGCCGCCGCAATGCCCTAACGGTCAGGTCGCTGCCCGGCCGAGTATCTCCGATCAGGTCTCCAACCGTCATTTTGCCTGGATTGGCCTCGGGCAGATCATCCTGCTTACCGGTGTCATCGGGATCAAGTGCAGCCTGTTTGGCCTTATTCCGCTTGACTGCCACTCGCTGGCGGATCTCGGCAGTGTCTTTAGACAGGCCGGCGCGCAACTGTTCGGTGGATGCCTCAGACAGGCCTTCGGCGGCAAGGACGCCACGCGTTTGTTTGATGCGTTGCCGCAATTCCTTGTCTTTCAGTTCAGCTGCCGGGCGATCATCTGCGGTGATCTTGGCAGCCTCAGCATCTGCAGCACCCGCCTGCACGGTCACGCCCGTGGCTGCGGCGATACGGGCATTCAATTCCGCCGTATCTGCTTCGGCCTTGGCTTTCAGTCGGGCTTTCTGTTTCGGCTTGGCCTTGTCACCGTCTGCCAGGTCCGCTGCGGCCTGGATGCGCTGGCGCAACTCGGTGTCAGTCAGACCGGCTGGCGGACGGTCGTCGCGCAGCACTGATTTGACCGTCACTTCCGGCTTGGGGTCTTCGGCGGGTTCAGCTTTCTGCTGTGATGGTTCATCGGACTGCGGCTGTGCAGCGGACTTTTTGGCAGGATCAGTAGCCTTGGGTGCTGGCGCTGCCTCCTGCTTTGCCGGGTCTGTTTCGGGCGCCGGGGCTGCTTCCTGTTTCGGCGGGTCGGTTTCCGTCTCAGGTGCGGCTTGTTGTTTTGCAGGTTCGGTCTCTGCTTCCTGTTTGGCAGGTTGCTGGTCGTCGGCCTTCTGCTTCTTTGCCTTCTTGTCTTTCTTGGCAGGTTTTGCTTTTTCTTCCTTCACCGCTTCCTGTTTTGCAGGATCCGTTTCAGGTGCAGGCGCAGCTTGCTGTTTGGCAGGGTCTGCTTCAGGTGCAGGCGCTGCTTCCTGTTTTGGAGGGGCTGCTTCCTGACTGGCTGGCTGATCTTCCTCCGTTTTTTCCTTCTTTGCCTTCTTTTTCTTCTTCTTCGCCGGTTTTGCTTTTTCTTCCTTTACAGTTTCAGGCGCTGCCTCGGCATCAGATCTTTCAGCCTCGGCCTGTGGTGCTGCAGCTTCCTCCTTCACCGGCTCGGGGTCCTGCTTGGCAGCTTCTGCCTCAGGCGCGGGCGCATCCTGTTTGGTGCCCGCTTCGCTTGCAGGCTGGGCCTGCTCCTGAGCTGGTTCAGTGGTTGTGGACTGTGCCCAGACCGTCGTCATGGACGACACAGTAATGGCCAGCGCCATCAGGCTGACGGAGTAAGTGTTCTTCATGATTGTTTCCTCGTTTGGAGGCCCGTAAGCCACCTGATGCAAAATCCGGATCCCCCGGTAGTCAAGTCAACGCCCGTGCATGTCAGTTTTGACACCGCATGCAACTGCTTCAAGCTGGGAAGGCATGGAAAATCCACTGCGTTGTCTTGCTGGCTCCTCAGTAATTTTGCCCGTCTCTCGTCCTCAGTTGCCTGTGAACTGCGGCGTCAATATGGTTTTGCGGCTGTGATACCGGGGCCTGCCTGCCGTGGGATGACAGGTATAGTGCCCGCAGGCGATGAAGTCGGAGGGGGTAAAGCTGCCAAAGAACCTGACCCGAAATGCAGCCGCAACTGGACGGGTTTATGTGAACCTGTGTTGCTCTTGTCGGTGATGCCGCCTATACAGGCGGCCAATGCGCGGGAATGTGTATGCGCATGTTTGATTCACCCCTTTTAGCAGATAAAAACCGATGTTCGATATTCGCTGGATTCGTGAAAACGCCGATGCTTTCGATGCCGGCCTCGCCCTGCGGGGCGCAGAGCCGCATGCAGCCCGCCTGATAGAGCTTGATGAAGCGCGCCGCGCTCATCTTCAGAAACTGCAGGATGCCCAGTCGCGTCGTAATTCCGCGTCGAAGGAAATCGGTCAGGCCATGGGCGCAGGTGATACGGACAAGGCGGACGCCCTCAAAGCGGAAGTCGGCGATCTGAAAGGCGTCATACAATCAGGCGAGGAAGAAGAGCGCCGCATTGATGAAGAGCTGAACGCCATACTTAGCACCTTGCCGAACCTGCCGCTGGGCGAAGTGCCTGCGGGCAAGGATGAAGCTGACAATGTCGAGGTTCGCCGGGTTGGTGAACAAAGGCCGATGAATTTCGAGGCCAGGCAGCATTTTGACATCGGTGAAGCTCTTGGCCTGATGGACTTTGAAACGGCAGCCAAAATGTCAGGTGCCCGGTTCACGGTGCTGAAGGGCGGGCTGGCCCGGCTGGAGCGTGCCATCGGCCAGTTCATGCTGGATATGCAGACAACCGAGCATGGCTATACGGAAGTAAATCCACCCCTGCTGGTGCGTGATGAAGCCCTGTTTGGCACCGGCCAGTTGCCGAAGTTCGCCGATGACCTGTTTCATACAACCGATGAACGCTGGCTGATCCCGACCTCTGAAGTGCCGCTGACCAACCTGGTGCGCGAACGTATTCTGGAAACTGATGAGTTGCCGATCCGGGTAACGGCACTGACGCCGTGCTTCCGGGCGGAAGCTGGCGCTGCCGGCAGGGATACCCGCGGCATGATCCGTCAGCATCAGTTCTGGAAGGTCGAGATGGTGTCTGTCACTGCACCTGAAACATCGCGCGATGAGCTGAACCGCATGACCGGCTGCGCCGAAGAGGTGCTGAAACGTCTCGGTCTGCCCTACCGGGTCATGGCGCTGTGTGCCGGCGACATGGGGTTTGGAGCTCAGATGACCTATGACATAGAGGTCTGGCTGCCCGGGCAGGAGGCTTATCGCGAGATTTCCAGCTGCTCGGTGTGCGGCGACTTCCAGGCGCGGCGCATGAATGCGCGTGTGCGTGAAGAGAGCGGCAAAGGCACCCGTTTTGTCCATACACTCAACGGATCGGGACTGGCTGTCGGGCGCACCCTGATTGCAGTTATGGAGAACTACCAGCAGGCCGACGGCACAATCGCCATTCCCGATGCGCTCAAAGCTTACATGGGTGGCATCGACGCCATTGGGCCAGTGTGATGCTGACCCGGGCAAACGGCAAACCTTACCGAATTCTGCTGGCCAATGATGATGGCATCAATGCTCCAGGCCTTGAGGTGCTGGAGGCAATCGCGGCCGAGCTCAGTGATGATGTCTGGGTGGTCGCGCCGGAAAGCGAGCAATCCGGGGCAGGGCGATCCATCTCGTTGTCGAGCCCCTTGCGGATGCGCGAGCTGGGCCCGCGCCGGTTCGCCGTTGAAGGCACGCCGGCTGACAGTGTGCTGATGGGCGTGCGCCATATCATGCCGGATGAACCGGACCTGATCCTGTCCGGTGTCAATCGCGGCCAGAATATTGCCGATGATGTCACTTACTCCGGCACGATCGCCGCGGCGATGGAAGGAACTGCGCTGGGCATACGCTCCATGGCGCTCAGCCAGACTTACGGCATTGCGGGACGCAATGTACCGTGGGACATCGGACGCGAGCTTGGAGCAAAAGTTGTGAAAGACCTTGTGCAGACCAGGGCGGAGCCGGGGGTCCTGCTGAATGTCAACTTTCCGGACTGCGATGCCGGAGACGTAAAGGGGATCCAGTACACAAGGCAGGGTCAGCGCGACCAGAACCTTTTGATGCTGGATCGGCGAACCGATGCGCGCGGCCGCGACTATTTCTGGATTGGTTTCAAGCGCCAGCAGTCCAACCCGCCGGAAGGCACTGATCTTCACGCGGTCTATAATGGCTTTGTTTCGGTTACGCCGCTGCACACCAACCTGACCCAGGTTGATCTGCTAAAGCAATTGCAAAACGGCCAGGCCTAGGGCACGACATGCACCATGACGGCGACTGACCAACAGAAGATCGAACTTATCATGGGGCTGAGGTCCCGAGGCATTCGCGACACCAGGGTGCTGGAAGCAATCGAAACTGTGCCGCGTGAAGTGTTCGTGCCGGATACGTTTCAGGACCTGGCCTATGCGGATCAGGCCTTGCCGATCGAGTGCGGACAGACACTGTCGCAACCTTTCATCGTGGCGTTCATGACCGAGAAGCTGAAAGTCGGCGAGCGCATGAAAGTGCTGGAGATCGGAACCGGCAGCGGATACCAGACCGTCATTCTGGCTCAGCTGTGCCGGCGCATTTACACCATTGAGCGGTATCGTACATTGCTGAAGTCCGCCGAACGCCGCTTCGCCGAACTGCGGCAAGCCAACATCACCACCCTGCTGGGTGACGGGAACAAGGGTTGGCCCAAGCAGGCGCCTTTCGAACGCATCATCGTGACAGCCGCGGCACAGCAACTGCCGCGCCAACTGGTAGAGCAACTGGCTGTGGGCGGTATTCTCATCGTGCCGGTTGAAGTGTCTCCGGGCAGGCAGGAAATTCTGCGTATTACCCGTACGGAAGAAGATTTCACCCGTGAAAGCTTAATGCCGGTGCGCTTTGTGCCACTGGTTGAAGGCATTGCGAGAGGTATGTAAGCCGCTGTTTTCTGCCGAATTTGAGAAATGCGGGTAAAAAATGAAGTGGTTTTTTAACTGATAAACTCCTCCTTAACCTAAACCGTTCACTATCGGCTCCAGTCCAGTTTGTAAGTTCTGTGTTGGGGTAAGGGTATGAGTACGACTTCCAAAATTTCTCGCATTTTCGCCGCGACGGCTACAGCCGCCATTCTGGCTGGTTGTTCCGCATCGTCTGATCGCTTTGCCGACTATCCGAGCATCGCAACAAATTCGGTCTCCAAGAACGAGACTAAGTCCGCTTCCGTTGACAAGGTAGAAACGTCGCCGCTGTCCGGTGATCGCGTCGCCAATGCGCGTCCGTCCTGGCAGAATGCGCCGGCGCCTTCGGCTGGCTACACGCCGCCGGCAACAAGCTATCGTCAGCAGGCAGCAGCACCGGCTCCAGGTTATCGCACCCAGGCCGCTGCGCCAGCGCCAAGCTATGCGCCGGCCCAGAACGGTACTGTTACCGTGCGCCCGGGACAGACAATGTACTCACTGGCCCGTGCCAATGATCTTACTGTCAGCCAGCTTGCCCGCGCCAATAACATCCGTGCGCCTTACACACTGGCTGTTGGTCAGCGCCTGACGGTGCCGGGTACCAGCAATCCGGTTTCTCCGCGCCCGACGGTTGCATTTGCAAATGCACCTGCACCGCGTGCACAGGTACAGTCACGTTCGCAGGGCAACGGTGTCCATATCGTTCGCCGCGGTGAAACGCTTTATTCGCTGGGCCGTGCCTATGAAATGCGTCCTCACAGGATTGCCGCTCATAACGGCTTGAGCATGAACGGCGGTCTCAGCATCGGTCAGCGCGTGCGCATCCCGGGTGGCGGCATTCAGTCTCCGATTGCCAATTCGCAACCGGCGCCTGCGCCGCGGCAGACTGCTGTCGCGAATACCCCTGATTACCTGGATCGGGCTGAACCTGTAACTCGTCAGCCGGCCCCTGTGCTGAGGCAGGAACCGCAGGTCCAGCAACCTGACAATGGCAGCGGTTTCCGCTGGCCTGTTCGCGGCCGGGTCATCTCGAAGTTTGGCTCCAAGCCCAACAACACCCGCAATGAGGGCATCAACATCGCCGTTCCCGAAGGGACCGGAGTGCGCGCGGCGGAAGCCGGTGTGGTTGCCTATGCGGGCAATGAGCTGAAGGGCTACGGCAACCTGGTCCTGGTACGTCACCAGAACGGCTGGGTCACCGCTTATGCTCACAATAGCGAGCTGATGGTCAAACGCGGTGACGCGGTCCGCCGCGGCGATGTGATTGCCAGGGCCGGCAAAACCGGTTCGGTAAAGACCCCGCAGGTGCATTTCGAAGTGCGCCAGGGTGCAACAGCGGTTGACCCGATGAAGTACCTGTCGTCGCGGACGGCTTCGAACTAGGAACTGCAGGAACCCTGCAAACTGGACAGTTCCCGGACGAAAGCAGGCCCGGTCTCAAATGAGGCCGGGCCTGTTTTGATTTGTGCGGCTGTGTTTGGCGTCGTTGGTTGAGTACGGATTTGTCGGAATTGTATTCAACATCACCACTTGTATTCCGGTAAATTCTGCCGAATATGACGCCACTCGTGATTCTCAACGAAGGAAAACAATATGATTGAAGTATGGGGAAGACGGTCTTCCATCAATGTGCAGAAGGTTCTTTGGGCGTTGGGCGAAACCGGCCAGCCGTTTGAACGTCATGCTGCAGGCGGCCAGTTCGGCGGCCTTGATGACAAGGCATTCCTTAAGATGAACCCGAACGGGCTTGTACCGGTCATGAAGGACGGTACGGTTACACTGTTTGAGTCCAACACCATGATGCGCTATCTGGCGCGCAAGTACGGCAAGGACAACATTCGCCCTCGCGGCCAGAAGCCATGGGCGCTGGCTGACCAGTGGGCAGACTGGACGGCGACGACGCTGAATCCACCAATGTTCACCATTCTTTTCGACACCGTGCGGGCGACGCCGGAACAGAAGAATCCGGCAGCGGTGAAGGAGGCCGAAAAGAAGGCAGGTGATCTGTTCAAGATCGCCAACCGCGCCATCGGCCGCAAACCCTGGATGACAGGGCGTCACTTCAACTATGCCGATATCGCTATTGGCGTATATTACTGGCGCTATCTGGCATTTGATATTGCCAAGCGTCCCAAGCTGCCGAACCTGGATCGCTGGATGGAGCAGATCAAGGAACGCGATGCGTTCAAGCAGTGGGGCCTGGTGCCGGTTGGCAACTCGCCTGAAGAATGGAATGCCAACGAGAAGACGCTGGGTTAAACCGGTTTCTTACCGCACTTTACGGCAGCCCGGATCGTTATGGTCCGGGCTGTTTTTTTTACGTAAGCGCCTTGCCGAGGCGCCCGGCCAGGTCCTGCACATACTGCCAGGCGACGCGGCCTGAACGACTGCCGCGGGTGGTTTGCCATTCGATGGCCTCGGCGCGAAGTTGCTCTTCTGTAATGGCCAGCCCGAAGTGATTGACATAGCCCCGGATCATTTCGAGATACTCATCCTGTGAACAGGAATGGAATCCCAGCCACAGCCCGAACCGGTCAGACAGCGAGACCTTCTCCTGAACTGCTTCTGACGGGTTGATCGCGGTGGAGCGCTCGTTTTCAATCATGTCGCGTGGCAGTAGGTGGCGCCGGTTGGATGTCGCGTACAAAAGCACATTGTCGGGGCGTCCTTCGATTCCTCCATCCAGCGCGGCTTTCAGTGATTTGTACGACGTATCCTGACTGTCGAATGACAAATCGTCACAAAAAATGATGAAGCGGTAGCCGGTCCGGTCACGCAACTGACCCATCAGAACAGGCAGGCCTTCAATGTCCTCACGATGGATTTCGATAAGCTTCAGCGTGTGACCGTGCTCAGCCGTAATGGCGGCATGGGCCGCCTTGACCAGCGAGCTTTTGCCCATGCCGCGCGCGCCCCAGAGCAGCACATTGTTGGCCGGCAGTCCTTTGGCGAAGCGTACCGTGTTGTCGACCAGGATGTCGCGAACCCGGTCAATACCGTGCAAAAGTACCATTTCTACGCGGTTCACCCTGGGGACAGGCTGCAGCGCACTGGTGCTGGCGTGCCATACAAATGCATCTGCGGCATCGTAATCGGCGTCCCGAAATGGAGGTGGTGCAGAGCGCTCGAGAGCGGTCGCGATGCGGTCGAGGCGGTTCAGGATATCATCCAGGCGGTCATTTGACATGGGGGGTTCGCAAGCGTTGGTGTTGGTGAATTCCGGATTGAGATGGCTTTAGGGCCTGACACGAGGCGTTGCAAGGCCGGTGTGTAACAAGATGGGTTCCTGTTGCATTGCGCTCACGCAGGGCTATATACCAATTCACGGATTCGGTTTCAGGAGATTAGACCATGTTTATTTCACCCGCTTACGCACAGGCCGGTGGCGCACCGGGCGCTGATATATTCTCGCTGCTCGCCCCTATCATCATGATCATGGCCATTTTCTGGTTTTTGATCCTGCGGCCGCAGCAGAAGCGGATGAAAGCCCATCAGGAACTGGTTTCCAATGTCCGGCGTGGTGACACCATTGTGACCGCCGGGGGGATTGTCGGCAAGGTCACCAAAGTGGTTGATGATGGTGAAATCGTTGTTGATACTGGCGAGGGTGGCAAGTTTCGCATGATCAAGAGCGCCATCACGGAAGTTCGGGTCAAAGGTGAGCCGGCCAAATCCGACTAGGCAACTGCCGGTTTTGTTTATCGACGGTGAACCGGCAGATATTGGCCGGTTGTTGCGAACCAATTACATACCTCTATTTCGGGGACTGATCAGACTGCCATGTTGCATTTTTCCAAGCTGAAGGCTTTCGTAATCATCGGTGTTGTGCTGCTGGCCGGGCTGATGGCAATGCCGAACCTGCTGGCTGAAAAGTCCCGCGAAGCACTGCCCAACTTCATGCCAAGCCAGGCGCTGACCCTCGGGCTCGATCTGCAGGGCGGCAGTCATATTCTGCTCGAAGTAGATGTTCCGTCGTTGAAGGATACACTTGAGAAGCAACTGGTGGGAGATATCCGCCTGCGTCTGCGGGACGCAAAAATCCGCTATGTCAATCTGAAGCGCACCGGAAACGGGGCAAGCGTCACCATTCCCGAGGCTGCCCGAACTGATGAAGCTTTCACGATTTTGCAGGGACTTTCACAGCCGCTGGACACCGGACTGTTCGGGCAGGGCGTGCAGGTTCAGGAATTCGATGTCGTGCGCAGTGGCCAGAACATCAGCCTGTCATTTTCTGACGGCGGCCTGCAAACCCGGATCGGCCGGGCAGTTCAACAATCCATCGAGGTGCTCGGGGTCCGCATCAACGAATTGGGGACCACAGAGCCGACAATCCAGCAACAGGGCACTGACCGGATACTGGTGCAGGTGCCGGGCCTGCAGGATCCGGCTCGCCTCAAGGCGCTGCTGGGGCAGACAGCCTTGCTTCAGTTCAGGCTGCTTTGCGACAACCAGCCACAAGGAGCAGGCGGTGCTGTTCCGTTGGGCTGTGAAGAATTGCAGGACAAGGAAACGCCGGGACTTTTGTATTGGGTGCAGACATCCCGGTCGGCGACCGTTGATGGCGAGGACCTCAATGACGCCCAGACCGGGTTTGACCAGCGCACCAATGAGCCGATCGTCAATTTCCGTTTCAACACCGGCGGCGCGCAGCGCTTCTGCCGCCTGACCCAGAACAATGTCGGACGCCCGTTCGCAATCGTGCTGGACAGCGAAGTCATCTCGGCACCGCGCATCAACGAACAGATCTGTGGCGGCTCCGGTCAGATTTCCGGAGACTTCTCGACACAGGAAGCCAACGACCTGGCAATTGTCTTGCGTTCCGGTGCATTGCCGGCAAAGCTGACCATTGTAGAAGAGCGCACCGTCGGCCCGAGCCTTGGTTCCGACTCGGTTCGCGCCGGGTTCATTGCATCCATCATCGGACTGGTTGGCGTGCTGATCTTCATGGTCATTTCCTACGGACTGTTCGGCATGTTCGCGGTGCTGGCGCTGGTCGCCAACCTGATGATGATTTTGGGAACACTCTCGTTCCTGGGCGCGACCCTGACACTGCCGGGCATAGCCGGTATCGTTCTCACCATGGGCATGGCAGTGGATTCCAATGTGCTGGTGTTTGAACGAATACGGGAGGAAGTGGCCAACGGGCGATCAACCCTGAATGCAATCGAAACCGGTTTCCGGATGGCGCTGGCCACAATTCTGGATGCCAACATCACCACGCTGATTGCCGCCGTTATCCTGTTCGGAATGGGCTCCGGTCCGGTCAGGGGGTTTGCCGTCACGCTGGGTATCGGCATCGTGGCAACCGTGTTCACAGCCTATACCGTTACACAGCTCATCATTTCCGGGTGGATCAAGCTGAGCAGACCCAAGACGGTGCCGCTATGACCGGCCGCAAGATCACCAGGAGACTGAGACCATGAGGCCGCTTCGCTTCGTTCCGGACAATACCAAGATCGCCTTCATGAAGTTTGCGCGGCCGGGCTTCTATGCCTCGATGGTTGCGGTGGCGTTGTCCGTAGGGCTGTTTTTTGCAATCGGTCTGAATTATGGCATTGATTTCAAGGGCGGCACACTGATCGAAATCAGGACCGAGCAGCCCGCAGATCTCAATGAGCTGCGCACCACCATCGGCGGACTTGGCCTTGGTGGTTCGGAACTGCAGGAGTTCGGCGAGCCGACAGATGTTCTGATCCGTATTGAAACCCAGGAGGGTGGAGAAGAAGCGCAGCAGAAGGCAATCGCCACGGTCAAGGATGCGCTCGGACCCAATGTGGATTACCGGCGTGTTGAAGTTGTCGGACCAAAGGTGTCCGGCGAGCTGGCGCGCGATGGTATTCTGGCCATCCTGCTGGCGTTCGCGGCCATCATGATCTACATCTGGCTGCGTTTTGAATGGCAGTTTGCCATTGGTACGGTGGCGACCCTGGTGCACGACGTGGCGCTGACGATCGGGCTGTTCGCCATCCTGCAACTGCAATTTGACCTGACAATTATTGCAGCCCTTTTGACCATCGTGGGCTACTCGCTCAATGACACGGTGGTGGTGTTCGACCGGTTTCGTGAAAACCTGCGCAAGTACAAGAAGATGAATTTCGACGAAATGGTCGACATGTCGCTTAACCAGACACTGCCGCGTACCCTGATGACCTCGATCTCGACCCTTGTGGCCCTGATTTCCCTGTATGTGTTCGGCGGTGAAGTGCTGCGCGGGTTCACGTTTGCCATGATATGGGGTGTTGTTATCGGTACCTATTCATCGATCTTCATCGGGGCGCCGTTGCTGTCGCTGCTCGGAGCCTATGTCGACCGTGCACCAACGCCCGGGCCCGGTGACAACCCGCAGGCAGAGATAGTACAGCCCTGATGAGCGATGCGCCGTATTTGCCGGAGCGCGTAGAGATTGATGCCTATGGCAATGGCGGTTTCAGATTCCGTGACATGTCGCACCAGGGCTCATTGCTGTGTCTGCCGGGCGGCGTCTACGGCTGGTCGCCTGCAGATCCGCAGGACCTTCAGCTGCCAGACTTTGAGCAGGTTCTGGGAGCACCGGCCGGTATAGGATTTGTTCTGCTCGGCACCGGCGATGCGCAGATATTTCCGTCGGGCGAGATACGCCGGGCCTTTGTGGAAGCTGGTATCGGACTGGAACCTATGACAACCGGTGCAGCGGTGCGAACCTACAATGTGTTGTTGCAGGAAGGCCGTGATGTGGCATGTGCGCTGATTGCGGTTGACCATCATCGGAGCAGGTCATGAGTGCTTTTCCGGCAGAGTTGATGGAGCAATTGCTTGAAGACCTGCGCAATTCTGACCGTGACCGATATCTGTGTCTGCTGCTGATGCCGGAACACGCGCGCGGCTATCTGGCCGGCCTGTATGCATTCAATTCGGAACTTGCCCAGATCCGCGAAAGAGTGACGGATCCGGCCGCCGGCGAGGTCAGGCTCGAATGGTGGAACCAGGTGATCGATGCCATCTATGTCGGCCAGACTGTCGATTCCCCGCTGGCGCAGGCGCTGGCACGGACAATCGAGGCAGGCGATCTGCCTCGGCATGCATTTCGGGCCATGCTGGAGGCACGCCGGTTTGACCTGTTTGATGATCCGATGCCGGATCTCAATACGCTGGAAGGCTACCTGGGAGAAACATCTTCCGCCGTTCTGCAGATGAGTGCGCTGATTATGGCCGGTGATGACGGCCTCGAATGCTCTGAGGTATCGGGCCTGGCCGGTGTTGCCATGGGACTGACGGGTTTGTTGAGGTCGCTGCCGATACACCGGGCCCGCGGGCAATGCATGCTACCGGCTGACATGCTGGCGAAACATGACCTGACCCAGGCGCACGTGCTATCTAACAAGGGCGGTGCGGGACTGGAGCTGGTGCTGCTGCAATTGTGCCGGCATGCCAACAAGCGGCTCGAAGAAGCGCGTGAAAAGTGGCATCTGGTTCCCGATGCCGCCGTCAAGGCCTACCTGCCTGTTGCGCTTGTGCCCAGTTACCTGAAAAAGCTTGAACGCTCACGTGCGTCGCTCATGAAAAAGGTGATTACCTCACCGCAGTGGATGCGGCAATTGCGACTGCTGAACGCGGTGCGCAGCGAGGCAATCTGAAATATTTCTACTCCGCCGCCGCGCGGCCGGCGTGGGCTGACAGCCAGTTGGCGAAATCAACCTTGGCACGGCTGGTGTAGGCCAGTTGCCTGGCAGGTTTCTTGGCCTTGCCGCGGGGCCGCTTGCCGTTTTCATCGCGCGGCACCTCAACCTCGGGAAACAGGCCGAAATTGACATTCATGGGCTGGAATGAACGTGCCTTGCTGGTCATGTCGCCGGCATCATCGCTGAGATGTCCGCCTGAAATATGCGATATCAACGACCCATGGGCGGTTGTGGCAGGTGGCGGCGACAAAGTGTGTCCTGCCAGCTCCGCTGCCGCCATGCGGCCTGCCATGAGACCCATGGCGGCACTTTCCACATAGCCTTCGACGCCGGTGATCTGGCCGGCGAAGCGCAGGCCCGGCCGGCTTTTCAGCTGCAATGATGCGTCAAGCAGTTTGGGCGAATTGATGAACGTGTTGCGGTGCAGGCCGCCGAGCCTGGCGAATTCAGCGCCTTCCAGACCCGGAATGGCACGGAAGATCCGCACCTGCTCTCCATGCTTCAATTTGGTCTGAAAGCCGACCATGTTGTAGAGCGTGCCCAGGGCATTGTCCTGGCGCAGCTGAACGACCGCATAGGGTTTTTCATCCGGCTTGTGCCGGTTTGTCAGGCCCATCGGCTTCATCGGCCCGTGGCGCAGGGTTTCCGGTCCCCGTTCAGCCATCACCTCGATCGGAAGGCAGCCATCGAAGTAGGGGGTATTTTCCTCCCACTGCTTGAAGTCAGCCTTGTCGCCTTCAATCAACGCAGTGATGAAGGTTTCATATTGCTCCCGGTTCAGGGGGCAGTTGATGTAATCCGCACCGGTGCCGCCGGGGCCTGCCTTGTCATAGCGCGACTGAAACCAGGCCTGGTCGAAATCTATGGTGTCGCGATGGATGATGGGGGCAATGGCATCGAAGAACGCCAAACCGTCATCGCCGGTGGTGTTGCGTATATCATCTGCCAGAGAGGCTGAGGTGAGGGGGCCGGTTGCCACAATGGCGTGGCCCCATTCTGCCGGGGGCAGCCCGGCTACCTCTTCGCGCTCGATCCGGATATTGGGGTGTGCCTCAAGGGTTGCAGTTACGTCGGTTGAAAAAGCATCACGATCCACCGCCAGAGCGCCACCTGCCGGCAGCTTGTGGCGGTCGCCCATGGCCATGATCAACGATCCAGCCTGGCGCATTTCCCAGTGCAGCAGTCCGACAGCATTGTGCTCGTCATCGTCAGAGCGAAACGAGTTGGAGCACACCAGTTCTGCCAGGCCATCTGTCTGGTGGGCATCGGTTTCGCGAACCGGGCGCATTTCATGAAGGATAACTTTTGCGCCGGCCTCAGCTGCCTGCCAGGCGGCTTCCGAGCCGGCCATGCCGCCGCCGACGATATGAATTGCATGTTTTGTCATGGCTAGACTGATTAGAGGCAATTACCGCGCTCGGCAAGGTCAGCGGTTCACCCAATCGGCTATCTCTGTGGCTACAACCTGATTGGCCAGGTAGCCGTAAAGCTTGTGCGGATTGCTGGTGTTGTAATGGACCCAGCAATTGTACATGCGCTTGTCGGTGATCTGATCCACGTAGCCATATTCCAGCATTTCGGCAAAATCGTCGGCCATGTTCGGGTCGTGGGCGATGAAATCGTCATAGGCGGCTACGTTGATCCAGTCCTTGACGATGGCTTTCGGAAACCGGCCACCTGCATGTTCGCGGGCATCATACAGGTTCGCGCGCACGCCGGCTTCGCCAAGGGGGCAGCCGAGAGTCAGCCATTTGGACACGTTGGGGTTCTTGCGCTGAAGGTTTTCATATTCACTCATCTGGGAGAATTTCCACAACACGTCATATGCCACCACACAGCCCATGGAATGGCTGATGAGGCAGATCTCATCACGGGCGTTTATCGCCCGGCGCAACGGATTCTGCAGGCGTTCGCGCACATCGGAGCCGGTCTTCCGGCTCATCAGGTAAGCGCCCATGTCGGCGGAGCTGTGTTGCAGGATAATCTCGTTGGCCCGGCTGCGGGTCAGCACCGACAACAAGGTGCTGAAGGCCCGCGCTGCGTTGTTCAGATAACGCAGATCCTTGTACTGGCTGATGACCTGGTTGTAGGCGGTTTCATCAAATGTGCCGATATCCAGCATCTGCCGAAGGCTTTCGGCATATGGTTCGTGGGGCAGGCAGGGTTCATGGCCATATGCCTTGTTGTTGCGGGCCGTCAGCCGGGCGGCGATATCGGGGTCATGGGTTGCCATGATTGAATTATTGATGTCGCCATAATAGGCGAATGAACATTTCACGGTGCCTGAACTGATGGCTTCGGCGGCATCGGATGAAACCTGGCGCAACCCGTGCATCAATGCATCACTGATTAGCTTCTTCTTGCGAGACGCGGATGGTTTGATGGACCTGCCATGGACGAAGATGATGTGTTTGCGTGGCATTAAGACATGACCTGATTATCCGTGACTGCAAATTCTCAAACAGGTTGCCGGGCCTCATCAAGCAACCATTCATAAAACTGCCGCGCCTGGGGTGACAGTTGCCCTTCCTTGGGCCTGAGCAGCCAGAAACCGCGATCCGAGTGTTGAACCGCATCAATCGGGCGCACCAGATCTCCCTGCTCAATGAAATCCTCAGCCAGTCGCCTGCCGCACAACGCAATGCCCTCACCGCGCAGGGCGGACTGGATCAGCACCATGTAGTTGTCGAATGTGAAACCCCGGCCTGACTGTTCTCCCTCGACACCCAGGGATTCCAGAAAGCTGTCCCACGTGACCCAGTTCCGGTCAAATTTGTTGAGATGTAAAAGGGAATGGCGAAGCAGGTCGGTTTCGGAGGTGATCGGACTTGATTTTTCCATGTAGCGCGGCGAGCACACCGGCCAGATTTCATTGTCGAACAGCCGAACCGCGTCCGCGGCCGGCCATTCCCCGGCACCATAGCGAACCGCGATATCAATACCTTCGCTGGCCAGGTCGTAAACCGGGGATGATGCGACCAGGCGAATGTCGATTTCGGGGTGCGATCCGCGAAACTTGGCGATGCGCGCCATGAGCCAGTACGACGCAAAGGCGACCGAGGTGGCAACCGTCAGTTCCCCCGGTCCGGGCTGGCGGCGCAGGTCGGACGAGACATTGGCGATATGTTCAAGGCCCATGCCCACCGCCCGGTGCAGGCGTTCGCCTTCGCGGGTGAGCGAAAGGCCGCGCGACTGGCGCTGGAACACCGTTACGCCGAGAAAATCCTCCAGCAACTGTATCTGCCGGCTGACGGCTGACTGGGTGACATCAAGTTCCTTGGCTGCGCGGGTAAAGTTCATATGCCGGCCGGCGGCTTCGAACACAACCAGTGCATTCGTTGGAGGCAGGTTCTTACGAAGTGCTATAGCCATGAGAATAACTTATTGCAGACGCTGTTTATGGGCTGTTTTAAGGCAGGTTAACAGTCCATGGCATGATCTGCAATCATGGCAGCCAGAAAGCGCCGCTCTATTCGGCCGCCGCCTGCTTTCCTCGTGACAGGACCGGCGCCAGATACTGGCCCGTATACGACCGCTCAACGCCGACCACGTCTTCCGGTGTGCCGGCAGCAACAATTTCGCCGCCGCCATCACCGCCTTCGGGTCCAAGGTCGATAATCCAGTCTGCGGTCTTGATCACTTCCAGATTGTGCTCGATGACCACCACCGTATTGCCGTGCTCGACCAGTTCATGCAGCACCTCCAGCAGCTTGGCGACATCGTGGAAATGCAAGCCGGTGGTTGGTTCGTCCAGCAGATACAAGGTGCGGCCGGTTGCGCGTTTGGACAGTTCCTTGGCCAGCTTGACCCTTTGTGCCTCACCGCCGGACAGAGTAGTGGCCTGCTGGCCGACCTTGATATAGCCCAGCCCGACACGCTCCAGCGTGACCAGCTTGTCGCGTACGGCTGGGACCGCGCGAAAGAAATCCGCGCCCTCGGCAACGGTCATATCGAGTATGTCGGCGATCGACTTGTCCTTGAAGGTGATGTCCAGGGTCTCGCGGTTGTAGCGTTTGCCCTGGCAGGCATCGCAGGTCACATACACATCCGGCAGGAAGTGCATTTCAATCTTGATGACACCGTCGCCCTGACAGGTCTCGCAGCGTCCGCCCTTTACGTTGAACGAAAACCGACCCGGCCCGTAGCCTCTGGCCTTTGATTCCGGCAGGGCGGCGAACCACTCGCGGATGGGGGTGAAAGCGCCGGTATAGGTCGCCGGGTTGGAGCGCGGTGTGCGGCCGATGGGCGACTGGTCGATGTCGATGATCTTGTCGAGCAGTTCCAGCCCTTCGATCTTGTCGTGCGCCGCCGGCACCTGCCGGGCCTTCATCAGCTTGCGCGCTGCCGATTTGTAGACAGTATCAATCAGCAGTGTCGATTTGCCGCCGCCCGAGACACCGGTAACACAGGTGAACAGGCCCAGCGGCAGTTCGGCCGAGATATTTTTAAGGTTGTTGGCGCGCGCGCCGGACACCTTGATCAGGCGTTTCCTGTTCAGCTTGCGGCGCGCCGCCGGTGTCGGGACCTGCATGACACCGGTCAGGTATTTGCCGGTGAGCGATGCCGGATTGGCCATCACTTCATCGGCGCTTCCTTCGGCAACAATGGTGCCGCCGTGAATGCCGGCGCCAGGGCCGATGTCGACCACGTAGTCAGCGGAACGGATGGCGTCCTCGTCGTGCTCGACCACAATCACCGTGTTGCCGATGTCGCGCAGATGCACCAGCGTCTCCAGCAGGCGGGCGTTGTCACGCTGGTGCAGGCCGATGGAGGGTTCGTCCAGCACGTACAGGACACCGGTCAGGCCCGAGCCGATCTGCGACGCCAGACGAATGCGCTGGCTTTCGCCGCCCGACAGGGTGCCGGACTTGCGCGACAGGGTGAGGTAATCCAGCCCCACATCCACCAGGAACTTCAGCCGCTCGCGGATTTCCTTGAGGATGCGGGCGGCGATTTCCATTTCCTTCGGTGTCAGTTTGTCGGACAGCTCATTGAACCAGTCGTTTGCCGCCCGGATCGACATCAGCGACACCTGGGCCACGTGCAGGCCATTGATGCGAACCGCCAGTGCCTGCGGTTTCAGCCGGTAGCCCTCACATGCCTGACAGGGATAATCCGACTGGAACTGCGCAAGTTCCTCGCGCACCCAGCTTGAATCGGTTTCGCGCCAGCGCCTCTCGATATTGCCGACGACGCCTTCAAACGGCTTCTTCGTCTTGTATGAGCGCAGACCGTCATCATAAACGAAAGTGATTTCCTGATCACCGGTGCCGAACAGCACGGCATCCTTGATGTCGTCTCCCAGTTCTTCCCAGGGCGTCGACATGGATGCCTTGTAGTGCTTGCACAACGCCTGCAGCGTCTGGGTGTAGTAGGGTGAAGTCGAACCGGTCTTTGCCCACGGCACGATGCAGCCCTGGCGCATGGACAGAGTCTTGTCCGGTACGACCAGGTCGGCTTCAAAGCGAAGTTCGGTGCCAAGCCCGTCGCACTTGGGACACGCGCCGAACGGATTGTTGAAAGAGAACAGCCGCGGCTCTACTTCGTCGATGGTGAACCCGGACACCGGACAGGCGAATTTTTCCGAGAACGTGATGCGCTCATGGGTGTCATTGAGTGACTTGTTGGCACTCTTGGCGGAGGTTTCCGCATCCGGCAGCGGCTTGTCGGCGAATTCCACTACTGCCAGCCCGTCGGTAAGTTTCAGCGCTGTCTCAAAACTGTCGGCCAACCGCGTGGCGATGTCGTCACGCACCACGATGCGGTCCACGACCACGTCGATGTCGTGCTTGTATTTCTTGTCCAGCGCCGGGACGTCGGCGATCTCATGGAACTGACCGTCCACCTTGACGCGCTGAAACCCCTTCTTCATCAGTTCGGCGAATTCCTTGCGGTATTCACCCTTGCGCCCACGAATGAGCGGCGCCAACAGGTAAAGCCGGGCGCCGTCTTCAATCTCCAGCACCCGGTCGACCATCTGGGTTATCGTCTGGCTCTGGATCGGCAGGCCGGTGGCAGGTGAATAGGCGATGCCGACGCGGGCAAACAGCAGGCGCATGTAATCGTAGATTTCAGTGACGGTGCCCACGGTAGAGCGCGGATTACGGCTCGTCGTCTTCTGTTCAATGGATATGGCGGGCGACAGGCCGTCGATCTGGTCGACGTCCGGTTTCTGCATCATCTCCAGAAACTGCCTGGCATAGGCTGACAGACTTTCCACATAGCGGCGCTGGCCTTCGGCATAGATGGTGTCGAAGGCAAGCGATGACTTGCCGGAGCCGGACAGCCCGGTAAACACGATCAGATTGTCGCGCGGCAGTTCGATGGAAACGTTCTTGAGGTTGTGCTCGCGCGCGCCCTGAACAGATATGATGCGTTTGGATTCGGCCATGATGGAGAACTAGATCAAAAAGAGAACATACGCAACGGTGCGTGAGGAAAGCTACTGACACTTTACGCCAGTTTGGCGCCAGCGGTTTGACGTTATCCACGCCTAATTCAGATCAAATGGAAAAGTGAACCTGATGCTGGCTGAAATGGCCGGTCACAAGGTCGCATGACATCAGATCTGCGCCAACGACAACCGGGCCTGAATAGTGACGCCGAACGGCGGCGATCAATTTCCTCTCATCGGCGTCGGGCGGTACTATATGGTTCAAGACCAGACACTTGACGTTTGCATCCCTGGCTATCCGGCCCACCTGATCAGCTGTGGTATGGTAACTGGCAACCGCGTCGATGGTTTCTGCCGTCCGGCTGCCTGCGATCAGTGCGGGATCATCAAGCGAATGGGCGAACACTTCGTGGACCAGGACATCTGCGTCCCTTGCCGCAGCGACTAAAGCGTCACAGGGCCTGGTGTCACCTGAGAGTACCAGTTTCATGCCCGCTGCCTCAAAGGCAAATCCGAAGGCAGGTTCAACAGGCGGGTGTTCAACGCGCACCGCGGACACTCGTGCATTGCTTTGGGACATGATCTCGCAACTGTCTTCGACTTCGACCACTTCGATTTCGAAAGCTGCAGTAGACCTGCGTTTCTCGAAATCGATGCGCAGCGTTCGTTCCGCTTTCCACGCGTCCATTTGGGCATCTACGAACTTTTGCGTCCCCGGCGGGCCGTAGATGACCTGCGGACGGTCACGGTTTTGATGCCAGGAAGAAATGATGAACTGATAGAGGTCGACAAGGTGGTCGGAATGCAGATGGGTGAGGAGCAGGGCATCGACTTGCGCGCCATTGCTGCCTGCCTGCACCAGACGCTGAGTAACGCCGGAACCGATATCGACCAGGAAGCACTTGCCGGCGCATTCTACCAGGGTTCCCGCGCCATATCGCCTTGGGTTGACGACCGGGCATCCGGTGCCCAGTAGGGTCGCTTTGAATGGAATGGTGCCGGTCATGGCGCTAAGCCGCGTTGTTTGTAACTGCTGCGGTGTTTGTAAGCAGGTTTGGGCCTTGCTGCAACGCGTGCTGCGCGCTACGAAGTGACATCAACACTCATATCGTTTCTTCAGGACTTCTTATCGATGACTTTATTCGCGCGTGTCGCAGACAAATCGGACTGGATTGAAGGGGGCACCGGTCCCTGGGAAATCATCATCGGGCTGGAGGTCCACGCCCAGGTGAGTTCCAAGTCGAAGCTGTTTTCAGGTGCCTCTGCCGAATATGGCGGGGAACCCAATGACCATGTGTCACTGGTGGATGCTGCCATGCCGGGCATGTTGCCGGTCATCAACAGGTACTGCGTCGAGCAGGCGGTGCGTACCGGACTTGGCCTGAAGGCCGAGATCCATGAGTTTTCGGTTTTTGACCGGAAGAACTATTTCTATCCTGACCTGCCGCAGGGTTACCAGATTTCCCAGTTCAAGCAGCCGATTGTTGGCGAAGGTCGGGTGGTGCTTGATATGGATGAGAACACACAGGTTGAAGTGGGGATCGAACGCCTGCATCTGGAGCAGGATGCCGGCAAGTCGATCCATGACCAGCATCCGACCATGTCGATGGTGGATCTGAACCGGTCCGGCGTTGCGCTTATGGAAATCGTTTCAAAGCCAGACATGCGGTCTGCCGACGAAGCCAAGGCCTATGTGTCGAAGGTGCGTACCATCATGCGCTATCTGGGCACGTGCGACGGCAATATGGAAGAAGGCTCGTTGCGGGCCGACGTCAACGTGTCGGTGCGCAAACCCGGTGGTGAGGCCGGCACGCGCTGCGAGATCAAGAACGTCAACTCACTGCGTTTCATGGGCCAGGCGATTGAATATGAGGCGCGCCGCCAGATCGATATCCTGGAAGACGGCGGCAGCATCGACCAGCAAACCCGGTTGTTTGATCCGCGCAAGGGTGAAACCCGGTCCATGCGGTCAAAGGAAGAAGCCCATGACTACCGCTATTTTCCGGATCCGGACCTATTGCCGCTCGAAGTTGAAGCGAGCTGGATTGCAGACATCAAGGCGTCGTTGCCGGAGCTGCCGGATGAGAAGAAAGCCAGGCTGATCAATGATTTCGGGTTAACGCCGTATGATGCAGAAGTGCTGATCATGGAACCGGCATCGGCCAGCTATTTTGAACAGGTTGCAGGCGGAAGGGACGGCAAGCTTGCCGCCAACTGGGTGATCAATGAACTGTTCGGCCGCCTGAACAAGGAAGGCACGGACATTGAGGACAGTCCTATTTCCGCCGGTCAGCTCGGCGCCATTGTGGACATGATCAGCGACAAGACCATCTCCGGCAAGATCGCCAAGGACGTGTTCGAGATTGCCTGGACTGAAACCGGCATTGACCCGAAACAGGTGGTGGAAGAGCGCGGCCTGAAACAGGTGACCGATACCGGTGCGATCGAGGCAGCCGTGGATGAAGTTATTGCCGCCAACCCGGACAAGGTGGCCGCGGTTGCGGAAAAGCCCGCCATGGTCGGCTGGTTTGTCGGTCAGGTGATGAAAGCCACTGGCGGCAAGGCAAACCCGCAGGCGGTCAATGAACTGCTGAAGTCGAAGCTGGGCGTGGAGTAAACCCTGTTGAAGGTTCGTCGGGCATCAGCAGGCGATCTGGATGCTGTCAGGCAATTGCTTCGTGAAACATGGCATGCGACCTATGACGCGACTATGGGCGTCGAGGCTGTTGATGACATCACATCGCGTTGGCATTGTGAGGAAAACCTGAAACGGCAAATGAACGATCCCCAGGGATGTTTCCTTGTTGCTGAAAACGCCGACGGCACCATTGTCGGTCACGCCGGTGCCGCAATCAGATCTGATGATGTCAAAAGCCTTTCCAGATTGTATGTGCTTCCAGAACAGCAGCGTAGTGGCGCGGGAGCGGCGCTTCTGGCGGCCGTCATCGAGTGGGCCGGGCGCGGAGCGGCCATAGAACTGGAAGTTGAAACCGCCAATACCGCGGCTATCAGCTTTTATCGCAAACACGGTTTTGCGAGCGACGGGAAACAGGTTCAGTGCGGCGGTGATCCCGTCGCGGGTCCGGCGATTGTCATGAAACGGTATGTTTCATGAGCAAGGGCACCTTCGGAAAAGCGGTTTGTCTTGGCGGTATCGCAGTGGCCGTGGCCGGCCTTGCGGCAGGCTTCCTGAGCCGGTTCTGGATTGAGCTTGATGTCTTCAGCCATTTTACACTGCACTTCGTCCTCGCCGTAATTGCGTTCGCCATAGCTTTCTTCGCGGCCAGCCCGTTGCGGGTGCCGGTGGCGCTGGTGCTGATGGCAGCTGGCATGATTGCGATCGGCAGTTGGAGCAAGCTTGGTACAGATCAGTTGCAGGCCGAGGCCGGTGTACCGGCTGGTGCGCGGGCTCTCAACATCATGCACTTCAATATCTGGGGCAGGAACCAGCAACTGGATGATGTTGCCGCCGAAGTCAGGCGCCTCGATCCGGATATTCTTTTCCTCACTGAAGTGCGCAAGCGCGGGCAAAGTCTGACGGCGATGCTTGACCAGCGTTTCCGTTACCGGTTGCCGGAAAAAGGCCAGCCGACCACGAGCCAGATGATGTATTCGAAGTATCCGTTTGCCGCATCACAACGGCAACGGAACCGCAACGGCCTGAGCCTTATTCGGGGAACCCTGGGGCCTGAGTGGCGGCATCTCAACATTGTTGGCACACATCTCAGCCGCCCGCCCGACACCCGGGGCCAGGCGCGTCAAATACGGTCAATGGCGAAACTGGTCAAAGGGTTGACGGGTGCAAGTGTTGTGGTCGGCGACTTCAATGCCACACCCCATTCGGCAATGCTTGAGCTGTTTCAGTCACGCACTGGTCTGAAGCGGGTGACGATGCTGCCGACATGGCCGGCAATTGGGCCCAATCTGCCGCAATTCGCCATTGATCACATATTCATTAGTGACGGTCTTACGCTGGCGGTTCCTGCCATTGTCGGACGGTTTGCCGGCTCTGACCATCTGCCGGTCGCCGCCAGCATCGTGGTTCCCTGATGAGACAGGACGTAAATGCAGGAGAGGTGAAGTGAAACAGCCGACAATTGAACTCTATTACTGGCCGACTCCGAACGGATGGAAAATCTCCATCATGCTGGAAGAATGCGGGCTGCCCTACACGGTGCGCTACGTTGATATTCTGAAGGGCGATCAGTTCGAGGCTGATTTTCTGGAGATTGCACCCAACAATCGCATGCCGGCGATCGTGGATCCCGACGGACCGGGAGGCGAGCCTGTTTCTGTTTTTGAATCCGGCGCCATACTGCAGTATCTCGGCAACAAGACGGGGCAATTCTATCCGGCCGACCCGCGTCGGCGGGTTGCGGTTGAGCAATGGCTGTACTGGCAAATGGGGGGCCTTGGACCAATGTGCGGGCAGGCTCATCATTTTCGGTTCTATGCCCGCGAAGAATTACCTTATGCCATCGAGCGCTACACCAGCGAGGTCGCGAGGCTTTACGGGGTGATGAATACCCAACTGGCCAGGACAGAGTATCTGGCGGGTGAGTATTCCATTGCGGACATGGCGTGCATCGGCTGGATAAAGCCGCACAAGCGCCAGGGCCAGAACCTCGATGATTTCCCCAATCTGAAACGCTGGTTTGAAGCCCTTATGGCGCGGCCGGCAGTTATCGCCGGAATGGCAGTGGGGGCGGAGCTTCGCGGCCGGCCGGAAGACCTGAAGACCGATGATGCTGCCCATGCAATCCTGTTTGGTGGGTCCAAACAGGGCTAACGAACATTCGTTGAAAACGGCAACATGGTTGATGAAGCCTTAACGGCGCGGCATGCGCTGCACACTGGAAAATGCCGGTTTTCAGGGGTTGAGATGAAGTGCCGCGTCTTCGTGGATCGCCAGCAGTGTTAGATTGTGCCGGGGCTTTCATGTTCTGATAACCATGCCTTTTAACGCTGTTCGGGGTTGCCTGATGGCATGGTGATGTTCAGTAAAGCGTAACTGGAGAGCCCTCAATCATGTCCGAGATTATCGATCTTGCAGAATATCGTGACGTTACACCCAAACAAGTTGAAATCAGGTTGCCTGAGGACGGATTTGTGTATCTAGGCCTGTCGTTGAGTGGCGAGTGTGCCAGCGCTGATGATCTGGTGAACGCGCACAAGTGGTTTTCCCTTGCCGCGATGCGGGGCAGCCGTCAGGCGAGGGTGCATAGACTGGAAGTATCCGGCCGGATGGATGGTGAACAGATCTCCCGGGCGCAATCCGAGTTGCACGCTTTCGCGAGCGCGCGCCTGAGTGCCTGATTGATAACGTATCATTGAATCAAAAAAAGGCGGCCACACAGTGTGGTCGCCTTTTGCAATACAGATACTTGAAATACTGACTGCTTCAGTAATCCGGTGTGAACTTTGGCTGTCCGTCCAGATAGGTGCCGTGGGTTGAGTTAACCCAGCTGTTCCAATAAGCCTGGTCGCGGCGGGCCTTGTAGATTTCCGTCTCGAACACGTCGGCACGATTGTTTGTCTGGTCCGCGTATGAATTCAGCGTTGGCAGGCCCTTGTTGGAGCTGTCATAGCTGTGGCCCTTCGGGACAAAGCGCTTGCCGATTGAATCAATGGCCTGTGCCTGTGCCAGACCTGCAGCTCCTGTCGTCAGGGCTACACCTAAGATTGCTGCTTTCACAATTTTGGTTGTCATTGTGGTCATCTGTCCTGCCTTACCCATTTGGCGGCACCCCCCTCGCAGAAGGTATCTGAAATCGCCACACCGTCCTCGTTAATCTACTAATACACCTATTTGTGGCGAAGCACACTTAACAAATGAACAATTTTGCAAGAATTTGATAACCATAATGGCGGAATTGGGCCAGATTGCCGTGATATTCCGAACAGCACATCGAAAAACGCCGCGACGGTTTGAAAAACCGATGCGGCGTTTGAATCTGGCAGCTGTGAAATGCCGGGTCTGAAACCCTTTCAGGGTCAGCAGATTTTACTGGCCGTACTGCCGGACACATTTGCGATACGCGCGCCAGTGGCTGCGGCGCTCAGTATTCAGGGCACGGTTCTTCAGCCATTTGCAGTCGTAATACGCGAAATCCTCGTTGGCATCCGCCGGACCAAGCTCCACGTGGCTGTGACCGCCGTACGGGCTTTGATGAGAACCATAATAGTTGCCGCCGGCAAATGCGTTGCCAGAAAGCGCTGCGAGAACCGAGCCTGCGGCAATGGCTGTGGTGATAATCGGTTTGATGGTCATTGGTCTAGTCCTCTCGGTGCCGGGCGTTGGTGCCCTTGTTGTTGTTTCGTCTTGTGTGGGAAAACCTACAGATTATCACAGGCCCGTGATGTGTAGTTGATCACATGGCGGATTGCAGGCCAGGGATTTGTGATGCTGAAATGCCTGGTCCGTCCGCAACTCTCACGGGAGACCGAGACTGTGCTTGCCAGACTGAAACTGATTTTTTTCATCATCCTGTGTTTGGCGGTGTCGCCATTGCCGGGCAACGCGCAAACCGTCGAGATAGTCGCACTTGGTGCCAGCAACACCTGGGGCAAGGGGGTCAGCAGGGACAAGGCCTACCCAAGGCACCTGCAACGCATGCTCAGAGCCAGGGGCGTTTCTGCAAAGGTTCGCAATGCGGGGATCAACGGTAACACGACCGGTCAGATGCTGCGGCGGCTGAAAGCCAGCATTTCGGAACGCACGAGGCTTGTCATCCTGCAACCGGGCGGCAATGACCGGCGCAGGGGGATCTCGCGGGCGGTCAGAAAGAACAATATTCGGCGGATCAAACGCTATCTGCGCGAGCGCGGAATTGCGGTGGTGATGTTGCGAAACCGCCTGATAGGCAGTGTTGCCAAAAGATACCGGCGCCCGGACGGACAGCACTTCAGGAGTGACGGTTATCGTGCTCTGGCTGCCCGCCTGTTGCCACGGGTTCTGGCAAAGCTGAGACGCTGAAGCCGGTTGGCGATCAGGCGCCCTTGAACAGGCAGCCGATGGCAAGCACGGCGTAGGCGATTGCCATCAGCCAGAATGAACTGACTTTTACAATAGAGGCTATTCCGAGAACCGGCAGCAGTGCGAGCACCGCAATAATAACCGATATGACAAACAGAACCGTTGTCGGGGCACTAAGTTTCATTAGAAACCTCCTCTGGGTTGCAGACGGGAGGTTACTTACAAATACCGTCTTGGCAATGATTCGATCCGGGGCAGGATACAGCACATGTGCGGGTGAGGCGGGCAATCACTGGGAAACTGCAATTTCTACCGCGCGGACAATCCGGTCCAGGTCCATTGATGCAAAGTCACAGCGCTGATGCATCTCCACGCTGGCCTGATCACGCACCGCAACCAGCAGTTCTGCAACCTGCTCCGGCATGTACGGTACATGAATGAAGCCACAGGCAACCGGTTCGCTATGGTGCTGTGCCGCCTGCAGGAAACTGTACAGACAGATGTTGCACAAATAGGTGCCGGCCGTTGCAGACAGGCTGGCGGGAATGCCTTCACTCAACATGGCGCGCTCTATGGCCCGCGTCGGCAGCGTTGACATCAAGGCTGCTGCACCGTCGCGATGTACGGGCTCGTCAACTGCCAGTAGGCCGTCATTGTCGGGAATGCCGAAGTCGGCAATGTTCACGCCGATCCGTTCGATCCGGATCATGCTTTCACCCGGCCACAGGCCAAGGCTGATAACCGTTGAAGGGTTGAGTTCCCCGATGAGTTCAGCGGCAATTTCGGGGAACCTGGCAAATGACACCGGCAGCCCCCGGCCGATCACTGATCTGCCGTGAATGGTGCGGCCATGCAACCGCTTCATGACTTCATGAGAAGGATTTGTGCCGCGTCCGCCATAAGGTTCGAAGCCGGTGATCAGAACAGGACGGTTTGTCATTTCCTGGGTGTCCTTTGCAGGTGAAATTTCCGGGTCGCTGTGCGGGAACTCTAGGGAGAGGCGTGGGCCATGTCACTCATTTCACATGATGATATGGTGTTGCCCGACAGGGCCTAATTCTGAAACACGCCCAGCCCGGCAGGTGGGATTGAACGCGTTTTGCGTTGACGCCCGAGTTGAGTGAAGCCTAGACTTTCGGCTTAGGTGATCCTCTTGGCGTCCTGCAAATGGCTGAGAGAGGGGCGTTTCAGGGGCAGCATGCGTTGTTGCCGCGCATACAGTTAGTTTGGGAGGATCGGGGCATGGTCTGGTTCGTTGTAGCGGTTTTGCTGCTCGTCCTGCTCATTCTGACAATTATTTTTCTCAACAAGTTTTATCGCAAGGCCACGCGCGAAGTCGCGTTGATACGCACCGGTGCGGGCGGCCAGCGAGTGGTGCTCGACGGCGGCTGCATATCAATGCCGTTCCTGCACAAGGTCTCCGAAGTCAACATGAAGACGACCCGGTTGGAAATCGAACGCCAGGGCGCCAAGTCGATGATCACAAGGGACCGCCTCAGGGTGGATGCCACGGCTGAATTTTATGTTCGCGTGCAACCGACATCCGAAGGCGTGGCCACCGCGGCACAGGCGCTGGCGGGAAAATCGTTTCGTGCGGCTGAACTGGCCGAGACACTGGAAGGCAAGCTGGTCGACGCACTGCTGGCTGTTGCTGCGCGTTATTCCATGGACGAACTGCAGGACAAGCGCGGCGAATATGCTGCCGAGGTCAGCGAGATGCTGAAGGACAACCTCGCCATCAACGGCCTCGTTCTTGAGTCAGTTTCCATGACCAGAATTGACCAGACACCCTTCAACGTGCTGGACGAAAACAATGCGTTCAACGCGCTTGGCATGCGGCGGCTGGCCGAGATCATCGCCGTCAACAAGAAGGAACGGGCGGCAATCGAGTCCGATGCCGAAGTATCGGTCCGGCAAAGCTATCTGGATGCGACCAAGCGCAAGCTGGTTATCGAACAGGAAGAAGAACAGGCTTCCATCGATCAGCAGCGCCATATTGAAACGACGCGCGCCAACAGCCAGGCCGAAGTCGCGGAACAGCAGGCTGCTGCCGAGTTGCGCCGGGAGCAGGCCCGCATTTCCCGCGAACGGGAAGTGCGCAGCAACGAAATAGACCGGGACCGCGCCCTGCGGGCTCTTGATGTGGAAGCCACGCTGGCAACCGAAAAGGCCAGCGCTGACAAGGTCATCGAAATGGCGGCCAAGAACGCTGATCAGGCCCGTGCCGTAGCTGAAGCTGAAGCTGCCCGTGCCGAAGAGGCTGCCGCAAAAGAGGCGGTGGAAACCGCTCGTGAAATAGCCGCCGCCGACCGCGACCGGCAACTGGCAGTGATCAAGGCCGGCGAGCAGGCGGATGTCGATGATGTGCGAGTGAAGAGTGAAGCGGGGACCATTCTTGCCATGGCACAGGCTGAGGCGAAGTCGGTGATTGACCGCGCCAAAGCGGAAAAGGACCGCCTGATTGCAACTGCGGAAGGTACCGCTGCCGTGGTCAAGGCCGAGAACGCGCAGAGTTCAGAGCTCATTCGTATGAAGCTCGATATGGCGCGTATCGAAGTGATGCCGGACATGGTCGGTCGCATGCTGAAACCGGCGGAAAAGATTGAAAGCATCCGTATCAACAACATCACCGGATTTGGATCCGGCGGACCCTATGGCGACGGCGCCGGTGCCGGCAATGGCGGTCCGGCAGTCAACCAGGTAGTCGATGGTGTCTTGTCGATGGCTCTGCAGCTGCCTGCCGTGAAGAAGCTGGGCGAGGAGGTCGGCATAAATATCAGTGATGGGCTGAAAGGCCTGTCGGACTCATTGGCCGGCTCGAAAGCCGGCGAAACCGAAAAACCTGCCGCCCGCAAACCGGGACCGGCAAGAAAGAAGAAGGCCTAGATACTGGGGGGACAGTTGAGCCCGGATTGTAACAGTAACCAGCAGCGCTCTGGCCAGAGGCTGAAAACAGGAGAGACCATCATGTCGTTTGATCGCAGAACTTTTATCAAGGGGACATCTCTTGCGGGGTTGACGCTGATGGCGCCCGGCATCATCGGTCGCGCGAAGGCGGATGACACAATCAGGCTGGCGAGCATTCTGGATCAGTCTGGTGGCCTGGATATTTACGGTAAGCCGATGGCCGATGCGACAACCATGGCGGTTGACGAAATCAATGCTGCAGGCGGCCTGAACGGCAAGCAGGTCGAGCTGATCAACTATGACCCGCAGTCGAATATCCAGTTCTATACCCAATACGCCACCAAGGCGGCTGCCGGTGACAAGGCGCATGTCGTGCATGCCGGGATCACATCGGCCTCACGAGAGGCCATTCGCCCGACCCTTGGCCGGTTCAAGTCACTGTATTTCTACAACACGCAATATGAAGGCGGCGTATGCGACCGGAATTGTTTCTGCACCGGTTCCACGCCCGCCCAGACGGTAGAAAAACTCGTTCCGTACGCCATGAACAAGTTCGGCAAGAAGGTCTACATCATCGCGGCCGATTACAATTACGGCCAGATCACTGCACAGTGGGTAAAGAAATACGTCACTGACAATGGCGGTGAAGTTGCAGACATCGAATTCTTCCCGCTGGACGTGACCAATTTCGGTCCGACCATCAAGAAGATCCAGGCTGCCAAACCGGACATGGTGTGGTCCGCGCTGGTCGGCGGTGCGCATATTTCGTTCTATCGCCAGTATGCGGCGGCCGGCATGAACAAGTCGGTGCCAATTGCGTCCACCACATTTGGTGTCGGCAATGAACACAAGCTGATCTCGGCAGACGAAGGCGATGGCATTCTGGCTGCCTACACCTATTTCCAGGAAGTGCCGGGCGATGACAATGCCGCATTCGTCAAACGTTTCCAGGACAAGTTCGGGGCAGATGCGCCGTATCTCAACGAGCTGGCGGCCCGTAGTTACGAGGGTATTCAGTTCTGGGCCGAGGCTGTCCGCAAAGCCGGGACCGCGGATCGCATGCCGGTGATCGAGGCGCTGGAGAGCGGCATCAGTCTGGCCGGCCCGAGCGGTCCGATCTCAATTGATCCGAAAACCCACCACGGCGTGCTGAATGTCTATCTGGCAGAGCTGAAGGACCAGACATTCAACATCGTTGAAACCCATAATGAGCAACCACCGTCGGACACACTTCTGGTGTGCGATCTGAAAGCCAATCCGGACCAGGCCAAGTTCTATTTCGAGAACGGGCTGGAAGCCGCCGGCATCAAGTAGGGCGCTTCGCACAACTCGGCGCTTGATTGCGCATGGACATGAGGAATATCTCGAGTGGATCTGGTCATTGCGCTCGCATTGCAGATTGTTTACGGCATCGCCAGCCTGGTGCTGATCAGCCTCGGGCTGGCGATCATCTTTGGCATGATGCGGGTTATCAACCTGGCCCACGGCGAGTTCCTCATGCTGGGCGGCTACACGGTTGTCATATCAACCAACCAGGGCGTCAACATCTGGTTTGCCATGCTGGTGCTCGCGCCGCTGGTGGTCGGCCTTATCGGCGTCCTGGTCGAGCGTCTGCTGATCCAGTTCCTGTATGGGCGAATGGTGGATACCCTGCTGGCGACCTGGGGGCTGAGCCTGTTGTTTGTCGGCCTCGTAACATCGATCTTCGGAGCCCAGACGGCAACGACGATCTCACCTCCGCTTGGCGCCATCCAGATTGGTGATTATTCCTCGAGCGCTTATGAACTTTTCCTGATTGGGGTCACGGTTGTATTGCTGTTGCTGGTATATGCCGTGCTCAAGCTGACCAAGCTGGGACTTGTTGCGCGCGCCACCATGCAAAGTGACGACATGGCATCGGCGCTGGGGGTGTCTACCAAACGTATTTACATGATCACTTTCGGGCTCGGAGCTGCCGTATCCGGTCTTGCCGGTGGCTTGCTGGCGCCGGTTACAGGCGTGTTGCCGTCGATTGGAGCCACCTATATCGCCAAGGCATTCATTACTGTCATCAGCGGCGGCGCTTCTATTCTGGCCGGGACCACCGCGGCGTCAGTCCTGCTCGGCGGCATAAACGGCATCATGGCATTCCTGACCGGGCCAACACTGGGTGAAGTCGCGCTGCTGGCCGCCGCAATCATCCTGATCAGGTTGCTGCCAACAGGCATTACCGGCCGCTTCTTCAGGAAAAGCCTGTGAGCTGGACACGCGAAAACCGCTGGCGTGCCGCACTGGTGCTGGCCGGTGTGATCTTCACGCTGGCCGCGCCCGGCATGCTGGAACTATTCACCATCATCAACCTGTCGACGGCCATCGCGCTTGCCATCCTGGCCCTGAGCCTGGGGCTGATCTGGGGGTATGGCGGCATATTGTGTTTCGGCCAGACCGCGTTTTTCGGTATAGGCGCGTATGCCTACACCATCGCCGCAGTGAATTTCGGCGGGTCGTCCTGGGCGGTGCTGGTTGCCATTCTGGCGGCGGCCGTTTTTGCGGCTGTTCTGGGCTATTTCATGTTCTATGGCAGGGTCAGCGACGTCTACATGGCGGTGATCACCCTGACGGTGACCCTGATACTGTATTCGCTGCTCAGGAGGACATCCGGGCCGGAATACAAGATCGGTGATGCGCTGCTCGGCGGGTTCAATGGCGTGACCTCGCCTCCGCTCAATTTGCCGTGGGCTCCCTACATGCCGCTGTTTCCCGAGCATGTCTTCTATGTGGGCATGGCCGTGCTGATCATCGGCTACATCATCTGCGCGTGGCTGATACAGACGCATTTCGGGCGGGTCGCGGTAGCCATCCGCGAAAACGAACTGCGCGCGGAACTGATCGGTTATGACACCAGGTTCTACAAGCTGGCCATGTTCACCATCGGTGGCGCCATCGCCGGGGCAGGCGGCATCATATTCGCCAATGGCGTCGGCCGGGTCACGCCGGATATCTTCAACCTGTATAATTCCGCGCTGGCGATCATCTGGGTGATTGTCGGCGGTCGCGGCACGCTGGCCGGGCCGGTGATGGGAGCATTTGCCCTGTTCTACCTGACATCCTGGCTGGGCACGCAAGGCGTGGTGAACAACAACCTGGTGCTGGGCCTGACCCTGATCATCTTCGTCCTGGCCGTGCCGCGGGGCATCCTGCCGACGTTTATCAGCTGGTGGGACGGTGCCCGCTCGCGGCGCGCCATGCAGCGGCGTGAACTGAAGGTCCGGCGTAAACGGGGCCGGCGAAGCAGTGAACTGCGGGAGGCCGCCGATGAAAAGTGAGATCGTCGTCGAAACCCGCAACCTGTCCATGCACTTTGGCGGCGTGAAGGCCGTCGATCGCGTCAATTTCAATTTGCGGGAGAACGAGTTGCGCTGCCTGATTGGCCCCAATGGCGCCGGCAAGAGCACGTTCTTCAAATGCCTCACGGGACAATTGTCGCCAACGTCGGGTGATGTGGTCATTCGGGATTTCAACGGCACTGGCCGCTTGCCGCACCAGATTGCGCGTCTCGGCGTCGGTATCAAGACGCAGGTGCCCAACGTGTTCGACGGGCTGAGTGTCAGCGAGAACATCTGGCTGGCAGCGCGGCGCTGGCACGGCGCGGCGCGGGCACGCTCACTGACCAGCCAGACGGTCGAGCGGCTTAAGCTGGGTGATATCCGTACCGATCCTGTCGGCCAGCTGGCGCATGGCCAGCGGCAATGGGTCGAGCTCGGCATGGTGGTGGCCGCTGAGCCCTGGCTTGTGCTGCTGGATGAACCGGCTGCCGGCATGACCCATGACGAGATTGAGCGCACGGTCGAGATCATCCGTGAAATCAACCAGCAGGCGACCATGATCGTGGTTGAACACGACATGCAGTTCATCCGGATGATTTCAAGCAAGGTGACGGTGTTCCATGAGGGCCGCATCCTGATCGAGGACTCCATGGATGTGGTGACGGCGGACCCGCGCGTTCGCGAGGTTTATTTGGGTAACAGTGCGTCATGACTGACAACGCCGTTCTCGACATAAAGGGTCTGGGTGCCGGATATGGCAAGGTACCGATACTGCACGGCGTTGATTTTCATGTCGGCGAAGGTGAGATTGTCGGCGTGCTGGGTCACAATGGCATGGGTAAGACCACGCTGTTGAAAACCATTATGGGCCTGATTCCGGCAACGGCCGGCAGCATCGTGTTCGACGGTGTGGACATTTCCCGGGAGCCTGCCCACGAGCGTAACCTGATGGGACTTGCCTATGTGCCACAGGGACGCGGGATATTTCCGCATCTGTCGGTGTTCGACAATCTTCGCATGGGTATTGCCGCCCACGGTGAGGACGAGGAAGAGGCGATACGCCATATCCTGCAGGACTTTCCCAGGCTCGAACGGCTCCTGGAGCGCGACGGTGGGACCCTCAGCGGCGGTGAGCAGCAACTGCTGGCTATTGCGCGAGCGCTGGTGTCAGAGCCGCAACTGATCCTGCTGGACGAGCCGACCGAAGGCATCCAACCATCGATTATAGAAGAAATTTCGGTTCTGCTGAAAAACCTCAACCGGATGCGGGACATCTCGATCATCCTGGTGGAGCAGAACCTGGAGTTCATTACCGGTCTTTCACATCGCATAACCCTGCTGCAGAAGGGCGAGATCATCGGCGAGATGAGCGACGTGAAATCCGGTGATCCTGCATTGATCGAGGAATTCGTCGGGTTCGGCGCGGGCAAATCCAGGCGACCGGCTGCCAACGGTGAGCGGGCAGAGGCAGCGCCTGTCGGTGCGCCTGCCGGCGTCTCACCTGCTGCGAGTTTTCAGTCCGGCGAACTGGCACCGCAGTCTCACGCTCGCGAACCGGTTCGCGAACCCAGCCATACACCCACTTACGAAGGTCACAGATCGATGTCAGTCAGAAGGCCAACCCACGGCCAGTTAAGGGCCATTGTCAACGGCTTCGGCATGAACATGTCGGATCAGCGTGTCGCTGAATTCCTGGATGTGATGGAAGGGACGCTGCAGGCTTATGATGAAGTCGATGCCATGCCGGATCACCTGCCAACTGTTGATTATCCCCGCACGGCCGGCTACCGGCCGTCGGCGGAAGAGAATCCGCTGAATGCCTGGTATATAAAGACTGAGGTGCGAGGGGCGCCGCGTGGGGCGTTGACCGGCCGGAAGGTTGTGCTGAAGGACAATGTCTGCCTGGCCGGTGTGCCGATGATGAACGGAGCGTCGACGCTCAAGGGGTATACGCCGGATATAGATGCCACCATTGTCACCCGTCTGCTTGAGGCAGGTGCGACCATCATGGGCAAGGCGCATTGCGAATATTTCTGCCTGTCCGGAGGCAGTCACACCAATGCGACCGGGCCCGTGCACAACCCGCACAAGCGCGGCTATTCCGCCGGAGGCTCATCATCCGGATCAGGCGCGCTGGTCGGTTCCGGCGAAGTTGAAATGGCGATTGGTGGCGACCAGGGCGGATCGATCCGCATGCCGTCATCCTTCTGCGGCTGCTACGGCATGAAGCCGACCCATGGCCTGGTACCTTATACGGGTGTGATGCCGATTGAGAACACCATCGATCATACCGGGCCGATGACGACCAACGTACATGACAATGCCTTGATGCTGGAAGTGCTGGCTGGTGAAGACGGCCTCGACCCGCGTCAGTACAATGTACAGGTCGACAAGTACACCGCAAGCCTGGGCCGCGGTGTCAGTGGCATGCGCATCGGGGTCGTCAAGGAAGGCTTTGGGCATTCGGTGTCGGAAGCTGATGTCGACGACAAGGTGCGCAACGCCGCCGAAGCGTTCAAAAAGCTTGGTGCAACAGTCGATGAAATCTCCATTCCGATGCACCTGGCTGGGACTGCCATCTGGACCCCGATCGCAATTGAGGGTCTGACCAACCAGATGATGAAGGGCAATGGCATGGGGACCGGGTGGAAGGGTCTTTATACAACCAGCCTGCTTGACTATCACGCCAACTGGCGCTCACGCGCGGACGAACTGTCGGACTCGCTCAAGATCTGCATGTTCATCGGGCAATATTTCCTGAAACATCACCGCGGACACTATTACGCCAAGTCGCAGAACCTGTCGCGCAAGCTCCGGGATGCCTATACCGCATTGCTCAACTCCTATGACGTGCTGCTGATGCCGACCACGCCGATGAAGGCCACGCCGTTGCCGCCGGCAGGCGCGCCGCTGGCGCTTTACTGTCAGCGGGCATTTGAAATGCTCCCCAATACGGCACCGTTCGACGTGACAGGTCACCCGGCCATGAGCATCCCGTGCGGCATGAGCGACGGCTTGCCGGTGGGTATGATGCTGATCGGTCGTCACTATGATGAATCGACCATTTACCGGGCCGCCGCCGCCTTCGAACAGGTTGGCGACTGGAAACGGATGTGATGACAGACGCGTCCGCCCACGACCGTAGGCAACCGGCAGACGGGCTGTCTCACGTTCGCGGATCAGGCACCCCGCCGCTTCAACACATCACGATCCCTGAGTTTCTGGCGCGCACCGTGAAACGCTATGGCAATCAGGAGGCCTGTGTGTTCTGCGAACCGGGTGAACGCTGGACGTGGCGGGACCTGATGGAGCGGGTTGACCGGTTTGCCGCCGGGCTGCTGTCACTGGGTCTCTACAAGGGAGATCGTATCGGGATCTGGTCGCCCAACCGGCCGGAATGGGTGATTGCCCAATTTGCCACTGCACGTATCGGCCTGATCCTGGTCAACATAAACCCCGCCTACCGCCGTCATGAGCTCGAGTTCGCCCTCAACAAGGTGGGCGCAAAGGCGCTGATCAGCGCTTCCAGTTTCAAGACGTCCAACTATATCGAGATGCTGCATGACCTGGCACCGGAACTGTTGCGGGCGAAGCCGGGCAATCTGAAGTCGGACCGGTTGCCTGAACTGACAACCATCATTCATCTCGGTGATGATTCCGTCGCCGGCATGCACAGCTTCGCCGATGTCACGGCCATGGGCGGAGGGGCGAACCGGTCCCGGCTTGACGCAATATCCGCAGGCCTTAACCCGGATGATGCCATCAATATCCAGTTCACATCCGGCACGACCGGTACCCCGAAAGGGGCCACACTGACCCATGCCAACGTGGTCAACAATGCGCGTTACTGTGCCATGGCGATGCGACTGACCCATGAAGACCGTATCGCGATACCGGTACCGCTTTATCATTGCTTCGGCATGGTGCTGGGCAATCTCGCCGCTGTTTCTGCGGGCACGGTCATGGTGTTTCCGGGCGAGGCATTTGATCCACTGCAGACGCTCTCGGCGCTGGCGGATGAGACCTGTACGGCGGTGCACGGGGTGCCGACGATGTTTGCGGCCATGCTGGATCATGAACGCTTCGACGAATTCCGGCTCGGGTCTTTGCGCACCGGCATCATGGCCGGTTCACCCTGTCCGATCAGCCTGATGAAGCGGGTTGTTTCACAAATGAACGCGGGTGAAATCACCATTGCCTACGGCATGACCGAGACCAGCCCGGTGTCTTTTCAGAGCGATACCGGCGACACGCTGGACCGGCGGGTCTCGACCGTGGGACGTATTCATCCGCACGTCGAAGTCAAGATCATCGATGAAACCGGTGATGCCGTTGCCGTTGGGCAACAGGGCGAATTGCTGACGCGCGGTTATTGCGTGATGAAAGGCTATTGGGGCGATCCGGAGACAACTTCACAAGCCATTGACAGGGACGGCTGGATGCATACGGGCGACCTGGCGGTTCTGGATGAGCAAGGCTATTGCAACATTGTCGGGCGGGTGAAGGACATGCTGATCCGCGGCGGGGAAAACATCTACCCGCGCGAGATCGAAGAATTCCTGATGAGCCTGCCGTCGATCCAGCAGGCGCAGGTGTTTGGCGTGCCGGATCAGAAATACGGTGAAGAGGTGTGCGCCTGGATTGTGCCGACACCCGGACAGACGGTGTCTGAGGAGGATGTCCGCAGCGCCTGTGAGGGGCAGATTGCCCACTATAAAATCCCGCGCTATATGCGTTTTGTCAGTGAGTTTCCCATGACGGTCACCGGGAAGCCGCAAAAGTTTGTGATGCGTGACAGGATGATCGAGGAACTCGGATTGAAAATAGACAAGACCGCATGAATACCTTCAACCCTGAACAGCGCGACGTGCTGCTGGTCATCGATGTACAGAACGATTTCTGCCGTGGCGGTGCGCTGGAAGTGCCGCGTGGGGATGAAGTTGTGCCGGTCATCAACGACCTGATTGACCGCTTTGATCATGTCGTGCTGACCCAGGACTGGCATCCGCGCGGACACAGTTCGTTTGCAAGTGTTCATCCGGGCAGGGAGCCGTTCAGTGAGATCTCGATGGACTATGGTCCGCAGACGCTGTGGCCCGACCACTGCCTGCAGGGCAGCCGCGGAGCTGCGTTCCATGACGGCCTGTCGTGGAGCAAGGCGGAGATGGTCATCCGCAAGGGGTTTCGGTCCGGCATAGACAGCTATTCCGCATTTTTCGAGAATGACAAGGTCACGCCAACCGGCCTGACCGGCTATTTGCGCGAACGCGGACTAACCCGGGTGTTCTGTGCCGGGCTGGCGTTTGACTATTGCGTTCGCTACTCGGCGGAAGACGCGCAAAAACAGCGATTTGAAACTTACGTCATCGAGGATGCCTGCCGGGCCATAGACATGGACGGCAGCGCAGCGGCAACCCGCGACAGCTTGTCCGGGCTTGGGATTGGGATGATCAGTTCGATGGATGTTCGTTAGAGCTGGACGCCGCGGGTCAGGGCGCCGTCTATGACCAGGTTTGTGCCCATGGTGAAGCTGGATGCCGGGCTGGCCAGGAAGACGATGCCGCGGGCGACTTCTTCAGGTGTGGCCATGCGACCGGTCGGGTTCAGTGCCAGTGCCTGCGCGTAAAGATCAGGGATGTTGTTTTCAATATGCTCCCAGACACCACCCTTAAAATAGGTGTTGCCGGGTGACACCGAGTTCACGCGGATGTTTTTTGGCGCCAGTTCATAGGCAAGACGCTGGGAGTAATGCACCAGGGCAGCCTTGAACGCACCATAGGCAGGGCCGGTGAAATCCACTTCGCGTCCCGATACGGACGCAACAATGATGATGGCGCCATGGGAGGACTTTTCCAGCACGGGCAGGGCGGCGTTGACCACTCGCACCGTGTGCATCATGTCCACATCGAAACCTGATTTCCATGCATCTTCATTGTCTTCGACCGCCAGCGCAGAGACGTTTGCCACCACGATATCGATACCGCCCAGCGCGGTCGCGCTTTCCTTGACCCAGCCTTCCAGCGATGTCTTCTCAGCCACATCCACCATTCGGCCAAGGCTTTTGACACCCTTTTCCGCAAGGCTGGTGGCAGTTTCATTGACCTCTGCCAGATTGCGGGCGCAAATGGAAACATTGGCTCCTTCATCGGCAAAGATGTCGGCTGCACGGCGTCCGATACCCTTGCTGCCGCCAGTTATGATCGCGTTCAAACCCTTCAAGCCGAGATCCATGGTGATTTAAGTCCTGTTTATGAGTTGATGTAGCTTTTCTTGATGGACGCGCCGATGGTGTATTTTGGATCGACCATATTACCGAGCCGCACCTTACCGGCCTGAGTGAGCAGGAAATAGGCTTCCAGTTCGTCGAAGCCGTAGTCACTTGCCAGCCAGCGTGTCAGTTCGCGATAGGCGATGCGCGCTGCGTCCTCCAATGGCCGGGCGGAACCGATGGTCATGATGAAATCTTCGTTCTCAAGCCTTGGCCAGGCGATCTGCCAGTTCTTGATCAGGTCAACCTGAATGGTGGTGGTCGATGGTATTTCCACTGCGACGCCGCAAAGTTCACCGTCGCCCTGGCGGCCGTGACAATCTCCCAGATAGAGATAGGCGTCCCTGTGCAGTACCGGAAAATACACGATGGCGCCGGGTGCGACATCAGGCAGGTCCATGTTGCCGCCCCAGTAGTCAGGTTGCAGCGAGGAAACGGCTTCGATTTCCGGTGACACACCAAGCGTCCCGATAAACGGTTCATAAGGCAGCATCACGCGATCTGAGAATTTTACGCCAGCCTCGGTCACTTCATATTTCATCACCCGTTCCGGCAAGGGCGGGTTCAACAAAGCTGTAGAGGAATTTGACACCAGTCCGCCAAACTCCGGTATAAGCGCGGAGGTTCCCACCGGCTGCGGACCACGCGGCACGATCGAGTGGATGTGGACGCACACCACATCGCCTTTTTCGGCACCTGCTACGGCAATGGGCCCGCACTGCGGGTTGACGAACGGCATGTTGAGTTTCTGCGACGGCAGGTCGTCCACCGTCTTGATCGCACCGCCGAAGGCATCTTCTGTTTCGGTTACGACTATGTCGCCGGGCTCAATGGACAGGACCGGTTCGACATAGGGCCCATACACGTAATGGTAGTCGCCTTGCACTGCCTTGTTCAGCGAGTGGGACTTGCCGGGTTTGCCGTTGGCAACGCCGGAGCGTTCCATATAGGAACCGGTGATCAGTGACAAAACAAAGCCCTCCCGTTTCTGCTGGCAGCCGTTTTAAGACCGGCATTGGTTCAAAGTGTGACCCGGGGATAAAGGCCAAGCCTGAACGATATGGAGAAATCTACAAACCGTTGTGAGTACCGTCACACAGTGGTTCGCCGCCAGTGCGCTTGCAGGCGCAGAAGAACTTTCTGCCTGAAGCTTCAGCGGTCCATTTAACAGGCTGGAAACCGGTGCCGTCATGACTGCCGTCGCAGAACGGCTGTTTTGATGATTTCCCGCAAGCGCACCAGAAATAGTTTTTACCGGCTTCCACTTCGACTGCGATTGGTGCCCTGGCGGCGATGACTGGTTCGGTCACGGTAATTCCTCCGGTATGGGTTGAATGGGATATCCTTACGCCAGCATGTATACCAGAAGAATCCGGAGAACCTGACAACAACGCCATGACATTCCCGTCATCCTGCAACTGGCTGCAACTGGCTGTTTGCCAGGCGGGGACATGACAACGCGGTTTTGGAGGCTGGTGGGTCTGCGGCGGTGGTGTTTTCACTACCGGACTTTGCCATTTACAGTTCTCACTTGCGGGCGTTGCGACGGGCTTTGGAAATCTGTTCGGGTGTCATTCTCGACAGCAGGTATTCGTAACGGAATTTTGCCTCGTACCTGCCGCTGGACGCTGCAAGAAGGAGCCATTTGTGTGCCTTGACGAAATCGACCGGGACACCCTTGCCGCGGGCATAGGCATCACCGAGATGCATCTGTGCCTCGACGTTTCCCTGGGTGGCTGATTTTTTGAACCAGTACAGTGCCTGGTCAAAATTCCGAAGCTCGAGATACCTCACGCCGACAATGAGCTGCGAGGCAGCGTCGCCTTTCTGGGCACGCTTGAATCGCTGCGCAATCCCCACGGAACTGTCTTTCTGGGTCGTCGATTGCAGCCAATACGGATGCTGTGCCTGATCTGAGGCACCAGGTTGTGCTATCGATGACATAGCCACGAGCGAGGCTATGATGACACTGGTCACGGCATCTCTCCTGCTGTGGGAAAAAGGATGCACAACACCGGTCGAGTGGTCAAGCGCCCACGCCTAAAGTGTTGGTGGGAAACAGCGACGCCCGACAAAAACCAACCGCTGATTGTGCAAACATCAGTCGGTGTTGTATTGGATTGCGTGGCAGCCCGACCAGGTGGAGAGGATAAATGCAGCGTAGTTTCACAAATGTGCTGAGTGGTGATGTGCAGAAGTCATCGGCGTTCTATGAAAACCTGCTTGGCATGACGCGTCATTTCGATTCTGACTGGTTCATCATATTGACCCATCGCGACATAGAAGGCCTGGAGTTTGGTATCCTGCAGCGTGACCACGCGATTGTTCCGGCCGGCATTCGGGCAGCACCAGCGGGTGTCATCGTCACCTTTGTTGTGGCCGACTGTGACGAGGTCTACCGCAAGGCGATCGCAGCCAACGCGTCGGTGATCGAGCCGCCCACGGACATGCCATATGGCCAGAGGCGGATGTTGCTGCACGATCCCGACGGCACGGTGCTGGACATAAGCGCACCGACTGCGCCGGTGGCGTGAAACAATAAGCAGACAAGCCGTGGAACACGATCTGAACGGAACCATCAACAGGGATTGGCAAATCTGTTTGCGGCGGGATTTTGACTGTATTGTGCCGGTTTTAAAGCGGATGACGAGACAACCGGGCAGGCCGTCACATTTGATGCTCACTTTAACTTCGAACGATTATCGAGTCGTATCAGCCTGCATTCCGGTTCAGCTAGGGCAATGGGGTAACCGGCAATGCCTTGGTTGTGACGAAAATGTGCCGATTCGCCGATTTGAAACGCCACAATGTTGTATGCGTCGGCGAATGGCAGAACGCCGCGAACTCTTTCGCCTAAGGATATCGCCTCGGGTTTCCGGCACTGAAATTTCAGCTGTCGGCGTCTTGCTTGTTCTGCGCCTTCTTTTTGCTCGCACCGATGCCGGCCCCAACGGCAACTCCGATGGCCAGACCCAACCCCAGACCAGTGCCGATATCACCGAATGCCGCGCCAAAGACGGTGCCGAAACAGGTGCCAAGGGCGACACCGAGGCCGGTATAGTGGGTTACGGGGTCATCTGTCCTGATCGGACCGGTCATTGTGTCGCTCTGATATTCTGGAGTTGAAGCGGGAGCGCCTGTCGGTGCTTGCGTCGTTAGCGCCTGTTCCGACAACAAGTCTGTATAACTAACAGATTATTGCAGCAGCAATGTGCCTTGGCGGACGGGGCCATTGTAAAGCGCTGCCGCCGGATATATGACAACTGTCGGGCGGAACTTTTGATGGAAGCTGTTTGACCTTGGTGACACCAGGCGTGGCTTCCAGGCAGAACTGTCTCCGCAGAAAATGATCATTTACCTGTAAGCGGCTGACCAGGTTGAAACTTCTGAGAGCAAAAGATCTTGCGAGCGAACTGACAGTCGTCAGTGGTGAATTTGATCGGGACAAGCTATCGCTTTTCTCGCCCGTAAGGGACGAGATGTATTTTTTGCCAAGCTTCCTGGAACATCACAGAGCAATCGGCGTCGAACAGTTCCTGTTTCTTGATGACGGTTCCATCGACGGGACCGCATCGTTTCTCTCAGATCAGCCGGATTGTGTCGTCCTTCGTATGCCGTTGCGCTTCGGGCAAGTCATTGCCTACAAGCCGAGGAACCGGAGACTTGCTATAAATAGAGCCGGGATCCTGATGAAAAACGAGATTCCCGAATTGCTGCTGAGGGACAAATTCGTCTTGTATCTGGATGCGGATGAGTTTCTGTTCCTGCCGCCCGGCGTCACCTCGGTTCGTGATGTTATCGAACGCGTTGAGTGCATCGGCGAAACCAGTGTGGGTGCATCAGTAGTCGAATTCTTTCCACATGGGATTTCTGATATTGCAACGAAATTCGTGCCACGCACTCTCGCAGATTTGCTGCGCGAATATCCGTATTTCGACGCTTCTCAACTGATCAGGTTGAGGCACAAGAAGGATCCGGAGTTGATCGGAGACTCAAAGTCGATGAGCCTGGCGCGGCACTTTTGCCCCGATGCCGGGAAACGCCCCATAGATGATTTCCTTCAGAGGCTGCAAAGGCCGAGAGAGTTCCTGAGAAAGCCAAGGCAGTTGGGTGTGTCGTCCCGTTTCAAAACTCCGATTTTGCTGCACAATGACACAAGCTTCCAGATCGGATCGCACAGATCCTCTCCACCTGCGTGTTTTGACATTCTGCTGACTATTGGACACTTCGTCTTCACCTCCAACCTCAATGCAAAAATCGAACGGGCGCTCAAGTGGAAATCGCACAATGCGGGTGCGGTGAAATACAGCCACTACGTGTCTTTGTGTGATGCGATGAAGCGGGTGGATGGTTCATTTGTAACGTCAGACAGCGTCAAGTTTGAAAGCACCTCACAGTTTCTGGATCATGAACTGATGAAATGGTAGACGGCTGCGAGTTTGTTGGCGTGCCGGTTCGTCTGAAGGTGGACAACTTAAACAACCAGCCGTCATGGCACAAAGCTGGCAAGCTGGTCACATCATGAGCTGGAACAATCAAAAAAGCTGCTGATCAACGGCCAATTACACATAGTGCTCTGGCAGTTCCCCGGTGCGGTCTGGAGTTTGGCCAGCGGTCTGTTGTTCCTGCTGACGATGCTGTCAACCACTGTCCATCCATGATGGGTGGGGCTTTGTTCACTACAGTGGTGTCGGGTGTGGCGGAACTGTTTGATCTTTATCTTGGTCCAACCCCAGCTTGTGGCCCGTCCAAGGAACCTTCTTTTGTACGACAGTACCTTGCTATGGCAGTCGACTCTCACGTGGAGCATCTCTACCCGATTTTCCACTTTGACAGGCAGGGTTCTGTTGTATCCCGCCGCCCAGTTCCTGAAGCCATCGCACAGTGTTTCTGGTTTTGCATGGGACGGCGACGCGAGACCAAAGATGAACAGGGTTGCCGCAAAGGCCGTGGCCAATCTTCCTGCGATGTAACTGGATTTTGTCACGTTGTGGCCCTCCCTGATGAGACCATCCGGGTACGGTACACACATCAAGGGGTGGTGGATCAAGATACATCGTCCGGCTTGGTGCACCGCGTGTTAACGAAAGATGCAGATATTGATCAATTGAGCCGTGATCCGGTTGCTGAACCAGCAGACGGTGTCGCCTCATCGAAAGTATTACTGAAGGCCCTGTGCCATGACGATTGAGTTTGCATTATTAACTTTTTGCATGACGTTCGCTGTTGCAGGGTATGCCATGTTTTCGGGGCTTGCTTTGCGGACCTGGTCACCCAACTGGAAGCACCAGGCACTGCCGTATCTCTCGTGGTCGGTGAGTTTTGCAATTATCACCACAACGCCCGGGCTGCGTTTCATGTTGCCGGGTGCGCTGTTCTTACTGGCGTGTGTCGTGCTCGTACATCTCCTGATGTATTGGGCGTACTGTCTTGAAATGCGAGTTGACGAATGAAGAAACAATCGTCCGGGGATCATCGTTTTCGCTTGGTTGTCCTGAACTAAATTCAAGCCGCACGGAATAACATTGCCGACAGGTAGCGCATTCACGCCCGGCGGCGGGCGAACCGAGTGGTGGCACAATGCTCGCCATACCTGCTGCCGCGCAAGGTTCTCGTGACTTACTCTGCATTCGCAACTTCGACATTCCATCGGACAAATGAGTTGAAAAGCGCTTCCTGGTGCTGACTGTTGCTGGCAGGGGCGAGGCCTGTCTCCTGAAGATAGGATTGAAACGATTCAAACAGTTGCTGCCGCGTTGCGGCTGACCCCGGTGTTTCCGGACCGGCGGTCTGCTGTCGAACAGGAGCTGCGTCTTCAGCCCGAACCTGCTGGTTCGCATCCGATGGCTTAACAACCCAGTTTCCATTGGCGATATCCGACAGTGCCTTCGCATTTGCGGAAGTAACCTGATTGTTGTGCGGTGCGTCAGTGGACGCTTCCGGTGCGCTGATGCTGGATGTTGCCTGTGTTGTCGCCGGTGCCTGGAAATGAGAACTGGCGGCAGTGACATTGTCGTCTGTTCCCAGATAGTAGACGAGGGCAAACGTGGCGCAGCAGGCAACAAGCAGCGAACCTGCGAAAAGGCCTGTCTGGGCGCTGACGCCGCCATCAGCATCATTGTTGCGGCTGTGCTGCGCCATTGCCGAAGACATCCGCCGCTGAAACATCTCCTCGCGGCCAACCGAAGGTCTTGTTGGTATCGGGGCACGTGATGTGGGGTGACGATAATGTGGTGGTGGTGCAGTGGGGCGCGGGAGCCCGGCCACGTGGACGGGCATCGCCGGCTTGTTCTGCTCAGCATAAGGATTTGCATGCACCGGCTGGTGTTGTGGGTGGATGGGTCTCGATGCCGGATTGTTGTGGGGATGCTTACCACCGCGCTGATCATTCAGCCGGATCAGCTCGGCCAGCGCCTGCCTGAAGTCATCAACGCCTTCATTGTGCCGGTTCCTGCTCATTACACTGCTTCCCTGTGCCGGCCATGGCTTTGGTGATCAGCTTGTCGTGGCGTGGATTGCTGATCTCTGCAGAAAACGCCGACATGGCCATAAAGAGCCGCCCCATACGCTCAGTGTAAGGTATTTAAAAAGATAGATCAAAAACTGAAGCAAATCGGGTTAAATTGTGTTGATAGCCGGCATTGAACCAGTTCTGGTGCAACAAGAAGGAAGCGGCACATGACGCCACTACAGAAGATGCCGGTCATTGCGGAGCAGTTTCGAAGCAGAAGCCCGGAGACACCGGATCACTGGATCATAGCCTTCATTCATAAAGTTCTGCGGTTGAACGCAGAAGGTAGCAGTGTTTGCGTAGCGATTTCAAAACCACAGAAAGACACCTGATCCGTGGCAAAAATCGAAATAGCGGCAATTGTCTTCGTATTCGGATCAATAGTTGCGCACATCTACCGGCTTCACGATCAACTGCCAATGTGGGCAAATGTGGTGTGGGGCATCGCGTTTCTCGCAACGTTCCTGGTCTTCTTGTGGAAGAATTTCAAACCCGCCAAGAAGGACAGCTAACCGGCAAGTGCCGGAAGAAAGACAAAGCAGGGCAGGCGGGTGTTGGAACCTCCGTTTGTCTGGTTACTTGCTACCCTATATCCACCACTCACAACATGTTCGGAACCGATTTGAATGTGGCGCCAATTTGAACGCAGGCAAATTTCCGGACCATACCCGGCTCACTGTCGGGTGGAGGACAGATGGGAGAGCAGGCAACCGAGCTAAACAACATTGTTGTTTCAAATCATTTATATACGGGAGTTTGCTGGCGGAGACGGAGGGATTCGAACCCTCGATACGCTTTTGACGTATACTCCCTTAGCAGGGGAGCGCCTTCGACCACTCGGCCACGTCTCCTTACCACCAACGAAATGCTGTATGCCTGCGAACGGTGCGGGTTTCAAGTACCTCGCCCTGGAAAACTCGCAACCGCCTGAATGATTTCACTCCAGCTTGATGATCTGGCCGTCGCGGGCGGCACTTGCGCCGGCAAAAACCTTGTGCGCCATGGCTTCGATCGCCTCAAGCTGACTGTCGGTGCGCTCCGGCGCGTGATGGAACAGCAACAATTGCCTGACGCCAGCCTTCTGGGCGAATTCGCAAGCCTTGCGCCAGGTTGAATGGCCAAATCCCGTTTTCTTGGAAGGATACTCGTCGTCGGTGTACATGGCATCATAGACCAGCACGTCGGCGCCGGAGGCAAACTGTGTCAGGCGGGCATCCACTTCGTCATCGCCGTGTTCATGGTCGGACCAGTACACAAATGAATGCTTGCCATCGGTAACGCGCCAGGCGAAGCAGCCGCCGGGATGGTTGGTTGCGCATGACACGGCCGTATTGCCGTTGCCCAGATCAACCTCCGCCCCTTCCTTCACATCATAGAAATTCATGTTGGCCTGCATGATGTCGAGCGACACCGGCAAATACGGCTCGCGCATGAAGTCGGAAATGATGTCATGGGTGCAGGGGTTGCTGTTGGTATGGCCTGAGTAAAGATGCAACTGCATGTCGGCCTTGTAGACGGGATAGAAGAACGGCAGGCCCATGATGTGATCATAGTGCCCGTGAGAGAGCAGCAGGTTGGCAACCTTGGTGCCGCGTTTGAGAAGCTCTGTTCCCAGTTCACGAATGCCGGAGCCTGCATCAATGATAATGACGTTATCGTTGATGTTGATCTCAACGCACGCGGTTGAACCGCCGAACCTGAGATGATCGGGGCTGGATACAGGGATGGAACCTCTACAGCCCCAGATCTTAATTTCAAAACTCATCCGCAACCCACTCGTGTTGAATTGGCAGTCGTTTTACGCCTGCGCCTGATAGTGGCCCAGCCGCTGCGCAGCGTCTTCCATCAAACTGACATCCACATTTGCAAAAGCGAGCCTCAAATAGCCGTCCTGTTCTGGCCCGAACATTGAACCCGGTAGTGTAAGCACACCACAATGTTGTGCAAGACCCATCGCAACATCGCGCGCGTCATGGTTTACATAGGGATGGGCGAGATACGCAAAGAATGCGCCGGAACTGACAATCCGGTATCTTGGGGCATATTTCGCAAGCGCGCTCCTCATGGCTGCCAGCCGGTCTGCCATCATCAGGCGCTTCTGCTGCTTCCAGTGATCCAGATGCTGCAGGCCGAAAAGGGCTGCCCTTTGACCGGTGTGGGGTGCGCATATGGCAACGCAGTCGATGATTTTCTCAACAGCCTCGATCATCTGCGGGCCGGCAATCAGGGATCCCACACGTGCACCGGTCAGCGCATAGACCTTGGAAAACGAATACAGCTGCACGAAGGTTTCCTGCCAGTCTTCCCGCGCAAAAAGGTTGTGCGCAGGTGAGGCTGGATCAAGGAAATCCTTATATGTTTCGTCCAGCAGCAGAGCAATCTTCAGGTGCTGGCAGGCATCAAAGAATGCATCGAGCAGATCAGGTGGATAGACGGCCCCTGTGGGATTGTTGGGGCTGATCAGCACAACGGCGCGGGTTCGCGCATCGCAAGTCGCTGCCAGATCCTCAGGCCGGGGAAGAGCATCGTTTTCGTGAATTGCAGGGATGGAGCGCACTTCAATTCCCTGCATCTCCAGCCACATCTGGTTGTTGAAATACCACGGTGCTGCCAGGATGATGTTGTCGCCAGGCTTGGCCAGCGCCATGACAGCAGCGCAAAACGCCTGGTTGCAGCCCGCGGTTATGGCAACATCTGCGGACCTCACCGTGCCGCGATAGGCGCAACTCATGTGGGCGGCAAGTGCCTCGCGCAGTTCCGGTATGCCAAGTATGTCGGTGTATAGATTCGCACTGCCGTCCTGCATGCATCTGGCCACGTGGTCGGCGAGTTCCGGAGCCGGCAGGTAACTTGGCACGGCCTGGGACAGGTTGATCGCGGGCAGGTTGGACAAATTGCCTTCAAGCCAACTGGCGGATTCCGCGATGGGTGGTGCCGAAACTTTCCCGACAAACGGATTGAGAAGATAGGTCATTGATGGCTGGTTACTATGGCGGTCAGAGAATGAAGCGACTATGGTTTGAACAAGCAAGTCCGTGGAACAATAGTTATTACAGCCTGATATGCAAACGATAGAAAACATCCTGACCGGCCGGTCTGCTTTCCTGAAAGGATCAGGCGGTGATAAGAGCGCAGCGGAGAACCGTCGCGACCTGACAATGGCGATCCAGCAGAATTACCCGGCATTCGAAGTGCTGCGTGATAAGTTGCTGGGCACCGGCAACCAAAAAGCTGGTGCGCAGCCGGAACGGGTACTTGATGCAGCGTCTGCCGCGGAGACCGAGTTGCTTTTTGACCACCTGCGGCAGCACGAACTGCTGAAGCTGGATCAGGGTGAGGTCACCCTTAACAAGATGGATGCGCGCCGCTTCCTTACTGGCGGCTGGCTGGAAGAGCTCGCCTGGCTTGCCGCCATGGAAGCCGGCGCCCATGAAGCGCATTACTCGCAACTGGTTGGCTGGGATGTCGAAGGCTACACCGGCGAGAACGAAATTGACGTGATTTTCCGGCGTGACGACAAACTCGGATTTGTGTCGTGCAAGGCTTTGCGCTCGAGCCTGCAGTCCAGTGACCGCAAGCATCGGGCGCGGATGATGGACGCGGTTCATGAAGCGGACAATCTGGCTGACCACTTTGGCCAGCCGGGTGAGCGAGTGGGTGTGCTGGTGACGACCGATCTGTTTGACGAAGAGCGCGGCGAGGCCCGCTATCAGGCCCTGATGGGCAAGGCGGCGGTGTTGGACGTGCGCGTCATTCCGCTTGAAGATATTCGCTGGGACAAACTTGTGGGCGTCATGGAGTATCTGATGGACCATTAGAGCGCCATGGTTTCAGGTGAACCCGAATCGGACCCGGCAGATTACCCCCCGGCTAATCAGAACTTCATCACGTCAAAACACAGGGAAAGTCATGAAAGCAATCAAGTTTCACAAACCGGGTGGCCCGGAGGTCATGCAGTACGAGGAATTCAATCTCGAAGCACCGGCAGCCGGTGAGGTCAGGTTGCGGCATACAGCGATCGGTCTGAACTTCATTGATACCTACCATCGTTCGGGTGCCTATCCGGTGCCGCTGCCCAGCGGCGTCGGGCTGGAAGCATCCGGTGTTGTCGAAGCGGTTGGAGCCGGGGTGACCCATTTGAAGGAAGGTGACAGGGTTGCCTATGGAGCAGGGCCAATCGGTGCCTATTCGCAGGCGCGCAATATGCCCGCCAACCGGGTGTCAGTCCTGCCTGATACAATATCCGACGAGACGGCAGCGGCCATGATGCTGAAGGGCATGACCGCGAGATACCTGCTGCGCGAGACCTATGAAGTAAAAGCCGGCGACACGATCTTGTGGCATGCGGTTGCAGGCGGCGTTGGTCTGATCGCGGTTCAATGGGCAAAGCACCTGGGCGCGCGCGTGATCGGCACAACCAGTTCCCCTGAAAAGGCGGCACTGGCAAAGTCTTTCGGCTGCGATGAGGTTATCAACTACACCGAAGAAGATGTTGCTGAGCGGGTTCGGGACTTAACAGATGGCGAGGGTGTACCGGTTGTGTATGACGGGGTTGGCAAAGCAACCCTCGAGGCCTCCCTCGACAGCCTCAGTCCAAGGGGGCTGCTGGCAAGTTTTGGATCAGCATCCGGTCCTGTAACAGGTTTTGACACCGGTATTCTGGGTGCGAAGGGGTCGTTGTATCTGACCCGTCCCACCCTGATGACCTATGTGGCGGCTGATGAAGACCTGCAGGCCAATGCGGCGGATCTGTTCGAGGTAGTCGGCTCCGGCGCGGTCAAGATTGAAATCAACCAGACTTATGAACTGGCGGACGCCGTCAAAGCTCATCAGGATCTTGAGGGCCGCAGGACCACAGGCTCGACGGTTCTGATGCCTTAAAGTGTGTTGCGCTCACGCAAGCAGCCTGCGGCTGCGCTCCGCGGGGGCGCACTTCGTGCGGCGCGCGGTCGCGCTTGCCTCAGCACTTACGTGTTTCGGAATGGAGTACATCACTACGGTTGTTCATGGTCGGAGAACGGCCCGCCGCAGGCGGATAAGCTGTTCGACCACCAAAACAACTAGGCCCGACCGGGCCTCGGGCCGATCAGGCCCGCCCCCGCGGAGCGCAGCCGGAAGGCTGCTTGCGTGAGCGAAACAAAACAACCCGCGCTCCAACTCGCAGCAACCCTTGTGATGAACGCACCGAAGCACCTCAGGTGCTGAGGCAAGGCCGACCGGCCGCCGCACGAAGTGCGCCCCCGCGGAGCGCAGCCGGAAGGCTGCTTGCGTGAGCGAAAAGAACTATGCGCAGACAAGCCAGTTCGACCCAAAAGTAACCTAAGTCGCAGGACAGGACTGTGACTGCCGGGACAATTGCTGCCAACTGGCGGAGCACTTGGTGTTGGAGCACAGGAACTGCGCCAGCGCAGGTGTTGAAATGGCATGTGCCAGGTTCAACGGTCGGCCGTTGGCGTCGGACAATGTGCTGACCAGCATACCAGTCAATTGCCCCTTGTCGTCGAACAGGGGGCCGCCTGATTCACCTTTCTTGGTGGCGAGGCGCAGTTCGATGGCGTCGGGATAGCCGAAGCCGCTGTATTTGACGGCGCGACCAAAGCTCATCGAATTCACAGACCCGATTCGCGCCGTATCATTACGGGCATGGGGTTTGCCGAGTGAAAACACCGGGGCGCCGCGTTGCATGCAATGATTTGCCGATGGCGTGACCGCGGCGGCATTGAAACCGCGTAGTTTTATCAGGGCCATGTCATTGTCAGGCTTAACGGCAATCACCTTGCCGGCATAAATCCGTCCGTCGGATGCACGCGCATCAACAGTGTTGCCGCGTTTTACCGCAACGTGTCCGGCGGTCATGATAATGCCGTTTGAGACGACGAAACCGCTGCCGGAGGTCAGAGCTTCTGGAGAGCCGCTGGCTTTCGAGCCGGCGCGTTTTTGCTGCTCATGGACAACCAGCGTGACGTAACTTGGTCCTGTCTGGGCCTGCAATTGCTGGATGTGGCTGGAAATTACGCCGCCGGCCGGCTCCGCTGCCGCATCAACGTCAATAGTCCGCGGCTCAAGCAGCGCCTGATTCGTATTGCCGCCTACACAACCTGCCAGCAGCAGCAAAAAAGCTAATATGCAGTCTTGTTTCCGCACAAACGACCCCAAATTAAAATCGACAAATTCTGAACTCTATCAATACAGACTTGGCCCGGATCAGGCCAGCCCAATGTCTTCAATTCCAAGGCAAATATGTGGCTGTTTACCCGTTGTCTCGGTCGCAGATTGGCTCTCTGGTACGTTTTTTCGAAAGTGTTGCAAAATAGACACACTTGCTCATGTCAAGTCGGGTGCTGCTCAGTATACGGTTCTGGCCTGTCCGTATGAGCGTCGATAATTGACCATGGGCCGGCTTGGAAACTTGGAGGCCTCGACCAGAATCGAACTGGTGTAAGCGGATTTGCAATCCGATGGATAACCACTCTCCCACGAGGCCGTCGTGGCGGACTTTTCATGTCCGGGCGGCGTCTTATAGACGACACTGCAGCGGGTTACAACGCCTGCTGTCAGGCAATGTGACCGGTTTTCCCGATGTAATGTAGTGTATCGATTAACAAACAGGCTTGGCGAGACGCCCCGAGTTGGGTATTCAACCGTAACCGCCGTGGTTTGCAAACCAGCACCGGTCACGGTTTTGGCGGTTTTTGCCGGTTGAGGATCAGGAGTTAGCATGATCGATTACGCCATAGCGCGCGAAAACATGATTGAAAGTCAGGTTCGTCCAAACGGCATAACCGATGCCGGCGTGATTGACGCCATGGCCGACGTTCCCCGGGAAGTGTTCGTCCCTGATGATATCAAATCGCTGGCATACATGGACGAAGATGTACCGTTGAGTGTGGGAAGTGACGGGCGGAAACGCCATCTCATGGAGCCTATGGCGTTTGCTCGTATGCTTCAGGCGGCTGCTATACAGCCGGATGAATGTGTGCTGGATATCGGTTGCGCGGCGGGATATTCATCGGCTGTGCTGTCCAGGCTGGCCCAGTTGGTCGTTGCTGTGGAAGAAGATGCGGACCTGGCCGAGGCCGCGAACCAGAATCTGTTGCGGCTGCAGATAAACAATGTCGCGGTATTCAATACTGCCATGCACGAAGGTCACCGGGCCGAGGCGCCTTATGATGCCATCATCGTGAATGGCAGAGCAGGGGAGATTCCGGACGGCTTGTTGTCGCAACTGGCTGATGGCGGACGCCTTGTGGCGGTGGTCGGAGATACCGATACCGCACAGGCGATGGTTTACACGAAGTCCGGTGACGTTACTGCGCCGAGATATGCCTTTGATGCCAGTATTCCAGCGCTGCCGGGTTTTGAAAAGGCCGATCCGGGCTTCATTTTCTAAACCGTTCATTAACGGTGTTTCAATTGTTTCAAAAAGTGTCGCAGTCTAGTCGTTTTTAGTGAGTATTCTGTATTTAGTTGGGTAGAGTTGGCGCTGGCAGATGATTCTCGTGTGGAAAATCTGTTTTGTGTCTGGCTCGTTGTGGCTGATCCGTTAGGTTGCTGAGGCAGGTTCGTTAGGTTAATGTTTCGTTAACTGCAAATCTCCCATAACCGGTGGGGCAATTTTGTCAGGGGCTTGACTGTGGATTATTTGAGACGTCCGACGCTGAAACAGCATGCCAGTTGGCTTGCCGCTTTATGCATGGCCGTAACCGCAGTGGTTCACGGGTCTGCATCGGCCAACGCCGAGACGATCGCTGCAGCCTTGTCGAAAGCCTATGTCGGCAACCCTCAACTTAAAGCCGATCAGGCACGCCAGCGCGCTACCGATGAACAGGTGCCCCAGGCCAAGTCCGGGTGGCGTCCGACCGTGACGACCAGCACCGAAGTATCGAAAAACTATCAGGACAATTCGATAACAGGCAAATCCGATTTCCTGACGCGCAGTTTCAACATCACGTTGTCGCAACCTGTGTTTGACGGCTTTCGGTCCGAGAATGCCCTGCGAGAAGCTGAAGCAACCGTTCTGGCGGGAAACCAGAACCTGCTGGCAGTGGAGCAGGAAGTTCTGCTGAACGGCGCGACTGCGTACATGAATGTCATCCGTGATCGTGAGATCGTCAATTATCGCCGGACATCGGTGAAAAACTTTGATGAACAGCTCCGCGCGGCAAAAGCGCGTTTTGAGGTCGGTGAGGTTACACGCACCGATGTGTCGCAGGCCCGCGCCAGGGCTTCCGAGGCAAGGTCGGACCTGGCCGTTGCCGTCGGCAATCTGCAAACGTCTGTGGCAAACTACATACGCGTCATCGGTGACAAGCCTCGTCGTCTTAAATTTCCACGACTGTCACCAAGGGTGCCGAAAACCTTGCGTGCCGCAATCAATATTTCCGGAGAGACAAATCCGCAAATTCTGGCAGCAGCTTTCAATGAAGAAGCGGCGGCGGCGAATATCGGCGTGCGCAAGTCGGATTTGCTGCCGCAGTTGAACTTTGAGGCTCTGTATCAAGTCAGCAGGGATGCAACATCAACTTCGGGCACGACCGAAACCGGTGTTATTCAGGGCACATTGTCGGTTCCGATATACCAGTCGGGTTCAGTTTATTCACGCATCCGCGAGGCCAAGCAGACCGCCAGTCAACGCAAGCTGGAAGTGCTTGATGCTCACCGTCAGGTGCGTGAGCAGGTGGTCAGCTCATGGCACCTGCTGAAAGCTGCAACCGCTACCATTGCGGCTGCCAACGACGCAGTGGCCGCCAACCGGGTGGCTTTGGATGGTGTCAGTCAGGAAGCCCAGGTTGGAACCAGAACAACACTTGATGTGCTCGATGCACAGAATGAACTGGTCAATTCTCAGGTTGCGCTGGCGAACGCACGGCGGGACCGGATTGTAGCCGGGTATCAGCTTGTGGCGGCGATCGGGCACATGACGGCTGCCGATCTGAGACTTTCAGTACACCTGTATGACCCACGCCAAAATCTTGAAGAGGTTCGGGACAAGGCGTTCGGCGCACGGATCAACACATATGAATAGGACAGGCGCCAGGGTATCGAGGGTTCACTTAAATCCCTAAGATATCATCTGGTGTTTTCGTGCTTTTGCGCCGGTAATCCGTAGGCGACTTATGGCGATTGTGTGGCAGAATCTGTCGACAAGTTGCCGATTCGGTGATCATGGGCTTGTGCAATGGCGCCTACAAGTCAATAATCTTTTATCTTTTTAACAGTTTTGTTTCAGAAATCGCATGCAGATCATGGGCAAGCAGGACCGCAAACAGCCGGACGGGATATCCGTCGATCAGTTGTTGTCTTCTATCCGGGAGGCGATCGAGTCTGATGCGGCCAGCACTATGCCTGTGCCTGCCAAAGCGCCGCTGAAACCAATTGGCGCGCCAATGGCACCGCGTTCCGAGGCGGTTCAGGTCAGTGAAACGCAAAACGAATCCGCTCCTGTTAAGGATGCGGCAGAACCCGACGCATCAGAGGGTGACGGGAAGCACGGTAAGGGCTATGTTTCTGACAACCCGTACCGCTATCGCCATTCACTGGAGACTTCACCGAGTTATATGTCCCTACGCAATCGCCTCGCATCATTGAAATCAAGAACCAGAACCGGCACCAGCCGGTCCATGGCAAGCCTGCTTGGCGGAGACGTTCGCCAGGAGGAAGCCCGTGCGCGCGATCAGCAACGTCAACTGCAGTCAAATGAGGTGAACGGGGCAGATCCGGAGCCGGATACGGAAACCGGATTGCGCTCCAGCATCGGTGACGAACAGGCGTACGTGGATGAGTTCATTACCGGAGATATGTCTTCGGGGACTGTTTCCTATACCAATGACTATAGTGACTGGTCGCTGGAGAACTCGCTGTCCGACGTTGTTCCGCCGGACGGCGATGGCGCTGAACAGGAAATGGCAGTTCCACTGACGACAACCAGACAGGTTACCATCGAGGACCATGTCGAGCCTGCATCCGATACGGAAGCCCTGGCTGAGAGCGAGCCTGAGGAGACTGGTCAGTCCGTTTCGTCGTCAGATGAAGCGGCGGACGAACCGGATTTGCCGCTTGAAACCATGATCCGTCAGGTTATTGAACCGGAACTTGTTATCTGGATCGACCAGCACCTGCCGGACCAGGTGGCAGCGGCGATGCCGGACGAGGAAGCCTTTACCGCCATGATCCGGCCGATGATAGAGCAGTGGCTGGCCGACAACCTGAGCCCGATTGTTGAAGTCGCTGTACGCGAGGAAATTGCCAGGATCACAGGCCTTCGGCGCTAGACCAGGTTGATTTTTGGCTGAATCAGCCAAAAACCATAAACCTGATCGCTTTCAAAGTGTTAGAGCATTTTTTTGGGTTCCGTTGAACCCATGTTGTTCTGACGCTGGAGTTGATTGCCGGAGACGTGTTGCAAGTCACGGGCGCGTAGTGTTTAACCGCGCTATAAACCGACAAAAATTCCAAAAACAGAATCCAGTACCGCCATGCTCGACAAGCACTTTACACCCGCTGACATTGAAGCCCGTCTTTATGAAGCCTGGGAAGCATCCGGCGTGTTTCGCGCCAACCAGACACCGGACGGGGACCCGTTCAGCATTGTCATCCCGCCCCCGAACGTAACGGGTTCGCTGCACATGGGGCACGCCCTGAACAACACGGTGCAGGATATCCTGTGCCGCTTTGAGCGTATGCGGGGCAGGGATGTGTTGTGGCAGCCCGGACTGGATCATGCAGGCATCGCCACGCAGATGGTTGTCGAGCGCCAGATGATGGAACGCCAGGAACCGGGCCGCCGCGACATCGGCCGCGAAGCCTTTCTGGAAAAGGTGTGGACGTGGAAAGCGGAGTCCGGAGGCACAATAATCGGCCAGTTGCGCCGCCTCGGTGCGTCGTGTGACTGGTCGCGCGAACGCTTCACCATGGACGAGGGCCTGTCGAAGGCCGTTTTGAAAGTGTTCGTCCAGCTGTACCGGGAAGGCCTTATCTACAAGGACAAGCGCCTGGTGAACTGGGACCCGAAACTGCTCACCGCGATTTCCGACCTGGAAGTGCAGCAGGTCGAGATGAACGGCAATCTGTGGCATTTCAAATATCCGATCGAAGGCGAGCCGGAGCGCTTCATTACCGTCGCCACCACGCGACCTGAAACCATGTTGGGCGACAGCGGTGTTGCGGTTCACCCGGATGATGAGCGCTACAAGGACCTGATCGGCAAGAACGTTGTATTGCCGCTTGTCGGGCGATTGATTCCCATCGTGGCCGACGAATATGCCGACCCTGAAGCAGGCTCCGGCGCGGTCAAGATCACCCCGGCGCATGACTTCAACGACTTTGAAGTCGGCAAGCGCAACGACCTGGCCAGGATCAATGTCATGGAGGTCGATGCGACCATCATTCTGGACGGCAACGAAGATTTCCTTGCCGGCGTCCCGGAGACCGACGAGCTCAAAGCAACCATCGCTGCCCTGCATGGCCGGGACCGGTTTGACGTGCGCAAGCGCGTCGTCGACATGTTTGAGGCGCGCGGCCTGCTGGAGAAAATAGAACCGCATACCCACATGGTGCCGCACGGTGACCGGGGCGGCGTGCCGATCGAACCGTTCCTGACCGACCAGTGGTATGTGGATGCCGAGACGCTGGCCAAGCCTGCCATCAAGGCGGTGGAGCAGGGCGACACGGTGTTTGTGCCGAAACAATGGGACAAGACCTATTTCGAATGGATGCGCAACATCCAGCCCTGGTGCATTTCGCGCCAGTTGTGGTGGGGACACCAGATCCCGGCCTGGTATGGCGAAGACGGCACGGTGTTCGTTGCCGAGACCGAAGCCCTGGCCGAAGAGCAGGCGGAATCCCATTACGGTCACCGGGTCAAGCTAGACCGCGATGAGGACGTGCTCGATACCTGGTTCTCGTCCGCGCTGTGGCCGTTCTCGACGCTGGGCTGGCCGGATAACACCCATGAGTTGCAGCGGTACTACCCGACCAGCACACTGGTCACCGGTTTCGACATTATCTTTTTCTGGGTCGCCCGCATGATGATGATGGGGCTGCATTTCATGGAAAAAGAGGACGGGTCACCGCAGGTGCCATTCGACACGGTCTATATTCACGCGCTGGTGCGCGATGAGAAGGGCCAGAAGATGTCAAAGTCGAAAGGCAATGTCATCGACCCGCTGGAGCTGATTGACGAATACGGTGCGGACGCGCTGCGTTTCACACTGGCCGCCATGGCTGCGCAGGGGCGCGACATCAAGCTGTCGGCGCAACGGGTAGAAGGTTACCGGAATTTCGGCACCAAGCTGTGGAATGCGGCGCGGTTTGCGGAAATGAATGAATGCGTTCGCGCAGACGGGTTTGATCCGGCCCTGTGCAAGGTCACGCTCAACCGCTGGATTGCGGGCGAAGCGGAACGGACCCGGGATGCTGTCACTGCGGGCATCGCCGAACACCGCTACAATGATGCAGCCGGAGCGCTGTACAGTTTCATCTGGCATACGTTCTGCGACTGGTATGTGGAGCTGTCCAAGTCCGTGCTGAACGGTGAAGACGAGGCGGCCAAGGCAGAGACCCGCGCGGCAACCGCCTGGGCGCTGGACCAGATTTTGCTGCTGCTGCACCCGTTCATGCCTTTCATCACCGAAGAACTGTGGCAGCAGACCGCCGGTGAAACGGCGCGTGACAGCATGCTGGCTCAGGCGTCCTGGCCGGACTATGAAGGTCTTGAGGCACCCGATGCATCAGACGAGATTGACTGGGTGGTTCGCCTGATCACCGAAATCCGCTCGGTGCGCTCGGAGATGAATGTTCCTGCCGGTGCAAAGGTACCCTGTGTTCTGGCGCACCCGGGTGACCTGTCAAAGACCCGTGCCACAGCATGGCTGGCCGAAATCTCCAGGCTTGCCCGGCTGGACAGCCTGACATTTGCCGATGATGTTCCGGAAAGCTCTGCGCAGATCGTGCTGGACGAAGCGGTTGTCGCCCTGCCACTGGCCGGTGTTATCGACTTCGGTGTGGAAAAGACCCGGCTCGAAAAAGAGCTGGAGAAAACCGCAAAAGACATCGCATCGATTGATGGCCGGCTGAACAATGCCGGCTTCGTCGCCAAGGCCCCGCCTGCTGTCATTGAGGAAACCAAGGAACGCCGCGAGGAGCTTGATGTGAAGGCAGGCCAGGTCAAGGAAGCAATCGCCCGCCTGGCGGCGATGGGGTGATGGGAGGTTTGCGCAGGCCAAGCTATCTGCTCGGCCAGTTCCATGCAGGTTTCTCAATCCCGTCCACGATGGTTTCGCCGAGCTCCTTCTTCAGCTCGTAGCTGGCAATGCCTGCCTGCCTGTTGAGAGCGTCGACCAGTTTGCCGGCATGGGAGACCACGATCACCTGTGATGTTTCGGCTGCCTTCGAGATCAGTCTTGCGAGCGGATCGAGCAGGCTTGGGTGCAGGCTGGTTTCCGGCTCGTTCAATACCAGGAGAGGGGCCGGGCGCGGGGTTAAAAGAGCCACTGTCAGCAACAGATAGCGAAGGGTGCCGTCTGAAAGTTCAGCCGTGCGCAGGGGCCTGAGCAGGCCCTTTTGGTGCATCATGAGTTCGAACATGCCATCGTTTACCGACAGTTCAACAGCACTGCCCGGAAAGGCGTCTTCAATCGCCTCATCCAGAGCTTCTGGGTTGCCGATTTCGCGAATGGTCTGAAAGGCGGCGGCGACATCCGCGCCGGTTGAGGCCAGCGTCGGTGTGCGGGTGCCGAGTTGCGGCGTGCGAGCCGGGGCGTCCTGGTCGGTCCTGAGGTGATCGTAAAACCGCCACTGCCGCATGCGTTCCCGGATAGCGAGAAGTTCAGGCGCGGTTTTCGGATCGGCGGCATGCGTCATCATGCTGTCGAAACTGGCCAGATTGGAAATCACGGAAGCGCGATTTCCCTTTTCGCTCAGCACCTGCACGCCGGGGCCTCGGCGGCCGGCTATTTCATTGGCCCGGCGCAGGGTTTCGCCCACCCACAGGGCTTCAGCCTTGATGCCAGGATCTGAATTGAACATAGAGGTGCCGTCGGGCTGTGGCAGGCCGAGATCAATGGCATAGCCATAATCTTCATCGGCAAAACCCAGCTTGAGGCTGATCCGGTCGCGGCGCACGGTGCCCTGCACCGGTACCTGACCTTTCTTCATGGCGCGGGACACAAGTTCGGGGCCGGCCCACAAGGTTGACTGCAATCCGCCCTCGCGGGCCAGCGCGCCGATCACGCTGCCCTGGGCCACGTCCGCCAGCAGCCGGATGGCCCGGTACAGGCTGGATTTGCCACTGCCGTTTGCGCCGGTGATCAGCGTTAGCTGTTCCAGCGGGAGAACCAGGTCGCGGATCGAGCGGTAACCCGAGATGGCCAGGGTGATGATCATGGGCACCCAGATCCAGGTCGGTCAGTCTTCATGATGCCAGGTCGTGGATACATATTCCTCGTCCTTCTGTCCGGCCCGTTCGAATTTCAGAAAATCCCAATACCCGCATGTCTCGCCGGGAAATGTCCGGCAGGTAGATGGTCTTGCGGAATAGATGGTGCAGTTGCGTTGATCGGTGTCAAAAAACTGGCATATACGCCCAAAGTGTTCGTCGTCCTGGCGGTTCAACAGGCGCTTGTAGCCGTGATCGGCGTGGAGATAGCGCGCCTCGGCCTGTTCGAGCGTGATGCCAAAGTGTTTCGCAATGCGCTCAGCATCGCGCTTGGTGACATTGATGACCGGGTAGGAGCAGCAATAACCCGGGCACTTGGTGCAGTCATATTTCGGCTTGGTCATTGTCAACAGGCCCTGGTTAGGCTTTCAGCTTGTCATAGGCGGCATTGGTCTTGCGCATTTCCGTGACCAGCCATTGCCGGAATGCAAGGCCGGCGGCATTGAGCTTGAGACCCTTGCCCCACACCAGCCAATAGCCTTCATCCTCGCGGATTTCAATGTCAAACGGGCGTACCAGGCGGCCCGACATCAAGGCGTCGCTGGCGACGATCTGGTCCGCCAGGGCAAAGCCCTGTCCGGCCTCTGCCGCCTGTATGGCCAGGTAGTTCTGGAACAGCGGACCGGCCCAGGCGAGGTCTGCGTTCTTGGTGCCGGCTGCGCGCAGCCAGTCGGCCCACCACTGTCGGGAATTTTCATGCAGCAGTGTGTAGTTCTTAAGGTCATCGGGTTTTTCGGGCGGATTGTCCGCGATCAGCTCGGGGGCGCATACCGGAAACATCCGGGACTTGCATAACAGTTCAGCTTCAACCTCCGGCCAGTTGCCCGCGCCGTAGCGGACCGCGATGTCGTCTTCGCCCGAATAGAAATCCGAAATGTATTCTCCCGGGCTGACATCAAGCTCGATGTCCGGGTGGGCGGAATTGAACTTGCCGAGGCGCGGCACCAGCCAGCGCGATGCAAAGGCGGCATCGGGAGCAACTGTCAGGTGCGAACTGTCGCCCTCGATCATCGCATCCCTGGTGGCTTCGGCTATGGCATCGAAAATCGGAGTGAGGCGGGCGGCGTAGCGCTTTCCGGCATCCGTGAGCACGACACCTCTGCCTGTGCGCACAAACAGTGGCGTGCCCAGCCATTCTTCAAGTTCCCGTACATGGCGCGACACGGCTGCATGGGTGACGAACAGTTCATCTGCGGCCTTCGTGAAGCTTTGGGCACGGGCGGCAGCTTCAAAGGCGCGAAGTTGGTTCAGGAGGGGCAGGCGACGGCGCATTGCATGACTTTATGAATTTTGTGTTACATTTACTCACATATCATATGTGATATTTTCTTACATGTCAGGTCAGAATTTGCCGTTTGCGGCGCAGCATGGGTGAGCGCATATATAGCTCATCAGACACAGCCAACCAAACAAGGAGACAGGTTATGAGCTGGATTTTTGAAGCTTACGCAAACGTTTACAGTGCTGCCATGTTCGGTGGCGAAGTATCCCGCGGCAATGCTGCATCTGCGAAGGCCAGCGCCGAAGGTTGCCGCACCGCAGCTTATCTGGCCTCCATGCGCTAGCAGCGCGATCCCGAAAGCCATGGCGTCCGTGTTCCTGATTGATCAGGATGCGGGCGCCTTTTTCGTTGCGGTTTCCTCCAACCGGTTCTTGACTGCGTCAATGAATTCCAGTGCAACGCGTGAGTAATTGGCATTGGAGCGGATGACGGCAACTGCTGTTATCGGGGTTTGCGGATGGAACGGACGCAGCTCAACGTTCAACGACGATGCAAAGTGAGCCGAGTAGGGGTCCACTATGCCGACACCGATGCCGGCATTGGCCAGCACACAGGCGGTGTGGCAATAGCGTACTTCCGCGCGCGGTGAATGGACCACACCGGCTTCCTGAAAGGCCTTTCGAATGATGACGCCGATATTTGACTCCAGGCCGATGAAACTGTGTTCGCTGATGTCTGCCGGGGTTATGGCGTCTTTGGCGCATAGCGGATGTCCGTCGGGCATGACGCAAACCAGTTCGCTTTCACCGAGCTGAATGACCTCCAGGTCGCGGTGGTGTTCCAGCCCCAGCACAAAACCGATTTCAACGGCGCCGGTCTCCACGGATTCAAGCACGGTTTCCAGCCGCCTGATGTCATAACGCACCGTGACACCCGGTCTTTCCTCCAGAAAATTCTGCAGGACCTCGGGCAGGGCAGAGTGACCCAGCGGCGGCGTCGCGGCGACCCGCAATCGCCCTGACTTGGTCGATCTGAGGTCGCGAATTTCCCCCTCGATATTTCGCAACAAGGCAAACACGGGCTCCACTTCATTGAGCAGCAGCCGGGCTTCCTCGGTCGGTTTCATCAACCTCCCGGTGCGATCGAACAGGGTGAATCCGACCTGTTTTTCAAACTTCTTGATGGCGGTGGAGACGGCAGGCTGGGAGATGCCGAGTTCCTCGGCTGCATCGATTGTCGTCTGGCAGCGCATGACCGCCTCGAACACTTCGAGCAGTCGCAGGTTGAGGTCGTTTTTGCGCTGAATTTTCAACTGGAGACATCGCCCAGAAGAACCGCTGTCAGCGCCTGAGCCACTGCCATCTGAACCGGATCCATGACCGGAACACCGAGGTCCTGTTCAAGCGGCGCGCGGTGCCGCGTCATGCCGGCGCAGCCCAGCAGCAACACGTCGGCGCCGTCTTTTTCAACGAGCTCTCGGGCTACTTCCAGCACTCTTGGATAGGCGTCGGCTTCCTCGGCTGCCGCCACGCTCAGATGCAGCGGGCGTTCTGCGGCGAGCCTGGTTTCCAGACCGAGCTGGCGAATATAACGCAGGTGGCGCTTGATGGATTGCGGTCCGAGCGCGATCACCCCGAACCGTTCGCCACGCGACAGGGCTGCCAGAACACCGCTTTCCTGAATGCCGAACACCGGTTTATGTGTAGCTTCGCGGCACACCGTGATGCCGGGATCGGAATAGCACGCAATCACGAACGCATCGACGTCGTTACGCTCAACCACAATGCGGCGCAGCGGAAGCGTGACGCTTTCCACGTGTTCCTGGGTTTCGATGCCAATCGGTCCCTCAGCCAGGGTGATGCATTCAATGTCGGGTCCCCCTGCAAGGCGCAACGGGTCCAGCACCTCGGAAAACCCCTTTGTCACGTCATCATTGGAGTTGGGATTGATGACGAGAATTCGTCCGCTCGCGCTCATGTGGTGGTCCTAAAGTATCTCCGCCCCGAAATTGCTGGCCGGGTTGAGTTCACCGGCAAGTTCGGTGGTGTATCCGGTTGTGTCAAACGGTGCGCGTTTAAGAAATTGTCCCTGTCCGGGTTTTGCTTTGAGTTCACCGGCATCGACAACATAGCGTCCCCGGCTCAAAACCGTTACCGGCCAGCCGGTCACCCGCCAGCCTTCAAACGGCGTATAGTCCATGTTGTCATGCATTGACTGCGCCGTCACGGTGCGGGTTTCATTTGGGTCCCAGATGGCGATGTCTGCATCGCTGCCAACGGCGATGGTACCCTTCTTGGGGTGGATGCCGAACAGCCGGGCTGCGTTTGTCGATGTCAGGGCGACGAAGGTGCTGAGGGATATCCGCCCTTTCAACACACCTTCGGAAAACAGCAATGGCGCGCGCATCTCGATGCCCGGCATGCCGTTGGCCACCTTGTTGAACGGTGGATTGGGTCCAGAAGACAGTTTGCCGGTCTCGTCGAAGCGGTAAGGGGCATGGTCAGATGAATACAGATGGAAGGTGCCCGCCTGCAGGTGCCGCCACAGGGCCTGTTGTGTCTGCGTATTGCGCAAGGGCGGTGAGCAGCAGAATTTGGTTCCTTCCGGATCCGGGCGGTCGAGATCAGCAGCCTCAAGAAACAGATATTGCGGACATGTTTCGCCGAATATCTTCTGTCCGTCCATGCGGGCCTGGGCCACCCTTCTTGCACCTGCATCCGTGGACACATGCACGATCAGCAAGGGTGCATCGACGAACGAGGCCAGGCTGATGCCACGATTGATAGCTTCCACCTCGGCGGCCTCGGGATGACTGACGGCATGATAGCGCGCCTGGGTGTGACCCTTGTCAACAAGCCTGCCGACCATCCACTTGATCATGGCGTTGTTTTCAGCGTGCACCATTGTCAGCGCACCGTGTTCACGGGCGGTGACCAGAATGTCGAGCATCTGCTCGTCGCTGACGATCAGCTTGTCATAGGTCATGAACACCTTAAACGAAGTGATGCCGGCGGCAAACGCCTCCGGCAATTCCTCCTTGATGACCTTTTCGGTGGGGTCCGAGATAATCAGGTGATACGAGTAGTCCAGTACGGAGTTCGGCGCCGCGCGGTCGTCGTAAATGCGCTTGACGTCGCGCACCGACTGGCCCCGGTGCTGAGCGGCAAATGGGATGATGGTGGTGTTGCCGCCGAACGCGGCTGACACGCTGCCCGAGTAGTAATCGTCGGACGTCATGGCGCCGGTGGCCGATTCCTGGGCAATGTGGCAATGGGACTCCACGCCGCCCGGCAACACCAGCTTGCCAGTTGCATCAATGGTCTCGGTGGCCCCTTCCAGGTTCTGTCCCAGAGCGGTGATGATACCGTCCTTGATGGCGACATCCGCTTCAAAGACGTCAGAGGCGGTGGCGACTTTGCCGCCGCGAATTATCAGGTCGAAATCTTTCATTGCACGCTCATTTCCTCTACACCGGCCAGCCGGTCCGTTGCGGTTTTGCACAGTGCCCGTTTGCCGTTCAAATCAGGATCCATCACCAAGCTCCTTTATCCGTTGCTCCAGCCGGGCAGTCAGAAAACTTATATCATCATGATCAGCCGGTGATAATCGCGGGCCGGGTGCGCGGGTTGCGGCACAGGTGATTGCGCCGCGACGGCGCAGGATTTCCTTGCGAATGGCCAGGCCGGCGCCAAGTTGCTGTTCATGGCGGACCAGCGGCAGGTAGGCGTCAAACACATCATTGGCTCGTTGCCGTTCGCCATCATTGTGAAGGTCGACTACACTAACCAGCATTTCCGGATAGGCAAAGCCGGTCATGGCGCCATCTGCGCCGCGTTCAAGCTCCATCGGCAGGAACAGGCCGCCATTGCCGGTCAGGATCGACACCCGGCGGGTGCCGTTGTCGGTTTCCATTTTGCGCACGGCGGTGAGTTTGTTGAGGCCCGGCCAGTCTTCGTGCTTGAGCATGACCAGTTGCGGGAAATCCGCAACAAGCCGGTTGAAGAGCTGCGTCGATATGTTGACGCCCGTGGTCATGGGAAAGTCCTGATAGCAGACCGGAATGTCCGGCCCCAGTTTTTCGAAAACCTGGGCGTAGTAACCGTACAGTTTGTCTTCGGTCGTCAGCCCGCCGGATGGTGCAATCATTACTCCGCCGGCGCCGGCGTCCATGGCGGCATTGCACAAACGGGCCATGTTATCGAGACCGGGACTGGATACCCCGACAACGACCGGCACCCGGCCGTTCACCCGGTTGAGCATGTGTTCCAGAAACGTAACCGACTCATCCGGTGCCAGTTTCGGCGCTTCGCCCATCATGCCCAGTATGGTCATGCCGGTTACGCCTTTTTCCAGGTAGAACTCGACCAGGCTGTCGGCGCTTTCAAGATCCAGTTCACCGGTGTCGGTGAACGGCGTGGCAGAGATGATATAGACGCCGCGGGCGGTTTCATCGAGTGTTTGCGTCATGATTGTCCTCTGGGTGATGCAGGGTTCGAGGGTAGTGGCAAAGGTGGTGACGTGTCGGAAAAATCTTCCGGCCAGCGCGGTACCGAAAGTTCAAACCGGTCATCGGTGTGGCAATAACTGTTCGCGACCAGACGCCCGACGGGTTCATAGGCCGACATATCGAAGTACAGTGTCTCAGGGTCGATCAGACCATCACGCGCGCTTAGAGCAACAATTTCACCGACAGCAAGATGTCGTGTGGGGGTGATCTGCCGGATTTCCCAGGTCCGGCATTCCAGGCTGACCGGTGCTTCGGCTATGCGCGGCGTTTCGATGCACTGGGAACCGGAAACGGAGAGCCCGGCTGCCTCGATTTCACTGATGCCGGCGGGGAGCCGGGCAGCGCAGACCGCCATAGCCTCGGCCAGGCGACGGTCCACCAGATTGATCACGAATTCGCCGTTATCGAGAATGTGCCTGGTGGTGTCCTTGATGGAGCCGTCAGGAGCATGCTGGAGGCCCAGTACCGCAAGCGCCGGGTCTTCGGAAAAAACATTGAAGAAACTGAACGGTGCTGCATTGACCATGCCGTCCGGCCCCAGCGTCGAGACCAGCGCAATCGGTCGCGGCACCACGGCGGCGGTGAGAAGCTTGTACCTCTCATGCGGTGTGATTTTTTCAAAATCTATCTGCATGCCATCACTTCGCCGGAACCTCGACACCGGTCTGCGACGTGATCAGACCATAGTGTTCAATGCGCCGGTGGCGGGCGAAATCAAAGATGGTCTGCTTGCCGAAATTGCAGGCGTCCAGATCGCAGGCGTGCACGATCATTTCGTCGTCTTCGGTCTTGGTCTCAGCGACGATCTTGCCGTCGGGATCAACGATCACGCTGCCGGCGGTGAGCGGATGTCCGTCTTCTACGCCCGCCTTTGCCGTCGCGACAACCCAGGTGGAGTTCTGATAGGCGCCGGACTGAACGGACAGGCGGTGATGGAACAGGCGGTCTTCCAGGCCTTCGCCGGATCTTTGAGAATTGACCGACGGTGTGTTGAAACCAAGCATGACCATTTCAACGCCCTGCAGGCCCATGACCCGGTAAACCTCTGGCCAGCGCCGGTCATTGCAGATGCACATGCCCATTACGCCGCCTTGCGAATGCCAGACCGGGAAGCCGAGATCGCCGGGTTCAAAGTAGCGCTTTTCAAGATGCTGAAAGGCCCGCTCGGTGTCATATTCATCGTGCCCGGGCAGGTGGACCTTGCGATACTTGCCGATGATTTCGCCCTCGGGCGATGTGAGTATCGCGGTGTTGAAGTGTTGTCCCTGCGGGGTGATCTCGGCGTAGCCGACATACATGCCGATGCCATGCGCACGCGCGCGCTCGAACAGTGGCGCAGTATCCGGGCCGGGCACTTCGGGTTCGAACCACTTATCTACCTCTGCCTGGTCTTCCATGTACCAGCGCGGGAAGAATGTGGTGAAGGCAAGCTCCGGAAACACGGCCAGGCTGGCACCGGCCCGCTTTGCCTCATCGAGTAATGCAATCATTCTGGCGACAACGTCGCCACGGCCTTCTTCCTTTTGTATGGCCCCCAGTTGAAGCGAGGCAGTGACTACTTCGCGCATGGATATTTCCTCCGGTTGACTAGTTTTCTATTTTATTTTCAAGACGGCTCAACAGCCTGACCACGGGCCACAGCACAATCAGGTAAAGCACGGCGGCAAAGGTAATCGGCGAGGCGTTATAGGTGACGGACCGCGCCATGTCGGCGGCGTAAAGCAGTTCCGCAAAGGCGACGACACTGGCAAGCGATGTGAGCTTGACGACCTCTACAGTGTTGCTCACAAGGTCCGGCAGCACGTTGCGGACAGCCTGTGGCAGGATCACATAAGCCATGGTCTGGGTGGCGCTCAGGCCTGTAGAGCGTGATGCATCGGTCTGTCCGCTGCCGATGCTCTCAATGCCGGAGCGATAAATCTCTCCGTAATAGGCTGAGTTGTTCAGCAGGAATGATATGCAGACGGCGGCGAACGGGCTGATCCGAATGTCGGCAAACGGCAGGCCTGCGGACACGAAAATCAACAGGGCGAGGGGCGGAATTGCCCGGAAGAGGTCAACAAAGACGATGGTGGTCCAACGCACGGCGCGGATTGGCGACAGGCTGGCAAGTGCGACGGCAAGGCCGCCGAGCAGGCCCATGGGAATGACCACCAGGCAAAGCAGCAGCGTCATGCCGAACCCGCGCAGGATGATCGGCGAGGCCTGCATCATGATGTCAAAATTGAAGAACTGCTGCAGGAGAGCGTCCATCAGACTTTTCTCCAGGCAAACCGGTGCTCGATGTATCGCCCCAGATAGACCACCGGGACAAACAGTATCAGATAGGCGATTGCCCCCATCATCAACGGTGTCGCGTTGCCGGAAAATGCCTGTGCGGTTGTGGCTTCGTTCAAAAGCTCGTCAACGCCGATGACCATGCCAAGTGCGGTGTTCTTGGTGATGGCAATGGTTCTGTTGGTCAGTGGCGGAATGGTCAGCCGGATGGCCTGGGGCATCACCACGTTGAGCAGTGTCTGGGTATAGCTCATGCCGGTGGACCGGGATGCCATCCACTGGCCCTTGTCGACCGACAGAATGCCGGCCCAGAATATTTCCTCGGAAAATGCCGCCAGCACACAAGTCAGTACCAGCCACAGAACTATGTAACCGGACATGGTAAGCCCGACATTGGGCAGGCCGAAATACAAAATGAGGATCAGAACCAGCGGCGGCAGGGCACGGAATATGTCGACAAAGAAAATGATGACAAGGTTCACAGGCGCCCAGCGATAGGAACGTAACAAGGCGAGTGCCAGGCCAAACAGTATGCCGCTCACCACAACCAGGATGGCGATCTGGCAGGTGACCAGCAGGCCCTCCACGATCTTCGGAAAGTACTGCGCCATCACTGCAGGGTTGAAGAATGTATCGAGGAAGCGCTCGTACTGGGTCATGACCGCATTGCCTCAGTGCTCGACTTGCCTGACGAAGTCACGGGTCCGCTGGTGTTGCGGGTTAGCAAACAGGTCGGCGGGTGCACCCTGTTCCACTATGACGCCGCCATCCATGAAGATGACCCGGTCCGCAGCTGCCTTGGCAAAACGCATTTCGTGGCTGACCACGACCATTGTCATGCCGGCCTTTTTGAGTTCGGCCATCACATTGAGTACGTCGCCGACCAGTTCAGGGTCGAGGGCGCTGGTCGGTTCGTCAAACAGCATGATCTTGGGTTCAAGCGCGAGCGCACGCGCGATTGCGGCACGCTGCTGCTGACCGCCGGAAAGCTGATTGGGATAATTGTCGATCTTGTCGGCAAGCCCGACCCGGTCCAGGGCGGCTTCTGCAATGAGGCGGGCCTCGGCCTTGGGTTTGCCGAGAACCTTGCGCAGGGCCAGCATCACATTGCCGCCGGCTGTTAGATGCGGATACAGGTTGAATGACTGGAACACCATGCCAATGCGTCGTCTTATGGCGTTCAGGTCAGCGCCCCTGGCCGTAATTGAGGTGCCGTCAACGATGATTTCGCCCGTTGCCGGTTCTTCGAGGCGGTTGCAGCAACGCAGAAACGTGCTCTTTCCAGACCCGGACGGGCCAATGACAAACACCAGTTCGCTCGGCATGACGTCAATGTCGATGCCGCGCAGCACTTCGAGCTTGCCGTAGGACATGTGCAGGTTGCGAACACTGAGGATCGGTTGCGTCACTTGGTCTGCCGCTATGTTTGTGGGATGGACTTCAATTACGGCAGGCGTGCTGTCAGTGCACGCCTGCCGGTCATTCGGGAGTGGGGTTACTTGCAGTTGGGCTTATGCGCGGTTGCGTCATAGCCGGCCAGATCCGGGACCCCAAATCCGGCATACACCGTCACGGCGGCTGCGTCCGCGGCCGGTGCGTAACCAAACCATTTCTCATGCAGCTTGGCGATCGTGCCGTTGGTTTTCAGGCACTCAAGTGCGCTCTCGATGGTCTTGCGCAATTCCTCATCGCCCTTGCGGAACGGGATGGCGAAGACCTTGCCCGTCGAGTGCAGGTAGGAGAGCTTCAGACCGGAGGTCTTCTTTACCGCCCAGGCGGTTACCGTATTGCCGGCGACATTGGCGAAAGCCCTGCCTGAGACCACGGCCTGCACGGCATCCGCGTTGGTGCCGTAGGATTCAACGGTCCAGCCGATCTTGCCTTCCAGGTCGCGCGCCCACTTGTCATAGGCTGATCCCTTGTTGACGGCGATGGTCTTGCCCTTGAAGCCTTCAAGCGATGTGACTTCAGGCGCATCTGCCTTCACCGCGAACTGGAAGTCCGTGTTGAGGTATCCCTCACTGAACAACATGTTCTTGGTGCGCTCTTCGGTAACGGTGGTTGGTGCCACGAGGAAATCATAGGTGCCGGCCTGCATGCCCGGCAGGAGACCGGACCATTGCGCTGCCGTAACATCCATTTTGGCGCCTAGTTCGGTTGCCAGTGCTTCGGCCAGATCGACATTAAATCCTTCGACGCCACCGTCGAGTTTCGGCATGGCATGTGGAGCAAAGGTTCCATCCAGTGCCACCTTGTAGGTTTTTTCCTGCGCAATGGCGGAGCCGCCAACCAACATTGCCAGTAGAACGAGTAGGGGGGTGTAAAAGTTTTTCATCAGTGTGTCCCAATCAATTGCCAGGAGTGTCCCGGGGTGCCAGGAACGGAAAGTCGGCCCGGCGACATCACCGGATGCCGCCGCCTTGCTGACTTTGCGCCACTTGATTGAACCCGCATCGCTGATCGGGTTTCAATTAGTTTTGTATTTTGGTTCGTATAGAAATATAATCAGAAGTTATACGTACTCATCCCCATAAACTCGCGCGACAAGCTCAGTCTTCCGCTTCGACCACAAAAGCCGGCGCTTCGGCGATCACCGCAATCTCGACCAGCCATTCAGGGTTGGCCAGTCCGGAAATGATCAACAGTGTTGAAGCTGCCTCGTGGCCCTGCAGCATTTCATCGCGTACTTCGCGGTATATGGGCACACCATCCTGGGTGGTAATGTAGACCGTCATTTCGATGATGTCCCTGGGACCAAGTCCCTGGTCCGCCAGGATTGCCAGCACATTGCGCCAGCATTGCTCATGTTGGCCTTTCTCACTGTCGGCCAGCTTGCCTTTCAGATCGACCCCCACCTGTCCGGAAACAAACACGAGGTCCTTGCCGGCGCTGACCCGCATGGCTTGTGCATATCGTGAAAACGGGGCCGGGGCTTCTGTCGTGTTGATTTTTACGGGCATTGGCATGGTCTCCACTTACTTGATTGTCGACTTGATACGGTGTAGAACAAAAAATGAACAAAAAATATCCGGCGGCTGTGGACAATGTCTGCAGCACGCTGGCAGGGCAGGGGCGAAAAGTCTAGTGTCTGGCCACAAACAGCTTATGAGGAGTGAGCAACATGGCGGGTTCGATTAACAAGGTAATCCTGATTGGCAATCTGGGCGCTGATCCCGAGATCCGCCATACGCAGGACGGCCGGCCGATCGCCAATCTGCGTATTGCGACATCGGAGACCTGGCGTGACCGCAACTCCGGCGAGCGCCGGGAAAAGACCGAATGGCATACGGTGGTGATTTTCTCTGAAGGGCTGTGCAAGGTTGTCGAACAGTACCTGAAAAAGGGATCCAAGGTTTATCTCGAAGGCCAGCTCCAGACACGCAAGTGGCAGGACCGGGACGGCAATGATCGCTACTCCACCGAAGTCGTGCTGCAGAATTTCAATTCGACGCTGGTCATGCTGGACGGCAGGCAGGGTGGTGCCGGTGACAGCGGCGGATTTAACCAGGACAGTGGGGCGGACTTTGGCCGGTCGAGCCCGATGCAACGCCCGCAAGGTGGCGGTGGTGCACCCAAGGGCGGTGATGCCCCCTCGTTTGCCCGCGACGACATGGATGATGAGGTTCCGTTCTAGCCACAAAAGGTCAAGCGGCCGGTACATCAGGCGGCCCGCATTGGGCGAATGTGTCGATTTCGGACGATTTTCTTAACTTTTCAGCAACCATGATGTGTTTCATGCGTCGTTAACTATGGATAATGCTGCACTGCGGCATTTTTGACTCCGACTCGCCACACGATGAGCACATTTAGTGATCAGAGGTGTCGGCAGGGCAAGTTTAATGCTGATACTGGACTGGCTCCCCGGTTGTGCGAGAACCGCGGGGAGCAAAAATAAAACCGGGGATTATGTAAATGAAAAAGTTTGTAATCGCTGCTGCGTGCGGCGCTTTAATTCTTGCCGCCAATGCGAGCGCGTCATCTGCGGGCGAAATGCTCTCGGCGAAGGAGATCAAAAAGTTCATCCCAGGCCGCGCCAAGGCCAAGATCATGGGCTCCAAGGTCACTATGCGCATGAGCCGTGGCGGGTCCTTGTCGGCCAAGTGGGACGGTGAACGCGACACCGGTATCTGGCGTGTGACCAAGGACAAGTTGTGCATCAAATTCAAGAAATGGATGAATGGCGCAACCCGTTGCTCGTCGGTGACCAAGTCCGGCAACTCCTATCGGGTCGCCGGGATTACCTTTTCCAAATACTGACGGGCAAGCTGACCTGCCAATTCCGGTTCAGGTTGGTTTGAGCTGAGACAGCCATACCTGCTCGGTGTGATGCTCGCCAGACTGGATTTCAATAAACAGGCGTTTTACTTCAGGGTGCGCTGCGCGGATGTTCTGCTCAAGGGTGTAGATGGCATCCTCCAGCGTTCCTGTGTCCATGTCGTCCCGGACGTCCAGGGACACGGCCAGAAGCACATCTTCAGGGCCCATATGCATGGTACGCAGCTCGTTGATCTGGTTGACGGCCTCAGACGCGTTGATGACGGCGTTTAGGCTGGTTGAAAACTCCTCCGACACGGCCTCGCCGATCAGCAGGCCCTTTGTTTCAAAACACAGGAAGATGGCGACGCTGGCCAGCAGCAGCCCAATGCCGATCGACGCCGCACCATCCATCCATGGCAGACCCAGGTACTCCGCTGCCAGCAGGCCTGCAAATGCGATAACAAGACCTGCCATTGCGGCGGCATCTTCAAACAATACGGTAAACAGACCGGGGTCCTTGCTCTGTCGGACAGCGCGCCAGACAGGAACCTTGCCGCGGCGCCGGTTGAATTCCTTGGCGGCGATGAAAAACGCAATGCCTTCAAACACGATGGCCAGGCTCAGCACGATGTAGTTGACGATCGGAGAGGTGACGGTCTCTGGATGCATGACCTTGTGAACGCCTTCATAAAGCGACACGCCGGCACCGACGGAGAAAATCAGCAGGGCTACCACGAAGGCCCAGAAATACAGTTCGCGGCCATAGCCGAACGGATGGGTCTTGTCTGCCGGGCGTTCAGATTTTTTCAAGCCGTATAACAGCAACCCCTGATTGCATGTGTCGACCAGGGAGTGAATGGCTTCCGACAGCATGGCTGATGAGCCTGTGTAGACGGATGCCGCAAACTTGGTGCAGGCAATGGCACCATTGCCGAGCAGGGCTGCAATGATAACCGTCTTTGAACTTCCTGAAGCCATGTGGTTTTTCTGATCCGTTTTTGTGATTTGCAGGCGGCAGACGCAAGCCGCTAAGATTCGAACAGAAGGTGCACGCGAAAACTAGGGGAAAGCCCATGAGGATACAATGTCTGGCACAAGCAATGGTTGCCCTGCTGTTGATGGCAGGCGCCTGCCTGGCCGGGGAAGCGGACGTGGTGGGTGTGAAAGCGTCCAAGTCATCCGACGGCACCTGGTCGTTCGATGTAACCGTTGCTCACGCCGATGAAGGCTGGGATCATTATGCCAACCGCTGGGATGTTGTGGCGCCGGATGGCACGGTACTGGGCACACGCACGCTGCACCACCCGCATGAAACAGAGCAGCCCTTCACCCGTTCATTGCGCGGCGTGAACGTGCCGGACGGTATTGTTTCAGTGACGATTCGGGCCAATGATTCCGTTCATGGAACCGGCGGCAGGGAGTTTTCGGTTGAGCTGTCGAAATAGCTCAGGTTTATATAGGTAAATCAACGGATTACGGCATCTGTTTTAATCCCGGCAAAGATTGTGGCAAAGTTGCCTGCGGTCGCCATATTTGCTAGGTTTGTGACAACAGAATCGCACTGCTGTCATGCCGCTCCGCGCGGGCGTGACACGCCACGAGGAGCCGCCGCTTGAGCGACGACAACGAGATCACACCGCCACCTCCGCCACCAATGGACGAGAGCGGTGTCAGCAGCATTACAATCGAAGACGAAATGCGCCGGAGCTACCTCGATTACGCGATGAGCGTGATCGTCAGCCGGGCGCTGCCGGATGTCCGTGACGGGCTCAAGCCGGTACATCGGCGCATCCTGCATTCGATGAACGAGAACGGCTATGACTGGAACAAGGCGTACCGGAAATCTGCCCGTGTAGTCGGCGATGTCATCGGTAAGTATCACCCGCACGGCGACCAGTCGATCTACGACGCGCTGGTGCGCATGGCGCAGGAATTTTCGCTGCGGCTGCCGTTGATCGACGGGCAGGGCAATTTTGGTTCAGTCGACGGTGATCCGCCGGCTGCCATGCGGTATACGGAAGTCCGCATGGCCAAGTCGGCCCATGCGCTGCTGGAAGACATCGACAAGGACACCGTCAATTTCCAGGACAATTACGACACCACGGAAAGGGAACCATCGGTTCTTCCGGCACGGTTTCCCAACCTGCTGGTCAACGGGGCAGGCGGTATTGCGGTTGGCATGGCCACCAACATTCCACCGCACAATTTGGGTGAAGTTGTCGACGCGACTATCGCAACGATGGAAAACCCCGCGATTTCCATGGACGAGCTCAATGAGATCGTGCCGGGGCCTGACTACCCGACCGGAGGTATCATTCTCGGGCGCGCCGGCATCCGTCTGGCGCAGACCACCGGACGTGGATCCGTTGTCACCCGTGGCCGGGCCACGATTGAGGAAATCCGCAAGGACCGTGAAGCCATAATCATTCACGAAATTCCCTACCAGGTAAACAAGTCCTCGATGATCGAGAAGATTGCCGAACTGGTGCGTGACAAGCGGATCGAGGGTATTTCCGACATTCGCGACGAGTCCGATCGCCACGGCATGCGGGTGGTCATAGAGATCAAGCGTGACGGCGTAGGTGATGTGGTGCTGAACCAGCTCTACAAGTATTCGCAATTGCAAACGTCGTTCGGCGTCAATTCCGTGGCGCTGACCGGCGGCCGCCCGGAAGTGATGACGCTGAAGGACATGCTGGTGGCATTTGTTGCCTTCCGCGAAGAAGTTGTCACCCGGCGCACCAAGTTCCTGCTCAACAAGGCCCGTGACAGGGCGCATGTCCTGGTGGGGCTGGCCATCGCCGTTGCCAATATTGACGAAGTGATTGCGCTGATCCGGTCAGCACCCGATCCGGCCACCGCCCGTGCAGGTCTGATGGGCCGCGACTGGCCGGCAAAGGATATGGCCCCGCTTATCCGCCTGATAGCCGATCCGCGTCACCAGCTGAGTGAAGACGGCATGTACCGGTTGTCGGAAGAGCAGGCCCGCGCCATTCTTGATCTGCGCCTGCAGCGCCTGACCGCGCTCGGTCGCGACGAAATTGGCGACGAATTGCAGAAACTGGGAGCGGAAATCACCGACTATCTTGAAATTCTCCGCTCCCGGGCCCGGGTGCAGGCAATCGTTCGCGAAGAACTGATTGCGGTGAAGGAAGAGTTTGCGACGCCTCGGCGCACCGAAATTGCCGACTATCTCGGCGAGGTGGACGACGAGGACCTGATTGCCCAGGAAGACATGGTCGTGACCGTCTCGCACACCGGTTATATCAAGCGGGTGCCGCTGACGACCTACCGGGCTCAACGGCGCGGCGGCAAGGGCCGTGCCGGCATGCAGACCAAGGATGAGGATTTCGTCACCCGCCTGTTCGTGGCGGATACCCATACGCCGGTGCTGTTCTTCTCGTCACGCGGCATGGCCTACAAGATGAAAGTCTGGCGTCTGCCGCTGGCAGCGCCGCAGGCCAGGGGCAAGGCACTGGTCAATCTCTTACCGCTGGAAGACGGCGAGCGCATCACCACCATCATGCCGCTGCCTGAAGACGAGACCACCTGGGGTGAGCTGGACGTGATGTTCGCGACAACCCGCGGCACCGTGCGGCGCAACAAGCTGTCAGACTTTGTGGAAGTGCGCCAGAACGGCAAGATCGCCATGAAGCTGGATGACGGTGACGGTATTGTCGGTGTTGAGACCTGCATGGACATCGATGACGTGCTGCTGACCACTGCAAAAGGTCAGGCAATCCGTTTCAAGGTGACCGACGTGCGCGTGTTCGCCGGCCGCAATTCGGTTGGCGTGCGCGGCATCAACCTGGCAGACGGCGACGAGGTCATCTCCATGACCGTGCTGCGCGGATTTGAAGCCACGTCTGATGAGCGGGTTGCCTATGTGAAAATGCGCCGTGCCATGGAAGGTGATGATGGCGATGCCGGTGACGTCGAAGACGAGGCAGGGTCAGATGCAGCCATTGACCAGGAACGCTATATCCAGATGGGCGCTGCCGAACAGTTTATCCTGACGCTGTCTGAAAACGGTTTTGGCAAAAGATCGTCGGCCTATGAATACCGGGTTACCGGGCGTGGCGGCAAAGGCATCACGGCAATGGCGGTCAATGATCGCAATGGTGACCTTGTAGCCTCATTCCCGATCGAGGAGACGGATCAGATCATGCTGGTAACCGACGGCGGTCAGCTCATCCGCTGTCCGGTCAACGATATCCGCATTGCAGGCCGCTCAACGCAGGGTGTCACCGTGTTCCGTACCGGCGAGGATGAAAGCGTAGTGTCTGTCAGCCGGATTTCGGAAGATGTGAACGGTGACGACGATGAAGCTGAAGGCGGAGAACCTCAGCCGGATGATGCGCCCGATGACCAGCCTGACAGCGGGACGCCTAGCGAGTAAACGGCTTCAGTTCAACATCACGCCTTATGCCCCGGGGGAATTTGGGTGAGCCGTCGCGATTGTGTCCCAGGCACAGCAGGTTTTGCCGGCGCAATTGCGACAGGACCTGCGCTTCTCGCTGCTTGAGATGTCTCGAGGCACCCCAGGCAATCACGACATCGCCGTGCTGCCGCCTGATCCAGCTTAATGCGCGGCTGATTGCCTGGTCATTGAGGCGGTCTGCTGCTCCATCCATCGCGGTCAGTTTTGTGGAGTCGGCTTCTATGACTGCGCTCAGATTGACGACTCCGTGGACATCGTAGCCATGCCGTCTGCTGATATTGGTGGTCATGGTTGTGGTGGCGTCATTGACGGTCTCACTGGCCCGGCTCGGGTTCATCATGATCCACAGCACATGCCGTCGGTCACCACCGGTGAGATTGCGGCGAAGCCAGTATCGGTTTTTGCCGCAGATTGAGAACACCGCGAGCCTTCCGGTCATATTGCGAGGCAAGGATTTCATGATCTCAGGTCTATCCGGCTTGACGCACGCCGCAAACTGTTGATTGCTGGGTTTCCCCAAACTGAAGAGGTTTCAATGACCATATTAGGCATTCCAATCGAACTCTATGCGGCCTATGTGCTGGCCTGCACCGCTGTCGTCATCGTTCCGGGACCATCGGTTACGGTAATTGTCGCGAATTCCCTGCGCCATGGTGTCAAGGCGGGGTTGCTCAATGTCGCCGGGACCCAGGCCGGCCTTGCCATCATGCTGCTTATCCTGGCCACCGGACTGCAGTTCATCGTGGAAAGCCTTGCGCAGGTGTTCGATATCATCAGGTGGGTAGGCGCAGTCTACCTGATCTGGCTTGGCGTCAAACTACTGCGATCGGACGGCAACATGGGCAACGTGTCAGAAGTGCCGCGCGCCAACGGATCGTTTTTCTGGCAGGGGTTTCTGGTGGTGTTGTCCAACCCCAAGGCGTTGTTCTTTTTCGGTGCCCTGATCCCGCAGTTCCTGACCACCGGCGGCAATGCCCTTGCCCAGACACTGTTGCTGGGAGCCACATTCATCGCCGTGGCTACACCGTTGGATTCCAGTTACGCATTTCTGGCCGGCGGTGCCGGCAAGTGGCTGTCACGCACCCGGGTCCGGGCGCTGGAAGTCGGCAGCGGATTGTGTCTGATCGGCGGCGGTATCTGGCTTGCGCTGGCGCGACGGTAGCGGCGTTGGGTGAGCAGGAATGACCCTGCTCACCGCAGTGACCGGTCAGGCGCTGTTGAGGCTCGCCTCCAGTTCCACGTCCCAGAATGCGGCTTCGATCTTGTGGCCGTCCAGGTCACGCAGGAAACAACCGTAATAGGGTTCGCCATACTCTTCGCGCGGACCGGGTTCACCCTCACCGGTGGCGCCGTGTTTCAGTGCGGCATCGTAAAACGCGTGCACTTCCTGTTTTGAGTTGGCCCAGAATCCAAAGTGCACGCCGTTGGCGGTTGCTGCAGGTTTTCCGTCAAACGGTGACTGAACCCAGAACTCCGGAAACTTCTTGCCGAAGGCCGCTGCATCCGGGTGCTCCATCACAAGCCCGGCGCCGATAGTGGCCAGCACTTCTGTGTAAAATGCCTTGGCTTTTGCAAAGTCATTGGTTCCCAGCGACACATGCGAAATTATCGAGGGGTTTTCCATCGTCTGATCCTCCTGTTGGTTTCGATCCCGGAGTAGCGCTCCGCCACAGTGATGGCAGGCTCATCTGATTCACTTTATCTGCAGATCACTGTAACAACTTTATGGGTTCAAACCGAGCCTGTGTTGCTATAAGTGTCATCAACCATGACACGCATAGGATTTTACCCCGGCAGTTTCGATCCTGTCACGTTCGGCCATCTGGACGTGATTGCCCGTGCTGCGCGGTTCACGGACAAGTTGGTCCTTGGCGTTGGGGTTCATCACGGGAAGGCACCGTTTCTGGAAACGCCGCGCCGGCTGGAACTGCTTGCACAGGTCTGCGAACCTGTTAGCAATGCCACCGGTTGCGAGATAACCATCGAAACCTTTGACGGTCTGGCGGTGGAGGCTGCGCGTTCAGCAGGTGCCGGTATTATCCTGAGGGGCCTTAGAGATGCCTCGGATTTTGACTATGAGGTCCAGATGGGGCAGATGAATGCCGGTCTTGCACCTGATATTGAAACGGTTTTTCTCGCGGCAAGCCCTGCAACAAGGATGATTGCATCATCCCTGGTCAAGCAGATTGCGAAGATGGGCGGAGATATATCAACCTTTGTGCCTGAGGCGGTCAATTCAGCTGTTCTTGAAGCCCTGAAAACCAAATAATTGCAAATCCCTGGAGAGTTATGTTGAGAAAAGAACTTGGTGCGGCACTTGCCGGATTTTGCGCTGCAATGGCGCTGACTGTTTCATCTGCTCAGGCGGCCGACAAGATCGTGATGGACCTGAAATGCGGGCCTGTTGTGATCGATATGAGAGCGGATCTTGCGCCCAAGCACGTGGCGCAGATCAGAACCCTTGCCGCAAAGGGATTTTATGACGGCATTGTGTTTCACCGGGTGATCGACGGGTTCATGGCGCAGACCGGCGACCCGACCGGCACCGGTACCGGCAAGTCCGACTTGCCGAATATACCGGCTGAGTTTTCCGCTGAGCCGTTCAAGCGCGGCACGGTCGGCATGGCCCGGTCCAGCAACCCGAACAGTGCGAACTCGCAGTTCTTCATCATGTTTGCCCCGGGTGACTTTCTGAACGGCCAATACACTGTGGTCGGCCAGGTTGCGTCGGGCATGGATTGCATTGACCAGATCAACAAGGGCGAACCGCCGGCAAACCCGGACAAGATCCTGAAGATGAGCGTCAGGTAGCCTGTATTTTTCAACCCTCATACCGTTTCATTCATGGACACAAAGAAGGAGAGCCTTGTGGCCGATCTAGATCCAGAAAACACACTCATCATGGACTCAACCCAGGGGCGCGTCGTTATCCGGCTGCGTCCGGACCTGGCGCCGGGCCATGTTACCCACATCAAGGAACTGGCCCGCGAGGGGTTTTATGACGGAACACCGTTTCACCGCGTCATAGACGGCTTCATGGCACAGGGCGGCGACCCGACAGGCACCGGCACCGGCGGGTCTGACAAGCCGAACCTGAAGGCGGAGTTTTCGAGCGAACCGCATGTTCGCGGCACGGCATCCATGGCTCGCTCCAGCATGCCTGATTCCGCCAATTCGCAGTTCTTCCTGTGCTTCGGAGACTGCGGCTTCCTGGACGGCCAGTATACGGTTTGGGGCGAAGTCGTTGAAGGCATGGACAATGTCGACAAATTCAAGCGCGGTGAACCTGTACAGGGTCCCGACCGCATTGAAAAAATGCAGGTAATGGCTGACGCCAGCTAATCCAGCAAAATCCGGCGGCAACCTGAATGAAAGTAGATCTGTTTGATTTCGAGTTGCCGCCGGACCTGATTGCCCTGAGACCGGCAAGTCCGCGCGATGCGGCCCGGCAACTGATTGTCAACCCGGACGGTCAGGTGTCGGACGACCTGGTTTGTAATTTCGCCGATCACCTGAACCCGGGTGACGTTCTGGTTTTCAATGACACACGGGTCATTCCCGCCAGACTGACCGGCCGACGCAGCGGGCGTGGCGACACCGAACCCGCCATAGAAGTGACGCTGCATCAAAGGCTGGCAGACGCGACCTGGCTGGCTTTCGCCAAACCCGGTCGCAAGCTTAAAACCGGTGATAACATCCGGTTTTCAGATGATCTGTTTGCACGTGTGCAGGCCAAGAACGACGGCGGGGAAATCGAACTCGAGTTCAGTGTCGGCGGTGCTGATCTGGACAGCGCTATTGCGGTACATGGTGTCATGCCACTGCCGCCATACATTGCCTCCAAACGCCCCACTGATGACCGCGACATTGATGACTACCAGACCATGTTTGCAGCGCGGGACGGGGCTGTTGCCGCGCCAACGGCTTCGTTGCATTTCACCGGCGACCTGATGCAGCGCATCGCCGAGCGCGGGGTTGCACATGAGTTTGTGACTTTGCATGTCGGGGCCGGGACGTTCCTGCCGGTGAAGGCGGACGATACGACTGATCACAAGATGCACTCCGAATGGGGCGAGGTGGACGCAGACGTGGCACAACGTCTGACCGCCGCGCGCGCCGGGGGTGGACGGATCATTGCCATCGGCACGACCGCCCTGCGCCTGCTGGAGAGTGCTGCCGGAAAGGACGGCCGCCTGCAGGGCTGGTCCGGCGCGACGGATATTTTCATTACGCCGGGCTACAGGTTTGCGGTGGTGGACGGCCTGATGACCAATTTTCATCTGCCGCGCTCGACCTTGTTCATGCTTGTCAGCGCGTTCTGCGGCCTGGACACCATGCAGGCTGCTTATGCCCATGCGGTCGCCAGGGGCTATCGTTTCTATTCCTATGGCGACTCAAGCCTGCTATGGCCAGCCTCACCATGACCGATACATTCTCATTTACACTGCACAAGCAGGACGGCCTGGCGCGCCGCGGCACCGTGCACACCCTGCACGGTGACATCCGTACTCCCGCTTTCATGCCTGTTGGCACTGCGGGTACGGTGAAGGCGCTGTACATGGATCAGGTTCGCGATGCGGGCGCCGACATCATTCTCGGCAATGTTTATCACCTGATGCTGCGGCCCGGTGCCGAACGGGTTGCCAGGCTCGGCGGCCTGCACAAGATGACCGGGTGGAAAGGCCCGATCCTGACTGATTCAGGCGGGTTCCAGGTCATGTCGCTGGCCCAGTTACGTAAGTTGACCGAAGATGGGGTGACGTTCCAGTCTCACATTGATGGATCAAAACATTTCCTGAGCCCTGAACGCTCCATGGAGATTCAGCGCCTGCTCGGGTCGACAATTCACATGCAACTGGATGAGTGCGTGGCATTTCCCCACACGCGCAAGGATGCAGAGCGCGCCATGAAGTTGTCACTGCGCTGGGCGCAACGGTCACGCGAAGCGTTTGGCGAGCAGCCGGGCAGGGGATGTTTCGGCATTGTGCAGGGCGGTGCCGACTCCGAGCTACGGGCACAGTCAGCCAACGGGCTGATCGACATTGGCTTTGATGGCTATGCGATTGGGGGGCTGGCTGTGGGTGAGGGCCAGGAGGTGATGCTGTCCACCATCGAGGCAACACAGCCGCACCTGCCGCAGGACCGGCCCCGATATCTGATGGGGGTCGGAACGCCGTTTGACCTGCTGGAAAGCGTGGCGCGCGGCATCGACATGTTCGATTGTGTGATGCCGACCCGGTCGGGGCGTCATGGACAGGCATTTACCAGCTCCGGCAAGATGAACCTGCGCAACGCAAAGTTTGCCGAGGATCAGCGTCCGCTGGACGAAACCATTGATCATCCGGCGCTGCGGGACTATTCGCGCGCTTACCTGCACCACCTGGTTAGGGCCGGCGAGATTCTGGGCATGATGATCGTATCGTGGGCGAACATCGCCTATTATCAGCATCTGATGTCCGGAATCCGGGACGCGATCGACCGGGATTGCTTTGAAGGTTTCAGAACCGAGACCAGGGCGAGATGGGAAAGTCCGGAACTTTAAGCATAATGAGAGGCATTGTTGACGCTTGTGCTATGGGCATGCGACATAATGCTATTCTCATTTTTTGCAGGAGTTCGACGACATGAAAATGACCGGGGAAGAAGTCATTGCGGCACCGCGCCAGGCAGTATGGGATGCGCTCAATGATCCGGAAATACTGAAACAGAGTATTACGGGCTGCCAGGAAGTCAAAAGAAAGTCTGATACGGAGTTCGAGGCCAAGGTGGTTGCCAAGGTCGGTCCGGTCAAAGCCTCTTTCATAGGTGACGTAAAGCTGTCGAAACTCAACCCGCCGCGCAGCTATGTGATTTCGGGCGAAGGCAAGGGCGGCGTGGCCGGTTTTGCCAAGGGCGGTGCGACAGTAAGGCTGAGCGACACTGGCGACTCGGCAACCAAATTGTCATATGATGTAGACGCTCAGGTGGGCGGAAAGCTGGCCCAGATCGGGTCCCGGCTGATAGATTCGACGGCCAAGAAAATGGCGGCGGACTTTTTCAAAAAATTCAACAAGATTGTTAGCCAAGGTTCAGAAGACACTGACATGACAAAGAAACCAACAGCGAAAAAAGCGGCAGCAAAGAAACCTGCGGCAAAGAAGGCGGCTGCCAAAGCAGCCAAACCGGCGGCAGCGAAGGCAGCTGAGAAGAAATCGGCAGCCAAACCGGCCGCCAAGGCAACGAAAGCAGCGGCCAAACCGGCTGCCAAGGCAACAAAGGCAGCAGCCAAGCCGGCCGCAAAATCCAGGCCTGTAACAAAGAAGGCAGCCAAGTCGGCTGCGTCCGCGGCCTCTAAAACGGCGAGTTCGGTTCGCGAATCGGCAGCTGCCACTGCCAGTGCGGCCAGTGCTGCTGCATCCAGCGCGGCAAAGGTTGCAAACGAAACTGCCAGTGAAGCGACTGCTGCTGCAAAGTCGGCGGCGACAAGTGCCACGCAGATGGCGGAAACGGCCAAAAACTCTGCCAGCGACAACATTCCACCGCAGGTCAAGTCGATGTCGGGCATGTGGACCTGGGTGATGCTTGCCGCTGCGGCAGGCCTTGTGTTGCTTTGGGCAACCGGAAAATAGCCGCGACGCCAATCGCCGGATTCTTACCGGATGTTAACCATGATCGCGTTTTATCCGTAAGACGGCTTACATTTCATCTTGGGGGTGTTCGCCATCGTGTGGCAGCGCAGGGGGCAAGGTGGAAACTATGGCGAACGGCGAGCAGCAAAACGCGCAGGACATTTATGCGGCGTTGAAGAGTGGACGCATGGCGCTGGTGTCTACCGGCGTGTTCAGTTTCATCATCAACCTGTTGATGCTGACCGGTCCGCTGTTCATGCTTCAGGTATATGACCGTGTTTTGAACAGCGGCAGTATTTCGACACTGACGGCGTTGGTCCTGCTCGCGGCAACTCTCTATATACTGTACGGGTTTCTTGAGTTCATCCGCAGCCGTGTGATGGTGCAGATCGGGCGCCAGCTTGACGAGGGTCTGCGGTCCCGCGCGTTTGACATGATGAGTTTTCATGCCACCAAGGGCAATCCGCAGGTCCGCAACTCGCCGATCGCAGATTTGCTGACGGTTCGCCAGTTTGTGTCAAGCCCGGGCCCGTTTGCCTTTTTCGATATGCCGTGGGCTCCCATCTATCTGTTTGTGATTTACCTGATGCATCCGTGGCTGGGCTTTGCAGCGGCCATTGCGATCGTGATCCTGTCGGTGCTGGCGGTTATCAATAACCGGATAATGAAGGAACCATCTGCAGAGGCGCAGAAATCCATTGCCCAGGCTCAGATCATGTCCGACGAGAGCCTGCGTAATGCCGAGGTCTCCAGCGTGCTCGGCATGTCCGATGTCATGCGTGATCGTTGGGAGAGCGTACAGGCGACGGCTCTGGACGCACAGACTTCAGCGTCCAATCGGGGAGGGTTGATTTCCTCGATGTCGCGGACACTGCGGCTGATGTTCCAGTCCGGCATGTTGGGACTGGGTGCGCTGCTTGCCGTGCAACAGGAAATTTCCGCCGGGTCCATGATTGCCGCGTCAATCATCATGGCGCGTGCGCTCGCGCCGGTCGAACAGGCGGTGGCGCACTGGCAACCCTATCTCGGATTTCGCAGCGCCTGGTCGCGTCTTTCCGATCTGATGAAACAGACACCGGCTCCCGCTGAGCCAATGCCGTTGCCGGATCCGAAAGGCGCTCTGGAGGTTGAAGGACTTAGCGCGTTTGTCCCCGACAGCGACAAGCCGATTGTGTTCAATGTATCGTTCAAGGTCGAAGCCGGTACCGGCCTCGGCGTGATCGGTCCGACCGGGGCAGGAAAGTCAACGCTCGCCCGGGCGATTGTCGGTGCATGGCCTCGGATGCGCGGCAAGGTCCGGCTTGATGGTGCGGAGGTGCGCCAGTGGGATGCGGTGAGCCTCGGCAAACACCTCGGCTATCTGCCTCAGGATGTTGAGTTGTTTGAAGGCACGGTGGCCGAGAACATTTCACGCTTCCAGCCGGAAGCCAATCCGCAAACCATCGTAGCGGCAGCGCGTCAGGCGGCTGTACATGAGATGGTCCTGAAACTGCCGGACGGCTACAACACACGGGTCGGCGCGGGCGGGCACCGGTTGTCTGCCGGCCAGCTTCAGCGGATTGGACTTGCCCGCGCCATGTATGGCGATCCGGCGCTGCTGATCATGGATGAGCCGAATGCAAACCTCGATGCCGAGGGTGAGGCGGCTCTGGTGCAGGCCGTCGCCAATGCGCGCAAGAGAGGGGCTACCGTGATCGTGGTGGCGCACAGGCCCAGTGCGCTTGCCGCCATCGACACGCTCCTGATGCTCAAGGATGGAAAACAGGTGGCGTTCGGACCGAAGGACGAAGTCCTTGCAAAGGTGCTTCAGACCGGTCCGCCAAAGGCTGAGAGGCGGTCTGCCAAGCCGGCGAACGGTCTGCAGACCGCCAGTACTCTTTCAATCGTCTCTGACACAGGAAAGCCATCATGAGTGACAGGACCCGCAACTCAATGCGACGCTACCAGCTTGCCGGTTTTGCCGGCATACTGGTGATCATGGGCGGTGTTGTCGGCTGGTCCGTATTGACCGAAATTCGCGGCGCGGTGATTGCACCGGGCACCATGGTCGTGGACGGCAATACAAAACGCGTTCAGCATCGCGATGGTGGAATTGTCGCAGAGATCAAGGTGCGCGACGGCGACATGGTGAAGGCAGGCGACCTGCTGATCCGGCTCGATCCGACAGACACCAGGGCCGAGCTCGGCATCATCGACACCATCCGGATCGAATGGGTTGCCAAGGCAGCCCGCTTGCGCGCCCAGCGTGACGGCAGTGACAAGCTGATGTTTGACGACGAGCTGGAGTCGCGCCGGGACGAACCGCTGATCGGCAAATTGCTCGTCGGTCAGGAAAACTTGTTTGCCTCGCAGACCGCCTCGCTGAAGGGTCGGACCAGGCAGTTGCGAGAGCGCATAGCGCAACTGAAACAGGAAATTGTCGGCGTCGAAGCGCAGTTGAATGCCAAGGAGAACCAAAAGAAGCTGATCGAAAAAGAACTCACTGCAATGCAGGAGCTGCTCACCCAGGGCCTTGTCCAGGTCACCCGGGTGCTTGGGCTGGAGCGCGAACAGGAACGGCTTGCCGGGGAGACCGGTCAGCACCTGGCCGAGATAGCCCGTGCCCGCGGGCAGATCGGCGAGGTGGAAATCCAGATCCTGCAATTGCAGGATGACGCGCTGACCACAACCTTGACGGAACTGCGCGAGGCCGAAGCCAAGATTGCAGAGTTTGATGAACGCCGCGTGGCGGTGTCGGCCAAGCTGAAGCGCATCGAAATCCGCTCGCCGCGCAACGGGTTTGTGCATCAGCTCGCCGTACATACGATTGGCGGGGTTATTGCACCCGGCGATGCAGTGATGATGATCGTGCCTGAGGAAGACCCGCTTGTGGTGGAAGCCAATGTCCGGCCGCAGGATATCGACCAGGTGTTCATGGGCCAGGAGGCGATCATGCGCTTTCCCAACGCGGTCTCAACCGTCACTCCGCAGATCCTGGGACGGGTCAGCCTGGTCAGTGCCGATCTCAAGCAGCCCGAGCCCAGCCAGCCGCCGTTTTACACGGTTCGACTCAGGCTGGATGACAAGGAAAGGGCCAAATTGAACGGTCTGGAACTGAAGGCGGGCATGCCGGCGGAAGCTTATATGCAAACCAATGGTCGCAGCCCCTTGAGTTATTTGTTGAAACCGTTTAGGGACCAACTCAATCACGCGTTCCGCGAACGCTGATTCAGGCGAGAGCCTGAAATGAACCTCCGCCAGGAGGTTGTATACCTGCCGGTTTTCCAGCGTTTCTAACGTCAAATGCCGGCTTTTGGGAGCCCGTAGCTCAGTTGGTAGAGCAACTGACTTTTAATCAGTAGGTCCACGGTTCGAACCCGTGCGGGCTCACCAAATATTTCAAGCAAAAACAACGCATTAGAGAAAACAAAGGTGGTGCAAATTCGACGCCGAATTCGTCGAACGTTCGACGATGTTCCCAAGTTAGTCTCGGCCATTGCCGTCAGTGCCGCCAGCAGTGTGACCACGTTTGCAATGTTTCAGGCGCTGCCGCTGGTAGTGGTGCTGTCTGACATGCTTGCTCCTTTGCTTGCTCAAGTTAGGTGATAGCAATACCGTTTATTCACGTTTGGAGGGGTTGCTATTGCACTAGATCGAGTGCGTTGCCGCGAAGGCCTGCAAAGAGCCCTATTCGGTCGTTGGAATGGTGTCACAAGTTGATGAATTGGTTGCGTGCTAAACAAGCAAACTTGGTTCCAAGGCGAAAAGGACGTGAACTGATGTTCCTTCCGATAGCATACCCGGTTCTTGGGTGTCACGCCTATCAGGCCGACTGGATCTGCGAGGGATGGCCTGATATTGAACCCCAGATGACGTCAAGCTGAATAGATTTCGTTGAAGGATATTGAGATGTGGGATCGGAAATCTGTTGCCGAGGTTAAAGAGCGCTTCAATTTATCGCCACCAACTGATTTTTTGGAGACGCTGCCAGACAGCTTACCACAATGTCTGCGCACCGGAGATCCCAGCTATGTAGAATTGGATCTGATTTCGGCAGCGGAGGGATACGCCGAGTTTACGAAGCAAGGTTTCATAGCGTTTGCATTTGGCCAAACAACACTGGTTGCCGTTGGAGCACGCGGAGACTTGTCTGGCCTGATTTCTCTGAACAGCCCCTGTTGGGAGGACAATCAGTTATTCGCGAAGGTCGACGATTTTTCGCAGCGCGTAGACCTGATTGAGATTGATCCAGACGAGCTGGAAGATGGCGAAATGTGGCCGGATCCTTCGCTGGACGATCTTCTTGCGATGGGGGCAATTCGTTCACAGCTCAGAAACGGCAAACGGCTCATGAACCATTTCGACTGGTTCGATCCGATAAGGGAGGCTCGAATTATGGCTGCCTGTGATCATGCAATCGATGAACATGGCCCAGACGGTGGTGCCTCTTTGATCGATGGGTGTTCGCCGGCGAGAGCGATCGAACTTCTTCGATCCTCTGATGACTTTGCAGTCCTCACAGGATGTGCGCTTAGGCTGGGAAGATTGCGCGAAAAGTCGACGCTACCCGCGCTATGCGAGTTAGAGGCGGCTGATCCACCACCCTGCCGAAATACACAGTATCTACCATATGTCCGCGAGGCGATCTTATGGATCGAGGATGCGGAATCAGAGTATTGAGAACTGGGAATCGGGCAGTGCAAGATAATGCGGGGCTGGCAATAACAGTAACTGGCACTTTTTGACATTGCGATCGCTGTAGTAGGTCGGACATCGGACCGAATTCATCAGGGCGCTTTGTCCGCATTGTTGCCATTCGTTAAATCAGGCTGGGTGGTAAGATTCGTTCGACGACTTGCGAAATAATTGGAGTTGAAACGTTCGATTTTCGACTGATTTTGTACGGAAATCGAACCCATCCAAAACTTAACTCATTGAAATCATTGAGTTCCTGGAAGACTTTTAATCAGTAGGTCCACGGTTCGAACCCGTGCGGGCTCACCAAAATTTTCAATTAGAATGAATGTTTGCAAGACGTTCTGCTGAGACTTCGGCGTCGGACCCGTCGCACTTTGTGTGACGGTGATTGATTTTTCTCAGCGATGTTCATGCAGTGGTTGTGAAAAGCACCCAAAATGGCTGTCAAATGTGCGACAAACCTACTGATTACCCATCAGTTGCGTTTAAGGCTTGGACGAGCAAAAGGATGTCTGTCGGGTGTAATATGGTGGGTGCCAAAACCGCTTCTAATGCGTATTGATCGGCTGTCAGTGTTTAATTGATACTCCGCAGTTAGCGATCTCAACTTGTTGCTGGCAGCTTTGTGGACAAAGTTGCCATTGAGCCAACGCTTGACAATGTCTGGTAAGCCGTCTTTGCGAACTTGAGCGCACATAACCAAAGCCGCTCTAAATCCGAATGATCACTCAGGAAGACAACTATGAAGATTACAAAAATAGGCGTTTTTCTGAAGGGCTTACCGTACTGCGGAGGGGGACTTGCCGTTGGTGACCGTACTGCGGAGCGTGCGCGAACTTTTGATACCTTCAACAGCACTGTCGTGGTTATAGACACTGATGCCGGTATCAGTGGATGTGGCGAGTCATGTCCCTGGGGAGACAGTAATCTGGGTGCGCTGCCCGCCATGCCCGGCCTTGCCAATGCTTTGTTAGGCAAAGACCCACGTGAACTCCACAAAATCGAACGGGCTATGGACGCGGCCATTGAAGGTTACTCCTACGCCAAGAGTGCCGTTGATATGGCCTGCTGGGACATTCTCGGGAAAAGTACCGGGGTGCCTGTTCACATGCTATTGGGGGGGAAGTTGTGTGACGGTGCGCCGCTGTATCGATGTGTCATGGAACAGGAGCACGACAAGATACTGGCCGAGATGGAACAGTACAGGGCAGCAGGCTACAAGTATTTTAAACTTAGGGTCGGCATTGAGCCGGAAAGCGATATTGAGCTTATCCGCTTTGCGGCGGCGGCCGCCAAACCCGGGGAAGTCGTTTATGCCGATGCAAATTGTCGGTGGACTCTTCACGATGCATTGAAAGTGGTGAGAGCTGTTGACGATCTTGATGTCATGATCGAACAGCCCTGCCTCACTTACGAAGAGTGTTTGCATGTGCGGTCACGCACGAACCTGTCGATGAAGCTCGATGAACTCGTGACTGATCAATCAATGGCAGAGCGACTCACACGAGACCTCATAGCTGACGTAGCCTGTGTGAAGATGTCGCGTATCGGCGGACTGACAAAGGCACGCAGAATACGTGATTACTTCGTCGATCACGGGCTAAAAGTAGTCACTGAATGCATGATGGGCGGCGAAATTGTATCTGCGGCCGTGTCACATTTTGCAGCTTCCACACTTGCAGAGTTACTGTTCAATACGACAGATTTGCATGCGTACAGTACGGAGTCGACCGGCACCCCGCCGCCGCCCACATCAAATGGACGGTTGTATTGCAACGACACGCCTGGACTGGGTGTTGAGCCCGATTTTGAAAGCCTTGGAGATCCCGTGGCTGTCTACAAGTGAAAAAAGCACTGATAACCGCCGAGTTAGACCAGGTGCCTGAATACCTGTAGTCGGCAGGAACAGACGTTCGCCATGATGTCAGCAAGCCAGTCATAAAGAGGATTGAGATCCAGTTGAGCATCCCAATTCTGGAACGCACACTTGCCAGGCTGCCTGATGGTCTCCGATGGGCCATAGCCAACCATCGCTACAATGGACAGCTGGACTACATCAGGCGCCTGCAAAAACGTCAGGTAGGTGACCTCAGCCTGTTGAAGACAGAGCAACTCCGGACAATTTTCGTGCATGTCCCCAAAACCGCAGGGGTGTCAGTTTCGAATAGCCTGTTCGGAAGCCAAGCCGGTTCACATACCCCTCTTTTCATCTATCTCAACCTCTATGGCCGTCGCCGGTTTGATGAAATGTACAAATTCACCTTTGTAAGAAACCCCTGGGATCGGCTCATATCGGCATTCAACTATCTCAAGAGTGGCGGCATGCACTCTATGGATGCCAGATGGGCGAGAAAGAATCTCGATGAATTTTCCGGTGTGAATGAGTTCGTCGAACGCCTATTGGCCGATCAGGAGATAAGGAATTGGATACACTTCAGGGATCAGTCATATTTCTTGATTGATCCGCGAAGTGGCAAAATCGGCGTTAATTTTGTTGGTCGGTATGAAAACCTGGAAGCTGATTTCAAGAGGGTTTGCCAGGATATTCCGGTGAATGCTGACCTCCAGAGAATGAACGTTACCGCTACCGGAAAGACTTTCTACAAAGAAGACCTGTCTAAGAAGTCAATTCAAATCATTTCTGAATTATATAGTCGAGACCTCCGCCTTCTACGTTACTGAAAGCACCGGTTTGAGGGCTATAAATACAAAACATCAAAAATGGAAATGTAAGATGTAACAGGTTGCCCGGAACGGAGTGCTAGGGTTTGGTTTTATGATCGTATGCATTGAAAACCGTCTCAAGCCTGTTTTTGAAGTCCCTTTTTCTTTTAGCTTCTTTTTCCGCCTTGAATGTCACGCGCCTCAACATGTGTGCCAGCGTCAATCGAACCTTATCTTTGGTTAGCTGGACAACAAACGGAATGACCTTGAAGTCTTGAGCAAGAGGCCCTGCCTTACTCTGCAATCCTGCGTACATGCGGCGAAACTTCAGCATCTGGATGCTGCAGCGTTTCGACCATGGCTTCTGGTGACCGACAAAATGCGCGATGCGAGGTTGTCGGGATGCCGTGACGGCCATCGCAAACGACTGCAGGTTCCACGCCGGGTCCAGTTCGTGCCAGTTTCCGTCAAGCAAAAGGTTGAGAATGTCCTGATCTGCAAACCTCAACTTCAGACTGCCCCGATGCGTCCTCAGTGCCTCTCTTGCCCGCGCGAGGAGATCCACATCCAAGACAGATTTCCAGTCAAGCAGCAGAACCCCGGCGTTGAAGTAATCTCCCTCCGGCGACAGTCTCAACTCGGTCCTGCGCTGTTTGACGGCGTCGGACATGTACTGAAACTGATCCTTGCATGCGCCAACGCTGCACTGCCCCAATTCTACATTCAAAAGCGGGGTGAGATCGCTCTGCACCAGTGTGTCACAATCCAGATACAGAACGCGGTTCAAGTCTCCGGGCAATAGCTTGTCAAGAAACAACCGTCCCCAAGTCGCCATGCCCAGGGCGGTGCGCCAAACGCAATCCTCGAAGTCTTTGGCACTGTCAACCCGCCGCAACCGGACTGCGGGTCCCAACCTGGAGAAGGCGTCATAGGTCTTTTCGAACTCCGTGTCATCGAAGTCGACGCAGAACACGGTGACGGCTGTATTCGCCGGTGCGAACTGTAGCACTGTCAAGGCGGTGCAGAATGCCGGCGTGATAACAGCTGCGTCGGCGAACAGGGCTATCATATTGAGAATTTTCATGAGCGGCAGTGGTATCACAAGTCGTGAGGCCGGAAACGTCCGTTTCCGGTTGCGTTGATATGGGCTCCAGCTGGGGATGTCAGGTTGTCGATGTTCGCACGTTACAGGCCCCGGCTTCTCGTACCTTCCGGCTCAACATGTCCAGAACCTCACGATCAACCCGATTTGTTGCACGGTTGAGGCAGGGTGGCGCTTCCCACGGAACGTAATTCCACTTCCACCAAATCCTGTTTCCGTTGTGATCCAATATCGGTTGGCAGTAATGAAGTATCGGAGCGTCCGGATCGTTTCTGTTTTCCCAGTTGTTGCAAAGCCCGATATTGTCTCGGGGGTGCATAACAAGTTCATGCTTCGTCATGGCGGTTTGAAACGCTGGCATGTCTGACATCCAGTGACCGCTAACACCATTACTCAGGGCGATTCTGTAACCTTCCAGCGCAAAGTGTTCGATGTCGGTCACCATCTTCTTCAAGTCACCCGCCTTGATGGCGAATGGGTACATGACACAGTCGTTATCTGTTTCCGGACAGAGTTCCGGTTGGCTGGATGAGCGCTCGCAGTACGGCTTTGAGTAACCAAACCATTTCTGACCGAACACAGTCCCGCGATCAAAGACTGGTGTCCAGGGTTTGCTGAAAACCATGTCTGGATCGAGGAAGACCAGCGTGTCGGTTGCTTGGAAGGTGAAGTGTTCGAATAGATGTTTAAGTGTGCCGGGCTTGTTCATCACTGGCCAGTAAACACGTCTCTTGAACGGGAAGATTGGTACATTCCAATGCCATACTTGAAAGTAGGGCCAATCAATTTTCGAGTAATCAGGGGTACAGATTGTCTTGGCCACCGTTGAGAAGGAATACCCTCTTTCAAGGTGGTATGGATCTTCTGAACACAAGCGAATGAGCTGACCCGGTTGGCCAGAATGCACAAAAGACCAGTCCAGCAGTTCCGCCTGCCACTCTTGATAGGGGCTATTGCTCATGCTGTATATTGTGAAGATATTCATTTATTATTATGTCAGATAATGGAAGCTCGGCTGAAATCAAAATATACCAGCTTCCTGACACAGCTGCTTCACGCAAACTCTGAGCCGGTAGGGTCAAACTATGATCCTGCTAACGGGAAAAGGGAAGTCAATCAAGACATCCAGGCATTGTGACGCGAAGATCACCTGTACTTTTTGCAGATCGCCTTGGCGGTGAGCGGAAAGAGGAAATAGAGCCCAGCCCAAACCAGAGGCGCGTTCATCTGAAACCCAGGAGGCAAGAGTATCTGCGTGATCCGGCCGCAACTTCCTGACTGTCAATCTCATGAGGTAAGATGAGCTTGTTGGAAAAGTGGTGAGGAGCGGGATGTGGCCGACATGGACTTCAACGAAATAATGCCGTTCTTCTTGTTCTGGCTACTGTGGCTGTTGGCGGTGAATGAGCTGCGCAGACATTTTCGCCACGGTGTCATGACCGAGTATCTGCGCCGCAGTTCAGAGGATGATGATGAGCCGGCGACGAAAACCAGCACGCTTGCACAACATCCGATCAGTTATCGTTTGTTGTTTTTGCTCTACGCGTCAGCCGCCATTGCAATACCGGTCCTGACAGCGGTTGCGCTGTACAACAGATGGACAGGCTGAGCTTAACGGATTGCAGGATGCAATGCCTTATTCGTCGGGTATGGGCGCCAGCTTGCCGGCCCAGTACACCAGGATCAGAACCGGCAGGCCGAGCAGTGCGGTAATGATGAAGAAACCGGGATATCCTGTCGCGGTAACGATTGATCCGGAATAGCCGGCAAGCGCCTTTGGCACCAGAAGCATGATCGAGCTGAACAGGGCATACTGGGTGGCGGTAAAGGTGATGCTGGTCAGGGCGGACAGGTAGGCCACGAATGAGGCAACCGCGAAACCGGCGGACAGATTGTCGGCGGTGATCACTGCGATCAGCAGGTTCACATTGGCGTCCTGGGTGGCCAGATAGGCAAACAGCAGGTTGCTTGCAGCGGCCAGCACGGCGCCGATGAACAGGCCCCGCATGACGCCGATGCGGCTGGCCAGAATCCCGCCGAGAAATCCTCCGGCTATGGTGGCCACCAGACCGTAGAACTTTGAGTAGGTAGCAATTTGTGCGAGGTCGAAGCCCATCTCCAGATAGAACACGTTGGCGACCGCGCCCATGACGATATCGGCAATCCGGTAGATGCCGATCAATGCCAGGATCACCACCGCCGCCTTGCCGTAGCGTGCGATGAAATCGGTAAACGGTTCCACGTAAGATTTGCGCGCCTCCGCTGCCGGCACAATCCGGAACCGGGCCAGGGCAAAAAGAACAACGCCGGCAGCGCCCAGGCTGATGAACAGACGCGCCGTATTGTAGAAAAGCCTGGTGAAGGGGGCGAGGTCTTTGGGCGTGTCGGGAAGCAGGTTGAACATGGCAATCATGCCGGCAACACCGGCTATGAACGCCAGAAACAGCTTCAGCTGAACCATCTTGTCCGTTGCCACGTCTCCGCCGACGCCGGGTTCCGGCGACAACAGCGTGGCAAGAACCCCGACCAGCATGAAACCGGCCATGACCCGATAGACTGTCTGCCAGGTGTCCGGGTCGTAGGTTTCAGCGCCCAGCCAGGCGGCAAACCACAACGACCCGGCTCCTGCGGTCAGCATGGCGACGCGGTATCCGGCCACGTAGGCCGCCGACAGAAACGCCTGCATGCGCGGCGGAGCGGACTCGATCCGGTAAGCGTCGATAACAATGTCCTGGGTTGCGCTGGTGAAACCAATCGCCACGGCGCCGATGGCGGTCCAGAAGAGCGAAGTCGCCGGATCGGTAGCGGCAGTGAACAGGAGGGCTGCCATGATGCACAATTGCGAAACCAGCAGCCACGCGCGGCGGTGGCCGAAGCGCCGGGCAAGCACGGGCAGGGGAATCCGGTCGATGAGCGGAGACCATACAAACTTGAAACCGTAGGCAATGCCGGCCCAGCTGAAAAACGTCACGACGTCACGCTGGACACCAGCCTTAATCAGCCACACCGACAAGGTGGAGAACACCAGCAGGATGGGCAGGCCGGATGAAAAGCCCAGCAGCAACATGCGCAGTGAGCGGCCACTCAGCAGGAGGGCCAGCGTTTCCTGCCAGCTGTCTGTCTTGGCGACGGTGTCAGCCTGCATCAAAAATTCCCGGATGTTGTTGTGAATCCGTCATTCGACAGATCTCGCTATGATTCTGTGCGCCGCGCGACAGTGGCATAGGCAAGTGCCGTTTTCCAGTGGAACGGGCGTGCCGGAAGCCTCGGCGCCGTCCGTGGGTCCGGGGCCGTTCTGGTCATGAGATTCCTTGCACTGCCACAGGTTCCGGACGGTGTCGGCACATCTTACAATCGCCATTCTCTGGCCAAATGTGAAAACTTGTGTGTCTGGATTCTGACACACCTGCGCTAACAGATTGATTGGGCTGGGAATCCTGTGTCAGTGCAAGATTTCCCGGGCGCGCGCCCTGTTAACCCTGACGGAAAAGTCCGTCTGCGTCATCGTAAGTCCGCCCCTATTTGAACACAATTTCACCCAATTCTCTTCCTGATTACATCGAACTCGATGCCTAGAGTTAGTGTGTTAGTTGACGACAAAGGGACGGCCTTTGTGATGCGTAAGTGTTTAGCCGCTTACCCAGCACGCCGGTTCAATACCGGGTGGAGGGGCAATATGACTGGTGTGTATCGTGCAGTAACTGCTGCGCTGTTTTCATATCCACACGTCGATGCCGGATCACGGGGCGCTTTTCGATCAATTCATTCGCGAGGGTGAGGGAACTTCGAAAACACACATAAAGACCGTGAGAGTCGTGTGGAACTACCGTTGAGCTGATCCAGCGGGATCGTGAGCGGAACAGGGGAATAGCGTTATGAGTAGCAATGCAGACGACAACCGAAGTGGGTTCAAAAACAGCCGGATTGATTTGAGCCAACTCGGTGATGATGGCTGGAGCAGGCCGTTGAGCGGTATCCCGGCAAATCCCGGCCCTCGAAGAAAGGTGACCGCTGCCACGGCGAGTGCGGCCAGCCGGGGAAAACACCTTGATGAGTTGTTTGAAAGCCGAGTGCACGCGGCCACCGCGCGGCGAGCGGTAAAACAGAACAGGGGCCAGAACCGTGTCTGGCTTTTTGCCGGCGGCCTTTTCATGGCAAGTGTAGGTGGCATCGCAGCGGCCTATTATCTGGTCGGCCCACCCATGGCCATGTCGGCTCAAGGTACGAGTGGTGTGGAGTATCAGGCAGCGCAAACTTCTTCTCTTGAGGTTGACAGCAGCGTTGCAGCGACGAGTTCTCATTTCCAGGGTGTGCCGGTGTCGGCAACCATGCCCGGCAGCACAACAGACTATTCATCCGAAACTCCAGTTATGGTTCTGCCTCCTGCCGATGTTCAGGTAGAAGCTGCTGACAAACCTGTTGCCCCGGCTGTTTCGGAACATTTTGCTGCAACTGAGCCTGTCGCAGCAGTTCCTGCCACGACAGAGACCGAAGCTACGGTGACTGATGCTGCGGAGATCCCGATTGCGGACCAAAGGCAGCTTGAGGCAACGGCAGTGGAATCGCCGGAAGACACAACGATAGACCAGGCACAGGTTGCGGAAACGGCACAATCGGCTGAAACCGAGCGGATGGTGCGCATTGAACCGACGGCTGTGTCGGAAGAGATTGAAACGAAGACCAATGTGAATACGGCCACAAAACCAGCTGCGCCCGGCGCGACGGGTGGACAGTGGGTCGCCCTGCCGACGGAACCAGCACCTGCGGCCTCGCCGATTGAAACGGCGGCGGCCGAACAGCAGTCGGGCGAAACGGGACCGGTTGCAGGTCCTGCCAAGTCACAACAGGAGTTGTTCAAGGAGTTTCAGGCGTATCTTGAAATTACTGGGCATAAGACATCCGGCAACAATGAAGGGCAGCAAGAGCTGTTCAACAAGTTCATCAGGTGGAGTGTTGAAGCCCCGAAAGGAAACTGAGCCTGTCCCGGTCTTCCGGCTATGACGAATGATGGCGACCAAAAAAGTGTGTTAGTTGCGTTTCAAAAGAGTTAGAGCGCGGTTTTGATGTCCTCAAAACCGCGCTCTTGATTTTTCAGCAGATTATGTCGCGGTCTACTTCGTCTTGGCGCGGTGCTCCGCCAACTGCCGGGTCACGATCCGGAACCATTCGCCTGAGTCCTTCAACTTGGTGATGCCGCTGTCGAGCGCCGCAAGATACTGCTTCGCATTCGGGTTGGTCTTGGCTATGACTGCGTGCATGGTTGCCACGTAGGACAGGTGATCCTGAAACTTGACCTTGTCCTTGGCGCCGAGTTTCGCAATGGCACCTTCGGCCACGTCGGATGCCAGCACAACACCATCATATTTGCCGGAAAGCAGACCTTCGAAACATCCGTCGGGGCTGTTTTCGCGGGTGAACTTGATATTGGGTTCAACCAGACCGTACTCTTCCATCATGAAGGTGGCGTAACCGGCCGGGCGGCACAGATGCAGACCGAACAGGTCCTTGTGGCTGGCAGGACGCGGATGAGCGGCACGGGTGTAGTAACCGACGATCTGTTCGAACAGGGGCTGTGACCAGTCCAGGTTGTTGCAACGGAATTTTGAACCGTCGCCCAGCTTGTCGACCACGTCACAGTTGGGCCGGAACCAGACCAGGCTGAAATCATAGGCATGGTCGGAGATCAGCGGTTGCAGGTGAGCCCCCCAATCATTGATGAAGTCGATCTTGTAGGCTGGTTTGCCGTCAGCCAGCGACATAGCCACATTTGCCACTTCGGTGATCATGCCGCCCTGGGCCTGGTCTTCATTGGTGAAGGGTGCCCAGTCAGTGCCGACGACGAAGCGAATTTCACGTGGCTTCGGCGGCGGCAATGCTTCTGTTGTTGATGCCTGGCGAAGCACTGACGTATTGGCGGTGGACGGCGATACATTGTCCAGGCAGGGAATATTGAGAATAGAGCCTTCCTGAATGAAGGATGGATTTGGACCTATCACGCTGGAATTGACACTGTATATGAGCTGGAAGCTGGCGGCATCGCGATAAGCCCGCTGGGCGATCTGGCTGAGACTGTCACCGCGCACAATCCGGTACGGTTCGCCGCAGGTTATGGATTGCGCCGAAGCTGGTGTCGGGCTGAGCGCCGTACCGGTGGACAATATGCCGGCAACGGCAAATGCTGAAAACAGGTTTAGTAGTTTCATGGTTTTCTCCAGAAGTCGAAATCAGATGAGGTGTCTTGAAACGAATTTGTCGAATGTGCGGGGCTTGAGTGTGCAAGAAAGTTTTCCTGGTGACGCCACAGGGCCAATGCATTTTCCTTACGGTGAAGGGTCGACGAACGCTAGCGTCTCATCGGTCAACGAGACGGGTAGGAGCGTATTCTCAGGTGAATATCATGCGGGCCAGACGCCACTGAGGTGTGGTTCGTTGCCTTGCCTCGTGCCGAGACCTGATGTGTCATCGCATTGGTGGTTTTTCCTGCCGTACCCTCTTTTCTCGCCGTCCCGTGTTTTATTGTTTGTGTGCCATGGTCACCGGTTGAACCGGACCAACGGCAATATCATTTAGTTCGCAGCATTCTTTTTGCGCCATTCGAGAAATTCCTGGAAATCCTCGTTGTTCTTGCGCCATTCGAGAAAGGCGCGGAACAGCTCCAGTTGCTCATCCTGGCTGAGTTCTGTTGTCTGGGGCTGAGCCGCCGGAGCCGCCGCCGGTGACAAGTCAGGGCACCCGGCGCCTTCACAACGGACATCTGCTACGGGGATCTTGATCTGGCCGACGGAGGTGGCGACAACATACATGCCGTTGTCCATCTTGAGCAGGTCGCCCTCAATCCGGGTATACCCGTCATTTGAAATGAGCACGACAGCCTCGGCGTTCGCGACTGTACCGAAGGCCATTACGCCTACAATGAAAAATGACAATATGGCCGCACGCCGCATCTTGATCTCCCCTGATCGAAGACTATCCCGTCAGCGCAAAACACCCGTCAAAAGGTACCGCATCGTACCAGTCAACAGCGTAACAGGATCGCTTGATCACCAACCGCCACGCAAGCTCTTCGAATAGACATATTCAGCTCACAGAAAGGTCTTTGTTACATCGAAATATGTCGAAAATGAGCGTGGGAGCAGACCTCTTCGGTATCTCTGTGCGGCTGCGTCGGAGGATTGAAATCGGAATTCCCGATTTGGCACAAATACAAGTCCGGAAAACCGGCAATTGATCCCGGCGGACAGATCAAAGTGGCTTGTGATCGAGGTGACGGCAATAATGCAGAGCGACCAGAAAACCTGCTATCGAACGCACTTTCAGGACTGTCGCAGGCAAAACGCAGCTATTTCCAGGTAGGCCTGATCGGTCTCGTGAATGAAGTTGTGGCTGCCGGCGATCTTGACGAGCGTACAGTCCCTTATCTGTTCAGCCATTCTGTCTTGCGCGGGCAGGGGGGCCTGGCCGTCGTGCAGGCCGGCCAGCACCAGCGTCGGTGCTGTAATCAGATGCAGTCTCGAATAGGCATCATGAGTGGAGCGAGCCAGCAACTGCGCTGTGAACGCTTCACGTGCGCCTGGCTCGTCAGCGAATTGCGCCTGTCTTCTGGCGCGCTCGGCAACACGGTTAGCCGCGGCATCGGAATTGGCTGCCTGCCATTGCGGTGTGAAGCGGGTGTCGGCAATTTCGAGGCCGCGACGCGCCCGGTCCAGCGGGTCAAGCTGCAACAGATCATGAAGTGGGTAGGAAGAACCACCGCGGCCCCCGGGCGTGGTTGCCGCCAGTACAAGCGATGAGACTTTTTCAGGCGACCGGATGGCCAGTTCCTGAGCCACCATGCCGCCGAACGAATATCCCACTACATGTGCCCGGAGCCAGCCCATTGCAGAGATGAGGTGTGATGCGTCTTGCGCGTACTGGGCCATTGAGTAGGGGCCGCGTGGTTTTCCGGATTGTCCCATGCCACGCTGGTCGTACAGAACGAAATCGAACTGTTGCGGCAGAATCGAGCCGAGTGGGTTGGGTTGTTGGCGCATGTCCCAGCCGGTGCCGCCAATGAACAGCATTGGCGCACCTGATCCGGCCTGCTGGAAGCAGACATTGATTCCATTGATTTCGATGAGTGGCATGTGGCCGCGGTTCAACTGTGTTCGGAAATGAAGGACAACACCTTGTTCCAGGCCGCCTCTGCGGCCGAGGCATCATAGGCATCGCGGTGATCATTGAAGAATGCATGCCTGGTGCCCGGGTAAACGTCAATCTGCGCGCTTTTGTTTCCGGCCAGTCCGGCGCGTAGATTGGCCACATCTTCAGGTGGAATGAGACCGTCTGTTTCAGCAAAGGCACCCAGATAAGGTTTGTCGATTAACCCGGTCAGCTCAATCGGCAGGAACGGCTTGTTTGCCATGCGTGGAAAGTTGACCCGGCCGTAGAAGTTGATGACACCGGATACGGCGTCTGAAAGCGCGCCAAGATTGTGGGCGAAGCGCCCGCCCATGCAAAAGCCCCAGGCGAATACATGCTCGACATTCATCCCGCTGTCGGCACCTTTAAGCCAGTTTGCGGCCTGCCTGCAGTCGTTGGTGCATGACACGTCGTCAAATTCTTCAAAGGTGCTGGCCCACTTTTGCAGCGGGTCTTCCGGGACCGGCGGTGTGGTGCCGCGAAACAGGTCACAGACGATCGCAACATGACCCGCCTGAGCCAACCTTTCCGCTACCTCGCGCATGTGAGGGGTCATTCCCCAAAGCTCCACAAACAACAGCACGCCGCAGCGCGCGTCAACGTTTTGCGGCCGTGCGGCGTACCCGTCCATCGTTCCGCCATTCACCGGGATCGCGCAGTTGGGTTCAATCAGGTTGGCCATCAGGTAAGCTCCTATTGCTGGCGAATTGGGTCATTTGAACAACACGCCTGGAAGCCATGTTGCCAGTTGCGGAAAACTGAACACCAGGACCAGGGCGACAAGCTGGATTGCGATAAACGGCATCACGCCCCGGTAAATGTGCGCCGTGGTGATTTCAGCCGGGGCGACGCCCTTGAGATAGAATAGTGCAAAGCCGAACGGCGGTGTCAGGAACGAGGTTTGCAGGTTCAGCGCAATCAGGACGCCGAACCAGACCGGATCGATATCGGATCGCAAGATCACCGGCGCCACAATGGGCATGATGATGAACACGATTTCGATGAAATCGAGGAAGAAACCCAACACGAATACCAGCAGGCTGACGGCGATGACCGCGCCCATGACGCCACCGGGAATGTTGTCCATGGCGTGAGTGACGACTTCGTCGCCTCCGAAGCCGCGAAACACCAGCGAGAAGATTGTCGCGCCGACCAGGATCACAAAAGCAAGAGTGGTGATGCGCATGGTACTGTTGACGATATCTGCAAGCAGCCGGCGGCGCGCCAATATCGCGATCGCGGCAAAAGTTCCGGCCAGCAAGGTGATGCTGGCAAGGATGGCGACGACAATCATCAACCCGTCCCAGGCCGATATCGTATCCAGGGTTACCCGCAGATCGGCAACTGAGCGCACCAGGGGCAAAAGGAAGGCTGCGATCAGTGCGGCTGTTACCAGTTTGTGGGTCCATTCAGGCAATGGCCGGGTGCCAGGGTCGGTACCGGACGTTTCGTGGTTGAAACTTCGGGCTGCCAGCAAAAGTCCGCCAAGCGCACCGACACCTGCGGCTTCGGTCGGCGTTGCGATGCCGGACAGGATAGATCCGAGCACAGTCAGAATAAGCAGGATCGGCGGGAGCAGGCTGAAGAGGACATCACGCCAGATGATGCCTTCAAGTTCATTCTTGGTGAGGGGCGGGCACAGCTGGGGTTTGAGCAACCCCAGCGTCAACTGGTACAGCATGTACAAGGCTGCCAGTCCGAACCCGGGGATAAGCGCGCCAGCGAACAGGTCTCCTACCGAGACAGGTTCGGGCGAGTAATTTCCGATCTCGCGCTGAGCCTCCATGTAAGCGCCGGAAAGCTGGTCGCCAAGCAACACAAGGACAATGGATGGCGGGATGATCTGGCCGAGTGTGCCGGCAGCACAGATCGAGCCTGCCGCCAGCGACGGATTATACCCGCGCTTCAGCATGGTGGGGAGGCTGAGCAGCCCCATGGCCACGACGGTGGCACCGACAATCCCGGTGGATGCGGCCAGCAGCGCGCCGACAAATGTCACCGAAATTCCCAGTCCGGCTGGCAGGCGGCCGAACGCCTTGGCCATGTTGTTCAACAGGTCTTCGGCGATGTTGCTGCGTTCAAGGATCACCCCCATCAGGATGAACAGCGGCACAGCCGTCAGCACGTCATTGAATATGGCCGTGCCGAAAATCCGTGACGGAATAGCACCCAGAAAGGACAGGTCGAACAATCCGAACAGGCTGGCCGCAAACGCCATGATGATGGCGGCGCCACTGAGCGCGAATGCAACCGGAATGCCGGCAAGTACAGATCCGAAAGCAGCGATGAAAAGCAGTGTGACAAGGGTGAGTTGGGTGGTGTCCATAGCCTGTTTCAGCCGTGATTTTCAGTGTCGTCAGAACCGGCGGGCTGCCATGGTCTGTCGGCGTCGTTATTGAACAGGCGTGCTGCGGTGCATATGGCCTGCAGGCCGACTGACATGGCGAAAACGACAATTGTCGTCTTGAGCAGAAAGATGGCGGGAATGCCGCCGGATTGTCTGGATGCTTCCAGGGTGGCCCATGACCGGGCGACATAGGGCAGGCCAAACCAGGCGATAACCGCTGCAACCGGCAGCACAAAAAACACAAGTGCTATGATGTCTATGCGCCGGCGGGTGGTCCTGCCCAGGTTCGCATAGATGACGTCAACCCGGACGTGTTCGTTGAGTTGAAGCACATAGGCGGCTCCGAGCATGAACAGGATGGCATGGCAATAGACCACTGCTTCCTGGAAGGTAATCAGCCCGTAGCTGAACACATAGCGCAAAAGCACTGCGATCATCTGGAACAGCATCATGGCCAGGGCACACCAGGATGCCACCACGCCGATCGCCTTGTTGGCCGTTTCAATCTTTTCGATGATTGCCTTCATGCTCGCCTTGCCGGGAGTTGGGCAGTGCAGGGGGCAGTCGATTTCGGACTGTGTCCACCCCCTGCACCTGCTTGCGTTGCGTCAGGCTTTCATGGCCATGGACCGGGCTGCCAGGTAGGCCTGTTCGGACTGTTCTGTCCAGTTGGCGGCTTCGGCCAGGAAAGCCATGTAACTGTCATAGACCTTCTTTGTCTTGGGGTCAGCTGCGGCGGCGTCGGCCAATACCTTCCTGGACGCCACACCCAGTGCTTTCATGACATCATCAGGATAGGATCGCAGCTGCACATCATGTTCATTGAGCAATATCTCGAGTGAACGGGAATGGTTGGCGATGAAATCGGCAGGGTTCATCACGTTCTCCTGGGCTGCTGCGAGCTGGATAACGCGCTTGTCGGCGGCCGACAGGTCTTCCCACAACTGCAGATTTACGCCGAGGCTCTCTGCCGACGTAGGTTCCTGAAAACCCGGATTGTAGAAATACTTGGCGGCTTTGTAGAACCCGAAACCGAGATCAATCCACGGACCGGCCATTTCAGCGGCGTCTACAGTGCCGGATTGCAGGGCAGCGAAAATTTCTCCCCCCGGCAGTGTGACAGCGGCGCCGCCGACTTCCTCGATGACCTTGCCGCCGAAACCGGGAATACGCATTTTCAGTCCGTTGAGGTCATCTACAGAATTGATTTCCTTGTTGAACCAACCGCCTGCCTGGCACGAGCTGTTGCCGGCCATGAACGCCTTGATGCCATAGCCCGCGCTCAGTTCTTCCCACAATTCCTGGCCGCCGCGATGATAGACCCAGGCATTGTGTTCCGCGGTTGTCATGCCGAACGGGACTCCGGCGAAGAAATTGAACGCGCTTGTTTTGCCCTGCCAGTAGTACTCCGCAGCGTGGTACATGTCGGCTGTGCCGTTGGCGACAGCATCGAAGGCCTCAAATGGTGGCACCAGTTCACCGGCTCCGAACACTTTCACATTCAGGCGGCCATCACTGGCCTCGGTGATTGAACTCGCGATACGTTCAGATGCTGCCCCGAGGCCGGGGAACTTTTTCGGCCAGCCGGTGACCATCTTGAGTTCGCGCTTGCCCTGGGCAATGGCCGGGGATGCGAGTGGCGCAGCGGCGATGCCGGCTGCAGTCGCGGCAACGAATGTACGTCTGGTGGTTTTGATGGTCATGGGATCCTCCCTGGATCAGTTTCCTGCTGGTTATAATTGTGTGAGGGGCATGTTTGCCGTGGTTCCGCGGATGATTAACTCGGTCCCGAAACGGACCATCCGCGGTTCCGCTTCGCTGTTTTCTATGTTGTCGATGAGCGCTCCGACCGTCGCTGATGCCATGGCATCCAGTGGCTGTCTCATTGTGGTGAGGTTAAAAACATCCCATCCGGACATCTCGATACCGTCAAAACCGGTTACCCAGACTTCGTCCGGGACACCGACACCGGCTGCTCTCAGGCCGCACAGGACAGCAAATGCTATTACGTCATTTCCGCATGCTATTGCGTCCGGTGGAGAGGGTTGCTCGATCATTTCGATCGCCAGTTGGCGAAACTTGTCGTGTGCGAAATCTGAAGCGGCGTAATACTTGTCCGGCAAACCGATGCCGGCATCTTGCAGACCCTGCCTGAGACCCGCTTCACGGTCTGCAAGAGTACTGCGGTCAAGCGGCCCGTTGATGATCGCGATCCGCCTGCGCCCGGACGCGACCAGATAGTCGGCCATGGTTCTGGCGCCTTCAAGATTGCTGCACGCGAACTGGTTGAACTCGCCGCCTTCAATGTGACGGTTGATGCAGGCGATAGGTATGCCGGTTTGCAGAGCGGATGCCATAGCGGCGGACTGCTGTCCGGCGGCGGTAAAGACAAGTCCGTCAATTACCCGTTGCCGGATGGCGTTTACAACACCGGCTTCTCCTTCGGTATCGGTGTTCCAGACAACCATGCGTTTGCCGTGGGCGGTCAACTCGTCGGCCAGGTGAAGCAGGACTTCCGGGACAATGGGATTTGTGATGCGTGAAACCACCACACCGATGGTGCCGCTCAACCTGGTTTTCATGGCCTGGGCGAAAGCATTCGGCTGGTAATTCAGCTCTTCTATGACGGCCAGTACCCGCTGACGGGTTTCTTCACGGACATTGCTGTTGCCCGACAACACTCTGGACACCGTCGCCTGCGATACGCCTGCGTGACGGGCGATGTCATTGCTGTTCAGCTTTTGTGAATACGTATGCATTTATGGCCGTTTGATGTGTCGACAATGATGCAGACAGGGTTTCATGAATGTTTGAATACGTATTCATGGTAAGGACACAGCTCCACGCGAGTCAATCACTAAGTGACGGTGAGCCTTGTTGTGACTTCGATATGCTGGTGGTGCCGCGCCGGTGAATCCGGGCCTGCGGCAGTCGGGTGTTGCACAATCAATGAGCTGAAGGCGAGGCGAGTTTTCCGCACTCCCAGTGCGGCAGGAGGCACCTGCACCGCACTCCTGGCTACATGGTGACGAGCGCCTGAGCCGTCAGTTGACAGCCTTCATTTCGGCCAGAATCTTGCGATGTGACTCCTTGCCGGAAACCCAGTAATTCATCAGGGTCTCGCCAGTGGCAAACTCACCGCGCAGGCTGTTGGAGTTCATGTAATCCTGCCATTCCTTGGATTCATAAACTCCCAGGAATATCTCCTGGTAAAATGCCATGACATCCGGCGACAGGCCGGGAGGGCCGACGATTGAGCGCTGCATGAAATACGTCATGTCATGCCCGAGCTCCGCGAAGGTTGGTACGTCGGGATACTGCTCCAGCCGCTCGGGTGTAAAGGCAGCGATGGGGCGGGACTTGCCCTGTCTGTAATACTTGTCCTGTTCGGAAGGATTATTGACCGTGGAGTTGGCCTTGGCCTCGATCAGTTCCTTGGCAACCGCACCACCGCCCTTGAACGGCTTATAGGCCATTTTGAGGTTGTATGTCTGGTTCAGGAGATCAGTGAGCAGGTTGTCTTCACCACCCTTGCCGGTACCGGCCATCAACCAATTAGGCCCTTTGGCAGAAGCCTGTTTGATAAACTGGTTGAGATCCGAAATGCCGCTGTCCTTGGTCACCCACAGCAAAAACGTATCTTCGGCCATGCGCGCAATCGGTGCGAATGTTGTAATGTCTATTCCCAGCTTCGGCTGGCGCAGCGGTGTAGTGAAGAAACTGTTGAGGGTAACCATCACCACGTGCGGGTTACCTGAATTGGATTTCATGAACTGCAGCGCGTCACCGCCGGAGTTTCCGGGCATGTTGACCGGCTCAAACGGGACCGGCGACATTTCTTCATCGTTGATGATCTTGATGAACCGTCGAGCCATCTTGTCGGCGCCGCCGCCCTTGCCGGCCATAATGACCAGTTTGACCGGTTCTTCAGGATACCACTCAGCCGCGGCCTGACCGATGGTGGTGAAAATCAATGCCAGCACTGCGGCTGCAATCAGGCTGAGGCGGCGGATGAGACGGAATGAATACATGATGACTATGTTCACACTGATCTGGTTGGGTCTGGCTGTGCGCCGGACAAAAGGTTGGCGTTGTTACTGGTTGGCGGTGCCGGTGTTGACCCAATCCTTGAAGCCCTTGAAAATCTGTTCGGCATCTGTCTTCGATATTTCCCCGGCCACCCGTATGTTTGCTTCGGCAAGGTACTGAGTGAATGCGGCTCTCAGGTCCGCGGCACTGCAACTTCCGAAATTTCCGGCAACAACCGGCTTCGGTGCGGCATCGACGGCTGCCTTTACCCGTATCCAGTTGTCCAGGCGGGCCGACATATTGAACTCCTGCCATTTCGGATGATTGGGCCGCTTTTTCAGTTCACCGGCATTGGGGAAGAACTCATTGATGAACTTGGATACCTTGCGGTAGCGCTTGGTATCCTGTTTCCAGTTGAAGGCCAGCAACACGTTCTGGACTGCAACCGTCGTAATGTTCTTTCCGGCAGGGATCAGTTTCGGGTAATCGCTTGCGTCGATGTTCGCCGGTATGTAGTCCGGCATTTTTTCCAGGTTCACAGGGACAGGCAACAACCGCAATCCGGCCTGGGGAAGGTTTTCGTACATGCGCACGGGCTTTCCCGAAACGCTGATCACTGCATCAAGTTCACCCTTCTGGAGTTTCAGCAAAGCCAGGGCATAATCGTCATAAACGGGGGTGTACTGAAGGTCAGAGGCACCGAAAATCGTACGCGCCGAATAGTCGCCACTGCCATCCTTCGGCCCTACGCCGATCCTTCCGCCGGCAAGGTCCTGGATCTTGGTGGCCTTTTCGGGGGCCAGCAGGTGAACTTCCTCATTGAACAGCTTGGTCACATAGGCCACACGCCGTTCAAGTTTGGGAAAGGTGTTTTCGGCCCTGATTCTCTCAAGTGTGTCGAGTGAGACAATGGCAAGGTCGATATCACGCAGGAACAAAAGGTCGGAAATATTCTCTGCGCCGCCGCGCCCTGAAATAGGCATCAGCCTGAGGCCGTCGGTACGCGCGAGCAGGCTTGAGATCTCTGACGCGGCGCGAAACGATGTGCTGTTGACATCTTCGGCCACGACCCGGATCACGCCATCTGCCGCCTGTTTGCGCAGCTTCCATTCGGATCCAGGAGTCGCCTGTTGAGAATAAGCGCCAGGAGCGAGCATGGTGAGAAAGAAGGTAAGGAAAATGAGTATGGTAGCAACTGACAGCGGGTATCTTTTCGCCATGACGAACCTTTCATCCGAATACCAGCAGTGCAAGGCCCCCGGCACTGTCGTAACCGCCCCTGTCCGCTCGATAGATCAATAATGCCGTCCCCGGGACATTCGCTTTTGGAAGTGACCTTAGTTTGCGGATTTCGCGTCATAAATTGGGCGAAAACACGTTCAAGAAAAGGCGATCTATGCAGAAGGTGTCCGGCGGGACAATAATCGGGCGCAACCTGCCGGACCTTCAATCGGACAAACACATAACCAGACAGGTAAGGAAATCATATGGCAAACACGACGATGCCCAAACGCGCGCTGATTGAGGGACGCGCGGCACTGATTGTCATCGATATCCAGGCGAGCACTTTCATTGACAGCAGCGATATGAGGGCCATTGCCAACATGCCGGGCTACAAGGAGCGCATGGAGCGGGCGCGGCTGGCAATCGATGCCGCCAGGGATCACGACATACCGGTGATTTTCATTCAGGAAGTACACCGGCGGGATCTGGTCGACTTCGGCCGGGAGCTTGACGGCGATGAAGACGTTCACTGCCTGGAAGGCGATCCCGGTACCGCGATTGCAGAAAAACAGATGGGATTTCTGGCAACCGACTATCTGGTGCCGAAACGCCGGTACTCGGCATTCTTCGGAACGGATTTTGAGATTCTGCTGCGCGGCCTCAAGGTCGATACCCTGCTGCTGTGCGGCGGCCTGACTGACGTGTGTGTACATTACACGTTTGCGGACGCTCACCAGTCAGATTATTTTTGCCGGGTCATCGAAGATTGTGTTGCGGGCTCCAGCCTCGAAGCCCATGAGGCTTCCCTGCGTGCAATGGAGTATCTGCAATCGGGAGCCCGCAGATCTCTGGACGACGTCGTTGCCGCAATGCGAGCCGGTTCAAATTCCCGTGTCAAGGCATGATGACCGGCTCGGGCTTCTTCACATCACAACCATAAGTATTATGATAGCTGTCATATTCACACGCTAACGCCTGTGACCAACCTCGGGGGATGTTGAAACCTGTGACGGAAGGTCGGTAATGACAAAACGATTGTTGATTGCAGCACAGTCGGTGCTGGTGGCTGGTGGTCTGTTCGCTGTTGGAGGCGTTTATGCGCCTGACACGGCGCATGCGGCCAAATCCTGCGGATTTGGCTGGGCCAAGCCGGGCAAGTACAAGGTGTCCGGTAATTTCCGGGGCAGGGTTGAGGCAACGTCGGCCCGGTTGACGTCCGACTGTCGTGTGTCGCTGCAAATTCCCGGTGTGTTTACCGGTGGCCGGGTCAAGAAATCCGGCAAGTGCCTGCGATTCGCCCTCAAGGTAGAGGGGCAGCGCAAAGTGTTTTTCGCCAAGTGGTGCAACACCTATGGTCTGGTTCCCTGGAAAGGCAGGAACATTCGTGCCGAGATCAAGCCGATCTCCATCGAAGGCCCCAAGGTGCGGGTCAAGACGAATTTCAACAATTGACTTGAGGCCTGAGCCTGGCCTTGAGGCTGGCTCAGGCAACGACGATGGGTAGTTATCCGGCAGGTTTGATCCGGAGCGGCCGCTGTTGCAGGATTTTCAGTGCCTCGTTCCAGCGACGGCTTCGTCGCTTCGCGGCAAAAAATGCCATACCTGGCCTCATGGTGCATTCACATTTGTAACTGCAAGATTTGCATATTTACAAAAGTCAAGTTTGTAAACAACAAGGCTTACATATTGACCCAATTTGGTTCGGGTTTTGTTTTCTCATGACCTAAACAGGAGCTACACGGAAAGCATGATCGCGACGTAAGCTTTCCCCGCGCGCTCATTCTGGAGGAAGCACCATGAAAGTCGGTCAATCGCACCTGTTTATTCCCGGCCCCACCAATATACCTGATCGGGTCCGGCGCGCCATGAATGTTCCTATGGAGGATATGCGAGCGCCTGATTTCGGGGACCTGACGAAACCGTTGTTTGAGGGATTGAAGCGTGTGTTCCAGATGACTGCCGGCCGGGTTTTCATGTTCCCCGGATCAGGCACCGGCGCCTGGGAAAGCGCCATCACCAATACCTTAAATGCAGGCGACAAAGTGTTGATGTCGCGGTTCGGGCAATTCAGTCATCTCTGGGTGGATATGGCGCAACGGCTTGGTCTTGAGGTGCATTGCATCGATGTGGAATGGGGCAAAGGTGTCCCGGTGATCGAATATGCGGAAATACTGGACGCCGACAAGGACCACGCCATCAAGGCGGTTTTCGTCACCCAGAACGAAACGGCGACCGGGGTGACCTCTGATGTGGCCGGTGTTCGCGGTGCGCTGGATTCAACAGGACATCCGGCGATGCTGTTTGTCGACGGCGTCAGCTCCATCGGGTCGATTGATTTCCGGTTTGAGGAGTGGGGGGTTGATCTGGCGGTTGCCGGTTCACAGAAAGGCTTCATGCTTCCGGCAGGCCTGTCGATGCTCGGCGTCAGTGGAAAAGCCCTTGAGGCGTCCAAGACCGCCCGCATGCCACGTTGCTATTTCTCTTTTGACGACATGCTCAAGCTCAATGATGACGGCTACTTTCCCTATACGCCGCCAACGCAATTGTTTCACGGGCTTCGAGAAGCCCTGGCACTCATTGAAGAGGAGGGTTTGCACAATGTGTTCGCCCGGCACACCCGTCTGGCCGAAGGGGTTCGCAGAGGTATACTGGCATGGGACGGTTGCAGTCTTTGTGCGCATTCCCAGCAGTGGTACTCCGATACGGTATCCGCGATTGTTGTGCCTGACACGATTGATGCGCGCGATGTGATCAGACTTGGCTACGAGCGTTACCGCACCAGTTTCGGAAGCGGTCTCAGCAAAGTCATGGGAAAGGTTTTCCGAATTGGCCATCTGGGTGACCTGAATGAAGTCATGTGCCTGTCCGCGCTGGCATCTGCCGAGATGGCGCTGCGTGATGCCGGAGCCAGGATTGAGTTCGGATCGGGTGTCGCTGCCGCGCAGGAGTGGTACAATTCGGCCCAGTCAGTCGAGATTGGCGTGGCCGCTGAATAGTGATCGGGCATGACCAGCCATTCCTCCAGAGTGGCACACTGAACGGGCCGGCAGATCCCTTGCACGGTCGGCCCGTTTTTTTGCTTGGCAGCAGACCAGGTTTCGGCAGAGTATCGCTCCGTTAAAGCTTGTCTGAAGGGTGTGGCCTGTTGCCGGATAATCAACTGCTGTTTGACTACGTGATCGTCGGGGCGGGGTCTGCCGGATGCGTGCTTGCCGGAAACCTGTCGGCTTCGGGCAGGCATTCGGTTTTGCTGCTGGAAGCCGGACCGGACCGAAACGGCTTCTGGATAAGGACGCCATTGGGCTACGGCCACTCCATCTTCAATGATGCGGTCAACTGGATGTATGCCAGCGAACCTGAACCCGGGCTTGAAGGCCGGAGCATGCCGGTTCCGCGCGGCAAGGTGGTCGGCGGCTCCAGTGCCATCAACGCAATGGTCTATATGCGCGGCACTGAAGCCGACTATGATGAGTGGGAACATGACGGTCATCCGGACTGGGCGTGGGACAAGGTCCTGTCCAGCTACAGGAAAATTGAAAGCCACTGTGTTCGCGATGACTGGCATGGCGCAGATGGGCCGCTGCAGGTCAACAGCAGGGCAGGCGATGCTCATCCGATCTGCGAGGCCTTTCTGGAAGCAGGTCAGCAACTGCAGATCCCGCGCAATGATGACTTCAATGGCGAAAGCATTGATGGGCTTGGGCATTACCACCATACGATCTGTTCATCTGGAAAGCGGATGTCGGCTGCGCGGGCGTGGCTGGCACCGGCACGAAAGCGGTCCAATTTCCGCCTCGAAGCGAATGCTCAGGTTGTGCGGCTTGAAATGAGCGGCGATGAAGTATCCGGCGTCGTCTATCGTCAGAACAACAGTCTGTTCACTGTGAAGGCCCGACGCGAAGTTGTGCTGGCCTGTGGTGCCATCAATACGCCGCAACTGCTCATGGTATCCGGTATCGGGCCAGGCGCGTTGCTTCGAGACATGGGGGTTGATGTGCGTCAGGAGCTTCCCTCGGTCGGACGGCACCTGCAGGATCACTTTGCCTATGACATGCATTTCAGGTCTCGCGTCGCGACCATGAACCAGCAGATTGGATCGTGGCACGGCAAATTGCGTGCGGGCCTGCAATACTATCTGTTCGGATCCGGGCCGTTGTCGTCGGGCACCACCCATGCCGGTGGCTTCGTGAAATCGGCGCCTTCGCGGGAGAAGGCCAACCTTCAACTGTATTTCTCACCGCTGACCCGCGATCTGCAACCGGGCGCTCCCGGACGCATGGCCCAGGCGGATCCGTATGCCGCTTTCTCCATGGGTGCCTGCAACACCAGGCCGGCATCACGCGGAACGGTTTCGCTGCGCAGCAGCGATATGCGCGACGCTCCGGTGATCCGTTTCAACTTCCTCGATGATCCGGACGACCTGGTCGAAATGATCGAAGGTGCGCGCACATTGCGTGCTCTGGCAGACACACCCGCCCTGCAGCGGATCATTGAGAGGGAATATCTGCCTGGACCCGATATCAGGTCGGATGAGGAGCTTGAACACGATATCCGTGCAAGGGGATACTCGATCTATCATCCGTGCTGTACCTGTCGAATGGGATCTGACAACACTCAGTCCGTCGTCAACTCACGTCTGAAAGTACACGGTCTGCAAGGGCTTCGGATCGCCGATGCGTCCGTCATGCCCTTTGTAGTGACCGGCAATTTGAACGGTCCGTGCATGATGATTGGGCAACGTGCCAGTGAATTCCTCCTCGAAGATTCAAGCGCTTGAGCCTTGCCGGTACCGCCAGTTTGGAATTATTCCAATTTTAAGTTAGTTATTTCAACTAGTTACAGCTTGTCAAAATGTCGCAAGATGGCGATTACCTCTTGCAAATTTTATTTCCGACTGATTTAGTCGGTTTATAAGTTCACCACTGAAGAGATTATCCACATGTCAATTGTCAGTTCACGTCTCAACCGTCGCCGTTTCGTTCTTGCCGCAACGGGATCGGCTGTCGGCATGCTTGCTGCGCCGTCAATTCTGCGCGCCGCGGGTGAGATCAACCTGTATTCGTCGCGTCACTACGACACCGACGAGGCACTTTATGCCAACTTCACCAAAGAAACCGGCATTGCTATCAACAGGATCGAGGCGAAGGCCGACCAGTTGATCGAGCGGATGAAGGCCGAAGGTGAGAATTCACCGGCCGATGTTTTGATTTCGGTTGATGCCGGGCGGATTGAGCGGGCCAATACAGAGAATTTGCTTCAGCCGATTCAATCTGAAGTCCTGAGCTCGCGAATTCCCACCTATCTGCGTCACTCTGATGGCAGCTGGTTCGGGTTCTCCAAGCGGGCCCGCGTGCTGATCATTGCAAAGGATCGTATGGATCCGAAAGATGCGACAAGTTACGAGGGTCTCACGGCAGACGCCATGAAGGGCAGGGTGCTGATCCGGTCTTCAGGCAACATTTACAACCAGTCGCTCATGGGTTCGATCATTGCGGCGAACGGCGCGGATGGCGCAGCTGAATGGGCAAAGGGCATGGTGGCCAACTTTGCACGCTCTCCCAAGGGTGGTGACACCGACCAGATCATGGCTGTTGCTGCCGGCGAGGGCGATATCGCTGTTGCCAACAGCTACTATCTCGGCAAGATGTTCAAGTCGGGCAAGGAAGACCGGCGCAAGGCGGCTGAGAAAGTAACCCTGGTGTTCCCAAATCAGGGCGATCGGGGCACCCACGTGAACATTTCCGGTGGCGGTGTGGCTCGTCATGCCAAGAACAAGGATGGTGCGGTCAAGTTCCTGGAGTATCTGGCGTCTGATCAGGCTCAGGAGTATTTTGCAGCAGGCAATGTAGAATACCCGGTTGTTAAAGGCGTTCCACTTGCCAGTCCGCTGGATACATTCGGCGAGTTCAAGGAAGACACGCTGGATGCCCAGAAGTTTGCATCACTCAATGCGGAAGCTGTGCAGATCATGGATAAGGCAGGCTGGAAGTAATATCGACTGCCGACTTTGTCACGCAGTCGGTGGAAGATGAGGCCCGGTCGGACTTCATATGGCGGCAACGCAGGATTTCAGACGCAATTCGAACGGATTGCCAGCGACAAAGGGGCGGACCTTCAGGGTCCGCCCCAATGGCGTTTTGATAGCCACCGGTGTTCTGGCGCTGCTGGTGCTGCTGCCGATTGCATCGGTGCTATCCAGTCTCTTTGATACCGGCAGGGGCTCACTGACGCACCTTGCCGCGACGATCCTGCCAAACCTGGTGCTCAACACGCTGGGACTGGTTCTGATGGTTGGCATCGGGACGGCGGTCGTGGGCACCGGTACCGCATGGCTTGTCAGCGCCTGCAGATTTCCCGGATCACGGTTCATGCAATGGCTGCTGCTGCTGCCGCTGGCCATGCCGGCGTATATTATCGGATATGCCTATACCGATTTCCTGGTGTTTGCCGGGCCATTGCAAACCGGATTGAGGGATTTGTTCGGCTGGACGCGACACGATTACTGGTTCCCGGACATACATTCCTTGTGGGGGGTCAGCCTTATGCTGGTCCTGGTGCTTTACCCGTACGTGTTCTTTCTGGCCCGAACGGCGTTTCTGGAACAATCGCGAGGCTTGCTTGATGTGGCCCGCACGCTGGGTCGCAGCCCGTGGAACGTTTTCGGGACAGTCGCCCTGCCAATGGCCAGGCCGGCCATTGCGGCAGGTGTTGCGCTGGCGCTGATGGAGGCAATCGCCGACTTTGGCACGGTCCAGTATTTCGGCGTGCAGACCTTTACCACGGCGATTTATCGAACCTGGTTCGGCATGGGCGACAGGGTGGGCGCGGCACAGCTGTCGTCCGCATTGCTGGCCTTCGTGTTCCTGCTGGTGGCCCTGGAGCACTGGTCAAGATCCCGTCAGGCTTACTACGATACTTCCAGCCGGGCATTGAAACCGCAACCGGTTTTGCTGCGCGGCTGGTCGGCTGTGCTTGCATTTACAGCTTGCGCCATTCCTGTTGTGCTTGGCTTTGTTTTACCGGTGCTGATTCTGCTCGACCTTCATATAGAAGCAGGTGATGGCTTCGGGAGTGGGCGGATTATGGTCTATGCGGGTAACAGTTTCCTGCTGGCCGGCACCGCCGCACTTGTGATTACTGCGTGTGCGATCCTGACCGGATATTGTCTGCGGCGCTCCAATGGTGGCATCGGTTCGGGCCTGGTCAGGCTGTCCACCATGGGTTACGCCATTCCAGGCACCATTATCGCGGTCGGCGTGTTGATACCGCTTGGCGCATTCGATAACTGGCTGGATGGTCTGATGCGCAACTGGTTCGGTATTTCGACCGGTCTCATATTGTCCGGCAGCATTGTGGCGTTGCTGTTTGCCTATACTGTGCGGTTTCTCGCTGTTGCCAATGGTGCCATTGAATCCGGGTTCAAACGCATTCCGGTTCATATCGATGACGTGGCCCGGACCCTGGGGCGCACCCGGCGTGGTGTGATTGCCATGGTGCATCTGCCACTGTTGCGGCGATCGGTACTTATGTCTGCGGCGATTGTTTTTGTGGACGTACTCAAGGAACTGCCGGCGACGCTGATCGTGCGTCCATTCAACTTCGACACGTTGGCAGTCAGGGTCTATCAACTGGCATCGGATGAGCGGTTGTCGGAAGCTGCTACCGGCTCGCTGGTTATAGTTGCCATTGGCCTGGTGCCGATTTTTCTGCTTACGCGGTTCGCAGACCGTCAGAGCGGACAAATGTCGACTTCACCAGCCATCAAAATTCCGCAGTAAGTACGGATGCAATTGCAGCCAGACCCAGGCATGGTCGAAGCACCCGCATTACGTCGCAAGTTCGTTCCACGGTGACGTTGCAATTGCTACAGTGATGTTCAAAATCGTTTGCTGCAATTGGGGATTGTGACCATTTGCCAGTCGGTCACCAGATGATTTCTGAGAGTATCAGTTGCAGTTCCCGCGTCGCATGTTTTGGACACCGTCAACGCAGGAAGAAATCCCGTTTTCGGTGACGTTTTTTACCAGATAGGTTTTTAACTTGGGTGCGAGCCAAACGCTTTTGGTCGCCTCTTTAACAGGACGCATATCACAAACCACCAGTACTCAACTTACAAACAGACAAGGTCGTAAGTGACCCTTGGTCACATTACTAACGTTGCGGCACAATACTGATCTAGGTATCTAGATAACGTTAATAGGAAGTTTCGTATGCTGACCGATGAGTGAGGTATGTGTTTGCCGATTCCCGGCTGATGTGCCAAGTACTCACTCAGCTTCAGGCAATGAACTTTCATGACGTACAAAGGGATTGAGGCAACGGATCCATGACAGATATTGCATGTATCGTACTGGCTGCGGGTATGGGAACGCGAATGTGTTCGCGGTTGCCAAAGGTCCTGCACAGGGCTGCTGGCAGGTCACTTGTAGGTCATGTCGTAACGGCCGCCAAAGATCTTGAAGCAACCCGGATTGTGGTCGTGGTAGGTGACGGTGCGGAAGCGATTGAGGCTGAAGTCAAAGACTATTCACCTGATGCCGATATTGTCATTCAGTCACCTGCATGCGGTACCGGCGATGCTGCGTCGAAGGCGATTCCGGCTCTTGACGGGTTTGACGGGACTGTTCTGGTGCTGTTTGGGGCAGACCCCCTGATGACCCGGGAAACACTTGGCCACATGACCCAGGCAATTGCCAACGGATGCAGATTGGCTGTTCTGGGGTTTGATGCCGCAGATCCAACGGGTTACGGACGCTTGCTGACAAATGGACCGGATCATGTGTCCGGCATTCGCGAACATGCGGATGCGTCTGAAGACGAACGTGCAATCACACTGTGCAATTCCGGTGTCATGGCGTTTGACTCACAACTGTTGCGCGAGCTTCTGCCGAAGATCGGCAATGACAATGCCAAGGGCGAATATTATCTGACCGATATCGTGGGGCTGGCAAATGACGACGGTGAGAAGGTAGCGTTGGTCACATGCCCGGAATATGAAATCCAGGGCGTGAACACCAGGGCCGAACTTGCTGTTGTCGAAGCGGAATTTCAGCGCCGGTACCGGCAAAAGGCCATGGCGGAAGGTGCCACGCTGACAGCGCCGGAGACCGTGTTTCTGAGTGCAGATACGGTCATTGGCAGTGATGTTGTCATTGAACCCAATGTTGTCATCGGACAAGGTGTGTCGATCGGATCGGGCAGCGTGATCCGAGCGTTCTGCCATATTGAGAACGCCAAGATAGGTGAAAGCGTTGAACTGGGGCCTTATGCCCGCATCCGGCCGGGTACCCGGCTTGCGCAGAATGTCAAGGTGGGCAATTTCGTCGAAGTGAAAAACGCACATCTGGAAGAAGGGGCCAAAGTCAACCATCTCAGCTATGTTGGCGACGCCCGCGTCGGCGAAAAGGCCAATGTTGGAGCCGGCACCATAACCTGCAATTATGACGGGTTTTTCAAACATCATACCGACATTGGTGCGGGAGCGTTCATCGGGTCCAATTCGGCCCTTGTCGCGCCTGTGAACATAGGTGAGGGCGCCTATGTGGGTTCGGGAAGTGTGATCACCAGGGATGTTGACGCCGGCGCACTTGCCATCGCGCGCGGTTCGCAGGAGACCCGCGAAGGCTGGGCGGTTCGCTACAATCAGGTTCAAGGCGCGCGGAAACAGAAGTCTGCGGCCGACAAGAAAAAGGATTAGACGTCAATGTGCGGGATTGTTGGTATTCTGGGCACAGAACCTGTCGCCATGCAGCTGGTCGAGGCGCTGCGCCGACTGGAGTATCGCGGCTATGATTCTGCGGGTATTGCGGTTTTGAAGGACGGCACGATTGACCGGGTGCGGGCACCCGGCAAGCTCGACAACCTGTATGCCAAAGTATCCGGCAATGGCTGGGATGCCACGACCGGTATTGGCCACACCAGGTGGGCCACCCATGGCGCGCCCAACGAAACCAATGCGCATCCGCACCAGGCCGGCAATGTGGTTGTTGTCCACAATGGCATCATTGAAAACTACCGGACGCTGAAAGACGAACTTTCTGCGCACGGCATTGTCTGTGAAACGGAGACGGACACTGAAGTTGTGGCGCAGCTGGTCAATCACAAACTTGATGCCGGCCTGTCTCCGAAAGATGCTGTGTCACAGACGTTGAAACAGCTTGAAGGCGCGTTTTCACTGGGCATTCTGGTGCGAGGTGAACACGATCTGATGATGGGCGCACGGCAAGGTGCTCCTCTGGCCATCGGCCACGGTGATGGCCAGATGTTCCTGGGATCGGACGCGGTGGCGCTGGCTCCGTTCACCAACCGGGTCAGTTACCTGAACGATGGTGACTGGGTTGTATTGACCCGCGCGGGAGCAGAAATTTTTGATGAGAACGACCAGCCGGTGGTTCGTGATGTCAATTTCAGCCAGGCATCGACCATGCTGGTCGACAAGGGCAATCACCGGCACTTCATGGCCAAGGAGATTGAGGAACAACCCGAGGTGATCGGTCATACGCTGGCGGAGTATGTCAGCTTTTCCGACAGCACGATCATGCTGCCGGATGATCTGCCGTTCGACTTTGCAAATGTTTCCTCCGTCACGATCACAGCCTGTGGGACGGCGTTTTATGCGGCCCTCACGGCAAAGTACTGGTTTGAAAAGATTGCCCGGCTGCCGGTTGAAGTCGATATTGCATCCGAGTACCGCTACCGCGAGGCGCCGCTGGACAAGAACGGCGTCACCATTGTCATTTCGCAATCGGGAGAGACCGCCGATACGCTTGCGGCGCTGCGCTACAGCCTGTCCCAGGGCCACAAGGTGGTTGCCATCGTGAATGTGCCGGAATCGACCATTGCGCGTGAGAGTTCTGCTGTGTTGCGAACCTTTGCCGGTCCTGAAATCGGCGTGGCGTCGACCAAGGCATTTACCTGTCAGTTGAGCGTTCTGGCCTGCCTGGCGGTTGCTGCCGCAAAAGCCCGTGCGACTATTGACGACGCTGAAGAACAGCGCCTGGTCAAGGCCCTGATTGGCCTGCCGCGCATCATGTCCGGCATGATGGCAATGGAAGGTCACATTGAAGATGTTGCCCGCAAGGTGGCTGTGGCCCGCGATGTGCTATATCTGGGGCGCGGGGTCAATTATCCGATTGCCATGGAGGGCGCACTCAAGCTGAAGGAAATCTCCTATATTCATGCAGAGGGCTACGCGGCAGGCGAGTTGAAACACGGCCCGATAGCGCTGATTGATGAACACGTGCCGGTGGTGGTGATTGCGCCGCGTGACGAGCTGTTTGAAAAGACCATCTCCAACATGCAGGAAGTCGCTGCCCGCGGCGGCCAGGTGATACTGGTGACCGATGAGACCGGTGCCTCGGCGCATGCAGCGGATGCGTTCGAGACCATTGCGGTGCCGGAAGCCGATCCGTTCATTTCACCGATGATCTATGCTGTGCCCATGCAGTTGCTGGCGTATCATGCGGCCGTGTTCATTGGTACCGATGTTGATCAGCCGCGGAATCTGGCCAAATCCGTAACGGTGGAATAGGCCTGCGGACTTCGGTCTGGCGTAATCTGAAAATTTTCTGGATTCGCTTAGGTATTGTTTAACCATGTGGCGGCACTATCGCCGGCATGAAAGTACAGTTAGTTGTTCGTGCGTCTGTTTTATCTGCGTTCCTGGTTGCTGGAGTAGCCACCAATGCCGTCGCAGCCGCCTCAAAAACCACCGGGGTCAGCTCCGCTGCGCCGTCTGCCATCATGCAGTCAGCCTACACACACCTTGTATCCGGCAAGCCGAATAAGGCAATTGCCGCGTACTCAAATGCCATCGCTCATGAAGAAATTTCACTCGAAGGCAGGGCTCGCGCACTGATCAACCGGGCGCTCGCACATCAAAAACTTGCAGCCCATGATGCGGCAATCGCCGACTACAGCCGGGCCATCGAACTGGATGCGCTGACTGCCAAAACACGTGCGGTCGCGCTGTACAATCGTGGGCTGTCATACTCGAAAACAGACCGTCAGCCGGCAGCCATTGAAGATTACACCAATGCTTTGTATCTCGATCCGTACCTGTCGGAAGCCTTCTATTCACGCGGCGTCGCATTGCGTGAATCGCGCCAGTACGAATATGCGCTGATCGACTTCGCGCGTGCGACAAAGCTGAATTACCCGCACAAGCATCTGGCGCTCTATGGCAAGGCGCTGACTCTGGCCAAACTCGGCCATCGTGACGAAGCGACAGCGGTTCTGTTCCAGGCCTATTCGGTAAAACCGGACTTCGCACCGGTTCGCGAAAGGCTCGCCGATCTCGGCATGGACGTGCCTGAGAACCCAAGTGAACGACAGATCCGCCTTGCCGTGCTGCCGACGCAGAACCTGATGGCGGATGATATCATTACCGGGTCTACCAAAGCACCGTCTGGAACCGTAACCCAGGTTGCCCTGCGCGAACCGGTTGCGCCTTCTGCTGCACTGTCCAACAGCGGCGGGCCTGCAACTATCATTGCGTCAGTGAAGCAGGCTGAGCCAAAGGCGACAAAGGTTACGGCAGCCGAACAATTGAAGGTTGAAATCCCGGAAAACATTTCAGTGGATCAGGTTGCAGACGTGCCGGAAATTCCAACCGGAACGGAAGCCGGCACGATCAAGACCGCTGATGCGGGCAAAACCGTCACGCCGGTCAGCGTCGAACCCGTATCCGCGCCGGTGGAGACAGCCAACGTGAACATCGTCGACGCAGACGCCAATGTTACCGCGACACTGGAAGGCTGGACCGTCCAGCTGGTATCACAGCGTCAGCCGGACAAAGCCTGGGACAATTGGGACTCCCTGAAAAATCGTCACAACAAGTTGCTGCGCAACAAGACAGCTGCTGTGGTGCGCGCTGATGTGGAAGGCAAGGGCATCTATTACCGGCTTCGTGTGCACAAGCTCGAAAAGGCGCAGGCCAAGCGTCTGTGTCGCAGCCTGAAGCGCAAAGGCACTGGTTGTTTCATCGCCCGGGCAACGAGTTAAGCCAGCGGTTAATGCTGCGACGTCGGTCGCGTAACAATATAGACCGCAACACATATCAAAATTGCGCCCGTCATCCAGATTGCGATGGCGGGCGCACTCGTTCCCAGGGCCAGCCAGGCGAAACTTGCCGACATCATCACCACGGAGGTGAACTTCGCCGCCAGCGGTATAGACCGGTCGCGTTCCCAATCTACGATATAGGGTCCCAGGACGCGATGGTTGATCAGCCAGTCATGTATGGCGGGTGAAGACCGGGCAAAGCAGGCCAGTGCAAGCAATAAAAAAGGCGTGGTGGGTAGCAAAGGCAGGAATGCACCGACAAATCCGAGGGCGACAAACACAACACCAAGCGCTCGCAAAATATGCTGGCGGACTGTTAATCGACCTGACAAGGGCAACGACTCCTGCGATGATGGCTATCAATGCTTATGATTTGCAACAGGGTTGTAGCAGTCGTGCTGTGAGCATGCTATGGCAGCGCAGTGACAGATTTGTGCATGGGTGTTTGTTTGGACGTTCGGGGATTTTTCCGCAGCTGATGCTTGGCAGGTTAAGAACATATTTTCTGACCGGTGTTGTCGTTGCAGCGCCGATCGCGATCACAATATGGCTGGTGTGGTGGTTCGTATCGCTGTTCGACAGTCTGCTGAAACCATATATTCCGTCGGTCTACAATCCGGATTCCTACCTGCCGTTCACGGTTCCCGGAGTTGGACTGGTATTTGCTCTGGTGGGTATTACCCTCATCGGTGCGCTCGCGGCTAATCTTGTGGGCAGAACCTTGTTGAACTTCGGCGAACGGACGCTCGACCGGATGCCGATTGTCCGATCTGTCTACAAGGCCGTCAAACAGATATTCGAGACAGCCCTGTCATCGAACGCCAGTAACTTTTCTTCAGTGGGGTTCATCGGATACCCGCGTGAAGGCGTCAATGTGGTTTGTTTTATCGCCCGCGAGCTCGATTCCGGTGAGATCGGCCTTGAACCCGGGATAACCTATTACTCGGCCTTCATGCCGACAACGCCGAACCCGACTTCGGGCTTCCTGTTCTTCGTCGAAAAAGACCAGGTGACCATCCTGGATCTGACGGTTGAGGAAGCCGCCAAGCTGGTGATTTCCGCTGGTCTGGTCACACCAAAACAAATGCGCGAAGCAAATGTATCCGTGGCAGATGATGAGGATACCCTGTCAATGCTGATTGCTCATCCGGAACAGGTATTGAAGCCGGGACAAAAACCCGCTGCCAACCGCAAGAAGGCGGCCGCAAAGAAAACCGCCAAAAAACGCTGATTATCCGGCAGATAACAGCCGAATGGCATCGTCTCGCTCAAATAGGTACAGTAGAATACGCAAGGCTTCCGACCGCTTGCCGTTCAGGTGCGGATCGGTTTCCAGAATGAGTTTTGCGTCGTCGCGCGCGGCTTGAAGCAAATCGCCATGTTGACCAAGATCAGCCAGCCTGAAACTGGCGACACCTGATTGCCGGGTGCCGAGAACTTCACCGGAGCCGCGCAGCTTCAGGTCTTCTTCGGCAATGATGAAGCCGTCTTCGGTTTCACGCATGGTCTTCAGGCGCGCCGCGGCGATTTCCCCCAGCACGCCGTCATAGATCAGCACACAGCTTGATGCATCCGAGCCGCGCCCGACACGACCGCGGAGCTGATGCAACTGGGCCAATCCAAAACGTTCTGCGTTTTCTATGATCATGATCGAGGCCTCGGGGACATCAACACCGACTTCGATCACGGTGGTGGATACGAGGATCGACAACTCACCGGCCTTGAACCGGGCCATCACCGCGTCCTTTTCGGCCCCTTTCATTCGTCCGTGCACCAGGCCGACCTGATCGCCAAACCGGGCCTGCAGGCTGGCGAAACGGGCTTCGGCGGCGGTCTTGTCAATGAAGTCGCTTTCTTCGACCAGCGGGCATACCCAATACGCCCGTTTTCCTTGCGAAACGGCCCGAGCAAGACCGTCTACAATCTGGTCGAGTTTGTCGAGAGGCATGACACGCGTGTCAATCGGCTTGCGGCCGGCGGGTTTGCCGGTCAAGCGGGTAATGTCCATGTCACCATAGGCAGTCAGCGCCAGCGTGCGCGGGATAGGGGTTGCCGTCATCACCAGCAAGTCGCTTGGACGATTGGATTTCGACTGCAGGGCGAGGCGCTGATGCACGCCGAACCGGTGCTGCTCGTCAATGATGACCAGACCCAGGTCGGCAAAACTGACACCTTCCTGGAACAGGGCATGTGTGCCGATCAGGATGTCGATATCTCCCGATGCAAGATCGTCGAGCAGATGCTGGCGTACCGAGCCCTTTTCCCGGCCAGTCAACACCGCGGCTCTTAAGCCCGCCCTCTGAGCCAGTGGTTCAATGCTTGCTATATGCTGGCGGGCCAGAATATCGGTTGGCACCATCAGTGCGGACTGCGTGCCGGCTTCGGCTGCTGTTGCCATCGCCAGCAAGCCGACAATGGTTTTGCCCGATCCGACATCGCCTTGCAGCAACCGCAGCATGCGGTCGGCAGACGCCATATCCGCAAGGATTTCGGACACAGCAAGTTCCTGGCTGATGGTAAGCGAAAACGGCAATGCGTCGACGATGTTCTGGCGCGCCTTGCCATCGCCATTGAGTGTCCTGCCGGATGCCCGTTTCATGTGACGTCGCACCAGTGACAGTGCCAGCTGGTTTGCCAACAGCTCGTCATAGGCAAGGCGTTGGCGGGCCGGGCTGTCCGGCTCCAGGTCGATCGTGTCCTGCGGGTTGTGCAGGGTTTCCAGCGCCGCCTGAAACTGAGGCAGCTTGCGGGCCTCCATCCAGGCTGCATCCTGCCATTCCGGCAGTTCGGGAATGTCGCCCAGTATCTGCCGGATTGCCTTGCCGAGGACCTTCCCTGACACACCTGCGGTCAGCGGATATACCGGTTCAAGCAATGGCATATCGGCAAACTGTTCTGCGGTCAGGATATGGTCGGGATGAACAATCTGCGGCGTGCCGTCATACCATTCGATCTTGCCGGAGATGAACCGGGTTTCACCTTCAGGCAGGGTTCGTTCGAGATAAGGGCCGTGCGAATGGAAAAAAACCAGGGGCAGGGAACCTGTTTCGTCAAATACTTCAACACGGTATGGCACCCTTTTATTGTGGCGTGGAGGTGCCTTGTGGCGTCCGACCTGCGCCTCGATGGTGATGATGCCTGTCTGCGGCAGATCGTTTATGCAGGGGCGGTTGCGGCGATCGATGACACCTACCGGCAAGTGGAACAACAGATCGACAAGACGGGCAGCCATATCTGCAGAACCGGGTTCACCGCTTTGCGGGCGAACCAGACCGGCCAGGGTCTTTTCAACCTTCGCACCTATGCCTTTCAGCGCGCTGGCAGAAGCAAAATACCTGTTCAGGATTTCCGGTCGCATGTTAGTCTGAATTTTCCGGTTGAATTGTCAGGACAGTCGTCTTGCCCGGTTGCGTTTCAAGTGCGGTTCTTTCATAAACCGCCGGGCACGATATTTCCAACCTCAACATACCGTTCCATTCTTTTCCCATCGGACTGACGCTGTGACAGCAACTGACGAAAACCGGCGTAAACGCATAGTGTGGCGAGCGTGCCATCGCGGTATCAAGGAAATGGATATCGTCGTGGGGACGTTTGTGCAGGCCAGGATCGCAAATTCAGACGATGCAGAGTTGCAGGAACTGGAGCGCATTCTGGAAATTTCCGATCAGGACCTTCTGGCCTGGATGACGGGAGCGCAACCTGTACCGGATGACCAGCAATCGGCACTGCTGCAGGAGATGCTCGCCGCGCGGTTTGACGAGACGTTTTTCGGAAATCCCGAATGAAACCGATTGAACTCAAGAGTGCCATAGGCACGCCTGGCAAAGTTATCGTGTCCGGGGCGCCGGAAGGTATCGACGGCAAGGTGGCAGGAGAAATCGCCCGGCTGGCTGAAGACCGTCTGGTGGTCCACGTGGCGCGTGACGATCAGCGGGCCTCGATGATTGGCGAGGCGATTTCGTTCTTTGCGCCCGGTGTTAACATCATCCAGTTTCCCGCCTGGGACTGCCTGCCCTATGACCGGGTATCGCCGGTTGCCGATATTCTGGCCCGGCGCATGAGTGCGCTGACCCAACTGGCTGCCGGCAAGGTAGAAAAGCCTGCGGTTGTGCTGACGACCGCCAATGCCATTGTCCAGAAAGTGCCGCCGCGCGATGTCATCAGGTCGGCCAGTTTCGAGGCCCAGCCGGGCAACCGGGTGGACACAAAGGAACTGCAGGAATATCTGGCAATCAACGGATTTTCGCGCACCGGTACCGTTGTCGATCCCGGAGATTTCGCCATCAGGGGCGGGATCATCGACATTTATCCTCCGGGAAGTGAAGAGCCGGTCAGGCTTGATTTCTTTGGCGATACACTTGAGTCAATCCGCAGTTTCGATGCCCGGTCGCAGCGCACCACCGGTCAGCTGCATGGCCTGAAGCTGGATGCGGCAAGCGAAGTTCTGTTGAACACCGAGACTATCTCCCGGTTTCGCACCGCGTACACGGCACAGTTTTCCGGCACGGGCATGAACGATGCTGTTTATGAAGCAGTGTCCGCGGGCAGGCGCTATCAGGGTGTGGAGCACTGGCTGGCGCTGTTTTATGACAAGCTGGAAACGGTGCTGGATTATGCAGGCAACTGTGTTCTCACCATGGATCATCTGGCCGATGAATCCATTGAGGCCAGGAATGCCCAGATCGATGAGTATTACCAGGCCCGCATAGAAGCTCTCAACAAGGATACGTTCGGTGCGCCGGTTTACAAGCCGCTGCCGCCCGAGAAAATGTTCCTCACTGGTGAAGCATGGTCCGATATTGCTGCTCAGTATCCGGTGATTGCGCTGACGCCGTTTGAAGCGCCGGAGGCGTCAACCCTGCGGGTGATTTCTGCTCAGGGGCGGCAGGGCCGCAGTTTTGCCGCGGAGCGCGCCGAGGCTGGACGCAACGTCTATGACGCAGTGGTCGACCATGTTCGCGCGCAGCAAAAATCAGGCAAGCGGGTGTTGCTGGCGGCATGGACGGAAGGTTCTCGTGACCGGTTGCTGGGCATACTGAAGGACCACGATCTTGGTCTGGTGGTGTCTGCCAAGGATGGTCCGGAAGCGCTGAAACGCTCACGGGACATGGTTTCAGTCGTGGTGCTCGGGCTGGAACACGGCTTTGAAACCGATGACCTGGCGGTTATTGCAGAGCAGGACATTCTGGGCGATCGCCTTGTGCGCCGCGGCAAGCGCCAGCGCAAGGCAAGCGATTTCATCTCGGAACTGGCATCGCTAAATTCCGGAGATCTTGTCGTCCACGTGGATCATGGTATTGGCCGTTTCGAAGGCCTCAAGGTCATCGACGTGCAGGGTGCACCGCATGACTGCCTGTTTCTGCAGTATCACGGCGGTGACCGGCTGTTCCTGCCAGTGGAAAACATTGAACTGTTGTCGCGTTATGGTTCAGACGAGGCCGGGGTCAATCTTGACAAGCTTGGCGGTGTGGCGTGGCAGGCGCGCAAGGCACGGCTCAAGGAACGTGTCCGGGAAATTGCCAGCCAGCTGATCAAGACCGCCGCCCAGCGTGAACTGCGCGACGGCGAGGTCCTGAGCCTGCCGGACGGTATTTATGACGAGTTCGCCTCCCGGTTCCCGTATGAGGAAACCGAAGATCAGCTGACCGCGATAGATGCAGTGGTTTCCGACCTGTCGCGTGGGCGCCCGATGGACCGGCTGATCTGTGGCGATGTCGGATTTGGCAAGACTGAAGTTGCGCTTCGTTCCGCCTTCATCGCGGTCATGGCCGGCAAACAGGTCGCGGTCGTGGTGCCGACAACCCTGCTGGCGCGTCAGCACTACGCAACTTTCACCGAGCGCTTCAAGGGACTACCGGTCAGGATTGCCCAGGCCTCGCGGCTGGTCAGCCGCAAGGATGTCAATGAGGCCAAGACCGGTATTTCCGACGGTACGGTCGACATCATGATCGGCACCCATGCGCTGTTGGCGGAGGATGTCAAATTCCGGGATCTCGGCCTGCTGATTATCGACGAAGAGCAGCACTTCGGCGTAAAGCACAAGGAAAAGCTGAAGGAAATGCGGGCTGACGTGCATGTGCTCACGCTGACCGCCACGCCGATCCCGCGTACCCTGCAACTGGCCCTGTCCGGCGTCCGGGAGCTTTCCCTGATTACCACGCCGCCGCTGGACCGGCTTGCGGTGAGGACATACATATCGCCGTTTGACCCGGTGATCATTCGCGAGACACTGCTGCGCGAACTGTATCGCGGCGGCCAGAGTTTTTATGTGGTGCCGCGCATTTCCGACCTGTCGGTTGTCGGCGATTTCCTCAAGGCGCAGGTGCCTGAGGTCAAGTTTGCGGTTGCAAACGGCCGCATGGCGCCCACTGAGCTGGATGACATCATGACCGGGTTCTACGACCGGAAGTATGATGTGCTGCTGGCCACGACGATTATCGAGTCCGGTCTTGACATACCGACGGCCAATACGCTGATCGTGCACCGGTCGGACATGTTCGGCCTGGCACAGCTTTACCAGATCCGGGGCAGAGTGGGGCGCTCCAAGCAGCGCGCCTATGCGCTGTTTACAGTTCCCGCCAACAAGACCCTCACGGGCCCGGCGGAAAAGCGCCTGAAAGTTCTGCAGTCCCTCGATTCACTGGGGGCCGGGTTCACCCTTGCCAGCCATGACCTTGATATTCGCGGCGGCGGCAACCTGCTGGGCGAAGAACAGTCCGGCCACATCAAGGAAGTCGGTTTTGAACTGTACCAGCATATGCTGGAAGAAGCTGTTGCGTCCCTGCGTTCCGGTGAGCTTGACATCGAAGCCGACGGCCAGTGGTCACCACAGATCAATGTTGGAACATCTGTTCTGCTGCCTGAGAGCTTCATCCCCGACCTGCAGGTTCGCCTTGGCGTCTACCGGCGGATGGCTGATCTGCCGACGCAGGAGGAACTTGACGGGTTTGCAGCAGAACTGCAGGACAGGTTTGGACGCCTGCCTGAAGAGGTCGAGCACCTGATTGACATTGTGTCGGTCAAGTTGTTGTGCCGCACCGCCAATGTCTCGAATATCGATGCCGGACCCAAGGGAGCCGTGTTCACGTTCAGGGACGGCAAATTCCCCAACCCGGACGCACTGGTGCAGTGGATCAACGACCAGGGCAGCCGGGCCAAGATTCGGCCTGACATGAAACTGGTGATCATCAGGACCTGGGAAACCCCTGCCGACAGGCTGGCCGGAACACGCCAGCTCATGCAGACACTGGTGAAACTGGCGCAACCGGAGAGCTAGTATGGAGTGCTGGCCACGGTGCGTGCCTGGATCCTCGTCACAAGGCCGAGGATGACACTTAGTGAGGGGTTAAGGGCCGTGTATCTCGACAATTGTCATCCTTGGGCTTGTCCCAAGGATCCATCCGTACGGTGCCGTGGATAACAGCGGGACGTTCTAGGCATTACCGGCAGGCGCTGAGCGTTCCTTTGCCACCTCGGCAATGGCCTGCGCGATCGCCTCGGGTTCACGCGCGCCCATGACAGCGTACCTGCTGCCGATGATGAAGGCCGGCACGCCGGTTACGCCCATCTGCTGAGCCTGGGAAATTTCCGCCTTGGTTTCTTCCAGGTCTGCATCGCTTTCAAGCAGGCGTTCCACCACCGCGCGTTCAAGGCCCGCTTCAACAGCGGCATCAGCCAGCACTTTCTTGTCGGTCAGGTTGGCGCCTTCGACGAAGTACAACTGAAACAGTCGTTCGACAGCGGCATCCTGCACGCCTTCGGTCATGGCCCAGCGAATGATACGGTGTGCATTCAGCGTATTTGGCGAAATGCTTATCTTGTCAAACTCGAACGGGATTTCTTCGTCCTTGCCGGCTGCACGTACCGGGCCGTAAACCTGGGCAGCCTGTTCATCGGAGCCGAACTTGTTGCGCAGGTATTCCTTCCGGTCCATGCCGGATTCCGGAATGGTATTATCCAGTTGATAAGGACGCCAGCGGATGTCCACGGCCACATCGGGAACCATGGCGAGAGCCCTCTCCAGACGCCGCTTGCCGATATAGCACCAGGGGCACATTACATCGGAAATCACGTCAATCTCGATAATATCGGCTGGTTCAGTCGTCATTGGCGTGATCCTTGGCTTGCTTGAGCAGAGATGACAGGTTCTTTCTGATAATCTTGCCATTGCTGGATTGCGGCAGGGCCTCTACAAAAAACACCTGCTTCGGCACCTTGTAGCGTGCCAGGGAGTTGGATGCAAAATCGATAACGTCAGACGCCGTCAAAGTTTCGTGTTCGCGCATGACCACGAATGCCGTGACCAGTTTCATGCCGGGGTTCAGTTCAACCTCGGTAACGCCTGCCTGCTGAATGGCTGGATGACGCATGATGGCAACTTCAACCTCCAGTGGTGAAATGCGATAGCCGAACGATGTCATCACATCATCATTGCGGCCTTCATACCAGATGTAGCCGTCGTCATCGAAGTGCCCGAGATCTCCTCCCACGAACCAGTCACCGCGATACACCGTCTGGTCTTCGTCCGGACGGTTCCAGTAGCGCAACATCATGCCGGGGTCAGAGCGGTGGACGGCAATCAGTCCGGTTTCACCAGCCTGCAAGGGCTCGTCGTCGCCGGAAACCGGCAAGATGCAGACGCTGCGGCCCGGTTGTGGTTTTCCGGGGCTGCCCGGTTTTGTGGGCACCTGTGGCGAACTGGAAATGTAAGTCGATATCTCGCTCATGCCGAGGGCTTCATAAAGCGCAATGCCGGTTGTCTCGAGCCACTCCTTCTGCAAACCGGGGAAGATCGCTTCTCCCGCCGTCAGGCCGTGGCGGAGGGTGCCGATGGTATCTGGTGACAAACCGCCATCGCTGAGCATCTGGCGGTACAATGCCGGTACCGAAGCCATGATGGTGGGATTGAGGTCTGCGATCAGCTTGAGCCAGATCGACCGGTCACGCGGCCCGGTATAGACGATGGAACTTGCGCCGTTTGCCCACGGGTCAAACAGGGCGGTGCCCAGGGTGTACGTCCAGTTGAACGCACCTGTGTGCAGGATGGTGTCTTCGGGAGTTAAATCATACCAGCCTTTGTACATGGGGCGGCGTCCCCATACGGCGCGCTGGGCATGCAGCACGCCCTTTGGGCGGCCCGAGGTGCCGGACGTGTACACCATATAAGCGGGTGTCGTGGCAGTGGTGTCGGCATAATGGCCGCGCTGCCCGGATTTGAATGCGGCAATGTCTCGCGGGGTGATCAGCCTGCAGCCCACTGGCAAATCAGGCAGGTCAAGCACGCCGTCATGGACTATGGCAGCTGCCTGGCTGTCGGCCAGAACGAAAGATATCTCGTCAGCCGACAACATGGATGAGGCCGGTATCGGCACCAGTTCCGCAGCGTTGGCGGCAAAGAACACGGCTGCGTAGTCAAAACTGTTGCCCATGCGGATCAGTATCCGGGCGCCGCGATCAAATCCGAGCAGTCTGAAGGCGGACGCCAGACGAAGTACGATATCCTCGATCTCGGCAAAGGTCAGTGTCTGATAGCTCGAGCCATCTGCGATTGTAAGCGCCGTCTTGTCGGCCCGTTCCCGGGCGCTCTGAGCAAGGCAATAACGCGACAGGTTGAACCTGGATGGCGGCAGTTCCCCGTTAAAGCCTGTCATTGATTTTCAATCCAGCCGGTTTCGGGAAGGAAACCGGCAAGCGAGGGTTCTGCCGGGCGTTTGACCTGGTTCCACCGTGCCAGCCATTGACCGGGGGGATGGAACAATTGCAGTGCATAGTGACCTTCCAGCAACAAGCGGTCCAGGCCGCGTGCCGCGTCGTCAAAGGCCTGTTTGTTCCGGGCCGCAAGCAACAAGGTAATCATCTTGTCGATAGCGGGGTCATCGGCTCCCATATAGTTGCGGGTGCCTTCCTGCCTGCGTCCCTGAGACCCCCAGTAAAACGTCTGTTCGTTGCCTGGTGACAGGGAATTGGACCAGACAAACGGGATCATATCGAAGTCGTAGGTCTGCAGACGCCGCTGGAACTGCGCGGAGTCAACCTGTCTGATGTTCATGTCCACGCCGATGGTTCGCAACATGCGTTGCCATGCCAGCGCGATCCGTTCCTGCGGCCTGGTCGCCACCGTTATCTCAAAGGAAAAGGTCTGACCGGCTTTATCTGTGATACCTGCGGTTCCGGTTTTCCATCCGGCTTCTGTCAGCAGTTTCAGTGCCTTGCGGAGGTTTTTTCTGTCCCGCCCGGTTCCGTCGGAAACGGGGAGGGAAAAAGTGCCGTCCAGGATGCCAGGCCGGATATTCGCGCCAGCCTGTTTGAGCATTTCACGTTCGCCGGCACTGGCAGGATGGCCAATGGCGCTGAGATCAGAGCCATGGAAAAACCCCTGTGTGCGCTGCATCTTGTCGTGGAACAGGTTCTTGTTGATCCATTCAAAGTCAAAGGTAAGGATCAGGGCTTCACGAACCCGCTTGTCCGAAAAAAGCGCCCGACGGGTATTGAAAACCAGTGACCAGGCTGGTTTTGGCAGACCGACCGTTACGGTCTCCAGGGTTACCGGTTTGTCTTTGATGTCCGTATAACCAACCGCCCAGCGCGATGCATCGCCTTCGGTCCTCAGCAATGCCTCGCCTTTCTTGAAGGCCTCGAAAGCACCCTGGGTATCGCGGTAGTAGTCGTACCGGATGGTGTCGTAGTTGAACTGTCCGCGCGCACTGGGCAGGTCCTTTGCCCAGTAATCCGGGTTGCGCCGGTAGATGACGTGATCGCCGGCATCGATCTTGTCGAACACATAGGGACCGGAACCGATGAGCTTGTCCAGGGTGGTCTGCTCGAAGTCACGGGTCTCGAATACGTGCTTGGGAAGCACAGGCATGAGACCGATAATGAGCGCCAGTTCACGATCACCGGGTTCAAGCTTCATCCGGACCGTGAGGGCGTCCGGGGTCTCGGTGGAGATCACCTTTGAATAATAGGTCCTGTGATTGGGACGTCCATGATCGCGCAGTGTCTCCAGCGAGTAGACAATATCATCGGCCTGTACAGGCTCTCCATCTGAGAACCTGGCCTTTGGATTGATGTGGAATGTTACCTCGGTACGCTCCGCGTTGACGTCGATGGTCTCGGCAATATGACCATACAGTGTAAACGGTTCCGCATCCGAGCGCGCCAGCAGGCTCTCAAATACCAGCTTGCGCGGTCCGGCCACCGACTGGCCCTTGATGATGAATGGATTCACGCTGTCAAAGCTCCCGGTTCTCGCGGTACGAAAAGCGCCGCCCTTTGGAGCGTCGGGATTGACATAGGGAAAATGGGTATAGTCAGCCGGCAGTGCAGGTTCACCCTGCATGGCGATGGCGTGTTTGGGTTCAGCCTGCACCGGCAGCGCCAGCGCCAGCCACACCACGCATGCGTAAAGCACTGTGAGCATCGTATTCATGCTGACAATCTAGAGCGGATTCGCGCCAAAAAGCGACAGAAACCATTGCGCAAAAAAGGTATTAGTGGGTCGCGCTGTCACGCGGCAGGTAGGTATGCCGTTCGGGATCATAGGTTTCGAAAAATTCCGGGATCTGCGGATGGCGAACCGGATCGCCTGTGTCGTCGGCGAGCAGGTTCTGCTCCGATACATAGGCTATGTACTCGGTCTCTTCATTCTCGGCCAGCAGATGATAAAACGGCTGGTCCTTCGAAGGACGGGTTTCTTCGGGAATTGAATCCCACCATTCCTCGGTGTTGGAGAAAGTGGGATCTACATCGAAAATCACACCGCGAAACGGGAACAGGCGGTGCTTTACCACCTGTCCGATACCGAATCGTGCCTGTCTGTTGATCGCGATCATCGCCTATAAATGCATCCAATTGCGACTTGATTCAAGCGCGGTTCAAAAAATTAAGTTGATAGTTACTGAACGACACGTCGATCATATTCCATAAACTTCCGCCATTTCCGGCTCCTTGGCCGCAACCAGACGTGCCAGATCAGCAATCACGCGAGCCTGTTTCCAGGTGGCGTCATCCTGCATCTTGCCATCGATCATGACGGCACCGGTACCATCCGGCATGGCTTCCAGAATTCTCAATGCGAACTTCACTTCGTCCGGGTCCGGTGAAAACACCCGTTTGGCAATCTCCACCTGGGACGGGTGCAGCGACCACGCTCCCAGGCAGCCCTGCAGGAACGCGTTGCGGAACTGCGCCTCACATGCATCAGGGTCTGAAAAATCGCCAAACGGTCCGTAAAAAGCCTTGATGCCGTTGGCCGCACAGGCATCCACCATCTTGCCGACGGTGTAGTGCCACAGGTCCTGCTGGTAGAACGGACGGGCTGAACTGGTGCGCACGCCATTGCCTGCGCCGTCTGCCAGAACCCCATAGTGGGGATGGCCACCGCCGACACGGGTGGTCTTCATGCCACGTGACGCTGCAAGGTCAGCCGGGCCCAATGACATGCCATGCATGCGCGGGCTTGCCGCTGCAATCTCCTCAACATTCTTGACGCCCTGTGCGGTTTCCAGAATGGCGTGGATCATGATCGGACGGTCAATGCCGGCGCGGGCCTCCAGTTGTGCGAGCAACTGGTCCAGGTAGTGGATGTCCCAGGCGCCCTCGACTTTCGGCAGCATCATCACATCCAGCTTGTTGCCGGCTTCCAGCACGGTCTGAGTGATGTCATCAAGTGCCCACGGGCTGTTCAGGCAGTTGATGCGCGTCCACAGGCCGGTTGCGCCATAGTCATGTGCCAGCGCCATTTCGATAAAGCCTTCGCGGGCTGCAATCTTGTCATCGGCGGGAATGGCGTCTTCCAGATTTCCAAGGATTACATCGACTTGCGGGATAAGGCTTGCCACCTTGTTTCGCATTTTCTCAATCTGTGGCGGCAGGAAATGGATCATCCGCTCAATTTTGACAGGAAGGTCGCGCATTGGGTCAGGAGCGCCGATGGCAAGCGGCTTATAGAACTGCGATGGAAGTTTCATGGTACCTGCTGTCATTCAGGCCATCAGCGGGCCTGTTCGAAAATTGTTGCGATGCACAAATTGTTTAGGCCAGCTTTCTCCACTCCACAATGGCTTATTTAAACTTTGCAATGTGCGTGTTGCACGCAGTAGGTTTGGCCGCTACACGAATACAGGCATTTTGGTTTTCCGGGTCAGCATTTAAAGATCATGACAGGCACATCAGCATCCGCACAGCCATTGAGCGGGATCAAGGTTCTCGACTTTTCGACACTGTTGCCAGGGCCTATGGCCACGCTGTTTCTCGTCGAAGCAGGGGCGCAGGTCATCAAGATTGAACGCCCCGGCGACGGCGAGGAAATGCGGTCCTATGAGCCGAAGTGGGGCAGGGAACCCGCCAGCTTCGCCATGCTCAACAGGGGCAAGCAGTCGCTGGCGCTGGATTTGAAGTCCGATCGGCAACTGGAGTTTCTCCTGCCGCTGATCCGTGAGGCGGACGTTGTGGTCGAGCAGTTCCGTCCCGGTGTGATGGATCGGCTGGGGCTGGGTTACGATGCCATGGCCCTGGTCAATCCGGGGATCATCTACTGTTCCATTACCGGGTATGGCCAAACCGGTGACCGGACCCAGAAGACAGGGCATGACCTGAACTATATCGGCGACACAGGATTGCTGTCGCTGAGTATGGGTCCCGAAGGCAATCCGACCGTACCGCCTTTTCTGGCGGCGGATATCGCGGGGGGGACCTACCCGGCGGTCGTAAACATCCTGCTGGCACTTTTGAACCGGGAAAAGACCGGCGAGGGCACACACATCGACATTGCCATGGCGGACAACATGTTCATGCTGATGTGGTGGGCGATGGGTAACGGGCTTGCCACCGGGTTCTGGCCGTCAAACGGCAGCAGTCTTTTGACCGGCGGCTCACCTCGTTACCAGATCTACCCGACATCAGACGGTCGGCATGTTGCCGTGGCAGCCCTTGAACAGAAGTTCTGGGACGGGTTTTGCCAGGCGGTCAAACTTGGCCCTGAATTCCACAATGATCAGCAGGATCCCGCCGGCACGATCGAAGCGGTCAGATCGCTGATATCGGAATTTCCCGGATATCACTGGGAACCCATCCTGGCGCAGGCGAACTGCTGTTGCACGGTGGTGAAAACCCTGCCGGAAGCCATGCGCGACATGCATTTCCACGGCCGTGGCCTGTTTGACCATACGCTGGTCAATGAAGCAGGCGATACCCTGCCGGCGACCCCGGTGGCGGTCGCGCCGCAGTTTCGCGGTGATGCCAGCGTTGAGAAGGCCGCACCCGGCGTAGGTGCCCACAACGATATCGTGCTCAATCAGAAGTAGCACTAAGGCATAACTACAATTAGTTAGGCAGCCAACAGCTTCCCCTGACATGGAGAGACACAATGGAGTTCTTCTCTGGCCATATCAGTCGGGAACAGGAGATCTGTGAACTTTTTTCAACGACCTTTGCGGCTTCAGAGGGCGCAGATGAAGGCAAAACTATCGGCCGGTTGGCAAACGATCTGATGGATACAACACCGACCCAGGACCTGTTTGTCTTTTCAGCATACGATGGCCAGTCACTTATCGGTTGTATTTTCTTCTCCCGCCTGAGCTATGACCAGGATGACCGCACAGTTTTTTTACTGTCTCCTGTGGCGGTAAAGACCGATCAGCAGAACAAGGGTGTCGGGCAGAAACTGCTGGTTTTCGGGTTGGACCAATTGCGCCGAAAAGGGGTTGATATTGCCATAACCTATGGTGACCCAAACTATTATCGCAAGGTCGGGTTCCGGCAGATCACTGAAGAGTTTGCCCAGGCCCCTGTTAGGCTGAATCAGCCACCGGGCTGGTTGGGACAATCGCTGACGGAAAAAGATATGGTGCCGTTGGCGGGTCCATCCCGCTGTGTCGAGGCGCTGAACAAGCCGGAACTCTGGTGACAATTGCGTGCGGCCTCGCAACATCCTTCTACTGCAGTTTTCAAGTGCTGCCGGTTTGCCAATCTCCGCTGTTCTTCGCGCTGCGGAGGAAAAGTGGATTGGGTCATCCCGCGACAACGATTCTTAGCTGATCTTCCGCCTGGGTCTCGTGTGAACTAGGATATTGCAAGTGCTACAAGGAGGTATCTGCGATGGCATACTATGATTTAGGTTCCTATTCCCGACCGGTTAGCAACTCATCCCAGGAGGCTCAGCTATGGTTCGATCGCGGATTGGCCTGGACATACGCCTATAATCATGAAGAAGCCATAGAGTGTTTTCGCAAAGCGCTGAATGCTGATCCCGGGTGCGCAATGGCTCATTGGGGCATCGCATATTGCATTGGCCCCAATTACAACAAGCCATGGGAAACATTTGAAGACGACGAAAAACCTGACTGTATCAGTCTGGCCCGATCTTCGATTGATGCCGCCACGGCATTGCAGGACAGGGTCACACCGGTAGAAAAAGCGCTGATTGAAACCCTGAGTACGCGCTATCCCGATACATCGGAAATTGAAGACTTCAGCCCCTGGAATGACGCCTACGCCGATGCAATGCGTAAAGTCTATTCTGAGTATGGTGACGATCTGGATGTTTGCGCCCTGTTCGCCGAAGCGATCATGAACCGAACACCCTGGCAGCTTTGGGATTTGCCGAGCGGGGAACCAGCTGAAGGGGCGGGCACTCTTGAGGCAATAGATGTGCTGGATAAGGCGTTTGAGCGTCTGTCGGGCGCCTGGCAGCATGCGGGACTTCTGCACATGTACATACATCTGATGGAGATGTCGCCTCATCCTGAGAAGGCGCTGCGCCATGGGGACAGGCTCAGTACACTTGTGCCTGATGCTGGCCACCTGCTTCACATGCCAACCCATATCGACGTGTTGTGTGGTGACTATATGAATGTGGTCTTGCGCAACGAAGTCGCAATCATCGCAGATCGGAAGTTCCTGCAACGCGAAGGTGCAAACAATTTCTACTCGGTCTACCGCTGTCACAATTATCACTTCAGGATTTACGGTGCGATGTTTCTGGCCCAACCGACAGCGGCGATGGAAGCTGCTGAAGAGCTAATAGCCACGTTGCCATCAGATACACTGCGTCCAATGGCAGACTGGTTCGAGGGATTTATCCCGATGAAGCAGCACGTTCTGATCCGGTTTGGGCGTTGGCAGGACATACTTGCGCAAGAATTGCCTGAAGACCCGGAACTGTATTGTGTGACTCTGGCCATGATGCGATATGCACGCACAATCGCCATGGCAAATTTGCATAAGATTGCGGACGCGCAAGCGGAGTGCGTGAAATTCTACGATGCGTTGGAGCGCGTCCCGGAAAGCCGGATGCTGTTCAACAACACATGCAGAGACATACTCAAGATTGCCGAGCAGATGATGTTGGGAGAACTGGCCTATCACAAGGGCGACCACGATGTTGCGTTTGATCACCTTCGTCAATCTGTGAAGATTGATGACAGTTTGCCCTATGACGAACCGTGGGGCTGGATGCAGCCAACACGCCATGCATTGGGCGCCCTTCTCTTGGAACAGGGCAGGATTGATGAAGCAGAGGCGGTCTATCGGGCTGACTTGGGCCTTGACGCGACCTTAAGCCGAGCGTGCCAACATCCAGGAAACGTCTGGAGCCTTCATGGTCTGCATGAATGTCTCAATCAACGCGGAGAAACCATCGAGGCAGCGCATATCCGGCTCCAACTCGAAAAGGCAGTGGCGCGAGCTGAAGTGCCCATCAGAGCATCATGTTACTGTCGCCAGCAGCAGGTGGCAGCGCAGTAAGCTCAGCGAACAATCACAAAAGGCCCTAACTGTGCTTTTTACGAACTCATTGATTCAGAAATCGCCAGACAGAATTGCGCGGGAAGAACGGCAGAAACTCATCGGATGTTCTAGGGGCGCATCGCCCGCGGCAGTGACCCGGTCGGGTTCATGCCTTCCAGCATCGCCCGGCGTTTCAGCGGCGATATGTGCTGCAGGGCTGTCATGCCGACGGCGCGGCCGAGGTGGAGAGGGAAGAATTCCGATATCAGTGAGCGGTTCATGGTGTCGATGGCGGCCTGGCGAGGCATCACGTCGGCGCGTCTGGCGGTGTCGTAGGCCGCGCACAGCTTATCGCTGCCGGGGTCTTCATCCAGGCGAAGGGCATCAGAGATTGCTTCTGCTGCGAAGGCAGCATCACGCAAGCTCATATTGAGACCCTGAGCGCCGATTGGCGGCACGACGTGGGCGGCTTCACCGACCAGCAGCACACGATTGGCGGCAAATTTACGGGCTGCCATGCCGGACATCGGGATGGTTGCCGGTGTTGTTGCGTCCTCCACCAGGCCCAGGTCGCCGTGCATTTCCAGTTGCAGGCGGGCGGCGAGCTGATCCGCAGGAAGCGCGCATATGGGGTCGATCTCCTGCGGCCGGACCATCCAGACCAGGCTTGAACGCTTGCCGGGCAGGGGCACTGTTGTGAACGGGCCGGAGGTCTTGTGATATTCGACAGACATGCCGTGATGGGGCGAAGAGTGTGAGAAGCTGAGTGCAAGCGCGGTCTGGTCATATTGCCATTCATTGACCGATATGCCGGCGTCGCGGCGCAGGACGGACTGACGCCCGTCTGCTGCAACGACAACGGTGGCGACCAGTTTTGCTGTTGTGTCCAGTGATAACTCCACCTTGTCTGTGCGAACGCTACAGCCGGACACTGACGCGTCGATGAGGGTGACGCTCGCGTCCCAGGCTGCCAGTGCCAGCTCGTGCACCAGCAGTTCAAGCGGTATGTTCCAGCCAAACGGACCGTCTGCCAGTTCGCTGGATGAAAAAGTGACCGGGGGCGCGGTGAACGTGGCAAGGGTGTCATCCACGATTTTCAACAGATCAAGAGGCGCGCTGCCGGACTGTAAATTTCCTGGCCAGACGCCAATTGCCTCCAGAAGCCGGATGGATGGTTGCATCAGGGCCACCGTGCGCCGTACGGGTTCGTCGGCGCGCGGCGATGTCAGCTTGTCAATGCCGGGGGCGATGCAGGCGGTCCTGCATCCAGCCTGTGCCAGCAGACACGCGGATGCCAGGCCGGCAGGTCCGGCACCGGCAACAACCACGTCAAAGTCAGCTTCGTTGAGCATGTGTATGCACCTTGCCGATTGCGCGCGGCCTCAAAGGTGAGGCACACTTCCAGTCACTCAAATTATTCCGGCGGCACCGGTAAATCATCAGGACCTGGTAAATGGCATACTCCGACATCACATTTGATCTCAACGACAATCTGGCGGTTGTGACGCTTAACCGCCCCGACAAGCTGAACGCCACCACCCGCAACATGCATGCGGAACTGCGCAGTGCCTTTGATGAAATCGAAAAGTCTGGTGCGCGCGCCGTGCTGCTCAGCGGCGCGGGCAGGGCGTTTTGTGCCGGCCAGGACCTGGCGGACCTGCGCATGGACGGGCCAGGCGAAATTCTCGAATTACTGGAGCAGGACTTCAATCCGCTTGTGGCGCGCATCCGCAACCTGCCGATGCCGGTTGTGTGTGCAGTCAACGGTGTTGCGGCGGGTGCGGGGGCCAATCTGGCGTTGGCCTGCGACATCATTCTGGCGGCCCGGTCGGCGTCCTTCCTGCAGGCGTTTGCCCGCATCGGACTGATCCCGGACGCAGGCGGCACCTGGACGCTGCCGCGGCAGGTCGGCGAAGCCCGCGCCAAGGGAATGGCCATGCTGGCAGAACCGGTGCCAGCGGAAAAAGCGCTGGAGTGGGGGCTGATCTGGCAGCTGTGCGATGACGATGACCTGATGGATGACGCCATGCGGGTTGCAAGCCGGCTGTCCAGGCAGCCGACAAAAGCGTTTGCCCTGATAAAACAAGCCATTAATGCATCATCTTCACACGGATTTGATGCCCACCTGGCGGTTGAAGCGAAACTGCAGGCAGAAGCGGCCGCCAGCCATGACTATGATGAAGGTGTCACTGCGTTTCTGGAAAAACGCAAACCGGTGTTCAAGGGCGAATAGCAGCGGGGAGCCGGGTTACGGGCCCGACCATTCGATGTTGCAAAGTTCGGCGGACTTGTCGTCAAAGGTCCAGACGCGGCCGAAATCGCGCACCTTGGCCTTTACGCCCTGTGCCACGATCACTTCCGGACCCATCCAGTAAGAGGTGTTCTGGACAGTCACCGGTTCACCGGGGCGTGCGCCATCGATCTGCTTTATGGTGGCCATCACTTTGCGTCCTGCCGTAACCGAGCGTTCGATGCCGTTTGTTTCATAGGTAACGGGCATGCGCTGGGTGCCGAGGAAATTGGCGACCAGCAGCTTGAACAGGCCGGTTGTGCCTTTGGCTGAACCGGACAGGATCATTTCAAGGGCATGGGTCTGCTCGTCGCTGGCCTTGTCGTCAATGTACAGGCCAACCGACCATCCGCCTTCTCCCATGCGGCCCGGAATGTCCAGCAGGGCCGCCACATTGACGCCCTTGAGGCTGGTTGATCCCCAGTGACCATCATCAATGCGCACCGCCATCCAGGCCTGGCAATATCCGTGTGTGGGCTTGGCAGCGCCAAGTGACACGACACACGGGCAGAACAGGTCGCAATTGCAGTTCAGGGCAAGTTCACCCTTGATTTTCCAGTCTTCGATTTCGGCCATAATTGTCGTCAACTCCAAAGTGTTCCAGCCAGAACGTACAAGCCTGCAGCGATCAGCACAATGCCGATGACACGTCCCCAGGTTTCTGCGCGCGGTATGGTCTTTTCGGCAACAAAATACAACGCCAGCACAGCCATCCACCAGACCGTCATGGCGCCGAACACAAACATCAGTCCCATGATCATGCCGCAACAGCCGACGCAGAAAGCGCCATGGTGCAGGCCCAGCGGAAATGCGCCTTTGAGGCCACCCTTCCAGTGTGCCAGCAGAAACGTCATCGGGCTGCGGCAATGCTGCAGGCAGGTGTCCTTTATGGGCGTGAGCTGCCAGGCCCCGGCTGCAATCAGCAATATGGCGGAGGCCACAGGCAATGCCTGGGTGCCGCCCATCTCAAACCAGGGTGTCTGCGCCAGTGCTGTCTGCAGAAATGCAGCGGCAACAGAAAACACCGCCCATAGCGAAAAATACCCGGCAGTAAAAACGACTACCCGCACAAAAAGTGAGGGACCGTGTACTTCATTTTTCGAGATCAGGGCATAGGTCGCGACCATCGGCACCATGGCCGGCAGCATCATGGCCAGCATCATGAACAGCCACATGACGGACGTGCCGGTCAGGCTTTTGGCGCTCCAGGTCACCATCATGGCCATGTCGGCCATGGCCGATGCATCTCCCATATGCGCCCACATCATCCACCACATGGCACCCGCCAGGCTGAGCATGATGGCACTTACCAGGAAGCCGGGGTGTTCAATTATACGTATCATGTCACGTCAAACTCAGGCAGGTGGCTGGGTTGCCGCCATTGAAGGCCTTTTGGCAAACTCGTCGTAAAACGCTGCCAGTTGCGGACGATTGTCGCGCCAGCCAAGATCACCGTAGCGGAAATCGAAATAGGCCAGGACAATGGCGACGGCCAGTGTACCCGCATTTACGGCACCCAGTTCACCTGCCCAATTTGCCTCGAGGTCGTCCATGCCCGCTTCCATGCGGGTGTGCTGGCGCGCCACCCAGTCGGGCCAGCGTTTTCCCTCGGGCCGCACTGCCGTTTCATAACGCCGGGAGACACCGGCATCCATCAGGCCGACGGCCAGGGACTGCAATGTGAGGATGTGAAACCTGGATACGGGTTCATCCGGCAATAATTCCTTGTCGCCTGCGTGATGGCACAGATACTCGCAAATAACCCGGCTGTCATACAATGCGGTGCCGTGATCGGTCACCAGCGACGGTATCTTACCCAAAGGGTTGTCAGCTGCGACAGCATCATTGACCCGATCCGGCAGGAAAACGCCGGTGTCAATGAGTTCGATCTGGTCGACAATGCCCAGTTCGTGCGCGGTGACCATGACCATGCGGACAAAAGGTGAAGCCGGATTGTGATGAAGTTTCAAGGCCAACGCCTCCTGGGTGAATGTGATTGTGCTGTAGTGAACCTAGCGGCAGCAGACCGGTCCGCCAACTGAAAAAGGCCAGACCTTACGGTCCGGCCTTCCTGCGTTTCGGGAATTCCCGCGCAGGTCAGTCTTCGGGCTGGCTGACCAGCCGGATGTAGGGCTTGGGAGACTTCCAGCCTTGCGGGAATTTCTCCTTGGCTTCTTCATCCGAGACCGCCGGTACGATTATGACATCATCACCGTTCTGCCAGTTGACCGGTGTCGCCACCTTGTGTTTGGCAGTCAGCTGGATGGAGTCCAGCACCCGGAGGATCTCATCGAAATTGCGGCCGGTGCTCATGGGATAGGCAAGGGTCAGCTTGACCTCGCGGTCTGGCCCGATGACAAACACGGTGCGGACGGTCTTGTTGTCTGCTGCGGTGCGTTCGGCCGCCTTGCCGGTCGCATTTGGATGGATCATGCCGAACAGCTTGGCCACCGTCATTTCGGTGTCCCCGATCATCGGGTAGTGGACGGCATTGCCGGTTGCATCGACAATGTCCTTCTTCCAGCGCTGATGATCGTCGACACTGTCTACCGACAGCCCGATGATCTTGGTGTTGCGGGCAGCAAACTGGTCCGCGATGCCTGCCATTGCCCCAAGTTCGGTGGTGCATACCGGCGTGAAATCCTTCGGATGCGAAAATATCACCACCCAGGAGTCTCCGGCCCAGTCATAGAAATTGATATTGCCTTCTGTCGTTTCAGCATCGAAGTTCGGGGCGGTATCGCCGATTTGCAAAGCCATCATAACCTCCTGTCAAAAATCTGTTCCTGTACGAACGGGTTCCCACGGTACTTTCGGGTCAATGTTTTTGGTAGACGATCAGTGTGAAAGTAGGTCACAAATAGGTGATCGCGTGAGGAGCGGCAAGTCTACAGCAAGGAGAACGTTATGGGAATTTTCGATTTCATCAAGAGCGCAGGAAAAGCAATCGGCATCGGCGGCGATGACGAGGCGCCAACTGCGGATGCGCTTAAGAAAGAGCTGGATTCACATAAGCTCGGCACCGAAAATGTGAAGGTTGAAGTACAGGGCGACAAGGCCATCGTCACCGGGGATGTGGCAGATCAGTCAATTCTCGAAAAGGCGATCATCGCGGTCGGCAATACGCTCGGGGTTTCCAAGGTCGAAAGCAATCTGACCGCGCCTTCGCAGAAGGATCCGGTTTTCTATACGGTGGAAAAGGGTGACAATCTCTGGAAGATTTCCGAGGCGCACTATGGCAAGGGCAAAGGCGCCAAATACAATGTGATCTTTGAAGCCAACAAACCCATGCTGAGCCATCCCGACAAGATTTATCCCGGCCAGGTGCTGCGTATTCCTGAACTGGACTAGCTGTAATTCAACATGGCCGCAGAGTGTTTCTGCGGCCATTTTCTCATCTTTCTGCCTGCCGGTATCAGCTGCGCATCTGTTCGACGCGGCTGCGGGCCGTGTTGCGCAAAGCCTCGTCAACAACTTCCAGATCCTGCACGGTCTTGCCCACAGGGAACAGGGAAGCGCCGGCCAGTTTTACGTGCGCCCAGGCAAATGGAATGCGGATAATCGTGATGGCATTCGCAACCGCAAATGTCAGGTGCATGATTGCCAGCCACCATCCGGCCAGTATGAACCACAACACATTGCCGAACAGGCCCAGCGCACCGGTTCCGATGTCTTCACGGCCATAGAGTTCGTCACGCGCAATCACATCGCGTCCAAACGGCCATAATGTATAGTTGGCCAGCATGAAGCATGACCGTGCCCATGGCAGGCCGACAATGGTAATCGCCGCCAGGATTCCAACCAGGAACCAGGCGATCGCGGACCAGATGCCGCCAAACAACAGCCAGAGAATGTTAAGTATCAGTCGCATAACCAGGTACCCCCGTAGATTTTCAACTGAGTCTTAGATAGGTGTGCTAGGGCACAATTTCCAGAACCTTGGAGAGATTCGATGTGGCGGGACAAACGGCTTTGTGACTTGTTGGGGATCGAGCATCCCATCATTCAGGCACCTATGGCCGGGGCTACAACGCCGGAAATGGCAGCAGCGGCGGCCAATGCCGGGGCGCTGGGATCGCTTGGTTGCGCCATGTTTGGGCCCGAGCGGATCAGACAGGAAGCAAAACAGACCAAGACGCTTACCAACCGGTCCATCAATCTGAATTTTTTCGTGCATGCATCGCCTGAGATGGATGAAGACAAGGCGAGTGTTGCACGTGTGAGTCTGGCGCCGTGGTATGACAAGATGGCGGCCGGAGATGTACCCGACGCGATAGAAGGTCATTTTCCTTTCAATGATGCGATATGTGATGCTGTGCTTGAGGTATCACCCAAGGTGATCAGCTTTCACTTTGGTCTGCCCGATCCAGCTCTTGTTGAACGGGTCAGGCAGGCAGGTATTGTTGTTCTGTCATCTGCCACGTCTGTTGCTGAAGCGATTTGGCTCGCAGACCGTGGTGTCGATGCCGTCATTGCACAGGGTTATGAAGCGGGTGGTCATTCCGGTTGGTTCCTGCCGCGCGGCGCATCGAATGTGGCCGGCACAATGGCGCTGGTGCCACGGATGGCGGATGCGGTTGATGTGCCGGTGATTGCCGCGGGTGGCATTGCCGACGGACGCGGCATTGCGGCGGCGCTGATGCTGGGCGCGGCCGGGGTGCAGATCGGAACTGCCTTCCTGACAACGCCAGAGAGTATGGTCGCACCTGTACACAAGGCACAATTGCTGGGTGCGTCGGGAGACGACACCATGCTGTCGAAGGCGTTTTCCGGACGCAGTGCCCGCACGGTCGTCAATGACTATGCCAGCGCAATGGACGAGGTGCGCGACTGGCCGGACTTTCCGCTTGTGAATGCCATGACCGGCCCTTTGCGCAAAACGTCAGCTGAGAATGGCAAACCTGATGCTGTGGCCCTGTGGTCCGGACAGGCCGTCGGCCTGAACCGCGAAGCAACGACGGCAGAGACAGTGGGCCGCCTGGTAGAGGAAACCGCCGCCTGCCTGAAGGGATTTACCTGATCAACGGCCTGGTCAGGCCAACATGCCGCCGCCCTGGCCTACGGACTGGCGTATCATGGCCAGTGCTGTTCCGATCGCGGCGTGGCGTACTTCGTTGCGGCCGATGTCGCCATAAGTCATGCGGACATGATGAGTTCCCAATTCGTGGCGGGCGCAGCCGAAATGAACCAGGCCAACTGGTTTTTGCTCAGTCCCGCCACCGGGGCCGGCGACACCGGTCACGGAAACAGCGACATTGGCGCGCGAGTTTTTCAATGCACCTTCGGCCATTTCACGGGCCACCTGTTCCGACACGGCGCCATGTTGCTCAATCAGTGCCATGGGCACATCGAGCATTTCTGACTTTGCCTCGTTGGAGTAGGTGACAAACCCCCGGTCGATCATGCCGGAAGAGCCTGCAATGCTGGTCAGAAGGCCGGCGATCAGCCCGCCGGTACAGCTTTCCGCGGTTGCCAGCATCAGTCCGCCGTCGCGCAGCATGTCGAGCGTGTCTTTTGCTTCAATGATCAGCTGACGATCAAACACCTGCTTACTCCGGCAAACGGATAGTGGCGGTTGCAGCGGCCGCGATGCCTTCTTCACGGCCGGTGAACCCGAGCCACTCGGTTGTGGTGGCCTTGACCGAAACCCGGTCCACGCCAACGCCGATAATTTCAGCCACACTCTTGCGCATGGCATCGACATGCGGACGAATTTTCGGGGCCTGACAGATAAGTGTCAAGTCAACGTGCGAAATGATACCGCCCCTGTCTGCAACCAGCTTCGCGGCATGTTTGAGAAAAATGTCCGATGCAGCACCTTTCCACTTTTCTTCGCTGGGGGGAAAGTGCTTGCCAATGTCGCCTTCGCACAAGGCGCCGAGAATGGCATCTGTCAAAGTATGCAAGCCGACATCAGCGTCGGAATGTCCCTTCAGCTTGCGACCGTGAGGGATTTTCAGACCGCACAGGATTACATGGTCTCCGTCTTCAAAAGCGTGGACATCATAGCCGTGACCCACTCGTACATCACTCAACATTTTTGATTTTCCTGTATTCAGCCGGGTTTCTGCATCCGACAGGTCCGCGCTGGTCGTGATCTTGTTGTTCTCCGGCTTTCCCGGAACAATTGCGACATTGAGCCCGGCCCATTCGGCAATCGAGGCATCATCGGTGAAGTCATTCCGGTCGCTTGCGGCTGCCGAAACATGGGCCTCGAAAATGTCCTTGAAGCGAAATGCCTGGGGCGTCTGCGCACCCCACAGGCCGGTGCGATCAACTGTTTCCATGATGACGCCATCGGATTCGCGTTTCAGTGTATCTGCGACCGCAATGGCCGGAATGCAGCCGGGAAACTCTGATAGTTTCGCAATGACCGACGAAATGGTGGCTGCGTCGACAAACGGCCTGGCTGCGTCGTGTATCAGCACGTTTTCCGGGTCAAGTGGTATTATAGCCTTCAGTCCGTTGAACACTGATGCCTGTCTGGTCGTTCCGCCCGGGATCGGGTCAGGCAGCTCCATGCCGGCTACAGCAGCCCTGTAGAGCTGGTCGTGATTGTCTCCGATAACAACATGGATGTGATCTACATCCCCATGTTGCTGGAAAGCGCGTACTGTATGACGCAGCACGGCTTCACCGCCGATTTTCTGATATTGCTTCGGGTGTTCACCGCCGACACGCAAGCCGGCACCTGCTGCAACGATAATAACGGCCGTGGCCATGATGATGATATTCCGGTTGGAAGTCTGATGTGCTGGTGAACCACTAACAGGCCAGTTGCCTGCAGGGCAAGCTGCGTGCGCGACAAACATAGTAATTGCAATGTCGCAGTCAGATGGTAATGTGCCTGAAATTTAACCGAAAAAGCAGAGCGTCTAATTTATGGGCATTGTTATTGGAGCGCACAAGATACGCAATCGCGTCTTCCTGGCTCCCATGTCCGGTGTAACCGATGAACCGTTCCGGGTCCTGGCCCATAAATACGGCGCCGGCCTTGTCGTATCGGAAATGGTTGCCAGCAACGCGCTTGTGGAGGCGCGGCCGGACATGGTGCGCCGGGCGACCGGAGCAGGGCGGGTTTCCCCGTTTGTCCTGCAACTGGCCGGTCGCGAACCTGAGTGGATGGCGAGGGGCGCTGAGCTGGCACAAAAAATCGGCGCGGACATCATTGACATAAACATGGGGTGCCCGGCGCGTGAAGTGGCAGGCAAATTGTCCGGGTCGGCCCTGATGCGTGATCTTGATCACGCCTGCAGCCTGATCGCTGCAACGGTTCGGGCAAGCAGTGTACCGGTCACCCTTAAAATGCGGCTGGGCTGGGATTTCGACTGCTTGAATGCACCGGAGCTTGCGCGACGTGCCGAACTGCTTGGGGTGGCTATGGTCACGGTGCACGGACGCACCCGCAACCAGTTCTACAAAGGCAGGGCGGACTGGAAAGCTATCCGGTCTGTCAGACAGGCGATTACAATTCCGCTGATAGCGAATGGCGATGGCGCCAGCATTGACGATGTTCACGCCATGCTGGATGCGTCAGGTGCAGACGGGGTTATGATCGGCAGGGGTGCTTATGGACGGCCATGGTGGCCAGGGGTGCTGGCCAACAAACTCGATCCCGGTTGTGGCATTGACGAACCTGAGATCGCGGAGCAGGCCGCCATAATTGCCGACCACTATGACGGGATTATCGGACATTACGGCGAGCCGAACGGGGTACGCATCGCGCGCAAGCATATTGGCTGGGCGCTTGAGCGCTGGCGGGACAAGGGGCTGTACGACCAGGCCGAAACGACAAGATGGCGTGCCAGGTTGCTGAAACTGGAACATGCCGGTGCGGTCAAATCAGGATTGAACGAATTGCGAGACCAGATCTGTTCGGCTGCGGAAAGAGTGGCTGCGGCATGAATACCCATGAACAAAACATGTTCTCGGCAAACGTTATGCTGCAATCCCTGCCAACACCCGTCGTGGTGATCTCGGCGGATGACAGGATCGTTGCCGCCAATGCTGCGGCCGAAGAGTTTTTCTCCGTCAGCCAGCCCATGCTGAAACGCATGGGCCTTGACGACATCGTGCCGTTTTCAAGCCCGCTTTACGCAGCAACGACAAGGCTGAGGGCCACCGGCACCACACTGTCGGAGTATGGTGTGAAACTGGGAACGCCGCGAACCGGCGGCGGACGCGTGGTCGATATTCAGGCCGGCGTCATACCTGAAAATCCAGGCAGCATCATACTGGTCATTCTGCAGCGATCCGTCGCCCTGGCGTTCGACCGGCAACTCAACAACCTGCAGGCGGCACGGTCGGTGTCCGGCATGGCTTCGATGCTGGCCCATGAGATCAAGAACCCGTTGTCCGGCATCCGCGGCGCTGCGCAATTGCTGGAAACAAATGCGCCGCCTGAAGACCGGGAACTGACCCAGCTCATATGCAGCGAAACGGATCGAATTCGCGAACTAGTCGATCAGATGGAGGTGTTTTCGGACGAGCGGTCACCGGTGATGGAGCCCCTGAACGTACACACCGTTCTAGAGCATGTGCGCAAACTGGCGGCCAGCGGATTTGCTTCCCACATTGACCTTGTCGAGGCTTATGATCCGTCGTTGCCGCATGTCAGCGGCAATCGGGATCAGCTTGTTCAGGTGTTCCTCAACCTGGTCAAGAACGCTTCAGAGGCCGTTGACAAAGCTGGCACTGCCGGAAAAATCACACTGTCCACTTCGTACAAACCGGGAATACGAATGCAGATTTCCGGGAGTGAGAGGTCGGTATCGCTGCCGCTCGAAATTGCTGTTCATGACAATGGATCGGGGATCTCGGAAGATGTTGCCCAGCACCTGTTTGACCCGTTCGTGACTTCCAAGGACAGCGGACGCGGACTGGGCCTGGCACTGGTTGCAAAGCTGGTGCGCGATCATGGTGGCATCGTCGATGCCTCAACCAACGATGACGGTACGGTCTTCAAGGTGCTGCTGCCGGTGTCAAAGAGCGATGCGGAATGACGATGATCCGTATTTTCACGAAGAATTTCAGAAACACCGCCGCTTCGATGGCTTCGAAAGGAATTTGTCAATGACGCCCGGAACTGTACTGGTAGCCGACGATGATGCGGCAATCCGAACCGTCGTTACCCAGGCCCTGACGCGGGCAGGATACGATGTGCGCGCGGCAAGCAATGCCGCCTCGTTGTGGCGCTGGGTCAGCGAGGGGCAGGGTGATGTGGTTCTGACCGATGTGGTGCTGCCTGATGAAAGCGGGTTTGACGTGCTGCCGAGGATCAGGGCCAAACGTCCACGCCTGCCGGTTATCGTGATGAGTGCGCGCAACACCATCATGACGGCTATTACGGCAAGTGAACGCGGAGCCTATGACTACCTGCCGAAACCGTTCGACCTGAATGCGCTGGTCACAACTGTCGGTCAGGCGTTGGAAGACTCCCGAAAGGCCGATCATCCCGTCCAGAAACGTCCTGCTGCAGAAGACAGTGATGCCCTGCCGATTGTCGGCCGGTCCACCGCCATGCAGGACATCTATCGCGTCGTCGCCCGCATGACACAAACTGACCTTACCGTGATGATCCAGGGCGAAAGCGGTACCGGCAAGGAACTGGTTGCGCGAGCGTTGCATGATTTCTCGCGCCGCAAGGCAGCGCCGTTTGTCGCCATGAACATGGCCGCAATTCCAAGGGAACTGATCGAGTCTGAATTGTTCGGGCACGAGAAAGGTGCTTTCACCGGTGCGGTTTCCAGATATCTGGGCCGGTTTGAGCAAGCCCATGGCGGCACGTTGTTCCTGGATGAAATAGGCGACATGCCGATGGAGGCGCAGACACGATTGCTGCGCGTGCTGCAGGAAGGTGAATACACTTCCGTGGGCGGCGTCAGGCCGATCAAGACCGATGTCAGGATTGTTGCGGCAACCCACCGCGACCTCAATCACCTGATCGCCCAGGGCATGTTTCGCGAGGATTTGTTTTTCCGGCTCAATGTTGTTCCGTTGAGGCTTCCGCCATTGCGGGAGCGAACCGACGACATACCGGACCTGGTGAATCATTTTCTGCGCCGAAACGAGCAACAGGGCCTGCCGTTCAAGTCCTTTTCCGCCGGTGCCATAGATGCCTTGCGCCGGGCCCGCTGGCCGGGAAACATTCGCGAACTGGAGAACTTTGTAAGCCGGCTTTGCGCCGTCCATGTAGGCGACGAAATTTCAGCTGCCACGGTGGAGCAGGAGTTCGCCATGCAAATTTCGCCGGGCATCGACAAGGACCCGGGTTCGTACAACTCTTTGTCCGAGTTCGTGGAAAACCACCTGGTTCAGTATTTTGCCGGTTTCCAGCCCAATCTGCCCCCGGACGGCCTATATCACCGCGTCATCCAGCAGGTCGAAGTGCCGCTTATCAACGCCACCCTTGCATCTACCGGAGGTAATCAGATAAAGGCGGCCAACCTGCTCGGGATAAACCGCAATACACTCAGAACCCGAATCAAGGAACTTGGACTCAGCGTGGTCAAGACGCCTGGCAGCAGGCACTGAGTGCTGAGCATTCCGGTTTGAACAGAATCAGAAATTTAATCTAAGTATCTGTTTTGCCGATCTTTACTGCTTGTAGCCCGCTCACCCCGATTAGTGGAACAGTGGATCACGGCAATTTGTGCTGGTTTATCCGCAATTCGGAAACCCGCCGGGGTGGTGTCACATATTTGCCACATTAGTGTTGCGTTTTTGCAACACCGCACGGGGGTGCAGTTTTTGCCTTGAAATCGGGTCCAGCGCTCCATGACTGTGATGTCGGACATATCCAGCCCGCAATCATCTGATCCTCTGCAGTATCAGGCTGCGGAGTCGTTTCTCAACAACAAATGGCTGAACTGGGCCGGCATGTGCCTGGCAAGCCTGACTGTCGTGTGCGGGCTGGGAACTTATCTTTATCTTACCGGACTGACCCATCTGGAGCCGCAGCCGGACAATGCCCGTCTGCTGCTGTTCGCCAATGGCATTTTGTTGACACTGATGGCCGGCCTGATTGCCTGGCAACTGGCAAAGCTGACACGTGCAAGATTAAGGCGAGTACCGGGATCCGGGCTTCATATTCGTATCGTTGCGCTGCTGTCGCTGTTTGCCGTGTTGCCGGCCATAATTGTTGCTGCCTTTGCGACCGTGACATTGAACAGGGGGCTGGATATCTGGCTTTCGGGTCAGACCCAGTCGATCGTTGATTCCGCAGAAGCAGTTGCCGAAGCATATATTCGCGAGAACCTGGAGGTTGCGCGCAGTGATGCCGCGTTCATTGCAAATGAAATCAACCAGAGGTCGGAAGAATTCACGCTCAACCGGGACAAGTTGATACGCAGGGTGGCGACCTTCGGGTCGGTTCGCGGACTTTCCGGCCTGTTTGTGATGAACCCGACCACCAAAGAGGTTGCGGTATCTGCTACTGCGAACAAGCTGGTCAAGTTTCGTCCGCCGCCTCCCGAAGACATCGCACAGGCTACGACCGGCGAGATGGTGGTACGTGAACCGGAAGATGGCGGCAATGTTATCCGGGCGCTGGTCAGGCTGGAGAAAGTGGACGGGTACTATCTGTATCTCTACCGGCTCGTGAACCCGGAAGTCATCAAACAGCTTGCAAAGGCGAGAACCCAGCGAACCGAGTTTGACAATCTGATTGCCCAGCGCAGGTCCCTGCAATTGAATTTTGCCGCATTGTATGCCGGCATTGCGTTTATCTTTCTGCTGTCGGCCATATGGCTGGGACTGTTGTTTTCTAACAGGCTGGTCCAGCCGATTGTGTCGCTGGTGTCGGCTGCCCGACAGGTCAGTGCCGGTGAACTCGACACCAAGGTTTCGATCGAAAATGCAACCGGCGACATGGCGACACTGGGTGTGACATTCAACCAGATGACCGATCGGTTGCAGTCGCAGCGTGATGAGCTTACGACCACCAATGCAGAACTGGATGAACGCCGCAGGTTCACCGAGGCTGTTCTGGGCGGGGTAAGCGCCGGAGTATTCGGACTGGACGAAAACGGTACCGTGACCTTGTGCAACAAGTCGGCTCTCGAATTGCTGGATCTGCAGCAAAGTGATGTCACCGACAAGGCCGTACTCGACGTGCTTCCCGAAATCAGATCGATTTTTTCGAAAGCGAAGGGACGGTTTGACGGGTATGCCGACGGCACCATAACCCGGCGCGTTGGTGATCAGGAACGCACCTTCATGACAGGCGTTACCACCGAGCGCGGAGAGGAAGGCACCGACGGGTACGTCGTGACGTTTGATGACACCACGGAGTTGGTGTCAGCGCAGAGGAATTCGGCGTGGGCAGATATTGCGCGGCGCATCGCACATGAGATCAAGAACCCGCTTACGCCGATCCAGTTGTCTGCTGAGCGGTTGCGGAGAAAATACGGTGACCAGATAACCGGAGACCGGAAAGTATTTGACCAGTGTACCGATACCATCGTCCGTCAGGTTGGAGATATCGGTCGGATGGTGGATGAATTTTCGTCATTTGCACGAATGCCGAGTGCGCAGCTGGAACCAAACAACCTGACCAGTCTGGTTCGCGAGGCGCTGGTGCTGCAAAAAGCCAGTGATGAGACGATCAGGTTTGAAACCAGTTTTCCAGATGAGGCGGTCATATTGCCGCTGGACAGGCGGCTGGTAGACCAGGCAATGACCAACCTGGTCAAAAATGCCAGGGAGTCTATCGAGACACGCCTGCTGGCAGACCCCTCCGTGCCGGGTGAAATCCGGGTTTCGATAGAGCAGATCGCGACGAAAGTAATCGTTTCGGTTGCCGACAACGGAATTGGATTGCCGGACGAAAACCGGTCCCGACTGACAGAGCCGTACATGACCACCCGTGAAAAGGGAACTGGTCTTGGCCTGGCAATCGTGACGCGGATCATGGAAGAGCACTCAGGTCGGCTGACCTTGAGCGATGCCCCGGAGAATTTTCATAACGGACGCGGCGCGTGTGTGAGTCTGGAGTTCAAACGAGCCCCGGAAGAAGACACCAGCGGCAGCGGCCATACAGACCATAGTGCGGATGGGAAACCCAGCGATCACCTTGCGGAAAGGGCCTGAAAATGGCGGTTGATCTACTGATAATCGATGACGAAGAAGATATACGTGAATTGATTGGCGGTATTCTGGAAGATGAAGGATATGAATCACGTCTGGCCGGTGACAGTGACGCTGCTCTTGCTGCGATTTCGGAACGGCGCCCGGCAATGGTTATACTTGACATCTGGCTGCAGGGCTCTCGCCTTGACGGGCTCGACCTGCTGATCGAGATCAAGAAAGTCCATAAAGACCTGCCCGTGGTGATCATTTCAGGCCACGGCAACATCGAGACTGCTGTTTCCGCCATTAAGCGCGGCGCCTATGAGTATATCGAAAAACCGTTCAAGGCAGATCGATTGATCCATGTCGTAGGCAGAGCACTGGAAAACTCCCGCCTGAAGCGCGAGAACGAAGAGTTGCGCAGCCAAAGCGGAGAGAGCTCCGACCTGATCGGGTCTTCCAATGTCATTCGCGATCTGACGCTTGTGCTGAAACGTGCCGCACCCAGCAATGGCCGCATCATGCTGTTTGGCCCGATGGGTTCAGGAAAGGAACTTGCAGCCCGCAGTATTCATAGCTGGTCGACGCGCGCCGAGGCACCTTTTGTCGTGCTGCCGGCTGCCACAATGCTTCCTGAGCGAATGGAGGAAGAGTTGTTCGGCGTGGAGGACAAGGACGGCAATCCGACCAGGGTCGGCAGACTCGAGGCCGCGCACGGCGGTACGCTTTATCTCGACGAGGTTGCAGATATGCCAATGGAGACCCAGGGCAAGGTCTTGCGGGTTCTCGTCGATCAGACATTCAACCGGGTTGGTGGCGCCAAGCAGGTCAAGGTTGATGTTCGTATCGTCAGTTCCAGTTCGAAAGACCTGAATGCTCTGGTCAAGGCCGAGGCGTTCAGGGAAGACCTGTTACACAGGCTGGCAGTTGTACCGATTCAACTCCCGTCACTGCATGAACATCGCGAAGACATTCCGGAACTGGTCCAGCATTTCTGTTCCCTGTACTCCAGCCAGTCGAGCAAACCGCTCAGAACATTTGCAGATGATGCACTTGCGGTTATCCAGACCATGGACTGGAACGGTAATGTGCGGCAATTGAAGAACTCTGTTGAGCGCCTGCTTATCATGTCAGCCGGGGAGGCCGACGAGCCGATCACCGCAGCCCTGCTGCCGGCTGATCTGACCGGCACCAGCAGTGGCAACGGCAGCGGAAACGGCATTGAAAACCTCATGTCGCTGCCATTGAAAGACGCGCGAGATACGTTCGAAACAGAATACATCAGGGCCCAACTCAGCCGTTTCGGTGGCAATATTTCCAAAACGGCGGCCTTTGTGGGCATGGAGCGATCTGCTCTTCACCGGAAGATGAGAGCGCTTGATATAACGGTAAGCGAACGTGATGACGGCGAACCGGCGCAATCGGCAGCAGGGGGTTGAACACGGTAATGACAGCCCTTACCTGAGCTTGCCGTGGTTCGGGGGCTGACTTGTTTTTGTGAGCGTGTTGGCCCAATGTCCCCATGAAATCAGGTTACATTTCCTGCAGCAGAGCGATTCGAGAATCTGAATGAAGATCATCATTTGTGGTGCCGGACAGGTCGGCAGAGGCATTGCCGAGCGTCTTGCTGTTGAAAACCATGACGTGACGGTTATCGACATTTCCGCCGAGCTTGTGGAAGCAATCTCCGGCAGCACCGACGTGCAGGGTATTGTCGGACACGGAGCGCATCCTGATGTCCTCAATGACGCCGGCGCCGGCGAAGCGGACATGATCATTGCGGTGACCTTCGTTGATGAGGTCAACATGATGGCGTGCGAAGTTGCCAAGGCGCTTTTCAACATCCCGACCCGGGTGGCGCGGGTCAGGGACCAGTCCTATCTGCTGCCGCAGTACTCCAGCCTGTTTACCCGGGACAACACGGCAATCGATGTGGTCATATCGCCGGAAGTTGCCGTCGGTGAGATGGTTCTGCGCAGGCTTGCATTGCCGGGTGCATTTGAGGCGATCTACTTTGCCGATGAAAAGGTGCTGACACTCGGGATAAAGCTTGAAGACGACTGTCCGGTCGTCAACACCTCACTTTCCCAGTTGACCGGGTTGTTTCCGGATCTGAAGGCGGTGGTATGCGGCATTGTTCGCGATCAGACGCTGTTTGTCCCGAAGTCGGACGATCAGATGTTGCCGGGCGACCGGGTCTATGTGGTGACTGATCAGGCACAGGCAGCGCGGACACTTGCCCTGTTCGGCCATGAAGAACGGCCGGCAAACCGGGTGTTGATTGGCGGCGGCGGCACCATCGGAATGTATGTCGCGCGCAAGCTTGAAGAACGTGACTCCACTATCAAGGTTACGATTATCGAGGCGAACCTTGAGCGGGCTGAAGATGTTGCCAACCGACTGACCAATGTGGTCGTTCTGAGCGGAAGTGCACTTGACGCCAATCTGCTGCAGGAGGCCGAAATCGGGCGTACCGAAACCTATATTGCACTTACCAACGACGACAAGGTGAATGTGTTGTCGGCAATGCTGGCCAAGCAGCACGGCGCCGGCTCAACCGCCTGTCTTGTGTCCAACCTTGATGCCCGTCCGTTAATCTCGCCACTGGGTATCGATGCCTATATCGACCCGCGCTCCGTCACGGTTTCCAGCGTGCTGCAGCATGTCCGGCGCGGGCGCATCAGGGGGGTTCACGGGGTTGAAGCCGGCGACGGCGAGGTGGTCGAGGCCGAGGCGCTGGAAACATCCCCCATGATCGGTAAACCGTTACGCGAGGCGGATTTGCCGGAGGGTATCAGGATTGGCGCGGTCGTTCGCGACGATCAGGTGATAATCCCAACCGGAGATACGGAAATCCGACCGAAGGACAGAGTGGTCATGTTCGCGTTGCGCGACAAGATCGAGGAGATTCAGCACCTGTTCCGTGTCAGTATTGAATACTTCTAAACCCTGTTCCCACCCATGTTTCTGGTCTGGCCAGGTTTGAAATCCGACATATTATCAACATGTTGTAACTGTCTTTTGCTGCCGCTCACATAATGGCCGGTTGGCATTTTTGCCTGACAATAATTGGCGCTGGTGCATGCTGTGTCCAGTCTTTATAGTAACTAGGTCGGTTGGCAAGTTCCGGGGCCGGTAAATAGAATTCCGTCGGGAATGCTAAAGCGCCCAGAAAAATAAAAAGAGAGACCAAAATGGCGCAAGAAAAACAACAGAATCTGCAGGACACGTTTCTGAACACAGTGCGGCGCAACAAAGTGTCCGTCACAGTGTTTCTGGTAAATGGTGTAAAACTCCAGGGCGTTATTACATGGTTCGATAATTTCTGTGTGCTGTTGCGTCGTGACGGAATGTCCCAGCTGGTGTATAAGCACGCCATTTCGACCATCATGCCCGGTCAGCAAATTTCGCTCTATGACGACGACAGCGAATAGTCGACGGGCTGATTGAACATAGTTGCACAAGATGAATCCGGCAGTGATGATGCCGTGTTCGCTGACAGCAAAAGTAACTCTGGCACATGAATACTCATAACGGCGGTGGCGTCGACTTTCAGATTGAAGGACCCGTGGTCACACGGGCTTTCGTTATTCATCCTGATGTGAAGAGCAGGCAGGTTGCTTCCGGCTGGCGTGATGCTGACGACAAGCTGGAAGAGGCCGTGGGCCTGACGCTGGCCATCGAACTTGAGATAGCTGAAGCCGTCGTGGTGCCGGTGCCCAGTTTGAACCCGGCTTCGTTTTTCGGCTCAGGCAAGGTCAAGCAACTCGGCCGCCAGATAGAAGAATCCGAAGCCGATCTGGCCGTTCTCAATGTTCAGCTGTCGCCCGGTCAGCAACGCAATCTTGAACGCGCCTGGAAGGTCAAGGTGGTCGATCGCACGGGGCTGATCCTTGAAATCTTCGGTCGACGGGCCAGTACGCGGGAAGGGACACTGCAGGTCGAACTGGCGCATCTGGATTACCAGAAGAGCCGGCTGGTGCGGTCATGGACCCACCTGGAACGCCAGCGTGGCGGACACGGGTTCATGGGCGGGCCCGGTGAAAGCCAGCTCGAGGCCGACCGGCGCATCATTCAGGACCGTATTACGCGTCTTAAGAAACAGCTCGATCAGGTTATCCGTACCAGAACGCTGCATCGCCAGAGCCGTGCAAAGGTGCCATATCCGGTCGTGGCCCTCGTCGGATATACCAATGCCGGCAAGTCGACCCTGTTCAACCGGTTGACCGATGCGGGCGTTATGGCAAAGGACCTGCTGTTTGCAACGCTCGATCCGACAATGCGCCAGATCGAACTGCCGAGAGGGCGCAAGGTCATACTTTCAGACACCGTCGGCTTCATCTCCGATCTGCCGACCATGCTTGTCGCTGCGTTCCGGGCAACGCTGGAAGAAGTGCTGGAAGCTGACATCATCCTGCATGTCCGTGATATTGCGCATTCCGAAACGGAAGAGCAGGCCGGTGATGTCTTGTCGGTGCTGCGTGATCTCGGGGTCAGTGACGAACGCCTGTCCGCCGTTGTCGAGGTATGGAACAAGATCGATTTGGTGGATGACGAACATGCACAGACGCTCAAGGAAGAATCTGCCCGCAAAGACAACGTGCTCATGGTCTCGGCGCTGACCGGCGAAGGCGTTCCGGCAATGCTGGAAACACTGGAAGAGAAACTTACCCACCATAATCCGGTTCTGGACGTCGCGCTGGCGACGGGTGAGGGGGCGGAACTGGCGTGGATCTACGAGCATTCCGAAGTTCTGTCGCGGCAGGATCATGAAGACGGGCGGATCACCATCACGGCACGGTTTGACGACCGGCAGGCAGGTGCTGCTCAAAAGCGGCTTGGGGAGCGGCTCAGCCCGGCTTCGGCGGCCGAGTGAGCGCTGCCGTCAGGCTGGGCGGGTGTCGTTTTTTCGGATTTCGTTCCAGATTGTGTCCATCTCCTCGAGATCGGCTTCGTCAACGGAACTTCCCATGGCTTTCAATTTGTCTTCGATGTAACTGAAGCGACGTGTGAACTTTGTGTTGGCCTTGCGCAGGGCGTCCTCGGCGTCGAGGCCCAGATGACGGCCCAGATTGACCATGACGAACAGCATGTCACCGAATTCCTCGGTCTGTTCATCGACTGTCAGCGTGTCACGGGCCTCTGTGAGTTCCTGCGCCTCTTCGACAATCTTGTCGAGGACCATTGAAACATCGGGCCAGTCAAAACCGACCCGTGCGGCGCGCTTTTGCAGTTTCAGGGCGCGGGTCAGGGCGGGCAGGGCGGCAGGTATATCATCAAGCACCCGTTTGCGTTGTTTTTCCGTGCCTTCGCGTTCGGCATCCTTGGCGCGTTCCCAAAAACCCTTTTCGACACCTGCGGCGCGGGCCTGCGGATCACCAAACACGTGCGGATGGCGTCGGACCATCTTCGTCGTGATCGCCTCAACCACATCGGCAAACTGAAAGTGATCTGCCTCCTGCGCCATCTGGGCGTGATAGACGACCTGAAGCAGCAGATCGCCCAGTTCATCGCGCAGGTCATCCATTTCACCTCGCTCGATGGCGTCGAGCACCTCATAGGCTTCTTCCAGGGTGTAGGGAGCTATGGAAGCGAAGTCCTGCTGCAGGTCCCACGGGCACCCTGTCTCAGGCGTCCGCAGCGCCTGCATGATTGCAAGGAGGGTTGTCATTTCCCGCCGGGGCAGGGTTTCGGGGCCCGCCGTGGTCAGGTCGCCGGCGGTTTCGGTGTTTCCCTGAGGTGGTCTGCCTTGATCCATACCTTACATCCATCCTTGCCTGCTGTTGCGCGCAAGGTATCACCGCATGGCAGCCGGAGCCATGACTGAGGCCGGAAGGTTTCACTGTTTTCCACGAAACTGCCGTCAATGACAAAAACCTCAATGCCGTGAGGGACATCAAGTTCCAAAGTGGTGCCTGCCTCCCAGATCTCCATCCTGACGTCTTCGCGGCTGTCATGAAACAGCGGCATGACGGAAACGCCGGGGCGACCGGCTGCCGGCAGGGCACGCATCTTGTTGGTGTCAATGCGTACGTGGGTGCGATCAGCCATGTCGAACTGCCACAGCTTCACCATGATGGTGCAACCGGGTTCCGAGCCGGGTGTGTGGCTTGATTCTGGTGGATTTCGAATATAGCTGCCGGCCGGAAAATCACCGTGCTCGTCCTGAAATACACCCTCGAGCACCATGAATTCCTCTCCGCCGGTATGAACATGCGAAGAGAATTTGCTGCCCGGGGCATAGCGAACGATGGTGGTGGCTCTCGCCACCTCCTCGCCGAGCCGGTCCAGCATACGCCTGTCGACGCCGGGCATGGGGGATTTGACCCACTCGGTCTGTTCGCCATGAACCGCGGCGCGTTTGGAAAAATCTGCGTTGAGTTGCATTGGATTTGCTCTTTCATTTGTTCCGGGATTAGCCGGTGATGCTCGGACGTTGTGCAACCTTCTGGTGCCAGGCTTTCAGGTTCGCACAGTCAGCCGGCACGTCAATCTTGGCAAAGTCTGCGAACGCCAGTCCAGCAAATGCCGTGATATCGGCTATCGAGAAATCTTCTCCGGCGATATACGGTTGCTTTGCCAGGACCTTGTCAAGGTAGCGCATGCCGTGAATGGCCCGATCGTGTTGCAACTTGCCCCATGGCTCACACTGAGATTTCTCGATGTCGGGACCAAGTCCGGGTGTCGCATGATGAAAATAGGCCGCTACGGCATCGAGAAGGCCTGCCTCGGCGCGACGCTGCATCATGCTGGTGACCGCGCGCTGTTTGGGTGTGGATCCTGTCAGGGTAGGGGTGCCGTCCAGATTGTCCAGATACTCGGTGATGGCGGTGCATTCAGAGATCATGGTGCCATCTTCCAGTTCGAGAACCGGCACTGCGGCGGACGGGTTCTTGCTGCGGAAATCTTCCTTTTGGTGTTCTCCGGCAGGGACATCGACATGGATGAATTCCACCTTGTCGGTCAGGCCTTTTTCTGCCAGTGCAATCCGGACACGGGCCGGGTTGGGGAAACCGGGGAAATCATGGATCTTCATTTCGTTCTCCTGTTTGTTTACCTATCAGTAGGTAGACATGCAGTATATGCTTTGCAAACGAACGTCAATAGCCTATCTAATGATAGATAGAAAACATGCAGGAGCTGATCATGTCCATGCACGACAGAATACTGGAAGCGGCGGAAGCCAGATTGCGGTCGGACGGCTATGGAGCGGTCAGTTTCCGCGATCTCGCAAATGACGTGGGAGTTAAGAGCGCAAGCGTTCATTATCATTTTCCCCGCAAGGAAGATCTGGGAGTGGCGGTCGTGGCAGCCTACACGGACAAGGTATTCGCAGCCCTTGATCTGGCGATGCATGCCACGACACCGCAGGACAGGCTTGCAGGATATATCGGGGTTTTCCGACATGCGCTGGTGCAGGAAAATGCCATATGCCTGTGCGCCATGCTGGGGGCCGAGGCGAGGGGGCTGCCGGCGCCGGTTGCCGACGCCGTACGGGTGTTCTTTCAGGCCAATATTGACTGGCTGGACGAGGCGCTGGCCGATGCAGCCGACAAGCCCAAGTCCCCTGAGATCATCGCCGCGCTTGAGGGCGCCATGTTGCTGGCTAATACGATGGATAGCATTGCGATGTTTGAAGATGTCGCCAGCGGTCTGTTGAGCCGGGTGGAATGAGTGTGACAAGCCAGTCACTTCGCGCGCCGCGACCTTGAACGTCGCTGAACCAGGCCTTACTGTGAATACCAGTGACAACCTGGCAGCGAACCGGGTTCTGAATCAAATTTGACGTTTTTTGGGGGGCCACAATCCAATTGATAATGAGGGGGTAACCGGGGGCGCGGCGGCAGAGCTTCGCACCCGACCGGCACCGGAACGGACGGCACATAACAGGCATCGCCACCTGAGCGTAACAGGTGGGACAGGTGTTCGACCAGGAAGGGAAGAAGCATGTCAAAAGTGGGAAAACGTGGCTCTATTGATTTGGCCGGAGCGGCAGCCAGGAGTTTGGAGTCGGGGCGCAAGCTGGACCGGCGCCGGTTTCTCGGGGCAATGGGCGCTGCCGGTGTGGGTGCAGGCGCGGTGACCATCGGCGCCCAAACAGCAACGGCTCAGGACCTGGGACCGGTTGCGCCGCCAACCACGGTCACCAACCCGCCACGGGATTTCGGGCCGGGTGGCGCTCCAACCACCTACTTCTGGGATCCGGATGTGATTGCGGTCGATCCGTCGTTCAATGGCCTGGCGCAACCGAACAGCGCAATCAAGCGGTTATGGACAGGGGCCCTGTGGGCCGAAGGACCCGCCTGGAACAGTGTCGGTCGCTATCTCGTCTGGAGTGACATCCCCAACAACCGCCAGATGCGGTGGATCGAGGATGACGGGCACGTCAGCGTTTTTCGAAGCCCGTCGAACAACAGCAACGGTAACACGTTTGACTTCCAGGGGCGGCAGATTTCCTGCCAGCATCTGATGCGGCGCGTTGTCCGCTACGAGCTCGACGGCTCGGCCACGGTGCTCGCCGATTCATATGACGGCAAGCGCTTGAATTCACCCAATGACGCGGTTCCCCATCCCGATGGCAGTGTGTGGTTTACCGATCCGCCATATGGCAGCCTGGTCTATGAAGGCGCGCCAGACGTTGCCGGAGGGCCCAGCAATCCGGACGGCAGGCTGAACCCCACACTCGGACAACCTGCCGGCATTGGCACCCAATGGAAGCGCGAGTTGCCGACCCAGACCTATCGCCGGGCGCCGGACGGCACGCTCACGGTCGTTGCCACCGAGGAACAGGTGCCAGACCCCAACGGATTGTGCTTTTCGCCCGACTACAAGCGGCTGTATGTGGCGAGTACCGGCAAAGGGCCGGGTGACACCGGGCCGGGCGGCCAGGGCAATGTGTTCGTTATGGACGTCGCAGATGACGGCAGCGTGTCGAACCACAGGCTGTTCACCGACTGCATGGTCGACGATATCAAGTGCGGTCCCGACGGCGTGCGCTGCGATGTTTCCGGTCATGTCTGGATCTCCAGCAATGCCGGTCGTAATGTCGGCTATAGCGGTGTGACCGTGTGGGATCCGGACGGCAAGCTGATCGGTCGTATCCGATTGCCGGAAATTTGCGGCAATTTGTGTTTCGGAGGACCCAAGCGCAACCGTCTGTTCATGGTTGCGAGCCAGTCGGTCTATGCCGTTTACACTCAAACACAAGGCGCGGCACCCAGCTGATTTCAGCAGGTGAGCGTTCTGGACAGAGGAGGGCGCGTTGCAACGCGCCCTTCCAATTTGATAGAGCCCGTGTCTTCCAGACAGCTGGGTGAATTGGGGGATCCGGAGAGATGGACATAAACATCAGGGGTTTCAGGAATGATAACGTACAACCAACCGCGCGGATATTCTTTGATGCGATCCGGTTGGGCACGGCCGGGTATTATGACGAACGGCAGAGGAAGGCGTGGGCGGACAAAGTGCCGGACACCGATGAATGGCGCCAACGGCTGCAGCGCCAGTATTCGTTTGTCGCCGAGGTGAATGCAAAACCTGTTGGATTCATGACGCTGGACGCCGGCGGGCATATTGACCTGGCATTTGTCGCGCCGGACTGGATCGGCAAGGGAGTTGGCAGGGCGCTGTATGAAAGAATTGAGGCTGAGGCAAGGGGCCTTGGCATACCAAGACTGGACACGGAGGCCAGTTATCTGGCGCGACCTTTTTTCAAACGGCAGGGCTGGCTGGTGGTACGGCAGCAGTCTGTGGAGTTGGGTAGTGTGTCACTTACAAATTTTGTCATGGAGAAGCGTCTGGGCAAGACTTGATCCCGGTTATGAATGATCCAGCCGGGGGTGAGCGCCACCGGTTGTGCGAAACAGGTTTCAATCATTGAAATGTTTGAGATTTCTCTCGTAGTTTTTGACAATGGAACTGATCAGGCCAACACGCAAACAATTGCCAGCATATGTTGACGCGCTTGAGAGTGGCTGGTCGCCAGACAACTTGCGGCCCGAGGCAGCGCAAGAGCAGATCGATGCAATTTCAAGAAACGCCGACAGGTTCCTCGACGAATTAGATGATCGCCACGCGAAGGGAGAACCTGTCATTTTGCCCGATGGATCCAGAGTTCCACGGCTTCCGGGCATCCGGCGCTGGATGTGGCAAGACGGGTTTTGTGGCAGCATTGGCCTGCGTTGGAAGCCGGGTACGGAAGAGCTTCCGTCTCACTGCTCTGGCCATGTCGGATATAGCGTGGTTCCCTGGCGTCGCCGACAAGGAATTGCAAGCGCTGCGCTTGTTGCCTTGCTGCCGGAAGCTCGTAAAACAGGGCTTCGCCATATCGAAATCACGACTGATCCGGACAATCAAGCCTCTATCCGCGTTATTGAGCGGGCGGGGGGATTTCTCGTCGAGCGTTTCCAGCAGGATGTTTCCCTGGGCGGCGGAGTGGCCCTGCGGTTCCGGATCAATTTGATGTTCAGTTAATTGATGTCTGCCTGGCTGCCTTACACTTGGATCGAGGCTACGCCAGTTCTTGCAGTACCTGCGTCAGTTCGCTGTTCAACTCACTGCTGGACATGATCTGATCTTCATCCGACCAATAGATGATAGCATCGCAGCACGAAGACAGGGCGAGGGCAGCACCCAGCACCGCCGCGTGTTCTGCAACGTCCGAGCTCCACATGAAGATTATCGCCCGATCCCTGTCGGCAATATCCAGGCGCTGAGGAATTCCGGACAACTCGCTGACTTCTTCATTATAGAGTTCGAATCCGGCTTCGTGGTCGGACATGTCACACGGCAAGAACCCAGTGTGAGTTGCGAGATCCAGTTCCGGGTCGAGATCCAATGGCAGTTTGCAAGCGTCAATTGCAGCTTGCCATTTTTCCCGATCTGGCAGCTTGTGGCTGTGAATGAAGGCTACGATTTCCTGTGACACAAAAGAAACTTACCGAGCCTAAGTGTGTAAATCCAGCCGAAAGTCAGTAAACGTATTTTAATCGAGGCGTGCTACTTATAGGGGATGCGAGCGGCCAACACCGAACTGTTTTTGAACTTCACCAGGGGGCTGATCGGTCTTCCTGTCAGCCATGTCTGGACCGGACATGGTTCAGCGCTTTTCTTGGAACTTGGCAAGTTGACGCCAATGAAAAAGAGAGACGGCAGGGAGGCAAATCCAGACGGCGAAGTGACCGTTATGATTGAGTGGAGCTGGCGAATTGAAGGGCGCAAGTCCATCATTTGTGGAAGCTGGTCGGAAGACAACGATTGGCTGCGTGGTTTTGCCTTGCTGAAAGACAACACAATCGCGGGTGCGTCCTTGTTTGGAAGACTGCCAGAAATCGACATCTCATTGTCTAACGATACTCGGTGCCTTTCGTTCATGACAGAAAAAGGGCAACCGCAGTGGGCAATCATTGATCGTCGAAGTGAAGTTCTGCAAACGCTCCATTCGAGAAATGGACTTGTCGAACTGGAAAACTCCAAGTCAGACCGTGGTGTCTAGGTGAAGTTGCGCTCCATTTGTTTGAACGCCGGCGTCCATAAATATGCAATAAGTTCCGTACCACATGTTGAAGGGTGGGTTTAACACCGTCATTTTCCGGCACTACGGTAATTCGCATAATATATATTATGGAATATATTGATGTCGCATGATGCGTGTTTTCTGGCGGTTCCTGCAGCGCCCGGCAGAATTAGTCCTATTCCGCTGCTGCAGTCGTCGCCTGTGGCGTTGGCAGCTTGCGCGGCAGTGCTGCCACTGCGCACAGGATTACCAGCGCGGCCGCGGCCAGAATGCGGAACAGCATATCGAAGCCCCAGTGTTCATACACAAACGCAATCAAAGGCAATGATACAGCCAGCACGGAAAACGCCACGACATATCTGACACCGTAGATGCGTGCCCGGTATGGGCCGCTGGCCATCTTGCCGATCATGTAGTCGTTAATGGGTATCTGACCGAATGCGCCCAGCATGAAGCCGATGGCCACGGCTAATGCCATGCCGTCCGTAAGGCCGGGCATCAGCAGGAAGAATACCAATTGCATCACGGCCACCGTGATGAACACCAGCCGCGGTCCGTAGCGGTCGAGCATGCTGCCGACAACGAGCTGGGCAATAGACGCAGCCGCAAACACGATGAACGCCAGTGATCCAATCATTGTCGCGACGTCGCTTTTACCGGTTGCACCGATGATGTCCGTCCATGCCGCCAGCTTGCCGGCCAGGCCCTGCAGGCGCTCGTCGAAAATCTTCGGCAGTGCGAAGGTCGTTGACTGGAAGATGATCGATGATACCGCGGTTGTGAGGAACACGATTGCCGAGACGCGCATCAGCAATGTGCGGTTGGCCGGTGACGGCGCCGCCGCTGAAAAATGTCCGACTGACTGGACTGTCAGTCTATCAGCTCGAATGGCATCATGGCGCAATGCAAAGTATGCCAGGCCGGTCACAATTGAAAACACGCCAGGTAAAATGAAGGCCATGCGCCAGCCGCCATTGTCGATCAGGTAACCGGTTATCAAGGCGGCACAGGCCACGCCCAGATTACCCCAGACCCCGTTTGCCGCAATGCGCATGCCGGTGTTGCGCCATGTCATAGTGACAATGGCGAGCCCGACCGGATGATAGATTGCCGCAAACATTCCGATCACGAACAGGCCGAAACCGATCTGCAACGGCGTCGAAGCAAAACTGGTTGCAATTGAAGACAGGCCGATACCGATGAAGAAGACAACCATCATACCGTCCCTGCTCCACTTGTCGGCCAGCCAGCCGGCAGGAAGCGAGAAAAGACCGAAGGCAATGAAGCCCGGCGTCGCATAGACGAGCAGATCGGCATAACCGACCCCCCACTCCCGGTGTAGCGCCAGTGCGGCAACGGTCGCAAATATCAGAGTGAACAAATGGTCGAGAAAGTGCCCTATGTTCAACAGCAGGAAGTAACAGCGATCTCTGGTCACGGCGGTGAAACCCTAATTGGCGCCGACAGTATTGCCGGTTGTGCGTTCATAATAGGTTTGTCTGATTTTCGATGTCATGCCACAATTCGTCGAATTACCGCCAATCTCCACCTTGTTATGAAAAGGATCGTTTCTGTGACTATCGCCAGCCCGCGCAGCACCAATCCAGACGATTATCAGGATCTGGAACAACCTATCGTGGTGTTGGCAAAAAGCTTTGCCGATGGGCATTTCATTGCGCCGCATGAGCACCAACGGGATCAGTTGCTGTATGCAACCAGCGGCGTCATGAGACTGAGAACACAGCACGACGCATGGATGGTGCCGCCTGACGGTGCCGCCTACATACCTGCCGGGCTGCCTCATTCAGTCAGCATCCATGGCAACGTTGACATGCGCACCTTGTACATCGACCCGTTTGCAGTCCGGACGCGTCTGCAAGGTTTGAACGTTGTGGCGGTATCAAGTCTGTTGAAGGAACTGATCCTAGCCCTTGGGGAAGAGCCTGTTGCCTATGGCCCCGACAGTCGCGGCAGTCTCATTGCGCAACTGATCGAACAGGAACTCAATTTGGCGCAAGCGCTCTCACTGCATGTGCCCCTGCCCCGGGATACCAGGTTGCAGAAATTATGCGCAGAGCTTCTTGCAGATCCTTCCGACCGCCGGACCCTGGATGGCTGGTCTGATGTCACCGGTGCATCTGAACGTACGCTGGCGCGCCTGTTTGAACGCGACCTGGGCATGAGCTTCGTTCAATGGCGGCAACGTGTGCGCTTTCAAAGCGCGCTTGAGGCCTTGTCACAGGGTGCACCGGTGTCCGTTGTCGCAAAGCTGCACGGATACCGGAGTCAAAGTGCATTTTCTGCAGCCTTCGGCAAAGCTATGGGGTACGCGCCGTCCAAGGTAACGACGGGTCTTCAGGGGTGAGAATACCAATTAGATTCTATCATGTATCCACACCCACAACACGATAAGTGCTGTCTCGAATATCACCTCGCCAGAACCACATGGCCAGCAACCGCTCCTGCAGTGTGGTCGTGGCGTGCGGCTGGTTTGATGCATGCATGATGTGTGTGCCTGGCTGCCGGGCGTTGAAACCTGCATCATCGATTTGCCACAACGCGGTTCCGCTGACGATCAGATAGTCTTCAACCGCCTCATGCCAGTGGCTGGGGTAAACAGTGTCTCGCTGTTGCAGGTAGAAACCGAAACTGACGTCGCTGTTTGCGATCATGCCTCGTGGACCGGCCAGTTCGACATAGGCAAACCTGCCCTGAAAGGAAGCCGGCATTCTCATGCTGCCCTGCATCCACGGCAGTCGGTTTCCGATATTCAATAGCTGTTGCTTCAGTTCAGGATATGCAACCAGGGAGTTTACGGCCTGATCGTATTCCGGTTTAAGCGCGGCCGGCACCTGGTCTTCCGGAGATAACATGTTTTCAGGCGCAGCAATCGCGCTGACCAGTTCGGCCAGATCAGGGGCGCCTGCTTGCCTCCAGGAATTGGCATATGCTCGAAAAAGAGCATTCATCAGCCGATCTCCACGACCATTCCATCATAGGCCGGTATGACATTCGCCGGCAGTTCGTCGCACAAGGTCTTATAATCCATGTCGATGTGCATGTTGGTCAATATGGCGCGTTTCGGCTTGATGCGTTCAATCCAGGAAAGCGCATCATCGAGGCTGAAATGACTTGGATGCGGTGTGCGCCTGAGTGCGTCAACGATCCAGACATCCAGATCTTCGAGGTATTGCAGCGACTGTTCCGGCACCTTGATGAGGTCCGGTGTGTAGGCAACGCCACCTGTGCGGAAACCGAGCGCATCTATGTCACCATGGTTCACCTCGAACGGCATGGCGTTTATCTCACCGGCTGCACCAGTTGTTGAAACCGGTGTTTCGGGTTCGATGCCGTTCATCTCAAGGATCGGTGGATAGGACGAGCCCGGCGGCGTGACAAAGCAATAACTGAACCGGGACATGAGCATGTCAGCGGTATTTCGTTCTGCCCACACGCTGACCCGTGATCGCATATTGATCGCAACCTGGCGCAGATCGTCGATACCGTGGGTGTGATCGGCGTGCTCATGCGTAAACCAGACCCCGTCAAGAGTTGCTGCGTCCGCACTGTTGAGCTGTGAAGCGAGATCGGGTGTGGTGTCCACCAGTACACGGGTAAGGGCATCCCCTGCCCGCTTTTCCAGCAGAACCGAACATCTCCGGCGGCGATTTTTCGGTTCTTCCGGGTCACACTGCCCCCAGTTGTTGCCGATGCGCGGCACGCCTCCCGAAGATCCGCAGCCCAAAATGGTCAATGTCAGGCTCATGCAGCAACCCCGAAAACCGCCGGCCGCGGCGCCTTGTCAAACAGCCGGAAGAAGTTGTCCGACGTGATCCGGGCCATGTCTTCGACACTGATGCCCTTGACGTCGGCCAGGTGCGCCAGGGTATGGGCGGTATAGGCCGGTTCGTTACTCTGTCCACGATGCGGCACCGGCGCCAGATAAGGTGCATCTGTTTCAACCAGCATCCTGTCCAGCGGGCATAATCTGGCAGCGTCCCGGATGGTTTCCGCCGACTTGAACGTCAGGATGCCTGAAAACGACAGATAGGCGCCGATCGCCAGGCCGCGTTCAGCCAGTTCAATCCCGGATGAGAAACAATGCAGAAGCGGTTTGAATGCTCCCTTCCCCATTTCGTCTTCCAGGATATTGGCGGTATCTTTTTCGGCCGAACGGGAGTGAATGACCAATGGCAAGCCGGTTTCACGCGCAGCCCCTATGTGGGTGCGAAAGCCCTGCGCCTGGGCTTCGCGTGGTGAATTGTCATAATGATAATCCAGACCGGCTTCACCGATACCGATGCACTTGCCATACCGGGCAAGCGCAACCAGTTGTTCGGCGGTCACATCGGGTTCTTCTGCTGCGTTATGCGGGTGGGTACCGACAGTGCAGAACACCTCGTCATGAGCTTCAGCGATGGTCCGTATGGCATCAAAGTTTCTGACCCGGGTCGAGATTGACACCATCATGTGGACGCCGGCCTCGTGGGCGCGGGAAATAACGCCTGTCAGGTCGTCCTGCAGGACATCGAAGTCGAGATGGCAGTGGCTGTCTACGATGGCGGGTTTCATATCAGGTCGCGCTCTTTGTTCAGGCCTGGTCTTCTTCTACGTAACGCGGAAACACGCCTTGCGGTTTGGGAAGTTCGATACCTGACGGCAACCGGCCGACCCCACCCAGATGTGCGAAGTCTCTCGCATCCGCCGGAACCACCAGCAGATCGAGCAGCTTCGACGCCGATGCCGGCATGTAGGGTTGCGCGAGTATGGCAACCTGGCGAATGACTTCCGCGGTAACGTACAACACAGTTGCCATGCGCTCAGGGTCAGTTTTCTTGAGCGCCCAGGGTTCCTGACCGGCAAAGTAGCGGTTGGCATCCGCCACGACCTTCCAGATTCCGTCCAGGGACTTGTGCAACGCCTGCACCTCATGATGTTCACGGCAGACCGGCAACAGCGCATCAACCGCAGCCAGAATTTCCCTGTCCTGAGCAGTCAATTCGCCCGCAGACGGCATTTTGCCTTCGCAATTCTTGGCGATCATCGACAAGGACCGTTGCGCCAGATTGCCGAGGTCATTGGCAAGATCCGCATTCACCCGGTTGACGATCGCCTCATGGCTGTAATTGCCGTCCTGGCCAAACGGCACTTCGCGCATGAAGAAGTAGCGCACCTGATCGACGCCGTACTGGTCGATCATGGATTGTGGATCGACAACATTGCCGACCGACTTTGACATCTTCTCACCGCGATTGAACAGGAAGCCGTGGCCAAACACCCGTTTCGGCAGCGGCAGGCCGGCCGACATGAGAAATGCCGGCCAGTACACGGCGTGAAAGCGGACAATATCCTTGCCGATGATGTGCACGTCCGCGGGCCAGTATCCGGCCAGGTCCGGGTCGTCGTTGAGAAAGCCGGTTGCCGTCATGTAGTTGGTCAACGCATCGACCCACACATACATGATATGACCGGGTGCGTCCGGCACCGGGATGCCCCAGTCGAAGGTAGTGCGTGAGACCGACAGGTCCTTCAGACCACCCTTGACGAAGCTGACCACCTCGTTGCGGCGTTCTGACGGACCGATGTATTCAGGGTGGTCGTCATAGAGCTTCAGCAGTTTGTCCTGATAGGCCGACAGTTTGAAGAAATAGCTTTCTTCCTCCACCCACTCGACGGGCGTACCGGTCTTGAATGCATGCTTTCCGCCATCACGATCTTCCAGTTCGTCCTCGCCGTAAAAGGCTTCGTCCCTGACCGAATACCAGCCGGCATATTTGTCGAGATAGATGTCGCCCGCAGCCTGCATCTTCTTCCAGATGATCTGCACCGCTTCATAGTGGCGGGGCTCGGAGGTGCGGATGAAGTCATCGTTCGAGCAATTCAGCGCCTTGACCATGGCCTCGAATTTGGGGGCCATTTCGTCCACGAATTCCGCGGCTGTGCGATCCTGTTTCTCTGCGGTCTGCTGGATTTTCTGGCCATGTTCGTCGGTGCCGGTGACGAAAAGCACATCATAGCCGTCCAGCCGCTTGAAGCGCGCCATGGCATCTGTGGCAAGTGCTTCGTAGGCGTGGCCGATATGGGGCGGGCCGTTGGGATATGAGATGGCCGTGGTGATGTAGAATTTGGGCTTTTCTGTCATGTAAAGGTCTTCATGCCTTGCGGGCTTGCTCGATAAGGTCAAATGCCTGCAGCAGTGTCAGGCGCCGGTCGAGGTTTAGGGCATTTGTTTCGCGAATGGAATGCCCGATTGACTGGTGGGCATCGGCCAGCGCAAGGCCCTGCCCCGCCGCCGACGAAGCCCTGACGGCGCTCGTCGCGGCAGTGGTAATCCAGCCGTCAAGCAACGCACAGAATACATTGAAGCGATCATCGGTTCCCCGGCCATGGAGAGCGTTGGCTATAGTCATCCGGGTCTTCATGTCGAGACGGCCGGCGTCGGCTGCCTTGGCGAACCGGTCAAAGATGGCACCGGCGCCGGTTTCGGCCAGGGCCATGGCCAGGCCCGGCCGACCATTTGCCAGCTCAACATGCGGCAGTGCCTGTTTGCCCAGCCCGTCCGGCAGCATCTCAAGCGCGGCTGCTGTGTCTTCCGGCGACAGCGGTTGCAAAGGCAGTTCAATGCAGCGCGATCTGATGGTCGGCAGTAACCTGCCAGGTTCGTGACACAGCAGGATAAACAGGCTCCTCTCCGGCGGTTCTTCGAGGGTTTTAAGTATTGAGTTGGCTGCGGCCGCGTTCATTTCATCGGCGACATCAATTATTGCAATGCGCCAGCCGCCTGCACCAGCGGTCTTGGCAAAGAAATCCGCCGCCTTCCTGCTGGCATCAACCGTTATGCCTGCCTTGAGCTTTCCCTTGTCGACGTCGCGCTGCAGAACCAGCAGGTCGGGATGGGAGCGCGCCGAAACCTGCGCCGTGACATTGTCTTCGGCAGGCACAGATAATGTGTCGGACGGCGCGGATTCATGATCAGGGTAGCGCAGGAGATAGCGCGCAAGGCGGTAGGCCAACGTCGCCTTGCCAATCCCCTGCGGCCCTGTAATCAACCAGCCATGATGAAACCTGCCGGACTGATAGGCCTCCAGCAGATGTTTCTCAGCTGCTCCGTGGCCGATGAGATGGCGTGCATGGCGGGGGTGCAATGCCGTTTCGCGCGGGTCGGTCTGTTCGTCGTCCTTTGCAGCCATTACTTCGTGTCCTCAAGGTGAGGCTCTACTGCCTGCCAGACCGATGCTGCAATCTGTTCAATTGTACCAGACGCATCGATGATGCTGCATCTGTCGGAAAAGGTTTGGGCCACAACCAGATAGCCGTCCCGCAACCGATTGTGGAAATCCAGGCCCTTGCGCTCAAAACGATCGTCACCACCGCGCACCCCCGCTCTTTCAAGTCCAATGCATGGATCAAGGTCGAATACCAGGGTGAGGTCCGGCTGGGCGTCGTCCACGATGTTGCGGTCCAGTTGCTCGATAAGGTCCTTGTCTCCGCCGCCGGCATAACCCTGGTACGCACGGGTCGAATCGGCAAAGCGGTCACAGATGACGATCGCGCCGCTGTCCAGTCCGGGAACTATGGTCTGGCGCAAATGGCTTTCGCGGGCAGCGTAGTTGAGCAATATTTCCGCGGTTACACTCCACCGGCCGGTGTCGCCGCTTACCAGCAGCTGCCGGATTGCGTCGGCGTCCGGCGATCCACCGGGCTCTCTGGTCTCAACCACCTGGCGTCCGGACTTGCGCAACCGTTCGGCGAGTAACGCGGTCTGCGTACTCTTGCCGGTCCCCTCCCCGCCCTCAAATGTAATGAACAATGCCCGTTTCATAAGGGCCACAAACTATCAACCACCGAGGGCCATGAAAAGCGCTGAATCGAGAGCCTTTTTCCATATGCTGTCGGTGGCGGGAACGCTGTTCTTTGTATGCACGGGAGCTTTGTACACCAGCTTCCCGTCGCTCAGGATACGCACGACACCGATTGCGGTGCCGCCTTTGATCGGTGCCTTCAAGGGACCGGAGTAGACCAGTTGAACCTCGGCGGTTGCCTGTTCTTCTTCAGACAACAACGTTAGAATATCTTTCTTCGTCACCAGTTTGACCGAGGGTTCTTCGCCACCCCAGACCCTTGCCTGGCCAACTGTGTCACCTGCTGAGAACAACCGGACAGCTCTAAATTTCCTGAAGCCGAAATCAAGCAGGCGTTCTGCCTCCTGGGCCCGCTCGCGCCTGGACTTCATACCGCCGACGACGACGATCAGTCGCCTGCCTTCGCGTTCGGCCGACCCGATCATGCCATATCCGGAATCCCGGATGTAGCCGGTCTTGACGCCATCAGCACCGCGATACTTGCCCAGCAATGGATTGCGGTTCTGCTGGGTGATGTTGTTCCAGGTGAATTCGCGTATGCCGTAGTACTTATAATAGTCCGGAAACACTTCGATAATGTACCGGGTCAGGCTGGCCAGTTCGCGCATGGTGGTCAGGTGACCTTCTGCCGGTAAACCGGTGGCGTTCTTGAAGGTGGATTTCGGCAGTCCAAGTTCGCGCGCGCGTCTGGTCATATCGTCAGCGAAACCGTCTTCGGTGCCTCCGATGGCTTGCGCAATGGCAATCGCGGCGTCGTTACCGGAGTGAACCACGACACCCTTGATCAGATTCTCCAGCGACACTTTCGAACCGACTTCGGCGTACATGGTGGAGCTTCTGGACGGTGCCCCACCCCGGCGCCAGGCGTCTTCGGTTATGGTGAATTCGTCGGTTAGTTTCAAACGCCCCTGTTTGAGGCGCTCGAACACCATGATCATGGTCATGACCTTGCTCATGCTCGCAGGCGGGACAAGCTCATCTGCATTCTTTTCAAACAACACCTTGCCGGACCGGCTGTCCATGACAATGGCATAGTCGGCTATGGTCTCGAATTCCTGAGCCTCAGCGGCTTTCCATGGCAGACAGGCGGCAAGCAGCGTCAACACAATGGCCGCACAGACCACGGAGAATCGTGCCTGTGCCTTACTGTTGTACCTTGCTGTTCCTAGCATGGTGGCCGCCGTTGTTTTTGAGTTGGTGGATTCGCCACACATTACGCGCCCACACCCGCGCAATCAACTGGTCGGCTAAAACTGTAACCCAATCAGTTGATTGTGGAATTCACAACAGCGTCATGATGGCCGCGGGCACGCACCTGCTCCAGAGCCGATTGTGCACTTGCATGATTGTCCAGTGGTCCGACGCGGACACGGTACAATGGGCCGAATGAGCCATTTGCAGGCTTGATCTGCACGCTGCCGAGATCGGCCAGGGCTTCCTTGGTGCGTTGTGCATTTCCCGGATCGGAAAATGCTGCAACCTGGACGTAGTATCCTCCGGTACCATTGCCTGTAGAGGCTGCGGCACTGGCGGGCCTGTATGACGGCTGGTTGTCGCCGTAACGGCCATCACGCAGATTGGCGCGGGCAATCATATCGTTCAACGGAGTGCGGCGCTTGAGCTCGGCATTCATGGCGGCGAGATGGCCATAGGTCGGATCCTGGAGCGGAGCCGGGCCGATATACTGCACGTGCGCTTTAGCTTTTCCCCTGCCCCGGAAACCCAGCAAATCGGCTGAGCGTTTCGACATGTCGATAATCCGGTCATTCACGAACGGACCACGATCATTGACCCTTACTATTAGTTCGCGGCCATTTTCCAGGTTTGTGACTTTGGCATAGCTCGGCAGCTCCATGGTGGTGTGAGCAGCTGTCAGCTGATCCATATCGAACCACTCACCATTCGACGTCATGCGCCGGTTGAATCTCGGGCCATACCAGGACGCCACTCCTGTCTTGCTGTAATTGGGTTCGTGTTTCGGATGGAACCAGATGTCTGCAACCTGGTAGGATTTGCCGACATGACGCCTGCCGCCGCCTTTGGGCATGGGGCCTTTTGCATCATCCCATATGGGTGAGCCTACGCCGGCGAACGGATCTTTCTTGCCGGAGCCGGAGCAACCGGCGAGTGCGATTGCAACGGCGCACAACACCCCTGCCCCGATGAAGTAGTATCCGTTGCTCCTGCGGGTTGGCAGCCGCAAATTCTGATCTTTCATGATCACCGTGTTCCTGAGTTTAGACGCCGTATGTTGGCCCGCACTCCCCCACCGGGATTGCGGTATGCTTAACGAGTTTGCAGCAATGTCGGTAAAGGCGAGGTTCAGAAACACGGTTAATGAATGCTTGACGGGCCGTTCGTTGCAGCTTGCCGCTTTCGCAATACAGACGGGCCATCTATAGTCGCGGGAATGAACCAGATGCCTTCCCCCGTTGACCTGACCCCGTCACTGAGTGCGCGGCTAAGTGCTGCCATTCTTGCACGCCCGGTTTCAGATGCCGATCTGCAGGCCGCAGCCCTGTTCACTCTGGACGCGGTCGCCAACATTGTTGCCGGGCGGAACTCGGGCCCCGGCCGCAAACTCCTGTCCTGGCAAAACATGATGTCGACCGGGTCTGGCGGCCCGGTGGACAAGGCAAGATTATCGTTCCTGTACGGCAGTTTGTGCCACATCCTTGAGGTGGATGATCTGCATAGGGCATCCGTGGTGCACCCGGGTTGCATAGTGGTTCCCGCAGTGTTTGCGATGGCTGCCGGTTCAAACGGCAGGTCGGCTCTGACTGCCATATTGAGAGGCTTTGAAGCCTGCTGCCGGGTTGGCATGAGTGTCGGACCCGAACACTACAGGATCTGGCATAATACCGCGACGTGCGGCCCGTTCGGCTCCGCCATGGCCGTTGCCAGTCTTCTGCAGCTCGATGAGGCATCATGCGTGAATGCGCTTGGCAATGCCGGATCGCAGTCATCGGGTCTGTGGCAGTTTCTCGACACAGGTGCTGAAACCAAGCACCTGCATGCAGGCCGCGGGGCCGAGGCAGGCGTGGTCGCAGCGACGCTGGCCAAACATGGTTTCACCGGGGCACCGGAAATCCTTGAGGGTGACCGGGGGTTTTACCGGGCGACCTGTCCGAACCCCGATGAAAGACTGCTTTTACCGGCAGAAGAAGAACAATGGCAACTGCAGGCAACGTCGATCAAGCCGTGGCCGTCCTGCCGGCACACCCATCCCGCTATCGAGTGCGCGCTGGAACTTCACCGGCAGTTGCCTGAAGGAACAGCCATTAAGTCCGTCAGGGTGTTTGCTTATCCAGCCGCGCTTGATCTGTGTGACCGGGAGGCTGTTGAAACTGCTTATGCAGGCAAGTTTTCGCTGCAACACTGTGTTGCAACGGCGTTGATCAACGGGGTTGTGGAGTTCGACAGTTTCGAGGCTGCCGCCCGGACCGAAGCGCGCCATCTGCGCTCACGTACTGCAGTGTCGGCGGTTGAACCGTTCCAGTCAGCTTATCCCGTCCACTGGGGCAGCCGGGTCGAGGTCGAACTGGAAAACGCGTCGGTTATTGCGCACCAAGTGGCCGATGCGCGCGGAGATCCGGAATTGCCGCTGTCACATCACGATCTGGTTGCCAAGGCACGCGGTCTGCTGGTTCATGGCGGGCACCCGGCCCCGGATCAACTGATTGACCAGGTCCTCGCGATGTCTGCGACCGGCAACGTGCCGGATTTGTCAGGTCTCTTGGTGACCCTGGACCATGGCTTTGACTGATCTGATCAAGACCGAACTGGTCTAGTTGGATGATGATCCACCCAGTATCTGGGTTTCTGCAGGCGGGATGGCCGCATCCTGGTCAGGTGTTGCCTCAGTTTCCGGCACAGCATCTGCTGCAGTATCCGGAGCGTCCGTGGTCCGCTGTTTCTCAGCGGCTTCAGCCTTTGCGGCGACTTCGATAACGGCCCTGAGCCGCACCATGTTGCTGGCGCCGTGAATGTTTCCCGCAGCCGCTGATCTCTGATACAGCTGAAGTGCCCTGTTTGTGTCCTTGACCGTTCCCCAGCCCATTTCATACATGCCGCCGAGATTGTTCTGGCCCCATGAATTGCCGGACTTCGCCGTATCGCTGAACAACCGGAACGCGGTCTGCAGGTCGCGGTCTACACCTTTGCCCTGCAGGTACATCAGCCCGAGATTGTTCTTCGAGGCGACGTGACCCAGGTCGGCGGCCTTTTCGTAAAAACCGAGTGCCTTGCCCGGTACCGCCTTGACGCCCTTGCCGTAGTAATACGCATCTGCGGCCCAGTAGGCAGCTTCGATGTGCCCCTTGTCGGCAGCGCTGGCATACAGGGTAACCGCGTTCTTGGGATTGGCTTTCAGGCCTTTTGCACCTTCGCGCAGCAGGTTCGCCAACAGGAACTGAGCTTCCGCATTGCCTTTTTCCGACGCTGTCGTCAACCAACGCGCCGCGTCTACCGGGCGGACCGGTGTATCGTTGTCTCCGGAAAGATAGTCTTTTGCCAGTGATATCTGGATCTCGATATCGCCCTCGCCGGCCAGTTTGAGCTTTTCCTCAAACGTCGGCGGCGGATCCACGGCATCCTGAGGGACTTCAATAACAGGGTCGTTGATGACTGGTTCGTTGTCGGTGGTTTGCGACCAGGAAGCTGTCGGCAAAACGCCGAACAAGACCACTGCACCTGCCGCGACCGCGATATTCGTGAATATTTTCATCATTCTCCCCAAAGGCATCCCTATAGATAGCGCCTTATTACATGCCAGCTGTCGAGTTGGCCAGTCCGGCAATTGCGCAACCGGATGGTCCGGTGGTCACTGGACCCGTGTCCAGGTTTGCGACCCGCACAGGAAAACCGCAAAACAGCCCTCGACCTCCATGGTGGTACGCTGTGGCTTCAGGTAGAGATCGTAAATTTTGCCGTCTTCAGCATTGTAAACCAGCCCCTTGAGCTGCGAATCGTCGTTCGGCTGCAGGTTGCTGATGATCGTCAGACCAAGAATCGGCCTGTTCCTCTGCGTGGCGTCGGGGTTGTTGACATCGGTTTTCGGCTGACCGTTTTCATTGTTGGGCTCCTTGAGCCAAACAACCCGGCCACACAGGGTGCCGCCGCAGTCGGCAATTTCGATGTTGGATTTGCCGTCTTCATCAGCCCATACGCCCACAGCGCGTTGCGCAGGTTGTGCAACCGCAATCTGAACGCCTGACACGAACAATATCAAACCGAGCCAAATCTCTTTCATAGTCTTAACCAGCGCCGCTTTTAACAACTATCGATCAGTCCACTACGATTGATCTGTGGCCACAGTAGGACAAGTGTGATGAACGGATTATGAAAACACCGTTTGGCGGGACTAAAATCACGCAATGGTCTTGCACACCGGCACGTGGCCGATTAAACCCTTTTCCTGACATTGGACTGTTTCCATCCATGAACTGAATTGCGGAGGGGTGGCAGAGTGGTCGAATGCGGCGGTCTTGAAAACCGTTGGGCTTCACGGTCCCGGGGGTTCGAATCCCTCCCCCTCCGCCAACCAGTTTCTATATGCATCTGATTTGAAACATCAATCACTGTTTGAATGCTTCGCTCACTCTCCAGCTGTCGGAAAACTGGACAGGTTCGCCAGGGGGTCGCTTGAGCCTGCCGCAATCACCGGATGCGAAGGCCTCCATTTACAGTTGCTTGCGCAGGATCACTTGTCCGGATTGCAGGTATCGAACAGCAGTTGAGCGGACACAATGATTACTGGCCGGCACCAGCGTGATCTGTCAGATACTGACTTGCCCTGTTCTGAGGAACCGCGCTCACTAGCCTAAAATACCCGTGGCACAGACATGATCAGCATGGCGGAAGCATCAACGGCGGCGAACCAGACAGTCACGTTCGCCAGCGGCTATGAGCTTGTTGCACAGTTCGGTCGCCGCCTGTTTTGACGACATAGGCCCCATACCAAGGCGATAGAATGTACCGCTGGCGCCAAGGTTGGTCTGCTGAACTGCCGGTGGCAGGTTGCCGATGATATTGCCGTGTCTGGAGCGCAACTGCTGAAACTGTCCCAGGGCTTCCTGCTCGGACCTGTATGCAGCAAGCTGAACGACATAGCCTGAACCGGCGGGTGCGTTGGCGGCCTGGTTCTGGGTGACAGGCGGTGGTGTGAATGATTGCAGGGATTGCTGGGTAATCGGCTGCTGCGGAGCCGGTGCGGGTGTTGGCGCTGGAAGCTGTTGCGGGGCAACGGCTGCCTGTTGCTGGAATGTCTGCGGTGCCTGTTGCTGGAATGTCTGCGGCACCTGTTGGGCGGCCTGTGCCGGCTGGTTGGGCGAATTCAAGGGGGTCCGAAAACCTGACAACGGGTCATCGTCGCGCGCCGCCGTGCGGGTTTGCGGCGGCGCTGGCGCCGGTGCCGGGGCAGGTATCTGCGAGACAACTGGTGCCGGTGCCGGCTGGTTTACGATAGCGGCCTGTTGTTGCAGATCGACCGGCGCATTCAGCTGCTGGCCCGGAGCCGGTGCCGGCGTTGGTTGCAATACTGGCCGGAACTGGGTCGCGGGCGCCTGCTGAACCGACGCCACAAGGTTCCTCGGTTTGCTGCGGGGAACTGGTGGCCGGACAATCGACCCTTGCCGCACCGGTGGCGGCGTCAGAGCAGGCTGAACGGGAGACGGTGGCGGCGTCAAAACGGCAGAAGCCGCCGGTTCGTTCCCCCCGGCGGCCCCCTGATTATCCTGATTTTCCCTTGCCGTGCTGGCTGTTTGCTGCGCGGGATCGGGCCCGGCCTCTCCGGGTGTCAGTGAGCCCTGGGTTTGCGGCGGCGGCGGCAGCGGCAGTGGAAGCAGATTTCCCTCGCCACTGTTGTTGGCGGGCGCCTGCGGGGTTTCCTGACGCGGCACGATTCTTTCCGGCTCATTGCCGCTGCCTGTCCCCAGGATACGGTCATAGATCAGCTTCTTGCCCTGAGCAGGTGCGGACGCTGGTGGATTTACAGTGGCATCAGGTTGTGCCTTGGCCGGGGTTTCCGGTGCATTGATGACCGGTACTTCCGTGGTTGCACCACTGCTCGGGGTTTTCTGCTGGGTATACCAGTAAATCAGACCGGCTGCGATTGCTCCAATGGCCAGCAGGGCAAGAACCACCGCTATCAGTCCGCCCCAGCGGCGAGGCTCATCCTCTTCATAATCTTCATCGTCATACTCGCGATATGCCTGAGAATAGTCACTGGCTGTACGACCGCCATATTCGCGCTGATCATCAAACGGATCATCGAAATCGGGACGCAATGGTTCATTGCGTGCAGGTGCTCCGCGGCCGAGCGGTGCAGCCGGGCGATATCCGTTGTCTTCAAACAGATCATGCTCGCTGGACTGCGGCGCAAAGCGCTGCCCCTGCCCCGGAGCGGCATGGGGTGCCGGCGGCCGTGGTGGCGCTGCATATCCACCACGCCCGTAAGGGTCAGCGCCCTGCGGATGATACCCCTGAGGTGGTTGCGGACGCGGCGCGGGTGGTTGTTGCGGATAGCCAGGTGCGGCCGGACGGTAAGCCGATGCAGGTTGATGCGGCTGCTGTGGTGGCTGGCCATACGGGGACTGACTGTATGGTGATTGCGGCGCGGCAAACTGCCCGGGCCGTGGTGGAGGTGGTCCGCCAACTCCCGGCGCCCTGACCGGTTGCAACTGGTTTGGACGCGGCGCAGGTGCAGCCGGACGCTGAGGAACCGAGGCGGCAGGCGCCGGCGAAGGTGCCGGTGACGACAATGCCGGTTTGGCAGGTGCAGGCGCGGCTGCCGGTCTGGCCGGCTGACCGGCAGGCTTGCGTGCCGGCGCAGATTCCGCCCTGGCGCTCTCAACCTCTTTCTTGGCAAACGAGAATTTGTCGAGGCTGGAAGATGCGCTGCGCTTTTTGACAGCCTCTTCGGCAGCGGCACGATGCTGGCGCAACCGCTCAGCGAAGGCATCGTCTTTTGCGCCGCCGGTGGCCTGAGGACGTTCGGACGACGGTTTGGGTTTTGCAGCACTTGCAGCGGCACCTTGTGCCGGCGCTGGTTTTGACCGAACAGGGGCTTTGGCGGCCGATCCCGGGCGAGGCGCCATCGGGGCAGGCTTCGCTACCACCTTTGCATCACCGCGAACTGCCGGTTTCGCCGCAGGCTCTGCCGGCGTCGATGGCGCTTCCGTCTTGGAAGAACTGTCGTCGGTTATACCCAGCCGATCGCGCCAGCTGCCGCGATTGCTCGGTTTACTATTTGATTCCTGATCCATCCGGTTCCCATCAAACCCTTACATCTCATCGACAGGTGTTACGCCCAAGATGCTAAGTCCGCCAGCCAAAGTATAGCGGATCATTTGCAACAATGCGAGACGTGCTTGTGTAAGATGCACCTGTTTCGGCAAAATAAACCTTAATTGAGGCTGATCTTTGCCCTTGTTGTAGTACGAATGAAATTCCGCAGCAATTTCATATAGATAGAACGCCAACCTGTGAGGCTCCCGATTTACTGCTGCCAATTCCACCGCGCGCGGCCACCCGGCAATCAGGGCTATGATTCGCTGTTCGGTCTCGTCAGCAAGCATAAGAAGCGATTCTTCAGGCACGTCCGACACGTCCGTCACAGCATCGCCAATCTCGGTTTTCGCCTTCGCAAATGCCGATCCGATGCGCGCATGAGCATACTGAACATACCAAACAGGGTTATCGCGTGACTGTTCTGTGACTTTCTGGAAATCAAAGTCCAGCGGCGCGTCGTTCTTGCGTGTCAGCATCATGAAACGCAGGACATCGGAGCCAACTTCATCAACGACTTCACGCAAGGTGATGAATTCACCGGCACGTTTGGACATCTTGACCGGTTCCCCGGCGCGGAAAAGCCGCACAAGCTGACACAACAATACATCCGCAGTGACCGTTCCCTGTGAAAGGGCCTTGGTAACTGCCTGCAATCGTTTGACATATCCACCATGGTCAGCGCCCAGAATGAAAACGAGTTCACTGAAGCCGCGACTTATCTTGTCACGGGCATAAGCGACGTCTGCAGCAAAATAGGTAAAAGACCCGTCCGACTTCATCAACGGGCGATCGATGTCGTCGCCGAACTCGGTGGCACGAAACAGGGTCTGCTCGCGATCCTCCCACCCATCGGGCAACTGCCCCTTCGGCGGCGGCAAGCGGCCTTCATATACCAGGCCAGCATCGCGCATGGTCTGAACCGTTTCAGCTATCTTGCCGTTTTCATGGAGGGTTTTCTCGGAAAAGAATACCTTCTGGTGAATGTTCAAAGCCGCCAGATCTTCCCGGACCAGATCCATCATTGCTGCGATTGAACGTTCCTTGACCAGCGTCTGACGCTGTTCCTGCTGCATGGCCTGCAACTGATCGCCAAACTCCTGCGCCAATTGCCTGCCGACCGGCACCAGGTAGTCACCCGGGTACAGACCCGGGGGTATTTCGCCGATGTCTTCGCCAAGGGCTTCAAGATAGCGCAGGAACACGCTATCGCCGAGCGAGTCGATCTGACTACCTGCGTCATTGGTGTAATATTCCCGGGTAACATCATGACCGGTTACCTCAAGCAGGTTTGCCAGCGCATCGCCGAACACCGCACCTCGGCAATGCCCGACATGCAGCGGGCCGGTGGGATTGGCGGACACATACTCGACGTTGACCGTGCGACCCTGACCCATGGCTGAATGGGCGAAGTGGTCGCCGTCCGCGAGAACAGCGCGCATGAAGCCAGGCCAGAATGCCTTCGCGATGCGCAAATTGACAAATCCGGGGCCGGCAATGTCAGCTGCCTCCACATCGGCGTGGTCCTGAAGCACGATGCACAAGGCTGCCGCGATGTCGCGCGGGGCCTTGCCGGCAGGCTTGGCAAGTACCATTGCGGCATTGGTGGTTACATCGCCATGAGCAGGATCACGAGGCGGTTCGACGACAACCCTCGATGAATCCAGCCCGGCCGGCAGCAGGCCGTCGCTTGCGAGCCGGGTCAGTGCGTCATCGACAATAGTCTTGATATGGCTGAACGGGTTCATGGTATCCGGGTCATGCTGTGATCAGGGTGTTGCGCTTTGCATCCTCGTATCCGGATGTGCCGCGCGGGGCTTAGCGGAAAAGCGGATCAAGGTCAAACAACCGCTTGTGTTCATCAAGGGCATAACGGTCCGTCATACCGGCTATAAAGTCGCATATCTGACGGGCCTGACGGCTGTCTCCGCGTGAGTATCCGTGGTCACGCCAATCCGCTGGCAACTGGGCAGGATCGCTGCTGTAGGCCTGGAACAGATCCCTGACAACACGGCGGGCGCGATGCATGATCGCCATGACCTTTTCATGCTGGTACATGTGTTCGGCCAGAAACGCCTGCAATTTTGCATTGTCCTGGTTCATCTGCGGCGAAAAGCCGACAATTGCAGATCTGGATTTGCGCACCGCGTCTGCGCTGTCGACATTGTTGGCTTGCGCATTTATCCGGGTTTGCGCAATCACATCAAAAATCATCCAAGATATAACCCGGCGTACGGTTTCGTGGATCACACGGTGCCGGTCGAGTTCCGGCCACATATCCTCAACTTCCCTGATTGCCTTACCGGCAATCGGTACGTCGAGGAGGGTCTTCACCTCAAACAACCCCGCCCGCAAACCATCATCGATGTCATGGGCGTTGTAGGCAATATCGTCGGAAATGGCGGCAATCTGTGCTTCGGCAGAGGCGTAACTGTCCAGATGCAAGTCATGACTTTGAGCAAACTCGACGATGGCGTGCGGCAATCCGCGCTCCACATAGCGGCCTGCCGGCGTCCCGTCTGTATCCAGGACCGGCCCATTGTGCTTGACCAGGCCTTCCAGCGTTTCCCAAGTCAGGTTGAGCCCATCAAAACCGGCATATCGCCGCTCAAGGCTGGTGACTAGGCGCAGCGCCTGGGCATTGTGGTCGAACCCGCCATAATCGGACATGCATTCGTCCAGCTCGCGCTCCCCGGCATGACCAAACGGTGTATGGCCGAGATCATGGGCAAGTGACAATGCTTCTGTCAGGTCCTCGTTCAGCCGCAGCGCGCGGGCAATCGAGCGGGCGACCTGCGCCACTTCAAGAGAATGGGTCAGTCGGGTGCGATAATGATCACCCTCATGGTAGACAAAAACCTGCGTCTTGTGTTTCAGACGCCGGAAGGCCGCTGAGTGAATGATCCGGTCCCTGTCGCGCTGAAAGGGCGACCGATCGGCGGCGTCGTGCTCGGTAACGAAACGGCCTCTTGAAGCCAGCGGATTGCTGGCGAAAGGCGCTGGATCTGCCATGAATTTTCTTCCGTTTAAGACAATTTTCAGGTGCGCATTGACAAAGCAGGCATCTCAACCAACATTCAATAAAACAAACACTATTTCGTCAGGATCGCTTTTGCCATGGCCGCCGGAGTTACACTAACTGAAAACGCTGCGCGACGGATTCGCGAAATCGTTGCCGAAGAAACCGACAAGACCGCCTTGCGGCTGGCTGTCAATGGCGGCGGCTGTTCCGGCTTTTCGTACGAGTTCGAACTCGACAAGACGGCAGGCGACGGCGATGCGATTATCGAACGTGATGGCGCTACACTCCTGATCGATTCGGTGTCTCTGGTTTATGTCCTCGGCTCTGAGGTTGATTTCGTAGACGACTTGATGGCCGCGCAGTTTCAGGTGAACAATCCAAATGCGACTGCATCGTGTGGCTGTGGCACGAGTTTTTCAATCTGAATAGGGATAACGGCCTTTTTGTTGCTTTAATAAGTTCGAAAACAACAGGTTCGGGATTTTTTGCCCATCACCGACCGTAGACACCGTGATGTAAGCCCACAATTGCGCCATGATCGTGCGCAAGATCGTCCCTGAAGGGCTTTTCAGGGACGCAATAATATTCATGCTGAACTCACATATCTGGCTTCGGCCTCTCGTAACCGCCTTTTTGGGCCTGGTTCTCCTGTCGGCACCTGCAAACGCTGCTCGTGACGGATCAACCGACCGGCCGGGGCTTGATTACAAAACCATAGAATTGTCGGCACCTAATCCTGACCTGTGTGAAAACGCATGCAAGAAGGATGGTCAATGCCGAGCCTGGACGTATTCATGGCCAGGGGCGAAAGGCCCAAAGGCCATGTGTGCCCTGAAGACAGGCGTTCCCCCGAAGCGCTCCGATACGTGCTGTATTTCAGGTGTTCTGTCCACAACCAGTCCGGTGACCCGGACAGACGACCCGGCACCCGCGCCGGCTCCCAAAAAACCGGTGATAAGCAAAAAACCTGCCCCTGCTCCAAAGAAGCCGGTGGTTACCGCGAAACCGGAGCCTGCCCCCAAAAAGCCCGTTGCGAAAGTAAAACCTGAACCGGCGCCGGAACCGGCGCCCAAAAAGCCTGAGATAGCTGAAAAGCCGGAACCTCAAAAGCCTGTTGTTACCTCCAAGCCTGTACCGGCACCTGCTCCTGAAAAACCGTCTGTCGTGGAAAAACCGGAACCTGACGAACCAGTCGTGACTGCAAAACCGGAACCGGAACCGGTACCGCTGCCGAAACCCAAAAAACCGGTTCAAGCTGTAACGCCACTGCCTGAAAAACCGGCCGACCGGGACATTGCAGAGCCGGTTCCCGCTCCCCTGCCCCCGGTTGACGAGCAAGAGACAGTAACCGTCGCACCCGCACCTCGTCCGAACCCGCGTCCCTTGCCGGACGACGAAGCCGAACAGCAGGCGGAAGACGCCATCCGGCAACCGGCACCCGATCCCGCCAAGGTAGCCGCCTGCAACGACTATGCGTCGCGCGCGATTGCGCAAAACGGGGAAAACAACCGATTGAACTGTGGCCTGTCCGGCAGCCGTTGGGGCTTTGGCCGGAACGCCTACTTCAGCTTCTGCATGCGCAATCCGTCATCGGTCTACAACGCGGCCCGTGCAGCGCGTGACAGGGACCTGGACACCTGCCAGCGGCAATTGGCAAGCCGCAATGATGATCGCGATGAACCAATTTTACCTGACCTGGATGACCCGGAACCGAACGACGTAATTGCCGGCAATACCCGGTCAGCGCAGTTCTGCCGCAATTTTGCCGGTCAAAGTATTCGCCAGGCCCGTCAGGCTCGCCGCTATCGGTGCGGATTTGGCGGCGAACGCTGGTCTCGCAGCCGGGTTCGCCAAGCCCGGCTATGCCGCCGCATCGGCCCGCGCGCTGCATCCGAGTTGTTGGACAGAAGAGCTCGCCAGATTCGGAATTGCCGGGCTGCCGGGCGCGGTGACAGGCCGGGACGTTCGCAATGCCGCGATTATGCACGGACTGCCGTTGAACAGGCCAGGGAGGCAAGATTCCTTGATTGCGGTTATGGCGGTGGACGCTGGAGCCGAAATTATCGAACGCATCTGAGATGGTGCAATTCGGCTCCGACACGCCAGGTGCGCCGGGAGTACAGGCAGCGTGAGCGGCTACTGAGGCAGTGCCGGTAACAACCGGTTTCAGACGGGCAGCCAGCAGCCGATGACAGGGAACTGGTGACGACAGGGCCTGCGGCCTTGACGTGATCGGTCCCGGCTGCATCAACTGCAGGCTGACAACCGCCGGACAAAATTGGGGTGCCCATGCAGATTGCGACCTGGAATATCAATGGCGTCAAGGCGCGCCTGGAGACGGCTATTGCCTGGCTGAACGAAGCGCGCCCCGATGTTGCCTGCCTGCAGGAGATAAAGTCCGTCGATGAGGGGTTTCCCCGCACGGCATTCGAAGACATCGGCTACAATGTCGCTACCCAAGGACAGAAAGGTTTCAACGGCGTCGCCATTCTGTCTCTCAAGCCGGTTGAGGATATAGAGAGACGGCTTCCCGGCGATGATACCGACGAGCAGGCCCGCTATATTGAAGCAGTGGTCAGTGGTGAAGACACGGTCTGTCGCGTGGGATGCCTTTATCTTCCTAACGGGAATCCTGTGGACACACCGAAATACCCTTACAAACTGGCGTGGATGGACAGGCTGATCGCACATGCCAAAGCGAAACTGGCACTGGAAGAGGCTTTTGTGCTGGCGGGAGATTACAATGTGATACCCGAGCCCCGCGACGCTGCGCGCCCGGCGGAGTGGACGGAAGACGCCCTGTTCAGGCAGGAAACCCTCGAAAAATACCGTGAGCTTGCGGCACTGGGGTTCACAGACGCGGTACGCAGTTTTGACCCGTCAGACGGCACCTACACATTTTGGGACTATCAGGCAGGTGCGTGGCAGAAGAACAATGGCATTCGAATTGATCACCTGCTGATGTCTCCCCAGGCAACAGACCGTGCAGTGGGCTGCCGGATAGACAAACATGTACGCGGTTGGGAAAAACCATCCGATCATGTTCCGGTTGTCCTGGAACTGAAGATCTAACAGCGTCTGTGATGGCGGCACTCACCATTGCCGACCGCTGTAGGCTGGAGCGGGCAAGTCACGTCAAAGGCGGTCGGTGCTCGAAGGAAGTGGCGGATTGAAACAACGCGCTGATTGTTGCATCAGCGCGCATTTCCGACAAACAGCCACAACTCAATTTTCAGATGGGCACTCTAGTTTTGTGCCTGCCGGGTGCGAACCGGAAACCGCCTGGACCATTTTGCGTAAATGCTGTTCGCCTCACCGAGTTTTTTCTGAGGGAGTTCAGCAATCACGGCGTTGGTTTTCTTCACGATCCTCCGGTTCAGTGAACCGCCTGCAGTGTCAGCAGCGATTTTGTACCAGACCAGCGCACGCACCTTATCGCCGCTGTCATTGTATATGTCGCCCAACCGGGCAGCAGCAGGTGCATAGCGTTTTTGCGCAGCAGTGCCGAGCCACCGCATTCCATATGAACGGTCCCGGGCGACGCCCTCACCGTTCAGGTACATCAGGCCAAACCCGTACTGCGCTCCTGCATGACCGGCAGATGCAGCTGTCTGATAGTAATGCAGGGCCTTGTTCACATTCTTTCTAACACCGGCTTTCTTGTGACCGGTACGCAGGTAGTTGGCCATGCGCGTCAGGCTATCCAGCACGAAATAGCGCTCGTTGCCCTGCACTTCGGTTCTGCGATCGATATAGTCTTCAGCAACGCGGTTGTAATGTCTGAACGCCGTTACCTGATCGGCCTTGACACCAAGCCCCTTGCGGAACATGTGAGCCAGCAGCCAATTGGCCTGAAAGCTTCCTTCACTGGACGGCAGGTCCAGATACGGCAGCGATGCAGAAAAGTCCTTGGCCCTGTAAGCCACCAGAGCCGCATCAAGGCTTGCCTGGGCCTGCGAAGACAGTTGACCGACCGGAATCTCCTGCTTGCTGGGTGCGAACGAATAAAACCCGGGCGGCAGTTGCGCTTGCGCCCATGTCTGGCCGGACGACAACACGGCGATGCCTGCAGCCAGCATCAAGCCTGCGGCCACACGTGCATTTGTCAGGCCGAAGCCATTGCTGGTCTGCTGACCCATCCCACCCCTGGAACAACAGAAGGACCGGCGCGGCACGCTTTGCGAGCCCTCCGTGAAATGCCGATTCGGCACCTTGTCCTTACTTGTTGAACTTGCATTCATCTTGTTTGTTTAGCCCCTGGCGTACCTGTTAACTTCCAACTCGCCCGTAAGTGCACAGCATATACTCACTGCATGTTTTTCCGTTATTGCTACCTTAGCGGGTACCAATCCCTTATAATCCTCATTTGAGCGCGATTAAGGCAGGAAGTTGCCGCTGGTGCAGATTTCTGAAAAGTGTGACATATATGCAACACCTGATTTGCAAGCGATTTGGCAGTTGCTGGCATGCCATAGTAGGCTAGGATTGCGTCGATTCTCCCTGTTTTGAGCGTCTTTCAGACCACAAGGACTCAACCAAAATGCCCCCTACACTTTTTGGAAACCAATCTGCGGGATTTCCGGCAGCAGGCGCTGAACCAGTGCGAATCGAGTATGTCGCCCACCAGGGTCTTGGCGGGATCGCCATCACCAATTTTCTGCTGAACCTGATCACGCTGTCGTTTTACCGGTTCTGGGCGAAGACCAGGGTACGGCGCCATATCTGGTCCAGCGTGCAGATTAATGGCGAACCGGTTGAGTATACCGGAACCGGCAAGGAACTGTTTTTCGGCTTTATAGTCATCATGGCAGTTGTGTTTTTGCCAGTGGCGCTGATCGGCACGGGACTGGCGGCTTACTTCGGGCCTGAAAGCGGTGCCGTGATAGCCTTTCAACTGTTCATCGGTCTGGCGCTGGTTACTTTATATGGTTTTGCAATTTATCGGGCCCGCCGGTATCGGCTGTCCAGAACCGTGTGGCGCGGCATCCGCGGAGCGCTGCCCGGATCTGCTCTTTCCTATAGCGGCAAATATTTCGGCTCGCTGCTGCTCAGCCCGATGACCCTTGGATGGTCAACGCCGGCGATGAACCTGATTCTGGCACAACACATCACCAACGACATGCGGTTCGGCAACACGCCGTTCAGCTTCAGCGGCCGTTCGGGACCGTTGTACTTGCGGTATGCCTTGTGCTGGTTCGGCACCATTGTGGCGTATTTCCTGATCGCCGCCGTGGGGATCGCACTGTACTATTCAGGCGCTTTCGACGGACTGCAAAAGGTATTCGCTTCACTTGCAGATGATAGTGCTACATCCGGTAACAGCAAAGCCGGTGAGGGTTTGGCTGTCATTGCCGGCCTGCTGCTAGCCTACCTGTCCTACGTCGCACTCCGATCCACCATCTGGTCGTTCTACACTGCCCGGGAGTTGAATATCTTTGCCCAGTACACCAGATTTTCAGGAGCGACCTTTGAGTTTAATGCGACGGCGTGGAGCCTGATTACACTGTGGCTCGGCAACATGGCGTTGATCATTTTCACTCTGGGTATAGCCCAACCATTTGTGGAACAGCGGATCATGCGATATTTCGTCGAGAGGCTGAGTGTACACGGTGCCATAGATTTTGCATCGATACAGCAGTCCCAGGCACAACTTGACAGGCGTGGCGAGGGCCTAATTGACGCCCTCGACCTTGATGCATTCTAGATCATGATCACGCCCACCAATAATGCCGAGTTCTTTGACGGCGCGTCTGCCATGGCGCGACTTGTCCATGTCCGGGTGCAAGATGGTTTCCTGGTGATTTCCCAGACCGGCGCAGCGGCTCTCAACTGGCCGCTGAAGGACGTTGAAATGGTATTCGGCGGCAAACCGGGACAAGCCCTGAGACTGAAGCGACGTGGTGATCACGGCAGCCGCCTGACCCTGCCGGAAGGCAGCGCCGCCGATGCGGTTATCGCCGCGGCACCGTCCATTCTCAGCGGTCACAAGCGCCGGTTCTGGAAAGGTGTGGGAATTTCGATCGCGGTGGTACTCGGCATCGGCCTGGCAGGCTATGCAACCCTGGCAGTTGCGCCGCAGGCGCTGGCCCGGTTCATTCCGGACGACGTTGTCAATTCGTTTGCAGACGGACTGGAAAAATCGGTCATCAAGTCATCCAAACGCTGTGACGCTCCGGCCGGCCAGGATGCCCTCAACAAAATTGCACGGCGTATCGTATCCGGCGCCGGAAACCCGCCGACTTTTTCCTTGCGGGTATTCGATATCCGCCAGGGCAGCAACAAGAAGAAGCTGGTCAATGCTTTTGCGTTGCCGGGCGGGCGCATGGTGTTCAGTGCGGGACTTATTGAAAAGGCTGGCAGTGCAGATGAAGTGGCAGGCGTCCTGGCGCATGAACTGGGCCATGTAGCATTGCGACACCCCGAAGCAGCCATTGTCAGGGTTTACGGAATGCAAATGCTCCTGTCGCTGTTTACCGCCGGACAGGGTGCAGACAGCATCGGCAGCATTGCCGGTATTCTGGCGGTACTCCAGTACAGCCGCACTGCAGAGTCCGAAGCTGACGCCTATGCCGTGGAGGTAATGGAAAAAGCCCAGGTGGATCCCAAAGGCCTGCGGACGTTTTTTGCGAAATTGCTGCAAAAGAAAATGGGGACCGGCACCGCAAAGAAGAAAAGCGAAGAAAACGCCTCCCTGCAGAAGCGCATTGAACCGTTTACCGATCTGTTTTCAACCCACCCTGGAACAGATGAGCGCATCGCCCGCCTGAAACCACGCGCCGGCGGCACCCAGCCAGCCATCCTGAGTGCTGCTGAGTGGAGGGCCCTGAAGGCAATCTGCAACTAGTGTGAATATCACACGTGTTGCCGGAGCATGCGGTGCACGCCCACCAGCAGCAGGACGGTGATCACAACAAGGCCGGCAATAAACGAAAACAGCCAGATATCTGCACTGGTAAACTGATCATCGACCCTGGTCTGGACTTTCGTGATGCTGTACCAGATGCCGCCGCCGACAAGCAGAAGTGCGGCAATGCAACACCACAACATTACCCGCATGACCTTCATGATCAGCAACAGAAATGGCCGCTGGTGCAGATCACCGGTCATTGCGGCCCATCATCAACTCAACGTCCCTGAGCAGCCTGACCTGGCCCAGCGGCGGTTGTAAGCATGAAGCTTCAGAGATGCATTGTAGATGGACTTTGCATCGGAACGGCATTTTCCGGAAGAGCAGCTTTTGGCCGTCACCCTGTAGGCTTTCTTCATTTCAGCCCGGGTTGGCGCATCATCCGATTGCAGACGCCGTAATGTCGAGTTGTAGTAGTTGGCAAGAGACCTGTTGCGATTGACCACACGAAGGAACCGGGGTTTGCCCTTCCGTTTGAACTCTTTTGCCAACGAGTTGCAGGATGCAGCAATTGCTGCTGAGGAGATCGGGCCGCCCTGAGGCGCAAACATAACCATAACTGCCGCAATGACCGACATTGCGATCAGTTTCAAAAATCTTGCATACATGCCGTTAATTGTCCTGCCGTTTAAATTGCGCCCCAAACGATTCTGCCCGGCAATATAGGATAAACGTCAGGCCGGGTACAATTCAAGATATCCGGTCGTTCATGACCACCAGTTATCGGCCTCGAACCGGCCGGCCTGGTCCTCAAGCACCTTGCCGATCTGGAACAGGGTGGCCTCATCGAATGGCCTGCCGATCAATTGCAGGCCCAAGGGCAGCCCTTTTGCATCCAGACCGCCGGGAACAGCTATGCCGGGCAGTCCCGCCATGTTGACGGTGACCGTGAAAATATCGTTCAGGTACATCTTGACCGGGTCAGAGCTCATATCCTGATCCGCTATGCCGAATGCAGCGGATGGTGTCGCCGGGGTCAGGATTGCATCCACGCCATCTGCAAATGATGTCTCAAAGTCGCGCTTGATCAGGGTTCGCACTTTCTGCGCCTTGACATAATAAGCATCGTAATACCCGGCCGACAGCACATAGGTGCCGATCATGATGCGGCGGCGCACTTCAGCGCCAAAACCTTCGGCGCGGGTGTTCTCGTACATCGAGACAATGTCGTCACCGGGAACCCGCAGGCCATACTTGACACCGTCATAGCGGGCCAGGTTCGAGGACGCCTCCGCCGGCGCAACAATGTAGTAGGCCGGCAATGCATATTTCGTATGCGGCAGGGAAATATTGACGATCTCGGCACCGGCATCGCGCAACCAGTCAATACCCTTTTGCCAAAGCGCCTCGATGTCATCCGGCATCCCGTCCATACGGTATTCAGCCGGAATGCCGATTTTCATCCCCTTGATGGATTTGCCGATAGCGGCCTCATAGTCGGGAACTTCCACGTCGACAGATGTGGTGTCTTTCGGATCGACGCTGGCAATCGACTTCAGGAGAATGGCGGCATCACGCACATCGCGGGCAATCGGACCGGCCTGATCAAGCGAGGACGCAAATGCCACGGTTCCCCAGCGGGACACCCGGCCATAGGTCGGCTTTATGCCGACTGTAGCGGTGAAGGCGGCGGGCTGGCGAATTGATCCGCCGGTGTCGGTTGCGGTGGCACCTGCACAGATATGCGCTGCAACCGCGGCTGCCGATCCACCGGATGATCCGCCGGGAACCAGATCTGCATTGGTGCCTTCGCCGCGCCACGGGTTCTTGACCGGACCATAGTATGAGGTTTCGTTGGATGAGCCCATGGCGAACTCATCCATGTTCAACTTGCCCAACATGACGGCGCCGTCCGCCCACAGGTTTGCCGTTACGGTTGACTCATAAGCCGGTTTGAACTGATCCAGTATGTGGCTGCAGGCCTGGGTATGAACACCCTCGGTAGCGAACAGATCCTTGATACCCAGCGGAATTCCCTCCAGCGGACCGGCGTCGCCCTTGGCGATGCGATCATCACTTGCTGCCGCCATGGCACGGGCCTTGTCGGGGGTTTCAACAATATAGGCGTTCAGGGCCCGGGCCGATTCGATCGCGCTGATATAGGCTTCGGTCAATTCAACGGCCTTGAATTGCCCCTTGCTAAGCGCGTCGCGGGCCTGTGCAATTGTCAGTTTCAAAAGATCAGACATCTGTTTTCCGGAATTCTAAAGGTCTGGCGTTCGGTGAATGCGGTTGTCGGCGGCTGGAGTTACTCGACAACCTTGGGGACCATGAAAAAGTTCTCGTCGCTGGCCGGTGCGTTGCCGGTTACCCGGTCCGGGTAACCACCATCACTCACCTCGTCTTCGCGCAGCCGCATGGTATTTTCAACGACGGAGGTCATGGGCTCGACATTCTCGGTGTCAACTTCTTCCAGCATTTCGATCCATCCGAGGATGTGATTCAACTCGCCTTCCAGTTTCGGGACTTCATTGTCCGAAATCCGGATGCGGGCAAGCCGGGCAATGCGGCGCACTGTTGCCTGGTCGACAGACATGATCGGTTATCTCCAATTCGGTAGCTGAATTGCCACGCGTGATACCATCGTCATCTTGTGGCTGCAATGGCTGATGGCGCTGAACGGCGCCAAACTCAGATATTAAGGGTCTGCCCGATAAACGGCACCTTGACCTTGCCGGCATCTTCTCCCATTGCCTGCAGGAACGGGTCGGCATCAGGCACCAGCAGCGGGAATGTGCCGTAATGACAGGGAATGATCGTCTCAAAGGCAAAGAAGTTACGGCATGCCATGGCCGCGGTTACCGGGTTCATGGTGAACCTGTCGCCGATGGGGACAATGCCTGTGGCCGGTTCATGCAGACGTGCGATCAGCGCCATGTCTCCAAAAATGTCGGTATCGCCCATGTGATAAAGCGGTTTCCCGGAGTTGTTCGGACGAATGATGATGCCGCAAGGACTTCCCAGATACACGCCATCTGACGAAGACGAGTGATCCGCTCTTACAAACGTACACATGAAGTCGGGATGGTAGACCGCGCCGCCGGTATTGGTGGGGTCGAAGTTTTCGACACCCTGGTTGTGAAGGTGTACAGCCAGTTCATAGACCGCAATCAGCGTGGCTCCGGTCGCCTTGCAGATATCCACGGTGTCGCCAATGTGGTCATCGTGGCCATGGGTTAGAATCACATGAGTGCATCCGGAAGTGGCATTTTCGACGCTGCCTTCGAAGGTCGGTGATCCGGACAGGAACGGATCAATCAGGATTACCGTATTGTCGAATTCAACCCGGAAGGCTGAATGTCCAAACCATGTGATTTTCATATGTGGTCCCCTTTTCGCATGGCAGATGCGCGTTGAAGCATTTGCACCTGCCTGTCTCAGGGCTTAAGCAGACAAAATGACAAGCATTCTGTCCAGTCCCGATGAACTGCGCGACGTCTTAAGTGGTCCGGCCAGCCTGATCGGACTGGATTTGGGCAGCAAGACGATCGGTGTTGCTGTTTCAGACAGGTTGCGGACCATCGCGTCTCCGCGCCTTACGATCAAACGAACAAAGTTCAAGGCCGATGCTGCACAGCTGCTGAGTATCGCAGCGGAAGACCAGGCCGCCGGGTTCGTGCTGGGATTACCCGTAAATATGGATGGCTCGCATGGCCCCCGGGTTCAGGCCACACACGCCTTTGCCAGAAACCTCGCCGGGCTTACGGATCTGCCGATTGCACTTTGGGACGAACGGTTGTCCACCGCCGCCGTTGAGCGGATGCTGATCGAGGCGGACAGGTCGCGTGCCAGACGGGCCGAACTCGTCGACAAGCTTGCGGCAGCGTGGATTCTTCAGGGCGCCCTGGACCGGCTGGCGGGCGTGGCACCATGTGCGCCTGAGGCCTGATACAGATGGACGTTTTCAACAGCATCCTGCCGATCTTCGTGCTTGTGGTCGTCGGCAACGTCATCCGGCGCACCGGCATCGTACCGATGGAAGACTGGAAGGGTGTCGATCTGATCTGCTTCTGGCTGTTCTTTCCGGCCATCCTGTGTTTCACGCTGGCGACCGTGGAGTTGAAAACCCTGCCCATCGGTTCGCTGAGCATCACCGTGCTGGCGGTTACCGCCATCATGTGGACCATTCTGTTCGCGCTCAAGCCGGTGTTGCAATCCAGAAACGGCATGACCAATGCCGAGTTCACCTCGGTATTTCAGGCCGGCTCACGGTTTCACGGCTTCATCGCGCTTGCCATCGTTCTGAAATTGTATGGTGAAACCGGTGCTGCCTATGTGGCCATCATCATGGCGGTGCTGGTGCCGCCGATCAACGTCGTGAACATCGTAGTGCTGGCTGCGTTTGGTAAAGGGCAGACCCCGAGCTTCAGCAACATTGCCCGGGTGGTCATACGAAATCCGATTATCTGGGGGGCGATGACCGGATTGACCATCAACTTCTCCGGGTTGGGACTGTGGGAACCAGCGGAGACCACGCTGGACCTGCTGGGCAGCGCTGCGCTTGGCGCAGGCTTGCTGTCGATTGGAGCCGGACTGAGGATCAAGGCGGCCCTGAAACCAAGCCTGCTCGTATGGACCGGCGTGATCGCAAGGCTGGTGATGACACCATTTCTGGTGGTCATACTGGCCTGGGCTACGGGTCTCCAGGGCGAGGCGTTTGAGGCGGCCATGATCTGTGCCGCTGTGCCGACCGCCATGAACGGTTATGTCCTGGCTCGAACCATGGGTGGTGATGCTGAACTGTATGCAGCCACGGCGACCGTCCAGACAGTGCTGTCTTTCGGCTCTATTCCGCTGGTAATCTGGCTGGCGCGTCATCTGCAGTGGCTTGGTTAAACCCGGTCCCGGACACTGCGGAACCGGCGACCGCTTGACTTAGCTGTGCACACGCTAACCAACTTGCACCATTCCTGCTTGCACTTGGACCGAAGCCTGCCTATAGACACGCTTTTAATGGCCAAGACATCTTCAGCACCCCGCCCCTTTGTCAAGAGCAGCAACCTGCTCAGCATTGCAGACCTTTCGCCGACCGAGATTGGCGCGTTGCTGGACCTCGCCGACACCTATGCAGACGACACCCGCAAGGGCAGCAAACACGGCAAGGTTCTGAAAGGCCTCACCCAGATAAACCTGTTCTTCGAAAACTCGACCCGCACGCAGAGTTCTTTCGAACTGGCGGGCAAACGTCTCGGGGCGGACGTTCTGAACATGGCAGTCAGCGCTTCCTCACTGGCCAAGGGTGAAACTGTCCTTGATACGGCCATGACACTCAATGCCATGCGCCCGCACCTGCTTATTGTGCGTCACCAGTCGTCCGGTGCGGTTGAACTGCTGGCCCAGAAAGTATCATGCGCGGTGATCAATGCCGGTGACGGCCAGCATGAACATCCGACCCAGGCCCTGCTTGATGCGCTGACCATAAGGCGCCACCTGAAACGTCTCGAGGGCCTGACGGTTGCAATTTGCGGTGACGTTGCCCACTCGCGTGTGGCGCGGTCCAACATTGCGTTGCTGTCTAAGATGAATGTGCGCCTGAGGCTCATTGCCCCGCCGACACTGCTACCGTCAGGTGCGGAAAACCTGGGAACGGAAATCTTCACCGATATGCGCGAGGGCCTGAAAGGCGCAGATGTGGTGATGATGCTGCGGCTTCAGCTTGAGCGTATGAACGGCAGCTTCATTCCGTCAGCGCGCGAGTATTACCGGTTCTTCGGGCTTGACCAGGAGAAACTCGCAATAGCAAACAAGGGCGCGCTTGTTATGCACCCGGGTCCCATGAATCGCGGTGTTGAAATAGACTCCATCGTCGCTGACGGTGTCCAGTCGGTCATTCGGGAACAGGTCGAAATGGGCGTGGCGGCGCGCATGGCAGTTCTCGATGCCCTGTCGCGAAACCTCGACACATCGAGCAAGGCAGGTTCATGATGGCCCGCAATCCGGCACCCACCTCTGAACGCCGCGCCTACGTCAATGCCAGGCTGTTTGATCCGGCCAGGCAACTTGATCAGACCGGCGGGGTCCTGATCGAGGACGGTGTTGTCAAGTGGATGGGCGACGCCGTCACCCGGACCAGTCTGCCGGAAGGCACCAACATAACCGATGTCAACGGCGCTTTGCTGGTCCCGGGCCTTGTTGACATGCGGGTGTTTACCGGTGAGCCGGGATCAGAACATCGCGAGACGCTGCAATCCGCTTCGAAGGCCGCGGCTGCGGGCGGTGTCACGTCAATCGTCATTCAGCCGAATACCCAGCCGGTAATGGACGACGCCTCCATCATTGACTTCGTCCGGCGCCGGGCACAGGACACCGCCGATGTCAGGATTTATCCCATGGCGGCCATCACCCAGGACCTGGATGGCGAGAAAATGACCGAATTCGGCCTGCTCAAGGAAGCCGGCGCTGTCGCGGTCACCGATGCCGTACGCTCGGTGCGCAATTCGAAAGTACTGAGCCGGGCCATGAAATATGCGGGCAATTTCAACCTGTTGCTGGTGCAGCATGTTGAAGATACCGATCTGGCGGGCGGCGTCATGCATTCAGGTGAGTCAGCGACAAGGCTGGGCCTGCCCGGCATTCCGGCGGCGGCTGAACTGATCTCCCTTGAACGCGACATCCGGCTTGTCGAGATGACTGGCGCACCGTACCACGCAGCCCAGATCTCCTGCGCGGCATCGCTGGATGTTGTTCGCCATGCCAAGGACCGGGGCCTGCCGGTGTCATGCGGCGTTTCCATCAATCACCTGACACTCAACGAGCATGACATCGGCGCCTACCGGACATTCTTCAAGCTGTCCCCGCCATTGAGACGCGAGGAAGACCGCAAGGCGCTGGTCGCCGGGGTAGCGGACGGGACCATAGACGTCATTGTTTCAAGTCATGATCCGCAGGACGCCGATACCAAAAGAGTACCGTTTTCCGAAGCGGCGTTCGGCGCAATCGGCCTGGAGACACTGTTGTCAGCCGGCCTGTCTCTGGTCCATTCCGATCAACTATCGCTGGAACGCCTGATCGAGGCGATGACCGACGCACCGGCCCGCCTGCTCAACATCCCCGGCGGGCGGCTGGAACAGGGCGGCAATGCCGATCTTGCGATTGTCGACATGACGGCTCCGTGGGTGGTCGATGCCGACCTGCTCAAATCTGCGTCACGCAACACCACCTTTGAAACCCGGGCGTTGGAGGGCCGTGTCACGGAGACCATTGTCGGCGGGCACAGTGTGTATAAACTGTCTGATCACTGACGGACGCTGATCATCAAGTGCTGGAGCTGAGAGCCAATGGATTCTGTTTTTGGAATGACCCCACAATGGCTTGGCCTCATCTCGCTTTGGTTCGGGGTCGGATATCTGAGCGGTTCAATTCCATTTGGCCTGCTGATCGCCCGGTTGTTTGGGCTTGGCAACCTCCGCGAGATCGGCTCCGGCAATATTGGAGCAACAAATGTATTGCGTACCGGCAGCAAACCCGCAGCTGCGGGCACACTGCTGTTAGATGCGCTAAAAGGCACGGTTCCGGTTGTTGCCGCAATGCAACTGGTCAACACTGATGCGGCACTTGCAGCCGGCTTTGGCGCCTTTGTCGGCCATATCATGCCGATATGGCTGAAATTCCGCGGTGGAAAAGGTGTCGCGACCTATGTTGGCGTGCTGCTCGGCCTGGGTTGGCATTTTCTCGTGGTGTTTGCGATTGTCTGGCTGACGCTGGCCATCTCGCTGCGCTATTCATCACTTGCCGCACTGGCGGCATCTGCGGCTGTGCCTGCCTATGCGATGTATACCGGCGATCTGAAACTGGCCCTGGCGCTTTTCGCCATGACGATCATTGTCTACCTCACCCATCGGGAAAACATTTCGCGGCTGGTAAAAGGTGAAGAAACGCGGATTGGCTCCAAACCCAAACCGTCATGAACGATAGCGCGACAACCCGTGTCATTGCAGACGAGGAGCGGTTGTGCCGCCTGCAACTGGCTCAAAGTGACAATATAGGACCGGCGACCTATCATCAGCTGCTGGACATCTACGGTTCGGCAACAGAGGCCATAACCGCCCTGCCCGACCTTGCTTCGGGTGTTACCAGGGGTCGCCGTGTCAGGCTGTACCCGCGAGAGCGCGCCTTGCGGGATGTCGACAGGACACATGCCTGTGGCGGACAGGTCGTAACACATGGCGAACCGGGCTTCCCGCTGCTTCTGGCAGAAACCGTCAATCCGCCACCAGTGTTGTTCGTATCGGGTGATGCCAACCTGCTGCTGGAACCGGCGTGTGCGATTGTCGGTTCGCGCAATTCTTCCGCCAACGGCAAGCGCTTCGCCCGCGATGTGGCCGCTGGACTTGGACAGGCGGGCTGGAAAATCGTGTCAGGTCTGGCACGGGGCATAGACACAGCGGCACATGAGGCATCCCTGGCTCAAGGAACGATTGCCGTTATCGCGACCGGTCTGGACGTGAATTATCCACCCGAAAACGCCGACCTGCATGCCCGGATCGCCAGTGTCGGCTGTGTTGTTTCGGAGATGCCGCCCGGGACGCAACCACGGGCAGACCTGTTTCCCAGGCGCAACAGGATCATTGCCGGCCTGGCGGCCGGTGTGGTGGTTGTTGAAGCAGCCATGCGGTCGGGTTCGCTGATCACCGCGCGCCTGGCCAACGAGATCGGTCGCGACGTGTTTGCAGTGCCGGGCTCGCCTTTCGACCCCCGGTCTGAAGGCGCAAACAAACTGATTCAGGACGGCGCTATGCTTGTGACGTCACCGCGTGACGTGCTCGAAGTTCTCGAACGCGGTCATTTCTATCCATTGGACACCGGACGGGACATTCAACCGCAGCTGCAAGCTGTATCCGCAGAGACCGGGCACCGGATGGCGGTTGGCGCGAAAGCAGGTACAGCGTCGCGCAACGATCTGGTGGTGGACGAGACACACAGGCAAACCATACTGGATCTGCTGGGACCTGATCCGGTCGAAGTGGATGTTGTAGTACGGGAATCCCGATTGCCGTCACGGCTGGTACAGATGGTGATCATGGAGCTCGACCTTACCGGCCGTCTGGAAAGACATGCCGGCCAAAGAGTGTCACTTATGGTCTAGGCCTGGTTTTTCCACAACGCTGTTTTCAATGTTGTCGCACACACCAGTCAGGCCTGATTCAGCCAAGTTACCCGGATATGATTGTGCAAGGTTCTTGCGCGAAGCGGTGCTTTGGTCCTATGACGCTTGACCTGAAACCACCCCCGCACCATGTGCAGGGCTCGCTTTAAGCACAGGATTGTCCGCCTTACCATGAATGTAGTTGTCGTAGAATCGCCCGCAAAGGCAAAGACCATCAATAAGTATCTGGGTAACGATTATCACGTCCTGGCCTCCTACGGCCATATCCGTGACCTGCCAGCCAAGGACGGTTCAGTCAAACCCGATGATGACTTTTCGATGCTCTGGGAAATGGATTCCAAATCCTCCAAACGGCTCGGTGATATCGCGACTGCACTCAAGTCGGCCGACAAACTGATACTTGCGACTGACCCGGACCGTGAAGGCGAAGCGATCTCCTGGCATGTTCTTGAGGTTCTCAACCGCAAAGGCGCCATCAAGGACAAGGGTGTCGAACGGGTGGTTTTCAATGCCATCACCAAAAATGCCGTGCTGGACGCGATGAAGAACCCGCGCGAGATCGACGACGCGCTGGTGGAGGCCTACCTGGCCCGGCGCGCACTTGACTATCTGGTTGGTTTCAACCTGTCCCCCGTCCTGTGGCGCAAGTTGCCGGGTGCCCGGTCCGCCGGGCGGGTCCAGTCGGTCGCGTTGCGCCTCATCTGCGAACGAGAGCTGGAAATTGAAGCGTTCATCAAGGACGAGTACTGGACCATTGAAGCTGCCATGAAGACCGGCGCGGGCAAGTCCTTTGCTGCCCGCCTGCAGGCGATTGACGGCAATAAGCTGAACAAGCTGGATATCGGTAATGAAACTGCTGCGCGAGCCATTGAAGCTGCGTTGAAAGACGCAAGGTTCACGGTCGGTTCAGTGGAAACCAAGCCGGCGAAGCGTCATCCGTCACCGCCTTTCACGACATCCACACTGCAGCAGGAAGCATCGCGCAAGCTGGGCTTTTCATCGCAGCGCACCATGCAGGTCGCCCAAAAGCTGTATGAGGGCGTTACGCTGGACGGCGAGGTTACCGGTCTCATTACCTATATGCGTACCGACGGCGTGCAGATGGCAAATGAAGCCATCGCAGCCGCGCGCAACGTAATTCAGTCGACATATGGCGAGCCATACCTGCCGTCGGCTCCGCGGATTTACAAATCCAAGGCAAAGAATGCCCAGGAGGCCCACGAAGCGATCCGGCCAACGGAACTGTCGCGCGCGCCGGAGGAAGTTCGCAGCGTACTGGACGCGGATCAGTATGCCCTTTACGTGCTGGTGTGGAAGCGCACCATGGCAAGCCAGATGGAAAGCGCCGATTTCGAACGTACCAGTGCAGACATCACCACCACAGGCAATGACGGTAAGCCATACAGCCTGCGGGCCACCGGCTCCGTGCTGAAGTTCGACGGTTTCCTCAAGGTCTATGAGGAAGGCACGGATGACACCGATGACGAAGATGACAAACGCCTTCCGCAACTTATCAGGGGCGACGTCGTCGGAGCGGAGAAAATAGAGCCGGTACAGCATTTCACCGAACCGCCGCCACGTTATTCGGAAGCGTCGCTTATCAAGCGAATGGAAGAATTGGGCATTGGACGCCCGTCGACCTACACCGCCATTCTGACGGTGTTGAAGGATCGCGGTTATGTTCGCATGGACGCCAAGCGGCTGATCCCGGAAGACAAGGGCCGCCTGGTTACGGCGTTCCTGGAGTCGTTTTTCACACGCTATGTTCAGTACGATTTCACTGCCGGTCTGGAAGAACAACTCGACCTTGTGTCGGCCGGGGACAAGAACTGGAAGCAGCTCCTAAGTGATTTCTGGCGGGACTTCTCGAACCAGATAGACGGCACCAAGGAACTGCGGGTTACCCATGTTCTGGATGCCCTCAACGACCTGCTTGAAAACCATGTGTTCCCTGAGCGCGAAGACGGCACCCACCGTCGGGCGTGCCCGTCGTGCGAAAATGGCCAGCTATCGCTCAAATTGGGCAAGTTCGGTGCTTTTGTGGGCTGTTCGAACTATCCCGAGTGCCGGTTTACCAAGCAGCTTGGAACCCCGGGCGAAGGCGATGCGTCGCTGGTACCCGCCGACGGCATTGAACTGGGCAAGGATCCGGAAACCGGATTGCCGGTTACCCGTCATGACGGGCGTTTTGGACCGTATGTGCAGCTGGGCAAGGCTGAAGACGGCGAAAAACCGCCGCGTTCATCGATACCGAAAACCATCAAGCCGGATGAAATCGACCTGGCGTTTGCCCTCAGACTGTTGTCGCTGCCACGCGAAGTCGGCATGCATCCAGAAAGCGGCAAACCGATAACAGCGGGCCTGGGCCGGTACGGCCCGTTCGTGCTGCATGAAGGCGTCTATGCCAATCTGAGTGACTTTGAAGAAATCTTTAATGTCGGCCTCAACCGTGCGGTTGATCTCATCGCCGAAAAAGTTGCAAGCCGCGGTAAACGCGGCCAGCAAAGCGCCCTGAAAGATCTCGGCGCCCATCCTGACGGCGGCGGCAATGTTCTGGTCATGGATGGCCGCTATGGCCCCTATGTCAAATTCGGAAAGATCAACGCGACCCTGCCAAAAGATGTGACGCCTGAAGATGTCACCATGGAGCAGGCTGTCGAGCTGATCACCGCAAAGGGCGGCGCCAAGGCCAAGAAGAAGCCGGCGAAGAAGAAAAAACCAGCCAAGAAGGCCGCCAAGAAAAAGGCAACCAAGAAGACCGTGACGAAAGCAGAAGGCTGAGATGGCGGCAAGCCGCGGCCTGCCGTCGCCGGACCAGATCGTCGAGTTTCTCAAGACGGCGGATGCCAAAGTGGGCAAACGTGAAATTGCCCGTGCTTTCGGGATCAAGGGTGCGGATCGTGTCGAGCTGAAGAAGCTTCTGCGCAAAATGGCTGATGACGGCCTGATTGCCACCCGACGCAAGCGCATGTCGGATGCCTCGGGTCTTCCGCCGGTCACGGTTTTGCGTGTTGCAGGTGTTGACAGCGACGGTGAACTCTACGGCGAGCCGGCCGAGTGGGCACGCGAAGATGAAACCGCTCCAAAAGTCATCATTGTCATGCCTTCCGGGCGCAAGCGTTCATCGTCTGTGAAGCCTCCCGGTATCGGGGATCAGCTCCTGTGCCGGATATCGCGAACCAATGATGTAACCTATCCATATGAGGCGCGCATCATCCGCAAGTTGCAGGGTGCGAAAGGCCATATAGTCGGTGTGTATCAGCCCTCTTCACGGGGCAATGGACGTGTGGTTTCAGCCAACCGCAAGGACAGGCTCGAGTTCGAGGTACCGCGCGGCGATGAGGGCGGGGCCCGCAAGGGTGAGCTGGTTCGGGCCGAGATTACCCGGGAGCGCGGGCGCGGATTTGCGCAGGTCCGCATTGTCGAGCGTCTGGGTGACGCGGCGGACCAGCGCAATATCTCACTGGTTGCCATTCACCAGCACGGCATTCCCGACCAGTTTCCCGAAGAGGTGATACAAGCGGCCGAGGCGCTGAAGGAGCTCAAGCCCCCGAAAGGCCGCAAGGACCTGAGGCACGTTCCGCTGGTTACAATCGATCCGCCCGATGCCCGCGATCATGATGATGCGGTGTGGGCCGCGCCGGACAGTGATGCCGCCAACAAGGGCGGCTTCAAGGTGATTGTGGCCATCGCAGATGTTGCTGCTTATGTGCGCACCGGCAGCGTCATCGACAAGCAGGCCCGGATTCGGGGAAACTCGGTCTACTTCCCCGATCGCGTTGTTCCGATGCTGCCGGAGCGCCTGTCCACTGATCTGTGTTCATTGCGAGGCCTGGAGGATCGTCCCGCATTTGCCTGCTTCATGACGTTCGACAAGACCGGCCGGAAACTAGATCACAGCTTTGATCGCATCTGGATGAAATCAGCTGCCAAGCTGTCATATGCGCAGGCCCAGGCGGCCATTGATGGTCGCAGTGATGATGTGTCAGGTCCGTTGCTTGAGCCGGTGCTGAAACCGTTATGGCGAGCCTATGAGGCGCTGAAAAAAGCCCGGGACAAACGTCAGCCGCTAGAGCTCGATCTGCCGGAGCGCAAACTGGTGCTGGACTCTGAAGGCCGAATAGAACGCGTCACCACGCCGGAACGGCTGGACGCGCACAAGCTCATCGAAGAATTCATGATCCAGGCCAATGTGGCCGCAGCCGAGGTACTGGAGAAGGCCAAGATGCCCCTGGTATTCAGGGTGCATGAAGCCCCTGCCCCGGAAAAAATTGATGCGCTGGCCAAATTTCTCGCAACCCTGGGGCTGTCAGCGCCGAAGGGTGTTGTAATGAAGCCGCAGCACTTCAACCGTATACTGGAGGCCGCCCGGGGCGGCCCAAATGAGCACCTGGTGTCTCAAACGGTGCTGAGGTCACAGGCCCAGGCGGTCTACACGCCGGACAATCAGGGCCACTTCGGCCTGAACCTTCGCCGCTACGCCCACTTCACATCTCCGATCCGGCGATACGCCGACCTGATCGTGCACCGCGCACTCATCAGTGCATTGAAGCTTGGTGATGATGGACTGAGCAATGAGGACATGGCATCGCTTGAAGAACTGGCCGGCGTTTTGTGCCTGACTGAGCGCCGCGCCATGCTGGCGGAACGCGAGACAACAGATCGTTTGATTGCCCATTACCTGTCCGGAAACATAGGCGCGGATTTCAAGGCCCGCATTGGCGGCATGGTCAAGGCGGGACTGTTCGTGACGCTTACAGACAGTGGTGCGGATGGCTTCATCCCGGCTTCGACGCTGGGTCAGGACTATTTTGTGCATGACGAACAGGCCATGGCCATGGTTGGTGAACGCACCGGCGAAACATTTCGCATGGGTGACATGGTCGACGTGCGGCTACTGGAAGTGACCCCATTGGCAGGCGGGCTTCGGTTTGAGATGTTGTCGAAGGGCTCCGCAGGCAAGCCGGCCGGCGGCAGACGGCAACATTCAAGCAAGCGCGGAAGACCCGGCGCCAAGGCAAAGAAACCGGGGTCAAAACGGCGCGCTTCAAGGGCCCGACGGTAAACTGCCGCCACCGCGTTGATTTTTCATGATCTGAAATGTGGCATCCTGACGCGCGGCGGAAGGCGGGATGTCCGGCCCTTGCCAACCGCATCAGTATGGTGACAACCAAACACCCGCTGAGATGATTGCGCCACCTATGGCTTACGAACTAGATCAGAAACCCATGACACCACAAATTGATCCGGCAACTGCAGGAACCGGCAGGTCGGTCTGGCAGGCGATGTGGAAAGGCTTCAGGTGCCGTTGTCCACGATGTCACAAGGGCAAGCTGTTCTCCAGTTATCTGAAGGTGGCACAGGAATGTGGCTCATGCGGCCAGGCGCTGCACCATCATCGTGCCGATGATGCACCACCGTACTTCACAATGTTTATTGTGGGTCATCTACTGGTACCGCTGGTGTTTTGGGTAGAACGCGCGTGGAAACCAGATCTGAGTGTGCATGCGGCTCTCTGGCTGCCGCTGTCGATTCTCCTGACGCTTTGGCTCCTGCCCATGGTCAAGGGTGCGATTGTCGGATTGCAATGGGCAATCGGCATGCACGGCTTTGGCCTGTCGGAGGAAGAATCAACCCTGGTCGATCCCGACGCGCTGGAGCAGGACACCGCCAGATTAAAATAGTTTTGTTTCACCTGTCACTCCGACAGCTTGTACAAGGGCCGGCGCGCGCATAACTTGATGTCATGCAGAACATAGCCGACAGACCACATCCAAGTACTATTCGCCCGCGTGATGCAGCAACCCTGATTCTGGTCAGACGCGACGGCGATACGCCCCGCGTCCTCATGGGCAAGCGCCACGAGGCGCACAAATTCATGCCCGGCAAGTTTGTTTTTCCCGGCGGGCGCGTCGATGCCGGAGATTGCCGGATTGTTGCGCAACATCCTCTTCCCGCCGATGTCTCTACAAAGCTCACCTGTGCGATGAAAGGCAAGCCATCAACCGCCCGGGCAACAGGTATTGCGCTGGCTGCAGTGCGCGAGACATTTGAAGAGGTTGGCCTGATCATCGGGCAACCCGGCCCTGTTCCGCGCACCCGCAGTGCAGCGTGGCGGCAATTTTTTGCCACCGGTCATGTTCCTGATCTTCGCGGACTGCGGATGCTTGCCAGGGCGATAACGCCGCCCGGCCGCCCCCGGCGCTTTGACACGCGGTTTTTCATGGCCGATGCCGCCGCACTGGCAAATATGGACGCACCGGTGAAACCGGAAACGGACGAGTTGCTGACGCCCCACTGGGTCAGTATCGAAGAGGCGCAGCAACTGGACCTTCCGTGGATAACCGGCCAGATCCTGGGCCGTCTCGGATCGGCCCTGGAGAACCCTGATCCATTTGGTGCCCAGCGATCGGTGAGTTACCAGTACAAGCGCGGCAGGGACTGGAAGTACGAGACCTTGTGAGCGGCATCTTGTTGTCTTGACAATGTGCAACGCTTAGGCGATACCGCGCCTCACAAGTTTCATCATCTGACGCACGCACATGAGTCACGCCTGCCAGACAGGCGCGGGCGCTACAGGAAAGGTCCGGCAATGGCCAAGGCTACCACCATCAAGATCAAGCTGCTTTCAACAGCGGACACCGGCTTCTTCTATACAGCCAAGAAGAATTCACGCACACAGACGGAAAAACTGTCGTTTCGCAAATATGATCCCGTCGCGAAGAAACACGTGGAATTCAAGGAAGCCAAGATCAAGTAATCAGGTTCGGCCACGTCCGGCTGCAACAAGGTTTGATATTCGCAAAGCGCTGCCCTGATCGGGCGGCGCTTTTCGCGTTTCTGACCTGAACGGGAAATAGGGTGACCGGCCCGGTTACAAGTTCGAGGAGGCCTCTCAAACAAGGCCGGACCGGTCAGACCCCGTGGTTTTCAGGAGATGCGGCGGACCTGAAGAGCCTCGGGGCAAACTGTCTGATGCGTTGGTTTCAGGCCATTTCGGCGAAGACGGCGTAACCGGCTTGCCCTGCCCTGTCCAGCATTCAGCAATAAACTCCGGTTCAGAATGACATAGGGTTTCCAACCGATACGTTGACTTCACCCAATGCCCCCTGAACGCAGTATCCAAATTAGTGGATTTGCAGGCGAATTCCAATGTCCTACCGGTCAAAGCGGGGCAAATTCTCTTTTTATCGTATATTGTTATGGTAAACGGCTAAACCGGATTTGTGCCGGAATAAGGTTTGCCTGGGCCTCAGGCAGCGTCCAAAACAACGCGATTTCGGCCAGTCCTCTTGGCCTTGTACAAGGCTTCGTCGGCACGTTTAAGAATGACCTCCGGGGTGTCGCCCGCGGTCCCATAACCGGCAACGCCAATCGACACCGTGATTGCCAGTGGTCCCGAGCTGGCGCCGACATCAAACGGTACCGCTGATATGGTCCGGCGCAGGCGTTCCGCGACGGTAAACCCGACCTGCAGTTGTGTTCCGGGAAGCACAATGAGAAACTCTTCGCCACCAATGCGGCAACACAGGTCGATCGTGCGTACCTGTTCCTTGAGACGCCCGGCCAATTCCTTGAGGACCCTGTCGCCCACATCATGGCCATGTGTATCGTTGATCGGCTTGAAGAAATCCACATCCAGAGTAAGGATGCTGAGCGGACTGCCTCGCGCATCGGCATTGGCCAGCTGTATCTCCAGCTGGTTGTCCATGTGACGGCGGTTGTACAGCCCGGTCAGCGGATCCGTGACAGCCATTTCCATCGACCGGGCCACATTGGTGCGCAACTGGTCGGTATACCGTTTGCGCTTGATCTGGGTATTGACGCGGGCCCGCAGTTCCATCTTGTCAACCGGGCGGTGCAGGTAATCGTTCACCCCCATGTCCAGTGCGCGCATGAGGCGGGCACCGTCTTCCGGATCGACAACAATCAGCAACGGAAGCTGCCGGGTCTTTTCAAATGACCTGAGCTGCGAACACAACCGAAGGCCATCGTGGTCAAGCAGGTCCAGGCTGACAATAACCAGATCGAACTCGGTTTCGAGATTCAGATTAACCGCTTCCTCGGGCTCCCTAAGGGTCACCAGATTGTGCAACCCGGACAGGGATTCCTCGATTCTCTCAGCCACGATACCGCGATTGTCGACAATCAGAATATTGGCGTTTTCTTCAACCTCGGCGAGATTGACCGGATTTTCCCGGCCGTCCAGCGAAGCCTGCGTATCGCGGCCCCGCAATTCGTCGATCAGCATCTTGAGTCTTACGAGGCTCTTCAGCCTGCAAAACAACGCTGCATCGCTGACCGGTTTGGTGATGAAATCGTCTGCTCCGGCTTCCAGTCCCTGGACGCGATCTTCCGGTTGATCCAGCGCTGTCACCATGATGACCGGGATGTACTGGGTCTCGGGATTGGACTTGATGCGCCTGCAAACCTCAATGCCGTCGATGCCGGGCATCATCACGTCCAGCAGGATAATATCCGGATTGAACGTGCCTATGGCTTCGAGTGCGTCGAGACCGTTCGATGCCGTCTCGACCTCAAAGTATTCGCTCGTCAGCTTGGCTTCCAGCAAGCGGACATTGGCGATAATATCATCCACGACAAGCACACGGGCTGTCATGACGGAGCCTCGAAGAAACCGTTGATGGTAGTCAGGAACGACGCGACCGATATCGGTTTCGAGATGTAGGCCTCGCAACCGCCTTCGCGAATTTTCTGCTCATCGCCTTTCATGGCGAACGCAGTGACGGCAACAACCGGAATTGACCGCAGTTCGTCGTCTTCCTTCAGCCATTTGGTCACTTCAATGCCAGATACTTCAGGCAGCTGAATATCCATCAGGATGAGATCGGGTTTGTGCTCGCGTGCGATATCAAGCGCCGACAAGCCCTCGCGGGTTTGCAGGACACGATATCCGTGCGCCTCAAGCAGGTCATTGAACAGCTTCATGTTCAATTCATTGTCTTCGACAATAAGAACCGTTTTGACTGTGGCGGCGTCTGGTTGTTCAGATGATAGAGCCATAGCTCATCCGGCCTTTTTAGTCTGTTTCCCCAGCAGCAGAGCTATCACGCACTTTTTTCCAATTTAGGTCGCGTGCCGGCTTTCTACCAGTGCTATATGTCTATGCTGACCAATGTGTCGGAAGAAAGTTACACAGAGCTTAAATTTTCGACCGGGATACGCTGATCCGGCACCCTGGTTAAAGCCCGTTGGAGCAATTGGTTAGACTTGTATGTACACCCCTGAACAAGCAGAAATACTGGCAATTCAAGTGCTTGGGTACCTTGCCGGCACCGAGGACGAACTACAGCGCCTTATGATGACAACAGGTATGGATTCGGAAGCATTAAAACAAAGTGCACAATCTCGTGCGGGCCTGGCCGGGGTGCTGGATTACATCTGCCAGGACGAATCGATTCTTCTCGGATTTTGCGAAATGGCAAATATCCAACCCGATGAACCCATGCGCGCCCTGCATGCACTGCAAAAAACCCCCGATACAGGAGCCGCCTGACACGCCATGAACATCAGCACGACAACCCTGGAACAAATATCTAACCTGCAGCTCGACAAGGCCCGGCCACTGCTGTTGTGCGATGTCGATGAGGTAGTGGTGCATTTTCTCCAAGGACTTGAGAGTTGGCTGGACAGAAACGGCCTGTGGCTCGATCCGGCCAGTTTTGCACTGAACGGCAATATCAAGCACAAGCATGACAACCAGCCACTGGAAGAAGAAAAAGTCGGCCCGGCGATAATGAGTTTTTTCGAAGAACTCACGCAGACCCTCGAGGTCATAGAGGGTGCCGTCCCTGCCCTGCAGGCACTTTCCGAGCACGGTGAGATTGTCATGCTGAGCAATCTGCCGTCGCAGTTCAGGGCAGAGCGTATCGAGAACCTGGCGAGCCATGGCCTGACATTTCCGCTTGTGACCAATTCCGGGCCGAAAGGCCCGGCAATTGCAAAAATTGCCTCTGAACACACAGCGCCGGTGGTGTTCATAGATGATCACACCGGATACCTGAAATCTGCGTCAGAACACATGCCCGACGCCAATCTGGTTCACTTCATGCAGGATGAGCGATTTGGCCGGCATGTGGAACATGAGCCATACATCCATCACCGGACCGACAACTGGCCGGACGCACACCGCCACATCGAAACTGTTTTCACCGGGTCCAGGGCAATTGACTGATGCGCATCGGCATTGACCTTGGCGGCACCAAAATCGCCGGAATTGCCATTGGCGACGATGACAGCGTACTGGCCGTGGCCAGAGTACCAACCCCTCGGGGAGACTACGGCGGATCGATATCAGCCATGGCCGCGATGGTCATCGAACTGGCAGACCGTGCCGGAACATCCGATTACAGCGTCGGCATCGGGATGCCCGGTTCCATTTCTCCCATCACCGGCAAGGTGCAGAATGCCAATTCGACCTGGATCAATGACCAGCATTTTCAGAGCGACCTTGAAACCGCCTTGAACTGCAAAGTTCGTCTTGCCAACGATGCCAATTGTCTGGCTGTGTCAGAGGCGTATGACGGTGCCGGACAAGGGGCTGCATCAGTGTTTGGCGTCATTCTGGGAACTGGCTGTGGTGGTGGCCTGGTGGTAAACGGAACCGCTGTCTCAGGACATCACAGCATTGGCGGCGAATGGGGCCATAACCCGCTGCCTTGGGCCAAAGGGTCAGAATGTCCCGGGCCCCAATGCTGGTGCGGGCGCACCGGGTGCCTTGAAACATGGCTGTCAGGACCTGCCCTGTCCATCGATCACCACGCCTGGACAGGCACCAAGTTGCCGGCAGAACAAATTGGTTTCAATGCCGGTGCGGGTGATGCTGACGCTATCGCAACGCTCACTCGGCATCTGGACAGATGCGGGCGCGGACTGGCCCATGTCATCAATATCTTCGATCCGGAAATCATCGTGCTGGGTGGCGGGCTTTCGGGCCTGCACGGACTGGTGGAACGATTGCCGGGCGCCATTGCGCCCTACGTTTTTGCAGATGCCGTGGATATTCGTGTAGAAGCTGCCAGGCATGGTCCGGAGTCGGGCGTGCGTGGCGCGGCGCGCCTGTGGTCGCAGTGACAGAAGTTGGAGCATCGAAGTGACAGGATTTGCACACGCCCAGGATTCCAGGCTGCTGGGTCATTTGTTCTCGACAGATGCCATGAAGAATGTGTTTTCCGACACGGCCACTTTGCAGTCCTGGCTTAAGGTCGAAGCCGCACTGGCCGCGGTTCAGTGCCGGCTCAAACTGATTCCAGAAGGCGCAGATGACATAATCGGCGCGGCCTGCGCGCCGGACCGTTATGACCTGGAGCAGTTGGGTGTCCAGATCGCGGCTGCCTCCCACCCTCTCACGCCGGTAATTGCGGCCATTGAAGCCAATGCGGGAAACAGTGGCCAGTATGTGCATTTTGGCGCAACGACACAGGATGTGATGGACAGCGGTCTCATGCTGCAGGCCCGGGCAGGATTGCAATTGCTGGTTGAAGCGCACCAGAAACTGCTCGGGGCATGCGTGCTGCAGGCGAAGACCTGGCGCGCCCTTCCCATGGCCGGCCGCACCCATGGTCAACACGCCGTGCCGATCACGCTTGGCTTGAAGTTTGCGCTGCTGGCCAGCGAGATCAAACGCCATCTGGACCGGCTGCGCGAGCTTTCCGCCATGCTGCCGGTTCAGTTTGCCGGGGCAGCCGGCACCCTGGCAACGCTGGGGCCTGCCGGTGAGCGGGTCCGCGAGGCGCTGGCGCAGGCACTTGGTCTGATTGATCCCAGGGAGAGCTGGCACACCGGCAGAGACCTGGTCGCCCATATTACCGGCCAGTTGGCAATATCCGCTGCGACATGCGGGAAAATTGCCAATGAGGTCGTGAACCTGCAACGCAGTGAGATTGGTGAACTGGCCGAGGGCGCTGCGCCCGGCACCGGCGGATCATCCACCATGCCACAGAAGCGCAATCCAATGCTGGCGCAGAACATCGTGGCGCTGTCGCGGTTGATGGCGGGCCGGCCGGCGCTTGCCCTGGATGCGATGATGCATGAACACGAGCGTGACATGGCCGCATGGACGATGGAGTGGGCTGTGGTGCCCGAAAGCTTCATCTATGCACATGCAGCGGTTGAACAATGCGCACAACTGGTGGCAGGCCTGCAGGTTGACGAGAAACGGATAGCCCAAAATCTGCAGGTTTCCGGCGGACTGATCTGCGCCGAAGCCGTCATGATGGACCTGGCCGGTGATATTGGCCGGTCGCAGGCCCATCACCTTATTGCCGATCTGATTTCACAAGCCCGCGACAGCGGTGTAAGTTTTTCCGTGGCTCTGAATGAAGACGCCAGAATAAGTGAGTTGCGCTCACCTGCACAGATTGCAACGCTGCTTGATCCGGCGAACTACACAGGCGATGCCATTCAGACCGTGGACCGGATCGTACGCGAACTGGAATGATCAGATGGAGACCATATGCCGTGACTGTCTGTCGAGTGTCGCAGAGGCTGAAACGCGATGCCCGCAATGCCGCGGGCCACGGCTGATCGGCCACCCGCGCCTGCATGAACTGTCAATCGCGCACCTGGATTGTGACTCGTTCTACGCAGCGGTTGAAAAACGCGACAACCCCGAACTTGCGGACAAACCGGTCATCATTGGCGGCGGCACCAGGGGCGTCGTTTCAACGGCTTGCTATGTGGCGCGGATTCACGGCGTCAGATCAGCCATGCCGATGTTCAAGGCACTGAAGGCGTGTCCGAAAGCAGTTGTGATCAGGCCGGACATGGCGAAGTACGCCAAAGTTGGCAAACAGATCAGGGAGTTGATGAAACAGCTCACTCCGCTGGTCGAACCGATCTCGATCGACGAAGCGTTCATGGATCTCACCGGCACCGAACGGCTGCACGGAAAAAGCCCGGCCCGGGCCTTGTGTGAACTGGCACTCAAGATCGAGAACGAAATCGGCATCACGGTTTCCATCGGGCTGTCGCATACCAAGTACCTTGCGAAACTGGCATCGGACATGGACAAGCCCCGAGGAATGTTCGTGATCGGGCCGGACGAGTGTGTCGAGTTCCTGCGCGACCGGCCGGTCAGTTTCATCTGGGGCGTCGGTGCCGCCATGCAGAAGAAACTGCACAGGGACGGCATACGGCTGATAGGCCAGTTGCAGCGCATGGAGAAAAACGATCTGATGCGGCAATACGGGTCTTTGGGCTCGCGGCTGTATCATCTTTCGCGTGGCGAAGACGCCAGGTCCGTTCAGGGAAGCAGCGCATCAAAAAGCATCTCCGCGGAAACCACTTTCAACACCGATATCAGCGACTATCAGGAACTTGAAAGAAGGCTGTGGAAGCTTTCCGAGAAAGTCTCCCGACGGGCCAAGAAGGATCATATGGCCGGCACCACCGTCATCCTGAAACTCAAGACCGACCATTTCAAGACAAGAACACGAAACACCTCACTGTCTGATCCGACGGCACTGGCAACGCGGATCTTCGACGCCGCCAAACCGATGCTTGAACGTGAAGTAGACGGCAAGACCGCTTTTCGTTTGCTTGGCGTCGGCATTACCAACTTGTGTGAGCTTGACGCCGACGGGGAAACCGGTGGCCTTGACGTGAGGGCCGACGCAAATGCGAAGGTCGAGCTGGCAATGGACAAGCTTCGCGACAAATTCGGGACCGATGCTGTCGAGAAAGGCCGCGGATTGAAGGGCGGAAACCGATGACTTCCTGCAAGATCAACTGCTGGCACAACCGGACCTTCGAACCGGAAGCGGCATCAACCGCCTTTCTGGCAATCGACATGCAGCGTGACTTCCTTATCGACAAGGACGGCCAGCCAAATGAAATGGCACGGATCATCCCGGCGTTCTCCAGACTGACTGAAGCCATGCGTCACTGGGGATGTCTGATCGTCCACACCCGCGAGTCTTATGCGGAAGATCTGTCCGACGTGAGCGCGCACAAGGCCAGCCAGGGATATGTCGGCAGGCCGGGACCTTTTGGAAAATACCTGATACGAGGCCAGCACGGTTGCGATTTCGTGGACGAACTCAAACCGCTGCCGGGCGAACCGGTCATAGACCAGCCCGGGTTTGGCAAAGTGCACGGCAGCGGTCTGCGCGAACTCTTGCAGACCAACGGTATTACCCATCTGATCCTCGCCGGTGTCACGACACAGTGTTGCGTCCATTCGACATTGCGCGAAGCGGTTGATGCCGGGTACTGGTGCCTGACCGTTGCCGACTGCTGTGCGTCACCGCAACAGACCTGGCACGATGCGGCTCTGGATATCATCGCCTCGGAAAATCACCTGTTCGGTTCGATATGCGATCTGCAGGACCTGATAACCAACCTGCCCTCCAAAGCCTAGTTACAGGCCGTCATTTCAAGCAGCTTGATGTCCGTCAGCTTGGCCTCAAGCACGAAGTCACCATAGTTCAGGCTCATGTCACCGGAGACGCCGTTTTCATAGAGCACCATGTTGACCTGGTATTCAGGTGTCTCCTGGTCCTGTTTGTCCGGCTTGAAATAGGAAATTGAAACCGGCCAGCCGGACAAGCCGTTGACGTCCTTCATCTTGGCATCCTTCTGGTCTTCGCCGGCGGCTCTTTTCGTGCCGATAAAGGTAATGGCGATAGCCGGATTCGAACCATCTGAGCCATCATACAGCAGGGTCTCGTCCCTTGACTCGCCAGCCTCCGCCGCCTTGACAATCTTCAACTGGTGATCAACGGGAAATGTCACGCCCTCCGGCAAGGAGAATATCTCTTCCTTCGGTTTTGTGATGGCGCCGGAACCGCCGGTCTTGCCTTCTGCAAGTTTGGCCCGCAATTCCTTTTCTTCCTGCAACTTGCTGTCCACGAACTGACGCTGGACATAGCGCAACTGATCACTTTCGCCGGACTCCCACATGGACGACCTGCTGTCCAACACCCGCGATTTGCCGCCGGACAGGAAGAACTGGTTTATCATGCGGAAATTCACCGTCCAGCCTTCGCATCCACTGCCGCTGAATTCGATGACCATGCGGCCCTTGGCGCCGGAAATGCCGGTTCTGTCTTCGGCAGATTTCAGGGAGATGTCATAGACGGCACGATGGGCGGCCAATGGCGACGCCGCAATCGCGGGCAATGTGAAACTCATGCCCGACGCAACGATCACCGCACCGCCCAGAAAACCGGATAATTTGCTCAACTTCATTCTCCGCCTGTTTTTACAGATATCGCAAATCGTTACTCAAGTTACCAGATTCTTTGCTTGCCCCTCGAAAAAGGCATTTACATGGTCAACGGTCTGGCGCCAGCACTCTGTCTGGGCTTCAAAACTCGCCCATGCCACGTGTGGTGTAATAATCACGTTGGCCCGGTCTGCGACTTTCATCAAGGGATGATCGAGCGCAGGCGGCTCAGTGGTAAGGACATCAAATCCAATGCCGCCGACCAGCCCCTGATCCAGGGCAGCAACCAGGTCTTCTTCGTCCACCAGTCCGCCGCGGGCTGTGTTGATGATCAGTGGCTGCCGTTTCATCTTTCCGAACTCGGCACTGGCCAACATGTTACGGGTGCCTGGCATTAAGGGACAATGCAGGGTGATCACGTCTGAGCGTTCAAGAACCTCGTCAAACGGCGTGTAAAGCGGCCCTAACCCATCAACTCCCTTGTGGGCTGCAAACAGCACGGTCATGCCCAGTGCGCGCGCAATGCCGGCAACAGACTGGCCAAGATTGCCTTCGCCAAAAATTCCCAGAGTTGAACCGCTCAGATCCTTTATCGGATGAGCGTGGAAGCAGAACTGCCCGGCCTCCTGCCACTTGCCGTCAACAACATCGCGGGCGTAAGCGGCGATGGCACGGCGCAATGCGAAGATCAGCGCAAATGTGTGTTCCGGTACCGTGTTGGCGGCATAGCCGCGCACGTTTGAAACCACCACGCCATGATCACGGCATGCAGGCACATCAATCACATCAAAACCGGTAGCAGCCACAGAAACCATTTTCAGATCCGGCAGCTGCGCCAGTGTTTCAGCCCGGATCGGTACCTTGTTGGTAATGGCAACAGTTGCCCCTTCAAGCCTCTCAACGATCTGGTCAGGTGATGTTGCGGCATGCTCGACCCAGTCATGATCTATCGCCGGCCGCACCAGTTCGATTTCCGGGGCAAAGGTTCCCCGGTCCAGAAATACAATTTTGGTCATCTTCGCAAACCCCTGAATTAAATCTCCGGCACGCTAGCGTGGCAGGGGTGATCCCCGCAAGCAGCGACTTTGCAAACCTGTCGTATTTCCGGGCTGGTCAAGAGCGCGATCCGCCCCTAGATTGCTGCTCAATCCACCAACCGGAAATCACTTAAAGGAAATCATCATGGGAACCATCGACGACCGTCTTGCAGAACTGGGCATAGATATTCCGACACCGGCCGCACCGGTCGCCAACTATCTCGGCTGGGTTCGCACCGGAAATCTGGTGTTTACTGCCGGTCAGGTCCCACTGAAGGATGGCGAGTTCATGTATCAGGGCATTGTCGGCGACACCGTCTCGGTTGAAGACGCCACCGAGGCGGCGAAACTGTGTGCCATCAATATCATTGCCCAGGTAAAACAGGCGTGTGACGGAGATCTCGACCGGGTCGTGCGTATCGTCAAGCTGGTCGGGTTTGTCAACGGCGTACCAGGGTTCGGCGATCAGCCCAAGATCATCAATGGTGCCTCCGACATGATGGTCGAAGTATTCGGCGAGAAGGGCAAACACGCCAGGTCTGCCGTTGGCGCGGGATCCCTGCCGATCAACCTGTCCGTCGAGATCGAAGCTGTTGTAGAAATCGAGTAGAAGGCGGACGCCGATGTGGCGGCCTACCGACCCGGATTGCGACTGGCTGACGCAAGTCGCCATCGCACATCGCGGGCTGCATGACATTAAAAGCGGCGTGGAGGAAAACTCCCTGCCGTCATTTGAGGCTGCCATCCGGCATGGTTATGCCATTGAACTGGATGTTCAGTTGTCCAGTGATGGCGAAGCCATGGTGTTTCATGATCACACCGTGGACCGGCTGACCAATGAGACCGGACCCATCCACGCTTTCACGGCTGCCCAGTTGAACAATATTGCCTACGCAAACGGTTCAGGCACCATTCCCACCCTGGTTCAGGTGCTTGAGCTTGTGGCGGGCCGGGCCGGACTGGTTATCGAGGTCAAGAGCAAATGGTCCGGAAGCACAGAACTGGTGCGCCGGACTGCGCAGTGCCTAGAACGCTACACCGGGTTTGCCGCAGTGATGTCGTTTGACCCGGTGCAGGTCGCGTGGCTTGCCCATGAAGCGCCGGGAATCATCCGCGGGTTGGTGGCCGATGGAGCAACACAGGACGATTATCCGTGGCTGCCACTTGCAACGCGACTTTCGCTGCGGGAATTTCGTCACATGGATTTAACTGATCCGGGTTTCCTGTCCCTGGACAAGCACTGGCTGCCCTGCCCTGTATCCCGGGCATATCGTAATCGGCGTGTTCCAATGATCTGCTGGACCGTTCGTTCCGAACAAGAAGCATCGGATGCGCTAAGATGGTGCGATCAGATCACATTTGAAGGGTATGTGCCCAAGGCCATGGTCTAAGTCCATAAAATGACGAAACCGGAAAAAGACCAGTTTTCCATCGAAGTGCATCAGTCCATATCCGGTGTTGATGCCGATACGTGGGACAGGTGCGCCAACCCGCCGTGGCGTCCTTACAATCCGTTTGTGGCCCATGCATTTCTGAAAGCACTTGAGACATCCGGGTCGGCGGTAGCGGAAACCGGATGGCTGGGTCAGCACATGCAACTGAAATCCGGCGACGGGCAGACCATTGCCGTCATGCCGTGTTACCTGAAGAACCATTCGCAGGGTGAATACGTCTTTGACTATGGCTGGGCGGAAGCCATCCAGCGGGCCGGTGGCCGGTATTATCCCAAGCTTCAGATATCGGTTCCGTTCACACCTGCATCAGGTCCGCGCGTGCTTGTTGCGCACCAAAATCAGACCCGGCAATGCCGTGCCGCCATGGCCGATGCGTCGGATCAGCTGGCGGGCCGGCTCGGAGCCTCTTCAGCCCATATGACGTTTGTTGAGGAAGACGAATACACCGACTTCGGCGAATTCGGCTGGCTGCAGCGCAATGACACGCAGTTTCATTGGCACAATGATGAATTTTCATCATTTGATCAGTTCCTTGGGGTTCTTTCCTCACGCAAGCGCAAGAACATCCGCAAGGAACGCAAAACTGTTGTCGAGAGCGGACTGGACATCCAGGTGCTGACGGGCGCCGACATCACCGAAGACCACTGGGACCACTTCTTCCACTTCTACATGGACACCGGTGATCGCAAATGGGGAACGCCGTACCTGACCCGCGAGTTCTTTTCCGCCGTGGGTGACAACATGGCCGAGGATATTGCCCTTGTCATGGTGCGCAATAACGGACGCTGGGTCGCAGGCGCCATCAACTTCATCGGCGGCGATGCCCTGTACGGCCGCAACTGGGGCTGCGTCGAACACCATGACTGCCTGCATTTCGAGGTTTGCTATTACACGGCAATCGAGTTTGCCATTGGCCGTGGCCTGAAACGCGTCGAAGCCGGTGCGCAAGGCCCGCACAAGCTGGCGCGCGGATACCTGCCCATAACCACACGCTCCGTTCACATGATACAGGATCCACGCCTGCATTCGGCCGTGGCTGACTATCTTGAACAGGAGCGCAGGGCGGTGGCGCGCGACAACAAGCTGATTGAAGAACATCACTCGCCGTTCAGGAAGGCGCAGCAGCGAGATATGGAAGGCGAGTTTTGAGCGGTTAGCTTAGCTATTTTTAAGCACCTGGGGTTCAGACTTCTCGTAACCCAAGCAGAGAAGATCCGTGAACCAGTCAACCAGGACATCAGGAAGTTCAAGAAAATCTGTAGCTGTTGGCTGTCTGGTCAGCGGCGTCGCTGCGCTGGTCACATTTGGAACCGCCATCATGATCATGGTTCCGATGAACTGGGCGGCTGTGTTCGTCTTCTTCCCTTTGATGGGTATCGCTTTGGCAGCGTGGTTGGCTATTGTCAGCATCGCGAACAGAGGTAACGGTGCGATGTGGAGTGGAACATTGCTTTTCGTCGTGCTCGCGATTGTCAGCTATGCAGCTCTTCGTCTGGGAAATGAATTCGAACGAGCAACAAAGCGCGAAATAGACACAAAGCTTGGTGAAACTCTGGCCACAAGCAGGGTAATTGAAAGTCCAGTCGGACCTATAGATCGCCTTGCAGTTTCTGGCATACTGTGTGGAAACAATGTTTGTGGGCACGCTCTCATGTTTGGCATGGCCAAAGAAGTTGCAATAATTTCACAGCATAATAACTGGGTTACCCACTACCGTTTGCAGCCCATTGAAAAGTGCCCCACCGACAACGAGACTTATGCAGCTTTTGTTGGTCCACTGCAGGAACTTGGAATATTTGACGCATGTCTGCGCCGAGAGAAAAAAGTACAATCTGATCCCTATAGTGAAATCAAGGATGCCGTTGTCATATCTAATAAACGTGGCTCCGACAGGGTTTACAGAACAGTTGCCCACAAACTGGAAATTGGCCACATCACAGAAGAATTGGCGCGCTGGGAATATTTCAGATCCACTTATGCGCAACGAAGTTTTGGAAAGCGATTTAGCCAAACAGAATTCCTCGAAGCGCTTACGGGTATGCACGCAGACAAAGACAAGGCGTTTGTGAAGCGGTCGTTTGCTGATGCTGTGCGACACATCAAGGGTAAAATTGGCCGTATCAAAATGGAGTACAGAGCCGTTTCCTCTTATTTACACAAACTGGTCAGAGACACACGCGCAAAAACCGGTGGTCCTGTTGTTGTCACGAAAGCAACGGACGACGAACTGCAGGCCATCATTGAGCATCTGTGTTTTGCCAAGACATCTGAGAAGAGTCATTGCTCCAAAGGGTTCGAATCCCTAAGGAGCACGTACAACATGGAAATTCGTCCTTGATTGACCTGGCGCGCGGATACCTGCCCGTAACCACACGCTCCGTCCACATGATACAGGACCCACGCCTGCACTCGGCTGTATCTGACTATCTTGAACAGGAGCGCAGGGCGGTGGCGCGGGACAACAAGCTGATTGAAGAACATCACTCGCCGTTCAGGAAGGCGCAGCAGCGGGATATGGAAGGCGAGTTTTGAAGCTTTGTCTTAATCCGTGGTAAGCACCCTGAGAATACACTCGCTCCGCATACAAAGTGAGAGTCTAATGAGCGGCGAAACCCGACACCGGAACGACAAATCACCATCTGGATTTCATGACCGGAAAATCGCTATCTGGAAGCTGCTGGCATTGGGGACCTGCCTTGCTTGCGTTCTGTTTGCGCTCAGGAGTGCTTTGCTGCTGCTGTATCTTGGCGTTGTGGCTGAATCAATCATCGCGATACTTGTTTTCTTCGCCTTGTTGCTGGGGCTGTTCAAGATCCTGTCAACACCGTTTGGTGGAATATCACAGCAGCAACCGGGCGCGTTGGCGTGGGTGTTTGCCTGTTTTGCTGCATTGGTCATCTATTTGAGTGTTTTTGTGATTGGGGAAAAAACTGCACAAAGCACGCCATTTTCCGAACGCTCCACATTTGCAGTCAACCATCATGGAAATAACCTGGGGCTTATGAGTTCCAACAAGTCACGTGTCGTCGACTGCTATATTCTTGAAGCATGTTACCTGGCGCTGATCTACGGGTTGTCGGAAACGGTCTCGGTGACGGTCAAGCACCAACACTTCCACGTTGCTTGGCAAACGAAGACATTGAAGCTTTCGAGTTTCGACAAGTGTAGTGGTGTTGGGAACAAATACAGACTGAAGCGTGACCAGGAAAAATTGCAAAGCCATGGGTTGTTTTTTCACTGTATAGAGACCCTGAAAACCGAAAATTCGAGCGATCTTTATGAAGCCTTGCCCGATGGGCTTTTTGTGCGGGACGGCCGGCAAGATCCATCGGTAACACGACCGTTTACATTCGGAAGATCTGGTACCAATGTCCTTGTCGCCACCCAGGTGCGCAACCACAAGGCAACGGCTGAACTACGGCGCTGGGAAAAGATTCACTACCCCTACACGGATAGGCGGGTTGGTACAGTATTCCACCTTTTGGGATTTGTTGCCGGCTTGTATGGACACGAAGTATATTCGTTAAACACGCATTTCGAGCTGCCTCTAGAGAAGGCAATTCAAAAAGCACTCGCAGCGGTCGACTACGACCATTTCCTTCCGATGGCCGCTCTTGATTACGTGGCTGATGTACAAAAACTTCACATAGGGCGTGATTCAAACGCGCAGTCGAGTTTATCGCGCCGGGCGAATTTGCAGTATTGGCAACTGATGAACAGAAGTTGCAGTAAACTGAAAAATCCTGACTTCTGCATCGCCAGATACAAAAGAACAGCGCAGGAATTAGGTATTGTTGCCAAGTCACAGTGACGCTGATATCCCATAGGCTCTTACCGCGATTGACGAGCAGCACATGACCTCCACACCCTACGACGACAGCAACATCTTCGCCAAAATTCTGCGCGGCGAGTTGCCCAGCCATAAAGTCTATGAAGACGACAAGACCATCGCGATCATGGACATCATGCCGCGTGCTGACGGTCATTGCCTGGTCATTCCCAAGGCGGCGTCCAGGAACATGCTTGACATTGCAGCAGATGATCTCAATGCGGTGATGGCGACGGTGCAGAAAATGGCGCATGCGGTGACCAGGGCCTTTGACGCGGATGGCGTGACCATCCAGCAGTTCAACGAGAGCGCCGGTGGCCAGGTCGTGTTTCACACCCATGTGCACGTGATCCCGCGCCATGAAGGCATCAAAATGCGCCCGCCGGCGGCCGACATGGCTGATCAGGACGATCTGGCCGACTGGGCTGAAAAGCTGCGAGCCGCATTGGCAGGTTGAGCCATCTTGTCCGCAGAGCCGGTTTAGCCCAGAACCATGTGCAACAGGACCAGTGCGATGACCGTGGCGAACGTCGCGATCTGCGTTGATCGCGACGCTGCATAAAAACTACCGATGCCGATCGCAACCGCGGCAAGCCGGTGTTCCACTGCTATAGTGGCCAGAACCCCTGATGGTGCGATGACCATGCGCATGACAAGGGCTGCAACCAGTGCCGTGGATACCGCCCTCACCCACAACAGCAAGTCGCTTTCCGGATCAATGCGGGTGACCGCGACCACTGCCAGCGCCCGCCACAGGTAGGTGGCGACGAAACCGGCCGGGATCATGGCCGCAAGAATGAGGGTGAGTTGGGTCATTTCAGCAACCCCTTGCGCCTTGGCCGCAGGCAGACAAATGCCAGCGTCCCGCCACCAAGCCCGGCGATCAGCAGATCGAAGTCCGGTGCGTAATAGCGTGCAATCGGCAACAGGACACACCCCAGAAGAATTGCAGCGTAGTCGAACCGCCAGATGGCGCCGGACAACAGGGACAGCAGGAAGAAGGCGGGCGTAAAAAACACCATGGCGGCAGCCAGTGCCGGCGGCAGGCTGTCGGCCAGGTAGTATCCGGCCGGTACGACCAGCATCATCATTGCCATGAGCGCAGTGCCCAGACCCACCAGCCACGGCAACTGCCTCGGCGCTGAAACGTCATGCAGACTGGTCAGCGACATCACCCAGACGGTCACCGCAGTGAAATGGCCAAGCAGAAATTCCGGCCACCGTTTCGCCTTTCTCAACCGGACCTGTGCCAGCACTCCGATGGTCATGGGCATCAACCGCACAGCCGTCAGGGAAACCGCAGCCGCAATGAGAAGCAACGCAACGCCGGACTGCCACATGGTCACGAACAGAACCTGGCCGGGCAATGCCCATATCAGGGGGATTGTCGCAACACCGGCAAGCAACGGAAACCCGACATCGTGGATCAAGGCACCGAAACCTGTGAATGAGCAGGCCATGACCAGGCCCGGCAGGGAAAACGCGGCCCTGGTACCGCCTGCCATCCCGGCCCAGTCGTAGTCCGCGACGTCCTCGTCAGTGTCTGTTTGCGTGGTCTGCCCCATGGTGAGCATGTGTACCGGGTAGCAACAGCCCGCCGCAACCCGCGCCACCGCATGGTTTGCATGCGAAAACGCCGGACCTGTTGAGATCCGGCGCTGGTGCTGACTATTTTACAGGACGATTTGCGGCAGCTGGTTATTTCACCTTTTCGGTGCGTCCCGACGCCCCGCCGTCGCCCTTTTTCTTTTTCGGTGCGGCCTTGGATGCAGGCGACGGTGTCCGTGACTTCTTGGCAGACGGTTTCTTGTTGCGCGGCAGGGATTTGCGCTCGACCGGCTTCGGCAGGGCTTTCTCCTGGTCACGCGACAGGAACTTGAACTTGAGTTCATCCAGCCCCTGGTCATCCTTGCCAAGCAGGACACTTACCGTACCGCCCTTGACCAGCTTGCCGAACAGCACCTCATCAGCCAGAGGCTGCTTGATGTATTTCTGAATGACACGCGACAGTGGCCGCGCACCCATCTGTTCGTCATAACCTTCCCGGGCCAGCCAGTCAGCGGCATCGTCAGACAGCTCGATATTGATCTGGCGCTCGTCCAGTTGTGCTTCCAGTTGCAGGACAAACTTCTGCACAACCATGCGCACGACTTCCGGCGGCAGATGACCGAATCCGATCACCGAATCGAGACGGTTGCGGAATTCAGGCGTGAACATCTTGGTGATTGCCTCACTGTCATCACCTTCACGTTTGGACCGGGTAAAACCAAATGCGGATTTAGCCAGATCGGCGGCACCGGCATTGGTGGTCATGATCAGGATGACATTGCGGAAGTCGATCGACTTGCCGTTGTGATCCGTCAGCTTGCCGTGATCCATGACCTGCAGCAGGATATTGAACAGGTCCGGGTGAGCCTTCTCGATCTCATCCAGCAGCAATACGCTGTACGGGTTCTGATCAATGCCGTCGGTCAGCAGCCCGCCCTGGTCGAAACCGACATAGCCGGGAGGTGCGCCGATGAGGCGGGACACGGAATGGCGTTCCATGTACTCGGACATGTCGAAACGCAGCAACTCGACACCCAGCACCGCTGCCAGCTGTTTTGCCACTTCGGTCTTGCCGACGCCGGTCGGACCGGAGAACAGATAACATCCTATCGGCTTTTCCGGTTCCCGCAGCCCTGCCCGCGACAGCTTGATCGCAGACGAAAGCGCGCTGATGGCGTCATCCTGGCCGAACACGACACGCTTCAGTTCCGTGTCCAGATCCTTGAGCAGCTCCTGGTCGTTCTTGGATACGGACTTCGGCGGGATGCGTGCCATGGTCGCAATAACATCCTCGATGTCTTTGACATCAATGGTTTTCTTGCGCTTGTTTTCAGCGATCAGCATTTGTGACGCGCCGCTTTCATCGATGACATCGATGGCCTTGTCCGGCAACTTGCGGTCGTTGATGTAACGGCTGGATAGTTCCACGGCCGACTTGATGGCGTCATTGGTATAGCGAACCTTGTGGAATTCCTCGAAATAGGGCTTCAGGCCGGTGAGTATCTTGACCGCATCCGGTACCGACGGTTCCTTGACATCGATCTTCTGGAACCGGCGCACCAGAGCCCTGTCCTTCTCGAAATGCTGGCGGTACTCCTTGTAGGTGGTCGACCCCATACAGCGCAGGGAGCCAGCCGACAGGGCCGGTTTGAGCAGGTTGGAGGCATCCATCGCCCCGCCGGACGTGGCGCCTGCCCCGATCACTGTGTGGATTTCGTCGATGAACATGATGGCACCATCAAATTCCTCGATCTCCTTGATCACAGCCTTGAGGCGTTCTTCGAAATCTCCGCGATAGCGCGTGCCGGCCAGCAGGACGCCCATGTCCAGCTGAAATATGGTGCAGTCCTTCAGAACCTCCGGCACTTCACCCTTGACGATCTTGCGGGCAAGACCTTCAGCAATTGCGGTCTTGCCGACACCGGGATCGCCGACGAACAATGGATTGTTCTTGGACCTGCGGCACAGGACCTGGATGGTCCGGTTGACCTCGAATTCGCGGCCAATCAGCGGGTCGATCTTGCCGTCGGTGGCTTTCTGATTGAGGTTGATGCAGAAATTATCAAGTGCGTCACCGGACTTTTCGCCGTCGATGACATCCTCGCCCTCATCACCGTCTTCCTCAGAAGATGACCCCTGCACCGAACGGCTTTCCGACAGTCCGGGCTTTTTGGCAATGCCATGGGAAATGAAATTGACCGCGTCGTACCGCGTCATGTCCTGTTCCTGCAGGAAATAGGCAGCATGGCTCTCGCGTTCGGCAAAGATGGCAACAAGCACATTGGCTCCGGTTACCTCTTCACGTCCCGACGACTGCACATGAATGACGGCACGCTGGATCACGCGCTGGAACCCGGCTGTCGGCTTGGCGTCGTCGCCTGTCGCCATCACCAGGCTTGCCAGATCGTTGTCGACATAGTTTTCCAGGCTGCGGCGCAGCTGGTCCACGTCGACACTGCACGCGCGCATGACGGAAGCTGCATCCTTGTCATCGACCAGGGCAAGCAACAAATGCTCCAGCGTTGCGTATTCATGGCTGCGGTCACTGGCCAGGGCCAGCGCCCTGTGCAGCGCCTGTTCGAGACTACGAGAAAATGTGGGCACGGGAGGCTCCTATTCCTTTTCCATGGTGCATTGCAGCGGATGTGAGTGCTGTCTGGCAAAATCCATGACTTGTGTAACTTTTGTTTCCGCAATTTCGTAGGTGTAGACCCCACACACACCGACGCCCTTCTGATGCACATGTAACATTACGACGGTAGCCTCTTCCCGGTTTTTACCAAAGAACCGCTCCAGTACGTGCACCACGAACTCCATGGGCGTATAATCATCGTTCAAAAGAAGCACCTTGTACATGCTGGGCTTCTTGGTTTTGACCTGTTCGCGCGTGATGACACCGGTCTGGCCTTCGCCACCGCCGTCCTCACCATCCTTGTTGTCTTTGTCAGACAGATAAATAGACATAGTAAAACCATACACGATTAAACAGGACCTCCATCTGAGGTGAACTGTCACGACCATCGGACAAAGCAATCATCCATGCTCAGGGTCAGGAAGCAATAAACTTATCCATTGTGCGGGAGGATATTTTGCTTCTGACAAGGCGAAAGCTTGAAGGAAACCGTCTGATTTTCAAGACCTTTCAACACCGTCAGGGGAAAAACACACTCCGCCCTTCGGGTGTTTTCTTTCAAATAGACTCGCACAAGATCAATGTGTCCTGCCCCAACATATAGGCGTCAATGGGTGAGATACGAGGGCCTGCTGTAAACTTTCCCGTGTATAGAAATAATGCAGCCAAATTCAGACACAAAAAACCGCCTGACACATCGTGTCAGGCGGTTTTCAATAACAGATTAAGTTGGGAGTGCTCCCCCGACTTCAAGATGAAGCTTACTTGGTTGCCTTTGGAGCAAACTTTTCCATCTCTGCTTCGAGAGGCTTGTAAGCATCCTTGGCAGCATCAAGATAGAACTGATTCATCTTTGTGGCCTGCGCCATGAAGCCTTCGTAGGCTTTGGTAGCGTGTGCCTGCTGCAATTCAACTGCCTTTTCAACCGACTTGGAAGCCACAACCTTTTCGGTCAGAGCAACGGTGTCTTCAAAAGACTTCTTGGTGTATTCAGCGGCTTCGGTAGCCAGCGTCTGGAAACCCTTGTTGAAGGCGTTCGCGCTTGCAACATAAGCTTCGAAATTCTGTTTGCCTGCAGCCTGCATTTCTTCGAATGACTTGAACATGATTAAATCCTTGGTTTGTGTGACCCCGAACTCTTCGGATGACAGTGATATATGCACTGCACCATTTATTGTCAAGCGTTTTTGTGCACTGCACCATAAAAACTTTTCACCAGAGAGAAACACTGCCCGATGCTTGCCCTGTTTACCGGTTAGTAACGGTCATCCTTCATGATTTGTTTTCGATGAGATGGGGGAATTGGGCCATTATGGCGGCGAGCCGCCGGGTTGTCCGAAGAATACGGGCGCGTACTTGTCCGAGCTGTTAGTGAGTGTCACATCTGGTCGCCGGCAAATTGATCGGCATCAAGGTTACCTTGTCCAAACAGTTCTATTGCGCACCTGCGAACGACGGCTTTGCTGATTCTGGGGAGAATCAGCTAAATGTTTCAATCTGCCGGTTCACGTTTCGTGGATCGCGAAACTCGATGGATAGTGGGTGTCATGGGTATTTCATCAGCCGGTAAATTCAGCTCTTGTTCAGGCTATGACAGGGGGCTTGCCATAGTGATGATGCTGGTCCTGTCCCTGTTTGTGATGGCGAGCGCAAATCAGCCGGCATCGGCGCGGCCAGCCTTCAGTGCAGTAACCGTCGACGCATCGACCGGCAAGATCATCTACTCCAAGAACATCGATTCAAAACGCTATCCGGCGTCGCTGACCAAGGTCATGACGCTGTACATTATGTTTCAGGAGATTGAAGCCGGGCGCATGTCATTTTCAACACCCATGAAGGTGTCGAAACGCGCGGCTGCACAACAACCCTCAAAACTCGGGTTGAGGGTCGGATCAACCATCACGGCACGCAACGCAATGTTTGCGCTCATCACCAAGTCTGCAAATGATGCCGCCATGGTCGTTGCCGAACACATTGGCGGTTCGCAGAACGGGTTTGCCCAGCGCATGACCCGTCAGGCGCGCGCCATGGGCATGACACGGACCAAATTCACCAATCCAAACGGCCTGCCCGACAAGCGTCAGGTCACAACCGCGAGGGACATGGCGACACTCGGCCTGCGGATCCAACGCGACTTTCCTCAATATTACAAACATTTTGCGACGCAATCGTTCAAGTATGGCAAGCGCAAATACCGCAATCACAACCGCCTGCTCGGCAAACTCAAAGGCGTGGATGGTATCAAGACCGGCTATACAAGGGCATCAGGGTTCAATCTGCTGTCTTCGCGTACCCTTGGCACCCGCAGCCTCGTTGCAGTTGTCATGGGCGGACGCAGCGGTCGTTCGCGTAATGCATTCATGACCAAGATCCTGAAGCGGGATTTGCGAAAGGCATCGCGCGGCAGCAAGAAAATCGCGGTTGTCGCCGGTACACCGCCTGGCTACAGCGCATCCAAGATAAACAAGGCAAAATCCCAGGGCCAGACCGGTACGGGCACCAGGTTCGTACCCATTCCCCGCGAAAAACCGGCTCTGAAACAAACCGATACGGCTCAACTTGCAAAGCTGGCTTCCGCTTACGAGCATACCATACCGGTGGCGGACCCCGTCGGCGCGCTTGTCGCGCGTAACCCGCAACCGAAAGTTACGCAGCAGGCCGACACACCCCTGCCCACAAATGGTGTAACTTTCACATCAGTTGTCGTCCCGTCCACCGCCAACAAGGGCGACAGCCTGATTGTGGCAGACGCAGTCGGACAGCTGGCCGCATCTTCATCGCCAGACAAAGATCAGTCCCGAATTTTACCATCCCCACTGCGCCAACCCGCGGCAACCGCTCAACCGAGTGTCGCATCCATGCTTCAGCCCACCGCGGCACCAGCCCTCAGCCAACCGGAAAAACAGCAGTCAGATTCAACACATCAGGCCTCCTGGAACATACAGATCGGCGCTTTCCCGACACGTGAGAGTGCCCGTGACAGGCTGGCTGCTGCCAAGACACGCCGGGTTGCGGAGCTGAAAAAAGCGACGCCATTTCTGATGCCGGTTGCCAGCAACGGTAACACTCTTTACCGCGCGCGTTTTTCAGGTCTGAACAAGAAACAGGCCACACGGGCCTGCCGACAGCTCAAACGGGCAGGTGTCGGTTGTTTCCCCCTGGCCCCTACCAGCTGACCCCGATAACACCAGCAGTCGGTCTATAGCTCACGCCCGTCCGGAACATGTTTCCGGGCGGGTTTTTTTCACTTGTCATCAGGATTGTTGCCGGTCAGCACGTCGTTGGCTTCGTTTATGCGGGCTGCCAGATAAGCCGATCCGCCATTGTCCGGATGATGCTTTTTCATCATTTTACGGTACGCGGTGCGGATGTCCATTTCAGTTGCGCCTTCTTTCAGGCCGAGTATGTCCAGCGCATCTTCCCTGCTCATTGATCCTGCCGCCTGGCCGCCGCCTGCCGAGCCCGCCTGCTCGCGCCACTGTGGATGGACGCGATCCAGATAGGCCATCATGAGAGCCTCGCTCTGGTCTCCTGCCGATACACACTCACCCAGCAGGTCAAGCAATTCCGGAAGACCGAGCTCCGATAACTGGCGACCCGTATAGTTGCCGGACAATACGGTTCCGTCCATGCTGCCGTCATCATGGTTCAACCACATATCCAGAATTGAGGTGCGCACACTGGAGCGCTGTCCCGGTGACTTGTTTGCCCGGTTGAAACCCCGTTGGGCACCAAGCAGAAACAGGCCGAACAGAAACAGCGGCACGGCGATTGGCAACAGGCCGCGAAGGGCGAAAAAGGCTGCGGTAGCAAACACGGTACCTGCGACTGTCCCGCGCGATGCTCGTGCAAGAGTTGCCGGATTCGCATTCACCAGACGCGGCAGCAACAACACAGCTGCAACAAACAGGGCAATGACAACAATGGCATACGGCATCAGTTAAGTTGCTCCAGCAACGCCTGGGGCCCCTTCCCCTTGGCGCCAGAAAAATTTTCAAGCGCGGCGCGCCCACCGGCGGCATAAACCGCAACCGCCGACAGCAGGTCGCGCAGGTGATCCGCAGAACCGGAATCAAAGCGACTGTAGGCGCCACCTGTCAGGCGGGCTATTTCCCTGAATGCATTCTGGGCAATGGGATCATTGCCCTCCTGGAACATGAACATGCGCACTCCAAGCAAACCAATTTCGCCTGCCTGCTGACACAGTTGATCGATGTTTTCCTCCATACAGTCGCCAACATAGACCACTGCATTAACCCTGGCTGATTGCGCTTCCTTGCGCACGTGCTTCAACACCTTTTCGATTTGGGTGTTGCCGCCTCGACAATCCACGGTGGTCATCAGCCGGGCGAGACCTTCAGCATCGGACACCCACTTCGACGCCCTGCACTCGCCAAATCCGCGAAAGTAGATCAACTGGACATCAAGCCCACCAATCCGCCCGGCTTCGCGAAACATTTCGGCCTGGGTTTGCAAGGCCGCATCCCAACTGGGCTGGCGGCTCATGGTTGCATCCATGGCAAACACCAATTTGCCGTTGCCGGCATTTGCTGGAACCGGGGTGGCCTTCAGCTGTGCCAGAAAACCGTCCACGTCACTGTTCACAGCAGGTGCCTGTCCCGATTGCTGCTCGACAATCGGTTTTGCGCCGGTTTTGCTGCGATCTTTACTGGTCAAAAGCAATTCCCCCGAAAAACGTCGTTTTCAAAGAGATAGGTGTTTTTGCGCCAAATACAAATAACGCTGCCGTGTCACGTCCTCTTTCAGGCTGTTGGCGGCACCAGATATTCATCGTCTGTGACATGCTCCAGCCAGTTCGCATGGGTGCCATCCAGCGCCTCCTGGAACGCAATATGCACCATGCCGTTTTCGGGCGATGCGCCATGCCAGTGTTTCTCATCAGGTGAAATCCACACCACATCGCCGGGCGTCAGGACAGTAACCGGCCCGCCTTCTGTCTGAAACAATCCGGAGCCTGACAACACAACCAGCGTCTGGCCGAGCGGATGGGTGTGCCATGCAGTACGGGCGCCGGGCTCGAAGGTCACCCGCAAGGCGCGAATACGCGCCGGTTCCGGCGCCTCCACAATAGGATCCTGCCAGACGGTTCCGGTGAAATAACTGGCCGGAGCCTGCTTGGTCGGTCTTGAGCCTGCCTTGTGGTGCTGCATGTGCTTGTATCCCTGGTTCCGCTCTGGTTGAGTTGTGCAGACAGAGTAATGCAACGAGGAGTTTGATTGCCAGACCATGAGCAATTTAATGCGAGAATTTCCGCCTGCCGGCGAGAACCAGGTCACACTTGCGAACTGGCGGCACGCCCCGTTCAGTTCCTGGGCATTCTCACACGTCCGGGAAATCATCCAGAGCGCCGATATCGCCAACAATCCCGATGACATCTGGCAATTGCAGTCAGATCCCGCCGACCTTTCGACCCTGTCGGTTGATGACGGACTTGATCTCAGCGGATACCTGGATGCCACTTACACAGATGGGTTCATCGTCCTCCACCGGGACAGGATAGTCGCTGAGGAATATCGCAATGCCGCCGGGCCCCGAAAACCACACATTCTGATGTCGGTTTCCAAGTCCATGCTGGGGGCCCTGTCCGGGATACTTGCCGACAAGGGCATACTGGATACTGCGGCGCCGGTCACAGACTATGTTCCGGAAATTGCCGGTACCGCGTGGAAAGGCGCCACGGTGCAGAACCTGCTCGACATGCGTGCAGGCATTCGGTTTGATGAGGATTATGAGGCGACCAGCGGTGCAATCATCGAGTACCGGAAGTCGACCGGATGGAATCCGCTGGAACCCGGCGATACAGCGAGCGATCTGCGGAGCTTCTTCAGCGAAATTTCCGATACCGACGGAGCCCATCTGGGGCGGTTTCACTATGTATCGCCAAACACTGATCTGATGGCATGGATTGTCGAACGCGCTGCCGGTACCCGGTATGCAGATTTGATGTCACAGCATCTTTGGCAACCGATGGGAGCTGAAACATCCGCCTACATTACGGTGGACCGGCTGGGGGCGCCCCGGGCAGCAGGCGGAGTGTGCGTCACCCTGCGCGATCTGGCACGGGTCGGCCTGCTGGTCGCAAACCTGGGCAAACGGGGCTCTGTTCAGGTTCTGCCGCAGGCCTGGATCGAAGACGTCCTGACCAACGGTGACCCGCAGGCCTGGGCCAGTGGTGACTTTGCCGAATATTTTCCAGGCAGGAACATGCACTACCGGAACAAGTGGTATGTCGAGCGCGGTGACAATCCGATGGTGTTCTGTATCGGGATCCACGGCCAGAACCTGTATGTGTTCCCTGAACAGCAACTGGTGGTGGCCAAGATGTCCTCCAGACCCAGGCCCCTCGATCCCGAGGTTAGCCTGCTCAATCTGAAGATGGTTGCAGCCCTGAAGCAGCACTTTGGCATGAGCTGATCATCGTGCCGGGCCCATGCTCATCAGGGCTGCATTGCCGCCCGATGCGGTTGTGTCAACGGACACAACCCGTTCCGTCGCAAACTGTGCCAGGTAATGCGGGCCGCCGGCCTTCGGCCCGGTGCCCGACAGTCCTTCACCACCAAACGGCTGCGACCCCACAACAGCGCCGATCTGGTTGCGGTTGACATACATGTTTCCGACCCGCACCCGGTTCTGTATCTGTTCGATCGTATCTTCAACCCGCGAGTGCACGCCCAAGGTCAAACCGTAACCGGTTTCGTTAAGCGACCGGCAAACATCGTCCAGCCTGTCCGCCTTGTATTTCACCACGTGCAGGCAGGGTCCGAATACCTCTTCATTGAGCAGCGCCAACGACGGCAGCTCGTAAATGCCGGGGGTAACGTAGGTGCCGGCCTTGCAGTCGGCAGGCATCGGCAGGTCAACCAGCGTCTTGGCCTCACGGGCCATGCGCGCCTTGTGCGCCTCAAGCCGTTCACGAGCCTCTTCATCGATGACCGGACCAACATCCGTCGAGTAATCAAGCGGATCGCCGATTTTCAACTCACTGGCGGCACCGCACAACATGTCGATTGTGCGTTTCGCGGCGTCCTCCTGCACAAACAGCACCCGCGCGGCGGAACAGCGCTGCCCGGCTGAGTCAAATGCCGACAGGATCAGATCGCGAACCGCCTGCTCCGGCAAGGCGGACGAGTCAACGATCATCGCGTTCATTCCGCCGGTTTCAGCTATGAGCGGCAGGATCGCGCCATTTCTCGCCGCCAGGCTTCGATTGATGATATGGGCTGTCTGGGTTGACCCGGTAAACGCCACACCGCCCAATTTGTCATGCTTTAACAGCTGCGCGCCGATACGTGCGCCATCGCCCGGCAGCAGCGACAACACCTCGTTGGGCACGCCTGCCTGGTGCATTAGCTTTACGGCCTCATAGGCAATGAGCGGGGTCTGTTCTGCAGGCTTCGCCATCACCGAATTGCCTGCAGCAAGAGCCGCCGACATCTGGCCGGTGAAAATAGCCAATGGAAAGTTCCACGGTGCGATGCAGGCAAAAACCCCGCGTCCGCGCAAGACCATCTGGTTTGTTTCACCGGTTGGCCCAGGCAGTTCATCCGGTTTGCCAAATCCGGCCCGTGCCTCGCTTGCATAATACCGCAGGAAATCCACTGCTTCCCTCAAGTCCGCCTGGGCATTGTCGAGCGTCTTGCCGGCCTCACGGATCAAAAGTGCGAACAAGGCAGCGGCATTGGCCTCGTAAAGATCAGCGGCGCGTTCCAGGCAGTTTGCCCGGTAATCCCCTCCAAGCGCATCCCAGGCCTCCTGCGCGGCCGATGCAAGCGTCATGGCAGCTTCCACCTGGGCGTCAGATGCGTCCGACACCTGTCCCACAACAACGGAACGGTCATGCGGAGAGGTGATGTCGCGGACAGCTTCGCCCGCCGCGTCGCCAGGCACCAGTGCGCCGGCTTTGACTGGAGATTTGAGCGCCTTGTCAATCTGTGCCAGCAGCGGAGATCTGGTAGCGACATCCCACAAAGGCAGCCCGGCAGAGTTGCGGCGCGGTGCAAAGAGATCGCCCGGCTGTGCAATGCGCGGATGCGGTAACGTATCGAGGCGTCGCACCACCGCAACAGGGTCTTCGACAATATCGTCCACAGGTGCTTCATCGTCCGCCAGACGGTTGACGAAGGAAGTGTTCGCGCCATTTTCAAGCAATCGCCGGACAAGATAGGCAAGCAGGTCTTCGTGGCTGCCCACAGGTGCGTAAATCCTGCATGGCTGCGCAATTCCATCATCTGCAGTCACAGCGTCATAGAGCGCCTGTCCCATGCCGTGCAGGCGCTGGAATTCGAACTCGCGGTCATTGCCCGCCATGACCGATACTGCAGCGACCGTGTGGGCATTGTGAGTGGCAAACTGGGGATAGAACACATCACGCCGCCGCAACAGGTAGCGGGCGCAGGCCAGATATGAAACGTCAGTGGAAACCTTGCGGGTAAACAGCGGAAAATCGTCAAAACCGGCAATCTGGGCCAGTTTGATTTCCGTGTCCCAGTATGCGCCCTTGACGAGGCGAACCGGAAACCGCCGGTTGGTCTTCTCTGCCAGTTCGGCCAACCATTCAAGTGCGGGCATGGCACGGCGGGAATAGGCCTGGACAGCCAGGCCCAGTCCATTCCAGTCTTTCAGCGCCGGGTCCTGTGCCAGCCGTCCGAACACCTGGAAAGACAGTTCAAGGCGGTCTACCTCCTCAGCATCGATGGTCAGGGCAATGCCGCCATCACGGGCCTGCACACACAGCTTCCGGATCTGCGGATAAAGTTCATCCATCACCCGGGCCCGGGTGCGTGCCTCATATCGCGGATGCAGAGCCGACAACTTGACGGAAATAGACGGTAATTCATGGATCGGGCGTCCTGTTGCGGTCTTCTCGCTCGTGGCAATGGCGCTGATGGCGTCGCTGTAGGACTGCCAGTAGCGAATTGCATCCTTCATCGTCCGGGCAGCCTCGCCCAGCATGTCATAGGAAAACCGGTAGCCCTGCTCTTTGAAAGGCGACGACACATCCAGTGCCTCGGCGATGGTGCGGCCGAGCACGAACTGCTTGCCCATGATGCGCATGGCATGGCGCATTGCCTGACGAACAATCGGTTCACCGGACCGCTTTACGATTTTTGACAGATAGCCGGATGGATCCCGGGTTGCTTCTCCACCCAGGCCCACGAATTTGCCGGTCAGCATCAGGCCCCATGTGGAAGCATTCACGAACAGCGATTCCGATGCTCCGGCGTGCTTGTGCCAGTCACGCCCGCCTATCTTGTCGGCAATCAACTTGTCCGCTGTATATTCGTCGGGAATGCGCAGCAACGCTTCGGCCAGACACATCAGCACAACGCCCTCCTCACTGGAGAGCGAGTATTCCTGCATGAATTCGTCTACACCGCCCTTTTGCTTCCTGCCCTTGCGAACGGCCGACACCAGTTTCCTGGCCAGTTTCTGGGTTTCATCAGCCGCGTCTCCGTCCAGTTCAGCCTGAGACGCCAACCGTCGCACCAGGGCGGTTTCGTCAGCGAACAGCTGGCTGGACAGCTTATCCATCGACGGAAGTGATGAAGCGGTCATGACGCACGATCCTCCTTAAAAACACCTTCTGGCTATGTAATTGATCTCAATTGGTGATATTCACTTATATTGTTATACTTTGTAGCTTTTTTCACTATCAGTCAGGGATATTTCAGCAATGTCGCTCGATATGCACGACCTCAAGATACTGGATGTATTGCAATCTCACGGCCGGATCAGTGTCAGCGATCTGGCCCGCCAGATCAATTTATCTTCCACGCCATGCGCGCAGCGCTTGCGCAAACTGGAACTGCGTGGCTTCATTTCCGGATACAGGGCCATCGTCGAGCCCGAGGCGATCGGGCTTGACCTTCTGGTCTTCATCCAGGTGACATTGAAGGAAACCGACGAAAACACCTTGCGGTCCTTCAATTCAGCGATTTCTCGTGTGCCAAATGTCCTGGAATGTCACATGGTTGGCGGTGACTTCGACTATTTGCTGAAAGCCCGCGTTGCGGGGATGAGTGAATACCGGCGGCTTCTGGGCGGTGAAATCGGCTCGCTGCCCATGGTCCAGGGAACACACTCGTATTTCGTGATGGAAGAAGTAAAGGATGGTACCCCCCTGCCCCTGAAGCCTGTGCGGACGAGCCAAAAACAGTGATAGGCTCTGGCGCGACACAACAAGTTGATTCCTGACACATGCCGGACAAACTCAAAACAGTTCGAACCGTTGAAACCCTGAGGGCGCAAATCTCGCTGTGGCGGAGACAGGACATGCGAACAGCCCTGGTGCCCACCATGGGCGCACTGCACAGGGGGCATTTGCGTCTGGTGGAAATGGGCCTGCGTACGGCGGACCGGGTTGTGGTCACGATTTTTGTCAATCCCCAACAGTTCGCGCCCGGAGAGGATCTGGATGCGTATCCCCGGACCGAAAAGGCAGATGTCGAAAAACTGCGCGCCGCCGGTGCACATCTGGTTTATGCGCCGGCATTGCTGGAAATGTATCCGGAAGGGTTCTGCTCCACTGTTTCACTGGCCGGGCCGGCCAAGGCAGACCTTGAGGACAAGTATCGCCCGCAGTTCTTCGAAGGTGTTGCCACCGTTGTAGCCAAGCTGTTCATTGCGGCAGGCTGTGACTACGCCATGTTCGGCGAAAAAGATTTTCAGCAGTTGAAGGTCGTCACCAGAATGGCCCGGGACCTGTCGATACCCACCGGTGTCATCGGTGTTCCGACGGTACGGGCGGATGACGGACTGGCTCTGTCATCACGCAATGAATACCTGTCTGATGAGGAGCGGGCGACCGCACCATTACTGCACCGGACACTGCAGGAAGTCGCCGCAGACGTACGGGTCGGCAAAGACATTACCCGCGCATGTTCCGGCGCCAGGGATCGCCTGAAACAAGCCGGCTTCAGGCCCGATTATCTGGAAGTGCGTGTCGCGGACAGCCTCGCTCCGGTAGAGTCCAGATCCGAAACGGAGTTGCGGGTACTGGCCGCATGCTGGCTCGGCAAGACCAGACTGATCGACAATGTCGCCGTTTAATAAGAAACCTAGAGCAGACCAAGCTCCGCCAGTTCATTGCGCATCTTTTCCGGCATGTCGTTTGCAACTGCGCCCTTCGGCAGATCCATGGGGGCATCTTCATCTTTCAGGTAACGCCAGCCCTGGAACGGCCGCCGGGGCTGAGGTCTGACCGGCACCAGTTCGTCATCAAAAATGAATTTGCAGCGCGATATGCCTTCATCATCCTGAAACTGCTCAATCTCGACGATGCGTTGACGTACTGCAACCATGCCCTTGATGACCCAGTAGAGCGAACCACCAGCGACAATCTCGTCGGCGCGCTTCGGCATCATTCGGGTGATGTGCCAGATTTTACCAACCGTGCGCATGCGCAGCGCCTGCCATTCGGCAAGCTCCGGGATCTCGTTCACACCGACACAAAGTTTCAGAATATGCACAGCCATATGGCCTACTTTCCGCGTACATCTGGCAACAGGCAAATGAGAACAGTCAAGTGTGCACAGAATTCAACCGGCCAGGCAGGGCAATTGTAGACTGGCCAATTGAAGTAACGCAGGACATTTGGGCCAGGCAATTACCTTTTCTCGTGCGGGATTATCGGCGCCTCTGCGTCGCGCCATGCGCCAAACCCGCCGATCAGATTGTAGGCCGGCTTGAGACCCATTCGCTGGGCGATCTGGGTTGCAAGCGCTGAGCGCAAACCGCCGGCGCACATGAAGATGAACGGTCGATCCTCGGTAAAGATGTCCTTGTGATAGGGACTGTCCGGCGCAATCCAGAACTCCACCATGCCGCGGGGTACGTGCTTGCTATCGGGGACCTTGCCATCACGCCACAGTTCGCGGACATCGCGGATGTCGACCAGCAGGGCATTGTCATTTGCAATCAGATCCCGCGCTGCGGCGACATCAACCTCTGTTATTTCAGCTTTAGCTTCTGCAAGCAGGTCCTTGATGCCGGTGGTTATTTGCTGAGGCATGTCCGTTATTTCCGATGCTGGTGGGTACGACAGTGTAAAATTCAGCCGCAGTTTCATATTGATACGCGGAGCGGGTCAAGGCTTGTTTATGACTCAAGGAGAGAACTGCAACGTTTCGTTAGTTAAAGCCCGATATCCTGCCACACATCTAAATAATCAAGTTGTTCGGGATCGGCAGAACATGGGTGAAAGTCTCTTTGGCAAGTTGCGGGATGTATTGTCGCGCGAAAAAACATCCGACATAGACTCTCAAGTCAGCGTGGCAAGCTCTGCCGCCGGTCTGGCGCGCATTGGCCTTGCCACGGGAAATGCAACGGCGTCGGTATTGAGCGATCAAAACAGCACCATTCCTGGTGTATCTGTTCCGCAGGCACCACAAGCACCCCTGTCGTCGGCCAATGCAGCCGTCGGCATACAATTCTTTGCCGAGGTTCCCTCGCAGCAATGCGCCAATGAGATCGTGACCATCTCGCAAGGAGCACGCGATTGCCTGTCAGCGGAAGCACAACCGGCCGGGGGCGATCTGTGGACCGTGGCGATCACTCTTTGCATGACACCGGTTCCGCAGGAAATCCATGCCATTGAAACAGTGTTTCAGACCTGGGCGCAAAAACTCGGCGGCGCCTCAAAAGGCTGGGGCCTGAGCCAGAATCAGGCCGCCTGAGAATTCGATCCGGATTCTAGGCAACATCCCATGTGGGCCGGACGCCGTCCGGGTCCACAAGCCGCAAATTGCGTGAATTGAGCCTGTCGATTTCGGCCATTTCGTCTTCACTCAGGCAAATTTCCAGGGCCTTCAGATTGTCCACCAGCCGATCGGGCCGGGAGGAACGCGGGATCGAGATGACGTCGCCATGACCGGCAAGCCAGGCCAATGCGATCTGCGCCGGGCTGGCGTCATGGCGCTGCGCAATGTCCCGCATCACCGGTTCATCGGCGACCTTGTTGCGGGCGATTGGACAGTAGGCGGTTACGGCGAGCCCGTGACGTGTGCAGGCCGCGCGAACCTTGTCCTGGTTGATCAGTGGATGATACTCGACCTGATTGCACACCAATGGTTCACCAGACAGGGCAACCGCCTCTTCGACCTGTGCAACCGTGAAGTTGGAAATGCCGATGTGGCGAGCCAGGCCTGCCCGTTTTGCCTGGTTAAGCCCCGCAACCGCTTCTGCCATGGAAACCGCGCGCGGCGGCCAATGCAGCAGCAACAAATCCAGCGTGCCGCAGTCAAGAAGTTCAAGTCGCTCGTCCACTGCCCAGCCAAAATCACTGGCGGCGTAGTTTTCCGGCCAGATCTTCGTGGTCACGAACAGGCTGTCACGGTCCACGCCGGATGCCCTGATGCCCGTGCCCACCTCGCGCTCGTTCTGATACATCTGCGCGGTGTCTATGTGAGTGTAGCCACATCGTATCGCAGCATCGACGAGTTTTTCACACTGCTCGCCCCGCAGTTCCCAGGTGCCTAGACCAATTGCAGGGATATGTGCTCCATTTGCGGACACGGTTTTCATGCGCCTTCATGCCTCTTTGCGATTTGCCGGTTTCAGGTGGCATCTTGGCAACGAACCCTGACAGAAAGCAACCGCGAATGACCGAGAACTCTCCAAATACCCTGCCCTGGCCGCCGATGATTTTCGGCGGGCTTGTGATCGCCGGGCTGGGGCTGCACCAGATGCACCCGATTGCCGTGCCGGAGACGTTGATATGGCCGGGCTACGTGGTGCTGGCTGCCGGCATCATGCTGGACATCTGGGCGATGGCAACAATGGCCAGGGCCCGCACCAACATCCTGCCGCACCGCGCCGCCGGCACGCTGGTGACAACGGGTCCGTTTGCGCTCATGCGCAACCCGATCTACGTGGGCAATACGATTGCAACCCTGGGTCTGGGACTGGCCCTGCAAAACGGCTGGCTGCTCGTGGCCACGCCGCTGGCCGCCCTGGCTGTCCATAAACTGGCAGTGGTGCGTGAACAGACGCATCTTCAAGAAAAATTCGGTCAGGCATGGTCTGATTATGCCGCCCGGGTGAAGGCCTGGTGGATAATCTAACCACATATCGCTCTAGCGCTGAGTCACCACGATTATTCCCGCCGTTACGATCATCACCATGCCGGTCACGCTCCACACATCCGGCACCTCGGCAAATACCAGGATGCCCCAGATCACGCTGAACAGAAGGTAAGCGTTGTCAAATACGGCAACTACAGGCGCGGGTCCGTTCTGGTAAGCCAGTGCAGCGCCAATGCTGCCGATGAGGATGGCAGCCGCCAGTACTGTCATGACCAGCCATGCTGACCGGTCAAGCGGGACCCAGCCGCCAAACAACAAGGCATTTGCAGCCGCCAGTGAACCGCTGTCGCCAGACAGCACAATCAACATGCCGAATATCGCGCCAAAAACGATGAATGTGATGTTCAGGTTCAGCGACAATACAAGGGGGCTGTCATGCCGGCATTTTGTGCGGGTCAGGATCATCGACAGCGCATACAGGATTGCCGAGACAAGCGGCAACGCGACATACCAGTTCAACCCATCCGGGTCGGGGCGCAGCATAACCAGCACGCCGGCAAATCCGAGGACAATGGCCAGCCACCGGACCAAACCGACCCTGTCACCGGTAAACACTGCGGACAGCAGCGCGATGAACAACGGGGTGGTGTAATAGCTGGCTGCGGCGACTGCCAGCTTCACGTGCGGCAATGCCAGATAATAGCACGCCCACATGATGGCCAGCATGGAACTGCGGGTGATTGCCCAGCCGAGGGCACGGGGAATGAAGGACGTATCGGGATGCTTCCAGCGTATGAAGACCAGCAGCGGCACAACAGCCAGAGCAGACCGCAGGATATAGGTTTGCCACAACGGGAAAGTCGAACCGATATATTTGATGACGGCATCGCCTGCCGACAGTGCCAGAACGGCCAGGATGATGGCAGGTATCGCCAGATGCAGATTATTCCGGCGTTCTGTCTTGTCGGCACTGTTGCTCATGAAACCGCCACGGGGAAATTGACGCTCACCGCACCTTACAACGGGTCTGCTGACAAGCAGGTGTCAGGAGCGACTACAACAGCCACCAGGCCGCCAGTCCGAGAAAGGCGAAGAAACCGACGACGTCGGTGACGGTGGTGACAAACACACCGGACGAGATCGCCGGATCAATTTTGAAATGGTCGAGCACAAGCGGAATCAGAATACCGGCAAGGGCAGCCGCGAACATGTTAATGATCATTGCCGCGCCAATCACCAGACCCAGCTGATCTGACCCAAACCACCACCAGGCGAACAATCCCATGATCACCGCGAAGGCCACACCGTTGAGCACGCCGACGGTGCTTTCGCGCACCACGACCCGCATCGCGTTTACCGGGCCGAGGTTTCTTTGTGCAATGGCGCGGACCGCAACAGTCATGGTCTGGGTGCCGGCATTGCCGCCCATGGACGCCACAATCGGCATCAGGATTGCCAATGCCACCATCTGCTCGATCGAAGCGTCGAACAGGGAGATGACCCATGACGCCAGAACCGCGGTCGCCAGATTGAGCACCAGCCAGCCAAAACGCGACTGGGTCGTCGACCAGATGGTGTCAGTTATCTCCTCATCGCCGACACCGCCCAGGCGCAGGATGTCTTCGCTGGCTTCTTCCTGGATCACATCCACGATATCGTCGATGGTGATCGAGCCGACCAGGCGCTGGTTCTCATCCACCACGGCTGCCGAACCGAGATGGTATTGTTCAAACTTGTAGGCAACATCGTCCTGCTCGTCGGTCACGGTGAAGACAACATCGTGTTCGCGCATGATCTCGGAAATCTGCTGCGGCCTGGGATGGCGCAACACCAGACTGACCGGCACGAAGCCGACCGTATGATAGGCCGGGTCAACGATATATATCTCGATGAAGTCTTCCGGCAGGTCTTCTTCATTGCGCATGTAATCTATGGTTTGGCCAACCGACCAGAAGGACGGAACTGCCACGAAACTGGTCTGCATCAGGCGACCGGCGGAGTACTCCGGATACTCAAGACCACGGGTCAGTGCCGTGCGGTCTTCACGCGAGACCTTGGCGAGGATTTCCTGCTGGTCCTCTTCATCCATGTCCTCGATGAGGTACAGCGCATCATCGGTGTCCAGCTTCCGGACCGCCGAGGAAATGAACTGGTTGGGCAAGGCGTCCATGAGCCCGTCTCGTACCGACTCATCAAGCTCCGGCAGAACTTCAAAATCGAAGGTACGGCCCTGCAATTCGATAAAGCGGATCCGTTCATCGGCAGGCAGGAACTCGATCAGGTCGGCTATATCGGCGACATGCAGTTCCTTGATGAGCTTGCGCAACTGCCGGGCATCATCCTGCTGCAGAGTTTCGGCAACCGCACGGACGTATTCGGCGCGCAAGGCACCGTCGTCATCATGTATTCCCAACTCTTCCACCAGTTCCGGCATGACGTATTCGCGTCCCGATTGAGTCTGTTGCCATGATACATACCACGCACAAGTTACCGGACAATCAGCGAATTTGATGTGACGACAAACCGGAAACAGCGCGTGGTTACAACTTGCGGCCCCTCAGCCACTGATGGGCAAGGCGATGCGCCTTGTTGATCTGGGCAGTACTCATGTCGCGCGCAACATGACGCAGATGCTTCACCATCAGAGCGTTGCCCTGAAGTTGGGCGATTTTCAGCCACATATAAGCCTGCACCTCGTCGCGCGGGACCCCATTGCCGGCAAAATACAGGAATGCCAAATCATGCTGGGCAAGCCCGTGGTCCTGCATTGCGGCCTTTGTGTACCAATGCGCCGCCCGGGAGTGATTTTGGGCAACACCCCAGCCGTTTTCATGCAAGACACCCAGCCGGTATTGCGCTGCGGCTATGTTTTGCGCGGCCGCCCTGGCGTACCAGCTTGCGGCTTTGGCATCGGATTGCTTGTATCCGCGGGCATACTCGTACATCAGGCCTGTCTGATACTGAGCCCGGCCGTCACCGGCTTCAGCCAGAGGGCGCAGTTCTTTACGGGCCATGGAAAATTCACCGGCCTGCAGGGCAGCGATGCCTGCATCATAGTTCTGCGCCTGAACCACTCCGGCAGCACACAGGACGAACAACGCAGTGAATACGTTTCGGATTTGATATTGCTGCATTGTATCGCCCTGACCCGCGAGGTGCATGCTACGTCCTATAATTCTGGATGATAACGCAGCAACGGCTGATTGGACAACGACTACACGCCATTCGGCGGAATGAACGACTGAATTGCGCTGTTTTGGCAATTGAACCGCGCCTACAACCACCATAAGATACATTTCACATACATCTTATACGAATTGGGCCAGAGACGGCAGCATGCACAGAACCGGCAATCAGAGGGACAACGCCTGGATGGTTGAGTTTGATGATGACGGCCCTGTTGTCAACGCAGAGCTGATCGCGGAGTTGCTCAATCTCCCGGCGGATATAGTTGCGGAGCAGATCAGACAAGGCGCCATCACGACCCTGTGCGAAGCGGGCATAGAGGAACACGAAGGCGGATTTCGTTTAAATTTTTTTCACCGCAACCGTCGCGCCCAGGCGGAGGTCGACAGCACAGGGCGGGTTTTCAATCGGACGGTCATAGACTTCGGTGACAGGCCCCTTCCCGCATCTCTGCGCGGCCCGGGGGCAAAAAATAACGTCTAAACAGAAGGTAATCAGGAATTGCTGGCGCAGAGATTCCAGTCGATCAGACCGTGGCGGTCAGGAAATCACTGATCACTTCGATCTGCAAAAACCATACAAACGTGGTTGTAAGTCCGATTGCCAATACGGGTCTGAATAGCGCCTGGGCGAAATTCTCTACCGGTATGTTGCCAGCCGCCTGCCCGAGTTCCTCCCGCGTCCTTGCAATCAGATATTGTTCCGCTGTTTCAATAGCGTGCAACTTCCCAACCGCAATACGTTCGTGTGCATTCTTCATGTCGCCGTGTCTCCTGTCAGCAGCAAGTGTGCAGGAGAGATGGAAACAACCGGTGGCAACTAATGCCTGTATTTAGTGAACAAAATTAAGTGCCCGTAAACCCATCGGTGGTGTCGACAACCTTGATGCCGGCCGCACCCGTCACACCGTCAAGCACTGCCAGATCGACATAGTCAGCTTCGGTTCCGGGACCGTCCGCATCAAACCGGACCGTCGTGTCGGTTCCGTCATCCACCAGTTGGACCCAGTCTTCGATCGCACTCTCACCGGGCGTGTAATCGGTATTCTCCAGCAAGGTTGACAGATCAAGCACATCATCGGTCGGTACGAAATCAGTAAGGATGAAAGGGGGGGAATTCGTCAACGCTCCATCTTGGAAGCTAAATAAATCCTCCCCATTTTCTGCGGTTTGATAAACCTCGTCCGGCACCAGATTTACATTCGAAAACTCAAAATCATCCAAGCTGACGATATTGAGGTTCGGACCATCATCGGATCCTGTAATGTCAACGTCGATAGTTGACGTGGCTGTGTCTCCAGGATCCTCACCGTTTGCAATGGTGTAATTGAAGCTGTCAGTGACCGACTGACCATCCGTCAGCGCTTGGGTATCCTCGTCAGCGTTGTCAAGCACATAGCGATATGAGCCATCTTGCTTGATGAACAATGATCCATAGGTGCCTGTAATCTCGGCCTCATCACCGGTTCCACCCTCAAACACGAGGACAAGTTGAGGGGCAACGCCAGCCGAGCCACCGACAACCTTGAGCAATGCCTGCTCACCCTGATCGGCATCGCTCCATTCACCTGACACGTTTCCGATAATTTCGCTGACACCGGTGACGCCCGATCCTGCCTCTATTATGCCCGAAGCACTTTCGGCGGCAGAGATCAGCGGCGCGTCATTGCTGCCGGTAATGTCTACGGATATGCCTGATGTCGCAGTGTCCCCTGCATCCGTCCCGTTGTTGATGGTGTAATTGAAACTATCCGTAACCGTCTCGCCATCGGTCAGGGCCTGTGTGTCTGCATCGGCGTCGTCAAGCACATAGCGATAGGTGCCGTCTGCCTTGATGAACAATGAACCATAAGTCCCGACGATCTCTGCTTCACCGGTCCCGCCGTCAAATGCGAGCACCGATTGCGCTGCAGCGCCCGCCGAACCCTGGCTAACGGCGAGCAGCGCTGCCTCGCCCTGGTCGGCGTCGCTCCAGTCACCTGATACGTCACCGAAGACTTCACCAACCCCTGCTACACCGAACCCTGCTTCAACCAGACCGGTGCCGTTCACTTCTGCTGCAGAGATCTCCGGCACATCATTGGTCCCGGTGACGGTGACAGAGATGGTGCGCTCCACGATACCGCCATTGCCGTCGTCCAGTTCGATGGTGAACGTCTCGACCTTGGTCTGTCCCTCGGCCAGATACTCCACCGCACTTGCCGCGACGGTGTACTCCCAGGTGATCACACCCCCGGTACCTGTGCCGGTCGTATCAGCGGTCACGCTGGCAGTCAGCGACCCCAGCGCCCCATCGGAAGCAACAATCTCGTCGCCGATGCCGTGCGTATCGGTCAGGTCAACGTCGGTGAAGGTGATCGTGCCGGTGTCGGTGAGATCGCCGACAGGCGTGACCAGTTCGGTCACACCGCCGGTAACGTCTCCAACAGCGACCAGCGGCACATCGTTTGTGCCGGTGACGGTGACAGAGATGGTGCGTTCCACAATACCGCCATTGCCGTCGTCCAGCTCGATGGTGAACGTCTCGACCTTGGTCTGTCCCTCGGCCAGGTATTCCACCGCGCTTGCCGCGACGGTGTACTCCCAGGTGATCACACCGCCGGTGCCTGTGCCGGTCGTATCAGCGGTTACGCTGGCAGTCAGCGACCCCAGCGCCCCATCAGAAGCAACAATCTCGTCGCCGATGCTGTGTGTATCGGTCAGGTCAACGTCCGTAAAGGTGATCGTGCCGGTATCGGTGAGATCGCCGACAGGCGTGACCAGTTCGGTAACACCGCCGATCACATCTTCAGCAGCAACCAGCGGCACATCATTGGTCCCGGTGACGGTGACAGAGATGGTGCGTTCCACAATACCGCCATTGCCGTCGTCCAGCTCGATGGTGAACGTCTCGACCTTGGTCTGTCCCTCGGCCAGATACTCCACCGCACTTGCCGCGACGGTGTACTCCCAGGTGATCACACCCCCGGTACCTGTGCCGGTCGTATCAGCGGTCACGCTGGCAGTCAGCGACCCCAGCGCCCCATCAGAAGCAACAATCTCGTCGCCGATGCTGTGTGTATCGGTCAGGTCAACGTCCGTGAAGGTGATCGTGCCGGTATCGGTGAGATCGCCGACAGGCGTGACCAGTTCGGTAACACCGCCGGTAACGTCTCCAACAGCGACCAGCGGCACATCATTGGTGCCGATAACGGTAATGGTTATCAGTTGCGAGGCCGTGTTTGTGTCCGATACACCACTGTCATCGGTCACGTTCACACGATAGGTCAAGGTCAGTGTCTCACCTGCCGCCAGAAAATCTATCTCCTGATCGGCAACGGAAAACTGCCACGCTATCTGTCCTGTCACAGGACCCGTGCCGGGACTTGGCGTCGGAGACGGCGCCACGGTGTAGGTCAGGTCGAGGTCGACGCTGCCCAGTTGTTCGACGTCCAAATCCGTCAATGCGCCATTGCGGTCCCAGACAGCGCTGACAAAAACTGGTGTGTCAGTCGTCTGATTGTCATGGTTGTCGGTTGAATCCACATCGCTAAATTCCACAATTCCCGATGCCGTCCTGATCGTGGCCGAATCCTGAACATCAGGATTTTCAACGATACTGTCCTGGTGACTGGCCTGCGCGGAGATGACAACCGGTCGGTCATTGCTGCCGAATACGGTCACTTCAACCGTGTCAGAATCAGTGGAATTTCCGGGATCTGCAATCAGGTAACTGAAACTGTCTATGGCGCTTTCGCCATCTGCCAGATAATCAAACGCCGGGTTCGGGTTGTAGGTGAAATCGCCATTGGCGCTGATTTCGACCACCGCGCCGGAACTGAGCACAAAGGTAGTTGATCCTGTGGGGCTGATAATGCCGCCGACAAAGTCAAAGTCGACACCTTCCTCCCAGATCAGGTCTTCCCCGAAACCAACCACGCGAACGTCGAATCCTTCCGGATCCTCGTCCGGTTGGATACTGGTGTTTGAAATCACATTGCCGGCAAAAATATCATCTTCATCGGTGAAGAAGCCGTCAAAGAAAGCTACCGGAGGATCGTCCTGGTCGGGTGTGTCAAAAACGATCTTCTGGGCAGAGGCCTGAGCAAGCGGGTTGCCGGCCAGCTCTTCGATGGTAAACGAGCTGGACAGGCTGACCAGTTGAATGTCGAGAAATGACCCCGAACCACTCTCGGACTCGAATTCACCCTGCTGACCGCTGGCCTTGGCATATACCGCCCGGATCAATTCCAGAGCGCTGAGATCACTAAGCAGGTCCTGGTCTGTCTTCTGGACGATGATTGGCGTTTCACCGACACCGGTGATGATCAGCTTGTTGCCGACTTCGGTCACCCTGCCGATGATTTCACCGGTCGACTTGTCGAGAACCAGGTATTCACCTGTCTTGTTGCTGTCTACATCCTGGAACAAGGACAGTTCCGTTGAACCCAGCTGGCTGTCGACCTCAGCGCCTACAGTCGTGCCGCGAATAGCCAGGACTGCAACCGGGGTTTCGACTTTCATGTTGCCGGTCGGTGCAATCGAGCCGGCGACAAAGACAAACGCGCCCTGCACCAGATTGACCAGCATGGAAGAATCCTGTGCCTGATCGCCATTGAACACAAACTCGTTCAACACCATGCGGGCATCGGATGTCATGGAGAACAGCGAGCCGTCTTCCAGGCTCAGGCCAAACTTCGTGTTCGGACCCGTCTCAACCACATCACCCAGATACACTTTTGTGCCTGGCGTCAGTTGCACGACACTGCCATCGGTGCGTGTCGCAACAGCGGTACCTTCCAGATGCTGGACTTCTCCAATCGGATTGCCTGCCTGGCCGGCGTTGCCGGACTGGGCGTACTGGCCGGGAAACAGCGGGCCCGCCAGCGCCTCCACAACATCTCCACTCAACATGGCGCCGTTCGGTCCGACCAGTGCAGATGCAGACCCGGTATGGAAATAACCCTCGATTGTCACCGACTTGCCATCGGAACCGGAAATTTCCAGGTCGTTACCGGAACGGGAATAATCGCCCTTAAACAGCAGGGTCGCATCGGTTATCTGAACCGGTGACCCGTCACCCGGCGCCTGCAATTGCACATGCGATGCTTTTGTGTCCGGCGAGGTAAACTGGTTAACAGCCATAACAGGAACTTCCCGAGCTTAAGTACTTGTTTCCCCAGCGCGAAGCACAGTACTTTACGTTACGTTGAATCACAACCCTTGCGGGCAAAGCAATTATCAGGCCAAACACCTGATTTATTTGTCCAATCCGTCGATCAGCGTTCACGAAATGCCTCTCCGGCGATTTTTCTCACCGGTTTCAGCAGATAGTTCAAAATTGTGTGATCCCCGGTCAGAATATCAACCGATGCAACCATGCCGGGAATAATTGACAATTGTGCCTCAGGCGGGCCGATCTGGTTGGACTTTGTCCGCACAATCACACGATAAAACGATTGTCTGTCCTCATCGGTGGAACTGTCGGCGCTGATTCGCTCCACACTGCCGGCGATGACGCCATAGACCGTGTAATCATAGGCCGACAATTTGACGTTGGCCTTCTGGCCCGGGCGGATGAATGCAACATCGCGCGGACTGATCTGCACCTCGATCAGAAGGCTTTCGTCAAGAGGCACGATCTCCACAATGTCCTTGCCCGGCGTCACGACAGCGCCCACCGAACTGACATTCAGCCGGTTCACCACACCGCGCAGAGGCGCCAGCAATGTTGTCCGGCGAACCCTGTCGCTTGCTGACTTGATTGTTTCGGTCACCACCGACAGGTCGGAGCGCACCTTGACCAGTTTTTCGCGCGCCTCGGTCCGAAATGTCTGTGCAGCGTTTGCCAGTCGCCGTTCGGCCTCCACGACAGAGGCCCGCTCACGCGGCACCCGGGCACGGACCTCGGCCAGCTGACCGGCATTTTCAGCATGCAGGCGGCGCACCTTGATCAGTTCAAGTGTCGGGATTGCGCCGCGCTTCTTGAGATTTTCGGACAGTTTCAACTCTTCGGCTGAAAACCTGTTGGACTGTTTCAGCCTCTCCTCGCGCGCTTCCAGTTCAACAAGCGTCTGCCTGGCCTGAATCAGCTGCTGTTCAAGGATGATCCTTTCGTCTGCCCGCTTTTGCTGGCGTGCAGCAAACAACGCCCGTTCACTTTCAACCTTGTCTGCGGCATCTAAGACAAGTTGGGCCGGAAACGTCAGTTCCTGCTGGCCTGTTGCCTCCGCCTGGAGACGAACCTCCTCCGCACTGAGCGCCAGCCAGCGTTGCCGGACTTCACCCAGGCGGGCTGAGAACTCGGTATCATCGATCCGGATTAGCGGCTCGCCCTTCTCAACCGTATCGCCTTCCGAAACCAGAAACTCCCGGACAATGCCCGGTTCAAGGGTCTGAACCACCTGCAACTGGCTGGAGGGGATCACCCGGCCGGTCCCCCGGGTTACTTCCTCCACCGTCGCCCACCAAGCCCAGACCAGCAGGCTGGCCATGAGGCACAACAGGCACAAAATCAACATCCACGGCCCGCGCGAGTAGGACTGCTCGTAGGCATGTCTGGCATTCGCGGCAAATCGCAGGTCGTCGGTACGCATCAGCCAGCTCCCTTCAATTGCCGCGCCGCCGCATTCTTGTTCTGTTGCAGTTTCTTCAGAACCTCGTCCCGGGGACCATCCGCGATCAGCCTGCCGTCTTCTACCACTATCAACCTGTCAACCAGGGCGAGCAGCGAGGCGCGATGGGTGGCGATAACCAGGGTGGTGGTTTCTCTGGGCAGCTCGGCAAGCCGCGCCATCAGATGGTTTTCGGCAGCGGTGTCCATGGCAGCGGAAGGTTCGTCCAGGAACAGGACCCTTGGCCTGCGAACCAGCAGACGCGCCAGCACGACATGATGGCGCTGGCCGCCGGAGAGGTTCCTGCCCCTTTCTGCAACCGGCGCCGCCAACCCCATGGGATGGCTCGCAACCAGTCCCTCCAGCCCTGCCAGATGAACCGCCTCCAGCACTTCGCGATCACTGGCGTGAGGCCGACCGAGCACGATGTTTTCGCGTATCGTCCCCGAAAACAGGTGTGGTTCCTGATCCAGGTAACCAATTGCGGAGCGTACATCGCCAACGGCATACTGGCGTGCATCCAGGCCGTCGATCAGGACGGAGCCCTCGGTAGGCGAGACCAGCGCGCCCATCAGGCGTCCGAGCGTTGATTTGCCGGATCCGATACGGCCGATCATGCCGACACGCTCTCCCGGCTGAATCGACAGGCTTACTCCCTGCAGTGCGGGCCTTGGGCTTTCGGGATAAGACAGGGACACATCGCGAAACTCGATGGCCGCGCTGCTGATAACACCACCAGCGTGTTTGTGTACGACATCATCGCGATCCAGCTTCATGAACCTGCCCAATGCCCGCAGGCTTGCGAAGGCAAACTCGGAACGCGACAACGACATGGCGATGTTTGCGAGGGGCGCAAGTATCCGACCTGCCAGAATGTTTGCAGCGATCAGGCCACCGATGGTGAGTTCGCCGGCGCCGATAAGGAACACGCCCCACACGATAATGGCGACACTGACCCCCTGCTGCACCAGGCCCGTGAAATTCAACGCGATAGAAGCCCATAAACGGGTTGTAGCCGAAGCGCGCACCGAGGCTGCCGTGGCCTGTTCCCATTTGCCCTGCAGATACCCCTCTCCGCCCGCGGCCTTCACCGCTTCAACTCCGGTGAGGGCTTCGACCAGCATGCCGTGCCTGTTTTGCATGATGCCATGTGTCTGCTTGATCGAGCGGCTGAGCGGAATCTGCAGCAGCAGGGTCACGGCAAGTACCAGCGGCACCGCGATCAGGGGTATCAGCGCCAGACTGCCTGCCACCAGCCAGAGCACGGCAAGGAATATCCCGATGAATGCAAGATCGATGACGCCAACCAACAGCGACGACGTCAGAAATTCGCGGGCGCTCTCGAAATCCTTGATCTGGTTGGCGAGAACGCCGGACGGCGCCTTCCGGGCCGACATTCTGGCTGCCATCGCCTGTTCGAACAAGGTGGCGTTGACCCCGAGATCGACCCTTTTTCCGGCACCGTCCAGGAGCAGTCCGCGCATAAGTTTCAGGATGAAGTCGAAAACGATGGCAATGGCCACCCCTGCTGTCAGAGCCCACAGGGTCGGCATCGACTGGGTTTGAATAACCCGGTCATAGACGTTCATGATAAACAGGGGCAATGCCAGGCCGAGTATGTTGATGACCAGGGCAGCCAGCGCGACCTGGATGCCTACCGGCCAGAATTTCAGCAGCGGCGACAGCAACCAGTGCCGGGCCGGCTTTTTGGCTTCCGCGTAACCAGACGCTTCATCGGCCGATGCCGACACATAGATCACATAGTTTGCCGCCTGCTTGTCGAGCTTCTTCAGCCGAACCCGACGCGGCGTGTCGGAAACCGCGGGAAATACGACGCGGGCGAATTTTCCAATCGGCGATATGTCGGTAACGACACAGGCATCGCCACGGTCGAACAGGACGATGAAAGGCGCAACCAGCGCCGGTACATCTGAAGGCTTACGCTGGAATACCCGCGCTTCCATGCCGAGGTTTTGTGCGGCCCTGCCAACCAGTTCAGGTGTCAGGCGGCCGTCGACGAGCGGCAGGTTGGCACCGGCAGCGCCGGGTGAAAACGGCAGGCCAGCCTGTGCCGCGACAAACCCCAGGCAGGCCAGGACGTGATCGGTCGCAACCGGGTCAAATCCCTCAACCCCATGACCGGCCGGCTGGTTCCGGTCATCACCGGAAGCATCGGCAGCAGGTTTGCCGGCTTTGGATCGTTGCAGCATTTGAGAACACCATTATCTCTCTGCGTCCGGCGGGTTTCCTGCCGTGGCAACTGTTTGTCTATCGAAGCGGCTGAATCACCAGATCATGATTGCCACCCAGACTGCGTGCCGGCGCAATATCACTTATTGGAACGGCTTCCTTCGGCGCCTCGACTCCGAACGTGTCCAGCAACTGTCCGGTCAGGGCCACGACCTGGTAAATCGCAAATCGCTTGATCGCCGATGCGCTGGACAGGTCGAAGCGTACCCTGAACCTGGTATTTTCAGCATCGAGCACGTCGAGAATGCTGCGCTTGGACAACTGGTATTCGTCAAGGTATGTGCGAATGATCTTAGAGTTGCTGGCCTCCTGGCTTTTCAGCGCGGCGACACGGCCATGGCCGTTTGTGTATTTTGCCCAGGCGGATTCGATCTGCTGAATGACTTCACGCTCACGCCTTTCCAGATCGGCCACCCGCTGCACGACACGCTCGGACAGTTCGCCGACACGGGCGGTACGGACTTTGCCGTCGTACAGACTCCAGCTCAGCACCACACCACCGCGCAATTCCCTGCTGCGGCCGGGGGTGCCGTCTATATCCTCTCCGTAGACGGCCTCGCCTTCGAGATAGACCTGCGGATAATAGGCCGATTTGGACTGGTTGCGCTCATGTTCAGCTTCCACAATGTCCGACTTCAACGCGAGAAGTACCGAATTATTGGCCAGACCGACATTTATCGAGTTGCGCAGGCCCTTTCTGGCGTGGTTCGGAACCGGGATTGATCTGAGCTTGCCCGGGCGGCGACCGACGACCTGGGCATAGCGGGCCTCCGCAGTCTGCAGTGCAGTGCGGATTTCGGCGTGAACAGCACGCGCGCCGGCGAGCCTCTCCTTGGTCTGATCCAGATCTGAAACCGGAGAATTACCACCTCGGTAGCGATCGTTGACCAGCGACAGTATTTCCTTGTGGCGCCTTATATTTGCGGCCGCCAGATGCAGCAGCCTGCGGTGGCGCAACACGTCAATATAGGTTTCAACGGCATCAAGCCCGACGGCTTCAGACGCCGCCAGAACCCTGAGCGCGGCAGAATCGATACGTGCTTCGGAGCGGTAAATCTGGTTCGCCCGGTCCCAGCCGTCAAACACCACCTGCCTCAGCTTTACCGAGACTTCGCGCCGGGCGCGAAGAGTGTCGTTGTTGGCGATCCCGATCCCGAGTGGGCGGTCAATCTGTTGTGCCTGCAGGCTTGAGCTCATGCTCAATTGTGGATGCAACCGGCCGGTGGCCTGATCAAGTTCATAGTTCCGGGCCCGCCGATTGGCGCTGGCCGACTTGATGGCCGGGTTGGTGGCAACCGCGCGCCGGACCGCATCACCTAGTGTTTGCGCCTGCGCCGGGGATGTATCGGCGAACAGGAACGCGATCGCGCACAGCACGGCTGCTGGCAGCCAGTGCCGACTATAATCTGAATAAGTACGCATTGCCCCTCAGCACTCCGCCTTAGTAAAAAAACAAATCTCTGTAGCTGAGTAAGTTTCCTTCACTTGTGACCACGTTGATTTACCGCTCATCGACCTGCAGCCAAACAGCTGCAACGCCGAGCAGGGAATCAAGTCCAATTGTGCCTTAAATCCACCCCATAAAAGTCTGGACATTGCCATGATGCACACACTCCGGCGGATCAATCAAGTGAAATGACCGCTACGTCAACTGAAAGCGTTAATTTTCAGTACGGTGTATCAGTGCACAGATCTGGCTACTGTGTGAAAACCCACAAACTTCAATGGGATCGGCCAGGCCCTTAATCCGTGTCCATTCTATTTTTCGAGAATGTCATTGACACCGTCCCAGTTCTCACCTGGTGATCGGACTGAAAACTCGGCTGCCCTGTCGGCATAAATGGCATAAAACTCTTCAAATTCGAACTCCCGTGCCTTATCGAAACACTTTTTTGCCATTTTTCCGACGTCATCCCAGCGTTGTTCGTAATAGGCCTGCAACAATGCACCATGTTGCCTTGCGAGGTCCTGGAAACTGTCTGATGCTGCCATTTCGCCGTCACCCAGCAAGGCAAAAATGTCTTCAGGTTCGTTTTTGCCTTTCACACGGACACGGTCAATCTGCAGCGCGGCCAGCCGGTTTTGCACCGCTTCTGCGGTTTGCCTGCCGATGATGATTTTGGTGCCATATGATTTTGTCTGTCCCTCGAGCCTGGCAGACAGGTTAACTGCGTCGCCCAACACCGTGTAATCGAATCGAAAATCGGACCCCATGTTGCCGACCACGCACTCTCCGGTGTTGATGCCGACACCGATTTCCAATGCAACATCTCCGGCTGCCACACGTTCCTCGTTGAGAAGCGACAGGCGCCTGGTCATGTCCAGCGCGGCGCGGCAGGCATTGTATGCGTGTTCATCATCCGCAAGCGGCGCATTCCAGAACGCCATGATGTTATCACCCATATACTTGTCGATGGTGCCCTTGTTGGCGACCACGGCTTCGGACAAGGGTGTCAGCAGAGAGTTGATCAGCATGGTCAGGCCCTGCGGATTGGACTTGTACTGTTCCGAGATCGTCGTGAAACCGCGCACGTCGGAAAACAGGATGGTCATGTCCTTTGTCTCCCCGCCCAGGATCAGCTTGTCCGGGTCCTCGGTCAGTTGCTGCACCATGTCCTGAGACAGGTACTGGCCAAATGCCGTGCGTATGCGGCGGCGGTCGATCTCCTCCTGAAGATACCCCAGCACGATCAGAACACTGGTGACCGCCAGTGATGCCATCAGCGGGAATGCATAGTCGAAGATCAGCGCCTTCTGGGTAAACGCCCACCACGACGCCCCGACCACGGCTGCCGCAACGAGGCTGCCGGCAAACACGGTAATCATGGCTCCGAACCGGGGCAGCAAACCGATGAGCGCCAGTCCGATGAGCAGTGTCAGCGAGACCTCCATGCCATTGGCCCAGGCGGGGCGCTGCAACAGGGTCTTGCTCAAAATCGCATTGATCAGTTGCGCGTGTGCCTCGACACCGGGCATGGCGGCTTCCACCGGCGTGGCCTTCAAGTCAAACAGTCCGGTCGCAGAAGCACCCAACAATACGATCCGACCCTTGAAAACACTCATGTCCGCCCGGTCAGCCAGCAGGTCGGCAGCCGACACGAATATCTGCTGGTCGTGGGCGTGGAAATGCAACCAGGCCTTGGCGTTCCTGTCGGTCGGCATGGCCACACCGGCCAGCACCACGGAGTCCACCCCGACGTCGCCCGAGCGGATAAGGATAGTGGACTGACCCGTTGCCACCCGCAACAACTCCAGGCTGAGCGACGGCAGCATCTTGCCCTGGGCCACCATCACAAGCGGCATCTTGCGGACCACGCCGTCTCGTTCCGGGCGCAATGACACCATGCCCTGCCCCTGGGCTTTCGCTTCCAGCTCCGGCACATTCCTGACCATGCCGGGATAAAAATCCAGAAACGCCTTCGGATCGGGGCCCAGCATGGCGATGGGCGACTGTTTCAGCTCGCTGGCATGCCACTGGTTCAGCTCTTTGTGAAACCCGGACTGACCCAGCACAACTCGGGTTCGTGTCATGGCATCAGCAAACACTTCGTCGTTTGACTTCATGGTCCGCAGGCGGTCTGCCGTTTCCTTGTCATAGGCTTCGACAATCCCGGCGACATTGCCGGGCGATGTGCGGTCATGTTCGGGGAACAGCACATCGAGGCCGACAGCGACCGCGCCGGCCTGGCCAACCTTGTCGATGATCTTTGCAAGGGTCGAGCGCGGCCACGGCCACTGCCCCAGCTCATTGAGGCTCTTTTCGTCGATGTCGACAATGATGACCTGCTGCGGCGTCGGCTTCGGAGCAAGTGCAATCTGGTACAGGTCGAAAGTCTTGAGCCGCAGGGTTTCCAGCGGAGCCGGATCAACGACGCGCAACGCGACCATCGCCAGCAGCAGTACCAAAGCCAGCAATCGACTGACATTTGTCCTGTTCAGTGCCTTTAGCAGAACCGCCTCCCAACCAGACATATCCCAGCGTTCCAGGCTGGCGATACTGGTCTAGTTGGTGAGCGTTGTGAATACCCTTGGGTAAGGGAAAGCATACTTATGCCTGTGTGTCAGTATCAGGCCTTGCATACCGGACCGGCGAGATCAGCCGGCAGCCATTAAAACCTTCTGCCTTGCGCAGGCTGCACTGCGATGAACGAACACATCGCGATACCCCTCATCGGAGTACAAAGCGACGAGTGCATCACGATTTGGATAAGCGCCTACGGCTATGATATCCCAATCTTCTTCCTCGCCGATAAACTGACCCGCAAACGGGCCCACATGCAGGAAGCGTCCTCCAACCTTGTCCAGCGTCGGAATACTCACCGACGCGTACCGGTCGAACGCCTCCTGTCCGGCGACATTGACGTCCATGCCGGAAAAGCCTTCCGGATACTGCGCGCTTTCATTGAGTTTGAAAAAGTTTACGAGCGTCACCGGTGCATCGGCAGGCAAGGCAAGAATACGCTGCCATTGTTGTTCGGTCGGGCATGATCCATCTGAACCATCGCCATACCAATCCACGAATTCTTGTGGCGTCATTGCATATGTCCTCTTGATATTGGGAAGCTGTACATGGATCGATTGCACCGTCTGCGGAACAATCTACCAATGTAGGAATTCTTGTAGGTAAAAATGTGGGGGGCGATGATTTGAATTCAATTATCCAGGCACGTTTTCCGACCGGGAAAAACTGATGCTGAATTTTTTCATGAGACTGGTGCGGTCGAGAAGACTCGAACTTCCACGGGTGTTACCCCACAGCGACCTCAACGCTGCGCGTCTACCAATTCCGCCACGACCGCAAATCGTCAAAGACAGGTAGGATGGATGCAGCGTGTAACAGTGCTCAAAGGCCAAATCAAGCCCTCAAAACATCGGACATTGGAACCGGGCGCCGTTTGGCGTAAACAGTCGCCTATGAGTATCAGCCGAGACAGCCTCGCGACAGATGACATCGACCTTGCGCACGTGCCGTCGGTCGAATGGCGGGTAGAGCCTGAACCTGTGGATTATCCGGGCGCAGTGGCGTTCATGGAAGCTCGCGTGGCCGCCATTGCGGCAGGCCAGGCACCTGAACTGGTCTGGCTTGTGGAGCACCCTGCCCTGTACACAGCCGGCACGTCAGCGGATGCGTCAGACCTGGTTGATGCACACAGGTTTCCGGTCCACAAGACCGGGCGTGGCGGTCAATATACCTATCACGGGCCCGGACAGCGGGTGGCTTACGTGATGCTGGACCTCAGCAGGCGGGGCCAGGATGTGCGGCGCTTTGTGGCGCAACTTGAAGACTGGCTGATCAGGACGCTCGATGCCTTCAACATCAAGGGAGAGCGGCGCGAAGACCGCGTCGGTGTCTGGGTGCGCCGGCCGGAAAAGGGTTCAGATGTTGAGGACAAGATTGCGGCCATCGGCATAAGGGTGCGCAAATGGGTGACCTATCACGGCATCAGCCTGAATGTGGAACCCGATCTGGATCACTTCTCGGGCATCGTTCCCTGCGGCGTGACCCGGCACGGCGTGACCAGCCTGGTGGATCTCGGCCTGCCGGTCGACATGCACGATGCCGACATCGCGCTGAAGGCGCAGTTTGAAACCGTCTTCGGCCCTATTCAAACTCCATGATCACCGCATCGACGGCCAGGTTTGCGCCCGCTTCGGCATGAATAACCTGAACCGTGCCGTCGCGTTCCGCGCGCAGGATGTTTTCCATCTTCATGGCTTCGACAACGGCGAGTTTTTCGCCGGCCTTCACTTCCTGACCCTGCTTGACATCTATCGACACCACGAGACCGGGCATCGGGCAGAGCAGCTTCTTCGATGTATCCGGCGGCAGTTTCACCGGCATGAGTTTTGCCAGTTCGGCTTCGCGGGCGGTGTACACGACCGCGTTCACCTGTGAACCGCCGTGAGACATCCCGAAACCGTTCATCTGGGCGCGCACCTGCACCGAAACGGCACTGCCGTTGATGCGGCCATGCCATACCGGTTCACCCGGAGACCACTGGCTTTCAACCGCGGCCTCGTGCCCGTTCACACTCAGCCGGAACAGCTTGCCTTCACAGCCGATGATTTCGGCATCGACCCAGTCGTCTGCAAGCTTGACGCTGCGCTGGGCGGAGAACCTGACCGGACGTCCGCCCATCTGTCCGGATATCTCGCGCTTGCGCTGGTTCAGCACATGGTCGCAGACCACGGCAACCGTCGCGATGTTGAACACCACCGCATCAGTAAGTTCAGCCCCATGGAAACCATCGGGAAACTCATCCGCAATGAAGCTGGTCGACAGATCGCCTGACTGCCAGCGCGGATGCGCCATAATGGCCGACACGAACGGAATGTTGTGCTGAATGCCGTCGATATAGAAAGCATCAAGCGCCCGGGACATGGCTGAAATCGCCGTACTGCGGTCGCCGGCATGAGTGCACAGCTTGGCAATCATCGGGTCATAGAAGATCGAAATCTCACCACCCTCATAGACGCCGGTATCATTACGCACGGTGATGCCGGATGTCTCGTCATGGCTTTCTTCCGGCGGGCGGTATTTGGTCAACCGTCCGGTTGACGGCAGGAAGCCCCGGTACGGGTCTTCGGCGTAGACGCGGCTTTCGATGGCCCAACCGTTAAGCTGAACGTCCTTCTGTTTGATCGACAGCTTCTCGCCATAGGCAGACCGGATCATCTGTTCAACCAGGTCAATGCCGGTGATCAGTTCGGTCACCGGGTGTTCAACCTGCAGGCGGGTGTTCATTTCCAGGAAGTAGAACGACTTGTCCTGCCCGGCGACGAATTCCACCGTACCGGCAGTGTCATAATCTACAGCCTTGGCCAGGGCGATTGCCTGTGCCCCCATTTCGGCACGGGTCTTTTCGTCCAGCAATGGAGACGGTGCTTCCTCGATCACTTTCTGATTGCGGCGCTGAATGGAGCATTCGCGTTCACCGAGATGGATGACGTTGCCGTGCTTGTCACCCATCACCTGAATTTCGATGTGGCGCGGATTGACGATGAACTTTTCGATGAAGACGCGATCATCTCCGAACGACGACTTGGCTTCGGATTTGGCCGAGTTGAACCCCTCATCCACTTCATCGGCCGAATGGGCAATGCGCATGCCCTTGCCGCCACCGCCGGCGGATGCCTTGATCATGACCGGGTAACCGATGTCATCGGCAATCTTGACCGCTTCTTTCGGGTCGTGGATTTCGCCCAGATAGCCGGGCACCGTATTGACCTTCGCGGCGCTGGCGAACTTTTTCGATTCGATCTTGTCGCCCATGGCCTCGATGGCCCTGGGATTGGGACCGATGAAGACAATACCGGCGTCTTTCAGGGCGTGGGCGAATTTGGCGTTTTCCGACAGGAAGCCATATCCGGGGTGGACAGCTTCGGCCCCGGTCTGTTTGCACGCATCGATTATCTTTTCGATGACCAGATAGCTTTCCGCCGCTGCCGGCGGGCCGATGTGGACCGCCTCATCGGCCATGTCCACGTGCATGGCACGGGCATCGGCGTCGGAGTAAACCGCCACCGTGGCAATGCCCATGGACTTTGCGGTTTTCATCACCCGGCAAGCAATTTCGCCCCGATTTGCTATCAGTATCTTCTTGAACATCTATACCCCTGCGCCGGTTTTCACGCACAATAATGCCGTTGCTGGGCATTGTTCTAGCGATGAATGCCCGCCGGGTAAACCAATGAAAAAGTTGCATGCCGCGCAGCAGGCAGTCGCTCGTTCAACCGTGCGGGATTCACCCTCACCTACAGCACCATGTCCTCTACTGCCTTGGGATGTTCAGTGATCTGTTCATAGCCGTTTTCGGTGACAATGAAGCTGTCGCCGACCTGCGCGCGAAATGATTTGGTGACGCTGACCGACCCGTCAACTGCCAGCACCATGCCGGGCTGCAGAACCGTCTTGTCGCCGTATACAAGTTCCGGTTTCTCCAGAAAACTGTATCCGGTGGCGCGGCCGCAGCGGAACGGATAATCGTGACCCGCCGATTGGATTACCTCGGCATAAGCAGCATGGACGGTTTCAGCCGTCACCCCGGGACGCAGGACGGAAAGGGCAGCCGCCTGACTGGCAACGGCAACTTCATAAACCTCGGCCTGCTTCTGGTCCCTGATCTCGCCTATCCAGAAAGTGCGATCAAAGCCAAGCTTGAAGCGGTGAAAATTCGTCATGCCGCAAAAGCACAGGAATACCGGATCGCCCTGCTTCATGATCCGGGTCGAGGCGCGATGATGCGGTTTTGTGATGTCACGGCCCGACGCCATGATCTGCAGGAAATGGGTGTTGGGTGACATGCACTTGTCATCATAGTGCGCGGTCAACAGGTCTGCTGCCTTGCGGGTTCCTGCAGCAGATGTCGCCAATGCGACCTCGTACTCTGCCACATTGCTGCCGATGGCAGCGCGTCCGGCATCCATCATCGCCATGGCCACCTGGCCTGCATGACGGGCCAGTTGCAGTTCTTCCGGTGACTTGACCATGCGCATCCCTGCAATCACCGGCATGACGTCGACAAGGCGGTCCGGTTCGACAAGATGGTCGATATAGTTGCGCACAATGGCCGGCATCAGGTCCGGTTCGATGCCGATGTTTCCGGATCCCGCCACAATGGCGGGCAGCTGTTCGCGCCATTCGTCACCAAGGCCGTCATTCCATTCGGCGATCCGGTCGACCCGGGCAGATGCCTCGGCCATGTCCTTTTCCATGCTTGGCGTGATCAGCAGGCTGTCGCCATCGCGCGGCACGACCAGAATAGTCGGACGACCGAAATCCATATGCAAATAGTCATAATAGCCAGTGAGATAATAGACGCTGTCATCATCGGTGATCACAGCACAATCAATGCCCGCGGCGGCAAGACGGGTGCGCAATTGCTGCATACGCTGTTCGAACATCATCCACCCTCACCCAGTTGCTGTTCCACCAGGGTGACCCAGTAGGACGACCCGGGCACCAGCGCTGCATCGTTGAAATCGTAGTCTGACGAATGCAGGGCTCTGGCGTGATCACCTTCGGTGCCATTGCCCATCAGCATGAAGCATCCAGGTCGCGCGGCCGCAAGATGAGCGAAGTCTTCCGAAAACAGTTTTGCCGGGCAATCACCATCTACCGCGTCATCGCCGGCAAGCGATTGGGCTGCCTGAACGGCTGCACGTGTCGCGCCTGCGGCGTTGATGGTGGCGGGAAAGATCGTGTCATACGACACGGTTGCGACCACACCATGGGCGGCGCAGATGCCGTCCACGATCCGGCGCATATGCAGCTCTGTCGCCTGGTTGATTTCTGGGGAAAGTGCCCTTGAGTCACCGCGCAATATGGCCTTGCCCGGCAACACGTTGCGCCTGCCATCGCTTTCAAATTCGGTTACGGACACGACGCCGTTCAGGCTGGGATCAAGCTTGCGGGACACAATGGTTTGCAGCGCGCCGACTATTTCGGAACCGACCATGATGGCATCGACCCCCATGTGCGGTAAGGCGGCATGCCCGCCATGAGCGGTGATTTCAATTTCGAACAGGCTTTCACTGGCGGTTATGGCGTTTGCCCGGGATGCAAATGTGCCGGTCTCCATTCCCGGAATATTGTGCATGCCATGCACTTGATCCACGCCGAACCTGTCGAACAGTCCATCGTCCAGCATGGCCGCAGCGCCGAGGCCGTATTCCTCATTGGGCTGGAATATGAAGACGACACGGCCGTTGAAGTTGCCGTTTTCCGACAGGTGCTTGGCAGCGCCCAACAACATAGAAGTATGCCCGTCATGGCCACAGGCATGCATGACCCCATCATTGGCCGACTTGTAGGCAACTTTGCCGGTTTCGCTGATCGGCAAGGCGTCCATGTCGGCGCGCAGTCCAATACTGCGGGTCGCGTTGCCCTTCTGAAGCACACCGACGACACCGGTCTGTCCCAGTCCGACATGGACTTCCAAACCGAAACTGGCCAGAAGTTCAGCAACCTTGCCGGCTGTGCGGTGTTCGTTGAATCCAAGTTCCGGATGTTGGTGGAAGTCGTGCCGCCACCTGGTCATCAGGTCTTCAAGGGGGCTGGTTGGTGCATCTTTGTGTACCATGCGTCTCTCCATGACAATCATGCCTGTCAGTTACTGCCGGCATCATCCTGCCTGACCCTTTTGACAGAGCGGAAAGTCAGTGGCAACAACCCTTGCCCAAAGCTTTCAGGCGCCAGTAGTTGTAGGGCAAAGGGGTCAGAAAACCCGCCAGTAGCATGATCGGAATAACCCACCAGGTGAGTCGGGCACCGCCGGTGAGCAACACATCGACCGTGTTCATGGCAATTTCCATCGACACCATCGATATCAATGACATCCCAATGGCCGTTCTGAAAGCAAGGTTCAGGGCCATCTGGCGGCTCAGTATAAAGGTTTCGAGCGCAATGGATGTCAGGATACCGTTGACGATCGCCAGTGACATGATGGCGAGTGTGGGCCATGGGATACCGGTGAACTGGAAGAAGGCGATGGTGCCCATGTCACCTATGGCGCAGCCCAGAAGACACCAGGATGTGTTTACCGACGCCTGTTTCCAGATCGGTCCGTCGCGCCAGTTGAGCGCGGTTATTGTTGCAGCGAATGCCATGCCGGCTCCGGTTCTTGTAAGGTTGTTTGACGATCCACATATACTCTGTAATGCTTCCAGCGACTGGAAGGTCAAGAGATATCACAGGATGAACATTGGAAAGATAGCCAAGCAGGCAGACTTGCCGACCAAAACCGTGCGTTATTATGCCGACATCGGCCTGGTGACGCCGTCGGGAAGGTCGAGCGCAGGGTATCGCGTCTATACCGAGGTCGAACTCAACAAGCTGCGATTCGTGCGCAGCGCCAGATCATTCGGTTTCACGGTTGAAGAATGCCGCGAACTGCTGGGGCTTTACGAGGACCGCGACCGGTCCAGCCGTGACGTCAAGCGCATGGCCCTGCAACGGATCCGCGAAATCGAGGACAAGATGGTCGAGCTGCAGACCCTGCATGACGAACTCTCCAGGCTGGCAGCGTCCTGCCGTGGCGACGACCGGGCCGATTGCCCGATACTGACTGGACTTTCCAAATGACTGTGCAAGGCGCGTTTAAGGTGCGGAAACTGACGGGCCATATCGGTGCCGAAATTTCCGGCATCGAGCTGAGCAAGGCCATCCCGGAGGCCGACAAGGCCGCGTTGCGTGATTGCCTGGCCCGATATCAGGTCATCTTCTTTCGTGATCAGCATCTGGACCTGCAGCAGCAGAAAACCGTGACGGAAATATTCGGCCCTGCCCTGCAACTGCCCTATGTCACCGCCATGGACAGCGAACCGGAAGTGATCCGTGTCTACAAGGGCGCTGACGAGAAAGGCGGCGTGTTCGGCGGTGACTGGCATTCGGATTTCAGTTTTCTCGAACGGCCACCCTCAGGTTCGGTTCTGAACGCCCATACGCTGCCGCCCCATGGCGGGGACACACTGTGGGCCAGCCAGGCTGCCGCATGGGATGCCTTGCCGGCCCCACTGCAGGAATTGCTGCTTGGCCGCGATGCGATCCATGTCGGCAAGCCTTATGGCGTGAAGTGGGCGCCACCGGTCAATGAGCAGTCCGGGGCCGGCATAAAGATGTCCCGGGGCGACCCGACCGCCGATGAGGAAAGGAGGCATCCTGCCGTTTTGCAGAACCCCGTGTCCGGCCGGCGCATGCTGTACCTGAACCCGACATATGTCACCCGGCTCGACGGGTTGAGCGAAGCTGAAAGCGCGCCCCTGCTCGACCAGATACAACGCCATGTCACCCGGCCCGAATTCTGCATACGCCATTCGTGGACGCCGGGCACCATCGCAGTATGGGACAACCTGGCGACCCAGCATTATGCAGTGAACGACTATCAGGGCCATGAACGGCTGATGTACCGGACGACATTTTCCGGAATGTCGCCGCGTGCAATGGCAGCAATACCGGAGAAACCCGGGCAGGCAGCAGCGGAATAACTCAATTTCCTTGACCGCCGCCCGCTTCTGCCGCACACACCGCGCCCATGACCCAGACAACACATCCGCCCGTTCCCACCATTGGTCTCGTTTCCCTAGGCTGCCCGAAAGCGCTGGTCGATTCGGAACGTATCCTGACCCAGCTTCGCGCAGAGGGTTATGTGATCTCGCCGGACTATGATGGTGCCGATGCGGTAATCGTGAACACCTGCGGCTTTCTGGATTCAGCCAAGGCGGAAAGCCTTGCCGCCATTGGCGAGGCAGTGAAGGAGAACGGCAAGGTCATCGTAACCGGTTGCATGGGCAAGGACGCTGACACCATTCAGGCGGCTCATCCCCAGGTTCTGGCCGTCACTGGCCCGCAGCAGTACGATGCCGTCGTCGGCGCCGTGCATGATGCCGTACCGCCGGTTCATGATCCCAAGTTCGACCTGGTGCCGGATCAGGGGTTGCGCCTGACGCCCAAACATTACGCGTACCTGAAGATTTCCGAGGGCTGCAATAACCGCTGTTCTTTCTGCATCATTCCGTCCCTGCGCGGCGATCTTGCGTCACGCCCCATGGCATCTGTCCTGTATGAAGCTGAGCGCCTGGTGAAGGCTGGTACGAAAGAGCTGCTGGTGATCAGCCAGGACACATCGGCCTACGGCATGGATATCAAGTACGCCGAGAGCAAGTATCGCGGCCGTGACGTGAAGGCGAAGTTCATCGATATGGCGCGTGAACTGGGTGACCTGGGCGCCTGGGTCCGGTTGCACTATGTCTACCCCTACCCGCACGTGGATGACGCCATTGAGCTGATGGCGGACGGCAAGGTACTGCCCTATCTCGACATCCCGTTTCAGCATGCTGCGCCCGGGGTGTTGAAAAACATGCGCCGCCCGGCAAATCAGGAAAAGGTGCTGGAACGCATTCACAGATGGCGCCGGACCTGTCCCGACCTCGCCATCCGTTCCACATTCATCGTCGGTTTTCCCGGAGAGACAGAAGAGGATTTTGAGTATCTTCTGCAGTGGATGCGCGAGGCGAGAATAGAACGTGCAGGGTGTTTCAAGTACGAGCATGTCGATGGCGCGAAAGCCAATGAACTGCCCGGAGCCGTTGCGCCGGACATCATGGAAGACCGGTGGCATAGGTTCATGGCCGCGCAGGCGGACATATCGGCTGAGATCATGGCGTCGAAGGTAGGCCGTGAAATTGACGTACTGATTGACGACGTTGACATCGAGGAAGGCGAGGCCATTGGCCGGTCGGTCTGGGATGCGCCGGAGATTGACGGCAATGTGTTTTTGCCAAACGAAACCGATCTGAAGTCAGGTGATATGGTTCGGGCCAGGATCGTTGATGCAGAAGAGTATGATCTGGTCGGCGAGCTGGTCTGACCGACTCCCGGCAGAGCCTGCGCAAACCAACCCTTTACGGAGCCAGGATGACACTTGAGGAATACAACACCTATTGCGCATCACTGACCGCCACGACCCATGTCGTGCAATGGGGCGGAGCGCATGTCTGGAAGGTGGGCGGCAAGGTATTTGCTGTAGCCGGCTGGAGCAAGGATGACACCTTTGCCGTCACGTTCAAGGTTTCCGACCTCGCATATGAAATCCTCAAGGAGCAGCCCGGTCTGCGGCCCGCGCCTTATCTTGCATCACGCGGCATGAAGTGGATCCAGCACTACGCCCAACCGGGTCTCGATGATGCCGGACTTAAGGACTACATCGCTGAATCTCACAAGATCGTTGCCATGGGCCTGACCAGGAAACTGCAGCGTGAACTTGGTGTGGGCAGCGCAGCCTGACCGGGTTACTTTGCCGCCCGGACGATCTTGTCCTCTGTTTGCTTGGTGATCTTGTCGTATTCCTGCAACTGGGTTGGTGTCAGCACCTTTGCAAGCGCGTTGCGCTCGTCGCGCGCCGCCGACTGAAGTGGGCCACTGGCCTTCATCAACAGGGACATTTTCGGCGTTGCGGATTTGCGGATCCCGTATTTTCGGAAGATCTTGTTAAAGCGAGCGTTGGACTTGCGCATGATCCGTTTCACCTTGCGCCGCTGGCTCCCGGTCATCTTGATCTTGCGCTCAAAACCGGAATCGTAAATTGAAGCGGCTTGAGCGGGCTGGACAGCCACGGTCGGCACACTGATGGCAACAACTCCTGCTGCCAGTAAAACACCGGTAAATGCACCGCGAAAACAGTTGTGAAATTTCATCTGGAATCATGCCCCTTGTTAAAACCAGCGCCGTCCGCTTACGCGATCAGATCATTGACCAACAATAGTGGTCAAATCAAAGTTCGGGCTGTGACACAGATTTCCGACAAGTGTGACTTTTTTGCATCAGGTCGCGTAACGGCAATCGGCAGCAAAAACACAACCTACAGTGGAATGTTGTCGTGCTTCTTCCACGGATTTTCGACCTGCTTGTTACGCAGCATGTTCAGCGCACGCGAGATACGCCGGCGGGTTGCATTGGGCATGATGACTTCGTCAATGTATCCGCGTTCTGCCGCCACGAACGGATTGGCGAAACGGTCCTCATAGTCCTTCGTGCGCTGGGCAATCTTGTCCTTGTCGTCCAATTCCGAGCGATAAATGATCTCCGCGGCCCCTTTCGGGCCCATAACGGCTATTTCGGCTGTCGGCCAGGCGTAGTTCACATCGCCGCGAATATGCTTTGAACTCATCACGTCATAGGCGCCGCCATATGCCTTGCGGGTGATGACGGTCACCTTGGGGACCGTTGCTTCGGCATAGGCAAACAACAGCTTCGCGCCATGCTTGATCAGCCCGCCATACTCCTGATCAGTTCCAGGCAGGAAGCCGGGCACATCCACGAAGGTCACCAGCGGAATATTGAAACAATCACAGAAGCGAACGAAGCGGGCCGCCTTGCGGCTGGCGTCACTATCCAGCACCCCTGCCAGCACCATTGGCTGATTCGCGATGATGCCCACCGTGTGACCTTCGACACGGGCAAACCCCACAACAATGTTTTTTGCATGGGCTTCCTGAATTTCGAAAAAATCTCCCTCATCAACCGTCTTGTGGATCAATTCCTTGATGTCATAAGGCTGGTTGGGGTTGGCCGGTATAAGGGTATCGAGTGAGCTGTCCAGCCGTTCCCCATCATCATCGGTTGGCACATCGGGTGCGTCTTCAGTGTTGGACGCCGGCAGGAAATCAATCAGCCTGCGCATCTGCAACAGGGCCTCGACATCATTTTCATAGCCCTTGTCGGCCACCGACGATTTTACGGCGTGCACCGATGCACCACCGAGATCCTCAGCCGTCACGGTTTCATTGGTCACGGTCTTCACCACGTCCGGTCCGGTGACAAACATGTAGCTGGTATCCTTCACCATGAAGATGAAGTCGGTCATCGCCGGTGAATACACATCGCCGCCCGCACATGGCCCCATGATCACCGAAATCTGCGGAATGACACCGGAAGCCATCACATTGCGCTGGAACACTTCGCCATATCCGCCAAGTGCGGCCACACCTTCCTGGATGCGCGCGCCGCCTGCATCAAACAGGCCGATGATCGGCGCCCGGTTCTGCAGCGCCATATCCTGAATCTTGGTAATCTTCTTCGCATGCGCCTCTGACAGCGATCCGCCAAACACCGTAAAATCCTTGGCGAACAGATACACCGTGCGCCCGTTGACGGTGCCCCAGCCGGTCACGACACCATCGCCTGGAATTTTCTGATCCTGCATGCCGAAATCGGAACAGCGATGTTCGACAAACATGTCGAACTCCTCGAACGAGCCTTCGTCGAGCAACAGGTCGATGCGTTCGCGCGCCGTCAGTTTTCCCCGCTTGTGCTGTGCTTCGATACGGCGTTCGCCGCCACCAAGACGAGCCACGTCACGGCGCTGCTGAAGTTGGTTGAGAATATCCTGCATGTCAAAATCCCCTGCCCTGAACGGCGATTGTTCGAAGTGTTCTATCACTTGCCTGCAGCAAGGCAAGTCGTACCTTTGGCCACTAACAACCCGGTCAGGGCAATACTCAACACATCGCCAGGAACTGAATGGTTGCGTCGAAATCCAGTTTGCGGGCCGCACGGCGGGCTTCCGCTTCCTCGTCGCTGCCCCATTGTTCAATCTGCCAGTCTTCATCGGCATGCGCCGCGGCCCAGGCCGCTTCGCCCGACAACGCACCTGCCGCTGTCATCATGGCCATAAGGGTCGAGCCGGTAAGCGTTGCAATGTTGTGAATTGCCGTCAGCCGGAACTCGTCTTCTGCAGTCAATGCCCCGGAGATGGCGGCAAGTGCCTCCTCCGGTTGTGTGTGATGCACAATGCCCTCCACACAGATGAAGCGAACGCCATGCGTGGCTTTCACCCAGTCGAGAACCTGATCCCAGTGCTTTGCCTGGCGGGTCACCAGCGGATCCGGTGTAGCTGCCCGATAACAAACCAGATCACTGCCTGCGAAATCCCGAAGTTCAGAGACGATACGCGCTTCATCATCACGCACTCTGTCAACGGCGGTGTTTGCCAGCCGGGAGACGATCATGGTTGACGGGTCAATGTGGGTGTCCTGGGCATCCCACTCCGCCGCGATTGCATCCGCCATGTCGCGCGACGGTACTGCGAAAGTGCGCTTGAGCGGGGTTTTGACAATGCGCCCGTCGAGCCGGATATCAAAGCCCGCGTCGTTTTCGCCAACCTCCACCTGCTTGTAGAAACGCTTGGGCAGGTTTCGGTCAATGCGCGCCGTCAGCAGGCGCCTGGCCCGTTCATCCTTGGTTTCAGTCATGAATTTCCGCTCAGATAACCGTGAATTGAAGCCTCCAACTGATTGTATTCATGCAATATATCATGGGCCCCCGACGAGACCAGTTCATCAACAGGATGATACCCCCAGGAAACTCCTATTGCCCCCACACCTGCATTGCGTGCCATGGCCATGTCATAGGTGGTATCACCGACCATGACAGTATTACCAAGCTCAACTCCGGTTTCCGAGACCGCCTGGTGTATCATGGCAGGATGGGGTTTCGACGGAGCATCATCGGCCGTCTGAATAGAGGCGAAGTAGCCATGCATGCCTTCGCGGTCAATCATTGCCCGCACGCCTCGTTGCGATTTGCCGGTGGCAATTGCCATGATGACATCATCCATGGCGTGATACCGATCCAGTACTTCACGGCAACCGTCATACAAGGGCTCCTTGTGTGCCTCGGTGGCGCGCAGATACTGAAAGGCGTTCTTGTACCCCTCCGTCAGTCTTTCGTGTTGTCCGGCATCGCCTTCAGGAAACAACACCTGCATGACCTGCGGCAGGGACAATCCGACGATTGACAATGTCGCCTCACGCCCCGGCCACGGCAATTCTTCCCGTTCGAATGCAAACTGCATGGATCGCACGATGTTGTGCTGGCTATCAACCAGCGTGCCGTCGCAGTCAAATACAATCAGTTTCACGTTTCGTATTCCTCGCCCGCCTCGGGCACATCATATTGTTCCGGATCAAAACCGCATGTGGTCATGCTCTCGCGCATATGACCCGGGACCGGTGCGCTCACATCCACAGTGCCGCCCTTCGGGTGTGGAAACGTCACCCGGCGGGCATGCAGGTGCAGCTTGTGGGCAAAGCCCTCGTCTTTTTCCTCGCCACTGCCGTCATGTTCAAGGTGGCCATATTTCGGATCCCCGATAATCGGGTGACCGATCATCTGCATGTGCACGCGCAACTGGTGCTGGCGACCGGTGACAGGCTTCAGCGATACCCAGGCAACAGACGGCGGCGCCTTGTCGATCACCGCGTAGTGGGTCATGGCCTTCTGCGCGCCATCCTGTTTCAAGTTCCTGGCGACCTGAACCTTTTCTTCGCCAGGACCGCCGGCCTTGACCAGCGGCTTGTCGATCACGCCCTGTTCCGGCCTCGGCACGCCGGACACCAGGGCCCAGTAGATCTTGCGCACCGAACGGGTCTGAAACATCTTGCCCAGCGCGGTTGCCATCGATCGTGTCTTGGCAATCACCAGCACGCCGGAGGTGTCACGGTCGAGCCGATGCACCAGACGTGGCCGATCATAAAGGTCAGCTGCCAGGCCCTGCAGCAATCCGTCAATGTGTTTGGTGGTCCGCGAACCGCCCTGTACCGCCAGGCCTGCCGGCTTGTTCAGCACATAAAGATGCTTGTCTTCAAACAGCACCAGGGACTGGAAGTATGCCTTGTCATGTGCACTCAGGGGTTTGGCCTTTGGCGGACCGTCCTGACCGGCCGCGGCTTCCAGATTTATCGGCGGAACGCGAATTGTCTGACCGGGCAACAGCCGCTCATTGGCCTTCACCCGCCCGCCATCGACACGGACCTGGCCGGTGCGCAGCAGTTTGGACAAACGGCCGTGCGACACCTGCGGAAAATGCACCTTGAACCAGCGGTCAAGCCGCATGCCGTCTTCGTCACCCTTGACCGAAATCTGCTTTACGCCACTCATTGCAACACCGTTCTTGCCAGATAGAGCCCGGCAAATACGGCCAGCAGCGACAGCACAACCGAACCGCCTGCATACCCGAATGCCAGGCCATACTCCTTGCGCTCATAGAGTGACGCGAAATCCAGCGAAAAGGCTGAGAACGTCGTGAAACCGCCAAGAATGCCGGTTGTCAGGAATATCCGCATTTCCTGTGACGTGTTCCAGGCCAGCGCCATCACGGCAATCAGCAGCCCCATCACGAACGAACCGGCGATGTTGACGATCATTGTGCCCCACGGGAGGCCATGACCGACCAGCTTCGGTGTCGTGATATTCACACCATAGCGCGCGGCTGCACCAATTGCGCCGCCAAGGGCTGCATAGAGAAACATTGTCATGGCAGCGAGGTATACTCACGCGCAACCATAACCGCAACAATCCTCTGGACGGCTCAAGGCGTCCATGTAAAAACCCTTCACATGAACTGGCACAAGAAACCGCGCGACAGCTATCACCACGGCAATCTGCGCAAGGCGCTGATTGATGCAGCGCTGGACCTTATCGGATCCAAGGGTACCGGCGGGTTCACGTTTGCAGAAGCTGCGCGCCATGCAGGCGTCAGCCCCGCCGCACCTTACCGGCATTACAAGGATCGCGAGGCACTGGTGGCGGATGTTGCCGGGGAAGGCTACAGGGCATTTGCAGTTGCGATTTCCAAGGCCTGGAAAGACGGGAAGCCTGATACCGCAACCGCGTTCAAGCGCGTTGGCAATGCCTACCTGGATTTTGCCCGCAAGGAGCCTGCCTATTACTCGGCCATGTTTGAGAGCGGCCTCAACGTGTCGACTTATCCGGAACTGCGCGCGGCAGCAGATGAAGCATTCGAGACATTGAAGGTGGCGGTCGCAGCACTCGTTGCCACTGCGCCTGAGGGACAACGTCCCCCGGTATTGATGGTTTCTCTGCATGTGTGGGCAGTCAGCCACGGCATCGCCTCGCTGTTTGGCCGTGGTGACGGAGCCGGGTTCAAGCAACCCATTTCGGCAGAAGAACTTCTTGAGTCACACATGCTGGTTTATCTGCGCGGCCTTGGCCTGACGATTTGAGCGACGGATTTGAAGACGCCGGCGCGTCCTGAACACAGAGCATGTGTGTGCCCGGTTCAGTGAACAGTCGAATGTTTCATTAAATTTTTCCAACTGCCTTGACTCCAACACTGACAAAGCTCACATATGTGAATGTTAATAACATTTACATAAACACAGAGGCGAGACATGAACACACTCGTTGAACGCATGGACCACTATGGCAAGGGTGCCTGGATAGCACTGATGGTGGTCAGTTTTGTGGTCTTCTGGCCACTTGGACTAGCAATTCTCGGATACATGATTTGGAGCGGACGCATGAGATGCAGAAACAAGGGCAAGGTTGCGGCCTTTAACGCAAGCGGATTTGGAATGGGCAAAGGCGGTCCCGGCCGTTGGTATCGCGGTGGGTTCGCGTCATCCGGCAACCGGGCCTTTGATGACTATCGCGAAGAAACCCTCAACCGGCTTCAGGAAGAACACGAAGAGTTCCAGGCCTTCCTTGAAAAGCTTCGCCATGCCCGGGACAAGTCCGAATTCGATCAGTTTATGGCTGACCGGACCAAGCGCGCGGCAGCCGAAGATGTTGAAGATACCCCGGAAAACAACGCCAAGGACGAAGGCGACAAACCTGCAGCTTAAGGCATCAGCCTCCCAAACGTCCGACAGCCCCGGCATTTTCTGCCGGGGTTTGTTTATGCCGTTTGACTCAAAAGCCAAATGTGCTACTAGCTCGCTCAGGTCGGGGCGGCGATGGCGTCGCTGCACAGATCCCCGGCCAGGGTTGAACGATCAGACCCTCATGGCATCCTGAACGCCCGGATGAGTTTTCTCCGGGCTTTTCTATGGGTAATCCCAACCGGCCTGGAGAACGGCTTGTTGGAGATTTGTCATGTTGCAAAGAATTACCCGTCCAGATGCTTTCCGTTTTCATAATGGCGAGAAGGCAAAACTTCCCTTTACCGCAAAAGAGTATGAGCGCCGCTTGAACCGGCTGCGCAGGATCATGACCCGCATGGACCTGCCTGCGGTGTTGCTGACCTCAATGCATAACGTCGCCTATTATTCCGGATTCCTGTATTGCAGTTTTGGCCGCCCGTACGCGTGTGTCGTGACCCACGATGCCTGCACGACGGTTTCCGCCAATATCGACGCCGGCCAACCCTGGCGCCGGTCGTTCGGCGACAACATCACCTACACGGACTGGCAACGCGGCAACTACTGGCGCGCCATATTCGACCTGATTGGCGAACCTGGGCGGCTGGGTATTGAAACCGACCACATGAGCCTCGCCATGCGCGACCAGGCAATAGCGGCACTCGGCGCGCCGGACATGTGCGACATCGGCAAGGCAACCATGGCCCAGCGCATGGTGAAATCTGCGGAGGAAATCAGGCTGATCAAATCCGGCGCCAAAGTCGCCGATATTGGCGGGGAGGCTGTTCGAGACGCCATTCATGTCGGGGCCCGCGAGATCGACGTCGCCATGGCCGGGCGCAATGCCATGGAAACGGCAATAGCCGAATGTCATCCCGACAGCGAGATCCGCGACAGCTGGGTGTGGTTCCAGTCGGGCATCAATACCGACGGCGCCCACAATCCGGTCACCACGCGCAAGCTGGAGAAAGGCGACATTCTTTCACTCAACACATTCCCCATGATCTCCGGATACTACACCGCGCTGGAACGGACCCTGTTCATCGGTGAACCGTCAAAAGCGGAACGGAAGTTGTGGGAGATTAATGTCGGGGCTCATGAACTCGGCATATCGCTGATCAGGCCGGGCGCAAGCTGCTCCGCGATAACGTCGGAAATAAATCGCTACTTCGAAGATCATGGTGTCCTTCAATACCGCACCTTCGGATATGGCCACTCATTCGGTGTCCTGTCGCATTATTACGGTCGCGAGGCCGGACTGGAACTGCGTGAAGACGTCGACACGGTCCTGGAACCCGGCATGGTGGTCTCGATGGAGCCGATGCTCACGGTTCCGGCAGGAAAACGCGGTGCCGGGGGCTATCGCGAACACGACATACTGGTGGTTGGCAAGACGGTTTCGGAAAACATTACCGGTTTTCCGTATGGGCCGGAGCACAACATCATTGCGTGACAGAACTGATCAGCCGAGCAGGCGATCAGTTTTTGGGGGGAAGTGGAGCCGTACGGGTGGAACCGGGGGAAACGGCGTTGGGAGCCTGTCAGTTGCTGGCAGGCTCCACCACTCTCAAATACAGATGCCAGGTGGCATGCCCCAGTATCGGCAACACGATAAACAGTCCCAGAAAAGCCGGAATCAACGCCAGCCCGGTCAGCACCAGCACAACAAGTCCCCACACCATCATTGCAATCGGGTTGGTCAACACCGCCTTGATGCTGGTTATTATCGCGGTGACGAAGTCCACTTCCCGGTCCAGCAACAGCGGGATCGACACGACGGTTACCGAAAACAGTACGGTGTAAAGCATGGCACCGACGATGTGGCCTGCCGCCAGAAAACGCAAACCATCATCTGTATTCAGGACGATATTGACGAAGCCCTCCAATGTTGACATCGACCTGAAGCCCAGGAACAGCGCCACCAGCAGGCGGACCTGGTACATCCACATCCACATGATGAACAGGGTGACGAAAGCCATGATGGACAGTTCCCGCCCCTTCTGCCGCCAGACCGTCGTCAGGACACCCGACCAGGTCAGCGCGCGGCCGTCTTTCAGACATCTGCTGACTTCGTATATGCCAACCGCGACGAACGGGCCAACAAGCGGAAACCCGATGACCAACGGATAGATCATGTAATTCATGTCAAGCCGGGCAATGAACGCCACAACCAGCAACCCGCCCAGGGCATAGAAACCGCCGAAGAACAAACCGAACAATGGCGCCCTGAAGAAATCTCTGACGCCGGCGACGAATGCCAGACGAATGTCATCAAGGCCGATATGCCGGACGACCGGCATTGTGCTGGTCGTTGCCGGTTTTGAGTGTGGTTGTTTCACCATAGACTTTCTCTCCCCTGCCAACTGCCCTTTTCCGGGTCTTCAGACATACTGGCTGCGTCGGTCAATGAGCGAAATGATCTGGATCAATCTTCACCACGCTGATCGCGCAATGACGCCCACCAGTCGAGCCGTTTGCGGATTTCCCGCTCAAAGCCCTTATCGGGCGGATCATAGAAGATCTCCCGGCCCATTTCGTCGGGAAAGTAGTTTTGCCCGGAAAACCCGTCAGGCTGGTCGGGATCGTATTTGTAGCCTGATCCGTACTCCTGTTCCTTCATCATCTTGGTCGGCGCATTCAGGATGATCTTCGGCGGCATGACCGAGCCGGTTTCCTTCGCCCGCCGCATCACCTGCTTGTAGGCCGTGTACACCCCGATCGACTTGGGCGCCGTTGCAAGGTAAACCGCTGCCTGCGCCATTCCCAGTTCACCTTCAGGCGAACCGAGAAAATCATATACATCCTTGGCCGCAAGCGCCTGGACAACCGCCTGTGGATCAGCCAGGCCAATATCCTCGTTGGCCATGCGCACCAGGCGCCGGCAAATGAACAGGGGGTCCTCACCGGCAACCAGCATACGGGCCAACCAGTACAGGGCGGCATCGGGATCAGACCCCCGGATCGACTTGTGCAGAGCCGAAATCAGATTGTAGTGCCCGTCCTGTCCCTTGTCGTAGACCGGGACACGGCGCTGAATTGTCTCGGCCAGACCGGTTGCATCCAGTGCATCCGCATCCGGGTCAACAACTGCAAACAAGTCCTCGACAAGATTGAGAAAATAGCGCCCGTCCCCATCAGCCATTGCGAACAATTGCTCGCGGGCTTCTTCGGTCACAGGCAACGCGCGCCCTTCAACACCTTCTGCACGCTCCAGCAACCCGGCCATGGCTGCGCCATCCAGGCGGTTCAGCGTCAACACCTTGGCACGCGACAGCACGGCTGCATTCAGCTCAAACGACGGATTTTCCGTGGTGGCGCCGACCAGGGTAATGGTGCCGTCTTCCATCCAGGGCAGGAAGCTGTCCTGCTGGGCCTTGTTGAAGCGGTGGATCTCGTCAACGAACAACAAGGTGCCCTGCCCTTTGTCGGTCCGGCGCAGGCGTGACGCCTCGAACACTTTCTTGAGGTCGGCCACGCCGGAATGAATAGCTGAAATCTGTTCGAAATGCAGGTCAGCTTCACCGGCCAGCAACCGGGCAATGGTGGTCTTGCCGGTACCGGGCGGCCCCCACAAGATCATCGAGCTGATCCGGCCTGACGATATCATGCGCGAAATCAGTCCGGTTTCACCTGTCAGGTGATCCTGTCCCTGCACCTCTGCCAGCGACGCCGGCCGCAACCTGTCCGCCAGCGGTCGCGGCGCAGATGCTTCCAGTCCGGCGGCCTCAAAAAGAGATGCCATTGGCAGGCGTCTCCCTCGGTATCAACCGCCAAACTCGCGGCGGATCAGTTTGCCCTTGCGCAAAATGGCGACATCCCAGTATCCGTCGCGCCTTTCAAGGACACTGCGCAAGTCTGACACCGAACCCAGCTTGCGTTCGTTCAGTTCGACAATCACGTCACCCTTCTTGAAACCGAAGCGGCGTGCCAGCGAACGTTTGACTGCGGAGACAGCCACGCCTTCAACCAGTGCCGGCAGACCCAGCTCTTCGGCAACGGCCGGTGACACATTGACCACTTCGAGGCCTGTAAATGGGGACCGGCCCTTTATCACTGTGGTGTTGCGGGGTGGGTCTTCCGGTGCAGGTGTCAGCGACACTTCGGCATTGAACCGTTTTGACTTGCGGCTGAACACGACCGGAGATTCGTCGCCTACAGGCAGAGTAGCGAACCTGAAGCTGAATTCCTGGGCGTTCTCGATTGGCTTGCCGCCCAGTTGCAACAACACATCACCACGCTTGAGGCCGGCCTTTTTCAGTGGGCTGGCCGGATGCAGCTGAGACACCAGCGCCCCGCGTGGGCGGTCGAGCCCCAGGGCCGATGCCAGGTCACTGGTGACATTCTGCAGGTCTGCACCGTACCACGGACGAACAACCCTGGTGGCGCCGCTCAGCGATTGTTCGATGACCGAGCGCACCATGTTGACGGGAATGGCGAAGCCGATACCGTTGGAGCCGCCGGAGCGTGAGAATATCGCCGTGTTGATGCCGATCAGCCGCCCGTTCATGTCCACCAGCGCACCACCTGAATTGCCCGGGTTGATGGCCGCATCCGTCTGAATGAAGAACTGATAGGACGACACCCCTACACGGGTTCGCGCCAGTGCCGAGACAATGCCGCTTGTAACGGTCTGCCCGACACCGAACGGGTTGCCGATGGCAAGCACGAGATCTCCCACTTCCAGCGCGTCTGAATCCCCCAGTGACAGGGGAACAAGTGGGTCGCCATCCGGTTCGATGCGCAGCACGGCCAGATCGGTGCGTTCATCGGTTAAAATGAGTTCCGCGTCAAACTCGCGCTTGTCGGACAGGACCACACGGATTTCCGTACCGTTCTTGATGACATGGTTGTTGGTGACGACGATGCCGGAGGCATCCACGATGACACCGGAGCCCAGTGAGTTCTGGGCACGTCTGCGCGGCCTGCCGCCAAACAGCTCATCGCCAAAAAACCGCCGGAAAAACGGATCAGCACCGAAAGGCCGGCGCCTGCCCTGAGATTGCACGATACGCTTGGCGTAGACATTGACCACACTTGGTGCGGTGGTCTTGACCACAGGTGAAAAGGACATGGCAATGTCGCCCCGGGAAGCCGGCACCTGTTGAGCGTTTGCGGACCCGAGAGCCAGCATTACCGGCACCAGGGCTATTGCTGCGTAAAACAGCACATGGCGAACTAACTGCATGATCGGCGAATCCTTAAACTGCGTAGAAACAAAAAGTTGTCGCACCCTAACAAGACCACGCGGGTTGGCCAACCATATCCGCCGGTTTGTCAGCACTTGTCAGTCCGAAGATGCCGTCTTGCCAGCATCGACCAGATCCAGCAGCTGCTGCAGTTTCTCCAGCGGCACACCGATGTTTGAACCGCCGTATTCAGGCAGGATCGCTGCATTGACACCGACCACCATTCCATTGCTGTCCATGACGGGGCCGCCGCTGCCGCCCTTGGCGGTATCCGCATCATAAACGATTGTCGCGGCAGTGACCTTGGCCACGATGCCCTGGCTCGCCAGGGGCTGGATGAACGAGTTTTCAGACAGACGCTCGGCGACTTTCCAGAAATTGGTTTCGCCGGCTTCGCGGATCTTCATGACGAATGACTTGCCTGCCTGGGCAAGCATGGCCCTGAGCCCGGTGGGATACCCCATCACGATGACATTGTCGCCTGACGTAAGCTCGACGGAGGACAATTCAAGCCCCGCTACTTCAGGCGATGTGCCGGTAAACTTGAGCACGGCAACGTCTGCATCATCGCTCGCCCGGACCAGTTCAACCGGCAGAGCTTCCACCCTGCCAGGCATGTAGGCGACGAACCGGGTGAACTCCGGCTGCAGGCCACGTCCGCCAAATGCAGTCAGGTTGGCATCGCTCTCCCATGGCAGTGCGACGTGGCGATTGGTGACGATCCTGCCGCCCCTGGCGAGCACGAATCCGGTACCGGTATACCGCTTTTCCGCAATCGGCCCTTCGCCTTCCAATGTGAGGCGCGGATTGCCCCGTGCATCGGCCAGGGTTCGACCGTCAGGTCCGGCCAGGTACCTCAAAAACCGGCCGGTCGAGGTTTCCTTAAAGGCATATGAGCCCTGCAGAAACATAACCGACGGGGCCGCAGCGGCAATGGCGCGCGCGCTTGCCTTGCGGGATTTTTCCAGCACCTCAAGGCGACCGGTGTTTTCAGTCAGGGTCTCGTCGATCCGGTCGCGAAGTGTATTCAGATCATCCGGCGTTAATGCCTGTTCACGGGCCTGCGCCAGTGACTCTGCAAACTTCTCTATGTTGGCCCGTTCACGGGCCAGGTCGCTCTGCAGCATCGCGTTAATCTGGTACTGCTGGTAAACCAGCAAACCCAGACTGGTGATTGCCGCAATCACACCCAGTCGAAACAGCACAGTAGTCTGACCGGCAAATCGCCTGAATACGCTCATCAGCGCGCGGCAGACCCTGGTGAAAATCGGTTGACGACTGGTACGCAGATAGGCAATCGCTTCAGACAGGATTTCCGAAACAACCTTGCGCGGCTTCTCCTCGTCTGCGCACAGGCAGAACCGCGACATGGGACCATTGTTGCCAAATTCTATGACGTCGCCGGACCTCAGCACATGAGCTGACACGGACTTCTTGTTTATCCATATCTGGTGGTCGCCACGAGCCTCGATTTCATAGGAGCCAGCAGCCAGATGCAGGCGTGCGATTTCCTGACCACCTTCAGAGCCTGATCGCGCCGGTGCTATGTGAACACGTCTGTTTGCGCGCAGATAGACATCGAGTGTCTCGCCGTGCAGTGAGGTCTGCACACCTTCGTCGCCACCGGTCAGATGGTCCAGGCTGGCAACAGGCTCGGGCGCATTCTCAGGGTTGTCATCCATGGCAAGGCATGCCTTTCATCTTGCGAACGCCTTACCCCTCACTCCAAACTTGGCGATCATGGCACATCGGTGTCAACCATCTGCACGCCGAATTTACCGCCGATCCAGTTTTGTTGAAAGGATGATAGCTGACTCTGTGCGAGTAACACCTTCTATTATGCCGATCTGATCAAGCACCTTGTCTATGTGATCGGTGGTGAGCGCCCTGATCTGCGCGATCAGGTCAAACTTCCCTGACACTGTGTGCAGCGTCTGGACTTGCGGCAATCGCATCAGCGCGCGAACCACTTCAGCGTTCATGCGAGGTTCCACGGACAGTTCTACATGCACCAGTATGCCTTCCGCTGTGGCCTGGTCTGCAAGCCTGACGCCATAGCCGGCAATGACCCCGCTAACCTCCAGACGCCGCAGCCTGTCCTGTATTGTCGTGCGCGACACACCAAGCCTCCGTGCCAGTTCCGATACCGGCATACGGGCGTTTGTCTGCAGCAGAGCAATAAGCTCCTGGTCCTTATCGGTTACTCTCATATCGTCATTATATCACACATTACGTCATTTCGACGAATATCTATGGATTTGACGAGAATTGTGCGTCTATCTACCGGCTGCGAGAGACGTCATCTTCGTATGTAACGCCGAATCAAATCAGGCTCAGGAGCTCAAAATGGTATTTGCGCTGAAAACATCCAGTATCAGATCCGCTGCGCCGGCGTTTGATGAAATTTTTCGCGACAGCGCAGAAGCTGCGGCAAGTCTGGACTGCGAAGCGCCGGTATTGTGTTTTTCACCGGCCAAACTGGCCGCGCGGGCAAACCAGTTCATTGACGGCTTTCCGGGCGAAGTTGGTTATGCGGTGAAAGCCAATCCGTGTGCGAAGGTGATAACCGTGTTGGCACAGGCCGGTGTGGGAGTGTTCGACGTCGCGTCCACAATGGAAATGAAGGCTGTTGCCCGAATTTGTCCCACAGCCAAACTCCACTACCACAACCCGGTCAAGTCACGCAGTGAGATTGCCACCGCGTGGCATGCATTCGGTTGCCGGCGGTTTGCCGCCGACAGCCACGAAGAATTAGCCAAGATTGCCCAATCCGTTGGATCGGCGAGTGGAACCGAAATTGCGATCCGCTTTTGTCTGCCTTCGCAAGACGCTTCAGCGCATGACTTTTCAAGCAAGTTTGGCGCCGACGAAACTGTTGCTGCCGAACTGATCCGGCAGGCGGTCGAGTTCGGGTTCGCGCCCCTGTTGACTTTTCACCCCGGCTCGCAGTGCACCGACCCGAAAGCCTGGATAAGGCATATTGAAGCCGCAGGCCGAATTGCCAATACGGCGGGCATCGCCCTCGCGCGGCTGAACGTGGGTGGTGGTTTTCCGGCCTGCTACACTGGCAGTGCCGGACCGGATCTCGTCACCTATTTCGACACCATCGCCGACTGTGTATCTGCCGTCTTCGGTGATCATCCCCCTGCCCTTGAATGCGAACCGGGACGCAGTATTGCAGCGCCCGCCTTTTCGCTGCTCACCTGCGTGAAGCTGGTTCGTGCACGCTCGGCAGACCTGTTTTTGAACGACGGGATTTACGGTGGTCTCCTGGAAGCCACCCAGGTGTCGGACCTGCTGCCGTTCTACCGGGTGCTGCGCGACGGACAGGTTGTTACAGCGACAGATCAACGGGCGTTCACGGTGTTTGGACCAACATGTGACCCGCTTGACGTGCTGCCGGTCCCCCTCCTGCTGCCGTCTGATGTTCGTGAATCGGATGTCATCGAGTTTGCCGGGATCGGCGCTTACGGCATGGCCACGGCGACCAGCTTCAACGGTTACGGCTCAGTGTCACAGGTCACCGTGAAAAACGCCTATACCGGTCATGGCAACTGCTAGCTCTTTACGTCATCACGCCCCAGCACGGTCATCATGGTGGCTGACAGGGTGGCGATGCGTTTGCGCGTGCCGTTGTTAAGCGCAAATGCTTCACCTTCGCAGAAGGTGATTGTGCGACCGGGTTTCAATACCCGGCCTTCGAAAACGAATGTTTCACCTGCGGCCAGGGCAAGCAGGCTGGTTTTCAATTCAACAGTCAGCACACCGGCGTCCGCCGGCATCAACGAGAACGCCGCGTACCCGCAGGCCGTATCGAGCACTGTTGTGGTAACACCAGCATGAATGAAGCCGTGTTGCTGGGTAAACCGGTCATCATGATCCATTCCCATGATAACCTTGCCAGGTTCAATCGTGATCAACCTGACGCCCATGGTTGCCAATGCGGCCTGACGACCAAAACTGTCAGTGACGCGCTGAATGTAATCGGTGGTTTTTGGCGTGAACTCTGTCATGTGATGATGGTGCTTGATAGTCGGACAAAAGAAAAGGCGGCTCCTGCAGGAACCGCCTGAAACCTCTCAAAGCAGACGAGTTGACTATGCCGCCTCGGCTTCGCCCTCATCTACGTTCTGGGTCGGACCTGAGTCCAGACCCTTAGCTGCCGGGTCGCGGTCAACCAGTTCGATCACCGCCATCGGTGCACTGTCGCCGTAGCGGAAGCCGGCCTTGAGAACCCGGGTATAACCACCGTTGCGTTCGCCGTAGCGCGCACCCAGTACATCAAACAGTTTCTTGACCTGATCTTCGTCGCGAACCTTCGACATGGCCTGACGCCGCGCGTGCACGTCGCCGCGCTTGGCCAGCGTAATCAGCTTTTCAGCGATCGGCCGCAAGTCCTTGGCCTTTGGCAGCGTTGTAACAATCTGCTCATGCTTGATCAGCGCAGCCGCCATATTGGCAAACATTGCCTTGCGATGCGAGCTTGTGCGGTTGAGCTTGCGTCCGCTCTTTCCGTGGCGCATTGGCCTTCTCCTTGGATACCTACCTGAGGGGCAGCCTCACGGCTGTCTCCATTGAATTTGATCTAGTAATGGGTCTCGAACTTCTTCGCCAGTTCCTCGATGTTCTCCGGCGGCCAGTTTTCGATATCCATGCCGAGGTGCAGACCCATCTGGGCCAACACTTCCTTGATTTCATTGAGCGACTTGCGGCCGAAGTTCGGCGTGCGAAGCATTTCGCCTTCCGTCTTCTGGATCAGGTCACCGATATAGACAATGTTGTCGTTCTTCAGGCAGTTGGCCGAGCGAACCGACAGTTCCAGCTCATCCACCTTCTTAAGCAGGGCTGCATTGAATTCCAGCTCCGGCTTTTCTTCCTCGGTGACAATCTGCTGCGGCTCTTCGAAGTTGATGAACACCTGCAACTGATCCTGAAGAATACGGGCTGAATAAGCCACTGCATCTTCAGGCGTCATCGAACCATCGGTTTCAATGGTCATGATCAGCTTGTCATAGTCGAGCACCTGGCCCTCACGGGTGTTTTCCACCTTGTAGGACACGCGCTTGACCGGGCTGTAGAGACTGTCGACCGGGATCAGACCGATTGGAGCATCTTCGGGACGGTTGCGTTCTGCAGCCGCATAGCCCTTGCCTGTATTGACGGTGAACTCCATGCGCACTTCGGCGCCATCATCCAACGTGCAGATCGGCAAAGTCGGGTTCAGGATGGTGATATCACCGCTTTCCTCGATATCGCCTGCGGTTACAGCACCCGGGCCCTGCTTGCGCAAGGTCAGGCGCTTGGGGCCTTCGCCCTGCATGCCGACGGCGATTTCCTTGATGTTCAGCACGATGTCCGTCACATCCTCACGTACACCGGCGATGGAGGAAAACTCGTGCAGCACGCCGTCAATCTGAACCGATGTAACCGCTGCGCCCTGCAGCGACGACAACAATACGCGGCGCAGGCTGTTGCCCAGCGTCATGCCAAAGCCGCGCTCAAGCGGCTCGGCGACCAGGGTAGCGGTGCGGCGGCGGTCACGGCCGGCATTCACGTCCAGCTTTATCGGCTTGATAAGATCTTGCCAGTTCTTGGTGTTCACGGTGTCGACCTCTGTGCAGTTATGGGTATCTGGTGTCCGCGGATCGGAACAAGAACCCGTAAATTCAAATTGTGTTGGCAAATCCGCCTGATCATCCAGCGAGTTTGCCGAAGCTCTGGTTACCCTATACGCGGCGACGCTTGGGTGGACGAACGCCATTGTGCGGGATCGGCGTAACATCGCGGATCGACGTCACCTGAAGACCAACCGCCTGCAGCGCGCGAAGTGCTGACTCGCGACCTGAACCGGGTCCGCACACTTCGACCTCAATGGTCTTCATGCCGTGTTCCATTGCAATCTCGCCGGCCTGCTCGGCAGCAACCTGGGCTGCATAGGGCGTGGATTTGCGTGAACCCTTGAACTTCATCTTGCCGGCCGATGACCAGGCAATTGCATTGCCCTGCACGTCGGTGATGGTGATCATGGTGTTATTGAACGTGGAGTTCACGTGGGCAACACCAGAGGAGATGTTCTTACGTTCCTTGCGGCGCGTACGTGTTGGTTCTTTAGCCATCTGAAAAATGCTTTCCGAGAAAGAAACTGATTACTTCTTCTTGCCTGCAATCGCCTTGGCGGGTCCCTTGCGGGTGCGGGCATTGGTATGAGTGCGCTGACCGCGAACCGGCAGGCCACGACGGTGGCGCAGGCCACGGTAGCAACCAAGGTCCATCAGACGCTTGATGTTCATTGCGGTCTCACGGCGCAGATCGCCTTCAACCATGTAGTCGCGATCGATCGCTTCACGGATCTGGATGACTTCCGCATCAGTCAATTCATTGACACGGCGTTCTGCAGCAATGTTTACGCTTTCACAGATCTTGTTCGCGTAATTCGCGCCGATACCATGAATGTACTGCAGCGCGATCACCACGCGCTTGTTCGTCGGAATGTTGACGCCTGCTATACGGGCCAAGACGCTATTCTCCTGCATACGGTCTGGCCCGACATGTTGTCAGAAATGCCAGTACCAAAACTGAACCAAAAAACGGATTGTTGATGCCTAACGGCAACAAGGCTCACCCCAAGCAGACATAGTGCTACTTGCGGTCAGCCTGTCAGCAACCGGATTGGAGCAGTTTCTATGCCGGATTCCCCGACACGTCAACCATTTAACCGACATCCAGTTGCATGTGACCCCTACCCGTTCAACACCTCCATGATCTGACGGGTGACTTCGTCCATTTCCGCCATACCATCAACACTGCGCAACGTACCTTTCGTTGCGTAATACTCGATCAGAGGCGCTGTCTGGGCATGATAGACATCAAGCCTCTTTTTCAACGCTTCTGCATTGTCGTCGGCCCGCGGGCCGCCTTCCGTTTCAGCCGCACGTTTTTCAATGCGGTTGATCAAAATTCCGTCGTTGACCTGAATCTCCACGACGGCGTCGAGCTCCAGGCCCTTGTCGGCCAACATGACATCCAGGGCTTCGGCCTGCGACACATTTCGCGGAAACCCGTCGAGGATAAATCCGGCTGCGCAATCCGCATCTTCAATACGGTCCGAAATAATGCCGACCACGATGTCATCAGGCACCAGCTCGCCACGTGCCATTGTATCCTTGGCTTTCAAACCGATCGGCGTGCCAGCAGCAATGGCGGCCCGCAACATATCCCCGGTAGACAACTGCTTCATGTTCCTGCCGGCCTCGATACGCTGCGCCTGCGTACCCTTGCCGGCGCCAGGCGGGCCGAGAAGGATTATATTCACTTACGCGATCCCCTGAGCTTGGTCTTCTTCATCAAGCCCTCATACTGCTGGGCCAGCAGATGCGACTGTACCTGAGACACGGTATCCATTGTAACCGATACGATGATCAGCAGCGACGTGCCGCCGAAGTAGAACGGTATGGCTGCATAAGAAGTCAGTATCTCAGGCAGCAGACACACGGCTGCCAGGTACAGTGCGCCGACCACCGTTATCCGGGTCAACACATAATCGATATATTCAGCCGTTCGTTCACCCGGCCGAATTCCGGGTATGAAGCCACCATATTTCTTCAGATTGTCGGCGGTTTCCTTCGGATTGAACATGATCGCGGTGTAGAAGAACGCGAAGAAGATGATCAGTCCGATATAGATTGCAAGGAACAATGGCTGGCCACGGCCCAACAGCGCATTGATGGTGTTGAGCCAGTCGGGCCCGCTGCCCTGAGAGAAGTTCGAGACGGTTATCGGCAACAGCAACAATGACGATGCAAAGATCGGCGGAATAACACCGGCCGTGTTCAGCTTCAGCGGAAGATGAGACGGGTCAACGTTCTGGATCTGGTTGCCCACCTGGCGCTTGGGATACTTGACCAGCAGCCTGCGCTGTGCGCGCTCCATGAACACGATTACCGCAATGGTGACCAAGGCGAGAATGATGATGCCGATAATCAGGAACGTGGACATCTGGCCGGTGCGGCCAAGTTCAAGGATAGCCGCAATCGCCGACGGCAATCCCGCGATAATGCCGGCAAAGATGATCAGCGAAATTCCGTTGCCGATACCGCGAGCGGTAATCTGTTCGCCCAGCCACATCAGGAAGACGGTACCGCCGGTAAGTGTGATAACCGCAGAAATCCGGAAATACCAGCCTGGATCTATCACCGCATTGCCCTGGCTTTCCAGACCGACGGCAATGCCGTAGGCCTGCAATGCCGCCAGAATGACGGTTCCGTAGCGGGTATACTGGTTGATCTTCTTGCGGCCCTGCTCGCCCTCTTTCTTGAGCTGCTCAAGATGCGGGCTGACGGTTGTCATCAACTGGATGATGATCGACGCCGAAATGTAAGGCATGATGTTGAGGGCAAAGATCGCCATACGCCCGAGCGCACCGCCAGCCAGACCATTGATCCAGCCGAGAATACCCGAGGAGTTCTGCTGTACAAGGCGGGCCAGCTCGTTGGCATCCACACCCGGGATCGGGATATAGGTGCCCAGCCGGTATACCACCAGGGCGGCCAGCGTGAACCAGATGCGTTTCTTGAGGTCTTCTGCTTTTGCGAAAGACGCGAAGCTCAGATTTGCTGCAAGTTGCTCGACAGCGGATGCCATTCGGGATTCCTTATCCGTGTACCTGACCAGTGTTGATGATCAATATCGGCACACAACCGCATGATCTCAAGCACCAAGTTATCACAAAGGCCCGTTTTGCGCGGTCAGGCCTTGGCTTTTTCTTCCGCCACCGGTTTTTCTTCGATCAAATTCACCTTGCCACCGGCTTTTTCTACGGCAGCAGCTGCGGATTTGGTGGCGTGATTCACATGCAGGTCGAGCTTGGCCTTGAGTTCACCCTTGCCAAGCACGCGAACACCATCAAGCGGCTTCGACACGACGCCGGCGGCGATCAGCGCAGCCAGATCGACAGGTTTCTTGATGTCCAGTTTCTTGGCATCAACTGCAGCCTGAAGACGGCTCAGGTTGACTTCATTGAACGACAACCGGTTCGGCTTGGTAAAGCCACGCTTGGGCAAGCGCCGGTAGATCGGCATCTGACCGCCTTCAAAGCCGAACTTTGGCCCACCTGCACGTGATCCCTGGCCCTTGTGGCCACGACCTGCGGTCTTGCCCTTGCCGGATCCGATACCACGACCAACACGTGTGCGCTCCTTGCGGGCACCCGGATTGTCTGAAATTTCGTTGAGCTTCATTGTCTTTGCTTCTCTTGTATCTGTTTGATCGCGCGTGCGAAAAATCTCTACTGACCGTCCACAACCCGGACAAGGTGCGAAACCTTGGCGATCATGCCGCGAACAGCAGGCGTGTCTTCGAGGGTCCGCGTCCGGTTCATCTTGTTGAGACCCAGGCCAACAAGAGTGGCGCGCTGGTCACCCGGGCGGCGCAACGGCGATCCGATCTGCTGGACGGTGACGGTCTTTTTATCCTTGGCCATGATATTCCTCAATCAACCATTTTTGTATCGGCGCAGCTTCGCCTGATCAATCTGCTGATATCTCGCCATCCTTACGGCGTGAAATGATGTCGGATACTTTCTTACCCCGACGCGCCGCGACCGAACGCGGGCTGGTCTCATGCTTGAGCGCGTCAAAAGTCGCGCGAACCATGTTGTAGGGGTTCGAGGTACCGATTGATTTTGCAACAACGTCCTGCATGCCGACGCTTTCGAAAACGGCACGCATCGGGCCACCGGCGATGATGCCGGTACCGGCAGGTGCCGAGCGCAGCACGACGCGGCCGGCTCCATGACGACCAGCAACATCATGATGCAAGGTCCGTCCTTCGCGCAGCGGCACACGGATCATCTCGCGCTTGGCGCTTTCGGTTGCCTTGCGGATCGCCTCAGGCACCTCGCGCGCCTTGCCGTGACCAAAGCCGACCCGGCCCTTCTGGTCTCCAACGACAACGAGAGCGGCAAAGCCGAACCTGCGGCCACCTTTGACAACCTTGGCAACACGGTTGATGTGGACGAGCTTGTCAACAAACTCATTGTCCTGATCCCGGTCGCGGCGTTCGCGTTCTCTAGCCATTTATCTGTACCTGTTTCTCAGTCAAAATTGTTAGAACTTCAGACCGCCTTCGCGGGCTGCGTCAGCCAGGGTCTTGACCCGGCCATGATAAAGATATTCGCCACGATCGAAAACAACCGTGTCGACGCCTGCCTTCTTAGCGCGCTCTGCCACCAGTTTGCCAACGGCGGCTGCCGCGGCCGTATCAGCGCCAGTTTTCAGCGAGCTGCGCAGATCCTTCTCGAGAGTGGAGGCTGCGGCAACGGTTACACCCTTCACATCATCGATGACCTGCACCGAGATGTTCTTGTGTGACCGGCTCACGCTGAGACGCGGACGGCCATTGTTGTTGGCCTTCAGTTCGCGGCGGACGCGCTGCTTGCGGCGCTCGCTAATCGTCAGTTTTGCAGACATTGTCTTAAAGCCCTTCAGCTCAACCGTTACTTCTTCTTGCCTTCCTTGCGGAAGATCGTTTCATCGGCGTACTTGACGCCTTTGCCCTTGTAAGGCTCCGGCGGACGCCAGGCCCGAATTTCGGACGCAACCTGACCAACGCGCTGCTTGTCGATACCCGATACAACGATTTCCGTCGGCTTGGGCACCTTGATGTCGATACCCTGGGGAATCGCGTAGACCACATCATGGCTGTAACCCAGATTGAGCTGCAGACCCTGGCCCTGAAGCGCCGCACGATAACCAACACCGTTGATCTCGAGTGTCTTCGAGAACCCGTCCGTAACACCAGTGATCATGTTCGCGATCAGGGTACGAGACAGTCCCCATGCAGAACGGGCCGGCTTCGACTGGTCAATCGGTGACACAGCGAGTTCGTCGTTCTCATGCTTTACGGTGACCAGATCAACCAGTTGGGACTGCAATTCACCCTTGGGACCCTTGACCTTTACGGTCTGGCCTTCAAGCGTGACCGTTACTCCACCTGGCACCGGTACCGGTTTTTTACCAATACGAGACATGGTCTTCCTTGCCTCCGTTCCTTAATTCACTGCCACCTGCCCTGACATGGACACCGACAGACACAAAAACACTCAGCGTGTGTCTCCTCACAGCCTTAAAAGACTGTGCAGAGGACCTCGCCACCAACATTATTTTCACGTGCCTGGCTGTCGGACATGACACCCTTTGACGTGGACATGATTGCCACACCGAGGCCGTTGTAGATTGTCGGCAGTTCGCCGACAGATGCATACACGCGCCGGCCAGGCTTGGACACACGCTTGATTTCGCGAATGCCCGGCTCGCCGTCGAAATACTTCAGCTCGACCTCGAGTTCGGCCTGACCTGTCGTACGTTCGGTTACTGCGAAGCCGCGAATGTAACCTTCAGACTGCAATACTTCCAGCACACGCTCACGCAGACGCGATGAGGGGCTTGCCACCTTGGACTTGCCACGCTGCTGCGCATTGCGGATGCGGGTCAACATATCGCCAATTGGATCCGTGACGTTCATTTTTCGCTCTTTCCTTTAGAACCTGGGCGCGCCGTTACCAGCTGGACTTGACCACACCGGGGATCAATCCCTGGTTGGCAAGATCACGCAGTGCAATTCGAGACATGGCCATCTTGCGATAATACCCGCGAGGACGACCGGAGACTTCACAACGGTTGCGCACCCGGATGGCGGCAGAGTTGCGAGGCAGTTCGGCCAGCTTGAGCCGGGCGGCAAAACGCTCTTCCATCGGAAGCGACTTGTCGTTGGCAATGGCACGCAGCTGCGCGCGCTTGCCGGCATACTGCTTCACCAGACGCTTGCGCTTGTTATTCTTCTCAATTGCACTTTTCTTTGCCATGAGTTCTTCCGTTTCCTTGTTCTTCCCGTTACCTACGCCGCAGCCTGCTGGCCTTGCCGTATGCGGAACGGGAAGTTGAATGCCGCCAGCAGTGCACGAGCTTCGTCGTTGCTGTTTGCTGTCGTACAAATTACGATGTCCAGTCCCCACATGCGATCGATCTTGTCGTAATCGATCTCCGGGAACACGATGTGCTCCTTCAGGCCGGTCGCATAATTGCCGCGGCCATCAAAGCTCTGGTCCGAAAGACCGCGAAAGTCACGAACCCGCGGCAGCGCGATATTGATGTAACGATCCAGAAATTCGTACATCTGCTGCTTGCGCAGGGTTACCTTGACACCAATGTCCATGCCTTCGCGCAGCTTGAACGTCGCGATTGACTTGCGGGCCTTGGTAACGGTGACCTTCTGACCGGCAATCTTGGTCAGTTCTTCCGCGGCCACCTTGACCAGCTTGGAATCGCCAACTGCATCGCCGACACCCATGTTGAGCACGATCTTGTCGAGCTTGGGCACCTGCATCGGGTTGGTATAACCGAACTGTTCGATCAGCTTGGCGCGGATCTCGTCGTCATAAAGCTTGCGCAGACGTGGTACATATACATCAGCCATCGATCACCTCCCCGGAGCGCCTTGCGACCCGGACTTTCTTACCGTCATCGAGAACCTTGTACCCGACACGTGTTGCCTTGCCGTCCTTGGGATCGATGTGCGCCAGATTGGACACATGGATGGACAGCTCCTTGCTGACGATGCCACCTTCTTGAGCAGCGGACTGCTTCTGGTGCTTACGTGCAACATTTACACCGCTTACCACGGCACGATTTTCCTTCGGCAACATCTTGAGCACGTCACCTGACTTGCCCTTGTCCTTGCCGGCAACCACAATCACGCGGTCACCCTTTTTCAATTTCAGTTTCACAGCCATCACAGCACCTCCGGTGCGAGCGAAATAATCTTCATGTGGTTACGGCCGCGCAGTTCACGCGGAACCGGACCGAAAATACGAGTGCCGACCGGCTCGCCCTGGTTGTTGATCAACACAGCGGCATTACGGTCAAAACGGATTGCAGAACCATCGCCACGCTGGATGTCCTTGGCGGTACGAACGACAACCGCTTTCATAACAGCGCCCTTCTTGACGCGACCGCGCGGAATGGCATCCTTGATGGACACGACAATGATATCGCCGACGCGCGCGTATTTACGCTTCGAACCACCCAGCACCTTGATGCACTGGACGCGGCGAGCGCCGGAATTGTCGGCGACGTCGAGATTTGTTTCTACCTGGATCATGGCTTCATCCGTTGTTCTTGATGCCCGTTCGCCCTGTCGTTTTGATCAGCGGCGCAGCAGCACGTTCAAATTCTGTTGTCAGACCTATTCGACGACAAGCGCCCAGGTCTTGCTGCGCGACATCGGACGACATTCTTCGATACGAACGATGTCTCCCGTCTTTGCAGAGTTTGCTTCATCATGTGCATGGTACTTCTTGGTACGGCGCACGGTCTTTTTCATCATCGGGTGGGTGAAACGGCGTTCGACACGAACAACAATGGTCTTGTCGTTTTTGTCGCTTACCACGACACCCTGTAGAATACGTTTGGGCATGGGTTCGAAACTCCAATCAATTCGCTGGTGCAGCGACAGCGCGTGAACGCTGTGCCGTCTTGATGCGGGCAATGTCGCGGCGCACCTGGCGAACCCGCGCGGTATTGTCAATCTGACCCGAGGCCTTCTGGAAGCGCAGGTTGAACTGCTCCTTCTTCAGCTTGAGCAGCTCGTCCTTGAGCTGGTCATCGGTCATCTGTGTTACTTCACTGGCTTTCATGGCCTTACCTCAAATCCAATCCCTTAACGCGTGCTCTACTCACCAAGGCGCGCGACGAAACGCGTCTTGATCGGCAGCTTTGCCGCAGCCAGCGTCATGGCTTCCTGCGCGATTTCGCGCGACACACCATCAACTTCAAACATGATGCGGCCCGGATGTACCCGTGCGCACCAGTATTCAACGGAACCCTTGCCCTTACCCATACGGACTTCGGTAGGCTTCTTTGAAACCGGCAAGTCAGGAAAGATCCGGATCCACACACGACCGGCACGCTTCATATGACGTGTCATGGCACGACGTGCAGCTTCGATCTGGCGCGCAGTGACACGGGCAGGTTCCTGAGCCTTCAGGCCGAACGTGCCGAAGTTCAACTCATATCCGCCCTTGGCAACACCGCTGATGCGGCCCTTGTGTGCCTTGCGGAACTTTGTGCGTTTTGGCTGCAGCATTGTACTGTTTCCTGCTTAATCCAATTAATCTTCGGTTCTAACGACGCGCGTCGTCGCGGTCACGGCGCGGGCGCGGGCCCCCGCCTTCCTGCATTGCCTGAATGCGCTTGTCCTGCGCCATCGGGTCATGCTCCAGAATTTCGCCCTTGAAAATCCAGACCTTGATGCCGTTGGTGCCATAAGCGGTATGAGCGGTTGCGGTACCGTAATCAACATCGGCGCGCAGTGTATGAAGTGGCACGCGACCTTCGCGATACCATTCCGTACGTGCGATCTCAGCACCGCCAAGACGACCTGAACACGTGATACGAATACCTTCCGCACCCATGCGCATGGCAGACTGCACAGCCCGCTTCATGGCCCGGCGAAACGCGATACGGCGTTCCAGCTGCTGGGCGATGTTGTCTGCGACCAGGTTGGCGTCGACCTCAGGCTTGCGCACTTCAACAATGTTGAGGTGAACTTCGCTGTCTGTCATGGCCGACACATCACGGCGCAGCTTTTCGATATCCGCGCCCTTCTTGCCGATGACAACACCGGGACGGGCCGAATAGATCGTCACGCGGCATTTCTTGTGCGGACGCTCGATGATGATGCGCGAGATACCGGCCTGCTTCAGCTTTTCACGCAGATATTCGCGAATGCGGAAATCTTCGTGCAGAAGCTTGGCATATTCGGTTCCATCAGCGAACCAGCGGCTGTCCCATGTCCGGTTGATACCGAGGCGGAAACCGATCGGATTGACTTTCTGACCCATCAGACGGCCTCCTCGACCTGGCGCACGACAATCGTGATCTCACTGAAAAATTTCTCGATCTTGCCGACACGGCCACGGGCACGTGGCTTGAAGCGCTTCATGACCATTTTCTTCCCGACATACGCTTCCGACACGATGAGCTCGTTGATATCGAGATCATGGTTGTTTTCCGCGTTTGCAATGGCTGATTCCAGCGTCTTCTTGACATCACCGGCAATGCGGCGACGCGAGAAGGTGAGATCAGCAAGTGCTGCTTCGACCTTCTTGCCCCGAATGATCGTGGCAACATCATTCAACTTGCGCGGGCTCACACGCAGATTGCGCGTGACAGCCTTGGCTTCATTGTCCGGAAGGACGCGTGCTCTGGACGCCTTACCCATCTGTCCTTACCTCTTCGACTTCTTGTCGGCCTGGTGGCCGTAATAGGTCCGGCTCGGCGCGAACTCGCCCAGCTTGTGACCAACCATGTCTTCAGACACATTCACCGGAATGTGCTTGTTGCCGTTGTGCACACCGAACGTCAGACCGACGAACTGCGGCAAAATAGTCGAGCGACGGCTCCAGGTCTTGATGACCTGATTACGGCCGGAGCTGCGTGCAGCTTCCGCTTTCTTGAGCAGATACCCGTCGACGAACGGGCCTTTATGCAGTGAACGAGCCATTCAACCTAACCCTTATCTCTTCTTGCGCTGGTGGCGCGAGCGAACAATGAATTTGTCCGATGATCTGTTTGTACGTGTCTTCTTGCCCTTGGTCGGCTTGCCCCACGGGGTGACCGGATGACGGCCACCGGATGTGCGGCCTTCACCACCACCGTGCGGGTGATCGATCGGGTTCATGGCAACACCGCGTACCACCGGGCGACGACCGCGCCAGCGTGACCGCCCGGCCTTGCCGTCATTGGTGTTCATGTGATCCTGGTTCGACACCGCACCGACAGTTGCGCGGCATTCCGACGACACCATCCGGGTTTCACCGGACTTGAGCCGCAACAGGGCCATGGAGCGATCGCGACCGACCAACTGGGCGTAGGCGCCGGCGGAACGTGCAATCTGACCACCCTTGCCCGGCTTCATCTCCACATTGTGAATGATGGTACCGACAGGAATGTTGCCGAGCGGCATGCAGTTACCCGGTTTCACGTCAACACCGGTGGTGCCGGTGACAACCTTGTCACCCTCGTTCAGTCGCTGCGGTGCAAGAATGTAGGACAGTGTGCCGTCTTCATATTTCAGCAGCGCGATGAATGCGGTCCGGTTCGGATCATATTCAATGCGTTCCACGTCGGCTGTGCCCTGGCGTGTCCGCTTGAAGTCGATGATACGATAGGTGCGCTTATGTCCGCCACCACGTGAGAACGAGGTCTGACGGCCATGGTTGTTGCGGCCACCGCTCTTGGACAGACCTTCAGTAAGGGTCTTGACGGGCTTGCCCTTCCACAGACCGGAGCGGTCAACAATGACCAGCTGCCGCTGTCCTGGCGTATTGGGCTTGAACTTTTTCAGTGCCATGGTTTACGTCTCAATCGCTCGAATTAAACTTTAAAGGCCGGTCGTCACGTCGATGGACTGACCATCTTCCAGTGTGACAATCGCTTTTTTAACATCGCTCTGCCGACCCCGAATGCCGCGGAAGCGCTTGGTCTTGCCCTTGCGAACCAGTGTATTCACTGCCTTCACCTTGACATTGAACAGCTCTTCGACAGCTTTCTTGATTTCCGGCTTTGAAGCCGTACCGGCAACATTGAAAACCACCTGATTGGCTTCACTCAGCAGTGTCGCCTTCTCGGTAATCGATGGTGCGCGGATAATGTTGTAGTTCTTTTCCATGCTCATTTGAACCGCGCCTCCAGCGCTTCAACAGCAGCCTTGGTCAGAACCAGGTTCTGACGGCGAAGGATGTCGTAAACATTTATGCCCTGCACCGGCAACACATCAACGTTGATCAGGTTGCTGGCGGCCTTGGCGAAATTCTCATTCACTTCCGCGCCATCGATCACCAGCACGTTGGTCAGGCCAAGCTTCGAAAAAGCGCCGGCCAGATCCTTGGTCTTTGGTGTCTTGACTTCGGAACTGTCCAGAATGATCAGCTCGTTGGCCTTGACCTTGGCAGACAGTGCATGACGCAGGGCAAGTGCCCTCACCTTCTTGGGCAGAGCCGTCGCATGGCTGCGAACAACCGGTCCATGAGCCTTGCCGCCACCTACAAAGATACCAACCCGGCGTGAACCGTGACGTGCCGTACCACCGCCCTTCTGGCGACCGTAGCGGGCACCGGTGCGGTTGATTTCAGCACGGCCCTTGGTCTTGTGCGTGCCGGCGCGGCGCTTGGCCAACTGCCAGGTCACCATGCGGTGCAACAGGTCACCGCGCGGCTCGAGACCAAAAATCTCGTCGGACAGATCAACCGTACCGGCCTTCTTGGCCTGAAGTGTCTGAATATCTGTTTTCATTGTTCGCTGCCTCCATCGGCACCGTCGGTTTCGGCAGGCGCATCTTCCATTGCCTTGGCCTGAGCCGCGGCTTCATCTGCAGCAATCCGTTCGGCTTCTGCAGCAGCTTCAGCGGCGGCAGCAGCCTCGGCTTCCGCAGCAGCAGCGGCGGCGGCAGCAGCGGATGAACGAAGAGCGGCCGGTGTAATTGCGCTGTCTGCCTGAGGCTTCTTGACCGCGTCACTCAACCGGACCCATCCGCCCTTGGCGCCGGGAACGGCACCCTTGACCATGATCAGGCCACGCTCGGTATCTGTCTTCACGACCTGAAGGTTCTGAACGGTTACGCGCTCATTGCCCATCTGGCCGGCCATCTTCTTGCCCTTGAACACCTTGCCGGGGTCCTGACACTGACCGGTCGAACCATGCGAACGGTGAGAAACCGACACACCATGGGAAGCGCGAAGGCCGCCAAAGTTGTGACGCTTCATGGCACCGGCGAAGCCCTTGCCAACCGATGTGCCGCACACGTCGACATACTGGCCGGCGAAATAGTGATCAGCGATGATCTCTTCACCAACATCAACCAGGTTTTCCGGGCTCACCCGAAACTCGACAACCTTGCGCTTGGGCTCGACCTTGGCGACCGCGAACTGACCACGATCTGCCTTGGTCAGGCGCTTTACCTTGGCGCTGCCGACACCAAGCTGCAGGGCCGTGTAACCGTTCTTCTCAACGGTCTTCTGGCCCACCACCTGGCAGGTATCCAGCTTCAAAACAGTTACCGGAATATGTTCACCTGCGTCGGTGAAAATCCGGGTCATGCCCAGCTTCTGTACAATTACTCCTGAACGCATAGTTCAGACTCCCGTTCGTCTCGCTCAGAAATCAGAGCTTGATCTCAACATCAACACCGGCTGCAAGGTCGAGCTTCATCAGCGCGTCCACTGTCTGCGGCGTCGGGTCAACAATATCCAGAATGCGGCGATGCGTGCGCATCTCAAACTGTTCGCGGCTCTTCTTGTCCACGTGGGGCGAGCGGTTCACGGTGAACCGTTCAATCCGCGTCGGCAGAGGAACCGGGCCACGAACCTGGGCGCCAGTGCGCTTGGCCGTGTTCACGATTTCACGTGCCGAACCATCGAGAACCCGATGGTCGAACGCTTCGAGACGGATGCGAATATTCTGTTTTTGCATCTACTTGGATCCGTAAGTTGGGGTGTCCCTGACAATCAGAAACACCCCTATTCAGTTTAGTTACTCTATGATGCCGGCGACGACGCCAGCACCGACGGTACGACCACCTTCACGGATGGCGAAGCGCAGCTTCTCTTCCATCGCAATCGGTGTGATCAGTTCAACCTCAAACGACACATTGTCGCCAGGCATAACCATCTCCGTACCTTCTGGAAGTGTCACAACACCCGTCACATCCGTCGTACGGAAGTAGAACTGAGGACGGTAGTTGCCGAAGAACGGTGTATGACGACCGCCTTCTTCCTTGGTCAGAATGTAGGCTTCTGCCTTGAACTTCTTGTGCGGGGTGATCGAACCGGGCTTGCACAGAACCTGTCCGCGCTCAACGCCTTCACGATCAACACCACGCAGCAGCGCACCGATGTTGTCACCAGCCTGGCCCTGATCGAGCAGCTTGCGGAACATCTCAACGCCCGTGCACGTCGTCTTGGTGGTGTCACGGATACCGACAATCTCGATTTCCTCACCAACCTTCACAACACCACGCTCAACACGACCGGTTACAACCGTACCGCGGCCAGAAATCGAGAACACGTCCTCGATCGGCATCAGGAACGGCTGGTCAATCGGACGCTCAGGCTGAGGAATGTACTCATCAACAGCCGCCATCAG
>CANKYU010000006.1 GCA_947488295.1 uncultured Anderseniella sp.
GATGCCCCGACGGGGTCAGGTTCCGGCGCAGGCGATGAGGATACCGCGATAGCGGTTCCGGTGGTTGCGACGTTGTCCGATACAGACGGGTCGGAGACAATCACCCAGGCTGTTGTGACGGCACCGGCCGGTGTGGTTCTGGGCGGATTCGGTTCGTCTGGCGCTACAGTGGTCCAGAGCGGTCAGGACTGGACCATTACCGGTACACCGACACAGATTGATGCCGCCCTTGCGGCGATGACGGCGACGCCGCCGGCAGACTCCGATGCCGACTTCAACCTTTCCGTGACCCTGACATCGACCGAGACGTCGCCGAACGGCGGTGAGATTGATACCCTGTCTGCCGATACCACGTTCTCTGTGCCAGTGACCGTCAATGCGGTTGCCGACACACCGACTGTGGCCGCCTCTGATGCGTCGGGTGACGAGGATACTGCAATCCCGTTGGCCGGTCTTGGCGGTGCCTTGACGGATACCGATGGGTCGGAGACGCTTAGCTACCGGATTGAGGGTTTGCCAACAGGCGCAGTGCTGTCTGCCGGTACTGTGCAGCCGGGTGGCATTGTCCTGCTGACACCGGGTGAACTTGCCGGCCTGACGATCACGCCGCCGCTGAACTTCCAGGGCACGATTCCGCTGACGCTGGTGTCTATTGCCACCGAAGGTGCCAATGCGGATACGGCAGAGAACTCGACCCCGTTCAATGTTGTGGTTGCCGGAGTTGCCGATGCACCGACAGTGTCTTCAGCGAGCTCCCCGGTCATTGAGGATGTGGCCGGCGTCTTCGGCACCGACATTGTATACGGGCTTACCGATACGGACGGGTCGGAGGTTATCTCGCAGGTTGATGTGACCGGTGTGCCGTCAGGTGCTGCGATTACCTTTACGGCTTCCGGTGCAGCCGTGGTGACGGCGATTGCCGGTGGGTTTTCGGTCACCGGCACCGAGGCGGAGATTCGCGCCACGCTGGATACGTTTGCCTATACCAGCGCACCGGACGATGACAGCAATGTCACCCTGGCGGTTGCGGTGACCTCGACCGATACCGGCGGCGATACCGCGACCACGGTTGGCAGCCATGAACTGCTGGTGGCGGCTGTTGCCGATGCACCGACAGGTTCGGGCGTCGGGACGGGCACAGGCAACGAGGACACTGCGATATTGGTTCCCGTGTTCACTGCACTGTCTGACACTGACGGGTCGGAGACGATTACCCAGGCTGTTGTCACGGCTCCGCCCGGCGTTGTCCTGGGCGGCTTTGGCCCATCGGGCGCCACAGTGGTCCAGAGCGGTCAGGACTGGACCATTACCGGTACCCCGACGCAGATCAATGCAGCGCTTGCGGCGATGACCGCGACGCCGCCTGCAGATTCCGATGTCGACTTCAACCTGTCCGTGACCCTGACATCGACCGAGACGTCTCCGAACGGCGGTGAGATTGATACGCTGTCTGCCGATACCACGTTCCAGGTGCCGGTGACGGTCATAGCGGTCGCCGATACGCCATCTGTGACGGTCGGGGCAGGGTCATTTGCTACGGAAGAGGATACTGCGGTTGCGTTGGCTGGTCTCGGTGGTGCGTTGTCAGATACTGACGGGTCGGAGACGCTGTCCTATCGCATCGAAGGCTTGCCGCCGGGAGCGGTATTGTCTGCAGGTGCCGTGCAGCCGGACGGCAGTGTTCTGTTGACACCGGCCGAACTTGCGACGGTCACAATCACGCCGCCATTGAATTTCCACGGCACGATCCCGCTGACGCTGGTCTCGATTGCCACGGAAGGGGCCAACGGGGATACGGCGGAGAATTCCGCGCCGTTCAGCATTGTGGTGGATGCACAGGCTGATACGCCATCTGTTATTGGCGGATCATCTGCGACCGACGAGGATACCGCGGTCACATTCGGGTCTCAGATAACCTATGCGCCAACTGATACGGACGGTTCCGAAGCCGTCACCGAGGTACAGATCACCGGTGTGCCGGCAGGAGCCAATGTCACCTTCACGGCAATCAGTGGTGCGACAGTCACACCGGTTGCCGGAGGTTTCTCGATCACCGGCAGCGAAGCGGCCATTCGTGACACGCTTGATACTTTTTCCATCACGCCACCGACAAACTCCGGTGATGACATTGACCTTACTGTTGCGGTTACGGTCACCGACGCCGACAGTTCCACTGCAACGCAGACCGCAACCCATACTGTCGATGTCACACCGGTCGCCGATGCACCGACTGTGTCCGCGGCAAGTTCCACGGTGAATGAGGATGTGGCGACCGTATTCGGCACCGACATTGTCTATGGCCTGGTGGACACGGATGGGTCCGAGGTTATCTCGCAGGTTGATGTGACCGGTGTGCCGGCAGGTGCGGCGATTACCTTTACCGCTTCCGGTGCAGCCGTGGTGACGGCGATTGCCGGCGGGTTCTCGGTCACCGGCACCGAGGCGGAGATTCGCGCCACACTGGATACGTTTGCCTACACCACTGCGCCTGACGATGACAGCAATGTCACCTTGTCGGTTGCGGTGACGACGACGGATGACGGCATTGATACGGCTACCACGATTGGCAGCCATGAACTGCTGGTGGCGGCGGTTGCCGATGCGCCGACAGGATCGGGATCCGGCGCAGGTAACGAAGATACCGCGATAGCGGTTCCGGTGATTGCAACATTGTCTGACACCGACGGGTCGGAGACGATTACCCAGGCCGTTGTGACGGCGCCGGCGGGCATTGTTCTGGGCGGGTTCGGCCCGTCCGGTGCTACAGTGGTCCAGAGCGGTCAGGACTGGACGATCACCGGTACGCCGACACAGATCAATGCAGCGCTTGCGGCGATGTCGGCGACACCGCCGGCGGATTCCGATGCTGACTTCAACCTGTCCGTGACCCTGACGTCCACCGAGACATCACCGAACGGGGGCGAAGTCGACACACTGTCTGCCGACACTACATTCCTGGTGCCGGTGACGGTCATTGCGGTAGCCGATACGCCGTCTGTGACGGTCGGGGCAGGGTTGTTCAATACCGAAGAAGACACCGCGGTTGCACTGTCAGGCCTCGGTGGCGCTCTGTCCGACACAGACGGATCGGAGGCACTCTCTTACCGGATTGAAGGGCTTCCTGCCGGTGCGGTGCTGTCTGCCGGTACTGTTCAGCCGGGTGGTATTGTTGTGCTGACACCGGCGGAGCTTGCCACGGTGACGTTTACGCCGCCGCTGAACTTCCACGGCACGATCCCGCTGACGCTTGTGTCGATTGCTACTGAAGGAGCCAATGCAGCCACGGCGGAGAACTCTGCGCTGTTCAATATCGTGATTGATGCTCAGGCAGATACGCCATCTGTTATTGGCGGATCATCTGCGACCGACGAGGACACGGCTGTCACGTTCGGGGCTCAGATCACGTATGCGCCGACCGATACGGACGGATCTGAGACCGTCACCGAAGTGCAGGTCACCGATGTGCCGACGGGTGCCAGTGTCACCTTTACGGCAACCGGAGGGGCGACTGTCACGGCGATTGCCGGAGGCTTTTCCGTCACCGGCAGCGAAGCGGCCATTCGCGCCACCCTTGATACATTCGCCATTACGCCACCAGATGACTCCGGCGACGACATTGACCTTGCCATCGCGGTTACTGTCACCGATGCTGACAGTTCCACTGCAACACAGACCGCAACACATACGGTTGATGTCACACCCGTTGCGGATGTGCCTGATGTCACCGGCGGCAGTTTCACCACTGACGAAGACATAGATGTGGCACTGACCGGTCTTGCCGGTGCGCTCAATGACCTCGATGGATCTGAAACATTGACCCATCGGATAACCGGGGTGGATCCAGCCGCTTCATTTTCCACCGGCACCGACGAGGGTGGCGGCGTATGGAGCTTTACCGCCGCTGAACTCGCAGCAGGATTGACGTACTCGCCGCCGCCACAGGCTGACGGCACCTTTACAATGGTGCTGGAGTCAATCGCCACCGAAGACGAAGGCGATGTCGCGGTGTCCACCGCAAATGTCGAGGTCACCGTCAACCCGATCCTGGACATACCGAACCTTGCCAATGGCTCAAGTTCGGAGAATGAGGATACGGTCATTCCGCTGGGCAGCGACATTTCGCTTTCCATCGACGATCTTGACGGGTCTCAGACGCTGACCATTGTGCTGAATGGTATACCGACCACAGCCACAACCGACTGGAACATGGGGCTGCCGGGCAGTGTCACGCAGACCGGGCCAGAAGAGTGGACCATCACCGGGACCGCCCCGCAGGCCGTCGCGTTGCTGAACAGCTTTACGGTACTGCCGCAAACCCACGATGACGCCAACTTCTCGGTTGCAGTTGCCGTCACCACGGTGGAAAACGGCGGTGCGACCACAACCGTCAATGCCACCCATGATGTGATCGTTGCAGCGGTTGCCGATGCACCAAATCTGTCTCTGATTTCGGCGCCTCAGGGGGATGAGGATACTGTCATCGACGTGCCGATTGCCGTGTCTCTCGTCGATACAGATGGAACGGAAACACTCGACTATGTAGAAATCGCCGGCGTGCCTGCCGGCGCGACGCTCACGATTGTCACCTCCGGTTCAGCAATCGCTACTGACCTCGGCGGCGGTGTCTGGCGGGTCACGGGTCCGGACGCCGATATTCAGGCGACACTTGCCGGCGGGGTATCGATCTTGCCAGCCCTTCATTCTGGCGACGATATTCCGTTGACTGTTACCGCCCAATCCATCGAATCCAGTCCTACTGAGGCAGAAGTCGCGGTTCCGACCGCCCAGACAGTTATCCCGGTGGTTGTGGATGTGGTTCCGGTCGCAGACGGAATATCGGCAACCGGCGGCAGTTTTGCAGGCGAGGAAGACACTGCCATCTCGCTTGCCGGCCTGGATGGTACCGGCATCGATACAGACGGGTCTGAAACCATCACCTTCACACTTTCGGGTGTGCCGAGCGGCGCGTCCTTTGACAGCGGAACGGACCAGGGCGGCGGTGTCTGGGGCTTCACGGCAGCTCAGGTCTCTGCCGGTCTGGTGTTCAACCCTGCTTTACACGTGCACGGCACGATCAACATGACACTGACCGCCACCACGACGGAAGGTGAAAACGGCAGTTTGCAAACCTCAACGGCTCCGGTTGAGATTGTGGTTGATGCGCAGGCGGACCAGCCCACTATAACAGGCAATGCCGCTGGACGAGAAGATACTGCAATAAACTTCGGTTCCGCCTATACAGTGGCCTTGGTCGACCAGGACGGTTCTGAAAGTATTACGCAAATCGCGGTCACCATGCCGGGCAGCGAAACGGCAACATTCACAGCCATCGGTGGCGCTGCAGTGAACGTGAGCGGCCAGACCTATACGATTACAGGGCCGGAAGCCGACATTCAGGCAACGCTCGATACCTTCACCTGGACACCTCCGCTGCATTCAGACGCCAACATTACGGTAGTGGTTGCAGCAACGACTCTGGATGCGGACGGTTCTACTGCGACCAGGACCCGCAACCGCAATATTCGTGTGCGGGCGGTTGCTGACGATCCTGACGGCACTGCAACTGATGTCACAGGCCTTGAAGACACACCGATTGCCCTGTCGCTTGTCGCCATTGACAGTGCCGACACGGATGGTTCGGAAACGACATCCGTTCGGCTGTTCAACCTGCCTGCGGGATCTATCGTCCTGGGCGACGAGACGGGCGGTGTGACCTACACCCAATCCGGCAACGACTGGATTGTGACCGGGCCTGATACGGCCACGCTCAATGCATCGCTCGCAGGCGCCACGTATACGCCGCCGCTGCACTTCTCCGGTATCGTCAACGCCTCGATGGAAGTAATTTCAACCGAGAGTGCGACTGGCAACGAAGTCGCGGTCCCGACCGCAAGTGTGATCCGCAACTTCACCATTACGGTTGATCAGGAGGCCGATGCGCCTGAACTGCGGGTGGTGAATGCCACCGAAGGCGGCGCCGGCCTTGAAGACACCCCCATTCGTCTCGTCGTGGATGTGCGCCTTGTTGACGGTGATGGTTCCGAACAGCTCTCCGACGTGACCATAACCGGCTTGCCGCCGGGCGCGCAGATTGTGGATGGGGCGGGAAATCCGCTTGGGGCCTTGCAGGGCGACGGGTCGGTTATTGTAACCAGCGCCCAACTGGCTCAGCTTCATGTCCTCGCCCCCGCCAACTCAAACGACGATTTCCAGCTCACTGTTTCCGCCACAGCCACCGAAACCAACCAGGGGCTTGGCGGTGACGGCGACACCCAGATCGGATCGGCTACCATTGATGTCGATGTCATTGGCGTTGCAGACGCGGCGGTTGCAAATCCCACACCAGTGGTGTCAGCCGAGGACGATCCGATCCCGCTGGGGGCAGGGGTCAATACAGTGCTCGCTGATAGCGACGGATCAGAAACTCTGTTCTTTGTGATCGAAGGATTGCCGCCGGGTGTCGTGCCGTCTGCTGGCACCTTCATCGGTTCCGGCTGGCAGGTTGATGCCGCTGACATGCCTGGTTTGACAATACCGTCGCCGCCCAATTTCTCCGGTGACTATGTCGCCGACTTCGCACCCGGTCTTCAGGTGCGTGCAGTTACCCAGGAAGATGATGGTGACCAAACGTCTGTGAATGTGCCGCTCGACATCACCGTCACGCCGGTCGTTGATACGCCGAGCTGGAATCCGGGGACGACTGTCAACGAAGACAACAACATCTCTCTCGTCGGGGCCGCACCGCCGCCACTTGCCGATAATGACGGTTCGGAGGCGGTTGTCAGCTACACATTCGATTTCAGTTCCATCGTGGCCGATGCGGGTATCGGTGCGACAGTTACTGACACTGCTGACTTCGTCTCCAATTACATAACCGGAACCTTTACGGACAACGCCGACGGGACCATCACGGTTCTTGCCGCCAACCTCGCAGGCGTCGCCTTGCTGGCATCGGCGTTTCCAGATTCGAACCGGGATTTCTCGGTGCCCGTGGCAGTGGAATTTTCAGACACAGCCGGTGCAACCGTGGTCACCTCGACAGTGAACGACACATTTGATGTCAATATGGTTGGGGTCGCGGATCAGCCAACTGTCTTTGCGGACGATTATGCAGGAAACGATGACACCCTGATTGCCATCAATCCGACCGGAGCCGAGTTTGGCGGCGAGACCACAGATACCGATGCTGCCAATGGCCAACCGCCATCGGAGACCTTGTATTATGTGGTTTCGGGCCTGGGACAGACCGGGGAGCCATTGCTGAGCTTCGTCGATGCGGCAGGAAATCCGGTCGGTTTCAACAACCAGGACGGCACCTGGCTGTTCACGCCTGCCGACCTGGCGGGGCTGCATGTTATCGGCCTGGCCGGGCAGGATGGTACCGCCAACCTTACCCTGACGAGTGTGACCACTGAAAATGACGGAGATACAGCGACCAACGCCACCAGCTTCACCGTGGATATCACGGCTGTCAGCGGGACCGGCACGCCAATACAGCCCCTGCCGCCCATCGTCGTGGTCAACCCGATGGTTGTGGATGAGGACGGCATTCGGGTTCTGGACATCAGCGTGACGCCGGATCCTGCCGAGCCGTCGCCGGGCGGTGTGTCTATTTCCGTGATCCTGTCGGGTATTCCCGCCGATGCAACCGTGACGGGCGCGTTCTTCAACCCCATCAACAACACCTGGGTTACGGACGCTGCCACGATTTCGTCCGGCGGCGTCTCGATTGAACCGGCAGCGGACTACTCCGGGCCGCTTGATTTTACTGTGACCGCCGCCGCCATCAACAGTGAGCAGCAGCAGGCAGTCACGTCGAATGTGCCGGCGACTATCGACGTCACGCCGGTCGCCGATGGCCCGGCCATCAGTTTCAGCACGGCTGGAGGCGACGAGGACAGTGCCATTGCGGTCAATATCGCGGTGGCGCTGCAGGATACCAATGGAACCGTCAATGAACAGGTGCAGGAGCCGGTTGTTGTTACGGTATCAGGCGGAGCTACGCTTTCAGCCGGTACCAATACCGGCGGTGGTGTGTGGGAGCTGACATTGGCCGAACTGTCGGGGCTGACCGTTACGCCTGCTTCCAACAGCGGCGACGATATCTCGATCACAATCCAGGCAACCACAGTCGAACCCGCGAACGGCGATACCGCTACCTCCACGCAAAACGGCACCATTCCTGTCTCTGACGTGGCGGATGCAGCAATTTTGAGCGTCTCGAACGCTTCCGGTGACGAAGATACCGCAATTGCCTTGACCGGCCTGTCGGCAGCCCTGGCGGACACCGACGGCTCGGAAGTCTTGTCTGTCACATTGGCAAATGTACCGGAAGGTTCCATTCTTTCCGCCGGTGCAAACAATGGTGACGGCACCTGGACCATCAATCCTGGCGACCTGGCGGGGCTGTCCATCACGCCACCTGCGAACTGGTCAGGTACGGTAGGCCTCGAACTGGTTGCCTTCACGCTGGAGCCGAACGGGGATTCCTCGCAGACAAGTGCGCCGTTCACGCTGACCGTCAATCCGGTTGCCGATGGCCTGGTGCTGACCGCAGTGCCCCGGGACGGAGATGCCGGCACGCCGATTGCGCTGGATCTGCAGATTGCCCCCGGTGACGACACCGGCACGACGCCTGGCGAGAACCCGGCGGAAACCCTGGTTGTCGTGTTAAGCGGGCCTGCGAGCTTCGTTGCCACAAGTTCGGGCGGCGTACTGGCGCAGACCTCGCCGGGCGAATGGACCTTTACGGGAACAACTGCTGAAGCCAACAGTCTGGCAGTAACGCCTTATGGCGCCACCGCTTCGTTTGATCTGGGCGTCTCCGTCACCACGGTGGACGGTGGCTCGACCGGCACTCCGGTCGTCGCCACTGTGCCGATCACTGTGACCAACCCTGGGCTGAACATCTCTGGCGACGGGACAGCAGAAACACTGGCGGGTGGAGCCGGGGCGGACCTCATTGCCGGCGGCGGTGGAGCTGATGTGCTGACCGGCGGTGGGGGACCCGACCTCTTTGTATGGCAACCGGCCGATCTTGCGGGTGGTGTTGTCGATCAAATCACTGATTTCGATGCGTCGCAGGATGTACTTGATCTGGCCGCTCTGCTGACCGCCTACGATCCGTCCAGCGATGTGGTGGCGGACTTTGTTGCGCTGTCGGAAGCAGGAGGCAACACGACAGTGTCCATCGATCAGGCTGGCACGGGTAACCACACAACAGACGTTGTCGAACTGACTGGTGTTACCGGTCTGGATCTCGCGACACTGGTCGCGTCTTCCAACATTACTGTGTGAGGTGAACTGGTTTTTGACAGGATGAAGCATTTTCTTAAGTGAGATATGGATTTAGGCGGATTTTTTGAAGTTTTTTATCGGAATGTGTTGATATGTGTTAAAATATTATTAATTGTGAGTAGTGATTTGGTAATTTTGCGCTTTGTGGATAGATAAAATTACTCCGTTTACTGTATTTATGTGAGCGTAATACATAAGTAAAGCTAAACCGTAATGCACTGAGGGGGCTGTCGGTATGAATTCAAGATTGAAAAACTTCTGCTTGGTGGCGGGAGCTGGGCTAACTTGCTTATTTTTCATTTCAGGATACTCGCATGCTGACAGTATACGTCAGGCAGCAAGTGATGCGGTTGCTTACCACCCTGATGTGAAAGCCCTGCTGGCCAACCGTCGTGCAATTGGCGAAGAGCTTGTTGCAGCCGAAGGTCTCGCCCGGCCGGGAGTGCGCGTCGAGGGGCGATACGGTGCCTATCATGGCAATTCGACCGACACCCAGGGCTATGGCGAGGCATCCGTCAAACTGCGCCAGCCAATTTATCTGGGCGGTAGAATTCAGTCGGAAACGGCCCGGCAAACATCCCGGGTTGACTCGGCGAGCAATCGTCTTGCGGACACCGTGGAGACGGTTACCCTTCAGGCGGTTCAGGCTTATCTGGAAATGGTTCGCGCCAGGCGGGTATTGTCAAGAGCGATGGCCAACAGCGGCGTTGTCGAGCGCATCTATAGCCGGGTGTCCAGTCGCGTGAACGGCGGCGGTGGAAATTCGGCGGACCTGGAACAGGTGCGGGCGCGCCGATATGCAGCCCAGACCGCTGTAACAAATGCCAGGATTCAGGCTCGTGATGCGCAGGCGCTGTTCAGGACGGCTGTCGGCCGCGATCCCGGTAAATTACGCCAGGACGACTTGCCAAAGCATGCATTGTCGAGGTCTATCGACGAGGTGCTGAACCGTGCGCGGGATATGTCGCCAAAACTTGTTGCCATCCGGTTTGATGCCGAAGCCGCGGAGGCCGCCATCGGCACGGCGCGCTCTGAACTGTTGCCGCAGGTTGCACTGGAGCTGTCAGCCAATCATGCCGATCGAATACGAAGTGTGTCGCAGGAGCGGCAATCGCTGAAAGCCATGGTTGTGGTCTCGATGAGTTTGTACAATGGCGGTATCAATCATGCCCGTTTGCGCGAAGCGCGTCATCGCGCCGATGAGGCGAGACATCTCGTAGGATCGGCCCAGGTCAGCGTTGAACGTGAACTGCGTCTGTCGTGGAACAAGTATCACGGTTCCGGCCACCTGGTGCAGGGGTTGCTGAACCAGTCTCGCGCCAACCGCAGGCTGGTTGATCTGAGGCTGAGACAATACGATTCGGGGCTTGCTACCCTGATATCGATTCTCGATGCGCAGAACGAGGCTTTCGTGGCCGGTGTGCAGGCGACCAACGAATTCAATGCCGGCCGTTTTGCGTTCTTCAAGCTGCTGGCGGCAACCGGTACGCTGGCCGAGGCACTTGGCGTCGTGCAGTCCGTGGACGATTGAGGCCGGTCAGATGGGCGAGGCTATCAGGCCGAAACTGAAAACTGTTGAACAGTTTGACACGATCTCCGCTGTTGCAGCGGGGGCGGCTTGTGTTTTGGGGGCCGGCAGTCCGGACGTGCTTTCTGAAAGTGTCCTGCGGGAACGGCTGCCGCATCTGGGTAACGACGCCACACCATCCACCGTGACCCTGGTGGCCCGCGCCGCCGGGCTGTCGTCAGCCTCAAGAAACCTCAAGCCGGGCAAATTGCGCGGCAGCGATTGCCCGTTCATCACACAGGACGCCGACGGCAAGTGGCATACAATCAACGATGTGTCCCAGCCGGGCCTGGCCAGCGAAGTCTGTGCAGATGGGTCGACGCAACCGGTCATGCTGGACAAGCTTGCGACGAAGGGCAGGCTGATCGGCTGGTCTTTGCGCGCACTGGATGGGCCCGAACGCAGTAAACAGGATGACCGCGCGGCGCGATCGGGCATGCCTGAGCTGTCTTTCTGGCCGGCCCGAAGCGTCTTGTTTCCGGTCATTGCCGCAACTCTTGTAATCAACATCCTGGCGCTGGCGATTCCGCTCGCCACAATGAATATTTTCGACCGGGTGATTTCAAATGCCGCCTATGAGACCTTGTGGGTGCTGGCAGCCGGTGTGGCGATTTCCCTTGTTTTCGATTTCCTGCTGCGCTCGCTGCGCGCGTCAGTTCTGGATCGCTCATCGGCGCGGTCGGATGTGCTGTCGGTGAATGGCGTTTTTGGCCGAATTCTTGGAGCGAAAATGAAATCCGGCAGGGCTGGTGTCGGTATGCAGGTCAACAGCCTGCGTGAGTTCGAAACTGTCCGCGACTACTTCAACGCATCAGCGATCGCGGCACTTGGAGACCTGCCCTTCGTGGCGTTGTTCCTGTTCGTGATCTGGCTGGTGGCTGGCTGGCTGGTCGTGGTGCCGCTTATCGCAGTGCCGGTTTTTCTCGTTACAGCAGTGCTTATTCAGCTGCGTCTGCGGCATGTGGTTGAAGGCTCTTTCAACGATACCGCACAGAAAAGCTCTCTGGCGACCGAGATCCTGTCCAGCCTGGAAAGCGTGAAGCTTGCCCGTGGTGAACGCTGGGCGGCGCAGTGCTATGAACGCGCCGTGGCCTCGCAATTGCGTCATTCGCTTGCCATCCGGTTCTGGACCAACGCGTCCCTGCACATCATCACCCTGTTCCAGGGCATGGTGACCATCACCATCCTTGTGGTCGGCGTTTATCTCGTAACCGACGGCACCATTACACCGGGTGCGCTGTTTGCAACCAACCTTCTGGCGGCGCGCTGCCTCGGGCCGCTGGTGGGGGTGTCCGCCCTGATCGCCCGCTTTACCCAGATTCGCATGGCGCAACGGGCCGTGTCTGACCTTGCTACAATGGAAAATGAACGTCCCGCAGACCGCCATCTCGTCAAACCGGGCAAGCTCGAACGAGCCATTTCCTTCGACAAGGTTTCATTTGCATACCATGAAGAGGCGCCGGAGGTGCTGCGTGATGTGACATTGACAATCGGCATCGGAGAACGCATTGCGATCATCGGCGGCAACGGATCGGGCAAGAGCACCATGCTGAACCTGATCAGCGCCCTGCGGCATCCGACACGAGGACGGGTATTGCTTGATGATCTCGCCAGTAGCGACATCGAGCCGGTCGCATGGCGCACTCAACTCGGTGTGGCGCCGCAAAACCCTGCATTCATGTCCGGCACGGTTCGCGAAGCCGTTGCAATGGGCCGGTCATTCGACGATGAGACAATCCTGAAAGCGCTGACTATTTCTGGCGCCCTCGGCTGGCTCACCCGGACAGGGCTTGGCCTTGATACGCCTCTGGGTGAGCGCGGGCAGGGTTTCTCGGGCGGCCAACTGCAGACCCTGGCTGTGGCGCGCGCGCTGGTCGGCGACCCGCCGGTGGTCCTGTTGGACGAACCTACAAGTCACCTTGACGGCCGCAGCGAAGCCGAGTTCGCAAATCATCTGCGTGCACTTCCTGCACACACAACGATTGTCCTTGTCACCCATCGTCCCGCCATGATCGAGGCTGCCCAAAGACTGATCGTGATGGAGGCCGGCAAGGTGCTGCTCGATGGTCCCAGAGACGAGGTGCTTGCGCAACTGCGCAGCGTGGTTGACCAGAGGATCTCTGTTAAGGGGAGCAATGCGGCATGAACGAGTTGGGCCCGGCTAGTGCCGATCTTCTGCGGCCGCGTAACGGCCTGGCGTATCTGCTTATCTTCTGTGTTGTCGGTGCTCTTGCGGCCGCTGTCGTATGGTCGACACAGGCTCGCATGGTGGAGGTGTCCTCAGGCCAGGGCAGGGTTATTCCCAGCGGGCGCGTCAAGGTGGTGCAAAACCTGGAAGGTGGCATCGTCCAGTCAATCCACGTCCAGGAAGGTGCAACGGTCGAGAAGGGCGCACCGCTTGTGTCGATCGATCCGATCCAGGTCGGCGCTGTGCTGGCTGAAAACCGCGTTACCATCCGCGCGCTCGCAGCCTCGACGGCGTGGCTGCAGGCCCTGCTGGATGGCAGGGAGCCGGACTTTGGTCAACCTGAGGATCAGCAGCACGCCAGTGTCATAGCCCGCAATCGGGCCGAGTTTGTTTCCACACGCGAAGAGGCGCATGCCGCTTTGGCTTCACTGGATCGGCTCGCCGATCAGAAACAACTCGAAACGGCGGAGATCCGCAGCCGGCTGGCCAATACGCGAGCTTCTCTCGAGGTCGCGCAGGAACAATTTGCAATAATGGCCAAGCTCCACGAAAGCCGCGCCGCAAGCAGGGCCGACTATCTCACGGCAAAATCCCGCAAACTTGAACTGGCGGGACAGGCAGAAGCGCTTGAACTGACATTACCGCGGATTGCCGCTGCCCGCTCCGAGATAGCTGCAAAGCGGGATGAACAGATCGCACGGTTCCGGGCGAAGCTGTCCTTGAGGCTCAATGAAGCGTCAACCAAGCTTGCCGGCCTGCGCAAGACGGAAACGGTTGACGCCGATAGAGTATCGCGCGCGCAACTGCGCGCGCCGGTGCGCGGCATCGTCAAGACGCTTCACGCAAACACCATCGGTCAGGTCGTCAAACCGGCTGAGAACATTGTCGAGATTGTGCCGGTTGATGATGCATTGCTGGTGCGTGTCGAGGTATCACCGAAAGACATCGCGTTTCTGCATCAGGGTCAGGAGGCGATCGTGAAGCTGACTGCCTACGACTACGCCCTGTATGGCACGCTGAAGGGCCGGGTCATCCGGATCGGGGCGGATTCAATCATCGACGATCAGGGCAACACGCATTTTCCCGTGGATGTGAAAGGCGATGTCAACTGGATAGAAAGCGACGAAAAGCGACTGCCCGTTCTGCCCGGCATGGTGGCGCAGGTCGATATAGTGACAGGCCACAAGACGGTCTTTGACTATGTCACCAAACCCATCCACAGGACGGCGACAGGCGCGTTCGGAGAACGCTAGCCGAGTGGATGAGGAGCCTGGGCACGCAGTGTTCCTATCGGACAATAGGCGACGGCAGGTGTGGCTTCCGAAAGCTGAAAGTGCTGCACCATGGGAAAGCCGGTCAGCAATCGCGGCGTTTGAGTGTCGCCTCTGGCAGGTCATGGTTCGCTTGCAAATTCGACAAAGATTGCCTATCCCGTGTCTATAGTTTTCAAGGGTCGCAGAACCTCAAATAAGGAACGCAGGATGGCCGATCACCCAGTGTTCGAAAATTTTTCCAAGATTTCTTCCGAGACGACGGGTTTCCATGTTTTCGATTTCCTGGGTGGTGCGACACGGGTCGCCTACAAGCGGGGATGGGCCAGACATGCGACCGCTGCGAACAAGACGGTCACACCGAATTTGCCACAAAAAAACGAGCACTATCTTGACTGGATCGCCGTGCTGTCGGCGGTCTCGAAGGCGAAGGGGACTTTTCGCATGGCAGAGCTCGGTGCCGGTTGGGCTCCCTGGCTTGTCCGAGGGACCCTGGCTGCGCGTCAGAAGACGGACATCACCGCGCTCGAGCTATTAGCTGTAGAGGCTGATCCGACGCATTACGACTGGACGCTCGAGCACTTCAACGACAATGGGCTGGACGTCAATCAGCATCATCTGCTTTTCGGCGCCGTGACCGACAAATCCGGCATGCTGAGCTTCCCGGTCATCGCCGAGCCGGACGTCGATTATGGGGCGTCCTTGAAAAGCGCAGCGACGAGCGGACAGACCATAGACATTCGCGGATATACAATCGCGGAAGTACTGTCTCATTTTTCAGGGCCGCTGGATTTTCTGCATGTGGACATACAGGGCGCCGAATATGATGCGCTGCCGCCTGCGATGACATTGTTGTCGCAATCTGTCCGCTCGATCATGGTTGGAACACATAACAAGGATGATCTGCACGACGCTATGGCTGAGCTTTTCCGTGACAACGGCTGGGAAGAGCGCATTAACCTTGGTCGCAACCGGACCAGCGCCACGCCGTGGGGCGAAATCGAGACGAATGACGGGTTTCTTTGGTTTGAGAATGCTCGGCTGTTGTAGTCAGTGTGATCAGACAGAGTTCTGTTTAACGATCGTAAAACGTCTCTGATGGAGGACACGATGTCTGTGTCAGATCATGCCAGGTTTGTGAGTTTACTGAGAGAAAGGGGGTTCGATGTCAGTGTCTTTTACGATGTCGGGGCTAATATCGGAACCTGGTCAGTCAATGTTCAAGATTGTGTTCCTGACGGCCATTTTGAACTTTTTGAACCTCTTGCCGGTCGAGTTGCAGAGGTGGATGAGGGTTCTTTGCTTCCAAAACTGCGCAGTGCTAACCTTCACTCTGTAGCCCTTTCCGATGAGACCTGCGATGGCGAGATCAAGATTCTTGGTGATGCGGGTGTCGGCAGTTCCATTCTTGTGCTCCCGGGTGATCGAACGAGAGACATCAAGATTATCCCCTGCGAAATGATCCAGTTGGACGAGTATGTTGTTCGCGAGAGGTTGAAGCAGCCCGATTTCATTAAGCTTGATACTCAGGCAGCAGAGCTCAAGGTTCTTAAGGGCGCTGAACAGACAATTCGCGGCACAAAGTTTATCCTTCTGGAAACTTGGATGCGCCGCGTCTACGGACCGGATACCCCCTTGTTTCACGAAATTACAGATTGGCTCTATGCACACAATTTCGTACTCTACGAAGTGTTGATCCATGAAGACGGACGCGATGCTGATGGAACCTTGCGCTGGTTTGACGCTGTCTACATAAACAAATCGGTCAGTAGTTTTCCGTCTGCCATGCTCTAGGCCCTATGAGGGCAAAGGCCTTAAGTAGGCAATAAAAGAGACCGTTATGACAACCGATCCCAATTTTGGCGAAGATGGCGGTTTTAGCAGAGTTGCTGCACGCTGGTCATGGCCTGAAAACACCGAACTTTTGGATGTTGCCCCTTTTACTTGGAGCTTGGATGGTGGTGGTCGTGAACTGATCCATGCGGTCATTGCCGGTAGGCCATCTGGTGTACTTGTGGAAATCGGTTCGTTTATGGGAGGCGCGGCACGCGCCTGGCTGCAAACCTTTCCTGAGTTGCGCTGCATTTGCGTCGATCCGTGGGGCGAAAACCTAGTGCAGTATGTCCATAACCTGACTAATGTTGACTGGGCGGTCCAGTCCTATGGAGTGGAGCAGATCCAGACCTATGCACGGGTTCTCAAAGCACATGGTCCGATGGCTGTGGTTCGAAACAATCTAAGGGAATTTGGGGATCGCTGTGTGCTGATTCAGGCGGGGGTTCCTGAGGTGTTCGAGATGCTAAGCGAATGCCAACTTCGACCTGACATCGTCTTTCTCGACGCTCTTAAACGTCGAGACGAATTCATCGGCACTCACGAGAGTTTTCCAGATGCTATAGTTACCGGGGATGATTGGTCATGGCGCTCGCCAACCGGCGAATTTCCGGTACGGGAATATGCTTCGGTAATCGCAAAGCTGCGGAAGGCTCGAATTTATGCATCTCGGGCCACATTCGTAATTTCCGAGAAGCGCCACAGTTTGGTGCTTGATGACAATCAGCTGTTTTCAACTGACGCCTAAAAATGCTGGCTCATTTGCCGTCGTCAAAGATCGCGATCACATCCGACACGAACCCGTCCGGCCCGTAGCGCTCGGTCAGCGCCAGCAGCGCGGCGCGCATTTCTCTTAGGCGCCCGGTGTCGGCGGCGATGGTTTCCAGCTGGTCGGGTAGTGCCGCAACCGCCTCCGGCGTCTCGGCGCAACTGATCGTTGCCGCCTCCCACAACACCGGGTCGCCCGGCGCGGCCCACGTTTGTGACAGAATCACTGGAATTGCACCGTTGAGCATGCTTTCCCAAAGTCGGATCGAGTTCGGTCCCGTGCCGGATGGGCAGAGCGCGAACGTCGATTGATCCATGATCTGACGGAAGTCATCTGAATGGGAATCGTTCATCAACGCAGCTTCGACGGGAGAAGACTGTTCTAAAACCTGGGCATCGTAGACCACCTTCTCGTAATGCCAGCCATCGCGGGCGACCACAATGCCGCGTGGGTCTGCCGATAGCAGGTCGATGATAAGATTGCGGCAATCTGTCAGGTAGATATCCAGCGCACGAGAGCCGACGAAGGAGAACAGCCAACGTCGCCGGCGGTCGAAGTCCTCGATGCCATGAGGCACCTGCTGCACCGGGAACAACGGAAACGGATGCACCCGCATACCGGCGTGGTGATGGAAAGCCTCTTCGCCGGTCTGGCAGTGTGACCAGAAAAGGTCGGTCACGCCCGCGTTCGCAAAGAGATGCGCAAACTCCTTGGCACGGATATGTTGTCCAACCGTAACGACGCGTTTGTAGCTCTTCAGCTTCGGCGTCAATCTGTCCAGAGCGCCTTGCAGCGTCTGGGTCCTGTGATGATCGGGGCCCATGTGAGTGTGCAGATCTATGAGGGTCGCGAAGGGAAACCCGAGATAGACTGTTGTCGTGATCTGCGGCTCATCTGTAAGCAAAGCCTGCATCTGATAAAATGCGTGACGTTCCGTGACCGCGGGATATTGCCAGTCCTCGTCATGGGCGACCAAGGTTGACCTTGGTTCCGTCGCCAACTGCGCTTCCAAGGCCCAAGTCTCCAGTGCGCTGTTCAGACGAACCCCGGTCGCTTGATCGCTGCGCTCAGACCAGATCTCGATATCCAGCTTGGCAGGTTCGAGTAACGTATCGCCGGGATGCACCATGGCGACGCCGCCAATCACTCGTCGATCACCCCTCTTACTGTAATAGCGCAGATTCGATTCATGCACGTGTACCGAGCGCACAAAAGGAAACGGATTGAAGACGCGATGACCTTGAGTTGCGAAAACATAAGCAATCTTGTTGTCACAGCGCGGCACGCCCAGTGGAATGTCTAAACGCTGATCGTGAATCTGGCTATCGCCCTCCTTGGGCATGAAGGCCCATGTGTCCTGAGACCAGTGAGGATTGGCGTGTGGTGTTGTTGTCTCTCCGTTTCTGTCGAAGCGGCTGAGCGCGATGAAGGCATTAGGCTCAGGCGTGAATATTTCCAGGATTTGCCCGATGCTGTCATCAAAATAGATATCGCTATTGGCTAGGACTGAAATCTGTCCCGGGCAGCGCACGCGGCTCTCGCGCACCCAGTCGAGATATGTTGGCCGGCGACCGAGACGTAGGATTGACAATCTTCGGTCTTTGCGTGGCGCAACGCTGTCGTCGTCTATGAGCAATGTGATCTTTGCGAAGAGCCCACTGTCGAGGTTGCGGTCAAGACAGTATTGCAGCTCTGTGGCCCGCTCGCGGTGCTCCGGCGTATAATAGGGCAGGAACAGGTTGAGGGTCTTCGGCTCTGCGCCTTTTCTGTCCGCTGTCACCCCGGCGACTAGGCGTTTCCGCTTGGCGGAGACCCAACTCGCTTGAGGATTAAGGGAGAGTGCCTCGTCATATGCCTCGACTGCCTTCTCGGTCTCTCCGGCAGCGGCCAGTTGATCGCCTTTCCGTTCATGAAAGAGATAGAAGTTTTCCTTCATGTGCCAACACAATCCTTTGCAAGGATTTTCCCTGGATCATAGAATAACATTTGTCGAGCATTCGCGCATCCGGTAGTGGCGACATCCCGCACGGGGATCACACCTAGTCGCAAGCAGGTTACATGATCCTCGGTCTTTCTCATGATTTATCCATGCATCTCTGCCGGGATGGAGTGCCACCTTGGTTACACGTTTATTGCTTCATGGAATACCAATCGTCGAAGTCCATTTCAGTTCTTTGATACCCCAGAGGTTCCAGAAGCTGGCGGATTTTTTCGCGCATCGGCGTCCTGTTGTGCTCAACGGTGATCAGGCGGATCGACCACTGGTCGAACGGGAAATGTCTCAAGATCTCGTATTCGCTGCCTTCCGTGTCGATCGACATGTAGTCGATTTCGCGCGGCGCGTTGTGAGCAACCAGGAAATCCTCGAGCGACACTGTGGTGACCCGCATCGTCTGGCCATCACGACGGAAGTCATCGCGACGTTGGGCGTGATGATCGGCCATCGCATAGTCGGCGATGCCGCCGAAGGCGTCAGCCAATATGAATTCGACATTTTGCCCGGAGACGCCACCGATGCAGGCAGTTGACGTCATGCAACGCCGGTTCGCGCGTAGTTGTTCGAACATCACGGGATTGGGCTCAGCACAGATGCCGGTCCAGTCGAACTCGGTCTCCAGCAGCCAGGTGTTTGACAGTCGTACACCATCGGTTGCTCCAAACTCGACGAAGAAACCGTTGCGTTTTGCGCCGGTCTGTTCGATTACCCAGAGATCCTGTCCAAGTTGCGAAACTGCCCGTGTTGCGAGCCTGCCCTGGCTGCCTGGCTTGATGGCCTCCGGGTTCATGATCTGACCGCGGCGCAAGGCAAGCGATAGCTCGTGGTTCAGCAGGTCAAGCTCCGTACGCATAGAAGCCAGTCGCGCTGAATGATCGATTGGCGCTGCCCTCATTTTACTCATATCCGCGCCGAGGATTTTGGCCGCATCCGGCAAGAGCCCCATTTGTGCGGTTTCCCGCACCCGGCGGGTCCGGGCAAGCAGGGGCGTGTCGCTATCAGCCTCCACAATATCGAACGCTGCCTCAAAATGGCGGGTTGCGCCACTGTCATTCTCAAGACATGCCGCAATCTTGCCGAGAGAGTTATGAATGCCGGATGCGATGACTCTCGTCATGAGATCGCGGCTACATCCCCAGGCCCTGGCTTGGCGGATGAGCGCCCGCGCTTCATCGGTTTTGCCCAACTGCGCCTTGGCAGCAGCGACGAGCAGTGCGATCTTCGCCCGGTCGGCATGCTCACTGATTTTCTGCAACGGGATTGAGGCAAGGTCTTTCCACTCCCCACGCCGCCACTTGGTCCGGCTGGTTTCCAGCAAGGGTAAGTATTCGAATGGCTGATCACCTGTCTCGCTGGCGCTTTTCGCAACTGGAGATTTCCTGGGTTTTGGCGGTTTGCTCATAACCCGCTTTCACGCAAGACGAGATCTTTTATCAGTTCGATCTGGCCTTCGGAATGGAGGAGCTCTTCGCGTGCAAGGCCAATGCGAACTTCTTGCTCACCTATCTTCTTCCGGAGCGCCTCGGCTTCGGTACGGGCACTGTCACGGTCGGCCTCTAGTTCGTCCAAAACAACTTGCTGCCTGGCGATTTCATCCTGCTGTCCCTGAATCTGATCTGCGAGCGCTCTATTCTCAGTCTTTATGTCGGCGTTCAGCGCTTGCAGAGCTGCTAACCGGGCCGTGTTCGCCGCCGCGCTTTGCTGCGCTTCCCGGGTGGATTGATCTTTCGCGCGCTGCAGTTCCAGATTCTCCGCTTCCAGCTTGGTGTATCGAGTCTGCAGCTCCGTGAGCTGCTGCGATGCCATTTTCGCAGCGTCGTCAGCTATTTCCGCGCCCGCCGCGTGTTCTGTCACCGCCTGCCGGTCACGCATTCGCCGCAGAGTGAGAATCTCCAAGATGCGCCTCAAAGCCATGACCGGCATTCTTCAGGGTTTTCGCGTATTGAACTCATATTTCCCCAAGGTTTGTATAGTTTCCCAGCGCTTACGGGAACGCTGGCAAAGCTTCGCTCCACTTCCGTCAATCGCGGGCCGTGTCGCCACGTGCAAGTTCCACCATCTCCTTCGACGAATGTCCGCCCAAACCCAGGCGGTGTATATAACCCATACCAAAAACTGGTCCAGTCTTGTCATATTACACACCAACTCAGCCGATTTCCGTCTAAATAGCCAAGTGTCCGGGACCGTATCATCCATGGTATCTGCGGACATTACTGTCAAGATGTAAGCTATATTCTCGGAAGATGTTAACTTCTTTTCCGTCTTTCAGTCGCCGTGAACCGGGACTTTTGTGGCTATAGTGTGCCGCCAGTCTCTTAAACGCTCAATGGGTGGACTTCATGCGGCGTTGAGCTCTTTGAGTGTCAAACCGTCGAGTGTCTTTCAAAAGCGATGCCGACAGCTTGCTTCCGACCCTGCGCTGATCAGGCGGACAGTGTTGCAGTTGTTATGCTTTCCTTCCAAATTTGATTGGGTCTTGTCCTGCTTCAGTATCCATTGGGTGTTGAGCTTTTCCGACCTGAAGTTGCAATTGTGCGGCTCGACAAACATCTTTCAGGTCAGGACGTATCATTCTACGCCATGCTGATAGTCTCATAGGTCAAGGTCGCTGGAGCAGGACCCCGGTCCAGAAAAAGGCCTGAAATTGTCGAGAACCTGTCCCTGGGTGCGAATCGTCAGGCCAATTCTGAAAATTCTTGATTTTCACAGGTGGGACCCTAAGCTCGACATTGACCTTAGGGAGCTGTGGGAATGAGATATTGGTCAAACCTTGCGGTGGCAACGTTCGCCGCATTGCTGCTCGTGCTGTCGAACAGTGCCTGGGCAGCGTCAAAGCGCGTCGCGCTGGTGATTGGGAATTCCAATTACGAGGCGGTTTCGCAACTGGAAAATCCCCGGAATGATTCTACTGATGTAGCCGCTGCGCTCGAACGCCTGGGGTTCGACGTCATGCTGTTCCATGACCTGAACTACGACAAGATGCGTCGTAACCTGCGGGAGTTCAGTCGCCGTGCCCAGGGGTCCGAAAGAGCTCTGGTCTACTTCGCCGGCCACGGTATCGAGGTGAACGGGACCAACTACCTCATACCGGTTGATGCGCAGTTGCGGAACGATCTTGACGTTGAGTTTGAGGCGATTCCGCTCGATAGCGGGATGTCGGCGGTCGAAGGTGCCGGCGAGTTGCGAATGCTGCTGCTCGATGCATGCCGCAACAATCCGTTCCTGACCAAGATCAAGAAGACATCGTCGACCAGATCTATCGGCCGCGGCCTGGCACGGGTCGAGCCGGCCGTCGGGACGCTGGTGAGTTTCGCCGCCAAGGAAGGCACAACCGCCGACGACGGAGAAGGGCGCAACAGTCCTTATACCGCGGCACTTTTGGAAAACCTCGAGGAACCAGGGCTGGAGCTGAACTTTCTGTTTCGCAAGGTGCGCGACAAGGTCTACCAGACGACCCGCGGCCGCCAGCAGCCGTTTACCTATGGCTCCTTGCCCGGCAAGAAAATCTTTCTCAAGAGCCCGTCAGACAACGCACTTGCTGCTGCCACGATGACGCCGCAAAATCCGGCGCCGAACCGACCGGCCCGCAACAGCCAGGACAGTCTGTTGGCCGCCGAAATGCTGTATTGGAACACGGTCAAGGACAGCGCGGATGCAGCTCTCCTGAACAGCTATCTTGAGGAATATCCAGGCGGCAAATTTTCGACCATTGCCAGGTTGATGATCGCCAGGATCAAACCCGAACAACCGCGAGCAGCAGTGCAGCCGGCGCAAGCAGAACCGCCGGCAGACAACGAGGAAAACACCCGGGTGGCCGCCATACCTCCGCAAACCCCGGTAACGGACCGCGCTTCCATAGCGGAAGTCCAGAGCAAGTTGTTTCAGCTCAATTATGATCCCGGGCCCGCCGACGGTGCCATTGGAGCCCGCACCGTTGCGGCATTGAACGCGTTTCAGTCTGACAACGGTTTGGCCGGAGACGGTCGGTTGACGGTGGGCCTGGTCGACAGAATACGGGCTCAATCTGTGCCGTCACAGTGGGGAATTATCGGCTTCTGGCCGGCGCGGAAGAAGATTTCAGTATCTGCGAATCTGAGTTCCCGCAAGGCGGCGGAGACTACCTTGCGCAGCAAGTGCAGCAACTGCAGTCAGAGCCTGACCTTCGCAGGCGGCGATTGTGCCGCGATTGCATTGTCCAGCCGCGGTTGGGGCTGGGCGGTTCGCGGCGACTTGCAGGGTGCTCGCGCAAAGGCACTGGAAATCTGTGGACGCCACGGTGGCGGATGCGTTGTGAAGTCGGATGCATGTGCAGCCAGCAATTAGATCGGTGAATGTGCCGACTGGTTTGGGATAGATTTATGCAAAAACTGTTATTCGTCTTTTTTGTTGGTTTGAATGCGCTTGCACAAGCGATCCCGGTCCAGGCAGCCGACAAGCAGGGGGGAGGGGCGTTTTCCACACCTTCCACGGCGCCGTCCTCGAAGAAGAAACCGTCAGCCGGCGCGCGCCAGCTTGCTCCGCGAAAGGCCCGGCCCATCGCCGGCTGCGTGTCGATCAGTGCACGCGTCATGCGCACCAAAAAGAATGGCAAGCCCTGGGATGTCGACGGCAAGCGGGTTGCACCCGACATCTATCTCAGGGATGTCAGCGCCAAGCGTAATCTTCGGACCTGCAAGGACAGCTTCTCGTGCCGCTGGTCCCTCAAAGGCAAATCTGGCAAGGTGACCCTGAAAATCATGGACAGAGATGTTGTACAGCACGATCTGATTGGTGCCGGAACCTGTTCTCTGTCTGCTGGTTCATGCCGGCTTGGCCGGGCTACCTTGAAGTTGCGTGGATGCTGACCGGAACTCAGATGCGAACCCGAAACTCGCTGCCGGCGTGATGAACCTGGCAAGCGTCATATGGTGGAAGCTGGCGGGCTGCTCATGAACCGGCGGTCAGCATGGATTGCGGCGTGTGCCGGTTGCCTCACAGCGCTGCTGCTTGCTGCGTTTATATGGAGCGATGCAGGCAGAGTGACGGACCGGTTGCGCGAGCCTGCGATCGACATGGTGGCGGCACTGCGCCAACCTTCGGTCACCGATCAGGTTGTTGTCGTCAACATCGCTTCGAGTGATATCTCCAGCCGGGGAAACCACCGGGTTGACCGCGGTGACCTGGCGACCGTGATAGACAGGCTGGTGCGTGACGGTGTGTCGGCAATCGGCCTGGACCTGGTTCTGGGGCAGCCGTGCGATGCTGCCGATCCCGGATCGAGGGCATTGGCTGCTGCATTGAAAACCGCGCCGGTAACATTGGGTTTCCTGATGTTTGACAGAGCAGGCAAGATTCCGCCAAACCGGGTGCCGGTTGCCATTGGTCAGGGGACAGCGCTTACCGGACTGTGGCGTTCGTCCGGTGCCGAGATTTCCTGTGATGCACTGGCCGCGGTGGTGAGCGGTGCCTCCTCGGCATCCTTGTCCGGCGGCAGTGATGGCATCATAAGGTCTGCGCCGGCGGTTGTTGCCGTTGGCGGCAAGGGATTTCCTTTGCTGGCTGTGGATACGGTTCGTTTGGCGAAACGGGCCAATGTCCTTCTGATCACGGGCAAGCAGCCGCGATTGCGGTTCAGTTCAATCGATTTGCCTGTTGATGCAAGTGCTTCAATGAGGGTGAGGTTTTCAACCGCGGCACAAAGTACCGCGCGCACGGTCCCCTTCCGCGAAGTGCTGAAAACGACCGACGTGAACCCGGACTTTGCCGGCAAGATCGTTCTGATCGGCTCCAACGCACCGGAACTGGGTGGGCTTCGCGCCACCCCGTTCAATCCGTTGACTTCATCCACCCAGATACAGGCCGACATTGCCAGCAACCTGCTGATGGCCGTAGCCCCCAGGGTGCCCGGCTGGTTTGCGCAGCGCATGTTCATCGCGTCTTTGGCCATGGGCATCGCCGGCGCTATGCTTGCAGCGTTTGTTCAGCCTGCACTGGCATCCACGATCCTGGTACTTGTTGGCATCGCGTGGACTTTTGCATGTGCGATTGCCCATCATTCCTACAATCTGATCCTGGATCCACTTTATCCGGTTCTGGTCATGCTGCTGGCGTCGATGGTAAGCGCGGTATTGCAATATGCCAGTGTGCGCCGGACAGCATTCGTCATGCGCCAGAGGTTCGAGCAACGATTGCCGCCGCAGATCGTGTCCAGGCTGATTTCGCAACCGGACATTCTGAAGCTCGAAGGTGAACAACGCTATGTCTCGTCCATGTTCACCGACGTGGAGAATTTCACCACGACCACGGTGCAATCCGATCCGGGCGACCTCATTCAGATCCTTGAAGATTACTTCGAAGGCATGATCAGAATTGTTCTGGCCCATGATGGAATGGTGGATCACACAATGGGAGACGGTCTGCATGCCCTGTTCAACCTGCCGGTCGATCTGGACCATCACGAGGATGCGGCAGTGAAGTGTTCTACAGCTCTGCTGGAGTTTTCCGAACAGTTTCGCCGTCTGCCGAAAGCCAGAGCGCTGAACTTTGGCCGAACCCGCATTGGCATCGCCAGCGGCCTGGTAACGGCGGGGGACATAGGGTCTTCCGGCAAGTTCGACTACACGGCAATCGGACCGGCAATCAACATGGCGGCCCGGTTGCAAGAGGCCAACAAGATGCTTGGAACCTCCATCCTGATTGCCGAGAGCACGGCAAGCCGGGTGACCGGCGGCGAACTCAAGGATGTCGGCATTGTCGACTTGCGCGGCGTTGGCAGCACAAGGGCATTTTCACCGAGCTGAGTTCGCAGGACCGCAGGACGGATTTAACGCATTCCGACGCTCTGCAGGGCTTCGTTAATGCGCTTTTCTCCCCAGTTCTTGACCTGTGAGGGAGGTTGGCCTGGCGCGGGTATATCAACGCCTTGCCCGGCGGTTAGCGGGCGCGACACGCCGCCGGCTGTAACTTCAACCCGCCCGCGATCAACGAACACGCTGAAAACGCCGTTGCTCCTGCCGGCAAAGAATCTGGTGCCGCGCACGCCAATCCTGCCGAACTTGGTGCGAATTTCCATCGGCATGGGAGTTGCGGTCTCGGGCCGGTCAAAACCGAAGGCTCCGCGTGAAAAGTCCAGAACACCACCCGCTTCCAGAATAAATTCGTCAATGACCAGTTCAGTGTCCTCTCCCAGAAACACCCTTGTCTGAGGCCCGATATTGATCGCCATCTTGCTGCTTGTCCGGGTTGTGATCAGGTCATTCAGAAAAACCCCGGACCGGACCGACAGGTCTCTTGCCAGCTCATTGCGCACAGCCGTTGCAGAACCCTGAAGAGAGTGGACACTGCCCACGGAGTCTTCCGACATCGCGCTGCTTGGAATACCAACCAGGCAAACCACGGCAACCACGAGAGCAGCAATCCGGGAAAAGTGACTTCGCAAGACTTGCCGACTGATCATCGGCAGATTGTTGTTTTCCAGCATCTGACCCTCTTTGTTCACGTGCCGTTTCTCAAAACAGTTTGAACCCAATGTCCGATGTCCGGGCATCAAATGCAACTTGCCAGAAGTTGTACAACCTGCGGGACGAAACAGGCTATTTCTGCACTTCGAACGCAACCACCTGGACTGCCGATTTTCCGGCATTGGTCTTGCCTTTTTCCGCCAGCTTGAAAGTGATGCCGCGGGTCAGTGGCTGACTGGCGTTTTGTGCAAGTTTCTTGGCGGCGTCAGCCGTGATACGGTCATTTCCCAGCCCGCCGGCCTTGCAGAAGGCGATCAGTGTCTCGTTTGGCGCTGCCGCATCAAACACCACATCCCCGACGGCTGCCGGCGGAATGGTGCGCTGCTCACCGGCGCGCAGGACTGCATCTCCGACAAAACTCTGCGGGAAGACCTCGACATTGCCGTCACTTTCCACATACAGGACCTGCAGTTCGCAATCCTTGTTTGTCGATATGCTGAACTTCAGCTGGTCGCCAACCTTCACATAGCTTGACGCGACCTTGATCGCGAGTTTCACCCGATCATCGGCGAAGTCTTGCGTTGCCGCCACCGTCGTAACCTGAGCTTCGGCAGGCTGTTCTGCTGCCGCCGGTTTGGCCGGCGTGGTTGGCTTCTCCGCACTTGCTGCTGTAGCCGTATTATTCAGGGGACGCCGCCCGGTCATCGGTTCGACCATTTTGGCGAATTCCCGTTCGACTTCATGCCGCGGGATGTCTACACCTGCCTTCAGCCGGGTAATCCAGTCCAGTGCAATCGCCACCGTATCTGCGCGCAATCGCTTGGAAGCATCTTCGAACTGCTGCGGCGTGAAATCGAACTCGGCGGCAACCGCGGCGAGATCCATGTTCTCCTCGTACAGGTCGGCATAATAGGTAATCAGCTCAGTGCCGGCGGCTTTGCCCGGCACCGCCAGTGAGCGCAGTGTGCCGTTTTCAGACTTCTCTGCAGCGCCGATCCGGTCAAGTGCGGCCACGAACTGGGCCAGGTCCTTCTGGTATACCTTGTCGAGCTGATCCTGCGGCAGATACATTTTCAGCAACACGTCGCGCTGGTCGAGGCTGAACAGGGTGGACGTTTCGATATGTGAGCGTATTTCGTCGCGTTTCGGTATGATGCCGTCGGCATGGCAGTCGAAGCAAGACCGGCCATTGGTGACCTCTATGCCCTTGCCGATGGGCCGGCTCCGGAAGGATACGATCGCCGTCGGGCCAACGTTCAGGCGATCGCCCTTGTTGGTCGACAGGTAGTAGCCCTGCATTCCGTTGGGCAGGGAAAATATCATCTCGCCGCCGTCATGTTCAAATGGCGTAAGCTCGGCGGGAAGCTGTCCGATGTTTTCCGGACCATGCGGAAATCTCTTCAGGTTCTGCCGGTTAACGTCACCGGCAAAGTCATAAGACACCCAGTAATAGCCACCTTGCCGCAGGTCGTGTCTTTCCAGCATCCTGTTGTGATCAGAGACCCCGGATGCACCTTGTCCGAAGCCTGCACGCACCACATCGAGATTGCGGATATTGGCAGCGAGGTCGACGCGCAACACATCTTTTTCAAGGGTTAGGATGTTATCCGGAAGCCTCAGGAATTCATTATAGAGCGGCGGCTTGGAGGCGTTGCTCATGAACCAGTCTGTGCGTATGACCGGCAAGACGGTCCCGGTTCCGCGAACCAGTGTCTCCAGTGACGGATTGTCCTTTTCGCTGATCCCGTAGAAATAGTGGGCGATCATGCGGTCCCAGTCTGCAGCCGTCCATTTGAGGTCGCGCAAATCGACCCGCACCAGGGTGCCCCGGGTGTTCGATACCGGCGTCGGTATGACCAGTGTCGGTCCATAGGACAGCGAGTTCAGCAGCTTTCGGAAACCTGCCTGATAGTACTTCATTCGCTTGGCAAACTCGTCGTCGGTCTCGCATCCCATGACAGCGTTGTACTGACTGCGGTACGAGAAATACCTGACATGTTGCCGGTCAAGCTCGTGAACGGCTGTGATGTCCCGGACTGCTGCTTCGACTTCCGAGGTGTAAGATACAATCGGTCGTTGGCGGGCCGGTGCGGCTGGAGCGCTCGCGGTTGCCGGTTTTGCTGCCGTCAGTGATGTAATCCAAGCTGCCAATTGCTCGGTTTCAGATGCCGTTGGCCGTTTTCCGAGCGGCATGCGGCCACTCGAGATGCTCGTGTAAAGGCGTGAGCGAGCGGCGTCTCCTGGTGTAACGAAAGCCGGGTTTGCGGCAATTGAAGCCATGTCGCCGGCGGGGAAGCTGCCCTGTGCGCTTTCTCCGGGTCCATGACATGAACGGCAATACTTGCCGACATACTCGTCGGCTGCCGCCGTCAGGTCTGCTGCACCGGATACGGTCGGGACTGCCGCGTCTGCTGAACAACTTGCCGCGGCGATTTGCGGCTCTGGCTTGATCTCCTTGTTTGCCAGAAAAGCATAGATCGCCAGCCTGTCCTCCTCGCTCAGCTTTGCGGTGCCCTGAGAAATTTTCTTCATGGAGTTTGCCGCAATCGGAGATCCGTTGAGCTTGGTGCCATTGACGAGCACGCCTTCAACAAATGTCTCTGGCGAAGGCAGGGAAGCCAATCTGGCCTGGTCGATGGCCGGCGCATAATCACCGGTCAGCCCTTTTTCGCCTGCATAGGGTTTTTCCGCATCAAGACCGAAAGTGATCGTCCGGCCGGTGTGGCACTGCGCGCACCCTGCAACATTCTCGACCAGGTAACGCCCGCGCTCCAGTTGGCTTTGCTCAGTTGGTTGAAAGGGCCGGGTTGAAAAATTGGCGCGTTTCCATAGCGATACGGCAAACTGTTGATTGAACGGAAATGAAATCTCATGATCACCGGACTTGGCGTCTGATTGCGGCAGGGTCTCGATGTAGGCCTTTATGTCCAGCACATCTTCCGGTTTCATGCCGGCATAGGCAGTGTAGGGCATGACCGGATACAGCCCGGTCCCATCGGGTTTGACACCAATCATGACGGCATTCAGAAAATCCGAATTGCTCCATCCTCCGATACCGTTGCTATGGGCAGATATGTTTGGTGCGCGGAATGTACCGATGGCACTGCGCATCTCAAGCCCGCCCGACAACAGCCCGGAATCTCCGGGCGACGCATGGCAGGCGGCACACCCGGCCGCATTGAACATGTACTCGCCATTGGCCGTGTTCGCCTTGTAGTCTGCAAACGCGGTGCCTTCAAATTCCGCCGGCGAAGCTGTGGCCGGAATGGCCCAGCAGGTAACTATGAACAGCAGTGCCAATGCGGATCTTGCGATTGAAACTGAATTGTTGTCGTGCCCATAGCCTAAAATCATGTGCTTCCTCAAAACGCCGATGTTGCTGAAGACAAGTGTGTTGCAACTTGCCTTAACGGAATTCAAACCTTTCAAACTCAACTTTGGAAGGGGGGCTTCCGATTTTTTTTAATCCGGACTGTATGGCTGCGCGCAATGGAGCAGGCCCGCAAAACCAGAGTTCTGCACCTTTCGCGTCAAAAGGCAGCTGATCCACCAGTTTTTGCGCATCCAGCCGACCTTGCGACGAAGCATGCAGGGACCAGGAAAACCCGGGCACTCTTGCCGCGGTGTCTGACAATGTGTCGGTACCGATCGCTTCTCCGGCCTCTTTTACGCAATAAACCAGATGGATGAGTTTTTCCTCCGATGACGTCATTGCCGCAGACATTGCCAGGAATGGTGTTATGCCGATGCCGCCGGCGAGCCATACCTGCTTGTCGGATCCCCGGGCATAATTGAAGTGGCCATAGCCGCCCTCGATGGTCAGCCTGTCTCCCGGCTTCAGTTCTTCACGCAGTTTGCTGGTGAAATCTCCCAGCGGCTTGATTGCAAAACCGACCGATCCGTCGTCGCCGATTCTGGCTATTGTAAACGGGTGCGGTTCGCGCAGGCCTTTCTTCTGTGCTTTCAGAAAAGCGAATTGTCCCGGTTTGGCTTTCACAGCTCGCCCTGTCGGCGTGGCCATGACCAGTGTGGCGCCATCGACGGCGGTCACGCCAGCCACCTGATAGGCACGGCGCCGCAAAGGTGCCAGCACTTGTGTATAGACATAGCTTGCCACGCCGACGGCGGCGCACAGGTTCAGATAAACCGCCAGCATCGCGGTTGAATCGAACGGGCGCTTGATGAAATTCAGGTGTATGGCGACAAGCACGAATGCCAGTCCCATAAACCGATGTGTGAAGCGCCATACCTGGTACGGCAATTCCACCCGCGTTTTGGGAATTCGGCCAACCAGGCTGATCGCCATCAGCGTTATCAGCGTGTAGAAGGCAAATTCACCGACATCACCCGCCAGTTTGTTGAGCTGACTGGTCAGGGCCAGGCCCTTGAAATTCGGGGTCACGAAATAGTGCGCCAGAATAAGGACAAAAATGCTGATGCCGAGTTTCCTGTGCGCGGCGTAAACCCGGTCCAGACCACCGAACATGTACTCGACCGGTCGAATTCTGGTTGCCAGCAGTTGCGACATGGCCATGCCGGCAAACGCCGCCGATGAGCAGGCGATGGAGAAGGTTGTTTCAACGCCGGTGTGGCTGGCAGCCGGGATTGCAAGTATCGCGGCGGTGAGACATGCCAGAAATATCAGCCAGGAACCCATTGAGGGCATGCGCGCCATCCCATTGATTTTTGACCTACAGTAATTCAATCTTGTTCGCCTGCAAGCTCCGAATTGGTCAGTGTTGATCGTGTTCGGACTGCGGGGAGTTCAGACTGGTGTTCATGTCAGGTGACGGCGAGTGTTTATGAATAGTCTTGTTTATGCGTATCCGTTGAGATTGATGAAATCGATTGTCGCGTTGATGGTCTTGGCGGCCATCGTATTGGTCGGTTCCGACCAGGCGCGCGCCCAGTCTCCACTAAGCCTGGATAGCAATCACGCCTGGCTGGTCATAGCAAGCCATGCATCCCGCGATGCTTCAGTTGACCTTGCGCGCCGGTACGCGTCGCGCTTCCCGACCGCCGCAGTTCTCAGATCGAGTAACGGAAACTATGCGGTTGTGCTTGGATGGGCTTCAAAAAACCGGCTGCGGCAGTTTAAATCCCGGTTGGTCGATGAACGCACAATTCCTCATGACAGTTACCTGAGCGGGGGCACGCGCTTCCTTTCTGCCGTGTGGCCGTCACGGGTGGCCTCAATATATCCTGAATCCGCCCAGCCCGGTGCCATGCGATTGGCCTGGAATGCACAACAGCCCGCTCCGGCGCAATCGCGATCAATCGGGCGGGTTACCGGTCTTGACCCGACCGGGGACAACTTTCTGTCGCTCAGAACCGGGCCCGGATCGCGGTTTTCAGAGTTGGACCGGCTGTCGCAGAACGAACTTGTGTCGATCGTCGGACGGTCGGGCAAATGGTTCAAGGTTGTAACGCCGGCCGGTACGACAGGGTGGGTGTTCGGCAGATATATCACGGTCGGTTCCAAGCCTGTTAAACCCAGCCCGGAGAAAATCGTCACGAAATCCGATGTCGATCGCTTTGTGCGGAAATTCAATCGGCTGTCGCAGGTCGATACATCGAAGCTTCGCAATCTATACGCCTCGAAGGTCCAGTGGTATGACAAGGGCTACAAGTCTGTCGCCGAGATTGTCGAGGAGAAGAACAACCTCTTCGATAAATGGCCGACCCGGGAAAACACCATCAGAAAGCTGGAGATTTCGCCGCTTGGATCCAATCGCTTTCTTGTCAACTACACGATCAGGTTTGACCTTGCGAACGCTGATGCCAGGCGCTGCGGACATTGGGATGTCGAGCTGCTTGTGGCCAAATACAGAAACGGTCCATTGCGTATTGAAAGAGAAGACGGACGCGATCTCCATCGGGACTGTACACCTGCCAAAGTGGTGGCGCCGAGCCCGGACACGCAACTGGAGGTTCCCGATCCGGGCCTGACTTCCAGCCCGCAAACCAAGGTTGCCCTGGTCATCGGCAACGGCCGTTACTCAAACGCGCCGGAACTGGAAAATCCGTCAAACGATGCCTCGGCAATGGCGCGGGTTCTGCAGGGCATGGGCTTTACCGTGATCCAGGGCGTGGACCTGAAAAGACCTGGCATGGAGAACAAGATCGCAGATTTTGCCCGCGCTGCCGCGACTGCGGACGTGTCTTTGTTCTTCTATGCCGGCCACGGCATTCAGGTATCGGGACGCAATTATCTTGTGCCGGTTGAGGCAACGGTCAAGGACCGGACATCGCTGGCATTCGAGTTGATCGATGTCCAGAAGGTGACGCAGTTTATGGGGGGCAACGGCAAGACCTCGATCATTCTGCTCGACGCATGCCGCGACAATCCGTTGACGCGATCCCTGGCCCGCAGCCTTGGGTCATCCCGGTCTTCCACTGTGGGGCAGGGGCTGGCGCCGATCCGCGCCGAGCATGGCGGCATGTTGATCGGCTTTGCCACTGCGCCCGGCGACGTCGCGGCCGATGGTGACGGAATGGCGAATTCTCCGTTTACAACCGCTTTGTTGAAGCACCTGCCGACCCCGGGCCTGGAGATCGAACTTGCGATGAAGAAGGTCAAGGCTGAAGTGCTGAAGTTGACCGCCAACAAGCAGCGGCCGTGGCACAATTCAGACCTCGCGCGCGAGATCTATCTGGTTTCCAAGGAATGACACGCCTTGCAGGTGTCTGTTGGAAACCGGCTGTGCTGTTGATTAAAGCCCGCCAACGTTGCCTTAACGGAAATCCGTGACTAGACTTCCGGCGGATCAAACCGGAATACGAGGTGACACACGATGAGGTTGAGGTGGTTATTCAGCTGCGCACTTGCAGTTGTTGTTGTGGGCGGGCCTGCAGCAATTGCCCAGGACACCGTCAACAGCAATTCAATCGTTGATGCACTGAAGCCCAAAAAGAAGGCGCTGACACGAAGCCTCACGGCACCACCCAGTGGCATCAAACGCGCCGACCGCCAGTTCATCAACGGATTGCGGGGCAGCACACGCGGGATCAGGTTTGAAGAGCGCAAACAACTCGCCACCATCGTCAAGGACTATGAACTTGCCTCGATCGATCTTGAGATCAACTTTGACTATGATTCCGACAGGATTTCCGCCAGGGCCAAACCGGCGCTGGTTCAACTTGGTATCGCCTTGCGTGATGATGGCTTCAAGGATGCCGTTTTCCTGGTCAGCGGGCACACGGATGCCAGCGGCACCGACGCCTACAATCTCGACTTGTCGGAACGCCGCGCCCGCTCGATTGTCGGGTTTCTGGAAAGTACTTTCAGCATCGAGAAGTCGCAGCTGATTGCGGTGGGGTACGGAGAGGAACAGCTCAAAAAGCCTGATCAGCCCGAGGCGGCAGAAAACCGGCGCGTCACCATCGTCAACATGACCAAGTGACCATGAGAACCGAGACCGTGATCAGACTCTGGCGCATATTGCCCGTTGCAGTCCTGTTCGTGAGCGGATCGGTTTGAACTGGCTGCCGCAACGCGGCGCAGGTCTGGCATTGCGAGCCGATGGCCCGGCTATCAGGGTTCAAACCGGACTGCCAACCATCTGTCATTTTGCACAGGGGTGGATTTGCAGGAGCATTTGAGTTTACCCTGCGGAGGGTTGAGATTTTTGATTTGTTGGATATTGCTACGATGAGCTTTCCATCTACGCATCGTTTTTTGCTGTTTTTGCTTGTTCTTGTTGTAAGCGTTGCTCCCGCTTTTGCGGAAAGCAGGGTGGCGCTGGTGATCGGCAACAGTGCCTACAAGCACGTTGCGGAGTTGCCCAACCCCAGAAATGATTCTGCGAAGATCACGGAAAAGCTGCAGGGCCTCGGGTTCGACGTCACGCGGGCCGATGACCTGGGCTATGATGGCATCCGGCGGACACTGAGGGATTTCTCCAGGCGCGCGACGGGTGCCGACATGGCGATAGTGTTCTTTGCCGGTCACGGCATGGAGGTCAACAAGAGCAATTATCTGATCCCGACCGATGCGAGGCTGGAGACCGACAGGGAAATTTCCTACGAGGCTGTGCCGCTTGAACTCGTGACGGAATCCGTCAGCGGAGCAAAGGCCCTGCGGCTGGTGATGCTGGATGCATGCCGCAACAATCCGTTTGCGAGCAAGATGAAGATAACTTCGCCATCACGGTCTCTGGGCCGGGGGCTGTCGCGGATCGAACCAACCGCGGGCACCCTTGTGAGCTACGCGGCCAAGGAGGGCACAACCGCTGATGATGGAAGCGGCCAGCACAGCCCGTATACCAAGGCTTTGCTCAAGCATCTGGATGAACCGGGGCTTGAGATCAACTTCCTGTTCCGGAAGGTGCGTGACAGCGTGCTGCAGGAAACCAGTGGTAAGCAGGAGCCGTTTACATATGGCTCGTTGCCGGGCAGCCGCCTGTATCTTAGAGCGGCGCTGCCAAAATCTGCCCAGACCGCGTCCAAGCAACCCGGCCTGCAGCTCTCGGAGGCAGCGCAGATCTGGGCAGTGACACAGAACAGCAAGAGCATTCTGGTTCTTGAAGCGTTTCGCAAGGCATATGAGGGAACACCCTATTCCGCTCTGGCGAAGGCGCGCATTTCCGAGTTGAATGACATCGCAAAGCGGAAGGGTTCATCGCAACCGGCAAAACCGGAAACGGCGTCCGGTCAGTCTGCGCGGGAGAACAGTCCTGATACGAGCAACCAGGTTGCCAGTATCGCACCCGAGCCTGAACCGGAGAGCGCAGGCAGGTTTGCATCCGACAGGGAACTGGTGCGCGCCATTCAAACGGCACTGAACCATCATCGCTGCAATGCCGGTCGCGTGGATGGAGCCTGGGGCAGGAAAGGCGTTGCTGCGGCGTCGCGGTTTTCCCGGTTCGCCAATCTGTCGCTTGGCAGTACCCCGTCCGAAGAGATGTTCGACAAGATCGATCAGACCGGCGGCAAGGTTTGCCCGCTCGCCTGCGGAGCCAGGTTCAACGCCCGTGGCGGCAAGTGTGTCTTGAAGACATGCGGCAAGGGCAAGCGTCTGTCGCGCAACGGCAGTTGCCTGACGATAGCGAAGAAAAGACCGCCAAAACCACGCGCTGAAAACAGAGCCCGCGCGACAAGAACCGAACCTCGTTCCGCCCCAACATCCAGAGGCCGGAAACCAGGCAGAGCAGGGGACGGGGAGTGGATCGGCTGCGGGGGCTCAAAGTTGTTTGACCCCTGCTAGGCCGATTGGATCGGGGCATTAACGTCGCCAAGTTTTGGGATTGATAAACACATTTTCAAGAGTCGGTGCATTTTCAGGGGGCGAACGGCCAAATTGAAGAAAATATTTGTCGTAATTCTACTGACCTTATCCGCATTACTTATCCCGAATTGGGTGCTGGCCCAGGATCGCCAGGACGGCCAGAAACGTGTCGCGTTGGTTATCGGCAACTCGGGCTACAAATCGGTTTCCGCCCTTCAAAATCCAGCTAACGACTCTGCTGACATTGCACTCGCTTTGGAAGCGCTTTCCTTCGAAGTAGAACGCGCATCTGATCTCACTTTTGACGAAATGAGACAGTCTTTGCGCGCCTTCAGCAAGAAAGCGGCGAATTCTGATGTTGCATTGGTTTTCTATGCGGGACACGGCATTGAGGTTGATGGTCAGAATTATCTTATTCCGGTAGACGCACAGTTGGAGCGGGCCGATGATGTTGATTTCGAGGCGTTGCCGCTCAACCTTGTGATGGGAGCCCTCAATGGTGCCAGAAAACTAAAACTGGTTCTACTTGATGCTTGTCGCAACAATCCGTTTCTTGCTGGAATGAAAACTGCTGGCGGTCAACGCGCCATAGGTCGAGGTTTAGCGCGCGTTGAGCCAGCGGTTGGTACGTTGGTTGGTTTTGCCGCCAAGGAAGGGACAACGGCTTCGGATGGCGAAGGCCGAAACAGTCCCTACACCAAGGCGCTGCTGGAGCATCTAAACAAACCCGGCCTTGAGATCAATCTGCTTTTCCGCAAGGTTCGCGATAGTGTGTTGGCTCAGACTCGAGGACAGCAGGAACCCTTCACTTATGGCTCACTTCCTGGACAACAGCTTTATCTGACAGCCTTCAAGCAACCAACCAAACAGTCTGCAGCAGTGGCAGCGCCCTCCAGCGTGAAGTTGTCCGAGGCTGGTCAGGTCTGGATCGCTACGCAAGCTACGAGCAGCGTCGCCGTTCTATTGGCCTTCGAGAAGAACTATTCAGGCACTCCGTATGCGGCATTGGCGAAGGCGCGGATTGCAGAACTTAAGGCTGCAAAAGTGAAGTCTGAGACAACGAATTCTCCGCCTCAGGCTGCTAACCCTCTAGTCAGCACCCTCGAGCCGGAAACCAAAAAAGCGGCAGAAGTTGGAAAACGGTTAGCTGAAGTCGATCCCAACACTCAACAATCCATCGCAAAGCCACCGCGGTTTGCTAGTGAGGCGGCATTGGTCCGCGCCATTCAGAAAGCTCTGAATAAGCACGGATGTGACGCTGGGAAAGTTGATGGAAAATGGGGCAAGAAGGGCATCGGTGCGGCCAAGCGCTTTTCTCGATATGCCAATCTTGGCATTAGCGCAGATCCCAGCGAAAACCTACTGGACATCATAGATGGTAGGTCAGGCAAGGTGTGCCCATTGGTTTGCAATGTCCGTTTCCATGTCAAAAATAATCGGTGTGTGCTGAAGACTTGCAGAAAGGGCGAAAAACTGAATCGTCAGGGGAAATGTCGAAAGTTTGAAGATACGAAAAAGACAGTGCGCAAGAAGCGTACGCTTGCGGCAGGAAAATGGTATTTCAAGAAACCTAATTTGCCCTGCCCAACCGGGCATCATTTAGGCTTCTGTGACGGCAGTGATTTTGCGTGGCGATGTGTGCCGACAAGTAAGCCGAAAGAGAGCTGTGAGTGATCAAGTTTAGGCATATTGTAGTTACTCGCTACATGAGCGCGGGCAGACGGCGTCATGATCACTTACTCCACCCAACCGGGAAAAGTCGCAGCGGACGGAGAAAACAGCCGAAACAGCCCTTTTACAGCGGCCTTGCTGAAACATATCAAGACGCCTGATGTCGGGATCAGAAGAATGCTCGCACGTGTACGCGCAGACGTTCACGCCGCCACAGAGGGAGATCAGTTGCCGGAGACCTCGGACAGCATGATCGGCGAGTTTGTCTTCGCAGCGAAATAGCCACGTCCACTCTGCATCAAACCTGGAAGAACACTTCAATGCCGGCTGGCTGGGGAACCTGGATTCGAACCAGGACTAACGGAGTCAGAGTCCGTGGGTCTACCGTTAACCTATTCCCCAATACTCGTGCCGGATGGGCGGTATGACTGGTGGCTTAGCCAATTCGGCTTGCCGGTGTCAAGTCCGGTGATTGGCCGCTGATGCAAACCGGTGGTGCTGACCGTCCGGTCAGGCAAGCTTGGACCGGCAATTGACTTTAGGTCTCCGCAACCGGATCCCAGAGCGCTTCATGGAGTTTTATCGCATAATAATGAAATCCCGACACAATGGCGGCAATCGGAATGCTCAACAGGGCCAGCCACAAAACCATGGTTACCATTGTCACTGCGATTACGGTGCCGGTCTGCTGGGGTTCAGCGGCAGGCAGCAGCAGGTGACACTTCTGGCAGATGTCCGGCGACAGCATCCTCACCGGCATCAGGTACGAGAAGGCCTGTGCGACACCGATGCATGCGATAAACATGAAGGAGCCAAACGCTTTTGCGAGTGGTCTGGTGAAGGTGAAGCTTGACCAGATAGACACAATGAAGCCGGCAATGGCATACTCGGTGTAGAAGAACCTTGCCAGGTAGCGCGGCAGTTCAAAGGCCATCCACATCAAAGGCTTGCCCAATGGCTGGTAGAGACTGAGAATCTGCAGGCCCATGGCCGCAACCGGAAACACCGCCACGCACGCCGCCAGACAGATGTACAGACCCCGCCTCATTTCGCAGGTGTCCGCGGGGCGAAGGGGTCACAGACAGGTTGCCGCATGCAGTCTTCAAGGGACGGCAGGGTTGGCTTTATCGGGACTGCAACGAAGCGGTAATTGGTGAAAATATACAGCAGGACCAGCGGCAAAATCGCATATCGGGTTGAGCTCCACACCCGCACCGCACGGCTATCCGGCTGATCGTACATGGCGAGCGGCTAACCCGTTTCCACGTTGCAGGCCCGGCGTTTCCTGAATTCTCGTTCCATAACTATTCCACCCGCGCGGCCCACTCCAAATCCTCCACTGTATGGTGCGGCGAATGGGGGGCGCGGCAGGTCGTCCCAGGTCAGATAACCCTTCAACGCAAGACCATACAGCAAGCCGACAATATGCTGGTCGTTGATGGTTGCGTAATAATGGGGTATGCTTGGGTCGTCGTAGGCCATGTGGTGATAAAAGCGAAACTGATACCGCTTGAATGCTTTCACAACCGGGCGTCTCAGCTTTGCAGAGCAGCGATTTTCATTCAGGGCGAGCAGGGCCTGGAGCAAAGTCATTCTTCTCTTGTAGCGGCCATAGTCGAAATCTTCCTTGGCTATTTCTCCGTAGAAAACGGTTGGCGTAGGCATAAAGAACGGGCCATACGGCATGCTCGCAACAGGTGGCGGGCTTTTGTCGTCGGGGGACGTGGGCACTATACTCTTGCCGGCTTTCCAGTACGGGCCAATGTCACCATACGCGATGCGCAATTCTTTTCGGATTCTGTCGAGATCGGCTTTGATCTCTTCGCGTGGCATGTCCTCTTCGTATTCCGGCAGAATGTCGACCAGGGCGGTGGTAACCGCAGCGCGCACATCGGGTGACAGATAGACCAGAATGCCGCCGAATATTGCAGTGCAGAACACCGTGACTTGCAGGGTAAACCGGAGGTCGAACATCAGATTATCCGCTTGTGAACGCAATACTGAAAGTCAGTGTACGTCCTGCGGCTGAATCAAGCGTTAATCCGTCAATTACGGGTCATACTCGCCAGCGGAAATTACATTCACTGACAGTGCCTGTATCCATAATATATCGCATCGAGGCGTTAGTTGCGTAGTTTTTGCAACAGGGAGCCAAGTCCGGTGTCTTTGCGCAACTCTGCTGCAGCAGTGGCAGCTGCCGGTGCTTCCGGTGCAGGCTGGGCCTGCGGTGCGTTTGCATCGGGTTGTGCCGCTGCCGGCTGTCCGATCGCCATGCCGGAGACATCCAGGGGCTTTTTCAGCAGAGACGAACTCGCACCGGCCACTGATGATGCTGCTGCCGGAGCAGCGGCTGGTGGTGGAGCAGGGGCCGCTGCCGCTGCAGGCGCTGCGGCAGGTGGCGGCGCTGCGGCAGCCTGAGCTGCGGGTTGTGGAGCAACCGCTGGCTGGGGTGCGTCGGCAGGCGCGGCCTCAGGCGCATGTTCGGCAAATTGACCGGTTTCCGGATTGAAGTCAGCGGCTTCCGGCGCTGAGTCTTCGTAGCCCACATCATAGGACTGCATGCGCCAGCGCGCGACGATGGCCTCCAGGAAGCCTTCGTCCGGTACATCGATGCTCCAGTTGCGGGTGAACGATGCGGTTGAACTTTTCGGCAGCGCATGCCGCGGCAGCAAGTCGAATTTTATGCGGGTCGGCAGGGAGACGCCTTCACCGAAGGTGACAGCCTCGCCGGTGCCCATTGTCGGCATGAACTCCATCAGGGAGGCGGCGGCATCGGAAATGCCGGCCTTCAGTATTTCCTGGTCGCGTTCATTGGTCAGACGCATGGAAAACACGGTGTTGCACTGCGACAGGATGGTGGGATCCAGTTCCGACGGGCGCTGTGTGATAATGGCCAGCGACACGCCGTATTTACGACCTTCCTTGGCAATCCGCGAAATGGCGCGTTTTGTCGGTTCAAAACCGCTGCTCTTGTCGGATGGCACATAGCGGTGGGCTTCTTCGCAAACAAAGGTAATCGGCACACGGCCCTGGCTCCACAGGCCAAAGTCAAACGCCATACGCGCCAGCACGGACACACACACATTGATCACTTCTGATGGCAGACCGCCAAGTTCAAGAACCGTGATCGGCTTGTCGTTGACCGGGATGCGGAAAATACGGCCGACCACTTCGGCCATATTGTCTGAAATTGTCATATGGCCGAACATGAACGCATAGCGCGGGTCACGCGTCATGGTTTCAAGGCGGGCCTTGAGCCGTTTGAATGGTGCAAGTTCACCTTTCAGGTCGAGTTTGCCGAGGTGCTCCTCGATCAGGCTCATCAGATCGGACGAGCGGTATGGCACCGGTGTGTCGACACCCAGATTGATGGCGTCACCCGGGTCTTTGGAGCGCAGGCTCGGCGCCGCCGTCTTGTCACGGCGTGTACTGGCGGCGTAGCGGGTTTTCGCAAGCGGGATCAGTTCACGCAGAATTTCGATGTCCTGTTCCCGGTTCGGCTGGTTGCCGATCAGGATTTCGACCACTTCCTCGAAATTCAGCAACCAGAATGGCAGTGACATATTTGCCGGCTGAATGACTTCTGCATATTCCTTGAACGAAGATGCATATTCACGGTGAACATCCAGCAGCAGGATGTGGGCTTTCGGGTTTTTTTCCAGAATGCGGCGCAAGATCAGTGCAACCGAACATGATTTGCCGGTGCCGGTTGTGCCCAGTACGGCAAAGTGCTTGCCGAGCAGTTCATCAATCTTGACCATCGCAGGGATTGTGATGTCCTGCTGGATGTGGCCAATGCGGATTGAGGTGTCTTCGTCGCTGGCGTAGGCCATTGACAGTTCATTCTGCGACGCGCGCGAGACAATATCGCCGAGACCGGGATAGGAAGAAACGCCACGCCGGAAGCTCTTGGGGTTGCCGTGATCGTCCTTCGGCAGCTCGCCGATGAACTCCACCTCGACAATTCGCATTTCCTGCTCCGGGTTTTCGTGCGACGGCGTGGGAGAACTCAGCGCCGAAACCAGTGCCAGCGTAATGGTCGCTTCGGTATCCACTTTCAACAGCGTACCGATTTCCGGTGAGCCGTCATTGCCTGCCGAAAACGCATCATCGGCATCCAGAAGGATGATTGCATGGGCACCGGTCACGGCCACAATGCGGCCAATGCGTTCACTGGCCATATTCATGGGCCCGCGCGAAGTGGTAGCAGCAGCAATGGGTTGCGTGGTCATGAGGTGTGCCTTCTAATGAACCGGCTGTGCCGGCGAATCTGTTTCAGCCTGTGCTGGGTTTTGTGGTGCAGAAGCATTTTCTGCCTCGTTGTGAACTTCATTGATCGTGCCCGTCGGAATGATGAACCGGGCGCAGGTGCCGGTATTCAGCTGGCTTTCCAGGGTGAATTTGCCGCCGTGTGACTTGATCAGTGCAGCCGAAATAGGCAGCCCCAGCCCCGTTCCCTCATTGGCATCACCATGACCGTTTCGGACCTGGCCAAACGGTTGTGTCGCCATCAGCAATTCTTCCTGGCTCATGCCGCGGCCCGTGTCGGTGACGGAAAACGCCACATAGCCATTCTCTTCGGATGTGACCTCGACAACCACCTTGCCGCCTTCTTCGGTGAATTTTACGGCATTGCTCAAAAGATTGAGCATCACCTGTTTAAGCCGCAGGGGATCAGCCTTGATCGGCGGCAGGTCTTCGGCAATGTTGCAGATGACGCTGACGCCTTGGGCGTTTGCACGCATCTCGACAAAATGAACGCAGCTTTCCATCAGTGGTTTGACGTCCAGCATCTGCAGATCGACGGTCAGGGCGCCGGCCTGAATTTTGGAAACGTCCAGAATTTCGTTGATCAGTTGCAGCAGATGTTGCGCAGCCTCGTTTATATAGGTGGCGTACTGGTCGGTCTGCTCATCCGGCAGATCCTTGTGCGACTGCATCATGTCGGAAAAGCCGATGATGGCGTTCAACGGGGTCCGCAACTCATGGCTCATGGAGGCGATGAATTCGGATTTCGCCTTGGAAGCAAGCTCAGCCTCGACCCGGGCCGTGTTCACAGCCAGTGCCGAGCGCTCCTGGGTCACAGCCATGCGGATCTGTTCGGAGAAGTCTCCGATCAGTGAACCATTGGCAAACCAGCTTTTTCCATAGCTATTCATTCGACTATCCCTTGCGGGGGTAAACATACCGCTCAAGGTCTAACCATGCGTTAATGAAAAGCCACTCAATGTAACTAGGGTCACGACCCGGCAATGTCCTCCCGCAGCAGGTGTATTATTGTTGGATTCTTACCCTAGGGAAGCCTTGCTCGCTTTACCTTGTCGGCAAAGCTGCTACACTGGCGGTAACGAAACGTATTGAGGCAGGTTGCCTTTGCGGTTGCCCCCTGGAAAAGCTGAGTACGCTGGGGCCAGGAGCGGGCAACGGGTAACCTGACAGGGTGTTGATTTGGGCGCTGAGGGCAAAACCGGCGCGAAACCGGCCAAAGCGCGCCGGCGTCATGGGTGGCATTTGCGCCGCCCGCCGCGCCGCCGCGACGAGGCCGCTGAGCCTGAAAAACAGGTTAAACCCGGCGCGCCGACGCCCGGGAAACCGACGGCCAGGTTCCGCAAGATTCCGGGAGAGACAATCTATGGTGCGCTTGATCTGGGCACCAATAACTGCCGTCTGCTGCTGGCGCGTCCGGCTGACACCGGCTTTGAGGTGGTGGACGCGTTTTCCCGCATCGTCCGGCTGGGTGAGGGCGTTTCGCAAAGCGGCGAGATATCCCGGGACGCAATAGACCGCACGATCAAGGCGCTCAGGGTATGTTCAAACAAGCTGAAATGGTGGGATGTGCAGCGCTTCCGTCTCATCGCCACCGAAGCCTGCCGCATGGCCGGCAACGGCGAAAGTTTTATCGAACAGGCCCGCTCCGAGATCGGTCTGGGTCTTGAGGTCATCGACCGGGAAACCGAAGCAAGCCTGGCCGCAGCTGGTGCATCGCCGCTGATTTGCGGCAAGGCACAATCCGTGGTGGTGTTCGACATTGGCGGAGGCTCCACCGAAATCCTGTGGCTCAACATCGTGGATGGCCGCTACAAGATCGGCGACTGGACTTCCATTCCCGCCGGCGTGGTCACGGTCGCCGAGAAGTTCGGTGGCAAGCATGTCAGTTCTGAAAGTTTCGCGGCAATGCGCGCCCATGTGGCAGAGCTCACCCAGCCGTTTGCCGCGCGCCTGCGCAACGGTTCGGGTCTCAATCCTGTGCCGGATCACCTGCTGGGCACATCAGGCACGGTCACCACGGTGTGCGGCATTCACATGAACTTGCGCCGCTATGACCGTGCTCGCGTGGATGGTGCCTGGATTTTGGGGGAAGAGGTCGGAGCTGTGACCAGTGACCTGTTGTCAATGACCTATGAACAGCGCGCATCATCGCCATGCGTGGGTCCGGAACGGGCGGACCTGGTTCTGGCAGGCTGTGCCATACTGGAGGAAATCCGCAATATCTGGCCGGCGGATCGTATCCGGGTGGCAGACCGCGGACTTCGCGAGGGCATCTTGACGTCGCTCATGAACGAGGATGGAAACTATGCCAGGCCCACGTAGACCCAGCGGCAAGAAACCCCGTTCAGGGGGCACCTCCGGCCGCAATCCCACGAAAACCGCCCAGAGGGTCAAGACAGCGCGCGGGCGCAGGCTGTCGTCCACCCGCTGGCTTGAACGCCAGTTGAACGATCCGTATGTGTCACGTGCCAAGCTGGAAGGCTATCGGTCGCGGTCGGCGTTCAAGCTTGCCGAGATCGACGACGAGTTCAGGTTTCTGAAACCCGGCGGCCGCATTGTGGATCTCGGTGCGGCACCTGGTGGATGGTCGCAGATCGCGGCCCGCCGCACCAACGCCGATTCCGGCGAGGGCAAGGTAGTCGCCATCGACATGCATTCCATTGAGCCGATTGCCGGTGTCACCATCTTCAAGCAGGACTTCCTGGAAGAGGGCGCCGCCGAAGCCCTGATAAAGGCGCTGGGTGGCGACAAGGCGGATGCGGTTGTGTCCGATATGGCGGCCCATGCCACAGGTCACCGCCAGACAGACCATTTCAAGATCATGGCGCTGGCAGATGCAGGCCTTGTGTTCGCGCGTCAGGTTTTGAAGCAGGGCGGCACCTATGTATGCAAGGTGCTGCGCGGCGGCGCTGAGAGCGAATTGCTGGCCATGCTGAAACGGGAATTCAGAAGCGTTCGCCACTTCAAGCCACAATCCAGCCGGGAAGATTCGGCGGAACTGTTCCTGGTGGCCATGGGCTATCGCGGGGCAACTGAATAGGCCGGTTATCTCCCGGACATCAGGCCGGAGACCTTTAAAACCGGCCTTCGGCACAACAAAGGCCAACATGCCACACCCGGTGTGGATAACTGCCGCTTGCCGCGCCCTTCAAGTGGGTGTTACAGACAGTCGTCAATCTGGTTGCGAGTCGTGTTGGGAGCAACGCCTGACACGCAGCGACTGTTCCTAATGCGAAAGGATTGGCAATGGCCGCCAAACTGCGTTCCGACTCGATCCCCGAATACCTGACCTTTGACGATGTTCTGCTGAAACCGGCAGCATCCGCCGTGCTGCCTGGTGACGTGCAGACACGCACCAGGCTGACCCGCGACATTGAACTGTCCCTGCCGATATTGTCGGCGGCGATGGACACGGTGACCGAGGGCCGCCTGGCGATTGCCATGGCACAGGCTGGCGGTCTGGGCGTCGTGCACCGCAACATGGACCCGGAACTGCAGGCCAACGAGGTTCGCCAGGTCAAGAAATTTGAAAGCGGCATGGTGGTCAACCCGATCACCATTCGTCCGGAGGCTACCCTGGGCGATTTGCGTGAACTCAAGGCCATGCACCGGATTTCCGGTATCCCGGTTGTCGACGACAACGGCAAGCTGGTCGGCATCATCACCAACCGCGATGTTCGCTTTGAGGACGACCTGAACCGCAAGGTCGGCGATCTGATGACCCGTGACCTGGTCACGGTGAAGGAGGGTATCGACAAGGACGAAGCCCGCAAGCTGCTGCACAAGCACCGCATTGAAAAACTGCTCGTCGTTGATGATAATTTCAATTGCACCGGCCTGATCACCGTGACCGACATGGATAAGGCCGCCCTGAACCCAAATGCGGTCAAGGACGAGCAGGGACGTTTGCGCGTGGCGGCAGCGACCGGAACCGGTGAAGCCAACTATGCCCGGGCTGAAATGCTGATCGATGCCGAGGTCGACCTGGTTGTAGTCGACACCGCTCATGGCCATTCGCAGTACGTGCTGGACCAGGTTCGCCGAATCAAGAAGCTGTCGAACAAGGTGCAGGTCATTGCCGGCAATGTCGCCACGGCCGATGCCACACGCGCGTTGATCGATGCAGGTGCCGACGCAGTCAAGGTTGGCATCGGGCCCGGCTCCATCTGCACCACCCGCATTGTTGCCGGTGTCGGTGTGCCACAACTCACCGCCATCATGGACTGCGCCGAAGGGGCAAAGGAAACCGGTGTGCCGGTGATCGCCGATGGCGGCATCAAGTTTTCCGGTGATCTGGCCAAGGCGATTGCTGCCGGTGCGTCCTGCGCCATGGTCGGAAACCTGCTGGCCGGCACTGACGAGAGCCCCGGTGAGGTCTACCTGTATCAGGGCCGCTCCTACAAATCATATCGCGGCATGGGCTCGGTCGGTGCCATGGCGCGCGGGTCCGCTGACCGTTATTTCCAGCAGGAAGTGAAGGACCAGCTCAAACTGGTGCCGGAAGGCATTGAAGGTCAGGTGCCGTACAAGGGCCCGGTAGGTGCCGTGCTGCATCAGTTGGCTGGCGGCCTCAGGGCCGCGATGGGGTACACCGGCGCAGCGACCATAGAGGATCTGCAGGCCAGAGCGGAATTCCTGCGTATTTCCGGTGCGGGCCTTCGCGAAAGCCATGTTCACGACGTGCAGATCACCCGGGAATCGCCAAACTACCAGCGTCAGGGTTAAGCTGTGGCCACCAACCCGCAATTACTTGTATTGGCAGCATTCGCGCAGGCCATGCTGACCGTAGTTGTTTTGCTGGTACTCGGTGCCCGGCGCCGCACTGCCTACAAGGCGGGAAAGGTCGGCAGGGAGGCGATGCTCGATGACCGGGTGTGGCCATCGTTCGTGCTGCAGGCCAGCAACAATTACAAGAACCAGTTCGAAATACCGGTTCTGTTCTACGCTGTTGTGGCAACAGCACTTGCCGTCAAGGCTGCAACCCCGTTGTTCGTCTGGCTGGCATGGGGATTTGTCGCTGCCCGGATCGTACATTCAATCTGCCATTGCGGCTCCAACAGACTGCCGGTTCGTTTTGTGAGCTTTTTCACCGGTGTCATTGCTGTCACCATCATGTGGGCCATGCTGGCAGCACATGTCTTTTCAACAGGAACCATCTGATGCATCTGTCTGGCAGGCTTGCCGCCGCTGTAGAGGTTATCGCCGACGTGAGTGATCGTCATCGTCCGGTGAACGGGGCCTTGTCCGATTGGGGCAAGGCGCACCGGTTTGCCGGCTCCAGTGATCGCGCCGCCATCGGCAATATCGTCTACGATGTCATGCGCCAGCGCGCGCTGCTCTCGTCGATGATGGGGTCGGATACGCCAAGGGCGCTGGTGCTTGCCTGTGCCGTGCAAATGATGAACATCTCAGTGGAAGACCTGGCTGAGTTGTGTGTGTCAAAGCACGGCCCCGGTGAATTGACCCAAGCGGAGACCGCGGCACTGTCGACCGCGCCCGCAACAGATGCACCGCTTCACGTGCGGGCGAATATTCCGGAATGGCTGATGCCGTCCTTTGAAAGGGCATTTGGCGAAGACGCCGTGCGTCAGGGCGAGGCACTTGGCGTTCGCGCACCGGTGGATATTCGGGCCAACCTGCTCAAGACAACACGGGACAAGCTGCTCGGTCAGTTGTCGAAATTCAACGCCGTGGAGGCACCGTTTGCACCTGATGCCATCCGTATTGAAGTACCCGAGGGACTGAAGCGCACCCCCAACCTGGAAGCCGAACCGTCGTTCCAGCGTGGTGCCTTTGAGATACAGGATGCGGCATCGCAGATTGCAGCGCGTATGTGTGCGGTGGAGGCCGGCCATCAGGTCGCGGACATCTGCGCTGGCGCGGGCGGCAAGACCCTGGCACTGGCATCTGCCATGGGCAACAAGGGCCAGATACATGCCTGGGATGCCGACAAGAACCGTTTGAAGCCGATCATCGCGCGGCTCAACCGGGCAGGGGTTCACAATGTCCAGGTAATCCCTGCCGACGAACCGGAAAAGCTTGATGACCTGGCTGGCCGCATGGATCGTGTGCTGGTCGATGCGCCGTGTTCGGGATCCGGTTCATGGCGTCGCAAGCCCGATGCCAAATGGCGCCTGACGCCGGAGAGCCTTGTCAATCGTGGTGACGATCAACGCGCTGTGCTGGCGCGTGCCGTTCCACTGGTGAAACCGGGAGGCCGGCTGATTTATGTGACGTGTTCCTTGTTGCCGGAAGAAAACTCCGACCAGATCGAGGCGTTTCTGGCATCCAATACGGATTTCTCCGTCGTGCCTTATGCGGATGTATGGGCGCAGTGCCTTGCGGGCGATCCGCCTGCGTCATCCGACGGCAGCACCGAAACACTTTTGCTGTCGCCGGCAGACCACAATGTGGACGGTTTTTTCGTCGCCGTGATGCAGCGGCAGAGCTAAAGCGGTTCAAAGGTCCCTGTGTTGCATTTTTGCAACACTCCGGAAATTTTTGCCCCTGGTACTTGGCAACACCGCTGCAACTGTGGCATATGCCGCCTCCAATTAACGGAGTAACGCACATGCTATTCGATCGCCAATACGCGATGCCGATTGCTGCGACAGGCAAGCCGCCTGCCGCCTGCGCTGCTCCTGTGCCTGGTGCTGCTACAGCAGTTTTCTGAGCCTTGCACGGCGCCAGCCGGCATCCCTGATTTTTCACAATAGATAACAACTGTCCCGTTTTGCCGGGCCTGAGCGTCCGTGCGTTTGCTCGCACGTGGTCCGGGTCACGGACGATCGGACGTTTTCAATGAACCGGAGTTGACGCAGCATGGATATCCGTGATGCAGCCGAAATTATCGCCTGCCTGCCAACCGAGCGAACTGTCTATCGCTACTGCAACGATGAGTATGCCGCGCGGTTGCTGGCGCCGAAACTGGGCTCTGCCGGTGTGCCGGTCCGTGAAATCCGGGCCAGCCGCTGGGCGCGTTTGCTTGATCGCAAACCTGTCGCGACAGTGCTGAAAAACTGTGGCGGAGCCAACTTGAGTAGCCATGACTTGCTGGGCATGCCCCGCGAGAATGACCGCGCTTATGTTCTTACATTGGGTGTGTGGGGCAGACGCAGAGGTGCGCGCAGCTACTACCAGACCTCGCGGCCGGGCGTGAACCTGGTTCTGCAGGTGAATTTTGACCGGGCACACGACCGGACTTACAAGCGTATGGCGCAGCCTGCTTCGAAAACGGACCTCAACTACTCCTCGCATCCGGTTTGCAAGGGCGATCGCACTACAATGGCATGGGTACGTCTGGATATTGATATGGTAACCGGGCATGCGCTGATAGAAGAGGTGCAGAACGACTGGTTGCGAGGAGCAGGATGGGCGCGTGCTGCTGCCGCCAGTGCGATAAAAAATCGCCGACCAAATGATATCATCTGGGGCATTGGCGCTGCAAAAAGGGTGAAACCATATTGCGAGTATGTGCTCAAACATCACTCTCATGACTGGGCCGAAGTCGCTCTGTCTGCCGCAGTTGGGTTTCTCGTCGATGAAATTGGCATTTCGCAGATCTGGTATCATGACAGTGACACGGGTGCCCGTCTGAAGCGGATCAAATGGTCAAAACCACCGCGCTCGATATATACCAGCCTGCCGCGCAGCTTCTGTTTTGAGAAGACCACTCAGGCGCCCGGTTTTCTTCTGTCGACAGCCCCCAAGGAACTCCGCGCTCGCATGAAGCGTGGCCAGGTATCCTTCTGGCGCATGGATGCGACCGGAAAGCTCAATTGAGTTTGCCGATGGATTGCAGTCAACTCACATGTGATCCGCGCATCTGCTTGATGGCCTTGCGCACCTGCATCCAGGCCTCGGCATGCTGATGTTCGCCTGAATTGCGCAGCGCGTTGGCCTTCTGCGCCGCGTGTGCTTCTGCCTTATCGCCGTACGCATCGATCAGAGCCCGGGCATGTTCGGCGGTTTGTATTGCATTCATAAACAGCGTCTCCTCTTAAAACTGAGCAAACGCCCTCCAGCCGTAATGCGGTCATGATACCACGAAAACCGCCGTAACTGTGAATAGCGCAGGCTGTGATTGCCTGTTTATCTTGCGGACTCGTCGGCTTTTCTGTATCCGCTCGCTATGACAGACCGCCTCCTAATCATCGACTTCGGTTCGCAGGTAACCCAACTCATCGCGCGGCGCCTGCGCGAGCTGAGTGTGTATTGCGAAATCCATCCATTCCAGAACGTCACCGATACCTTCCTGAAAGAGTTTGCCCCGAAAGCGGTGATCCTATCCGGCGGACCGGCTTCGGTGTTCGACGACGGGGCGCCGATGCCGCCACCGGCGGTGTTTGAAATGGGCATTCCCGTACTGGGCATCTGCTATGGCCAGCAGGCGATGATGCATTGCCTGGGCGGGCTGGTCGAGCGCGGCGAAGGCACGGCGGAGTTTGGCCGCGCCTATGTGACGCCGGCGGACGGCAATCTGGCATTGCTGGATGGCTGGTTCGATGCAGGCGAAGAACAGGTCTGGATGAGCCACGGCGATCATGTGTCGAGGCTGGCGCCGGGTTTTGAGGTTTACGGGACCTCGCCGAATGCGCCGTTCGCCATCACCGCAGACAAGTCGCGCAATTTCTTTGCCGTGCAATTTCACCCGGAAGTTCACCACACGCCGCGTGGCGCAAAGCTGTATGAAAACTTTGTCGAGCTGGCCGGCTTCAACGGTGACTGGACAATGGAGGCCTACAAGGATCAGGCCATTGCCGCCATTCGCGACCAGGTCGGATCGGGCCGGGTCATCTGTGGCCTGTCCGGTGGTGTCGATTCATCCGTTGCAGCGGTCCTGATCCACCAGGCGATCGGTGATCAGCTGACCTGCATTCTGGTCGATCATGGCCTGATGCGCAAAGACGAAGCGCAGCAGGTCGTCACCATGTTTCGGGAAAACTACAATATCCCGCTGGTACTGGTGGACGCCGCCGATACGTTTCTGGATGCACTTGAAGGCGAAGCTGATCCTGAGACCAAGCGCAAGACGATCGGGCGCCTGTTCATCGAAGAGTTCGAGCGCGAAGCCAAGAAACTCGGCGGTGCGGATTTCCTGGCGCAGGGCACCTTGTATCCCGACGTGATCGAGAGCGTATCTTTCTCCGGCGGACCGTCCGTCACCATCAAGTCGCACCATAATGTCGGTGGCCTGCCGGAACGCATGAACATGCAGCTTGTCGAGCCGCTGCGTGAACTGTTCAAGGACGAGGTGAGGGCACTTGGACACGAGCTGGGCCTGCCCGACAGTTTCATCGGCCGGCATCCGTTTCCCGGTCCCGGTCTCGCCATCCGCTGTCCCGGCGGCGTCACCCGTGACAAGGTCAGGATCCTGCAGGAGGCCGACGCCGTCTATCTCGATGAAATCCGAAAAGCCGGTCTTTATGACGACATCTGGCAGGCATTTGCCGTCCTGTTACCGGTGCAGACCGTTGGCGTCATGGGCGACGGGCGAACCTACGAGTTCGTGTGTGCGCTGCGTGCGGTTACATCGGTGGACGGCATGACGGCGGACTTCTTTCCCTATGACATGGAGTTCCTGGGCCGTGTCGCCACCCGCATCATCAATGAAGTCCGCGGCATCAACCGTGTCGTCTACGACGTAACCTCAAAGCCGCCCGGTACGATTGAGTGGGAGTAGAAGACGCATCTATTTCGCTGAGTTCATGTTTGCGATAGATAGTGCAAAATATAAAAAAATTAATTTTGACGATTGGATTTTCCTGGCGAATTGTATCCAGCAGAACGATTTAGCAGTATTTAAAATATGATGCAGGAACCCAAGCGATACAAGCATACCATGAAAACTCTGTTGACCGAATGGATCAACCGGGAAGGTGGTTATTTGCATCAAAAGCTTTCGATTTTGCATAACAGGCCATTTACTGATCCTGATGATGCGGAGATGCTCTGCTCCGCTCTATCGAACCCGCGGGCCGATGAACTTGATGATGATGACATTCAGCTGTTCAGGGATTTTCTGAACCCCGCGTGGTATACAATAGCGTGGAAAATGAGCTTGCCTGGTGCAACCGACGTTCGGGAAGTAATTCGGACTAAAGGGCTCGGGGAAATCCGTCGGAGATTGGATATCGCTCTGGATGGCACAGATAACTGGACGTTTAGGCCAGATGAATTCCAACCAGAGTGGCGCTGTCTAAATGGACGATCACATCACTTCTTATTTCTCATCAGCCAACTTGCCCAACATAATGACCCCATGGCGAACCAATATATGAAGTTGGCTGCAAGTCATGTGAGATTCATAGATGGAGGGGATGTATTACGATGCTTATCGTCTTGGCCGACAGTTTTCTCCTGTTTCTTGTCGCCACGGGCCAGGGCGCTTGAATTGCTCGATTTACTTCGTGACCCGCTGCCGACAGGCAGGTTTGCCGAAGGATACCTTGAGTTTTCAAACGTCCTGATGCGTGATTTAACCGGAGAAATTATGCATCCTTTCGACACCACCGAAGGGATCCATCGAATGCAACAAATCGCTGACAGAGATGATGGAGATACCGATGACACACCTGCGGTTTCTGTCGTTGATGCACTTTCGTATTTGAAACATGATGGCGTCGAGCTGCTAATTGCAAAACTGGTTAAGCACAAAAACAAACATGTCCGATCTGCAGCGCGCAAAGTGCTCTAACACAACTCACCTGGTGGGCACCTGCTTTTTTTGTCGCCGGGTGAAACTGGTTCAGATGAGAACCTAATCCCTACCATCGCCGACAGGATCAACAGGCACATCCGGTTCGGGAGGCGAATATTCCGGTTTTTCGTCACCCGGTTCTGGCGGGCTGGATTTGCCGCTGGCGAGCTTGGCCTGCGCGCATTCCGCCCATTCAAGGGCATTTGTCAGGCCCGACAGGGAAAACCGGACATCGCTGGTTTCTCCGCCTTGCTGCGTATAGCTCCACCTTATGGTGTCACCGGGTTTTGCTTCCGCCAGTGCCTTGCCGCTCAACACGTCTTCAATCGCATATTCGTTCACTGAAACCGGTGTTGTGATCGCCTGACCGGAGACGTTGAGGGCGGGGTTCTTGTCGATTGTCAGCGCGAATCCGGCCTGGGTATCGGCAAGTTCAAGCACATCGACCAGCAATATATGCCACTGCGATGTGGTGTCGGCCCGCTGAAACGCCAGCGTGTGGCTGAAACCCAGCGGTGCGCTTTTGTCCAGTCTGTGGGTTACGACCCGGCAATAGGAGCCCGGTTTGCAGGTCGCGATGAAGCTGCGCGAATAAACCCGGGTTTCATCGAATTTCTCATGCACTTCGTGATTGCATAGCTGCTCAGCCTGGGCCCCGGTTCCCGCCAGCAAACCGCTTGCCGCAACAAGCCCGATAGATAATCGCCGTATCATGTCTTCCCGCCACTAGCACATTCAACACACACTGCAGCCGCCGGATCCACTTCCAGACGTGCTGCCGCAATCTCATCCCCGCAGGTGATACACCACCCGTACTCGCCGTCCTCAAGCCGTCGCATGGCCTGGTCAAGCCGGGCCAGTTCCGCGGTTCGGGCGCGCTCCTGCGCCTGGGCCATGGCCTGGCGCTGCATGGCATCCATGCGCGACAGCCTGCCAACCGACTGCTGATCAAGTTCAACGGCATCGCGCTCATCTGCAGAGATCGACGACAGCTTGTTGAGTTCGTCGCGGCGCGCCGTCAACCGGGCCCGGGCAGTATCTGCATCAGTTGTCATTTGGCCTGTGCGCAATCAACCCACTTGGTGGCTGCGGCCAGGTCCCCCAGCGCAATTTCGTGAATAACTCTCTTGCCGCCGATCAGCTGAACAGTTGCATTCATTGTCTTTGATTGAAGCATGGTGGTCAGGACAATGTCGGAGACATCATCATCAATGCGCACGCTCTTCATGTCCTCGGCCGCGATCAGGAAGTCCGGGGCGATCCTTGTTTCGTCCTCGCCGTCGAAAACCAGATCAAAACCCGCACCGGAATCAATTGATGAAGTACTCTTCACAAGTGCCAGCCATGATCCCGAAACCGACGCCCGTTCTAGTGCGATGCCAACATTATCGACGCTGGACAGGGAGATAGAGCATTTGCCTTTGGGTATGCATTCGGCAGAAAACTTGCCGGTCTGCACCTTCATGCCGCCATTGCCGGGCGTTGCCTCGATCCCGCAGATTTCAGCGCTCAGGGCCGGTGTCGCCAGCCCGATTGTTAAAAAAGCGGCCAGGGCAGTGCTCAGACGTCTGTTCACGGATAGTCTCCTGTACAAGGGAGCGGCGGATGCCGGTAGTATTTGTAAGTCGCCAATGCGCATCAGTGCCGGGCGCATGATGCGACCTATTGATGCCACTACCGGGATGTCATGGTCAATCACTGTGGCAACAGTTAGAATGAAACCGAGATTCTTTTGCTGCGCACCAGAAAACCGGAACGGAAAAGACCACTATGACGAAATTGATTTGGGGCATGGTACTGTTTTTCGGAGCTCACTTCGTTTCGCTCACCCCGTTGCGCGCAGCCATCGTCTCAAAGCTGAGTGAGAATGCTTACAAGGGGATATACTCCCTGATCTCGCTGGCAGGCCTTGGCCTGATGATCTGGGGGTTTATTCTGGCCCGCGGCGGTCCCGACGCTGCGCGCATCGTCTATGATCCCATTGTCGGCAGCAGCATGGTTACAATGCTGCTGGTGCTTGTTGCCTTGATCCTGCTGGCGGCGGCGCACGGCAAAAGCCACATAAGACTGTGGGTCAAACACCCGATGTCGCTCGGTGTCGGTCTGTGGGCTGCCGGTCATCTGCTGGTCAACGGCAATCTGTCGGAGGTGCTGCTGTTCGGTGGTTTTCTCGTGTTGAGTGTTCTCGACATCATCGTGAACACGGCACGAGGCAATGTGCCGTCATATGAGCCAGGAGTGAAAGGCGACGTCATCGCCGTGGTTGCCGGTGTTGTGATATTCACCGTGGTTCTCAGCCTGCACCAGACATTGTTCAGCGTGTCGCCGTTTTACTGATCTGCCGCAGTGATTGACAATTGTGCTTTCATCATCGGGTGAAAGGCGCAGAAATAGCTTGTTTCCATGTCCGCGGTTACGGTGATGCTGGCCTGGGCATCCTTGACCAGTTCGCCGGTATCCCATCCGCCTTCCGACGCAGTCGCTGTATGAGGCGCGATATCCCGGTTGATCCAGGTGATCGTGTCACCGACGGAAACGTCAAGCCTGTCGGGTGTAAATCTGAAACCGCTGATTTCGACACGGTGGGTTCGGGTGTCGGCAACTGCACTGCCGGGAAACGCAAACGGGTGGGCAGGGAAAGCTGCAGCAGCAATCGCTGCTGCAACCTTCTTAATGAACAAACGTCGGCTCATGACGCCTATTTGCTCACGGCCTTGACCATCATTTCCGCATGATGTTCGTGCGCCTTGAAAATTTTCAGCCCGGCCTCGAACAGGGATTTAACTTCTGCGTTCTCGATATTCGGAATGAAAGCATTACTGACCAGATCGTTGACCGCCTTGTGATAGGCCAGTTCGTTTTCCGCATAGCGCTTGTCAAAGGCGGCCCCGCGAAGCTGGCTCATCTCGTCGACCAGCTTCTCCGAGTTTGCCGTCAGCTGCTTGCTGAGGAAATTGTCCTGCGGTTGCGCGTTGAGTTTCTTCAAGAGCGCAAGTGCCTGTTCGTTGACCGCAGTATGGTCGCGGATCATGGTGCGGGCAAACTCATGAATGGCGGGATTTTCTGATATGGCCAGAGCCAGGTGCGCATAGCGGATGTCGATATTGTCGGCCACGTAGGCAACGTGAGCGATCTGCAGGTCATTCAGATCGGCTGGCGACTGTGCGGCAGCAGGCGTGGCCTGCAGGGCCAGTGCAAGCATGGAGACGGCAAGGAGGAGTTTCTGTTTCATGGTGGGTTGCTTCCTTTCGAATTGAACTGCGCAGGAGGTCCTGAGCGATGCGCGCAGTAAAACGAACGGATTGCGGACGTTCAATTTCAGATCGTCCAGAATTTTTGACCGATCGTCCTGATTTGTTGTGAGTGGCTGGATTTTCATGTAGCAAGGGACGCATGGACCTACTGAGCGACATCCTGTCTCGAATGCAGCTTGCCGGCACCTTGTACTTCCGCACGTCATTCACCTCGCCGTGGAGTATTGCTGTGCCGTCATTTGAAAACGTGGCACGGTTTCACTTTGCCCATCGCGGTCGCTGCTTTGTCAGGGTCAGCGGCGGCGATGAACCGGTGCAGCTGGAGCAGGGTGATCTGATCATCATCATGCGCGGTGCCGGGCACACGCTGTTTTGCGATCCGCGCACCGAAAACGAGGCGGTCCAGCTGGACCGGGTCGTCCAGGAGTCCGGGTTTACCGGCAGCGGCACACTTGTTTACGGAGCACTGGGGACAGATCAGGAGACCCAGCTTGTTTGCGGGCATTTTGCGTTTGAGAAGAATGCCCGCCATCCATTGCTGGACGCGCTGCCTGATTACATCCATGTCCGCGATTATGGCGGTGCTGCGGGCACCTGGATGGAGAACACCCTTCGCGTGATCGGCGCAGAGGCCGGCAATGGCCAGATGGGAAGTGACATGATTGCGCTGAAACTGTCCGAGATCGTGTTTGCCCAGGCACTGAGAACCTATCTGGCGTCCAGCGGCGCAGACAAGCCTGTGCTTGCCGGTTTTACCGATCCCGCCATTGCCAGGGCGCTGGAAGCCATTCACAAGGACCCGTCGCATGGCTGGTCACTCGAAACCCTGGCCAAAACAGCCGGTCTGTCACGGACTGCATTTGCAGCCCGCTTTACCGCGACCATGTCCAATACCCCGATGGGCTATGTTACCCAGTGGCGCATGCAGATTGCCCGCCAGCGACTGGCGGTATCCCGACTGCCGATCATCGATATTGCCGAAGAAGCCGGCTACCAGTCGGAAGCTGCTTTCGGGCGGGTGTTCAAGAAGCAGATGGGCGTAGCGCCAGCCAGCTACCGGCGCCAGGTTCGGCAGTTGCCAGTGTGACTTCCCGTCCATTGGCGCAGCGTCCGCGTTCCTGTATCAGTCAGTTTAGTGCCAATGTTCAACACGGATTGATCGGTCTTCCATGCTGCTGTTTTTCGCTGTCGTTCTGTTTGCGGTTATTCACCTCATCCCGGCGTTTCCCTCACTCAAGGCGCGCCTGAAGGACAGGCTCGGCAAAGCCTACGGTATGTTGTTTGCCGCAGGCTCGATCGTGTCACTGGTGCTGATCGTGCTTGGCTGGCAGATGGCGGACCGGACCCAGGTCTATGATTCTCCGGCCTGGGGGTTCTCGGCCAATCTTGCCTTGAGTTTCGTGGCGTTTCTGCTCATTGGCGTGTTTCTGTTTCGCGGCAAGGCGCGCCAGGTACTGCGCCTGCCGCTGGCCATGGCGGTGGTGTTGTGGTCAACCGGTCACTTGCTGGCCAACGGTGACAAGGCCAGCATCATCCTGTTTGGCGGACTGCTGGCCTATGGGGCAATCCATCTCGCTGCCGGTTTCGCGCAAGGCTTCAGGCCATCACCGGAAGTGCGCCAGGGACACGATGTCATCGCGCTGTTCGTCGGAGTTGCGCTGTACGGTGTCATGATCCAGATGCACCTGCATATCATTGGGGTGGCGCTGTTTTCCATTCAGGACATGGCGATCTTTGCCAACTGATCCCGACACCGCCGGACGCCTCATCGGCATAGCGCGCCGGGCGGCGCGGCTTGAGCCCATGCAGGAACTGCAATCCGGCGAGGTGAGTGTTGCTGCCGGTCTTGCAGGTGATCACAAGGGGATGAAATTTCCAAACCGGCAGATCACTGTTCTGGCGGTGGAGGCATGGCGTGAAGCTGCGCGGCAGGCGGGTGAGCCGGACCTGGCGTGGACAGCGCGCCGGGCAAATTTGCTGGTGCAGGGCGTTGATCTGCCGCGTGCAGCAGGCGGCGTGCTGCGCATTAATGATGTGGTGCTGGAAGTCACCAGCCAGACAGTTCCCTGTAAGCGCATGGATGATGCCTTGAACGGTTTGCGCAAGGCATTGCACCCGGACTGGCGTGGCGGTGTGTCGTGCCGGGTACTGGAAGGCGGCCGGGTCATGCTGGATGACCGGGTCGAAGTGCTGGTTTCTCCACCGCAACGAGTGATAAGATTGCCCTGAACGAATATCCTGTGTCTGCCAAGGAGCCTGATTGCCAATGTCCGTCCAGAAACAGGTCCGCCGTCTGACCGCCCCAGACATTGCCGGCCGCAAAAATGCTGAGCCCGTTGTTTCATTGACGGCTTACCATGCCCACACTGCAGGTATTGCCGACAAATACTGCGACTTTCTTCTGGTGGGTGACTCGCTTGGCATGGTGATGCACGGCTTTGAATCAACCGTGCCGGTGCCGCTTGATCTTATGATTATGCATGGCAAGGCGGTTGTGCGCGGATCCGAGCGCGCCCTGGTGGTGGTCGATATGCCGTTTGGGACTTATGAGGAAAGCCCGGCTGTTGCCTTCCGGAATGCGGCGCGGATCATGAAGGAAACCGATTGTGGAGCGGTGAAACTGGAAGGCGGCACCCATATGGCCGAAACCATCCAGTATCTGGTACAGCGTGGCATCCCGGTGATGGCGCACATCGGCCTGACGCCGCAGTCCATCAACACGATCGGCGGTTTCAAGACGCAAGGCCGTCAACGGGACCAGTGGGCTGCAATAGAAGCCGACGCAAAGGCCGTGGCCGAGGCTGGCGCATTCAGTGTTGTACTGGAGGCAATGGCTGAACCACTTGCTGCGCGGATCACCAAATCCATAGCCATCCCGACAATCGGCATTGGCGCGTCGGCTGCCTGTGACGGGCAGATCCTTGTCATGGAAGACATGTTGGGCCTGAGCCCGCGGGTGCCGAAATTCGTCAAGGAATTCGGCAAGGTTGGACGTGCCATTGAACGTGCCATCAAGCTGTATTCGCAGGATGTGCGGACCCGTACATTCCCGGCACCAGAAAACACCTATGATGTAAAGGACTGAGGCAATATCAATGCGCTTGAACCGTCGCCACATGCTTGCCGGAACCGCTGCAACCTTTGCCGTAACTGGTGGTGTGCCTGTAATGCTGCAGGCAGAGGCAGCGAGTGACGGATTCACCGAGCTGAAAATCCGGAAGGTGCCGAGGGTCATCCTTGAAGGGGGCAAGGAGGCTCGACTGTGGACCTATAACGGTATCAATCCAGGTCCTGAAATTCGCGTCAGACGCCATGACCAGGTGAAGGTTCGCCTGATCAACGGGCTGGATGAACCCACCATGCTGCATTGGCACGGCATCCGCATCGATAATGCCATGGACGGCTCACCATTGACGCAAAACCCAGTCCAGCCGGGGGAATCCTTTGAGTATGTCTTCACCGCTCCCGATGCCGGTACGTACTGGTATCACCCGCATATCAACTCTTCCAGACAGGTCGAGCATGGTCTGTATGGCGCTCTGATCGTCGAAGAGAAGCAACCGCCTGCCGACACCGAAGAGCTGACGCTGGTGCTGGACGACTGGCTGCTCAACGATGACGGCACCATCAATCAGAAGGCCATTGGCGACATTCGCATGGCAGCCCACGCAGGCAGGCTCGGGAACTGGTTCACTGTCAACGGCAAATCCCGGCCCCGCCTTGCCGCGCCCGCGAACAGGCGTCTGCGCCTGCGGCTGATCAACTGCGCCAATGCACGCGTCATGAATTTGCAGATCAAGGGCGCAGAACCGTTCGTCGCCGCGCTGGACGGTCAGCCCTTGATCGAAACACGCGCGCTGGGGACAAGCCCGTTGCAGCTCGGACCCGGGGGCAGGGCCGACCTGATGATCCGGCGCGGTTCCGATGAAATCGTTCTGGCGAACCTCAACCAGAACAATGAACCACTGGAAGTCGCATACATTGATCGCACCGGTGATCCGGGCGCAGCAGATACCGGCCCCATTGCAGCCTTGCCGGTAAACGGTTTGCCGGCAACCCTGGACATTGCCGGCGTCACGCCAAGTGAACTGGTCATGGAAGGTGGCGCCATGGGCGGTCTGGCAGGGGCGAAACTGCGCGGTCGGGACGTTGATATGCGCGAACTTGTGCAAAACGGCATGGCGTGGGCATTTAATGGTGTGGCTGGCATGACCGAAGAGCCGTTTGCCAGCCTGAAGAAGGGCGACACGGCCGTGTTTGATTTTGTCAACAAGACTGCCTGGCCCCATGCCATGCATTTGCACGGTCATCATGTGCTGCCGCTGACCATTGATGACAGGCCGATTGCCAACCAGGACTGGCGTGACACGGTCCTCATGTCGGCGAACTCCAGCATGCGTGTGGCGTTCGTTGCCGACAATCCCGGCAAATGGATGCTGCATTGCCACATGCTGGAACACCAGGCGGCAGGTATGATGACGTGGATTAATGTCGAAATTTGATTGTCACTGCGGTACTGCCTATATCGTGATCAACTCAATTTGCCTTGATCGGTTTGAACGCCTGCTTTACCCAAGGCGCAACGAAGCGCGGCGAATTGAAAATTGCCGCCTCTTTTCAACACGTGGATTGACCGATGAGTGACGATGGACTGTTTCGTGAGGTGGATGAAGAAGTCCGCCGCGACAAGCTAACCCAGATTTGGGATCGCTTCGGCACGCTGATTATTGCCGGCTGTATTGGCATCGTTGTCCTTGTTGGCAGCTACAAGGGCTGGCAATACTGGCAGGCCCAGCTGGCGGAAAAAGCCGGTATGGAATGGTACAATGCCATCACGCTTTCCGCTGCCGGCAAGACCGCCGAGGCGGACGCGGCCTTCGATGAAATCACCAAGTCCGGACACAAGGGCTATTCGGTACTGGCAAAGCTGTCTCAGGCGGCGCGCCTGGGCCAGGATCGCAACACGGCAGAAGCTGTGAGGATTTACGATGGCGTGGCGGCTGACACTGCTGTCGACCAGCCATTGAGGAATCTGGCGCGCATACGTGCGGCCTATCTGCTGGTCGATACAGACAGCGTTGCCGACCTGACATCGCGATTGTCCGGTCTGGATGGCAGCAATTCCTCATGGCGTCACGCCGTGCGCGAAATTCTGGCGCTGGCTCATGTACGGGCGGCTGATTACAAGGCTGCCGATGAGCAGCTCAAGCTTATCCTCGCCGATCCGGCGACACCTGCCGCCATGCGGACACGCACCGTGCTGGTGGCTGCGCAGATCCAGTCGGCATTGCCGCCGAGTACCAATTAGAAAGTTCCGATTCCATGGCCTCCCAGACGGCACAGGCCGGACGGCTTCCCACACTTGCTATTGTCGGAAGGCCGAATGTCGGCAAGTCGACACTGTTCAACAGGTTGACCGGCAAGCGCCTGGCGCTTGTCGATGATCGCCCTGGTGTGACTCGTGACCGGCGCGAGGGTGATGCCAGCATCGGCGGGCTGAAGTTTCGCATCGTCGATACCGCGGGTCTGGAAGACGCCGGGCCGGAGACGTTGGCGCGGCGCATGACCGAACAGAGCCGCGAGGCTATTCAACAGGCGGATGTCTGCCTGTTCATGATCGACGGCAGGGCCGGGGTCACGCCATCGGATGAACATTTTGCCGAATTGGTCCGCAAGACCGGTAAGCCGGTTATTGTCGCTGCCAACAAGGCAGAGGGCGGCAAGGGCGAAGCAGGCCGTCTGGAAAGCTATTCGCTGGGCCTTGGCGATCCGGTCGCAATCTCCGCGGAACATGGCGAGGGCCTGGGTGACCTGCATGACGCGCTGGAAGACGCCTTCAGACTTCATGGCCCTGCTGGCGATGCGACGGATTTCGATGACGAAGCAGACAGTTTTGATGATGTCATCGCGTTTGATCCTGACGATGAGGATGCCGGTGATGGCCTGACCCCCGACAGACCCTTGAGGCTCGCGATAGTCGGCAGGCCAAACGCCGGGAAATCCACGCTGATCAACCGGCTGGTCGGCGAGGAGCGCATGCTCACCGGTCCGGAGGCCGGCATTACCCGCGACGCGATTGGCCTCGACTGGGAATGGAACGGACAGCGCATCAAATTGTGGGATACCGCAGGCATGCGCAAGAAGGCGCGTGTCAACGACAAGCTGGAAAAAATGTCGGTGTCCGATGGCCTGCGCGCCATCAAGTTCGCCGAAGTGGTTGTGTTGCTGATCGATGCGACGCAGCCGCTGGAAAAGCAGGATCTGCAACTGGCATCGCTCATGGCGCGTGAAGGCCGGGCAATGGTGCTGGCAATCAACAAATGGGACCTGGTCGATGAAAAGGACGCCCTGCGCCGTGACATCGAACTTGAGGTCACGCGGCTTCTGCCCCAGGTGTCCGGTATTGCTGTCGTGACTTTTTCCGGTCTGAGCGGCCGCGGTGTCCACAAGCTGATGCCAGCCGTGATGGAAACCTACAAGTTGTGGAACATGCGGATACCGACCAACAAGCTGAATGGCTGGCTGGAAGAGCAGATCCAGCGCCATCCACCCCCGGCGCCCGGTGGCCGGCGCATCCGCCTGCGTTACATAACCCAGGTGAACGCCCGTCCGCCGACCTTCGTGGCGTTCTGTTCCAATGCGTCGAACATGCCGGAAAGCTACAACCGTTACCTGATCAACGGCCTGCGTGAAGACTTTGGCTTGTGGGGTGTGCCTGTGCGCATCAACCTGCGCGAGGGCAAGAACCCGTATGCGCACAAGGCGAAGAAACAACGCTAGGGTCCTGACCCTAGGCGATTGTAACGACTCTATTTGTAACGCGCGCTGACTTCGCCGAGCTCGGCGCAGGTGCTGATGATCTCGTCTTCAGGGTCTACGTAGACCAGCCCGGTTACGACCCCGGTTGTGACCACATCGCCCGCTTTCAGCATAAGGCCGTGAACGTTGAGGTAGTTTGCAAGCCAGGTTAGCGCAATGTCGGGTCCACCCAGCGCGTTGGCGCCGATGCCGTGAGTGGCAGGCTGGTCGTTTCTGGCGACGACAAGCTCCAGTGCCGCATAGCGGCCTGCCGGCAACACTTCATTTGCCGGCCCGAGCACAAATGCATCATTGCACCCGCCGTCAGCGATATTCCACATATTGCCGTCTTCGAGGCCACCCGGCAGCCGCCGGTTGACCAGTTCCAGCGACAGGTGAACCGATGCTGCTGCCGCGAGCACATCTTCGGCAGAATGTTCGGTGGACCCGGATGGAAGGTCGCGTGCCATGGTAAAGGCAATTTCAGGTTCAACCAGGCGAATGGCTGCCTCGCTTACCGGCACGTCGCCATCGTCTGGATATGTGCGCTCGGCATAGATCGGGCCAGGGAAGGGGCCGTCTGCGCGCAACATCTCCTGAGCCATCTTGCTGGTGCAGCCGATCTTCCAGCCGGTTTGTGTCCACCCGGTCAATCGCGCCGCATCACATTGAACCTCGAATGCATGGGCTTCATCCCGCGGCGCATCGCCTGGATAAGTGTTCAGTTTGCTGCCTTGCGTTCGCGCGTCCGCCAGCGCTTGTGCAATGTTCATCGGTTCAACTCCGCTGTGTCAGTACGCCGTTCCTGAATTCATGAATGCCACCGTTGCCGGTTGCATCCGGGGAGCATAGCGAAATCATCGCGTCCGCCAACTGCTCCGGCGTGGGCAGGGTTGACTGGTCTTCACCGGGCATTGCCTGGCGCCGCAGTCGCGTGGCAACCGGGCCCGGGTCCAGCAGGTTTGCTGTTGCGTTGGTTGTCTCCAGTTCCGCCGCCCAGGTGCGCACCAGCATGTTCAGCGCTGCTTTTGAGGCCGCGTAACCGCCCCAGTAGGCCGTTGCCTTGTGATCTGCACCAGAGGTCACAAAGATGGCACGTCCGGCGTCCGACGCCCTGATCAGCGGTTCCAGGGACCGGATCAGCCGGTAATTCGCCGTTACATTTATGGCCATCAGGTCGTCGAAAGTTTCCGGCTTCAGATGCTGCAGCGGCGTCAGTGCCCCCAGTATTCCCGCATTTCCGACCAGTATGTCGAGCTTGCCCCAGCGTTCCGCGATGGGGGTGCCCAACCGGTCAATGCCGGCAAAGTCCTTGATATCAAGCGGCACCAGTGTGGTGCTTCCTCCGCTTGCCTGTATGTCGTCATCAAGTTCTTCAAGCCCGCCCACCGTGCGTGCGGTGGCAATCACATGGGCGCCTTCACGCGCAAGTCTCAGGGCAATGGCCCGCCCGATACCCCTGGATGCGCCTGTAACAAGCGCAATGCGCCCAGCCAGTGATTTTGCCATGGATCGCTTCCTGATCTTCAAATGGGACGTGAAACCCGGCGAGCCCGGTTCAACCGGCTTCGGCCAGCAGAGACAACTGATGCGGGTTGCCGCCGTCGCTATAGTCGGTCAACGCGGTCGGGTAGTCTCCGGTAAAGCAATGATCGGTGAATTGCGGACGCACGGCATCGCGCTTTTCATAGCCGGTTGCGCGGTAGATACCGTCTACCGACAGGAATGTCAGCGACTGCACACCGATATACTCGCTCATTTCCTCAACTGTGTGGGTTGCTGCGAGCAGGGCCTTCTGCTCCGGCGTATCGATACCGTAAAAATCCGGGTGGGTGATGGGAGGCGAGGCGATGGCCATATGGACTTCCTTCGCGCCGGCATCGAACATCATCTGCACGATCTTCACCGATGTTGTGCCGCGTACAATGGAATCATCCACCAGCATGACGCGCTTGCCTTCGATCACTGCCCGGTTGGCATTGTGTTTCAGTTTTACGCCGAGTGCCCGGATTTGCTGTGTAGGCTCAATGAAGGTCCGCCCCACATAGTGATTCCGGATGATGCCGAGTTCAAACGGCACACCGGCTTCCTGTGAGTAGCCGAGTGCTGCCGGAACACCGGAATCGGGAACCGGGATCACCACGTCGATGTCCGCACCTGCTTCGCGTGCCAGTTCGCGGCCCATCTCCTTGCGCACCTGATAGACCGAGCGGCCGCCGATAACACTGTCGGGACGCGAGAAGTAGATATACTCGAAAATACACGGCCGCGCCTGTTGTGGCGGGAACGGCTTGATGGACTGAACGCCGTCTTCGGTGATGACGACAACTTCGCCGTTTTCAATTTCGCGCACAAAGCGGGCACCGATAATGTCCAGTGCGCAGGTCTCACTCGACAAGATGTAGGCACCGTTCAGTTCTCCCAGAACCAGCGGACGGATGCCGAGCGGGTCCCGCACCCCGATCATTTTCTTTGGAGTTATGCAGACCAGCGAGTAGGCGCCTTCCAACGCCTTGATTGCATCGATGAACCGGTCCACCAGATGCCGCTGGCGTGACCGGGCGACCAGATGCAGCACGGCTTCGGTATCCGATGTCGACTGGCAGATCGCACCATCGGCAATGAGCGAGCGGCGCAGGGCCAGGCCATTGGTGATGTTGCCATTGTGTGCAACCGCAAAACCGCCGGTGGAAAGTTCTGCGAACATCGGCTGCACATTGCGCAGCACCTGTTCGCCGGTCGTGGAATACCGGTTATGGCCAACTGCCAGCCGGCCTTTCAGGCGCTTCATGGTGGATGGTTTGGAAAAGGCATCGCCGACCAGCCCGATCCGGCGTTCAGAGTGAAACCGCTTGCCGTCGTATGACACAATACCGCATGCCTCCTGGCCACGGTGCTGCAGAGCATGCAGGCCAAGTGCGGTCAGGGCGGATGCATCTTCATGACCGAAGACGCCGAACACACCGCATTCTTCACGCAGGCTGTCGCCGTTCATTTCAAGTTCGAAAGTCAGTCCGTCGTGAGCGTCCGTCATCATGCTCTGCCTTCTAGTGGCCTTTATCCTGGTCCCTGGCCGCAGACTGTACCATTTACTGCTGGCCTTGCGTGCTTTCAATAATCTGGTCGAGGGTATTACGCTGGTTCGACTGATAACCGGTATTGCCTTCGCCGGTTGAACCGCGGATCGATTCACTGTTTGCACGCGACCCGCCGGAAATCCTGATCTTGCCGTTCAGGTCTTCCGCAAGGGCCGGCTGCATCCAGCCAATGGTCAGCATGGTGTCCACAAGGAAAAACGACGAGTTTTCAACCAGCGGCAGCATGGCTGCATCACGCAATTCATTCGGCACCTTTTCGCGCGGGATATACCAGACGAAAAGTGTGAACATGATCACCATGAGGGCAAGACCCCGCGTCAGCCCGTAGAGAAATCCAAGTGTCCGGTCAATTGGGCCTGCGCCGGACTCAAGCAGCGAATCGGACAGTTTCACGGTGATGATAGACAGCACTATCAGCGTCACCAGGAAAACGATCCCGGCAATCGCGATGATGATCAAGGTGTCGTTGTTGTCCAGGTAAGGCTTCAGCACATCAGTGGCCTGCTGCCGCAATTCAGGAACGGAAAGCACCAGTGCCGCCGCACCTGCTGCGCCGCCCCAGGCCACGAGTGACATTATTTCGCGGAAAAATCCTCGCATGACTGCCAGAAAACCGGAAATCAACATGATTGAAACCAGTACGACATCGAGCCAGGTGAATGACATGTTCAAAAACTCCCCCGGCATAAGCCGGCGCGGTCAATTCGGCAAACGCACGTCCACACAATGCACACTTACAAGACACACCCGCCAACTGTTCAGCAACTCGGGTCTGTGTGACATGGAAGCCTGTCAAAATCAATGTGACAGTGTGGTTACACACATCGGAAATTGGATAATCGGCGCACAGCGGTTCAAGATTGTGGCCACACGTCTCCTGAACAACCGGTTTTCCACGACAGGTTCACCGGTTCTGCCGCCGGATCCTATATGAAGGGTGGCAAAACCTAGCCTTTGGGAAGCCCTGCAATATAGGCCACAAGGTCGGCCACGCTGGCCATCTGGCGCAAAGCCGGTGCGGCGCGCTGTTTCATTTCGCCACCGTGCGCGACAATGGCGGTTTCCAGTCCGAGCTTTGCAGCTTCCCTGGCGCGCTGATCGCTCTGGCCAACCGGGCGCAGGGCGCCTGACAGTGCAATTTCACCGAACAGCGCGCACGATGGCGGTATCACTGCGCCGGTCAGCGATGATACCAGCGCGGCCGCCACCGCCATGTCGGCCGCCGGTTCCTTGACGCGGATGCCGCCTGCAACGTTCAGATAGACATCCTGCTGGCCGACATTCACCCCGCCATGGGCTTCCAGAACCGCAAGCACCATGGCCAGGCGATTCTGGTCCCAGCCGACCACGGCGCGCCGCGGTGTGCCAAGCGCTGATGGCGAGACCAGTGCCTGAACCTCCATAAGCAATGGCCTGGTGCCTTCCATGCCGGCAAAGATGGCAGATCCCGGTGTCGGCGTTTCGCCGGATCCCATGAAAAGCCGCGACGGATTATCCACTTCAAGCAGCCCGGCATCCGACATCTCAAACACGCCAATTTCATCGGTTGGGCCAAAACGGTTCTTAACCGCGCGCAGTATCCGGAACTGATGTCCCCGGTCGCCTTCGAAATACAGCACCGTGTCCACCATGTGTTCAACCACCTTTGGTCCGGCAATCTGGCCGTCCTTGGTGACGTGCCCGACGAGGAGAACCGCCGCTCCTTTCTGCTTGGCAAAGCGGATCAGCGCTTCTGCCCCGGCGCGGAGTTGCGAGACGGTGCCCGGTGCACTTTCAATCACCGGAGACCACAGGGTCTGGATGGAATCAATCACCACCACGGCAGGCGGTTCGCCTTCGCTCAAAGTCGCCAGAATATCGGAGACGTTGGTTTCCGCCGCCAGCAGGACAGGGGACTTGCCCATCCCCAGCCGGCGCGCCCGCAGCCGCACCTGGTCAATCGCTTCCTCGCCGGAAATATATACCGCCTTGTGGCCTGCATTGGCGACGCTTGCCAGCGCCTGGGTCAGAAGGGTCGACTTGCCGATCCCCGGATCGCCGCCGATCAGGATGCCTGACCCCGGCACAAAGCCGCCACCGGCTACCCGATCCAGTTCGGCAATGCCGGTCATGATGCGCTCTGGCATGGGCGTTTCGCCTTCAAGCCCCACCAGCCGCGTTGCCCGGCCTTTCGGCATGGCGGCACCCTTGGCGCCGGAAACCGGCACTTGCGTCGATGTATCTTCAGTCAGCGAGTTCCAGTCGCCGCAGTTCTCGCAGCGTCCGGCCCATTTTGAGTATGCAGCGCCACAGCCCTGACAGACGAATCTCAGTGTGATCTTTCCCATGACACTCCATAGAACAAAAAGAGAACGATGTCGAGCGGGTTTTTGATCCCCCCGCACTACGGCGCATGGCGGCAGCTGAATGGCGGATCACATCTTGCGGTCACATCGGCGTTATCCGGTCCTGGATTTTCGCAAAGTGAAATGCCCGCATCCGCAGCGCGCAGATGCCCGTTGAACCAGATGCTTGGGACAATTCAACCTTTCAGACATACAAGGGACTATTCACATGACACGTTTTCGCTCGCTTCTCACAGCAACCGCTGTTGCAACTACTCTGGCCTTCGGTGTGGTAAGCGCCAAGGCTGCGGACATAGTAGATACTGCAGTTGCAGCCGGTTCATTCAATACACTGGTGGCCGCAGTTAAGGCCGCGGGCCTGGTGGACACACTCAAGGGCGAGGGTCCATTTACCGTGTTCGCGCCAACCGATGAGGCTTTTGCCAAGTTGCCGGCGGGCACCTTGGAAGACCTGCTGAAGCCTGAAAACAAGGAGAAACTGGTTGGCATCCTCACCTACCATGTTGTACCGGGCAAGGTGATGGCTGCCGATATTGCAGGCAAGGAAACCATGGCAAAGACCGCGCAAGGCACAGAAGCAAAGATTGTCGCCAATGACACCGGCGTCATGATCGACGGTGCCAAGGTCGTCACGGCAGACGTTGCTGCAGACAACGGCGTTATCCACGTCATCGACAGCGTGATCCTGCCGAAGTAACACTCCAGACTTAAGGTCTGTATCGGTGCCCCGGATCGGAAGAAGTTCTGGTCCGGGGCATTGCTATTGCAAAAATCGTCCTGTTCCCAAATCGTTTCGGCAGCCTCAGCGCCGATGGTGTCAGTCCTGATGATTTCGCTTTGCCAACTCAACCAGTCGTGAAATATTTCCTGAACACGCGGTGATCGTTCATCGCCTTGCGTGATTTGAACCTGCTTTGAGCAAGGTGGTGTCATGGCTAATGATGTGTTGGACCTGGTCGATCTGGACAAATATCCCATTCATTCACCGTCAAGCGGCAGTTTTCGAACCTTGCTTGCAGAAACACAGGCTCAACTGAGCGATGACGGGTGCGCCGTTTTAAGGGGGTTCGTGCGGGCCGACCGGATCGCGGACCTGGTAGACGAAGCTGACCGGGTCGCCGATAAGGGGCATCGCTCGTTCAACCGGACCAATGTGTATTTTACCACGGACAATCCGGACTATCCCGACAATCACCCGCTGAGACGGTTTTTTGACCGCTCCAATTCGTTTGTTCCTGCAGATAATTTCGGGCCTGAGAGCCAAGTCAGAAGTATTTATGGGTGGCCGCAGTTTTCGTCATTTGTACAGCAGGCACTGGGCGAAGACCGCTTCTTTCGATATGCCGACCCGCTCGCTGATGTCATCATAAATGTCGCTGAGGAAGGCGCCGGATTCCCATGGCATTTCGATACCAACAATTTCACCGTAACCCTGGCGATCCAGAATGCCGAGCAGGGTGGGGAATTCGAATATTGCCCCAATGTGCGAACCCCGGATGATGAGAACTATTCAGGCGTGGAAGCGGTGCTGGATGAACAAAGCTCAACGGTCAAGACACTGGTCCTGCAACCGGGTGATCTGCAGATTTTCAAGGGTCGGTATTCGCTGCATCGCGTTTGCCCGTTATCGGGACCGCTCAGGCGCTACGTTGCGATTTATTCTTTTGTTGAAGAACCGGCCATGGTTGGCAGCCCGGAACGAACCCGGCAATTGTACGGCCGTGTGCTGCCGATCCATGTCGAAAGAGCTGGCATGCGTGGTGACATATTGGTCGACTGAAGCTGTTGATGCGACATAGGTTGAACCCTGTGTGCGGGCACATTTCAGAATGGCACGATCCCGCAATTCTCTGAAAAGACTACCAACAAAGCCTTCGTGATCGCGATCGGAGATAAAGCTTGAGCGATACCAAAGATCAAGACTTGCTGGAGAAATCGGCACCGGCGCTTTGGGCCTTGTCACTGTGTATGTTCACCGTCGGAACAAGCTCACTGATAGTATTGGGTATTGGTCAGGAGGTAACCAACTCATTCAGTCTTCCACCAGGTGCAGCCGGTTGGCTCATGACGGTTTTCGCTGGCATATTCGCCGTTTCGGCCCCAATGGCGCAGTTGTTTTTTGCCAGGCGCATCTCCCAACTCAAACTTGTATGTACGGGTTTGTTGTTGCTTGCTGCCGGGCTGCTTTGGGCGTCTTTGGCAGCTGGCTATTCCGGACTTTTAGGCGCGCGGGCGTGCATGGCGTTGGGCGGCGCGCTGATAGCACCCGCCAGTGCTGCTTTGGCTGTCCGCTTAAGTTCACCCGGCTACAAGACACATGCTCTGGCGATCGTCTTTGCAGGCTTTACACTCGCCAGTGTTGTTGGAGTGCCTCTTGGGACATGGCTGGGCATTACGCTGGGATGGCGCGGCACAATGGCGGCAATTGCCTGTCTGACCCTGATTGCTCTGGCGATTGTCATGGTCTGCTTCAGGTCGTTGAGGCAGGGCAATGTTGCAGATCACGATGGTAAGGTGTCCCTGCAACGCTCGACCAGGATTGCTGCCATTGCGATTCTGGCAACCAACGCTGGCGTTCTGGGGACACAATTCACGATCTACGCCGTAATGGCGGCACTTCTGGTCGAGGATTTTGGCCTGGCATCGAATGCCTTGCCCCTTGCAATGCTTTTCTTCGGCATAGCAGGAGTTGCCGGCAATATGGTTTCCGGAATTTGGGCGGATCGTGTGGGGGTTCCGGCGGTGATCTGGTTCAGTCTTGCAGGGCTCGGCTTGATGATAGCCTTACTTCTTGTTGATCTGGGTCCGGTTTTTGCCTGTTCTTTGCTTGCCGGTTGCGCCTTTTGCGGCACATTGTTCACTGCGCCTCAACAGTCAAGACTGACAACAGTTGTTCCTGTAAGGTTTCACGGTCTGGCGCTCGCTCTGAATACATCTGCCAGCTACATTGGCATTGCGGCAGGTTCAACAGCGGCCAGCTTGCTCTATGCAGCCTTTGGGGCGGGCGCATTGCCGGCAGGCGCACTTGCATTGTTGGCGCTGGCTGTTGTTTCAAACCTTGGCGCCAACTCAGGAGCCCATCCGGCAAGTTCATCCCGACTGTGAAGCAATCGGCGCGGCTTGTTCACAACTCAATCTCGATCGGGCCTTCTTCGCGGCCATGGATGAACTGGTCCACGTAAGCATTGTTGCTCTGGTCTATTTCGTCTGCCGGGCCGCACCAGACGATCTTGCCCTTGTAGATCATGGCGATGTCGTCACCGATCTTGCGGGCGGACGCCATGTCGTGGGTGATGGTGATGGTTGTGGCGCCCAGGCGCTTCACGCTGTCTACAATCAGGTTGTTGATGACGTCGCCCATGATCGGGTCCAGGCCGGTGGTCGGCTCGTCGAAGAAGATGATTTCCGGTTCCGGAGCAATGGCGCGTGCCAGCCCAACGCGTTTGCGCATGCCACCTGACAGTTCCGCCGGCGAAATGTCGGCCAGCTCCGCACCCAGGCCTACTTCCGCCAGTTTATCGATTGCGATGGCGCGCGCCTCCGACGGCTTCATTTTCCGGCCCTGGATAAGCCCGAAGGCCACATTGCGCCAGACGCTCAGGCTGTCAAACAGCGCCGCTCCCTGAAACACCATGCCGAATCGGCCCATCATCTGGTCCAGCGCCGACCCTTCCAGCCCGATGACTTCCTGGCCGCCCACGCGGATCGAACCCCTTTCCGGGTGCAGCAGGCCCAGAATACACTTCAGGGTCACCGACTTGCCGGAGCCTGATCCGCCGATCACCACCAGTGACCGTCCCTTGCCAACCCCCACATTGACGCCCTTCAGCACGTGTTTGCTGCCGAACGACTTGTGGACATTTTCGAGTATGATGTGCGGCTCAGGCATCACCTGCCTCACTCGGAAAACAGCAGCGACGTCAGTGCATAGTTTGCTGCCAGGATCAAAATCGAACCGGACACAACAGCATTGGTTGTCGCTTTGCCGACGCCCTGTGCACCACCCTTGGAGTTGAAACCGTGATAACACCCCATCAGCGCGATGATGAAGCCGAACACGGCAGCCTTGATCAGGCCCGAGGTTACGTCGGCAACCTGCACGAAGTCGGTGGTGTTCTTGATGTAGGCCGCATAATTGAAGCCGAGTGACGACGTGCCGACCACAAAGCCGCCGAAGATGCCGATAATGTCGGCAATGCCGACCAGTATGGGCATTGTGATCACCGCTGCCAGAATGCGCGGGCCAACGAGATATTTGAACGGATTGGTCGACAGGGTGGTCAGTGCGTCGATCTGTTCGGTCACGCGCATGGTGCCGAGTTCAGCGGCGATTGCCGCCGCCACCCGGCCGGTCACCATCAGGCCGGCCATGACCGGCCCAAGTTCGCGGGTGATGCCCAGCGCCACAATGGACGATACCAGGTTCTCTGCATTGTAGCGCGTGCCGCCAATGTAAATCTGCAGCGCCAGCGCGCCGCCGGTGAAGAAAGCGGTCAGCCCGACGACAGGCAGGGAATTGTAGCCAATGCGGATAATCTGTTCGAGCAACTGGCGAAAATACCAGGGCGGCAACAGCCCGCGTATCACTGCATCGCGTGCAAAAATCGACACGCGTCCGACCTCTGCAAACATGGAAAAAATGAAACTGCCGATGGTAGCCAGAAAAGTCACCGGTAAACGCTGCCTCTTGATGCCGTTGGTCGTCGTGCCCTCATATCGATGCATTTCCCGCAAAATGCACTCAAGACGAGTACACTTTTGCGTAGCGTCTGCCAAGAGATGTCAGAATTTCATAAGACAGGGTGCCCGACCAGCGTGCCCAGTCATCAACACTGATTGTCGGACCAAGCAGTTCGACGCTCGTGCCGCGGCAAGCATGGTCGCGATCCGTGCCGGTAACATCTATGGTGATCATGTCCATGGACACCCGGCCGACAATCGGGGCCGGTTGTCCTGCAATACTGACCTTTGCGGGTCCGTCCTGCAGCGCAGGCCAGGACATGGCCCGCAACAGACCGTCGGCATAACCAACCCCGACAATGGCAATGCGTGACGGCCGCTCCGCCCGCCAGGTCGCGCCATACCCGACGCCATCTCCGGCAGCAACATCACGGACCTGCAATATGGGAGCGGTGAGGGAAACCACCGGTTGCATCGGGTTCGGCTTGCCGGTCAGCGGATTGCCGCCGTAAAGGGCCACGCCGGGGCGCGCCAGGTCATGGGCAAACGCCGGCCCGAGAAATGTGCCGGGCGCATTTGCAAGTGAAGCAGGCAGGCCGGGAAACAGGTTGCGCAAGGCGTTGAACCGGTCGCGCTGGTCTGCATTGGAAGGGTTGGTCTCGTCATCGCCGCTGGCCAGGTGGCTCATCAGCAGACACAGCCCGGCACGTCTCATCAGCTCTTTGTCGCCCGCAAGGGTTTCTGCCTGAGCCCGGTCGAAACCGAGCCGGTTGATCCCGGTATCCACGTGGACTGCGGCTTTGTGATTGCCGTCAGCTGCATCTGCCCATTCGCCCAGGTCTTCCGGGCTCACCAGGCTCGGACGCAGGTCATGGGCAATGTAGAAATCGGCCTGGCCGGCAAGCAGTCCGTCGAGAACATAGATGATCGCTTGGGGCAGGGCATCACGCACCTGTTTGCCTTCCATGGGCAGGGCAACGAAAAACGTTCTGCAGCCTGCCTCCCACAAGGCCCTGGCAACCTCGCATGCTCCGCAGCCATAGCCATCGGCCTTGATGGTTGCGCCACATTCAGCAGGCGATACCTGCCGGGAGATCGTGCGCCAGTTCTCAACCAGCGCGGCAAGATCGATGGTCAGCGTGGCGCCGGCCAGTTCAGGTGGGACGCTCATAAACGGGTTATTCGCGGATGTCTGGTGTGTACCCGGGACGCACCAGGTTCTCAAACCGGGTCAGGTTCGCGTCAAAGTGCAGTGACACGGTACCTGTGGGACCATGGCGCTGTTTGCCGATGATCACATCAGCAACCCCAACGACGCCGTCCATCCGCTCCTGCCATTGCAGGTGTTCGTCAGTGTTGGGCTTGGGTTCGTCCCGGCCCAGATAGTACTCCTCGCGATAAATGAACATGACCACATCCGCGTCCTGCTCGATCGAGCCCGATTCACGAAGGTCAGCCAGTTGCGGGCGCTTGTCTTCACGGTTTTCCACTTGCCGTGAAAGCTGCGACAGCGCCAGGATCGGCACATTAAGTTCCTTGGCCAATGCCTTGAGACCAGTGGTGATTTCGGTAACTTCCTGAACACGGCTTTCCGATGCCCTGCGGGCTGAACCTGCCAGAAGCTGCAGGTAATCAACGACAATCAGGCCCAGAGTGCCACGCTGCCGCTTCAGGCGGCGCGCCCGGGCGGCAAGCTGGGCGATGTTCAGACCGCCGGTTGCGTCGATGTAAAGCGGCATCGCTGACAGCCGCTGGCTTGCTTCCACAAGGCGATCAAACTCGTCCGGCGTGATTTTACCCCGCCTGATGCGTTCCGATGAAATCTCAGCCTGTTCAGAGACAATACGGGTGGCTAGTTGTTCTCCGGACATCTCCAGCGAGAAGAACGCGACGATACCGCCATTTTTCACATTCATGGTGCCATCGGCATTGTGTTCGGCCTGATAGGCTGCAGCAACATTGTAGGCGAGATTGGTGGCAAGCGATGTCTTGCCCATGGCGGGGCGACCGGCAAGCACCAGAAGGTCGGACGCCTGCAAACCGCCGAGCTTTTCATCCAGGTCTTTCAGACCGGTCGATATTCCCGACAAACCGCCATCGCGCTGATAGGCAGCCGCAGCCATGTCGATGGCTTCTGTCAGGGCGGTTCCGAACGGCTGGAACCCCTGGCCGTACTTCTCCGATTCGGCAATTTCGAAAAGCTGCTGTTCAGCCTCTTCAATCAGCTGCCGGGAAGTTTTGTCCACCGGGGTGTCAAAGCTGTTGTTGACGATCTCAGAGCCAATCCCGATCAGCGCGCGGCGCTGCGCCAGTTCGTAGATCGTGCGGCCGTAGTCCTCGGTGTTGATGATTGTTGTTGCGGATGCTGCCAGCCGGGCCAGGTAAGCCGGCCCGCCGATGTCCTGCAGGGTTTCATCCTGCTCAAAGAAGGATTTCAGTGTTACCGGCGACGCCAGCTGGCCGCTGCGAATTCGGGTGGCCGCTGCCTCGTAGATACGTGCGTGCACGCCTTCGTGGAAATGTTCCGGCTGCAGAAAGTTGGAAACCCGGTCACACGCTTCATTGTTGACCAGAATGGCGCCCAGCAGGGCCATTTCCGCCTCCAGATTGTGCGGTGCGGAGCGATATTCTTCCGCGTCGGATGGGTCGCTGCCATCCTGACTGAGTTTGAGAACTGATTCCATGACCTTGTTGATAGCGCGCCCGGCGGGTTGCCGCGAGGCCCAATCCACCGTGGCGCCGACCTTTCCACTATTGCTTGCTTATCTGTGGATAATGCCGCGATTCGGCAGATGATGCCTTCACAACCTGTTTTGGGCGGCCTGCCGGCCGGCGCCTGTTGTAAACCCGGCCTTCAATCGACCGCAGGCGGCCTTCTTCACTGGCAATGTAATCCCGGGTCAGGGGCAGGGCATGTTGATTGCCTGCCGCCTGCAGCTGGAAATTGTTGAGACCGAGATAGCGGAAGCTCAGTTCCGATGAGGCGAGGTAGAATTCCCACATCCGCGCGAACTCCTCGTCATACAGCGCCACCGCCTGATGCCTGTGGTCCTGAAACCGCTTGCGCCATTCAGCCAGCGTCCGCGCGTAATGAAGCCTCAGTATCTCCACGTCAGTCATGTACAGGCCGCTTCTTTCGACTTCCGGCACAACTTCCGACAAAGCAGGGCAATAACCGCCCGGGAAAATGTATTTCTGTATCCACGCACTCGTAGCGCCAGGTCCGCCGGCGCGCCCTATGGAATGCAGAACGAAAACCCCGTCAGGCGCCAGCAGGTCCCGGACCTTACCGAACAGCTCGCTGTAATGTCTGACCCCGACATGCTCAAACATGCCGACTGAAACGATCCGGTCAAACTTGCCGTCCAGCTCCCGGTAGTCTTTCAGGTCAAAGCTGACCTCACTGTCCAGTCCGGCCTTGCGAGCCCGCCGGCTGGATACCTTGTGCTGTTCTTCAGACAGGGTAACGCCTTTGACCTGTGCTCCTGCCACTTGTGCAAGATACAGCCCAAGCCCTCCCCAGCCGGACCCGATGTCGAGCACCTTCATGCCGGGTTCAATCACCAGCTTCGCAGCAAGGTGGCGTTTTTTCGAAAGCTGCGCCTGTTCGAGGCTTTGCCCGGTTTTTTCGAAATAGGCGCAGGAATATTGCCGGTCATTGTCCAGGAAGAGGTCATACAGATCACCCGACAGGTCATAGTGGTGCGCCACATTGTTGCGCGCCCGGCCAATCCTGTTGTCCTGCTGCAACCGCTTCAGGCGCTTGCGAATGGCGTAGGGTATCCGCACCGGAACCGGTGTTCTGGCGGTTTCCAGATTGGCCATCAGCAGTTTCAGCACGTCGTATATGCTGCCGTCAGTTACGGTCAGCTGGCCACTGGTATAGGCCTCACCCAGATAAAGATCAGGATCTATGAGCAGGTGCAACACTGTCGCCTGATCGTGGATCCGGAAGCCAGCGGGTTTGCCGGTGCCGTCACCATAAGAAGTCTCGCTGCCATCCGGCATGAAAACGGTCAGGTTTCCATGTTGCACCAAATGGCCCAGCATCTGCTTGAGCAAAGTCTGCATCGGTTCGATCCCTCGATCCATTGCGTCCCGGTCTCAACAATACCGGCAATTTTTGCAGACACTTTGCTCCCGGTCAATTTCCCCAGGGTCAGGTTTAGTTGCAAAAAAGCCGCCTGTTGCATTGCACAGGCGGCTGATTTTCCGGGGTAACCCGGCTTTTTTCACGAGTTGCGGACGCGTGTTACTCGTCGGTTTTTTCTGCTTCGGTTTCAGCGGAAGTTTCTGCTGTTTCGTCAGCAGCGTCTTCGGCTTCCTCTTCAGCGGCAGCGTCTGCTTCAGCCTGTTCGAACAGTTCCTCAGCCGCGCGGCGGATTTCATCACGCTCATCCGCATTTCCGGTCAGGTCTTCACCGCGTGCCTGGGCTTCGGCTTCATCCTGGGTACGGGCCACGTTGATCTGTACGGTTGAGGATACCTCGCCATGCAGGGCAATGCGTACATCGTATAAGCCGATTGTCTTGATCGGGTCAGGCAACACCACGTGGTTGCGGGTGACGCTGACGCCGGTTTCGCTGGCTGCAGCTGCAATATCGCGGGTTGAAACCGAACCATACAGCTGACCGGATTCCCCGGCCTGGCGGATCAGCACGAAGCTTGAACCATCGAGTTTTTCCGAATCGGTCTTGGCCGCTTCAACCGCAGCGGCGTTCTTGACTTCAAGCTCCGCGCGCTGGGCTTCGAATTTTTCCATGTTCTTTGCTGACGCGCGCAGCGCCTTGCCGCGCGGCAGCAGGAAGTTGCGGGCATAACCGTCCTTGACACGGACCGTATCACCCATGGCGCCGAGCTTTTCGACCCTCTCCAGCAGAATGACTTGCATGATGTATTACTCCTTCATTTATTCAGTGATTTCGATGTTGGAATTGAAAAATATCAGCCCTTAGTCAGGCGGTTTGTTACGTTTGCGTATATTGAAACTCTGGTCGAACATGGCGAGCATGATCAGCGGGACAATGGCGATGGCCGACAGAAACAGCATGGACAGGTAGAACAGACCAAGCAGAAAGGCGCGCATGGGGTGATTTTCAAGCAGGCCGTGCATGACGGACAGGCCCAGAATTGCATAGGCCAGCATCAAGGCCGCCGTGAACACCCACGCAATTGCACCCAGCGTGCCGGGCAGGAAGGTTGCGACAGCGGATGCCGACAACAGCCAGATGGCCCAGCGTGGAAACGCCATTTGACCGAACGGTGCCCATGGCCGCAGACCGGCGCCGGTTCTGCGCAGGACACTACCGGCCAGATACATGTTCACCATTGTCGAAATGCACCACACAACGCTCAGTGCGGCTGGCAGCATCAGTACGACAAATGACCTGATCTGCTCGACCTGGTCACTCGGCGGCGCATTGGGCTGCTTGGCCATTTCGTCAAAAAGCGGCTGCAGAGCCTGTCCTGCAGTTGCGCGGAACGTATCGACGTCGGGTCCCAATGCGAGAATGACAAAGACGCTCAGGATGGCACTTGCAATGGCTGTCCAAACGACGAGACGGCCTTCGGGATACCAGGCGATATCTGTATCGGAGACTTCGCCTTCATCGGACGGGGCAACTGACGCTGGCCTGTTCTGCAGTGCCAGGTGGCTGAGGACCACCGGGGCAATACCGGCGCTCAACGCGACAAAGAATGCCGCCTTCCAGCCAAACGCCATGAGGTAGCCAACAACCATCACCAGCGCACCGAGTGCCGCGGTTATGGCGCCCCAGCCCAGACCTGCAACGAAAAGCGGAAAAGACGCCAGATAGATCATCATCAGGCCGATCGCATTGCCCGAGCTGCCGCCTGCCTGCAGCAATCCGGCCGTCAATCCGGCGATAACGCCTATTGCAATCCAGTTGTTCGTCATCTGGGCTGTCCCGCATCTTGCGATGGGTTAGAGGCAAATTCAAAGGCCTGCCCCAACCGGTTAATATCGAGTGATCCCTGACCGGGCTGAAATACCCGATCAGGGGAAACATCTTTCTTACTTCACGACGTAGGGCAGAAGGCCCAGGAACCGTGCGCGCTTGATCGCCTTGGCCAGTTCACGCTGCTTCTTTGCAGAAACGGCCGTGATGCGGCTTGGCACGATCTTGCCACGCTCCGAGATGTAGCGCGACAGAAGCCGTGAATCCTTGTAGTCGATCTTCGGCGCGTTGTCGCCCGTGAACGGGCAGCTCTTGCGGCGGCGGAAGAATGGTCTGCGTGCACCTGACATTAGCTGGCTCCTTCTGCTTTGGGCGCATCATCACGTGGCGGACGCGGGGTGCGGGGACCCCTGTCACCGCGATCGCCGCCTGGACGATCACTGCGCTCGCGACCGGCGCGCATCTGCACCGAAGGATCTTCTTCATGTTCTTCTACACGGATGGTCATGAAGCGGATGACGTCTTCATTGAGACCCATCTGCCGCTCCATTTCAGCAACTGCGGTAGCCGGCGCATCAAGGTTCATCAGCGCGTAATGCGCCTTGCGATTCTTGCGAATACGATAGGTAAGCGGCTTCAGGCCCCAATATTCGGAGCGCCCGATTGTGCCGCCATTATCGGTGATAACGGTCTTGAACTGATCTGTTAGTGCGTCCATCTGCGCGGTGGAAATATCCTGACGCGCCATGAACACATGCTCATACAATGGCATAGTCAAAGCCTTTCTTTTTGATCCAAAGTCTTGTTCTCAAACAAACTTTCCGGCGCATAGCCTCCCCCGAGCCCATCGGAAAGAAAGGCTCGAGACACCGGTTCCTCGAAAGAGCAGGGACACGGGAAGGCGGGTTTTCAAACCCTGTCATGCCCAGGTAACGAACATGACCTTCCGTTCAGCCCCCGACCGGAAAACCGCTCAAGAACGGGCGCTTTATACGGTAATTTCCCCACTTTGCAAGGCCAAACGGCTTCACGGGGCAGGCGTCTTGCCGTCGAGCACTTCCGCCATCTTGCCGGTATCTATATTGCCGCCACACAATATGATGCCGACCCGCTTGCCGGCCATCTTGTCGCGTTGTGCCAACAGACCGGCCAGCGGCGCGGCACCGGCACCTTCTGCAACATTGTGGGTGGCGCGATAATACAGCCTGATCGCGTCGGCCACCTGGTCATCCGACACTTCCACAATGTCATCGACACCTTTTGAAATGATCTCAAGTGCGTCCGGGTGAGGCACCCGCACCGCCATGCCGTCGGCAAACGTATCTGCCGAGTTGGTTTCAACCGCCCGACCGGCCTCGACCGACAGTTTGTAGCAGTTGGCATTTTCGGACACCACGGCGATCACCCTGGTTTTCAGGCCCAGATGATCTCGCGCCGAGATAACGCCGCAACAACCTGACCCCATGCCAATGGGGACATAGACCGCATCCAGCTCACCGGCAGCCTCGAACAGTTCATGGGCGTAGGTTGACACCCCGAGCACCAGTTCGCGATGAAACGAGGGCACCATGTCCAGCCCTCGGTCTTCTGCCATCTGCATGCAGGTGACACGTGCTTCATCAAAGTCCGCACCCGTCTCAACCAGTTCTGCGCCCAGTGCCCGGATCGCCGCGTTCTTCTCGACCGAGTTGCCATGCGGCACTACGATCGTGGCATTCACTCCATTGCGGGAAGCCGCATAGGGGATCGACTGACCGTGATTGCCCCGGGTTGCGGTGATCACGCCGTTGGTTTCGCCGCGTTCGGCGCGTTTTCGCATATGCACGAGCCCGCCGCGCACCTTGAACGCGCCGGTGGGCGTGTGGTTTTCATGCTTGACCCAGGTTTCGATGCCCAGTTCGGCCTGCAGAAGAGGCCAGGCATATTGTGGTGTTGGCGGCATCGCCTCATGGATGATGGTGCGCGCGTCGGCAATCTGGTCTGCTGTAAACATGAGGCTCATCTGCTGTGAAGGTTGGGCCGGGACGCTGGCACAAGCTTGCCTGCTTGACAATACATGGCCCGCCATGCTGCAAGCCCGCTACATCTTATTGGCAATATCATCTGACTGGAGACCGCTGACGTGACTGTTGCATTTACATTTCCGGGCCAGGGATCGCAGGCCGTGGGCATGGGCAGGGAGCTTGCAGATGCGTTTCCCGCCGCGCGTGCGGTTTTCGACGAGGTCGACGAGGCGCTTGGTGAAAAACTGTCGGCGGTCATGTGGGACGGCCCTGCCGAAACACTCACACTCACCCAGAATGCCCAACCGGCCCTGATGGCGGTCTCCATGGCTGTTATGGCTGTCCTGCAGGACGAATTTGGCGTCACAGTCGCAGGCAAGGCGGGCTACGTGGCCGGGCACTCGCTGGGTGAATACTCGGCACTGGCCGCTGCGGGAACCTTTTCTGTGGCGGACACTGCAAGGTTGCTGCGGACACGTGGTGAAGCCATGCAGGCGGCAACGCCGGTCGGTACCGGGGCCATGGCGGCCCTGCTGGGGCTTGATTTTGAAACTGCCGTGAAAGTGGCCGAAGAAGCAGCCCAGGGCGAGGTATGTCAGGCGGCAAACGACAATGCGCCGGGCCAGGTCGTCGTATCCGGATCGAAAGCTGCAGTTGAACGCGCTGTCGATATTGCCAAGGCCCATGGCGCCAAGCGTGCCATGCTGCTGCCGGTATCTGCGCCGTTCCATTGTGCGCTGATGCAGCCGGCTGCGGACGTCATGGCCGGTGCACTTGCAGATGTTGACATGGTTGCACCTGCTGTGCCGCTGGTGGCCAATGTGGTTGCCGGCGCCGTCAGTGATACAAGCCAGATCCGCGACAATCTCGTTGCCCAGGTAACCGGCACCGTGCGCTGGCGTGAATCGGTTTCGTGGATGGTCGATAACGGGGTTACAGGATTTGTCGAAGTCGGTGCCGGCAAGGTGTTGACGGGAATGGCCAGACGCATGGCATCAGACGCTACCTGCATGGCCACAACATCTGTCTTGGACATCGAGGCAGTCGTCCAGCACTTGAACGCCTAGAACCCGTCCGCCGCTACAATCAGGAGAGATGAACATGTTTGACCTCACCGGCAAGAAGGCCCTTGTTACCGGCGCGACCGGGGGAATTGGTGCTGCCATCGCAAAGGCATTGCATGCCAACGGCGCGACTGTTGCCCTGTCGGGCACTCGTGCCGCCGTTCTGGAAGAGGTCAGGGCAGGTCTCGAAACTCGCGCTCATGCCGTGACCTGTAATTTGTCTGATCCCGATGATGTCGACAAACTGATCCCGGCTGCCCAGGACGCCATGGATGGCCTCGACATCCTGGTCAACAATGCAGGCATCACCCGTGACAACCTGGCCATGCGCATGAAACGCGAAGACTGGCAAGCCGTGCTGGACGTCAATCTGACCGCTGCGTTTACGCTTACGAAGAACTGCATGCGCACAATGATGAAGCAGCGCTGGGGCAGGGTAATCAACATAACATCGGTAGTAGGCGTGACCGGCAATGCCGGCCAGGCCAACTACGCCGCGTCCAAGGCCGGCATGATCGGCATGTCGAAATCTCTCGCTCAGGAACTGGCCTCACGCAACATTACGGTCAACTGCATTGCGCCGGGTTTCATCGAGACTGCAATGACGGATGAGCTTGACGACAAGCAGAAAGAGGCAATTCTTGCTTCGGTTCCGGCCGGTCGTTTGGGGCATACGGACGAAATTGCCGCAGGGGCGGCCTACCTGGCCAGTGAAGAAGCAGCCTATGTCACAGGTCAGACCTTGCACATCAATGGCGGGATGGCCATGTTGTGATCCGCTGCGTACGTCGTCCACAACCGCGCATTGTTTCGGTTTTCGGGCTTGGAGTAGTGGGTAAATGTGTGATAATAGGCGCGTTGTAGATGTGGGAATGCTCAGCCTTTCGGGCTGAAAATCCGGTATAAACAAAGGCTTACCCACTGGAAATTTTACTGAACCGGATTCGGTTCCCGCAAGGTGCGGGGCAATCTCGAACGCCGGATCAACTTAACGAGGGTTATATTGAAATGAGTGATGTTGCTGATCGGGTCAAAAAGATTGTCGTTGAGCACCTCGGTGTAGAAGCCGACAAAGTGGCAAAAGAAGCCAGCTTTATCGATGATCTCGGCGCAGACAGCCTGGATACCGTTGAGTTGGTAATGGCGTTTGAAGAAGAGTTCGGAATTGAGATTCCTGACGATGCGGCAGAAACCATCCAGACCGTTGGTGACGCTGTTGGTTTCATCGAGAAGAATGCAGCCTGATTTGATCAGGTCATGCCGTATGCCGGGTGTCGGTGCACGGTATCAGTTATGGGTTTGAATACGGTGGCAGTGCAAAACACTGCCGCCGTATTTGTTGAATGCCGATCACTGGCATTGATTGCCGGTGCGGAGAAAAAAGCGGTCGTCCTGATCCGGGGAGTGTTTTCATGCGCAGAGTTGTAGTCACAGGTATTGGCATGGTGTCGCCGGTCGGCGCCAATGTGGATGACAGCTGGGCCAATCTGCTGGCCGGGAAGTCGGGTGCGACCCGGGTGACCCGCATGGATGTGTCTGACATGGCCTGTCAGGTCGGCTGTGAGGTGAAAACCGGTGATGGCTCAGACGGTACCTTTAACTGTGACGACTGGATGGAGCCGAAAGAGCAGCGCCGCTACGATACCTTCATCAAGTACGGTTATTCAGCTGCAAAAATGGCGGTCGCCAATTCCGGCTGGAAGCCCGAGACAGACGAGGATCACTGGCGCACCGGCGTTCTGATTGGCTCCGGCATCGGCGGCCTGCCATCCATTGAAGCAACGACCCATCTGCTCGCCGAAAAGGGGCCTCGCCGTGTCAGCCCGTTCTTTATTCCAGGCTCTCTCATCAACCTGGTGTCGGGCCTTGTATCAATTGAATTCGGGTTCAAGGGACCAAATCATTCGGTTGTAACCGCTTGTTCGACAGGCGCTCATGCCATCGGCGATGCTGCGCGAATCGTGGCGCTGGACGATGCCGACGTGATGATCGCGGGCGGCGCCGAGGCGGCCATCAGCCGTATTGGTTATGCGGGGTTTCAGGCCTGCAAGGCGCTTTCAACCCACTTCAACGACACCCCGGAAAAGGCATCACGTCCTTATGACAAGGACCGCGATGGGTTCGTCATGGGCGAAGGTTCAGGCGTTGTGGTGCTGGAGGAGTATGAGCATGCAAAGGCCCGCGGCGCGACGATCTATGCCGAGGTGGTGGGTTACGGCATGTCGGGTGACGCCTTTCACATCACGGCACCGGCGGCAGATGGAGACGGCGCCTTTCGCTGTATGACAGCTGCGCTGAAAAGGGCCGGTATTTCGGCTTCAGATCTCGACTATGTAAATGCTCACGGTACCTCTACACCGATGGGCGACGAGATCGAATTGAAAGCCGTCGAACGGCTTCTGGGCAATCAGGCGGACAAGTTGTGCATGTCGTCGACGAAGTCTGCAACCGGGCACCTGCTTGGAGCGGCAGGGGCCATTGAAGCGATTTTCTCCATCCTCGCCATGCGCGACAATACGGCACCGCCAACGCTCAATCTGGACAACCCATCTGTCGAAACCGCGATTGACCTGGTGCCGCACACGGCGCGAAAAAAGGAAATCAACACAGTTCTGTCGAATTCATTTGGTTTTGGTGGCACCAACGCTTCCTTGATTTTCCGTCGCGTGGACAACTGACGTCCTGCGCCTGAGGAACAAGGAGCGGGATCGAGATGGCTTTTGGTTGTTGCAACCCGAAGCTGTCTGCCTGATCAATCTCGGAGAATTGTAGCAATCCTTGCAGGTTTGTCTGCGCCCGGATTGCTCCGAATCAGAAAACAGGGATGCAAACCTGAATGAGTGTGTTGCCCAACCGCAGGCCGAAACGTTCGCGCAGCCTCATTGGCCGCTTGTTTCGCTGGCTCTTCGCTCTGGTCTTTGTGGCTGGCGTATCTGCGGGAGGGCTGTGGTTCTTTGCAAACATCGAAGGTCCCCTGGCCAAGGCCAAGGTTGTGAACATTCCGAAAGGAAGTTCAACAATCGACATCGCGACGCGGCTGAACGAGCAGGGTGTCGTGGACAGTTCCATCATCACGATGCTCGGCATTACCGCCGTGCGCTACACATTCGATGTCGATCCCAAGGCAGGTGAGTATGAATTCGCCGCCGGCAGTTCCCTGATCGATGTGCTTCGCAAGATCAAAAGCGGCCGGACGCTGTTTTACAAGGTCTCAATGCCGGAAGGGTTCACGTCATGGCAGGTGATGGAACGACTGAAGGCAAACGAACTGCTTGTCGGTGAAATTACAAACCCGCCGGCAGAAGGCGAACTGCTTCCCGATACCTATCTGTTCAACCGCGGCGGTACACGCCAGTCGATCATTGATCAGATGGGCGCGGCGCAGAAAAAGCTGATCGAAAAGCTTTGGCCGGACCGGGCTGAAGGGCTTCCGCTCAAGACGCCGGAGCAGGCGCTGATACTGGCATCAATTGTCGAGAAGGAAACCGGTCAGGCCGACGAACGGGCCCAGGTCGCTGCCGTTTTCGTGAACCGGTTGCGAAGGGGGATGAGGCTGCAGTCGGATCCAACCATCATATACGGTATCACCAGGGGCAAGGGTAAACTCGACCGGCCCATCAGGCGCAGCGACATTCGCGAGAAGACTGATTACAACACCTATCAGATTGACGGTCTGCCGCCGACCCCGATTGCCAATCCCGGCCGGGCCGCCATCGAAGCGGTTCTCAATCCGGTTGAGACCGAGCATCTGTATTTTGTGGCGGACGGCACAGGCGGGCATGTGTTTGCGAAGACGCTGGCTGAGCACAATGCAAACGTGAGAAAATGGCGCAGTTGGCTCCGCGACCAGCGCGAGCAACAAGAAGCCGAACAACAGGAAGCCGAACAGCAGGAAGCCGAGCAACAGGAAGCCGCGCAACAGGCGGCCACCGAAGAAGCCACTCAACAGCCGGTGGTTGAAGAACAACCTCCAGCATCGGCACAGGAAACCGAAAGCCAGGCATCCGAGAGCTCGGCAGCATCTGTTCCGGTGCCGGCGCCGGCGCAACCGGACAGCGCTGAGCAGCGATCAGGTAACTTTCGTCTGGTCGAAATTGCAGGGCGAAGCGTCCCGATACCTAAAAACAAGCCGCAACGTCAGTGACGCAAGAGGCTTGCATCCGTGCATGGCATATCGGGCGGGCTGCCGGTAAGGTGTTGCCGGGGAGTGATTCTTGATGTCCTGGTGTCTGCAGTATGGCGGAGCCGGGGCGAGGGGCGAATTGACATGACTATTTCCAGCATGACCGGTTTTGGCCGCGGTGAGGGAAGTTCAGGTCCGTGGACTTTTCATTGGGAGATGCGGTCGGTCAACGGCAAGTCGCTTGATGTGCGTTTGCGGCTTCCGACCGGCACAGAGGCTGTCGAACAGGCCATTCGCGCCAGCGCAGCCAGGCATCTGAAGCGAAGCAATGTGCAGGTGTTCCTTCACCTTGAAAAGGATGAAGCCGCCTCAAGCATCAGGGTGAACGCCGACGCGCTTGCAGCAGCCATTGACGCAGTACGCGCGGTGGAGAAGGCCAATGGCGGACTGCCGGCGTCGACTGATGCCATTCTGGCAATGCGTGGTGTCATTGAACATGCCAGTGAAGAGCCTGATGAGGATGCATTGGCCGCGCGCGACACTGCTCTCATAGATGCGGCTGAGCAGGCAATCAGGGCGCTTGCCTCCAATCGCCTGGAAGAAGGAGAGCGCCTGGCGGCAATTGTTTCCGGTCAACTGGACCGGATCGAAGACCTCACGGCGCAGGCAATCTCCAATCCGTCCCGCACACCGGATGCAATTCAGGCGCGGCTGGCTGCAAGTGTCGAACGAATAGTGGCAACTGCCTCATCCCTCGAGCCGGAACGGTTGCATCAGGAAGCCATGCTGGCGGCCGCGAAGGCTGATATCCAGGAAGAACTGGATCGCCTGGTAGCCCATGTTGCAGCTGCGCGGGAATTGCTGCTGGCTGATGGACCGGTTGGCCGCAAGTTCGATTTCCTGGCGCAGGAATTCAATCGCGAAGCCAACACCTTGTGCTCAAAATCCACCGACACGTCATTGACCCATATCGGGCTTGAACTGAAGACCGTGATCGATCAGCTTCGCGAACAGGTGCAAAACATTGAGTAAGTCAGGCAAATCGTCAGCCATCGCCCGGCGCGGCCTGTTGTTCGTGCTGTCGTCACCGTCAGGCGCAGGCAAGACCACATTATCGAGGCAGTTGCTGGCGCGTGAACCGGACATGGTCATGTCGGTTTCAGTTACAACGCGAAAACCGCGGCCGGGAGAAACCGACGGCAAGGACTATCATTTCATCTCCCGCGAGCAATTTGACGAGATGGTCAGGGCCGGCGAGTTGCTGGAATATGCGGAAGTGTTCGGCAATGGCTACGGCACGCCCATCAAGCCTGTCCAGGAGTGGCTGGCGGATGGCAGGGACGTGCTGTTTGATATCGACTGGCAGGGCACGCAGCAGATACATGCGCGCATGACCGACGACCTTGTGCGGGTGTTCATCCTGCCGCCGTCGGCGGAGGAACTGCGTGACCGGCTGGTGCGCCGAGCCCAGGACACAGCATCTGTAGTGGCCAAACGCATGGCCGAAGCCTCCAACGAAATCAGTCACTGGGCAGAGTATGATTATGTCCTGATCAATGATGATCTGAACCAGTGCGATCGGTCCATCAGTGCAATACTGGACGCCGAGCGATTGCGCCGTCACCGCCGCGTTGGTCTTGATACTTTTGTCAAACGTCTGCGAAAGCATCTGTAATGCACGTCGGTTGACTGGCTTGAGGGACCGGCTTGCCTGCTTCAGGGGGAAGCGGCTTGTGCCAGCCTGCAGAAACCGGCCACATCGACCTCTTCAGCACGCATGGTCGGCTCCAGGCCGGCTTCGGTGATCAGGGCAACGGGATCGCCGCCCAGTGCCTTGAGACTGGAGCGCAGCATCTTGCGCCGTTGACCAAATGCAGCCGCCGTCACTTTTTCCAGCACGGCTGCATCGCAGCCGACAACCGGCTCGCTCCGCGGCGTAACATGCACGATGGATGAGGTTACCTTGGGTTGCGGTGTGAAAGCTTTCGGCGAAACATCGAACATTTTCACAGCGTCGCTGCGCCATTGCGAGATGATCGACAAACGTCCATAGGCATTGTCTCCCACGCCGGCACATATCCGATGTGCCACCTCTTTTTGAAACATCAGGGTCAGGGATGACCAGAACGGCGGCCAGGGATGCCTGGTCAGCCATCCGGTCAGCAACGGGGTTGCGATATTGTAGGGAAGGTTGGCGACAATCTTAACAGGCCGGGACCCGGCGATTGCCTGCCAGTCGGTGGCCAGTGCATCACCGTGCATCACTGTCAGCCTGCCGGGCCAGGCAGCGGAAATTTCAGCCAGTGCCGGTAAAGCTCGCTCATCACGTTCGACCGCTATCACCTTGTCGGCGCCTTCCATAAGCAGGGCTCTGGTCAGACCACCCGGGCCGGGGCCCACCTCGATTATCGTAAAACCTTCAAGGGGACCGGCTGTACGGGCAATTCTTCGTGTCAGGTTGAGATCGAGCAGGAAGTTCTGGCCGAGGTTTTTTCTGGCCGACAGTCCGTAACGATCAATGACCTCGCTTAGGCGGGGCAGGTTGTCGTCCGCCGCGTCGTTCATGAAGCCGGTGTTGGCACGGGACTGCGCGCCATGTGCGTTGCTCTGGTCATGCGGTCTGCCTGCATGACGGCGGCAATGAAGCTGGACGGGTTGGCATTGCCGGTGCCGGCCAGTTCCAGCGCGGTACCGTGATCAGGAGATGTTCGCACGAAAGGCAGGCCCAGAGTGGTGTTGACACCTTCATGAAAACCTATGGCCTTGACCGGTATCAGTGCCTGATCATGATACATGCACAAGGCGGCATCATAAGTTGCACGAGCCTGTTCGTGAAACAGCGTATCCGCCGATACCGGACCGAAAGCGCCTATTCCGGCCAGACTGAGTTGCTGTACAGCCGGTGCGATGATGTCCCTGTCTTCCAGGCCGATAGTGCCGTTCTCGCCTGCGTGCGGATTCAGCCCGGCGACTGCGATACGCGGTCTTGCAATACCAAAATATCTTTTCAAGTCTCGGTCTATGACCTGTGCCTGGGCCACGATGGCGGCATTTGTCACTGCTGACGGCGCCTGTGCCAGTGGAATATGAACACTGAGCGGGATGGTGCGGAAATCGCCTGCGGACAACATCATGACCGGCTCGGCCGGATGGCCTGCCTTGACAGCAAGGTGTGCCAGATAATCAGTATGGCCTTCGTGTTTGAAGCCTGCCTGGTAAAGCGTTTCCTTGTGAATAGGGCCTGTCACGATTGCCGATATCTCGCCGCCAAGCGCCAGCTTTACGGCCATATCCACCCATTCAACAACCTGTCTGGCGGAACCCGCGGATGGAACGCCTGCATGCGGTTCGTGTTCCAGGGGCATGTCGAGCACCGGCAGTCCGCGTTCGAATGCGTCTTCAATGTCCGAAGCGTCGGCGACCGGGATGACGTCGACCGCGGCGAGGCCTGTCATGCTCGCTCTAAGCCGCAATGTCCTTGCGCAGCCGACGACACCGAATGCCGGTAGTGATCGCTCCGTTGATTGCGAATAGCTTGACAGAACAATGTCGGCGCCGATACCGGCCGGGTCGCCCATTGTTACCATCAAGGGTAGGGGAGATGTCTTGTTCATCAGTGCCGTCCACAGGCCAGATTCAGCTCGCCGCCTTTAACCCCTAAGGCCTGAATGCCGGGTCCTTGTAGTCGACGAAGCTCTCTTCGCGCGCTTTTGCCATCGCTTGTTGTATCACAGCTTCGAATCGTTCGTTGCGGAGCGACACCTCGACCTGCTTGCGGGTTGGCCGGGGAGGTGAAATCTTCCGGGTTGAACAGTTGGCAATCAGTCGAATGCCTGTTGGTCCGGGGATCGGTCCGATCATCTTGCGGGTGCCTGCCTCACGTAATGCTTTCCGCAACGGCGGCGGCAATTTACTCAGGTCTGCCTCAATGCGCTTGCCCAATTTGACGTTGAACACATCCTTGCTGGCGGCCCTTATAGATCTGCAGCCCTTGTAACGCTGCATGATCTGGCGCGCTTCAACGCTGCGGGCGTACAAAAGTTGCTGGCGCATGGCCTCGGTGGTCTTTTCCACCGGCAAATCAACCTGCTGCAGTGTCACAACGGTGATGGGTTTCAGGCGCGGGTCTGCAAGGATCTCGTTGTACTTAGCATCAATAGTTGCATCGTCGACCTCCACCTTTGTGTCTGTCTGCTGTTGAGACATGACCCAGCGAATATACAGCGTGCCTTCAATCTGGTCTTTGAGCGTGCCCTCGTTGACGCCTTTTTCTCCGAGCCTTTTCTCCAGATCAGCCCGCGAAACCTTCATTCGCTTGATCATGGCGTCAATGCGCTGTTCAAGGTCCTTGTTTGGAATCTTGAAATTCATCCGACCGGCTTTTGATTTGGCCACCTTCTCATTGACCAGGGTTCCCAGCACACGTTTTCGTGTTGGAAGATCGGTGGAGAGGCGGGCGCCCAGCGCATTTTCCAGGTTGATCCGCTGCGAAATGTCAAAATTGGTGACGGGAAGATCGTCCACGGTGGCAGCAACACCCTGAGCGTTTTTCAGGCTGACTTTCTCGATGCCATTTGATGGTCGTGCACTCGCCAGTGCAGCGTCAGTGGCACCAAGTGTCGAATTGCTGACCAGCGCGTTGGCTGGTTGTGCTCCACCGGCATTCTGTCCAGGAGGCGTGGCGGTTGCTGAGGGGGTCGCTGCGGGCTTGTCGTCATCAAAATAATCGTACAGATCGACCTGCTGCCCGCACCCGGCCAGCAACAGAATGAAAGCCGACAAAGTGCAGGCTGTACGGATTGATTTTGCAGGGCCAGGCGGCCGCAGCGTGCTCATGGTTCTACCTGTTCTTTAATCAGCCGACACACTGGACCCGAAGGACGTGCTGCCAAGTGTAACCAGCTCGACATCAAGAAGGAACGAACGTTCCCTCACAAGATCGACGTCAGTCAGGAATTCCTCCTTATACCGGAACCTGACTTTGGCGCAGTCGCAGTTGAAGCCGATACCAACGTAGCGATCGATGAATTTGTCTTCGCTGATGTCATATCGACCTCCGCCAAAGACACTTACACCACGCCCGACATTCAGTTCGGCTGATCCCCAGATTTGCTGAAGATCGTCTTCACGACCGTATGCCACCGCCTCGTCCACTTTCACGTAATTCAGGGCAGTTTTAAGGCGTGAGAAGGTGGCGCTTATGCCGACATCCTGCTCGCGGATTGAGAGGTTTTCCTCATCGAATCGTGCCTGATAACTCAACTTGTAGTGTTCGTTGGGCTGTAACCATACCGCCGCAACCAGATCCGAAACCGTGTCTTCGAGACCGGATCCGTCGACGAAGCTGTTTTGGCCGGCAATGTGATAGGACTGCCCGAAACTGGCATTGAAGGATCCGCCGTTTTCAAATCCAAGCGTGTACAGGAAGCCCGCGTTTACCCTGGTGCCGCCTTCATAACGGTCATTGCCGGTGAAGCGGTTTTCAAGGAACAGGTTTGTAGTTGCGTAGTTCAGCGAAATCGCATCCTCGTTGCCCCACTCGGAAATATCGCCTTCGTCACTGGAGGAAATTATCTGTGCGATGGGGGTTAGGACGTGGGTGCCCATGCTGTCCACTTTCAACAGCGGCATGCGGACATCAACTCCGCCTGACGGCAGAATTCGTGCATCCACCTCTTCACCCAGGGCAGGGGCGGGATTGGCGTTGACCAGCTCTTGCTCCGGCACGCCGTTTGACAACAGCAGATCACCGCGCAGGCGGCCAAATGGCGTAATGATCACGCCTGGATCCGTGACAATTTCCTTGCGCCAGTGAAGCTGTGTTGTAGCCCGCAGCTGACGCGTGCCCTGCACAACGTCAAGGGTCTGTGGATTTGTGTCGTAAGCAACAAAGGCCCGGTCGCGAAAGAGGCTGTATATATCCGTGTTCAGGCCCAGTTCACCGCCAAACACCGGAACATCAAATGTGTAATCGTGCCGGAAGTAGGGGGCGGCTGTCGGGAAGGTGTCCTGACTGTCGGTTTGCAGCAGACCCTGGAAATTATACGCCCGCACGGTCGCATAATTACGATCGTGAATCCCGTCAAGGTAGATGAAGTTGGCGATCTCGGTGCGTTCGTCAAAGTCATATTCGCGGCCAAACGTGTCGTCGGAAACGATGGTGCCGTCCCAGCCCCACGTCCAGCGCCTGTTTATGGCAAACTTGCCCTGTGTCCGAACCCAGCCGCGCCAGTGTTCATTACCGGGTGACGGCAGGTCGTCGGGATTAAGCTGATAAGCGCCAACACCCTTGACAGAATACTCGCCCTTGGCAAGGCGGTGCCGGAACTCGGCTCCCAGCAGAGGGCCCTGTTCGGTCGTGAATTTCGGCAGAAGCGTCAGGTCGGCATTTGGCGCTATGTTCCAGAAATAGGGTTGTTCATAGCCATACCCAAAAACGGTGGAATGACTGAAGCGTGGTATCAGCAGGCCGGATTTGCGTTTCACCGTGGGATCCGGGTGAGACAGATACGGCCAGTAGAATACCGGCACGCCGAGAACTTCCAGACGTGCGTTTTTGTGTTCAATAACACCTTCACGTTCGTCGTGAACGGATTCACTTGCCACCAGTTGCCACGCCGGCCTGCCGTCATCTGTCACACAGCTTCGGCAGCGGGTATAGGTCGTACGCTCATAGATGGTCAGGTAACCGTCGCGCCGTTTGGCGTAGCTGGCCGTCACAATGGCTTCATTGGTCAGCAGCAGCCGGAGGTGTTCGGCAAAGCCGTCGCGAAAACGGTTCTGCAGTTGCAGGATGTCAGCTTCCAGAATGTTGCCGCCCGGCTCGCGCATTCTGATTTCGCCTTCGGCGCGCATGGTATCGGTACGCCGGTTATAGGTCACCTTGCGGCCGATGAGTATGTAGTCGCCGTATGTCAGAACCACGTCGCCGGTTGCGATTGCTTCTCCGGTTCGTTCGTCAAAAACGATCTGATCTGCGTCCACATCGACCCGGGTGCCTTTTGGCGGTGTCTTGCGCGACGTTCGGGGCAGGTTTGAAAAGTCCGATTTGCCGCTCGCAACCGACTGCGCCTGCGCCGGGGTTGACGACACGCCCAAGCCGCCGATCGCCAGCACGCTGAACAGCGTCAGCGCGGCGGCGGAACGAACGAGCGCGGGCGCGCGTGCGCTCTCGCGCGCATGCGCGCACGAACCGTGTTCCACAGAACCATATCTGGGGCGTTGTGCTATTCTGTTATTCCCCTGTGTCCCACTTGCCGTTCACTGCGCTATCCTCAGGCTGTTTCCCCGGTTTCGACGGTTCCGATCCTCCCAAAGACCGGATGCGAAACCCCTGCCAAAACGGCGCAAGCAAAATCTCACATACTCAAAATCAATACACCCTTGAACTTTTAACCTGTTTTACCATGCAATGAGAAGGGCTTGACAGCAGATTATTAGTATTTTTCGTGTCGCGATTCGCCCGTCGAAAGCGGTCTGGTAAACACACGGTGAACACGTTGTCGTGTATGGCACAACGAGCCTGAATGCCAGACCATTGCAAGCACTGCGGCAGGCCGTTACTAATTGGCGTTCAACCAGGCTCTGCCCGACTTTCTCACATCTTTTCCCCTTTCATCAGGATTCTCAAATGAAAATCAGTTTTTCCGCCTTTTCAGCCCCGAAATCGGGTGTCGTAGTTGTTCTGGCAGGTGAGGGCGGTAAATTGTCCGAAGACGGTGACGCCATCGACAAGACCGTAGACGGCGCCATCAGCAACGCCATGAAGGTGGCTGATTTCAAGGCTGAGCGTGAAAAGTCCCTCGATGTCATCCTGCCGGGCGGCTCGGGCCCTGAACGGGTCATCGTCATGGGTGTCGGCAAAACGGCTGACCTGGATGAAGTCGCAGCCGAGTATGTCGGGGGTGCAATTGCCGCTTCGGCCGGCAAGATTCAGGCCTCGGGCCTGACGGTTTCCGCCGCGCTTCCCGGCAAGCCTGCGATAGAGCCTGCAGCGGTGTCTTCCAGGCTCGCCTCAGGCATGCGACTGCGCACCTACAGTTTCACGAAATACAAGTCCAAACCTTCAAAGGTGAAAGAACTTTCCAGTGTGAAAGTACTGACCGCGGCGGCTTCTGCAGCCAAAACCCGATACGCTGCGCTGGATGCTGTTGCAACAGGTGTTCATTTGGCGAGAGATCTGGTCAACGAGCCGGCCAACGTCCTTCATCCAGAGAGTTTTGCCAGTGAAATCAAGAAATTATCAAAACTTGGACTGATCATTGAGGTGCTTGACGAAAAGCAGATGGCCAAGCGGGGCATGGGAGCTTTGCTGGGTGTGTCGCAAGGATCACCCCGCAAGCCACAATTATGCGTCATGCGCTGGGAGGGCGGAAAAAAGGGCGATCGCCCGGTTGCTTTTGTCGGCAAGGGCGTGACTTTCGATACTGGTGGCATCTCGATCAAACCATCTGCCGGCATGGAGGACATGAAGGGTGACATGGGCGGTGCAGCATGTGTCACAGGCCTGATGGCGGCGCTTGCCGGACGCAAGGCGAAAGTCAACGCGGTCGGAGTCGTTGGCCTGGTTGAAAACATGCCGGACGGCAATGCCCAGCGTCCTGGTGACGTAGTGACATCCATGTCCAAGCAGACCATTGCCGTCCTCAACACGGACGCTGAAGGCCGCTTGGTGCTGGCCGACGCGCTCTGGTATACACAGGACCGTTTCAAGCCGAAGTTCATGGTCGATCTGGCGACCTTGACAGGTGCCATTCTGGTTGCGCTGGGCAAGGAGCATGCCGGTTTGTTCTCCAATGATGACAAACTGTCTGATCAACTGACCGGTGCGGGTCAGGAAACGCGCGAGCGGGTCTGGCGTCTGCCATTGGCTCCGGAATACGACAAACTGATCGATTCAGACATCGCCGACATGAAGAACATCGGTGGCAGGCTGGCCGGCTCCATTACCGCCGGCCAGTTTTTGCAGCGCTTCGTGAACGACGTGCCATGGGCGCATCTGGATGTGGCGGGAACCGCCATGGACGCAGTCAAGTCGCCGATCAACCAGTCCTGGGGATCGGGTTGGGGCGTCCGGTTGCTCGACTGCCTGGTGGCCAGGCATTACGAGAAGTGAGCTCTGGATACGTCATTTGATATGAGTAGCGTCCGTCATGACTGAAGTGCTGTTCTATCATCTCGAACGCGCACGCCTTGAAGACGTGCTGCCGCAACTTGTGCACAAAACCCTGCAACGCGGATGGAAGGCAGTCGTGCAGACCGTCGATGCCGACCGGCTGAAAGCCTTGTCGGACCGGTTCTGGCAATGGCGCGATGACGAGTTCCTTGCGCACGGAAGTGAAGCAGACGGTAATGCGCAACTGCAACCGGTATGGCTGACCACCAGCGACGAAAATCCCAATGGGTCCACTATCAGGTTTCTGGTCGACGGTGCCCAATTCGACAATCCCGCGGGGCTTGACCGCCTGATCATATTGTTTGACGGCAACGATGACGGCGCACTCGCGGCAGCACGCGAAAGATGGAAAAGCGTCAGTTCACAAGGGCTTGCGGCGACATACTGGCAGCAGGACGAACGTGGCCGCTGGGTCAAGAAGGCGGAATCCGGTTCCGGCGCCACGCAGCAACCGAGTGGCCCCGACTGATGGCTGAGGAATTCGCCTCAAGACGCAAGCGCGCCCGGCAAAGCACCGGTTTGATTCAATCCGAGGCCGAGGCACGGGGCGAGCCGTTGTCCTGGTTCGATGAGGTTTACCGCAGGGCTGACGGTGACACCGCGATGGTGCCCTGGGCTGATGAGGAAACTCACCCGGCTCTTGCAGAATGGATTGCCCGTTCCGGCATGATTCACGAAGGCCGCGCCCTCGATATCGGTTGCGGGCTCGGCGACAATGCCGAGGCGTTGTCTGCTACCGGTTATGACGTCACGGCGTTTGATGTGTCTCCGGTTGCAGTTGAATGGGCCGGCAAAAGGTTTCCTCACTCCAGCGTCGACTATGTGGTTGCCAGTCTCCTTGATCCGCCACGCGAATGGCTGGGTAAATTTGATCTGGTACACGAAACCTACACACTGCAGGCGCTCAAAGGCGCGCAGCGCACAGCTGCCTTTCCGGCAATCGCAAGCCTGCTTGCCCCCGGCGGCACGCTTCTGGTCATCGGCCGGGTGCGGGACGAGGGAACCGAGGTGGCGGGCCCGCCGTGGCCGCTCACCAAGACCGAGTTCATGCAGTTTGAAAACTTCGAACTGATACCACGCGCCTACCAGAGCTTCACTCTGGCAGACGGCCAACACGGTGTTGCACATGCCAGGATGGTGTTTGAGCGACCAGGTTAGATTGAAATAATTCAGGTAAAACAGAAGGTTGAACATGAGCGATAAACTGCGTTACCGGGTTCTGACGGGAAAGGATAATCGCGGCTTTTGCGAACGGGTTTCAGCCGCTCTGGAGGATGGTTATGAGCTGTATGGCTCGCCTTCAATCACCCACAATGGCGAGCATTGCGTGGTTGCGCAGGCGCTTGTCCTGAAAAATCATGCAGGAGCCTGAACATGAAACTCTATGAACTTTGCGGTGACGACAAGCGGCGTTTTTCGCCCTATTGCTGGCGCACACGAATGGCGCTGGCCCTCAAACAGATTGACGTGGAAGCCTTTTCTGTCGGGTTCACCGAAATACCGGAAATTTGCAACGGTACCGGCAAGACGGTGCCGACACTGGAAACCGATGGCGACGTGATTGTCGACAGTTTCGAGATTGCCCGGCACCTCGATGAGATGCACCCGGCAAGACCGTTGTTCCGTGGAGAAGCGGCCGAGGCGCATTGCCGACTGATCCAGGGTTGGGCTGATACGGCAGTCGTCGCCGGGTTGGCATCGATGATCGTTGTGGATGTCTGGTCAGTGCTTAGGCCCGAGGATCAGGATTATTTCCGTTCAAGCCGCGAGGGCCGCTTCGGCAAGACGCTGGAAGAGTTTCAGGCAGGCCGCGAAGGCCGCGTTGCAGGTTTCAATTCGATGACGCTGGCCCCGGCACGCCGGGCGCTGGCAAGAACGCAATGGCTCGGCGGAGATCAGCCTGACTACGCCGACTGCATCCTGTTCGGCACCTTGATGTGGCCGCATGTGGTGTCCGACTTTTCGGTTCTGGAAGACGGTCCCGTGATGGACTGGTTCCGCCGCTGCCTTGAGCTGATGCCCGGTGAAGCCGAGGTGGAGGCGCTGCTGGCGGCCTAAAACCGCAACTCCGAAGTTTGACCTGATCCGATAATCCGTTCGATCAGGTTGCGGGCGCCGGGGATGTTGCGTTCGACGACGGGCAGGTCATTTACGCACAGGAATTTTATGTCCGGGGTCGCCGCCTTTAAAAGGTGATCGGTGACTTCCCGGGCCGACCATCTGTCAAAGGCGCCCGACGCCAGGTGGATGTGGTCCCGTTTGCCTACGATCGTGTAGTTTCCGGTCTTGATGCAGGCGTGATTGTAAAGACCCTGCGGCAGAAACTGATCGGTGACGCGGAACCGGTGTGCGATATTGTGGACAAACTCAGCCTGATGGTCTTCAAACAACCGTGCCATGACTGATCTGGTCATTGGATGTATCGCATGGGCGCCGTGGAACAGATTGCCGGCGTCAAAACCCATCAGTTCGGCTGACTTGATCTGGTTGTAATGGTTCATCAGGGCCGCATCCTGGCGCTGTTCAGGTGAGGCTGTCAGGTGAGAATAGTCAACCCATTTGCCTCGCAGCACCGGCGCTCCATCCTGGAAAAAATCGGCTTTGCTGACAGGGGATGAAACGAACACATCGTCATTGAAATAGACAAAATGATCCGCAAGATCCGGAATGCGCCAGATCAGGCTTTCTATCGCCAGAGAGTTGAAAGTAGGTAGAAATTCTGCAAAGCCGTCAAAAATTCTGGCGTGGTCTACAATCTGGATTCTGTCACGAAAGCTCCGCGGGAACTTGGAGATGTCCGGTGTCTGATTATCTGTCACGAGCCAGATGCGTCGAAGCCATGGAGCATTGACCTGAATCGAGCGCAGGCAGAAATACAGCTCGTTATTATCTGTCCAGCGATGAGGATTGACTGCGTTTTCATGGAGCTCGGACTGCGACTGATCCATGAAGCTTTTGCGCTTCCTGGCATGGGCTATATCTGCGCCGTCCACCCAGGTCACAACGGCATCTACGTCAATCATTCCGGCGTCCAGTTGTCCATGTGACAGTTTTATAACAGGAACACCTCAAAGAATCATAGCAACTTGTGTTCCTGCGCTAACAGGGGAATGCCGTCAGCAACGCTGCGCGGATCACGTTTGACGCCGGCAGTGTCTTGTCGTCCGGATGGCGGGCAATGTGGCGCGTCACCAGTTTGGAGAAATCGGAGGTCGACAGGTTTCGCGGCACGCACAGGCGATTTGCCATATCCGGTTCGCGCAGCAACACATCGGCAATGGCGGTTATATAGCCGGCGCAGACACCATCATCATATGGCGCACCATGCGGTGAGTTGCAGAACTTGGACAGTATATCGGCACTGAACAGGTGCTTGTCGCTCGCCTGAGCCGGCAGCACGGCCATGCCGCATGCAATGCCTGTCAGCAGGACCAGTTGCCTAATCATAGAGGAGTTTGCCTGTGCGGTGAGCGAGAGCTTCGGTGCCCTGCACCTTGCCGATGGTTTCCCCCGGCCAGGCAAGACGTTGATTGGACCGGGCAAAAAACAGGCCGTCGGCCGCAGCCGTGATGCGCTCCACCACCATATCGCCGTCCAGCAGCGGGTCGATGATTTCCGCCAGCACGTCGCCTTTTTTTACGGTTTGTCCGATGTCGGCGGTATAGACCACGATGCCTGCTGCTCTCGCCGTCAGGGTGTCTGTTGCAGAAAACGGGGCGGCAACACCGGTGAATTCAGGCAGCAGCCCGGCAGCTTCCGTAATGGCCCCGCGATGGCACAGGAAGCGATACAGGGCGTCTGCATCAAAATCTGAAAGTTCATGGCTGGCGTCATATTCGCCGCGCAACTCGACCACGACGGTCAGCGGCAACTCAACCGCATCCGCGCCGTACAACTCGCGGGCGCGAACATAGGGCCAGGCGATGGTTTCCTCAAACGGGCCGCCGCCTGAGGCGCGGGCGAACATGACGACCCTGGCATCCAGCAATCCGGCCAGGTCGGCTGCCTGTGGCCAGTGGTCTTCATCCAGGTACAAATGCATCTGCGCTTCGGAATCAGTATGCAGGTCCAGCACGATGTCGGCGTCACAGGCCAGCCGCATCAGTTGCAGCCGCAGGGCCTGTGCCTCATTGGCCGGTGTCGCAGCTGCCAGCGCCGTGGCAACTTCCGCCTTGACCAGGCTGGTGTCCGCTTCGGGTCCGTTTGCCATCTTGCCGTCGATGGCCTTGAGCACATCGTCGGAGACGTCATGAAAGCCGCGATTGTAGTTTTCGCCGGTGGGCAGGTGATGACGGCCATTGTGGGAGCGCAGGCTGACATTGTTCAAGCCGATGGGGTTTGCCACCGGGACCAGAATGATCTCCCCGCATATCTTGCCGGCTTCATCTGCCGCAATCAGCCTGGGCAGTAGTTTCGCAGCCGCCAGGCTGGCCGGCAGTTCATCTGCGTGCAGGGACGCCTGAATATAAACCTTTGGCGAAGCGCCTGGTTTGCCAAACCGCCAGACTTTCAGGCTGTGTTGTGTGCCAACCGCATGGCGTGGCAGATTAATTGTGCTACAGGTGGCCATCGATATAGTGCACTCCCCAGATAACTGAAAATGGATACATTCAGCCGATGTCTAGCAGGTCCGAAAGCAAGTTACACCATGTCTTGATCGTTGGCGCCGGCGCGGGACTGTCCGCCAGCATCGCGCGAAGGTTCCATGCCGGCGGCGTGACGATTTCGCTGGCCGCGCGCAACACCGACAAGCTCGGTGAACTCGTCAGTGAAACCGGTGCGGAAGTTTACACCTGCGACGCGTCAAAAGCCGACCAGGTTGATGTGTTGTTTGCAAATCTGGACAAGTCAAAGTCGGGGGCACCGGACGCCGTTGTCTACAATCCATCCTTCAGGGTGCGCGGCTCGATTACCGAACTCGACCCGGATGATGTTTATCGTGCATTGATGGTGACCGGCTACGGAGGTTTCCTGGTGGCGCGCCAGGCGGCGAAACGCATGTCCAATGCGGGCAGGGGCGTGATCATCTTCACCGGCGCCTCGGCGTCCATGAAGGGCTATGCCATGTCCGCGCCATTCGCCATGGGCAAGTTTGCCCTGCGTGGCCTGGCCCAGTCCATGGCGCGTGAGCTGCAGCCGAAAGGCGTGCACGTCACACATGTCAATATTGATGGTGGTATCCGAAGCGAGGCTCGGCCCGAACGCCATGATGCGCCGGGTAAACCGGACAGCATGCTGGATCCTGATGCCATTGCCGATACCTACTGGCACCTGGCCAACCAGCATCGTTCAGCCTGGACCCAGGAGACAGAACTGCGGCCATGGCTGGAGAATTTCTAGGCGTATCCGGTTCTAATCGAAATAGTCGTCAGGCAGTGATTCCTGTACAGGCAGAGGCAAGATCCAGTTGGCGCGGTTTTCGGCTGTGTCCGTCTGCAGGATAAATTCGATCCCGAGACGGAAGCTGTCGCGCCATGCCACCCTGGCCGGGCGGCGGTATTTGTCGCCATCTACGGCCAGCATCAGATCATCGCCGACATCGTCGGCAAATTCCACCTCGACCAGCGCGCCGGTTCTCGACTGGTTCAGTACCAGGCAAGGTTCCGTGAAGTTGCCGCATGGACTGATCAGTGTTCCAAACTGTTTGCAGTCATGACGCTCTGCACGCTTTTGTTCTTTGTTTTTGGTATCCGCATCTGTTCCAAACATTGCCATTTCCCTGTCTCTCCCCTGTGAAATTCAGCCTCTGTCATCATCCGGTGGAAACACCCAACCATTGTTCGCAGTCCCGGCAGCCTTTCTGGTCAGAAAACTCACCGCCACTGCAGTCTTGTCGCGCCGGACAATATGAGCCGGACGCTTGCTGCTCTCGCCGTCAATCAAGAGAACCATGTCTTCCGGCAACTGCTCGGGCTGTTCGACAAACAACAACGCTCCGCTATCCGAAAGATTATCGATTACGCAGGCTTCCTGCCGCGTTCCGTCGACGGTGACCGCAACACCGCTCTTCAGCACTTTGGCCCGTGCTGTGCTGCGTCTGTCCTCGACCTGGCCCAGAATATCCACTTCCATTCTCCTACACCTCGCCGCAATGGCATCTTGGTACGCCGGGAAAGTACCAAGCGCGGGCTACTGTTGATTTAAAGGGGTTGCTAAAAATTTATGATAATGCCCGGAACGGTGTCCCGCATTTCTGCGTGTTTGAGCGTCAATGGACCTAAAACCGCAACAGCCGCAGCCAACGCATGACGTCAAGCAGGCTGACCATGGCGGCGGCCACATAGGTCAGCGCAGCCGCGCGCAGAACCTTTTTCGCCCCCGGCAAGTCATCTTTTTTCAGGTACTCGCCATGCTTCAGTATAGGCAGGGCTCGGGAAAAGCTGGCGTCAATTTCAACAGGCAGAGTAATCAGATGTACCACCACGCCGGTCGCCATTATGGCCAGTCCGGCGCCCAGCTCGATCAGTAGAATGGAAGGCTTGCGCGTGATAGCCATGACGACGGGCGCGCCAATCAGCAATATCGATCCAATTCCCTGAATTTTCTGGGCTGCGATTGCCATCCTTGTCCGCAATGCCAACGGTTTGTAGCCGTCCGCATCCTGCATGGCATGGCCCACCTCGTGGGCCGCGATCGCCACGGCGGTTATCGACCGGCCATCGTGGTGTGACGGGCTCAGTCGCACAACCTTTGCCTGTGGATCGTAATGATCGCCGCCATCGTCAGGCAGCACTTCCACCGGAACCTGATCGAGGCCGGCCTCATCGAGAAGATGGCGCGCAAGTTCGCCGCCGGTACCGGGAAAGTCCGGTCGGTCATCAGCATGCTCGGCAATGACGTAGCGTACCCACATTTGCGGACCGAACATCAAAGCCAGGAAAAGCACGGCTAGAAGGGCATAAATCATGGTTACTCATTGATATCCTGACCGGATTCGTTGCGCCATGCGGCACAATAGGCACGATCAGTTGATTAAAACTTGCGGAAAACCATTGACGCTAGTGCCATAAATGGCGAACAACTGTTTATGTTCAAGGGGTAGTGGATGCTTCAAAAGCTCGGGTTGTTCGTCGCATTGTGTGTCGGCTGGATTCTGTGGTCCGGCTATTTCAAGCCGTTGCTGCTCGGGCTTGGCCTGGCATCTGCACTTGTGTGCACGTATCTGGCCTTGCGCATGCGCAAAGCAGACGGAGAAGGTTCCCAGTTCAAAATCCTCCAGCATGTCCATCAGCTCGCAACCTACTGGCCTTGGCTGTTGCTTGAAATCGCCAAGTCCAACATCGAAGTGGCGAAAATCATCCTGTCCGGCAAAATGAACATTGATCCGGTCATGATCCGGCTCAAGGCGGGCCAGCAGACAGAAATGGGACAGGTGATCTACGGCAATTCGATTACCCTGACACCGGGAACCATCACCGTTGACATCGAAGACGGTGAATTGCTGGTCCATGCACTGGTCCAGTCCGGCGCAGATGGCCTCCATGAAGGCGGGATGGATCGCCGCATCACTGCGTTGGAGCGATAGCAGACATGGAGTGGGTTTATTTCGGCACCAGCATAGCGATTCTCGTCACCATGGTCCTGGCTGTGGTGCGTGGCCTGATCGGCCCGACAATTTTCGACCGGGTGCTGGCGGTCAACATGTTTGGCACCAAGACGGTTCTTTTTCTTGCCGTGATCTCTTTCCTGTCCGGGCGCCCAGACTTCCTTGATCTGGCGCTGGCTTACGCGCTGATCAATTTCATCGGCGTGCTTGCAGTTCTCCTGTTCTTCCAGTCGCGCGGTGTTCGCCGCGACGCGGAAGCCGAAAGGGAGGCGGACAAGTGATGGATTTATTGCTTGATATTGCATCTGCCATCCTGCTGCTTACCGGCGGGTTTTTCGTTTTTGTCGGTGGGTTTGGCGTAATGCGAATGCCGGAATTCTTCACCCGGATGCATGCTGCTTCACTGACCGATACCGGAGGCGCCGCGCTGATCCTTTTGGGCTTGATGCTGCAGGGGGGGTTGACCCTGGTACCCTTCAAGCTGGCCGCGATTTTCCTGTTCCTGTTTCTGACGTCGCCAACCGCATCTTATGCGCTGGCCAACGCCGCCCTGTTGTCAGGAGTCAGTACGGCCTGCCGCAATGAAACCGGCGCGCCGTTGCCGGAAAACGAGGTGGACTCCGCGGACTCGAAACCAGCAAGCAAATCGGTCGCGAAAACGTCTGCCAGCAGGACTTCTGGTCGCAAGACTACGGCGAAGCAGGCCGCCGAACAGGCTGCACCCAAGGCAGCGGCCAGGAAGGCCTCAAAGAAAGCTGCGAAGAAACCAGCCGGGAAGGCTGCGAAGAAACCGGCCCGGAAGGCAGCGAAGAAGGCTGCCGGAAAACCAGCGGGGAAGAAATCATGATCACGATTGTCTTCTCATTGTTTCTGCTCACCATGCTGGTCATCGTGGCCGTTGGCATCTTGCGCACCGACAACCTGTTCACAGCCGTCATGCTGTCCGGCATTTTCTCGCTGATCATGGCAGCCAACTTTTTCATTCTCGATGCCGCAGACGTGGCGCTGACCGAAGCGGTGATCGGGGCGGGTATTTCCACGGTGCTGTTTCTCGGCGCGCTGGCGCTGACGGCAGAGTATGACCGCTCACCGCCGGTCGGTACGTGGGTCCCGTTGCTGACGTCTTCCGCGCTGGGCGGCGTCATCATATTCGCAACCCTGCAGGCTCCGAGGCTGGGGGATCCCAATGCGGTCGTGCACAAGCACGTGGCACCCTGGTACCTCGACAGAACTCCGGAACTGATTGACGTACCCAATGTTGTCACGGCGGTACTTGCCTCATTCCGTGGCTATGACACGCTCGGTGAGGTGTTTGTGGTGTTCATCGCCTGCATTGGCGTCATGTCATTGCTCGGACGCGTGCGGCCGCGCCGGGACTCAATCGAAGAAGACGAGTTCGACAAGCGGACCGATAATCTGCGCCATCATCTGATCCCGCGGGTCGTCGGCAAGATGCTGGTGCCGTTTATCGTGCTGTTCGGCCTGTATGTTCAGTTTCATGGTGACTTCGGGCCTGGCGGCGGTTTCCAGGCAGGCGCGCTCATAGCTGCAGGGGTAATTCTCTATTCCCTGCTTGAAGGCGGACCGCGCGGCAGGGAGCTGGTGCCGGAATGGTTTTCGAGCCTGTTGGTGGCGCTCGGTGCATTCACCTATACCTGTGTCGGTGTGGTCTCCATGGCCATGGGCGGCCGCTTCCTCGATTACTCGGTCCTGTCGCACGATCCCGTCCATGGCCAGCACATGGGCATCCTGATTATCGAGGCGGGCGTCGGCATGACGGTCACCGGGGTCATGATCACCATCTTCCACGCATTCTCGAGACGGGGGATCAGGTAATGGCAGTGCTGGGGCTGTATAACTACTTCATTTTCGCCGTCCTGCTGATGATCGGCCTGTACTGCATTCTGGCCCGAACCAATATCATTAAGTCATTGATAGGGTTGACGATTTTTCAAGGTGCTGTGTTCTTGTTGTACATATCGACAGACAAGATCGACGGCGGAACCGCGCCTATTATCCAGGAAGGTGTTGAAAATCAGATATTCGCCAATCCACTGCCTCAGGTGCTGATCCTGACCGCCATCGTGGTCGGCATCTCGACCACCGCGCTGGCGCTGGCCGTCACGGTCCGTATCAAGGAAGCCTACGGCACCATCGAAGAAGACAAGATTCAGGAAATGGACCGCGAACTGTGACACTTTACGACCAACTTCCGGCATTGGTGGTTGTGGTGCTGCTGTTCACCGCGCCGATCACCTACATGTTGCGCCTGCACGGATTTCCATGGTTTTCAGCGATGGCTGCGGTGGTCACTTCATTTGTGGTGGCCTGTTCCCTGGCGGCAACCACCATAGGCGGTGAAACCATCATCTATGAGATGGGCGGATGGCCGGCGCCGTACGGTATTGTCCTGCATATTGACGCTTTGTCGGCGCTCATGGCCATGCTGATCACCGGTGCATCTTCCGCTGCCTTGATTTTCGGTGCCAAGAGCCTCGCTGACGAAGTGGGGGAGGAGACAGCACCTGCGTTTTTCGCCGCTTGGCTGTTATGCACCGCCGGCCTTGTCGGCATGGTGATAACCGGTGATGCCTTCAACATCTTCGTGTTCATGGAAATCTCTTCCCTGTCGACCTATGTGCTGATTTCGGCCGGACCGGACAGGCGCGCCCTGATCTCCACCTATCGCTACATTGTCATGGGTACAGTAGGGGCCACTTTCTATCTGATCGGTGTCGGATTCCTGTACATGGTGACCGGAACTCTCAACACCGCTGATCTTGCGGAACGGGTAGGACAGGTTGAAGACATCCGCCTCGTGCTGGTCGCTGCAGGATTTGTATCTGTCGGTCTTGCCATCAAGGCTGCGGTATTTCCGCTGCATTCGTGGATGCCGAATGCCTACACATTCGCGCCCAACGCCGTCACCGTATTTATCGCGGCAGCATCAACCAAGGTGTCACTGTATGTGTTGATGCGCGTGGATTATGCGATCTTCCAGAACTCCATTGCCAACCATGATATTCAGTTGACCTTCTTTCTGGTCCCGCTTGGCGTGCTGGCTCTGTTTGCAGGGTCAATGCTGGCTATTTACGAAAAGAACCTGAAAAGGCTTCTGGCCTATTCGTCCGTCGCGCAGATCGGATACATCGCGCTGGGCATCTCCATGACATCGGTTGCCGGACTGACCGGTGCCATCGTTCATATGTTCAACCATGGCCTTATCAAGGGCGGAATGTTCATGGCTGTTGCATGTCTTGCGCTGCGCTACCGGACGGTGAATGTGGCCAATCTGGCCGGAGCGGGAAAAGCGATGCCGTGGACAATGGCCGCTTTTGTTGTCGGTGGTCTGGGGCTTATTGGCGTACCGCTGACACCGGGCTTTATCTCCAAGTGGTATCTGGTGCTGGCCGCCCTTGATGAAGGCTGGCTGGGCGCCTTGCTGGTTGCCATTATCCTGATTTCCTCCTTGCTGGCAGTGATTTACGTCTGGAAGGCGATCGAGGTTGCCTACTTCGGCGAGCCGCGCTCGAACGCCGTGCCGGTAACCGAAGAAGCGCCGCTGGTCATGCTCATACCGACCTGGATAGTTGTGTTGGCGGGGATCTGGATCGCCCTGGATACGAGTGTAACGGTCGGACTTGCGTCCATCGCCGCTAAAACATTGCTGGGTGTTGAACTATGATATTCAGCGAAGCCGATACCATCCTTTACGCACTTGTCATACCGCTTGTCGGTGCCATTGCCATTGCGCTGGCCGGTCGTTGGCCCAACGTGCGCGAAACCGTAACCCTGACAACAGCGGTCTGCCTTGCTGTCGTGGTCTGGAGCCTGGTGCCTAGCTTGCAGGCTGGCGGACGTCCTGAACTGCAACTGGGAGAAATGCTGCCGGGCCTCAGGATCGCCTTCAAGGTTGAACCGCTCGGCATGCTGTTTGCCGCACTGGCATCGGGCCTGTGGATTGTCAACTCGGTCTATTCGATCGGCTATATGCGCGGCAACAACGAGAAGAACCAGACCAGGTTCTATATCTGCTTTGCCATCGCCCTGGCTGCCGCTGTCGGTGTCGCATTCTCCGCCAATCTGCTCACCTTGTTCATATTTTACGAAGTTCTGACCATCTCGACATACCCGCTGGTAGCCCACAAGGGCGATGAGGCGACCGTCAGGTCGGCGCGTGTCTACATGGGCATATTGCTGGGAACGTCCATCGGCCTGCTGCTGCCGGCGATGATATGGACCTATTCGATTGCCGGTACGCTGGACTTCACGCCGGGTGGCATTCTTGAAGGCAAGATCGCCGAACCGCTGGTCGGCCTGCTGCTTTTGATGTTCGCATTTGGCATCGGCAAGGCGGCCCTGATGCCGATCCACCGCTGGCTGCCCGCCGCGATGGTGGCGCCGACACCGGTTTCCGCGCTGCTCCACGCAGTTGCCGTCGTGAAGGCAGGTGTGTTCACCGTCACCAAGGTGTTCGTCTACATTTTCGGCATCGACTTCCTGTTCAACCAGCCAAGTCACAGGCTGATCATCTGGTTCGCGTGTTTCACCATTGTGGTGTCCAGTTTCATTGCGCTTCGTCAGACCAACCTGAAACGCCTGCTTGCCTACTCCACAATCGGCCAGCTGTCCTATGTGGTGCTGGCTGCATCCGTGCTGAAGCCATTGTCGGAGGTTGGTGCTTCCATGCACATGATGGCGCACGCCTTCGGCAAGATCACTTTGTTCTTTGCAGCTGGTGCCATTTACGTCGCATCAAAGAAAACCGAGATCACCGACATGCGCGGCATCGGCAGGCGCATGCCATGGACCATGGCGGCATTTGCCGTCGGTGCCCTGTCGATGATCGGCGTGCCGCCCACCGGCGGCTTCATATCCAAGTGGTACATCTTGGGCGGAGCCATTCAGGACGACAACTATCTCGCCCTTGCCACCCTTGTGGCCTCCACCTTGCTGAATGCGGCCTATTTCCTGCCGTTCATCTTCGCCGCCTTCCTGTATGAAGAAGACGTCAAGCCGGTCAAGCCGCATGGCGAGGCGCCCTGGCCAATGGTGGCGGCGCTGACATTCACGGCCCTGCTGACCTTTGCGTTCTTCCTCTTCCATCAGCCGATTGCCGACCTTGAAGCACAGATACTGGTGAAATAGATCATGGCCCGCTCCTCGAAAAAATCAGAAACAGCTCCTGGCCACGATCACTGGCTCGTGCGACCGGAGAACATCCGCAAGATCTGGATCGGCTCCATCATCGTGTTGGCCATCACCGTCGCGCTGGAATTGTTCACCGGTACGGCAGGCCATTTTCACGGTGTGGACGAGTGGTTTGCCTTCCCGGCCGTGTTCGGTTTCCTGTCCTGTGTTGCCATGGTGTTTGGTGCAAAGGTATTGGGTAACCTGCTGAAGCGGAAGGATGATTACTATGATCTTTGAAACCTTCCCGCCCGCACTGATCTTGTTGTTCGCCGCCTTCATGGCGGTGATATCCCGGCCCAATGCCCGGGCCATCATATTGCTTGCCGCACCGCTCATCACCCTATGGGCGATCTGGTCGCTGCCGGACGGTGTGCTTATCACCACCCGGTTCCTGGGCTATCCGATTGAGCCACTGGAGGTCTCGCCAATACGGCGCATGTTCGCAACGGTGTTCACCATCATGGCGTTTACCGGCGCGTTGTTCTCGTTCCGAACCGCTAAAACGGCCGAACTGGGGGCTGCCTTTGCCTATGCCTCCGGCGCTGTCGGCGTTTCGTTTGCCGGTGATCTGATCACCCTGTTCATCTGGTGGGAGATCATGGCGATCTTTTCCACCATTGTGGTGTGGTGCGGCGGTACCGAAGCCTCACGCCGCGCCGGTATCCGCTATGCGATGATGCACTTGTTGTCGGGCATCCTGCTGAAGATCGGCATTGAAGGCGTATATGTTCATACAGGTTCGCTGGACATCCAGGCCATGCTGGCCACGAATCTCGACACCTGGCTGATCCTGATCGGCATTTTGATCAATGCTGCCGCTCCGCCGTTTTCGGCCTGGCTGCCGGATGCCTATCCCGAAACCAGTCCGACTGGCGCAGTGTTCCTGTCGGCGTTCACGACCAAGACGGCGGTCCTGGCCCTGATCCTGCTGTTCCCAGGTGAACAGGTGCTGATCTGGGTGGGGCTGTACATGATTTTCTACGGTATCATCTACGCGCTGCTGGAAAATGATGCCCGGCGAATTCTGGCCTATTCAATCATCAACCAGGTCGGCTTCATGGTTTGTGCCATTGGTATCGGCACCGAGCTGGCGCTCAATGGCGCCGCGCTGCATGCCTTCGCCCATATCATCTACAAGGCCTTGCTGCTGATGAGTGCGGGTGTCGTCCTGTATCGCACCGGCATGCGCAAATGTACCGATCTTGGCGGCCTGTTCCGCACCATGCCGGTGACCTGTATTTGCGGCATCATCGGCGCGCTTGCCATCTCATCATTTCCGCTCACGTCGGGCTATACCACCAAGACCATGATTTCCGTGGCGGCCGAACAACAGCACCTTGTGTTTGTCTGGTACATGCTTGCTGCAGCGTCTGCCGGTGTGTTCCTGCATGCCGGCATCAAGTTCCCGTGGTTTGTTTTCTTCCAGAAGGATTCCGGTCTCAGACCCAAGGACGCGCCGTGGAATATGGCGGCGGCAATGATCTTCTTTGCCTTCCTGTGTATAGCGCTTGGCATTTATGCCGACCCGCTTTACGCGATGTTGCCCAATGACGCCATTGTGCCGGTCTACAAACCGGAAAAGGTGGTGTTCTATCTGCAACTGCTGCTGTTCTCCGGCCTCGCATTCTTCCTGCTGCTCAACTACATGAAGCGCACACTGACCATTACGCTGGATCTCGACTGGATCTGGCGGGTGGCGGTCTTCAGGGCTGGTGATGTGGTTTATGATGCCTGCACCGCGGCCAGAACGGCCATGGAAAAAACCGTCATGTCGTTCCTGAAGTCCGGCCAGGAAAGTCTGGACGACCTGTCCGAACGTGATGGCCTGATTCTGCGCGCGACATCAGCAACAGGTCTTGCCTGCCTTTATGCCATGGTTCTGCTGACACTCTACATACTGGTTTACTATCTGGACTGAAACCTTGCGCTGTGACGGGGAAGGGCAGGGCAATCTCAGGTAAAAATTAAGCCTGTTCCGGTCATCTTGTTGAGATATTGGCGGAATTTCCGTACTCTTACGTATCAACAGTCAGAGACAGTGTGAGTGGCGGCCGTGAGTTTCATGGGGACATTACAGCGGTATTTGCCGCTGATAAGCGTAAGCAACAGTGCGCTTTCCCATGCAACAACCGAGATGCAAACCGTGCGCGAGCGCTATGGTGATCAGATTGATCGTCTGCCGAAGCCGGGTCATCGGCGCGGCGTTGATTATTATAATCCGGAAGACCTGAGGTTTGCGATTGCGCGCGGCGCGGACCTGTTTCGCGACGCGCACGGGGTTTTGCCGAGCCTGTCTGATCCGAAAACCTACAATGAGAAACTGTTCTGGATGAAGGTGTTCTGCGATATTCCGCAGCCGTCACCGGGCAACAAGCTTGCTGTGGGCAATTTTGTCCCGTCACAGGTTTCACATCAGGTGTCCGCCATCAAGCCTGTCTGGCTGGCGCATGAAATTTCCCTGCCGCGAAATGAGGAAGTGCCGCCGGGCAATTACTTTTTCAAGGCAAATTACGGGTCTGGCTACCAGCTGCGTCTTGCATTTCCGATTTCGGAAAATACCCGGCGCAAGGCATTGGCGCAGGCACGTCGCTGGCCGCGCAGACGAGACGTGGAAGGGTTGGGGGAGTGGTGGTATTACACCTATCCAAAGGAGTACTTCCTGGAACCGTCGGTTTCAGGTGCAGGTTCGCCAAACGAATTTCAGTTCACCGTGCTGAGTGGAAAGATCGGCTTTGTCCAGCACATCCGGAACCGTTTCGAGAGTTATCAGAGCAATCTTTATGATCGGAATTTTCTGCCGCTGAAACTCAACATAGACGGCACCGCGCAAGGTGAGTTTGTTTCCGCGCCGGCAGAGTTTGCCGTCATGCGCAAGGTGGCAGAAGCAATCGGCAGTCAGTTCAAATACGCCCGGATTGACCTGTTCCTGTTGGAAAACGGCGAATTGAAGCTAAACGAGATCACCCTGTGCCCCGGCAATTGCAGTAGCGTTTTCAATGACCCTGACCTGGATCGCAAGTTCGCCGACATGGCGCAGGAACTGACATTCGCCAACAACAGCTGAAATGGGTTCAGCACATGAGTGGCCGCGAACATCGGCTTGTGGTTTCGCCAACCCGGCAGTCGTTCAATTTGCCCGCGTTTTCACTCCTCAAGAAAATCACGCATCAGCCGCACATACCGGTTCCAGGCCGGGTCGCTGACGGGGAGTATGTGGTTTGCTGTCTCAAGTGTCACAAACCGCGCATCCTTGATTCCAGCCGCTATTTCCTGTCCCTGTTCGTATGGCACACCGGCCTCGTTTCTCGAATGAATGACAAGCGTCGGGGCCTGTACGTCCGGAAGAATGCCGCGCACATCGACGTTGCCGTGGGCCATAAGTATCGCGGCCGCATTTTCCGCAGATGCCGTCTTCTTCTGCAGATCGGTGAACCAGTTCTTGCTCTCCGGCGGTGCGTCGGGCATGTAAATTGTTGTGAACATCTGCCGTACTGCTTCGTTGTCACGTCCCCAACCGGCTCGGATCAGGGCACACCGCGCTTCACCCTCGACAACAGAATTCGGCTCATCCCGATGCTGCCAGCCGCGGGCATATCCGCCAAACAGGACCAGTTTGGTCACGCGCTCGGGATGTCGTGCAGCAAAAGCCGCTGCCTTCGCGCAACCCTGTGATATCCCCAGAAGCGGAAACTGCTCCAGCCCCAGCGTATCGACGACCGCCTCGAGGTCCTCGACCTGCCGGTCAAGGCTGAAATCTGACACGTCCCAGGACGACAACCCGTTGCCACGTGCGTCATAGTGGATGAGCTGATGCGCACTGGCCAGTTCGTTGAAGAAGTGCTTCCAGACCGGGCTCTGCCAGTCAAATTCCAGGTGGCTGAGCCAATTGGCGGCCTTGACCAGAGGCGCGCCGAGACCAGCCGTTGCGTAGGCAAGACGTGTGCCGTCGGCGCTATGGCAAAAGCGGATATCCTGGTTCGGCGGTTCGTCTGAGACAGCGTTGTCCGGCGTTGTCCTCTCGTGCGTAGAACCAGTTTCGACGATGGCTGCGACAAAGCGAAATCCGTGTCCGTGTATCGTCCTGACGTAGCGCTGGCTCTTACCGTCGTCGCCCAGCGCCTTGCGGACCGAACGCAGGGCGCTTGACACTGCCGCATCCGAGATGAAACGGCCTGCCCAGACTGACGTGACAAGCTCGTCCTTCGAGATCAGGCGATCCCGGTTCTCTACCAGGTGCAGAAGCAGTTCGAACACTTTCGGTTCGATCTTCACCGCCCCGCCTTCGTTGGACAATTCCCTAAGCGCTGTGTCCAGAACAAAGCTGTCAAAGAAGTACTTCATGCTCTCAGCATACTGGTTCGAAGTTGTCTCCCACCAATATTGATGGGTCAAAGGTTGCAATAAAACAACAGGTTAATCTGAATATCGGTGTTCTGCACAAATTCTGCAGAAAATCTCCAACTCGTCTGCAAGACCTGCTGGACGGGCCGGACTATGCCTCTCCCACCGAGCTGTCAAGCCATATCGGCTACTGCGAGTGCCGGAGAGCAATTCGATGCATTGCGCAGGAAGCAGGACGATTGGCGCGCGGAAAGACGGGCATTGAATGTGCCTCGGACAATTGAACCAATAGAAAGGAAATTCGAATGACCAATCAAGTAGAAGCCGGAAAGGTCGACAATGGCGTCGACGTAGAGGCATTGCTTGGCGCCAAACAGGTGATCGAGACTACACCGGAGGTTGGCCGGTTTACCTGGCGCGCCCAATGCAAATGGCTGGACGGAGTGCGCAGCCAATCGACTGTAGAGGGGTTCTTCGGCCTCGGTGAAGAGCAGGCGCGAAAAGCGCCATTTGTAGTCGATGCCGACCATCCCGAACAGTTCGCTGCAACAGACAAGGCACCGACACCTGTTGAGATTGTGTTGTCTGCTCTGGCGAGTTGCCTGACCGCCGGTGTCGCTTCGGTGGCGCAAAATCGGGGCATACAGCTCAAGTCGGTGCAAGCCACAGTCGAGGGCGACATGGACCTTGCGGGCATCCTTGGTGCAGACGCGGATGTGCGCAATGGCTTCAACGCGATCCGCGTGTCGTTCGACATCGACGCTGACGCGAAGCCCGACGAGATCGCCGCATTGGTTGCACAGTCCCAGAAACGCTCGGCCGTGTTCGACATCGTGACCAACCCGACCAATGTGCATGTGAGTGTTTCGTGATGTCGCGCGTACAACGCCTGCTTCAGTCTTTTGCGCGCCGTCGCTCCTGTCGGCACGCCGGAGAATTGCCATTGGGCCTCAACAATCATGCTTTGAAGGATATCGGCCTCACCCGCATGGAAATCGAGAGCGTGCTGTCGAGGCCTTTCCACCGGCGGGATCAATAAACTCTGGTGTCGCGGGCCCAGCTCTTCCGGCCCGCGGCATCCACATTCAACTGTGCCAAGTCGAAGCGGCCTGCTTCAGAAATCAGCCGCGCACATGGATTGCCATGCACATGGATTGCCATCTCCCTCTGAAGGAAAGAACAGAATGCAGAAAGTAACAACCGTCATCATTGGTGCCGGGCAAAGCGGCCTTGCCATGAGTCGGGACCTCACAAGCGGCGGTGTTGATCATCTGGTGCTTGACCGCGGTGCGGTGGCCAATGCCTGGCGCAAGGACCGATGGGACAGCCTCAGATTGCTCACACCAAACTGGGCGAACGGATTGCCGGGAGCGCCGTATCCGGGCTCTTGTCCTGACGGCTATATGCCGGTCGCGGAATTTGTACGGTGGATGAATGCCTACGCGAACATGATCGATGCGCCGGTTCAACGCGACACCGAGGTGCACCGGGTCACGGGAACAGCAACTGGCTTCAACCTTGAAACCAGCTCAGGGCCGATCAGTTGTCAAACGCTGGTTCTGGCCAGCGGCGCCTGCGCCCGGCCACATGTTCCGCCATCGTGTGCTGCTGTGCCGTCAGGAATTCTGCAGCTTACGCCGGCCACCTACAAGAGACCGCATGACCTGCCGCCGGGTGGAGTGCTTGTCGTTGGTGCATCGGCGTCCGGCACGCAAATCGCGCGCGAGATTCAGGCGACCGGTCGGCCTGTGACACTGGCGGCTGGATGGCATACCCGCTTGCCGCGCACTTATCGTGGCCGAGATGTCGAGTGGTGGCTTGACACCCTGGGTATCCTGGATGAGCGCTTTGACGTGGTGGATGATCTGCAGCGGGCGCGTCGGACGCCATCGCCACAACTTGTCGGCGGACCTGATCCCGTTGACCTCAACGCTCTGCAGGATTGTGGTATCGAAATCGTGGGGAGGCTCGCGGATATCCGCGACGGGTTTGCTTTGTTCTCGGGCGGATTGGCAAACGCATGCGCCTCGGCCGACCTGAAAATGAACCGCCTGCTCAGTACGATCGACGAATGGGTTGCAGAGCGCGGCCTCGACAACGAGCTGCCGCCGCCGGACAGACCCGGGCCGACCCGCTTGCCCGGTACGCCAATACTGAACCGGAGTCTCGGCGATGGCGCCATCCGCACGATCGTCTGGGCGACAGGCTATCGGCCAGATTTCTCCTGGCTGGAGCTGCCGGTTTTCGATGCACGTGGACGCCTTCGTCATCATGGTGGGGTGGTTGCCGCGCCGGGGCTCTACGCCATGGGCCTCAACTTCATGCGCCGGCGCAGATCCCATCAGATTTCCGGTGTCGGCGAAGATGCACGCGACCTGTCGGCACACCTGCGAGCATTTCTCGATGGCCGAATTGAAACGGCAGCCTGAGGAGGACATGACCATGCAGGATGTACCGGCGATAAAGTCCGCCCTGGAGCGGGCAGTCAAAACAGTCACATTGCGCCCTGAGCGGGGGCAAAGGGTCTACCGCAACGTGGCGTCGGTCCGTGAGGGCACGGTTTGCCAGGTGGAAGAATCCGGCCGCACTCTGAGCCTGGATGTTGGCAAGGCGGTTGGCGGCAATGATGCAGGTCCCAATCCGAGCATGGTGCTGCGTTCTGCCATGAGCGGGTGCGTGGCCATCGGTATCAGGCAGTGGGCGGCGCGTCGTGACATGCCGGTCGATCAGGTGGAGGTGGTGCTGGAAACCGATGTCGACGCGCGCGGGCAACTCGGCGTCCGTGAAGACATTACACCCGGTTTTCAGGGAGTAAGGCTGGCGATCACGGTCACATCGCCGGCGTCTCTCGAAGAGATCGAGGATTTGGTCGCAACCTCGCTGCAATACAGTCCACTGATCGATGTGTTCCGGAAACCGCAGCCGGTGGAGCACCGGCTGGAGGTCGTTGCTTCGGGTGCAGCCACCTACTGCACGGAGCTCACCTGATGGACGCCAGGCTGCAAAGACGTGTTCAACGCTATGGCTGGGACAAGGCGGCCGACGCCTATGAAGCCGGTTGGAAGCAGAGTCTTGCCGATGCCCAGGCCGAACTGCTGCGCAAGGCAGCTGCTAAACCTGGCGAGCAGGTCCTCGACGTGGCGTGTGGTACCGGATTGGTCAGTCTTCCGTTGGCTGCTGCGGTGGGGCCAACCGGCCGCGTCGTTGCGACCGACATCTCCGGCAAGATGATCGAACGGGTTCGGCATGCAGCCAACACGCACGAACTGCACCAACTGGAAGCTGTTTGCGCCGGCGCGGAAACCCTCGACGCGATGCCGGACGCCGCATTCGATCTTGTTACCTGTGCGCTAGGCCTCATGTATGTACCCGAAACGGCCAAAGCGCTGGGCGAGGCTTGCCGTGTCCTTAAACCCGGCGGCCGGGTTGTGTTCGCGGTCTGGGGCGAGCGCAGCAAGTGTGGCTGGGCTGACATTTTCCCGATTGTGGACGCGCGGGTGAAATCGGAAGTGTGTCCGTTATTTTTCAGGCTCGGCACCGGTTCGGTCCTGATGCAGGAGATGGCTTCGGCTGGCTTCGTTGACATTGACACGTCCAGATTGTCTTCGGAGCTGCCTTATGCGGACGACCATGCGGCCATCGAGGCCGCATTCATAGGCGGACCTGTGGCGCTCGCCTACAACCGGTTCGACGCGGCCACGCGGGCCGCTGTGCATCAGGAGTATCTGGCTTCGATTGCACCTTTCCTCACGCCCGATGGCTATCGCATTCCCGGAGAGTTCGTGGTGTGCCGCGGCTACAGCTTGCCATCAGGCAAAATCTGCTTACCCTGAGCCGGATGATGTTTCTCAGGATTTTTCTGGTTCTCCTGCTTACCGGAACTGCCGCCGCGCAGGAGCGCCGCGAGGCCGGGCTGGAACTGGTACTGCTTGCCGATGCCTCGGGTTCCATCGATGCTGAGGAGCTTGTTTTTCAGCGTCAGGGATACGCATCGGCCATGACCGATCCGCGGGTCGTTGCTGCTATTGAAAGTTCAATCTACGGCTCAATTGCCGTGACTTATGTAGAATGGGCAAGTAATACCGCCGTGGTGGCCGACTGGACGATTATCGACAGCCTGGAAACCGCCCAGGCCTTCGCTAAAGCCCTGACCGGCCCGCCACGTCAGGCATATGGCGGTAATGCTATTGGCGGTGCTTTGCTGGATGCCAAGAAGCTGATCGAGGCAAATGACATTCGCGCACCCCGCGCCGTGATCGATTTTTCTGGCGACAGTATCCGTAATTTCTCAGGCCCTCCTATCGCTGCCGCACGCGCAGAGGTGCTCGCGGCGGGCATCACCATCAACGCGCTGCCCATTCTGCGTCCTGAAGACGGCAGACGGGCAGGGGCCAATCTGGAACAGGAATACGCCGACCGTATCATCGGCGGTCCCGGTGCCTTCATGGTGACGGCGGAGGGCAGGGCAAGTTTTGCAGAAACGGTGCGGCGTAAACTGGTGCTTGAGATATCCGGTGTGACACCGGCAACCTACAACATCACGGCAAGCCACGATTGATTCTGGCGGCTCTAATCCGACCTGGCTGACGCGTTTGAGACGGTGTCAAACGTCTTGCTGTCGCTTTGCAGAATCTGTTTCTTAAGATGCACCAGATTTGCCATGCCAGTTGACCGGTGTCAGCCCGCAGCGCCAGCATTTAATCCGGCTTGCGTTGAAATCTGGCGACCAGATGGTCGAAGTTTTCTGGCTCGGTCTCGTGGAGGAGTTCATTGTCGATCAGCCGCAATACCCACGGCTGTGCACTTCTTGTCCAGATATGTGCGATCGGCTCAATCTCATGGATTTTGTCGAGCGAACCTCCTTTTACACTGAGGGTATCTGACTGGTCCGGGAATGCATGATAGATGCGCGTGCCGCAATCGGGGCAAAGGGTGCAGGTTTTTTCATTTCCGCTCTCGCCCCTGGTTGTCCAGGTCAGCAATGTGCCGGAGGTCAGGGTGAATGCGCTCGCCGGGAACCAGACAGACATGCCGAAGGCGCTGCTGGATTGCCGTTGGCAGTCAGTGCAATGACAGCAATAGGCCAGCACCGGTTCGCTGTTTATGTCGTACCGAACTGAACCGCACTGGCAACCGCCAGAAAACACCATTGCATTGTCATCCCATGTGTCGAAACCAGACTCACTCTCTTGTCAGCAAAACCTGGATATCCGATTGGCGCAATGGCCAACCCTAAGCCGGTTTCCCTGTGCCTTTTGAGGCGGTGTCAAAGGTTTCCTGCATCCGCAGCCAGTTCAGCTCCGTTGCCTCCAGGTCTTCCGCCAGCTTGGCGCGCAATTTTGCGAAGTCTGCAGCCTTTTTCGGTTGCGCCGCATACATTTGCGGATCCGCCAGTGCCCGATCGAGGATAGTGATTTTTTCCTGCAGTTCCAGCATCTTGCTGTCGCTTTGTTGAATCTGTTTCTTCAGATGCACCAGGTTTACCCTGGCAGGGGCCGGATTGGATTTCGCAGGCTCATTGGCGGGGGTTGACGTCCGCGCGCTTTTCCTCGCCTCACGCCTTGCTGTCCGGCTTTTTTCCAGAACCAGTTGCGCATAGCCGTCCAGGTCACCGTCATAAGCCTTGACGGTGCTGTCATCGACCAGCCACAGCCGGTCAACCGATGCCTCGATCAAGTGCCGGTCATGGCTGATCAGGATCACCGCGCCTTCATACTCGTTGAGCGCATGAACAAGTGCCTCACGCGCTGCCACATCCAGATGGTTGGTCGGCTCGTCAAGCACCAGAATGTTCGGTCCGTGAAAGGCAGCCAGCGCAAACAGCAGGCGGGCTTTCTCGCCGCCTGAAAGCGTTTCGACCTTGTTGTGGGTGAGGTGGGCACCAAAACCGTATGCGCCGAGTTTTGAGCGGCGCTGGGCCTCGGTCGCCTCGGGCATCAGCTCGACAAAGTGGTCGTAGGGCGTCTGGCCCGGGTTCAGTTCATCAAGCTGGTGTTGCGCAAAATATGCCACATTCAGCTTCTTGTGGTGGCGCATGTGCCCGTCCATCACGCCAAGGCGTCCACACAGCAGTTTTGCAAAAGTGGATTTGCCGTTGCCGTTGGCGCCCAAAAGGGCAATCCGGTCATCACCATCAATGCGCAGGTCTATATTGCGCAGGATCGGCTTGCCCTCTTCATAGCCCACGGCTGCCTTTTCGAACCTCACCAGTGGCGGGTTTATCGGGCGGGCCGGTTCCGGGAACAGGAAAGGCGACACCCGATCGTCGATCACGTCGGCAATCGGCTGCATTTTCTCCAGTGCTTTCAGGCGTGACTGCGCCTGCTTGGCCTTCGACGCCTTGTAGCGAAACCGGTCGACGAACGCCTGCATGTGCTGGCGTGCATCGTCCTGCTTGCGCTTCATCTTCATCTGCAGCGCCTGCTTTTCGCGGCGAATGCGGTCGAAGGTGTCGTAATTGCCCTGGTAGAGCGTCAGCTTGCATTGTTCCAGGTGCAGGATGGCGCTCACCGCGTCATTGAGCAGGTCACGGTCATGGCTGACGATCAGCACCGTGTGGCGGTAGGTGCGTATGTAATTCTTCAGCCAGATCACGCCTTCCAGGTCGAGATAGTTGGTCGGCTCGTCCAGCAGCAGCACGTCCGGTTCGGCAAACAGGGCGGCGGCCAGTGCAACCCGCATCCGCCAGCCGCCGGAAAACGCCGAGCAGGGCTCGTTTTGAGCTGCATCATTGAAGCCCAGGCCAGCCAGAATGGCGGCAGCGCGGGCAGGGGCTGAATGGGCGTCAATGTCGGCAAGGCGCATCTGGATGTCGGCAATCCGGTTCGGATCGGTTGCTGTTTCTGCTTCCGCCAACAGGCTGGCGCGTTCCCTGTCTGCTTCCAGCACCACTTCGATCAGGGTCTCCGACCCGCTCGGCGCTTCCTGGGCAACGGTGCCGATACGGGCATTGCGCGGCACCGTGCAGGAGCCTGCCTCTGCCTGGATCTGGCCCAGGATCAGCTTCAGCAGTGTCGATTTGCCGGTGCCGTTGCGCCCCACGAATCCGACCGTGTGGCCGGCGGGCAGGGCGACGGTGGCGTTGTCGATCAACAGGCGTCCCTCGACGCGGTATGTCAGCGCATTGATATGAAGCATGCGGGGTATTTAGCGATTGTTGGCTGAGTTGTCATGTGCCGATTGCGGTGTTGTTGTCTCACCTGCATCTGCCTTGCCGGTCAGATACACACCTTGGAAGTCATGTTCGGACCCCCCAATTTTCGCAATGTGATGAATTGCACATTCATGTCTTCAATTCCCGCCTAGGTTACTCATCAACAACAAGGCGTTGGACACCAAGAACACGAAGCAAAGGCAAGCCCCCCGATCCCCTGCAAACGTATCCGGGCTTTCAGATGCAACAAGAACCAGACAGACGCCAGACTTAGAAGATGGGCACCATGGCCCCCGGTTACCCCTCCCGGCATACCATGGAAAGGCCCAACGAGTTCAAACCGCGCTCCCTCGCACAACGGTTCCCCCTGCCGTTCAAGCGACCCGGGGCGCGGTTTTTTATTTCTGGTATGAAGGCATTGCAGGATCTAATCCGATGGTACATAGGTCGCCGCAGTCACCAGACGGCTGATATCCATTAGTCCTATTTTGCCCTTGTAGAACTTCTCATCCTTGTTGGCTTTCGCAACGGCGTTGAAAACAGCTTCCGGGCTTGCTTGCGCAACAGCGGCGGCGTTTGTGAAGCCGGCTGCCGCGAGCGCCCGTGCGAAAGTCGGGCTGACCCACTGAATGCGGCACAAGTCTGAGATTGTCCTGATCTGCAGCGCATCGTTTTGGCTTATCCCGGTCCGGTCAGCCAAATCGGCCACCCCGTTACAAGCTGCATCAAAGAACTGTCGGGTGTTGTTTATGCCGGCCTTGCCGAGACATGTGATGGCGTCGGTACCCAACCAGTCAACATCCTTTAGCGGTCTTGGTTTTGGAAAGAAGGCATTGGTCACCCGTCTCAACAGTTTGAGGTAGTTGCCATCGATCCCGGTGTTTTTCGAAAGCAGCGTGAGAGACTTCTCGGTTTTCAGTTTTGTCCGGAGATCTGCCAGCGAGTCCACACCGGCCGCCTTGATTGATGTCAACTTTTCAGCAAGCTGGTCGAGCAACGGCTCATGGCTCGGTATCATATCTGTTGTCCGCAAGCGTTCTTGCAAGGCGTTCAGATCGATCGAGTGCTCGTCAGCATAGTACTTCATCATCGCATATCCCTGCCGGTGCGATAGTTGTCTGTCCTCAAGTCGACGCCTGAGTGCTGTTTCCTGACCGTGAAACAGGACATGACATCTAATGTCGTATCCGAGCCTGCCACGCTGTTTGAAATTGCTGCTTTGACGAAGGTCAAACGCCCGGATAAAACTGACCCGGACCTGCGCAAGGCGGTCGGCGGGTGTTTCTGCAAGCTTATGCATGTGGCATTCATCGGGGCGCAAACTTCATGGACGCTGAATTGGCCGGCGCCGGAAAACACTATTACAGTTGATACATATCAATCTGTATTCCCCGTTCTCCTCGTCTAATGGATCTTTCTGACAATTCAAACAGACTGCGAGGGAGGCCAGAATGGCTATATCGCCGATGTTGTTTATCTGCTTGTTCTTTGCCGGGTTCGGCGTATTTCTGATCGGAGCAGGTGTGATCTGGTGGGTGTCATTGCAAGCTAGAATAATCCATGAGAGCAAAGAAAATTCACAGGGGCGGGACCCATTAAAGTCATCCCTGTAAGGGTGTGTGATCAGCAGGTCGTGCTATCCGAGCAGGTCCGCGACAGAGGCGTCGAAGTCTTCACGCGTGTTGACCGGGTCGGTGAACCACAACCGTGCCAGATCGGAGGGCGTGCTCAGGTCAATACCTTTCGGGTCTATTGCACTGACCCGCCAGCGACCGGCAGCCGCCCCCGCCACCTTGGCCAGCCTGGCCGCCAGATCGCGTTGGTTCAGCGAAGCCACCAGATCGGGAGCCTGAGCCATGAGTTCGGAGGCTGCGGGCAGGTCTGTCAGCAGGTCTTCAGGCGTGACGGCGTTGGCGTTTTGCGCCGGTCCGCCATTGAGTTGAACCGCTTCGGTGCGAATCCGGCAGAAAAGCGCATCCGGTAGCCCAAGATAGAGTTTCGATTTGGGGAACCGTTCCATGTAGCGCTCCTGCAGCGCGGGCACTCCATTGGCCGGAACCTGTTCTGCGCGACCGCTGAGCGTCAGGCGCGGCGTGGTCATGACGTCGGTCCGGGTATCCGCCACTGTCATCGAAACGCGGGGATCAGTTTCGATGTTACGGGCATGGATCGCCAGTCCGGTCATGAACACCACCGGTATCCCATCGGGTTCGACGATCAGGTTGGTCACGGTGCTGTAGGGATATCCGCCCGGATCGAGTGTCGCCAGCGTGGTGACGCGGCTTGTCCGCAAAAGTGTACCGGCAACGCGGATCGCATCTATGGGACGAGCGGCATCCCGGTTGATTTCAACGCCTCTCGGAGTGATCGCAGGCATTCGGGGACCTTTCGCGTGAAAGTTGGGCGGTGTGGTTTCGCAATGTGAGGAATTGCACATTCATGTCTTCAAAACATGCCTAGTTTGGTCATCAACAACAAGGCGTTGAACAACAAGAAGACGAAGCAAGGTTTACCCCCCGATCCCCTGCAAACGTATCCGGGCAGACTGAAGCGATAATAACCAAATCAAACGCTGGACTGAAAGATGGGCACCATGGCCCCCGGTTACCCCTCCCGGCTTACCATGGAAAATGCCCGCTAATCTGACCGCGCTCCCTCGCACCACGGTTCCCCCTGCCGTTCAAGCGACCGGGCGCGGTTTTTGATTCAGGCCATCTGCGCTGTCAGTCACCCAGATGTTTTTCGCCACGCGCTTTTGCGAGCATGATCTGGTGCTGGCGTTGCCGGAAGCGGGCGCGGTCCTGATCCGTGCGGGTCTCGTGGCAGTGCGAGCATGAGACGCCTTCTTCATACATGTCAGATTCGAGATCCCTGGTGGTCAGCGGCATGCGGCAGGCCCGGCACAACTGATGATTGCCCGGTTCCAGCCCGTGTCCGACGGATACGCGTTCGTCGAAGACAAAGCAGTCACCGTGCCATTTGCTCTGTTCGCGCGGTATCAGTTCGAGATATTTCAGAATGCCGCCCTTGAGGTGATAAACTTCGTTGACGCCGGCCTGCCGAGCGTAGGCGGTTGCCTTTTCGCACCGAATGCCGCCGGTGCAGAACATGGCGACCTTCTTGCCGGCAAGTTCATTGTGGCGGGCGTTGAGCCAGTCCGGGAATTCACGAAATGACCTTGTGTCTGGGTCAACGGCACCTTCGAACGTACCAATGGAGACCTCGTAGTCATTGCGGGTGTCGATAACCACTGTATCAGGATCACTGATCAGGTCATTCCAGTCCTGTGGCTCAACATAGGTGCCGACGATCTGGTTGGGATCGATGTCTTCTATCCCCATGGTCACGATCTCCCGCTTCAACCGGACTTTCAGCCTGTTGAACGGCATTTCGGGCGCCCGGGACTCCTTGTGCTCGATGTCGGCACAACCAGGCAGCTTGCGGATGTGGGCGAGGACGGCGTCTATGCCCTCCCGGCTGCCGGCAATAGTGCCGTTAATGCCTTCGCGTGCCAGTAAAAGAGTACCTTTGACGTCGTGATGGCAGGCAACCGTGGCCAACGGGCCCCGCAGATCCTCTGGCTTGTCAAATACGGCAAACCTGTACAGGGCGGCAACAATGATATTGTCGGTGTCTGTCACGGTTTGCGATAATCCGAATGGCAGGCTTTGGTGAAAACCAGAAATTTGATGTACTGGGCCAAGGCAAGATATTCCATACATATGGTTGCTCGTATCGAACCTTGATTTGGCACACTTTGACAGCACCATTCAAGTCGCTGCGGCGGCGGATCAGGTCTTGAACGCCTCGTCCACAGGCACCTTGTAGGCTGTTGCCAGCCGGTTGGTCATGTTGGCCAGGCCCACAATCGCGATCAGTTCATTCATCATCGCATCATCTGCGCCCTTGGCCCGCGCTGACGCCCCGTGACTTGCCATGCAGTAGTCGCAGTTGTTCGACATTGATATCGCCGTATAGATCAGTTCCTTGGTCAGTGGGTCAAGGGCGCCGGGTCCCATCAGGTCTTTCAGGCTGTTCCACACATGGGCCAGCATCCTGGGTTCATTGGCCATGTACTTCCAGAAATTGTTGACGTCCGTCACGCCGCGCGTGGTACAGATGTCGTCGTAGACGGCGCGCACGGCTGGTGATGCATCGGCCTTTTCAATCGGGTTCATGTCTCGTTCATCTCCGTTTTGCCAAGTTGTTGAACAACATTGACTGCAATTCTTGCGCGTATGCGTGAGTGTTGCCAAGGAGGGAATCTAATGAAACGGGTACTTCAAACGTCCATGCTGGGCGCACTGGTGGTTGCCGCCGGGCTTGCGCTGGCGCCTGTCGGCAGCAGTGCGCAAAGCAAAGACCAGGTTAAGCAAATGTCCGTTGAACAGTTGCTGCAGCGCCAGCAGGTCCTGCGCGGCGAACTCGACAATGGCGGTGGCAAAAAGCAACGACGGCAGCTTCGGCGTGTGCAGCGCGAACTTCAGCGGCGCAAGAAACGGGCAGCCCAGCCACAGCCGGCTCAACCGCAACCGGTTCAGCAGCAGCAGGAAGCCCAGCCCCAACCGCAACCGCAGCCCAAGGCGCAACCTGTCCAGCAACAGCAGGATCAGTCCGCCAATGTAAACCGGCTGGCACGGCGCTATCTGCGCAACAGTTCCAATGTGCGCAACCTGAATGACAATCAGCTGCGCACCCGCATCCGCAACGGCCGGAATTTGCTGCAGCAGGACGGGTTGCGCGGCAAACTCAAGAACCAGGTACGTCAACAGGTGCAGGCGGCCCGCGCAGAAACCGCCCGCCGCAGCGCTGCCGTCAACGCTCCGAAGGTTCAGCCGGCCCCGCAACAGCAGGTCCAGCCGAAGCAGCAGGACACCGGCGGCAATATAAACCGCCAGGCCCGACGCTATCTGCGCAATGACAAGAGTGTGCGCCGGATGGACGACAACGAATTGCGCGCGCGTATTCAAGATGGCCGCAATTTGCTGAAGCGTGATGGCCTGCTCGGGCGCTTTGAGCGCCCGGTTCGTGTGCAGATTCAAGCCGCACGTGCAGAACAGACCCGTCGCGCTGACGCTGGGCAAGCGCCACAACCGGATCAGGCCGGCAATGTAAATCGCCAGGCGCGGCGCTATCTGCGCAATGACAAGAATGTGCGCCGGATGAATGACAACGAACTGCGCTCTCGTATTCAAGATGGCCGCAATTTGCTGCAGCGTGATGGCCTGCGCGGACGTCTTGAGAGCCAGGTGCGTGCGCAGGTTCAGGCTGCGCGTGCAGAGCAGACCCGTCGCGCGGACGCCGGGCAGACGCCGCAACCGGATCAGGCCGGCAACGTAAACCGTCAGGCCCGACGCTACCTGCGCAATGACAAGAACGTGCGCCGTATGAGTGATGGCGAATTGCGGAACCGCATTCGCAACGGTCGTGATTTGTTGCAGCGCGATGGCCTGCGCAACAGGCTTGAGCGCCAGGTGCGCGAACAGGTGCGTACTGCACGATCGGAAGTTGATCGTCGTTCGCAGGCAAACCAGCAACCGGCTTCCGACGTCAATCGCAGAGCCCGCAATCTGCTCGATGACAACAGGTCTTCCGCTTCGCTGCGCGATCCGCAATTGCGCCGCAGGCTTGAACGGGCCCGTAACATCATGGGTGATCGTGGCCTAAATCGCCGTCTGTTCCGACAGGTGCGTCGCCTGGCGCGCAAAGATCGCGACGAATTGCGTAACCGGGTTGCCCGTCGCGATCAGAATCAGAGCGAACGGCGTGAAGACAGGCTGGATGCCCGCGCACTGTTGCGCGACAGGCGCGATGTGCGTGACCTGAACGACAGGCAGTTGCAGAGACGTATCACGTCTGCCCGTGATCTGCTGGCGTCCAACACATTGCGCGCCGGCCAGAAACAACGCCTGCGCGATCTGTTGCGCGAAGCGCGCCGTGAAAAACGCCGCAGGCTGATTGCCGGGCGTGCCGACCGCAGGGAAAGACTGCGCCGCAACAACAACCAGATCATCATACAGATTCCACCTGTGCGCATTGGTCCCGACAGGGATGACATTGCCGCTGCAGAAGCTGATGATGAACTGCTCGAACAGCAGTTGGTTGCGCCGCCGCGCCGTCGCATTGAGCGCAAGTTCTCGCGCCAGGAGTTCCGCAGCGGCCGGCCGTCGTCACGTGATTCCATGCCGGCTATCGAAGTCGACACGATCCGCTTTGGCTTCAACGAGTCGTTTGTTCGCGAGGAGGAGATTCCGCAACTGGAACGCATCGGCGAAATCATCGAGCGCATTGTTGCTGCAAACCCTGATGAGGTGTTTCTCATCGAAGGGCACACCGATGCGGTGGGCTCGGCAGCCTACAATCAGGGCTTGTCGTCCAAACGGGCAAATGCGGTTCGCGATGCCATGCTGCAGTTCTTCAATATAGAGCGCAACAACATCGAGACGGTGGGCTATGGCGAGGAGTTCCTCAAGATCGAAACCGAGGAAGAAGAGGCGGAAAACCGTCGCGTCACCATCCGGCGCATTACACCGCTGCTCGCCAGCCGCTAGCACGACCAATTGAGAGCAGGGGTGCCGCGTCAAAGCGGCACCCTTTGTTGTATCCAAGTCCGCTTGAAGTCTGGCTGCAGCGCAGCTATAAGCGCGCCATCTGAAACGATCCTCACAAACCTTTTTATGAAAGAACGACCCATGGCCGTCCAGCGCACATTCTCTATCATCAAGCCAGATGCGACCCGCCGCAATCTGACCGGCAAGATCAATTCCATGATTGAAGCTGCCGGCCTGCGCATCATTGCGCAAAAGCGTGTGAAGTGGTCGGAAGACCAGGCCAAGGAGTTTTATGCGGTTCACAAGGAACGCCCGTTCTACATGGATCTCGTCAACTTCATGACCTCAGGCCCGGTTGTCGTACAGGTTCTTGAAGGCGAAGATGCCGTTGCGGCTTACCGCACGGTCATGGGCGCGACCAATCCGGCTGATGCCGATGCCGGCACGATCCGCAAGGAATGTGCTGAATCCATCGAGGCAAATTCCGTACACGGCTCGGACAGTGTCGAGAATGCCGCCATCGAAATCGGTCAGAATTTTACCGAAGCTGAAATCGTCGGCTGAGGCAAGCGTTCAATCCAGGGTGACCGGTCGCGGTCACCCTCCACAGTATTCAGACCGGAAATGGCACACCAGAAATGAAATCAGCTGGCATGAAGATACATCAGTTCATCATTGCGGTTGCTGCCATGGCAATCATTATTGCAGGCTCAAACTATCTTGTGCAATTTCCGGTGCATGCCACCATCGGGTCGCTGAACCTGGCTGATCTGCTGACCTTCGCCGCCTTTACATTCCCGGTTGCATTTCTGGTGACGGACCTGACCAATCGGCTGTTCGGTGCAGCAGCAGCGCGCAAGGTGGTGTTTGCCGGGTTCGCCATTGCGGTGCTGGTTTCTGTCATTGTGGCGAGCCCGCGCATTGCCATAGCATCGGGGTCAGCGTTCCTGATTTCCCAGTTGATGGACGTATCGATATTTGACAGGCTGCGGTCGGGTCAGTGGTGGCGTGCGCCGTTGATTTCCTCGATGGTCGGCGCGGTCGTTGATACCTTCATCTTCTTCTCGTTTGCATTTGCCGCGAGCCTTTCCTTCCTGGGAGCCGGCCTCGACTTTGCCGCACAGTCTGCGCCTTTGCTGGGGGTGCTGGCCCTGGAGGCGCCTCGCTGGGTGTCCTGGGCGCTGGGTGACCTGGTGGTGAAGGTCGGCATGGCGCTGGTCCTGCTGGCACCTTACGGACTGTTGTGGCGCCGCCTTGATCAGGCGGTTGGCAAAACCTCGGCCGCCTGAGCCTTCTGGCTGCCGCAGGCGGCAGTATCTTTGGGTCATAGGGTTTTTTAGTTCGTAAAACTGAGATCATAAACCTGTTTTGTTTCAATATGTTTGAACGGTTTCTTCCAGCTTGGAGAGGCCGTGCAGTGGCGCGCGTTAATCTTTCGTTAACCATAAGGGCGCAGGCTTTGTAATCAGACTGACAGGGACCGGCTTAGCAATTTCTATTGCATCTCGCGTGTAGCAGGCTAACTGCTGCAGGGGCTGCAGGAAGGAGACGGTGATGTCTTTGAGAATCTACGCCTTGATTGCAGCCGCGCTTGCCATTTTTGCCTGGGCCACTGCGCCCTCGCGCGCCAATGCCGGCGTCCGTTACTGCGCCGAGCATGACATGATTACCGACAAGCTGACGGCAAAATACAATGAACAACGCTCAGGCATGGGCCTTGTCGGATCTTCCGGAATGGTCGAACTGTTCACATCCGAAACCGGAACATGGACCATTGTGGTGACCCAGGTGGACGGCACGTCTTGCATCGTTGCCGCAGGCAATTCCTGGTCCCAATACAACCGCAGACCGAAGTTGTCGGGCTTGTAGCCGGGGTTTTCAGATGCTGGCGGGCTGCCGTGTGTGGCGCGTTTCAGACAATGGCCGCGCTGGCAATGAACGACAGGCCGGCAAGCATACCGAGTAACAGAATCACTTTCAGGTCGTAAGTCATGGCGCTATCTCCTTTTGTCGGAGTTGTTATTATTGGCACCACTGTTTCACATGACCAGGCAACCGCGGGTGAACGCTTCGTTCACCCGCAGTTCATGTTCCGCTGGTCGATCTGATTACTCTGTCGCCAGTATTGATCTGTAATAGTCGGCCTGATCCTTGGGCAAGTGCTTGAGCAGCGCCCGGATAGTGCGCCCGCCAACAATTTTTTTATCTGCTCGCACATACATCCAGTCAGAAATGTCCTGTGGATCAATTTCCAGCCGCTGGCCGTCTTTCACATGGCTGACTGTGACCGGCGTGTTGTTGACCGTTGCCAAAATCTTGCCGTTTCGTCGCTCAGGATTGTTGCACCAGATATGTTCAACTTCGCCATTTTCGCTGAAGGCGACCTTGATAGCGAAATCTGTTGCCCCGGCAGGCGGATTCTCCAGCGCCTTCCAGAACTGTGCCATGGTTTTTCTGGCCGAAGCCATGGCCGAGTTCATCTCCTGGTCGTCTTCGGAAACGCCGGTAACATTGCTGGACTGGGCGATGGCCAATGTTGCGTGTCCGCCGCTCAGATAGGCGATGCCACAGGCCAGGCAAATCAAAACACCGAAGAACCGTTTCATGGCGATCAGGCCCTCAAGCGCACGTTCTCCGGATCCCAGGCCGGCTGTTCAATGATCCGGGCAGGTTGCATTTCATCGAACATCATGATTTCGAAGTCCTTGTCCATGTCAGCTTTTTTGGGATCGAGGTAAGCAAAGGTCAGGGATTTTTTGACCGCGTGACCATAGGCACCACCGGTGGTCAGGCCGACTACCTCACCGTTCTGGTAGATCGGCTCGTTGCCGGCACAGTCTGCATCGGTTGTCTCCACTTCCATGTAGACCAGCTGAATGCGCGGCCCTTGTTGTTTGGAGGCTTGTGTGGCCGCCTTGCCGATGAACTCCTTGTCAAACCGGCAGAAGCGTTCCATGTCGCCTTCAATCATGGTGATTTCCTGGGTGAGCTCCGTACCCCATCCACGATAGGCCTTTTCCATACGCAGTGAGTTCATGGCGTAGGCTCCGAACAGTCTCATTCCCATCGGTTCGCCGGTTTCCATGAGCGCATCGAAAATCGCCGGCAGGCCAGCCATGGGAGCGTGAATTTCCCAACCCAGTTCGCCGACATAGTTGACCCGCATCAGTCGGACATCCTTGACGCCGGCAACCTCGGTGATGGTGCCGCGCAGCCAGCGCAGCCCCTCATTGGACAGATCCTGCGGCGTGTGCGGCTGCAGGATGTCGCGCGACAGCGGTCCGGCCAGTGCCAGCACGCCGAAATCATCGGTCACGTCTGTGATGGTGACGACCTCATCCTTGTTGCGGCGCCAGCGCAGGGCGTCCATGTCGTGCAACTGCGCAACAGCGGCGGACAGCACGTAGAAGTGTTCCTCACCAAGCCGGGTGACAGTAATCTCGCTTTCAATGCGGCCGCCTTCCTTGACCAGGTGGCCGAGCATGATGCCTCCGACCTTTTTCGGAATGCGATTGGCGCAGATGCGCTCCAGGAAGCTTTCGGCATCCTTGCCCTTAACGTCGAACTTGGCAAAGGTTGTCAGGTCCATGAGCCCGGCGGTTTCACGCACCGCCTTGCACTCTTCAGCCACAACGTCAAACCAGTTGGACCGGCGGAACGAGTAGTCTTCACCTTTGCCGTCTGTCGAGAACCAGCGCGCACGCTCCCAGCCGAACACGGCCTGGAACTGGGCACCGTGATCCTTCAGGCGGTCGTATAGTGAAGACGTCCGCAGGGGCCGCTTGTCCATGTGCTGCTCGCCGTGGCGATAGCAGTAATACATGTGCTGATAGTCAACAATGGACAGAGCCGTCACATAGTCCTTGTCGGCCCACTCACCGAAGCGGCGCGGGTCGAATTCGGCCATGTTGATGTCGGTTGCACCATGCACCATCCATTGCGCCAGGTACTTGCCTGCACCAGCGCCCTGGCACACACCGATGGAAGCGCCCGCAGCCATCCAGTAGTTTGCAGGTCCCGGTGCCGGACCCAGCAGGAAGTTGGCGTCAGGCGTATGAGTGATCGCGCCGGAGATGACCGACTTGATGCCTGCATTGGCGAAGATCGGCATGCGTTCGGTCGCCTTTTCCAGCCACGGCATCAGCCGGTCCAGTTCAGGCGTGATCAGTTCGTTCTCGAAATCCCAGGTCGGCGGCTTGCCGTCCCAGCACACATGTGCGCCTTCGGTTTCATAGGGGCCGACCAGGACGCCGTTGGTTTCTTCACGCAGGTAGGAATGGGAGTAGGGGTCGCGGACCACCGGCAGTTCGTCTTTGCGGTCGACCAGCTCCTGCACCGGTTCGGTGATGAGGTAATGGTGCAGCATGTTGCAGATCGGCACATTGTGCCCTGTCCATGCACCGACCACATCTGCGTAAGAACCGGCGGCATTGACCACGTGTTCGCACACTATGCTGCCCTTGTCGGTGACGACCTTCCATTCACCTGTTGGCAGCAGTTCGATGTTCTCGACCATGGTGCGGCGATAAATTTCCGCGCCGCCCTGGCGTGCGCCCGCTGCCATCGAGTTGGTGACGTCCGCCGGTGCCACATGGCCATCGGTCACGGTCACATACGCCATCTTGACCCCAAAGGTTTCAAGATAGGGATGATACTTCTTGATTTCGTCAGGTCCGATCAGGGCAGCTTCATAGCCGATAAGCTTGGAAACGCCGTAGACCTGTTTGAACCATTCGACTTCCGCGTCGGTGATGGCAAGACGCAGACCGCCGCAGCCGTGCCACGACACCGCTTCCCCGGTCTCTGCCTCCAGCCTGGGGTAGACCAGCGTGCCTTCATGATGGATCTTTGCCAGGTTCAAAGAACCGGTGAAATGCGGACACTGGCCGGCCGCATGCCAGGTGGAGCCCGATGTCAGCTCGCCCTTCTCAACCAGAACCACATCGCTCCAGCCTTCTTTTACCAGAGAATACAACAGGCCAACGCCCATTACACCGCCGCCAACAATGACAACCCGCGCAGTCGATTTCATGCTTCATGTCCTTCAAGGGAAAAATTACATCCCCTATTAGACACATTATTTAAGTGTATCGGCAAGCAGCGACACATCGTGGCTCTGACAATTATTCTTCTCTGGTCGGAGCAAGGTGAAGACGCCTCACCATCAGATGAGGCGTCTTCACGCATGCAACCTGCTATTTGACGGTCACAGTTATCTTTTCGGACATGACAGGCGGGTTGTGCGGGATGTGGCTCCAGTCGCCGAGAACCAGTTGCAATGTGTGCGTTCCTGCAGGCAAGTCCAGGGTCTTCTCTGTCTGGCCGCCACCGAAGTGCACATGCTGATCATCGGCAGGAATAGGTTCGTTCAGTTCCTCTCCTTCAATGGTTTCATTGATGATCAGGTGGTGATGGCCCGTGTGTTCCTTTTCAGTACCGGCCGGCGCGACACCCATGCCCTTGAGGCCAAACTGGATTGTGACCGGGTTGGTAAGCGTGTCTCCATCCTTGATGTTGACGAAGTAGACGCTGGCGCCTTCAGGGGCGGGGGTTTCCCCGGCATGGGCTGCTCCGGTCAATGCCATTGTCGCGGCAAGGCTTGCGATTGTGATCAGTTTGTTCATAGTTTCTCTCCTTGGGTTAGGTCAGTACGCCGTTGCGGTACTGTCGGATAAACACCGCAAGCTGCCGTTTTATTCGATCATGAAACAAAATAGGGGATCGGGGCGTTTTGCGCGATGAACTGGAACAGCATCTGTCCGCGTTGTGGAGGTTTGCCCTGGTGCTGACCCGTGACGCGGAGCAGGCGAGGGATCTCGTGCAGGCGACCTGTGTCCGGGCACTGGAAAAGGCGGCAATGTACCATCCCGAAACCAGGCTTGATCGCTGGCTGATGACCATGATGATGAATGTCTGGCGCAATGAGCTCAGGGCAGCACGTGTACGCTCAGGAAGTGGCACGGTCGATGCGGAGAATGTTCTGAGTTTTGACGGCGCCGGCCATGTGGAAACGAATATTTTTGCCTCCCAGGTGTTAACTGCAGTAGCTGCACTTCCCGAAGCGCAGCGTGAGACAGTGCTGCTGGTTTATCTGGAAGGCTGGACCTATGCCGAAGCTGCTCATGTTCTGGACGTGCCGATTGGAACAGTGATGAGCAGGCTGGCCGCAGCTCGGGCGAAATTGGCTGGTATGAATCCGCAAGACAATGCGGTCAGGAAATCGAAATGAAGATTAAGCCGGAAACACTTACAGCCTATCTTGACGGTGAACTGGACGAGCAACAGGCAAGGGAACTGCGCGAGCGCAGTCTTGCTGACGCGCAACTGGCTGCCACGCTGGCGGCCTTGCAGATCGATCGCGACCGGATGAAACAGGACTATATGGCGCTGGAATCCATTGCGCCGGTTGATGACCTGCGATCTGCTCTGGCCACGAGTGCAAAACCCGCCAACGACATCAACACGGGTGGCGGCAACAGGAAACTGCTGATGGCCGCGGCGTGCGCAGCATGCCTGGCGGTGGGCGTAATGGTGGGTTCAGGTTCAGGCAACTGGACCGGAGCCGAAAAATCCTGGCGCGAGGCGGTGGCCGAATATCAGGTGCTCTATTCGGCAGAGACACTCAAGTGGAATGCCATTGCGCCGGCCGAGGTGGAAACCACGCTGAAGCAGTTGTCTGATCGTATAGGCGTACCCCTGACCCGGCAGGTGTTAAAGCTTCCGATCGCGGATTTCAGGCGTGGCCAGATGCTCACCTTCGGTTCAAGGCCGTTGGTGCAACTGGCCTATCTGCATGATGGTGTCACACCGGTTGCCTTCTGCATCACGCCGGACGGCGCCCCTGATGTCGGCCTGGCCGCAGAGACCAGGGAAGGTCTGCCCATAGTCCATTGGGCGAGGGACGGGATCAGTTATATGGTTATTGGTGATATTCCCAATGAGCAACTGCTTGGCATGGCTCAAACCCTGCGCGATCGACTGTAATGGCTGATCCTGACTAACTCATTTGCTGCAATACGAAGTACAGAATACCGGCCAGCACAGCGGTTGCCGGCACAGTGATAAGCCATGCAGCGATGATCGTCATGAAGTGGGACCTGCGTACAAGCTTGCGATAGACAATCTCGTCTTCGCTGCGCTCGTCTGCCTGCACGCCTGCAAACTTCACATTACCGGCCTTGCAGGCCAGATAACTACGCCGGCGTCTTGAGTGTGTCGTGTAGTACTCGCGCAGGAAGCCGACACCAAACACTCCGCCGACCGCTATGTGGGTGGAACTGACGGGCAGGCCGAGCCCGGATGCAATCAACACCGTGATCGCCGCTGAAAGGGCCACGCAGAACGCGCGCATCGGGTTCATCTTGGTGATCTGCTCGCCGACCATCCGGATCAGTTTCGGCCCATACAGAAACAGGCCGAGGCTGATGCCGAAAGCGCCGATCATCATCACCCACAATGGTATGCCGACCTTGGCATCAACCGAACCGGACTGGATGGTATGCAGGATGGCCGCAAGCGGACCAACTGCATTGGCAACATCATTGGCGCCATGGGCGAAAGACAACAGCATGGCGGAAAAGATCAGCGGTATATGGAACAGCTTGCGCAACGACTGATTGCGGTTTTCCATGCCTTGCGACTGTGCCCGGATGATCGGACGCAACACCAGTATGGACACGCCGAATACCGCAGCGCCCAGCATTGCAACGTCAGCGAAATCAGGTTTCCATACTTTCTTGAGGCCTTTCATGACCAGGTAGCAGGTGAATGCGGCCAGCATGATGGAGACCAGCACCGGCACCCATTTGCGCGCCGCAGCAATCTTGTCTTCCTGGTAGATGATGTTGGATTTGATGAACCACAGGAACAGTGCCGCGATACCGCCGCCCAATACAGGTGAAATCACCCAGCTCGCCGCAATAGCGGCCATCACATTCCAGTTCACGACGCTGAAGCCGGCCGCCGCAATGCCGGCCCCCATCACCCCGCCAACGACGGAATGAGTGGTGGACACCGGTGCGCCGAGCCAGGTCGCCAGGTTGACCCACATGGCGCACGACAGCAGCGCAGCCATCATGGCCCAAACGAAAGTGTTGGCATCGGCGACCTGCTTGGGATCGACGATGCCCTTGGAAATGGTTGAAACAACGTCACCTCCGGCAATGATCGCACCGGCAGTCTCAAAGATTGCGGCGATGACCAGCGCGGCCATCAATGACATGGCCTTGGAACCCACCGCCGGGCCCACATTGTTTGCAACATCATTGGCGCCGATGTTCAGTGCCATGTAACCGCCGATGATGGCGGCAGCGACAATCAGCGCGCTGTTCGGGTTCTCGCCGGAATAGGCGGCGGCCAGCAGTCCGGCACAGGCCAGAAACACGATCGCCACGCCCGGAGCCAGCAACTGCATGGACAATGCCCGGGACGCGGTTTCCATACTGGACAGCTTTGACAAGTCTTTGTCGAGTGAAGTCTTGCGCAATTGGGGCGCGGCAGGTTGGGGGTTTTCACTCATTCGATTGGTCGATTCGCTGGTTTATGACAGTTTTGTGACTATCAAAAACGGTGCATCGAAACCATCATTCAGCAAAAGTTATACCGGCCAATTATCGAGCCATGTCAGGTGGGGAGGCCTTCGGATTGCAGTTTGAGCAGGACGTCTTTCAGACCGGTTTCATCGACCCGGTCTGCCGCCTTGTCTATGGTCAGCCACTTGATCTTGCGCTGTCCGAGTTCCGGAAATTTCTTTGACTGCTTCGGATTGACCAGCAGGTAGACATCAATACGGACCGGAATTCCAATTCCCGGTTCCAGCTCTTTCGTCGCGGCGTACGAAGCATAAAGATGCGGGTTCACCGATCCGGTCAGGCCAGCTTCCTCCCAGGCCTCCTGTGCGGCTACCTCGACATGGCTGAGGTCTGTTTCCGGCCATCCCTTGGGAACGATCCACCTGCCGCCGCCGCGGGACGTGATAAGGCAGACTTCCAGAGATCCCCTGCTTGTACGGCATGGCAGCGCGCTGATCTGCAAGGCGGAATTACGGGCAGAAAACATCTGCGCCGCGCCTGCAAACCAGTCCCTGATCACTTTATATTCCACCGGTCACTTATCGCCCTTTGTGTCCAACGTGTGTTGCCGGACCATATAGGATCATGATGATTCGTGTTTTGTGATGGCCGCGGTTCGTGCTGAGCGCTCTTCACATTGCTGATATGATCTCTAAGGCCATTGGCGTAACAGTATCATGAAGTTAGATCAGGATGATGTTCGGTTTTCGCAACCGAACATTATGAACCTGATCGTTGCTTAAGGGTTAGAGCAACTTTATGGGTTCAAGTGAACCCATGTTGCTCTAATGTGTTAATTATGAATCTGCGCCCGAATATCAAGACTATGCACTCAGTGTGCCCGCATGACTGTCCGTCTACCTGCGCCCTTGAGGTCGAGCTTCTGGACGCCGACACTATCGGTCGGGTGCGCGGTGCCAAGGACAATCCCTACACCGCCGGTGTGATTTGCGAAAAGGTCGGCCGCTATGCCGAGCGCATCCATAACCCGGACAGGCTGTTGCATCCGCTGAAGCGCAAAGGTGCGCGCGGGTCTGGCGAATGGCAGCAATTGTCGTGGGATGATGCGCTCGACGAAGTTGCAGCGGCGATGTTGGCTGCCGAGGAAAAACACGGACCCGAGGCCGTGTGGCCGTACTACTTCGCCGGCACCATGGGCCTGGTCATGCGTGACGGCATGCACCGGTTGCGGCATGTGAAGAAGTATTCCGGCATGTACGACACCATCTGCACATCATTGCCAATCGCCGGCTACACCGCCGGCACCGGCAGCCTTTCCGGAACCAGTTCCAGCGAAATAGCCAAGTCTGACCTGGTTGTGTTGTGGGGCACCAATCCGGTCAATACGCAGATCAATGTCATGACCCATGCTGCCGCGGCCAGAAAAATCCGGGGCGCAAAAATTGCAGTGGTCGACGTTTATGAAACCGGCACCCTCAAACAGGCCGATATCGGTCTGGTGATACGCCCCGGCACTGACGGCGCGCTGGCATGTGCGGTCATGCATATTGGGTTCCGCGACGGTCACGCTGATCGTGCATACATGAAGAAATATACCGATGATCCGGCGGGACTTGAGGCACACCTGAAGGACAAGACGCCGGAATGGGCCGCATCGATCACCGGGCTGAGCGTCGAGGAGATCGAGAGTTTTGCGGCGTTGGTAGGTTGTACCAAGGCAACCTATTTCCGCCTCGGTTACGGCTTTGCCAGGTCGCGCAACGGGTCGGCCAATATGCATGCGGTCACCAGTATCGCCGCGGTGATGGGCCACTGGCAGTATGAAGGCGGTGGCGCACTGCATTCCAATTCCGGCATCTACAAGTGGAACAAGATGATGATCGAGGGCCTGGATGCCTTTGATCCGACGGTCCGCATGCTGGACCAGTGCCGCATAGGCGCAGTTCTCAACCACGACCCTCATGATCTGCAGGGCGGGCCGCCGGTGACCGTATTGTTCACACAGAACACCAATCCAATCACGGTGGCGCCGGACCAGAACGCGGTGAAGCAGGGCTTTGCCCGTGATGATCTGTTCATCTGCGTGCATGAGCAGTTCATGACCGAAACGGCTGAACTGGCGGATATCGTGCTGCCGGCCACGATGTTCCTGGAACATGACGATATTTATCAGGGCAGTGGACATCAGTTCATCCAGTTGGGGCCGAAGCTTATCAATGCGCCGGGCGAGTGCCGCAGCAATCATCAGGTAATCTGTGAGCTGGCCGGCAAGGTGGGAGCCGAGCATCCGGGTTTCCAGATGAGCGAGCGTGAACTGATCGACTGGACGCTTGAAAATTCCAGCCGGTTGCGCATCGACGACCTGGAGGCAGCCAGATGGTGCGATGTTCAACCCGATTTTGAAACGGCTCATTTCCTGAACGGGTTTGCTCACCCCGACGGCAGGTTCCGGTTTAACCCCGACTGGAAGTCGCAACGACACAAATCCCATGTCAGCTCAATGGGTCCGGTTGATCAAATGCCGGGGTTTCCGGATCATTGGGATGTTGTCATGGCTGCAGATGAAGCACATCCGTTCCGGCTGGCCACCAGTCCTGCGCGGACATTCTTGAACACTACATTCAATGAGACGCCCGGATCGGTGAAACGTGAAGGCCGTCCGGAACTGCTGATGCATCCGGCCGACATGGAGACCAATGATTTTGTGGATGGCCAGAAAGTCAGGATCGGCAATGAACTCGGCGTCGTGGTCCTGCATGTTCGCCGCCACGACAAGGTCAAGCGTGGTGTTGTGGTGTCGGAAGGCATATGGCCAAATCGCAGTTTTGAAGGTGGTTGCGGCATCAACACGCTTGTTGGTGCGGACCAGCCGGCACCGGTCGGCGGCGGCGCGTTTCATGACAACCATGTCTGGATCAGGCCGGTCTGAGGTCTTGCAGGTTCAGAAAATACGTTACCTGTGAACGGCAAGTCATTGAAAAGAATCATTTCCTGATTTCAAGAATCACGGCATGTTTCGATCATGATTTTTGTACGTACACGTTCTCCCTTGCTGGAGCTGGTCTGCATAGCAGGTCTGATCGCGGTTGCAACGCTGGCGCCGCTGGCAGTTCTCGCTTCGTCACTGACCTGACATCCGGTTCGAAGCTGTCTTGTAAATCGCCTTTTAGACAGAGGCGTCCGCTGCCGATCATGCCAGATCGGGATAAAACTCCGCCATCATGCGCTGGTTATAGTCTACGAGATTTTTGTGCGAGCGCGCATGCGTCAGGACTTCGCTGTCAAACACAGGGCACAGGCTACCGGCCACAAACGGGAACACCGATGCGTCGGCCCCGCAGGTGTGAGAACCCATCAGATACTTGTTGTCGCCCATTACGTCTGACAATGACGTCAATATGCGCGCGGCCAGCCGGCAGATTTCAGCACGTGAATGCCTGCCTGTGCCCTGACCCCACAGGTTGCGGATCACCTGTTTGCGGATCATTCGCACCAATATGCCACGCACCGGTGCCGGAATACTGTCAAAGAACATTCGTGGGCCCCGGTCAAAGTTCTCGTCGATCGCCCAGCGTTCATGCATGACCGCAAAATACAGGCTCTCCTCCAGCATTTTTTCAACCGACCACGCAATGCCGCGGTCACGGGCAGAAAGGCCCTTGTCAAAGTCAATGCCGTGCGTGTCTTCCAGATGAAACCGGATGAAAGTCGTGTCCGGTATTGCGGTGTCGCCATCAATCAGAACCGGCATCTTGCCCTTCGGTGCCTTACGCACGTCACCGATTTCGGTGGCGTATTCAACGCCTGCCAGTTTCAGCAGCATTTCACCCTTCATGGCAAACGGGCTGGGATCCGGCAGTCCAAATGCGGTGCCGAACATCTGTAATTTCAACATGATACACTCCAGGCAGGCGTTGGGAAATTAAATTGTTCTTCTTATGTTCTCGTATTTCGAGTGCCGTTTCAAGATGAATCTGATATCGGTAACACCATCGTGTAGAACGATGTTCAGGGATTGGGTTGAGGGCAGGCTAACCAGTTGCCAGCAGGGACAGGCCGGCAGCGGCGGCGTCGGAAAATACTACACGCCCGTTTTCCAGCCGAATGCGTTCTTCAGCCAGCGCATTCAGCACCGCTGGATATATCCGATGCTCAACCGGCAATACCCGCGCTGCCAGCGTACCGGCATCATCGCCGGGCATGATCTTGATCACGGCTTGCGCAATGATCGCGCCTGCATCCAGCTCGGTGGATATGAAATGCACCGAGCAACCGTGAACCCGCACACCGGCCTGCAGGGCGCGTTCATGGGTGTTCAAGCCTTTGAACAGGGGCAACAGGGACGGGTGGATGTTGATCATCCTGCCGTCCCATTGTGCAATGAAATCGTCGGTCATGATACGCATGAAACCTGCACAAGCGACCAGTTCAGCGTCATGGGCCAGTAATGCTTCGTGCACAGCAGCATCCAGTGCTTCGCGTGTGCCCAATACTTTGTGATCCAGGGCAACAGCGGCGATGCCGGCACCGTCTGCAACCTGCAAACCTTTTGCGTCAGGACGGTTTGAGATCACACAGGCAATCTCGTAGGCGCACGTATCGGCCCGGGCAGCGTCAATGAGCGACGCCATGTTGGAGCCGCGTCCTGAAATCAGTATGCCAACCCGTTTGCGGCCCATCTCAGTTCTTGTCTCCAAATGACACTGTGCCGGAGAATCTCACTCGGGCCTGCCGGCTGGTGCGCGTCGCGATTTCACCCAGGCGTACAACCTGTTCTCCGGCTTCTGCGAGCGTCAGCATGACATCATCGGCCTTGGCCGCGCTGACCACGACAATCATGCCGATGCCGCAGTTGAACGTACGCAGCATTTCCTTTTGCGTTATGCCGCCATTTTCAGCGAGCCATCCAAACACCGCCGGCGAGCTGACGTTCGCCAGATTTATATGGGCTGCACAGTCGTCCGGCAGCACGCGCGGAATGTTCTCCGTGAAGCCGCCACCGGTAATGTGCGCCAGTGCCTTGATTCCGGGATGGGCCTTGAGCGCCGCCAATATCGGTTTCACATAGACACGGGTGGGGGCCAGCAGGGCCTGACCCAGCGTCTGCGATCCGTCAAAGGGAGCTTTGTTCTTGTACTTTGCGCCACTCATTTCGACAATCTTGCGGATCAGCGAATAGCCGTTCGAGTGCGGCCCCGATGATGCCAGGCCAAGGATGACATCACCGGCGCCAACTCCCTTTTTGGGCAGTATCTTGCGCCGCTCCACTGCGCCGACCGCAAATCCTGCCAGATCATAATCGCCACCATGGTACATGCCCGGCATTTCTGCCGTCTCGCCGCCAATCAGCGCGCATCCGGCCTGACGGCAGCCTTCAGCAATACCGGCAACGACGTCACGGGCAATTTCGACATCCAGTTTCCCGGTCGCATAGTAATCGAGGAAGAACAGCGGCTCGGCGCCTTGCACGATCAGATCGTTGACCGACATCGCCACCAGGTCGATGCCGACGCCGGAATGAATGCCGCTTTCGATGGCCACCCGCAGTTTCGTTCCGACACCATCATTTGCCGCGACCAGAACCGGGTCCTTGAATCCGCACGCTTTCAGGTCGAACAGGCCGCCGAAACCGCCAAGCGACGGGTTCGAGCCCTTGCGCCTGGTGGAGGCTGCCAATGGCTTGATGGCATCCACAAGTGAATTACCCGCCTCAATGCTGACCCCTGCATCGCTGTAGGTCAGTCCGTTGTGCTGTTTTGTCATGTTTGTGCCTGCACACTACGCTTGAAATTTCTGTCCGCCACTGCCATTGACTGTCGTGTCGGTTGACACTGGCACAAAGGCCACCCTTATTGGGTGATTGAGTGGGATGGTTGCAAGGAAAATCGCCGGGTAATGAATTCATTTATCCACGACGCGCTGAACACGAGCAAACGGTCGGTTGCAGGCTTGAGCGACCGCCTGACGCAGATGTGCGGTGAAACCACCGCAGTCCTGCGCTGTGCACTTGCGTGCATGATTGTGTTGGGATTTGCCGGCCTTGCGGCCATACAGCCCGCATTTGCCGCGGAAAATCCGTTGTATACGATAACCGGTGTCGAAGTGGATGTGCGGGCGGAAACCGCGGCTGAAGCAAAAAAGCAGGCAATCACCGAGGCCAACGTGAAGGCATTCGCCATTTTCGCGCAGCGCGTTGGCGGCAAGGCGCTGGGAGACAGGTTGTCAGACATTCCGTCCAAACGGATTGACGCGATGCTGGACAGTCTGTCGATAGAAGAAGAACGTACCGGACCGCAGCGCTATATCGGCAAGCTCACCGTCCGTTTTCTGCCCGGCAAAATGCGCGCGATAATGGCCGAACTGGGCGTTGCCTACAGCGAGAAACTGGCGCGCCGGACGGTCATCGTGCCGGTGTGGCGCACAGCCGAAGGTGTCATGGTGTGGGAAGACAACCCGTGGCGCGCGGCGTGGTTGTCACTCAGGGCGGAAAACTCTCCGGTGCCGCTGATTGTACCGCTGGGTGATCTGGCAGACACCGACACCCTGACCGCCGAGCTTGCCGCCGGCCGGGACGAGGCGGCACTGGAGGCAATCAGGTTGCGCTATGAGGCTGACGCCTTGCTGGTCGCCGAGGCTTCTCCCGTCGGTGAGGATACGGTTCAGGCCAGCATGATCGGAACCAGCGCAGTGGGACGGCTGGAGTTCGACAAGGCTTATGTGGCGGAAAACGGTGGCGGCATTGCCGAAGCGGCAAGGATAGCTGCGCTGCGCTTCCATCAGGTCATGCTGTTGCGCTGGAAGAAGAAGAACGAAACCGGTCCGGTTACCCAGAGCCTGCCGGTTGCAACACTTCCAATCGCGGTTGCATTTTATTCGACTGAAGAGTGGTCGGCACTGCGCGCAAGGATACTGTCCACGCCTGGTGTTTCAGGGGTTGATATTTCAACCATTTCACAGGGCGGTGCCATCGTGCAATTGTCATATGTGACGGGTTTTGAACAATTGCGCCAGTCGCTTTGGTCGGCGGGCCTGGCACTGCAGAACGTAGGTGGGACATGGGTGTTGCAGGCAAGTTGATGCCCAGGAGCGGTTTGCCGGTGCTCCGGCGATGACACTGCCCAATTTCATTACCATTGGGCGGTTGTTCCTGGTGCCGGTTATCGTCTGGCTGCTGTATCAGTCGCTTTATCCGGCGGCATTCTTCGTGTTCGTTCTGGCCGGTATCTCGGACGCTGTGGACGGGTTTCTGGCCAAGCAGTTTGACCTGGCCTCCGAACTGGGTGCCTATCTCGACCCGATTGCCGACAAGGCGCTTCTGGTCACCATCTATGTGGTGCTCGGGATCTTTGAGCACCTGCCGTCCTGGATCGTGATTATCGTGGTCAGCCGCGACGTGGCGATTGTCGGCGCAGTCATCTTGTCCTGGCTGATGGACAGGCCGGTCAAGATGGAACCGAACATGGTATCAAAGGCCAATACGGTCATGCAGATACTGCTGGTGATAGCATTGCTCGCCGCGCTCGCATTTTCTTCGGTGAACGCGACCATGGTCTTGGTCGGCGCATCAATTACAGCCGCCCTGACATTGGCCTCTCTTGCGGTCTATCTGCGCGATTGGTTACAACATATGGCAAATGGGGGATCGATCACCCCGTCCGCCGATTCTGCTGATGGGGGGGAAAAGCAATGACTGTACAGCGCCAGGTCTCGGTATGGCTGATCGTGCTCGGCGCGATCATAGCGTTCATGTGGCTGTTTGCCGAAATCATGCTCCCGTTCATCGCGGGCATTGTGCTGGCATACTTTCTCGACCCCGTAGCAGATGCCCTTGAGCGTCTGAAACTGCCGCGGCTGGCGGCAACCCTGGTCATTGTCCTGACCAGTGTGTTTTTGCTTGTGCTTGTTCTGCTGCTGGTCGTACCGCTCATCGGGGATCAGATTGGCAAGTTCGCCGAGCGCCTGCCGACCAACGTGTCGACCCTGGTCACGCTGTTCAATGACCTGGCACCAGGCTGGGTGAAGGACGCACTGGCCAAGACTAGCGCCACTCTCCCGGCCTCAGGCTCCGACATTGCGGCCAAGGCCGCGGTATGGATAGGCGGCCTGCTGCAGTCGATCCTGTCAGGCGGCCTGGCCCTGTTCAACCTGATGTCACTGCTGATCATCACGCCACTGGTTACATTCTATATGCTGAACGACTGGGACCGCATGGTCAGCCGGATCGATGGCTGGATACCGCGTGACCACGTTGCGGTCGTGCGCGGTGTCGCAAGCGACATCAATTCGGCAATGGCAGGTTTCATTCGCGGGCAGGGCACTGTCTGCATGTTGCTTGGAGTATTCTATGCTGTTGCACTGATCGCTGCGGGCCTGAATTTTGGCCTGCTGATTGGTCTTACGGCGGGCCTTTTGTCATTCATTCCGTTTGTTGGTGCCGCCATCGGTGGTGTTCTCGCCATTGCCACGGCACTGGTGCAGTTCTGGCCGGATTGGGTTCAGATTCTCATTGTTGCCGGCATCTTTGCTCTCGGCCAGTTCCTTGAAGGCAATTTCCTGTCTCCGAAACTGGTTGGCCAGTCGATTGGCGTACACCCTGTCTGGCTGATGTTTGCCCTGCTGGCCTTCGGCTACCTGTTTGGCTTTGCCGGCATATTGCTGGCAGTTCCGCTGGCTGCCGCCATAGGCGTCTTGTCGAAGTTCTTCCTGAACAAGTACCTTGCGTCGAAACTGTATCTGGGCGTCAAGAAGCCACGCCGGCCCACACCGCCTCAAGGTGGTTAAATCCCGTGTCTGCTGGACCTGCACATCAACTCACGCTTGATCTGCCGCACCGGGTGGCCACGGGCCGTGATGATTTTCTGGTGTCCGGTGCCAATGAGGCAGCCGTGGCGGCTGTCGATGCATGGCCCCGGTGGCCGTCTCCGGTCCTCATTCTTGTGGGCGCTGCAGGGTCCGGCAAGAGCCATTTGTGCGATGTGTGGTGCACCCGTTCTGATGCTGCAGTCGTGCCGGCCGGAACCCTGGAGACCTCCGGCGTGGCAGACCTGATGAGTACTGGTGCAGTGGCCGTGGAAGATGCACCAGGTGACAGCCTCGACGAAGTCGCCCTGTTTCACCTGATCAATCTGGCGCGGGAGACGTCGGGCAGCGTGTTGATCACGTCCGGCGATTACCCGTCACGCTGGAATGTTGCATTGCCCGATCTTGCCTCGCGCCTGAAGGCGGCACAGGTTGCAAGCTTGGGTGATCCCGATGACGACCTGCTGCGCGGACTGCTGGTCAAGCAGTTTGCTGACCGGCAGTTGCGTGTCGACGAAGCTGCCATCAGTTACATGGTCATGCGCATGGAGCGCTCTTTCGAGGCAGCCCGCTCGCTGGTTGCGAAAATCGATGCCCGGGCAATGGCCGATCGCGCCGAAATCACCCGCAACCTTGTTGCCCGCGTGATGCAGGACGATACCGGCAACAGCCAGTTGGAAGACGATTAGATCAGATTAACACACTTTGCGCGATGTCATTGGGGGCGTTGTCATCGATGTGTTATATATCTGCATCAGACAAATTTATCACTGCAGCAACAGCGGCTCCGGACAGCCTGGGGAATCAGGAAACATGAACCTCGAAAGCAAGGAATCCAAGGAACTGGCGGGCGCCAAACCGGCACCGGTCAGCACTGCAGGCAACCAGGATCTTACCAATTCGCCGAAACGGTTCTTCAACCGGGAGCTGTCCTGGCTCGGCTTCAATTACCGCGTGCTCATGGAAGCGCGAAATGCGGCGCACCCGGTTTTCGAACGGCTTCGCTTCCTGTCCATTTCCGGTAACAATCTGGACGAATTCTATATGGTTCGCGTGGCAGGGCTTGCAGCCCAGATACGCGAACACGTCACCGATCTGTCACAGGACGGCATGACACCGGCCGACCAGTTGTCCAATGTCCGCGCCGAGGCAAGCGAGCTGATGGGCGAGCAGGACAAACGCTGGCATGCCTTGCGTGAAGAACTGCAGCAAAACCGGGTCGAGCTGATCAACACCGACCAACTGACCCGCCAGGACCGGGCCTGGCTGGACGAGCGCTTCCACGAACAGGTCTTGCTGGTGCTCACACCGATTGCGATCGATCCGGCGCACCCGTTTCCGTTTCTGCCCAATCGCGGGCTGATGATTGCGCTGGAGCTTGTGCGCAAGTCCGACGGCGAGCAGATGAAGGCGCTGGTGCAGGTGCCTCAGCAACTGGAACGGTTCACCCGTTTGCCGAACGGCGAGGCGGACGAAGGCCAGTCGGCTGCACGTTTCATCATGATCGAGGACATGATCACCCACTTTGCTCCGCGGCTGTTCCCCGGATATCAATTGCAGGGCAGGGGCATATTCCGCATCCTGCGCGACAGTGACATCGAGATAGAAGAAGAAGCAGAAGACCTGGTGCGCTACTTTGAACGCGCTCTCAAGCGCCGTCGCCGCGGCAGCGTGGTGCGGCTGGAAGTTGATAGCGGCTGTCCGGAAACCCTTCGTACCTTCATTGCCCGCGAACTTAACGCGGATGCCGACGCAATTGTCATGTGCGACGGCGTGGTCGGTTATGCCGACACTTCCCAGCTCATCATCGATGATATGCCGGAACACAAGTTTCCACCGTACAACCCGCGCTTCCCGGAACGCATCCGCGATCATGGCGGCGACTGTTTTGCAGCCATTCGTCAGAAGGACATTATTGTTCATCACCCCTATGAATCATTCGACGCCGTGGTGCAGTTTGTCCGCCAGGCGGCCCGCGACCCTGATGTGGTTGCCATCAAGCAGACCCTGTACCGTACCTCCAATCAGAGCCCGATCGTGGAAGCACTGGTGATGGCGGCTGAGGCCGGGAAATCGGTCATGGCGGTGGTCGAACTGAAAGCCCGGTTCGATGAGGAGAAAAACATCCAGTGGGCGCGCAACCTGGAACGTGCCGGCGTGCAGGTGGTGTTCGGCTTTGTTGAACTGAAAACCCATGCCAAGACGTCAATGGTTGTGCGGCGTGAAGGCGGGCATTTGAGAACCTACGTGCATTACGGCACCGGCAACTATCATCCGATTACCGCGCGCATTTACACCGACATGTCTTTCTTCACCTGTGATCCGGCCCTGTGCCGCGACGCTGCGCGCCTGTTCAACTATGTCTCCAGTTATGCCGAGCCGACCGAACTGGAGCGCATAGCCCTGTCACCCCTGACGCTGAGCAAGCGCCTGATCTCGCATATTGAAGAAGAAATCGTTCATGCCAAGGCCGGCAGGCCGGCAGCCATCTGGGCAAAAATGAACTCCCTGGTTGATCCGGAGATAATCGATGCCCTGTACCGGGCGAGCAATGCAGGCGTCCAGATCGAACTTGTCATTCGCGGAATCTGCTGCCTGAGGCCCGGCGTGCCGGGGTTGTCCGACAATATTCGCGTGAAATCCATTATCGGCCGTTTTCTCGAGCACTCGCGCATTGTCTGCTTCGGCAATGGCGACGGTTTGCCCAGCGACAAAGCGCGCATTTACATTTCGTCGGCTGACTGGATGCCGCGCAACCTGCATCGCCGTGTCGAAACACTGGTGCCGGTGGATACGCCGACCGTCCATCAGCAGGTGCTTGACCAGATCATGGTCGCCAACCTGAAAGACAACCAGCAAAGCTGGCAACTGATGCCCGACGGCAGCTCGCAGCGCATCGCACCCGGCCCGGAAGAACAGCCGTTCAACGCCCATGACTACTTTATGAACAACCCATCGCTGTCCGGACGCGGAAGTTCTTTGAAAGATAGCCTGCCACCTGCTATTGCCGGTCGTTAAGGGCAATGAGCGGTCAGGGGGTGATTCTGATCTGCGCTTCAATAACGGGACAGGTCTGAGTGAACCCGGCCAAGAGACTCGACAGGATTGACGGTGCGCCGCCGGTTGCGGTGGTGGACATCGGTTCAAACTCCGTGCGCATGGTTGTGTATGACGGGTTGAGACGCGCGCCGTCGCCGATGTTCAACGAAAAGGTGTTGTGCGCGCTGGGTCGCGGCGTGGCTGAGACCGGTGCATTGGATGAGGAGGCCTCGGAACGCGCCCTGAATGCGATCCGGCGGTTTCGCGCCCTGTGCGACCAGATGAATGTCAGCGAAATCTTTTCCGTGGCAACGGCGGCTGTTCGTGATGCATCCAATGGCAGTGAGTTCATAGCGAAGGCCAAAAAGCTGCTTGGCGTTGATATCGGCGTTCTGACAGGGCGTCAGGAAGCGGCATTCGCGGCCAAGGGCGTGCTGTCCGGCATCCCTGATGCTGAAGGCATTGTCGGCGACCTAGGCGGTGGCAGCCTGGAACTTGTCGATGTATCCATGGGCAAATTGCGCGATGGCATTACATTGCCGCTGGGGCCACTGCGGATTTTGGGTGAAACCGGCGCTGACATCGAAGCAGCCACAAAGTACATTGACAGACAGCTGGACCGGGCGAAGCTGCTGGGAAACCTGGACGGCAGGACATTCTATGGTGTTGGTGGCGCCTGGCGTAACCTGGCCCGGCTGCACATGGCCCAGATCCATTATCCGCTGATCATTGTTCAGGGCTATACGATGGATCGCTCAACGGCCCATTCGCTGGCTGATTTTGTGTCGCGCCTTTCGCCGGACACACTCAGGGGCATTGAGGCCGTGTCCAAGAGCCGCTCGGAAACCCTGCCGCTGGCCGCCCTGGTGCTTGAACGGCTGCTGGCGCGCACCCAGCCGAAGGATATGGTGACGTCGATTTATGGTGTTCGGGAAGGACTTCTGTTCGGCAAGCTGAAAAAGCGGGTTCGCGATTCCGACCCGCTGCTGAACGCCAGTTGGGACTTCGCCAAACGCTATGCGCGATCACCCAAACACGAACTGGAGCTGTGCGAATGGACCAATGCGCTGTTTGCCAATGACAAGCACGCCGAAACCGAGGAGGAGCGCCGCCTGCGCCATGCCGCTTGCATGATGGCTGACATCTCCTGGCGGGCAAATCCCGATTATCGGTCCGGCCGGGCGCTGACGATTATCTCGCAGGCCGCGATTGTCGGGGTTGATCATCCTGGCCGGTTGTTCCTGGCTCTGGCGGTGTTTTTCCGGTACCAGGGCATCAATTCGAAACACGCACCGCGCGAGTTTGTCGACCTTATTCCGGAAGACTGGCTGGAGCGTGCGCGCATACTGGCCGGTGCCATGCGGCTCGCCTATGTGCTGACCGGGGCTATGACCGGTTTGCTTCCCAAGATCAAATTGTTCATAGACGGCAAAAAGCTGGTTCTGGACATGCCAAAGAAGCTGTCCGACCTTTGTGGCGAGTCCGTCGCGAAGAAACTCAACCAGTTGGCAGGCGCCATGGGACTCGAAGCGGAAATTCGCCGCGGGTAACGGCTTTCGGGCTTGCGGCGATTTGGCCCTGCGACAGAATCTGCCTACTGTGAACCTGGTTGCCAGCGTATCTTGCAAGTGTAGCTGCTCCAATCGACCCAGGATTACAACCATGTTTGATGGCGTCTCCGCTGAATTGCTTGCGCGCTTTCAATTTGCGTTTACGGTTTCATTTCACATTGTGTTTCCGGCGTTCTCCATCGGCCTGGCGAACTACCTGGCCGTACTCAACGCCTTGTGGCTGAAAACCGGTGATCAGACCTACCTGACGCTGTTCGAATACTGGAAGAAGATCTTTGCCGTGGCCTTCGGCATGGGTGTCGTGTCGGGTATCGTCATGTCCTATCAGTTCGGCACCAACTGGAGTGTGTTTTCTGACAAGACAGGACCCATTCTCGGCCCGCTGATGGCCTATGAGGTGTTGAGCGCATTTTTCCTGGAGGCAGGATTCCTCGGCATCATGTTGTTCGGGCGCAAACGCGTCGGCGACAAGCTCCACATGTTCGCAACCGCTGTTGTCGCGATTGGCACCTTGATGTCGGCGACCTGGATATTGTCGGTCAACTCGTGGATGCAGACGCCCGTCGGATACTCGATCAATGAAGCGGGACAGTTTGTGCCTGAAGACTGGTGGGCAATCGTGTTCAACCCGTCTTTCCCTTATCGACTGGTTCATATGGTGCTGGCTGCGTTTCTCACTACCGCCCTTGTCGTCGGCGCAGTGGGCGGATGGCATCTGCTCAAGGACCGGACACATAGACCGGCCCGCGTGATGTTCTCCATGGCCATGTGGATGGCGGCTTTGGTGACCCCCGTCCAGATTTTCGCCGGTGACCTGCACGGGCTCAACACGCTTGAACACCAGCCGGTCAAGGTCATGGCAATGGAGGGGCATTTCGACAGCTATCCCGACGGTGCCCCACTGATCCTGTTCGGGATCCCGAACGAGGCGGAAAAGCGCGTCGACTTCGCCATCGAAATACCAAAACTGTCGAGCCTGATCCTCAAGCACGATCTGAATGCGCCACTGGCCGGCCTCGACACGGTCGATGACAGGGACGAGCCGCCGGTTGCCATCGTGTTCTGGAGTTTTCGTATTATGGTGGGCCTGGGATTTGCCATGCTGGGGCTTGGCATATGGAGCCTGTGGGCGCGCTGGCGCAAGGTGCTGTATCGCGACAGCTGGCTGCATATGGCGGCTGTTGCAATGGGGCCAGCCGGATTTGTCGCCGTTCTGGCCGGGTGGGTGACCACCGAGGTCGGCCGCCAGCCGTTCACCGTGTATGGCCTGCTGAGAACCAGTGACTCGCTTGCTCCCATAGCAGCACCCGCTGTGGCCACATCCCTGATCGCCTTCATCATTGTATATTTCTTCGTGTTCGGCGCAGGCGTGTTTTACATCATGCGGATGATGAGCAAACCTCCCGGCGGCGCCGGCAAGGAACTTAGCCAGGGTCCGTTGCGCAGCGCAGGGTTAACGCCTGCTGCACAGATTGTCGAACAGGAGGGCGCAGGCAATGGAGTTTGATCTTCCCCATATCTGGGCTGCCATCATCGCATTTGCCGTCCTGATGTATGTGATACTGGATGGTTTTGACTTGGGCGTCGGCATGTTGTTTGCGGTCGAGCACGAAAAGCATGACCGCGACATCATGATGAATTCCGTTGCCCCCGTCTGGGATGGCAATGAGACCTGGCTGGTCATGGGCGGTGGCGGATTGTTCGCGGTGTTTCCTTTGGCTTACGCCACAGTGCTGCCCGCTCTCTATATGCCGTTGATAATCATGCTGCTGGCGCTGGTGTTTCGCGGGGTTGCGTTCGAGTATCGCTGGCGCACGGCACGCGGGCAGTTTTTGTGGAACTGGGGGTTTTGGGGCGGTTCGGTTGTCGCCGCCTTCACTCAAGGCATCGCACTGGGTGCGCTGGTGCAGGGTATTTCCATTACCGACCGCGCCTATTCCGGCGGATGGTGGGACTGGCTGACATTGTTTTCGGTGTTAACAGGCATCGCCGTTGTGTTTGGTTACACGCTGCTTGGCGCAACCTGGCTGATCTATAAAACCGAAGGTCCGCTGCAGGAAAGAATGCAGTCACGAGCTCGCATTCTGGCTGTCATCACACTCGGATTTATCGGCATTGTGAGTGTTGTCACGCCGTTTCTCAACCCGGTCTATGCCGAGCGCTGGTTTGCCTGGCCGACGGCTGCCTTTTCGGCGATTGTGCCTCTGTTGCTCGCAGCAGCAGCGTGGAAACTTTACACAGGGCTTCGCGATAAGCGCGACGCAACTCCTTTTCTTGCGTCGCTGGCTCTTTTCATTCTGAGCTTTATCGGCATTGGCATCAGCTTCTATCCGCACATCGTACCTCCAAGCCTGACGATTGCCGAAGCTGCGGCCCCTGACTCAAGCCTGCTGTTCACGCTTGTGGGTGCAGCGTTGCTGTTGCCGCTGATCCTTGCCTACACGGCTTATTCTTACTGGGTGTTTCGCGGCAAGATGGACCCGGATGAAGGCTACCACTGATGTCGTCTTCCGCCAGCAAATTGATGTGGTTTGCCGTTTACTGGTTGGCCGGCGTAGCCATCGTCGGCAGCATCGCCTATCTTATCAAGTCGGTGCTGGTTTAGAGACACATGGGGTAATGTGAACCCGTAAATCTGGTCTAGGCGTTGAAAATATCCGGCTTGCCGTCGCGAATGCCAATGGCCAGCTTGCCGGTTTTCAGGCCTTCCGCCACTTCACCGAACAGTTCATGCCGCCAGCCGCGCATCATTTGCAGGTGATCCCCGCCATTGCCGGCAAACTCCTCGATGTCGGCTGCATTGGCGATCAGGCGCGGTGCGATGTTTTCGCGTTCACACACCACCTTGAGTCCCAACTTCAACACATCGGCGATAGCAGATGCTCCTTCCGGCTGCGGGCCTTTTGAAGGTTGCAGAGGCGGCAGCTTGTCCTTTGGCATGGCGAGGCCTGATTGAATGGCCTTCAGTATTTCATCGCCCAGTCCGCCGTCCGCCAGTCCGCGCGGCAGGGCGCGCAGTTTCGACAGGCCAGCCTTGTCGCGCGGTGCCTGTGTCGCCAGCTCGGAAATGGCATCATCCTTGATGATACGGTTTCTCGGCATGTTCTTGAATTGCGCGCGTTCTTCACGCCATTTGGCAAGCGCAACGGCAATGCCCATTTGCTTCGGATTGCGCGGCCTGAACTTCAGGCGTTTCCAAGCCTCATTCGGGTTGGAGATATAGGTATCGGCGGAAGCAATAACCGCCATTTCTTCCGCCAGCCACGGGGTGCGGCCGTTCTCGGCCAGCATGTCGCGCAGTTTCTCATAAACCACGCGCAGGTGGGTTACGTCAGACAGGGCGTAGGCAAGCTGTTTGTCGGTGAGCGGCCGCCTGGCCCAGTCGGTGAACCGGGACGATTTGTCAACCTGCTGGCCGGCCAGCTTGCGGACCAGGGCCTCGTAGCCGACCTGATCACCAAACCCGCAAACCATCGCGGCAATCTGCGTGTCAAAGATCGGTGTCGGTGTTGCGCCGGTTGCTTCAACGAAAATCTCGACATCCTGGCGCGCGGCATGAAACACCTTCAACACGTCTTCATTGGCCATCAGTTGATAGAACGGCGCCAGGTCAATGCCGTCAGCCATTGGGTCGATGATTGCTTCCTCGCTGGTACCCGCAATCTGGATCAGGCACAGGATCGGCCAGAATGTGTGCTCGCGCATGAACTCGGTATCCACAGTCACATAAGTGTCTGAGGAAAGCGTTTTACAGAGGTCGGCGAGGTCGTCGGTTGTGGTAATTATTTGCATGGACAGGGACAAAGCCAGAATGTTGGGTGCAAATCAAGCGCATCGCCGCAATCTCTGGTTGAAAACCACTGTCAATCGCTCTTCCGGGGGCGCTTGCTCGCGGCCTTGTGGGCCAGCCGGTACATCACGGGTGAGGTTCTGAGCAGCGTTGCATAGCGCTTTTTGGCCTTCATGTCCGGTGTCCGGCGCACCGTCATTCTCCACAATGTCACGACAACGAGGCTCAGATGCACGATACTGGTATAGGTGAAGAAGAAATCCGGACCGAACACCGCCAATACCTGTGCGGCCACAAACGGTCCGATCATCGCCCCCATGGAAAAGAAGAAGCTCAAGCCGGCGGCTACAATGACATATTGCCCGCGGTCGGCCCGGTCATTGGCGTGCGCTGCCGAAAGCGAGTACAGCGGCAGGGCAAAGGCGCCGAACATGAAAATGCCGGTCAGGGCCATCGAATGTGATGTGCCTGCCGCATAGGACAGCAGAAAACCTGACGCGGCAGCGCCCAGCGTGGCGATGATCAGAACCCAGCGCCGGTCCAACCGGTCCGACAGCCAGCCGAGCGGCAATTGCAACACCGCCCCGCCAATGATGCCGGCGCTCATGAACGTGGCTACGCCGGTGGTGTCAAACCCGATATCCGATGCATAGATCGGTCCCATCAGCCGGAAGGTTGAATTGGTCATGCCGATGGTGATGCAGCCGAAACACGCCAGCGGTGATATCGCCCAGATGCTGGCGACGGAAAATCGAAACTCGTCAGGCGGTTTCGGCGCGGTTTTGTCCATCAGCGATATCGGCACCAGCGACAGGCAGGTCATGATTGCGGCAATGGCAAAAATGGCGAAACCATATGCACCGAACACCGGCAGCAGGAACTGCGAACCGGTGACCGCAGCCAGATCCACCAACCGGTAAACCGACAAGGTGCTGGCACGGTGTGAATTGTCGACAGACGCGTTCAGCCAGCTCTCGATGACCATGAACAGGCCGGCAAAGCAGAAACCGGAAATGAAGCGCAAGCCAACCCAGGCCACCGGATCAAGCCACAACACCATGGTCAGCGATGCAGATGCCGCAATGGCGGCCAGTCCGGAGAACACGCGAATATGCCCCACCGCGCGGATCAGCCTGGCGGTAAACAGGCATGACAGCATGAACCCGGCGTAGTAGCCGGTTCCCATCAGTCCGATAAGCGACGGGTCAAACCCTTCATGGGCAGATCGCAGGGCAATCAGCGTGCCCTGCAGGCCGTTGCCGGCGAGCAGAATACCGGCGGCCGCGAGCAGGGGAGAGAGGGGAAGCAGGAAATTCATGGATGTGCGCCTGCGCCTGGCAAAATAGTGCGTACATCTGTCCTAGTCCTGTACAGCTGTGTTCTCAAGCCAAAACCTTGACAAATAAGCTGCCTCGTGCGCTTTTCCCGCGCATTCCAACGCACAAGTTCCGTGTTTGCCAAGAGGGTTACCCATGCACGCCTATCGCAGCCATTCCTGCGCCCAGCTTTCCAAGTCCAATGTTGGTGAAACCGCACGCCTTTCAGGCTGGGTTCACCGTGTGCGAGATCATGGCGGACTGCTGTTCATTGACCTGCGCGATCATTACGGCATGACCCAGGTCGTGGCGGACCCGGATTCGCCTGCCTTCAAAACCGCTGAAGCCGTGCGCGGCGAGTGGGTGATCCGTGTCGATGGTGATGTGAAGGCGCGTTCCGAGGAGACCGTAAATGCCAACCTGCCGACCGGCGAAGTGGAGGTGTTTGCGCGCGAAATCGAGGTGCTGTCGAAAGCATCGGAATTGCCGCTGCCGGTGTTCGGTGAACCTGACTATCCCGAAGACATCCGCCTGAAATACCGCTTCCTGGACCTGCGGCGTGAAACGCTTCATGCCAACATCATGAAACGGTCGGCCATCATCTCAAAGATGCGGGCCGAAATGGCCGGTGCCGGGTTCAACGAGTTTTCAACCCCGATTCTGACCGCATCGTCGCCTGAGGGTGCGCGCGATTTCCTGGTGCCGAGCCGCATTCATCCGGGCCAGTTCTATGCACTGCCGCAGGCGCCGCAACAGTACAAGCAGTTGCTGATGGTGTCGGGTTTCGACAAGTATTTTCAGATCGCACCGTGCTTCCGGGATGAAGACCCGCGCGCCGATCGCTTGCCGGGTGAGTTCTACCAGCTCGACCTTGAAATGAGCTTCGTGACTCAGGACGACGTGCTGGGTGCCGTCGAACCGGTCATGCGCAACGTGTTCGAGGCATTTGCCGATGGTAAACCGGTAACCGAAAGCTTCCCGCGCATTGCCTATGCTGATGCCATCCGCAAGTATGGCTCCGACAAGCCCGACCTGCGCAACCCGATTGAGATGCAGGCGGTCACCGAACATTTTGCCGCGTCCGGCTTCAAGGTGTTCGCCGGTATGATCGCGTCTGATCCGAAGGTCGAGATCTGGGCGATTCCCGCAAAGACCGGCGGCTCGCGCGCCTTCTGCGACCGCATGAACTCGTGGGCGCAAGGTGAAGGCCAGCCCGGCCTCGGCTACATTTTCTGGCGCGGCGAAGGCGAAAGCCTTGAAGGCGCGGGACCGCTGGCCAAGAATATCGGCCCTGAACGCACCGAGGCCATTCGCACCCAGATGGGTCTGGATGACGGTGATGCCTGTTTCTTTGTTGCCGGTCTGCCGGAAAAGTTCGCCGCTTTCGCTGGCGCCGCGCGCGACCGGGCAGGGGCCGAACTGAAGCTCATCGATGAAGATCGTTTTGAACTGGCCTGGATCGTCGACTTCCCGTTTTACGAGTTCAATGAGGAAGAAAAGAAGGTCGACTTCTCGCACAACCCGTTCTCCATGCCGCAGGGCGAGATGGATGCACTGGAAAACCAGGATCCGCTGACCATCAAGGCCTACCAGTATGACCTGGTATGCAACGGTTTTGAGATCGCCTCAGGCGGTATCCGCAATCACAAGCCGGAGACCATGGTCAAGGCGTTCGAGATTGCCGGGCTGCCCAGGGATGTGGTCGAGGAACGATTTGGCGGCCTGTACCGGGCATTCCAGTATGGCGCACCGCCCCACGGCGGCATGGCGGCTGGTGTCGACCGGGTGGTGATGCTGTTGTGCGGCACGCGAAACCTGCGCGAAATCACCCTGTTCCCGATGAACCAGCAGGCCGCTGACCTGCTCATGGGTGCACCGTCAGAAGCAGAGCCGCGCCAGTTGCGCGAACTGCATGTGCGCTTGTCGTTGCCGAAAGAGTAAAGGCCGCTGACCTGATCTGGGCGATGCCTTCGACTGCTTTGCCTTTTGCCTGTCAACTCAATCGGTGCAGGTGTAAAGGCAAACTGGGGCACTGCTCTAATCCCAGTACCTGCACATCCATTGGCCCTTGCGTTTGACTGCAATTGTGGCAGCGGAACCTTTGTATGTCTTCTTGCACACCCGGTTCGCCTCATCCCAGGTCATGGTCTTGGGTGAACCGATTTTGTAGTGGCAGATGATAGTGCCGTTCTGGCTGATCTTGGTCTGGGTAAGACGTTTGCCATAGGCCTTTCTGCACTTGCGCCTCGCTTCGCGCCATTGGGCCTTGGTCCATGCCGCTGCGGTCGTCCAGCCATTATGTGTGACCGGTGAAGCGACGCCCAGGCTCAGCGTCGCAGCGAACACAATCGTATAACAAAGGCCTCTTTTCATTGATGGCTCCCTCCCAGCACGGCATCGGACTGCGACTATAGCAGGGCAGTTAAATCAGTACACACAATAGTGCCTTGATTGCCGGATTTTCAGGTCACTGCGTCGACCGCTGCCGCCGGGAAACGCGACGCCCCTAAACTACGCAATCTACACTGTGGAATGTCGCCTTACGCTGCTATAGGCTTGACGCCATAACAAGGTCCGCCAGGACATGAACAACCCGGAAGAAACGCCTCCATGCCACGCATAGTAACCGACGAGCTGCGCGAAAACGCGCTGCACTATCACCGCAACCCGAAGCCTGGAAAGCTGGAGATCAAGGCCACCAAGCCCTTGTCCAATCAGCGCGATCTTGCACTTGCCTACTCGCCCGGCGTGGCGGCTGCCTGCATGGAGATTCACGACAAGCCCGCTGAAGCCCATACCCTGACGGCGCGCGGCAATATGGTTGCGGTTATCACCAACGGCACGGCCGTGTTGGGCCTTGGTGATATCGGTCCGCTGGCATCGAAACCGGTGATGGAGGGCAAGGCGGTTCTGTTCAAGAAATTCGCCGACATCGACGTATTTGACCTCGAGCTTGACGCCAAGGATTCCGATGTTTTCGTGAATACTGTCGCGGCACTGGAGCCCACGTTCGGTGGTATCAACCTGGAAGACATCAAGGCGCCGGAATGCTTCATCATCGAAGACGAACTCAAGCAGCGTATGAACATTCCGGTGTTTCACGACGACCAGCACGGCACCGCAATCATCGTGGCCGCGGCCATTGTCAACGGCCTGGAGATTGCCGGCAAGAAACTGGAAGACAGCAAGATTGTGACGTCCGGCGCAGGCGCTGCAGCGCTGGCCTGCCTCAACCTGGTTGTCGGCATGGGGGCAAAACCGGAAAACATCTGGATTTCCGACATTGACGGTGTGGCCTATGAAGGCCGCGATGGCATCAACCAGTGGATGGCGCCGTACGCCAAGAAGACCGAGGCGCGCACCCTTGGCGATATTATCGAAGGTGCTGACGTGTTCCTGGGGCTGTCCGCCGGCGGGGTGCTGAAACCGGAGATGGTTGAAAAGATGGGCGACAAGCCGCTGATCATGGCGCTCGCCAACCCCAACCCCGAAATTCACCCCGACGAGGCCCGCAAGGTCAAACCCGATGCCATGATCTGCACCGGCCGATCCGATTTTCCCAACCAGGTCAACAATGTCCTGTGCTTCCCATACATCTTCCGCGGCGCACTGGATGTTGGCGCAACGGCTATCAATGAGGAAATGAAAATCGCGGCAACCCACGCCATTGCCGCGCTTGCCCATGAGGCGGTTTCCGAGCTGGCCGCACGGGCTTATGAAGGCGGGGTGTCGTCGTTCGGCGCCGACAGCCTGATCCCCAATCCTTTTGACCAGCGCCTTATATTGCGCATCGCTCCTGCCGTCGCAAAGGCGGCCATGGAGACCGGCGTGGCAACACGGCCGATTGAAGACTTCGATGCCTATGTGGAACACCTGACCCGCTTTGTGTTCCGCTCCGGCATGATCATGCGGCCGGTCTTTTCTGCAGCCAAACAGAATCCCAAGCGCATCATTTATGCCGAAGGTGAAGATGAACGTGCCATGCGCGCGGCTTCGCTGGCCAGGGCCGATGGCTGGGCCATTCCAATTCTGATTGGCCGACCTGAAGTGATTGAACGCCGCGCGGCCTCCTTTGGCCTTCATCTCAAGGCCGGCACCGATATTGAGGTAATCAATCCCGAGTCGGATCCGCGCTATCTGGATTACGTGAACACCCTGGTTGAAATAGCCGGTCGCAAGGGGGTGCCTCTCAATGCTGCCAGAACACTGGTGCGCACCAACTCAACCGTGATTGCGGCGCTGGCCATCAGGCGTGGTGACGCAGATGCGATGATCTGTGGACTTGAAGGCAGGTTCTACAGTCATCTCGATCATATCCGCCGGATCATCGGCATGGGGCCGCGTACCAGCGATTTTGCTGCCATATCCGGCTGTATCCTTGACCGCGGCGTGTATTTCTTTGCCGACACCTACGGCAATGTGGACCGCTCGCCGGCAGAGATGGCGCAACTGACCCGGCGGGTGTCGGGCATCATCAAGCGCTTTGGTGTCGAGCCCAAGGTGGCTCTTCTGGCCAATTCCAGTTTTGGCTCTGCCGAGTCCCCTGAGATTCAGCTGATGCGCGACACGGCAGGCCTGCTGCACGAACAGGGCACCGATTTTGAGTTTGACGGAGAGATGCACGGCAACACGGCTCTGAATGAAGCTCTGCGCCAAAGACTGTTTCCGGGCTCCACCTTGAAGGGCGAGGCCAATGTGTTCATGTTTCCCAACTCCGATGCCGCCAACCTGGCTTACCAGCTGGTGATGGAGCTGGGGGCCGGCACACCGATCGGGCCGATCCTGGTGGGTGCTGCTGCAACAGCACATGTGCTTGTGCCGGCAGCCACCACGAGATCAGTGGTCAATGTATCCGCGGTTGCTGCCGTGGAAGTGCAGGCCCGCATCGATTACGCCAACTCCATCACAAAGGCTTAGGATCAGTCTTTCGGGGCGGGCGCCGGCTGAGTTTTGCAAACCGCATCTGCTGGCGGACGAAGGCGGCGATGAACAGGCCGGTCATGACCAGGACGATGGTCGGGGCAGGGGCGGAGTCCAGATGGAAGCTGGCAAACACGCCGACGAGGCTCGAACCGACCGCTACGGCGATGGCGACAATCAGCATGGCTTCGAACCGTCGTGTGACAAGAAACGCGATTGCGCCGGGCGCGATCAGCAGGGCGATGGCCAGTATGATGCCGGATGCTTTCAGCGCACCGACGATGGCCAGAGAGATCGCGGCCAGAAGCCCGTAATGCAGCAGCGCAACTTTCAGCCCGATTGCGCGGGCGTGCTGTGCATCAAACGCATGCAGCAACAGGTCCTTGCGCCAGATGGCTATGGCTGTGGTGCACAGAGCCGAAATGGCGGCCGTTTCAACCACATCGCCCCACGCCAGCCCGAGGATGTTGCCGAACAGGATATGGTCGAGATGCACTTCGGTCTGGATGGCGACATACATTACCAGGCCCAGGCCGAACATGCCGGAAAACACCACCCCCATGACTGTGTCCTGCTTTATCCTGGAGTTTCGGTCCAGGAAGCCGGTAGCCAGCGCACATGCCATGCCGGCGGTGAACGCGCCGGCGGCCAGGGGCACGCCGATAATGTAGGCCAGTACGATGCCGGGCAGCACTGCGTGTGAAATCGCGTCTCCCATCAACGACCAGCCCTTGAGTACCAGGAAACACGACAATGCGGCCATCGGCACTGACAACAGGACTGTAATGATGAACGCCTTGTGCATGAACTCGAAGGCAAACGGCTGCATGATCCATTCAACAATTGCCGTCATGGCCGCGTCTCCAAAGCCGCGCGCGCCTTTGCCCGGGCCGCCAGCATGCCGTGTTTTGGCGCCAGGAAGAACGCGACCAGGAACACGCCCGTCATCAGGATGACGATGATCCCGCCGGTTGCCCCGTTGAGGAAGTAACTGAGATAGGCGCCCAGGAAGCTGGTCACAGCTCCTATTGAAACTGACAGGATAATCAGCCGGGAAAACCGGTCGGTCAGCAGGTAGGCGGTGGCGCCCGGCGTCACCACCATGGCAATGACCAGAAACGCGCCCACGGTCTGCAGCGCGGCAACAGTGCAGGCAGCCAGCAGGGTGAAGAACACCAGCCTGAGCGCTGTTGTGTTCAGGCCAACCGAGCGGGCGTGGTCTTCGTCAAAAAATGTCACCATAAGGTCTTTCCATTTCAGGCAAAGCACGGTCATCGAGACGGCGCAGATAATAACCAGCTGCACCAGGTCTTCCGGCGTTATCGCCAGGATGTTGCCGAGCACGATGGTCTGGATGTTGACCGATGTCGGCGACAGCGACACCATGAACAACCCCAGCGCAAAGAACGAGGTGAAGATCAGGCCGATGATGGCGTCTTCGCGCAGCTTGGTCCTCTGGTTCAGGAACAGCATGGTCAGCGCAGCCAGGCCGCCGGAGAAAAATGCCCCGATCGAAAACGGCAGGCCAAGCATATAGGCACCTGCGACGCCGGGCACGATGGCGTGGGACAGGGCATCGCCGATCAGCGACCAGCCCTTGAGCATCAGATAGGCCGACAGGAAGCCGCACACGCCGCCAACCAGGGCACACGCCCACATGGCATTGACCATGTAGTTGTAGGTGAACGGTTCTAGCAGCAGGTTCATTTCTGTTTCTGTTCCGGCTTCTTTTCCCCATCGCCATAGATGACGAACGGACGTTCATCATCTGTAAGGACCGTAACGGTGCGGGCATCATCGTCATCGTGCAGGTCTTCACCGCCCAGGGTGAACTGGCGCAGCACGCCGCCGAAGGCATGTTCAAGATTGGCTTGCGTGAACACCTGTGCGGTTGGCCCTTCGGCGAGCACAGTACCCTTGATCAGAATGGCCCGGTCGCAGAACTGCGGTACCGAGCCGAGATTGTGGGTCGAGACCAGCATGATGTGTCCTTCATCGCGCAGGCCCTGCAGCAGCTTGACGATGGCGTCTTCGGTTTTTACATCGACGCCTGTGAACGGTTCGTCGAGCAGGATGATCCTGCCTTCCTGGGCCAGGGCCCTGGCCAGGAAGACACGTTTTTTCTGGCCGCCCGACAGTTCGCCGATCTGGCGTTTGCGGAACTCGCTCATGCCGACCCGTTCCAGTGCGCTGGCGACTACCTCGCGGTCGCGTTGTTTCGGCATGCGCAGCCAGTTCATGTGGCCGTATCGGCCCATCATCACGACATCCTCGACGAGGACGGGGAAGTTCCAGTCGACTTCTTCGGATTGCGGTACATAGGCAACCAGATTGTGGCCCAGCGCCTGTTCTTCGCTCATGCCGAGCATTTTCACATCGCCTTTGGCCAGCGGCACAAATCCCATTATGGCTTTGAACAGGGTGGATTTGCCGGACCCGTTGACACCGACCAGGGCGGTGATCGTGCCGGCGGGCAATGAGAAACTGGCATCATAAAGTGCGGTATGACCGTTACGATATGTAACGGTCACATCCCGGACTTCGAGCCCATCGTCTTTGTGTTGATCTGCCCGCACCGGACTCAGCATCACTTTAATCCTGCCGCGATTGTTTCGGTGGTAACGCTCAGCAAGTCGAGATAGGTCGGCACCTGACCCTCCGGACCGGACAGAGAGTCCACGTACAGCACACCAGCATAGCTGGCGTCTGTTTCGCGCGCCACCTGTTTGGCGGCGGCTGGTGAAATGGTACTTTCGCTGAACACTGCCTTGATGTTGTTGGCGCGCACTTCATCGATCACCTTGCGCACTTGCTGTGGCGTTCCCTGCTGGTCGGCGTTGATCGGCCACAGGAACAGTTCCTTCAGGTTGAAGTCCCGCGCCAGGTAGGAAAACGCGCCTTCACTGGTGACCAGCCAGCGTTCGTTGTCCGGGATGGCTGCGAGCGAGCGGCGGATGGGGGCGACGCGGGCTTCGATTTCGGCTTTGTATTTTTCTGCATTGGCCTTGTAGACATCGGCGTTTTCGGGATCCTGTTCCGCCATGGCGCGGGCAATGTTGTCCACATAGACCTGTGCATCCGTCGGGCTCATCCAGGCATGCGGGTTGGGTTTGCCGGAATAGGGGCCTGCCACGATGCTCATCGGCTCGACGCCTTCGCTGATGACGGCTGACGGAACGTCGGACAGATTGGCGAGAAATTTCTCAAACCACTGTTCCAGGTTGAGGCCGTTCCACAGTATCAGATCGGCATCCTGGGCGCCGACAATGTCCTTCGGCGTTGGCTGGTAGTTGTGTATCTCCGCGCCGGGCTTGGTAATTGAGATGACTTCAGCAGTATCCCCGGCCACGTTGGATGCCATGTCGGCGATGATGGTGAAGGTGGTGACAACTTTCAGTTTTGCCTGCGCGCCTTGCGCCATACCGAACATGCCAATGATCAGTGTTGTCAGAATTATCAGATTCTTCAGTTTGCAACGCACGTGAACAACTCCGGTTGTGAGGGCGATTGTACTACTTTATGCAAATGCAAACTATTTGCAATAAGAAAATGAACGACCTCTTTTTGCTGTTGCAAATGATTATCAACTTGCTAGTTTGCCGCCATGGCCACACCGCTTGACAGTGATGAACTTCTGAATGCTCTGCGCGACGCCGGTGCGCGGATTACCAAGCCGCGCAAGATCATCATCCAGATACTGGCTGACAGGGGGGATGAGCATCCTGACGCCATGGACATTTTCAGGCGCGCGGTCCGCCAGGACAGCCGCATCTCACTGCCGACGGTTTATCGCACTTTGAAAATGCTGGAAGAGCACGGCGCCATTCAGCGTCATGCTTTCGTGGATGGCCGGTCCCGGTATGAGCCGGCTGACGGGCCGCATCATGATCACCTGATAGACATGGATACCGGCGCGGTCATTGAATTCCAGTCCGAAAAGATCGAACGCCTGCAGGAAGAGATCGCCCGCGAGCTGGGCTATGAGATTGTCCACCACAGGCTCGAATTGTACGGCCGTAAGACTAAAGTATAAGCTTTTTGCCGACCGTGGCATTTATGCAACACTTTTTAAAATAATGCATCAACGCCTCTACTCACCCTTGAACATGTTGCTTGGCCGCCTCTATGGTCGGGTCATCAAGACGTTGATTACGTCAAGGGATTCGCGAGCAGGAGGTTCCATGCAGCGCACATTACTAACACTCTCCGCGATTGTACTCGCAGCGGCTGTGGGCACTCCTACAGCAAGCGCAGAATCGCGAAACGGCAAGCAGTGCAGTAATTTCATTGAATGTATTTTTGGCGGAATTGGTAACAGTAACGGCGACAGGAGCCGCCCCAGTTTTGGTGGCGCGAACTTTGGTGGTGGCGGAAACTACGGACCCAGCACGCGGAGACTGGTCAGCTTTCCGCAAGGGGCCAGGCACAAGACGGGCACCATCATAGTTGATACGTCCGAACGTAATCTCTATCTCGTTCAACCCGGCGGAAAAGCCTACAAATACCGCGTCGGCGTGGGCCGCGAAGGCTTCCAGTGGTCGGGAAGCGCGAAAATATCCCGCAAGGCCGAGTGGCCAAGCTGGACACCGCCGAAACGGATGATCGCGCGCGAAAAGAAAAAGGGCATTATTCTGCCGGCACGCATGGAAGGCGGACCAAACAATCCGCTGGGTGCCCGCTCGTTGTATATCGGCAGTTCATTATACCGCATTCACGGCACCAACAATCCGTCTTCGATTGGCGGCGCGGTATCTTCAGGCTGCATTCGCCTGACCAACACAGACATTATTGACCTGCACAAGCGCGCCCGCGTCGGCGCCAGGGTCATCGTGCGCCGCTAGCAGGCAGCGCCCGCACATAACTGGTTTTGCAGGGGAGCCTTGGGGGGTTACCCTGACCCCGGAACGCACGAGGGGGCTCAAGCGTTCCGGGGTCTCTTATTTTTAGCGCCTGTTTTGGGTCGCCATGTGTGCGGCGACCAGTTTGCGTGAACCTTTCTACCAGGTCTGGACAGCTATCTCCCGCTTGCGCATATTGCGGTGCAATATAGTTCATTTGTCGCCATCGTATAAATGAGGCTCCAGCCATGCTGCCTGCCACGCAAACCCTGTACTTCGAAGATCTGTCCGTCGGCATGGCCGAAACCTATGCGAAGGAAGTCAAGTCTTCCGATGTAATCGGTTTTGCGGAAATCTCAGGTGACCGAAATCCGATCCATCTGTCTGAACACTTTGCGGCGCAGACACCGTTCAAGGGTCGAATCGCCCATGGCCTGTATACGGCAAGTCTGATTTCGGCGGTGATCGGCACGAGACTGCCGGGGCCGGGCGCCATCTACATGAAGCAGACGCTGAACTTCAAGGCGCCCGTGCGCATCGGAGACATCGTAACGGCGCGTGTTGAAGTGCTTGAACTGAGCGACAAGGGCAATCGCGTCAGACTGGCGTGTTCCTGCTCGGTTGAAGATGTGCTGGTGCTTGAAGGCGAAGCCCTGGTCAAGGTGCCCGGCGCAGACGACGACTAGTGCAGGGTTGAAGGCGGCAGTTTTCAGATCATCAGTTGTTTCAGGCCAGGACAACCTGCGGCTAATACTGATCCTGCCGGCCAACTCATTTTCATCATAACCAGGGTTTACTCTTTATACGTACACGATTCAGCGCAAACGGCCGAATCGGGTAATGGTTGTTTAAGGGAACACGTTTAATTCCATGAGCTCGCGCCATCGGGGGAAGGTGAAGTTGTCGGTTAATCCTTGAAAAAGGGCCCGTATTTCATGACTCGACTGGGTGGTTTTTCCATAGAAAGCCTGGCTGTTGATTCAGTGTCCGCTGACATTGATCTGCTGGAGAAGCTGGCTGCGCGCGGTGGCACGCTGTGCGAATATGACATGAAACTGCTTGCCCGGTGCAATGCGCGCCTGTCGCAACTGATCCCGGTGCTGGCAGCCAGCAAGGCCACGGCTGCAAGCGGCTCATCGCCTGCCGCAAAGCCGCCCGCGAAACTCAAGAGAGCGGGCTGTCACTGACGAAAACTCCGGTGATTTCCGCCTGGGAGATTTCACCATGTTTTGCAGGGACGGTTGAGCAAACGGCTCTGCCTTACAGCAGCGACGCTGCCAGCAATACGCCACCAAGCCCGATAATGGCGAAGCTCATGATCGTTCCGAACCGACCATCCAGGTTCACCTTCGACACAATGCTCAAAAACCGTTCCCGCGCCGCAATCAGCAATACGCCCTCAGCAAGCGCAACCCAGCCCACAAGCGTCACGAAGCTGGCAAGCCACCCCGTCCACAAGGAATGTACAGCCAGGATCGTGCCGCCGATGGCAAACGCCAAGACGCCGCCGAGATAGCCCAGCAATGGCTGCTCGGCGAGCGATTGCATCATGCCGGTCATGACCTTGCGGTCGTTCAGTATGGCGATGCCGCCACAGATGAAGTAGAGCCCGATCAGGGCAGCAAGAATCTGGGTAACCGGCATCGACGCATTCTCCTGCTTGAGGTTCATTACCTGTCTGATATGGGGAGAAACAGGCCTTGTTGCCAGCCTGGTCATGTCGCCGAGGGGGAAACGTGATCGCCAAAATCACGAAAGGTCCATAGGAATGTCGCATTGGGTAAGGTACACTGATCGCAGACGGCCTTGATGAGTACCATGTCGATTTATCGGAGGTTACCATGAAACCATTGCTAGTTTCAGCCATTCTTGTCCTGTTTGCATTCCCGGCTGTTGCCGGTGAGATGCCGGAAGTGACACCGGCCCCTGCAGCAAGCGACAGCAGTGCAACAACAACAACGTCTGCTGCTGAGGCGGCCGCCACAGTTGCCACGGGCGAGGTCGGAAAGACCGGCGAAAAGCTGCAGTCCAAGCCATCCTATTCCGGTTATGGCGGCGGCTGTGATCGCGGTCATTCCTCAACCGAAGCGATGCTGATCAACTGATCAGTGTGTCCGGCGTTGCTGGATAATGAGGCGGTTACCCGTCAGATGCCTTCGGCGATCTGACGGTCATATTCTGCCGCGTCAAACCGGCCAAGCGACGACGCCACAAGGCACTCGTCGGACAAGGTCCATTCTTCCCAGCCCTGCACCTTGACCCGGTTGCCGGTGCCTGAATGGGTGCCCTCCAGGGTCCACACAAAAATGGCCTGGTTGCCACCGGCTCGAATATCATCCAGGTGCACGACCAGGTCGGGAAACTCCGCGTAAAATCCGGCGGCCATTTCCGCAACCGCTGCGCGGCCCGCAATCTCATCACCGCCGTTGATGGCAATCTTGCCGTCAGGCGCATAATACGACGCGACACCTTCGGGTGACTGCGAGCTCCACGCAGCAGCATATTTTGCAGCCATGTCATGAACGGATTTCGGGGAAGGGGCCATATGTCGGGTGTTTCCTGATGTTGGGTGAGATTGGTATCTGAGCATTCATATTGGGGGCTGGGTACTTGAAAGTACGGCCGGGATTTGGATGAGGCGGTTTGCCAGTACTCCATTCAGGTTTGCGCTCCGGCAGAGGTTGAGAAGTATGGTGACATTGCGGCTAACGCGATGGTTTGACCACAGCTGCATACTCCCAATGAGGTCTCTTTTCGCTCATGGGCCAGCTTTGTTCACGTTGAGGAACCGGCAATGAACTCTGCGATTGCGGGATCAGTCGATATCGAAATTTTATGGGCCTAGGTCGGCGGAAATTTCCAGCCTTATTGCTCTGCCGTCGCCAATATCGCGGGCGAACTCGTTATCAGTTTCATCGTAGGGGTTCGATCTTTCGACGCAACCGGCGGCGCTGAACAGCCTCATTGCAGAAGCGTTTTGTTCTCTGACAAACATGGAAATGGTCTTGAACTTCATCTCGTTGGTACGAGAGCTCAGAAATGCACCTTTCAGCAAGTTGAAAACTGAACGCCCATAGTTCTGCTTACGGTATTCTGCCAAAATCACGACGTAACTAAGCCTCAACTCACCTGATGACGGAGTAGGCTGAGACCGTCGGGCAATTCGTGTCCTTTTGAAAAAACCAAAGAGCTCCCTCAGTCCGAGATGACGCAACAGCATCACTGCATTTTGAAAATTGGAGACTGAACCGTAGAGCCAAAGTTGATTTCGAGTTTCGAGTTTTATGAACCCGATTACTTTGGAATTTGAAGTTATCATATAGAACTGCCGATAGCCAAATTCCCCCAATCCAAAGCCAGATCTCAAAATTTCTTTTAAGACTGCGAGTGTTTTTTCGGTGTTGTCGGTAGCAAGCAGATACTGGAATATGTATTCGAATTCACCGTGGAGATGATGGGCAATCAGGTCCAGATCTCCTCTTGTGGCGCGCCTGGTCTCAATTTGTTTGTAGTGTTTGGCAAGATCACCGACCAGTTTTTTGAGCACAGAGGGTTGCTCCAGAATTTTGCTGATCGGCTGCCCCATAGTTGAAAATTCGACAGACAGGTTTTCGGGAGCAAGCCTGTCATTTCTGAGATGGAACTTCGGAAAGAAACTGAGTTGGTGGGAATGGATCATGTTGCCCACCAGAAGTGGTAACGCGCACAAAATCAAGGCGGCGACGAGCGGACGAACACTGCCGTTAAAAAATATGTGGGCGGCGGAAAACGCGAATATGTAAAAGAGGCAAAGGAAGGTTGCCGTATTCACGAACTGCACGAGTCTTTCTATTTCGAAGTCGTAGTGCGGGGAGGACTTCGGAATTCTGCCACGGAGAAGATCGAAAAAATTGACTACGGCCACCAGGCAAAAACCGGCATAAACCAGCAACAACAAGATCGGCCAGGCGTCAAAGAGGCTCACTGCGATGCCTGAGAGAAACACAAGAATTGTGCCAAACGTGATGAAATCCCGGAAGTTATGATCGATGCCTCGATAGTCGCGTTGGGCAAGATAGATTGAATGGATGATGCGGATTGCCGCCGCGAAAGAAGCCAGAAGCAATGCAATGATCATTTGCGAATGCGGTTCCTGATCAATGGCGGAGTGAATATGCTTTGGAAAAACTGTCTGCCAGACAATAGCGATAAGACCTGCGAAGAAGACCAGCAGTCCAGGTAGCCTGAGCAAATCGTGAAACGGAACCGATTCAGTGTCTGACTGTTGGTTTCTGTCACGGATGGCAGAGAAAAAATTATTCGGATACAACTGTGTCTGGCCCGCCCCTTTGTTTTGTCAGGTAAAACATAATAGTTTGCAGGGCCATTGCAATGATAACCATCGGCACGATACGCAGCGGCCAAGTTCCGAAGAGGTCAAGCGCAGTTACCTCACCTGGTTTATTTTGACCAATGTATCCATAGTTCCAATCTAGGAGAATATTTAACGGAAGAATGACTGCAATGTATGCAGTTAGGAGTTTGAAATTGAACCAAAGATCATGAAGCGCTGGGCGGAAGCGATAAACGAAAAGGTTGAATGTAAAAGCTGTCAGTATGCCTGCGTGCAACAACCAATAAAGCCAAAATCTGGGGGCTGAAGGATCTTGCACCCCGGTCGGCGTCAGAACAGCCTGAACTGCAAATGGTACAGCAGAAATCGCAAGAATGGATTGTGCCCACTTGTTTCGAGCGACAAGGGCAACAGCGCTGATTGGGCCTAGAATGTCACAAACATGAAGAGGCAGGCTAACAGACCAATTGAAAACCTGTGGTGAGAAATAGTAAATGTTATAGGCAATCCAGATTGCCGCGATTGACCAGCCCAAAACTACGGTCAGACGATCTAGCCAGTCACCCGCGCGATTGGTCTTCACCAAAAGAAACGGAACTATCATCGCAGCGAAAACGAGCGACATCATCAATATGTGCATCGCGGGATTCATGGGATTCGCCATCTAGGTTAGGCAGGTCTGGAATATTGTGTTGATGAGTTCCTTAAAGTCAATGCGAATGCAGGTTCGAGCTGCGTGACTGCACTCATACGGCTGATTTTCAGCCGCGCTTCCTTCCGATGTCTTGAATTCGGTTTTTGTGAGCGGATGGTTCGCACACGGGATGACTTTGAGAGGAGAGAGGCGACCAGTTCGACCAATTGACCGTTTTACAGGGGCATGATGAATATGCTCGCTGGCCGATGGTGCTAAAAAGATCCGCTCGATCGAATGTAAAGCTTTCTATAGCCAGCGCGGGGCAAGGTTCAGGTAAACATTCTTGCGCTAGTGGCCACCGTTGAATTGTTGACTTGGTAATTTTGGTAAGGTGGGGTTGTCTTTAAATGAACCCCACCCTCCAAAATTCGGTCAGCTACACCCGCTCGTTGATCCACAAGTATCGCACTTCATGCAGGTGCCGTTGCGCAGCAGGGTGAAGTTGCCGCATTCGCCGCAGCTGTCGCCTTCATAGCCCTTCATGCGTGCCTCGACCCGGCGTTCGGCTTCGGTTTTCACCTGACCGTCTGAATCGATGTCCAGTGGCGTAACCGCCTCTTCGACCGGCTGCAGGCTGGCTTCGACGGCCATCTCCACTGCCACATCAAGAGCAGCTGCTCCGTCTGCCACGTAGGCTGCCTCGATGCGTGACTGGCTGGCGGCGACCGGGTTGGCCACGGCGGCCGAGGTCAGGCTGTTCGGCATCATGAACACATTGTCGGACAGCTTCTGGCGTGTGTAGCCGGACGACGCCACCGCCATGGCCGGCATGCCGCCTGGAGGACATGGTGCAGCACCCGTCCTGCCTTCGTCTTCGCCCTTGCCCATGGCATCGAAGCGGATGTCGGCAGGCTCCACATGAGCCAGGTCGTTGCGGCTCAGATAGGACACGGCCAGTTCGCGGAACACATAGTCGAGGATCGACGTGGCATTCTTGATGGCTTCATTGCCCTGGACCTGACCAGCCGGCTCAAACCGGGTAAAGGTGAACGCCTCGACATACTCATCCAGCGGCACGCCATATTGCAGGCCGAGCGATACCGCGATGGCGAAGTTGTTCATCATGGCGCGGAACGCAGCGCCTTCCTTGTGCATGTCGATGAAGATCTCGCCGAGCTTGCCGTCGTCATATTCACCGGTGCGCAGATAGACCTTGTGCCCGCCGACAATTGCCTTCTGGGTATAGCCCTTGCGCCGTTGTGGCAGCTTTTCACGCTCGCGCGCGATGACCTTTTCGATGACCTTCTCAACCACCTTTTCCACCCGCTGTGTCTGCGGCATGGCGGCGATCTGATCGGCCATGTCATCGGCGTCCTCGTCTTCATCCTCGATCAGGGCCGCGTTGAGCGGCTGGCTGAGCTTGGAGCCGTCGCGGTAAAGCGCATTGGCTTTCAGGGCCAGCTTCCAAGACAGCATGTAGGCTGCCTGGCAGTCCTCTACGGTCGCCTCGTTCGGCATGTTGATGGTCTTCGAAATTGCGCCTGAAATGAACGGCTGGGCCGCCGCCATCATGCGGATGTGGCTGTCGACCGACAGATAGCGCTTGCCGAGACGGCCGCACGGATTGGCGCAGTCGAAGACGGGAAGATGCTCATCCTTTAGTTCCGGCGCGCCTTCCAGCGTCATGGCACCGCAGACGAACACGTTGGCGGCTTCAATGTCTGCCTTGGCAAAACCGAGGTGGCTCAGCACGCAGAAGTTGAAGTCGTCCAGCTGCTCAGCGGAGATGCCGAGCGTCTTGGTGCAGAACTCCTCGCCCAGCGTCCACTTGTTGAACACGAACTTGATATCGAAGGCGGAAGCCAGGCCGTCTTCGACGATCTGCAGTTCCTTGGACGTGAAGCCCTTGGCTTTCAGCGTCTCATGGTTGATGGCAGGTGCGCCCGACAGCGTGCCGTTGCCGACGGCATACTTGATGATGCCCTCGATCTGGGCTTCGCTGTAACCCAGTGTGTGCAGGGCTGCTGGTACGGCGCGGTTGATGATCTTGAAGTAACCGCCGCCGGCCAGCTTCTTGAATTTTACAAGGGCAAAGTCAGGCTCGATGCCGGTGGTGTCGCAGTCCATCACCAGGCCGATGGTACCGGTCGGCGCGATCACCGTGGCCTGCGCATTGCGGTAGCCGTGTTTGCTGCCAAGCTCAACAGCGCGGTCCCATGCAGCAACAGCGTGTGCCACCAGATCCTTGTCGGCGCAGTTGGCATGGTCAAGCGGTACCGGATTTACCGCCAGCTTCTGATAGCCTTGAGACGACCCGCGCGCGGCAAGCTGATGGTTCTTCATCACCCGCAGCATGGCTTTTGCGTTTTTCTTGTAGCCGGGGAAGGGGCCAAGCTCACCGGCCATTTCCGCCGACGTCGCGTAGGACACACCGGTCATGATGGCTGAGATGGCACCGCAGATGGCGCGGCCCTCATCTGAGTCATAGGAAATGCCGGACGTCATCAGCATGCCACCGATATTGGCAAAGCCGAGGCCGAGCGTGCGGTATTCATACGACCGTTTGGCGATTTCCTTGGACGGGAACTGTGCCATCAGGACGGAGATTTCCAGCACCATGGTCCACAACCGCACACCGTGCTCAAATCCTTCGATGTCGAACTTCGAGTTTGACTTGTCGAGGAAGGTGAGCAGGTTCAGCGAGGCCAGGTTACAGGCCGTATCATCCAGGAACATGTATTCCGAACATGGGTTCGAGGCACGGATGTCGCCGGATGCCGGGCAGGTGTGCCAGTCATTGATGGTGGTGTGGAACTGGATGCCGGGATCGGCACAGGCCCAAGCCGCATTGCCGATCTTGCCCCACAGGTCGCCTGCATCGATGGTCTTGGCAACACCGTCTTGCAGGCGCCATTTCAGGTCCCAGGAAGACCCGTTTTCAACGGCCCGCAGGAACTCGTCGGTCACGCGCACCGAGTTGTTGGAATTCTGGCCGGATACCGTGCGGTAGGCTTCGCCGTCCCAGTCGGTGTCATAGGTGTCGAATTCGATTTCCTTGAAGCCTTGTGCTGCAAACTGCAGGACGCGCTTGATGTAGCTGTCAGGCACATGCGACTTGCGGGCATCCTTGATGGCGCGCTTCAGGGCAGGGTTCTTGGCAGGGTTGTAGCAGTCATCGCCGGGGCCGTCGCAGTTGACGCACGCCTTCATGATGATCTTGAGGTGCTGCTGGGTGACCTTGGAACCGGTAACAAGCGCTGCAACCTTTTCTTCTTCCTTCACCTTCCAGTCGATATAGGCCTCGATGTCGGGGTGATCGACGTCAACCACCACCATCTTGGCGGCGCGCCGCGTTGTGCCGCCGGACTTGATGGCGCCTGCGGCGCGATCACCGATTTTCAGGAAGCTCATCAGGCCGGACGACTTGCCGCCGCCTGACAAAGGCTCGTTCTCGCCGCGGATGAAGGAGAAGTTGGATCCGGTGCCGGAGCCGTATTTGAACAGCCGGGCTTCGCGCACCCAGAGGTCCATGATGCCGCCTTCATTGACCAGGTCGTCCGAGATCGACTGGATGAAGCAGGCATGCGGCTGCGGATGTTCATAGGACGATGTCGACTTGGTCAGCTTGCCGGTTTCAAAGTCGACATAGTGATGACCCTGGCCGGGACCGTCGATGCCATAGGCCCAGTGCAGGCCGGTGTTGAACCATTGCGGGCTGTTCGGCGCGCAGCGCTGGGTGGCCAGCATGTTGACCATCTCTTCATAAAACGCCAGCGCGTCTTCCTCGGCGTCGAAGTAGCCGCCTTTCCAGCCCCAGTAGGTCCAGGTGCCGGCCAGCCGGTTGAATACCTGTTGTGCTGACATTTCAGAGGAATAGCGCTCGTCTTCGGGCAGTTCTGCCAGGGCATCGCTGTCTTCTACCGAGCGCCACAGCCATGACGGCACGGAATTTTCCTCAACCTTTTTCAGCCGTGCGGGGACACCGGCCTTGCGGAAGTATTTCTGCGCGATGATGTCTGAGGCAACCTGGCTCCAGGCTTTCGGGACTTCAATGTCCTTGAGCTGAAACACGATAGACCCGTCAGGGTTCTTGATTTCGCTGGTCGCCTTGCGAAACTCCACACCTGCATATGGACCCTTACCTTCGGCTGTAAAGCGCCGTTCTACCCGCATTGTATTCCCCTTCAAAGCAGCCTATCTGCTTTCAATTGATCAAGTTGTTGTTTTCATGCGCTTTTCAGCGATCTCTTTGTTCTTACGCGCCCTTACAGACATGACTTCACAGCAAAGCTCTGCCTTGACGCGTATCCGGCTTCCCAGCCCGTACGCACAAGATGCAGCTTCCCCGTTTGGATAGTGCGGTATTACTCCGCTTTACCCATCGTTAGACGTTGGAGTTCGGTAACTAAAATTACCTTGGGGATGGCCCTAACTCCGAGCCGTCCCATGCCCCGTTCCCATGCACATGAATGTAGTGCCGATTGCGGGGTCTCGTCAATACCTAGTGTGTTAACGAAACCTTACCACAACATATAGTATCCACAGACTTGACAGGTTCTGTGGATAACCGGAGATAGCCACGATTCGCCCCTGAACCTCAACGATTCCGCGGCATTGCGGCAGATCATATCCATAGATATTTGCCGTCACGCGATCGTCATGGTTCTGAGCACCGGGTTAACACCGCCGGATATGGTGTCGGTTACATTTCAAGCCGGGGAAGTTTTTGGTTAACGATAGGTTAACGCCAGAGGACTCAGGGTTGCTTTGGCTGTTCAAAATACACCTATAAGTTGCGTCGAGGGTTTCAATCACGAGAATCAGGCGAGTGGCCGGAAATCGGAATGCTCAATGGTTTCACCGGATTGATCTGGATCAACACGTATTTTCGTCACCAGCAACACACTCTTCATCGGATCAGATGTCTGAGCAACGGAGATGAAGACATGACAACCTATGAGCAATTGTATCTCGCTATGGTCATCATTGCTTTTGTATCGTTTGGGATCGTGCTGGCGACCATGTCCTATCGTCAGGGGAAAAAATAGCGTTCCGGGCAGCCGTTTCGGCATGCCTTTACAGCGATGCAGGGCAGGTGGGTCAGTCGATGGCCGGATAGACACCGGCCTTCTTCACCGTCCCATAAGCAAAGCTGGTGTCGATTGACCCTATGCCGCCAATGGGATGCAGCCGCTTGCGCACGAATTTCTCATAATCGTCGAGATCTGCCACCACGACGCGCAACAGGTAATCCGAAACGCCGGTCATCACATAGCATTCCAGCACTTCATCGATGGCCCTGACCTGGTTCTCGAAGTGCTGAACCACATCTTCGGTGTGTTTTTCCAGACTGACGCGAACAAACACGTTGACCGGCAGGCCGTAGGCTCTGGCGTCCACGTTCACGCTATATCCGCGAATGGCCCCGCTGGCCTCAAGGTTTCGCAGTCTTCTCAGGCACGGCGACGGCGACAGGTTCACCTCCGCTGCCAGGTCCTGGTTGGTCATGCGGCCGTCGCGTTGCAATGCACGAATGATTTGACGATCTTTCGGGTCCATTTCGCTCTCCAAATTGGCATATAATTCCAATAAATAGAGTATTATTGGCATAAATAGCAATATCTGGCCTGACGGACTCACATATGCTTGCCCGAATTCAAACATCGGAGGCTATTATGAATTCATCGTCCAGGAGCTTTTCAACACGGGCAATTCACCATGGCTATGAACCAGCTGATAATGAAGGTGCCCTGACGCCGCCGCTGCACCTGACATCGACATTCGCGTTCGATACTGCTGAAGCCGGTGGTGAGATGTTCAGCGGGGACCGGCAGGGGCATATCTACTCGCGCATCTCAAACCCCACACTTGACCTGCTGGAGCGGCGGATTGCCGACCTCGAAGAGGCCGAGGCAGGACTGGCTCTCGCGTCTGGCATGGGAGCGATCTCGGCCACCCTGTGGACCCTGGTCGCACCCGGCGACGAGATCATTGTCGACAAGACGCTGTATGGCTGCACTTTCTCGTATCTGCAGCACGGACTGGGCAAGTTCGGCGTCACCATCACCCATGTGGATATGACCGATCCGGACAATCTCATCGGCGCGATCAGCGATAAAACCAAAGTGGTTTACTTCGAAACCCCGGCCAATCCCAACATGCGGCTTGTCGACATAGAACGTGTGTCGGAAATTGCACACAACGCAGACGCTGTGGTTGTGGTCGACAATACCTACGCTACACCCTATCTGACCCGTCCGGTCACGCTGGGCGCGGATCTGGTGGTGCATTCGGCCACAAAGTATCTCGGTGGACATGGCGACGTGGTCGCAGGACTTGTTGTTGGAAGCGCCGGGATGATCAGCGAAATCCGCATGTTCGGGATGAAGGACATGACCGGCGCCGTCATGGCGCCGTTCAATGCCATGTTGATCCTGCGCGGTATCAAGACCCTGGAATTGCGCATGGACCGGCATTGCCAGAGTGCCATGACTGTTGCCCGCATGCTGGATGAAAACCCTGCGATCACAAAGGTTTATTATCCCGGCTTGCCCGGATTTGGCCAGCATGAACTGGCCTGCAGGCAGATGTCCGGCTTTGGCGGCATGATTGCCTTTGAACTGGAAGGCGGTCTTGATGCGGGGCGGGCGCTGATGAACCGACTGCAGATGATCAGGCGTGCGGTGTCGCTGGGTGATACGGAAACCCTGATCCAGCATCCCGCCAGCATGACGCATTCCACCTATACAGCGGAAGAACGTATGGTGCATGGTATCAGCGATGGCCTTGTCCGTCTGTCGATCGGCCTTGAGGGTGTCGACGATATACTGGCGGATCTCGAGCAGGCCTTGCCGGGCAACACCAATGTGAAAGCTGCGTAGACCATGTCCATGACCGAAACACAGACCCATCTGAAAACCATAGAGCAACGGCTGTTGTGGCTGTCGCACTGGATGATCCACAACGCCAACCACATCCGGCCCAATGCCGACGGGATCAAGGTTGGCGGCCATCAGGCATCGTCTGCCTCGATGGTGTCGATCATGACGGCGCTGTATTTCTCCGCACTGCGGCCCGAAGACCGCGTGGCAGTGAAACCGCATGCCTCGCCGATCTTTCACGCTATTCAGTACCTGATGGGCAACCAGACACGCGAGAAGATGGAAGGTTTCCGTGGGCTTGGCGGGGTTCAGTCATATCCGTCGCGCACCAAGGATATCGATGATGTCGACTTCTCCACCGGTTCGGTCGGCCTCGGCGTTGCCATAACCTCATTTGCCTCACTGGTGCAGGATTACATCACCGCCAAAGCCTGGGGGCAGGGCGTGCCGCTGGGAAAAATGGTGGCGCTGGTTGGCGATGCCGAGCTGGACGAAGGCAATATCTATGAAGCCCTGCAGGAGGGCTGGAAGAACGATCTGCGCAATACCTGGTGGATTATCGATTATAACCGGCAGTCGCTGGACGGTGTGGTGCGCGAGGGGCTGTGGCAGCGGGTAGAGAAGATATTCGACGCCTTCGGCTGGGATGTGGTGCGTGTCAAATACGGCCATCTGCAGCGCGCCGCATTTGAAGAACGCGGCGGCGACAAGCTGCAGGCCTGGATCGATGGCTGCCCGAACCAGCTCTATTCGGCACTGACATTCATGGGCGGTGCCGTATGGCGCAAGCGCCTGATGGATGATCTAGGCGACCAGGGTGATGTGACGGCACTGATCGATGCGAGATCGGATGATGAACTGGCCGAACTGATGGAGAACCTGGGCGGCAACTGCGTGGCCACAATGGCGGAGGCCTTTGAGGCCATCGACCATGACCGGCCGGTCTGTTTTCTCGCCTATACAGTCAAGGGATGGGGCACACCCATTGCCGGGCACAAGGACAATCATGGCGGGTTGATGAACAAGACCCAGATGGCGGCCTGGCAAGAGCACATGGGTGTGGCCGAGGGCGAGGAATGGGACCGGCTGGCCACGGTCAGCGATCCGGACGCGCTGCAGGCATTTCTGGATCAGACAGCCTTCTTCTCCAAAGGTGTGCGCCGGTTCAGCGAACCTGCAATCCCGGTGCCGGCAATCGAGCCGGCCTCGGACCGTGACATCTCAACCCAGATGGGCTTCGGCAAGATCCTCGATGACCTGTCGAAGGGTGACAGCGTGCTGGCCGAGCGCATCGTCACCACGTCACCGGACGTCACCGGCACTACCAATCTGGGCCCATGGGTCAACCGGCGCAAGCTGTTTGCCCGTACCGAACAGGCCGACACCTTCATCAGCGAGAAAATCCCGTCCACGGCGAAGTGGGAATTCACCCCTGAAGGCCAGCACATCGAGCTTGGAATTGCGGAGATGAACCTGTTTCTGCTGCTCGGCGCAGCCGGTCTGTCACATTCGCTGTTCGGCAAGCGCCTGCTGCCGGTGGGCACCGTGTACGATCCGTTTGTGGCCCGTGGTCTCGATGCGTTGAATTATGCCTGTTATCAGGACGCCCGCTTCATGATTGTCGGCACGCCGTCCGGCGTCACACTGGCGCCTGAAGGTGGCGCACATCAGTCCATCGGCTCACCGCTCATCGGCATGAGCCAGGACGGGCTGGCCGCATTCGAACCTGCCTTTGTCGACGAACTGGCAGTGATCATGAAGTGGGCGTTCGAGTATATGCAGAAGGACGGTGAAGGCGACCGCGACGAACGCACCTGGCTGCGTGATGAAACCGGCGGTTCGGTCTATCTGCGCCTGAGCACCAATCCGATAGAACAGCCCGGCACCCGCGCCAATGACGATTTCCGGCAGGGCACCATTGACGGAGCCTACTGGCTGCGCGAGCCGGGCCCGAACTGTGAAGTGGTTATTGCTTATCAGGGGTGTGTGGCTCCGGAAGCCATTGCGGCGGCAGCCCGGATTGCCGAGGTCAGGCGTGATGTCGGCGTCCTGGCCGTGACTTCTGCCGACAGGCTGAATGCCGGATGGACAGCTGCACAGCGAGACCGCCGGCGCGGCAATGCCCGGGCGCGCTCTCACATCGAGGCTCTGCTGTCGCCATTGCCGGGAAACTGCTCCATTATCACCGTGATCGACGGCCATCCGGCAACGCTTGCCTGGATTGGCGGCGTGGTCGGGCACCGGACCATTCCACTCGGCGTGGAGCATTTTGGCCAGACCGGCACCATTGCCGACCTGTACGATCACTTCGGCATTGATGCGAATGCGATTGTGCACGCGGCGACCGGTCTGACAGAAGGCCGGTCCGAAGTGCCCGCCCTGTTGCTCAGTGAAACATGACCGGTTTTCTGCAGACGGCAAATGCCCGGATCTCTGTATTGCTGATGTCGGTACTGGTTGTGGCCGTGTTCGCCGGCAGCGCGGATGCACAACAAGATGACACGGCCTCGGCAAACAAGCTTGCGGCGGTTCCTGTGTGCTCCAACAACACGGGCGAGCAGGTTCAGTTCAACACCACTGACCGGGGCCGCCCCGGGCTGGCGGCAGGCATGGCAATCAGGAACGGCAGTGGAATACCTGTCGTTCTCAGGTCCAATTTCGGATCGGCACCGCGCGAGCTCCAGCAATTCATCGACCGGCACGAATGCGCCCATCATCAGACCGGCGACGTCGACCGGCCGCACCCGCCGCGCAATGGTCCCGAACATCTCATCAACGAGGCTGTCAGTGACTGCGTGGCCATCCGCCGTCTGCGCGATGAGGAAGGCTTTGGCAAAGAGGCATTCGACAAGGTAACCGCCGCACTGCGCGCCGACATGGCGAAAATCGGTTTTCCCGAGATCAGCATCGCCAGCCGGATACGCAATATCTCAGGCTGTTTCGAAAACCCGGCATCAGCCGGTGATCTGATCAGACAGGTTCTGCAGGAGCGGGGACTGCCGTTGAAGTAATGAGGCATGATCCAGGAAATGCGTTGCGGCTCAGGTCCTGACAAAATGCAATTGCTTGAACTGCTGTCGAAAAGCCGTCGCCTCGCTGGCCAGTGACGCAGGATCATTGGTGCTCAGGGCGCGCGCAATCAGTCCGGCCAGTTTGTCTGCATGATCCGGTGTCACGCCCCAGCGAACCAGTTCCGGCGTGCCGATGCGCAGGCCGTTCATGTCGCCTGCAACCTCGGGGCTGGGCAGGCCGATACCGCAGGCCAGAAATCCGGCTTGGCGCAGTTTTTTCGACGCTGCCTGTCCGCCGCCGAAGCGGGCGGCTTCAATGGCGAACTGGTGCGATTGTGTGAACCCGAATGCCTTGCCGTGCACGGGCAGGCCGTTGGCATCAAGTGCGGACGCCAGGGCTTGTGCAAGTTCGATCATGGCGGCGCCATAGGCGTTTCCATGCTCGCGCCAGTCCAGCATGGTGACGGCAAGGGCGGCGGACTTCGCCGCATCGAAGTTGGCCGTCATGCCGGGAAAGGCGATGTGGTCGAGCCGTTCCGCGATTGCGGCATCATTGCTGACAATCAGGCCGCCGGCCGGTCCGCCCAGGCTCTTGTAGGTGCTCATGGTCATCATATGCGCGCCTTCAGCCAGGGGATTGGGCCACGCCTGACCGGCTATGATGCCGCACTGGTGGGCCGCATCGAACAGCACACGGGCATCGACCTCATCGGCAATCGCGCGAACCTCAGCAACCGGGTGCGGCAGCAGGTTGAGGCTGCCGCCGATTGTGATCAGTTTTGGGCGAACTTTGCGGGCAAGTGTCCGTAGTCCGTCTACATCGACCGTGTAACCATCCGCCCTGACCGGTGCAAAATGGATATCTAAGCCGTAAAGGCCCGCACAGCCGGCGTCGTGATGGGTCACATGGCCGCCGATTGATGCCGGCGGCACAATCACCGCGTCGCCGGGCCTGGTCAGCGCCATGAAGCCGTACAGGTTGGCCATGGCACCGGACGCCACGCGGATTTCCGCATACTGCGCCTGGAACACTTCCGCACACAGTTCAGCACAGATGACCTCGATTTCCTCAATGGCTTCCAGCCCCATCTCGTACTTGTCGCCCGGGTATCCCAGTGACGGGCGTGATCCGAGGCCAGACGCCAGCATGGCTTCGGCACGCGGGTTCATGACATTGGTGGCCGGGTTGAGATTGAAGCAGTCGCGCTCATGGATGGTCTTGTTGTCGTGCACCAACTGATCGAGCCGGGCGGTGACCTGCGCGCTGGACGCCTGCGCGGTGTCGCAGGCGATACGGTGCACCAGTATCTCGCATCGGGCAGGGACCCAGGGTCTTTGTGACAGAAGTGGCATCGCAGGCTCCTTGGCAGGCAACAGGTCTGATCTTGCGTCCTAGAAGAGCAGCAGTAAGGCTTGCGGGCAAATCAGTTTTGCGAAATATTAGGGTTAGAAAAATTGAGGCTAACATGGCTGTTGCACCACCTCGTCCGAAAGACCTGCCACTGACCGCGCTCAGGGCATTTGAAGCTGCCGCCCGGCTGGGCGGATTTGCAGCGGCAGCGCAGGAACTGGGCGTGACACCGGGCGCCATCACTGCTCACATCAAGTCACTGGAGGCAGAACTGGGCGCGGCGCTGTTTGAACGCACACCGCGTGGCGTCCGGCTGAACGCCCTTGGCCAGTCTGTACTGCCCGGATTCACCGAGGCATTCGACGGACTGGGACTGGCGGTTCAGACCCTCCGCAATGAAGCTGCGCCAAGTGCCGTGCATATCGCCGCCTTGCCGTCACTGGCGCAATTGTGGCTGTCGCCACGGCTGCCGGCCTTGCGGGCTGCAGCACCGGATATAACAATTTCCATAACGGCGATGGAAGTTCCGCCCAACCTGAAGCGTGCGCCATATGAACTGAGCCTTTTTTACGGTGATGATGTCAAAGGGGCGCTGGCCCGTGATGTCATCTTTCCGGTCTGCTCGCCGGCGATGGCTGAACAGCTTGGATCACCGGCGGACCTTGCGCAGGTTTCCTGCCTGTCTGATTCCACCTGGATCGACGACTGGGCAATCTGGTCTCGCGCTGCGGGTTCGGATTTTACACCACGTGGCCCGGTGTTTTCACTCTATACGCTGGCGGTTGAGGAGACGGTCAACGGCGCCGGTGTGCTGATGGGACACGAGGCCCTGGTCGCATCGCATCTGGCGAGCGGAGAACTGGTGGCGCCATTTGATTTCAAGGTTGAGCTGAACGCTTCACTCAGGCTGTGGTCGCAAAGGCCACTCAAGCCAGGCGGTGCGTCATACCGGGTGATGCGATGGCTGCAGCAAAACCGCTGACCCGGCCAGTTTGGGTCAGTTGCGCGAGCGCCACATGCCCTTGCCGGCAAGCGGACGGTCTCTGACCACGGCCTCGCGCCTGAGCACGTAGACGCCGGACGCAATAATCATCAGCGCGCCAATCAGCGTGGTGACCTTTGGCACTTCGTTCCACAACACATATGACAAGATGGTGGCCCACAACATCGATGTGTATTCGAACGGCGCGACGGTAGGGGCATTGCCGATGCGATAGGCTGTGGCCAGCAGCCAGAATCCCAGTGCTGAAATCACCCCGATGACGAACATCATGGCCAATTCGGTGCCTGCCGGCATGTGCCAGGGCAGCAGCAGGAAATTCAGCGTGCTGTCAGCCGTTGTCGTTGGTTCGAAATTGGCGACCAGCAGACCAATGGCGCCGCCGCAGTAAAAGAACGTGATCATCATGTAAAACGCCATGACCGAGCCTGATTCCGTAATACCCATCTTGCGGCCAAGCAGGGCCGAGATCGAATAGCAGAAAGCTGCAATGATCGGCAGTATCGCCGTCAGCTGGAATGTGTCGGCGCCGGGCTGGATGATCACCATGGCACCGGCAAATCCGAACAGTATGCCGGCCCACCTGCGCCAGCCGACCCGTTCTCCGAGGATGGGAACGGCAAGCGCGGTGATGAACAGGGGCGCGGTGAACCAGATCGCCACCACCGCCGTCAAAGGCATGGTGGGAAGGGCGAGGTAATAAAAGAAAAACGCACCGAAACCGATAAATGAACGCAGCGCATGCATCACCGGATGCCGTGTCGCCAGCGTCCCCAGGCCTGATTCGTAGTGCACGATCATGAACATAAGGGGCAGGGCGATGATGGCGCGAACAAACACGATCTGATGGGCCGGATAGCGATCCGACAACTGCTTCACGATAACGTCCTGAAATGAAAAGATGAAAATGCCGGCGCACAGGAACAATACCGCACGAGCCGTATCGCTCATGCCGGACAGCCTGAAATCGCCGATTGGAACGCTCATCGCATACAGCCGCTTTCCTTACCAATTGCCGGTCAGCTGCAACACACTGACCAAGTCTTGATACTGAAAGCCTGTCATGCAGGCGCTGAAGGTGTCTCGCTCAAAAACGCCAGATTAAATGTCGCGAATTGACAATCAGCCGGGCCGGGAGGAGGGCCTATTTCAACCTGGCAACACCGAGTGGCACAGAGTACTTCCTGCACCAGATAACCACTTCCCTGGCTGCTTTGGTGATCTTTGTGGCGCGAACAGAATAGGTGCCGGAACCCTTGTTCCTGCGCAGCACTCCGGCCGTGCCGCCCTTGACCGGGCGGGAGCCATTGCCCAGTGACACATAAGGGTCCGGAGCCCCATCGAGGCTGAAGTTGGACCCCAGCTTGATGACCAGCTTGCCGCCCTGTTCAGTTACGGTAACCGATCCGGTCGTTGTGTGACCCTTGGCACCCTTGAAACTGCCGCTGGCGGCAAACGACGGGCTGGCGGCAAATGCCAGCAGGGCAACGGCCAGTGCGGTTGATCTCAACATGATGATGTCTCCGGTCGGTAATGTTTTGTGGCGAGGTTATGGTGTCACAGATGTCACGCGCAAATCACATGGCAGTGTGAAGGCGGTGATACTACCGAGGCCAGGTGTACAGTATCTGGTCAGGCGCGCGCCTTCATGCGCATCTTGATCGGCCCGTCAGCCTGGCCGTTGATCAACTGCAGGACATAAGGGTTCCCGGATCTGTCAATGTCGGCCACAGCACCACTCCACACAATCGCGCCTTCATGCAGCATGAACATGTAGTCGTATTCGCTGCGGGCAGCGTCCATGTCGCTGGTGATGGCAAACACGGTGGCATGGCTGTCTTCAATGGAGCGGTCCAGCAGACGGTAAATCGCCTTGGTGGTGATCGGATCAAGCCCGGCGGTCGGTTCATCGAGCAACATCAGGGATGGCTGGCTGGCCAGCACGCGGGCGATACCGACACGTTTCTGCATGCCGCCGGACAACTCGGACGGCAACAGGTCAGCGGTACTTGCCGGCAGGTTCACGCGTGCCAGCTTGTCAATTGCAAGCTCGCGAGCCTCCTTGCGGTTCATGCCGTCATGATTGATAGGTCTGAAAGAGATGTTTTCCCATACCGTGAGGCTGTCGAACAGGCCGCCTTGCTGGAACAAAACGCCAGTGTCGGCAAGCAGGTCATTGCGATCACGCGGGCTGATTCCCGTAATCGGCTTGCCGTCCAGCCTGATCGCGCCTCTGGTTGGCTCGTGAATACCCGCCACGCATTTCATCAACACGGTTTTTCCTGACGCGGCAGGCCCGATCAGCACGGTCTTGCGACGGGCCGGAATGTCAATTGTGATGTTGTGCAGCACTTTTGCGTCGCCAAATGCCATGTTCAGGCCGCTGATGGACAGTTTTACGGCATCGGTACTGGAGGTCATGAGGCAGGTCCGGCGTAATTATCGTCAGTGTCGGGTATCAGCTTGTACCGCGTGCCGCCGGTTTTCTCAATCACTGTCGTCTTTCAAACCTCTGTCCGTAAATGTCACCACGCTATGGACTTGCGCCTAGCGAATAGGCCATAACGGGCCAGCAATTCACCTATTAGGACTGCACTCGGTGCAGCTCGGGTTTCTGGCATGAAAAACTTACTACTGCAGTTGTTCACATGGTGGAACGGTCAGACCATGGGAACGCGCTGGTTTACCGCACGCCACGGCGAAAAGGTCGGTTCCGACGAATTCGGCAACACCTATTACCGCGCCCCGTCCAAATTGCCGGCGTCAATCGCCGAGCGTCGCTGGGTGATATATGCCAATTATGCGGAAGCATCGATGATCCCGCCCGGCTGGCATGGCTGGATGCATCATCGTACCGATACGCCGCCAAGCGAGGTGGAGTATGCAGCGCGCGAGTGGCAGAAGCCGCATCATCCCAATCTTACTGGTTCGTCAAAGGCCTATCGGCCCGCCGGCAGCCTGTTGGGCGCAACGCCGAAACAGGCGTCAAAACCGGATTATGACGCATGGCAGCCTGAATAGGCAGCCAGCTCACACAGTCACACACCACGGGTATTGAGGCAGGAGCACCCCGGATATGAAGAATTCCATGGCGGAGACAGCAGTTGGCGCTTTCGTTGTTGCCATTGCGGTCGGATTTTTCGGTTTCATGTATTTTGTAGGCGGCCTTGGCGGGCCTGCAAACGGCTACAGTGTCAAGGCATCGTTCGGATCGGTCGACGGCATTTCGGTTGGCACCGATGTACGCATGGCGGGCATCAAGATCGGTTCGGTGACGGCGCAGGATCTGGACCGCGACAGTTACCGGGCCAATCTCGAACTGGCGGTCGACTCAACCGTCAAGTTACCTGAAGACACCACTGCAAAGATTGCTTCCGAAGGCCTGTTGGGCGGAAAGTTCATTTCACTGGAACCCGGCGGAAGCGACACCCTGATTGCCAGTGGCGGAGAGATAGAGTTCACCCAGGATGCCATTGATATTTTCGGCCTGGTGTCACAGTTCGTGCTCGGCTCAAACAAATCGGATGACAAGAAATCGGAAGGCGACTCGTCCCAGTCAAGCCAATGAATTTCAACACATCATCATCAAAACAGACATGGTCGGCGGACAGCTATTCGACCCATGGTCGATTCGTGGCGGATCTGGCGGGCGCGGTTTTTGAGTGGCTGGCGCCGCAGGCAGGTGAACGAATTCTCGATCTGGGCTGTGGTGACGGCGCCCTGACGCAGAAACTGGCAGATGCCGGTGTTGACGTGCATGGTGTCGATATGAGCGATGATCTGCTGTCGGCAGCCCGAGAACGGGGATTGACGGTCAGCAGGGGTGACGGTCATGCACTTGATTTTCCTGCAGAATTCGACGCAGTGTTTTCCAATGCAGCGCTTCACTGGATGAGCCGGCCTGAAAAGGTGATTGACGGTGTATGGCGCGCGCTGAAACCCGGCGGACGCTTCGTTGCAGAGTTTGGCGGGCATGGCAATGTGGCGGCTATTGTGACAGCTATGCGGGCAGTGGGCGAGCGCCGGGCAGGCGACGAGAGCCTGGCCGGGCCATGGTTCTTTCCCTCGCCGGAGGTCTATGCTGACATGCTCGGTGACGCCGGTTTTGACGTTCGTCGTATCGGTTTGTATCCGAGACCGACACCGCTGAAAACCGGAATGAAGGAGTGGCTCAAGCTTTTCCGAAAACCGTTCTTTGCGCAATTTGGCGCTGAAACGGACGCCGTGCTGGATGAAGTTGAGCAATTGCTGCGGCCAAGCCTGTGTGACGCGCGTGGAAACTGGACGGCTGACTATGTGCGTATTCGCGTGGAGGCGATAAAACCACAATGAAGCTGTCCGGTGTATGCCTTGTATCGGGTATGATTTTGGCGGCGGTTCTGGTGGTTGCACCAGGATCTGCGCGTGCGCAGGCTATAGAAAACCCGCTGGCGGTTTTTGCCGGGCTCGACAAGATCACCGGGCGCATCACCACATTTGAAATTCCCGTCAATGAAGTGCGCAGGTTCGGCGCGCTGAATGTGTATCCGCGCATTTGCAATTCCAGGCCACCGACCGAGGAGCCGAAGACAACTTCCTTTGTACAGGTTGACGAAAACCTGTTGAGCGGTGGCACACGGAGAATTTTTTCAGGCTGGATGCTGGCTGAAAGTCCCGGTCTGAATGCGGTTGAACACCCGGTCTATGACGTGTGGCTGATTGGATGCCGGGATCCCAATCGCAAGAGTGTTGATGACGAACAGAGCAATATTCCTCCGGCTCAGGTAAAGCCGTCCACCCAGGACGAACAGGAAACTCAGCCACAGGAGTGAAGACTCGCACAACGAACCTAGTTTTGCCACACATCCGCGCAATCTAGGGTTTCTAGCGGTCAGGAAGACTGATTCTTGATCGTCAACGTCCATGGGCATGAGATCGGACGTTACAGAGTCAGGCGGAAACATGAATTTGATTAAACGGTTGCTTTGTTTGCTGTCAGTAGTATTGGCGGTCGGTGTGATCCATGTGCCGCTGGCGACATCGCCTGCCCATTCAGCGTCGTGCTCTGCCCTTAAAAAGGAATTCTCCAGAAAGATACGGCCCTCAATTCTCCGGCTGGCGAAGAAGGAATTTCACCTGAGCAACTGGTATCATGCGACGTTGAAGAAGCAGCAGTCAGGCGCTCATCCCACACTGGCGGACATCAACACCACCCACAAGGCCATGCTGGCGAATTGTGATTCAAGATCAGACAAGGCCTCATGTCGCAAATTTGCGACGCAAATGACGTCGGCTTCACGCCGTATTTTCAATGTGAACAAGCGCTGGAAAGCAGCAGGCTGCCCGGGTCAGTTGAACAAGTAGTCTGACTTCAGCTCGCTCTGGAGCGGCACGGGGTCAAGTTAACCCCTGAACCCGGTTTAGCCGTCCGGCGGATAATGCATCGGAATGCTGATTTCGGTCACAGCCGGTCCCTTGACCGGAAATGTCGCTTCATGATGCAGCGGTATGAAACGTGGCGGCGTGTTGTAGTTTGAAACGCCGGCACCCTCGATTGGATATTTCAGAAACCGGTGCCGCTCCAGAACGCCGTCATTGTTCTGGTCATGCCCAACGGAAATGGCGTATTTGCCGTCCGGTACATTTTCAAACAGGAAACTGACCGTTCCCTGTACCGCGGGCACTTTGATCTGCGTAACATTCTTGCCGCTTTTTTCACAGCTCGGGAATCCCCAGCCGGAGCTCCACAGGCACGCCAAAACCGTGCCGTTTGCATTGCGCACACCGGTCACCGACACAAACACGTCCGCAGAAAAGGCCGGCGTTGCCAGCGCGCATGACAATGTCACGGTGGCGATGCAGCGAAGTGACCGGAGGGAAGTGAGTTTGAACATAGTGGATATCACCGTAACTGGTTGGTTCTAAACTAGTATAGCAGCAGGTCACAATTTGTGCAGCACATTGTGTGGACGAGGTTCCGCGCTTTGCGCATTTGCAAAATTGTGATGATCTTATGTGTCTTCATGATGGCCGGATTTGGCCGATGCCAGAACCGCCTCCGGATTGTCGTCATCAGCGAATGCGGTAAATTCCGCATGCGCCACTAAAGCATCATCGAGCAGTTTTCGATAGTCATCGCGCAGGACTTCTTCACATCCGAATGTCTTCAGATGATCGGTTACAAACTGCGTGTCCAGCAACCGGAAACCACCGGCTTTGAGGCGGGCGACCAGATGCACCATCGCGACCTTGGAAGCATCGCGTTTGGCGGAAAACATGCTTTCGCCAAAGAATACCGCGCCGATGCGCACGCCATAAAGCCCACCAACCAGCGCTCCGTCGCTGTCGCGGCATTCAACTGAATGACAGCATCCCATGGCGTGCAGCTGGTTGTACAAAGCAGATATTCTGGCGTTGATCCAGGTGGAAGGCCGCTCAACCACACCATGTTCGCCGGCGCTTCCGGCCTGACCCGAACAGGCCCTGATTACACCGTCGAAATCGGTGTCCACGGTGACGGAAAACTGCCGGGACCGGATACGGCGAGCCAGCGATCGTGATACATGAAACCTGTCGAGTGGAATGATGCCCCGGACTTCCGGTTCGACCCAGTAAAGCGCACTGTCACTGGCGCTTTCCGCCATTGGAAAGATGCCGGCTGTATATGCTTTGAGCAAGACCTGGGGTGTGATCGTCGACATGACTGATAGTGTTAACGGATTGCCGGTGTGACCGGCAAGAGAACAATTATTGGTGAAGCCGGGTGCACGGCGTCCACCTGCGTGCTACGCCTGACTGTAAACCGGGAAATGAGATGATCAGGATACGTCAACGGCTGGAATGAAGGTTGTCTGGCCGGCTCCTTGCGGGACGTGCAGGCAGTAGTTTCGCCGAGGATCCCCCGAAAAACGGATTGTAAACACCAGGTGCGTCATGATCGGTTGCAAGGCTAATTGGACAGCGGCAAGGCGGGAAGCGATTTCGTGCTGCGCGTTCTGGCTTGTTTCATTTGCCATCCCGGTTCCCGGCAATGCCTCGTTTACCGCCAGTTTCCAGCCATGCGAACTGCCTGTTGTTGCCGCGGGCAGGAGTGGTGTGCTGGCGCGTTGCCAGGTCGATTTTGCGGACAGTTCAGGCACGGTTGAGCTGGTTGGTGAAGCGCCCGACCAGGTGCATGAGGCGGTGTTTCGCAGCCACGATGACAGGACTGTCCAGCGCATCCCGGTTTCAGCCCGTCCCTTTATCGACCCTGAAAACGTGTCGATCATTGTTCGTGACGTGAACTTTGACGGCAAGCCGGATTTCGGCTTGCGGGACTTTGCTCTCACCGGGCTCAACGAGCCATGGCAGTTCTGGTTATGGAATGCAAAACGCAACAGGTTCGTGTTTCATCCCGCGCTGAGCAGGTTGCCTAATCCGGAAGTCAGTACTGCCGCACAGGTCGTGCGGGCTCATATAGTGGATCAGAACAGCAACATCACAATCAATACCTACACTTGGCAAGATGGTGAACTTGTGCTGCAAGGCTCTACCCGCGAAACCGCGCGCTGATCACCGGGACGTTTTGTTCAGGTGAGCCAAACTATCCTGATGACTTTCAGGGTATTGGAGCAACGTTGCGGCTTCAACGGAGCCGACATTGCCCTACAGCGCGCTTTCGTCCTGCCTGGTACACGGCCACGGATTCGGCGCTTCAACACCTGCTGGGAGCTTGGTTGAACTGTCGCCGCATGCAATCGCCACCTGGGCGCTGGTCAACCCGGTTACTCCGGACAGGTCCGCACCCACCAGAGAGCTGCGATACAGGTAGGCGTTGGTCCAGTTCGATCCGGCCAGTTTGGCATTGCGGAAAGAGGCTCTGGCAACAATCGCATAGGTGAGGTTGAGACCGGTCATGTCCGCATTGTCAAAATTGCTGCGGATCACATCGGACTTTTCAAGTGACGCACCGCTGAGGTTTGCTCCCGTAAACAGGGCACGGGGCAGGCTGGCGCGTGACAGGTCAGCCTCGCTCAGATTGGCTTCGCTCAGATCCGGACGGAACAATTCAATCGCCTGCATTTTCGCGCCGGTCAGATCGGCTTTGATGAGCACGGTGCGATTGCCGGCGGTTTTGACCAGGGACGCGCTCTTTAAGGACGCTCCTTTGAGGGACGTATAGCTCAGGTCGGCGCCGTCAAGATTTGCGCCGTTGAGGTTTGCGCCGCCAAGGTCGGTGCTGGTCAGATTGCTGCCGTCGAGTTTCGCCCCGTCCAGGGCTGCAGACCCCAGCATGAGAAGTTTTTTCGAACAACCGGACCAGTCAACTCCCGAGCCTGCATGGTCCTTGCAACCGGCTTGTGCTGTTGCAGGGGCAAGAGCAAACACCAGCGTGGCCATCAAAGCAGCCATTTTCATAGAGAACGCCTCCCGAATACCTTTGTCGCCTTAAGATCTGATTCTTCAGATCTGTATAGCAGTAGACTTCCAGTGCTTTGGGGCGAAAACACGGACAGGCTGAACAATTCCCTTCAATTCGTGGTGACCAATGTCGTCAAGAGGGATTTCAAGCAGGTCACCAACCTGTTGCGACATGACTACCGGGCGCATGACACGCTTGGTCAGAGATTCCAGGCGGGCGGTTTCGTTTACCGCACTGCCGATGACCGTAAAGTCCAGCCGATCCTGACCGCCGACATTTCCGAAGAATACTTCGCCGACATGCATGGCAATGCCGCATCTGATCGGGCTCCAGCCGTTCAGGCTGCGAATGTCTTCGCAAGGGTTTGCGTTGTAGGCATCGAGGTTCCTGAGCGCCTCGTCAGCGGCGGCCATGGCTGCTTTGGCCGCATCTGCTGCCGTGGCAGAGCACTGGAACGGAAAAACAGCCAATACGCCGTCACCCAGAAACTTGAGCACATCTCCGCCATTACCTGTAACCGCACTCACAACCTGCTCGAAAAATCCGTTCAGAATCCGGTTGACCTGCGGGCCTGAGTACTTTTCGGTGAGCTCCGTGAACCCGCGCATGTCCGCAACCCAGATAACCGCCTCGATGGCATTGCCGTCGCCGCGGCTGATGGAACCCTCCAGAACCTGCTTGCCCGCGCTGTGGCCCAGGTAAACATTGAGTACGTTTTCTGCAACCCGGCGTGTCGTATGACGGTGAACATGCAATGCGAGATACTTAAGCACACGGTCGAGCTGCGTCTGCTGCAGCTTGGTGAAGCCGTCCTGCTCGGCGGTGGCGATGGTCACGACGTCAAAGCGGTTGGCACCAATGCGTTTGGGCATCGGCAGTACCGCATAATGTTTGATGCCTTGCTCGGCGAGTTCGGCAGCAATCGGATACAATGCCTGTGTTTCCGTATCTCTGACATCCAGAAACAGAGATTGACCATCTTCGACCGCCGGTCGTAACGGGCTGCGCATATAGGCTTCCGACTGCGCTGACATGGCTTTCACGACAATCTCGTCGCACAACCCGTCAAGTTTGTTCCAGCTCCAGCCAAAGCCGGTCAATTGCGGATGCAGTGTTCCGACATGGATGGTTGCGCGCACGATCGGAAGCCCGGCAGCGACCATGCGCCAGGCTAGCGATTCTGTCAGCGACAGCATGTCGGTTTCGTTGATGGCTTCTTTCAGGAGCCAGTCCTCAAGATCGGCGAACGTGGACGTCGTCCCCGCCGCCGATTCGCCGCGGCTGCCGCGGCCAAGCAGATGAACAAAGTCCGGATAGGACCTCGGTGCCGGATCGAGATAAATTGGTGGCATTGACTGTTCCCATGGATCGCCCGGACTCAAATGACCGGACCGAAGACCTTATATAGGGTGAAACGCCCAGGTTTCCATGCCGGCCGCGAGAACAAACCTGTACTGGTCAATTACTTGGCCAGAAACTTCTCCAGCCAGTGAATATCATACTCGCCATCCAGGATATCAGTCTCGCCAAGCAGGCGCTGAAACAACGGGATCGTGGTTTCGATTCCCTCGATGACATATTCCCCGAGCGCGCGCCTCAATCGCATGAGGCATTCATTGCGATCCCTGCCATGTACGATCAGCTTGCCGATCAGGCTGTCGTAATAGGGCGGGATTGAGTATCCGGCATAAATGCCCGAGTCCACACGCACACCCAGGCCACCGGGTTGATGTACGCCGATCACCATGCCGGGAGAAGGCGCGAAGGTTTCCGCGTTCTCCGCATTGATGCGGCATTCAATGGCATGACCGGAAAACTGAATGTCTTCCTGCTTGAAGCCGAGCGTGGCGCCCGATGCGACACGCAATTGCTCCTGCACCAGGTCGAGACCTGTAATCGCCTCCGTGACCGGGTGTTCAACCTGCAGTCTGGTGTTCATTTCAATGAAGAAAAACTCGCCGTCCTCATAAAGGAACTCAACCGTACCGGCGCCCGAATACTTCATTTCCGCCATCGCACTGGAACACGTCTCGCCGATTTCCTTGCGCTGGGCCGCGTTCAGGGCAGGCGACAGGGCCTCCTCCCAGACTTTCTGATGCCGGCGCTGCAATGAACAATCGCGCTCGCCCAGATAGACGGCATTGCCCTTGCCGTCTCCGAACACCTGTATTTCGATATGGCGAGGTGTGCCCAGATACCGCTCTATGTAGACGGCATCGTCTCCAAAGTTGGCTTTCGCTTCTCTCTGGGCGGTTGACAGTGCATTGTCGATTTCATCTTCCGACAGCGCAACCTTCATGCCGCGCCCGCCACCGCCTGCAGCAGCCTTGATCAATACCGGGTAACCGACTTCCTTCGCCACGCGCCGGGCTTCTTCAAACCCGGAAACCCCGCCATCGGAGCCGGGAACGACGGGAATACCGAGTTTCTTTGCTGTCAGTTTTGCTTCGATCTTGTCGCCCATGACCGATATGTGTTCGGCCGACGGGCCGATGAAGGCGATGTCATGTTCTTCCAGAATCTTGGCGAAGCGGGCGTTTTCCGACAGGAAACCGTAGCCGGGATGCACCGCATCGGCGCCGGTGATTTCGCATGCGGCCACAATCGCCGGGATATTGAGGTAACTGTCCGTGGCAGACGGCGGACCGATGCAAACGCTCTCGTCGGCCAGGCGCACATGCATGGCCGTTGCGTCCGCGGTGGAGTGAACCGCCACGGTTTGCACGCCCAGCTCACGGCAGGCGCGCAATACACGAAGTGCAATTTCACCACGATTGGCTATCAGGACTTTTTCAAACATCTAAATCTGGGCCTTACAGGTGCAGTCTGCGCACAGGTGCGGGGGGCGGCGGGTCTACTCGATCACCATCAACGGCTCGTCGTACTCGACAGGATCACCGTTGTTCACCAGGATCGCGGTCACGGTGCCACTATGCGGGGCAGGGATCTGGTTCATGGTTTTCATTGCTTCGATGATCATGATCGCCTGGCCGGCCTTGACCTTGCTGCCGACCTGTACAAACGGGGCAGCCTCGGGTGATGGCGACATGTAGGCGGTACCGACCATTGGTGAATTTACGGTGCCGGCAGACTTTGCCGCCGGGGCGGCGGCTGCGGGAGCTTCCGCGGCAGGCGCGCTGACAATGCTCGGTGCAGGTGCCTGAACCGCCGGCGCAGGTGCTGAATAGGTGGCGGTGATCTCGCGTGCCACGCGGATCTTCAGGCCATCCTGCTCAACCTCAATCTCGCTTAAGCCTGTGTCGGTCAGGATTTCGGCGAGCTGGCGGATTTGCTCGTTGTCGAATGTCTTGTTGTCCTTGGCCATATCTGATTCCGGTGTCCTGTGGTTCAGGTTTTGGTTGTTCTGGTGGCGGCAATTTGGTGTGCTGCGTCGATTGCCATGACATATCCGTGTGCGCCAAACCCGCACATGACCCCGTCTGCAACGCTGGAGATGAAGCTCTTATGCCGGAAGCTCTCGCGCTTGTACACATTTGAAAGATGCAGCTCCACGACCGGCAACCCGGCTGCCTTAAGGGCATCGTGCAATGCAACCGAAGTGTGTGTGTAGGCTGCGGCATTGATGATGATCGCGCTTGCGGTTTCGCGAGCCTGCTGTACCCAACTGACCAGTTCGCCTTCGATGTTGGATTGGCGAAAATCGATACTGACACCAATTTCCGCCGCATGCGCCTGGCAATTGGCTTCAATATCGGCCAGCGTGGTTGCGCCATATATCTTAGGCTCGCGGGTGCCGAGCAGGTTCAGGTTCGGACCATTGAGTATCAGGATCGTTTCGGACAACAGAGATCATCTCCATTCGGGGCAGGTGGCCAGGGAAACAGCATACCTGTGCTGCCCTTCGCCGTTTCTTGTAAACCGGTTTTGCCATAAAAACAGCGCCCGGCCAAGCTTGAGCGCCGGTCAGCCTGTGGATGAGATAAATTGCCCTTCACAGCCATGCACGGTCACATGAATGCGGAACCTGCGATTTGCAATTGTTAGAGCCGTTTGTGTCCAAATAGAACCGTTTGACCGGTTTTCTGCGTTTGCTGGCCAGGCACGGCTCCCGCCGTGGTCTGGTTGACCACAAGGGAGATGTAACGCAGTCCAGCGAGCGCAGAAAATTGGCCTTCGGTGGACCAAATCAGTCCATCGGCGTTGTTGCAAAGCTTGCCCGATGCACTACATCGCGCTGCGCTTTGCGCCTAGCTGAGTGAACTGATTTGGTGCCATCAAACGCTTCTATTTGGACATAAACGGCTCTAAATCAGCAGTACTGGCATCCGCCCTTGTCGCGGACAATTTTGACACTGGTTGCCAGTTGTTCATAAGGCATGGCACCGGGCACCAGATTGTCGTCAATCACAAATGCCGGCGTGCCGTTGATTCCCAGGGCCTGGGCCAGTGCGCGATTGTCATTGATGCTCTTTTCAATCGCGTCCGCGTCTGTGGTCATGTCGGCCTTCAGCTTGTCCACATCCAGGCCGGCCTCTGCTGCGATCGACATTACCTTTTCCTCATTGTCGATACCGCCGCTGGCGGCCATCAGGGCGAGATGCAATTCCCAGTATTTGCCCTGTTTCTTGGCGGCAATAGCCGCACGCGACGCAATGATGGAGCCTTCCGACAGGATCGGAAACTCCTTCATGACAATGCGCAGGTTCTTGTCTTCTTCGGTGAACCGAAGCACGTCGGCAACAGACCGCTTGCAGAAACCGCAATTGTAATCGAAGAACTCGACCATGGTTACGTTGCCGTTGGGATTGCCGACGACGAAATCAGCCTCGCTGTGGAAAAGCTGTCTGGCATTGCTGGCGATGGCTTCGCGCGCCTGCTTGTCCTGCTGGTCGCGCTCTGCGGCCTGCAGCTTGGCGATCATCTCATTGAGGATTTCCGGGTTCTCAAGCAGGTACTCGCGAATGATGTTGTGCATCTCATTGGTTTGCGCCTTTGAGAATGTTTCCTGCGCAGACACCTGGTGAGGCAGCAGCACACTGCTGGAAGCAAGCGCAAGTGCCACAAGGTGGGCTGTGAATTTGGTGCGCATGAAATTGGACTCCTGTGTTATCCGGGTCGAACGGATTTGTTTGATGGACCGCTTATAACGGTTCCCCGGGGAAATTCATCTTCAACTTTTCTTTTTTTTCAGAGCGTTGAGTATGTCGCTTGCCCTGATCCAGACCGTCGATCCGGACTTTGCCCGGCGCTTGGCTCCTTCGGCCTTTCGTTTTGCGAGTTTCTTGTCGCCGCGCAGCATGGCGCTTTCTGCGGTGGACAGTTCAGCGCGCGCATAATCACCCAGAATGCCGTGTGCCCGCGCCTTCAGCAAATGCAACGAGCCTGATTCGCCTTCAAATCTCTGTGCCTTTGACAATACCGACAAAGCCGTTCGGGCCGATTTCTTTGTGTTGGCGGCAAGCAATGCCTTAGCTAGAAGAATGCCGATCAGTCCACTTTTCGGATACAGTTTCAGTGCCTGGCGCAACGGCGCCACGGCTTCAGCCGGATAGCCTTTCTCGAGCAGCGCCTGGCCTTTCAGCTCCCAGAAATACGGGTTCTTTGGTATCTGTGCGATCAGCTTGTCAATCGCCGGTATGGCGGTTTGGAGGTCTCCCACCCGATAGGCGGCGATGGCGCGGGCATATTGCGCCGGGATGGAACTGTCCGAGGCCGGATAGGATTGGTAGACTGATTGCGGGGAGCGGGTGAAGCCGACCAGTTTTGCCTGCGCCATCTTGTGACGGAAGACCAGGTAGTCCTTGTCCTTCTTGTTGTAGTGCCTGGAGGCACGGACGCGATTTTCCAGAACCCGGATACGCTGCAGGGGCAACGGGTGGGACACGGCATAGGGGTCCACGTACTGAAGGGAGGCGATGGACTGGTTGTAGAGCTTTTGAAAAAGTTCCAGCATGCCGCGTCCGGACTGACCGGACGCATTCAGATAACGCAGGGCACCTTCGTCGGCCGAGGCCTCCTGGGCGCGGACATAGGTCAGCAAGTTGCGCTTGGCAAATTCCGCGCCGCCAAACACCAGTGCGCCGGATGCCCCTCCGCTGGATCCTGCACCGGCCCGCGCTGCGCCAACCGCCGCTGCTGCGCCCAGCAGGGTTCCGATGATCGCCTGCGTGGACGCGCGGTCAAGCTGGACACCGAGCCGGGCTAGGTGACCTTCGGCGACATGGGCCGTCTCGTGCGCCAGCACGCCGATGATTTCATTCGGGGTGCCTGCCTGTTCGATCAGTCCGGTGTGAATGAAAATGCGCTGGCCCCCGGCGACAAATGCGTTGATGCGGCTGTCGTGGATCAGATAGATATTGACAGCACCACGAGGGATGCCGGCGGCCTTGAAGATCGGTTTCAGATACCGCCGCATCAATTCTTCGATTTCCGCGTCCCGGATCAGCCGGGGACTGTTGCCGCGCTGTTGCGCAAAGGACGGCAGGGTGGTCTGGGCCAGCATGACGGCAGACAGCACAATGATCCCTATTGTACGCAAAGCTTTCTGCATCTGCCTGTCGAAGATTCCTTTTTGCAGCCGATCCCCGTCGCGGGTCTGACGACATTGAAACGCATGTCCGGATCACTCGGATTTGTATTGAACAATACGGCAAAAGCATGAGGGAAGCGATGAGGTGCAGGGTCACAGAGCCGTGAGGCGTATTGTCGTCAGCAGGTTTGCAGCGACCGGCGCATCTGATAGGTAGAGGCGCAAATCACCTGCAGACTGCAAACCATCGATTCCAGGTACCATGTCTCCATCTTCATCCAGACGAGCTGCTCTTGTTCAACCGTTCATCGTGATGGACATGTTTCGCGAAGCCAATGCGCTTGCCGACATCGGCCACGACGTGGTGCATATGTCGGCCGGCCAACCCGCCGGCGGACCGCCCCAAAAGGTGCTTGAGGCAGCCCGGGAAGCTCTGACCGGCGCCTATATGGGGTATACAAACTCGCTGGGACTGCCAGCCTTGCGTGAGCGCATTGCGCAGCACTATCACGACACCTACGGCGTGCAGGTTGACCCGGGCAGGGTTGTTGTAACAACCGGTTCATCGGGGGCGTTTGTCCTCAGTTTCCTTGCCTGCTTCGATCAGGGCGACAAGGTCGGGCTCACAGTGCCTGGTTATCCGGCTTACTCCAACATCCTGACAGCCCTGGATATCGCCGTTGCCGACATAGAGGTTGATGCCCGACATCGCTGGGCGCCGACATCTGAGCAGATTTCATCCGCCTGCGAAAACGGCCTGTCGGGGCTGTTGCTGGCAAGCCCCGCCAATCCGACCGGGACGATGGTGACACCGGACAATCTGGCCGCCATTTCACGCACCTGCGCGGACAGGGACATCTGGTTCATATCCGATGAAATCTATCATGGTCTCAACTATGAAATGCCGCAGGCGACTGCGCTGACCAGCAATTCTGACGCCGTTATTATCAACTCGTTTTCAAAATACTACTGCATGACCGGTTGGCGGATCGGCTGGATGATCGTCCCCGAAAGCCTGGTACGTCCGGTCGAGTGCCTGGCGCAGAGCCTGTTCATCTCTCCACCGACCATATCCCAATATGCTGCCATTGCAGCCTTTGACGCGACCGAAGAACTGGAACAACGCAAGTCCGAATATCGCGCAAATCGCGACTTTCTGCTGCGGGAGCTGCCCGGCCTCGGGCTTGGCAACCTGTCACCGGCTGATGGCGCGTTTTATCTCTATGCCGATGTGGCAAACCTGACTAATGATAGTTTTGCCTTTGCCCAGGCGATGCTCAAGGAAGCTCATGTGGCCGTATCTCCCGGCGCCGATTTTGATGCCGGACGAGGCAACCGGTTCTTGCGGCTGTCGTTTGCCGGCTCGATGGAGCACATGGAAAAGGCTGTCGAGCGCCTGTCGCGCTGGCTGCCGAAATCCGGTTAGGATAACTCAGTGACATCTGCCGCCATAGCCGGCTTCCTGCTCGGCGGAACCCTTATTATTGCCATTGGCGCACAGAACGCCTTTATTCTGCGGCAGGGCCTGAAGCGTGAGCACGTGTTTGTGTTGTGCTTCATTTGCGCCCTGGCTGATGCTTTGCTGATCGCCGCAGGTGTTGCCGGCCTGGGAACGCTCATCAAACGGGAACCGTTCCTGCTGACGTTCATAACTGCAGGTGGTGCATTGTTTCTGTTTGGGTATGGAGCTCTGGCGTTCAGGCGAGCCGTCTTTCCCAGTGCGTTGCAAACAGGTGATGGCGGGCCGATAGCCCTGCGAGCCGCGATTGCGACCGTGCTCGCGTTTACATTTCTCAATCCGCACGTCTATCTGGATACGGTTTTACTGCTGGGTGGATTGTCTGCGCGTTATGAGGGGGCTGACCGGGTCGCCTATGCAGCCGGCGCATGCATTGCTTCGTTTACATGGTTTTTTTCGCTGGGGTATGGCGCCCGACTGCTGTCGCCAGTGTTCGCTCGGCCATCCAGCTGGCGGGTGCTTGACAGCATCATCGGCGTCATCATGTGGGCATTGGCCGTACGATTGTTGTGGGAACTTCTCTAGGATCCCGACTCCAGGGTCTTTTGGGGAACAGGGTTCCCAACAGATCGCAGGCTTTACTCCAGGTTTGTCACGATGCCCGAGTTTTCCTCGACCAGCTGTTTTCCGGACTTGAATATGTCCTTGCCTATCCAGTCTTTCTCAAGTTGAACGCGCCAGTTCGCGTCCATGGGTGAGTTGACGAAGTACCTGCTGAAAAAGCGCTGTGTGAGGGCCTTGCGTTCAAATGAAAAGCCTTTTGCCTCACTGCCATCATCATAGAAACGTTTGGGCTCATGGAACATGAAGCGGGCGTCGGGTGCTGCGAAACGCTTGCTGCCCTGCAGGAAAATCGGCACGCACATGGACATGCAGATGTTCCTTGACGCGACATAGGTATCGAGCCTGTGGGTGAGCTTGATGCGTTGCAGCAGTTCGACCACGTCGCCGCCTTCGCGCACGGAACCGCCCGGAGAGTTCAACTGCAGGAGGAAATGCCGTGACCTGTTGCGCCATTCTTCGAATGCGCGCAGCAGCAGCGTATGCATGGGCAGTTCAACCTGGCCGGTCCAGGCGAGGATCACGGTTTCGCCGTTCTGGCGGACGGTCAGTTGCCCCGTGTCGGCATGTTTCTGCTCATAAAGCCGCCATCCCATAAATACGGCGACAACAACCAGACCCAACAGAACGAGGCGATTTGTCTTCATTCAAGCAGCCGTTGTTTGCGGACTGAATTGCAAAACTATCAGGGTGACCTCCGGCAGTTCGGGCCAGAAATCACCCTGATACAGATATCGCGATGTCAGCGCTTGCCCCACCAGCCGGCTTTTTTCGGCGCAGTTGCCGGGTCAACGGTCGGCGCAGGAGGTGTCCATTTGGGGGCCGCCTGCTCAGTATCCGCGGGTTCATCTGATGTGGAATTGCCGTTTGCGACGGCTGCCTCAACAGGCGCCGCGGCTTCAGGTGTCCCGGCTTCTGCCGGTTTCGCCTTCTTCACAGCGCGCTTGCGTGGTTTCCTGGCAGGCTTCTCGTCGTCGGCCGGTGCCGGTTCGGCTTGCGCCACAACATCACCTGCATCGTCTCCGCTCGCTTCAGCACTTTCTGGCTTGGCTTTTTTCGCTGCCTTTCGCGGACTGCGCTTTCTGGCCTTCGGTTTTTCCTCTGCCTCAGCCTCAGCCTCAGCTGCTATTGCAGTGTCTGCCGCCGCCGTATCTGCTTCGGCCGGCGCAGCGTCTGCAGCCTGTGATTCCGCTGCCGCTGCATCGATTTCATTGGCATCACTGGTTTCGTCACCGGCCTTGTTGCGTCCACCGCGAGATCGGCGGCGGCGCTTTTTGGGCTTGTCGTCATCGCCGGTAGCGTCAGCAGCCGTTTCAGTCGCGTCGGCGACTGCATCAGGCGTTTCGGCACTGTCGGCTTGCGCATCTTCCGAAGAAGCAGCGACCTCTTCACCCTTGGAGGCTTCTTCGCCTTCGCGTTCCTCGCGTTGTTTGCGGCCGCCCCGGCGTCCACGGCGGCGGCGGCGCTTCTTGCGCGGCTCGCCGTTTTCGTCCAGTTGAACTTCATCATTTCGCCGGTTGTCCGGCTCGTCTGCATCGGTGTCATTTGCATCAGATGCAGGCGGTTCCTCATTGGCCTCCATGCCGTCGCCCATGGCAACCGCGGTATCTGAAGCAACGGGCCGGGCGGCCGGGCCTTTGCGATCCGGCTTGCGCTCGATAATGCTGTCAGCAAGAGCGCGGTCGGTGTCCGGCAGGACATAGATCGAAATCCCGTAATTCTCTTCAAGCGACAACAGGTGATCGCGTTTCTCGTTGAAGATGTAGAAAGCCACTTCCGGATGCACACGCACGTCCAGGCTCTCAGGCTTACGGGACAGAAGATGCTCCTCAATGCCGCGCAACACTGACAGCGCACAGCTTGATACCCCGCGAATGACGCCGGTGCCTTCGCAGTGCGGACACTGCATGGTGGAACTCTCCATCATGCCCTGGCGCAGCCGCTGACGCGACATTTCCAGAAGTCCGAAGTGTGAAATACGGCCAACCTGAATACGTGCGCGGTCGTTCTTCAGCGCATCCTTGAGTTTGCGTTCAACCGCACGATTGTTGCGGTTCTCCTCCATATCAATGAAGTCGATGACGATCAGACCCGCCAGGTCGCGAAGGCGCAGTTGCCGGGAGATCTCGACAGCCGCCTCCAGATTGGTCTTCAGTGCGGTGTCTTCAATGCTGTGTTCACGGGTTGCCTTGCCCGAGTTGATGTCGATCGACACCAGCGCCTCGGTCTGGTTCATCACAATGTAACCGCCGGACGGCAGAGTGACGTTTGGCGTGAACAATCCGTCAAGTTGGCTTTCAACCTGATGGCGGGTGAACAACTGGCGGGTGTCTTTGTATAACTTCACATTGCGCGCATGACTTGGCATGAGCATCTTCATGAAGTCCTTGGCTTCGCGGAAGCCTTCTTCGCCCTCCACCACGACTTCGTCGATGTCTTTTGAATACAGGTCGCGAATTGATCGCTTGATCAGGTTGCCTTCCTCGTAAACCAGGGTAGGGGCAGCCGACTTCAATGTCAGTTCGCGAACCGATTCCCACATGCGCAACAAATAGTCGTAGTCGCGGCGAATCTCGGTTTTGGTGCGCTGTGCGCCGGCAGTGCGCACGATCAGCCCCATGCCTTCGGGCACTTCGACCTCGCGAATGACATCTTTCAGGCGGCGGCGGTCGCTTGCATCGGTGATCTTGCGTGATATGCCGCCACCGCGCGCGGTATTCGGCATCAGCACGCAATAGCGGCCGGCCAGGGACATGTATGTGGTCAGCGCAGCGCCCTTGTTGCCGCGCTCTTCCTTGACAACCTGGATCAGCAGGACCTGGCGGCGCTTGATGACCTCCTGGATCTTGTAGTTCTTGCGCGGTGTGCGCTTGCGAGGCTTTGGCGCTGCCTCATCGGCATCGTCATCGGCAGAATCATCGTCGTCCGTTGCGGAAACCTCTACGTCGTCTTCTGCATCCGCCTGCGCCTCTGCGTCGGCGTCTTCGCCATCGCTGCCATTGTCTTCGTCGGCCGAAACATCATCTTGTGAACCAGCCTGTTCGACCTCCGCGTCGGCATCGGTGGATTCAGGAGCGTCTGCTTCAGATGCATCCGCGGCTTCTGTTGCGGTTTCGGCGTCTGCCGACGCGGCTTCAACATCATTTGTTTCGCCATCAACCGCTTCATTGGCCGCGCCGTCTTCAGCGTCTGCCTCATCTTTTACCGGGTCACTGGCGACTTTGTCGTCCTTGGACCGCGCAGACCGCGAGCGGCGGCGACGTGGTTTTGGTTTTTCCGGTTCGGCGTCTTCTTCCTCACGTGCCAGACGGGCATCTTCGGCGTCTGCTTCCAGCAGTGCCTGCCGGTCGGCAACCGGGATCTGGTAGTAATCTGGATGAATTTCGCTGAACGCCAGAAAACCGTGCCGGTTGCCGCCGTATTCAACGAAAGCGGCCTGCAGCGACGGTTCAACCCGAGTGACCTTGGCGAGATAGATATTGCCCTTTAACGGGCGGCGGGATGCGGATTCGTAATCGAATTCCTCGATACGGTTGCCGCGGACAACGCAAACCCTGGTTTCTTCCGGGTGCGCTGCGTCGATAAGCATTTTACTGGCCATATTGGCAAATCCTTGCCGTACAGACGGTCACAGTAACGGACAGGCGGCGCTCCGGGTGGCGCACCTATTCGATTGCGGTCATTTGTACGGGAGTAATCAGGACGGGCGCGCCTAGTGCCGACAGGGCACGACACAGCCTGGGCTTCACTGCTGCAAGGCAGGAACCGGCTGGTGATCTTGTTGGCCACGCTCATTCTTTGTTTTCCACATGTGTTCGCGCCGAAATCGGGCGCTGAACGGTTCACTAAACCGCTTCAGGGGTTGGATTGCGCGCTGGGCAGTTGCCCATCGAACCCGTCACCCTGTGCGGTGACACTCGCAGTTCAACGAAGTGGCTTTCTCCAGCCCGGACTTCGCGAACGCTAAGAAATTACAGGTCCTTTCAGCGTGTGATGCAGATCTGCTGCACCGTGAATCCACGCTTGGGGATCAAGGGTGCTTTTATCACGTCTCAAGGGTTACGCAATAGTGCGTTTGCAATATTCCGCTACGGCAAGCACGGATGACCGCCAGGCTTTTTACCTGTCAAAGCCTGGCTCGCCGTCATGTGATTTGCTGATTGCGAACCGATTTGTTGCGCAACCCGGTGCTTTTTCAGCAATCGACGCGCGATACGGATGAACTCTAAACGAATGGTTAACCACACTATTGCTAGGATTTACCGAATTGAATTCGTGATGGGGAAACGCAATCTCGTGGCTCGCCGGGCTGTAGATATGATCAGGGCATTGCACAAGTGGTGCGCAACGGTCGCTATTATGGCAGCCGTTCTCAGCGCTGTTCACATTGCAGTGTATCCTGATTCCGCTGCCGCAACTCCGCCGATGGCAAGCGTCAGCGAAGCGCGAATTGCAGGTGATGCTGCGCGAACCCGGTTCGTGGCCGATCTGGACAGGCCGGTGAGTTATTCCGTCTACGTGATCGACAAACCCTATCGTGTGGTGGTGGATCTGCCGGATGTGCGGTTCAACATGCCGCCGGAAACAGGCGATACCGGCAAGGGACTGATCACCGCGTACCGGTTTGGCCAGCTTGCACCTGGCAAGTCACGCATCGTGCTTGACACAACCGGCCCGGTTCTGATCGAAAAATCTTTCGTGCTCAATCCTGAAAGCGGCCAGCCAGCCCGGATGATAATTGATATCGTTCCGACGGACCAACGCACCTTTGCCCGGATCAAGGCAACGGAGCGACCAACCAGAACCGCTGCGGCGTCTCCTGTTCAACCGGCCCCTGACACGCTGGCCGAATTGCTCAAGCGCGAAGGCGTGGCGCGCATCGATGAAGAGGCTGAACGGGCAGAGCATGCGGAACAGGCGGCCAGCCTGATACCCAAGCCCCGGCCAAAACCATCCCAGTCCTCAGCTCCCGGAATATTGACCGCACTCGCCGGCGGTCCCGCTGCACCCCGCGTCAGGCCTGTCATTGTGCTGGATCCCGGGCATGGCGGTATTGACGGCGGCACGGTTTCGCGAAAAGGCACGCCGGAAAAGAAGGTGGTTTTGGCTTTCGCGCGTGAACTCCGCAAGAAATTGCTGGCGACCGGACGCTTTGAAGTTCATATGACGCGCAATGATGACCGGTTCATTTCATTGGGTAAGCGCGTCAAATTTGCCCGGGCCAAGAAGGCAGATCTGTTCATCGCGGTTCATGCGGACAGTTTGCGGCAACGCCGCGTCCGCGGCGCAACCGTTTACACATTGTCTGAAAAGGCGTCGGACGCAGAAGCAGCGGCGCTGGCGGAAAAGGAAAACAACGCTGATTTCATCGGCGGTGTTGATCTTGGTGAGGATGCCGGCGAAGTGGCCGGCATTCTGCTTGACCTGGCGCTGCGCGAGACCAAGAACCATTCAATTTACTTTGCTCGCCGGGTGGTGAAGAACCTGAAACCGGTCACGCCGTTGAACAGGCGGCCTGTACGGTCTGCCGGTTTCAAGGTGCTGCGCGCACCGGATGTTCCGTCAGTGCTGCTCGAACTGGGGTATCTGTCCAACCGTCATGACGAAAAGAATCTTGTGTCCTCAAGGTGGCGGCGCAAGGCCGCAGGTGCCGTGACCGCCGCCATTGAAGGTTTTTTCTCGCCGGAGGTGGCTGCCCGACAACAACTGGCGCAATGAAAACACCACCTTGGTCAGATATCTTCACACAAACCATTGCAGTGCCGTCCGATTGCCACAATATTTGGCTTTGTGATCGCAAATGACCTATATATGTGTTGGCATTATTCGTTGAAAAATCAGGGACGCTGATCTGAATGCTGCGACTTCTCAAATATCTGTTCAGTTTTGGTTTGGCGGTGTCTTTTGCGGTCGCACTGGCTGTAGGCTACATCATCTACGACACCTCCAAGACATTGCCGTCACATGAGAGCCTGGCTCAGTACGAACCGCCGGTCATGACCCGCATCCATGCAGCCGACGGGTCGTTGTTGGCGGAATATGCCAAGGAGCGCCGGCTTTTTGTCCCTATTGACGCGGTGCCCAAAAAACTTGTCGAGGCAGTTACATCTGCCGAGGACAAGAATTTTTACCGGCACATGGGTGTTGATCCGGAAGCGCTTGCCAGAGCCGTCATTGTAAATGTAAGGGCCCGGCTGCAGGGCTCGAACCGCCGTCTGATCGGTGCGTCGACAATTACCCAGCAGGTCGCGAAAAACTTTCTGCTGACCAATGAACGCACCATAACCCGCAAGTTGCGGGAGGCGCTGATCGCATTGCGCATGGAAAGTTCGTTCAGCAAGGACCAGATCCTTGAACTCTATCTCAACGAGATTTTCCTGGGGCAGGGCTCTTACGGTGTTGCCGCCGCGTCGCTGAACTATTTCGGCAAGTCGTTGATCGAACTGGATCTGGCTCAGATCGCCTATCTGGCTGCTTTGCCCAAGGGGCCGTCGAATTATCATCCCGTGCGCCATCGCGAGCGGGCAATTGAGCGCCGCAACTGGGTGCTGGAACGTATGTACGACAACGGTTATGTGACCGAAGCAGAAATGAAGGAAGCCCAGGCCAAGGACATTGAAGTTACGCTTCGCCCATTTGGCGCCAAGCTGTTTGCAGCGGAATACTTTACTGAGGAAGCCAGGCAGGCCGTGGAACGGATTTACGGCAAGGAAGTTCTGCGCACCGGCGGTCTGTCCGTGCGAACAACCATTGACCCCAAACTGCAGATATTTGCCCGTCAGGCCCTGGCAGGCGGGCTTATCCAGTTTGACCGCAATCATGGCTGGCGTGGTCCCGTCGCCCGCATTGAAGTAAATGCGGACTGGCCGGTCGCTCTTGCCAAGATAAAGCCGCTGGGAGATGTCTACCCGTGGAAGCTGGCGGTTGTACTCGAAGTGAGCGATGACCAGGCGCGTATTGGATTGCGTCCGAAAAAGGTCGTCAAGGGCAAGACGCCGGAAGCCAAGCAGGCCGTGATCCCGTTGCAACACATGCTGTGGGCGCGGCAGCACAAGGGCATCAACAAGAACGGCAGAGTGCTCGGCGACAAGATAAAGTCTGCAACTGATGTGCTGAAGCCGGGTGACGTGGTGTACGCAACCGCGGCCGGGTCAGACAACAACTATCATCTGGTCCAGATACCTGAAATCGATGGTGGAATGGTCGCGATGGACCCGCATACCGGCCGGGTACTGGCGCTGGCCGGTGGATTTTCCTACAGCCGCAGTCAGTTTGACCGGGTGACACAGGCAAAACGCCAACCGGGGTCTTCGATCAAGCCGTTTGTCTACGCTGCCGCCCTGGATAACGGCTACACACCTTCGTCAGTGGTTCTGGATGCGCCGGTGGAGATAAAGCTGCGCAGTGGCGAGACCTGGAAACCGTCCAACTACACCAAGAAGTTTTACGGTCCGTCGACATTGCGCCGCGGCATCGAGTTCTCGCGTAATGTCATGACGGTGCGCCTTGCACAGGACATGGGCATCAAGAAATTCAAGGGCCTGACCGAAAAGCTCGGCATCTACAACAAACTGCCTGCGGTGCTCGCGACATCGCTTGGTTCGGGCGAAACATCCCTGCTGCGCATGACATCGGCCTATTCGGTGCTGGCAAACGGCGGCAAGAAGATCGAACCGACCATGCTGGACCGCATTCAGGACCGCTATGGTCGCACGGTATGGCGTCACGACAAGCGTGAGTGCACCCAGTGTAATGCCGCGGAGTGGACCAATCAGCCGGAACCGGAATTTATCGAGAACCGGGAAGAAGTGATGAACCCGTACACGGCCTATCAGATCACCTCGATGCTGGAAGGGGTGGTGCAGCGTGGTACTGCCAAGAAACTTCAGCAGATCGGCAAGCCTATTGCAGGCAAAACCGGCACCACAAACGATGAACGCGATGCCTGGTTCATCGGGTATACGCCCGATCTCGTCGTCGGCGTATATGTTGGCTATGACCGGCCAAGGCCCATGGGCAAGGGCGAAACAGGCGGGTCGCTGGCAGCGCCCATTGTGGCAAGTTTCATGAAGCTCGCCCTGAAAGACGTGTCCGCTACACCGTTTCGTGTGCCTTCTGGTGTCCGCTTGATCCCGATTGATCCGAAAAGCGGCAAGCGCGGCACCTATGGCGAAAAAAATGTCATCCTTGAAGCGTTCAAGCCCGGCGAGCAGCCTCCTGAGCGCTCGCGACTGGTAACCGGCGGTGATGCGCTGGCAAGTTCCGGCATCAATGTCGGCGGCTACAACGATGCCGGTGGCATTGTCATTGACGGTGGCGACACCGGAACGGCCGCCGTGTCTGAAGGCGGGTTGACGACAGGTACCGGCGGCCTGTACTGACCGGGCCCAATTCTTTCACCATCCGTAATTCAAAAATCTGGCCCGGAAAGTTTCACATGCGCGCAGAGATCGAGACACTTGTCGACGAATTCAAGCAGTCTATTGGGCTGCTGAGGAGGCATCTTTGACTGGGATCAGGCACTACGCGACCTCGATCTGCTGAACGCACAGGCTGAAGATCCGGGTCTTTGGAACGATCCGGAAGAAGCCCAGCGGGTCATGCGCAAACGCCAGGATCTTGAAAGCCGCATCGGTACGGTTCGCCGTCTGGAACAGACCATTTCCGACAGTGTTGAACTGATCGAGCTGGGCGAGATGGAGAACGATCAATCGGTTATCGATGAGGCTGAAACCCAGATTCAGCAGTTGCAGCCCGAGATCGACAAGCTGGAAATCGAAACGCTGCTGTCGGGTGAAGCAGACAACAATGACAGCTTTCTGGAAGTGCATGCCGGTGCCGGCGGCACGGAAAGCCAGGACTGGGCGTCCATGCTGATGCGCATGTATACCCGCTGGGCCGAAAAGCAGGGTTACAAGGTTGAACTGATAGAAATGCATGACGGTGAGGAAGCGGGTATCAAGTCCGCGACCCTCAAGGTCAATGGCCACAACGCCTATGGCCGCCTGAAAACCGAAAGTGGCGTACATCGTCTGGTGCGGATTTCACCGTACGACTCCAATGCCCGCAGGCACACCTCGTTCGCATCCGTGTGGTCCTATCCGGAAGTGGACGATAATATCGAAATTGAAGTCAATGAAAGCGATTGCCGCATTGATACCTATCGGGCATCCGGTGCCGGGGGGCAGCATGTGAATACAACCGATTCAGCGGTTCGTATCACCCACGTACCGACGAACATCGTGGTGCAGTGCCAGAACGAAAGATCACAGCACAAGAACCGGGCAACGGCATGGAACATGTTGCGTGCAAGACTGTATGAGCGTGAGCTGCAAATCCGGGAAGAGGCGGCCAGCGCCGAAGAGGCGACAAAAACCGATATTGGTTGGGGGCACCAGATCAGATCCTATGTCCTGCAGCCATACCAGCTCGTCAAGGATCTGCGGACAGGCCATGAGAGCACCAATCCGTCTGCGGTGCTGGATGGCGATCTCAATGACTTCATAGAGGCGTCATTGGCTCAAAGAGTGCATGGTGGCGGACCGGACGAGGTTTCTGACATCGAATAGGCTGTCCTGAAGGTCGGCCCGTGGACCAAACCCCATGCAGTTCCGACGACTATGTGTGATGTCAGACGACTTTACTCTGCGGCCTTCGGCTTGCGCGCAGGCGGCTCTGAATAAACCGGATCGTCCTGGATATCATCAGTGCCCGGCAGGGAATACACATTCTCCTGGGGATAATGCTGGTCATAGACAGGGGGTGCGTAGTTTTGTCCCCAGCCACCGCTGGCATAACCCTGTTCCTGGTCGATCGGTTCAGACAACGGATCTTCCACGCGGCGTATCTTGCCGTCCACATGGGCACCGTTTTCAATCGAAAGCGTCTGGTTGATGACATCGCCTTCAATATGGGCGCCTGCATAGATATGAATGTGAAGTGCACGTATCGGCCCGATCACCCGGCCACGAACAATGACTTCTTCCGCTGTAATGTCGCCATAGACAACGCCGTTGCCGTCCACAACCACGGCGCGCGCGCGCACGGTTCCGTTTATGGTGCCGTCAACTTGCAACTCGCCGCCGGTTGACACCGAGCCATCGATGACAAGGTCCAGAGACAAAAGCGATGGGCCGGAGCGGTGCCGCTGACGGCCTCCGCCAGTGTTCGCTCCGCTCTTTGGCGCTTTAGCGCGTGATTTCTTGAAAAACATCGCGGGCCTTCCAAAATCTAACAGGGTCTATTGCGCGGCCGCCCACGCGTGTTTCGTAATGAAGGTGCGGGCCCGTACTGCGACCTGTACTTCCAACTTTGCCTATTCTATCACCTGACTTGACCTTTTGGCCAGTGCGAACCGAAATTATACTTAAATGCGCATATCGGCTGGTGATTCCGCCATCATGGCGCACCGTGACCATCTTGCCATATCCTCCTGCCCATCCTGCCTTGATGACCGTGCCGGGGGCAGTAACCCGGACCGGAGATCCTGTCGGGCCGCGAAAATCAATCCCCGAATGCATTGCGGGGCGTTTGCGGAACGGATCCTTGCGCAGACCGAAAGAACTGGACACTTTGTGGTCCGGGCCCATCGGCCTGGAGAGCGGCAGACGCGTGGTCTGAAATTTCAGGGTTTCCCAGCGGTCCAGTTGCGCTGACAGGTCAGACACACTTTGTGCCAGTACTTTCGATCCCAGATCAGTCGCGCTTGCCGCAATGAACGGACCGCCAACCGCTTCGGGCTTGTATTTTGATGATTTCGCAAGTTTGTCGGCATTTATCCCAAGCGCCCTGTACACCTTGCCAAGCCGCGTTGTCCGGCCCGCAACATAGTCGGTGACCGTGCCCAGCAGCGCAGCTTCGCGGGCCTCCATCCGGGCCATGTATGCGCGCAATTCGACCAGAGGCGTCTCGGCTTCTTCGGGCGATGTGAAGTCAGAGGTGAATTTGCCGGCCGCGCGAGGTGACATTGTCATGCCCGCTGTTTGGATATCCGGGTCTGCCTGCGGTGACAGGTTTCCTTTTTGCTGCCGGTTGGTGCCTTTCGGCCCCGGCAACCATCCCTGCTGAAAGAAATCCGCCAATTGCTGATGACGGTCCACGAGCCGGTCATGTTCAAACCGCACCTCATCAACTTTGGCAAGATAGGTTTTCTGGTCCAGCAGCAGCCGTCTGTTCAGTTTGTCGATCGTGGAACGCATCTCTCCAATTCGATCTTCATATTCCAGCCGCGCACGATACTGATTGCGCTCCTTCAGAGCCAGGACCTGATCCTTGAAGGCGACGTTCACCGTGGCATAGGCGACCCAGAAAAGGCCGACTGTGAAAGCGAAAATCACGGCAACCTGGACCCAGGGCCGAAGTGTAATGAATTGGACTTCACCTTCGGAGCGCAGATAAATCTGCCGTTCACGAAACGCATACGCCATCCGGGAAAACAATCCACGCGGTTGACGCCCCCCTCTATGCCGCCGTGTATTACGCATAAGCCCTCCCTGCCTTGGGCCAAACCAAAAATACTGTCGCGATCACCGTTTTTGCCTCAGCAGCGTCGCCGGTTTGTGGTTCGATTATGAACATCGCAATGGAAAGTTCAACTCATCTGATGGCAATGAGTGTTTGCGGATTTGCACATGACAATGATCAGTTGAGCGCTTCGGCGGCTTTCAGGACTTCCTCGGCATGACCGGCTACTCTGACCTTGCGCCATACCCGGGCGATATCGCCGTTCGCATCAATCAGGAATGTAGACCGCTCAATGCCGAAATACTTGCGCCCATACATGGCCTTTTGAACCCACACGCCGAACGCTTTCAATGTGTCCAGTTCCGGGTCGGAACCCAGCGTGATGCCCAGATCATGCTTGGCAATGAACTTGTCATGCTTTTGAGCCGGATCCGCGGAAATGCCGACAATAGTGGTATCTGCTGCCTCAAAAGCAGGCTTCAATTGAGTGAAGGCGATTGCCTCCTTGGTACAACCCGGTGTGTCATCCTTGGGGTAAAAGTATATTACCGCCTTGCGTCCCTTGAGATCGTTGCTGGAAATCCGTGAAGATGCATTAGCGTCAAGATCGAATTTCGGCATCGCCTGACCTGATTCTAGTAAACTGCTCATCGCCAAAGAAACTTCCCTGTTAAATAGTTGATAAAGGTCTGATTATTTATACTCTTTGACGGTGAAATTGGGTTTTTTGTAGATGGTCTGGCGATTTTTGCAGCAGCTTGCATAAGCACATGATACTAGGTCACAATTGGGCCTTAAGCGGATGCAAGGTGGTTGCTACGACCTCCATGCTTGTGTGGAGGGGACTGATAATCGCTGGGACTAGCGGTTCTGGAGCTTTGCTACCGGAACAGAAAAGAGCGGAAACTTGGCCAGCCGGGCATTAAAAGGCATAGCCTGGGTTACAGCTGCACTTGCCGTGACACTTATCGCGGCGGTGCTTTATGTCGTGGTCGCACTGTCTTCCGGACCGCTCAGCGTTGGTTTTCTGACGGATGTGGTGGAAGACAGGGTCTCTGACTCGATCCCCGGCCTGAAGGTCGAACTGGGCGGGGTTGTGATTGAGCGCGGCAGCAATGGCGGGCATCCGACATTGCGGCTGGCCAAGGTCCGGCTGACCGATACCAGCGGCAATCTGGTTGCACGCGCGCCGCGCGCCGCGATTTCTGTTGATATCGGCGAAATCCTGACCGGAAACGTGAAGCCCAAGAAACTCGAACTGATTGGCGCCCGCATTCTGGCCAGACGCGATGCCGACGGCAATATTGCGATGGGGTTTTCCGCTGAAAATGAAACGACCGGCAAGTCTGATGTCGGTACACCCTCGACAGAAACCTACGTTCAACCCGACAGCAAGGACAATGGCTCCACCCGCTCAATCGTCGAAACGATCAACAGCCTGTTGCAGAACAAGAGCAATGATCCGGGCACCAGATCGCTTGAGGCGATCGAGGTCACCGAGGCGCAAATCTCGTTCAAGGACGAAATTCAGAATCAGCTTTGGGTTTCTCCCCGGGCCAACCTCCGGTTCAAGAAGGCCGACGGGGGCTTTGCACTGTTCATGGATGCCGACATCTCCGCAGACGGCCCGACCTGGCGCACGGAGGTACTGACGACCTATCGCACTGATTCCAGCGTGTTCAAGGTCATCGCCAAGGTCGACGGTGTCACGCCTGCCGATGTTGCCCGCAAATTGTTCGCCTTCAATCAGCTCGCCAATATCAACCTGCCCATGTCAGGTGAGATGGAGTTTTCACTCTCCGACAAGGGAGAGATGCTGGCAGGCGCGGGGGTCTTGTCTGTGAAGGCGGGCAAAGTATCGTTCCCGGGCTACATCTCGGATCCCGTACTGATTGATGAAGGATTGCTGCGGCTGAAATTCGAGCCTGAGACAGGCCATCTCTCCATTGATGACTCGACCCTTGTGATCCGCGGCACGGAAGCTCGTTTCAGCGGCCGGTTTGTACCGGTTCGCAACGAACAGCAGGAAGTGATTGCGGCAAACATCGAACTGGACGCGCAAAACGTCCATATCGACACTCCCAATGCAGGGGCTGATCGCAGCATAATCGACCAGTTCAAGCTCAAGGGCCAGGCTTTGTTCGACGAGCAGCGCTTCCTCATTGACGACCTGCTTGTTTTGTCCAGCGATGGTGGCGTCAGGGTTCGCGGGCAATTCGTTGCAGATGGAGATGCGGTCGGTGTGTACATGGCGGGCCGCGGACGATCGCTTCGTTATGACCTGATACGCAAGCTGTGGCCGCCGGTCATCGCCGCGCAGTCGCGCAAATGGTATCGGGAAAACGTTCGAGCCGGCATCGTCGAAGATGCTGAGTTCAGGGTTAAGCTGTCAGGTGACCAGATCAATAACGCACTGGAAGGCAAGCCATTGCCGGTTGATGCGGTTGACCTGAAGTTCAATGCTTCGGGTGTTGAGTTCACCTACGCCGATGACCTGCCTCCGATGATCAACGCAGACGGGCGGTTTCATCTGACTGGCCAGGTGTTCGATATCGAGGTCGGAAAAGGTGCGATCCCGCTGCCATCTGGTAACTCCCTTAGTGTTACCGGCGGTAATATGCAGATCACGGAACTCGCTCTGCCGATTTCTCCGGCGACCTTGACTTTGAAGCTGGAAAGCGATGTTGGCGGATTTCACGAGTACGCGGACCTCCCGCCACTGGCGCTGGTCAGCGATTCAAGCTTCGACCTGAAATCAGTAAGTGGACGCGGGCTGGTCAGTCTCAACCTGGCAATGCCTCTGAAACCCGGCATCACCTCTTCGGATTTCGCCGTGTCGGCAACAGCGAAACTGAGTGATGGACAGATAAAGAATGCCATTGAGGGCATCGATATCAACAATGCGCAGATCGACCTGCTTCTGGATGACACCGTCATTACTGGCAAGGGGACGGCCACGCTGGGAGAGAAAGCTGCCCAGCTGACGTGGCGCCGACCGCTCAGCAAAAGTGCAAATGCTGATGAGGACATGACGATTTCGGCAACTCTGACTGATGCAGACAGGCAGAAACTCGGCATTGAACTGGACCCGTTTCTGATTGGTCCGACAAAGCTGAAGGTGTCCATGGTGCGTCGTGGCGCGCAGATCATTTCTGCAAAGGTGGATGCTGACCTGTCTAAGGCATCCATGGCGGTCGATGCGATCGGCTGGTCCCGGGCGCCAACCAAGAAAACCAGAGCCACCTTCACGGTGAACATGAACGACAGCAAGTTCATCGTGCTCGATGACCTGTCGATCACCGGTGGGCAGTTGAAGATACTTGGCAAGGTGCGCATAAACCGGAAAACAAGCAGCCTGCATGATGGCTCGTTCCCGAGATTCATTCTCAGCGAAACAAACCGGCTGGCGCTGGAAATCGACAATTCTTCCGGTTCGTATCAGTTGGGAGTGGGAGGCGCCAGTCTGGATGCCAGGCCGCTGATTTCCCGCATGATGTCCAGTAAGGTCGGAGGCAGCAGCAGCCTGAAGGAACCGCCGGTTTCCATCAATACGAACATCAGCCGAATTTATGTTCACCGGGGCGAGGTAATCAACAATCTGCAAGGCAGCCTGGTGACATCCGGTGGTGCGGTGCAGTCAGCGAAAATTTCCGGCAAGCATCAAAACGGTGCGCCGATCACCATGCACATTATCAGGGACAATAACGGACAGCGGCGCATGCGGGTAACCGGCAGCGACGCTGGCGGAACCCTTCGCGCAACCAACCTTTATTCCAAGATTTCAGGCGGTACCATAGATTTCGGAGCCATATTGGGAAATCCGGGGCAGGGCGCGATCCAACGCGGCCTGCTGGAAGTGCGTAACTTCTCAGTTCAGAATGAGGCTGCGCTGTCGCAGATTGACAACACGACCCGTCGTGCCGGACGCGGAACCGGTCCGAGACCAAACCGGTTGCAGTTATCACGGCTGTCGGTGCCGTTTTCGGTCGACAACAGTTTTGTTCGTATCGGTGATGCGCTGGTTCAGGGCCCCGACATCGGGGCATCGGCACAGGGCATTATTCGCAAGAACGATCTTGCCATGGATATTGGCGGCACAATTATTCCCGCCTATGCCCTGAACTCGGCTATCTCAAATGTACCAGTGCTCGGTGACGTGCTTACAGGCGGCAGGGGCCAGGGTGTGTTTGGCTTGAACTTTGCCCTGAAGGGCTCCATGAACCGGCCCCGCTTTCTGGTCAATCCGGTTTCAGCCATTGCGCCGGGAATTCTCCGGAACCTGCTGCAATTTGGTGGCGGCCAGAACAATTCCGATGGTACTGCTCGCGGTACCCGCCGACAGCGCGGGTCGGGTCTGCAGCCTGGAAATCAGCGGGTGCGCCAACAACAGCTGCAATCCACAAAGTAGATTGCTGCCTGGTCAGGAATGCAATCCGGAACTAGTCTCGCTTGACCAGCGCGTGGCGCTTCTTGCCCAGCGATATTTTCATCAGGCCATCCGAATTGAAGTCGGCTTCGCCGGCCACATAACCGGGATCGGCGATTTTGGCATCGTTCACGCTGACCGAGTTGCCGGTGACGGCGCGGCGCACTTCACCATTGCTGGCAGCAAGTCCCGCAGCAACAAACAGTGACAACAGGCCGTCGCCCGGATTGCCTGAGATTGTCGGCAGGTCCTGTGCCAGCCCGCCTTCTACAAATGTTTTCTGGGCCGTCGCTGCAGCCGCATCGGCTGCGTCGCGTCCGTGCAGCAGGGCAGTGGCTTCATTGGCCAGCACCTTCTTGGCTTCATTTATCTCGGCGCCATCCAGTTTTTCCAGCCTGGCGATCTCTTCCATCGGCAGCGTGGTGAACAGCTTCAGGAACCGTGCCACGTCACCGTCTTCGGTGTTGCGCCAGTATTGCCAGAAATCCCACGCGCTGAACTGGTCGGCATTGAGCCATACTGCTCCCTGTGCGGTTTTGCCCATTTTTGCACCCGACGACGTGGTCAGGAGAGGTGTGGTCAGGGCATAGAGCTGGTGTGTTCCCATGCGCCGGCCCAGATCGACTCCGTTGACAATATTGCCCCACTGATCCGACCCGCCCATCTGCAGGTTGCAACCATATCGTCTGGCCAGCTCGACATAATCGTAGGACTGGCACACCATGTAGTTGAACTCGATGAAACTCATTTCCTGCTCACGTTCCAGCCGCAGGCGAACTGAATCCATGGTCAGCATCCGGTTGACCGAGAAATGGCGGCCGACATCGCGCAGCATGTCGATGTAGCTGAGCTTCAACAGCCAGTCCGCATTGTCGACCATGATCGCATCGGTCTTGCCGTCTCCAAACTGAAGTACCTTGTTGAAAACGCCTTTGATCGACGCCTTGTTAGCTTCAATTTCTTCGGCTGTGCGGATGGCGCGGGTTTCATCCTTGCCGGACGGGTCTCCGACCATGGTGGTGCCGCCGCCCATCAGGGTGATCGGCTTGTTGCCGGTTTCCTGCAGCCAGTGCAGCATCATCATGCTCAGGAAATTACCGATGTGCAGCGATGGCGCGGTGCAGTCATACCCTACATAGGCAATGACTTCGCGTTTTGCGGCCAGGGCATCCAGGCCGTCAAAGTCCGAACACTGGTGGATGAAACCGCGCTCGTCGAGCACGTTGAGGAAGTCAGATTTATAGGCCATGTAAACACTCTTGTGATATGATGCCTGCCTCATAGCATGATGAGGGCGAATGGCAAATTCAATCACGGCAATCGGCTTGATGAGCGGCACATCAATGGATGGTATCGATGTTGCCATGATCCGCACCGACGGTGAGAACACGGTCGAAGCCCTGGCATTCGAGGCAGTGGATTATGATTCCGGCCAGCGCGCCCTGCTGAGCGAGGCGATGTCCTTGTCGACCGGTCTGCAGGAACGCGCTGCGCGTCCGGGAAAGCTGTCGGCAATCGAGGATGACATCACCCGCTGGCATGCCGACGCGATTGGCTGGTTCTGCGACAAGCACGGCGTCGGAAGAAGTGCAGACGTCATTGTGGGATTTCATGGCCAGACCGTGCTGCACCGGCCAGAGGCGGGCTTGACGGTCCAGCTCGGAGACGGGCAGTCGCTGGCCAATTCAACCGGTCTCAAGGTCGTGGCCGACATGCGCGCCAACGATATGGCAAATGGCGGGCAGGGAGCGCCGCTGGCGTGTGCGTACCATGCCGCAATGGCCGCTCATGTTCCCGGCAGACCGACAGCTTTTGTAAACATTGGCGGGGTCGGAAACATAACCTTTGTCGATGAGGCAGGCGGCCTGCTGGCCTTTGATACCGGGCCGGGCAATGCGCTCATGGACGACTGGTGCATGCTCCACACCGGCAAACCGGTGGACATTGATGGCGCGCTGGCGCGCACCGGCAGGGTGGACGAACGCGTTCTTGCCGAACTCCGGCGCCATGAGTATTTTCAGGAAGCTCCCCCGAAATCGCTGGATCGTGCCAGCTTCACACTGGACGCCGTCAAGGATCTCACCCCTGAAGACGGCGCAGCGACCCTGATCATGTTCACCGCACACAGCATTGCCGACGCCGTGAGCTGGTGCGGTAAGACACCCGCCTACTGGGTGATATGCGGCGGTGGCCGCAAGAACCGGTTTCTCATGGAATGCCTGGCCAGCCTTATAAACGCCCCTGTGGTACCGGCCGAAGCCATTCATACCGACGGCGACGCCGTTGAAGCCGAGGCCTGGGCTTATCTGGCTGTGCGGTCTGTGCGTGGCCTGCCGTTGACCTGGCCCGGCACGACAGGCACCAGAGAGCCTGTATCAGGCGGGCAGGTATTTGTACCTGCCGACAGGGCCTAGAAGCAGGCGTCCGACCTACTCTTCCTTCAGTTCCACCGCGAGACGCTTGTCGAGATAATCAGCACAGATATCGGTCAGTTCCGGGATTTTGCCTTCAAAGAAGTGATTGGTATCCGGCATCACTTCATGGTCGATCTTGATTCCTTTTTGGGTTTTCAGCTTGGCGACAAGAGCGTTGATGGAATCGGCCGGGGTAACGGTGTCGTACTGGCCATTGACGAACAGGCCCGATGCCGGGCAGGGCGCCAGGAACGAGAAATCGTAATGCTTTGCCAGCGGTGCGATTGAGATAAAGCCTGCGATTTCAGGGCGCCGCATCAGCAACTGCATGGAAATCCACGCACCGAATGAAATGCCGACGATCCAGCAGGTTGCCGCTTCCTTGTTGTAGGTCTGCATCCAGTCAAGCGCTGCGGCTGCATCGGACAGCTCGCCGGCGCCGTTGTCGAACAGGCCCTGTGAGCGGCCGACACCGCGGAAGTTGAACCGCAATACCGAGAATCCGCGATCGCGATACATGTAATACAGGTCATGCACGATCGGATTGTTCATCGTACCGCCGAATTGCGGATGCGGGTGCAGAATCAGTGCGATCGGAGAACCGTGCTCGGGATTGTGGTGATAGCGGCCTTCAATGCGACCGGCGGGTCCGTTAAAAATGACCTCAGGCATACGTTTGACATCCTGTCTTTAAAAAGGGTTGCCGTGACACGGGTGACGAGGCAACGAGGATTTGACCCCCTCATCAGCAATTGATGCAAAAACGCTGAATTTGGCAGGATTGAATTGTTGACTCTGCTTGTCGGGTATTCTATATCCAGTTTAGAACTATTCAAGAAACCGTTGTGCCCCGGAAACGGAAGCTTAGGCGGGGTCTTACACAATTTGACAGCCGGAATGCAAGCTTTACGGGCATCGGGTGAATCGCCTGACCGTATTCCTGCGCCGCAACAGTGAGTAACGACATGAAGCTCTCTACAAAAGGCCGATACGCCGTGATGGCCATGGCAGACATAGCAGCGCAGCCCGAGGGCGCGCTGGTGCCGCTTGGGGATGTGTCGGAGCGCCAGGACATCAGCCAGGAATATCTGGAGCAGTTGTTCGCCAAGCTTCGTCGCGCCGGCCTCGTGGAAAGTCAGCGCGGACCCGGTGGCGGGTACAAACTCGCCCGGCCGGCTGATCGCATTAATATAGCCGATATCGTGACCGCGTCCGATGAACCCATGCAGGTGACACGGTGCCAGGGCGACGCCATTGACGGTTGTGTGAAGGGCGAAAAGTGCGTGACCCACGAATTGTGGGCAGCGCTTGGACGGCAGGTTTACGGATTTTTGTCAGCGGTGACGCTCGGTGACGTGGTCAACCAGCGCAATCTGGCGCTGGAAGCCTCGATCCGCCGTGCCAAGACGCACCCCGTCAGCAACATGGCTCAGTGAACATCGAAACTGATGCGTACCTACCTTGACCATAACGCGACCAGCCCCATAAGGCCCGAAGCACGCGACGCCATGCTTGCAGCGCTTGAACTGCGCGGTAACGCGTCTTCCGTGCATGAGGAAGGCCGCAAGGCCCGTGCGCTTGTTGAAACCTCGCGTGACGAGATTGCACGCGCGCTCGGAACCATAGCGCCGACTGTTGTGTTCACCGGCGGTGGCTCTGAAAGCTGCAATCAGGCGCTTCGTTGTGTGAGTGCAGATCGCCTTATCGTATCGGCAATCGAACATCCCTGTGTGCTGGAAGCGGCCACGGCGTCAGGCCGCAAGGTTGAAGTGCTGCCGGTCAGTGAACACGGCGTCATCGATCTGCCGGCGCTTGACAGCCTGCTGGCCAATGGCAACGGCCGCGCGCTCGTCTCTGTCATGCTGGCCAACAATGAAACCGGTGCCATTCAGCCGGTTCGCGATGTGGTGGCACTAGCCGCCGAACACGATGCGCTGGTGCACTGCGATGCGGTGCAGGCATTTGGCAAGTTGCCGGTGAATTTTGGATTGCTCGGCGTGGATCTGCTCAGCGTTTCAGCCCACAAGCTCGGTGGCCCGCAAGGGGTTGGCGCGCTGGTGATACGCGACGGTTTGCCGGTGTCCCCGCTGATTTCGGGTGGTGGTCAGGAACTCAGACGCCGCGCCGGCACGGAAAACATCGCCGCAATTGCCGGGTTTGCGGCTGCGGTTCGTGCCGCAGGAAAAAATGAATCTGATTTCAGGGGCTTGCAGGCGAAACTTGAATCGGCTCTAGCGTCAGGCCCGGGCGATGTCGCCGTGTTTTCGGCAGGTGTTGACCGGCTGCCCAACACCGTGTGCTTCGCGCTCTCCGGGCTTGAAGCGGATACGGCGCTGATGGCTTTTGATTTGGACGGGATTGCGGTGTCGTCGGGCTCTGCGTGTTCGTCCGGCAAGGTGCAGGCAAGTCATGTGCTCAAGGCCATGGGCGCAAGTGAAGCAGCAACAAAGTCGGCGGTCCGGGTGAGCCTGGGATGGTCGACAACCGTAGAAGATGTGAACAGGTTTTCAGACAGTTGGCAGAAAATAGCCGCACGCCATATGGCGCGAGCGGCAGCTGCCTGAACGAACAGCAGGTAAGGAGAGGCGAGAATGCCCGATATTGAAACAATTGAGCGCGTCAAGGAAATCGACGTCGACAAGTACAAGTATGGTTTTGAGACGATTATTGAATCCGATACCGCGCCCAAGGGCCTGTCGGAAGACGTGATCAGGTTCATTTCCGCCAAGAAGGAAGAGCCGGAGTGGATGCTGGAACAGCGCCTCGACGCCTATGCGCGCTGGCTGAAGATGGACGAGCCGGACTGGGCCAAGGTCAGTTATCCGAAGATCGACTTCCAGGACATCTATTTCTACTCCGCACCAAAGGGACAGACCGGGCCCAAGAGCCTCGATGAGGTCGATCCCGAACTGCTGCGGACATATGAGAAACTCGGCATCCCGCTGAAGGAGCAGGAGCTTCTGGCCGGCGTGCGCAAGCACGATGAACCGAGCATGCTCGATGAAGAAGGCGGTGGTCCGTCATACGCCTCCGGTAAGGTGGCCGTCGATGCGGTGTTTGACAGTGTGTCGGTGGTGACAACCTTCAAGAAGGAGCTGGCCAAGGCCGGTGTCATCTTCTGCTCGATTTCAGAAGCCATTCGCGAGCATCCCGAACTGGTGAAGAAGTATCTGTTCTCCGTCGTGCCCCAGGGTGACAATTATTATGCGGCACTCAATTCAGCCGTGTTCACCGATGGCTCGTTCGTGTTCATTCCCGAAGGTGTTCGCTGCCCGATGGAACTGTCGACCTATTTCCGTATCAATGCGGAAAACACCGGCCAGTTTGAACGCACGCTCATCATCGCGGAAAAAGGCTCCTACGTTTCGTACCTGGAAGGCTGCACCGCACCGATGCGCGACGAGAACCAGCTGCACGCAGCCGTGGTTGAGCTGGTGGCCATGGAAGACGCCGAGATCAAGTACTCCACGGTGCAGAACTGGTATCCGGGCGACAAGGACGGCAATGGCGGGATTTACAATTTCGTGACCAAGCGGGCCGATTGCCGCGGCGACAACTCCAAGGTGTCGTGGACCCAGGTTGAAACCGGTTCCGCAGTGACCTGGAAGTATCCGAGCTGCATTCTGCGCGGCGACAATTCGGTGGGCGAATTTTATTCCATTGCCATTTCCAACGGCCATCAGCAGGTCGATTCAGGCACCAAGATGATCCATCTCGGCAAGAACACCTCGAGCCGGATCATTTCAAAGGGCATCGCGGCCGGTCATTCCGACAACACCTATCGCGGTCTGGTGACAACCCACAAGAAAGCCAAGAACGCCCGCAACTTCACCCAGTGTGACTCGCTGCTGATCGGTGACAAGTGTGGCGCCCACACGGTTCCGTACATCGAATCGAAAACCCGCACGGCGACGTTTGAACATGAAGCGACCACGTCTAAAATTTCCGATGACATGATGTTCTACTGCCAGTCGCGCGGCCTCGATGAGGAGGAAGCCGTGGCACTGGTCGTCAACGGTTTCGTGCGCGATGTGCTGCAGCAGCTGCCGATGGAGTTCATGGCCGAAACGCAAAAGCTGATCGGCATTTCGCTGGAAGGCAGTGTCGGGTAGGCCTGAGCCATGTTTGACCGCCTGTTCAAGCCCCGTTTCGGCAGCCTGGAAGAGTTCACCGCCAAGGCTCGCAAGATTTTCCTGCTGGCGCTGCCGTTCGGGGTTCTGTTCTGGGTATTCGATATCGGTATTGGCGGAACAACCGAGGATGGACGTGCCTGGCTGAATATCCCGATGATTGTCGGCGGAGTTGGATTTGTCGCCTGGGCCGCAGGCGGTTTGATGATGATGATTAGAAAAGTTTGAAAGAACAGGGAATTACGAAAATGCTTGAAATCAAGAACCTGCATGTGAGCCTCGAGGAAGAGGACAAGCAGATTATCAAGGGTCTGGACCTGACCATCAATGCAGGCGAAGTGAACGCCATCATGGGCCCGAACGGCTCCGGCAAATCCACCTTGTCATATGTGCTGGCGGGCCGTCCCGGTTACGAAGTGACCGAAGGCTCGATCACCTACAAGGGCCAGGACCTGCTGGAAATGGAAATCGACGAGCGCGCCGCAGCCGGTGTGTTCCTGGCTTTCCAGTATCCGATTGAGATTCCCGGTGTCGCCACCATGCAGTTCCTGAAAGTGGCATTGAATGCCCAGCGCAAGGCGCGCGGCGAAGGCGAAATGACCACGCCCGACTTCATGCGGCTGGTGCGTGGCAAGGCGGAGCAGCTCAATGTGACCACAGACATGTTGAAGCGTCCGGTCAATGTCGGCTTTTCCGGTGGTGAAAAGAAGCGCGCCGAAATCCTGCAGATGGCGGTGCTCGAGCCGGGTCTGTGTGTACTGGATGAAACCGATTCCGGTCTTGATATCGATGCACTGCGTGTCGTTGCTGAAGGCGTGAACGCATTGCGCTCGCCCGACCGCGGCATGCTGGTCATCACCCACTATCAGCGCCTGCTGGATTACATCGTGCCGGATCGGGTGCACGTCATGTCTGACGGCAAGATTGTGAAATCCGGTGGCAAGGAACTGGCCCTGGAACTGGAAAAGGACGGTTACGCGGCATTTGCAGCGTAAGGCAGGATAAAAAGTCATGACAGTTACATTGGTAAAGACACCGGCGGAAACCGCCTATACCGACGCCTTCGATCCGCAAGGCGCTCTGGCAGACGTACGCAAGTCCGCTTTTGCGCAGTTTGCCGCGACAGGCTTGCCGCATCGGCGCATGGAAGACTGGAAGTGGACCGATCTGCGTCAGTTGATGTCCAGTCCTCTGCCGCCCGTTTCCGGGACAACGGCATCAGCCGACACCATAGACGCGTTGATTTCCGCGTCGCCGTTCGGTGATGTGGCGCGTGCACGGATGGTGTTTGTCGACGGTGTCTATGATGCGGATCGCTCATCACTGCCGGCGACCGGCGATATGGAATTCGCCAGCCTCGGATCCGATGACCTGCCGGATTGGGTGTCGGACAAGCTGGTTGCCGGTTCAACAGATCCGATTGCCGCCCTCAACCTCGCTTACATGAGCGATGGTGCCGGTCTCCGGGTCAAGGCAGGCTCCGGCATGGACGCACCGATTGAATTGCTGTTCGTGACCACGGCTGAACAGGCCGCCACCTACACAACCCGCAATGTCATCGTCCTGGAAGAAGGTTCATCCGCCACGCTGATCGAAACCCATATCGGCGGCACCGGTGAATATGTGCACAACGCCGTGACGCAGCTGCATATTGCAGACAACGCCCGGCTTGATCGTGTGAAGGTTCAGGAAGAAGGCCTTGAAGCGATTCATCTTTCCAACACCGATGTTCACCTGGCTGAAAGTGCCCATCTCAAGGATTTCACCTTGACCATTGGCGGACGCGCCACCCGGCAGCAGGGCTTCATTAATTTCGCTGGTGAGCATGCCGAGGGCCACGTGTCCGGCGCTTTCCTGCTCACCGGCAAGCAGCACAACGACACCAGGCTGGTCATTGACCACGCGGTGCCGAACTGCCTGTCGCGCGAACTGTTCAAATGCGTCATGGACGAGGCCGCCCGTGGCGTGTTCCAGGGCAAGGCGATCGTTCGCCGCGATGCCCAGAAGACAGACGGCAACCAGTCCTCGCATGCCCTGTTGCTGTCGGATGAAGCCGAGTTCGATGCCAAGCCGGAGCTGGAAATCTACGCCGATGACGTCGTCTGCGGCCACGGCGCGACATCCGGTGATCTGGATGAAAACCAGATGTTTTATCTGCGCGCCCGCGGCATCACCGAAACCGAAGCCAAATCCATGCTGATCGGCGCTTTTGCCGCGGAAGCATTCGACGACGTTGAGAGCGATGCGATCCGTGAAGTTCTGGGCGGGCTGGCCGAAGGCTGGCTGGCACGGCGAAAGGCCGGTTGAGGCAAGTGTCATGACCCGTATCACCCTTGATCATTGTGTCATCCATGTCTCTGACTGGGGCAGGGCGCGGGCGTTTTACGTTGATGTGATGGGCGCCGAGGCGATTGAGTTCGGCGACGGTTTCCAGTTCCGCTGGAGTGAACAGCAATTGAATGTCCATGGACCGGACCAGCACGGCTCGCCGGTCGCCAAGCTGCCGGTGAAGCCCGGCAACAGTGATCTGTGTTTCCGCTGGCATGGGCCGATCTCCGGTGCCATCGAGCATTTGCAGGCGCATAACATCAAGATCGAGGAAGGCCCGTGCGAGCGCCATGGCGCGATGGGCAAGGGTACAAGTGTTTATTTCCGTGATCCCGATGGATCGCTGATGGAGTTCATGTCCTATGAATGAAATTGCCGCGAAAATTGTCCCCGCAACGGGCTATGACGTCGAAAAGATCAGGGCGGATTTCCCGATCCTGTCAAAACTGGTCTATGACGACAAGCCGCTGACCTATCTCGATAACGGCGCGTCTGCACAGAAGCCGCAGGTTGTGCTGGACCGGATTCAGAAGGCATATTCGGAAGAGTATGCCAATGTGCATCGCGGCCTGCATTACCTGTCGAACACGGCAACGCAGGCCTTTGAGGATGCGCGCGAAAGCGTGCGCCGCTTTCTCAATGCACCGTCGACCGATCAGGTGATCTTTACCCGCAATGCCACTGATGCCATCAACCTGGTGGCCCAGAGTTTTGGCGGCATGGTGATAGGCGAGGGCGATGACATTGTCATTTCTATACTTGAGCATCACTCCAACATCGTTCCCTGGCATTTCCATCGTGAACATCGCGGTGCAAACATCCACTGGGTTCCGGTCGATGAGGAGGGCACTCTTCATGTTGAAGACTTCGTCAAGACACTGACGCCGCGCACCAAAATGGTGGCGATTACCCACATGTCCAACGCATTCGGCACGGTGGTACCGATCAGGGAAATCATCAAGATTGCCCATGAACGCGGCATCCCGGTGCTGGTCGACGGGTCGCAGAGTGCTGTGCACATGCCGGTGGATGTGCAGGACCTTGATGCGGATTTCTACGTCTTTACCGGTCACAAGACTTATGGTCCGTCCGGAATTGGCGTTCTGTACGGCAAAAAAGAACTGCTGGACAAAATGCCGCCTTATCAGGGCGGTGGCGAGATGATCATCGAGGTAACCGAAGACGGTGTGACCTACAATGATCCGCCACACCGGTTCGAGGCCGGCACACCCGCCATTGTCCAGGCCATTGGATTGGGGGCTGCGCTTGACTATATGGATAGTGTGGGCCGCGAAGCGATTGCTGCGCATGAGGCATCACTGCTTGAATACGCCAACGAGCGCCTGTCGCACATTAATTCGTTGAGGATTTTCGGCACCTCACCGACCAAGGGCGCAATCATTTCGTTCGCCATGGAAGGCGCACATGCGCATGACATTTCGACCGTGATTGATCGCCACGGTGTGGCAGTGCGCGCCGGCACTCATTGCGCCATGCCGCTGCTGCAGAAATTCGGCGTAACAGCAACCTGCCGGGCGTCGTTTGGCATGTATAACAACACCGCAGATATTGATCGGCTGGCAGCAGCGCTTACATCTGCACAGAAGATGTTTATGTGATAGGGTTCAAACCATGACAGATACAAACACATCATGCGCTCCTGCACCTGTTCCGGAGTCAGTTGAAGCCGAACACCAGGATCCGTCGGTAACATCTGCTATACCGAAGGAAGAGCTCAGCCGGTTGACCGATGACATGATCGCGGCGATCAAGACCGTTTATGATCCGGAAATTCCGGTCGACATCTTCGAACTTGGCCTGATCTACAAGATCGATGTCGAGGACGATCGCTCGGTGAAGGTGGATATGACCCTGACTGCGCCGGGTTGCCCTGTGGCTGGTGAAATGCCGGGCTGGGTCGCGGATGCGGTGCGTACCGTGGAAGGCGTCATGGATGTGGATGTGCAGTTGGTGTTTGAACCGCCGTGGGATCCGTCGCGCATGTCGGATGAAGCGCGTGTCGCGCTGAACATGTGGTGATCCGAGATGACTGCTATTGAAGTAAATACCTCAAACACCCGCGCCATGCCGGCCGTGCTGACATTGACGGACGCAGCGGTGGAGCGGATCAAGCGTCTGATGGCCCGGTCCGAAAAGGATACCGGCGGCCTGCGTATCGGCGTCAAGAACGGCGGCTGCGCCGGCATGGAATACACCATGGACTTCGTCGATGAGCCCGACAAGTTTGACGAGGTCATCGAGGACAGGGGCGCCCGCGTCCTGATCGAGGCGAAGGCAATCCTGTTCCTGTTCGGCACCACGATGGACTATGAAGTGACCAAATTGCGGTCAGGCTTTGTGTTCAATAACCCGAACCAGACCAGTGCCTGCGGGTGTGGCGAGTCCATTGAGCTGACGCCTGTATCCGCTGATGTGTTGCAACGCGGCTAGATCAGAATGAAAATTGGTTGTTGCAACCAAGATTCATAAACTTGGTTGCTTTAAACATTGCTCTAGCTAGGGTTGGGGCTCGTTAATCCGGTAGTCTGCAATAACCGGTTCGAGCCCATTTCGGACCTTGGTTTTCTGTCGTGATGCGGATTGGCGTGAGGCAGACTGTATGCGTTGGAAACCTCGACGCGGAACATTCGCGAGTTGCACTCCAGGTGATCCAGCTTTTCTGCTTTTTCGCCGCAGTAGGGCGCGCGGTGCCGAGGCATAGACGATAGAGCAAAAGCCTACTACCCTTTCAGTTTTCAACGACTGGGCGGTTTGCGTCTATGAGCCAAAAGCAGCCCGACAAAATGGGGAGTTCTGCAGTGATTGGTGGGCGATCAATTATCCAGACCGTATTAAGTGTTGTGATTACTTCGATAATTGCGCTGGCCACCGCTCCGGTTGCCGACGCCCAATCACCCTACGCGAAATATGGGCGAAAACCGGATGCGATGATTTTTAACCATCTGTTTGACTGTGACACCCGCAATGAGGAAGTGATCAGTTCGAGAAGCGGCATTCCGCAGGAGGTATTACAAGAATACCGCAACCGCAAGGATAAATCGCTTCCGATCAAGGACAGATACCTGGCATTTATCCATGCCAAAATCAGTGCAGACAGAAAGCGCAGTACCATAGCCTTTCCATTCAATCAGGTTTTCGAGTGCAAATATATGGAAAATGGTCACTCACTGACATCACGGCAAGTTTGTGGATTGATGAGCAACGGTTTCCCGGGATCCAGGTTCAAACGCCTGGATAATGGCGGTTCCTATTGCGTCGACTCCGAGAACGGGGGCGGAATTGCAGTCTTGCCCTGGCTGGTGTGTGAACGATACGCAGAAAAGAAACTTGGCCTGCAGATTGACCAGACAGCGACATTTGCGAGGTGGAACGGAGCAACTCACGAGGCGGTGTGTTTCTATTTGAATAGCGTTGATATCGAGGCCCGGTTCGCCCAGTCAAATACTCGTCTTAAACGAGAAATAAACAGGGACATGTTCAAAAAAATCAAGCGGGTTTATTTCGGCAATTCCGCTAAAGATCAGGACGTAGAGACGGCCCTCAAGGAAATCCACGGCAGGGATGACATATTGTTCGAGATACAGATCAATCATGTCACGCCGCTCGTCGGCAGCGCCTTGGTCAAGTTGGCAAAGGTCGATCCAGGTCTGGCCAAAAAATACATAGAACATCTGAGATGGGGAAATAACCCTGACTACAAGCCTTCTCACTACACTCCCAGAGAGCGCAAAAACATATTTACGGGTCTTGGGCGTACTGCGCATGAACACAATGCCAAAGTTTTTAAGTCGGTGCTTTCAGATGTCACCAAAGACAGAAAGCTACAGAGTAGCCGGGTCAAGCTTGAGTACGATAATTATACCCGCCAGAAAAACCCGACCGTCAAGCAAGCCGCACGCAAATCATACGAACACAGCACGAAGCGACTTGACGCGCTCAAAAAACTGGAGCTGGCGGTTGATGAATTGGCCCTAATCAACAAAGAAAAAGAGATTTTGGAACAATTGGAGCAAATAAAGCAGCATGGTAAAAGGCGCAAAGGTTTCGAAGTTTCAGTTGGAATTGCCACCCATAAATTCATCGTGACGGCAAAAACTGAGTCTCTATGGGCTGAACTAAGAAAAACGCAGCAACGTAAAAATATTGTACAAGACCGAATTGCCGGTAAACGCTAGCTGCAAAAGAGCATTGGTGCACTGCCCGGTTTCATGTGGCCAGTCTCAATCCATTGACGTGGTATCGATGTTTGCCCGACGTCGGTGTCAGCAATCCGTATCGCCGCAACCGTCATCTTCTGGAGCAGTCAATGAGTCCTAGCCCCAGACAAATATCCAGATGCTCTAGATGACCGGACGTGCCAGGAAGGCCGGCATGTTTTCTTCGGTGAAACTGGACGGTGTGTCGTCGTGATCGTTATCACGGCCCTTGCGGCCGCGGCCTCTGCCGCCGCGTTCGCGCTGCGGCTTTTCTTCCGAGTGACGTTTTTCCGGCTTGGTTTCAATGCTGGATTGTTCCTGCTTTTCAGCCACTTCGACCTTTTCTTCAACCTTCTTCGGGGTCGCTTTTTTCGCAGGCGACTTTGACTTAGGTCCGGCCGGCTTGCCGCCACGGCGGCGTCTGCCTTTTGAAGCGAGGGACTCGGCAATCTCTTCGTCAGTCGGAGCTTCGCCATCCCAGTCGATGGGTTTCTTGATGAGGTCTTCGATGTCCTTGATCGCGCGGAACTCTTCCCACTTCACCAGCGTGTAGGCATTGCCCAGCCTGCCGGCACGACCGGTGCGGCCGATGCGGTGCACATAGTCTTCCGAGTGCGTCGGCACATCGTAGTTGTAGACATGGCTCACGTCGGGAATATCGAGGCCGCGGGCGGCCACGTCGGAGGCGATCAGATAGGTGATGTCGTTATTACGGAAGGCATCCAGCGTCTTCAGGCGCGAGCGCTGGTCCATGTCGCCATGCAGCGCACCGCAGGAAAAACCATGCTTTTGCAGTGACTTTTCCAGGACCGCGACGGTTGTCTTGCGGTTGGCAAAGATGATGCCGTTTTTGACATCGTCTGAATGGCCGCGCATCAGGTCCCGCAGTGAATCGCGTTTCGATGTTTCATCGGAAGGTGCGTAGACCGCGCGCTGGGTAATGGTGTCTGCCGTTGATGACAGCGCCTGTGCCTTGATTTCAACCGGGTTGTGCAGGAACTGGTTTGTGAGGCGCTGGATTTCAGGCGGCATGGTAGCCGAGAAAAACAGCGTCTGCCGGGTGATCGGCAACAGTTTGGCTACCCGCTCGATATCGGGGATAAAGCCCATGTCGAGCATGCGATCTGCTTCATCGACAACAAATATCTCGATATGGGTGAGCATCAGCTTGCCGCGCTCCACATGATCGAGCAGGCGGCCCGGAGTTGCGATCACAACATCTGCGCCGCGGTCGATCTTGCGGTTCTGCTCTTCGAACGAGACCCCGCCCATCAGCAGGGCAATGTTCAGCTTGTGGTTCTTGCCGAGCAGCTCAAATGCCTCATGGACCTGGGCGGCCAGTTCCCTGGTCGGTTCCAGAATGAGGGTGCGCGGCATGCGCGCCCTGGCGCGGCCCTTTTCGAGAATGTTGAGCATCGGCAGCGTAAAGGCGGCCGTCTTGCCGGATCCTGTCTGGGCCAGTCCCAAAACATCCTTGCGCTCAAGAGCGGGTGGAATGGCTTCCGCCTGAATTTTTGTAGGTTCGGAAAAGCCGGCGTCCGTGACGGCGGCGAGGACCTTTTCGCTAAGGCCAAGTGTATCGAATGACATTAAGTTTTATAGACCGTTCTATGAGCGCTGCACGGGCTGGCGGAAACTGTTTGCCGCACCCCTTGTGGAGCTGGTTGATGTGCCGGGAGCAGACCGGATGTCTGCATCCTCTTTTACGGCACCTCACGCATGGCGCCGAAACATATGCGCCTTGTATGGGGATTCGCGGCCCAAAAGTCAATTTATGTGCCTTGCGTCATTTTGAACAGGATTAACGGGTCGTGACCTTAATCGGCTCGCAACAGCGCATCGGCAGCCCGCTTCCAGGGTGTGAAGGCATCGGCCTCGTGTAAAACCTCCAGCCCCTTCAGTGTAAACGAGCGCGGCGTAGCCAGTTCGGACACCAGTTGCGAGGTCGGCGTGGACGGCCGTTCGCGCACCGTGGTCGCAGCCGCCCGCGTCATCTGGGCCGTGAGCAGCCGGGCGACCTCGGGGTCAACGCCTTGCGCCGACACCCAGTCGGACATCTGCGATATCAGTTCCTGCACCCAGCCGTAATAGCACGCAATCGTCGCAGCCGGCGCAAAGCTGTCTTCGGTTTTCAGGGCCAGCACTGGACCACACGATTCCAGCAGTGCCCGGCATCTCAGGTTTTCAGGGAACATCAATGTGGGACTTTCTGAAAACTGGGCGGCTACAACCGGCATTGCCATCACCAGCTCAGCCGGGGCAATGACAGGAGCAAGGTCTGACGACGGCAAACCGGCGCACAGGCTCAGAACCGTCTGGCCGTCGGCGAAGGTGAGCGCCTTGCAGATCTCGACGGCATCAAACGGGCGAACCGCAACAATGACCAGCTCAGACCGATCGACGATCGCCTGATTGTCAGACAGAACCTCAACGCCATATTGGTCTGCGAGTTCCGCCGATGTCTGGCGGCCGCGTTCTGACACCAGGAAACGGGAATCCGTTTTCGCCATCGCCGGCATCATGTGCTTGATGAGGTGGCCGGCGCCGATAATACCTATAGTTGTCGTCATGTTGTTTCCTTCAAAGCAGTAAGCAGGGCGGGAACCGCCTCTTCGATTTCTCGGCAGACAAGGGCTCCGGCTGCTATCAGCTGCTCGCCCACATCCACCGGTAATGATGTGTTGGAACTGTCCGGCACCTGGTTCAGGCGGCCGCCGATGAGAACCGGAATCTGATTGCCAAGGTGTTCGCGCAAGGTGTTGTAATAGTTCAATGCAACGCCGTTGTAGGTGGACAATGCGATGGCGTCAGCCTGTTCGGCCAGGGCTGTTGCCGCCAGCGCCTGCGGCGCAACGGATGTCCCGCCATCGAGCAGCGTGGCACCGGCACTGGACAAGACTTCGTCCAGCACCAGCTTGCCGTGTTCGTGCACATCCGTGGTGGCTGTGAGAATACGCGGAGCCATACCGGCCAGTGCCAGGCGATCTCCATGCGGCACGCGTGACAGGTGGGTTTGAGCCATTTCGGCCACTTCCTCAGCAATGTCGGACGGAATGTGGTCGGCCCCGGTCGCACACATCATTTCCAGGCGCCTGCCGCCCAGGCGTCGGATCGACAGCAGCATCTCGAACGGATTGTCCGTATCAATGCCTGCCGCGGTCAGGTTGTTGAGGGCTTTGTCAAAGAATGTTCTTCCCCCTGAAACGATCCGGTCGGCCAGCGCGCGGGCAGGGGCGGCGTCCAAAAGCGGCATGTGCCGGGCCTCGTGGGTGGCGAGGCGGGCGGCGAACAACTGGGCATCGATGATTTCTTCAACATCCGGAATGCGTTCGTTCTCCGTCACCGGTACCGGATTGATCGCGTGGCCGGTTGGCCTCAGCAACTGCCCGGCGACATCTATTGACAGGTAACTCGACAGGCTGGCGAAGTTTTCCTCCCGCGATCCCCTGTAGCTTGTGGTGTTGCCGTAGATCATGGTGCCGGGCGTGTCGGAAACATCTGCCAGTGCCAGGTGGAAGGCGAGACGGCGGACGGGATCGGAAAAATGATGCCCCCAGCAATGGCTGATCTCGACGCCGACGAGGGCGCCGATATGGCGTTCCAGCAGCACCGCGCCGAGCGCACTTGACAGATCTCCGAACAATGCGGCAAACCCGTCATCCAGGTTAGAATGCACCAGTACCGGTACCGGTTGCGCGGCGATCAGGGCGAGTGCGGTGAGGGTTGCTGCGGTGCAGATCACATCATCGGAATGGTTTTGCAGGCGAAAGGTGAAGTACTGCCCGAGATTGCCGATGCTGGTAGACCCGGCGGCCAGGGCAGCGCAGGTATTTTCAACCGACGCGGGAAATCCGAGTACGAAGTCCCCGAAATGCGGTGCCACCGGCGCTGCGTCAGTCAGTCGGGCAAAGTCATCCGGTCCGTCCAGGATAAGGCCGGTGCCGCGCATGGCGCCACCGCGATCATCGCGCGGTATACCCATCGACCAGTCGAGGCAGATACCGTAGCGGTCAACGGTGACTGTGTTTGCTGCGCATCGATCATGGATTTCAGCCCACGCATCGCGGGATTTGACCGGATCGCGCCAGCCGATCTGGGCGTGTTGCATATGATTGCCGGCGGCAGTTCTTGCGCGTTTGTACTCAGCCTCACTTGCAACGCCATGGTGTTTGAGGAAGGCGCCAGGCTGAACCTGCCACTCCTGCGCCAGGGCGTGACCCCGCGCGATCAGGTCCGCGGCATTGGTTAAGTCTTGCTCTGGCAGTATGTCCATGCGGGTAAGCATCGCTAACGGTTAGTGCCTGGCAGGCCCGGAAGCAAGCATCTGTGCCTGCTTGATCTGCGCCGATATCGCAAAATGCTCGCAATCGCAGCGCAAAGAGACAGCGCAACAGACATCCGCTATCGCGACCGCGATTAACGTCGTAACCAGGGAAAAACGCCAGGCATTGCTTGAGGTCATTGTGTCTCGGAACTGAGGCATATATGGCCGCGTGATAAATAACCTGAAATGTGAATGTGCAACTGCTCCGATAAGTTGTTATTATTCAGGCCATGACAACCCTGCGCCAACTCAGGTACCTGGAAGCCGTCGCCCGGCACAGCCATTTCGGCAAGGCTGCCGAAGAGTGTTCTGTGTCGCAACCGGCTCTGTCGCAACAAATCAAGGAGCTCGAGCAGAAGTGGGGCCTGGCACTGCTGGAGAGGTCTCCAAAGCATGTCAGCCTGACGGCAGAAGGTGGCGAGGCGGTACGCCGGGCCAGGGCCATCCTGTCAGCCGTGTCTGATCTGGAAGACTTTGCCCGCGAGCGCACGGGCACATTGAGCGGCGTGCTGAGGCTGGGTGCCATCCCGTCAATAGCGCCTTATCTGCTGCCGGTCATGCTGACACAGCTGGCGACGCGTTATTCAGATGTCGACCTCCGGCTTCGTGAAACCGTGACGGAAAGCCTCGTTGATGAACTGAAGGCAGGCAAGCTGGATGTTATAGTGGCGGCCCTGCCGTTGAAGTCACCGGAGATTGAGGTCCGCGAACTGTTCGTCGACAGGTTCCTTCTGGCCGTGCGCGACGACCAGAACCTGCAGTCCGGCGCCGTGGCAACACCTGCGATGATTGGTGAGGACCGGTTGCTGCTGATGGGGGAAGGGCACTGCCTGCGCGAACAGGTATTGAGCTATTGCAATATCGGCGCATCGAAATTGTCCCGTGCCATGGGCGCCTCGTCGCTGAGCACCATCGTGCAGATGGTTGCAAACGGACATGGTGTAACATTGCTGCCGGAAATGTGTATTCGCGAACAGGCACCCGACAGCCGGATCCGGCTGATGCGGTTTGCCGACCCGCAACCATCACGCACGGTCGCCATGGCGTGGCGCAAGTCGACACCTTTGCGCGACGACTATATGGTGCTGTCACAGTTGATGCTGGATGGCTGGGATGGCTGAACCATTGCTGCTGATACCGGGGCTGATGTGTACCGCTGCCTTGTTCGAGCCGCAGGTGACGGCATTTTCTGATGATCGCCAGGTGATCGTCGCTGACCATACCGGCGCTGATGACATGCCCACAATCGCCAGTCAGATACTTGCCGAAGCGCCGCCCAGATTTGCTCTGGCCGGGCTGTCGATGGGGGTTTATCTGGCGTTGGAAATCACATCTCTCGCGCCGGACCGGGTCACCCGGCTGGCTTTGCTGGACGGCAAGGCCAGGCCCGATACCGCTGATGAACTTGCCGCGCGCAAGGGCTTGCTCAAAATGGCGGATGAGGGGCGTTACCTGAACATCACCTATGACATCCTGCTGTCAAGGCTGGTCGCCGCAGGCAGGTCTCTGGAGCCGGAATTGCGCGATACCATCATTCAGATGGCGACCGACACCGGTGTTGCGGTGTTCAGACGCCAGATGGCGGCGATCATCAATCGCCGAAATTACCTTGCAGAACTGCCCAACATTTCCTGTCCGACACTTGTTTTAACCGGCGAGGTGGACGAGATCACGCCGCCGGAATATGCCCGGGAGACGGCAGGCCGGATACCGCATGCCAGGCTCGTACTGATCCCCGGATGTGGTCACCTTTGTACGCTTGAGGCACCGGACACCGTGAACCTGGCCATGCGCAGCTGGCTGGATGAAATGTAAGTGATGCTGACATTATTCGTGATTTGACGACACATGATCTCCGTGTGCATCATATCTCTATCCGCTAAGCAAGGAGGTCTACAAAAATGACTCCGCCAAAGCATTCTTTGCTGTAATCAGTCAACGAAGGACGAAGCGCGTGCGCTTGGGTCTTGCGGTCTGATTTCAGCCATTCCGACATAGAACTAACCTGAATTTCCGGGCCTTCGTGCCCGCATTATGACGAGCCTGGTTTTCTGACCGGGTAAAGGCAAACAAGCCACAAGGCCCCGCGCGGTTAAAGGTTCCGGCGGGGCCGTTTGTTCGGGCTGGCGACCTCAGTTGCTCTGTTTACAAATAGGGCAGGTGTTCTCACGTAAATCGTGATTTGACCGATGGTTAACAAATTGTTAGTTTTTGAGACTTGATAGCGAAGATTGCTAGTGTAAAGTGATCACGCTGTAGACGCGGATAGAACGCAGAGATTCAGTTTGAGCGTTTGTGACGTGTAATAGAGAAAGATCGATCTGGAGCTGGCGGGCCCCAAATCCCCTGCTAATCCCTTCGGCCCGATCGGTTTGTACCTGGCGTATCAGGAGCTCCCCCTCGCTTCGACCCCAGGTTTTCTCTTGAGTCTGCAACCCCGCACATTGCCCCAATGTGCGGGGTTGTTTTATGCATCGGATGAAAGTGCGCCGGATATGACAATACGGCTTCAGCCAGCCGACAATGCTGCGCCCGCTCCAGCTGAACTGCAGGCGCGCAAACCAACCCACATACGGCTTGATCCGTCCATGACAGGTGCTCACGTGGCATCTGTGATCGTAGCTGGAAACATTGCTGATCTGCGGCACAACCTGCAGGTGTTCATGATTACGGGAAACGCCTTGTCGGTGCACAAGTCCAGGGTTTCGGCACGCAGGCTCCGGGTTTTTCTGAAGGGTATCAGGGCATCGATGCTGCCTGACAGGTACAAGCCGCTTGCCATGAACCTGAAGCTGACCATGACAATCCTGCACCCCGTGCGCCAGCACGACGTCGTAATGGAATGGCTGGATACCGCGGGCGCTGCCGCACCTGACGGGGCAAGCCAACGGGCGGTGATGGTTGACGATGCACGCGCGCAAGTGTCGAATGCCGGCTTGATCGGCTTTGTGGATGAGTTTGCGAAGTTGATGCAGGCGGGAGCATGGCGCAGGCGTAACACCGAGGTGTTTGACCAACCCTGCCTTTGTATTGTTCCGGGAATAATTGATCATTCTGTGCACAGGCTTTACCGGCATGGCAGTCTTGAGCGGGTGTTCCAAACCACCGGTGACTATCATGCCTTTCGCAAGGACCTGAAGCATCTGAGATACTGGTTTGAGTTTACCCGGTCCTTGTTTGCCAGAAAGGACATTGCGCCGTGGCGCAAGGCCGCCAAATTGCTGCAGGACACCCTCGGTACGATTAACGACCTCGACGAAGCCCGTATGACCGGGCATGCCAGGCTGGTCGGCGCGGATGACTGGGGATCTAGGCGAAGCGACGCAGTCGATCTTGCCGTAAGCCTGTCCGACACACTTGATCTGCTGCCGAAATTCTGGCGCTGAAACTGTCGGGTTTGCCCGGCCAGCTCTAATCTGGTCCTTGCAGTCAGACCAGTCATTCAAATTTGTGGCCTTTTTGTCGGCTAAACTCGCATTTGGTGCAGCGCGCATGCCATACTGCACCTACCTGATTCGCCACGATAATGAAGAACAACCGGAATACGAATGTCCAAGTCACTTGACCTGTTTGGCAACACCGAGGCGGCACCCGCTGCTGCAAAGCCGGTACCGGCTGCCTCTGCTGTTTCGCCTGAACGAAAACCCAAGCACCCGGCGGCCGAGGCAGGCTACACCGCTGCCGACATTGAGGTGCTGGAAGGCCTGGAACCGGTTCGCCGCCGTCCCGGCATGTACATTGGTGGCACCGATGAAAAGGCACTGCATCATCTGTTTGCCGAAGTCATCGACAATTCCATGGATGAAGCCGTTGCCGGTCACGCCACCTTTATCGAGGTCGAGTATGACGCGGATGGCTACCTGTGCGTTTCTGACAATGGCCGCGGAATCCCGATCGACCCGCATCCCAAGTTCAAGGACAAGTCCGCCCTGGAGGTCATTCTGACCACCCTGCATGCCGGCGGCAAGTTTGACTCGAAAGTCTACGAGACTTCCGGCGGACTGCACGGTGTGGGTGTGTCGGTGGTCAACGCGCTGGCCGAAGTACTGGAAGTTGAAGTCGCCCGTAATCAGATACTGTATCGCCAGGTCTATTCGCGCGGCCACGCCCAGGGTCCGATATCCAACGAAGGCAAGGTTCACAATCGGCGCGGCACCAGGGTACGCTTCAAACCTGACGAACAGATTTTCGGCAAAGGCGCCAAGTTCAAACCGGCGCGGTTGTTCAAGATGGCCCGGTCCAAGGCCTATCTGTTCGGTGGTGTCGAAATCCGCTGGTCGGTTGACCCGGTTCACCTGACCGACAAGGACGACACGCCGCAAAAAACCGTTCTACATTTTCCCGGCGGACTGAAGGACTATCTCGAGGAAGCCATCCATGGCCGTCCCCGGGTGGCCGACGAGATATTTGCCGGCAAGGTGAAAAAGGAAGGCGGACACGGGTCTGTCGAATGGGCCGTTGCCTGGTTTGGCGGCGCTGACGGGTTCGTCTCATCCTACTGCAACACGGTTCCCACTGCTGAAGGCGGCACCCACGAGCAGGGGCTTCGCTTTGCGTTGAGCCGCTCGCTGAAAAACTATGCTGAACTGTCGGGCAACAAGCGCGGATCGGTGATTACCACCGATGACGTTATGTCGTCTGCCGGCATCATGCTGTCGGTGTTTATCCGCGAACCGGAATTCCAGGGCCAGACCAAGGAAAAACTGGCCACGGCAGAAGCATCCCGCATCGTCGACAAGGCCATATCGGATCATTTTGACCATTGGCTGACGGGCCATCCGGCCCAGGCGGACAAGCTGCTGGACTGGGTGGTCGAGCGCGCCGAGGACCGTCTGCGCCGCCGCGCCGAGCGCGATGTGGGCCGCAAGACCGCGGTGCGCAAGCTGCGCCTGCCGGGCAAGCTGTCCGATTGTTCAGCTTCCGGCCGGGAAGGCTCCGAACTGTTCATTGTCGAAGGTGATTCAGCCGGCGGTTCAGCCAAGCAGGCGCGAAACCGGAAAAATCAGGCCATCCTGCCCTTGCGCGGCAAGATCCTCAATGTTGCCTCGGCAACCCGCGACAAGCTGAACGCCAACCAGCAACTGGGCGATCTGCTGCAGGCATTGGGATGTGGCATGGGCGAAAAATACCGCGAGGATGACTTGCGCTATGACAAGGTCATCATCATGACTGATGCCGATGTCGATGGCGCGCACATCGCCTCGCTGCTGATCACGTATTTCTATCGGCTGATGCCATCGCTTATTGACCAGGGCCACCTTTATATGGCGGTACCGCCATTGTACCGGCTGGTACAGGGAGCCAAGTCAGCCTACGCACGCGACGATGCCCACAAGGATGAACTGCTTGAAAGTACCTTTACCGGGCGCGGCAAGGTGGAGATTTCCCGCTTCAAAGGCCTCGGTGAAATGATGCCGGCGCAGCTCAAGGAAACCACCATGACACCGGGCAAACGCACCTTGCTGCAGGTGCAGATGGCTCAAAGTGAAGCCGAGCTGACCGCCCGTGTGGTCAAGGAACTGATGGGCAACAAGCCCGAGGACCGCTTCAATTTCATTACTGAGCGAGCCCAGTTCGTCGATGATACCGAGCTGGATATCTAATGTGACTATCTACTGACATTTTGATGACAATCACGGAAATGTGAGCTATCCTTGCTTCACGCACGAGCAGCCGGGTTTACGGCGGTGCGGTATATAGATTGTTTTTGAAATGTCGGTGCTGGGGACCACCTGGACAGCCCGTGAATGGCCCACTTGGGTCGCACTTGCTGTCTGTTACACAATCTGGCTTTCTGCAGTCATCTGGCACGATGTGCTGGGATGGTTCTGGATTGTTCCGGCCGCATTGATGGCCACTTTTCACTCGTCGCTTCAGCATGAGGCGCTGCACGGCCATCCGACCCGGTCAGCCGTGTTCAACGAGGCCCTCGTGTTTCCTGCCATAGGGTTGTTTGTGCCGTATCGGCGGTTTCGCGACACCCATCTTCGCCACCATAACAATGTCATGCTGACGGACCCCTACGATGATCCCGAAAGCTGGTATCTCAGCCGCCATGACTGGCATCGCACCAGCCCGTTGATGCAGGCCCTGCTGGGCATCAACAGCACGCTGGCAGGCCGCATCCTGGTCGGTCCGGCCCTGGCCCTGTACGGTTTCTGGCGCAATGACCTCAAACTGATGCGTGCCGGCAACAGGGAAATTGTCCAGGCATACATCATGCATTTCGCAGGTGTCGTACCGGTCGTAGCACTGCTCGTCTGGCTGGACATTCCCCTGTGGGCCTACGGGCTGTTTGTGTCATATCCCGGCATGTCGTTGCTGATGATACGGACCTTCATCGAACATCGCGCTGAGGAAACGGTTGCCGAACGTACAGCCGTAATAGAGGCCGGATTGATGATGCGATTGTTGTTTCTCAACAACAATTATCATGCCGTCCACCACAATCATCCCTATGTGTCATGGTCCGAGTTGCCGGGTATCTGGCGGCGGGACAAGGCGGAAACCCTGCGCGGCAATGGCGGTTATCACTATCCCGGCGGTTATCTCCAGGTCGCCTGGTACTGGCTCCTGCGCCGGCGCGAACCGGTTGAACACCCGTTCATGCGGCGCAACATAGATGATGCCTACGAAAGGACGTTTCAGCCTCAAAAAGCTGGTTTCGAAACCGAGGCGGCTGTTCCTGACGCTCAGGCGAAAGTTGTTCGCAGAAACACGGAACTCTAGCTTGATATCCGGATCAGGTTGGCACCATATGGCTGGCTATGAAAATCGCACACCAGCTTGAACGCCTGATGGCAATGGACGAGGCGACCTGGGCGCGGCATGCCAACCCGTGGTCAGGCTGGACCCGGATGCCCATCTTGCCGCTGCTGGCGTTGAGTTTATGGTCAAGGGTCTGGATTGGCTGGTGGTGCCTGGTCCCGTTCCTGCTGCTGGTTGTCTGGACGTTCTGGAACCCGCGCGCTTTTGCCAGGCCGGCATCGACCGACAACTGGATGTCGAAGGTCACATTCGGTGAACGCGTCTGGTTGAACGCAGATGCCCACCCGATCCCCGAGCACCATGCGCGCATGGCTTCATATCTTGGCGTGCTGGCCGGGCTTGGCCTTGTGCCGCTGATGTGGGGGCTGTGGATGTTGAATCCCTGGGCCGTATTGCTGGGGCTGGTGACCACGGTGGTGGGCAAGCTATGGCAGATGGACCGCATGGTCTGGATCTACGAGGATATGAAGGGGCGGGTTCCGGAGTATGCCGCATGGCTGCGCTGAACTGCCCGGTGTGCGACAGTGATGCGACCGGCGTCCTGCTCATCGATCGCATGAACAAGGAATATCATCGCTGCACGGTCTGTCAGGCCACGTTTCTTGACCCATCGCGCTTTCTGAGCCGCGAAGCAGAACATGCCCACTATCTCACGCATGAAAACGCGGTGGATGATGCAGGCTACAGAACTTACCTGTCGAAACTGGCGGAGCCGCTGCTGGCCCGGCTTCATCCGGCATCATCCGGTCTGGATTATGGCTGCGGACCGGCGCCGGCACTTGCTGAAATGATTCAGGAGTCCGGCCACAGCATGTCGGTTTTTGATCCGTTTTTCGAGACCGACAGGTCTCCTCTGACGCAAACCTATGACTTCGTGACGTGCACGGAAACGGTTGAACATTTTCACTTGCCTGCTGCCGAGTTCAAACGGTTGTCCGGATTGCTCCGGCCGGGTGGTTTGCTGGCTGTGATGACCATCTTTCAGACGGATGACGCGTTGTTCGAGAACTGGCGCTACCGTCATGATCCCACTCATGTGGTGTTTTATCGGGAGCACACATTTGCGGTTCTCGCTCAAAACCTCGCGATGCAATGCGAAACAATCTCCAAAGACGTGGTGTTTCTCACGAAATTGCCCTGAACGAACTTCGGTTGATGATTGCCCGGTTGAACGCCGTGCGATCATGCACATGACACAATCTTTAATTGTAATGCTCTCCCAACCGGGGCATGGTCCGCGCCAAATTCAGGGTTCATGATAATAAGAGGAATGTTTGATGTCTTTTTCCGTATTTTTGCGTACAGGCCTTGCAGGTGCTGCAGCACTGGCAATTGTCAGCGCGTCTTCCGTTCACGCGCAGGACGCAAAGACGCTGGCAACCGTCGATGGCCACGTGATTACAGCCAAGGATGTGGATTTTGCCAGAAAGACGCTTGGCGACGCCTTGAACCAGGTCGCTCCGGACCAGCAGCAGGCTTTCATCGTCAACATACTGGTTGAGTCCCACCTGCTGGCCGACGCTGCACGCAAGGAAGGTGTTGCAGAAACCGAGGAATACAAGCGTCAGATCAGCTGGCTGGAGGTACAGGCGCTGCGCGAGGCATTTGTGCGCAAGCGGTCAGCCGAACTGGTGACCGACGCCGACATCCAGGCGCGGTATGACGAGGCAAAAAAACAGGTTGCAGGCAAGAAGGAAGTGCAGGCCAGCCACATTCTGCTGAAGACCAAAGCCGAGGCCGAAGCCGTGATCGCGGAACTTGACAAGGGTGCCGACTTTGCCGAGCTGGCAAAAGCCAAATCTACCGGTCCGTCAGGTCCACGCGGTGGCGATCTGGGGTTCTTCGGTACAGGTCGCATGGTGCCTGCTTTTGAAGCAGCCGTGTTTCCGATGGAAAAGGGAACCTACACCAAACAGCCGGTACAGACCCAGTTTGGTTTCCACGTCATCAAGAAGGTCGATGAGCGCGAGCAGGCGTTTCCCGAGTTGAAAGATGTCTCGGAGCGTATTCGAGTCAGCTTGCAGGCCGACAAGTTACAGGCCATTGTTAAAGAGCTTCGCGAAAAGGCGAAGATTGAACTCACCAAGCCGTAACCCGGCAGTTCAAGTCGGAGCTGCGGCTGTTGCTGGAGGCTCTGCTCGGTGAGACATGTTTACCGGTCGTGCAGCGCGCTTGTCGCTGCAATCATGCTGCTTGCCGCATCCGCATGGATGTCTGCCGGAGTGAGCCTCGCCCAGACGGGCGGGGCAGCCCGTGTGCCCAGCAATTGCCTCGCCATTGCGCACAACCTGCCCAGGGCCCGGTTTGTCAACTTGACGAATGTCCAGAGCGAGCCAGACGCAGGCAATGTGCGCATCAGTTTTGTCGGCCATTCAACCTTCTGGATTGAAAGCCCCGGTGGCGTGACAATCGCCACTGACTATGCCGGCTGGACAGGCCGGCGGGGTATCCCGCGTGTCGTCACCATGAACAAGGCGCACGAGACCCATTACACTGATAGTCCTGATCCGGCTATCGAACATGTCTTGCGTGGATGGAATCCGGAAGGCGGACGCAGCAGCCACAATCTCGAAGTAGGCGATGTGCTCATTCGCAACGTCACGACGGACATTCGCGGATGGGCAGCGCCTGAAAAGGATGCCAACTCAATCTTTATCTTCGAGATTGCAGGTTTGTGTATTGGCCATCTCGGTCACCTGCATCACGAACTGGGAGCAGGGCATCTCGGCTGGATAGGACGGCTCGATGTGGTGATGGTGCCGGTCGACGGAAGCTGGACGCTGCCGATAGACAAGATGGCTGGAGTTATCAAGCAACTGAGATCTCGAGTGATTCTGCCAATGCATGCATTTGGCGATTACTCCCTTTCACAATTCGTCGCCAACCTCAGCAGTGACTTCGCCATTCGTCGTGAACAGCAGCGATCCATTACCTTGTCCACCAGCAATTTGCCGGCAAAACCCACAGTAATGGTGCTTGAGCCGCAATTTTAGACCATGTCCTGACCTGCCCGTACGAGAGTCATGCATCGCGGGCATTGCTGCGTTGCAGCATTTTACATTGCAACGCAACAAAACAGTCACGATCTTCCTCTACAAGACAGGCATCAAGGCACCCGATTGTGGATGCCATTGCCAGAGAAAGACGGAGAAAATCATGGCTGTTACAGCTCATATCAATCAATTTCATTCAGCGGATCGTAGCGGTGACGACGGACAGGGCTTCTTTGCCCGGCTGATGACGCGCATCTCTTTGAACAGTGAAGCTCGCGCGATCCACCGCCTCGAGACTGAAGCAGCGCACCTGCTGGACTCAGGTCAGCTGGAGCAGATCAAGGCCGACTATGCCGCCCGCAAAGCGCAGGCGTTGAAGTAGGTTATCCTGCAGGGCGCCGAGCCAGGATCGAACCGGTTTCGGCCCTCACCTGATACGACCGGAAACAAGGCTGGACAGCGCAAGTCCGGCCTTTTTTCTTGCTCTATGAGGGTGTAGCATTGCAAATATGACTGTTGCCCAAGTTTCTCCGCAAATAAGCCGCATGAGAGGGGGCTGGGCAGTGCATTCTAGTTTGCCGGTGTTACATTGGCTGGTGAAGTCCACGATGGCGTAGAGGATAGCGTGTTGGTTAGAAAAGTGTCGTTGAAGTCCGGTCTGTTTGCCGGCTTGTTCATGTCTGTACTGATGCCTGCGTCACCGGCGATGGCCGCAAGCGATATCGAGCAATGTCTGGGCAGGACCGCTGCACTCGAACGGATAGGGTCTTGTTCGAGGGCGATCGACGCAGGTCTGAGCGGCAAGCAGTTGGTGGATGCTTACGCGTCACGGGGGGTGACATATCGGCAATTGGGTCAACTCGACAATGCGATTGCCGACCTGACCACTGCACTCGACAATGACAAGGGCAATGTGAACATACACATTGCCCGCGCCCGGGCATTGTTCAACAAGCGCGATTACGACCGGGCAATGCTGGACCTGGCAGAAGCAATAAAACTGGACCCGCAAAATTCAGTCCCGGTCAATCTGATGGGCAAGAACCATTTCATGCTCGCCAATTACGACATCGCATTGAAATTCTTCGGCGAAGCCATCGAGCTTGATCCAAACGACTATAATGCGTTTGTCAATCGGGCGACGACGTATTACCGGACAAACAAGTTGCCGGAAGCGATGAAAGACGTAAATGCGGCTTATCTGATGTTGCCGCCGGGAGACAGCCGCGGCAGGGCCTTGCTGCAACTGAAAGTGGCTATTGAACGTGCGTTCGCATCGCAACAAGGCGCCGCACCTGCCTCAAACTGACGAACAACAGCCAGGCTGTCTGAGCGCCTCTCATCCTGGAACCGGTTTCGGGGTGTGCGGTTCCCGCACAGTATAACTGCCGGGTATTGCTTCTTCAGCCGCCGATCCGCCCGCCAGCTTTTTTCCGTGCCGCGACGATAGACGGACGCGGAGGCATGTCAGCCGAGAAATCCGGCCAGCGGGTTGCAGGGTCCTCAAATGTTGAAGCCCTTTCAAATCCCGGAAACTCTTCGGTGCCATCTGTGCCGGGATGCTGTACGGGCAGGAAAACCGTTTCCATGTCAGGCGTAAAACAGGGCCCGCACATTTCTGCGCCCAGCGGCACGCGAAAGAACAGTCTTGATGTCCCGCGGGCGTCACCGTCTGTATCGACGGCATAGAAACCGTCAGCCTTACCGGTCTTGTGCCAGTTCTTGCCCTGATCAGTTGCGACCCAAAGCCGTCCAGCGCCATCGATCGTGCAATTGTCCGGAGAACCGAACCACCCGTTGGCGGAGGTGGCCGGATTCCACAATGAGCCGACTTCTGCTACCGAAGGATCGCCGCACCTGATCATTATCTGCCAGGTGAACTGGTCTGCGGTATGGTTGCGCTCAGGTGCGGTCATTTCGATAATGTGGCCGAACAGGTTTTCGGCGCGCGGGTTGGCCTCGTCGACCTGGTCCTGTTCACGTTTGTTGTTGTTGGTCAGCATGATGTAAATCTTGCCGGTCTGTTCACTTGGTTGAACATCTTCCGGCCGGTCCATCGGTGTCGCGCCAAGGGCCTTCGCGGCAAGTCTGGCATCGATCAGAACCTGTGCCTGGCTCTCCCAGCCGTTTTCAGGAACGAGCGCGCCGGTACCATAAATCAGAGGCAACCAGTCCACGGTTCCGTTTGCATTGAAACGGGCAACCGAAAGTGTTCCCTGTGACAACAGGGTCTTGTTGGCCTCGCGATCATCAGACACCTTGCCGGCGGAAACGAAGCGATAGACATATTCAAACCGGGCGTCATCGCCTGAATACACCACGGCATGCCCGTCACTGTTCACGACGCATTCACAACCTTCATGCCTGAACCGGCCGAGAGCGGTGTGCTTTACCGGCGTGGACGATGCATCGAACGGGTCGATTTCAACCACCCATCCGAACCGGTTGGGTTCATTGGGTTCCCTGTCCACATTGAAGCGCGGCTGGTGCGCTCCCCAGTTGTACCAGTTGGCGGGAACGCCATATCTGGCATAGCTGTCCGCCTGATCGCCGCCGAGGCCCTTTTTCCGGCGCACCTGCTTGCCGTCCCTGTCTTCCATCTGGTCTGTCCAGAAATAACCGTGAAAGTTCTCTTCCGCAGCCAGGTATGTCCCCCAGGGGGTCACGCCGCCGGCGCAATTGTTCAAGGTTCCGATAATGCGTTTGCCGGATGGATCGGCGCTGGTCTGGAGCCGTGGATGCCCGGCGGCAGGGCCATCTGCCGACATTTCCGTATTGGCAGCGGAGATGCGACGGTTAAGCGGTGATGTTGTGACGGGGCGCCATTTGCCGTCTTGCTGTTCGAGTTCGACGATGCTGACACCGTGCGCGGCCATCTCGACATCGACCATCTGGTCGGTGATTTCCACAAAGTCATTGTCTTTGGGTGAGGCTGTCAGGCCGGAAAACATGACTTCCGGGCTGGTGTACTCGTGGTTCACGCACATCAGCAGATTGCCGGGACGATCCGAAATCCTGAATACGCCGATATAATCATTGTTGTAGCCAAATTGCCGATGCTGGCTGGCTGCTGTTTGAGCCCGGGGATCAAACACGTCTGAATCTTCAAACAGGCCGTCACCCCAGCGCAACAGGATCTCCGCCTGATATCCTTCTGCAATATGGTGATTGGCATCAACACCTGCCTGCAGCTCTTTGAAATCAAACATTGATGACGTGTTGCCGGCCGCGGCCGAAGCTGAAAATGCGCCGCCACCCATCAGGTAGGAAACCGTTGTGACGGCCAAGGCGCCTTTCAATACGTCACGCCGGCCAAAGCGCTGCTGGATGACGTCGCCGATCGTTGCGGTTTCCACTGTATGGGTAGGAATGTCGTCAAACGCTTCAAAAGCCTCTGCCTTGTTGCTGAATGACGGTTCACTACTGTTGGACATGGCTTTTTCCTGCTGTAAGCGGCGTGATTTCCGGGTTGCTCGGTTGTCTGTGACTACTGCGTTTTTGCGACATGCAAATGAAGGTGAAAGTTGCCTCGACCATGTCGACAGAAGCGGTTAGGCTCATCTTTTCGAAGCCCGTCAGGGTGCAATATTTCATGCGAGGACAAAGCCCGTGTCAACCGAACTGTTGCTGCCACAAGTGACGATGCCCGGCCTCAGCTTTCGCGAGTGGCAGGCTGGCGATGCGGTGGCGTTGGCGCGTTTCATGACGACGCCGGAATACAATCGCTGGCTGGCTGTCAAATTCCAGTCGATGGCGGAAATCGACGTTGTGCTCAAACGCCATCTGGTCCGGCAGAAATCCCGCAATCGCCGACATTTCAGACTGTGTGCGGTTGATGCTGGAACCGGGGAACTGATTGCCGACGGTTTTATCTGGCTGCTTGGCGGTGGCGCGGCGGAGGTCGGCTGGGGCGTTGATCCTTCGGTCTGGGATACCGGAGCCGGCACCATGATGGGAGAAATATTGTGTGCGATGGCCATCGAGCGCCTCGACGCAACCGAGGTGTGGTGCAAGGTCATGGCGCCCAACCTGGCGTCTGCCCGCATTGCCGGCAAGCTTGGATTTGCCATGCAACGCACTGTGATGCCGGGTTCGACCGGTCTCAACCGCGCCCATGACGTGGAGATCTACCGGCTGCTTGCAGAGGAGTATTTCGAGCGCGGTTATGCCATCTGATACCGGCGCCGCCTTGACCGGTGCGGTAATCGGTGCTGGTCCTGCCGGGTTGATGGCGGCGGATGTGATGGTACGCGCAGGCCTTCAGGTAACGGTCTTCGACCGAATGCCGTCTGCGGGCCGCAAATTCCTGATGGCGGGCAGGGGTGGTCTGAACCTGACCCACTCCGAACCCATTGATGATTTTCTGCGGCACTACGCTGACGCGTCGGCCTGGCTGGGCCCATCTGTCATGGAGTTCCCTCCGGCCGCGTTGCGTGGCTGGGCTGATGGTCACGGTGAAGAGACGTTCGTCGGATCGTCAGGACGTGTATTTCCCCGTAGTTTCAAGGCGTCGCCGCTGCTGCGGGCATGGCTGCATGACCTCAATGAACAGAGGGTTGCTCTGGAAACACGCAAGCACTGGACCGGTTGGGACCAGAACGGTGCCCTGAGTTTTTCGGATGGCTCGGCCATCAGCGCGGATGTGTGTGTGCTGGCCCTTGGCGGGGCCAGTTGGCCGCGCCTCGGCGCAGACGGCAACTGGGTGCCCGTTCTGTCGGCTGAGGGTATAAAGGTCGTTGCGCTGGCCGCATCCAATGCGGGTGTCAACTGCCGGTGGTCTGACATGACCATTGCCCGCCACGCCGGCGCGCCGCTGAAACGCATCGCGGTGACTGTGGCCGGGCGAACGGTTTACGGCGAAGCCATGATCAGCCAGTCGGGGCTTGAAGGCGGTGCCATCTATGCATTGTCGCGCGAGTTGCGTGATGTGCTGGCGGCGTCGGATCAAGCTGATCTGCAGCTGGACCTGCGCCCGGACCTTGATGCGGCCCAGCTGGCTGCGAGGCTTGCAAAAGTGCCCCGCAAGCAATCGTTGACTAACAGGTTGCGCAAGGCTGCCGGGCTGTCACCGCAGGCAATATCCGTATGGCGTGACTGGGTTGACTGGAAAAGCCTGGACACGGATGCAGCCCTTGCCGACAGCCTCAAGACCGTTGTGGTGACACTGACGGGTATTCAACCGATCGACCGGGCGATCTCGTCTGCCGGTGGAATAGCACCAGGCGAACTGGACGATAACTTCATGCTGGCCAAGCTGCCGGGCGTGTTTGTGTGCGGCGAGATGCTGGACTGGGACGCGCCGACCGGCGGTTACCTGCTGCAGGCCTGTTTTGCCACCGGGCGCGCAGCGGGCCGGGGGGCTGCACGGTACGCGCTCGATCGGAAAGAGAAACCGGCCACCGGACCGGACTGAAAACTTCGAAGGCCTGATGCATTTTTCATTGCAGGCCGGCATAATTTCAAACATCCTTTGGTCCAACACCTCATCAAGGAGACAAGCCGATGACCGTTGCCGCCACGCCGTTGCGTCCCAACCGCCTCGACCATCAGGAAGCCCGGGTCGACCTTGCCGCTGCGTTCCGGTGGACCGCCCGGCTGAACATGCATGAAGGTGTTGCCAATCACTTTTCCGTTGCGGTGAACGATGACGGAACGCAGTTCCTGATGAACCCCAACCAGATGCATTTTGCGCGCATCAAAGCGTCTGATCTGTTGCTGATCGATGCCAATGATCCTGATACCATGACCCGGCCGGACGCGCCGGACCCCACCGCCTGGGGGCTGCATGGCGCGCTTCACCGGCTGTGCCCGCATGCCCGCGTGGCCATGCATGTGCATTCCATTCACGCAACCGTTCTGGCCACGCTGGATGATCCCGGCCTGCCGCCGATCGATCAGAACTGCGCGGTATTCTTCAATCGCTATGCCGTCGATGACGAGTATGGTGGTCTTGCGTTTGAAGAAGAAGCCGAGCGCGCCTGCAGCCACTTGTCGGATCCATCCAAACAGGTCCTGATCATGGGCAATCACGGCATTATGGTCATTGGTGACACCGTCGCTGAAGCGTTCAACCGCATGTACTATTTTGAACGCGCCGCCGAAACCTACATCAAGGCCCTGTGGACCGGCCGCAAGCTGAAAGTGCTGTCTGACGAAGTAGCGGAAAAAACCGCCCGCGAGATCGAGGACTATCCCGGCCAGGCGGATTGTCATCTGAGCGAGTTGAAGGCCATTCTGGATGGTGAAGGCTCTGATTATGCCCACTGACCGGGCCGGGCATGGCGTGATCTGCCGGTATGGTGTCGTAACTTGAATGGTGCCTGTTCAAGAACGGGCTACTAATCTGAGGTGCCGGAAACGGATCGATGTTCGCCAGCCTGGATTTTCACGGTGAGCTTAATCGGTCTTGTTGTGTTGCTGGCTTTTGCTGCTGCAGGCAATACAGATCAGTAAAATGAAGGCGGCATTCAGGGTCATACACGCAGCGAAAATTATAATCATTCCGGTTTCTTTGGAGTCATCGGCAAACAATGACATGGCAGGTTCTCCAAAAAACAGGAACCAGGGCATGCTCAATAACCAGGCTGGAAAAAACGCGATTGGCGCCGAGTTGTTAATTGCCATACCCAGTGTGTAAATGCAGAAAACTATGTACACAGCCAGTAGAGTAAACAAAACAAACCGTAGTATTGGAGCCATGATTGTTTCCTGACTTGAATGTCGTGACGGCTGGAACGGCAGTTGGTGCAAACATAGTGTGCTTGGTGCATTTCAATAAAGTAAATTGAGTCGTCATGTTTCTATCCGTATTTGACATCTTCAAGATTGGCGTGGGTCCGTCGTCGTCGCATACGATGGGACCAATGACGGCGGCGGCCCGGTTTCTGGATGACCTGCGGTCCGGCAGGACGCCCATTCCTGGCTCCGGTGCGCCTGCCCACGTCACGTGTACGCTGCATGGCTCACTGGCGTTTACCGGCAAAGGCCACTCAACGGACCGGGCCGTCATACTGGGCCTGTGCGGTTTTGAGCCCGCCACCATTGACCCCGATGACGCTGAAATTGCTCTGGCCGAAGTTACCAGGACCCGCACCGTCAAGCCTGACGGGCTCGATCCGTTGAAGTTCAATCCGGATGAGGACCTGATCTTTGATTACGGTCCGCCGCTTGAAGGCCACGCCAACGGCATGGTGCTGCGGGCATTCGATGCCGCAGGTGCGTTGCGACTGGAAGACACTTATTACTCCATCGGTGGCGGGTTCATCCTGACGGCAGAAGAACTGGCGGACCTGGACCGTACACCGGCGGGTCTGAAGACCGCGAAGAAAGAGGCCGGCTACAAGTATCCGTTTTCCACGGCGAAGGAAATGCTGGCTTTGGGTGCGAAACACGGCAAGACCATTGCCGAAATGAAACGCGCCAACGAGAAGGCTCATATTGATCCGTCACAGCTTGATCAGCGGCTCGACGGTATCTGGAAAACCATGTCGGGCTGCATTGACCGGGGATTGCGTGAAGAAGGTACATTGCCCGGGGGTCTTAATGTGCGCCGTCGTGCGAAGAAGATACATGAACGCCTGATAGAACAGCGCGGGTCGAACATGGCGCAGCCGCATGTGGCGAACGACTGGATGTCGGTGTATGCCATGGCGGTGAACGAGGAAAATGCTGCCGGTGGCAAGGTTGTGACATCGCCGACCAATGGAGCCGCAGGCGTCATGCCGGCAGTAATGCGTTATTACCGCGACCACTGCATCGGCTCCACTGATGAGGGCCTGCGCACGATGTTACTCACCGCCGCAGCCATTGGCGGCCTGATCAAGCACAACGCATCCATTTCAGGCGCTGAGGTCGGTTGTCAGGGCGAGGTCGGATCAGCGGCCGCCATGGCAGCGGCAGGGCTGTGCGCGGCGTTGGGCGGTACCAATGAGCAGATCGAAAATGCCGCCGAAATCGCTCTGGAGCATCATCTGGGCATGAGCTGTGATCCGGTCGGCGGCCTGGTGCAGGTGCCATGCATCGAGCGCAACGGGCTGGGCGCCATCAAGGCAGTATCGGCCGCGTCCCTGGCGCTGCATGGCGACGGCCAGCATTTCATGCCCCTGGACAACTGCATCGAAGCCATGCGCCAGACCGGCGAGGACATGTCGGAAAAGTACAAGGAAACCAGCCTCGGCGGTCTCGCGGTAAACCTGCCGGAGTGCTGAGGCACTCTTTGCTTCCTGGCAGTATCGGCAGTCGAGCAGTTTCTTGGCGCGCTCACGCAAGCAGCCTTCGGCTGCGCTCCGCGGGGGCGGGCCTGACCGGCCCGAGGCCCGGTCGGGCCTAGTTGTTTTTTTTGGTGGTCGAACAGCTTTCTTCGCTCCGCTCAGGCCGTTCTCCGACCCCGTACAACCGTATTGGTGAATACCCTTCCGAGGCACGCAGTGCCGAGGCAAGCGCGACTGCGCGTCATGCGAAGCATGCCCCCGCGGAGCGCAGCCGAAGGCTGCTTGCGTGAGCGATATAAAACAAAATGCCGAGAATTCTGGGTAACACACGGTGCGATGTCTAACTGGCCTGCACCTTGCTCGGTTCTTAACGGGACGTAGCGATGGTGTATCAAAAAGGCACAAGGCTCGGCATGCTCTACAAACTGTTCAACGTCGGAAAATGGGTGATAATCGCGGATCTGTCCGCTGGAGTAGTCATTAACGCGGCCTGGGCAATGGGTTGGATCAACCCGCTCGGCTGGGGCGTAAATCTCGCCAACGCCCTTCAGACCACCTTGCAGTGAAACCCGCCGACACTTTCCACGAAACCTTCCATGAGATCACCGCGCACGACGGGTCCGACACCTGAAGGTGTGCCCGACATGATCAGGTCACCTGCGGCCAGTTCAAACAGGCCGGACAGATAGCAAATCATTTCCGGTACCTTCCAGATCATCTGGTTCAGGTCTCCCTGCTGGCGCACTTCCCCATTGACCTTGAGCCATACGTCGCCTGCGTCCGGGTGACCGATGTCCGATACCGGCACCAGGCTGGTCATGGGGGCTGAATGATCGAATGCCTTGCCGATCTCCCAGGGGCGTCCCGCCTTTTTCATTTCGCCCTGAAGATCACGCCGTGTCATGTCGAGACCCGCGCCATAGCCATAGACATGGGTAAGCGCGTCATCCAGCGCAATGTCCCGCCCGCCGGATTTCAGTGCCACGGTCATTTCAATCTCGTGATGAACATCATTCGAGGCAGGCGGGTAAGGGAATGTGATCTCGCCGTTCGCCTCGGCGGTGACGATGTTCTCCGGACACTTGAGGAAGAAGAACGGGTCTTCCCGGTCCGGGTCATGCCCCATCTCGATGGCATGCGCGGCGTAGTTGCGGCCGACGCAATAGACCCGGCGTACCGGGAAACGGTCCGAAGTGCCTGAAACGGGCAGGGTGGTGCGGACAGGTTCTGGAATGACGAAGGACATGGCTGGCGGGCTTTCGGGTAAGTGGATGCTTGTCCGCTCAGGTCTAGCGTCTTAATTCCTGCGGTGAAAGCGGCATTCCATCATGTGATGGCGATCGTGCTAGGTCGCACGCCAGCCGTGCTTTTGAAGAGCCTCACTCCCCCCAGCCAGTACGGTTTCTTTTAAGGGCCATTTGAAGTAGCGGATCACTATCATGAACTTGGTTCAATGCCTGAACTCGGTTCCAGCAAGCGCCGGGGCATAGCGCAGTCAGGGTCAGCGCGACCGATCCGGGATGTTATCGCTGGTGTTGGGGGCTGCAACCGGTTTCGGCGGCGTGCTTGCTTTCTGCCATAGCGTTGCGCCGCCAATGACAATCAGCACCAGCCAGAATGCCGGACCCGGACGAATGTTGTCGCTCTTGAGTGGCTTCATGTCTTTCAGCGGAACGCCCAATGTCTCAAGCTCCCTCTACTGGCGGGCCAAGTCATCCGGTTGTCAGTCTGTTCACCAATTGCGTAAGGTACTCTGAACAAAGAATATAAAGTTTGAGTGATTCACTGAAACGGCTCCCCTGCAGGCCCCGCCTTTCCTCACATCTGCGTTACGCCACCTGATTGTCACAAAAGAACGACTTGTTCTTTTTAACGAACAGTTCTATATGTCATTCCTGTTGATCGTTTTAACGAACGAACTGGAGTGACCAAATCATGCGCTATTATCCGGTGTTTCTGGACCTTGAAGCAAAGACCGTTGTTATCGTCGGTGGCGGGGCTGAAGCCGCGCAGAAGCTGCGTCTGATGGCCAAGACACCGGCGCGGATCGTTGTCATTACGCCGTTTGCCGGGCGTGAGCTGTCCACCGAGATCGATGCTGCCGGCGCCTGCCTGTTGTCGCGCGACTTCGATGCCGATGACCTGCACGGTGCGTCGCTGGTGTTTGCCTGTGGTCTGGACGAGGCGGAAGAGGCAGCGGTTCATACAGCAGCGACCGAGCGCAATATTCCGGTCAATGTGGTCGACAGGCAGGACAAGTGCTCGTTCCTGACGCCGTCCATAGTGGATCGCGGGTCATTGACAATTGCCATCGGCACCGAGGGGGCGGCACCGGTTCTGGGGCAGGGCATCAAGGCCCACCTGGAAGCCATGCTGCCGCCGTCCGTCGGCGAGCTGGTGGACCGGGCTTCAGCCTTGCGGCCACGCGTAGCACGTGTTCTGGACAAGGGCAGCCCGCGCCGCGACTTCTGGCGTTCGTTCTTCTTTGGCGGCATCCGGGCCGCGTTCGAGCGTGATTCTGAAACTGCTTTCCAGACATCTGTGGATGACGCACTGTCCGCTGATCGGGGCGAGGAAGCCGGTTCGGTATCACTTGTCGGCGCCGGTCCCGGCGATGCCGACCTGCTGACCCTGAAGGCCCAGCGCCGCCTGCAGGACGCGGACGTCATCGTGTACGACCGTCTCGTCGGACCCGGTGTACTGGAATATGCGCGCCGTGATGCCGAACGCGTCGATGTCGGCAAGGCGCCGGGCAAACTGTCGGTCAGTCAGACGCGCATCAACGATATCCTCATCGAGCATGCCAGAGCGGGTAAACGTGTTGTGCGTCTGAAAGGCGGCGATCCGTATGTGTTTGGCCGTGGCGGTGAAGAGCAGGCGGCTCTCGTTGCAGCCGGTATTCCGGTCGATGTCGTGCCGGGTATCACGGCAGCCGTGGCCTGCGCCGCGTCAATTCGCCTGCCGCTGACCTGGCGCGGTGAAAACCGCAGCTTCACCGTGATGACCGGCACGGCAGGTGACGGCGCGGCAGACCACGACTGGTCTGCGCTGGCCAAGCCGGGCGCTGCATTCTCCATCTATATGGGCGTACGTCAGGCGGGCCACATACAGGGCCAGCTGCTGGCCGCCGGTATTGCAGAAGACACGCCCGTCGTGGTGGTCGAAAACGGTACCCGTGCCGACCAGAAAACGGCGGTGGGCACCATTGCCACGCTGACCAGAACCCTCGCCCTCGGCGCCATCAAGGGTCCCGCCATCATCTATGTCGGCCTCGACCCGGCGCGCTCCGACTTCCTGGGCGCCCAGATTGAGACGCAGGCCGCAGCAGAAGAAAGGATCGCGTCATGAACGATGTAACCGAAGACTGCAGTGAATACGTGGTGACCGCCAACGAGGTGTTGTCCGGCGACACGGTGTTTCGCACACCTGATGAAAAATGGGTGCGCGGCATCGACGACGCAGCTGTGCTGAAGTGTGAGGACACAGGCTTCGTGGCGCTCGGCGAAGCGCAAAAGGATGAACACGCCAACATCGTCATGGGGGCCTACCTCGTTGAGGTGTCGCGCGAAAGCGGAGCTGTGCGCCCGGTACACATCCGTGAGCGCATAAGGGCGCTGGGCCCGACAGTGCGTGCAGATCTTGCACAAGTGGCGCAGGGATTTTCAACAAGCGAGGTTGTGGACCAATGAACGTGCACGTTACGCCCGAACCCAACATGTACCGCTATGACGAGTTTGACCGCAACTTCGTCGACGCCCGTGTCGCCCAGTTCCGCGACCAGGTGGCGCGCCGTCTCGACGGCACCATCACCGAGGATGAATTCAAGCCCATGCGGCTGATGAACGGCCTGTATCACCAGCTGCATGCCTACATGCTGCGGGTTGCTGTGCCGTACGGCACCATGTCTTCGCGCCAGCTCAACGTGCTGGCTGATATTGCCGACAAGTATGATCGCGGCTATGGCCACTGGACCACGCGCCAGAACATTCAGTACAACTGGATAAAACTGGAAGAAACAGCCGACATCCTGGACAGGCTGGCCAGCGTCGAGATGCACGCCATCCAGACGTCCGGCAACTGTATCCGCAATACAACGACCGACGCTTACGCCGGGGCGGCTGCCGATGAACTGGCCGATCCGCGCCCGGTTTGTGAACTGATCCGGCAATGGTCGAGCCTGCATCCCGAGTTCAGCTACCTGCCGCGCAAGTTCAAGATCGCCGTGACCGGCTCGCCCAACGACCGGGCAGCTGTGCGGGTGCACGATATCGGCCTGCGCATGCATTTGAATGAAAAGGGCGAGCGTGGCTGGGAAGTGCTGGTCGGCGGCGGGCAGGGGCGCACACCCATGGTCGCCGTTACCGTGCGCGACTGGCTGGCCGAAGCCGACCTGCTGCCATACCTGACCGCCGTTATGCGGGTCTACAACCTGATCGGCCGGCGCGACAACAAGTACAAGGCCCGGATCAAGATCCTGGTCCATGAAATGGGGGCGGAAGCATTCTCCGCTGCTGTGGAGAAGGAGTTCGCCGAGGCGCCGAAGGAGACTATCGAGGTCGACGCCCGCGAGCTGGCGCGTATCACATCGTATTTCGCACCGCCTGCATGGGAGAGCCTTGCCGCCTTTGTGCCTGAGATCGAGGAAAAGAAACTCGCCGATCGCGGTTTCCGCCAGTGGCTTGCGGCCAACACGGCGGCCCACAAGGTGCCCGGCTACACCATCGTCAACGCCTCGTTCAAACCGACCGGCGGTATTCCAGGCGATGCAACATCCGGGCAGATGCGCGCGGTGGCGAAGCTTGCCGATGAATACTCGTTCGGTGAAGTGCGCGTCACCCATGCGCAGAACCTGACCATGCCGCATGTGCGCACGAAAGACCTGATCGAGGTCTGGGACAAGCTGAAGGAACTGGGCCTGGCGGAAGCCAATATCGGCCTCATCGGCGACATCATCTCCTGTCCCGGCCTGGACTACTGTGCACTGGCAACGGCCCGCTCGATTCCGGTGGCGCAGGAGATTTCAACCCGTTTCGCCGATATCAAGAAGCAGCATGATGTCGGGCCTTTGAAGCTGAATATCTCCGGCTGCATCAATGCCTGCGGCCATCATCATGTCGGCCATATCGGCATTCTCGGCGTCGACAAGAAAGGCAAGGAATTCTACCAGATCACGCTCGGCGGCTCGTCCGCGGAAAACGCATCGATCGGCAAGATCCTCGGCCCCGGATTCGGCGCTGATGACATCGCTGGCGCGGTTGAAACTGTGGTCGACACCTATCTGGCCGTGCGTGAGCAGGGCGAGGAATTCCTGCACACCTATCGCCGCCTGGGTGCGGCCCCCTTCAAGGAGGCTCTTTATGCCGGTAATTGAAAACAACGCCTTCGTTGATGACGCCTGGAGCCATCTGCACGATGGCGACAGCGCCACCGACCGCAGCATGATCATCGTGCCGCTTGCCCGTCTGGACGAGGCGCTGGCTGATTGGCCGGCCGATCATCGCGGCCTTGGTGTCGATGTGCCCAACGATGTCGATGTGGAGCAGCTCACCCCGCATCTGGAACGGCTGGACATCGTCACGCTGAACTTTCCCGGTTTTGCCGACGGCAGGGCGTTTTCGCAGGCCCGCAGCCTTCGCCATACCGACCATTTCGGCGGTACCATCCGCGCCCGCGGCAGTTTCCTGCCGGACCAGTACGGGTTCCTGCTGCAGTCGGGTGTCGACAGCTTCGAAGTATCTGACCGGTTCCCGCTGGACGAGTGGGTTCGCCATGCTGATACGGTGCCGGCAACCTATCAGCGCGATTATGCAACGGGAGGCCTGGCTACGCGCCCTTTCGCTGAAGCAGGCGCCCGGCCGGATCGGCCGCACTACGGATAGCTGGCAAAAACGGTTTTGAACCCATGACCAGAGACCACGATCTTGCCCGTCATCGCGGGCTGGAAGGCGAAGCGCTTGTCGCGTCGTTGCATTCGGATTTCGGCAACCGGCTGGCGCTGGTGTCGTCATTCGGTTCAGAATCCGTTGTGCTTCTGCACATGGCGGCCTGTGTGGATCAGGCCATGCCGGTGATCTTCCTCGATACCGGCAAGCACTTCTGGCATACCGGCTACTACCGCTCGAGGATAGTTGACCTGCTGGGTCTGAAAGATGTCCGCATCATCAGGCCTGACGCTGGTGACGTCGCGCGGCTTGACCCGAAGGGCTCGTTGTCCGGGACTGATCCGGATGCCTGTTGCGATATCCGCAAGGTTCGGCCGCTTGAAGGCGCCCTTGAGGGGTTCGATGCCGTGCTGTCCGGGCGCAAGCGCTATCACGGCGCAAGTCGAGGCGATCTAGTCTCCGTCAGCCGTGACGGCAAGGGCAGGGTGAAGGGTGAGCCGCTTGCCGGCTATGACGCGCGCGCCATTGCCGACTACCTGAAACAACATGACCTGCCGCCTCATCCGCTGGTCGAGCAGGGTTATTTTTCAATCGGTTGTGCTGACTGCACCAGGGCTGGCGGCTCTGCAGATGAGCCGAGAGCCGGGCGCTGGGCCGGGCAGGACAAGACCGAATGCGGCATTCACTTAGGCACTGACGGACGGTTGGTGCGTACTCAACAAAACGGAGTTTGAAGACTATGGGCGTGATCAATGTGATCGACCAGGATGGCAAGACCCATGAACTGGAAGCGGTTGAAGGCTGGCGGGTGATGGAGATCATTCGCGAGCACGGGCTGCCCATGGAAGGTCTGTGCGGCGGGGCGTGCGCGTGTGCCACGTGTCATGTCTATGTGGACGGCGACTGGCAGGCAAAACTGCACGAACCGCGCGATGACGAGGATGCCATGCTGGACGAGGTTCCGACGGTGGCAGATACGTCACGGCTGTCATGCCAGTTGATCTATTCAACCGAACTGGATGGGCTTACTGTCACTCTGGACGCGGAACTGGTTCAGGCCAGGGCTGCCTGAGTTCAACCAGGCCAAACGATGACATAAGGAACAACAATGTCTGCAAACAAACCTGCTGCCGGTGGCCCGCTGCCCGCCATGTCGTTTTCGAAACTGGGAGGTGGATCGATAGATGTGGGTGGCATGCGCGATGGCTGGTCATTGTTTGTCGTGTATCGCGGCAAGCATTGCGGGCGGTGCAAGAAATACCTCAACAGGCTTGAAGCCATGAAGGGCGACTGGGAAGCTGCCGGCTTCGACATTGCCGTTGTGTCAGCCGATCCTGAAGAAAAGGCCGCCGCCGACAAGGCTGAATACGGCTGGTCTTTCGATATCGGATACGACCTGACTGAAACCCAGATGCGCGAGCTAGGGCTTTATGTATCCGACCCGTTGAGCCCGGACGAGACCGACCGCAGGTTCGCCGAACCCGGTATTTTCTGCGTGCGTCCTGACGGCAGCATTCAGATCGCCGCTGTTTCCAACGGTCCCGCTGCCAGGCCGGACCTGGCGGAATTGCTCGACGGCATGATCTTCACCATCAAAAATGGCAAACCTGCGCGCGGAACGGCCTGATCTAGAGCCCTTCACCCTTAAATAGAATCGTCTGACCGATTTTCTGCGTTTGCTGGCAAGGCACGGCTTCCGCCGTGGTCTGGTTGACCACAAGGGAGACGTAACGCAGTCCAGCGGGCGTAGAAAACCGGCCTTCGGTGGACCAAATCAGTCCATCGGCGTTGTTGCAAAGCTTGCCCGATGCACCACATCGCGCTTCGCTTTGCGCCTAGCCGAGTGAACCGATTTGGTGCCATCAAACGCTTCTATTTAAGGGTGAAGGGCTCTGGTTTGTTTTCGTGCGCTGATACAAGCGCCAGTGCTGCCTGCTTGGCGTCGTGGGCCGGGCTTTCGGTATGTTTAAGGTGGGCGGTGACGATTGCCCCCTCGGCGAGCAGCAGCAATTGCCGCGCCAGTTGTTCAGGCTGCGCCAGTCCAGCGGCCCTGGCGAGGCCTGCGAAATGCGTTTCCAGCATGCGTTTGTGCTCGGCTGACTGCTTGTGGATCGGATGATCGCGGTCCTGATACTCCGATGATGCCTTGACAAACATGCATCCACGGAAGTCCGGATCCTCGAACCACTCCTGCAATTCGTCGAACATGGCGATCAACTGGTCGCGTGGCGTGTCGGCGAGTTCCTCGATCCGACGGTAGACCCGATTGCGGAAAATTTCATCGCGCAGGCGCAACACCGCCAGGATGAGATCCTCCTTGGTGCGGAAATGCTTGTACATCGACGTTTTGGATATGCCGGTCTCCGCTACCAGCATGTCCATGCCGGTTGCATGAAAGCCGTTGCGGTAGAACGCCTGCAGGGCCTTGTGAACCAGTTCATCCCGTTTCGATGGTCGCATTTGATAACTCCATGAGTGACCGATCTGTACACTTGAAATATGAAAAATGTCTAGATGCCGTGCACTGGGCCACGCGCCTACGTCCATAATGGCGGAAAGCTGAGACGTTAATACACGATTTTGTGTCTAGTTACCTCTTGCGCTGAAAACTTGCGCGAGTATGTTGACTTCAATATGTACCGATCGGTAATTAAACACATTCGAAGATCTGCACTGACAGCCGGACAAAGCTTGCGCGCCCCACACCTCCAAAACAGGAAATCATCATGAACAAGCATTTTCCCGACACCAGCAAACCGGTCAAACTCTATGGCTTGCCGGTGTCCGGCCACGCCCACCGCGCCGAACTCATGATGGCGTTCCTGGACATTCCCTATGAAAAAGTCGACGTGGACCTGATGAACGGGGCACACAAGCAGCCGGACTTTTTGAACCTCAACCTGTTCGGCCAGATCCCTGTCATCGATGACAATGGCGACATTGTTTCTGACTCGAACGCGATCCTGGTCTACCTGGCAAAGAAGTACGACAAGGAACATGCATGGTTGCCCGAAGACCCTCTTGCCGCAGCGCATGTGCAGCGCTGGTTGTCCGTCGCGGCGAACGAAGTTGCCGCCGGGCCGGGAGCCGCGCGCCTGATCAAGCTGTTCGGCCTGCCGCTGGATTATGAGGTGGCGACAACCAAGGCCTCCAACCTGTTTGCGACCATGGAACCGCATCTGCAGTCCAATAAGTTTCTGGCAGGCAGTTCGATCAGCATAGCTGATGTTGCCGGTTACACCTACATCTCCCACGCGCCGGAAGGCGGTGTGAACCTTGAGCCATATCCTGCCATCAGGGCATGGCTGGCACGCATCGAAGCTCAGCCGCGGTTCGTCGGCATGGTGCGCTCGCCCGAACCGGAAGCGGCCTAGGAGACTTGGTCATGACAACCGACAATGTGTACCATGCCGGCGAGATCGCGGTTCAGGAACGTGCAGGTGTCCGCAAAATTGCCGACCGGCTGAGCCAGATGATCCGGCCGTTCATGCCGGATCAGCACCGTGAGTTTTTCGAGCAGCTGCCTTTCGTGGTTGTCGGCCTGATCGATGAGCAGGGCAGACCCTGGAGCACTCTGTGTTTCGGGGAGCCCGGCTTCATAACATCGCCGGACGAAACCACGCTGCAGATCGCGTCTGCGCCCCTGCTGGCCGGCGAACTGGGACTGCAGGCCGATGTGGGTGACAAGATTGGGCTGCTGGGTATCGAGTTGCCGACCCGGCGGCGCAACAGGATGAACGGCGCGGTTTCGCAAGCCGGCGCTAACGGTTTTACAGTGCATGTGGAACAGAGTTTCGGCAACTGCCCGCAATATATTCAGACGCGATCAGTCGACCCCCGCGAAACCGGGGCTGCGCAAACCGCCAGCGAAACCGAGCGCACTGTTTCTCTCGGCAGTGACGCTGTTGCTCTCATCGAGCAGGCAGACACGTTTTACATTGCATCGCGCACCAGCGACATGTCGAGCCGGCCGAATTCCGGTGTTGATGTATCGCACCGTGGCGGCCGGCCAGGCTTTGTCAGTGTTGGTGAGGACGGTGTCCTGTCGTTTCCCGACTTTTCCGGCAACAGGATTTTCAACACGCTCGGCAACATTGCAGATGATGGGCGTGTCGGCATGGCATTTCCGGATTTTGCCACCGGTGATCTGCTGCTGTTGACCGGACAGGCCAGCATCGTCTGGGAGGGGCGGCGTCTCGAAGGGTTTGAAGGTGCACAGAGGCTGGTTGATGTAGCTGTGGATGAAGTTGTGCATGCCCGTGCGGTTTTGCCTCTGGGCGGATCGCTCATCGAGCAATCACCCAAACTGGCCAGAACCGGTGTCTGGCAATAGCGCCATACTCCGGTCAATCCAGGTCGATCTTGCGGCCCCGGTTTTTCTTTATGGTTCCGCGCCTGGTCTTGCTGTCCAGCCGGCGCTTTTTGGATCCCAGTGTTGGCCTTGTTGCAACCCGCCTGCGCGGAATGTGGGCGGCGTCCCTGATGATTTCCCTGAGGCGCTCGAGCGCATCGCGCCGGTTGGCTTCCTGTGTGCGATGGCGGGTGGCCACCAGAACGAGTTCACCGTCATTGGTCAGCCGGCTGTCACCACTGTTGAGGATTTTCTCCCGAACCCGCTCCGGCAGGGACGGCGACAGGCGGACATTGAACCGCAACTGCACGGCGGTTGAAACCTTGTTGACATTCTGCCCGCCGGGCCCGCCCGAGCGGATGAACTTTTCCTCAAGTTCATCGTCGAGGAGCCAGATACTGTTGGTGATCTGAACGCGTGCCATGGCGGTTTCGGTGTTCTGCTTCCTGCTTGTGGTACGCGCGCCTCAGGTCCGTAACCGGGTAATCCATGCGCGCAGTTGTCCGGCCAACTTGTAAGGTACCCCCATTTCGTGCCTTAATCCAAACTCCGTTTACGCACGGAAAACAGGTTAATCCGTTTGCACACTACACACCTCACGGGCACATGATTCAATGGACTCTGCTTCTGACAAAATCCAGTTGTTGCGGGAGGCGTTGGAGGAGGCCCAGCAAACCGTCAGGGCTTATGACACCAAGGCGCAGATAGTCGGTGTCGGCTACATTTTTGCGCTTGGCATTGTCTTCAGGTTGGGGGACGTTTTGCCAAAGGTGGAGCGAAGTGACCTCTTGTTGGTTATTACCGGATGGACGATTGTTATCTTTCCCATCTTGTTGTTCGGTTTTGTCCTGTATCCGACTCGCAAATCGGCCGCCGAACTGGCGTCTCTGGATGGCCGGTCCCGCGGGCTGCTGTATTTCTCTCCCGGCAGGCATGCTTCAACGCAAGCGTATCTCGACGAATTGGGGCAGGCAGATGGCATGATTGAGCGCGCACGTGAGCTCTTCATCGTCAGCGAGCTCCGCGAGCTCAAGCGCAAGAGATTTCTCCGGGCGCTATTTGCTGCCGGGATGGCATTCACGGTGCTTTTCGGGGTGCAGTTATGGCGCGGAATGGTAGGGGCTTGAAGCAACCCAAGCCGGATGGATTTTGTCAGTCAATTGCCATAACTGACTGATAATGCCAGTGTTGATGAAATTGGATTCTCTCGCAAAACCGGGGTCAGCTCAAATGAAGCGGTCGATAATTGTCTTGTGTTGCATGTTGCTTCTGGTCGCATGCGACGAGAAGACGGCGTCTGAAAGTATTGAGCCGCCGGTACGTGGCTTGAAGACGCTGCTGATCAAGGATGTGGAGGAAACCACCGTGCGGCGGTTTCCGAGCGTGCTGCAACCGTCATCCACATCCGTACTGTCTTTCGAGATTTCTGGACGTCTGGAGGAGGTGAACCTTGACGTTGGCCAGCGGGTCACCAAGGGCGATGTACTTGCAGAAGTTGACCCCAAGTCTCTGAATTTGCAGGTTCAAACCGCAAAGGCAGCGCTTGCGGAAGCCGAGTCCCGGGCCCGCAATGCAGCCACCAATCTCAAACGCAAGGAAGAACTTCTGAACAAGAAGGTCATTGCGCAGGCAGCACTTGATGAAGCGAAAACAGAAGCTGACACAACCGCGTCGCAGGTTCTGCAGGCGAAACGCAGCCTCGATACAGCTGAAGAAAACCTCACCAAGGCGGCATTGATTGCGCCGTTTGACGGGATCCTGAATTCCGTGGAGGTTCAGTCTTTCACCAACGTGTCACCGGGCGCGCCAGTGGCAACCCTGTACGCGGCGAACGCCTTTGAGGCGAGTTTTTCGGTCAGTTTCGACATCGTCAACCGGCTGGTGGTGGGCAAGAAGGTAATTGTTCGGCTGGCAGATAATCCGTCCGTGGTTCTGGCCGGTCACATCAGTGAACTGGGTGCGCGCGCCGATACGGTTTCCTCGTTTCCGGTAGTTGTGAAGCTCGATGAAACCGACCCGTCTATCAAGGCCGGCATGGCCGTGGAAGTCGCCATGGAGTTTACCGTTCCCAGCGGGCAGGGCTTCAGCCTGCCGCTGTCGGTACTGCCGTTTGACGGCAAACTGGTCAATGGCAAGTCGCCGGATGATCCGGGCAAGACGACGGTGTTTGTCTTCGACCCTGACAACAGTACCGTGCACCGGCGTGAGGTCAGTGTCGGCGGCGTCAGGGAGAACACGATCATTATCGTGGAGGGACTGAAGCTGGGCGAGCGGGTGGCTGCTGCCGGGGTGTCTTTCTTGCGGGAGGGGCAGAAAGTCAAACTGCTTCCGGATGCCAGGTAGCAGGAGCGAGCCATGACTTCCCTTACCGCTCTCGGCATCAACAAGTCCCGCCTCACCGTTCTCGTCATGATCGGACTGATCGTGCAGGGTTTGCTGGTGTATGCCGGCATTCCGAAACGCGAGAACCCCGCCATCACAATTCGCAACGCCCAGGTGACGGCGCAGTTTCCCGGCATGTCTCCGGACCGCATGGAAGACCTGATCGTCGTACCCATCGAGCGCAAGGCGCGCGAGATTGGCGAGATCGAGGATATCAATGCCCTGGTCACCACCGGCAGCACGGTGATCACGCTCACCACATATGACAACGTTTCGAAGCAGGATCTGGATTCGGTGTTCCAGGACATCCGCAACCGAATGGAGGATGTGAAGACCGACCTTCCCGACGGCACTATCGGTCCGTTCGTCAACACAAACTATGGTGACGTGGCGATATCAACAATCGCGGTCACTGGCGAAGGTTTCTCCTACGCCGACATCAAGTCCTCGTCAGATGATCTGCGCACTCACCTGTACACGGTGGAAGGGGTTTCGAAAGTCTCCCTGTTCGGCGTTCAGGAAGAACGCGTTTGGCTGGAAATCGACTCCCGCAAACTGGCGGCCGTCGGCGTTCAACTGCCGCAGGTGCTGCAGGATCTGCAGAAGCAGAATGTCATTCTGCCTGCCGGTCAGCTCGATGCCAACGGCACAACCCTGATCCTGGAGGCAAACGGTGATCTCGGGTCAGTTGATGAGGTCGGCGACATTCTAACCAAGGTCGAGGGACTGAGCGGGTTCGTTCGGCTGAAAGACCTGATGACGGTCAGGCGTGGCTATGTCGACCCGGCCACCAAGCCGGTTTACTTCAATGGCCAGCCTGCCGTTATGGTCAGCGTCGAGATGTCGGACAGTGAAGACATCCAGCAGATCGGCAAGCGATTGCAGGCGGCAGTCACAACCTTTGAGCAGAAACAGCCTATCGGTATTGCCTATACGTTCTCCACCTACCAGGAAACCAATGTCACGGTATCAATCAACAATGCGCTGTCCAATGTGGCGCAGACATTTGTCGTCGTGGTGCTGGTGCTGCTGATATTCCTCGGCCTGCGGGCCTCCATGATCATAGCCTGCATCGTCCCGTTCACCGTCACTTTTGCCCTTGCCGGAATGCGGTTTCTGGAAATCGACCTGCAACAGATTTCCATTGCGGCTGTCATCATCTCGCTCGGACTGCTTGTAGATAATGGCCTTGTGGTCGTCGAAGACATACAACGCAGAATAGGCGAGGGCGACGATCCGAAGCAGGCAGCGCTTACCGCCGGCAAGCAGTTTTTTACGCCGTTGGGTGTTGCTTCCATAACCACGGTTTCTGCGTTCGTACCGATGCTGATCCTGGAAGGCACCGAAGGCGAATTTGCGTTCTCGCTTGGCGCAGTGGTCGGGGTCATGCTGCTCGGGTCCTGGCTCACAGCCATGTACATTCTGCCGGCGATGTCTGTCTGGTTTGCCAGGAAAAAGGTCGACAAAGCAGCCGGCAAGCAGGGCTTTCTCGTGCGCCTGTACGGGACTGTGGTCGCCAGGAGCCTGCTGTTTGCACCTGTGATCATACTGCTGACTTATGGGGCGGTCGCCGGTTCGATGACGCTGTTTTCAGGGGTCAAAAGAGAGATGTTTCCGTTGGCGGAGAGGGCTGAGTACCTGATCTATCTGGATATGCCGAAGGGCACGTCAATCGCCCGTACCCGGCAGGAGGCCCTGGCGGTGGAAAAATGGCTGCTCGACAAAGAGGCGAATCCGGAGGTTCGCAACACCACCGTGTTTGTCGGTGACGGGGGCCCGAGATTTTATCTTGCCCTGAACCCGGCCGATACCAATCCGGCCAGCGCCTTCATTCTGGTGAATACCAAAGAGTTTTCCGGCGCAGTCACCGGAGCAAAACGCGCCCAGGATTATCTGCTGGAGAACCATCCCGCAGCGCGTTTCAAAGTGAAACGACTGTCGATGGGTGGTGGCGAGTCAGGCATTGTTGAAATAGAGATCAGCGGTCCCGATGCGGAAAAGCTGCTGGATATGGCGCAAAAGGTTGAGCTGGGTTTTGCCGACATACCCGGCATTGTCCAGAACGAGAACGACTGGGGCAACAAGAGCCTCAAGATGATCATCAACATCGCCCAGGACAAGGCCCGCGAACTTGGCGTCACGTCGGAAGACATCTCCAACATCATGAACACCTTCTTCTCCGGTACCACCTATTCGACCTATCGTGAAGGGACCGAGTCGATCCCGATTGTGGTGCGGGCCGGGGAGGGGTTTCGTGACAGCCTGGAAGACTTGGCCAATCTGTCGATCTCCGCCGGCGGACGCCTGATATCGCTTGATCAGATCGCAACTTTCCAGCCCCGGCTGGAGTACTCGCAACTGCGTCGGGAAAACCAGGTGCGCACTATCAAGATTTTTGGAAAGAGCGACCTGTTGGCCGCCAACCAGGTTGTGGACCTGCTGCAACCCACCCTGGACAGCCTTGAACTCTCAGAAGGCTACAAGTTGAACATTGGTGGTGAAACCGAGAACTCGGCCGATGTGAATAATCTTCTACTGGGCGGCATGCCGGCCGCATTGGGCATCATGCTGGCGGCGCTGATGTTCCAGTTCAATTCGATCAGGCGGGTCTTGCTGACTTTCATGACCATTCCGCTGATCGTTATCGGTGCGCCGATTGCGCTGCTTCTGACCGGCGAGCCGCTGTCGTTCTTTGCGATACTTGGCATGATTTCGCTGGCCGGCATTATCATCAACAACGCGATCGTGCTGATTGATCAGATCGATATAGAGCGCGAAACACTGCCGTTGAAAGAGGCCGTTGTTCAGGCATCGACAAAACGGGTGACCCCAATTCTGCTGACCTCGCTGACGACGATCCTTGGTCTGATGCCCATGGCAATCAACGGTGGTGCGCTGTTTGAGCCAATGGCGACCCTTATGATAGGTGGGCTGACATTTTCCTCCCTACTGACGCTGTTCTTTGTCCCCGGTGGCTACTACCTATTCTTCGGCGGGTTGAGGAAGTCCGGATAGGACGTCCGGCAGTTCACTTGATGGCAACTATGTACGCGAGCAACGGCTGTTTCAAAGGCCGGCGAAGTACTGGATGATAACCGCGTTGGCCAGGTCAACGAAAAAGGCGGAAACCAGCGGTAACAGAATGAAGGCCATTGGTGCGGGACCATAGCGCTTTGTCACCGATGACATGTTGGCGATGGCCGTTGGGGTAGCACCCAGGGTGAAGCCTGCAAATCCTGCGCTCAGAACGGCGGCTGTGTAATCGGACCCCATAATGCGGAACACAACCAGCAGGATCAGGGCTGCAGCGGTGAGTGCCTGCAACAGGAGTACGCCAATCAGTGGTCCGCCCAGGCCTGCCAGCGTCCATAACTGCATGCTCATCAGGGACATGGCGAGAAACACCGACAGCGAATAATCGGAGATAACCGACATGGCATTGGTACGCGCAGGCCACGGCAACCGGGGCAGCAGGTAGGGCAGCGTGTTCGACATGACAACGCCGACCAGCAGACAAGGGACAAACAAGGGCAGTTTAAGTCCGGCAGCACTGATTGCCTGGTTGGCAAAGTAACCCAGTATGATGGCGATGTTGACGGCGAGCAGGGCACTCATCAGGCTGATGTGGTTGATTGTATCAGGCGTCGCCTCGGCACCGGAATCCAGATCAAATGGCAAGCCAACCACATGGTCGCCGGAAGTTTTCGCTTGCAGGTGGTTGCGGTCGATCAGGAACTTGGCAATGGGTCCTCCCATCAATGCCGCCACGATGAGACCGAGTGTTGCAGCGGCGATGCCGACTTCAGCAGCGGCAGTAAAGCCGGTGCCTTGTGCGATGGTCGGGCCCCAGGCAATGGCGGTGCCATGTCCTCCAATCAGCGAAGCCGATCCGAGCAACACGCCAACCGGTCTGGGCAGGTCAAACAGGATCGTTCCTGCAAGCCCGACCACATTCTGGACGACGATGAAACCGACCGTCAGGCCAACCAGTATGGCGATGGTGCGACCACCGGAGATCAGGTCGGAGATGCGTGCATTCAACCCGATGGTTGCGAAGAATATCACCAGCAGGACATCGCGTGTGGCCAGGTCAAAAGTGATTTTCACACCTGTCACGGCGAGCACGACCCATGTGATCACCGCGATTGCCATGCCGCCGGACACCGGTTCGGGGATATTGTAATTGCGCAGGAAACCAATTTTCCGGGTCAGAAATGCCCCAAGGAAAAACACGATCATGCCCAAGGTCACAGATAAGAAGTCCGGAACCAAAAAAGCCGTCTGTTGCGCGTTCACGCCCGCTTACCTTTCCGGTAGTGCAATTCTGATCCGGGAACCAGATTCACAGGACACAACACAAGGCACTGCTGAGCTGTGGTCACATTCAGGATTACTTTCATGACGTCGAACATGTCATAACATTTTCCAGGTACTCGGATTGCGGATTACTCAGCCGCTTCCAGCTTGTCCTGCGTTCTTGTGTAAAAATCGCTGGCGTCGTGGCGTTCGTGCAGTTGCTGATCCGGCCTGCCTGATACCCGGTTTACAATCCGTCCTCGCTTTACCGCCGGGCGCACCGCAATCTCGTCATTCCAGCGCATGACATTGGTGTACTCATGCGTGCTCAAAAACTCGGCAGCCGAATAGACGCGGTTGGCAACCAGTGCGCCGTACCAGGGCCAGATGGCCATGTCGGCAATCGTATAGTCGTCTCCGCACATGAACTCGTTATCCGCCAAGTGCCGGTCGAGCACGTCAAGCTGGCGTTTTACCTCCATAGCGAACCGGTCTATCGGATATTCGAATTTTTCCGGCGCATAGGAATAGAAATGGCCGAAGCCGCCGCCAAGATAGGGCGCGCTGCCCATCTGCCAGAACAGCCATGACAGGCACTCGGCCCGCCCGGCTGTGTCTTCGGGTACAAACGCGCCAAACTTTTCGGCCAGGTACAAAAGGATTGCGCCGGACTCGAATACCCGGATCGGTGTCGGGGTGCTGTGATCCATCAGGGCGGGGATCTTGGAGTTCGGGTTTGCCGCGACAAATCCGCTGCCGAACTGATCGCCATCGCTGATCTTGATCAGATGAGCATCGTATTCGGCGCCGGAGTGGCCAAGCGCCAGCAGTTCCTCCAGCAGGACGGTGACCTTCACACCATTGGGAGTGGCCAGGGAATACAGTTGCAAGGGGTGTTTTCCGACAGGCAGCACATGGTCGTGGGTCGCGCCGGCAACCGGCCGGTTCAGGCTGCCCCATTTGCCTCCCAGGTCCTGGTCCCATTTCCAGATTTTCGGCGGCGTGTATTCAGACTTGGTCATTGCAGTTTCCAGTTTTGAGAAGTTCATTTCCTTGCAGCTGTTGGATAACACGCCACGTCTGCTGTTGATACCATGATTGAGGGGTTGGTTTTGCCTGAACAGGCCCGTCCATTATGCAGTGACCATACCGGAAGTGCAGTTTGTGCAATCATATACAACTGGATTTACCGCTGCTTCTCATGCATATATTCCCTGCAGGGAACGATCAGGCAGGTACCAGGTCATGGCTACAAAACAACCGGTTCGAAAGGCGAGCCTGGGTGCACGGTTGCGGCACAAGCGCGCCAGGGCTGTCCACAGGATAGGCCACTTTGTGACACGGGCATTGCGGAGTTTCTTTTACCGGCAGTCGCTTGTGCCCACGGTTCCGGTGTATGAAAAGGACCAGTTTCCGCTGCTGAGGGATTTCGAGCAGGAGTGGAAGACGATCCATGCGGAGGTAACCGAAATCCTGAAACACCGGGAATCCGTCCCGCTGTTTCATGAAGTGTCCCCGGACCAGAGCAGCATTTCGAAAGGCAAGAACTGGCGCACTTTCATTCTGTATGGGTTCGGGACGCGGCTGGACAGAAACTGTGCCCAAGCGCCGGTGACCGCGAGCCTTCTCGACAAGGTGCCGAACATCCAGAGCGCCTGGTTTTCAATCCTCGCGCCGGGATATCACATTCCGCGCCATGAAGGCGTCACGTCGGGAATACTGCGTTCACACCTCGGCCTGATCGTGCCAAAGGACGCAGAAAAGTGCCGCATGCAGGTGGAAAACGAAATCTGTGTTTGGCAGCCCGGAGAGGCATTCACGTTCGATGATACCTATACCCACGAAGTCTGGAACGATACCGATGAGGAACGGGTGATCCTGATTTTCGACTTCGACCGTCCGATGCGGTTCTGGGGCAGGGTGATGAATTCAACCTTCATCAGGCTGGTCAAGCTGACCGCGTTTTACAAAGAGCCAAAAAGGCGCATGGAAAACTACGAAGAGCGCTTTGAAGCAGCCGTGCGCACCGCCGACGAGACAGTGGAAAACCTCGCCAACCTCGGCCGGTAGCCTCGATTTCGATCACCGGCCGTGCGGATAGTTATTCAGCAGCCATCTGATACCCGGGTGTGGAGTGCGACAAGGCCACTTCCTCATCGGTCATGTAATCGGGCACGGCTTCGAACAGCGGCGATGACAGGTAGCGCTCTCCGGTGTCCGGCAGCATGCACAAGATGACGGTGCCTTCCGGTGCCGTCTCGGCGATCTGCACGGCAATGGCAAATGTCGAGCCGCCGGAGACACCGGTGAAAATGCCTTCGCTCTGCGCCAGCTTGCGCGACCACTCCATGCCTGTTGGTCCTGCAACCGGGATCAGCTCGTCATAGTACTTGCCGTCGATGGCTTCCTGCAGCACCAGCGGAATGAAATCCGGTGTCCAGCCCTGGATCGGATGCGGTTCAAACGCCGGATGGCTATGCGCCGGTTGACCGGTATCATTGCGGCCCTGCACCGTGCCGGATCCGATAAGCTGGGCATTGGCAGGTTCCGACAGGATGATCTTTGTATCTGGACGCTCCTTGCGTAGCACCCGACCCATGCCGGAAACGGTTCCGCCGGTACCATAGCCGGTCACCACATAGTCCAGCCGGTCACCGTCAAAGTCGGCCATGATTTCACGCGCGGTGGTGTTCTCGTGGATTTTTGCATTGGCATCGGTTTCAAACTGGCTGGCCAGGAACCAGCCGTTTGCATCGGCCAGTTCCACTGCCTTGTTGTACATGCCGAAGCCTTTTTCAGCCTTTGGTGTCAGCACCACCTTGGCACCGAGAAACCGCATCAGCTTGCGCCGTTCAACTGAGAAACTTTCCGCCATGGTCACCACCAGCGGATAGCCCTTGGCGGCGCACACCATGGCCAGGCCGATGCCGGTATTGCCGCTGGTCGCCTCGACCACGGTCTGGCCCGGCTTCAATGCACCCGAGCGTTCGGCTTCTTCAATGATTGACACGGCGAGGCGGTCCTTAACCGACGCTGCCGGATTGAACGCTTCGGCCTTCACATACAGCCGGACACCCTCGGGAGCGAGCCGGTTGATACGGATGCAGGGCGTATCGCCGATGGTGTCCAGTATGGTGTCATACAGTTGGCCGCGGCCCTGGGTGGTGCGTGAAGATGTCATGGATTGGGTCTCTCGGAACGGGGGTTGAGAACTGTCTTGACGGTAACCCTATCAGCCTTGCCGATTAAGGCCAATGTGGAAACGTTAAACGCATCAGAGGGTTGCAATCGGTGCGTTTGCAAGTTTCAGGTGTTTCGCTTAAGCCTTCAGGGCTTCAGCCTTCTAATCCAACACCGGACTGCTCGTGCATGCTGAATATTCTGGGCCTGATACTGCCGCTGTTCGGCCTGATCGTGATTGGCTTCGTGACTGCGCGCATTACCCGGCAACCGCTTGAGGCGGCTGGCTGGCTCAACACATTCATCATCTACATCGCGCTGCCGGCCCTGTTCTTCAAGCTTTTGTCCAAGACGCCGGTTGACCAGTTGGCGAGTTGGGAATTCATCGCCTCCAACATCCTGGTGACCTACGGAATTTTCATCTTCACCTTCGTGCTGGGGCTTGTCGCCAGCCGCGGCAATATTGCCGAGGGCACCATACAGGGACTGGCCGGAGCCTACGGCAATATCGGCTATATGGGCCCGGCGATCGCCATCCTGGCACTGGGAGAAAAGGCCGCCATTCCCGTCGCAATCATTTTCTGTTTTGAGAATATCCTGCACTTTGCCCTGGCGCCGGCCTTGATTGCGGTCTCCGGCAAGCAGAAGCAATCTGTGGGTCGACTGATTGTCGATGTCCTTCGAAAGATACTGTTTCACCCGTTTATCATCGCGACGGTGGTTGGCGTCGGTTTCGCCGTTCTGGAGTTACCGGCACCGGAACCCATGCAACGCCTGATTGACTATCTGGCTCAGGCAGCCGCCCCGTGTGCGCTGTTCGCAATGGGGGTCACGCTGGCCCTGCGCCCGTTGAAGCGCATACCGCTGGCCCTGGGCTATATCGTACCCATCAAGCTGGTCGTGCATCCCGCCGCCATGTACTTCGTGCTGAGCTATGTCGGCAACTTTGAACCGGTATGGGTGTTTACCGCCGTCCTGCTGGCATCCTTGCCGACGGCGACCAACGTCTTTGTCATGGCCCAGCAATATGGTGTCTGGGTTGAGCGCGCCACCGCCTGTGTTCTGGTCACAACGGCGGTATCGGTGCTGACTGTTTCAGCACTGCTTTATGGCGTTACAACCGGGCTGATACCGCCCGACTGGTGGCCCGCACAATAGACCGAAAGGGCGAACGGGCCGGTTTCCCGGTCCGCCCACCAATGGTTTGTTGCAACCGCTCAGGCCGTCTGCACATTGGACCCGAAATACATGAACTCGCGGTCCATGCCGGCAACGTCGCTGGCTGCAAGTTTCATGGAAGGTCCATCCAGCATCTTGAAGCTCTTCTGGCCTTTGACCCACTCGTCTGCCGGTTGCAGCGTCGACAATGTGTAGGTGGTTGCTTCACCCAGGTAATGGGTCGGTATGACGATCTTGGGTTTGAGGCGTTTGACGATGGCATTGCCCTGGTCATAGGACAGGATGTGCTGCGAGCCGTCGATCGGCAGCGTCAGGACATCGATCTTGCCGATCGCCGCCCAGAATTCCTCCGGCGGGTTGTGCCGGTTATCACCCCAGATCAGGGTGCGGATGCCGCCTGTCTCGATGACATAGGTCACCATGTCCATGTGTCCCGGATTGTTGGGTGGGCAGGCATCGACACCAAACTCTTTCAGCGCGTCAGTCCATGGATACCAGCCAGGTGCCACGCAGGCGTGCTTGTCGGCAATCCCGGTGATCTTCAGGTCAGCAAACTCGAAGTTGCCGGCCATCCGGTCCAGCACCATGGTCGACTGCGGACGGTCGATGGCATCATGGTCGAAATGGGTGTGTGTCGACATGGTGATGTCGACCAGTGTTTCGGGGAACTTGTTCTTGAACCACAGGCCCCAGGCACCGGACGGATCGTCCCGCCATGGATCAAGCAGGATGGAAGCACCGCCAGGTGAGGTAATTTTCAGCGCGCAGTGGCCATAATAGTCGATGGTCACTTCACCGGCCGGGAAGTCTTTCTGCGCTTGCAGTTCGAGGATGTGGTTGTTGTTGCCGGACTGGGTCCAGTCAGTGGATTGCGCTGCTGCCTTGTTCGAACTGCCGACAGCGGCGGCAACACCGACGCCGGCGGCACCTGCGGCCATGAAGAAAGACCGGCGCGACAGGCCGGGCGCCAACTGGTCCCTGTGACCGTTCAGCAAGGTGGGTTTAAGATCCTTTTTGTCCATAATCGTTACTCCTGTTGAGCCGTCTGCCACCTGCCGTGTTGCAGGGGCAGCAAAAGCCTAACAGTGATCCAACAGGGCGTTCCTATGGGTAAACTAGGGGGGGAATATGGGGGCAATCCCCATAGTACGGACGCTATTGCAGGCGCGAAGACAGGTAATTGCGCAAATTGACCGGTTGCCGGCCAAGGCCGAGTTTCTTGCGGATATTGTTGCGATGAAAATCGATGGTGCTGGTGCCGCGCGACATGATCCGCGCAATATCCTTGGTGGTTCGACCCTGCACGATCATCTGGGCAATCTCGGATTCCGTAGGTGTCAGCGGCTCAAGTGCGGATACCATCTGGTGGGCAAGGGGTGAGGTGATTGTTTTCAGGTTGGACTCCAGGACGGCCAGATAGGCGCCGGCGGCCGGATTATCCGCGATCTGCGATTTCAGCCGGGATATCTGTGGCAGGATCAGGCTGTCGATCTGGCGCAACAGATCAGCGTCCTGTTCAGCGCGGGCCGTCTCCACCCGTTCCAGCAACACCCGCAGCGCAGTGTTGGCTTCGCTGAGTTGCCTTGTGCGTCTTTCCACCCGGGTTTCCAGTTGTTCCAGCGTGGTCTTGAGTTCGCCTTCCACAGTCGTGCGCCGTTCGATTTCGACCAGTAGAGCCAGGTCGGTTTCCACAACCCCCTTGAACTCTCCGATCAGGTCCCGGCACGCCAGCGCATGGTCGTTTTCCTGCCGGTCCAGAACGCAGATGGTGCCAAACACACTGCCGTCCGGCCAGTACAACGGATAGCCGACATAGAACGTCATGCCGAATTCCAGATCGTCATTATTGCACCATCTGGCCTGCTTGCGGGCGTCGGTGACCACCAGCTCGTCTCCGGCCTCCAGCACCCCCTGGCAATACAGGTTTTCATTCAGGACGAAAGACTGGCCGACCTCATAAGGGTTGTCGTCCGTGTGGTTTGCAACCAGCACCGAGTGCCGGGGTGCGCTGGTCTTCATGATCAGACTGGCCGGCACTTTTGTCACGCTGGACATCAGGTCGACCACTCGCTGCCATTTCCCCAGAATAGACGATGAAATTGCGGGTTTGTTCTGCATGGCAAGCGGCCTTTCGGAAATGACACGCTCTATCCTATGATGAGAACTGCCCGCCTAGAAAGGGACCGGGGCGCAAAATCTTTCGACCGCGCCGCCTGTGGGATGGCGAACCGTCAGCGTGTGCGCATGAAGCAGGAGCCGCGTTGCGGTGGATGCGTCGCCATAAAGCGGATCGCCCAGTATCGGGTGGCCGATCTCTTTAAGGTGAACGCGCAGTTGATGTGATCTGCCTGTGTGCGGCGCAAGTTCCAGGCGGGTGGAGATGTCGCCGCGCGATATCACGCGCCATCGGGTCAGCGCCGGTTTGCCGGTATCGTGGCACACTTTCTGCCGTGGCCTGTTCGGCCAGTCGGCGATCAGCGGCAGGTCGATTTCACCGTCGTCCGCCTCCACACAGCCCGTCACAACGGCCTGGTAGGTTTTGGACAGGTGCCTGCGCTCAAACTGCAGGCCCAGATGGCGCTGTGCATTGGCATTCATCGCCATGATCAACACACCTGACGTGTCGCGATCCAGCCTGTGAACCGTCAGTGCGCCGGGATGGACCTTGTGCGCCCGCGCTTCCAGGCAGTCTGCCAGCTCGACCCCTTTTCCGGGCACCGACAGGAGCCCGGATGGCTTGTTCAGAACCAGCAGGTCGTCATCCTGGTGGATAACGTCAAGGCCGGTATCTGCCGGCGGACGGTAGGCCTGCCCGTTCATGATTTGCGCAGGGCCAGCCACGCGCATCCGGACGCGACAAGCACGAAAACAACGTTGAGCAGGCCGATCGACGGAATGGTAATGCCAGCGTCGAACATGGCGCCATAAAGGGCAGGGGACATGGCACTGGCAAATATCATGACAGCGGTTGCAACGGCCTTGATCGCTCCCAGATGCTGCACGCCATAGACTTCCGCCCAGAACGGAGCTGTCACGGCGCTGGTCATGCCGGCCGCAGCCCCAAATGAAACAAGCACACCGAATATCCACGCTTCATTGTTTCCCGCCATCAGGCTCACTCCACCCATCACTATAGGTAATGTGAACAGCGGCATCAGGGAGCACGCACCGTTCCTGTCGACCATGATGCCGGCCAGCAGGGAAAATGTTATCGAAGAAGCCGCATATGCCATCAGCAGAAGGTACCAGGTTTGCAGTTCCCAGCCTTTGGACAGCACGATGTGCTGATGATGAAACATCAGCCCCGTATTCAGGAATGCAGGTGCCAGCACCACCGGAAGCACACCGTAAAACCGCGGGTCGCGCAGCATGTCGACTCTCGTCCATTGCCGTTGAGATCTGGAGAAATCCTCGCTGGTCGTGTCGGCCTCCAGAAGCGCCATCTGATCCAGGTACCTGCCGTGGCGGCGGCGATGATCCGCGATCAGCGCCAGCAGCAGCGGCAACACCAGGCAGGCCGCGATCAGGCCAAGCACATACCAGGAGTAACGCCAGCCTATAGCGACGATCAGGGTAGAGATGGTGATTGGCAGAGTGGCTTCGGCCAGGGTGAAACCCTGATTGACTATTGCCGAAGCCTTGCCGCGCACTGTCTGATAATAACGGTTTACCGACGTAACGGCGATGTGGCTCATCAGGCCCTGGCCGAAATGGCGTAACAGGAACAATGCCAGCAGCAGACTGAGCCAGCCGGTACTGCTGCCGGCCACCAGGCAGGCCAGACAAAGCCCGATGGTGGTGACTCCGAACACGATGCGCAGGTCATATCGGTCGATCAGCTTGCCCGACCACAGGATCACAACCGCACTTGCGAGCGTGGCCATCATGTAGGCGGTGCCAAACTCACTGTGGCTGAGACTGAAGGCAGCGCGGATGTCGGCATTGAACAGGGAGATGACCAGCGTCTGGCCGGGCGCGGACGCAAGCGACGCCAGCGTGCCGAACAACAGCAACCGCCAGTCGCTCAGCAGTTCGGAGCGCTTGCCGTCAATATGTGCCATGAATGAGGAGCCTGTGTGTTTTCACAAGTGCGGAAACTGCCGCATGACCAATGCGTTGGCAAGACCGTCTGTCCTGGGTATCGGCCTGACCTGCTGCGCGGCCGGGAATTGCAGTGAATTCCGGCGGCATCCTTCATGAACAGACTGTCGAACGGCAGGTCGCAACGTTACCTGGCAGCCATTTGCATGAAGGCCTATGCAATTTGTCAGGAGTGGCCGGCCTGAATTTAGTGCTTGCCGTGCAGGGCTGCCGGCTGGCCGGCGTCAATGCCGGCAGACGTTGCGCTGTCTGGTGTGACGGCCAGCAGAACAAGTGCCAGCATACAGATCAGGCAAATGCCGAATTTAGAAAAACTGTCCATTTCGCACCCCGTTTCCAGAATCAGAAACCCATTTGCGAAGTATAGGACGTGTACTGGTTACCGAATGGTTAATGGCGAAGGGTGCCGCCATGTAAAAGGGCCGGTTTTTGCGCGAAACAGCAAAAACCGGCCCGATGAGTTGGCCCGGCCGAGGCGGCCGGACCAATTGTGTGTATTCTAGACCGAGTAGTACATGTCGTACTCGACCGGGTGCGGCGTCATTTCGAAACGCATGTTCTCTTCCATTTTCAGGTCGATATAGGCATCGATCTGATCGTCGGAGAATACGCCGCCAGCCTTGAGGTATTCCCGGTCACTGTCCAGGGACTCAAGCGCTTCACGAAGCGACGCACATACTGTCGGAATGTCCTTCAGTTCTTCCGGCGGCAGGTCGTAAAGATCCTTGTCCATCGGGTCGCCCGGGTTGATCTTGTTCATGATGCCGTCCATGCCGGCCATGACCATGGCGGAAAACGCCAGGTATGGATTGGCGGTCGGGTCGGGGAAACGCACTTCGACACGTTTGCCGTTCGGTGATGCCGTCCACGGAATACGGCACGAGGCCGACCGGTTGCGCGACGAATACGCCAGCAGAACAGGGGCCTCGTAACCGGGCACCAGACGCTTGTAGGAATTGGTGGACGGGTTGGTGAAGGCGTTCAGTGACTTGGCGTGCTTGATGATGCCGCCGATATAGTAGAGGCAGGTTTCCGACAGGTCGGCATACTGATTGCCGGCAAACAGTGGCTTGCCGCCCTTCCAGATCGACTGGTGAACGTGCATGCCGGAACCGTTGTCACCGAACACGGGCTTCGGCATGAAGGTTGCCGACTTGCCGTACTGATGCGCGACATTGTGGATGGCATACTTGTAGATCTGCAGATGATCGGCACACTTTGTCAGTGTCTCGAACTTGATGCCGAGTTCGTGCTGTGCAGCAGCCACTTCGTGGTGATGTTTTTCAACGGTGACGCCCATGGAGGCCATGGCCGCCAGCATCTCGCCGCGAATGTCCTGGCCGGAGTCAACCGGGTTTACCGGGAAGTAGCCGCCCTTTGTGCGCGGGCGGTGACCCATATTGCCCATTTCATATTCGGCATCCATGTTCGACGGCAGTTCGGTTGAGTCCACCTTGAAGCCGGTGTTGTAGGGATCGGCTGCAAAGCGCACGTCGTCGAACATGAAGAATTCCGCTTCCGGGCCGACCGTGATGGAGTCGCCGATGCCGGTCGACTTCACATAGGCTTCCGCCTTCTTGGCTGTGGTGCGCGGATCACGCTCATAGGCTTCGCCGGTGCCTGGCTCGAGAATGTCGCAGAACACGGCTGCGGTCTTCTGGGCATAGAACGGATCGACATGCAGGGTGCCCGGGTCCAGCATCAGGACCATGTCGGACTCATTGATGGCTTTCCAGCCGGCAATCGATGACCCGTCGAACATCAGGCCATCGGCCCACACATCTTCGTCAATCGTCGAGATGTCCTGTGTCACGTGCTGCATTTTCCCGCGCGGATCTGTAAAGCGCAGGTCGACATACTTGATGTCGTTGTCTTTCAGGTACTTCATTGCTCCTGCAACAGGAGAAGGTGTCTTGGCCATCTGTTTGCCCTCGTCATCTTTCGGTTAAGTTGGGTTAGGGGTGGTTTTTACGAATTTGCTTTGCGTCGGGTTGTGATCGTGGCTGGTCTGGCTACAAGGCCTCCACGCCGGTCTCACCGGTCCGGATCCGGATTGCCTCGTCGACGGTTGAAATGAAAATCTTGCCGTCACCAATGCGCCCGGTTCGCGCTGCCTGCATGATGGCCTCGACCGCCTGTTCGACAAGACCGTCGTCCAACACGATTTCGATGCGCACCTTTGGCAGAAAATCGACTATGTATTCAGCACCTCGGTACAACTCGGTGTGACCTTTCTGGCGACCGAAACCCTTGGCTTCGGTAACGGTGATTCCCTGCAGGCCGACTTCCTGCAAGGCTTCCTTCACCTCGTCCAGCTTGAACGGTTTGACGATAGCCTCGATCTTTTTCATTCTGCCTCCAACAGTGAATTAACGGGTTTCAGTTGTGTCGCCGCGAAGATTGTTAACACTCGCGGGTTGCATGAGCCGTGCCAATCCCCCGGACACAACATTGTCTATCTTAAACAACGCTTTGGACTTGTCAGTTGAATCTGGTCGCTGAAGGTGTGGTGTCAAATATTGTGCAGTTGCCTAAAAAAGAGGCACAAAACACCGGTTTGCAATCTGTCTGAAAGCTGGCGGGGGAAGCATCTTGACCGCTTCAAATCAGCCTGCCTGACAACTCATCGGATTAACCCGGTTGACGGCGTTGCGATCAGGCATCACATAGCTGACGTTCGTGTGGATTCACCAAACCAACGAGAAGATACCCGTCATGCTTCGATCAAGTCTCGCCAGTCTCGTTAATCACGCTCGTTTCGAAAAAGTCATCGTCGGCTTGATTGTGCTCAACGCCATTACGTTGGGTCTGGAAACAAGCCCCTGGTGGACCAGCCGGTTCGGTGAAGCTCTCATGTTTGTCGATAGGGCGATACTGGCCATCTTTGTGGCTGAGGTGACGGCACGGCTGATTGTCGATTTCAGGGGCTTCTGGCGTGATCCCTGGCGGATATTCGATTTTGCCATCGTGGCGGTTGCCCTGATGCCGGCAACCGGCGCGTTCTCCGTGCTGCGGGCCTTCCGGATTCTGCGGGTACTGCGGCTGATCTCCACGATCAAGGCGATCCGGCGGGTGGTCACCGGGCTGCTGGCCGCCATTCCCGGCATGAGTTCAATCGTGCTGCTGCTGGGGCTGATCTTCTACATATTCTCGGTGATCTCCACCAAGTTGTTTGCTGCTTCGTTCCCGCAATGGTTCGGTTCGCTCGGCGAAAGCGCCTATTCACTGTTCCAGATCATGACGCTGGAAAGCTGGTCCATGGGCATTGTGCGTCCGGTGATGGAGCAGTACCCGCTTGCCTGGGCGCTGTTCGTGCCGTTTATCCTGGTGACGTCCTTTACTGTGCTGAACCTGTTTATCGGCGTGATTGTCGACGCCATGCAGAAAGAACATGAGGCCGAAGCCCAGGCTGATCGGGCGGACCTGCACAAGGAAGTTTCAAGCATTTTGACGGAAGTGCGCAGCCTGCGGGCAGAGATCGCTGAACTCAAGGCGACAAAGGCTTCCTGAGTGGGTTAAGCTCACAGGCCATGAACGAGCTGCTGACACCGGAACAGATGTATGAAGCCGACCGCCTCACCATAGAAGCGGGCGTGCCCGGCATCGATCTCATGGAGGCGGCCGGGCTTGCCTGTGCCGAGTTCATTAGAACCCTGAGCGAGCCGTGCCCGGTCTGTGTGGTGTGCGGGCCGGGCAACAATGGCGGCGATGGCTTTGTGATTGCCCGCCTGCTGGTTGAGGCCGGCTGGCCGGTCAAATTGCTGCTCGCGGGCGAACCGGCTTTGCTCAGGGGCGACGCAGCCGAAGCCGCAAAGGCCTGGAAAGGGGAGGTGTTGCCGGCACATGCGGACAAGCTGGACGGCGCCGCGCTTGTCGTGGACGCGCTGTTCGGGGCCGGGCTGTCGCGTAATATTGACGGCGAACTTGCCGAATTGATCAAGGCGGTCAATGAAGCCGATGCGGTGCGCGTCGCAGTTGATATGCCCAGCGGTATCGACGGCGCATCAGGCAATATCCGCGGCACTGCGGTTGATGCCGATCACACGATCACGTTTTTTCGGGCAAAGCCGGGGCACTATCTTGAACCGGGCCGGAGCCGGCGCGGCGCGTTGCATGTGGTGGACATCGGCATTGCCGATGACGTGCTGGACGCCATTGATGCGAGCTGCCGCCTCAATGCGCCCGATGAAGTCGCAGATGCCATTCCGGTGCCGGATGCTGCCGCTCACAAATATGCCCGCGGTTCCGCCTTGATGGTATCCGGCAATGCCTGGAACACCGGAGCTGCGAGGCTTGCCGCCATGTCGGCGCTGCGGGTCGGGGCAGGGCTGGTGACAATGGCGGCATGTGAAGACGCGCTGCCGGTCCTGGCAAACCACCTGACGGCTATCATGCTGCGCAAGGCCGACAATGCACGTGAGCTTTCCAGGCTGCTGGACGACAAACGCATAACTGCCTGTGGTATCGGCCCCGCCTGTGGTGTGGGACATCAGACTGTTGAACAGGTCCTCAGCGTTCTGTCCGCCGGATGTGCAGTGGTTCTGGATGCAGATGCCCTGACCAGTTTCAAGGGCAATGCCGAACTGCTTTTCAGTGCCATTATGGCAAAGCCGGACAGGCAGGTGATCCTGACCCCGCATGAAGGTGAATTTGACCGGCTTTTCAGTGGCGTATGTGATCCCGGTGATTCAAAATGCGAGCGTGCCGCCGGGGCTGCAAAAGCAAGTGGCGCGGTGGTTGTGCTGAAAGGGCCGGATACTGTGATCGCCGACAGTGGCGGACGCTGCGCCATCAATGCCAATGCGCCTGCCTCGCTCGCCACGGCCGGATCCGGTGATGTCCTTGCGGGCCTTTGTCTCGGCTTGCTGGCACAAGGTGTTCCGGCATTTGAAGCGGCAGGCGGTGCCGTGTGGCTGCACGGTGACGCGGCCAGCCGGTTCGGGCCCGGACTGATAGCCGAGGACTTGCCCGGCTGCATACCTGCGGCCCTCGCGAGTCTGAACGATTTGTAATCTTTGTCTCGCAGTTTTGTGAGCGCGCCTGCCGAATGTGCTGTGTTAGGGTCCATCCCGATGAAAACACGCGCCTTTATCATATCGCTGTTCATGATTGTGCTGGCACCTGTGGTGCTGGCAGCCGATAGTCTGCGGGCTCTGCAGAGCCTGAAAGATGCACGCACGCTGGATGTGTCCGCAAAGCAGTTTGAACCGGCAAGCGTTCAGGACAGGCCGGTGGTTGTGGCTTTCTTCGCCTCGTGGTGTCCGCCATGCACCAACGAGTTTGATGAAATGGCCAAGGTTCAGGCTGCCATTGGCGACAGGCCGGTGACCTTCATTGGTATCAACCTGTTCGAGGCCTGGGGCGGCGAGAAGGATCCGGCCCGCATGGCACGGTTTATCGCCCGCACCACGCCGCAGTTTGCGTTGATTGAAGGCAGCCCGGAGATATCAGCGGCATTCGGCACCATCGAGCGTATTCCGACCATGGTTGTGTTCGGTTCCGACGGTCGGGAAACCTGGCGGTTTGTGCACGAGCGCGGCGCTGTCAAAACCCATGCAACTGCCGAGGAGATCATGCAGGCACTGCAGTGAGCTGAGCGGCTGTTGAACAAGATTAAAGATCCTGACCCTAAACCTCTGGCATCCCGGCACATGCTTTGCTATACACCGGCGCGATTGCTGACGTACGGCGCGCTTGGTAAAGGCGCGCCGCCGGTCTTTTCAAGCGGGCGTGGCGGAATTGGTAGACGCACTAGATTTAGGTTCTAGCGGTGAAAGCTGTGGGGGTTCAAGTCCCTCCGCCCGCACCAGAGACTAAACGATCAGGGACTGTTGAATTTAACTGAAGGTCCGAATTGTCCGGGTGGATCCGGCGTCGGCCCTTGATGTAAGGCTTATAAGGATATCAAACATCATGCAGGTGACCGAAACACTCAATGAAGGCCTCAAGCGCGAGCTTAAAGTCGTCATTCCGGCGGGGGACCTTCAGGCTCGTGTAGACGAGCGGCTGGAAGAATTGAAAGCCACTGCCCAGATCAAGGGGTTTCGGCCGGGCAAGGTGCCGATCGGTCATCTGAAAAAGCTGTACGGCCAGTCCGCCATGGCTGAAGTCGTGCAGAAGTCCATCGAAACTTCGAGCACCGAAGCCCTGAACGAGAAAAGCCTCAAGGCAGCCTACCAGCCGGAAATCGTGCTGCCGGAAGACGAAAAAGATGTGCAGGCCGTGATGAGCGGTGATGCCGACCTGTCTTTCACCATGAACTTTGAGGTGGTCCCGGATATTGAAATCAAGGACTTCAAGAACCTGAAGGTTGAACGGCTGGTGGTTGAGGTTACCGAAGAACATCTGAACGAGGCGCTGGAAAACATTGCCGGCCAGTACAAGGATTATGAAGACCGCGCCAAGGGTGCCGCCGAGGACGGCGACCGTGTTACAATCAGCTTTGTAGGCAAGGTCGACGGCGAAGTGTTTGAAGGTGGTATTGCTGATGATGTGCCGCTGGAACTGGGCTCAGGCTCGTTTATCCCTGGCTTTGAAGAGCAGTTGGTCGGTGCGAAAGCTGGCGACGAAAAAACCGTCACGGTCTCCTTCCCGGCAGAGTATGGTGTTGAACACCTGGCCGGAAAGCCGGCGGAATTCGATGTGAAAGTCTCCAAGATCGAACAGCCCAAGGCTGCCAGCATCGATGAGGCCTTTGCTGAGAAACTTGGCATGGAAAGTGTCGACAAGCTCAAGGAAATGGTCAACGAACGCATCGCGGATGAGTTTGGCAACATGTCCGGAGCCAAGCTGAAACGCGATATGCTTGATGCGCTGGACTCAGAATACAAGTTTGACCTGCCGCAGAAGCTGGTCGACCAGGAGTTTGAACAGATCTGGGCTGCTCTGGAACGGGAAATGGAAGGCGAGGGCAAGACCTTCGCTGACGAGGACACCACCGAAGAAGAGGTTCGCGACGAGTACAAGGCCATTGCAGAACGCCGCGTGCGTCTCGGCCTCGTCATCGGAACCATCGGTGAGGCTGCCGGCGTTACAGTTGGTGATGAAGAATTGCAGCGTGGCCTGATGGACCGGGCCCGCCAGTTCCCCGGCCAGGAAAAGGAAGTGTTCGAGTTCTATCGCAACAACCCCAACGCGCTGGTTGAAATCCGCGGCCCGCTGTTTGAGCAGAAGGTCGTCGATCATATTGCGGAATCAGCCACCGTCAGCGAACGCACGGTAAGCCGTGAAGCATTGCAGCACATGCTGGAACATGACCACGAACATGGCGAAGACGGCGATCATTCCGATAAAGGTTCAGATGCCAAGCCGGCCAAGAAAGCCGCTGCCAAGAAGACAGCAGCCAAAAAGGCACCGGCCAAGAAGGCCGCGAAGAAGAAGGCTGACTGAGTTTCCGGCCGGTCTTCGGCAGCACGGACAACCGGCGAACCGTCTGCAGAAAATGCGTACCGGTTCATGCGGCGAGAAAGATCAGGGCGGCCCATCAGGCCGCCCTTTTTGCGGCCGTTGAAGCGCACGCAACTGCCCGGCAGTGATCGCAGGTTGTTAAACGGATCAACGGGCCGGCAGGCGCACCCGCAGGGTTGGCCTATCACTTTGAAAGCGATCAGGTTTATGATTGTTGGGACTAACAACCGGGAATCATCCCGATCTTGTTGCAGTCAGCAGCGGTGACATGTCAATACAGCAACCATGCAAGCAGATTACATAATCATCGGGGCAGGGTCGGCGGGTTGTGCGCTGGCGTCACGCCTAAGCGAAAATCCTGACATTCAGGTCCTGTTGCTGGAAGCCGGCGGCAGCAATACTTCTGCATTGCTGCGCGCGCCTGCGGGCTTTGCCGCCTTGCTGCCATGGCCAATCAGCAACTGGGCTTTCAGGACCGAACCCCAGCCCGGTCTGAAAGGACGCAAGGGCTACCAGCCCCGCGGCAAAGGCCTCGGCGGGTCGTCGGCGATAAACGCCATGGTCTACACACGCGGCCGCCAGCGCGACTACGACGATTGGGATGTTTCCGGGTGGCGTTGGCGAGATGTGGAACCGTCGTTTGCGGCACTCGAAACCGGCGGCCTGACCGTAAGTGATCAGGCAGAACCGTTTGCGGCAACAGACATGTTTCTTGACGCCTGTGCGGCGTCTGGCCTGCCGCTGACGCCGCGGTTTGACGAGTTGGACGCAGAGGCGTCCGGCCTGTATCGCACCACGATCAGGGATGGAGAAAGGTGCTCATCTGCCGATGCCTTCCTGCGGCCGGTCAGCCAGCGCAAGAACCTGACTGTACTGACCAAGGCAAGGGCCGGCGCTGTTCTTCTGTCCGAAGGCCATGCAGTTGGCGTGCGCTACTACAAGGACAGGGCCTGGCGCGAAGCTCTCGCCACCCACGAAGTGATCCTGTGCGCAGGCGTTTTTCAGACCCCGCAACTGTTGATGCTGTCCGGCATCGGTCCGTCGCGCGAATTGCAGGCACATGATATCCCGGTACTGCTCGACAGGCCGGGAGTAGGGGCCAACCTCCAGGATCATGTCGACTACGTCATGACCTATAAAACAAAACCGGGCCCGGAGACGCTTGGAGCATCCGCCGGTGGCGGCAAGGCAATCATGGATGCCGTGAAGCAGTGGCGCAAGCATCGCACGGGCAGGCTGACATCACCGATTGCCGAGGCAGGCGCTTTTATCAAGAGCCGGGATGATCTGGAGACACCAGATCTGCAACTACATTTCGCACCCGGCATTGTCGATAATCACGGCCGCAAGATGCACGCCGGCCATGGTATGTCGATCCATCTGTCGTTGCTGAAACCGAATTCAAAGGGCCGGGTTTCCCTCCACTCCAGGAACCCGCTGCAGGCGCCTTTGATCAACCCGCAATACCTAACCCACGCAGATGACGTCGACCGCCTGGTTTCAGGCTTCAAAAGGGTCCGGCAGCTGTTTCAGCATGAGGCGTTCGCCTCAATCCGGCGCAAGGAGTTGCACACAGACGGCGTCACCGGCGATGCTGAAATCATCAACTGGATCAGGAAACGCGCCGATACGCTGTACCACCCTGTCGGCACCTGCCGGATGGGCGGGGCCGAGGAGGCAATGAGTGTCGTCGGACCCGATCTGAAGGTAAATGGTGTTGACGGGTTGCGAGTGGCGGATGCGTCTGTGATGCCCCGGATCATATCCGCCAACACCAATGCAGCTGCCATGATGATCGGCTGGCGCGCCGGCGGCCTGATCGCCAAGCAGGCTGGGATCAAGGTACAGGATACGTGACCGGAAGATGACGGTTCAGGCGAGATAGCCTGCTGCATGGAAGACATCCGCACATCTGTACTCGATTGGGCTGCAATGCCGACAACCTTGCCGTCACACGAGTGGTGAAATCGGAACCGCTCAGTTTGAAAATCCTTATAGTGCAATTTGGCAATCGCTCAACCAAAGCTTATGCGAAGGCATTTCCCGCAATACAGGAAAGTTACGATGATTGGAGCAATTGCGGGTGATGTTATCGGCTCGGTCTATGAGCAGGCCAACATCAAAACCAAGGACTTCCCGCTGTTTCAGAAAAAATGTGTGTTCACCGATGACACTGTAATGGCCCTGGCTTTGGCCGATGCTTTTTTGCACGGGCGGGATATAGTCGAGAATTTTCGTCGCTTCTATTCATGGTATCCCCGCGCTGGTTATGGGAACATGTTCAAGGCATGGGCATTGGATACCTCTCGCGAGGCGTACAACAGCTATGGAAACGGCTCTGCCATGCGCGTCACTGCCGCAGCATATGCGTTTGATACCGCTGAAGACGTTCTCGCAAACGCTGCGGAAAGCGCTGCCGTTACACATAATCATCCCGAAGGCATCAAAGGGGCGGAAGCCATCGCCCTTGCAACTTTTCTTGCTCGGAAGGGACATGGCATGGACGCGATCTTGAACGCTGTCATCGACTTGTCCGGTTACGATCTGGATTTTTCGCTCGACGATATTCGAGATGAGTATTTTTTTGACACGACGTGCCAGGGCTCTGTACCGCAGGCGCTCGTAGCCTTTCGGGAAAGTACCGATTTTGAGGACGCTGTCAGGTCGGCGATCTCGATTGGCGGAGACAGCGATACAATTGCGTGCATGACGGGTTCAATCGCAGAGGCGTATTATCAGTCTGTGCCAACCGATATAGATCAGGAGGTTCGCAGTCGTCTTGATGAACGGCTTGCGGGCGTGCTCAACCTGTTTGAAGAGCGATTTATCCGCTAGATTTTCGCGCCGACAAACGGCTTCAAGCGGTCACGGAGCCATTTACCTAATTGGTTCTAATGCTGAACTCTGGACCCTGAAACGCGGGGAGTCGCAACTCCCCGCATTCTTGGTGGATTGGTCAGCCTTATATACCGAGCACCCGGTTGCGCTGGTTTGAGAACTCGATCTCGGCGATTTTCCGGAACCCGGCAAGTTCGCGCAGCTTGGCCTGGAAGTCGTCGTTGATTTTCGCTGCAAGTGGCGAATGATTGCGGGTTTCCTCAAACACCTCCTTGGCCGCAGTGCCGAATGTGTCCCAGACATCCTCGTTGAACGAGCGCAGGTTCACACCGTGATCATTGATCAGTTTCGCAAGATACTCGCCATTGTTGGCCGAGGCCTCTTCGTGCTGGGCAGCATGTTCTTCGTTGCAGGCAGCCGTGATGATGGCTTTCTCCGTCGGCGACAGTCCTTCCCAGAATTTCTGGTTCATACCGAATGCCAGGCCGCCGCCGGGTTCATGCATGCCGGCTGTGTAGTAGAACTTGGCGGCTTCGTAGAACTTCATGAAATAGTCGTTGTAGGGGCCAACCCACTCGGTTGCCTCAATTGCGCCCGACACCAGGTTTTCATAAATCTGGCCGCCGGGAAGTGACACGGTGGACACCCCGAGCTTGGACATTACCGTACCGCCGAGGCCCGGAATACGCATTTTCAGACCTTTGAGATCGTCTTCGGAGTTGATTTCCTTGTTGAACCAGCCGCCCATCTGGGTGCCGGTGCCCCCGCATGGCAGGGCCTTCAGGCCAAACGAGCCGGACAGTTCGTCCCACAGCGCCTGGCCACCCTTGAACTTGATCCAGGCATTCCACTCCGGGGACGTCATGCCAAACGGTACCGATGTGAAATAGGCAAATGCCGGATGTTTGCCGACCCAATAATAGTCTGCTGCGATATAGGCCTGCGAGTTGCCGGACGCCACGTCGTCAAACACGTCAAACGCGCCAACCCGCTCGCCCGCAGCAAAATATGTGGTGGTGATTGCACCTTCGCTCAACTCGGTAATGCGGGCGGCGAGGCGCTGCGCGCTGATGCCGAGGCCCGGAAAATCCCGTGGCCAGGTGGAAACGATCACCAGTTCCTTCCTGGCCTGCGCAATTGCCGGAGTGGCAAGTGTCGTCGCGGCTGCAGCCGTGCCTGCAAGAGCTGCTCCCTTGATAAATTTACGGCGTTCCATCCAAAATCCTCCCTGATTCAGTAAATTGTTATCGTTTTGGGTCAAGCCGGCGCGAGCCGGCGAGCCCGGCTTTATCAGAACAGAAACGCTGAACTTTGCCAATAAGGGGATTTGTTGCGTTGGCCCCTTTGACTGAGCGGGCAATTCGCCTATCTATTAGCCATGTTCCAAGCGTCACGATTCTTTTGTCTGTGTGACGGCTTCCACCCACCTGTTCTTAAAAACAAGGCCTGATTTCCTATGCGCGATCCGATTGAAACCTATGCCCAGCTCGTCCCCATGGTGGTGGAGCAAACAAACCGCGGCGAACGCTCCTATGATATTTTTTCGCGGATGCTCAAGGAGCGCATCATTTTCATAACCGGTCCGGTTGAAGATCAGATGTCGACACTCGTCGTGGCGCAGTTGCTGTTTCTTGAGGCTGAAAACCCCAAGAAGGAAATCGCCATGTACATCAATTCGCCTGGTGGCGTTGTTTCATCCGGCCTGTCGGTCTACGACACGATGCAGTTCATCAAGCCGGCGGTTTCCACGACTGTGATCGGCCAGGCGGCGTCTATGGGCTCGCTGTTGCTGGCCGGCGGCGAAAAGGGCATGCGCTTTGCCTTGCCGAACGCCCGGGTCATGGTTCACCAGCCATCGGGCGGGTTCCAGGGGCAGGCATCGGATATCGAGCGCCATGCTCAGGACATTATCAAGATCAAGAAACGTCTCAACGAGATTTACGTGAACCATACGGGACAGAGTTACGAAACCATCGAGAGTACGCTGGACCGTGATCATTTCCTGACCGCAGAGGAAGCCAAAGATTTCGGCCTTGTGGACGAGGTCATCGAAAAGCGGCCCGATAGCGGCAGCGACGACGACAAGAAGTGATGATCGACGCGCGATTGGGCTGGTGAATTGCTGTTGGGCACGTGAATTGCATACGACTACAGTTGCATGTGACGAGAACAGCACATGTGTTGCATAGCGGTTTTCGACATGTTTTAGATGTAAGCATATCACAAAGCGGTTCATACTGACGCGGATTGTTAATCATTTGTTGATTGTTCATCGTCGAGCATGGTGAAATGTAAAGATTCGAAGATTGCCGGTCTCGAACTCAGTTGTTCAAGACTGTTTGAGTTTCAACTTGGCCTGACAACGTCAGGCAACGGTTCAACGATGGACCGAAGGAGTACAGATGACAAAGTCCGGCGACGGTGAGTCCAAGAATACCCTGTATTGCTCATTCTGTGGCAAAAGCCAGCATGAAGTCCGCAAGCTGATTGCGGGACCAACCGTGTTCATCTGCGATGAATGCGTTGAGTTGTGCATGGATATCATTCGAGAAGAAAACAAGACTTCGCTGGTGAAGTCTCGTGACGGTGTACCGACACCAACTGAAATCTGCACTGTGCTGGACGATTATGTGATCGGGCAGTTCCAGGCAAAGCGTGTGTTGTCGGTTGCGGTTCACAACCATTACAAGCGTCTGGCGCACGCGGCCAAGAACAACGATGTCGAACTGGCAAAGTCCAATATCCTGCTGGTTGGCCCGACCGGGTGCGGCAAGACATTGCTGGCCCAGACGCTGGCCCGCATTATTGACGTACCGTTCACCATGGCGGATGCGACCACTCTGACCGAAGCCGGTTATGTGGGCGAGGATGTGGAAAACATCATTCTCAAGCTGCTGCAGTCAGCCGACTACAATGTCGACAGGGCACAGCGCGGTATCGTCTATATTGACGAGATCGACAAGATTTCGCGCAAGTCCGACAACCCGTCGATCACCCGAGATGTGTCCGGAGAAGGTGTTCAGCAGGCTCTTTTGAAGATCATGGAAGGCACTGTGGCATCGGTTCCGCCGCAAGGTGGCCGCAAGCATCCGCAGCAGGAGTTCCTGCAGGTGGATACTGCCAACATCCTGTTCATATGTGGCGGTGCGTTTGCCGGCCTGGACAAGATCATCGCCTCACGTGGCAAGGGCGCCGGTATTGGCTTTGGCGCCGAGGTCAAGGAAGAAGACAACAAGAAGACCGGCGAACTGTTGCGCGAACTGGAGCCGGAGGATTTGCTGAAGTTTGGCCTGATCCCCGAGTTCGTTGGCCGTCTGCCGGTTATCGCGACGCTCGAAGACCTGGACGAAGCTGCACTGGTTGAAATCCTGTCGCAACCCAAGAATGCTCTTGTGAAGCAGTATCAGCGCCTGTTTGAAATGGAAGACGTCAATCTCAACATCACCGATGATGCGCTGTCTGCCATCGCCGTAAAGGCGATCGAACGCAAGACCGGCGCTCGTGGCCTGCGCTCCATCATGGAAGGCATCCTGCTTGATACTATGTATGACCTACCCGGAATGGATGGCGTTGAGGAAGTGGTGATTTCTGCGGAAGTCGTAACCGGCGAAGCAAAGCCACTGATGATCTATTCCGACAAGGACAAGAGTGTGAAGCCCAAGTCGAAGGTGGCAAGCGGGCCGGGCAGCGCCTGATCAGTAATCTGAATTTACACGTGTTTCAAACCCGGTCAGACTGTCTCTGACCGGGTTTTTTACGCCTTGTGGCCAGCGCGGTGCGCAGGATTGTCGTGATTATGGCATGACCGGCCAGAACTGTGCCGCGCACCGTGCCGGAGATTTTTGAAATGCCGATGCGGTTGAAATAACTGACCGGAACCTCGCGCCACCGCAATCCGTATACAATGGCCTTGAGCTGCATTTCCACGGTCCAGCCGAAGGCGCGGTCCTGCATGTTGATCGCCATCAGGCTGTCCGCAGCAATGGCGCGGTACGGTCCAAGATCTGTGTACCTGACACCCCAGAACAACCGGATAAGGCTGCAGGCAAGCCAGTTTCCCCAGCGCTGCTGGGGGGTGAGCGACCCGGCCTCCGCTGCGCCCTGGGTTCGTGACCCGATCACCATGTCAGCCAGGTCAGTGGCGATAGGATCCACCAGCAGGTGCATCTCGCTGCCACGGTCGGAGTAGTCGCCATCCATGAAAACGATAATGTCGTGACCGGACGCGGCTTCCATTCCCCGGAGGCAGGCAGCTCCGTAACCGGGTTGCGGTTCATGCACGACATGCGCGCCATGGCTCTCGGCAATCTGAGCCGTGCCGTCTGTGGAGGCGTTGTCTGCGACAATGGTCTTGTCAACCCAGTGCGGCACTCCATCGATAACCTTGCCTATGGCGTCTGCTTCGTCGAAAGCAGGGATGATGACGGCTATTTTTCTTCCGTGCCGCATCAGCTTGCCTTGTGAACCATGCATGTGTCCGTGCCCGGCCTTTTGCCTGTCCACCAGTCGAAGGCAAGCACCAACCAGACCGGCAGCCACATTATCCAGACAAGCGCGAGCAGCCAGGTTTCTTCGACGCCGGTGGCCGTCAATTCGAAGAATGCGTAATAGAGCGGAAACATGAGTGTTATCAGCAGCAGGCCACGATAGGGAAACACACACAGAAACGGGGCAATCCACATGAAGTACCATGGCAGCTGCACCGGCGAAAGCAACAGCATGGCAGCCGCGGCAATGAGAAAACGATGAACTGTATCCGACGCATTAACTGCCGGTGTCCTATTGTTGAACAACACTGTTGCCGCAATGAGTGCCGCAGCCGTCAATCGTGCCAGGCTGCCCGGTTCAAGCACGGACTGGGGGATCAGGTTTGCCATAGCGGTGAGGATCAGGAAGGAAGCTGAAATACGCTCCCATTCGGTTGAAAAGGCGATAAAGCCGGATGACCGATCAAATTGCGCTGCAATCACCGGCCAGTACAATGCCAGGCAAAGCAGCCCGGCCAGGGCCATCGCGGCAACCAGCCTTGTGGGTTGTTTCAGAAGTGGACGCCAGATGGCCGGCAGGGTCAGAACCGGCCAGACCTTTGCTGCGGCGGCCAGCGCGGCGGCCCCGCTTGCCGCAACAGGCCGTGCCTTCACACACAGAACCAGGGCCGCCAGCAGCGGCACCAGCAGGACCGGTTCCATGTGGGCCGAGTTCATGACCTCCTTGATGACGATCGGGTTCCACCAGTAAAAGGCGGCCCAGACAAGCGGCCGGTTGAGCGATGACAGGAGCATCAGGATCAGGCCCAGTGTCCCCAGGTCCAGCAGCAGCAGAACACCTCGCCATGCCTCCAGGGAAAACGGCTTGATAGTATAGGCCAGGGCAAAGGCTGCCTGTGGCACGGCCGGATAGACCGAACGTAAATCGCCATAGTTGATGCGTTCCAGAACCGTACCGGCCTGCGCTTTTAATTGGGCAATCGTCGGATCGTCAACACTTCCATCGAGGATCGACTGCGGGCTGTACGCCCACGGATTGATCCCGTGGGCGGTCAGCGCGCCATCCCAGAGATACCGATAGTAGTCGTTTTCCTGCACGGGAACCGATCCGAACATTACGATGCGCATGGCCAGGCCAAAAACGATCATCAGCATCAGCAGGGATAATGGTTTTTGCACGGTCAGGCTGCGAGGCAGCAAAACCCAGGCGACTGCCAGGAACACAGCGCCTGCAATCATGTAACCTGTTACAAACTGGAAGATCGGCCGGCTGGCCACCTCGATCTCGTAGGCGAATTGTGAACTGGTTGCGGCAAGAGCAAGGGCGCAACACAAAAGCGCTGCGCCCGAGATGATCCAGAATTTGAATACAAACCGGTCATTGGGTTTGTCCGACCGGGTTTGTACTGTCATCAGTTCATTTCCCGCAAAAGTGGATACAGGACTTGCGAAAAACGAATGCGCGGTAAACGGATAGACCAGAGATTAAGTCCAGTCAAAACCGGCGTCGCCCCTAGCTGCCCTTGCCAGCAGGATAGCGGGTCTTCTTTTTCTTTTTCTTCTTCTTTTGGGTTGCTGCAATCTTTGTTGCGGCAGCAGGCTTTTCGAGTTTCTGCTCACTGAAACCGGAAGCGCCGGAAGCGCCGGAAACCGAGGCGGCGACAGGTGTTGCAACAATTACTATTGCTCCGGCAAGGGCAATGGCCATTGCACCGAAAACGGCGTTGGCACTTTGAACTCTGCGCATCTGAAACTCCTTTGAATGCGGTATAGAAATTTGGCTCGCAGTTGAAATGACCAATATTGAGTCATCTCATCCTGACCCCACACTATCAAATTCTACCGGTTTCGAAATTCAACTCGGTTCACGAATTTATCAGCGCTGCTGCCATTTTACTCTCATGAAGTTCACCTATCCTGTGAACCTTGTGATTGGAAGTATGCGTGTTTGGCTGGTTAATCTGCAGCCATACTGTAATCACCTTCAGGAGCTGATGCGCCATGTCCTTACGCACCGCAACGATGACCCGGATTATTGCCCTTTTGACCATCTGGCTGGTGGTTTCAGGTTTTGGCTTTTCATCGAGGGCCCCGGAGGCCTGGGAAGACTGGGCTCAACACAATCCGCAGGATACCAGGCAGGTTGATCATGGCCAATGGACCGCACTGCTGAAAAAGTATGTGAAGCCGGGCAGGGCGGGGCTCAACACATTTGCATACGGCAAGGTGTCTGACGCCGATAAAGCCGCCCTGCAAAACTATATCGGCTCGCTCGAGGCGATTGAGGTGACCGGATACAACAGGAACGAGCAGCTGGCATACTGGATAAACCTCTATAATGCGGTGACGATCAGGGTGGTGCTGGATCATTATCCGGTCAAGACAATCCGTGACATCGACATCTCCGGGTTTCTCAAGAACGGGCCCTGGCAGAAGGAACTTGTGAAGGTTGAGGAGACGCCGCTGACGCTCGACGATATCGAACATGCCATTCTGCGTCCGATCTGGAAGGATCCGCGCATACACTATGGTGTCAATTGTGCATCAGTCGGGTGTCCCAACCTGCAAACGTCGGCATTCACCGGCAAAACTGCCGCCACTCAGCTTGACGCCGGCGCCAGATCCTACGTCAACTCAACCCGGGGTGTCGAAATCAGCCAGCGCGGCAACGTGTCGGTGTCGTCGATCTATTCCTGGTTTGCTCATGATTTCGGCAATTCCGAAGCCGGTGTGATGCAGCATCTTCTCAAATACGCCAATGCCGATCTTGCGGAAAAACTGACCAAGGCCGGGCGCATTTCCGACACTCATTACGATTGGTCTTTGAACGAATAACCCCCTGAAATTACGGTCTTAGGTGTCAAAAAAGCTGGTTATGGGTGCCACAATGGCCTTCCATTGGCCTTATTCCTGTGGCAAACCGGGATACGTCTGGGAGATTCTTTGTACTTTCAGATCAGCGGGTTTGATGAATGTGGGGTTATAGGGTTGCGTAAATCTACAACATTGGCGGCTGTCGCCATGCTGTCACTTGCCAGTGGCTGCGCGACGGATATTGGCAGTTTCACCTCGAGTGAGCCTGCGCCGGTAACAACGGCTTCGACAGTTCCACAACAGCAGGTTGCAACCAACCAACCGCAATACGGCCAACCCCAATACGGCCAGCCGCCGCGGGTACCACCTCCGGGACAGGCAACTTTCGCTCCCGCTCCGAAACCCGGGGCAGGCGGCCTGGCAACCGGCTCTTACGCGTCGAACCCGGTCGGCCGGAGGCTGTCGGAAGCAGAACTTCGCTCGATGCTGACGGGCAAGAACATTGTGGTGGCGGACGGCCGCAGGCTTGAGTATGGCCCGTCCGGTTCATATCAGGAAACCCGCAACGGACAGCCAATTGCGGTGGGTACCTACCAAATTCGCGACGTCTCGGTATGCGTGCAGTTCACAACCGGGCTGACAAGGTGTGACAGCTTTGTACAGGACGGCAACCAGTTGTTCGTTGAAGACCGCAACGGGTCAAGGCTACCTGCCCAGGTCGGCTGATGGTCGCAGAGATGCGGGCTTGCCCGGTCCGGAATCCCGCTGCCATATCATGCATGTAGCCGGATTATGTTTTACGGCTAAATCAACCTTCAGGTCTTGCCGATAAGGGCACATTTCGGCCTGCCGCAGTTGAAGGTCGCACGGATGTTCTGTTTTGTCGGGAGTGTTGATAATTACGCACTTGAATATGGCGCTGTCCACAGCCATTTACCAACAGACATCGACGGTACTGCAAGCATGTTACGAATCGTGCCTAAGTAACGTCAGTATTTGCTGGAAAGCGGCGTATCCGGTGCAACTGCGGGCAATCAACTAGTCCGGTAGCGTTGGTTCAGCGTTTAAAACCCCAGCACATGATAAAAAAGGCCCCTCTCGGCCGCTTCGGGTTCCACCGAAAGGATATTGAATGACTAAAAAGAAAACAGCCGCGATCGAGGACGTTTTTGCAGTCTTGCCGTTGCGCGATATAGTCGTGTTCCCGCACATGATCGTGCCCCTGTTTGTCGGGCGCGAGAAATCGATTGCGGCGCTTGAAGAAGTGATGCGCGAGGACAAGCGCATTTTGCTGGTTGCGCAGAAAAACGCATCCGATGACGATCCAAGCTCTGATCAGATGTACGAAGTGGGCACAATCGGCTCAATTCTGCAGTTACTGAAACTGCCCGATGGCACGGTCAAGGTTCTGGTTGAAGGTCTGGAGCGAGCGCAGATCGTGTCATACACGGACCGTACGGATTTCTTTGAAGCCAAGGCCAGCACGATTGATGGTTCCGACGCTGATGGCGGGGAAACCGAGGCGCTTGCGCGAACCGCTGTCACGCAGTTTGAAAGCTACGTGAAGCTGAACAAGAAAGTGCCGCAGGAAGCAGTGTCATCGATCACCCAGATCGACGACTATGCCAAGCTCGCAGACAGTATTGCGGCTCACCTGGCAATCAAGATTTCCGAAAAACAGGAGTTGCTGGAAACCGCATCCGTCGCCCGTCGCCTTGAAAAGGTGTACGGCCTCATGGAAAGCGAGATTTCGGTGCTGCAGGTTGAAAAGCGCATTCGCTCCAGGGTCAAGCGCCAGATGGAGAAGACCCAGCGCGAATACTATCTCAACGAACAGATGAAGGCGATCCAGAAGGAACTCGGTGATGGCGATGACCATGACGAGATGGCCGAACTGGAGCAGCGCATCACCAAGACCAAATTGTCCAAGGAAGCCCGTGAAAAGGCAAACGCGGAAATGAAGAAGCTCAAGCAGATGTCTCCGATGTCTGCGGAAGCCACGGTTGTGCGCAATTATCTGGACTGGTTGCTGTCCATACCTTGGGGCAAGAAGTCCCGTGTGAAAAACGATCTCGCCAAGGCTGAGGCGGTGCTTGAGTCCGATCATTACGGTCTGGAGAAGGTCAAGGAACGCATCGTGGAATATCTTGCGGTGCAGGCGCGTGCCAATAAGCTGCGCGGGCCTATTCTTTGCCTGGTCGGTCCTCCCGGCGTCGGTAAGACATCGCTGGCCAAGTCGATCGCCAAGGCGACCGGCCGCGAATATGTCCGCATGTCGCTCGGTGGTGTTCGCGATGAAGCGGAAATCCGCGGTCATCGGCGCACCTATATCGGGTCGATGCCTGGCAAGGTCATCCAGTCCATGAAGAAGGCCAAGAAGTCCAATCCGCTTTTCCTGCTCGACGAGATCGACAAGATGGGCATGGATTTCCGCGGTGATCCGTCGTCTGCCTTGCTGGAAGTTCTCGATCCCGAACAGAATTCGACGTTCATGGATCATTACCTGGAGGTTGAATACGATCTGTCGAATGTGATGTTCGTGACCACGGCAAACTCGCTGAACATTCCTGGCCCGTTGATGGACCGCATGGAAATCATTCGCATTGCCGGTTACACCGAAGACGAGAAATTCGAGATCGCCCGCCGGCACCTGTTGTCGAAAGCGCTGGAGAACCACGGTCTCGACAAGACCGAGTTCGAACTCACCGACGACGGGTTGACAGAAGTCGTGCGCCGCTACACCCGCGAGGCAGGTGTGCGTAACCTGGAACGCGAACTGAACACGCTGTGCCGCAAGGCGGTGAAGGAAATCGTGCTCGCCAAGGGTGCCAAGAAGAAGGTGAAGGTCACAGCCAAGAACATGGCCGACTTCCTGGGCGTGCAGAAATACCGTTATGGCATGGCGGAAATGGAAGATCAGGTCGGCGTCGTTACCGGGCTTGCATGGACCGAAGTGGGCGGCGAGTTGCTGACCATTGAGGCTGTGATGATGCCGGGCAAGGGCAAGATGACCGTGACCGGCAATCTGCGTGATGTCATGAAGGAGTCGATTTCGGCCGCATCGTCTTATGTGCGCTCACGGTCGACCGAAATTGGTGTCAAGCCACCTGTGTTCGACAAGAAGGACATTCACGTGCACGTGCCGGAAGGGGCAACGCCGAAAGACGGGCCGTCTGCCGGTGTCGCCATGGTGACCGCCATCACGTCTGTCCTGACCGGTATTCCAATCAGGCGGGAAGTGGCGATGACAGGTGAAATAACACTACGTGGCCGGGTCTTGCCGATCGGAGGGCTCAAGGAAAAGCTGCTCGCGGCGTTGCGCGGCGGTATTACCAAGGTGCTTATCCCGGAAGAGAATGCCAAGGACCTGGCTGACATTCCGGATAATGTGAAGAACGGCCTGGAAATCGTGCCGGTCTCACATGCCGACGAAGTGTTGAAGCATGCCCTTGTTTCGGCACCAGAAGCCATCGAGTGGGACGAGGCGGCTGAAGAGGCCGCTGCCAAGGCCGCCGCCGATGCAGCAAAGGCAGCCGGGGAAAGTGTGACCGCTCACTGACTGCCGGTTGCGGTTTTGTTTTAGCCGCGATTTTTTTGCACACCAAAGCCAAACAGGGCGCGATCAGAGATCTGGTCGCGCCTTTTGGTTGCCGGTGTCGACTCGAATTCCCGGTGGGGTTGTTGACGGGCAGCCGGGGCCGTGAACCGGTGTGGCCGGGCAGGGCGGATTGCCGGCAAAAGCGCTGACAGGTGTCCTCCAAAGCTTTTTGCAATCAACGAGTTCCGCGAATCAAATTTGTCAAAAATGCGCAAATCCCAGTTTTTGGCCAAATCCAGCCATAAAACTGCACATCAATAAGTGCATGTAAACATGATGGATTTTCAGGCAATTGCGCATGGCTCTTGCATTAATTGGCTGAAATCCGCGACTTTCAATACACGAGGCGTTCGTACTTGAGTATCCATTGTCGGAAATCTGGTGAAAGGATTCATTCACATGAACAAAAATGATCTCATCTCAAAAGTTGCTGAAGACGCCAAGCTCACCAAGGGTGAAGCAGGCGAGGCAATCGAAGCTACTCTGGCGAACATCCAGAAAGCCCTCATGCAAGGCGATGACGTACGTCTTGTTGGCTTTGGCACATTTTCAGTAGGCCAGCGTGCGGCATCTACGGGGCGCGATCCACGCACCGGCCGTGCCATCGATATTCCGGCATCCAAGAACGCCAAGTTCAAGGCTGGGAAGATCCTCAAGGAGGCTGTTAACGGCTAGACCCTAACAACTTCCGGCCGCGGCCCCATCAGGGGTTGCAGGCATACATCAGGCCCTGCGTGCTCTTCAGAAAAGACGCAGGGCCAAATTTATTTGAAACGGCGCTTGCTCTAACGGGCACAGAGCGCTAATACATCGCTCAGATTAGTGGGGGCGATTAGCTCAGTTGGTAGAGCATCTCGTTTACACCGAGAGGGTCGGCAGTTCGAGCCTGTCATCGCCCACCATCCCACCGGTCAGAAGGTAGCAAAGTCCATGCTTTCAATTGAAGAGTTGAAGGCCCACGGGCTTGAGATCCTCGACAAGATTGCCGGATGGGCGACATCTCCCCAGTTCTATGCGCAGATAGGTGCGGTTGCGGTTGCGGTGCTTGTTGCGCGTCTCGTTGCCTCGCAACTTCGAAAGCGCGTGCCCGTAATGCGCGAACCGGTGGCCGATGATCACAGGTTTGCCCGCTGGCTGAATTTTGCCCATTCATTGCGCGATCTGTTGTTTCCTGTCCTGGCGGTCCTGTTCCTTGCTGTCGCCATACAGGTCTGCCTGGCGACCGTTGGCAGCGCCTGGCTGGTGCGGATTGCCCAGTCGGTTGGTGTCGTCGGTGTCATGTATGCTGCCATCAACCGCTTTATCTCTCATCCGCTGGTGCGCACCGCAGCCATCTATGTCGGTATTCCAATCGCCACCCTGCAGGTGTTTGGCTGGTGGGACGAGACCGTCGCCTTCCTCGACGGTGTGTCTCTTGAAGTCGGCAATATTCGCATCTCGCTTTATTTTCTGGCCAAGGCGGCCGTGTTCGGCGGCTTGTTGTTCTGGCTGGGCCGGTTGTCGACAACGGCCGGACAAAAGGCGATCCGCAACCAGAAGGACCTCGACAAGGCGACCAGGGAACTGTTCGCCAAGCTGTTCGAGATCGTATTGTTCATTGTTGTCTTCATCCTGCTGCTGCAGATCCTCGGGCTGGATCTGACAGCGCTGACCGTGTTTGGCGGCGCACTGGGTGTCGGACTTGGCTTCGGGCTGCAGCAGATCGCGTCGAACTTCATTTCAGGCATCATCATCTTGCTGGAGCGCTCGCTCGGTGTCGGCGACTATATCGAAATGGAAGACGGCAAGGCCGGCATTTTGAAAGAGCTGAACATGCGCTCTTCGACGCTGGAGACCTTCGACGGCAAGGAAATCATGGTGCCGAACGAAAAGTTCATTACCACGAGTTTCGTCAACTGGACCCGTGATGATCCGCGCCAGCGCTTCGAGGTGGAATTTTCGGTGGCTTATGATACCGACCTTCACGAGGTCATGCGGCTGATCAATGAAGCCGTGTCTAAGCACAAGTCGGTGCTCAGCGACCCGGAACCGCCGGATACCGAATTGCGCGGCTTCGGTGATTCAGGTGTCGACCTGGCTGTTGAATTCTGGTCAAAGGGTCTCGACGACGGCAAGAACAAGTTCACCGCCGACATTCTGCTGGTCATCTGGGACACCCTTAAAGCCAACAATATCTCCATTCCGTTCCCGCAGCGCGAGGTTCGCGTGCTTGGTGATGCGCCGAAACTGGCCATCAAGCGCAAGAAGCCCGGCGACGCATAACCCAATTTCTTTTCGGGTGAGGTCCATATTTGACCGATGGCCGCTTGACTTGCGACAGCGAACTGAGTAATCCACCCCAACCAACGCAAACCATCTGGCCAAGGCCCGGTTTGCCTTACATCGCGCGGGTGTAGCTCAGTTGGTTAGAGTGCCGGCCTGTCACGCCGGAGGTCGCGGGTTCGAGCCCCGTCACTCGCGCCATTTTTTCCAACGTATATACGGATGCTGTTTCCGGTTCGGTCAGTGGCGCTCTATACAGGTCCAGACCCTAATTGACGCGCGGCGTGTAGCTGCGGTGTTCAATGTTCAGAAGCACCTTCCATGTCTCGTCGAACGGGTGCACCGCATCGGTTGGGACCTGCGATTGTGGCCCACCGCGCACCAGTGGTTTGCCGGCATTGGCCCACTCAAAGATCGAGCCTTCCAGATTGCTGACATTGGAGTAGCCTTTTCGGCGCAGTTTCTCGGTCTCGCGCGAGGATCGGTAGCCCACCGAACAGTACAGCACGACCGGTCGCTGCGCGCCGGCCTCTCTCACCAGGCGCTCCAGCTTGCTGCCCTGGGCGTGCACAGCGCCAGGCAGGTGACTGACAGCGTATTCTTCAGCGTCACGGACGTCGATCACAAGCGGCGGGAGTGACTGTGTTTCAAGGTTCTTTTCAAGGCCCGATATTGATACCTGTGGTGCATCAGGGAATTCGGTGCGCACCAGCTCTTTGGTCTCGTTCCAGTCCATCGCCCGCGCCGTGCCTGGCGTGGTCACGGTCGCAAAGATAGCGAACAACGCAGTGGCGACGACCGCCGCAACGAAACGGTTCAGGCACCGGTAGATTGCAAGGCGTTCAGGCGACCGGCCGGATCTGTCGGCCAGCGAACAGGATAGTGCAAGTTCAGGATTTCTGGAATTCGCGTCTGCAGGTCCTTCGCACTGACTGCGGATATCTCCAGACATTTGTATGAATCCTTGTTTCACCTGTGAAACGATGACAATCGACTACCATCTGCAGTCTGGATGGTAATCGCAGCCGGCAGCTGAAGTGAAGTGGAATTCTTGACAGATCACAGCCATGTGTGACGCTCGTGACCCAAGGTGTGCACCGTGAATATGCGGGCGTTCGGCAGCTTCGGCTCTGTCATATCGGGTATCGCAGGCCTGGGCTCGTCACCCGCGCCATTTTTTCACTACCTTAACTGACCACATGATCAGGGTTTGTCGGTACTGCTTCAGGCAGGTCCGGCGTACGTTCAAGCCTGGTCCATCAAACGAAACCGGCCCCGCCCGCGATTTGCGGCCCCGTCTTCAACCCTGATTTTTCCAGACATTGGATATCGGTTCCGAAGGCCACCAGTATAGCGTGTATACGGATAAACAAAAAGCTGACAAAAGGTAAGGTCTTCCGACTCCCTCATTTGTTCAGCACGCGCACTAGTTGCTAGTTTACGTTACGTTCGCCCGGTACATTGCTTATGCGGGAGCGATTTACGTATGCAATGTTGTGAGCGAAAGACGAGGTTGATCGAAAGCCGGTATGGTCCCCTGGAGGTGTATGACAATGACCATATTACAGGTCACTTCACCTCTTATGGCGGGCATGCCAGGCCACAGCTGGCGATGCTGCTCAGCCTGTTGAGAAAGGGCGATGTGGTCATTGATGCGGGCGCGCACATTGGCTCCTTTGCCGTTCCGATAGCTAATGCCATCGGGCCGTCAGGAAAACTGATTGCGGTCGAGGCAAATCCGCATACCCACGCGATCCTGTCACGTAATTTGGAACGGCACGGAATTGACGCGAACGCCTATAACAATGGCATCAGCGATCAAACAGGCGAAAGACTGTTCATCCACATCAACAGGGGTGAAAACAGCGGCGCCGACAGCCTTGTCCAGAATGCTGCCGGTCCGGCAGTCGAAACAATCACCATCGACGAAATCGCCGGTTGCCCGATTGACTTTATCAAGATCGATGTCGAGGGAATGGAATTTGAGGCGCTCAAGTCGGCGCGGCGGACGATTGATGATTCCAGGCCCATCATTTTTTTGGAGTATTCCCGTCGTCGCCAGCGGCAACGCGGCGTGTCGCCAGAAGATTTCAGCTCTTTTGTGCGGGCTATCGATTACCGGGTTCTTGTAAACCTTTGTCCCGGCCAGGCCGCCAATGATCGATTTGAGATTGCAGAGTTGGCTGACATTGGTGACCTTTCGTCAATGTCAGACCTTGTGCTGATCCCTGCTGACAGTAAACGGATGCCTGCGAATATCGTCCCCGCGTCGTCCCCGAAGATGCGGCGGTATCTGCTGAAGCAGCAACTGCGTGACCTTAGCGGGATCCCGAAACGGATCATAAAAAATTATTTGCGCTGAACCGGCCTTTTTCAAATGTGTCAATGCGGATTTTGTAGGCGCAGCCGGTACAAGAACACCTGTGCCCGGAAAGTTGCGGTGTTTGCGGATACGAGAGCTTTCACTAGCGCCAATATACCGCTCCTGACCGCGCGTGAATTTGCTGCATTCGACCGGGTTTTCCGGTAAACAGGATGTATGGCAGAAACTCCGGCTGACAAAACAGTTTTCCACCATATACTGAAGCCGGGATTCAGACTTGCGTCGCTTGTTGCACTGCGGTACCACCCAACAGGCAATCAGAGTCGAATAGAGGGGCTGCGGTGGCTGAACGGCCATCACGCAACAGGTGCTGAACGATGACGGAATTATTGCAGGACTATCTGCCGATCGTCATATTCATGGGAATATGCATCGGTCTTGGAATTGCTCTTATGGCATCGGCATTCATTATCGCCATCCGCCGGCCTGACCCTGAAAAGATGTCGGCTTACGAATGCGGGTTCGATGCGTTTGACGATGCGCGCATGAAATTCGACATCCGCTTTTATCTGGTGGCCATTCTCTTCATCATCTTCGACCTAGAAGTTGCATTCCTGTTTCCGTGGGCGATATCGCTCAAGGAAGTTGGGGTGTTCGGTTTCTGGTCCATGATGATATTCCTTGCCATCCTGACCATCGGTTTCGTCTATGAATGGCGCAAGGGGGCCCTGGAATGGGATTGATAGACAAAAATGGCCAGCCATTGAAAGCGGCCGCTGCTGCCGCGCCTGCGGTGCTGACGCCGGAGCAGGAAGCATTTTACTCCTCCGTGAATGACCAGCTTGCCGACAAGGGCTTTCTGGTTACGACAAGTGATGACCTGATCAACTGGGCACGCACCGGTTCCTTGATGTGGATGACGTTCGGTCTGGCCTGCTGTGCGGTTGAAATGATGCAGGCGTCCATGCCGCGTTATGATGTAGAGCGCTTCGGCTTTGCTCCGCGCGCAAGCCCGCGCCAGTCCGATGTCATGATCGTGGCCGGCACTCTGACCAACAAGATGGCGCCTGCATTGCGCAAGGTCTACGACCAGATGCCGGAGCCGCGGTACGTCATCTCCATGGGCTCATGTGCCAATGGCGGCGGTTACTATCATTACTCCTACTCGGTCGTGCGAGGCTGCGATCGGATTGTGCCGGTCGACATTTACGTCCCGGGCTGTCCGCCGACAGCAGAAGCGCTGGTATACGGGATCCTGCAACTGCAGAAGAAGATCCGCCGAACCGGCACGATAGAACGCTAGGGGCTGAGCGCGAAACGATGGATGAAAACCTGATTGATCTTGGCGAGCATATCGTCTCCGAGCTGCAGGAGCTGGGGGTCACATATGCCATGTCCCACGATGAGCTGACCCTGCATACCGCTGCCGGCAACGTAATCGATGTCCTGCGCTTTCTGCGTGATGATCCCAGTTGCCAGTTTGTCTGCTTCATCGATATTTGTGGGGTTGACTATCCCGCCCGAGAGCAACGCTTTGACGTGGTTTATCACCTGCTCAGCCCGTATCAGAACACCCGTGTCCGGGTGAAAGTTCAGACTGACGAAGATACGCCCGTGCCAAGTGCCGTGGAAGTGTTTCCGGCTGCCAACTGGTTTGAGCGCGAAGCGTTTGATTTGTACGGTATCCTGTTTTCCGGCCACCCGGACCTGCGCCGCATCCTGACGGATTACGGTTTTGCCGGTCATCCGTTGCGCAAGGACTTCCCGATGACGGGTCACGTGGAGGTGCGCTATGATGATGAAAAGAAAAAGGTTGTGTATGAGCCGGTGAAGCTGGTTCAGGAATTCCGCAATTTTGATTACCTCAGCCCGTGGGAAGGTACTGAATACGAACTGCCCGGCGACGAAAAGGCGAAGAACTGATGGGCGAGGCACAAGTCAGAAATTTCCACATCAACTTTGGACCGCAGCATCCTGCAGCACACGGCGTTTTGCGCCTTGTTCTGGAGCTGGACGGTGAGGTGGTGGAGCGGGTTGATCCGCACATCGGCCTTTTGCATCGCGGCACCGAGAAGCTGATCGAGGCCAAGACCTATCTGCAGGCGGTGCCGTATTTTGATCGCCTCGACTATGTCGCCCCGATGAACCAGGAGCATGCCTACGCTCTGGCTATCGAAAAACTGATGGGCATCACTGTGCCTATTCGCGGGCAGCTCATCCGCGTGCTTTATTCCGAGATTGGCCGGATCCTGTCGCACCTGCTGAATGTGACCACCCAGGCCATGGACGTTGGCGCCTTGACCCCGCCGCTGTGGGGCTTCGAGGAACGCGAAAAGCTGATGGTGTTCTACGAACGCGCATCGGGTTCGCGCATGCATGCCGCATTCGTGCGCCCGGGCGGGGTGCATCAGGACCTGCCGCAGGACCTGATCGATGACATTGACGCTTTCTGCGATTATCATCCGAAGGTGCTCGATGACATTGAAGGCCTGCTCACGGAGAACCGGATTTTCAAGCAGCGCAATGTCGACATCGGCGTGGTGACGCTGGAAGAATGCTTCGCCTGGGGCTTCTCCGGCGTCATGGTTCGCGGCTCAGGTGCTGCCTGGGACCTGCGCAAGTCACAGCCTTACGAATGCTATTCGGACCTGGATTTTGACATTCCGATCGGCAAGAACGGCGACTGCTACGACCGCTATCTGATCCGCATGGAAGAGATGCGCCAGTCGCTGAAGATCATGAAGCAGTGCATCAAGATGATGAACTCACCGGAAGGCCAGGGGCCTGTGTCGTCCATCGACGGCAAGGTGGTGCCGCCGTCGCGCGGTGAGATGAAGCGGTCGATGGAAGCGCTGATCCATCATTTCAAGCTTTATACCGAAGGCTTCAAGGTGCCTGAGGGCGATGTATATGCCTGCGTCGAGGCGCCCAAGGGCGAGTTTGGCGTCTACCTGGTGTCGGACGGGTCCAACAAGCCGTACCGCTGCAAGCTGCGCGCGCCTGGGTTTGCGCATCTGCAGGCGATGGATTTCATATGCCGTGGTCACATGCTGGCAGATGTGTCGGCAGTGCTCGGTTCTCTGGATATTGTGTTTGGTGAGGTCGACCGGTGAGTGTACGCCGCTTAGCAGATGATAGTGTTCAACCAGCCACGTTCGCCTTCACGGCGAAGAATTTGAGCTGGGCCAAGCAGACCATCAAGAAATATCCCAAGGGCAAGCAGGTGTCCGCTGTCATCCCGGTGCTGTGGCGGGCGCAGGAACAGCACGACGGCTGGGTGTCGCGCGCTGCCATGGAAGAAGTCGGTCGCATGCTGGACATGCCGTTTATCCGTGTCTACGAGATCGCGACATTCTATACCATGTTCCAGCTTGCGCCCGTCGGCAAGAAGGCACATGTCCAGGTATGCGGCACGACGCCGTGCATGTTGCGCGGATCGGAAGACCTGATGGCCGTGTGCAAGCGCAAGATTGCCGAACAGCAGCACACACTGTCTGAAGACGGTGATTTTTCATGGGAAGAGGTTGAGTGCCTCGGGGCCTGCGTGAACGCGCCCATGATCCAGATTTTCGCCGATACGTATGAAGACCTGACACCTGAGGCGATGGAAGACCTGCTCGACAAGATAGCCAAAGGGCAGAAAGTCCAGCCCGGTCCGCAGATTGACCGCATCATGTCGGCACCTGAAGGCGGTTTGACGTCGCTTGACGGGGAAATCGTGCCGGCGAAAAAGGCTGCACCGAAAAAAGCGCCGGCAAAGACGGCGAAGAAGGCTGCCCCGGCCAAAGCTGCCACGGCGAAGAAAGCTCCGGCCAAAGCCGCTCCTGCGAAAAAGGCAGCCGGGAAAGCCCCGGCAAAACCGGCCAAGCCTGCGGCTGCAAAGAAAGCCGGGCCTGAGCGTCTTGCCAAGCCGAAAGGCAAGGCTGACGATCTCAAACTGATTTCAGGCGTTGGACCGAAACTGGAGCAGACGCTGAACAAGCTGGGCTTCTGGCATTTCGCACAGATCGGCAAATGGACAAAGAAGGACATTGCGATTGTCGATGACGAACTGTCCTTCAAGGGGCGCATTGAGCGCGATGACTGGGTGAAGCAGGCCAAGGCCCTGGCAAAAGGCGGCGAAGCTGAATACATCAAGGTATTCGGCAGGAAGCCGAGGTAGGACACCATGCTGCAGGACAAAGACCGCATATTCACAAATATCTACGGCCAGCACGATGTGGGCCTGAAAGGCGCCATGAGACGTGGTGCATGGGACGGCACCAAAAAGATGATCCAGCTGGGCCGTGACGGTGTCATCGACCAGGTGAAAGCATCCGGTCTTCGCGGTCGCGGCGGTGCCGGTTTTCCGACCGGCCTGAAATGGTCATTCATGCCCAAGCAGTCTGACGGGCGGCCGCACTATCTGGTGGTCAATGCCGACGAGTCGGAACCCGGCACCTGCAAAGACCGCGATATCATGCGCCACGATCCGCACACGCTTGTGGAAGGCTGTCTGATTGCCGGTTTCGCCATGGGCGCGAACGCCGGTTACATCTATGTGCGCGGTGAGTTTATTCGTGAGCGCGAGGCGCTCCAGCGCGCCATTGACGAAGCCTATGACGCCAAACTGATCGGCAAGAACAACAAGCATGGCTGGGATTTCGATCTCTATGTTCATCATGGTGCCGGTGCCTATATCTGCGGTGAGGAAACCGCCCTCCTGGAAAGCCTCGAGGGCAAGAAGGGCCAGCCGCGCATGAAACCGCCGTTTCCTGCCAATGTCGGTCTTTACGGTGCGCCGACCACGGTCAACAATGTGGAGTCGATTGCGGTTGTGCCGACAATCCTGCGACGCGGGCCGGACTGGTTTTCCGGTATCGGCAGGCCGAACAATGTCGGCACCAAGCTGTTTTGTATTTCGGGACACGTGAACAGGCCGTGCACGGTCGAAGAGGAAATGGGTATCCCGTTCCGCGAACTGATCGACCGGCACTGCGGCGGTATTCGCGGCGGATGGGACAACCTGAAGGCGGTTATCCCCGGCGGGTCGTCGGTGCCGTGCGTGCCGTGCGATGACATCCGCGACTGTCACATGGACTTCGACAGCCTGCGCGACCTGAAATCCGGGTTGGGCACTGCCGCCGTTATCGTGATGGACAACTCCACCGACATGATCAAGGCGATTGCGCGGCTTGCGTATTTTTACAAGCACGAAAGCTGCGGCCAGTGCACACCGTGCCGTGAAGGCACCGGGTGGATGTGGCGTGTGCTGACCCGCATGGTTGAAGGCCGCGCCGAAAAACGCGAAATCGATATGCTGCTCGATGTGTCTTACCAGATTGAAGGTCATACGATTTGTGCACTGGGCGACGCTGCTGCCTGGCCGGTTCAGGGCCTGATCCGGCATTTCCGGCACGAAATCGAAGCGCGTATTGATGAATTTTCAGCTCGTCCGGATCCCGATGGGGTCGTGACGCGCGTGGCGGCGGAGTAAAACGGCATGACGCGCCAGGTCCAGATTCACTTCGCAATGTTGATAGCACTCGGCGCTATTTTCGTTGTGACGGCGCAGTATTTGCCAATAGGGGTCCGGGCCTATTCCGGAGGCCAGCTTATCAGCAGCTGTCCAAGCGGATTGCTCTTTATGATGGCATCAATTGCAGTGGGAGTTGCGGCATATTTTGCATCCACTGTCCTGAGTGAAAAAGCTCCTGACCAGGGGATGAAGGCTGGTTCGAGCGCAGTGTTCAATATCGCAATTTTCGTTATTGGTGTGTTGGCGGTATTCTTCACATCAGTAGCGTTCAACACCGTCGGAGGTTTCTGCCGATGATGGGTCTGAACTCAATATCTACGGACTGGCTTTCTGCCATTAAGGTACACAACGATGCCTAAGCTCATAGTTGATGGACAAGAGATCGAGGTTGAAAACGGCACCACGCTGATCCAGGCGTGTGAGGCTGCCGGTGCCGAGATTCCAAGGTTTTGCTATCACGAGCGCCTGTCGATTGCCGGCAATTGCCGCATGTGCCTGGTCGAAGTGAAAGGCGCGCCCAAGCCGCAGGCCTCGTGCGCCATGTCCGTCAACGATCTGCGCCCCGGTCCGGAAGGTCAGCCGCCGGAAGTGCGCACCAATTCGCCGTTGGTCAAAAAGGCCCGCGAGGGCGTCATGGAATTCCTGCTGATCAACCATCCGCTGGATTGCCCGATCTGTGATCAGGGCGGTGAGTGCGACCTGCAGGACCAGGCCATGGCTTATGGAATCGACAAGAACCGCTTTGACGAAAACAAGCGCGCGGTCGAGGACAAGTATATCGGCCCGCTGGTCAAGACCACCATGACCCGCTGCATCCAGTGCACCCGCTGCGTGCGGTTTACCACCGAGGTCGCCGGCATTGAAGAACTCGGCGCCATTGGCCGCGGTGAGGACATGGAGATCACCACCTATCTCGAGCAGGCCATGACGTCGGAAATGCAGGGCAATGTGATTGACCTGTGCCCGGTCGGCGCACTGACATCGGCACCGTACGAGTTCAAGGCGCGTCCCTGGGAACTGCGCAAGACTGAAACTGTTGATGTGATGGATGCCGTCGGCTCGGCTATCCGGGTCGATGCCCGCGGTCGCGAAGTCATGCGTGTGCTGCCGAGGCTCAATGAAGACGTCAACGAGGAGTGGATTTCCGACAAGTCGCGGTTCATCTGGGACGGGCTGCGTTCACAGCGTCTCGACAAACCCTACATTCGTGAGAACGGCAAACTCCGCGCTGCAAGCTGGGATGAAGCCTTTGACCTCATCGCCTCAAAGCTGAAGGCGGCCGGACCGGACAAGACTGCGGCGCTGGTCGGCGATCTGTGCGGTACCGAGGAAGTGTTCGCCCTGAAGAAGCTGATGGAGGCTCTCGAGGTCAAGAATCTGGATTGCCGGGAGGCAGGCTCTCCGCTGGGCGCTGCAGGCGGGCGCGCCGGCTATATTTTCAATTCGACCATTGCCGGCATTGAAGACGCTGATGCCATCATGCTGATCGGCACCAATCCACGGCTCGAAGCCCCGGTGCTCAATGCCCGTATCCGCAAGCGCTATCTCGCAGGTGATTGTACGATCGGTGTTATCGGTGAACGGGCTGATCTGACATATCCGTACACCTATCTGGGTGACGGGCCGGCAGCATTGGCGGATCTGGCCAAACACAAGAAATCCCGGGCGAAACGCCCCATGTTCATCATTGGCCAGGGTGCGTTGTCGCGGCCGGATGGCGCAGTGGTGCTGGCAACCGCCATGCAGGCCGCAAGCTCGATCGGCGTTATCAGGAAGGACTGGAACGGTTTCAATGTGCTGCACACGGCAGCGGGCAGGGTAGGCGCGCTGGATGTCTGTGCCCTGCCAACGCTTCCCGGTGGCAAGGATACTGCAGGAATACTGAAGGCGGCACAGGCCGGAAGCGTTGAGGTCGTCTACCTGCTTGGTGTCGACGAGATCGACATGAGCGAGCTTGGGGAGGCCTTTGTGGTCTATCAGGGCAGCCATGGCGACGCTGGCGCCCATCGTGCAGACGTGATCCTGCCGGGTGCCACCTACACCGAAAAATCTGCAACTTACGTAAACACCGAAGGGCGTCCGCAAATGGCGCGCCGTGCCAATTTCCCTCCGGGCGATGCGCGCGAAGACTGGGCCATCATCCGCGCCCTGGCAGGCAGGATGGAAGTATCTCTCGGTTTTGACAATCTGGAGCATTTGCGTGCGTCGATGTACAAGGCGGCACCGCAGCTTGCTGCACTGGACACTGTGGAGCCTGCCGATGCGGGGGCTCTGGATGCACTTGCACAGGTCAAGGGCAAGATGACATCGAAGGGATTTGCATCTCCGGTTACTGATTTTTACATGACCAATCCAATAGCGCGTGCATCCGGCATCATGGCGGAATGCTCGTCATTGCGGGCGGGTCAGCACAAGCTGGCGGCGGCGGAGTAGGGCATTGTCATGAACGAAATACTCCTCACTGTCGGGTTCATCGTGCTGCAGTCGCTGGCGTTGCTGATCGCTGTACTGGTCATCGTGGCATACCTGGTTTACGCCGACCGCAAGATCTGGGCGGCCGTTCAGATGCGCCGCGGCCCGAACGTGGTCGGACCGTGGGGGCTGTTCCAGTCATTCGCCGACATGCTGAAATTCGTCTTCAAGGAAGTTGTCATTCCCGACGGCGCCAACAAGGGCGTCTTCCTGATTGCGCCACTGGTGACCTGTATCCTGGCGCTTTCGGCCTGGGTTGTCGTACCGGTCAATGCCGGGTGGGTGGTCGCCGACATCAATGTGGGTATTCTGTTCCTGTTCGCCATTTCATCCCTGGGGGTCTATGGCGTCATCATGGGCGGCTGGGCCTCCAACTCCAAATATCCTTTCCTGGGCGCGCTGCGCTCGGCGGCGCAAATGGTGTCTTATGAAGTCTCCATCGGTTTCGTCATCATCACAGTCTTGTTGTGTGCAGGCACTTTGAATCTGTCCGGGATCGTGATGAGCCAGTCAACCGGCATCGGAACCTGGCTGGGCTTGCCGGGATCGTTCCTGGACTGGTACTGGCTGCCGCTGCTGCCGATGTTCGTGGTGTTTTTCATTTCGGCGCTGGCGGAGACCAACCGCCCGCCGTTTGATCTGCCCGAAGCAGAATCGGAACTGGTGGCCGGGTTCATGGTTGAATACTCATCGACACCGTACATGCTGTTCATGCTCGGCGAGTATGTGTCGATTTCGCTGATGTGCGCCATGACGGCCATTCTGTTTCTCGGCGGCTGGCTGCCGCCGATTGATGTGGTGCCGTTTACCTGGGTGCCCGGCGTGTTCTGGTTCATGGCCAAGGTGTTCCTTGTGTTCTTCATGTTTGCCATGGTCAAGGCATTCGTCCCGCGCTACCGCTATGACCAGCTGATGCGTCTGGGCTGGAAAGTGTTTCTGCCGATTTCACTTGGCTGGGTTGTCGTGACCGCAGGTGTTATAACCGCCTTTGGCGTGGCCCCTTGAGGATGAATGGAAAGTTGAAACCATGAAACTTGCTCAAGCTGCCAAATCATTGTTCCTGAAGGAATTCATCGACGCGTTTTTCATGTCGATGCGGTACTTCTTTGCGCCCAAGGCAACCATCAACTATCCGTTTGAAAAAGGACCGGTAAGCCCGCGTTTTCGTGGTGAGCATGCCCTGCGCCGTTATCCCAACGGCGAGGAACGCTGCATTGCCTGCAAATTGTGTGAGGCGATCTGCCCGGCCCAGGCGATTACCATTGAAGCCGGGCCGCGCCGCAATGACGGCACCCGCCGCACCACGCGGTACGACATCGACATGGTCAAGTGCATCTATTGCGGATTTTGCCAGGAAGCCTGCCCGGTGGATGCCATCGTGGAAGGCCCGAACTTTGAGTTTGCTACCGAGACACGTGAGGAACTGCTGTTCGACAAGGACAAGCTGCTGGCCAACGGCGACCGGTGGGAACGTGAAATTGCAGCGAATATGGCTGCGGATGCACCGTATCGCTGATCCGGGTGCGCTGAACGAGAATTAAGGCCGGTTGGTCCGGCAAGACAGGGGTTGAAGAGATGGCAGTAACTGCCGCGTTTTTCTATCTATTTGCTGCCATTGCAATTGCATCGGCCGTGATGGTGATTGCCTCGCGCAATCCGGTCCATTCAGTGCTGTTTCTGATCCTGACGTTCTTCAACGCCTCAGGCCTGTTCATCCTGCTGGGAGCTGAATTCCTGGCCATGATCCTGGTGGTTGTTTATGTGGGCGCGGTAGCGGTGTTGTTCCTGTTCGTCGTGATGATGCTGGACATCGACTTTTCAGAATTGCGCGAAGGCATGTTGACCTATGCGCCGTTTGGCATGGTGGTCGGCTTGATCCTGTTTACCGAACTGGCTCTGGTGCTGGGTGTGTGGGCGTTCTCGCCGGAAGCCGCAGGCGCGCTGGCAGCGCCGGCACCGGCGGCCAGCGTTGCCACCAATACCGAGGCGCTCGGGCAATTGCTGTACACCCGTTACATCTACTACTTCCAGGCTGCAGGGCTTGTGCTGCTGGTGGCCATGATTGGCGCTATCGTACTGACGCTGCGCCATAAGGAGGGCGTCAAGCGCCAGAACATTTCAGACCAGGTGGCGCGGGGTCCGGCAACGGCCGTCGAAGTCCGCAAGGTCAAGCCGGGGCAGGGGATTTAAACCATGACTATCGGACTGGGACATTACCTCACAGTGGCGGCGATCATTTTCACTATCGGGATCTTCGGCATTTTCCTGAACCGCAAGAACGTGATCATCATCTTGATGTCGATCGAGCTGATGCTGCTGTCGGTCAACATCAATCTGGTGGCATTCTCCTCATTCCTCAATGACATGGTCGGCCAGGTGTTTGCGCTTCTGGTCCTGACCGTTGCTGCCGGTGAGGCTGCTATCGGGTTGGCCATACTGGTTACCTACTTCCGCAACCGTGGGTCTATCGCGGTTGAAGACATCAACATGATGAAGGGCTGACGGGAAAAGTTTGACGCCATGAACACCATCTTCCTACTCATCGTGTTTCTGCCGCTGATCGGCGCTCTGTTGGCAGGCGTTCTCGGCACGAAACTGCTACGCGGAACCCAGGAACCGTCAGGACATGACAGCCATCACCACGGCCCGGCCTGGCCGCAGCTGCTGCCAACCGCATTGCTGCTGATATCGGCGGCCCTGTCGTGGATTGCGTTTTTCGATGTCGCCGTCAATGAGAACTCCTACAAGGTCGAAGTACTGACCTGGATCCGCTCCGGTGGGCTGGCCGCAGACTGGGTTCTGCGCATCGATACGCTGACCGCGGTCATGCTTGTCGTCGTTACGACGGTGTCATCGCTCGTGCACGTCTATTCGATTGGCTATATGAGCCATGACGATAACCAGCCGCGGTTCTTTTCATATCTGTCGTTCTTCACCTTCGCCATGCTGATGCTGGTCACAGCCGACAATCTGCTTCAGATGTTTTTCGGCTGGGAAGGCGTTGGACTGGCATCTTATCTGCTGATCGGATTCTGGTATAAAAAGCCGTCCGCCAATGCGGCGGCCATCAAGGCTTTTGTCGTCAACCGTGTCGGTGACTTTGGCTTTGCGCTCGGTATTTTCGCGACATTCGCCATTTTCCAGTCCATCGAATTCGACACCATTTTTGCCGCCGCCGGCGGCCAGGTCGGCAAGACAGTGCAGTTCCTGTCGTGGGAAGTGGATGTCATGACGCTGATCTGCCTGTTGTTGTTCATGGGCGCGATGGGCAAGTCTGCGCAGTTCCTGCTGCACACATGGTTGCCGGACGCCATGGAGGGCCCGACGCCTGTGTCTGCCCTTATCCACGCGGCGACCATGGTGACTGCCGGCGTATTCCTGGTGGCCCGCATGTCGCCAATGTTCGAACTGTCCCCGACCGCATTGACGGTGGTTGTCGTCATCGGTGCAATCACCGCGTTCTTCGCCGCGACAGTCGGACTGGTGCAGAACGACATCAAGCGGGTTATCGCCTATTCCACATGCTCGCAGCTCGGCTACATGTTTGTCGCCCTGGGCGTGGGTGCCTATGGAGTGGCGATTTTCCACCTGTTTACCCACGCCTTCTTCAAGGCGTTGCTGTTCCTCGGCTCCGGCTCGGTCATCCACGCCATGTCCGACGAGCAGGACATGCGCAACATGGGCGGTCTGGCGCCGCATCTCAAGCTGACCTGGATCATGATGCTGATCGGCACGCTGGCGCTGACCGGGTTCCCGCTGACGGCCGGGTATTTTTCCAAGGACGCGATCATCGAAGGCGCCTTTGCAGCGCACGGCGGTGCCGCCACCATGGCTTTCTGGCTGTTGGTCATTTCAGCCTGCTTCACATCATTCTATTCCTGGCGTCTGATTTTCATGACTTTCCACGGCAAACCACGCGCCAGTCGTGACGTGATGAACCACGTGCATGAAAGTCCCTATGTCATGCTGGTCCCGCTGTTCGTTCTGGCGCTGGGGGCCCTGTTTGCCGGCGTGTTGTTCAAGGAAAACTTTATCGGACATGACGAAGCGTTGTTCTGGGGAACCGCGTTGTACAGGTTGCCGGAAAACAACATCGTGACCGAGTTGCACCACGTGCCGGGATGGGTTGTCTGGTCGCCGTTCGTTGCAATGGTCATAGGCTTTGCGCTGTCGTGGCTGTTCTACATTCGCAATCCTGAATTACCGAAACAGCTGGCTGCCCAGAATGAGCCGCTTTACAAGTTCCTGCTCAACAAATGGTACATTGACGAATTGTACGATCTCATCTTCGTTCGCCCCGCCATGTGGCTTGGCCGCTTCCTGTGGAAGAAGGGTGACGGATGGATGATTGACGGCTTCGGACCGGACGGCGTGTCCGCCCGCGTCCTGGGTGCAGCGGGTCGCATTGTCAAACTGCAGTCCGGTTTCGTTTATCACTACGCCTTTGCCATGTTGCTCGGGGCCGCGTTCCTGATCACCTGGTACATGTTTGCAGGAGCTCAATGATGACCGGCTGGTACATCTTATCAACGATCACTTTCCTGCCCATGGTTGGTGCGCTGTTCATTCTGGTGATCCGCGGCGACGATGCCGTTGCACGCCGCAACATGCGCGCCACCGCCTTGTCAGTGACCCTCATTACCTTCGTGCTGTCGCTTCTGGCGTGGAACGGGTTCGATCCTTCGCAGTCAGGTTTCCAGCTCGAAGACAAGGTCACCTGGCTTGGTGGTCTGATGACCTACCATATGGGTGTCGACGGTATTTCCATGCCGTTTGTGCTGCTGACAACGGCTATGATGCCGTTGTGCATTATAGCCAGTTGGGGCGTGGAAAAGCGCGTCAAGGAATACATGATCGCATTCCTGGTCCTGGAAACCCTGATGATTGGTGTGTTCTGCGCGCTGGACCTGGTGCTGTTCTATCTGTTCTTCGAGGCGGGCCTTATTCCGATGTTCCTGATCATCGGCATCTGGGGCGGCGCCCGGCGGGTGTATGCCAGTTTCAAGTTCTTCCTGTACACGCTGCTCGGCTCGGTGCTGATGCTGCTGGCGATCATGGCGATGTATTCCTATGCCGGGACCACCGATATTGCCGAGATACTTGCCGATAAGAATTTCCCGGCAGATATGCAGACCTGGTTGTGGCTGGCGTTCTTTGCCTCCTTCGCCGTCAAGATGCCCATGTGGCCGGTGCACACATGGCTGCCTGACGCCCATGTTGAAGCCCCTACAGCCGGCTCGGTGGTCCTTGCGGCAATCCTGCTGAAAATGGGCGGTTACGGCTTTTTGCGGTTCTCGCTGCCGATGTTCCCGCTGGCGTCGGAAATGTTTGCCCCCGTGGTGTTCGTCCTGTCCGTTGTCGCCATCGTCTATACATCGCTGGTTGCACTGATGCAGGAGGACATGAAGAAGCTGATTGCCTACTCATCGGTCGCCCACATGGGCTTTGTTACCATGGGTATCTTCTCCCTGAACAAGCAGGGTATCGATGGCGCGATTTTCCAGATGATAAGCCATGGCTTCATTTCAGGTGCGCTGTTCCTGTGCGTCGGTGTTGTCTACGACCGGATGCATACCCGCGAGATTGCCGCCTATGGCGGGCTGGTCAACCGGATGCCGGCCTATGCCGCGATTTTCCTGCTGTTCACCATGGCCAATGTCGGATTGCCGGGAACGTCCGGGTTTGTCGGCGAGTTCCTGACACTGACGGGCGCTTACAAGGCAAACACCTGGGTGGCGTTCTTTGCAACTACCGGCGTCATACTGTCGGCAGGCTATGCACTGTGGCTGTATCGGCGGGTGGTGTTTGGCGTGTTGCAGAAGGACAGCCTCAAGGCGATTGCGGATATCTCACCGCGTGAAGCTGTGACACTGCTGCCGCTGGTTGCGGCGACGATATATTTCGGAGTGTATCCGGCGCCGGTGATGACGGCAATTTCAGCCTCCGTGGACAATCTGCTTGTCGACATGCAGACGGCGCTTGATGCCCAGTCTGCAGTGCTGCAGGCGGCGGCTGCAGCGGTAGGAAACTAGAACATTGTTGGCCGGGGCAGACAGGCATGAAAGCCGCGTTGATTGCTTCAAAAGGTTTGAGAAAGTCAGGATCGGGTAAATGGGCGATATACTAGCAACAGCCGATGCAACTGCCGCGCTGCCGGAAATATTCCTGGCGCTGGCAACCATGGCGCTTCTCATGCTGGGTGTGTTTTCGAAGCGCAATCCGACAGAAATGATCAACACGCTGGCGCTGGCCAGTTTGGCTGTGACTGCGGGCCTTGTAGTGATCATGTCTGACGGAGGGACACAGCGCGCATTTCTGGACAGTTTTATCGTGGATGGCTTTGCCCGGTTCATGAAGATGCTGGTGCTGTTCGGTTCTGCTGCTGCGATCATCATGTCGTCCAGTTTCATGAAAACCGAGAAACTGGACCAGTTCGAGTATCCCATACTCATCATGATGGCCACGGTCGGCATGATGATGATGATCTCGGCCAATGATCTGATTGCGCTCTATATGGGGCTGGAACTGCAGTCGCTGTCGCTTTACGTCGTTGCCGCCTTCAACAGGGACAGTGCGCGATCCTCTGAGGCGGGTTTGAAATACTTCGTACTGGGCGCGCTTTCGTCCGGCATGCTTTTGTATGGTTCGTCCCTGATTTACGGTTTTTCAGGCTCGGTGGCGTTCTCCGAGATTGCCAGGGCGGCGGCCGGCGACGAGGTAGGTCTTGGTCTGCTGTTTGGCCTGGTGTTCCTGATTTCGGGAATGGCGTTCAAGATTTCCGCGGTTCCGTTCCACATGTGGACACCGGATGTTTATGAAGGCTCTCCGACACCTGTTACCGCGTTCTTTGCTGCGGCCCCGAAAGTCGCCGCGATGGCCCTGTTCGTGAGGGTGATGCATGATGCATTTGGCGGTGCTGTCGCCCAGTGGCAGCAGGTCATAGTGTTCATCTCCATCGCCTCGATGGTGCTCGGTGCATTTGCGGCCATTGGCCAAAGCAATATCAAGCGCCTGCTTGCCTATTCTTCCATCGGTCACATGGGATATGCGCTGGTTGGTCTGGCGGCCGGGACCCAGTCGGGCGTTCGCGGCGTCGTCATCTACATGGCTATTTACATGATCATGACCCTGGGCGCGTTTGCCTGCGTGATCTATATGCGCCGGCGCGGGACCGCGGTTGAGCGAATTTCAGATCTCTCCGGTCTGGCTCGCAACGACAGCGTCATGGCGTTCGTATTTGCAATGCTGATGTTCTCGCTTGCCGGCATTCCTCCACTGGCCGGGTTCTTCGGCAAGTATTTCGTGTTCCTCGCTGCCATAGACGCGAAAATGTACACACTGGCGGTTATCGGCGTGCTGGCATCCGTGGTGTCTGCGTTTTACTATCTGAGGGTCGTCAAGATCATGTACTTTGACGAACCTGCGGATGAATTTGATTCAGCGCCGATGGAAGTCCGGGTCATTGCGATTGCGGCCGGTGTCATGGCAATCGGCATGGTGCTGGTTCTCAAGCAACTCAATATTGCGGCCAACGCCGCAGCGGCATCGCTGTTCCTGTGAGCGGATCACCCGGCGGGCTTCCCGATGTCATCTGGCATGACAGCGTCGGTTCCACCAATGATGAAGCGCAGGCGCGGGTGGCCGGTGAAGACGCACACCCGGTCTGGATCGCGGCCGCGGAGCAGACAAGCGGCAAGGGCAGGCTGGGACGCTTGTGGGTTTCCAGGCCGGGCAATCTGTATGCCAGCCTGGTATGGCCGTCAGACGTAGAGGCCGGACGTCTGGCCAGCCTGTCTCTCGTAGCGGGGCTGGCGGTGCGCGATGCGGTAATACAAGCCGGTGTTGCAGAGCCGGTGCAGTTGAAGTGGCCCAATGATGTTCTGGTCGGCGGCAAGAAAGTGTCCGGCATACTCATAGAGACTATGGCGCGGCAAGGTTTTCATGTCGCCATTATAGGATGCGGTATCAATCTGGTTCACCACCCGGGCGACACCCGTTGGCCGGCAACAGACCTTTCTGCCAGCGGCATCGCGATCGAACCGCGCGCGATGCTGGAACATCTGCGTGGCGCCATGCACGCACGTTTTCGGCAATGGGCAGAAGGAGCAGGGCTTTCCAGTATTCATGACGACTGGATGGCCGCTGCCTTGGGGCGCGGCGGGCGGATATCGGTCGAAGGTGGCAAGCAGGGTGTGTTCACAGGATTGAGTGATGACGGCGCACTGGAGTTGACACTGGACGACGGCTCGCTGTGGACCCATCATGCAGGTGATGTTGAGTGGCTGGAGCAGCGCGGCTCGTCGTAAACAGCCGGGCAACAACGGGGTATAATGATAGGGAACGGTTTTGGTTCCTTAATTCAGGTGGACTGGGGACGTAATGACGGGGCGCAAGAAGCCGGGGGCTGAACTGGTGCTGCTTCCTATGGGCGGCATGGGCGAAATCGGCATGAATGCCTATGCCTACGGGCTTGGTACGACTGCCAGGCGAAAATGGATTCTGGTCGATTGCGGCGTGAAGTTCGGAGACGAGCGCGACCCCGGTATCGATGTGATCCTGCCGGACGTCAGCTATCTCGAGGCCGAGGCAAAAAACCTGCTTGGAATTTTTCTGACCCATGGTCACGAAGATCATATTGGCGGCATAGCATGGCTGTGGCCGTTACTTCGTTGTCCGGTCTATTGCACGCCGTTTGCCGCCGAACTTGTAAAGCGCAAGCTGGCCGAAGCCGGATTGTTGGGTGAAGTGCCCTTGCGTGTCGTACCGCTTGGCGGAACGGTTGAGGCAGGTGGATTTTCGGTTGAGTATGTGTCCGTTACCCATTCAATTCCCGAACCTGCTGCATTGGCTATTCGCACCTCCGCCGGCACGATTGTCCACTCCGGTGACTGGAAACTCGATCCCACGCCGACGATTGCACCGCTGATGGACATTGATCGCTTGATGGAGATCGGCAATGAAGGCGTCGATGTCCTGGTGTGCGACTCGACAAATGTGCTGCGCGAAGGCCATTCGCCGTCCGAAACTGAAATCTCCGATAACCTTGCCAATATTATTGGCGAAGCAAAGGGCAGGGTGGCGATCACGACATTTGCCAGCCACGTCGGGCGCATCACCTCAATCGCGCAGGCAGCCCGCGCCAACGGCCGCGAGGTCGTGGTGGCGGGCAGGGCGATGCACAACATCATCGCGGCTGCCCGCGAGGTCGGTCTTCTCAAGGAAGCCAACAGTTTCCGCGACCAGACCGAGTACGGTTATCTGCCCAGGGACAAGGTGGTCTTGTTGTGTACGGGCTCGCAGGGCGAACCCCGTGCCGCCATGGCCCGCATCGCGGCGGACAATCATCCGGATATTACGTTGGACAAGGACGACCTGGTGATCTTCTCCTCAAAGACCATTCCCGGCAACGAGAAGTCGGTCGGCGAATTGCTCAACAAGCTTGCAGAACAACAGGTTGAGGTCATTACCTCAGATGATGCGCTGGTCCATACATCCGGCCACCCGCGTCAGGATGAATTGCGCCAGTTTTACAGCTGGGTCAGGCCGAAGCTGCTTGTGCCGATGCATGGCGAAGCACGCCATCTCATGAAGCAGACCGAGTTCGCCGCTGAATGCGGTATTCCCGAAACCGCCTCGGCGATGGCCGGGGAGGTGCTGCGGCTGGCACCGGGTGAGGCAAAAATTGTCGATGACGTACCCGGTGGCAGACTGCATGTCGACGGTCGCATCATCGTGCCCAGCATAGAGGGCCCGGCGCGCAAACGGCGCAAGCTTGCTCATGTCGGCGTGATTGCCGTGTCGCTGGTGATCGATGGCAACGGCCGCATGGTGGATGATCCGCAGGCGGTTCTGGACGGGATGCCGGAGGAAACCGTGGCCGGGTATGAGTTCTTCGAACTTGTGCTGGATATCGTTGAAGAGGTGTTTGAATCCATTCCGCGCAAACGCCGCCAGATTGATGAGGTTGTCGAGGAAAAACTCCGTCAATCCATCCGCCGCCGCATCGAGACGGAGTGGGGGAAACGCCCCATCGTTCATGTGTTGATTCACCGGGTTTAGCCAATGCGTCATATCCATTTAAAGCCGCATTTAGCTGCAACCGAATTGCGGCTTTCCTGATTGCGCAGGCACAAATCGGGGATCTGAATGCCGAACATGTTGCATGAATCACCAGAAAAGCGGCATTTAGTGAGTCCGTATTGAAGGAAGCGAATCATGTCTGACCTGGCCCCGCCCGGCGCGCCTGAAGGAATAGAACCGGTTGATCTCAGATCAGCGCTGGAAGAGCGCTATCTGGCCTATGCCCTGTCAACCATCATGCACCGTGCGCTACCCGATGTGCGTGATGGACTGAAGCCGGTTCATCGCCGTCTGCTGTTTGCTATGCGCATGCTGAAACTGGACCCCAATCAGGGGTTTAAAAAGTGCGCCCGGGTCGTCGGTGACGTGATCGGTAAGTACCACCCGCATGGAGACCAGGCGGTGTATGACGCCATGGTACGTCTGGCGCAGGACTTTGCCCAGCGCTACCCGCTGGTCGAGGGGCAGGGTAATTTCGGCAATATCGACGGCGATAACGCGGCTGCCTACCGGTATACCGAAGCCCGGTTGACCGATGTGGCCATGGCGCTGCTCAACGGCATCGACGAGGACACCGTAGATTTTCGCGAAACCTACAATGGCGAGGATTCTGAACCGGTCGTTCTGCCCGGCGCATTTCCCAACCTGCTGGCCAATGGCGCGACCGGCATCGCGGTCGGCATGGCGACATCCATTCCGCCGCACAATGCCGGTGAGCTGTGTGATGCGGCACTGCATCTGATCAAGTTCCCCAATGCCGGCATCGACAAGCTGATGCAGTTTGTTCCAGGGCCTGACCTGCCGACCGGCGGCATAATTATCGACACGCCCGCCCAGATGGCTGAAGCCTATCGCACCGGGCGCGGCGGATTCCGCGTGCGCGCGGTCTGGGACACTGAGGATATGGGCCGCGGCACCTGGCAGATCGTTATCACCGAGATTCCCTACCAGGTGCAGAAGGGCAAGCTGGTTGAGAAAATCGCCGAACTCCTGACAGACAGAAAACTGCCGCTGCTTGGCGATGTGCGTGATGAATCTGCCGAAGACGTTCGCCTTGTGCTGGAGCCGAAGAGCCGGACAGTCGATCCCGTGCTGCTGATGGAGCAGATGTTCAAGCTGACCGATCTGGAAAGCAGACTGTCGCTCAACATGAACGTACTGTCCGGTGGCAAGGTGCCCAGGGTCATGTCCTTGTCGGAGGTGCTGCGCGAATGGCTTGAACATCGCAAGGATGTGCTGGTCCGCCGCTCCAATCATCGCGTCGGGGTGATTTCACGCCGGCTGGAGGTGCTCGGCGGATACCTGGTCGCCTACCTGAATATTGACGAGGTGATCGCGATTATCCGGGCTGAGGAAGAACCCAAGCCGGTCTTGATGAAGCGCTTCGAACTGACCGATGTTCAGGCCGAGGCCATACTCAACATGCGCCTGCGCGCGCTTCGCAAGCTGGAAGAGTTTGAAATTCGCAAGGAACACGAAGCCCTGAGCCTGGAGAAGGCCGGCCTTGAAGCGCTTCTGGCCTCCGATGATGAGCAATGGAGCCGCATTGCTGCTGAAGTCCGCGAAACGCGGGACAAGTTCGGCAAGAAGACAGAGCTTGGCGCGCGACGCACGGATTTTGCCGAAGCACCGGAAATTGACTTCAACCTCGAAGAGGCGATGATTGAGAAGGAGCCGGTTACAGTTGTTTGTTCCGACAAGGGCTGGATTCGTGCGCTCAAGGGTCACCTCCAGGACACCAGCACCATTTCCTATAAGGACGGTGACAAGGCGAGGTTTGCAGTCCACGCGGAAACCACCAACAAGATCCTGCTGCTGAGCTCTTCCGGCCGTTTCTTCACACTTGATGCAAACAAGTTGCCCGGTGGCAGGGGGCACGGTGAACCGGTGCGGCTGATTGCCGACATGGATGCAGCCGATGCCATAGTCGCGTTGTTCATCTATCAGTCCGGCGGAAAACTGCTGTTGGCTTCGACCAATGGCGACGGCTTCATCGTTGCCCAGGATGATTGCCTGGCCAATACCCGGAAAGGCAAGCAGGTCCTGAATGTGAAACTCCCTGTTGAGGCTCATGTTTGCCGGCACGTCATGGAGGACGATGACCATGTTGCCAGCATCGGGGAGAACCGCAAGCTGGTCATTTTCAAACTTGATGAGTTACCGGAAATGCCGCGTGGAAAAGGTGTTCGCCTGCAAAAGTTCAAAGACGGTGGCTTGGCTGACGTGCGAAGCTTCAGGCTGTCTGAAGGGCTTAGCTGGACCGATACGTCGGGACGGAACTGGACCGTAACAGACCTGGATGAATGGCTGGGCAGTCGGGCCCAGGCAGGTCGATTACCTCCAAAAGGGTTTCCTCGAAATAACAGTTTCGGCGGTTAGTCGTTGATATGCCACCCGAGGTGGTAGCATTGGCCAAGGTAAGGCAAGTTCACTGTTGGGTTGATCTTGCCCGACATTGGATGAGTGTTGCCCGTTTCCGTGCAGAAATTGTCCTGCAACTGCCGTAATTCCCTAATTTCCAATAAAAAAAGCCTCTTTGCTGCTTAACTGTTTGTTTGCTCAAATGTGACCTAATTGTGGAGTTCACCGCTTCGGGCGACATAAAGTTCGTCGGCGTGGCAGAGAACGCAACTGTTGGATCAATCAACGGTACGAAAAATGGACGGCACAGAATACTGGGTGGTGAACGGAAAGGTCGATATCGATCCCTTTTCGAATCCGCAGATCAACAGCCCTGATCAGCTGATGCAGCGGTCAGGCGGAGTTCATGTGAGCACGAGCCGCAAGGGTACCGTGGTGCGCTGGGCCATGTTCGCGTCTAACTGGGCATCGCTTTACTATGTGGCCGAGACACTTTGCAGTGTGCCGGGGCCATACACATTTGAGTTTTTTCTGTCCGGCTGGTTCACCCAGACGGTCAACGACCCGACAGAAGCCTACCTGCGTCTTCATGATCTGATCGCCAAGAGCGATATCCACCTGCGGCAGAAGACGTTTGTCAAAGCGATGGACCCGGATATTTCATCCTGGGTGCCCAACCTGCTGGCTGACGTGTACAAGGAACGGGCCTCCGATCCCGCTGTGACTGTTGATTGCAGTCTGGATACGGAGACCAACCGTTTCGTTGTGGACAGGGTTGGAGAAAACTCCGGTATTGCGAAACTGTTCGGCAGGCAGCCCGACACATTTCCATGCCTGTCAGGCCACTCCTACGATCATGTGGTGTCCAGCGCCTACAAGAAAGTGCTGAGAACCGGTGAACCACACTATGATCATGTGGTTGCTTCCCTGCCCATGAACCAAACGGCACACTGGTTTACCTATCAGAGAGTTATTCTGCCCCACAGCTTCACAGACGGACGCAAGGGAGTTTCTGTCGTGAGCGAGTTTGGCAAGGTGGATATCAATCTCCTTTGAGCACCACTCCGGTGACAGATCTTTCTTCTACCAGAAATTCGAGGTCCTGCTTTTCCGAAAGCACGAGCCATTCGTTTTCCGGAATACCCGGTGCAGCCAGGCTCCATCGGAGAAAACTTCGTTCAACTCGCGGATAACTCATTCTGTTGCCTTGCCCACGCATGGCCAGTTCGGTGGAAACCAGGCCCCAAACGGCATCTGGCTGCCATTTCACGTATGCAAGCAGCACTGCGAGTGACGCCATGTTGTCGAACAGGTTGCCAACACCACGGTATTTGCGCGCCATCCACATTTCACCATGATAAACCAGCCATCCGCGAACATTGCGTGATCGGCTCTCCAGGGGTGGTTCAATGAACTCCGGCACCATCAACTGTTCGCGCTTCAGATACAGGCCGGCCATCCATCCGACCACCCACTCCGCCAGTGATGTATCGACGAAGTCCAGTCGGCACGCCTGGATGCATATGATGTCACCGTCCTCGTCCAGCAGCGAAACCCAGAACCCCTTTGACGACAGCTCTCCGATCGTCGGATCGAACATTGGCGATACGAGATCGCCCCGCAAATGTTCGCGGGTTTCCAGAAAAGCATTGAAGTCACTTGACATCTGAACGGTCAGGCCGTGACGTTTTACCCTGTGCAATAGCCGGTGAATGACATCCACTGCGGCCAATGGATTATTGAGTCCCCGATGCAGCATTCTGCCCTCTGCTTGCAAATCGTTTAACTACAATGTGATCTGCAGCAACAACCGTGCCACACGAAAAGTTGCAATATTTTGCAGAGAAAGCAGGATTTGGGGCTTTTCAGTGTGGTCTGGCCGGGGGCCTGTTCATTGTGGCACAGGTGTGCGGTCGCGTTTCGTTTTGAACCGCCACAGGCTGTGACCTGCCAGGGACGCGATGACAATCGCGCCGCCGACCAGCGAAAGTGTGCTCGGCATTTCCGAGAATATCATCCACATCCAGACTGGTGTGAGGACTGTCTCAAGCAGGAAGAACATGGCGACCACCGCCGCCGCGACGTATCGCGGACCGATCATCAGAAACGCCGTTGCCGCAGGTGTCACCAGAAAGCCGTTGATTGCCATCCAGCCCCATCCGGCGGCGGTCAGACTGCCGGGAACCGCTAATGGTGCCGCCACAATGGCCGACATCAGGTGCCCCGCGCCTGCGCTAAGAGACTGATTGGTGCCTGAATAGCGCACGATCGTCAAAGAGGTCGCCATAATTAATGCAACTCCCAACGCCAGCAAATCACCTCGCCAGGTACCGAGTTGCAGGCCATCCGCCACAATCAGCAATACCCCCGAAAGAGAACATGCTATGGCAATCCAGGTGGCCGGGCCGAGGCGTTCTTTCAGGAAAAACCAGCCCAGCAGGCCGGCAAACATGGGATTGAATGCCAGTATGAAGACGACATTTGCAACTGAGGTCATGCTTATGGAGGCGACGAACATGATATTGGCGACCCCGGCCAGGACCGCAATCATGTAACCGGCTTTGCCATTGATGAAGCGGGTCTTGTTTTCACGCAGCCTGTTGGTGAACAGCCAGAACAGAAACAATGCGATAAACAGCATTGTGCCGCGCACATAAATGATCGTCCAGGTATCTGCGCCGGACAGTTTGAGCAATGGCACATCAAACGAAAGCAGCAGTCCACCCAGAAATGACAGGGCAATGCCTCTTTCCGCTGTTGACCCGGATGCGGGACCTGCAGTAGCTGTCATTTGAGCTCTTTGTCTCTTCGTTGATGCAACAGCCAGCCTGTCTGGGTCAGGCGCTCCTGCGGGAGAAAGCGGGCTTTGTAGTCCATTTTCTGCGAGCCTTCGACCCAATAGCCCAGATACACATAAGGAAGACCGGCGCGTTCTGCCCGTTCAATATGGTCCAGGACCATGTAGGTGCCGAAACTGCTGGCTGAATACTCCGGCGCAAAAAACGAGTAGATCATCGACAGGCCGTCTTCCAGAATGTCGGTCAGTGCGGTAGCGACCAGTTCTCCCTTGCGGCCGTCGGGACCCGACAGTGACGGTTGTGCCGCCAGCCGGTATTCAATCAGTCGGGTGTCGACAAAACTTTCGTCCACCATCGCTGAATAGTCCATCATCGACATGTCCGACATGCCGCCGCTGCCGTGGCGCTCATCTATGTAGCGCCTGAATACGGCATACTGTTCGGCCGTGGCCTTTGCCGGCATTGTGTTGCCGATGATGTGGCGATTGCGCCGCAACAGTTTCCGAAACGATTTGGTCCATTCGAACCGGGACACCGGAACACGTATGGAAACACAGGCAGCACACCCGTCACAGGCAGGCCGGTAGGCAATGTTCTGTGAACGCCGGAAACCGCCCTGTGCCAGCGTATCGTGAAGTTGCCGGGCATCAGCGTTGATCAGGTGAGTGAACACCTTGCGCTCCTGCTGGCCTTCAAGATAAGGGCAGGGTGCCGGTGCAGTAATGAAAAACTGCGGGAAATTTCGGCGCTCAACACTCAAGGTCTGGCATTCCGTTTGATTTGGCGTCGTTACAGTCGGGCTATTGTACAAACAATTACAGACTTTGGTGCTAGGGTTAAGTGCGCAGCTTTGATTGTCAACAAAGCAATCATGTTGTCTGTGACTTTACTCACCAGCACCGAACTGTGAAACTTTCGCGATATATGGCTGTTCGCGCATAAAGGCGATGATCTGGTCCGCATGGTCGGGCCCACGTGTTTCAATGGTGATTTCCAGCACCGCGCCCTTTGCCGGGACATCAAGAAAATTACGCTGATGATGGACTTCAAGTATGTTGGCTTTCTGCTCACCGAGCGCCGATGAGATGAGACCCAGCACGCCGGGTCGGTCCTCAATCCGAAATCTGAGCGATACAACGCGCTTGTCGCGACCAAGTTCCCGGACGATCAGGGAGGCAAGCATTCTCTGATCGAGGTTGCCGCCGCAAATAACCAGTCCGAGATTCTTTCCCTTCCAGCGGGCAGGGTCCTGCAGCACCGCGGCCACGCCTGCCGCACCTGCACCTTCGGCCAGCAGTTTTTCCTGCGACAGCAGTGTGGCAACGGCATTTTCAACTGCAGCTTCGCTGATAAGCACAATGTCGTCGACGCAGGACCGACATATCTCAACGGCGAAGTCACCCACATCACGGACCGCAATGCCTTCGGCCAGGGTCGAGCCGCCCGATTCAGCGCCGGTCTCATTGAGTGCTGCATGCATCGACGGGTAACGCTCCAGTTCAACGCCGATGATCTCCATATCCGGCTTGATTTTCCGGGCGGCCACCGCCATGCCGCTGATCAGTCCGCCGCCGCCGATCGGAATGATCAGCGTATCGAGTTCCGGGGCATCTGCCAGCATCTCGAGCGCGATCGTGCCCTGGCCGGCCATAACGAGAGGATCGTTGTATGGATGAACCAGGACCAGGCCGCGGTCTTCGATAAGGCGGTTGAGATGATCGCGCGCCTCCGCCAGGGTTTCACCGGCCAGCTCAACCGTTGCACCGAAGTTGCGGGTCCGTTCCACCTTGGTCCATGGCGTTGTTTCCGGCATGACGATGGTCGCCGTAATGCCGAGTTGGGTTGCATGATATGCGACCGCCTGGGCATGGTTGCCGGCCGACAGTGCAATGACGCCGCGTCTGCGTTCATCCGGTGTCAGCGACAAAAGTTTGTTCAGGGCCCCGCGAACCTTGAACGCATTGGTTGTCTGCAGTGTCTCCAGCTTCAACATTACATTGGCGCCGGTTCGGTCAGACAGGCTGGCCGCACGCACCAGTGGTGTGTGAGGCACCTTGCCGGAGATGGCCCCGGATGCGCGCTTTATGTCTTCGAAGGTGATTGTCATCCTGCCTGCTGAAACTGACATGTCATGTGGATTGAACGGCTGGCTTAAAGCGAATACCAATAGCAATCAATAGAACCAGTATTTGTTGCAGATTTGCTTGAAAGGGATTGAGGCATGGGCGTTCGTACAGCATGGATCGGTTTGGGTGTCATGGGATATCCCATGGCAGGGTATCTGGTCTCCAAGGGTGGCCATGATGTGGTGGTTTACAACCGCACAGCCGCGAAGGCAGAAAAATGGGTTGCGGAACACGGCGGCTCGCACGCGCTGACGCCGAAGCAGGCGGCGGAAGGTGCCGACTTCGTGTTTGCCTGTGTCGGCAATGATGATGACCTGCGCTCGGTGACGACCGGTCCGGACGGCGCATTCCAGTCCATGAAGGACGGTGCCGTGTTTGTGGACCACACTACGGCGTCGGCTGATGTGGCCCGCGAACTGCAGGCTGCAGCCGCTGCGCAGGGTATCGGTTTCGTGGATGCCCCTGTCTCCGGCGGCCAGGCCGGTGCCGAAAACGGGGCACTGACCGTCATGTGCGGTGGTGAGCAGGCAGACTATGACAGGTCCGAAGACCTGATCGGGTGTTTCTCCAAGAGTTGCCGGCTGCTGGGCGGACCCGGTGCCGGCCAACTCGCCAAGATGTGCAACCAGATTGCCATTGCCGGTCTTGTACAGGGCCTGTCTGAAGCCATTCACTTCGGCAAGAATGCCGGCCTCGACATGGAGGCGGTTGTGGACGTCATCTCCAAGGGGGCGGCAGGCAGCTGGCAGATGGAAAACCGTTACAAGACCATGATTGCGGGCGAGTTCGAGTTTGGTTTCGCCGTCGACTGGATGCGCAAGGATCTGGGCATCTGCCTGGGCGAGGCACGAAACAACAAGTCCCACCTTCCGGTTGCAGCCCTTGTTGATCAGTTTTATTCGCGGGTCCAGGCAATGGGCGGTGGTCGTTGGGATACGTCCAGCCTCATCGCGTTGCTGGACAAGGATAAGTAAGGCTTAACAGTCATGACGCTACCGCATTACCGGACTGTTGATGATCTGTTGACATCGACAGCGCCGGACCAACCCGTCATGTGCTTCTGCCCGGCTGCCTTTCGTGGTGAAGCAGAGCGCTTTGCAAACGGTTTTCCCGGTGACGTTCATTACGCCGTGAAGGCAAACCCGCATCCGTCCGTTTTGCGCTGGCTGACCGAAGGTGGTGTGAAAGGTTTTGATGTAGCCTCAATCGCGGAAATCGAACTGGTGCGCAGCCAACTGGGCGACGCACACTGTGCCTTCAATCACCCGGTTAAATCCCGCACCGATATTGCAACGGCCCACGATGGGCTTGGCGTCCGGGATTTCGTTGTCGATCATGAACGGGAACTGGCCAAGATTGCGGACATCTGCGGGCGCGACTGCACCATTGAAGTGCGCATCGCCAAGGCGAATCCGGAATCCGCGGTTGACCTGAATTCCAAGTTTGGCTGTGACGGGCAAACAGCAGCACGCCTGTTGCGCCAGGCCAGCGAGTTGGGGTTTGACGTGGCGGTGGCAATGCATGTTGGCTGGCAGGCGCCCAATCCGGCTGCGTGGGCAGAAGCCATGGCGATGGGGGCAGGGTGCGCGGAAGCGGCCGGCGTATCACTGAAATATGCAAACCTCGGTGGCGGTTATCCCTCTGTCCTGATGCCCAGGGAGCGCAGGCTGGAGGATTTCTTTGCGGCAATCGCGACGGCAAAGGCCGAGCACATGAGCGGGACGGATCTGAACTGCGAGCCGGGATCGGCTCTGGCGTGGACCGGCGGGGCGACAATTGCGCAAGTGCATCTGCGCAAGGAAGACAGCCTGTACCTGAACGACGGCATCTACGGCGCCATGAACGAGATAAAGTTCTCGGCAATCGCGCCACCAGCGACGGCGTACAAAACTGACGGATCCAGGCTGACCGGCGCAGATCGCGCCTTTACCGTGTTCGGACCAACCTGTGACAGCCTTGATACATTGCCGACGCGGATCGGGTTGCCTGATGCGATTGATGAAGGTGACTATGTGGTTTTCGGATGGATGGGCGCCTATTCCAATGCCCTGCGCACTGACTTTAACGGGCTTGGGCAGTTGAGTTATGCAACTGTCGACGAGTTTCCGGTGTGACGTCAGTACGTCATTCCACGATCATGTAGAATTTCCGCAGTGTCTCTTCAATCTGCCAGATGCACTTTGCGCCCTTGGCGATGTAAAATGTGTCACCGGCTGTGAACGTCTCAGCATGACCATCGGCGTTGGTAACGGTCAGCCTGCCTGAAATGACCGTCATCATTTCATGCGCCGGGTAACTGTCGATCTCCTCCCGGCACGGCGCGCACTCCCAGACACCTGTCAGAACGCTTTCGTCCGGTGTGGCAAAGAACGTATGGTTGAGTTCGGTTTGGTCGTTGGTGGTGAACGCATCCGCCGCGGTCATGTCCGACTTTTGCATGCCGGTAACCGGATCTCCGCCGGCAAGCAGTCTTATAACCTTGTTGCCCATCGAACGGTCCTTCCCGGTTCATCCGTTTAGTTTCTGAGCCATGTCCCGGGCAAAATAGGTCAATACACCATCCGCACCGGCCCGTTTGAAACTGTGCAGCGCCTCGATGATCACTTTCTCGCCGTCAAGCCAGCCGTTCTGGACAGCAGCCATCAGCATCGCGTATTCGCCCGACACCTGGTAGGCGAAAGTGGGGACACCGAACTCGGACTTCAGACGCGTCACAACATCAAGATAGGGCATGCCGGGCTTGACCATGATCATGTCGGCGCCTTCCGCTATGTCGAGTTCGGCTTCGCGCACGCATTCGTCAATATTGGCGAAATCCATCTGGTAGGTCTTCTTGTCGCCCGACAGGGTCCCCGATGACCCTACCGCCTCCCGGAAGGGACCGTAGAAGGCCGACGCATACTTGGCCGTATAGGCCATGATCATTACATCCTGGAAGCCGGAGGTTTCCAGGCCGGACCGGATGGCGCCAATGCGTCCGTCCATCATGTCGGAGGGTCCGATGATGTCGCAACCGGCCTCCGCCTGGACCAGCGATTGTGCCACGAGGATCTCGATTGTCTCGTCATTGAGGATACGGCCGTCGTCAAGCAGACCGTCGTGGCCATGGGTCGTATAGGGATCGAGAGCCACATCGGTCATGATCCCGATGTCCGGTACGGCATCCTTGATCGCGCGGACAGCGGTGCAGACCAGGTTGTCGCGGTTCAGCGCTTCACGGCCGTCGGAGGTGCGTTTGTCGGGTGGGGTGTTGGGAAACACCGCGATGACCGGAATGCCGAGGTCGCGGGCCTCTCTGGCCGCAGTCACCGCCAGATCGATGCTGAGGCGCTCAACACCGGGCATTGAAGCAATCGGTTCGCGCTTGCCTTTTCCGGCCATGACGAAGATCGGCCAGATGAAATCATCCGGTGTCAGCGCAGACTGCCTTACCATCCGGCGTGACCAGTCTGCCTGCCGTGTGCGGCGCAGGCGGGTCCCCGGAAAACCGGACGAGACATCCTGTCCGGCTGGAGTTTGCGCAAGTGTATTTTGTGAACGCGGGCGGGGATGGGTCATTGAAACGCGGCTCTCATGGATTTGTACTCTTCAACTATGCACCATGTATCTGTCAGTCGCCAGTCATGTTGACCGGTCGGGTAAAGCGGCTCTATCAACACCATATAGTGGAAACCGCAAGGGCAGAGGTCAATACAGTGAATTTCGAGCCGACTGAAGAACAACGTGCCATCCGCGATCTCGCCGCATCATTTGCTGCCGATGAAATGGCGCCGCATGCAGCAAGATGGGATGCCGAACACATCTTTCCGCGCGATACAATCGTGCAGACAGCGGCGCTGGGCTTTGCGGGTCTGTATGTAAAGGATGACGTTGGTGGCTCCAATCTGTCTCGCCTGGACTCGGTTCTGATCTTTGAAGAACTCTCCAAAGCGTGTCCTTCGACCGCTGCGTTCATTTCGATTCACAACATGGCAGCCTGGATGATCGACAACTTTGGCAGCGAAGACCAGCGCCGGAAGTTTCTGCCGGACATGACGGCCATGAACAAGATCTCCAGTTATTGCCTGACCGAACCCGGTTCCGGTTCCGACGCAGCAGCGCTGCGCACGAAGGCGGTAAAGGACGGTGATCACTATGTGCTGAACGGATCCAAGGCGTTCATTTCAGGTGCCGGGGCCAATGACCTCTACCTGACCATGGTGCGCACTGGCGACGATACGCCAAATGGCATCTCCTGCATCATGATAGAAAACGGGACTGAAGGTCTGAGCTTCGGCGCGAACGAGAAAAAGCTGGGCTGGCACTCACAACCCACAGCACAGGTAAATTTCGACAATTGCCGGGTGCCGGCGGAGAACCTGATTGGCGGCGAGGGCAACGGTTTCCGTATTGCCATGGCCGGTCTCGACGGCGGCAGGCTGAATATCGGCGCCTGTTCCATCGGCGGCGCGCAAGCCTGCATTGATCACGCGGTTGACTACATGAAAACCAGAAAAGCCTTTGGCAAGGCCATCTCCGAATTTCAGGCATTGCAGTTCCGGCTGGCCGACATGCAGACAGAACTCGAATCCGCCCGAATTCTGCTTTACGCCGCTGCCCAGAAGGTAAATGACAAGCACCCCGAGGCGACAAGATTTGCAGCCATGGCGAAACGCAAGGCAACCGATACCGGCTTTGATGTGGTCAATGATGCGCTGCAGATGTTTGGCGGCTACGGTTACCTTCAGGACTATCCGGTGGAGCGCTATCTGCGCGACCTGCGCGTACATCAAATTCTTGAAGGCACCAATGAAATCATGCGACTGATCATTTCACGCGACATGCTGCGCCAGTAGTTTTGCTAGGTCATGGACTTATGAACAGGATCAAGATGGCGTTGAAACCGCAAAAATATGCAAGGAAAAGCTCGCCGGACGGGCTGGTGGCCCGTTCAAGAGTTTTGACGCGGCAGATTGCAGCGGTTTCACCGTCCGGAGGATATGATCAATTTGCCCGGCTACCGCGTTGCAAGTTCTTGAAAACCGGAAGGTTTCCTGCGAACTCGCGCCTTGTATCCAGGCAAATTGATTCATACCATATTGACCCTGTTCATAAGTCCATGACCTGGATTGGTTTGTGACCGCCGATGACGACTTCGAAAGAGATTGTTTTTTCCCGGGAAGGCAGGGTTGGAGTTGTAACGCTCAACCGCGAGCGGGCGCTGAACGCTTTGACTGTTGGCATGGTTCGCGCGCTGGATGCCCAATTGCGCGCCTGGGAAACCGACCGTAGCGTGAAGCGTGTTGTCATTGAAGGTGCCGGTGACAAGGCGTTTTGCGCCGGCGGTGACATTCGCCAGTTGTATGACTGGGGTCTGGCCATGGACCAGAAGTTTCTCGATTTCTACCGCGAGGAATACCTGCTCAACACCTACATCAAGCATTATCCCAAACCATATATTGCATTGCTTGACGGCATCGTGATGGGTGGTGGTGTCGGGGTGTCCGTGCACGGTTCGCATCGGATCGTCACCGAGGCCACAACCTTCGCCATGCCTGAAACCGGGATCGGATTGTTTCCGGATGTTGGCGGAACCTATTTCCTGCCGCGCTGTCCCGGCGAAACCGGCATGTATATGGGACTGACCGGCGCCCGGTTGAAAGCTGGCGACGCCGTCTATGCCGGCGTTGGTACGCATTTCGTTCCCAGACAGCAATTGCCGGACCTGAAACGTGCCTTGAGGGCGTTCGACAACGTGGATGACGCCATTCGCCAGTATGCCGTCCCGATTGATCCGGAAACGTTCGGACGCCATCGCGGCGCCATTGACCGTCACTTCCTGCAGAGCTCGGCAGAACATGTGTTTGAGAGCCTCAGGTCGGATCCGTCGGACTGGGCGCAGAAACAGGCGGACATAATGGCGCTCAAATCGCCCACCAGCCTGAAGATATGCCACCGTCAGCTGCGCGACGGCCTGACGCTGGACTTCAACGCCTGCATGCGGATGGAATACCGCATCGTCAATCGGATATTCACCGGTCACGACTTCTTTGAAGGAACCCGTGCCGTTGTCATCGACAAGGACATGGAGCCGCAATGGAAACCGGCATCTCTGGGGGCTGTCAGGAATAGCGAGATCAATGCCTATTTCGAACCGCTTGCTGAAGAACTGCCGGTCTGACGATAATGCAGGCCGGTGCCGGTGTCCTCAGTCGAGCGGCGAGAAGCGCAACGAAAGACACGACATCCCGCCATCAAGCTTGGCTGCCTCGGTATTGCCCACTTCATGCACATCATAACCTGCTGCGGACAGTTTCTCGGCAGTATGCGGAAATCCGGCCGGCATCAGCACGAGTTCGTTGAACCGGATGGCGTTTGCTGCCGCGTCTTCACCGTCGGCCGTATTGATCACCCGGTAACCGTCAAAACATCCTGTGTCCGACAGGCGGCGGGTGGCCAGCACCGTTTCCTCGTCCATAAGCGAACAGTCGGTCTTGAAATGCAACACGCCTGCCGGTGTTGTGACCTCGCGTACCTTGTAATTCCAGTTCGACGTTACCTGAGCCAGTTCGGTGATGCCTGCTGCATCGGTGCGGGCAGACCGCCCGACCAGTATTTCCCGTTCGGTGACCAGTATGTCGCCGCCATCAATGAAACCGGGCCCGGCAATCGAAACGACATCGTTGTAGAACTCCGACAGGACAGGGGCCATGACCGCTGCCTCTCCGATACGCGATGGTGCGCCCGGCCGCATTGCAATTGCGCACTCCGGCAGACACAGGGCGGCATCTTCCACGAAGACGGAGTCGGGATAATCGTCAAGCGGTTCAAGAACACTCACTGCAGCGCCTGTGGAGGCCAGCAGCGAAACATAATGGGCATGGTCTTGCAGGAAGCGTTGCAGGTCGGGTGCGCCGGTATCAACAGCGCGCAGGCCGTCCACAATACCGGCGCCAGGTTTGCGCGCTATGGCATGGGTAAAAGTATAGGAACGTGCAGTCATTGGATGTCCGGAATATCACAGTCGCACGATGTATTATCAGTCTGCTTTGCAGTTGTACAAGGATATCGCCGGCTGCATGGCCTGGCTTGTCGGATGCCCCTTGCATGTCACCGCCAGTACTTGCGATGTTACCGCAAAACAAGGACATGCGATTACAGAGAGGCAGCGTTTCATGGCGAGCATAGGTTTCATTGGTTTGGGCAACATGGGCGGCCCGATGGCGGACAATCTGGTCAAGGCAGGTCATCAGGTACGCGGGTTTGATCTGTCCGCCGACAGCGTGGCTCGCTTTGTATCGGCTGGCGGGGCGGCTGCCGACAGCATTGCTGCGGCGGTTGCCGGCGCCGATGTTGTTGTGACCATGCTGCCGGCCGGCAAGCATGTAAGGGATGTCTACACAGGTGATGATGGCCTGATATCCGTGTGCAAGCCGGGCACCTTGATGATCGACAGTTCCACGATCGATGTGGAAACGGCAAGACAGGTGATTGCCCAGGCGGACGAGGCCGGCCATCAGATGCTTGATGCACCGGTATCCGGTGGTACGACCGGCGCCGCAGCCGGCACGCTGACTTTCATGTGCGGCGGAAGCGATGCCGCCTTTGCCAGCGCCCAGCCGTTTCTGGATATCATGGGGGGTAACATCGTCCACGCCGGCGGGCCTGGCAACGGGCAGGCGGCAAAGGTCTGCAACAACATGCTTCTTGCTGTTTCGATGATCGGCACCTGCGAGGCATTCGTGATGGCGGAACGGCTGGGCCTGGATGCACAGCGGTTTTTTGATATCTCGTCGACCGCGTCCGGTCAGAGCTGGTCGATGACCACCTATTGCCCCGTGCCCGGCCCGGTTCCCACCTCACCGGCCAACCGTGACTATCAACCCGGGTTTGCAGCCGCCATGATGTTCAAGGACCTCGATCTGGCGAAAGGCGCTGCGGAAAGCTCAAAAACTTTCACACCAATGGGCGCTCGAGCACTTGAGCTTTACAAAGAGTTTATGGATGCAGGTGGTGCGGATACTGACTTTTCCGGCATAATCAGGCATCTGGCTGGCAGAAAATAGCCAAAAACCAAGGCTGCAAGATTTTGCTAACCGTGCCGTCAGGTCTGTCTAATTTGATGCAAATTAGCCTCTGATTTACCTATATCATTGAGCTGATCTTAAAAAACCGGCCCTAGAGTCATCGTCAAGGCAGGGACAAAACCTGCCACTCAAAAATCGACGAACTTAAAACATAAACGGGCAGGTATTGAACATGAACAAGATGACCGCAATGGCGGTCCGCGATGACGTGGACCAGGACAAAAACGAAATCAAGAATCGCTATCTTGAGTCACTGACACTTATCGAACGGCTTCACCGTCGTTTGCTGGATGTGATCAAGGATGAGTTCGAACGCAACGGCGAACAGGAAGTCAATTCCGTACAGGCGCTTTTGCTGTTCAACATCGGCGACAGTGAACTCACTGCGGGTGAACTGAAAACCCGCGGCTACTACCAGGGTTCAAACGTTTCCTACAATCTGAAGAAGCTTGTTGATCAGGGCTATGTGAGCCATGAGCGTTCAAGCGCTGACAAGCGTTCCGTGCGTATATCGCTGACCGAACGCGGTCAGGTGATTCGCGAACAGATTGACGCGTTGTATAACCGTCAGTTGCTGTCACTGCGCGAAGTAGCCGACATTGATGTCGAAGAATTTGATCGTCTGAACAAGGCTCTGGCTCGCCTCGAGCGCTTCTGGACCGATCAGATTCTGTATCGTCTGTAACAACCGCGGGCGACCGCAACCAGAGACAAAATGGGCTGCACAGCGCGCAGATCGTGCCTGAAACCCATTCGCGGCAGCAGCTTGTCTGTCGTCTCTCGATAATGTGAACCCGCGAAAGGTCATTGCTTTTCGCGGGTTTTTTCATTGCACGGGCCCCAAATTGAATTGGCTTGCCCCAATGAGGCCGGAATTAACAGACATTCACTATCAACAAATCCGCGAATGATGTATGCACAGTGCTTGAGGTTCGTTGATCGGGGAATGTGAGATGTTGGCTGGGATTGCAAGAGTTTCACTGGCGGTTTTGGTGGCAGGTACGGTTTCATACGCCGCTGCGCCGGTTGGAGAAGCCGGCGCTGAATCGATTGAGCGCCAGTACTATCCGCGCACTCGATCCAAACAGCCCGCGAACATCGGCATCAACAGGAATGGCGACCGCGCTGCGACCACACTGAATTCGGCAACGAATTGGCTCAGGTCTTCGCCATCGAGTGCCGAAACCCGGGATGCTCTGTCCTCGCGCACACAGATATATAGCGGCAATCGCTCAGTCGCTCCCATGCTCCACACACGCAGTGCCGCAGCGCTTGAGGCGGCGATCCGGTTTTACGAGAGAATTGCACGCGGCGGTGGATGGGGTCGGATTTCCGCTTCCAGGTCCCTGCGTCAGGGTGGAAAAGGCCGCGCCGTAATCGCTGTACGTCGCCGGCTGGCGATCGAAGGCTATCTGCCACGCAGTGCAGCAGACGGCGAAAAGTATGATGCGGTGGTCGCGCAGGCGGTTGCCGGATTTCAGCAAAACCACGGTCTCCCGGTTACCGGACGTGTTGGCAAGGCGACTGCCGCTGCGATGTCGGTGCCGGCTCGGGCAAGGCTGGAAACCATGCAGGCCAATCTGATCCGCCTGCCTGAGTATACCAAGGGCCTCAGCAGCAAGTATGTGCTGGTCAACATTCCGGCAGCCAAGCTCGAGGCGGTAGAGAGCAACCGGGTTGTTTCAAGCCATGCTGTCATTGTCGGCAAGCCGGAACGTCCGTCGCCGATCGTGACCAGCCAGATCAGCGAGATAAATTTCAATCCCTACTGGCATTCGCCCAAGTCCATCGTGATCAAGGACATCGTACCCAAGGTGCGCAAGTCCAGATCGATCCTGGACAAGATGCAGATCAAGATATTCGACGGATATCGTGGCCCGGAAGTTGACCCGCGTTCAGTAGACTGGGATGCACCGGCAGAAGAGATCGCCGACAAATACCATTTCCGCCAGGAACCCGGCGGGGAAAACGCCATGGCGTCGGTCAAGATCAACTTCCGCAACAAGTTTTCGGTCTATATGCATGACACGCCGACGAAAACGCTTTTCCAGGAAAACCAGCGCTATTTCAGCTCGGGTTGCGTGCGCGTGGAAGATGTTCACCAGCTGACCTCCTGGGTGCTTGGCAATCAGGACGGTTGGAACCTGCGCCAGATCAAGTCGGTTGCCCGCTCGGAAGATCGCATTGATGTTGCCCTGAAAGGCAACGTTGCCGTTCACTGGGTGTACCTGACTGCATGGGCAGGCCCTGACGGTATGGTGCGTTTTCGCGATGATATTTACGAGCTTGACGGTACCGGGTTCATCACCGGCCAGCCCATTGGTTCACCCGAAGGCCGCGCCGGGTAGTTTCATCCATTCCTTCAGTGAATGCTGCATTTCTGTAATTCAGCGACGCATTGCCGCTTGCGGAAAAACACGCATTGCGTGACCGGTTACTTATCTGTCATACCGTTTCTCTTGTTTTGCCCGAAAATAGTGCAGAGGGAAGCTTCGACATGACTGCTCAACCGAAAACAACCCAATCCGGGATTTTTCCGGGCTTCTTTTCCGACCCTCTGGCCGGTTCCGACGCCGAGCTGGCATCAGCAATATCTCAGGAGTTTGACCGTCAGCAGCACGAAATTGAGCTGATCGCGTCAGAGAACATTGTGTCGCGTGCCGTGCTGGAAGCACAGGGCTCCGTGCTGACCAACAAGTACGCCGAAGGTTATCCGGGCAGGCGGTATTATGGTGGCTGCCAGTATGTTGATATCGCGGAAGAGCTTGCTATCCGGCGGGCCTGCCAGCTGTTCAATTGCGAATATGCCAATGTGCAGCCCCATTCCGGCGCAAACGCCAACCAGGCGGTGTTCTTTGCCCTGCTGCAGCCCGGTGATACCTATCTGGGGCTTGACCTTGCCTGTGGCGGCCACCTGACCCACGGATCACCTGTCAACCAGTCCGGCAAGTGGTTTAACCCGGTGCCCTACAAGGTAGATCCGGTGACACACCTGATCGACTATGACGAGGTTGAGAAACTTGCCCTCGAGCATAAGCCGAAGCTCATACTTGCCGGTGGTTCGGCCTATCCCAGATTTATCGACTTCAAGCGCTTTCGTGAAATCGCCGACAAGGTCGGTGCCTGGTTTATGGTTGATATGGCGCACATTGCCGGTCTGGTCGCCGGTGGATCGCATCCCAATCCGCTGGAGCATGCCCATGTCGCCACCACCACGACCCACAAGACACTGCGCGGTCCGCGCGGCGGCATGATCCTGTCCAATGACCCAGCTTTGGGAAAGAAATTCAATTCGTCGGTTTTTCCCGGCCTGCAGGGCGGCCCGTTGATGCATGTGATCGCCGCCAAGGCGGTCGCGTTCGGCGAAGCGCTGCGGCCCGACTTCAAGGAGTACTCCGCCGCGGTTGTTGCCAACGCCAATGCCCTCGCTGAAGCCATGTTGGAAGGTGGCCTCGATCTGGTGTCCGGCGGCACCGACACCCACGTCATCCTGGTTGACCTGCGCCCGAAGAAGATCACCGGGAAGGCAGCCGAAGCCGCACTTGGGCGGGCAAACATCACCTGCAACAAGAACGGTATCCCGTTTGACCCGGAAAAGCCGATGATCACTTCGGGCATCCGCCTCGGTTCACCTGCCGGCACCACGCGCGGGTTCGGTGTCGCGGAATTCCGCGAGGTTGGGCAGTTGATTATCGAAGTGCTTGACGGGCTTTCCGTCAACGGTGAAGAAGGGAATTCTGACGTAGAATCAGCGGTTAAGGATAAGGTGGTTGCATTGACCGGTCGTTTTCCGATTTATTCCTGATCGAAACGCAACTGAGTCTAACCGACAAGTCAAAAGGAGGGGCTGACTGCTCATGCGGTGTCCCTACTGTAGCAGCCACGATTCGCAGGTGAAGGATTCACGGCCCTCGGAAGATGGCGCTGCCATCCGGCGCAGGCGCCATTGTCCCGATTGCGGCGGCAGGTTCACGACTTTTGAGCGCGTTCAGCTGCGTGAACTGATCGTGCTGAAGAAATCCGGCAAGCGGGTCCCGTTTGATCGCGATAAACTGGCCCGATCAGTGGCAATCGCGGTTCGCAAGCGGCCGGTTGATCCGGATCGGCTTGAGCGCATGATGTCGTCCATTGTCCGGCAACTCGAAAGCCTTGGCGAAACCGAGATTACCAGCGACCTGATTGGTGAGCATGTCATGGAGGGCTTGCGGGTTCTCGATGATGTTGCCTATGTCCGGTTTGCCTCCGTATACCGGAACTTTCGGGAAGCCCGTGATTTCGAGGAATTGCTCGGTGAACTTTCATCTGAAGACGAGATCCCCGGCGAGAGTGACGACGACAATGGCAACAGCACAGCCGATAAACGTGATGGCGCCGCTGATTGAGGCTTCCTGTCCATGAATGACGAAGCCTATATGCGCCGAGCCATCGCCGTTGGCAGACGCCGGCGCGGATCGACCGGGGAAAATCCGTCTGTCGGGTGCATTATTGTGTCCGGAGGTGAGATTGTCGCCGCGGCATCAACTGCGCCAGGAGGGCGCCCACACGCGGAGACCCGGGCGCTAGCGATGGCAGGCGAGGCGGCGCGTGGAGCAACTGCCTTTGTTTCGCTTGAGCCGTGTTGCCACCATGGTCAAACGCCGCCGTGCGTCGACGCGCTGATTGATTCCGGTGTTGCGAGGGTGGTGACAGCCCTCGATGATCCTGATCCCCGGGTATCTGGCGGAGGTCACCAGGCGCTGCTGGATGCCGGCATTGAGGTCACTCAAGGTATACTGGCGGATCAGGCGAAATGGGAATTGCGTGCCTTTCTCAAACGCCACATTAACAAACGCGCCTATGTGACTCTGAAGCTGGCCGTTTCCGCAGACGGGAAAATCGCATCGAAACCTGGTGAACCGACTGCGATCACCGGGGAAACGGCGCGCGACCGCGTGCATCTGCTGCGTGCCGAGGTCGATGCCATTCTTGTCGGTGTCAGCACCGTGTTGGCTGATGATCCCGACCTGACCTGCCGTTTACCGGGAATGAACGGTCGCTCACCAGTCCGTGTTGTTTCGGACAGCAGATTGTCTATACCGCTGGCAAGCAGACTGGTTGCAACTGCCAATGATGTGCCGGTGTGGATCATGACTACGAATGCGTCTGACGCGGCCACCAGGGGTGCGCTGGAAACCAGGGGTGTTCAGGTGATCGAGTGTCTCGCGACACACGATGGAAAAGTGAACCTGGATGACATGTTGGCGAAACTGGCTGAAAGGGGTGTCTCGCATGTGTTGGCCGAAGGCGGCGCACATATGGCAAAAGCCCTGGTCGAGGCCGATCTGGTTGATGAAGCGGTGCTGCTGCAGGCGCCTGTGAAAATTGGCCCGCAGGGGCTGGCCGCAATGGCCAGCCTGCCGCTTGACACCATCAGGGCGTCCGCTCGTTTCAGGCAGCGGGGAGAAAGTGAAACACTGGGTGCAGATTGGCTCGCCAAATACGTCCGGGTACGCTAAACGATTGCCATGTTTACCGGCATCGTCACAGATATTGGCACGATTGAAAGCGTTGAACTGCGTGGCGACACACAGTTCACCATCTCCTGTGGCTATGACGCCGCCGGAATAGCGCTTGGTGCGTCGATCTGTTGCTCCGGATGTTGTCTGACGGTTACCTCTGTCGTGGCCAGTGCAGACAATGGCAGCCGGTTCACTGTGGATGTATCTGCCGAAAGTCTGTCAAAAACCACGCTTGGCGGTTGGAGAGAGGGTACCCGGATCAACCTTGAACGCGCCCTGAAGGCCGGTGATGAACTGGGCGGGCACATTGTTTCAGGCCATGTCGACGGCGTTGCGGAGATCATATCGCTCGAGGATGAAGGCGACAGTCGCCGGTTTGTGTTTCGGGCACCTGATGAACTAGCCAGGTTCATTGCGCCCAAAGGGTCTGTCTGCCTTAACGGCACGTCTCTGACGGTGAACGAGGTCGACGGCGTTAATTTTGGCATCAATCTGATACCGCATACCTTGTCGGTTACAAGCTGGGGCGCGGCGCGCGCTGGTGACAGGGTGAATCTGGAAATAGATATGCTGGCGCGCTACGTGGCGCGCCTTTATGAAAGCATCGACAAATGACAAAAATACCCTCGATCCCGTCTGCATCGCCGGACGAGAAATTTCGCGTTCTCATAGTGCAGTCACCCTATTACGAACATATCGCGTCTCAATTGCTTGAGGGCGCCAGAGCACGTCTTGAGACCGCCGGATGTGAAATCGAAGTCGCCAGCGTGCCCGGTGCGCTCGAGATACCGGGCACTATCTCCATTGCGTATGAGTTCGGCGACTATGACGGATTTGTTGCGCTTGGTTGTGTTATTCGCGGTGAGACCACGCACTATGAAATCGTTTCCGGTGAAAGTGCGCGTGGCCTGATGGACCTGTGCATTGACGGTGCTTGTATCGGCAATGGCATCCTGACGGTTGAAAACGAGGACCAGGCAAAAACAAGGGCCAATGTCGCGGACATGAACAAGGGGGCAGGGGCTGCCGAGGCCTGCCTTGCAATGATGCAGTTCAGGCTCGATCAGGAATCTCGTGATGACTGAGACAAAAGGTAAACCGGCAAAACCGGCCGGCAAGCAATCAAGGCCTCGAACCGGTGTTGCCCGGTCCGCGTCGCGCCTCGGTGCCGTTCAGGCTCTGTACCAGATGGACATCGGCGGCAGCGAGCTGGCCGATGTGCTGGCTGACTATGGGTCCGGCAGAATAGGGGTTCAGTTTGACGACGGCCAGTGCGGCGAGGCGGATTACGGATTTCTCAAGGCCATTGTCGAGGGTGTGGTCGAGGATCAGGTGCTGATCGACAAGAAGGTGAATGAATGCCTGGGCGAAGGCTGGACCCTTGCCAGGCTGGAGGCGACGTCGCGTGCGATTCTTCGGGCAGGCGGCTTTGAACTGATGTTCAGGGATGATGTGCCGCCCAAAGTGACCATTTCCGAGTATGTCGAAGTGGCCAAGGCGTTCTTCTCCGGCAGTGAGCCGGGGTTTGTAAATGCCAGCCTGGATGCCATGGCCCGCAAACGGCGTCCGGAAGAAATGTAAAGCCTTGGCCGCCGCACTGGTGCGGTAGTGACTTTAGCCGGATGCAATGTACTGTTTCAGCGACTCTGCTTCAGTGCGGATTTCATCCATCTTTGCCTTGACGATATCGCCAATTGACACCAGACCGGTCAGTTTGCCGTCAGAAGCGACCGGCAGATGACGAATACGTCTTCCGGTCATGAACTCCATGCAATTGTCCACAGTGTCGGTTGGTGCACAGGTAACCACGTCCTTGGTCATGATTTCGCGGACCTTGACGGACAGAAACTTGGGTCCGAAATCGGTTAGTTGCCGGACGATATCGCGTTCGGACACAATCCCGTCAATTGATGTTCCATTACCACTTACCACGACTGCCCCAATGCGGTTTTCGCGCAATAGCGTTGCCAGGTCACGCACACTTGAGTCAGGTGAAACTGTAGTAACGTCGGTTCCCTTGGCGTTGAGTATGGTCTGAACCTGCATATTGTCATGTCCTCCCGTTGAGTTGGCTTTGTCTGTTCAACTTGGAATATAACATGATTGTGCGCTGTATTCGCGTCGCCAACAAGGCCTTGGTCTTTCCGCATATGTGAGTTGCGCCCAGCACGCCTTGCGCCACCTCCAATTCTGCAGCAGTGTGCGCTGTATGACGACAGCTGTTTCTGACGATGTTCCCTATATTGATGACAGGGCTGCTCGGCGCAACGCGCTGGTGCTGGCGCTGGCCCAGGCGTTTTATGGCATGGGCGCCATCAATATATTCATTACGGCCGGCCTGGTCGGCACGCAGATTGCGCCGTCTCTGAGCCTGGCCACGCTGCCGGTCTCGACCTATGTGATCGGAACCGCGCTGGCCACCGTGCCGGCATCCCTGTTCATGCGCCGGGTCGGGCGCAAGGCCGGGTTTCTGACCGGCGCCATGCTTGGCTTTGTTGGCGCGATTATCTGTGTCTATGCGATATTTGCCAGGGACTTCTGGTTGTTCTCGGCCGGTACGTTTCTGCAGGGCGGCTATCAGGCGTTTGCCGGCTACTACCGTTTTGCCGCCGCCGATACGGCCTCGGCGGCATTCAAGCCGAAGGCCATCTCCTGGGTCATGCTGGGCGGCATAGCGGCGGCTGTGTTCGGGCCGATGATTGTCATTGGCAGCCGGTCCTACTTCGAGCCGGTGATGTTCGCCGGCAATTTCGCCGCTGTTGCCGTATTGTCGATCGTGGCCATGGCCATCATCTGTTTCATCAGTATTCCCCATGAACGCGAGGACCTGAGCAAATCGGACGCCCGGCCATTGTCGGAGATATTGCGCCAGCCCCGGCTGATCGTGGCGATCATGTCCGGCATGATGGCCTATGGCATGATGAACCTGGTGATGACGGCGACCCCGATAGCCATGGTTGCCTGCGGGTTCACGGTTGATCAAAGCGCCTGGGTTATACAGTGGCATGCACTTGCGATGTTTATTCCCAGCTTTTTCACCGGCAGCCTGATTTCGCGGTTTGGTGTCGAGCGGGTGCTGGCGGCAGGCATGGTCTTGTTGAGCATGGCAGGCATTGCCGGGTTGACCGGTATTACATTTGCCAATTTTGCCATTGGCCTGGTGCTGCTCGGTATCGGCTGGAATTTCGGCTATGTCGGCGGCACAGCCATGGTCACCGAATGTTATCGCGCCAGCGAGAAGAACAAGGTCCAGGCAGTCAACGATTTCTGTGTGTTTGCAACAGTGGCGACGGCGTCTCTCACGTCCGGCAAACTGCTGGACTCCGTTGGCTGGAACGCGGTCAATATGGCGCTGTTCCCGATGGTCGGATTGTGCCTGCTGGCGCTGGCGTGGCTCAGCCTGAATTCCCGCCGCACAGCGAATTACTGACCGCACGCAACTTCATTCCATAACGAGGCGTCACCAGCACGTTCGAACCGGGCCGCCAGATGGCCCTGAAATGGCAGTTATCCGCGCCCAACCGGACATAGCCGATAGTAGTGTTGAAACAACTGTCCAAAGCGGTTGCCTAATTAACAGAGTTTTAATATGTTCCGCCCCGGTCGATCCGGGCAAAAGGGTATTCGAGGGGATTCTCTATCAAAAGAGCAGGGGCCGTCCTGGGATTGTGCATGCTGACACAACCGGGCGAGTACTCTCCAGATTTTCCGGATCTTAGTCATATAAACAGCAAGGATTTCACCCATGAGTTCGACACTCTGGCTTATTATAGGCTGCGGTATCCTGTCCATCGTCTACGCCATCTGGGCTACCAAGTCCGTTCTGGCCGCTGACGCAGGCAATGCCCGCATGCAGGAAATTGCCGGCGCTATCCGAGAGGGCGCAACGGCTTATCTCAATCGTCAATACACAACCATCGCAATCGTTGGTGCGGTGGTGTTCGTCATCGCATTCCTGTTGCTTGGTGCAACGGCGGCGTTTGGCTTCCTGATCGGCGCTGTGCTGTCAGGGGCTGCAGGCTTTATCGGTATGCACGTATCGGTACGGGCAAACGTCAGGACTGCGCAGGCTGCTTCAAAGAGCCTGGCAGGCGGCCTTGAAATCGCATTCAAGTCCGGCGCCATCACCGGCCTGCTGGTCGCTGGCCTCGCCCTGCTGGGGGTTGCGGTCTATTTCTGGATCCTGACTGGCCCAATGGGCTATGCGCCAACTGACCGTGTGGTCATCGATGCGCTGGTGGCTCTCGGCTTCGGTGCTTCCCTGATTTCGATCTTTGCCCGTCTCGGCGGCGGCATCTTCACCAAGGGTGCGGACGTCGGCGGCGACCTTGTCGGCAAGGTCGAAGCCGGTATCCCGGAAGATGACCCGCGCAATCCGGCAACCATTGCCGACAATGTCGGCGATAATGTCGGCGACTGCGCCGGCATGGCGGCTGACCTGTTCGAAACCTATGCGGTGACAGTTGTCGCCACCATGGTTCTGGCATCGATCTTCTTTACCGGCGATGCTGCGGTCAACCTGATGCTGTTCCCGATGCTGATCGGGGCGGTATGTGTTGTGACCTCCATCATCGGTACCTTCTTCGTGAAACTGGGTGCCAACAACTCCATCATGGGGGCGCTTTACAAAGGCTTTATCGCCACCGCGGTCCTGTCGGCGATTGCCATGGCAGGCATTGTCTGGGGCTGGCTGGGAGCAGACACAGTCTTCACCACTTCAGGTGGAACGACCTTCACCGGCGCCAATCTGTTCTGGTGCGGCTTCATCGGTCTGGTGGTAACCGGCCTGATCATCTGGATCACAGAGTACTACACGGGCACTGAATATCGCCCTGTGCGCTCCATTGCACAGGCGTCGGTCTCTGGTCACGGCACCAATGTTATTCAGGGTCTGGCTATTTCCCTTGAAGCAACTGCAATTCCGGCGCTCATCATTATCGGCGGTATCATTGCCACGTTCGCGCTGGCGGGCCTGTTTGGTATCGCCATTGCGGTAACTGCCATGCTGGCGCTTGCCGGCGTGGTCGTCGCGCTTGATGCCTTCGGTCCTGTCACCGACAATGCCGGTGGTATTGCCGAAATGGCTGACCTGCCCGCTGAAGTGCGTCAGACCACCGATGCGCTGGATGCCGTGGGCAATACCACAAAGGCTGTCACCAAGGGCTATGCCATCGGTTCGGCTGGCCTTGGCGCACTGGTACTGTTTGCTGCCTATACCGAAGACCTCAAGTTCTTCGCGGCAAATGCAGCACCGGGCAGCTTCTTTGAAGGCGTGAATGTCGACTTCTCACTGTCCAACCCGTACGTGGTTGTCGGCCTCCTGTTCGGTGGTCTTCTGCCTTACCTGTTCGGTGGTATCGCCATGACGGCCGTTGGCCGTGCTGCTGGTGCCGTGGTTGAAGAAGTCCGCAGGCAGTTCAAGGAAAAGCCGGGCATCATGAAAGGGACTGAAAAACCCGATTATGGCCGTGCGGTTGACATGCTGACACGGGCCGCGATCAAGGAAATGATCGTGCCGTCGCTGTTGCCTGTGTTGTCTCCGATCGTGTGCTTCTACTTCGTGTATGCGATCACCGGCGACAAGAGCCAGGGTTTTGCTGCGCTCGGAGCAATGCTGCTCGGTGTGATCGTCAACGGCCTGTTCGTTGCAGTGTCCATGACTGCCGGTGGCGGTGCCTGGGACAACGCCAAGAAAGCCTTTGAAGACGGGTTCGTCGACAAGGATGGCGTCAAGCACGAAAAGGGTTCAGAAGCCCACAAGGCATCGGTAACCGGTGACACGGTCGGCGATCCCTACAAGGATACTGCTGGTCCTGCGGTCAACCCGATGATCAAGATCACCAACATTGTAGCCCTGTTGCTGCTGGCGATCCTGGCTCACTGAGGTCAAATGGGTCCTGGATCTCGTCAGGATCCGATCAGACAAAAGAAAACCCCCGCGCAGTTGTTGGTACTGCGCGGGGGTCTTTCTTATGCGCCGGAGTGTCCGGACGCATGTCTCGTTATATACTACTGTCCATAGGGACCGGATTTCGGCGGACCGGATTCGTTTGGCGTAAAGTTACCGAGGTTGCCGAACATCTGCTGCAGGAGTGTCAGCTCACGACCGCGCGAAGGTGTCTCACGCGAGTTCATGTCAATGACGTTTCCATCCTGCAGGGTGTATTGTCCAAAGCTCTGAACCTGATTGAACTGGCTGAAACGCACGGCAAGAATCTGCCGGTCCAGTTCCTCATTGTCGAGGAACGCGCTTGTTTTCACACGTGACGAAATATAGTAGAAGCTGTCGCCTTGATGCTGCACGGTGGCAGTTGTTGACGGTGAGCCGAGTGTGCTGCGGACTTCATCCTTGGTCATGCCTATCCGCAACTGCTGCAAATCCTGCGCACGGGCCTGATAGCCGCGGTGTTCGATGTCGCGCGAGCAGCCTGACAAGACAGCCGCGGCAGCCAGGAACAGGCCGGAGCACAGCAGCGCTCTGCGGAGACCATTTGATGCAGGTATCACAATAGGCTTGAAGGTTCGCACTTAACGTATCACTTCTGTTGCGGTCAGCCTGAAACCGGCCGGCCAATTGCAGCAATACCTGCTGCTGGTTATCGTCCAGCCACGTTGTTCGTGGCTGCAAATTTCAAATTCTGTTTAGCTGGTCCTGCATGATACTGAAAAGCATTCTTTCCCGCACCCAAAAACTTGACCCTGTCAGAACCGTCTACGAGGCGATTGTGGCACAGGCACGGCGGTCTGAATTGTATTCCGAACTTGGCGTGCCCGATACCCTTGATGGCCGCTTCGACATGATCATATTGCACAACGATGCCGTGATGTGCCACATGCAGGCCGGCGCGGACCAAGACAGGCAGTTTGCCCAAGCGCTGATCGACGAATTGTTCCGCGATATGGACCGGTCTCTGCGCGAAATGGGGGTCGGCGATATGGGGGTCGGCAAGCGGGTCAAGAAGATGGCAACGGTTTACTATGGCCGGGCCAACGCCTACGCCAACGCACGCTCAAAAGGCAATGACGAATTGACAGCCGCGCTGGTGAGGAATGTCTTTGAGGGTGATGACACCGCAACTCAGGCCGCCGGGCGACTTGCCAGGTACAGCGAACTGTTGCATGACGCAGTTGGTTTGATCGACCGGGCAGATATTCGGTCCGGCAAGCTGAAACTGGGCAGTGTGCGCCTGTGATACCACGCAACAGGACTGATAGAGACAGATGACCGAAGAACTGGAATTTTCCCGACCGTTCGATATCACCCGGATGGCGCCCGAAGGTGCTTCCGAGACCATCAGTGCGACCGAAGAGGAATGTCGCGCTGTTGCGGCGCGTTTCGGCGTCGAGGCAGTGCATTCGGTGTCTGCGACCATTGATATCCAGCCGTGGAAACGCGGCGGATTCCGCGCACGTGGCGACGCAACCGCCAAAATCAGCCAGATTTGTGTGGTGACCCTGGAACCGTTCGACGCTGATGTTCACGCGCAGCTTGACCAGATATTCGTCGCGAAATCCAGCAGGCTTGCTGCGGATGAAACTGAAGTCGTGGTCTCGCACGATGAAGATGACATTGGTTATGTCGAAGACGGCGAAATCGAACTTGGCGAGTTTGCCGTTGAGGCCCTGTGTCTGGAGCTTGATCCGTATCCGCGAAAGGATGGTGCCGAACTGCCGCTGTCATCAACCGAGACCGCGGCGGGTGAGCCGAAAGCCAATCCGTTCGCCGTATTGAAGCAGTTGAAGCTTGAAGACCCGGATTGAGCCGGCAGTGGTACAATCGACACTTACCTGTTGTGTCCATGTCGCAAACCACTATCCTCCGATCTTCGATAAAAAGGGGCATGCGGATTGAAAAGCGATTCCGGAGACATAATAATTGCGCTCGATGCAATGGGCGGCGATCACGGTGCACCGGTGGTGCTGCAGGGCGCGGCAGAGGCCCTGGCGGCGCGTCCGGAGCTCAGCTTTGTGCTGTTCGGTGACGAGGCCATGATCACGGCGGAACTGGATGGCCTGAAGGCGCTCAAGGCCCGATCTGTTGTGCATCACACCGAAGTGGCCATTGCGATGGATGACAAGCCCTCACAGGCAATTCGGCGCGGCCGCAAGACATCCAGCATGTGGCAGGCGATTGATTCGGTGAAACAGGGCGAGGCCCATGCAGCCGTATCAGCCGGCAACACAGGTGCGCTCATGGCCATGGCCAAGGTGCTGCTCAAGACGACCGAAGGCGTTTCCAGGCCAGCCATAGCCGGCATGTGGCCAACTTTGAAAGGCCGCAGCATTGTGCTCGATATGGGGGCGACCGTTGGCGCAGATGCCGATCAGTTGGTCTCGAATGCCATCATGGGCGCGGCAATGGCGCGTTGCCTGTTCGGCATCAGGAGGCCGATGGTCGGATTGCTGAACATCGGTGTCGAAGAGGTCAAGGGGGTCGAAGCGGTTCGCGAGGCCGGTGCCCTGCTGCGCGAGGCCGACCTGCCGTTGCAATATGAAGGATTTGTCGAGGGAACCGATATCGGAACCGGCAAGGTTGATGTGATCGTTACGGAAGGTTTCAGCGGTAATATCGCTTTGAAAACGGCAGAAGGCACCGCGCAACAGATTGTTGCGGTTTTGCGTGAGGAGATGAGCCGGACCATTGTGAGTAAAATCGCGGCTTTGTTTGCAAAAGGGGCGTTTTCCCGGTTAAAGAAGCGGCTTGACCCTCGCACTTACAATGGCGGTGTATTTCTGGGGTTGAATGGCGTCGTGGTCAAAAGCCATGGCGGCACCGATTCATTTGGGTTTTCATCTGCCATTCATGTTGCAGCTGACATGGTGGCCAATGATCTCGTGGATAGAATCGACAGAGGCATGGAGCTTGTGCCACACGAGCACCACGATCACACGGACGAACAGGCCGAAGCGGCCAGCGCCAGTTGAGCAGGATTAGATAATATAGATGATACGTTCCGTAATCCGTTCAGTCGGATCCTACTTGCCGCAGCGGGTGATGACCAATGCCGAGCTGGCCGAGATGGTCGACACATCCGATGAATGGATTGTTGAGCGAACCGGCATCCGTCAGCGCCACATTGCCGCCGACGGTGAACTGACCTCACACCTGGCAATCAAGGCAGCTGATGCGGCGCTGTCCAGATCGGGCATTGCAGCTGCAGACATCGACCTGGTTATCGTGGCGACGTCGACACCGGACCAGACCTTTCCGGCCACTGCAGCGACAGTGCAGGGCGAACTCGGAATCCTGCAGGGCGCCGCCTTTGACGTACAGGCGGTTTGTTCAGGGTTTGTGTATGCGCTGACCACGGCGGACAATTTCGTTCGGGCAGGCTCTGCGCGCAACGTGCTTGTTATCGGGGCCGAAACATTTTCGCGGATTCTGGACTGGACCGATCGCGGCACCTGCGTGTTGTTCGGCGACGGCGCCGGCGCAGTTGTGGTCACCGCAGCCGGTGAGGGTGATGATCCCGGCAAGGGCATCCTGGCGACCCGGCTGCGCTCGGACGGCCGCTACCGCGACAAGCTGTATGTGGATGGTGGGCCCTCCAGCACCCAGACAGTCGGTCACTTGCGGATGGAAGGCCGGGAGGTTTTCAAGCACGCCGTCACCAATATTTCCGATGTCATGGGGGAGACGCTGGAAGAGGCCGGCGTCGCGCCCGACAAGATAGATCTGTTCGTACCGCATCAGGCCAACAAACGTATTCTGGATGGAACGGCACGCCGCTTCGGCCTGACCACCGAGAAGGTTGTGATCACTGTTGGCCATCACGGCAATACCTCGGCTGCGTCAATTCCGCTTGCGCTCGATGTGGCTCGCGAAGACGGTCGTCTGCAACCTGACAAACTGGTGCTCATGGAGGCCATGGGCGGCGGCTTTACCTGGGGCGCGGTGCTGGCGCGCTGGTGACGTAACGGAAAATCTGAACCGGTCGCCATGATGCAGCCGATATTTCCCAAAGCAAGTGCTTGATCTAAATACAAACTTGCAATTGACTCTACCCGGCAATTGGGTGTTAGGATAACACACCATCGAGGGGGTGGAGTAATGACAAAGACACTCACACGTGCGGATTTGAGTGAAGCGGTTCATCGTAAGGTTGGGCTTTCACGAACGGAGTCCGCGGATTTGGTTAAAACAGTTCTTGATCTGATGTCCGATGCCCTCGTGGATGGCCAGCAGGTCAAGTTGTCGTCGTTTGGCACATTCGATGTGCGAGACAAGCGTCAGCGCATTGGACGAAACCCGAAGACCGGGGAAGAGGTGCCGATCACGCCGCGCCGCGTGCTGGTTTTCAGGCCCAGCCAGATCATGAAGGCGATTGTAAACGGCGAAGTGCCGTCGGGCGGGAGCGACTGATTGTTCTGTAGCGTGATGAGTGAATGGGTGTGCGGGTTGTCCGCCACTTGATCTGGACCATGCAACGCGAAAGAGGCTGACATTTGACCGACAAGGCGCCGGAAGCATTCAGAACCATATCCGAAGTAGCTGAACAGCTGGACGTGCCGCAGCACGTGCTGCGGTTCTGGGAAACCAGGTTTTCGCAGATCCGGCCGATGAAGCGCGGCGGCGGCAGGCGGTATTACCGTCCCGCCGACGTTGACCTGCTCAAGGGCATCCGTACACTGCTGTACGGCGAGGGCTACACCATCCGTGGCGCCCAGAAGATCCTCAAGGACAACGGCATTGCCCATGTCATCGGCATCGGCCGGGGCGAGGTTTCGGTTGATCCGGCAGAGGAAACCGTCAAGGCCGCCCGCAAGTCGGTCGCCAAGCCGGCTGAAACAAAAGCTGCCTCTGCTCCTGCCGAGGCGCCTGCCGCGCCGGGTGAAGTCAAGATCGTGCACGAGCTCACCCCGGCACAGATCGACGAACTGCGGCTGGTATTGACCGATCTCGCAGCAGCCAAGCGCCTGCTGGTACCCGACCAGCCCAAGTGACCGGCGAAACTGCTTCGTACCTGGACAGCGATCATCAAGCTATCACCGTTGATGCCAGCAACTACTACCTGATGACTGATCGTGTCGGACCATATTTGGAGTTCGACCACGACTTCTCGTTTCCGTCGTTCTCAATTCGGCCGGGGCCTGAATCAGTACAATTTGCTGCGGGGAACGAAAACGCTGCGGCGGTGCCTGAGACTTTCAAGCAGATGATCAGGTTGACCGTTGGAGATTGGTACAGGAACCGGGAGGCCGTGGTTGTCGGTACGATTGCTGCCGAATTGCCGCTTGCCGTTGTGTCCCTGTTTGAGCAGAACCGCCGGTTTTCATAGGACAAGCACAATAGAAATCTGGCGAGTTGAGTATTGGTTTCCCCACACCATTTGTCATTTCAGCTCTATATGACTTGACAATTTACGTTACGTAATCGAACGTTATGACGTTTAATGATTAATAGTAATTGCCAATAAATCATTGTTGGGAGGGGTGAAAAATGTCGGCGCGTTCAATTTTCATGATTTCTTCAGTTTCGGTTTTTTTAGCGGGGTGCGCTACTGTACCAAGGGTGAGTGTTTTTGATCTTCCTGTCTCGGAGGCAGTATTGAACATCCGATGTGAAATTCGAAACGCTGTTTGGGACTACAGTGAATTCAACCGGCACCGTTACCCAACTGATATGGCGCGAGAAGCTGCAATCAAAAGGCTCGCTAGTCCACGGTTCTCGAAAGAGTGGTTTGAAAACATGGCAGCGACGATTGATTTGACCTTGAAGGTGGAGCAGACGGATGCAGCCAAGGCGGATGGATCATTTACATTTCCCCTGCCAGCGGCACCAGGTGTCGCTAAGTTGGCGATAAACGGTGGTCACTCCAGTAAAGCAACCAGAACAGAAGTTTTCAACTTTGCCGAAACATTGTCAGAATTCCCTATATGGAAGTCTGGTGGTATTAAGCTGGTTCGTGAACCCATTTTACAGGGAGATTACGTTAAGCAGGGAACTCCTATGCCAAGGAAGGGCGAAAAACCAATCAAAAGCATGCAAGTCAAAACCGTTTACAAACGAGGATTAGTAGGGAATCCGTCTCTGAAATTCCAGGAGATTTGTGACGATTACGATCAGCGTCCATCTGAAAATAGGCTGCTAACAGGGAACCTTGGGGTGCGAGATTTTCTTCAAGGTTTGGAACAAACTTACCAAAGAACTAAAGTAATTCCAAAAGGATTGTCTTACTCGGTGGAGTTTGTAATCACCGCCAACTCTGACATTGGCCCCAGCTTTAACCTTATTCCGATTATGCCGGAGACGTTCTCTGGAGGGTTCAAACTGGACAGCAAGCGTGGAGATACCCACACAATGAAAATCACGTTTGCTAAGCTACAGGGCTACAACAATCTCATCTCCATAGCCGGTGTTCATGACTTTTCAACAGGTAGCTCTGTCCAAGCAGAGTTTATGCCGTCGACGAAGTCGGGAGTGAGCAGTGATCCCCCGGTAATTGTACAAGGAATTCCGGAGGCAAACCGCCGGATCAACCGTGCAATCTCGAACAGAATTATATTGGATCAACTTGATCCCACACTCACAGCTCCCGTGGATTGATCTGCCAAGCCTAAGTGGTTCAAACAATTTTGGCTTGGGGGTTGCCCAAGGGATTGATATCGTCGAGCAGACGAGCATTCTGACTGTTCCACATTTATATGCCAACCGCGAAAGCGTGGTGGTTGGAACCATCACATCAAAGCTGCCGCATTCAGTCGAAAACACTCTGCGGCGATATCGTGTTAGGCTGGTTTCCTAGCCCTATACCTGCTTCATCGAGATGATGAACGCGGTCACGGCGCTTTTCGAACAAACGCGCCGATTCATCTGATGTGCGCTAAAAGTAGAGATTCTTAGCTATCGCGATGTAGGCAGCAATGGATGTTAGGACCGGTACCCAAAAGTGGAGTCCGTGTGTAATCATCTTTATTGTGGTAGCGCTTTTCTGAATTGCGACGGCCGCTTCTTCGGCGGCGCTATGGGGAGGGTGTTGCATCTTAAATCCGAGCTTTGTGAAGAATTGGTACCCAGGGTTGTTTTCCAGTTTCTCTTTCATTTCCTCTGATAATTCATCATGGTTGCGCATTGGATCGTTGTCGATGTTATCCATGAGATATTGAAATGGGTTTTCAACGTCGGCCGTCCCCTTTGATACGTTTCTGAAGTGTTCCAGCTTAGTCAGTGCTTTGGATGAACTGATGTCGTGCCACCAGTTGAGGTAGTGTGACACCGACATGAAAAGCAGTATCAATAATACAATCCAGTATGGGTTGGTCTCTCCCTTCGACAGCCAACTGACAGCCGGAACGTCCTCCAGCTTCGTATTGGTTGTCCGTATTAACACAATCGTGGCTGAGTAGATGGTGAGAGTTCTGCTTGAAACGATCGTTGAACCGCTTAGCAGTTTGCTAGCTGTCAACATTTTCGCCTCCGCCCTCCGAGTTTTGACTGCTCAACGCTCACGCCTCCATCTCTCAAAAGCATTGGCCATTTAACGTAAGAAGACAAGGAGTCAATCACTTGGTTATCAAAGCTACAAAACCGTGTCGCGCTCGCCACAATGGCCGGCTGGTCAATCTCAAGCCAGGTGACGTTGGCCTGAGTTTCTTCACCGGGACGTGCTTGATCGCGGCCGGGGTGTAGAGCGCGCCAGCAAGTCCCGCGCGGCCAAATCGAAAACTGGAGACGCTGCCGAATGACTGGTCTGAACGCAGGAGATCTGGACTGGGAAATTGTGATGGAGCGCGCCACGACTGTGACCGATGCGATGAATGAAGATGTCCCTGTCTGGTCAACATGGGCCGAGCGATGGGCTTCTGCTACGCCGGTCAAGGATGGCGAGCGTCTCCAGGACGGTGAAGTTAGAAGCCAAATCGAGATGCGGTTTCAGATCCACTGGACGCCTGAAACTGCATATCTCGATGAACGCGACCGCGTTCTGTATGACGGCCGCGTGTTCGACATTTTCGGGGTTAAGGAAATCGGTCAGCGCGTCGGCCAGGAGATCTCGGAAGCGGCCAGGTCAGAGCGCACTTGAAGGGCGATTTTTCAGTTGATGGTCTGCAGGAGTTTGATGAAGCGCTGGGGGAGATGAAAAAGGCCACGGCGCGCAACGTCCTGAAACGAGTGTTGCTGAAAGCTGGTCAGCCCACGGCGGATCTCGCTTGCGATCTTGCGCCCGTTGATCAGGGCCAATTGTCCAGGTCGATATCCGTTTCGCCCAGGCTCAAGAACAAAGCCGGCAGTGCCGAATTTGCGGCGGTCCTGCGCGCCGGCGGAAGCCGGCCAGGCGTTGCGGGTCGCAAGGCGTGCCGCGAAGGACTCACTTGTCGATGTCTATATCGGACCTACAGCGCTTCCGCGCGCGCACTTGATGGAGTTCGGAACATCTGAGCTGGCCGCGCAACTGTTCATGCGGCCGGCCTGAGAACAAACCAAAGCGGGCATCATTGCGATCATCAAAGCTGTACTGGCGCTGGAAAATGAAAAGGCGGCCAAGCGCGCAGCGCGCAAAGCGGCGCGCCTGGCGGCAAGCGGGTAGGCCGGCATGATGGAAGAAGACTTGATCGCGCACATGTTTGCGGATCCTGGCCTGGCGGGCGTGCAACTGAAATGGTGCAAGCACGGGCAAAGTTGCTTACATGCAGCTGAATGACTCGCAGGACGCCAGGAGCAAGGCCAGGACGTTGCCCAGGGGGCTTGTGTGTGGTGCATGACTGTTGCATCGGCCATGGTGGTGCTGTGGTTCGCTGCCGGCGTACTCAGGAGCCTGTACGGTCATTCCGATGTCAATGAGCTTGACGGACAGATTTGGTTAGCCGTGCAGGTGATATTTGGGTTCCTATTTGGTGGCGTCAGCCAATCGCAACAAGTAGACAGTGATTCGTACTGGACATGATGAAGCCCGCACGGTTTGCGCCGATGCGGGCTTTTTGCTTTGCTGAAAGTCAATTTGATCCGTATGCTGCCTCTGTGAGCTTTCGCACTGTGATTGGTCGATTTGGGTGATAGTGCGACTGCGCATTACTCGGAATCGAGGCATTTTTAGTGAGAGGCGTCATGGCTAAAAAAAAGAACAGTGAAGTCACCAGCAAAAGGGCGGCAAGTGCTGCGAGCAAAGTTCTTAGCAACCCTAAGTCAAGCAAAGCCGCGAAAACCGCTGCAGCATCTGCGTTGACCCAACGGCCCAACAAGAAGAAAAAGAAATGATGAAACCGGTGTCTGACCGGTTTGCGGCGGTGAAGGAATTTCCCCGCGTTCTGCTATCCCGACATCTGAGGATACTCGGCAAGGTCGTAAAATCTCTGGCACTGATAGCTGTGTTCGCGGCCGCTGGCGCGTTCATTGGTTCCGGCATAGGCATTGTCGCAAGTGGTGGCGCTCGCAACGGTATGGGGGTGTTCGCGGGTATAGGCGCGGTGTTGGGGTTTGTAACCGCATTGTGGATTAACGCAGAGTCAAAGGCAAAGGCGCGTTAGTCAGGGTTCTATCTGAGGCGCTATTTGATCTTTTTTATCCAGTCGGCGCGGAGGTAAGGCAGCAACGCTGCCAGGTTGGTGTCCAAGCTGGTAACCGTGGTTTCAGTGAGTTCTGAGACCGGCAAGCTGTTCGGATCAGTATTGACCTTTGTATTTGGCATTACGCATTTCTGCCAATCTGCCATCTGTGCGGTTGGTTTGAACGGCCGTCTTATTTGCGCCATCGTCACAATACTCGAATTGTTCCGCGCCAAGCCTATGGGCCGATCCGTGTAGAGATTACGATCTGCAGGCTGTAATATTGTTCTGGTAACGTTCTCATGTCAGATTGCCGGTATGGCCAACAACTCGACAGGCACCCTGCGCAATCTGGACCGCGTGTATTAATTGCACGCGCACTGCACGTCCTATCTGTGCGGGTACAGTATGCGGTCGGAAATCACTGCCATGCGCAAGCGTCTTGGCGATGATTTCTACCCGTGCGACCTCGCTAGGCGCTTGAAGTGTACGCGCTGCGGTGGCCGGAAAATGGAGATCAGGATTTCACCGATCAACACCGGCCCGGCCGGCTGAACGTCCAGGGAACAAAAATTTTCCAACGGAGGGACTTTTGGAGGGACTTTTTGCGTCACTGGTGTTAATTAGTGGCGCTAGAGTCACCTAATGTTCTTGCAGCGAGTTTGCTTCCTCGCCAATTTGCGGGAAATAATCAAAGCAAAACAATAGGTTAAATAGGGTCGGAGCGTAGCGCAGCCCGGTAGCGCACTTGTCTGGGGGACAAGGGGTCGTGGGTTCGAATCCCGCCGCTCCGACCAATTTTCCAAAGCCATTCCCTGAAGTTGCTAATCGTCGTTCGGTTCAGGCGTGCCGAACGGCGCGATCTTGGGATCGGAGTAGGGGCCGGACACGCCCATTGGCTGCTCGCTGCCTTCCGGCAGTTGCGTCTTGTCGACCCGCACCGTGTAGATGTGGTGCTCAACATCGACAAGTATGACGCCGAATTTCGTATCAATAGCGGATACGGTCACGTTCAGTTTTTTTGCAATCACCTCGATGGTCGGCTGGGCATCCAGGCACTGCACGTTCATCATCACCATTTCACCCATGGTACTTACTCTAAGCTGGTTTGCGCCCCCACAAGCAGTTTCCGATGTCTGCAAGGATACCGGAAACTGTCCTGGAGCAACATGGGGTCAATAGAACCCATAAAGTTGCTCCAGCAGCCCGAAAGCGATCAGGTTTATGATTTTTGGTTGGATCAACCAAAAACCATCCTGAACTGGGCTTCCATATGTTTAGACAATCGGGTTCACCTGGTTGGCCAGGTCCGTCGGGCTGATGATCCCGAAACCGAGCTCTGCGTCCCATCCGCCCGGGCCTGACGGCTTCACGGCACTGTCCCTGGCGGCCTGAGCCATGTCAGCCGACGACATCGCGCTTGGCGGCAGGTTGGTGCGCACAGCCGCAATGCACCCGGCTGCCACCGGACACGCCGTGGACGTGCCGCCGTCGGCGCTGCCGATACCGAAGGCGTTGGACCCGTTGAAGTGTGTATAGGCGGCAAGGTCGGGTTTTTCCGTTGCCAGGGGCGCTTGCCCCGGGCCCACGGACGAATAGCCGACGCGAGCCCGGTCCACATCCACGCCTGCGACCGACAACACATCGGGGTGCGAGTTGGCGCCGGTGATGACATCCGTGGTAATGCCCTGGCAGCGCCCGTCAGGACAATCGGTACCGCAATTGCCTGCCGCAAACAGAATGTCAGCGCCTGACTGCGCCAGACTGCCAACGATCAGGTTGAAGGGATGGTTGGGATTGTCGGCATATCGTCCCGGATGGCCCGGAGGGAAATCCCAGCTGTGGTGGAACATGCCCCAGCTGTTGTTGACCACCAGCGAATGGTAGGGGCGTTCGTCTTCCGGTTTTCTCATCATGGTCAGCATGACGTTGTAAGCCTGAACCGCGTCGCTCAGGAAACCGTCCATTGCCGAGCCGCCGCTGGTTGTTGATCCCAGCAGTGGAAAGTCCAGCAATGTGCATTCCGGTGCCGCGATCGAGGCGCAATAGGCGCACATGGTGCCATGGTCAACCGGATACTCGCCCGGCCTGATGTTCGGCGTAGGCGTCCAGAAAATATGTGGGTCGAGCCGGGCCGACAGCCCGCGCTGCCGTAGATGGGCCAGGTTTATGCCGGTGTCGACAATGGCGACGGCAACGCCGTCACCGCTCAGGTGCCGGCGCGACAACTGGCTGACCCCCAGAAGCCCGCGCACATCGGCGGCATTGCCCCGCGCCGGATCTCCCGGACAGATCGGCATCAGGCCAACCTGGGCATCGACGAACACACGCGGCCCGTCTGCACTGGTGTCGGTCAGCGAGGATATCTGCTCCGAATCCACTGTGCCGCGGACCACGAACTGCTGGTCCTTGCTGGTTGCCGTCATGCTGAAGCTCTCAGCCGTCGGCGCAGCTTTTCCCATGGGTACCGCGGCGAAGCTGGTATCGAGTATGCAGCCGTCGGGCAGGGCACTTTCCGCCGCCCGGTCTATGCCTGTGGTGGCGCGGGACCCGGCTGCAAATGACTCAGCTGACATGCGTGCTGATTCACGGGTGGTGTCGGTTGCGGGAATTACGATTAGAACAGGAATGGCGACCATGTCTCAATCCTCCGAAATCGGTTATGTGGCGTTTTCAGGCTGCGTCTGTCCGTGGCGCTGAAGCGAGCTTGCGCGGGAGATGACGGTGTCTGCCCGGACAGCTTGGCCGCAGCAGACGATCGCTGGCCACTTGGCGATCCAGCAGTGCGATTGTTCAATACCTACCGATCCAAGGTCTGTGGCAAACCGCACAGCTTTGCAGAGACAGTTGCACCTACAATCACATCAAAGGTTGGGCGGAAACGCGAAATTTAACAGGCGCGCAAAGCTGGTCCTGATCCGGCGTGTTCTTGCCGGCACGGTTGGCGAGGCGGCGTCGGCGATAAAACGCTCAAGTGACCCCGTTACCACCGTGGTTACCACGCTGGTGACAACGCTCTGGGGGTATGTGATCGCGCAACAGTGCGAAACGTCCGCGGATGCGATGCGGTGAGTGCTGACAATCCTCACCGCGGATTCATGGCGAGTTGACAACAGGCCTATCGATTGAAACTATCCTTACGTCAACTTTGCACTGTCAGATGGTAGTATTGCTGATGATAAGGACAGAAAAACTGACAAGCAGATTGGGGCTCATGACGGCGTTCGCGGTGCTGGCTACCGTCATATTGCCCCATTATTCAGGCGCGCAGGAAGCGTCGGTTCAACATGAGAGCTGCGGCAAAAAACCCGGTCAGTCTGAAGCCGTTGCGCCCTGGCAGAACGAACCCGGCAATGCAGTTGCCGATCTGCTCGACGACGCAGGTTCGGTGAACCGCCTGGTCTCAGATGACAATGATGACGAGTTCTTTGACGATCTGGTCGACCGGCAGGAAAAGAGCATCCTGGACAAGGCATACCCGCTGATGACGGCCACATGGCCGGACAGCAAGATATTCGTGTGCTGGGAGCAGGTCGACGACGCATTCGCGCAGCAACGCGCGCTGGTGCGCAAAGCCATCAAGGATACCTGGGAAGCCAATTCCGCACTTGAGTTTCTGGGCTGGGACAAATGCAATGATAACTCCAGCGGCATACGCATAGCGGTGAAGGACGAAGGTCCGCACGTCAAGTGTCTCGGCCAGTATGTGGACGGCATAAGGGACGGCATGGTGCTGAATTTCACCTACGACAATTTCGCCGTCGGATGCAAAATCAGCCGCGCCTATTGCAACCGCGTTATCGCGGTCCACGAGTTCGGTCACGCCATCGGGTTTGCGCATGAACAGAACCGGCCGGACACGGCCGGTGAGTGCAATCGGCTCAAGCAGGGCACTGACGGTGACAATATTTCACTGACACCCTGGGACAAGGACTCCGTCATGAACTACTGCAACCCGACCTACAACAATGACGGGGTGCTGAGTGCGGATGACATTCTCGCTGTTCAATTCATTTATGGAGAGGGGTAGATGAGGTTTCACCTGACGTTTCTTGCATGTGTTGTGGCTTTCACCTTGAGCCTTGCCGGGGCGGCTTCGGCAGAAATGACCAGGGCCCAGGCCCATACGGACGTGCAAAAGAGCATTGTGCATCTCACCGTGAAGGCCACGGCGAGAAAAGGGACCCTGGCCGGGCAGAAAGATGCAATCGAAAGTCAGGCAACCGGCTTTTTGGTATCCGGGGATGGCTTCATCCTCACGACGGAACACTTCTTCGACCCCTTGTTCAAAAGCAAGGCGGTAAACCTGAGCATTACGGCATCCATCGGCGATGCTGCGGCAACGAAACTGCCGGTGCAGTTTGTTTCAGAACTTCGCCAGCTCGATCTGATGTTGCTGAAGGCCAATATTCCGTTCGGCTACCCGACACCGATTGTGCCCCTCCATATCGGCAGTACCGCAGGACTTGATCTTGCCAGCCCGCCGGAATTTCTGACCTCGGGTTTCCATTCGAACAATTACCGGCGCAAGCATGGCAGCCTGAACGGAGCCAAAAGCGAAGATGTGCCCTATGCATGGACCATCGATATCAAGACCAGCAGCGGCCAGAGCGGCAGTCCGGTTTATGTCATTGAAAACGATCGGCCAACGGTGGTGGGTGTGATCAAGGGGGTTTTGAAAACCGATGATGAACTGACACACATGATCCCGATCGAGTATTCGATGCCGCTCATCGGGCATTTCAAGTTGCAGAAACTGATCGACAAGGTCGATCGGCTGGCCAGGTTGGTAGGCAAGATTCCGGGCGACAAGAAGCCGCTTCATGACAGGCTCAATGGCGTGGAGAACCACCTCAGGGAAGTGGGGGCCCAGTTTGAATGGAGCGCGACCAGCCGCAAGGATGATGCGCTTGTAGTGAAATACAAGAAAATCATCGGCGATGGTCCGCAGATCGACAGCATCCTGCTGAGCGTCACCCCGATCATCAAATTGAAGGGCGGCCCCAATGGCCCCGGCAACGATACGATTCCGGAAATAGGTCTCAATGACGACGGCGATGATCAGTTCGCACGGTTTTCACTGAGTGACGACAAGCGTATCGGGAAGTTTGTAGTTCCCGGTGTCGGCGCCAAACTTCGAGCACTACTGGCGGTGATCGGAAGCAAGGCTGTCGGGGGCGCCGAACCTTTCTCCGCCCTGAAGCTCAGCATAGTGCCGGTCGTCGGGGCAGAGCTTCTGCCACCGGAATCCATGCGCATGGTGCCAACCTATCTCTGGAAATCTGGAGCGAGCTGATGATGCACATGAAAACCGCCCTGCGTTTCCTGTTGAACACAGCCGTTTGCCTGGCCGTCATTGGTGCGCCTGACAGCGTCAATGCCGGTTCCGGCTTTCAGCCACCGGAACCCTTGCTGCGCGCCAAGCAAAAGCGGTTGCCCTTCGCTCCACGCCGGATGTCTTTCGGCGACACCCATGTTTTTGTGTCAGGCGATGACCAGAAGCCCAGTCGGTCCAGCACAATCGTAAAGCTTGAGACCGTTGAACTGGGCACTGTTCGCCGGGCCAAGCTCGACATTTCCATCCAGGAGCTGAAGGTCAAACCGGATGGTTCGGCGGTGTTTGCCCTCGGCAACGGGCCGGACGGGTCGGTTCTGACGATCCTTGATGGCAATCTGCAACCGCTGTCCAACCTGGTACTGGACAAGGAACCCGGACCGGGTAGTGAGCAGCCGGTATTGTCAATGACATCCGACGGCAAGCTGGTCATCTCGGGCCTGCGCGAAACGGTCCTGTTTGTTGACGTTTCAGATCTCAAGAGTCCAAAACTTTCCAGATTCAACCGCAAGTTGATCGATCAGAGCAATGTCAGCGCAGCCTGGTATTCGAAACGGGACAATGTGCTTTTCTATAACGAAAGCAACGCCAAGGCACTGGTCGCAGTGGATGTGAAAAGCGCCCAACGCAGGTCGGAAATCCGCAACAGCTACTCAAGTTTCGACAAGGGTCAAGCCGCTCGCCGTTTTTCGATCCATGCAATGTTGGGCGATGGACCGTGCATCCCGGGCAAAAACAGTGTTTTTCTGATTGCGGAAGGTGGGCGGAACTCCCTTGCCTATGCTGAATACGACACCAGGTTCCGGGCTCTGCGGATGTTGTCAAAAGTGTCTTCCAGCCGACCCGGCGGCAGGCAGCCGCTGATCGCCGGTTCATGCAACCTGCGAATGATCTGGCATGGAAGTCAAAGCTCATCGCAAGTCACTCAGTACTCCCTGAACGGATCTTCGAAATCCAAGACCATTGAAAAGGTTGGATCGGTCAACCTGGGATTCGTGCCAACCGCCTTTGCCGTGTCGAGGGATGGCGCAGCCGCTTTTGCCGTCTCTCAAAGGGCAAGAAGCATTGTCCGTTTTGCAGAGCGGGCGAGGGGCGGCAGGACCCGCGTCATCGGTGATCCCGTGGTGCGCGAAGTTCAGAGGCTTTTGATCGAGAGAGGTTATCCCGTCGGTTCGATCGACGGAATTCTTGGGCCCAGCACGAAAGAGGGCATTGCGCTTTTCGGGAAATCACGCGGTGCCGACATCAACCCGGAAAAGGACATCAGGGGTGTTCTCGAACAATTGCAAAACATGAAATGAGGCTCACCAACACGACGCCGCAGCCGCACTGCCGAACGCAGATCATTATCAAAAACGCGAGGCCAGCCATGACACGAAAAATGAAACTGGGTCTTTCCACCGCATTGCTTGTCGCAATTCCGCTTGTAGTGACCGGTTGCTACGATGAAGCTGACGCAACAGATGCCGTCCAGGGCTGGAAAGACGAGCAACGGTCGACCTGGTATGAAGCAACCCAAGGGTCCAGAATGATTCCGAAGGCGTGGTTTGATGCTCTGGAACAGGCCACCAGTCAAACACCGTTTGCAACCATCGACAATCTTGCTTCCTTCGGTTTTCTGCCGCCGCACGCAAACTCGGTTCATGGTCTGCCAATCGGATTTACGGTGGATCGGCAGGCGGATGCGGATTTCAAGGTGACTGGCTTGCGCTGGTACGACGGACAAAAGGCAGGCGATGACGATGCCGAACCCTGGGTCGGCATGAATTGTGCCGCCTGTCACACCGGCTCCATCAGCTACAAGGGCAAAACGACTGTCGTCGATGGTGCGCCCAGCCTCGTCGACTTTCAGAGTTTCGTCGAAGGGCTTGATGCGTCACTCAAGGCGACAAAGGCTCAGCCGGACAAGTGGGACCGCTTCAATGTTGCGGTTCTGAAGGACAAGGACACACCTGCCAACCGGGAAAAGCTGGCTGCTGCTTTCGACAAGCTGCTGGACTGGCAGGACAAGACCGACCAGATGAACGAGACGCCGATGCGTTATGGCTACGGCCGTCTTGATGCCGTGGGGCACATTTTCAACAAGGTGCTGATGTTCACCGGCGGAGATGTCCGCAATGGCAACGAATCCAACGCACCGGTAAGTTACCCGTTCTTGTGGAACATGTGGCGCCAGGGCCATGTCCAGTGGAACGGAATTGCTGCCAACAGCCGGCTGAAACTGCCCGGCGATGCGCTGGAATATGGCGCATTGGGCCGCAACACCGGTGAAGTTCTGGGGGTTTTCGGGGATATCGACCTGACATCACAATCAGGCCTGTTCGGGTCCCTGAAAGGATACAGTTCCTCGGTTCGCGCGAAAAACCTCATGCGGCTGGAACTCATGCTTCAAAGCCTGCAGCCGCCTCGTTGGCCCGAAGAGTTCCCGGCAGTTGACGCGGAGCTGGCGGAAGAGGGAAGCAAGCTGTTTGTCCGGAAATGCGCGGCTTGCCACAAGACACCTGACCTTCAAAGGGAAGGTGAACCAACTGAAGTCATGCTTCCTTTTGAGAAAACGGCACCGCACGACCTCACTGACATCTGGATGGCCTGCAACGCGTACCTCAGAGAAGGACCGGCGGGTCCGCTTGAAGGTGTGAAAGACAATGATGGCAACGTCACCGGCAAGGTGGCGCCGGTTGCAAGCATGCTGGGGACAGCGGTAAAGGGCGCGCTGATCGCAAAGGCAAAGGACGTTGTCCAGGAAGGGTTCAACAACTTTTTCGCAGTGCGAAAGCCGCCTGTCATCGACCGGGCTCCAGATCCTTTCGATCCACGTGGCAATGATCGCAGGGTCTGCCTGGAAACCAAGGACGTTCCCATACTGGCCTACAAGGCCCGTCCGCTCGACGGCATCTGGGCAACGGCTCCTTACCTGCACAATGGCTCTGTCGCCTCGCTCTACGAATTGCTGCTGCCCGCCAGGGACCGTGCGAAACAATTCTGGGTCGGCGGAACCGAGTTTGACCCGGACAAGGTCGGGTATGTGACCACCAAACCGCAACAGGGAAATGCCTTTCTCCTCAAGACCCACAGCGACGCTGGCAAGGTCATCGAGGGAAACAGCAACAAGGGCCATGAGTACGGCGCGGAAGATTTAAGCGAACGCGAGCGTAAGGCGCTTGTTGAATACATGAAGACGCTGTAGCGCAGCGCGATTGATAAAACGAAAGAGAATTGAGCCATGCGTTTGTGCGAATTTCAGACTGCACTGGTTGCAGTTTCACTGGTCGCGGCCTTTCCAGCAAGCACTGCAGCTTCCGACAACAGCGCTGCCGAAATCGCAGGGAGCTATCCGCAAGCCGACGAATTCCTTGGCGAAAAACTGCAGGCTGGAGAGGTCGAGGCTGCGGTTGAGATCTCGAAGATTATTTCATCGGCAATTCAGCGGAAATATGCTCCCGGTCAAGCAAGACGGGATGCTCACCCTAAGGCGCACGGATGCGTCAGGGCGAAATTCACGGTTCATGAAGACCTCGACGGCACTTTGAGCCAGGGTGTCTTTTCTCCCGGCAAATCCTATTCCGCCTGGATACGGTTTTCCAATGGAGATGGCGACCCGAACCGTCCCGATTTCGATGGTGACGGCCGCGGCATGGCGATTAAGCTTCTGGACATCGGGGCAGACACCTTGATGCCGGATGACCAGGGCGCGAAAACCCAGGACTTCATTATGATCAGCCACCCCGTCTTCCTGATCAATGATGTTAAGGACTATACCTCGCTGATCAACCATGTGAACAGCGACAGCTGGTTCGTCAGAATTTTCAGGCCGTTGCTGTTGCCCCTCGATCTCGGTTTCAGGGGGCTGGGAATTGCCCGCGATACAACCGCCAAGAAAATCGATAACCCGCTGAAAACCCGCTATTGGTCGATGGTTCCATACCAGCTTGGAGTTGGAGAGCAACGCCAGGCGGTAAAGTTTTCGGCACGGCCGTGTTCAACGCACTCTCATGCCGTGCCTGAAGGTGCGGGCAAGGATTTCCTGCGCGCGGCCATGCGCGATACTCTTGCCACGCAGGATGCATGCATGGAGTTTCTGGTACAGCCGCGCACCTCTGCATCCATGAGTGTGGAAGACTCCCAGACAGAGTGGCTGGAGGCTGAAGCACCTTTCCACACCATGGCAAGAATTGATATTCCCAAACAGGAATTCGACACACCTGCGCAAAACGAGTTTTGTGAAAACCTGTCTTATACGCCCTGGCATGCGCTGCCTGAACATAAGCCGCTGGGCGCAGTCAACCGGATGCGCAAAGTGATTTACCAGCACATCAGCAGGGTTCGGCGCGACATGAACAATGTCTCGCCAACCGACATTCAGCTCCGGCAGGAAGACCCGTCACCACCAGCTGACACGTCTCGTCTTCCTCGCTGATTATTCGGATGGCGGCAGCAGCTTTTCACCAGGGCGCCATTGATTAAAAAACGTACAGGTGTCGGCGATACCACCGTCATGACAACGCTGATGACAACGCTCGGGTGATACCTGATCGCGCAACGCCGCCGGGCACAACTTGCCGGTCACCATACGGATCGGGAGGCGCAATTCTTGGCGGCCACAAACACCTATTGGAGCGACCCCATGAAACAACAAGCAATAACTATGGATGCCCACCCTTGCTTCGTCGACCCTGCGACGTTGAATGACGCACCGCACGCGCGCCTGGCTGAACTGCGGCCGATAACACCGCTGGTACAGTTCGGCCCCAACCAGTATCTCGTGCTTCGCGCACCGCATGTAGAACTGCTTCTGACCGATCCCAGGACGCGCCAGGTCGAAGGCTCAGAGTTTGTAGCGCTCAAGCAGATTCCCGACGGGATCACGGCTCGCTTCATCTCTGACCTCTTCCTGTTTTCAAACGGCGGGATGCACCGCAAAAAGCGCGGTCTTTTCGCGCGCAGTTTCTCGCACCGGGCAATGCAGGACTTGCGTGGCCAGGTTCGCTCTATAGCCGACGGAATAGTTGCAAATCTGCCGCGTGGAGAGAGCATTGATTTCGTTGACCGTGTCGCCGCCCGTGTGCCGGCAGACATGATTGCTGCGATTCTGGGGCTTCCCGAGGATGATACGAAGCACTTCTCGCGGCTGGTGTACGACGTCGCCCTCGCATTCGCGCCGGTGTATCCGCACGACCAGCATGACAAGATAGAAAATGCCACAAAGGATCTGTTTCACTATGTGAAGGGGCAGTTGCGGTTGCGCTTGGCCGCCTCCAGTGACGATATGCTCTCGGACCTCGTTGCCGACTGGCAGGTCGAGCAGGACATTCCGTTCAACAGCCTGGCGTTCCAGGTGGTTGGCCTGATCATAGCCGGCAGCGACACCACCCGCACTGCTTTTGCCATGTTGATTGCGATGCTGCTTGAGCGTCCAACCGACTGGGCCGCGCTGCGCTTCGATCCCGCATTGATCCCCGGCGCAGTGGCAGAAGGGATGCGCTACGAGCCCTCGGTGGCTACCATTCCGCGCCTGACCACAGCGCCGCTGGAACTCGACGGCAACGAAGTGCCAGCCGGTGTTGCCCTGAGCCTGAGCACTATGTCTGCGATGCGGGACCCGGCGGTTTACGCCAATCCGGAGCAGTTTGACATCCGTCGCACCGACCATCCCCGCTTCCACCCGGTGTTCGGGATCGGGCCGCACCGCTGTATCGGCGAGATGCTGGCGCGGATCGAAATGGAGGAGAGCCTTGCCGCCATTCTCGACGGCGCACCGGAAATCGAGTTGCAGACACGGCCACGCATGATGGGCTTCGGAGGAATTCGTCAGATCACGCCCATGAAGGTTCGCATCCCATGAACCTGTACTGACCTGCACGAGAAACGACACAGGTCGCGCGTTTCACCCCCGTTTCGCCGACCGTGTCTTCTGCCCCTTCGAGCATTGCGCTCGGAGGGGCAGGACTTGTGTCTGACCAGGAGTGTGAAAACAACCCTGTGATCTACTGTTTATCGGCTTTCGCCATCCACGAGATGATTGCCATGGCGCCCGGCAGCCAGGCCAGCCCGGCAACCGCATAAAACAAAAACTGCCAGATACCGTGCACGGTCGACAGGTACCGTGCGCCGAGCGCCATCGCGATCAGCGAGTAGACGATCAGGAATGCCAGGAACACGAAGGTTCCGATCAGCTTCCGGGGGCGGGCAGGGATCATGAGACCGGCACGGTCATGGTCTTGTTGCGGCGCTCATACGGAATGAAGCCCATTTTCTGGTAAAGTCCCAGCGCATGCGGCGCATCCAGTGTGCAGGTCTCAACGTGCAGGCTTTCCGGATTGTCAGCCCATGCCGTGCGCACCGCCTCAGACAGCAGCCATTTGCCGATGCCAAGCCCGTGAAACTCCGGCAGCAGCCCGAAATAGGCCAGCCAACACTTCTGCGGATCGCGAGCATCGATTTCGAAATATCCGGCCGGATTACCTGCGCAATAGGCAACATAGATGGCTACGCCGTCAGCATTGATGGCCGCCGCCAGTTGGTCGTCGCTTAACAGCTTGCGGTCGATCCAGTGGTGTTCGCTGCCGACCGCGTCATAGAGATAGCGGTAATAGCTGACTGTCGGATCAAGCACATGCATTAGCGCAAGATTGAGATTGGCGGGTGGCATCACCCGTAATGAAGGCGGATGATCCATGGACAGAAATGTTACCGTTGTTTCGATGTCCTGGGTCTTCTGTGTCACGGTTGCCGACTTCTTTGTATTGCCAAACCCTGAAGATGGAATCTTGCGCTTCATGTGGCGGCTGCCTTCTGTGCCATCAGTCAGTTTCAATGGGGGTATCGGGATCACTTCCCCATTCAGCCCATGAACCATCGTAAAGGGTGTTGGTATTATGCCCGACCAGTGTCAGACCAAGAGTGAGAATTGCAGCGGTTACGCCTGATCCGCAAGTGGTAATGACCGGTTTGGCCATGTCAATTCCCGCATCTTCGAAAACCTTTCCTATGGCATCTGTGGGTTTTACCGTGCCGTCGTCATTGAGCAGCGTCTTGTAATGCACATTGCGTGCGCCGGGCATGTGGCCGCCGCGCATCCCGGCACGTGGCTCAGGTTCGAGCGCTGCAAACCGCGCAGGGGACCTGGCATCCGCGATCTGCTGGGAGCCGGAGGTGATTGCATTGAGGACGTCCTGCTTGTCCCGCACGCTGGAGGCCGAATAGCGCGCGCTCATATGTCGTGGCTGGCGCACCATTGCAGGGCCGTCTTCAACAGGCCGGTCTTCGGCCAGCCATTTCGGAAAGCCACCGTCGAGAATGGCAACATCCCGGTGGCCGAAAGTCCGGAACATCCACCACACCCGGGCAGCGGAAAACAACCCGGCGCCGTCATAAACCACCACCCGCATGCCATCACCGATACCCATCTTCCTCATGCGCGAGGAAAACTTTTCCGGCGGCGGCATGGTATGAGGCAGGTCGCTGGTCTCGTCTGAAATCTCGTCAATGTCGAAAAACACAGCGCCTGGTATGCGCTGCTCGTCATACTCCGCACGGCCATCGCGACCGGCATCGGGCAGGTAATAGGACGCGTCCAGGATGACAATGTCGGGTGCTTCGAGCCGCTGCTCAAGCCACTGGGTTGAGACCAGGTTTTCGCGCTCGTCCAGGAGTGTCGGCATGTGTCTACTTTCGTCTCAAACAGAATTGCACAAGATTGGCAGGTCCTGACCCTAGTCCATCAGGGCAAGCCGGAACCTGCGGTTGTTCCTGCCCTTCTTTTCGATCTTGGTAATGGCAATGTTGCCAATCTCGGCAGTAGAAGCAACATGTGTTCCGCCGCAGGGCTGCAGGTCGACCGTACCGTCCTCACCGATGGCGATCAGCCTAACCTTGCCGGATCCCATCGGTGGTTTTACCGACATGGTGCGTACAAGGTTGGGGTTGGCTTCCAGTTCCGCATCCGTGATCCAGCGTTGCGAAATGCCATGATCTGCCTGCACCAGGTCCTGAAGGCCTGCCGACAGGGTGTCCTTGTCTATCGCACCGGGGTCGTCGATGTCGAAGTCCAGTCTTCCGCCTTCCGGCGCAATCTGACCACCTGTGACCGGAAACGGCACCAGCGCGCACATGAGGTGAAGCGCCGTGTGCACCCGCATCATGCCGAACCGGCGCGGCCAGTCGAGCGACAGTTCGACACTGTCTCCCGCCGCCGGCAGGGTGGCACCGTCTTGCGGCACATGAACGATCTGGACACGGTCTTCACCGTACACCGTTGTTGCGATGGTTATGCCAGACCCGTCAGCCAGTGTCATGGTACCGCTGTCGCCGGGCTGGCCGCCGCCGGTTGCATAAAAATTTGTCTGATCCAGCACAATGCCGCCGCGCTCGTTCACTTCCACCACCGTGGCGGTGCAGCTCTTCAGATAGCCATCTTTGCGAAACAGGGCCTCAGTCATCAAAACTATCCCCTAGGCTTCAGGATCTGCAGTGACGTCGGGAACACTCAGGGGTGCTTCCAGCCAGTCTGGTACAGGCAGGTCCTTGGAGCGCAGGAACTCCGGATTGTAAAGCCGCGACTGGTAGCGCGATCCAAAGTCGCACAGCACCGTCACAATGGTGTGCCCCGGGCCCATTTCCCGGGCAAGTTCCATAGCGCCGGCAATGTTCACGCCGGTCGATGCGCCCATGCACAGACCTTCATGCTTCAGGAGATCAAACACGATTTCCACGGCCTGCGCATCGCCAATACGCCAGGCGTGATCAATCGGTGCGTTTTCCAGGTTTGCGGTTATGCGGCCCTGACCGATGCCTTCCGAGATCGAGCTGCCTTCCGCCTTGAGTTCACCGCTGGTGAAATAGCTGTACAGAGCAGCGCCGTGCGGGTCTGCCAGGCCGATGCGGACATCCTTGTTGCGCTGCTTGAGCGCCATGCCGGTGCCGACGATGGTTCCACCTGATCCGGCGGCGCAGATAAAGCCGTCGATGCCACCATCGGTCTGTTCCCAGATTTCAGGACCCGTCGTTTCGATGTGGGCCTGCCGGTTGGCGACATTGTCAAACTGGTTTGCCCAGATTGCCCCACCTTCGCGTTCCTCATTCAGGCGTTCTGCCAGCCGGCCGGAGTAGCGCACGAAATTATTTGGGTTCTTGTAGGGTGCAGCGGGGACCTCGACCAGTTCCGCACCCAACATGCGAAGCGTGTCCTTCTTTTCCTGGCTCTGGGTATCGGGAATGACGATGACTGATTTGAAGCCCATGGCATTGGCCACCATGGTCAGGCCGATACCGGTATTGCCGGCAGTGCCTTCGACAATGGTGCCGCCGGGTTTCAAGCGGCCCGACTTGACGGCATCACGGATAATGAACAATGCGGCGCGGTCCTTCACGGACTGTCCCGGATTCATGAACTCGGCCTTGCCCAGAATGGTGCAACCTGTCAGCTCCGAAGCCTTCCTCAGTTTGATAAGCGGTGTATTGCCGATGGCTGAAATGACGTCAGGTGCAAACTTCATGGATGGGTTCCGTTGTGAGCCGGGCGGGGGACGCCGCAGTGGGGCTGTTTAGGTGAGATGTTTGGCTGCAGGCCGTGCCCGTGTCAAGGATATGCGGTGGTCAATTTCAGCCGGACTTTGCCGGAAAACCGTCCAGCAGGCCCGGCGTCCACAATCGGTAGTCATAATCGGGGTCAAGCGAGTTGGCGATGCACTCGGATGTCGGGATGTAGCTGGAATTGGGCATGTGGAACCAGCGCAGAAAATCCCCCGTATTGATCACATGATCAAGATAGAGTTCGAGAATTTGCCTGCTGTACCAGTGATACTCGCCACTCATGCAAGAGCTGATGAAGCTTGTATCCATCTGCTAAGACCCCGCTTTCATGGCAATCAGTGTGCCACGGATCGGGCCCAAGTACCAGATCGCAGGTTCAATTCTAACCAGTGTGTGTGATGATTGCTGACAGTTCGGTGGCGCTGGCAAGGGAGATGCCGGAAATGGTGTCCTCGCGGCCTCGAATTTCGTAGGCTTCGGTTTCCAGGTCGGAGTGGTCGACATTTGCCGTTTGCAGGACTTTCAGCGACACCACGATTTCCTTCTCAAGTGACTTGGTCAGGGCTTCCAGTCTGCTGGCGGTGTTGACCGTGTCTCCCAGGGCGGTGATACGTTCGCCCGCCGTATGTGCCTTGCTGGTCCCGATGCGGCCCAGAATGGCTTCTCCGGTATGAATGCCGATGCCGATGCGCAAGGGTTCAGACAGGGTGGCTTCATGGCTGTGGTTCAACTCGTCCAGCGCTAAGCTTATTTCAATCGCGGCATGAAGCGCATTTTCAGCGCCATGTGTGGTTTCATCATCCATGCCGAAAATTGCCATGATGCCGTCGCCCATGAATTTGTCGACATAGCCAGAATGTGCGGTGATGATCTCGCTCATCCGGCTCATATACTGGTTCAGGATGTAAACGACATCGTACGGCAGGCGGCCTTCGGAAAACTTTGTAAACCCGCGTATATCGATGAACATCAGGGTAACAACCTGCTCCACGCCGTGGGCGTATTTGTCCTTGTTGGCCCAACGCCCGACCGCACGGCCTGCCGGTACCAGGGGGATGACGGAAAGCTGGTCACTGGGCCTGATCTGACAGGCAAGCCGAACGTCGGGCGTCGCTATGCCTGCGCGGCTGAGCACCTTGAGTTCCTGGGCATCTGCGGGAGGCAGGTTCTCGCCACCTGATACAATTCTTACGCGGCAGGTGGAGCACCGGGCCCGGCCGCCGCACACGGAAGCATGCGGAATACCGGCCTCGCGGGATATCTCCAGCAGAGTCAGGCCGGCAGGCGCTGTTTTGGTCACGGTGTTGTTGTAGGTGACGGCGACTTTCGGTTTGAAACCCGCGGTAATCCATTGCCCGGCCTTGATCAGCAAGACAGCAACAATCAGCGCCAGCGACAGATACAGGGCAATGTCCATGATACGGATTATCGTGGTGTACTGCTCTGCATTCAGGGGACTGTCGAAGGTCCGGGTTGCATGAAACTGTCTGCCGGCAACCCCAAATCCGGCAAACGCCAGAACCGGAACCAGTGCTGCAACAATCAGGAGGGGGCCCTTCCAGAATGCGAACCAGCTTTTGAACCTGATCCACATGTAAAGGCCAATGGTTCCGTGCCCCCAGACCAGTACTATCAGGCCCGCCTGCCGCCACGCCTCGGCTGGCCACATGGCCCAAAGCGCAAAGTCATAATTGTCGTTCACACCAAACAGTTCATGCGACATCCGCATGCCGATTAGATGGCGTGCCAGCAGGACCGGGATCAGAATACCGGTTGCAATTTGCAGGAGGCCACGTGGTGAAATAGCCGAAAGTCGCCGGGAAACGATCTTTTCGACACCCAGAATGGCATGCACGACAGCCGCAAGCAGCAAGATTGCTGTCCCAGGCCAGGATCTGGTGACCGCAATGCGGACTGTCCGGAATTCCTCCATGGCCTGCAGCGAGATCAGTCCGAGACTGTGATTGACCAGGTGTGTGAACACGAAGCCAAACAGGATCAGTCCCGAAATCAGACGAAGATTTCGACCGGTGAGGGCGCGCTTGATCGCTGACGGTTTCTTGTTTTCATGTGGAATCGCGCCGACGGTATTTGACATGGCCGTCAGCTTACTATTGCGAGCACCTCTGCGTGAAGTGCAAAACGAAGCCGGCCAGGCCTGCTGCTGCGCTCATTTTCAGGAACCGCGTCAGCGCCCGCCGCGAACATAGAACAGACCCGGGGTGCGACCGCGGTCGTGTCTGAAGCTGTCGCGCCCGGTGCCGCCGGTCCTGGCGCTGGTCGAGCGCATGTTCATGACGGTCTCGGAACAACGATATTTGGCGGACGGTTTCCAAGCGGTCCAGTCATGGCCAGGACCTTCGCGGCCGGCCTGAATCCAGTACGAGCGGGATTTCGAGTGCGGATTGATCTTGCGGCCGCTGGCTGTCGTGGCGTGTTGCCGGAACGTTGGCGCGCTGTTGCCGGCCCAGCATTTGTTTTTCATGAAATTCCACTGTATCCAGCACGACGATTCACACGTGCCCCTCACAACAAAAACCACGTTGCGGCGGTTCATCGAGCGGGCCGCGTTTATCGCTCCCAGTGGATTGTCGCCGCCGTCAGCCCTGGCAATATGGGCGCCGCCCTGTATGCCGAGGCGATTGTCGAAACAGGCCTGGCCTTTCGGCATTTTGACCCGGTAGCGCTTGCCGCTGGATGCGGTGTAGGTGGTCGTCTTGAAGCAGGCTGATGTATCAATTCTCTTGCCCGCGGCGCCAGCGTTGGAAGCAAGGCCGGTCAAACCGGCGAACACCAAGCTGGTCAGGGTAACTGCAATAGCCTGTTTCATAATAATACACCTCGTTTGTACTTTGTTGAGGTAATGCACAATCGGGGCCAGCAATACCGGCCGCTGACGCAGCGACTGCGCGATCCACACCGTATCCCAATCCGGTATCCGCATGACGACGTGCGCAGGCCTTGCGGCCATGCATCATGCGGTACATGACGATCAGTCAATTGAAGTCTTTGATGCAGGTCAAGGGTGCCGGCTTCGCAAACCCCTAATCTGTCAGCTGGAAGTTCAGTCAAAGCGGAGATCTGCATGTCGATCAAAACAATTGCGGTGTCACTCGTTGATATCGAGCGTCAGGATGCCGTCATGAACGCGGCCTTCTCGCTTGCGGCCACTCATGACGCTCATCTGCTCGGAGTTTATGCGGTTCCCAGCCCGCACGGGATTGCAATGCCTGCGAGTTTCGGTGCGATATCCGCCGACATGGACAACAGCCGCCATTTTGAAGACAAGCTGGATGAGGTGAAGGCCAGGTTTGAGGACGCGGCACGCCGGCATGACGTGCGCGCCGAATGGCGCAGGGCCGATGGCGAAACCGGATTACTGGCAGACGCGATGTTAAAGCACGCGCCTCACGCGGACCTCATAGTCGCGGGTCAGGTGAATGCATCGACAAGCAATACCATCGAGCCTGACTTCGTTGAGCGGCTGGTGCTTGAGTCGGGACGACCTGTGCTGATCATTCCCAATATGGGGGACTTCAAGACGGTAGGCACAAATGTGATTGTCGGCTGGAATGCCACGCGCGAGGCGATGCGGGCGGCATTTGACGCCGTGCCTGTGATGAAGGGAGCCAAGCGGGTTGAACTGCTGTGGGCCAACGCCCGCGATGAGCCCGACATTGCCGGTGATCTACCGGGCGCGGAACTGGCTGCAGTTCTGGCCCGGCATGACATAAAGGTATTTGCCAGAAGCATCTCTTCCACCGACCTGGCCCCGGCAGATGCGCTTCTCAACGAGGCGGCGGATAATGGAGCTGACCTGATTGTGGTCGGCGCCTATGGCCATTCAAGACTGCGGGAGTTCGTGTTCGGAGGGGTGACCAGGACCCTGCTGCACAGCATGACTGCCCCAGTGCTCATGTCGCACTGATTGGCAACGCCGAGGCGTGTTCAGGACAACAGATACCAGGCGGCATACAGCGCCGTGATCACAATCACGGCGGCGACCTGCATGGTCACCACTCGTTTGGTCGCAGTGATCTTCCTCATTGGTGCACCTGTCGCTGGTTTGTGTCGTTGGACCAAACCGTACAATCAGGCTGCGGCGAGGGCAATACAGTCAAAAGCCTTGTGACAAAGCTACAACACGCCTTTCCAGCGCAGCGCCAGATATACACCCAGGGCCACGACCAGGAGTTTGATGGCGATGTAGCCGAGCCAGCGCCGGGGAAACGGCAACGTGTTTGTCCAGGGTTTCTGATTGTCGGGGGTGGTCATCGCCTTGGCCTTTCTGACGCCGTTTCATCTGCGGTTGGGCAATCCGGATTCGAATGCTTCAGGACGTTACCTGCCGGGGCGTGAGTGTCCTTGACCTGCGTCAAGATGACGGTCGCGCGCGCCGGGCAGGGAGGCAGAAAGTCAAATGACCGGGCGTTTTGTTGAATCGGAACCTCGGGCAAGTTTGACGGTTATTTGGCAAGATTGTGTGGATCGTCGCGGCATTGACTGGCGTCGAGGGCGGGATAGCCACAATTGCGGGTGACTTTAACTTCGCGATATTTCTGAACCGTAACAGCAGCCATTGCAGTCTTGCTGGTGTATTGGAGTAATTGGCCGGGACTCACATGTGGCGGTAATGTGTTGAAAATTCAGGCGGACCGTCACATTGGACCGCATTCCCCCCTCTGCGGGCAAGCGGTTGAAAGAGACCACATTCCTTCATAAATTGGCCCAGACAATTCCCAGCGAACAGCGTTTCGTCGCCGCATTGGCAAGCCATCTTGTTGGTCAGCGGATGGTAGCTGCACGACCATCCTGACCACTCAAGGGAACAAGTGCAGTTTATCGAAACCTAGTGTAAATGGAGAACCAAAATGAAAAAGTTTCTCGCAATCATTCTCGCAACCGGTTTTGCTTCAACCGCAGCGCTCGCTGCTGACTTCACCGCCGTGGACGCCGACCAGAACGGTTCTGTGACTATGGAAGAAGCCAAGGCAGCAATGCCTGAACTCTCTGAAGACGCCTTCAAGGCCGCCGATGGCGACCAGAACGGCGAACTGAGTGCAGATGAATGGGCCGCCATCCAGGGCTAGTACGAGCCTGCATCTGCAAACGATTTGGCCCCGCCGGACTTGTTCCGGCGGGGTTTTTGTTACTGCTGCAAGAGTGAACTGGACGCCGTTAACCGGTGCCGGTTTCGCGCATTGCCAGCCTGGGTTGGTATTGCAGAAACATGATGAGATCGCCGACCGTTTCGACCTTGTCATACATTGGGTTGGTTTCGGTATTGTCGATGCAGCGCCCGGCACGTCTGGCAATAGTCTCCAGACTGTCATCCAGATCCTCGTCAACGATGCCCAGATCATCTGCAATGCTATCGTCCGGCTTCACCGGGTAACTGTATGAAAATTCCTCAAAGGCTGCCCGGATGATCCATGTATCGATGATCCGGCAATCGAACGACCGCGCGAACTGGCAGATGGAATAATCACGTCTTGCTTCGGCAATCCGTTTGCCGCGCCATGAGTCTATGGCCGTGACGGCTGCAAAGAGTACAGGGAAGAAAAAAGCAAGCGGCCACCAGATCAATCCAGGCGATGCCAGGATGGTGAAAAAGATTGCACCTAAGCAAATGCAGACCAGGTTCGATACCGTTGGTGGTTCACAGGCAGGAGGCATATTTCTTGAAGGCGCGCGCATCATCAAAGTGCAACCCTGATTGCAGGCAGTTTGCAATTCCCTCCGCATTCGGAGCGTTTGGCAAAAGTGTATTCTACCCAAAATTCAGAAAAGTCATTGGAACGACTGGTGCCGGCTGAGGGATTCGAACCCCCGACCCCCTGATTACAAATCAGGTGCTCTACCAACTGAGCTAAGCCGGCTCCCGAGGCGCTGGTGTCTCAAGCGCGACTGCCGTGAGGCGTGGCGACTGAATACTTGTCCCTTATGTGAGTTGCAAGCCCATTTAAGACAATGCCCGTCGTTTTTGCGGTGCCTGATTCCGAATTGCTGCCGATGAGAGTAGCTGGAGGGCAGGGAGGGGCGGCGCTCAGCGCTTCAGGGCGTACAGGCACAGCGCGGCCGCGTTCGACACGTTCAGGCTGCGGATCTCTCCCGGCAGGTCCAGCCTGGCCAGATGATCGCAGTTGTCCCGGGTAAGGCGCCGCATTCCCTTGCCTTCCGCACCCAGCACAATGGCGTAGGGCGGCGTAACATCCAGTGTGGCGATATCCTCGGGCGCTTCGCTGTCCAGCCCGATCAGGGTCACGCCGGCGTCGCGCAGCTGTCCCATGGCGCGGGCCAGGTTGGCGACCCTTACAAACGGTACATGCTCTGCGGCTCCGGATGCGGACTTGACCATCACCGCGGACCCGTCCGGGCTGTGCCTGGCCGTGGCGACCAATGCGGTAACGGCAAAGGCTGCGCAAGAGCGCATGATGGCACCGACATTGTGCGGATCGGTGACCTGGTCGAGGATGACCATGGTGCCGTCAAGAGGCAGATCCTCCAGGTCAGGTTGCTCCAGTGGCCTTGCGGTCAGCACCGCACCCTGGTGTACCGCATCCGCGCCGGTAATCCGGTCGAGCAGGCTGCGGTGGACGATATCGGTTTCCAGGTCTGCATGCCTGGTCAGGGCAGGGGCCAGACGGTCTTGCGCATTCACCGTGCACTTCAGCGACACGAGCTCGCGCCGGGGATTGTTCAGGGCCTCGGTTACCGAGTGCAGCCCGAATATGATGTCATTGCCATCATGGGCGATGCCCGACCGTGATTTGCCCCGGTCGCGAGCTGGCGCCTTGTCGCGATTTTTGCGCTTGTGGTCAGATTGTTTGAACTTGTTCATGACCGTCTGTATAAACAGACAGCGAAAATTGAACAGTCCTTCCGGCGAATTGGCGCGCAGCACCCCGGCAAGTTACTGGCAGGCTTAAGTATTTGTATGGTTTTTTGCGACCGAATCCTGTTGACACACCTCGGTCTCATGCGCATAACACGCCTCTAAAGCGCCCGGCTAATCCCCGGGCATAATGTTTTGTGCGCGAAAGTCATCTGAGCAAGGGTTTGGTGTTTCACTCTAAGTCATTGATTTGTCTCTGACTTATGGTGTCGGCAGGTTCCGGAGGGATGCCCGAGTGGCTAAAGGGGACGGGCTGTAAACCCGTTGGCTATGCCTACGTTGGTTCGAATCCAACTCCCTCCACCACTTGTTCTGGTTGGTTGGCGTGCATAAAAAGCGAATAACAAGGAAGATGACCGAACGGTAGATTCAAGTTTTTTGGTGTGCCCTGAACCGAAGGCGGGTGTAGCTCAATGGTAGAGCAATAGCCTTCCAAGCTGAAGACGAGGGTTCGATTCCCTTCACCCGCTCCAGGGCATTTTCAGACCGTGAGTTAGGCTGGACCGAAATGCCGAACACTGCTGCTTCATGATTTTTTGATGTCCCAGGCAAAGGTAGAGACTGTAAAATGGCCAAGGCAAAGTTTGAACGTAACAAGCCGCACTGCAATATCGGCACGATTGGTCACGTTGAC
>CANKYU010000007.1 GCA_947488295.1 uncultured Anderseniella sp.
GACAGTGGTCAACGCGGCTGAATAGGCCAGACAGACCAACAGGAACTCAAGGCCCCCGCTGCTGATCGCAGCGGGGGTTTTTGTTTGGATGGGTTGGGAGGAGTTTATATCGCTCACGCAAGCAGGCTGGCTGTTTTAGTTTATATCGCTCACGCAAGCAGGCTGCGGCTGTGCTCCGCTGGGGCGCACTTCGTGCGACGGCCGGTCGGCCTTGCCTCGGCACTAAAGTGCCTCGGAGGAGTTTATCACGACGGTTGTGCAGGATCGGAGAACTGGGTGGTTTACTCCGCTCACGCAAGCAGCCTGTCGGCTGCGCTCCGCGGGGGCGCACTTCGTGCGGCGGCCGGTCGGCCTTGCCTCGGCACTAAAGTGCCTCGGAGGAATTTATCACGACGGTTGTTCAGGATCGGAGAACGGCGCGAAGCACGCAGTGCTTCGTAAAGCTGTTCGACCAGAATAATGTCTCACAACTGGCACCTGTCTGAGTGATGAACTCTGGAACCAGGCCCGACGGGCCTCGGGCCGGTCAGGCCCGCCCCCGCGGAGCGCAGGCGAAGCCTGCTCGCGTGAGCGATATCACATTTCGTCCGCAGTTCGGGCGGCGAGCGATCTTACAATCGACTGGAAGTTGTTTGTTACGGGAGACAAACGGGTCCGGGTTCGCCGAAGAATATCGATACGCCGTCTTGCCAATGGTTTGGCGACCGGCAAGAACCTGATGCCGCCTGCTGCATTGTCCACCACCAGGCGCGGCAATACGGTAATACCGACATCGGCACGAACCATTGCCATAAGCGATGTGGTGTTTCGAACCATCAGTGTGGAGTTTCGGATAATACGCTGAATGGTGTCATCGGAAATTTGCGCGCACAGTCCATTTGCAATAAACGGCCATGCCCCAAGATCATTCCAGGCTAGCGGACCGGTTGATTTTGCCAGCGGGTGATCTGCCCGGCAAACGATCCCGAATGCGTCCGAAAACAGTTCTTCACTTTCAATCTCGCTGTTCTGCCCGGGGCCGGTTGCAATCCCGATATCCACGCGTTCACGTTCCAGTTCACGCAACACGGCAGCCGAGTCCATATCCTGGATATCAATATGAACGTTGGGATGATCCCGCAGAAACTCCCGGACGATCCCCGGCAAGATGGTTTCCGCCACGGACGGTACAACGGCAATGCGCACGACGCCGGACCTGCCTTTCGCATAGTTCTCCATCGCCGTGACGGCACGCCCGAAATGATCGAGCTCACGTGAGGCCTCGTCGAGCGTAAACAGGCCCAGGGCTGTCAGCTTGCTCTTGCGCTCGGATTCAAACAGGGGAGCGCCGAGATGGTCTTCCAGTTGTTTGAGCATCATGGAAACAGCAGACGGTGTGCGCCCGAGATTATGCGCGGCATCCGCAAGGTTGCCGTTGCGGGCAACCGTCACAAAGCACCTGAGCATCTCAGTTTTTATGGCCAATTACAGTTTTCCTGAAATTAACTTCAGAAATTTGATTTTGACTGAAATTGGTGGCCGTGTCCATACTTGCCGCTGGTAGCGCCCTGCCCGGCTGGTGGGACCTGGCGCAAGGAGGGGATATGACGAACCGGAATTTCAGCTTCATCGGCGGCGAATGGGTTGCCGGTGACAGCGAGATCGAAAACAGGAATCCATCCGACGTTTCCGACCTTATCGGCACCTATGCTCAAGCCGGGGTGGACCAGCTTGAAACCGCGCTGGATGCCGCCCGCGCAGCACAAATACAATGGCGCAACACCGGCATAGAGCAACGTTACAATGCCCTGATGGCAATTGGTCAGGAAATGATTGCCCGCTCCGGCGAGCTTGGCGAGTTGCTGTCCCGCGAGGAAGGCAAACCCCGCGCCGAAGGTGTCGGGGAGGTTTATCGTGCCGGCCAGTTCTTCACCTATTACGCCGCCGAGACACTGCGCCAGATAGGCGATACCGCCGATTCGGTACGTGACAATATCGAGATAGACATACGGCGCGAACCTGTTGGTGTCGTTGCAATCATTTCGCCGTGGAATTTTCCCATCGCAACTGCGAGCTGGAAAATCGCCCCTGCACTCGCTTTCGGCAATGCAGTTATCTGGAAGCCCGCGAACCTGACACCCGCATCTGCTGTCGCCTTTGCGGAGATCGTGGAAAAACAGGATCTCCCGCGCGGGCTTTTCAATCTGGTAATGGGTTCTGGCAACGCGGTCGGTCAACACCTGGTGGAAAGCTCCAAGGTGGATGCCATATCGTTTACCGGTTCGGTGCCGGTCGGCAAATCCATTGCAGCGGCAGCCCAGAACTTCACCAAGATACAACTTGAAATGGGCTCGAAGAATGCACTGGTGGTGATGGATGACTGCGATCTAGACCTTGCCGTTTCCTGCGCGCTGAACGGCGCGTTTGGCGGCAGCGGTCAAAAATGCACTGCATCATCCAGGTTGATCGTGCACCGCGACGTGCATGATGAGTTCGTGGACAGGCTGGTGGCAGGCGCACAGGCCTTCAAGATCGGCCATGCATTGGAAGAAGGCACCCAGATCGGCCCGGTGGTCAGCGCAGGACAACTGCAGGGCAACCTCGACTACATCGAACTCGGCAAGTCCGAAGGTGCCGACCTGCTGTGCGGCGGCGGCAGGCTGGAGCTCGCGACCGACGGCTACTACATGCAGCCGGCCGTATTTGCCGGCACCGACAACTCCATGCGGATCAATCGTGAAGAGATGTTTGCCCCCATTGCCTGCGTCATCAAGGCTGACTCTTATGAGGAAGCGCTGCACCGCGTCAACGACACCGCGTTCGGCCTGACGTCAGGCATTGTAACTCGCTCGCTGTCGCGGGCCGCGCATTTCCGCCGCAACGCCAGAACCGGCTGTGTGATGGTCAACCTGCCCACGGCGGGAACAGACTACCATGTTCCCTTTGGAGGGCGCGGTGACAGCTCGTACGGGCCGCGCGAACAAGGCGGCTATGCGAAAGAATTCTATACCACGGTCAAAACCGCCTATATCGCATCCGGCGACCCGGCATGAGCCAGCCTGACCACAGCCCACGTATCGATTGCCTGCAATATGCCAACTGGTCGGAGAAAATTTTCCGCCAGATGCGCAGCGGTAATGTTGACGCGGTGCATGTAACGATCGCCTATCATGAAAACTTTCGCGAAACGGTCCATAATATCGAACGCTGGAACCGCTGGTTCGAGCAATTTCCCGAACTGATATTTCAGGGCCGGACCGCAGAGGACGTGCACCTGGCACGGGAAACCGGCAGGACTGCAATTTTCTTCGGATTTCAAAACCCCTCGCCAATGGAAGACGACATTGGCCTGGTCGAAGTCCTGCACACCCTCGGCGCCCGCTTCATGCAGCTGAGCTACAACAATCAGTCCCTGCTCGCGACCGGATGTTATGAGGCCGACGATAGCGGCATCACCCGCATGGGACGCCAGGTCATCAGGGAAATGAACCGTGTCGGCATGGTTGTCGACATGAGCCATTCCGCTGAGCGTTCCACCCTCGAGGCAATTGAAATTTCCGAACGCCCCATCGCCATCACCCATGCAAATCCTGCCTTCTGGCACCCTGCTCTGCGCAACAAGTCTGATGACGTTCTGCGCGCCCTGGGACAATCCGGCGGCATGTTGGGATTTTCGGTCTACCCGCATCATCTCAAAGGCTCTTCAGACTGCTCTCTGCAGAGCTTCAGCGAAATGATAGCCCGCACGGCCGACCTGATGGGACTGGACTGCATCGGGATTGGCACCGACCTTTGTCAGGATCAGCCGGACACGGTCGTCGAGTGGATGCGGATCGGTCGCTGGACCAGGGAAATCGACTATGGCGAAGGGTCCCGTGAAAATGCCGGGTTTCCCAAGATGCCGTCATGGTTCGGTGACAACACCGATTTTGCAAACATCGAGGCAGGGTTGCGTGCCGCCGGTTTTGATGCCGAAGGGGTCACGGCTGTCATGGGTAACAACTGGCTTCGGTTCTATGGTCAGAGTTTCGGCACACATACATCGTCGGTCTCCGACGATCGAGTACAAGCTGCGCAATAAGCAGTGGAGCGGCGGCATTTCCCCGGAAGTGTCACTGCTAAAAACACCTGCAACAATCACTGGGATAGGAAACTGGGATTAAGAACATGACAATAAAAGCACCTTTTACGGAACTTGAGATCAAGAAGTCTCCGGCAGGCTTCTATGAAGGCTACAGCATACCCATCGCCCTGATCAGCAAGCTGACAATGGTACTGCTGGTGATATGGGCGCTGGTCTGGCCGGCCAACGCAAATGGCGTGCTGGGCAGCGTCAACTCGGCCCTGCTTCAGGGTTTCAACGGATTTTACGTTATCATCGTCGGGCTGTTTGCTGTGTTCCTGGCAGTTATAGCAATCCTGCCACAAACCGGTAAGCGCCTGATGGGGCGCGCCGGTGAAGCACCGGAGTTTTCAAACTTCTCCTGGTTTTCAATGATGTTCGGTGCCGGTCTCGGCGTCGGCCTGATGGTGTTCGCCACCGCTGAACCACTCGGGCTTTGGGGATCGAACCCTGAAACTGTTTCAGGTGCCGTGAAGGGCAACAGTCCGGAAGCGCTGACCAGCGCCTACAGGTACACTTTCCTGCACTACGGTTTTCATGCCTGGTCCATCTATGTGGTGACCGGTCTGTCGCTGGCCTATTATGCCTACACGCGCGACATGCCGCTGACCATCCGCTCGGCTCTGACGCCGTTGTTCGGCAAGCTCTTGAACGGCCCGGTTGGCCACATCGTCGATGTTCTCGGTGTTGTAGCTACCATTCTGGGTGTGTCGGTGACCATCGGTTTCGGCGTCAGCCAGTTCATTGACGGCATGTACGCCATTACCGGGATGGACTGGATGATGGATCTGACAGGCGATGCTCCCAAACCGGGTACTGTCGGTCTGATTGTCGGCCTGGTGTGTATTATGGGCATGTCGATCATTTCGGCTGTCTCAGGCGTAGGACGCGGAGTGAAATACCTCTCCAACCTCAATCTGGTGCTGTCACTCATCCTGTTGCTGACATTCGTCATCTTCGGCTCGTTCCTGTTTGCAATGACGACGTACGCCACGGCACTGGCCGATTACATCTGGAACTTCCTGTCGCTGTCGTTCGGCGCCTACGGCCCGCAGTCAGCAGAAGCCTATGCAGCAGCCCTGCCGGCAGAAGCCAAGGCGGCTGCCGGCGAGCTTTACGGCGGTGCCACCAATGCCTGGGGATCACTGGAAGGCTTCCAGAAGGGCCTCACAGGATCTGCAGCAGCACTGGCGCCTGAGGTTCAGACCGCCGCGTACAATGCAGGTACCCAGGGCCGTCAGTTCGGCTGGCAGTCCGGCTGGACCACGTTCTACTGGGCATGGTGGATTGCATTCTCGCCATTCGTGGGCCTGTTCCTTGCACGCATCTCGAAAGGACGCACGGTTCGTGAGTTCATCCTGGGGTGTGTCATTGCACCATCGCTGGTGTGTTTTGCCTGGATGACCATTCTGGGCGGCACCGCAATTGACCTGGAACTGACCGGCGATGCCAATGGCACGATCATAGCCGCGTCCAACACGGCCAAGCTGTTCGTCACGCTCGGCCAGATGATATCGGGCGGGTTCCTGACGGCCATCACCGTGATGTGTGTGGTGCTGATCATGACATTCCTGGTTACCTCGGCTGACTCCGGCATTCTGGTGATGAACACCATCATGTCCGGCGGTGAACAGGAAACCGGCATCAAGCACCGCATTGTGTGGGGTGTTATCCTGACGCTGGTGATCGGTACCCTGCTCGTTGCAGGCAAAACCAACGGCGGAGCAGATCCGATGGAGGCCCTGAAGAGTGCCATGATCATCGGTGCGCTGCCGTTCACCATGGTGATGGGCCTGATGTGCGTGTCGCTGACCAAGGCCCTATACCGCGACGGTATGCGGGACAAGCACACAGCAGCCACCGAGGCAGCCCCGGCTGAGTGAACGAGACTGGCCCCCGCTGCATCCGCAGCGGGGGCTTTTGTTTGAGTTTATATCGCTCACGCAAGCAGCCTTCGGCGGCGCTCCGCGGGGGCGGGCCTGACCGGCCCGAGGCCCGTCGGGCCTAGTGGGAATTCAACACTACCTTCCTGATGAACTCCTCTCCGATGCACCGAAGGTGCAGAGGCAAGCGCGACTGCGCGCCGCACGAAGTGCGCCCTAGCGGAACGCAGCCGAAGGCTGCTTGCGTGAGCGATATCACTTCAGATGAAGAACGGCCCGCCGAAGGCGGACAAGCTGTTCGACCAACCAAAATGAATCAGCTAAACAAACCATATGGCAGCCACACCCATCCGCGAAACCGAACTTTATGCGCCCGTCAAGGCGCTCCTGGAAGGCCAGGGATATGAGGTCAAGGGCGAGGTCGGTGCTGCCGACGTGGTTGCCTGCCGCGACGGGGAAGACACGGTCATCGTGGAACTGAAGACCGGATTCTCGCTGACCCTGTTCCATCAGGCCATTGACCGGCTGTCCTTGTGCGACACTGTCTATGTGTGCGTGCCGCGCGGTTCAGGCCGTGCTTTTCTGAAGTCGCTGAAGAACAACAAGACCCTGTGCCGCAGGCTCGGGCTGGGGCTCATCACGGTGCGGCTGAAGGACGGCCTGGCTGAAATTCATCTCGACCCGGCGCCTTACAAACCGCGCCAGTCGAAACGCAAGAAGGCCAGGCTGCTGAAGGAATTTGCCACCCGTGTCGGCGATCCGAACACTGGTGGCACGACCCGGAAGACCCTGATGACAGCTTATCGCCAGGACGCCTTGCGCTGCGCCGACACCCTGCACCGCAATGGTCCCACCAAGGCTGCCCGGGTTGCTGAAGCGTGCGGGGTCGCAAAAGCCCGCCAGATCATGTCGGCCAATCACTATGGTTGGTTCGACCGGGTCGAGACCGGCATCTACGAGCTGAGTCCCAATGGCAGGCGGGCAATTACCGAGTATTCCGACGTACTGGGGACACTGTCTGCCAACAGTTGAACAACCCGGTTTCGGTCAGACCGCCTCGAGCACGTCACCAATGTCATCGTGAATGACAAGTTCAGCCAGCCGGTCAGCCGGGGTCGGCTCGCCATTGATAATGACCAGCGGAACGCCAAGCTGTGCCGCAAGTGCCGGAAAGCTGGCGGCAGGCTCCACCACCAGTGACGAGCCGACGGCCAGAAACAGGTCGCAGTTACCGGTCATCTCGCCGGCCCGGCGCATGGCATCCACCGGCATGGACTGGCCGAACGAGATGGTAGCGGTCTTCACAATGCCGGCACACGCCACGCAGGCCGGTGCACCCTCATGGGCCTGCAACTGTTCTGCGATCCAGTCCAGCTCATGGCGCCTGCCGCATTCAAGACAATGGGCGTAGGTCCCGTTGCCATGCAGTTCCACCGTTTTCGATGCCGGCACGCCGGCGCGCTGATGCAGACCGTCAATGTTCTGGGTGATGATCCCCGCCAGCTTGCCGGCGCGATGCCAGCGCGCCGCCGCCGCATGCCCCCTGCCCGGCTCGACCGGGCCCACTTCGTCGCGAATTTTCAGAAACCGTGACAGGCCCTCACGGCGTGCCTCTGGCGATGACATGAAAGTCTTGAAATCGAGCGGCTTGAACCTCGACCACACGCCGCCGGGCGAGCGAAAGTCGGGAATCCCGCACTCCGTGGAAATTCCGGCACCGGAAAAAACCACGATGCGGTTTGCCTGGGCCACAAGCCTTGCAAGTGCGGCGCGTTTGCCGTTCAAATCATTCATCATCAAAAAACCAACCTGTTCCCAAAACCGCCGAGAGGGTCACACATGAAATATCTGCACACAATGGTACGCGTCACGGATCTCGATGCATCGGTCAAATTCTTCTGCGACGTGCTCGGCTTCACCGAGACCCGGCGTTATGAGAGCGAACAGGGACGTTTCACCCTGGTGTTCGTGGCACCGGACGAGTCGCCGGACTGTCCGGTAGAACTGACCTACAACTGGGACCCGGAGGAATACGACGAAGGCCGCAATTTCGGCCATCTCGCCTATGAGGTCGACAATATCTACGAATACTGCCAGATGCTGATGGACAATGGCGTGACCATCAACCGGCCACCGCGCGAAGGCCGCATGGCCTTCATCCGCACGCCCGACAACATCTCCATAGAGCTGCTGCAAAAAGGCGACAACCTGCCGGTTCAGGAGCCGTGGAAGTCCATGGAGAACATCGGAAAGTGGTAGCTGAGCGGCGGCGGGGCGCAGGCTCCGCTACCGGGTTCCCCGAACAAAGACGATATATTCAGGCGAAATGCCTGTGCCTGATACGTGCTGTAACGGCAAAATCGGCATGAAGGGAAAAGGCGGTGGTACGCCCTAGGGGAATCGAACCCCTCTCTCCAGCGTGAAAGGCTAGTGTCCTAACCGATAGACGAAGGGCGCGCACCACCGGGCGTCCGTATATCTAGGTTCCGGCCCGCTGGCAAGCACTCAAACGAAAAAACCGAAAAAATCTGAGAAACCTACCTGCCGGGCACTTCAGCCGCATCGTCGATGAATACCTGGCCTTCGCGCTTGCCGCCCCAGTCATTGATGGTGAGCCTGCCGGCAATGTGCAGCGGCATCTGGCGTTCCGACAGCAAGACTTCACCCAACTCGGTGCCCATGGCCCTGAACGCAATGGCCTTCAGCCGGGTGCCGTCCGACTGCACCAGCGTACAGCGGACATGGTCGGCACCGGCACGGGCTGCATAGACCACCTTGTGCGACGGCAGGGCAAACACCGGTGACGGGTTGCCCTGGCCGAACGGCCCGGCCCGGTCCAGGTCTTCTATGAAACGGGTCGAGGCACCGGAGGCGGCAATGGCGGCATCTATCGTGAGAGTGTCGATACTGGCCACTGCATCGACTTCAGCGGCGAGTTTTTCTTCCAGGAAGGCACGCAGGTCGCCGAGACGGGCCTGATCCAGCGTAATGCCGGCAGCCATGGCATGACCACCGCCCTTGACCGCCACGCCGGCTGCCACCGCCGCCTGCACGGCTACCCCAAGATTGACGCCAGAAATAGAACGGGCGGACCCGGAAGCCGCAGAGCCGTCCTTCGGCAGGCCGATGGCAAAGGCCGGCTTTTCAAAACGCTCTTTCAGGCGAGACGCGACCAGCCCCAGTACGCCGGGGTGCCAGCCCTCGCCCGCCACCACTAACACCGGTAGCTTCGCCTCCTTGCCCAGCATGGCTTCGGCCTGCTCGATAGCGCGGTCAACCGTGGCAAGCTCGATGGCCTGGCGCTTCTTGTTCATTTCCTCCAGCGCCTGGGCCAGTTGCGTCGCATGGCCCTTGTCGTGGCTGGTGAGCAGGGCCAGACCGTCCATGGCAGAGCCAATGCGGCCGGCAGCATTCAGTCTCGGACCCAGAACGAAGCCAAGCGAATGGGAGTCCGGGCGGCGCGACAGGCGGGCCACGTCGGCAAGGGCTGCTACCCCTACCCGGTCGCGCCTGGCCATGATTTTAAGTCCCTGGCGGACATAGGCCCGGTTCAACCCGACCAGCGGCACCACATCGCACACCGTGCCGAGCGCCACCAGGTCCATCATCGCCATCAGGTCCGGCTCTGGCCTTGCGTCCGTCCACCAGCCACGGGTGCGCAACAGTTTCGAGGTCGCGCCGATCAGCACCATCACGACACCTGCCGCACACAAGGCGCCCTGCCCTGATGTGTCATCCCGCCGATTGGGGTTGATCACCGCCTGAGCCTGCGGCAGTTCATCACCAGCCTGATGGTGATCGACGATCACCGTGTCCATACCCAGTTCCTGGGCCTTCAACAGCGGGTCGTGCGCCATGACCCCGCAGTCCAGCGTTATCAGCAATTGTACCCCGGCAGCCTTGTGGTCTTCCACAGCGGCCACGGACGGGCCGTAGCCCTCATCGACACGGTGCGGAATGTGCACGCGTGGCACCACGCCTGCCGCGCTCAGGAAATCCACCATCAGGGCAGATGATGTCATGCCGTCGACATCATAGTCACCGATCAGGCCAATGGCTTCACCAGCCATGACCGCATCGGCCAGTCGGTGAGCGCCCGCGTCCACATCCATCATGTGGGCCGCAGGCGGCATCAGTTCGCGCAGTGTCGGTTCCAGAAAACCCGCCGCGGTTTCAGGCAGCACGCCACGCGCCGCCAGTATGCGGCCCATGATATCGCTGACATTGGCCTGCTGGGAGATGGCTTGTGCCATCCGGTCTGTCTGCAGGCGCGGTATCCACCGCCTGCCGGTGATGGAACGCTCAACGCCCAGAAATGCTTTGGACTGTTCAGGCGCAAGGCCCATTCAGCTCACGCCACCTTGCGGCGATTCTTGATCCAGCGGACCGTGCCGGTGGCCGAGCGCATCACCACCGTGTCGGTGGTGATGTGGTCCTTGCCGAATTTCACACCGGCCAGCATGCTGCCGTCGGTTACACCGGAGGCCGCAAACATCACATCGCCGGACGCCATTTCGTTCATGTCGAACTTCGCATCCGGGTCTTCGACACCCATTTTCAAGGCCCGGTCACGGTCGGTGGCTTTATGAAACACCAGACGGGACTGCATTTGTCCGCCAATACAGCGCAATGCGGCTGCCGCCAGCACACCTTCCGGAGCGCCGCCGACACCCATGTAGATGTCGATGCCGGTATTGTCGGGATCGGTTGTGTGGATGACACCGGCAATATCACCGTCGCTGATCAGGCGGACACCGGCACCAGTGGCGCGTATCCCGGCAATCAGTTCAGCATGACGCGGGCGGTCCAGCACACAGGCTGTCAGGTGCTCGGTGTTCACGCCCTTGGCCCTGGCCAGCGCGTTCAGGTTGTCTTCCGGCGATGCATCCAGATCGATGGTGCCTTCGGGATAACCGGGCCCGATGGCGATCTTGCTCATATAGCTGTCGGGTGCATGCAGCAGAGACCCGCCGACCGCCATGGCGATAACCGCCAGTGAATCCGGCATGGCCTTGGCGCACAGCGTTGTGCCTTCCAGCGGATCCAGGGCAATGTCGATCCGGGGGCCGTTGCCGGTACCGACCTTCTCGCCGATATACAGCATCGGCGCTTCGTCGCGTTCACCTTCGCCGATCACCACCTTGCCGTCCATGTCAATGTCGTTCAACGCGGTGCGCATGGCGTCAACGGCAAGCTGGTCGGCCTGCTTTTCATCGCCGCGGCCGCGCATTGTCGCCGCAGCTATGGCAGCAGCCTCCGTCACCCGGGCAATCTCAATGGTCAACATACGGTTCAGCATGATTTCATCTTCACTTCTTGTTTCGGCCTGTCTCACAGACGTTCAATCCGCACCATGCGCGGTGGCTCTGCAACATGCTTGGCGGCTGCAATCTTGTCCAGTACAGCCCGCATGGCGCTTTCCAGCGTGTCATGAGTTATCAACACAAATGGCGCAATATCGGCATCAGCCTGTTGCCGGCTGATCGCCGGACCACGCTGAATGACACTTTCAATCGAGATGCCCTCGTCTGCGAAGGCTTTTGCTACTCCAGCCAACTCACCTGGCCGGTCGAACATGTCCAAGGCTACATAATAGCCTCCCTCGTGGGCGCGCATGGCAGCGCGCCGGAACGGCATGAGCCCGGTTGCCGGCACACCAAACACCGGCAAGACCGTGCCGCGGGCAATGTCGCATATGTCAGCCATAACGGATGATGCCGTCGGATGACCGCCCGCACCACGGCCTTCAAGAAACAGCGTGTCGGAAAAATCGCCCTCCACGACCACTGCGTTGAATGCATCGCCCACATCAGCAATGGGTGAGCCCAGCGGCACAAGTGCCGGATGAACGCGCTGCTCGATGCCGTCTTCGGTACGGTTGGCCACGCCAAGCAGCTTGAACTTGTAGCCCAGCGAATGCGCATTGCGGATATCGGCAAGCGTGATGTCCTCAATGCCCTCGATATACATGTCGTCAAGCGCCACCTCGGTGCCGAATGCAAGCGAGGTGAGGATGGCCAGCTTGTGAGCGGTGTCGAAACCGCCAATGTCGAAAGTCGGATCAGCCTCGGCATAGCCAAGCTCCTGAGCCTCTTTCAGCACGTCGGCAAAATCACGGCCTTCAAGCTCCATTTTGGTGAGGATGAAATTACAGGTCCCGTTGAGGATGCCAAACAGGCGCGACACCGAATTGCCGGCCAGGTTTTCACGCACCGTCTTGATCACGGGGATGGACCCGGCAACGGCCGCCTCATAGTTCAAGGCCGCATTGCTGGCCTCGGCCAGCCGGGCCAGGGCAACGCCATGATGGGCCAGCAGCGCCTTGTTGGCGGTAACGACATGGCGACCGGCCTTGAGCGCTGCTTCGACACAGGCGCGCGCTGCGCCTTCTTCGCCACCGATCAGTTCAACGAGTACATCAATATCGCCATTGGCGGCCATATCGGCAGCGTCATCGTACCAGGCAAAGCGTGAGACATCGTGGCTCCCGCGCGTCTTTGACTTCGTCCGCGCGCTAACAGCCGTAACTTGCAGGGGCCTGCCGCATCGCGCCGCCAACAGCTCGCCATGCCGGGCAAAGGCATCCAGAACGCCGGTCCCGACGGTGCCCAGTCCGGCAATACCAATTCGCAAAGGGTCATTCATCGGGTACTCAAGCTCGCATCAATTGAAGAAAGTCATGGGATTTCGCGCCATCTATGCGCTGTTTGGAGATGGTTTTCAAGCGATGGACACGCACAGATCAACAGTTGCGCCAGGCAGCATTGATGACAGGCGGAAAATCCGGGATGATTGTCCGGGACCGAAACCTGCGGAAACTGTGAGTACATGATTACATTTGATTTTTCCAACCGCGTTGCGGTGGTCAGCGGCGCCGGCGGCGGCATGGGCCTGCAGATCGCCAACATGATCCTGGACGCAGGTGGCTCGGTGGTCATGATGGATGTGAAACCGGAACCGGAAGCCCTGTGCGGAACACCCGACCAGCGGCTGTATGCGCGCGGTGATCTGACCGAACCGGAGTTCGTCAACGACACTATCGCGACAGCAGCCGGGCGGTTCGGGCATATTGACTATCTTGCCAATGTCGCCGGCGTGTTGTGGTTTGAGCGTGACGCCTCACTGCTCGACATGGACATGGACGTGTGGGACCAGGTATTCGACATCAATCTCAAGTCGATGGTTCATACCGCCCGCGCAGTCGTCCCGCACATGCGCCGGAACAAGGCAGGCGCAATGGTGCACTTCTCCACCACCCAGTGCCTGCGCGGTGACCCGCTGCCGCAGGATGCCTACTCGACCGCGAAAGCCGGTGTCGGCGCCCTGTCGCGCTCTCTGGCCATGCAGCTTGCCGCCGACAATATCCGCTCCAACGCTATTTATCCCGGCCTGACACAGACCCCTTTGCAGGCCCGCTGGGACACGCCGGAAAAGATTGCCGAGGCCGGTAGTTTCGTGCCGTTGGGGCGCATAGCGACGCCTGCCGAACTGGCAACAGCGGCTGTATTCCTGCTGTCGGACGGCGCATCCTATATTACCGGCATCGACCTGGTGGTGGACGGCGGACTGCTGCTGAAGTAACGGGCCTGAAACTCAGGCAACTGCCTTGTTCAGCAGAATGCTGGTTTCGCTGTTCAGCACCCCCTTGATTTCGCGCACTTCCCGCAAGACCCGGTCAAACTCCGGCAGGCTGGAAGTCTCGATATGCGCGACCAGGTCCCAGGTGCCGTTGGTGGAATGCAGCGAGACAATTTCCACCAGGCGTTTCAGTGCGCCGGTAACCGATCTGGCCAGCGTACCCTCCAGCTCGATCATCATTACCGCGCGAATGACCTCGACCTCCGCCGATGCATCCACTTCAATCGTGAAGCGCTGGATGATGCCGGTGGCGATCAGGCGCTCCATGCGGCTTTGTACAGTGGCCCGCGACACCCGTAACAGGCCGGCCAATGTGGTGACCGAGGCGCGCCCATCCTGCTTGAGTGCATAAATCAGGCGCCTGTCCGTAGCTGAAAGATCCAACATAAAATTTATCACTTTGCATTATTACTTTATCATTATGCTAAATATTATACATAAAAAGTGCATTTTTTCAACTATCTGATCACTCAACAAAGCAGGACACTGCAGCCCTGCCACAACAGGGATGAAATGCCATGTCGCTCAATTGTTATCTTGTCGGCGCACCGGTTCAAACGGGAACCAGTCAGCAGGGCTGCCTGATGGGACCGGATGCGTTCCGGACAGCCGGTATCGCAGCCACATTGCAGGCACTGGGCCATCACGTGACCGATCACGGCAATGTACCGCCGCAAAAAGTCGAGCGCCCGAGCCCGGGCAATCAGGCTGTCCATCATCTCAATGAAACTGTTGGGTGGGCGCTGGCCCTGAACGAGGTTGCCAATGATGCGATCGAACGCTCGGAGTTTCCGATATTCCTGGGCGGTGATCATTCGCTGTCAATCGGCTCGGTGTCCGGCGTCACCAAGGCGGCTGAACAATCCGGCCGCGAGCAATTCGTGCTGTGGCTTGACGCGCATCCCGACTTTCACTCACTCGAGACAACCGAAAGCGGCAACCTGCACGGTACGCCGATGGCCTATCTCACCGGCCACGCCGGATTTGAGAACAGCTACCCGGAACTGACAGCGAAGGTTAAGCCCGCAAACGTCTGCATGATGGGGCTTCGGTCGGTTGACCAGGCTGAAAAGGCCCTGCTGGCTGAAAGCGAAATCCAGGTCTACGACATGCGCGCGATCGACGAGCACGGTGTGGCTGGGCCATTGCGGGCATTTCTGGAGAAAGTCAGGGCAGCCGGCGGCGCACTGCACGTCAGTCTGGATGTTGACTTTCTGGAGCCGAACATCGCACCAGCCGTCGGCACCACAGTGCCCGGCGGCGCAACGTTCCGCGAGGCCCACCTGATCATGGAAATGCTGTGCGACAGTGGCCTTGTCACGTCGCTCGACCTGGTTGAACTCAACCCGTTCCTGGACGACCGCGGCCGCACGGCCAAGCTGATGGTTGACCTGTGCGCAAGCCTGCTGGGCCGCAAGGTGCTCGACCGGCCCACACGGAGCTACTGACCCCATGAGTGTGCAGGCTCCGACAGCAGTCGCCATGGTTCGACCTCACGGTTTCTCGCCCAATCTGGAGACGGCAGCCGACAACGCGTTCCAGTCAACCGACGGACGGTGCCCGGACGAGATTGCCGCAGCGGCTACCCGGGAGTTTGATGAAGCCGTCCGCCGGCTTGAACGCGCAGGTGTCAAAGTTCATGTGTTTGACCAGTTGGCAGGTCAGGACACACCGGACTGTGTGTTCCCCAACAACTGGTTTTCCACCCATGCCGGCGGCCACATAGCGATTTACCCGATGTTTGCTCCAAGCCGCAGGCGCGAGCGGCGCTGGGACATTATTGAAGCGCTGAAAAGCCAGTACCGGGTTCAGGATGTCATCGACTATTCCGGTCTGGAAGCGGACGGCCTGGCGCTTGAAGGCACCGGCGCCATGGTGCTCGATCATGTGGGCCGTGTTGCCTACACGGCCCGGTCCAATCGCGCCGATCCGGTTATCCTTGAACGGTTCTGTACCAACTTCAACTTCGAGCCGATGGTGTTTCAGGCCGAGGACCGATCGGGCTCGGACATCTACCACACCAATGTCATGATGACCGTCGCAACAGGCTTTGCACTGATGTGTCTCGACATGATTGTGGACAGCCGGCGGCGCACCGAAGTTGTTCGGCGGCTGGAAGAAAGCGGCCGTGACGTGATTGCGCTGAGCCATGAGCAGATTGCCGGTTTTGCCGGCAACGCGCTTGAGCTGAAAGGGCGCGACGGGCTGGTTCTGGCACTGTCGGCGCGCGCGGAACACAGCCTGACCCGGGACCAGAAGGCCCGCATCGCACAATCAGCGGCCCTGCTGCCGGTCTCCATTCCCACAATCGAGATGGCCGGCGGCTCGGTGCGCTGCATGCTGGCCGGCATCCACCTTTCCCAGCGATAGAAAGACATCAACCATGACCAAACTTCCACCCGCTCCTTCCAAACTTGCCTTCGTGCCGTTCGTCAGCGTTGAAAACATGATGCGCATCGTCAATACCATCGGCGCCACGAAGATGATCGCCGAGATGGCTGACTATATCGAGGCGGACTTCGTGCGCTGGGACAAGTTCGACAAGACGCCTCGCGTTGCCGCCCACTCGCACGAAGGTGTCATCGAACTGATGCCAACCAGCGACGGCGAGACCTATGGCTTCAAATACGTCAACGGCCACCCGGCCAACATGGCGCGCGGCTTCCAGACCGTGACCGCGTTCGGTGTGCTGGCACGGGTCGACAATGGCTACCCTATCCTGTTGTCGGAAATGACGGTGCTGACCGCGTTGCGCACCGCCGCCACATCAGCGGTAGCAGCAAAGCACCTGGCGCCGAAAAACGCGCAGACCATGGCGATGATCGGTAATGGTGCGCAATGCGAGTTCCAGGCGCTGGCCATGCAGGAAATCGTCGGCATCAAAACCGTCCGGCTTTTTGACATCGATAAAACCGCAACGGAAAAGGCAGTTCGCAACCTGGCCGATACCGGCCTGAAAGTGATCGCCTGCACGTCTGCCGAAGACGCCATGACCGGTGCTGAAATCATCACCACCTGTACCGCGGACAAGCAGTACGCCACCATTTTGACCGACAACATGATCGGCTCCGGCGTGCACATCAACGCCATTGGCGGTGACTGCCCCGGCAAGACGGAGCTGCACCGGGATATCCTGCTGCGCTCCAGCATTTTCGTTGAATACCCGCCCCAGACCCGCATTGAAGGTGAAATCCAGCAACTGGATGCCGACCATCCGGTGACCGAGCTGTGGCAGGTGATTACCGGCAAGACCGCGGGACGCACATCCAGCGACCAGATCACCCTGTTTGACAGCGTCGGATTTGCGACGGAGGATTTCTCCGCCCTGCGCTATGTGCACGACCAGCTCGAGGCCACAGGGCATTTTGTCGACCTCGACATGATCGCTGATCCGGATGATCCACGCGACCTGTTCGGCATGGTACAAAGAGCCAAGGTGTGAACTCCAGCCACTGGGACCAGGTGAGCGAAATTGACAACCGGACATGTATTCATAGCGGTGAGCCTGGATGGTTTTATCGCCAGGGCAGACGGCGGTCTCGACTGGCTGATGAAACAGCAAACTGCCGGTGAAGATCACGGCTATGATAACTTCATGGCATCGGTTGACGGCCTCATCATGGGGCGGGGTTCGTTTGAAAAAGTCCTGAGCTTTGATGACTGGCCCTACCACAAGCCGGTTGTCGTCATGAGCCGGACATTGAACGATGCAGACATACCCGGCCAACTGCGCGACCAGGTGCAGATATCGGACCTTGGACCGGTGGAACTCATGCGCGAACTCGCCGACAGGGGCTGGGCGCGCGCCTATATTGACGGCGGCAAGGTCATCCAGTCTTTTCTGCGCGCCGGACTGGTCTCGGACGTCACGCTGACCCACATACCCATCCTGATCGGAACAGGGTTGCCACTGTTTGGCGGACTGGATCGCGATATAGACCTGGACCATCTCGAAACCAGATCGTTTCCCTCCGGCCTGGTCAGCTCGACATACCGGATACGCCGGACCGGCGAGCGGACGACATAACGGACATCCGCTGAAAAGGCAGCGGCAGATCTTAACGACACAAAAACCTCACCCTTGTCATGCAGCAGACTTGCTTTACTGTCATAAACTATACCTGTTCGCGCTTCGTTTCGATTGGATGGTCACCGCATGTCAAAAAGCCCAGCACCCCAGGACCCTGCCGGCTTTCACCTGCCTGACCCCATCCAGCTTATGGATAATCTGTCCAAGGCGCTGCAGATCGGTTCGGCAATTGCACAGCGCATGGCGGAGCAGAAGCAGGAAGACGCCGGCACTGTGGACGGAGAAGCGCTTAAGCCCATTGAACCGGTATTGAAGACATTTACCGAAATCGCCCAGTCCTATGCACAACACCCTGAGCGCTGGGCCGAGGCAAGTTTCCAGCTCTGGCAGGGATATACCCAGCTCTGGCAAAATTCCTGGGCACGCATGATGGGCGAACATCCCGACCCGGTTGCAACGCCGGAGCGAGGCGACAAGCGCTTCAAGGACCCCGACTGGTCGCGCAACCAGGTGTTTGATTTCTTCAAACAGGCATACCTGCTGACCGCCAAATGGGCACATGAAACCATCGCCAACTCCGCAGACACCGACGAAGCGACCCGGCACAAGGCGAACTTCTATTTCGACCAGATCGCCAATGCCCTGTCGCCGTCGAATTTCGCCGTCACCAACCCGGAAGTGCTTAAACAGACGCTCGCCTCAAACGGTCAGAACCTGCTCGACGGCATGAAAAACCTCGCCCGCGACCTGGAGGCAGGCCAGGGATCGCTGCGTATCAAGCAGACCGACATGAGCGCCTTTGCGCTGGGTGAAAACATGGCGCTTTCACCCGGCCACGTGGTGTTTCAGAACGATCTCATGCAGCTCATCCAGTATGCGCCCGCCACTGAGAAGGTGCACAAGACACCGCTGCTTATCGTACCGCCGTGGATCAACAAGTTCTACATTCTCGATCTCAATCCGAAAAAATCCTTCATCCGCTGGTGTGTGGAACAGGGCCTGACCGTATTCGTCATCTCGTGGGTCAATCCGGATGCGAAGCTCGCTGAAAAGGGCTTCGCCGATTACATGCATGGCGGCATTCTCGAGGCCATCAACCAGATCCAGCGGCAGATCGGCGAAAAGCAGCGGGTCAATGCCATCGGGTACTGCATTGGCGGCACGCTGCTTGCCTCGACGCTCGGTTACATGGCGGCACGCAACGATGAGCGCATCAAGTCGGCAACTTTCTTCACGACCCAGGTGGATTTCACCTATGCGGGTGACCTGAAAGTATTTGCCGATGAAGAGCAGATATCCCTTACCGAAGAACGCATGGCAAAGGACGGGTTCCTTGACGGCAAGGAAATGTCCAATGCTTTCAACTTGTTACGCTCGAACGACCTGATTTGGTCGTATGTGGTGAACAATTATCTCAAGGGCAAGGATCCGATGCCCTTTGATCTTCTGTACTGGAATGCCGACCCGACCCGCATGCCGGCCGCCACCCATTCGTTCTATTTGCGCGAGTGCTATCTCTACAATCATCTCAGCCAGGGCAAGATGACCCTCGACCAGGTGCGTATCGACCTGAGCAAGGTCAAGATCCCGGTCTACAACCTGGCTGCGCGCGAAGACCATATCGCGCCGCTGCAGTCGGTGTTCAAGATCGGAGAGATACTCGGCGGTGACACGCAGCTTGTGGTGGCCGGTTCCGGCCATATCGCCGGTGTGGTGAACCCGCCGGAAGGCGGCAAGTACCAGTACTGGACCAACGGCAAGGGAGCCGAAACGGTCGAAAAATGGCTGGCGAAGGCCGAAGAACACCCCGGATCATGGTGGCCGCACTGGATGGAGTGGCTGTCCGACAGGTCAGGTAAAATGGTGCCGGCTCGCGATCCGGAACTCGGAAAGCTGCAACCCATTGAACCGGCACCGGGTTCCTATGTGAAGGTCAAGGGGAACTAGAGAATTCCCTCTTCAGCTGCTTCCACTGAAATCCCCATCCTGTCGAGGCCATCTTCCAGATAGTCGGCCAGCAGGGGCACACCCAGCAGGTAGTCCTCGGTCTTGTTGACCCGTTCGGAGCGGGCGGTGTCCAGAGCCTCCTGTATATCGTCCGGCTCATAGGTGCCGCGTCCAATCCACATCAGCGCCACCAGCGCCACCTGCTCATCAACGTTCATGTCGTCAATGAAACCACGCAGTTCAGCTTCGGTGGGGTCATCGCGGCGGGCCTCCAGGACGCTGTCGGAATCCGCCTCGTCACCGTCACCATCCCAGGCAGCAACCTTGCCGTCCAGTTCGCGGGCCCGCACGATGACGTGGGCCACCTTTTTCGGGGAAATATCGAGCATGGGCGTGTCCTCCTGAAGTGTGCCGCAGCACAAGTGATGGACGCCAGATTGCGCGATGCCTGATTTTGCGTCGTTGATCCATCTCAAAGCCTGCGGATTTGAGGTTTTGAAGACGGTCGCGCCTGGCAACAGGACTATTTTTCCGATTTGGCCAGCTGATGCAGGCCGCGGGCGCGGCGGTCAAGCCACCAGCCATATTGTTCGGGCCATTGGGCAAATTCCAGGTCAACACCCATGGCCCGGGCCTGATGGCGGGGCCAGAACGGGTCATTGATAGCCTCGCGCGCAATGGCGATCAGGTCCGCCTGGCCGTTCTGCAAAATATCCTCGGCCTGGGGTCCGTCCAGTATCAGCCCGACCGCCATGGTCTGGATTTCGGCCTCACGCCTGATCCGTTCGGCGTACGGTACCTGGAATCCCGGGCCACGATAACCGGTTGAGGCAGTGGCACCCGCCGCAGCGTTACCGCCCGAAGAGCAATCGATGACGTCCACACCGGCGGCCTTCAGGGCTTTGGCCAGCACCACAGAGTCCTCAATATCCCAGCCGCCTTCAAACCCGTCCACGGAGGAAATGCGCACAAACAGCGGTTTGGCATCCGGCCACACCGGACGCACGGCCTCGGTAACTTCAAGCACAAACCGCATGCGGTTTTCGCGGCTGCCGCCGTATTCATCGGTACGCACATTGGACAACGGTGACAGGAACTGCTGCAGCAGATAGCCATGCGCGGCATGCAGCTCCAGAATGTCCATGCCGATGTGATCGGCACGTCTGGCTGCGGCAACAAAATCCGCGGTGACCTGCGCAATGTCTGCCCTGGTCATTTCGTGCGGCACCAGCCAGCCCTTCCCGGCAGGCAGCGGACTTGGACCAATGACCCGCCAGGCGGTCTCGCCGCGCGCCGCATCGGTTTCATCCAGCGCGCCATTGCCGTGCCATGGGCGCTGGATGCACGCCTTGCGGCCGGCATGGCCAATCTGGATACCCGGCACCACACCCTGCGCCTTGATGAAATCGACAATACCGCGCATGGCATCGGCATGGGCATCCGACCAGATGCCGAGATCGCCATGGGTGATGCGGCCGATATCCTGTACGGCACTGGCTTCCAGAATAATCGCACCGGGCCGGCCCAGGGCATACTTCGAGTAGTTGGCGAAATGCCAGTCGGCAAACAGGCCGTCTTGCGCGGAATACTGACACATGGGCGCAATGACCACACGGTTGTCGAGCGTGACCTGCTTGATTGTGCAGGACGAAAACAGCTTAGGGTCAGGACCCGCCGTCACGGGAACAGAGTTACCTGTTCAAGGCCGGTTGCCTCCGGCAATCCGAACATCAGGTTGAAATTCTGCACCGCCTGACCGGCGGAACCCTTGACCAGATTGTCCAGTGTCGACAGCAGCACCACCCTGCCCTCGATCCGGTCGGGAACCACGCCCATCATCACCCGGTTGGAGCCGCGCACCAGCTGTGTTGCGGGCATCACGCCGTCCGGTGCCATATTGACAAACGGCTCGTTGTCATAGCGTCCGGCTAGCAGTTGCTGGCAGTCATCCGCGGTTTTGCCCGGAGCGAGCCTGGCATAGGCGGTGATGAATTCCCCGCGGCTCATCGGCACCAGATGCGGTGTGAAGTTCACAATCACATCCTTACCTGCAGCAATCGACAGTTCCTGCTCGATTTCGGGCGCATGCCGATGCTTGCCTATTGAATACGGCCCCATGCCTTCGCCCGCCTCGCAAAACAGCGTGTTCTGCTTCAGCGCACGCCCCGCGCCGGACACACCGGACTTGGCGTCGATCACCAGGTCAGATGCATCAATCAGCCCGCCTGCCACCAGCGGCAGCAGCAGCATCAGCACTGCGGTCGGATAACATCCGGGGCAGGCAACCAGCCGGGCAGCGGCGATCTGGTCACGATAGTGTTCGGTCAGTCCGTAGACGGCATCTGCCTGCAGATCGAGCGCGGCGTGCTCGTTGCCATACCATTGCCTGTAGGTTTCCGGATCGCGCAGCCGGAAGTCAGCCGACATGTCTACGATCTTGAGATGTTCAGGCAACGCCTTGATGACCTGCTGGCTTGTGGCATGCGGCAAGCCGCAGAACGCGGCATCAACGCTCGACCAGTCGACCTCGTCATTGGTTACAAGACCGGGCAGGCCCAGGCCACTGAGATGAGGGAACACCGCTTCCATCGGCTTTCCAGCATGCGAGTTGGCCGTCAGCGCCACGATTTCCATATTCGGATGAGCATAGGCCAGTCGCACGAGATCAGCGCCGGTATAGCCTGATGCTCCGATAACCGCCACGCGGATTTTCCGTGCGCTGCTCATGTTGAAAACTCCATGGACAAAAAACCTTGCCTGCAATAACCGGTTCATTGGTTTGCGTAAAGCCGGTATGTCACATAGACAGTTCCGGCCCACTGCGTGTCCAGCCAGTTGGGTCGCTGTTTTGGGCTTGTGCAGATCACGTATTGCGTGACGCAAACAGGAGCCCGACTGTCGCGGCAACATAAAACTCAGGGTCGTTTGCAAGCATGAGATTTCACGAAATGACAGCGCAAGCGGTCCGGGTTCAACTGAGCAGGCTGGGCGCCGCAGACCCGGCACTGCCCGCCGATCTGCTTGTTTCGGGACCCGTGCATGCAAATCCGCACAATGGCGGTCCACATCCGGCCACGAAGATATTCCGCGGAAGCAGTCCGTCATTGCCATATGGCCTGGCGATCAAGGCTGTCGACACGAGTTCGAAACCCGATGCCGGTTTGTGGTTTGAACGTGAAGCCGGAGTCTTAAGACAACTTGATGAAGATCAGTGCCGTGACTATCCCGGATTGACAGCCCGCCTGCATGTTGCAGATATCGCCAGCGGTCTGATGGTGACGGAATGGCTTGAGGGCCGAAACCTTCGCAAGCATTTCTACCTGAACATGTTCCGCGAGCAGCAACGCAATAAAGGCATTACGGCCGCCGGCAAATGGCTCTCGCGGCTTCACGATACCTGGGGACGTGAAACCGCCGTGTTCGATACTTCAGGGTTCGTGCAAGACATACACACCAGGATCCTGGCAAACTCCGGAGACAGGAAGGACAGGCATCTGAAGTACCTGGAAGTGCTGCAGGCTGCGGCTTCAAAGCTGGCTGACGAACCAGGTGTGGTCAGTCTTCAGCACGGCGACTTCAGTCCGAACAACCTGGTTATCGCCAATGATCAGATGGACCTGCGTTCGTTTGACTTTTCAAACCCTGCGCCAGCTCCGGTCGAGATCGACATGGCGCATTTTCTACTCAACAGGACCGTCAAGCTGGGAACCAGTTTAAGGTCCGGGTCCCCGTCCGGCCCCTGGCAGGAAATTCCCCAGTGGCAGGCATTTTCACTCGGGTATTTCGGTGTTGCAGACCATCCACCGGGGCGCCGGCTTTCCTGGTACGCACTGAGGACGCTGCTGGCCAGGGCGCCGTTTCTCAACCTGTTCTCGCAGGACAGGTCACGAAGCCGGATAGAACGATTTGACCGGCGCAGGGAACTGCGGCGGGTGGAAAGCCTGATTGAGGTTCTGGCGGAAGATGTGGGCTGCTGACAGCAAAACCCCACCGGAAAGAATTCCGATGGGGTCATTGGCTTGCGGGGAGGCATGGCAATCGTTTACCTGCCGGAAAAATTCAACAGACACTGATGAGCATTTCCGGTGACCTGATCACCTTGCAAACATGCCCCGATGCGGACTGACTTAGCCCTGGATTGCGGCCCATTCGTCTGCACTCAGTTCACCGTTCTGGTCACCATCAGCGGCCTTGAATGCGTCTTCAGCCATATCAGGCATGGCAGCTTTGGCTTCTTCCATGGATACTGAACCGTTCTGGTCAGCGTCTACAGCGGTGAAGTCAGCTGCAAGTGCAGCGGTTGAAGCGAAACCTGTTGCAAGTACGATTGCGAGAAACTTTTTCATTTTTAATTCTCCAGTTAGACTTTTGTCCCGATCTGCCTGACTTGTCTCAAAGAGCTGCCTGCAGGATCGTTCGGCTGCCGTCCACGAGGAGGAAAGTGACTTGCCAATGCGGCGGTGGAAAGCAGGCCGCAAGGAAATGTCAGGGCTAATTTGTGATGGTCAGGGCCAATTTGTGATGGAATGTGACCGGTTATCTATGGTCGCATATGGACGAAGCACAAGCTGCATACGTCCACATAATCGGCGGAAAACACCGGAAACCAAGCCAGAGTGGCATGGGTGTCACAGATGAAGCACCAGGCGGCAGCTGGTTGGTGGCAGACAATGGTGCGTGGTCAACGCGATGCAATGCACCCCTTACCCGGATCAGTATTCAGCTGGATAACCGCGTCGCACAGGGTTGTGGCTCGACATGCAACCTGCGCATCCGGCCTGACGGACCGCGACAAGCCGTAGAGGTCATAAGCCGTTCAGCGACACGTCTGCATGAACCACATTTACATCAACGAAAAACTCTTTCAGACCGGCCACGCGCGCAATACAAAGCCGGTGCCGTCCGTCCTCGACGGACATTCGTCCGTCTCGTCCAATGTTGATGATGGGCCGGTCAACGGGATCATCCCGGTACAGCCCAGATCTGAAGTCGGAGTGCAGCTTGTCGAGAAAGTCCAGGCGCTCGGCAACTTGGTCCCCGGTGCTGTAGCGCCTTATGGGATTGTTGTCTTGCCGGGCCACCATCCATTGATACCATCTGGTTGTCTGCCAGGCATCGCCGTCGTTAAAGTGAGCTTGCAGGGATCGATAGAACACATAGTTGTCAAAGGGAACCATGCCGCAGACATGGTCCTCAGCCGGTTCGTAGATTGAACACCAGAAAACCTCGCGATCTATCGTCTGGTCCCAGTCGCCGGCCAGTTCCCTGGTTTTCGGTCTGGCAAGTATTCTGTGTGAATCTCGAAACTCGGGATACTGGATATAGCCGACATTGCCCGGGTCCACGCTGATACGCCGGTAACGTCTTCGCACAATGGTTCTCAGCAACCGCAGTTTCTTGTTTTCCTGCACCATGGTGGCGGTTCACCCGGCTGTCTTTTCGGCATGGAAGAACAATCGGTGCGGCTCCGACTTGCTGTGCGCAAGGACCCTGGCAGCTGACACCTGCCACCGGTCTCCAAGCTCTGAACGAAACACCTCCTGATGCCAGCGTTCCGCGTCATCAGTGTCGAAATCCGTAAATGACGGTGCCGGATTGCTCTGGTCCGTATAGCGGGCGCGCCGGGTGCTGCCTTCGATAAACAGGTGATCGGTTTTTTCACCGCACGCGCGCAACACCGCTCGCATGAATGCCTCGCCTTCAAAGGCGTAGATCCGATGCAGGACGCTCAGCAGCAGAATGGCGTCCCAGTGCACAGTCGACTCCACAAATTCCGGTGTCACCGAGGTTCGCATGTAAGCGGTGCCGGGGGCACTTCTGGCACAGGCGATCTGGTGTTCCTTTTCGAACTTTTCGGCACCCACGACAAAATGTCCTTCGGATGCAAGAAAATTGGAGGTCTCGCCAAGATTGGACCCGATATCCAGTATCCACGACTGCGGTTTGCGAATTCCTGACGCGATAAGCCGGTTGCGTTCCTCGAACGAAGAATGACGCGAACCAAAATTGAGGTGCCGGCGGAATTTCGGAAGCTTCATATTGTACAGTTACCTTGCAACGATTGGCGGAATGCGGACGTGGACGACTTATCTATGAACTGCGACACACAATCAACTTCGTGGCGAAACGCGTTTGGCTTTCATATCTTCAAGTCCGGCGATTATGCTTTGCCAATATGGGCTATCGACATCAACCTCCCAATTCAGCTTGTGCATGGTGGCTTTGCCGGATGCAATGAACTGCAGGGTTTGCTCGACCGGTACGCCTTTCTTCTTGCTGTGTTTCAGCGTCAGCGGAATGAGGCGCGGGAGTTTTGGAGTGTCATCCCAGATTTGTGCAAGTTCCACTTTTCCATGAAGCGACCTGGAGAACAGGTAGTGCTGGGTGAAATACGGGTAAATGCCAAGCACGCGGACTGTTGCGGGATGAAACCAGCCGCGGGTCGTGCGGGTTGTCAGTCCGAATGGAAACTTGAACACATGGTAGAGCCATTTTCCAATTGGCCTGTTTTGCCTGGGAAACCTGTTTTCTGCGAAAAAAGCGAGCATCTCGTCGCGCACTTCAACAACCAGAGGATTGCCGGCAGTGCTTGCCAGAAACCAGTTTGACAGAAAACAGTCGCTGCGAAGATTGGAAAATGCGAAGAACCCGGATTGCAGAGCGTCCGGCAGCCAGTCACTCAGCGGTTTGCCGCAGTAGATGGAAGCATCCGCCCAAACGCCACCGTGTTCGGCAAGCAATGAGATGCGGATCAGGTCGGCTTTATGCTGAAGCCCAATGTCGGTTCGCGACATATCCAGTGATTCATTCAGGGAAATGACATCTGCAACACTGTCTGCATCCAGTACACGGACCTGCCAGTCCGGGTTGAACTCCCGCCAGGACTGAATACATTTCGCCACCAGTGGAGGCGCCGCTGCCTCACCCTGATGCCAGTACATCCAGATCGTTTTGCGAAAGGTCATATCGTTTCAGTCTTGCAGCCAAGTCGAGGGTTTCGGACAGCTAATACCACAGTTCAATGCCATGGCTACGAGTAGTAGAGCGGCGACATTGCGATATACAGGCGCAGGCAATGCATGGTCGCGCCTGATGGACTAGACCAGAATGTCGAACCGTTTTGCGTCCGCTGTTATTCGAACAGGCAAGTGGCAGGCAATTTCACCGTCAACCTGTACCGGCGCCTTATCCCCGGCTTCGATTTCAATCGAGCGAACCTGCTGCAGGAAGGTGACATCGCTTCGTGACGGCAACCGATCAAGCAGCATTGCCAGCGAATAGCTCAATGCAGCAATCCGCCCTGGCTTGTGCAGTATGACGGCACACAAGCAGCCATTGCCCAGATCATTGTCTGGCGAGACAATGTGTTTGCCGGCGTAACAGCGCCCGTTGACGATGATAACCCCGGCTGCTGAATATTCCTTATTGTCCATCGTCATCCTGTAGACGGGATAGCGGTAGGCAATCAGAGTTTCCACGGCAGCAAGCACAAAGGCCAGTTTGCCAGCCCATCTTTTGACCGAGGGGCGCACCCGAGCCACTACTGCGGCATCGAACCCGACACCTGCCGTAAACGCAAACAGCTTGTCATTCACCCGGCCTGCACAAAGTTGTTTGGTGTTGCCGGCAATGATGACGTCCGCCAGCGCATCAGCGCCAACGACCAGCCCCAGATCCAATGCCACGACATTGGCGGTACCGGTTGCTATCAGGGCCAGTACCGGCGACTGCCCGGCCAGCCCGTTAATGGCTTCCATCAGTGTTCCGTCGCCGCCTGCAATCGCAACAACATCCCAGTCACTGGCAACAAAGTCGCGATACAGAGTGGACAATTGGGAAGGTGCAGCGGTGGCGATCAGCGTTACTTCGCAACGCCTGCTCTCCAGCGCTGTCTTGACGGCAGCAAGGTGAGTTGCCGCACCCCCGCCGGCTGTCGGGTTGTGAATGATCAGTATGCGCTTACACGCAGTCATGGAATTCATCAAAAATGCACTGCAATTCGCTGGTTGTTCTCACTGCACTAAAAAGGAACAAGCAGGCACATCCACCACAATTCAAGTCTTGCAGCATTACTACATCGTTCGCTCGATGGAGCAAGCCGGCATAAACGGTGGTTGTTCATCCCGACAGGCTGAAGTCGTGCAAGGCGGGCAAACACGACAACCTGTCCTGTCGGAACTCAGTGCCCTAAAATCCCAGCGGCATCAGCTTGTAGCCCTGGTCGGTTCGATAGCCAAATCCGTCATGGCGTGTGCGATAGCAGATTTCCTTGGCCTGCCTGCGCTGCTTGATGCGGGAACACAGACTGCCGTTTTCATCGTCAATCCGCCATTCGCCATAAACCACCCGGCCCTTGGTCGAAAGCATCCGCATCTCACCGGACTTGCGGTAGATGATCTTTCCGTTGAGCTTGCCGCGGAAAGCAAGCTCCTGTCCGACAAGTTCCTTCATGATCTCGCCTCCCGACATCCAGTCGGCAGCCATAACATTTTGTGGCAACAAGACGCTTGCAGCGCTCAAGGCTATTAACAGTGATTTTTTCATTTCCAGGCTCCCCAGCCAATCGGAGCTTTTGAGGTTCTGACTGCATCAGAACCGGTGCTCCAAACTTCGGTTTCGACCTGCCCACGTCGGCAAGAGCGCATGGCTCGGGCGCCGGGGCATGCCAGTGTGAAGTGCCTGTCCGGGTCGGGGATGTGCCCCACTTGCGTCTGAGTCTTTTTGTCTTTGTTACAAGTCCGGAAAAGGCACGGCGTAAAAAGTCTACTGGGACTAAACACGAGATTGTGCGGGCTCGTATGTGAGACCCGTCACATCACATGTTCAAACCGGGAAACCCCGGCCTGATCGCAAGGCTAGAAGCTTGAAACCGCTCGTTGCCCTACCGATCCAACATCAAAGGACCGGTAATCATCATCGGCGTTTCAGCCTTAACAAATGCTTAAGAAGCCGATGATTAACCCCAGCATCAGCGCTCAAATTGCTTATCTCACCCAACAAGATGAGCACCGATAAACTTATCCTAGGACAGATTCGCGGAAGATTACAAATAAGGCAGGGACAGCCTATTCCACAGCCTGTGGAAAGCGCTCTGCCAGGGCCTGCGGTTGCGGTCCGCCGGTAGCCCAGTCCAGCAATTCCGCGGTGTGAACAACCGGAACACCGGTGCCGTTTCCGATCTGCATCATGCAGCCGATATTGCCAGCGGAAATCACGTCCGGTGTCAGGGCTTCCAGCGTCGCCACCTTGCGATTTTTCAGCTCCGCAGAAATCTCAGGCTGCATGATGTTGTAGGTTCCCGCAGAGCCGCAACACAGATGCGGGTCAGCGGGTTCCATTACAGTAAAACCTGCCGCCTTCAACAAAGTCTTCGGATGGGTCTTGATCTGCTGGCCATGCTGCAGCGAACACGCGGCGTGATAGGCGACCTTAATCTCGGGCACTTTGGCCTCGTTGAGACCAAGGTCGACCATGACTTCGGAAATATCCTTGGCCAGTTCCGACACAATGGCAGCATCTTCGGCCAGAGGGTCATTGCGGAACATGTGGCCATAGTCCTTTACGGTGGTGCCGCAACCGGACGTGTTGATGATCACCGCATCAAGGCCTTCGCCGCGATACTCCTTCATCCAGGCATTGATATTGGCCGCCGCCGAGGCATGGCTCTCGCTGGTCTTGCCCATATGATGTGTGAGTGCACCGCAACAACCTATGCCTTTGGCAATGACCACATCGCAGCCATGCCGCGTCAGCAGCCTGATCGTACTTTCATTGATATCGGTGTTCAGCGCACGCTGGGCGCATCCGGTGAGCAGCGCAACCCGCTTGCGGCGTTGGCCTTGCGCCTTGAACACCTGGGGCAGGTCCATCGGGCTCGGTCCCAGCAGATCGGACGGCGCAAGCGACACCATTGCCTTCAGCCGGCCGGGCAGATACCGGGCAAACGGCTTGGCAAACCGGGCCCCGAACATGGCCAGCCGGAAGCGGCCGGGATAGGGCAAGACCTGCACCAGCAGCCAGCGCAACACGCGCTCGGGCAGTGGTCTCGTATAGGTTTTCTCGATGTACTCGCGCGCGTGGTCCACGAGGTGCATGTAGTGCACGCCCGACGGACAGGTGGACATGCACGACAGGCATGACAGGCAGCGGTCGATATGCTTGACCGTCTTGGCGTCCGCCGGGCGGCCTTTTTCCAGCATGTCCTTCATCAGGTAGATGCGGCCGCGCGGGCTGTCCAGCTCGTCGCCCAGCACCTGGTAGGTCGGGCACGTTGCCGTGCAGAAGCCACAATGGACGCAGGTGCGCAGGACCTCGTTCGACCGCTTGATCGCCGGGTCCTTCATCTGCTCGATGGTGAAATTGGTCTGCATTGTCGCCTATCCCATGCGCCCGGGGTTCAAGATGCCATGCGGATCAAAGCGGGACCTGAGCCCGGCACTGATTTTCGCAAGCGGTGCCGGTTCCGGCTGGAACACACCGAGCTGTTTCGCAGTCGCCTCGTTTGAACGTATCAAGGTGGCATGCCCGTCAATCCCGTTCATGACGGCCCTCGCATCGGTTCCTTCCGGCACACAGGCCCACACAAGCCCGCCGCCCCAGTCAAACTGAACCCTCGCCTCGTCACCCAGCCGCGCTGCCAGCATGGACCCATCAGACGGTTTGACGGAAACCCGCCATATGTCGCCCTCGCCGGCGGCAACAGCTTCGGCATCGCGGATCTGCTGCCACAGCTTGTCGGATCTGGCCTGATCAGCTTCGATACTCACGTCGCCAAAATCGGCAAGCAGATCCTTCAGCTTGCCGGAGCGATACTTGACCGAGCCGGCGAAACCTTCAACACGGATACAGGTGCGCGCCGCCTGATCTCCATCGGGCGGCAGATGCGCTGCGCCGTTCACATCATATGGCGCGGTAAGCGCTGCACTCATGGCCGCACCTGCCCGTTCGTTATCGAGGCCCTCGACAATGATTGTTGCGCCTGCTTCCGGCATCGGCAGGACCTTGAATGCCACCTCGGTGAGCACACCCAGCGTACCGTGGCTGCCGGCCATAAGCTTGACCAGGTCATAGCCGGTGACGTTCTTCATCACCCGGCCGCCGTTCTTGATGACGGTGCCTTCACCGTCCACAAAGCGCACGCCGATGAGGGAGTCGCGGCAGGCACCTGCCTGGATGCGGCGCGGGCCGGAGATGTTCGCCGCCACAACGCCGCCGATGGTGGACTTGCCGTTGGTGCCGTACAGCGCGCGGTGATCCATCGGCTCGAACGGCAGTCTCTGGCCTTCCCTGGCAAGCGTCTTTTCAATTGTTTCAAGAGGTGTTCCAGCGCCAGCGACTATTGTGAGCGCGCCGGGTTCGTACAGCGACACACCCTTCAGGCCGGTGGTATCGACAAGCTCTCCGGTCACGCCGTGACCCAGCCCTGCCCTGGAACCGCCCCCGCGGATTTGCAGTTTCGTGCCTTTTGCGGCCGACGCCCTGACGGCGTCAGCCAGCTCCTGTTCCGATTTTGGTTTCATGCCGCCTCGCGCCGCGCCCTGGTGGTGATCAGCGGGAACACCTTGGCCGGGTTGAGCAGCCATTTGGCGTCAAACACATCCTTGACCCGCACCTGCGCCTCCAGGTCACCTTCATTATACTGGGTCAGCATCAGGTCGCGTTTTTCCACGCCCACGCCATGTTCGCCGGTCAGGCAACCGCCGACTTCCACACACAGTTTCAGGATTTCCGCGCCCATGGCCTCGCAGGTTTCCAGGTCACCCGGCTTGTTGGCATCAAACAGGATAAGCGGGTGCAGATTACCGTCGCCGGCGTGGAACACATTGGCGACGTCGAGACCAAATTCCTTCGACAGCTCTTCCATGCGGCGCAGCACCAGCGGCAACTGACTAACCGGAATGGTGCCGTCGAGACACATATAGTCATTGATCTGGCCCATGGCGCCGAAAGCCGCCTTTCGACCTTTCCAGATCGCTGCCGATTCCTCGGTACTGGCGCTCTCGCGCAGTTCTGCCGGGTTGTGCCGGCGCGCGATTGCCTTGATCTTGTCAAGCTGCTCGACGATTTCGGCTTCCGAGCCTTCAACCTCAACGATCAGCAGGGCTTCGACGTCCGGATATCCGGCATGGGCAAAATCTTCCGTTGCCCGGATGCAGGGCCGGTCCATGAATTCGATGGCGACCGGCAGCACGCCGGCCTTGATGATGTCCGCCACGCAGGCGCCTGCCACCTCGGAACGGTCAAAGCCCAGCAGCACAGGCCGTGCACCTTCAGGCTTCCGCAAAATCCGCAATGTCGCTTCGGTAACGATGCCAAGCTGGCCTTCCGATCCGCAGATGACACCGAGCAGATCATAGACGGCGGCATCAAGATGAGCGCCGCCAATGTCGACGATCTCACCTTCCATGGTCACCATTTTCACGCCCATCAGGTTATTGGTGGTCACGCCGTATTTCAGGCAATGGGCGCCGCCGGAATTCATGGCGATGTTACCGGCAATGGCACAGGCGAGCTGGCTGGACGGATCGGGTGCATAGAAAAACTCGTTTTCCTCAACCGCCCCTGTTACCGAAAGATTTGTGCGTCCGGTCTGCACTCTGATAAAGCGGTTGTCGTAATCGGTTTCCAGCACCGCGTTCATGCGCGACACGCCGATTATGATGCTGTCTGCGGTCGGCAGCGATCCACCGGCCAGCGACGTGCCGGCCCCGCGCGGCACCACCGGTACGCCTTCTTCATGGCAGATCTTCAGGCACGCAGCGACTTCTTCCGTGGTGCCGGGCAGCACAACGGCCAGCGGCTGGCAGCGATAGGCGGTAAGCGCATCACATTCATAGGCGCGGGTTTCATTGGGATCGGAGATCACCGCCTCACCGGGCAGTAACTGCTCGAGCCTTGAAACAATGGATGCCTTACGCTCCAGTACACCCTGGTCCGGGACCGGCATTTCCATATCGGGTCATCCTTCCTGCTCGTTCAACCAACACACCTGCGCGTAAACCATTGAACGTCACGCGATCCAGCGCAGATCATTAATTGGTAAAAAAATATTACCAATTAATTTCACACTTTGATACCCCTACTTTGGCTGAATATCAAACCCGTGTCGAATGCGCCGGATTTCAGCGCCCGAACATCACCGCGGGCAGCCAGGTCGCAATGCCCGGCCACAGCCAGATCAGCGAGACACCAATGGCCTGCAGGGCGATAAACGGGATCACGCCACGATAGATGTCGCCGGTGGTTATCTCCGGCGGTGCCGCACCACGCAGATAGAACAGGGAAAACCCGAACGGCGGCGTCAGGAAGCTGGTTTGCAAATTGATGGCAATCAGCACAGCCAGCCAGATCGGATCATGGCCCATGACAATCAGCGCCGGCACCACGATCGGCAGCAGAATGACCGATATCTCGACAAAATCCAGAATGAAGCCGAGCAGGAAGATCAACACCATGACGAACACGAGGGCGCCGGTAGCACCGCCCGGCATGGCTTCAACCAGGTGCTCAATGCGTTTGTCGCCGCCAAGCCCGCGAAACACCAATGAGAACACACTGGCTCCGATGATGGTGCCGAAGATCATCGAGCTGACAGACATGGTTCGGGTGTTGATGGCACCAAGATATCCTTCACGCGCGGCGTGACGGATGGCGCGCCAGATACCCCAGGCCACCACTGCCACAAGCCCCGCACCCACTGCCGCCAGCATCCAGACGCCAATGTCAGCATCCGATCTCTGCAGGCGTATCGACGTGGAAGACGCCAGAACCACGATACCGGCAAGAGCGGCAATGGCCAGCAGGCTGGCCCCGCGACTGCCTTCAGCGCGGCGATAGGTTGCCAGCAACAATGCGCCAACCGCGCCGACACTGGCTGCTTCTGTCGGCGTCGCAACGCCCCCGACAATCGACCCCAGCACAGCCACAATCAGGAATATCGGCGGCAGCAGCACGCGCAGCAATTGCCTTGTGTCGACCGGCTCGGCCACCTCGCGCGGCATTGCCGGCGCACGCTCAGGCCTGATCCAGGCCAGCGCCAGTATGTAAACAATGTACAACATCACCAGCACCAGGCCCGGCAGCAGCGCCGCTGAAAAGGTCTGGCCGACACTGATGGTCTCAACAGTGAACTTGCCCTGCTCGAACTGAGCCTGCTGATAGGCGGACGACATTACTTCTGACAGGATGATCAGCAGGGTCGAGGGCGGGATGATCTGGCCCAGTGTGCCGGCGGTGCACACGGTTCCCGCAGCCAGGCGTTTCGAGTAGCCGTTGCGCAGCATGGCCGGCAGGGCGATCAGGGCCATGGTGATGACGGTGGCCCCGACAATGCCGGTCGATGCGGCCAGCAGCGTACCGACCACGACAACCGATACCGCCAGGCCACCGCGCCTGGTACCGAACAGCCGGCCCATTTCCTCCAGCAGTTCTTCGGCCAGACGGCTGCGCTCCAGCACAATACCCATGAACACAAACAGCGGAATGGCAATCAGCACCTGATTGGTCATGATGCCGAACAGCCGTTGCGACAGTGCGCCCAGCAATGCCGTGTCAAACGCCCCGAGCATGGCGCCAAGGCCGGCAAAGATCGTCGCCACACCCGCCAGTGTGAAGGTCACCGGATAGCCGCGCAAAAGTGCTGCGGCCAGCACCACGAACATTGCGATGTCGAGATTGTCGGTAACAAAACTCATTCCCGGCGCTCCAGCCGGGACAGGTCACGCAGCAGGCACGCGAGGCCCTGTATCAACAGCAACAGGCAAAACGCCGGGATCAGGCTTTTAAGCAGGAAAGAAGCCGGAATGCCGCCAACAGAAATGGCGCCTTCCAGAATGGACACGGAGTTGCGCACATAGGGCCAGCTCACCCACAGAATGAGGACAAGCGAAGGTATCAGCAGCAACACGGCGCCGGCGGCATTGACCCGGGCACGGCCTTTTTCATCGCGGCGGCTGTAGAAAATATCTACGCGAACATGCTCGTCCACCAGCAGCGTGTAGCCTGCCCCCAGCATGAACAGGGCCGCGTGCATGTACAGGACGCCTTCACCCAGAAACACGAAAGAGACCCCGAACAGGTAGCGCATGACCACGATGGCGAACTGTAGAAGCACCATGGCCAGCGCCAGCCAGCGCACCGTCAGCCCACACCAGCGATTGACCGCGTCAAGCCGGTCCGCCCAGTCTTTCATCATCGAACCAGCGCCCAAATAAAATGCCGGCCGGTCCCGGTGTGGAACCGGCCGCCGGTGATTTCATCACCCACCGTACTTGTAGTCCAGAGCCCGGGCATTCATCTGGCCGTTGTCGGCATAGACCATGTAGTCGGATATGGACGTGCGATAGGCGAGGAAGCTCTCAGTGATTTTCTTGACCAGTTCATCCTCGTCATTGCGCAGATCATCGATCACCTCACCGGCTGCATTGCCCATGGCCTTGATGACATCTTCCGGCAGCATCTTCACCTGAACGCCATGCTCGGCCACCATCTGCTTCAGGGCTTTTGCATGCTTGGTGGTGTATTCGGTCCACACGGGATTATAGAGTGATTCACAGGCAAAGCTGACAGACTGCTTGAGGTCATCCGGCAGGCCGTCGTATGCGGCCTTGTTGAACCCGCACTCTTCTGCAGATGACGGCTCACCCACGCCGGGCCAGTAGTAGTTCTTGGAAATCTGGTAGAAACCAAGCGCGGAATCCGTCCACGGGCCGATGAACTCGCCGGCATCGATGGTGCCCGACTGCAACGCCTGAAACATGTCGCGGCCGCCCATTGCCTGCACCGCCATGCCGAGCTTGGAGCACATCTCCGACGCCAGGCCGGTGGTGCGGTAGCGCAAGCCTTTCAGATCATCCACCGACTTGATTTCATTGCGGAACCATCCAGCCCACTGCGGACCGGAATTGCCGCACAGGAAAGGCTTCAGGTTGAACCGGGCATACATTTCATCATAAAGCGCCTGGCCGCCACCATGGTTGAGCCAGCCCACCTGTTCATCTGCCCTGAGACCAAACGGCTGCGATCCGAACAGCAGGATACCCTTGGACTTCGAGCCCCAGTAGGCCGGTACCGCGTGATAAAGCTCGGCCGTTCCTTCAGACACGGCATCGAACACACCGCGACCGGGCACCAGTTCACCGGCGGCGAAAAGCTCGACTTCAATCCGACCGCCGGAAGCCGCCGTTATGCGGTCGGCCAGCATCTGGGCCGCGACGCCGGGTCCGGGCAGGTTTTTCGGCCATGCGGTTACCATCTTCCACTTGCGCCTGTCCTGGGCGATTGCCGGTGTGGCAAGTGCGGTGACCGCCGCGGCTCCCACGGCACCTGTCTTAATGAAGTCACGTCTTTTCATAGTTGTTCTCCTCTTTTTTCAACTCACTTGTTCAAAATCCCGGGCAGGTTCAGCCTATGTTCCCGTGCGCACTCGATTGCAGTTTCATAGCCTGCATCGGCATGACGCATGACGCCAGTGGCCGGATCGTTCCACAACACGCGCCCGATGCGCCGGGCCGCGTCATCGGTGCCGTCACAGCAGATCACCATGCCGGAATGCTGTGAGTAGCCCATGCCGACACCGCCGCCATGATGCAGTGACACCCAGGTGGCGCCCGATGCACAATTGAGCAGCGCGTTGAGCAGCGGCCAGTCGGAGACCGCATCGGACCCGTCCTTCATGGCCTCTGTCTCGCGGTTGGGCGAAGCGACCGAGCCTGAGTCCAGATGATCGCGCCCGATGACCACCGGCGCCTTCAGCTCACCTGATTTAACCATTTCGTTAAATGCCAACCCAAGCCGGTGGCGCTGTCCCAGCCCGACCCAGCAGATGCGCGCCGGCAGGCCCTGGAACGCAATGCGCTCGCGCGCCATGTCGAGCCAGTTGTGCAGGTGCTGATCATCCGGGATCAGTTCCTTGACCTTGGCGTCTGTCTTGTAAATGTCTTCAGGATCACCCGACAGCGCACACCACCTAAACGGGCCGATGCCCTTGCAGAACAGCGGCCTTATGTAAGCAGGCACGAAACCGGGAAACGCGAAGGCGTTTTCAAGGCCTTCATCCTTGGCGACCTGGCGGATGTTGTTGCCGTAATCAAGTGTCGGCACTCCGGCATTCCAGAACTCCACCATCGCCGCCACATGCACTTTCATGGACGCGCGCGCGGCCTTCTCAACCGCCGCCGGATCGGTTTCGCGCTTGTCACGCCACTCGGCCATGGTCCAGCCCTGCGGCAGGTAGCCGTTGATCGGGTCATGGGCCGAGGTCTGGTCGGTGACGATATCGGGTTTTACACCGCGCGCCACAAGTTCCGGAAACACGTCGGCTGCATTGCCGACAAGGCCGACTGACTTTGCCTCCCCTGCCCTGGTCCAGCGCTCGATCATGTCGAGCGCTTCGTCCAGTGTCTGTGCCTTTTCATCGACGTAACGGGTGCGCTGGCGGAAATCGATGCGGGTCTCGTCACACTCCACCGCCAGGCAGCAGGCACCTGCCATGACAGCGGCCAGCGGCTGGGCGCCGCCCATACCGCCAAGGCCGCCGGTCAATATCCACCTGCCGGTCAGGTCGCCGTCATAATGCTGGCGTCCGGCCTCGGCAAAAGTCTCGTAAGTGCCCTGCACAATGCCTTGCGTGCCGATATAGATCCATGATCCGGCCGTCATCTGGCCGTACATCATCAGGCCCTTGCGGTCGAGCTCGTTAAAATGCTTCCAGTTGGCCCATTCCGGCACCAGGTTGGAATTGGCGATCAGGACTCTCGGCGCATCCGTATGAGTGCGGAACACGCCGACCGGCTTGCCGGACTGCACCAGCAGAGTTTCGTCATCTTCCAGGGTTTTCAGCGATGCGACAATGCGGTCAAAGTCCTGCCAGGTCCGCGTCGCCCGGCCAATACCGCCATAAACCACCAGTTCATGCGGGTTTTCAGCCACATCCGGATGCAGGTTGTTCATCAGCATCCGCATCGGAGCTTCGGTCAGCCATGATTTTGCAGTGATATCAGCACCGGTGTCGGGATACACATCACGCAGGTTGTGGCGCGGGTTGGTGGTCATGACATCAGTCCTTCCAGTCAATCAGTTGTTTGCTGCCGGTCGCAGCTGAAATGCTGCCGCTGGTCACCAGGTCCGATGCCAGTTGCAGTTCCGGAGCCATGAAGCGGTCATTGCCCAGTGACGGCACATCCTGGCGCAGCCGGGCCAGAACGGCCTGCAGCCTGTCACTGGTCTGCAATGGCGCGCGGCATTCCACACCCTGCGCCGCGCACAGCAATTCAACGCCGATAATGTTCGACAGGTTGGCGTTCATCTGCATCAGGCGCCGGGCACCATGTGCGGCCATTGACACGTGGTCTTCCTGATTGGCGCTGGTTGGGGTGGAATCGGTCGAGCACGGGGTGGCGAGGTGCTTGTTCTCGCTCATCAGGGCTGCCGTGGTCACCTCGGCGATCATGTAGCCGGAGTTCAACCCGGGATCAGGGGTCAGGAACGGCGGCAGGTCGAAGCTCAGGGTCGGATCGACCATGACGGCGGTACGACGCTGCGAGATGGAGCCTATTTCGGCAATGGCCAGCGCCATCTGGTCGGCGGCAAAGGCCACGGGCTCGGCATGAAAATTGCCGCCTGACACAATCAGGCCGGCTTCTGCCAGCACCAACGGGTTGTCGGTGACGGCGTTTGCCTCGATTTCCAGGGTGCGGCCGGCCTGGCGCAACAGGTCGATCGCAGCGCCGGTGACCTGCGGCTGGCAGCGTATGCAATACGGGTCCTGCACACGGGTATCGCCATCACGATGGCTTTCGCGGATTTCAGAACCCTGCATCAGGGCGCGAATGGCGGCGGCCACATCGATCTGGCCGCGATGACCGCGAAGCGCATGGATTTCCGGCTGCAGCGGCGCAGTTGAACCCATAACGGCATCAGTGCTGAGCGCCGAGGCCACGATGGCGGCTTCGGCATTGCGTTGAGCCTCAAAATAACCAGCCAGCGCAAACGCTGTTGAAAACTGGGTACCGTTTATCAGCGCCAGGCCTTCCTTGGCCCCAAGCACGATGGGTTTGAGACCGGCCTTGCCGAGAGCTTTGGATGCCGGCATCACCACACCGTCCAGTTCGGCGTTGCCTTCCCCCAACATGGCAGCGGCCATGTGAGCGAGCGGAGCCAGGTCACCAGACGCGCCGACCGACCCTTGCGCAGGCACGACCGGGGTCACTCCCTTGGCCAGCATGTCCTGTATCTGGGCGATCACCAGCCATCGCACGCCGGAAGCGCCACGGCCCAGAGACAACAGCTTCAGCGCCATCATCAGGCGGGCGATTGAAGTGGGAATTGCCTCGCCGACACCGGAACAGTGCGACAGGATCAGATTGCGCTGCAGGGTTTCAGTGTCGCCGGGCTGAATTTTCACCGACGCGAGCTTGCCGAAGCCGGTATTGACACCATACACCGCCTCGCCACCCAGTGCCGCATCGGCAACACGTGCCGCGGCAGCCTCGACATGCGCGCGGGCGCTGTCGTCCAGCACGGCCGAGGCGCCGGCGCGGTGCAGTTGCTCCAGTTGTTCGAGGTCAGCGTTTCCCGGTTGCAAGGTGAGACAGGTCATTGGGCAACACCTGCGAAAATCCGGCTGTGCAGCGGGTTGAAGCCGATGCGGTAGGCAAGTTCGGCGGGGTTTCCGGCATTCCACACCGCAAGGTCAGCGCGCTTGCCTGCTTCCACGATGCCGGTATCGGTCAATCCAAGTGCCATGGCCGCGTTACGGGTCGCCCCTGCCAATGCTTCTTCCGGCGTCATGCGGAACAGGGTGCAGGCCATGTTCATGGTCAGCAACAGTGATGTCATGGGAGATGATCCGGGATTGCAGTCGGTTGCCAACGCCATGGCCACCTTGTGCTTGCGAAACAGCTCAATCGGCGGGGCTTGCGTTTCGCGCAGCGTATAGAAGGCACCTGGCAGGATCACGGCCACCGTATCCGCATCCGCCATGGCCTTCACGCCGGCCTCGTCAATATACTCAAGGTGGTCGGCAGACAGCGCTCCATGACTGGCGGCCAGTTTTGCACCGCCGAGATTGGACAATTGCTCGGCATGAAGCTTTACCGGCAGGCCCAATTCATCAGCTTTTTCAAATACTCGCTCTATTTGTGCAGACATAAAGGCAATGCCTTCACAGAACCCGTCGACGGCATCGACGAGACCTTCTGCATGGGCTTTTTCCAGCGCCGGAATGCATATATCGTCAATATAGGCATCTGCCTTGCCGCTGTATTCGGCAGGCACCGCATGGGCGCCGAGAAATGAGGTCTTTACCCGCACCGGACGATGTTTCTCAATCGCACGCGCCGCCCGCAGCATGGCCAACTCGGTATCGGCATCCAGCCCGTATCCGGACTTTATCTCAATTGCCGATACGCCCTCCGCCAGCAGCGCATCAACCCGGGGCAGCGCGGAATTCAGTAACTCCTGCTCAGTGGCGCCGCGGGTCGCGGAAACCGTAGAGACAATACCGCCGCCGGCGCGGGCGACCTCTTCATAGGTGGCGCCCTGCAATCGCATCTCAAACTCGCGGGCCCGATTGCCGCCATACACTATATGGGTGTGGCAGTCGATCAGCGCAGGCGTCACCAGGCGTCCTGCAAGGTCCTCCTGCTGCCAGCCTTTATATTGCGCCGGGACACTGCCACCGCCACCACACCAGGCGACCTGCCCTGCCTCTATGGCGATTGCAGCGTCTTCGACAAGGCCGTAGGCGCCGGTGCCGGGCGTCATACTGGCCAGATTGAGATTTGTCAGCAGTTTCTGGGGAGATGACACACCGGGCACCCTTGAATGTTCCTGTATTTTTGATATTATGTGCAGACATAATATGAGTCAATGCCGGAAACCTCTTCATGCAGCAGATCTGGGCTGAAACCGCACTCACCGCCGACGGATGGCAGAACCACGTACTGGTCAACGTTGACAATGACGGCACCATCGCGTCGGTTGAAGCGGATACCGGTCCGGCGGGCCATCGCACCGGCATATTGCTGCCGGCGCCGGTGAACCTGCATTCACACGCCTTCCAGCGCGCCATGGCCGGTCTCACCGAAGCGCGCGGGCCGGACCCGTCAGACAGCTTCTGGACCTGGCGGCAACTGATGTACCGGTTCCTCAACCAGCTGACCCCGGACCACATCGAGGCGATCACGGCGTTTGTGCAGATGGAAATGCTCGAGGCAGGATATGCGGCCGTGGCTGAGTTCCATTACCTGCACCATCAGCCCGACGGCACGCCCTATGATGATATGGCCGAGCTTGCCGGCAGGGTTTGCGCTGCCGCATCGGACACCGGCATCGGGCTTACCTTGCTGCCGGTGCTGTATGAACACGGCGGCTGTGACGGACGCGCGCTTGGCGCCGGTCAGAAACGTTTCGGCAACACGCCGGACAAATATGCCGGACTTCAGCAGGCCGCAGCCAGGGCAGCCGCGGCACTGCCGAATGACACTGTTGTCGGCGTGGCACCACATTCCCTGCGAGCAGTCACCCGCGACGGGCTGAAATTCGCAGACTGGCTGGCAACGGACGCGCCGATCCACATGCATCTGGCCGAACAGGTGGCCGAGGTCGAAGAGGTTGAGGCAGCCTGGGGCAAGCGCCCGGTCGACTGGCTGCTGTCCAATCACAAGGTCAATGAACGCTGGTGCCTGATCCATTGCACCCAGATGACACCGGACGAGACCGCCGCGCTGGCAGCGACCGGCGCGGTCGCAGGCCTGTGTCCGATAACCGAATCCAGCCTCGGCGACGGTATTTTCGACGGCGTGCGCTATGCGGCGGCAGCCGGGCGCTTTGGCGTCGGCTCTGACTCCAACATCCGCATATCCCTGGCGGAAGAATTGCGCACGCTGGAATATTCGCAGCGCCTGCGCGACCGGGGCCGCGCCATGCTGGCGACACCGGACAAGTCCACCGGCCGGGTGCTGTTCGACGGAGCCTGCGCAGGCGGCGCCCAGGCGGCAGGACGCAATTCCGGGTCAATCGAGCCGGGCCGTCTGGCCGATCTGGTATCGCTTGACGCCGGCAACCCGAATCTTGCCGGACGCTCAGGCGACTCCCTGCTCGACAGCTTCATCTTCGCTGGGGACAACGAGCTTGTTTCAGACACATGGGCAGCGGGTCGACACTGCGTTCATGAAGGCAATCACGTGGCGCGAGGGCGCATAATACAGGAATATATAGATACAATCAGAAGCTTGAATAATTCATTGTGACAAATACAGATACAAATTCATGGCAAGGCATCAAATCCGAAGTTATGCACCGGATCAACTCCCGGCGCTGGCGGCCAGGTGACCTGATCCCGGGAGAGGTAGAGCTTGCCGAAGAATTCGGCTGTGCCCGAGCCACGGTCAACCGGGCCCTGCGGGAACTTGCAGACAGCGGATTGCTGGACCGCAAGCGCAAGGCAGGTACCAGGGTCGCGCTGAACCCGGTGCGCAAGGCGACGGTTGAAATCCCGGTTATCCGGCAGGACGTGGAAGCGCGCGGCAAGGACTACAGTTTCGACGTGCTGGACCGCAAGGAACTGGCGCCGTCCGCTGTGTTGCAGCAGCAATACGGCCTCGCATCCTCTACTCAGCTTCTTGGATTATGGACACTGCATCGAGCCGATACCATGCCGTTCGCCTATGAAGAACGTTGGATCAACATGGCGGTTGTACCGGAGATTGCCGACGCCGACCTTGCAACATTGAGTGCAAACGAGTGGCTGGTGCGCAACATGCCCCTTTTACGCGGTGAATTTACATTCTCCGCCGGCAATGCAACCGGGGCCGAAAGCCACCTGCTCAACTGCCCCCGGGACGCCGCCGTATTCGTCGTTTATCGCAGCACATGGGTGGTTGATGACGCAATTACCGCGGTGCGCCTGGTTTACGGGCCAGGATATTCCATGAAAACAGTTGTTTAACTCACATTCTGCTTCACAAGATCTGCATAAAGCTCTCTTAGCCGGCGTGTTACCGGCCCGGCACCGTCATGATCGCCGATTTTCACGCCGTCCAGCGAGGCGACCGGGGTCTGCGCGCCGAATGTGCCGGTGAGAAACGCCTCATCGGCGGAATAGGTGTCGAACAGCGAGTAATTGCGCTCGAACACCGGGATATCGTTGGCGCGGCAAAGGTTTATGATGTTCTGGCGGGTGACGCCGTTCATGCAATAATCGCCGGTAGACGTCCATACCTGACCTTTGCGCACGATGAAGAAATTGCAGGCGTTGGTGGTGTTGACGAAGCCATGCGGGTCCAGCATCAGGGCTTCGTCTGCGCCCATGCGCTCAGCGTGCAGGCAGGCCGTTACACAGTTCAGCTTGGAATGGGAATTGTACTTGGCATCCTGCGCCATCGGGGCGCCACGCACCTGCGGCACCGTCACCAGCGCCAGTCCGTGGGCCTGGACTTCCTGCTTTGGTTTCGAGTGTTCGATGATGATGACCACGGTCGGACCTGAGCGCGACAACCGGGGATGCTGAAATGGCTTGTCCTTGATGCCGCGCGTCACCATCAGGCGGCAGTGGGCATCGGTGACCATGTCGTTGGCCGCAGCCGTTTTCGTCAGGGCATCCCGCACGCCTTCGCGGTCCATGCCGATGTTGATGCCGACCGCCTTGCAACTGCCGAACAGGCGGTCCATGTGCTCGTCGAAAAACGCCCATTTGCCGTCATACAGGCGCATGCCTTCCCACATGCCGTCGCCCAGCATGAAACCTGAATCATAGACCGACACCTTGGCGTCATCGCGATGCACGATGTCACCGTTCACCCAGATATTGATATCGCGATTACGGACATCTTCTTCTGTCTCATGGCTGTGGTGACTGGATGGCGTTTCATTCATGGTCTTGTTCCCGGTAATTGAATGCGGCACACATTAGTCCAAGTTGCAAACCGTATGACAGGGGTGAAATGACCAGCGCTGGTAGTGAAGTTGACCCCCATATAGCCCGGCTGCACGGCAATGGCCGGTTGCGGGTTTGGTCACTGATCATCACCTTCTTCGGTGATGCGGTGGCGCTGCGCGGAGGCCGTGTTGCATTGAGCACGCTGCAGGCTGCCATGGGCCTTCTGGACATTGAACCGGGGGCGGTAAGGACTGCCATGTCCCGGCTGGCCGGTGAAGGCTGGGTGGAGCGCGAGCGCGAAGGGCGCTTAAGTTTCTACAAGCTGACGGATCAGGGACATTCCGCGTTCGATGAGCCGACACGACGCATCTATGCCGGTGCAGCGCCCGACTGGGACGGTGAATGGACCGTCGCCATTGAAGCGCATGACACATCAAACCGCCTGAGCGAACACGGCTTCGTTGCCCTGGGCGGCAAGGCATGGCTTCGGGTCGGCGACGACAAAGGCGGCCTGCCTGATGATTTGCTGGTGATTTCCGGGAAAGGTTGCGACCTGCCGGAGCCGCTTTTGTCACTGTGGAAACTCGACGAGCACGCTGCCCACTACACTGCCTTCATTACCAACTGGCAGGCGTTCAGCGCACCTGAAAACCTGTCACCGGGTGAGGCCATGGCAGCGCGCACCTTGCTGTTGCACGACTGGCGGCGCATTGTACTGCGCGATCCGGGTTTGCCGGACGCCCTGCTGCCGGCCGACTGGATCGGCGACAAGGCCCGCAATCTGGCCGGGCAGACTTATCGCAGCCTGCTGCAAGGCAGCGAAAACTGGTTGAATGACAACGGCTTACCGGTTGAGACCGACCTCAAGGCCATGCAACAACGGTTTAACGTGTTACGAAATATTGCCAATTGATAGTTTTTTTGTTACACGTATAGCCCAATTTGGAGGACGCTCATGTATTCCCAGGGGTTGATAGGCGCTGACAGCCGCACAGAAGAAACGCAGGAGTTTCTCGATGCTTTTCAGGCGCGCATAGACGCGGAAGAAAAAATCGAACCCAATGACCCGATGCCGAACGGTTATCGCCGCACGCTGGTGCGCCAGATCGGCCAGCACGCGCATTCGGAAATCGTCGGCATGCTGCCGGAAGGCAACTGGATCACCCGCGCGCCGACGCTCAAGCGCAAGATTGCGCTGATCGCCAAGGTACAGGATGAAGGCGGACACGGGCTTTACCTGTATTCAGCCGCCGAGACACTCGGTGTGTCGCGCGAGCAGATGACGGAGGAACTGCTGTCGGGCAAGGCCAAATACTCCTCCATATTCAACTACCCGACACCGACCTGGGCCGATATTGGCGCAATTGGCTGGCTGGTCGACGGTGCGGCGATCATGAACCAGATCCCGCTGTGCCGGTGTTCGTTCGGTCCTTACGCGCGCGCGATGATCCGGGTGTGCAAGGAAGAGAGCTTCCACCAGCGCCAGGGCTACGAGATAATGATGCAGCTGGCGCACGGTTCCAAGGCGCAGAAGGACATGGCGCAGGACGCGCTGAACCGCTGGTGGTGGCCGTCACTGATGATGTTCGGCCCGCATGATGCCGAAAGCGAACACGGCGACCAGTCCATGGCATGGAAGATCAAGCGGTTCAGCAATGATGCGCTGCGCCAGAAATTCATCGATGCGACCGTGCCGCAGGCGGAATTCATCGGCCTGACCATGCCGGACCCGGACCTGAAGTGGAACGAGGACCGCGGGTCCTACGATCACGGACCCATTGACTGGGACGAGTTCTGGCGCGTGGTCAAGGGCGGCGGGCGCATGAACCGTGACCGCATTACAGCCCGCAAAAAGGCCTGGGACGACGGTGCCTGGGTGCGCGAGGCAGCACTTGCCCATGCCGAAAAACGGGCAACCCGCAAGGTAGCGGCGGAATAATGAAGACCCGTCGCGCCATGCCGGTGCTGCAGGTTTCCGACCTCAGTGCCTCGGTGGAGTTTTACAACCGGCTTGGTTTCGCCACCAATGGCATCTGGGGCGAACCTGCAACGTTTGCCATCATGCAGCGTGGCGGTGTGAGCATTGCCCTGCAATTGCTGCGGGCCGAAAAGATGCCCGTAAACACCCACTGGGCCGCCTATATCTATGTCGATGATGCCAGGGCCGTACACACCGAGTTTCAGGCTGCCGGCATCGACATCGACCGGCCGCCGGAAGAGGCATTTTACGGTTGCCTGGATTTCGACGTCGCCGACCCGGATGGACACCTGCTGGCGTTCGGGCAGGATCTGGACGCCGAACCACACGGTCCCGGTCTCAGCGCTGACAAAGGCAATGGATAATGTACGAAACCACCCATATCGCAGAACTGAACGTCGCCTACCCCAAGTACGACATGAACGACCGCCGCTTTGCCGGCTTCGTCAACAATCTAGGCCGCATCAATGCGCTGGCGGAACGCTCGCCCGGATTCGTGTGGCGGCTGAAGGACGATGTTACCGGCAACGCCATGGACCTGCAGCCTGACGATGATCCCGCCATGATCCCGAACCTGAGCGTCTGGGAAAGCGTGGAGGACCTGGAGCGCTTCACCTTCGGAACCGTTCACGCCCAGATCTACAAGCTCAGGGAAAACTGGTTCAAGCCGATGCGGGAGCGCCATTTCGTCATGTGGCGCGTGCCCATAGGCCATCAACCAACGCTGGAAGAAGCCATCGCGAAGCTGGCGCAAATCAATGCCGACGGGCCGTCGGATGACGTGTTCGGCTGGGAAGCCATGACCAATCTCAAATTATGGATGGAGAAACGCTGTGCCTGAACCAATGACCCCTTTGTGGGAAGTATTCATCCGGCCTCGAAACGGCCTGCATCACAAGCATGTCGGCTCGCTGCATGCCGCCGATGCCAGCCTTGCCATCCAGTCGGCGCGCGATGTCTACACCAGGCGCGGTGAAGGCAATTCCATCTGGGTTGTGCCGTCCGCCGAGATCGTGGCGTCCGACCCGTCCTCAGGCAAGGAGATGTTCGATCCCGCCGACGACAAGGTCTATCGCCATCCGACCTTTTACGACATTCCCGATGAAGTGGGGCATATGTGATGACCGGCGCGGCTATCACGCACTCACACCTGTTCGAGGCTGTCCTGCAACTGGCCGATGACCACCTGATCCTCGGCCAGAGGGTCAGCGAATGGTGCGGGCACGCGCCGATGCTGGAAGAGGACCTGGGCCTTGCCAACATGGCGCTCGACCTGCTGGGCCAGTCGCGTGCGCTTTATGCCTACGCCGCAGAAATTGAGGGCGCCGGCCGCAGTGAAGACGATCTCGCCTTCCTGCGGCTTGAGCGCCAGTACCTGAACTGCCTGCTGGTGGAACGGCCAAACGGCGATTTCGCCCATTCCATCCTGCGCCAGTTATACTTTGCCGCCTTCATGCATCCGTTCTGGCAATGGGTGTCTGCAAACTCAACCGACGACACCTTGCGCGGCATTGCCGGCAAGGCGGAGAAGGAAATGGCCTATCACGTGCGCCATTGCGGCGAGTGGGTGGTGCGGCTTGGAGACGGGACCGAAGAGAGTGCACAACGCATCAAGGCGGCTGTAGACGCCCTGCACCATTATACCGACGAGCTTTTCCAGGGCTCCGCCGCAATGACTGATTGCGCCGGAAACGGCATACTGCCCGACGTCGAAACCCTGCGTCCGGCATGGACGGAGACCATCACGAACATCTTTGCGCAAGGCCTGCTCGAAATCCCGGACGTGGCCCACCCGCAGACCGGCGGCCGCATCGGTGAACACGGTGAGGAAATGGGGCATATCCTGGCTGAGCTGCAATACATGCAACGCACCTATCCCAACCTGCAGTGGTAGCGCTGATGGTCAATCCTGCCACAACTGCAAACCTTGATGCAGCCCGCGCCTGGGCGGCTGCGGCTGCCGTGCCGGACCCGGAAGTGCCGTGCGTGACCGTGGCCGATCTCGGCATCCTGCGCGATGTCGCCATCGAGGACGGCGTGGCCGTGGCTCGTGTGACGCCGACCTATTCCGGCTGCCCTGCCGTGCTGGCCATCGAACTGGCCATTGAAGCCGCCCTGCTGGACGCAGGCTTTGAAGCGCGCATCGAAAGGGTCATGTCTCCTGCCTGGACCACAGACTGGATTACACCGGAAGGCTGCGAGAAACTGCGCGCCTACGGCATTGCCCCACCGGTCAGTGGCAGCAATTCCAAGATGGCGCTGTTCGGCGAAACCGTCATCAACTGCCCGCGCTGCGGCAGTTCCGACACACAGAAAATCTCCGAATTCGGCTCCACGGCCTGCAAGGCGCATTATACCTGCAAGGCATGCGCAGAGCCGTTTGATTATTTCAAGTGCATCTGAGGATTTGGCAATGGTTCAGGATCAATTTCACGAGCTGACAGTCGCCGGCACCCGCCCGCAGACCGACAAGGCAACCGCGATCAGGTTTGATTTGCCGGATGCCCTGAAATCCGAATTTGCCTTCAAGCCGGGCCAGTACCTGACCGTGCGGGCAAACTTGAACGGCGAGGAAGTGCGGCGCTCCTACTCCATCTGCTGCCGGCCCGACGATGGTCTGGAAATCGGCGTCAAGCATCTCGAAGGCGGCGTATTTTCAAGCTTTGCGCAAGGCCTGAAGACCGGTGACAGGATCGAGGTCATGGCACCGAAAGGCCGCTTTGTGGCCGAAACCGGCGGCAGGCATGACTATATGCTGATCGCGGCAGGCTCCGGCATTACCCCGGTACTGTCGATCATCAAGACCGTGCTGCAAGACGAGCCGGACAGCACGGTGACGCTGGTCTACGCCAACCGCAATTTCGACAGCGTGATGTTCCGTGATGACCTCGACGCCCTCAAGGACACCTACCTGACGCGGCTCTCCCTGCTGCACGTGATCTCAGAGGAAGGCCAGGATGCCGATATCCTGTCCGGCCGCATCGATGCAGCACGGCTCAATGCCATGAAAGAGCGCGGCCTGATTGATCCGGCACGCTATGACGCGGTCTATCTGTGCGGGCCGGCACCGATGATCAAGACGCTGCGCTCGACGCTGACGGACATGGGAGTTGCGTTCGACAAGATCAGGTTCGAGGTGTTCACGCCGACACCCTACGGCAAAACCGGTGGCGAACATGCACCACCGCGACCCGACCTGACCGGGTCGGAAGTCGAGATCATTCTGGACGGTGCTCATCGCAAGCTGCGGGTCGACCCGTCAGCGGAAACTGTGCTCGGCGCGGCCAAGGATGCCGGACTTGAGATTCCGCATTCATGCGCCGGCGGCATGTGCTGCACCTGCCGCTGCAAGGTGCTTAAAGGCTCTGCCACCATGGACCAGAACTGGTCGCTGCAACCCTGGGAACTGGAAGCCGGATACATCCTCGCGTGCCAGGCACGGCCTGAAACCGAAAAACTGGTACTGGACTTCGACGCGACTTAAGAAAGTCCTGGCGAAGGGCGCTATGATCATTCGGTTGCGCCGATCCGATCGAGCGCGTGTTCACTGTTCGAACAGCGTTTTCGCAGGTACAAAGGAAACGCGATCACTGACTGTCGCCTTGAGCCATTTCAACATTCGCGGTGTATGACCGGGTCCGATGACGAATGATAAAACGTCACAAGTCAAATTTGGAGAACTGCTGTGTGCTCATGCAGTTCCCGCATTCTGAAGCGGGAGTCTCGTGCTGAAACGCGCACAGGCGATTTCCCAGGCGGGCAATATCTCGCACGGTCCTGATGTCGTTGATGGTCAGTCCGAAATGGCGCCCGACGAAACTACACGGCGCAATTGCTCCTGCTTCATCTACAAACCAGAAATCACGGGCAATACCGCATCTTCCAACCTTGAAAGGTATGCCTGAGGCAATCTCTGCGATACGGGTGATATACTGATCACCACCCAACAGCGTCGTGCCAGCCTGACTGAGTTCCGCCCTCAAATCTGGCAACATGTAGCGAAGATCGGACACGTCACCCGGTTGAAGTTTGTGCGCGGGATAGAACTCCGGCCGGTCGCTTTCGCCAAGCTGATTGAACGTGATCTCCCGGATTCCCCAGGTTGCCAGTTCCCGGCACAAGGCGGGAAAGTCGGCCAAGTTCTGGTGCATCAGCACGACGTTTGCGCGTAGTATCACGGGAGACGATCTGCTGAGTTTGTCCTCTTGCAATCGTGTGATGTTACGGCGCAGCTTTGCAAAGGCTCCTTTCCATCCGCGCATGGGGTCGTGAAAACCGCCGAAGCCGTCAATACTGAAGGTTACATTTGCGAAACGGGAAAGCAGAAGGTCTCGAACCGGTTTACTGCCAAGGGTGGTGCCATTTGTCGTCAGACCTTGCAACAAGCCTCCGGAAGCGGCCAACGCGCTCGTCTCGTCCAGATCGCGCCATAACGTCGGCTCGCCACCAAGCCAGCTAAGGAGAACAGGTCTATTTGTCTGGCCCTGCCAATCGGCGAGAAGCCTCACCATTCGGTTGACTTCAGTTCTGTCGGCAACGCGGCGAGGAAAAGCCAGCCGCTTGTCATATGCGCAAAACGGGCATGACAAATTGCACTGTTCCAGCACTCGCCAGACAATGACAAATGGCTTGGGCGGAGCCTGATCGACTATTGCTCCATCCTTGGTCTGTGCAGGCGTTATCGCGTTGTTCATCCGGCCAACTCCTGTAACTCAAACTAATTTGCAATTTGCAAGTTGCATATTGCAATGACTGATGTCAAGCTTGTTGACATGACAGAGTTCCCCAGGCCGATCCTCACCGTTGATGTCGTTCTCCTGACGCTGAGTGATGGCGAAATACTGATTGGGTCAATCGAACGGCAGGATGCCCCGTTTGCCGGGGCACGCGCATTGCCCGGTGGCTACGTTCATGTTGACGAAGACGAAGACACGTTGGCGACAGTCTTGCGGGTCGTCCGGCAAAAGATCGGTGTATCAGATGTGCTGTGCGAACAACTTGCAACCTACTCCGGGGTGACGCGTGATCCGCGAGGCTGGTCGGCAACGGTCGGCTATTACGGTGTTATCCCGAAGCAGATTTCGGTGTCGCCCGAGCGAAGTTCTCACTTCTCCTGGTTGAAAGAAGATGAGCTGAGCGGGCTTGCATTTGACCATGGCAAGATCGCATCGGATGCGCTGACCCGGGTCAGAAACAAAAGCAACTACTCGACCCTGCCCGCATATTTTCTGCCGGACGTTTTCACCCTTGCGGAACTCAGACAAACCTATGAAACCGTGCTCGGCACAAAACTCAACGACAGTGCTTTCCGAAGAAAGATTGAGGAACTGGACATTCTATATCGGCACGAGGGCCAGATGAGCAAGCGGACGGCGCGGCCCGCCCAGATGTTCAGTCTGAAACATGATACTCTACACGCCTTTGACCGAAGAATTTGACCAAGATGTCAGTTGGGTCACGGAGGAACCTGATCTCCCGGCGCGCCTGCATCCCGGCATGTCAATCAGTATGAACGCCGCTTTCTTGAGGTCTGCAGGCCCCACGGCCGGATAATTGCTGCGTACCGACATGGCATGAAACGGCTCAACGGCGTCCGGTGTGAACGGTGCCGTCTGCTGCAGGCCGCGGCGGAATTCCCGGGAGACCCCGGGCTGGCACGGCTTTGTCATTATGACAGCCCTAGCCCTCCGTCTCCGCCCAGCAGGCCTTATAGGCACGTGCCCATACGGGATCTTTGCTCAGCCACCAGGACATGCCTGTCTCAACCGACGGGTCCGCCTGTTTCGGGCCTGTTTTCCAGAACCTGGCTGACCATCGCCTTTTCGGTTTCGCGTCAAGTGGCGGCTGAGTGTAATAGAGGTTGGCGTCAATTTTCTCAAAGTCACCGCCTTTCGTGAACGACAGGTGTCCACGAAGTAAAGAAATGCGCGAGCTGAACGTGGAAAGACGGGTGCCGATAAACCGGCCCGGTGCCGGAGCACAGATCAGCGTCTCGATTATCCCGCACCAGTGGGGAGGCGTGTCGGCCACGATGTCGCGGGGAAGATTGCCAAAAGTCACAACCTCGAATGTCTCGCGAAATACATCCAGGAAGGCTTTATCGGTCTCGTCGGTTGCAACATAAACCGGCTGGTCCGGCGACAACAGCGCTTGCGTGTGTTCCAGAATCTGCTTCGCCCCAATTCTTGTCTTGCCGTATTGAAAGTCGCCACGCCTTATGTGGAACGCCGAATACCTTGTGCCGGCAAGCATGGGTGCATTGATCGCCCTTTCCGCCAGCTTGATGATATCTTGCCGAAAGCGAACACAGTCCCGCAAAAGTGCGCGCGCCTGGCGCTCGAGCTTCTCGTCTCCAAACAGACAGAAGCACTCAGCGACACCAAACATCCGATGCTCGGCAGTCATGGGAAAATAGAGAATGTCGCAGTTTTCGGCTTCGTCGGAAATTGTAACGGGTTGACGAACAGCCCCTCCCGGATGCCTCAACCGGGCTTGCAATTCGGGTCGTATTTGCAGAGCCGATGATGGGAACAGCAGAACATTTTGAAGGCCGTTCCATTGCGGACTTAGTCCATGGTTGTGCATGAACTCGTGATATTTTTCGTCTGCGGCAATCTCACGATCGAGTTTTGAAACCTCGACAAACTCCTTTGCCGTCAGCACAGACAGTTGACGGCGAAGTTGGTTCAGGTCCAGGAAATCTTCCAGCAGGCGCGGTTCTTCCCCCAGCAGATAAAACGGCTTCGCGGGCGGAAGCACCAGGATGCGTCCGGTTATCCAGGCCAGCACCACCATGATTTCGAACTGCATGAGGATGTTGTTCCAGCCTCCAAGATCCGTCTGAAACGCCAGGTACCTGTGCGGCTGCGAACGGTTGTTGCCAGGGCGAAAGCGATCAGCGGTGCCGGCACTGTCAGCAAACCGGCCATATCTCAATGATCTCACGGAATTGTGCATTCTGATATTCCCCGATGACGAGAACCCGCTAGCCGTTCCAGGACCTGGTCACCTGGATGCTGTTCCTGTTGAAGCCCAGGGACGTAAAACAGTGCCGCCCGCACGAGCCAGCATGCGCCGCGCCCTGGAGCGAACGGCATTGCGCTTGTCGTACTTCCACTCCGCGCAAGGACCGTTCTGATCTACATAATGCAGGAAAACACTGGCATGCCTTGTGCCGGCGAACGGTTCGCGCCAGTGCTTCAATTCGGTGCCGCGAAAAATCGCTCCATCGCCCGGCAACAGATCAACCGGCACCGGCTGGTCGTCCACTTCAAAGAAAATCGGCCATGCCTGTGCAGCTTCAAACCCCAGCGTCAGTGTCAGGCTGATCTCGCAAGCAGGACGATCCTTATGCGCTTTCAGCACATCTCCAGGCTGGTAGATGCGGAAGTAGGAATAAGTTGGATGAAGTTTAAGTCCGGTCAACATCTCCACCCGTGGCCGAAACAACTGGAGCAGCATGTCCATAACAGTGTCGCCGTAACAACTCGGCGTTCCCGGAACCTGTCCGTCATCAAGCAACATTGTGCCGTTCAATGACTTCCTCTTGGCATAGGTATAAACCATGCCCAGCAACGGCTTGCTCAGCAGACCATCCACAACAAGGTAGTTCTGTTTCCGGAACTGAACTGCTCCAGTGTTCAAAATCTTGCCAGTCTGATATTCTGAAGATTGTGCCAACTGAGAATCCTGTGACCGAGGGCACCGTATTAACTAGTCTCAGGAACGTTATACGCGGATTTTTGAAAATGATAGGGGCGTGTTCGGCGTCCTCAAACCATCTTGCATCTGGAAGGCGAAGACCATCAGGGCACTTGGACATTGAAACGCGACGCAGGGTACCGGCGAAGCTTGCAGGACCCAGCAGGCGGTTTACTGGAGTTCAGCACGCCGAAAAGCGACGGAAAAACACCAAAATCCCAAACCACGCAGGCGTTCGTTAAACGCAAAATCTGTTTTGTGGTTGTGCCGAGAGGCTGGCAACCGCCGGGCAATGACGTTACATCACAGGGGCAAAAACCGTTCAGGCCTGCTGCCGGTGGTCGGCCGCAACATCGCTCGTGTGCGGTGGTTGCTCGCCGACCTGCTGCAGGCAGTCGGACAGTTTCTCGAACAGTTCCGGGTGCTGGCCGCTGTCGACAGTGGTGTGAAAGCCCTCGACGTCGGGCATGGACACATGAATTGAACCATCGTCGCTGTCATACCAGACGGCTATGTGGGAATAGGCGGATTTTCCCAATTTACTCATACTCATGGCGACCTCAATTACTTACTTTAATTCCAATATCGTAACCCTTTGTTTACTTTTGGGTCAAACGCCGCCAGACCTTTTGGTAAACGGGTAGAGGATACCCGAATTATTGAGTCAAAATGCGGCGGCAGGCAGCGGGGTTGGCTTTAAGTTTTTGCGGTGGGATGAACGCCTGCCTTTGCAGAACTGATAGCTGTAAGACAGCCTTTGAAGCCACCCTCGTAGGGATCATGCTTGGACCCGCCCCCAACCGCTGCATACTTTCCCCGTCATTCTCGGCCTTGTGCCGATGATCCAACCACCGTCGCAATGGATCCTTGGGACAAGCCCAAGGATGACAATTAGGAGGAAAACTCGCCTTTCCACCCTTCATATTTAATGCGGTTTGAGATGTGCGAATATCGTAAGCATCATCGCCTGGGATGCAGGCCGAAACCATTTTCACAAGCTCATTTGTGTCGGCGCACTACCCGCGATCGTTGGCCTTCAGCCATTCCGACACGGTTTCCAGCTTGTTGCGCAAGTGATGTTTGAGGATGATGCCGAGCTTGCGGCCGTCGCGGGCCTCAAGGGCCGCCAGAATGTCTTCGTGCTCGGCCACTGCCTTTTCCCAGCGCTCCCGTGTCATGTTGGCGAGATAACGGGCCCGGCGCACCCGGGCCGACAGCATGCGGTGCTGGGCGGCCAGGGTGTCATTGCGGGCAGCCTTCAGGATGGCGGTGTGAATGGCTTCATTGGCGGCAAAATATTCCGGCAGGCGCTTCGCCTTATAGTGCCCGATCATCTCATGATGGGATTTGCTGATGGCGGCAATTTCCACATCGGTGATCTTTTCACAGGCCAGTTCGCCGGACAGCGCCTCGAGTGCGCCCATGACCGGGAACACTTCTTCCAGGTCATCGACGGTGACAGCCGTGACCGACGAGCCGCGATTGGGGGTCAGGGTGACCAGGCCTTCCGATGCCAGAACTTTCAGCGCTTCGCGCATCGGCGTGCGCGACACGTTATAGCGCTCGCACAATTCCTTTTCCGGCACCTTTTCACCCGGTGTCAGTTCGCCTTCAATGATCAGCCTCTGCAGGCGCTCGACCAGTTCGTCATGCAGGGACCGCCGGACAATGGCTTCATCCATTGTAATGTTCATGCACCGGTTCCTTCCCTGTTATCCGCCCTGTCATCCGCAATGGCCATCTCCAGCACACGGGCCACGTGCACGGCATCGCGGCGAGCACCATCTGCGATCTGGTGGCGGCACGAAGTGCCGTCTGCCACGATCAGTGTATCCGATTCTGCCGCGCGCACCGACGGCAGCAATGACAGCTCGCCCATGGCTTTGGAAACTTCCCAGGTTTCCGCCTGATAGCCAAACGCGCCGGCCATGCCGCAGCACGAGCTTTCAACCGTCTCGACGTTCAGGCCCGGCACCAGTTTCAGGGCATCGGTCACGCTGCCCATGACATTATGCGCCTTTTGATGGCAATGACCATGCAGCAGGACATTGCGCTCCAGCCTTGAGAACCTGAACCTGTCTGCATTGGCGGCGACGAACTCTTCAAACATCATCGCCGCAGCCGCAATTTCTTCCGCCTCCTCGCCCAGCTTCATGGCGGTCAGTTCATCGCGCAGCGTCAGCAGGCAGGATGGTTCCAGCCCGACAATCTTCGCCCCGGCACGGACCAGCGGCAGGTAGGCCGCGATCAGTCGCCTGGCCTCGGCGCGCGCCTCATCCACCAGGCCCGATGCCAGATAAGTCCGGCCGCAGCAAGGTGGCCGCGATGAGCCATCCGGCAACGGCGAGACTACCTTGAAGCCGCCCGCCGTCAGCACCTTGCGGGCGGCGCGCAGGTTGTCGCTGTCGAACCAGGTGTTGAATGTATCACCGAACAGGATCACCGGCTGGCCGTCGTCCGGCCCGGCATCCTCACCATGGCGATAAGCGTCGGCGCGCCATTTCGGCAAGGTGCGCCTGGCCGACAACCCGACAATGGTTTCGCTCAGGCGGGCCAAGCCCGGCACAGCGTCGCGGGCATTTGCCAGCCACGGCACGCGGGCGAGCCAGGGCGCATAGCGCGGCATGTGGGCCACCAGCCGGTCACGCAGGGACAGGCCTGCTCTGGCCACCCGGGCTGCCGTCATCTCGATCTTCATGGCCGCCATGTCAACGCCGGTCGGGCACTCGCGCTGGCACGCCTTGCACCCGACACACAGTTTCATGGTCTCCGCCATGGCATCACCGGCCAGCGCCTCCGGGCCCAGTTGCCCGGATATGGCAAGACGCAAAGAGTTTGCCCGGCCGCGGGTCAGATGCGCCTCGTCACGGGTGACCCGGTACGACGGGCACATGGCTCCGCCGGCCAGCTTGCGGCAGGCACCGTTGTTGTTGCACATCTCGACAGCACCCTGAAAACCACCGCCGGCACCCGGCCATTGCGACCAGTCAAGCGCCGTCGTCATCTCCGGTACGGCATAGTCCTGATTGAAGCGGAACAGCGTGCGGTCGTCCATTTTCGGCGCATCGACGATCTTGCCGGGATTGAACACGCCATCGGGATCAAACGCCTGCTTCACCTGCCGGAAGCTGGCCATCATGCGTTCGCCGAACATTTTTCCGTTGAACTCGGAGCGCACGATGCCGTCGCCATGTTCGCCGGAATGCGAGCCCTTGTATTTGCGCACCAGCTCGAATGCTTCCTCGGCAATGGCCCGCATGGTCTTCACATCGTGCTCAAGCCGCATGTTGAGCACCGGGCGCACGTGCAGGCATCCGACCGAGGCATGGGCATACCAGGTGCCTCTGGTGCCGTGCCTGGCGAAAATGTCGGTGAGGCCGGCTGTGTAGGCAGCAAGATCCTTCAACTCCACGGCGCAGTCTTCCACGAACGAGACCGGTTTTCCCTCCTGTTTCATGGACATCATGATGTTGAGGCCGGACTTGCGCACTTCGGCCAGATCTGCCTGCAGCCCCGGCTCATTGACCTCGACCACGCCGCCGACATGTTTGCCCGAGCGCGACCAGTCGAATCCCAGGTCGCCGATGACCTGATGCAATTGTTCCAGACGGCGCAGGTTTTCGTCCCAGTCATCTTCGGCGAAATCGACCAGCAGCAGGGCGTCCGGTTCGCCCTTCACCACCTTCTCGATGGTCGGGCGGAAAATGTCGATGCCGCGGGCCAGCTCGATCATGGTGCGGTCAACCAGTTCAACAGCTACGGGGTCAAGCTTTACTATATGCTGGGCTGCATCCATCGCGGCGTGAAAGGTCGGGAAGTGACATACCCCCATGGCCTTGCGCACCGGCAATGGTGACAATTTCAGCGTGATCCTGTCTGACCAGGCAAGTGTGCCCTCGGAGCCCACCAGCAGCGAGGACAGGTTGACCGGCGAACCGTTCGGCACCAGTGCATCAACATTGTAACCGCCGACACGGCGCATCACCTTCGGAAACTTGTCGGCGATCTCGGCCTGCTCGCGAGCGCCCAGCGCCAGCAGATCCGCGACGAAGCCGGGCTCACCGGCTGCGCCCGCCTCGGCAAACCGGGCTTGAGATCCATCCGCCAGAAACGCATCAATTGCCAGCACGTTGTCGCGCATCATGCCGTATCGCAGCGAGCGGCCACCGCAGGAATTGTTGCCGGCCATGCCGCCAATGGTGGCGCGCGACGCGGTCGACACGTCAATCGGGTACCAGAGCCCGTGCGGCTTCAGCTGCCGGTTCAGTTCGTCCAGCACAATGCCCGGCTCGACAACACAGGTGCGGGCCTCGACATCCAGCTCTATGAGCCAGTTCAGATATTTGGAACAGTCGATGACAATGGCGTCATTGACCGTCTGGCCGCATTGCGAGGTGCCGCCGCCGCGCGGCAGTACTGAAACAGCCTCTTCGCGAGCCAGCGAAATGACGTTGCGCACATCATCAGATGAGCGCGGCACGACCACTGCGCGCGGCATGATCTGGTAGATCGAGGCATCAGTGGCATAGCGACCGCGCGAAAACGCATCATCCATAACCTCGCCCTGCACATGATCGCGCAGGCGTTTGGTGAACGGGGATAATGGCACGGTGGTCACGGAATAAGCCTTGACATAATTTTGAATGCAAAATTAAATATACGCATTCCAAACGAGGTGGCAAGGCCGAACCAGCCTGACAAATCCGACCGCCCGAGACGTCAAAGGACTTCATTGCATGCACGCCCCAGGCCGCCATTTTCTGCAAATCCCCGGCCCCACCAATGTGCCCGACCGGGTATTGCGCGCCATGGACTATCCGACCATGGATCATCGCGGACCGGGCTTCGCCGAGGTTGGGCTGAAATGCCTGGACGGCATGAAATCCATCTTCAAGACCGACAAGACCGTGGTGATCTACCCGGCGTCCGGCACCGGCGCATGGGAAGCCGCCCTGGTCAATACGCTGTCGCCCGGCGACAAGGTGTTAATGTGCGAAACCGGGCATTTCGCGTCGCTGTGGAGCAAGCTGGCGAAACGGCTTGGTCTTGAACCGGTGCTGATCGAAACCGACTGGCGCCGCGGCGCGGTGCCGGAGGCCATCGCCGAAGCACTGGACGCAGACAAGGCACACGATATCAAGGCGGTGTGCGTGGTGCACAATGAGACCTCGACCGGGTCGACATCCCGCATGGGCGACGTACGCGAAGCCATGAACGCGACAGGCCACCCTGCCCTGCTGATGGCGGACACGATTTCCTCACTGGCGTCGATTGATTTCCGCCATGACGAATGGGGCGTCGATGTCACCGTCGCCGGCTCGCAGAAGGGCCTGATGCTGCCGCCAGGCTTGAGCTTCAACGCGGTCAGCGACAAGGCGCTGGAGGCCGCGAAAACCTCCAAAATGCAGAAATCATACTGGGCCTGGGATGAAATGGCCGGACCCAACCAGACCGGCTACTTCCCCTATACACCGGCCACCAACTTGCTGTACGGGCTGGCTGAAGCGATTGACATGCTGCACGAGGAAGGCCTCGACAATGTGTTCGCCCGCCACAAGCGTCATTCCGAAGCGACACGGCGTGCGGTGCAGGCCTGGGGCCTTGAGGTATTGTGCAATGAGCCGAAAGACTATTCGCACGCGCTGACTGCGGTCATGCTGCCGGACGGGCATAATGCAGACGAATTTCGCGCCACGACGCTGAAACACTTCAACATGTCGCTGGGCAACGGCCTGTCACGGCTGGCCGGCAAGGTGTTCCGCATCGGCCATCTCGGTGACTTCAATGATTTGATGTTGATGGGCACCCTGTCGGGTGTTGAAATGGGGCTCGGCGTGGCGAACGTTCCGCACCAGTCCGGCGGAGCACAACGCGCCATGGAGTATCTGAAGAACGCCGCAACAGAAGAAAGCAGCTCTGTTGCGGCTGAATAAACAATGACCTGCTGCAATTCCTTTTGGGAGGAAACTGAAAAATGAAAAGCATTATCAAGGTTCTGGCCTTCTCGACCGCACTGGCCGCAATGGCCTCTGCGGCGCACGCTGAAAAACTGATCCTCAAGTTTGGCCATGTCGGCAAGCCGGGTTCGCTGTTTGCCGCGTCTGTTGACGAGTTTGCCAAGCGCGCCAATGCAGCTCTCGGCGACAAGGCCGAAGTCCAGGTGTTCGGCTCTTCGCAGCTCGGCAAGGACAAGGAACTTTTACAGAAGCTCAAGCTCGGCCAGATCACTTTCTCGCTGCCGTCGTCGGTGATGTCTTCCGTTTCGGACACGTTCGGTGTGTTTGAAATGCCCTATATCATCAAGGACCGCGACCACATGAAGCGGGTGCAGGCCTCCATGGGCGACACCTTCCAGGCTGCCGCCAAGGCCAAGGGCTATCGCATTCTGAGCTATTACGAGAACGGCTTCCGTCACATCACCAACAACACCAAGCCGATTGACCAGCCCGGCGATCTGGCCGGCATCAAGCTGCGCACACCGAAGGGCGCATGGCGCGTCAAGATGTTCAAGCTGTACGGGGCAAACCCGACGCCAATGGCGTTTTCCGACGTGTTTACCGCACTGAAGACCGGCGTGATCGACGGCCAGGAAAACCCTTACGCGCAGATCTGGTCAGCCAAGTTCCAGGAAGTGCAGAAGTACCTGTCGATCACCGGGCACGTCTACACACCTGCCTATGTGCTGGTATCCGACACCCATTTCGGCAAATTGCCGGAAGACGTTCAGAAAACCCTGATGGACGTGGCTGCCGATACGCAGGGGTTTGTGTATGACACCGCGGCCAACCTGGAAACCGAACTGCTGGAAAACCTGAAAAAGGGTGGCATCACGGTGAACACGGCCGACAAGGCAGCCTTCATCGAGGCGTCCAAGCCGATCTATGACGAGTTCTCGTCGTCGGTCGAGGGAGGCAAGGAACTGATCGAGAAGGTCCAGGCCGAAGCCTCCGGTTCCTAAAACAGGAAATACTTCGGGGATGATTTACCCATCCCCGACCTCCCTGATGAAGGCCGGTCATTGTTCACCGGCCTTCATTTTCAGACCTTCTTACCGATGCCAGGGGCAACCAGCATGACCGGCGTATTTGGCCGCGGGCTTGGCCGCACACTTGAATGGATCCTGATCACCCTGATGGTGACGCTGACCACTTTGGTCATTGTCGCAGTGGTGTACCGAAAGCTCGGCAACTCGCTGTCCTGGTATGACGAGGTCGCCTCCGTCGTGCTGGCCTGGATAACCTATTACGGCGCCGCACTGGCCGCACTCAGGCGCAAGCATATCGGTTTCGACTCGGTGCTGCTGGCGATCCCGATGCCGATGCGCATGTGGGCGGTGGCGTTTGGCGAGGTCATCGTAATCGGCTTCTTTATCCTGATGGCCTGGGCCGGTTTTACCGTGTTGAATGTGTTGCAGGGCGAGACGCTCGACAGCCTGACCTGGATACCGGTGCAGCTCACCCAGTCGGTCATTCCCGTCGGGGCGCTTTTGTTCATCGTCTGCGAACTGCTCAGCCTGCCGGACTACTGGAGGCAGATTGCTGCCGGCCAGTCTTCAGAGCATTAAGGGATAGACTGTCATGGTTGTTCTCGTCATCTTCCTCGTTCTCGTCGCCCTGATCTGCATCAACGTGCCCATTGCAGTCGCCCTTGCCGTTGCCGGTGTTGTCGGCCTGCTGATGACCGAGGGCACCAGTTCCCTCGTCACCGTCGCGCTCGACATGTATGACGGATCGACGAAATTCTCGCTGATCGCCATTCCGATGTTCGTGCTGGCCGGCGCCATCATGAACGCCGCCGGCATCACCTACCGGCTGATCAATTTCATCACCGCGCTGATCGGCTTCGTGCGCGGCGGCCTGGCCATGGTCAATGTCGGCGTATCGCTGTTCTTTGCAGAAATTTCCGGTTCCGCCGTGGCCGACGTGGCCGCCATGGGCTCGATCATGATCCCGGAAATGAAGAAACGCGGCTATCCCGCCCCGTTTGCCGCCGCCATTACCTCATCATCGGCGTCTTTGGCGGTGATCATTCCACCGTCGATCCCGATGATCCTGTATGCCTCGTCGGCCAATACATCCGTGGAACAATTGTTCGTGGCCGGTTTCGTGCCCGGCTTCATCGGCGGCTTCGGGCTGATGATGGTGGCCTATATATTCGCGCGTAAATACAATTTTCCGGTGGAGGAAGCCTTCAATCTGAAGCGCCTGCGGGTGACCTTTGTTGAAGCCCTGCCGACCTTCCTGCTGCCGATCATCATCCTGGGTGGCATCTTCGGCGGCTTTGTTACCGCAACCGAAGCAGCCGGCCTGGCCGTGCTGGTGTCCATCGGCATCGGTTTTTGGTACCGCGAAACCAACCTGAAAGAACTTTACAAGGCCATGCTGGACGGCGGCATGCAGACCGCTGTCGTCATGGTGCTGGTGGCGGCATCGGTGCTGGTCGGCGGTTTCCTGACCCGGGCCCAGGTGCCGCAGGAACTGGCGTCACAGCTTTTGTCGATCACCGACAACCAGTATGTCATCCTGCTTATCCTCAACATCTTCTTCCTGATCATCGGCTTCTTCCTGCACTCGGCTGCGGCCATTATCCTGGTAGTGCCGATCGTGGTGCCGCTGATCGTGCAGGCCGGCATCGATCCGGTGCACTTCGGCCTGGTGGTCACACTGAACCTGGCCATCGGTCAGCAGACCCCGCCGGTGGCCTCGGTGCTGATCACCGCATGTTCCATCGCCAAGGCCAATATCTGGGACGTGACGCGGGTCAATATCTGGTTCATCGCGGTATTGATGACAGTGCTGTTGATGTGCACCTATGTTCCAGCCATACCCATGTTCCTGGTGGAATATTTCTACCGGTCCTGAGGAAACATAGATGACTGACACTGACGACCTGTTGTGGAGCGAAGACAACGGCATGGGCGTGATCACGCTGAACCGGCCAAAGGCGCGCAATGCGCTGACCTTTGCCATGTACGAGTCCATCCGCGATATCTGCGACCGCGCCGCAGGCAATGAAGATTTGCGCGCCATGATCATCACTGGATCCGGCGACAAGGCGTTTGCCGCCGGCACCGACATCTCTTCCTTTCGCGACTTCTCCAAGCCGCAGGATGCGCTCGACTATGAGGCTCGCATCGACAAGGTGCTGGCCGCCCTTGAAGCGGTACCGGTGCCGACCATTGCCGCCATTTCAGGCGCGTGCACCGGCGGGGGCGCGGCCATTGCCGCGTGCTGTGATCTGCGCATCGGCGCGCGTGACATGCGCTTCGGCTTTCCCATCGCCCGCACGCTCGGCAACTGCCTGTCCAACAACAACCTGGCACGGCTGTCGTCCATGCTGGGCGCACACCGGGTCAAGGAGATCATCTTCACCTCGCGCCTGATCGAGGCGGACGAGGCGCTGGCGCTGGGGCTGGTGTCGGAACTGCACGACGACAAGCAAGCCGTGCTGGCCCGCGCCCATGAACTGGCGGAGACACTGAAAGGCCACGCACCGCTGACCATGCGCGCCACCAAGGAAGCGCTCAGGCGGTTGCGCGTCGGCCAAGACGGCGATGATCACGACCTGATCGTCCAGTGCTATATGAGCGACGATTTCCGCGAAGGCATGGAAGCCTTCCTGGCCAAGCGCAAGCCGGACTGGAAGGGCAAGTGAGCAGCGTACCGAACACCGGCCCCTTAAAGGGCATGAAGGTCATCGAGATGGCCCACATCATGGCCGGGCCCGTCACCGGCCTGATGCTGGCCGACATGGGCGCCGACGTGATCAAGGTGGAACGGCCCAACGGCGATGATACGCGGCGTTTCCTGCCGCCGGACATCGAGGGCGAGTCCGCCGCCTTCATGATGATGAATCGCAACAAGCGCGGCATCCGCCTGGACCTGAAGACAGAAGCGGGAAAAGCCGCGCTGATCCGGCTCATCGAAGGAGCCGACTGCCTGATCGAGAACTACCGACATGACACCATGGAAAAGCTCGGACTCGGCTATGACGAGTTGAAGAAAATCAATCCCGGCCTGATCTATTGCGAAATCTCCGGCTTTGGCCGCACCGGGCCTTATCGCGAGCGCGGCGGCTTTGACCTGATCGCCCAGGGAATGTCCGGGCTGATGTCGATCACCGGCGAGGCGCCTGGCCGCCCGCCGGTCAAGGTCGGCGCGCCGGTCTCCGATATCACCGCCGGCATCCTCGGCGCCATGGGCTGTGCGGCAGCCTATGCCCACAAGCTGAAGACCGGCGAGGGCCAGAGGGTCGACACATCGCTGTTTGAAGCCGGCATCACCCACACCTACTGGCAGTCGGCAATCTGTTTCGCCACCGGGACCGCGCCCGGGCCTATGGGTTCAGCCCATCCGCTCAACGCACCCTATGAAGCGTTCAGGACCGCCGATGGCTGGCTCAACCTGGGCGCAGCCAACCAGACCAACTGGGAGCGCATGCTGAAGGTGATCGACGCGGAACATCTGGCTGAAAACCCTAACTTTGCAACCAACCGCACCCGCATGGAAAACCGCGCCGACCTGGCCGATGCGCTGGCGCCTTATTTCAAACCGCAGACCACACAGCACTGGCTGGAGGCTCTGGAGGCGTCGGGTGTCCCGGCAGGTCCGGTGCTGGCAATCGACGAAATGCACGCCGATCCGCAGACCATCGCCCGCGACATGGTGCCGGAGGTCGAGCATCCTGTGGCCGGTACGGTGAAAACCATCGGCGCGCCGGTGAAATTCCACGGCACCCCGGCCGGCGTCAAGCGCCCTGCCCCGGTGTTGGGCCAGCATACGGAAGAGGTGCTGGCAGAGGCCGGGTTCTCAGCGGACGAGATCAGGGCTGTCCTAGAAGACAACTGACCAGAGCGCCGGGCGGGATATGTGAAACACCCACAACCGTCATCCCCGTGGAAACGGGGATCCAATACCAGATCGGCACATATATGCGGCGTGGATTGGATTCCCACTTTCGTGGGAATGACGACGGTGTGGTGAGAGTCTTGCGGTTTGGCACCAAATCACATTGTGATTGGCGCTTGCGTCAACTAACCGTTTTGGCGCTATGCTGTCGCCATGACAGACACATTCACCGGCACCTTCACCCAGCAGGAACCGATCCCCGACGATGCTATCGAGCGCGCCGTCGAGATCATGCGATCCGGCCGCCTGCACCGCTATAATACCGGGCCGGGCGAGACGTCGGAAACCGCGCTGCTGGAGCAGGAATATGCCACCTATATGGGCGTCGACTACTGCCTGGCCGTCACATCGGGCGGTTATGCCCTGACCACGGCGCTGCGCGCTTTCGGTCTGCAGCCCGGCGAAGCGGTGTTGACCAACGGTTTTACCCTGGCCCCGGTGCCGGGCTCCATCGCCGGTGCCGGCGGGCATCCGGTTCTGGTCGAGGTCACCGAAAACCTGGTCATCGATCTGGATGACCTCAGGAAGAAGATACAATCCAGCAAGGCACGCGTGCTGATGCTGTCGCATATGCGCGGGCATATCTGCGACATGGATGCGCTGATGTCGATCTGCAACGAGGCAAACGTGGCCGTCATCGAGGACTGCGCCCATACGATGGGCGCATCATGGGGTGGCGTAAAATCCGGGCTGCACGGGATTGCCGCGTGTTATTCCACCCAGACCTACAAGCACATGAACTCCGGCGAAGGCGGCTTTCTGGTCTCCGAAGACGCGGAACTGATCGCGCGGGCCACCATATTGTCGGGCTCCTACATGCTGTATGGCCGCCATCTGGCCTCGCCGCCGGAAGAGGTGTTCCTGAAAATCCGGCTGGAAACGCCCAACTGTTCCGGGCGGCTGGACAATCTGCGGGCGGCGCTGCTGCGCCCGCAACTGAAACTGCTCGATGAAAACTGCCGGCGCTGGAACGAACAGTATGACGCCATGGCCAGCGAACTGTCCTATGTGCCCTATGTGCGCCTGCCGCACCGGCCCGACAAGGAACACTTCGTCGCCAGCTCGTTCCAGTTCAATGTGCCGACGTTCACGCCCGACCAAATCGACAAGCTGCTGAAAACGACGGCGGCGCGCGGGGTCGAGCTGAAATGGTTCGGCGCCGATGAGCCGGTGGCCTTCACCTCGCGCCATGACAGCTGGACCTATGCCGGCAATCAGTCGCTGCCGAAAACGGATAAGGTATTGTCCACCCTGATAGACATGCGCCTGCCGCTCACCTTCTCGCTGGACGACTGCCACCTGATCGGCCGTATCATCCGCGAGTGCGTGCTGGCGGCACGGAATTAGAGCTTACCGAGAAGGACCAAACCCTTATGACCCTCAAACGCGTTGCCATGGAATTCGGCATGGGCACCGACCTGCACGGCATGGACTACACCAAGGCGGCGGTGCGCGCCCTGAAGGACGCGCTGTGGCATAACTCGCTTTCCATGGCCGACGCTTTCGGCTTTCCGCGCGACGCCATGCAGGTGGAAGTGCTGATCGGCGTGGCGCAGCCCGACAAGGTGGACAGGGATGAAGTCGCTGCCGTGCTGCCCTACGGCTCAGCCAAGGTCATTGTCAAACACGGCGGCCTCGACATCGAAAAGGAAAACGGCGACACCACGGTGATGGCCAATGCGGCAGCGGTCGTCTATTTCGACATCGCGGAGGAGGTAGATACCAAATGAAGGGATTAGCCATGGCTGAAAAACGTCTCATCCTGGAAATGGGCACCGGCAACGATTTGTACGGCGAAGACTACACCAAAGCCGCCATCCGCGCGGTGCAGGACTGCCTGCACCATTCGTCGCTGTCACTATACAAGTCCCTCGACCTGGACCCGACAAAGATGGTGGTCAACGTCACCATCGGTGTGCAGAAACCGGAGCAGGTGGACACCGGTGCGGTGGCGAAGCAACTGCCTTATGGCACAGTGACAGTTACCGCGGTCAAGGGCGGGTTGAATGTTCCGGACGAGGCGAACAGCCAACTGACGGTGGTCGCTGCAGCAGCGGTCGAGGCACGGTATGACATTCCGCAGGGCCGGTTCCGGTTGTCAGGATGAGCTGCGACTGCGACCTGGTTTGCGCCAACAAGAAATTCGACAGTTGGCGACAACCGGCGCGAAGCGGTCATTCATTGCAGTTGCGAATGAAGATCAGCTAAGCGCTGTTGATTCAACTGATCGACGCAACCCACCTTGCAGGCACTCTGAAAGTTTGAAGGCGTAACTTGTACAAGTGCTCATGGCGCTTCCAAATAAGACTGCAGCCAGATGCCCGAAACTTTCGGTCAGACGGTGCACTTTCGGTTCATCACATTTCGGGTGGATTCGATTGGCTCAATTGATCAACGCCGATATGGAAGCGCCATCCTTGACCCATCCCGCAAGCATGAATAATGTGAAGAATAAAATTTGCGCGCGTTAATTTTTGAAACCGACACGGTGTATTCGAACCTGCCAGTCCTGGCCGGACTGTAAAGTTTGGAGAATTTGGGAAACAGCTAAGCGATGAGTGGAAACAAGGTCAGGAGCATGGAGGAGTTCGCCGCGCTCAGCGGTGTATCCCGCCCAACCCTCTCTAAATACTTCAACGATCCAAACAGCGTTCGTCAGTCGACCCGGTCGAAGATTGAAATGGCGTTGGAACGTCATGACTACCGGCCGAACATTTTTGCCATAAACCAGAACAGGAAAATGACGAAGAACATCGGCATTGTCGTACCTTTCCTTGCCGACCCGTTCTTTGCTGAAATTGCCCGTGTTATCGAGCGGCGCTGTATCGATGCAGGCTTCTGGCCAATCCTGTTCAGCTCGCATGGCGAGCAGAAACTTGAGAACGAAATCCTGAACAGTCTGCGATCTCTGAAACCAGCCGGCGTGTTACTGGCCCCTCTCGGGCGCGGCTCTGATCACTCGACTGTGGAACAATTTTGCCGGGATGTACCCACTGTTCTGTTCGATAGTAACATTGAAGGCCTCGGAGCAGCATTCGTGGGGTCAGACAATTTCCAATCCGTGCCGCTGATGGTGGAATATCTGTGCCGCACCGGTGAGCCACCCTGTCTCCTGGAGACGCAACCGGTAAACCCGAATGCCAACAAGCGCCGCAATGCCTACAAGCAGGCCATGGAACAGAGGGGCCTGGAGCCACACATCGTTCGCCTGGACGGCTCGGATTGGAACTTTGAAGATATTGGTTACGACGGTGGGCTGCGGGTAATACGCAATCAAAAACTACCAACAAATACAGTCCTGTGCAGCAATGACAGGCTGGCAATCGGCTTCATGTCTGCCTGTCTTGAAATGGGCATTCGCGTGGGACGAAGCTCGGAATGTTCGCTGCGCGTTGCCGGGCATGACGACCATCCGTTTGCAAAATTCACCTGCCCACCCCTGACAACCATCGCCCAGGACTATGCAGCCATCTCTGAGCGCAGCGTCGAAACCCTGTTTTTGCTCGTCGAAGGCGGACTATCCGGCACGCGCAGCGAAACACTGTTTGAAGGCAAGTTAGTGATGCGGGCATCCGCCTGATGTCAAATAAAACTTTACGCGCGTAAGTTTTATGTTGACTCAGTATTGCCGATTTTGGTACTGGCTAAAGAAAAATCAAAACAATAGGGGAGGACACAAGATGCAGATAAAATCATCCGTCGCGATTGCAGGCATGCTCGCCTTCGCCACCGCTACCAGCGCATTCGCCGAGACTATCACTGTTGCCACTGTGAACAATGGCGACATGATCCGCATGCAAGGTCTCACTGAAGAATTTACCGCCAAAACCGGCCACAAGGTTGAGTGGGTCACGCTTGAAGAGAACGTTCTTCGCCAGCGTGTGACGCAAGATGTCGCCGCCAAGGGTGGCCAGTTCGATGTCATGACCATTGGCATGTACGAAACGCCGATCTGGGCCAAGCAGGGGTGGCTGCTATCGCTCAACGACTTGCCTGCATCCTACGACATCGACGACATTCTGCCGGCTATGCGCGGCGGTTTATCGCTCGACGGTCAACTCTACGCCGCACCTTTCTACGGTGAGAGTTCGATGATCATGTACCGCACTGACCTGATGTCGAAAGCCGGGTTGGAAATGCCTGATGCACCGACCTGGGACTTCGTCGCAGATGCGGCACGCAAAATGACAGACAAAGACAACGAGATTTATGGCATCTGCCTGCGTGGCAAAGCCGGCTGGGGCGAAAACATGGCGTTCCTGACAGCGACAGCCAATTCCTTTGGCGCGCGCTGGTTCGATGAAGACTGGAAGCCCCAGTTTGACAGCCCGGAATGGAAGACCACACTAACCTTCTACCTCGACCTGATGACAGATGCCGGGCCTCCAGGCGCGTCGACAAACGGCTTCAACGAGAACTTGTCGCTGTTCCAGCAGGGCAAATGCGGCATGTGGATCGATGCAACGGTCGCTGCCTCTTTTGTGACCAACCCCAAGGACTCGACCGTTGCCGACAAGGTCAGTTTTGCGCTGGCGCCCGACACCGGCATGGGCAAGCGCGGCAACTGGCTGTGGGCCTGGGCGCTGGCCATTCCGGCCGGAACGCAAAAAGAGGCTGCGGCGAAGGAGTTCATTCAATGGGCCACTTCGAAGGACTACCTTGCGCTTGTTGCCTCGAAAGAAGGCTGGGCAAATGTACCACCGGGTAGCCGCAAGTCGCTTTACGAGAATCCGGACTATGCCAAGGTGCCGTTTGCAAAGATGACTCTCGACAGTATCAATTCTGCAGACCCGACCAATCCGACCGTCAAGCCGGTGCCCTATATCGGTGTGCAGTTTGTCGCGATCCCCGAGTTTGCGGGCATCGCCACTCAGGTTGGTCAGGAATTCTCAGCCGCGCTGGCCGGTCAGCAGACCGCAGATGAGGCCCTGGCAAAGGCGCAGGCCCTGACCGCGGAAGAAATGGAAGCCGCCGGGTACTGACGATCCGCCCAGCGTCCGGAGAAGCCGCCACACCGCGGCTCCTTCCGGGTTTCACCCAGGTCTGTTCTCGCAACGGCTTCTGCCGCTGGAATGTGGAGACGTGCCATGGCTACTCAGCAATCTCGATCAGCTGCCCGCATCATGCTGGCTCCAGCAGTGATCCTGCTCCTGGGATGGATGCTGGTCCCGCTGACAATGACCCTGTATTTCTCATTCAAGAAGTACCTGCCCCTGCGCGGCGGTGACTTGGGTTGGGCCGGTTTCGACAATTACGTCAGATTTGTCACTTCAAGCGCCTTCTGGCCTAGTATTCAGTCGACACTCATCATCGTAATCGGAGTGTTGTTGATTACCGTCGTGCTTGGTGTGTTGCTGGCCCAGTTGCTCGATCAACCCATGTGGGGACAAGGCATTGTCCGCATTCTCGTGATCGCCCCGTTCTTCGTCATGCCAACCGTTTCGGCGCTGGTCTGGAAGAACATGTTCATGGATCCGGTAAACGGGTTGCTGGCTCACCTCTGGAAGTTCTTTGGCGCCCAACCTGTCGAATGGTTGAGCGATGCCCCGCTATTTTCCATCATCATGATAGTGTCATGGCAGTGGCTGCCCTTCGCCACACTGATTCTCCTGACCGCCATTCAATCATTGGACAGCGAACAGCTTGAGGCCGCGGAAATGGATGGCGCTCCTGTGCTGGCCCGGTTCGGCTACATTGTCCTGCCTCATCTGAGCCGCGCCATCGCTATTGTCATACTGATCCAGACTATCTTCCTGCTGTCGATCTTTGCGGAAATATTTGTCACCACGGGAGGTGCATTCGGCACCCGAACGCTTACCTATCTGATCTTCCAGCGTGTGCTGGAGAGCCAGAATGTCGGGTTGGGATCCGCCGGTGGCGTCTATGCAATCGTCCTTGCCAACATCGTTGCGTATTTCCTGATGCGCATTGTCGGCAAGAACCTGGACGCATGAGGAAGCAGTCATGGCCAAATCATTCACCAATCAACGCATGATCATCAATACGGTTGTCGCCTGGGGAATCGGTCTTCTGATCTTCTTCCCGATCCTGTGGACGATCCTGACCAGTTTCAAGACAGAAGCACAGGCGATCAATGATCCGCCGCTGTTCCTGGGCTTCGACTGGACACTGGAGAACTATTCGATTGTGCAGGAACGCTCTGACTATATGCGCTTCCTGATGAATTCGGTGATCATCGCCGGCGGTTCGACCTTGCTTGGCATCGTCATTGCCATACCTGCCGCCTGGTCGATGGCGTTCGTACCCTCAAGACGCACCAAAGACATCCTGCTTTGGATGTTGTCGACCAAAATGCTGCCGGCAGTTGGCGTGCTCTATCCAATCTACCTTCTGTTCATAAAATTCGGGCTTCTCGACACGCGCCTCGGACTGGTGATCGTCATGATGTTGATCAACCTGCCGATCATCGTCTGGATGCTTTACACCTACTTCCGGGAAATTCCGGTTGAGATCCTCGAAGCGGCACGCATGGACGGCGCCTCGCTGCGTGAGGAGCTCATATATGTGCTCACACCAATGGCCATTCCCGGCATTGCTTCAACTGTCCTTTTGAACTTTATCCTGGCATGGAATGAAGCATTCTGGACACTCAATCTGACGGCGGCAAAGGCTGCACCACTGACCGCATTCATCGCCAGTTACTCGAGTCCGGAAGGGCTGTTCTACGCAAAGCTGAGTGCGGCCTCGACCATGGCGATCGCGCCAATACTGATCCTTGGCTGGTTCAGCCAAAAGCAACTTGTCCGCGGCCTGACATTCGGCGCGGTGAAGTGAGGAGAATGACATGGGCCGTATCGTACTTAACAAGGTATCCAAGAGCTTCGGCGACACGGAGGTCATTCCACCACTTGACCTTACAATTGAAGATGGCGAGTTCACAGTTTTTGTCGGTCCGTCCGGCTGTGGAAAGTCGACATTGCTGCGCCTGATTGCGGGACTGGAGGATGTGACAGCCGGCACAATTGAGATTGACGGAAAAGACGCCACGCAGGTTTCTCCGGCAAAACGGGGCCTTGCCATGGTGTTCCAGTCATACGCTTTGTATCCGCACATGACAGTGAGAAAAAATATCTCGTTTCCGCTACGCATGGCCAAGCTGGACAAGGCGGAACAGGATCGCCGGGTTGAACGTGCCGCTTCGGTGCTGAACCTCACCGACTATCTTGACCGGCGGCCGGGGCAGTTATCCGGCGGCCAGCGTCAGCGCGTCGCTATCGGGCGCGCCATCGTGCGCGAACCGGCAGCATTCCTGTTTGATGAGCCACTGTCCAATCTTGATGCTGCCCTGCGCGTCGGCATGCGTCTCGAAATCAGCGAGCTTCACGAGCGGCTCAAGACCACGATGATCTACGTCACCCACGATCAGGTCGAAGCCATGACTATGGCAGACAGGATTGTCGTGTTGCGGGCCGGCCACATCGAGCAGGTGGGCAGTCCGCTTGAGCTCTACCACACTCCCCGCAACCTGTTTGTTGCAGGGTTCATCGGCTCCCCGAAGATGAACTTCATTGCCGGCAAGGAAGCTGAAAAACACGGTGCACACACAGTCGGCATCCGGCCTGAGCACATCATGGTCACGGAAAAAAAGGGGTCCTGGGCGGGCGTTGTCGGGGTGTCGGAGCATCTCGGTTCAGACACGTTCCTCCATGTCCATGAGACCGGACTTGCCGATACCATTACTGTTCGCGCGGGTGGTGAAGTCGGCTTCAGACACGGGGACCGGATCCACCTCACACCTCGTGACGATGTCATCCACAAATTTGATACTGGTGGTCTTCGAAGCGAATGAACGGATTTGCGGGAAAAGACCCGGCGACAACACAAATTGCACACGGCAGCGGATTGATTCAGCTTACCAACTCAACATTGAAGGAAATGCCGATCCAGGTCAGGCGACCCGGCTATGATCGCAGCCGGCTGACACCGGGCATTGTTCATATCGGCCTTGGCAATTTCCATCGTGCACACCAGGCCTGGTATGTACATCGACTGCTCGACGAGGGTCGTTGCAATGACTGGGCGATCATCGGCGCCGGAGTTCGTGAGGCCGATGCGGCACAGCGCGAGAAGTTGCAGGCGCAAGACTATCTGACCACCCTGGTTGAACTGGGCCCGTCTGGAAAGTCCGCCGAAATCATCGGTTCGATGATCGATTTTGTTGAAGTCGAGGCTGACAACGCGGCACTGATCCGGACACTGGGCGATCCGGCGATACGGATCGTCTCGCTGACCGTTACGGAGGGCGGCTATTATTCCGCCCCGGTCAGTGGAACGTTTGATGCCGAACACCCCGACATCATACACGATGCACAGTTTCCCGACCGGCCCAGAACCGCGTTCGGCGCGATAGTTGCCGCGCTTCGGCACCGGCGCGACACGGGACTTGGTCCGCTTACGGCGCTGAGCTGTGACAACCTGCGGGGTAACGGGGCCATTTTGCGTCAGACAGTGACGTCACTGGCAGCACTTGCCGATCCGAACCTGGCAGACTGGATTGACAAGAACTGCAGCTTCCCAAATTCCGTAGTCGATTGCATCGTACCCGCTACCAGTCCGAAAGAAATTGCGATCGCAGCGTCTTTCGGAATTGAAGACAATGCGCCGGTGACGCACGAAAAATACCGTCAGTGGGTCATTGAAGATGATTTCTGTGCCGGGCGTCCCTGCTGGGAGCGGGTCGGTGTCGTGTTTTCCGGCAGCGTTCATGCTCATGAGACCATGAAGATCCGCATTCTCAATGCGGGCCATCAGATCGTAGCCTGCCCTGGCGAACTCCTCTCCGTAGCGACGATTTCCGATTGCATGTCGCATCCGCTCATTCATGCGTTCTTTCGCAAAGTACAAAACACGGAGATTGCGCCGCTCGTTGAACCAGTGCCTGAGATGGCCCCACATGAATACGTCGACCTGGTAGCCGAGCGCTTTTCAAATCCGGCCATCGTCGACACGACCCGCCGGGTGGTGTCCGACGGCTCCTCCCGCCATACGGGATTTGTTCTGCCCATCCTGCGCGATGGGCTTGAGAACGGTGCGCCGGTACAGGGGCTTGCCCTGCTCGAGGCGATTTGGGCCCGCCTGTGCGAAGGTGTGCGCGAGGACGGGACAACAATCGAACCCAACGATGCCAACTGGATCCAGCTTCAGCTAGCGGCGCGCAAGGCGCGAGACAGGCCTCTTGCCTGGCTCGAGCAGCAGCACCTGTATGGTGATCTTGTAAATGCGCCACAATTCACCGCTGCTTTTGAGCGTTGGCTCTCCCTCATTTGGAGCGATGGCAGCCGGAAGGCCCTGGAAGTTTATCTGCATGACTAGGGTCAGGACCCCGGAAGGAGCAGGTTGATGTATCTCGTGTGCGGAGAAGCGCTGTTCGATATTTTTTCGGATGATCAGACGGATGCCAGTGCTTTCAAAATGGAGGCTGTCGCAGGTGGTTCACCTTTCAATGTGGCCATCGGCATAGCGCGACTTGGAGGCAAGTCTGCGCTGCTCACCGGCATCTCCTATGACATGCTGGGGCAAAGGCTGGCAGCGACGCTGGAGCGCGAGAATGTGTCGACGAAATATCTGGTTCGTTCCGGCAATCGAACAACGTTGAGCCTGGTCGGCATCGACCGACATGGCCACCCCGGCTATGTCTTCTACGGGTTGGGCTCGGCTGACTGCAACGTCCATCCACAGGACCTGCCAACCATTGGAAATGAGATTACGGGTATACACTTCGGCTCTTATTCGCTTGTCGTACGCCCTGTCGCCGATGCAGTTTCATCCCTTCTTCACATGGCCGGGGGCAGATTTGTTTCCGTCGATCCGAATGTACGCCTCAACGTCGAACCGGACATTGATATCTGGCGAGAACGGCTGGCCGAATATGCCGCCAGAGCAGACCTGCTGAAGATCAGCACGGAAGATATGCAAGCGCTGTACACCAGCGCCAGCGTGGAGTCCAAAGTGGCAGATTGGCTTGATCTTGGTGTCAGGCTGGTTATCGTCACCGATGGCTCCAGGAAAGTTTCGGCGTGGAACCGATCAGGAGATGTTGTTCAGGTCGAGCCTCCGGCAACCGATGTCGTGGATACGGTCGGTGCGGGAGACAGCTTCCAGGCGGCTGTGTTAGCGAAGTTGGCAGAGGACGGAAAGAGCGCTCCCAAAACCGCACTTGACGCTCTTGATCCCGCAAGTCTGAAACGCCTTCTCATCTTTGGTGTCTCAGCCGCGGGTATCACATGTCAACGGCGTGGCGCCGATCTCCCGCGCAGAAACGAACTTGTCGTCGACGTGGCAGGCGCTTAAATCAAAAATGTTTTCAGAGTACTCGGGCAACTTTACGGGTTCATGTGCACCCATGTTGCTATGGATTTCGTTTTGTTTCGCGTCTGGAGGAGTTGGCGACCCGCTTTAATCAGGACATGTCGCCTGACAGTTTGACCGGAGGATAGATCGCGTCGCAGCGGCTTGGTGAGATGACGACCTGAAACACCCGGCTGCCGTCCATCAAATGGAATGAATCGATAACGCTGACCCCGGTCCGGTAGAGCGCTCCGTGAATGAATGTCAGGCAGGCCTGTTTCAGCCATTTGTGCTCGACCGTTGCCGCGTCATCTGCGAGATGGGCCTGCTCGCGCGCTTCGATGCGATAGTGGATCACCCGCGCGGTCCGGTCCACGTCGACACCGGTCACCTCAAGCCTGGGCGCTGAGCCCCAGCCGTTCGGAAGATTGCCGGCAATGTCGCGCCGGTAGAGTTTTCCCTGCCGGTAAAGCCATTCGGTCTGTTCGTCTGCGGTGGCTGTTTCGTAGACGAAATCCTTCAGGTGCTTTGACTTTTCTGTAACCGCGACCGCGATTCCGGCGGCAAGGCAGACACAGGCAACAGCGGCGCCAGCGATCAGTTTCATGGTTTGACCCTACAACCGGAGAGTAAATCTACTGACGCTTGCCAAAGCCGGTTGCACCTGCGGTGCTGACCGAATTGAGGCGCCTTGCAACATTGTCGTTTTGTGCCACACCGCCGCCTGACTGCGAGAGATATCCCGACACGCCGCCCCAGACCAGGTAACCACCGAGAACCGAGAACAGGAACAACAGAATGCCGCGCATGACCGGAAAGCTGGCAGGACTGATCGCGTCCATTTTTTCAACGCTGTTATAGGTGCGCAGAGACGGGATCGCGTTGATCGACGGGTTGTTCGAATGATACATGACCCGGACTTTCTGGCCTTCGCGCAAGGATGAGTATTCTGCCGGCGAAATCGAATAGCTCTTTGTGTAAAGCTCGCCGTCGTGAGCGCGAAATGAGTATTTGATGTAGTGATCCACCTTCTTTGCAAGGCGGGTTACGCGGAGTGTGTTTGCGCTGAGCGTATCAATCGTCGCCGTCGCCTCCATGTCGCGGTTGGCGGTATTGTCACCCAAAACCATCTCTTTGGCACCGTTCAGCGCACCAACCAGCAACAAAACCCCGATGATCGGTTTGACAATATTCCACATGACGCGTCCCCTTCGAATTCAAAAAACTCGGGCGAAACCTTATCCCGTCCCAATTAAGAGGCCGTGATGATAATAGTATCATTTTGATAGGTTCTGACAGTAAACGGTCGGCGAAGGTGACCTGATCGACTTATCGAATCATGAAAGTCGTTGGCACTTGGCAATGACAATGTTTCACCATGAGGCTGGTAGGAAAGTCTCTGAGTTGACGCGATCTGATTTCGAAGCTGGCGTTTTGCTTGCAGAGAAAGTTATTGATGGTGATTGACAGATTTGCCTGTTCACTTGCGTAGGTTCGGAACGAGAGGCCGCACCGCAGCGTTTACGTCCCACAACGGAAGTCAGCAATGGACGGTATCCGCACAGGAATGCTATCCGCACCAATACATCTCATGTCATCATTTAGCCGCGAGACCGGGAATATCGGGAACCTTAACCTTGACCGTATGCGTAAGTGCATTGAGGAACGCGACAAGGTCCCATTTTTCGCGGTCGGTCAGGCCCAGGGGTTCGATCAGGGGCGACAGGTTGGCATCGCGGTCACCGCCACGGTCGTAGAACTCCACCACACCTTCAAGCGTACCGATGGAACCGTTGTGCATGTACGGTGCGGTCAATGCCACATTGCGCAGTCCGGGGGTTTTGAAGGCGCCGCGAAACTGCCTTTTCTCGTCCTCGGTTTTCATTTTCGCGCCGCGGCCTTCATCATCGCTGTCGACGCCGATATTGTGAAACTGCCAGTCGGTCAGGTTCGGGCCGCTGTGACACGCCGTACAGTTTCCCTTGCCCTCGTAGATCGCCAGGCCGCGCTTTGCCTCGATGGACAGGGCCTGCTTGTCGCCGGCCATGTACTTGTCATAGGCGGAGTTGTTGCTGACCAGCGTGCGCTCGAACGCGGCGATGGCCAGCGCGATGTTCAGATGCGTTACGTCACCTTCAGGCGGGAAGGCCTGTCTGAACATCTCTTGATAGGCTGGCTCGGCCTTCACCTTCGGCAGGAAGCCCTTCAGTATCTTGCGCGAGCGCGTGGACTTGAATGCCTGGGCCTCCAGCGGCTCCAGGCAGGTCTCGATCCCGGTGTCTTCAGCCTTCAGGCACTGGCCGGCCGGTGTGCGTCCGTCCCAGTGAACAACCGGTGCATCGGTCAGGTTATAGACAGTTGGCGAATTGCGCTTTGCGCGTTTCCAGTCCTTGTGGCCGCTCAGGTCGAGCGCCACACCGTCTGCATATCCCGCATGCGGGCTGTGGCAGCTGGCGCAGGACTGGTCTTCTGACAGCACAAGGCGCGGATCGAAAAACAGGTGCCTTCCCAGGTCTACGGCAGCATCGCTGCGCGGCGTGCCTTCAGGCCAGGTGCTTCGGTCGTTAACCGGCGTTACGGAACTGTCGGCGCGTGCCTGACCTGTGCCAAGCGCCACAAGCATCAAAGCTGCAAGAACGGTTTCTCTGCGGATTCGAAATTTCATTTTTTGACCTCCTGATCAACTTGCGTTCGTGATAATTTGCAGATGTGCGTGAGCGTCGTGCGCCCTACGGCGTGGTGAGCGTGGTTTTCATCAGCACGACCCGGTACGGGTTCCATGTCGAGATGTTCCAGTAGATGGTTGCGGAGTTCGGCTCAGGTCCGGGCTTGGTGAATGTCGAGAGGATGTTGACCCCGTATTCGACGCCGAAATCCAAATTGGGGTTTGGCGAGGGTGCCGGGCACATGTTCAGACCACCGGGCCGGAACGGATCAGTCTGGGCGCAGCCGCCGCCCAGCGCCGGGTACAGGACGCCGTCCGGGCAGCCGCCATAGGCGCCCTCGGCGGTTGCATTCCACATGAGCTGCGGATCGGACCAGGGACCCCAGGGATGCGGCGCCGTGCGCAGGCGGATACCGGCATTGGGGTCGTTGGGCACAATGGTGAAGGGAAACGGCAGGCGGCCGCCATACAGCATGACGAACTGGTTCAGGCTCGGCACCCAGGCAATCGAGTGCTGCAGGACCTGGCCGACCTGTTCGTCTTCAATGACCGGCACGGCGTCAGCCTGATCGTCACTCCAGACGGGCTGACCGGCTTTCAGCCCGGCGAAATAGCGCGGTTGCCAGCTTGCCGGGCCTGAGGGTCCCTGCAGGCCGGGAAGCGGATGATGCAGCAGATAAAGATCGGCCGTGGTGCCCGCAGTGGCAGCGAATGCTGGCCGGCCCCACATGAGAAGCTCGCCGGTGGACAGGCCAAAGCCTGAGGCCGGCGCGGTGTAGTCGTTGGCAGCCGGGTTGTTCTCGTTGAAGGTTTTTACGGTTCGCGCCGTCGCGTTGAGGAACTTGCCGGTCACGAAGGTGTGCCGCACTCTGTAGCGATTTATCGTGAGCCCGAGCGGGCCAGGCGTGCGGGAGACGTGGCGTTCGGCAGCGGCGGCTTCAGGCATTGAACTGGTTGGATCGACGCAAACGTTGGAGGCGCCGCACGCCAGGTCACCCGGACAGGCGTTTCCCGGACCGCACTGGACCTCATTATTGCCGGAAAAATAGCCATAGGCGCGCCGGTTGTCGCTCCACCCGGTGATCGGTGTTCTGAGGGCGCCCATCGGCAATTGGACGCCGTTCTTGAAGACCCGGATTGGCCGGGCGGCGTCGCCCGCGTCCTTAAGGAAGCGCAGGTCCAGACAATCGTCGGGATCGTTGTCCTGGCCGAAAAACATCGCACCGACGGAATCGTCGGACGGCGGCGCTGAACAGATCGCATTGTTCTGTACCCAAGTGTCGCCGAACAGCATGATCAAACGATGACGGTGCCGGAAGCTCAGGCCAAGGTCGGTACCATACAATTGCAGGTTCGGCTGGTGGTTCGATGTGGCATTGGTGCCGCTATGGCCGCCATTGCCGACCAGCGTGCAGATGAACTGGTTGTTGGCGTCGAGCGCGTGGGCTGATAGCGGGGCGAGAAGACCGGCAGCCAGGGCCGCGATCCGGAGAATGCGTTTATGCAGCGAATACGTCATGCTTCACCTCGAGGCCGCCCCTCGTTTGTGATGTCCCATACTGGCGGGGTCACAACCGGCTGTATGCGACATTTCTCACAGAGTTTGTATTTGTCGGGATCAGGTGCGGCTGCGCGGCTTGAAAATCCGCTGTTACCTCACCCGAACAGCTGCTCGTGCCGCCCTGCGATTGTCGGCCAGACAGAGGCGATGTCCGGGACATCCAGGCCGAAGTCGTCGTGCAGGCAGTCAACCAGCGCCCTGCCTGAAGACAGCACCTGTTCGCTTGTGCCTTGCGGTCCGATTGTCTTCTTCACACAGCCACGCAGGATCACGTGGCGGTCAGGGGTGCGGCGCTGGGCCTTCAGCATGCGCCGGAACGATGAGGTCTCGTCGGTCTGCAGGGATTTGCTGATCTCGTCGAAATAGCTGTCGCCTACCGGGTCCAGCCGGTAGTCAAACGAGGTGGGCTCGCCTTGTGCAAGCTGTTCTGAAAACCGGAACCAGCCGTTGTCTTCGTCTGTCACCGACACGGTATAGGGCGGCTGGCGCGTGTTTGCCATCAGCAGCGGGACTGGCTCGATCATGCTGCCGCCGAAGCCGGTGTCCACCAGCAGCGGTTCATCGCAATCCACGCGTAAGACCATGTGATCGGCGCGCGCGGTGCGGCTTTCGCCGTTATTGCCGACATGGGCGGCCAGAGTCTGGACCTTGAAGCCGATTTCCGTCAGGGCCCAGCGGAACAGACCATTGAGCTCGAAACACCAGCCGCCGCGGTGGTTGTCCACCACCTTGGTGTAGGCGCTTTCGACATCTGTCGGCACCGGGATGCGAAGTTGCTGGTCAAGGTTTTCGAACGGCACTGACCGCAGCTGTGCCTGCATGAGCGCGGCAAGCGTTGCCCGGTCCGGGCGCGGGGTGCCGATGAAGCGGATGCGGGTGAGGTAGCGGGCGAGGTTCATGAGCTTGTGATGTTACCACCTGTCTTGTCATCCCCGGCCCTGTGCCGGGGATCCATGGGCGTTTGCGACAGGTTGAAACGGATGGATCCTCGGGACAAGCCCGAGGATGACAATTGGTGGATTGTTGGGGTTGGGTTTGGTTGGGTTTGGTTGGTTTTATTTCGCTCACGCAAGCAGCCTGACGGCTGCGCTCCGCTAGGGCGCGCTGCGCGCGGCGGCCGGTCGGCCTTGCCTCGGCACTGACGTGCCTCGGGGGCGTTCATCACCAGGGTTATTCAGGGTCGGAGAACGGCGCGAAGCACGAAGTGCTGAGTAAAGCTGTTCGACCAGAATAGTGTGTAACAACCTGTATTACCTGAGTGCTGAACTCCGGAACTAGGCCCGACGGGCCTCGGGCCGGTCAGGCCCGCCCCCGCGGAGCGCAGCCGTCAGGCTGCTTGCGTGAGCGATATAAAAATCATCCCCGGGGGGGAGAAGCCCGGGGATGACTGTGCTGCCTGTCATTTCTCCTACTTATTGATGTCCATCAGCAGTTTCTCCGTCTTGGCGTCTTCGATCTTGTTGACCAGACGTTTGGCTTCCTGGTTGTCACGCAGGGTCTTGGTGGCCGAGATCGCGGTGTGCACCAGCATCAAAGCGTTCATCGAATAGTAGCCCTTGGCGGCGAAGCCGGCGTCCATGAAGAAGATGCCGCCGGCCATCATGACCGCTGCAATGACAAAGCTGACCAGGTTGAACTGGTTCCAGGCATGGGAGTTGTTGGTTGCTTGATCAATCATGATTTTGATCCTTTGGTTTCAGGTTTGAACTTTTTGGGGTTTGAGGGGTAAGCCGCCGGTTTGCCCGACTTCTTGTTTTTGTCAGTCTTGCGCGTCAGCCGAGCCAGCACGTCGTCGGCACTGGTTGTCTGAGGCGCGCCGCAACCTGCTTCGGCGAGCTTGCGGATAGTGGTCTGCGGATCTCCGGTCTGGGCCATTTCGGTGAGCGCCTGGTCGGTGAGATCCATGCGGGTCTGGCGCGCCCGCAACCGGGTCAGCGTCGCTTCCGCTTCACCCAGTGATGACATGCCGGTGTCCGGCGACTGGGCGCGCAGTTTCTGGGTCTTGGTCGTGGCAGCGGCAATCCGCTGGCCGCGCTGCAGTTCGCGCAGCTTGCTTTCGGCGGAGCGCACATTGGCCTTCAGGCGGGTAATCTCTGCAACAAACTGCGACTGGGCTTCCTCGGAAGCGTCGCGTTCGGCTTCCATGAGCGCGATCATTTCCGCCGCCTCGCGGGCCAGGTCCTGCCTGTCCTGGGCGATGGCCTCGAGCGTGCGGCTTTCCAGCTCGGCCAGGCGCTTCAGCAGCTTTTCATGCTGGCCCTGCTCCTGCTTGTTCTGGGCGATGGCCACGGCAACAGACTGGCGCGCGGCGGCAACCTCCCTGCCCGCGTCGCGCATCTGCTGTTGCAGCAACAGGTGGGCGTTCCTGTCGATGAATTCCTGTTCGGCGGCATGGGTGGCGCCGCGGCACAATGTCAGAATGGTCTTGAACATGTTTCCTGCTTCCTTCATGTGTTAGTGTGAACCAAGTTCGTGAACAGTGTTCGCAATTAGATAAACACAACACTGAACAGTGCGCAAGAAAAATGTGAACATCGTTCATGTTAAACACCGAAGGATAGTTAACAGTGGCTGGAAAGCGCGAAATTGTACGCCGGGAACTGACCCGCAAGCTGCTCGACGCAGCGGAAAAACGGATATCAAGCCAGGGTCTTGATGGCCTGCGCGCCCGCGATGTGACCAATGATGCAGGCTGTGGACTGGGCACCATCTACAAGTGCTTTACCGATCTCGATGACCTGATCATCCATGTAAACTCCGCCACCCTGTCGCGCCTCAAGCAGGCACTGACAGATGCCAGCGAGGGCCTCGCGGACCCGATTGAGGTGCTTAAGGCGCTGGCCTTTGCCTATGTAGAGTTCGCCCAGAGCCATTACCAGCTGTGGCGCGCGCTGTTTGAACACCGGCTGCCCGAGGGCCATCAGGTGCCGGACTGGCACCAGCAGGAGAACACCACGCTTTTGGGCTTCATCACCGAGCCGGTCTCAGCCCTGGAGCCCGACCTCACCGACCAGCAACTGGCATCCCGCAGCAGAACCCTGTTCGCCGCCATCCACGGCGTTGTCTCGATATCGCTGGAAGGCCGCTTTGTCGGGCTGGAAGGTAGCGTGCTCAAGGACGAGATCGACGAGCTGGTGGAGCGTATGGCCAGGCCGCGAGCGGGTTAGATTGCGTTTGGTTGGTTAGTTTCGCGGTTTGGTTTATGTCGCGGGTTAGTTTATGTCGCTCACGCAAGCAGCCTGCGGCTGCGCTCCGCTAGGGCGGGCCTGACCGGCCCGAGGCCCGTCGGGCCTAGTGGGAATTCATCACTGGGGTTGTGCAGGTGCGGAGAGCGGGGTGTTTTATATCGCTCACGCAAGCAGCCTAACGGCCGCGCTCCGCTAGGGCGCACTTCGTGCGACGGCCGGTCGGCCTTGCCTCGGCACTAAAGTGCCTCGGATTGCAGTTCATCACTAAGGTTGTTCAGGGTCGGAGAACGGCCCGCCGCAGGCGGACAAGCTGTTCGACCACTAAAAACAACTAGGCCGACCGGGCCTCGGGCCGGTCAGGCCCGCCCCCGCAAAGCGGCTGCTTGCGTGAGCGAAATAAACCCAAACCCGAGGATCACACCGGTCAGTATATTACTTCTTCGGCGCGCGGAAGTCTTCGTGGCAGCCTTTGCAGGATCCGCCGACCCCGCCGATTGCCGCCTTGATGGCGTCCACGCCACCGCCTGCTGCATCAGCCATCTTGGCGGCGGCTTCCTGCAGGGCCTTATGCTTGTTGGCGACCTCAGGATAGGTGTCCCAGGCCGCCTTCTTGGCCCACGTCTTGCCTTCCATGCCGGCATCTTCCATGGCCGTGCCTTGCGGCCACATGGCGTCCTGGCCGATGCTGGCGGCTTTCACCAGATTGTCGGCTGCCATCTTGGCCTTGGCTGCATCATACTCCATTTCGCCCTTGACCATGGCGCCGAGCTTGCCAAGGTTGAACGAGTACAGCTGCATCACCGCCTGGCGCGCCTTGATGGCCTTGTCTTCGGCCTCACCCGACACGGCAACGCCCGCGCCCGCCATCACGCCTGCTGCAACCATTGCGCTCAAGATCATGTGTTTCATGCTGTTTGCTCCTTACCAGATGCCACTTCCCAACTCCGTGCTGACACAATAGGCTATGCGCCAACGATCACTAACCCCCGAAATTCGCAATAAAGGTGTGCGCACATGCACAGGCTGGACTGGAGCGACCTGCAATACATTCTCGCCGTGGCCAACCACGGTTCGCTGGCGGCGGCGGCGCGGGCGCTCGGGGTCAACCATTCCACGGTGCAGCGGCGTATCATCTCTTTCGAGGCCCTGCAGCAGGTCACCGTGTTCGACCGCAGGCCCGACGGCTACAAGCTGACCATCGAGGGCCAGCAATTGCTGGAGGCGGCCAAGGCGGTTGAACAGGCGGTGTGGGGGCTGGAGCGCAAGATCACCGGCAAGGACCTGAAACTGGAAGGAACCATCCGCCTGACCACCACCGATACGCTGCTGCACACCATTGTCGGCAGGCCCCTGGCGGCATTTCACCGCAAATATCCGGACATCGTCATGGACGTCTCGGTGACCAACTCCATCCTGTCGCTGACCCGGCGCGATGCCGACGTGGCGATCCGCCCGGCCCAGTCGAAACCGGAACCACTGGTCGGCGATCATGTCGGTGACATCCGGTTCGCGATCTATGCCGCGCCCTCCTACCTGCGCGGCAGGCGGCATCTGACGCTTGCCGGGCTGGACTGGCTCGGGCCCGGCGACACATTTGCCAACAGCACGCCCGGGCGCTGGTTGCGCCGCACTGTGCCGAAGGCAAAGATCGTGATGACGACCGACAGCCTGCTGGCGCTGGGCTGCGCGGCCCAGCGCGGCCTGGGCGCGGCGATGCTGCCGACCTATCTCGGCGATGAACTGGACGGTATCGAGCGGGTCGACGTGGCCTATCAGGAATTCACCAACGGCCTGTGGATCGTCACCCACGCCGACCTCGCCAACGCCGCGCGCATTCACACGTTCATGGAGTTCATGAGCGAGGCGTTGCGGCGGGAGATGGATGGGTAAAACACTGACTGTCATCCTCGGCCTTGTGCCGAGGATCCATGGAAGGTCGCGGCGAGTGGCAACGGGTGGATTCTCGGCACAAGGCCGAGGATGACAATCTGTAGGGTGGGGTCGGTTGGTTTAGGTTATGCCGCTGGTTGGTTTATTCCGCTCACGCAAGCAGCCTGACGGCTGCGCTCCGCTAGGGCGCACTTCGTGCGACGCGCAGTCGCGCTTGCCTCGACACTTCGTGTCTCGGAGAAGTTCATCACCACGGGCGTGCAGGGTCGGAGAACGGGGTGTTTTATATCGCTCACGCAAGCAGCCTGCGGCTGCGCTCCGCTAGGGCGGGCCTGACCGGCCCGAGGCCCGTCGGGCCTAGTTCCAGAATTCATCACAAGAGTTGTTCAGGGTCGGAGAACGGCCCGAGCGAAGCGAGGATAAGCTGTTCGACCACAAAATGAATCGGGCGATGTAAATAACACACCTCCCCTAAAACATCAGCGCCAGTGCCCATGCGCCGGCAATCGTGAAACCCGCCAGCTTGAGCCCGTCTACCTGGCGTTGCTCGTCGCCGAACCAGGCCTTGTCCTTGCGCGACATCCAGTAGCCGCCGGCGAGGCCGGCAAAAAACCCGCATATGTGAGCGCCGATATCGGTGTTGCCGTCACCAAACCCCAAAAACGCCATCAGCATGATGCCACCGCCCAAAGGGGCCCAGTAGCGCAGCGAGAACTCCGGCGGGCGCCATCTGTGGCGCAGGGCGGCCAGCAGGCCGACGGCGGCGAACACCGCCGTTGATGCACCGATGGAGGTGTGGGTGGGGGCCTGCCACAGCGCGTTGAGCCAATTGCCGGCGGCACCGGCCAGCACGGTCGAGGCCCAGGCAATACCCGGGCCGGTTTCCTTGGCCAGCAGCCAGACGAAAATGATACCGAAGGCCAGGTTGCTGGCAATATGGCCGAGGTCCAGGTGCAAAGTAAGCGCGGTAACCGTGCGCCACAGCTCCAGGTCAGAGATGACGTGATGGGCGACCATGGCGCCCTCGCCGGCCCAGTCGATGCCGAAGCTGCCGCGCCGGGCGGCGCCGAAAAAGAACAGCAGCACAGCCGCATAGGCCAGCGCGGTCGTGGAGAATGCAACTACAATCGCCGGTTTGGCGATGGGCTTCCTGCCGGCAGCGGCTCCGGTGGCGTTCTCCGTATCATACTGGTCCAGCTCCCATGTTGCGCGCAGCTCGTCTTCCGGGGCTACATAAACTCCATAGCCACCGTCTTCGGACGCCAGCAGCGCGCGCATATCCATGGCGGTCAGCGTCAGCGCATAGGCCCTGGCCAGCTCACCGTCTTCGGTCAGGCGGACCCGGACAGGAGCTTCTTGTTGATCGGCATCGCTCAATGTGGTTGGTGCTTTCCGGATAAATCGAAGTCATCTCTATATGGGCTCAACGATACCATAGCGCAAATGATCACTCCCGACGACGAACTGGCTGACGCCTATAATGAAGCCCTGGAGCTGGAGAAGGCCGGCGACCATGCCGCGGCCGCCAAAGCCTATGCGCGTGTACTGGCGCTCGACCCGGATGATCACGGCGGCGCGGCGGTGCGGCTGGCGGCGATGGGGCTGGGCGATACGCCGGTGCGCGCGCCCGAGGCCTATGTGGAAATGCTGTTCGACCAGCATGCCAGCGTGTTCGACGACATCCTCGTCGACCAGCTCGGCTATCACGTGCCGCTGTTGATGCGCCAGGCGCTGCTGGATCATGCCTCAGGGTCCTATGCCCGGCTGCTCGACCTTGGTTGCGGCACCGGGCTGGCCGGCGTCGCGCTGGCCGACATGACGTCCAATCGCACCGGCATCGATCTGTCGGCCAACATGATTGATCTCGCCGCCGAGCACGAGCTTTACGATGAGCTTTACGTGGGCGACGCGGTCAGTTTCGTTGAAGAAGTGGAGGACGAAGCCTGGGACCTGGTTGCAGCCACCGACGTGCTGCCCTATCTGGGCGATGTGGCAGCCCTGTTTGCCGGCGTCCGGCGCATCGGCACGGCCAGTGCAGTGTTCGGGTTTTCCACCGAAGTGCTGCCGGATGCGGTCATGGGAGGGCGCGATTTCATGGTCGGTCCGCACCAGCGCTTCGTACACAAACTCTCCTACATTGAGACCGCCCTGGCCGCGGCAGGCTTTACCCTGCTGCACACAAGCGATATTACAGTGCGCCATGAAGAAGGCACACCACAGCCCGGCCATCTGGTGCTGGCCAGAGCCGTATAGGACACAGCCGCCATGCCGGTGAAACAGCAAAGAGCCGCCACGCTGGCCGAAGACCTCGACATGCTGCTGGATGAAGTATGCGCGAAATGGCACTATCGCAACGAACTGACCGGCACCGAGCTGATCGCCAAAAAGTCACCGGTGACAGCCATTGATTTTACCCGCGCAGTGCTGGTGGCAGAGGGCTTGAAACCGGACAACGAGCCCAACCTGGTGCGCCAGGTCAAACGCAAGTTCATCCAGCGCTACGGCCTGCAGATCACGCCGGAGGCCTATGAAGGCTAGGCTTCATCTCCTGCTGCGGCGCTTGCGTCTGCGCCGCTGATCCAGGCGCAGCTCCCGGCAACCCGGATCGTGAAACTGAAATGTCAGCAATTTGAAAACATCCTGTAGTATTTCGAGCAGGTCTTCCACGGCCTTTGTCCTTTGACCCATGAAGCGCTGCTTGCCGGCGGTGTTCAAACGAGTTAATCATCGCGCTCAATTAACTTGAGGTTATGCGAATGAAACGCGGACGACTGCCCCTGACCGCTCTGCGCAGCTTTGAGGCGGCGGGCAGGCTGGAGAACATCACCAGGGCGGCTGAGGAACTGTTTGTCTCGCAGGCCGCGGTCAGCCGCCAGGTGCGGGAACTGGAGGCAATCCTCGGGCAAAAGCTGTTTGAGCGGCAGCACCGTCGCATAAGGCTGACACCGGCAGGATCAACGCTGCTGGCCGTGCTGACCGATGGCTTCGACAGGATGGAAGACTGCCTGACGCAGTTGTCGGCGACCGATGAAACAGCCGTCCTGACGGTCAGCGTCGAGCCCGGTTTCGCCGCCATGTGGCTGGTGCAGAACCTGGCTGACTTCCGCAACCGGTATCCGGCGATAGACGTGAATGTGGACGCCGATGGCCGCCTGGTCGACTTCCGGTCCGGTGATGCGGAACTGGCCATTCGGTTCAGTGAAGAGAAGTCAAAATGGCCGCGCACCCAGGCCAGACGGCTTTACGACATACACCTGGCGCCCGTCGCCTCACCTGATCTTCTGGCGAAAGCGGGGTTTCCCAAGCAACCTGCCGACCTGCTCCGGTACACATTACTGCACGAGGAGGATCGCATTTTATGGCAGGAGTGGTTCGCGGCGGCACAGGTTGCACATGATCCGATCCGGCACGGGCCGCTGTTCGCCGATGCCGGGCTCGTCATGCAGGCCATGCTCGACGGTCAGGGTATCGGCATTCTGGATAAGCGCCTGGTTGCCCGGGAAGTGGCAAACGGCCGCCTGGTGCAGTTGTTCGATGTTCCGCTCCAGTTCGGCACCTACTGGCTGGTGGCGCGCGATTTTTCCAAACTGTCGCAGGCAGGCGCCGATTTCGCTGACTGGCTCACGGCGCGCCTCGCCGCGTAAGCACTGCAGGACTGGCAGCTCGCGCGACGCGCAGTGCCGATCCGGTTAATGGGGCCCCTGCAGAAACGTCTCCCATCGCCAGGGTTGAAGGGAGTAATGCTCGGCGCGAAATCGAACCATGTTCTCGATGGATGTGCACTGGATTGCCGTGCCCGCGAGGGTAGCTTCGCAGCACAGAGGTGACGACCAGACATAGGGCACATCTCCCCAGAAAAGTGTCTCCAGCCTGTCTCCATCCGGTTTGACAAGAAACAGTTCAACCATCAGGTCCAGGCAGATATAGGCACGCTTGTGCGGAAACCGCTTTGCCGGAATTTCCGTGAAACCGAGAGCTGTCAGCGGGTTGTTGCGCAACAGCATGTCCCATGACGGTGCCACAAGCAGCAGGTCGATGTCCGAATGCCGGCATGGTCGTGCAAGCTTCAGAACTTCCTCCGCCCAGCCACCGAAAAGGCAGCTGGCAAAACCCGCTCCGCCCAGCGTATCCAGAATCGACACAACGGTGTTCGCGCTATTGTCCATGACACAGTGCCACAGAAAAACACCCGATATGCATGGTTGCCTGCTGTCGTAGATGCTGCACTAGTTTGCAGCCAGATCCGGCAAGTCCTTCAGAAGGCTGCCCCGCGCTCTTTGCGATGCATGTGTCGGCTGGCGTTTTTCATCCTTGATCAGCCGAGCAAAAACCACGCGCCTGTCACCCTTTGTCGCCCAGCCGACGAACCAGCCTGTGCCCCGCGCCCGGTCAAACCCTCCGTCAGCCCGCCTTGGATAGGCAAGACCGGTTTTGCCGCGAACCAGCCAGCCGCTGTCCAGCGTGACCGTTTCCACGATGCTCGCAGTCAGGTCGACGGCATCGGGTTTTACGGGCAACTTGCGATTCAGCATCCGTGACAGGAACCGAACCTGCTCCCGGGGCGATATTTTCAGTGATGATCCGATCCAGGCCCGCTCAAGAGCATTGTCCCGGCCCTTGTCACCGGAGAAATCGACATTGCCGTAGCCGAACCTGGTCAGGTAGCCGGTGATGGCAGCAGCACCGAGTTTCCTGGCCATGTGCTGCGAGTACCACACGACGGAGTATTTCATCCATCGTTTCGGCGTCGTGTCCTGCCGCCAGTTGTCGCCGCCCCAGGTGACATATCCCTTCTTGAACGGGAGTTTCGGGGAACCGGCTGTGGTGAGGATACCGGAATCAAACCCGATGAGAGCAAGGGCAAGCTTGAATGTGGACGCCGGTGTGACGCGGGTCTCGCAATCACCGGATTCGCTGATTGTCTGACCGCTTTGTACGTCGGCAACCAAAGTACAAACGGTTTTCGCATGAGCAGGCTGGGGTATCAGGATGACAACAAATAATAACGCAAACAGGGATGGTTTCACGGGCGGCTGAAGCCTTCTGAATTGTTGATTGGGCGGGCGAAGCTAACCTGATTTGGTATGGGTATGAAGCGCTTGCAAGTATATGACAACAGGCATGCTACAACCCGGCCATCCGGCTCTTGAGCGTACCGGCCCGGTGCGCAGCATGCTCATGTCCGGCGGCGCGGTTGCGGCCAGAAACGGTCGCAAACACGACGACGTCCATACAGGCGTACTGGTATATACAAAGTGACGTTGACTGCCGGGAGGCCAATACGCCATGCAGGACCTGAAAGCGGCAAAGCCCGACCAGACCGTGTTGGGAATATGCATTATCCTGGCTTCGGTGCTGACCATGGCGTTTGCCGACGCGGTGGTGAAACTGGTCAGCGCTGACCTTACTGTGTGGCAGGTTTTCGTCGCCCGGTCCGTCTTTGCCATTCCCTGTCTCATTGCAGTTCTGCTGGCCATGGGCACCGGCTTCAGGCTTGTGTCGCCGAAGTGGGCGCTGATCCGAAGCGCACTCCTGGTGCTGACCTGGCTGTTCTTCTATGCCTCGCTTCCGGTGCTGACCCTGTCGGTGGCAGCGGTTGCTGTTTACACCAACCCGATCATTACCGCCCTTTTGTCGGCAGTCTTGATCGGCGAACGTGTCAGCGGACGCCAGTGGGCCGGCGTGCTGCTCGGATTTCTTGGCGTGATCGCCATTCTCAAACCCGGCACTGATGCGTTTTCGTGGTTCACCGTGCTACCCCTGATGGCGGCCGGGTGCTATTCGCTGGCCATGGTGCTGACCCGCGGCAAATGCCAGGACGAACAACCGCTTGTGCTGGGACTTGCCCTGCACTGCCTGTTCCTCGCCACCGGTCTGATCGCTGTTGGCGTGCTCGCGTTGATCGGCCTGGATGCCGACACTGTTGCCGCTTTCCCGTTCCTGTTTAACGGGTGGACGGCAATGGGCGCACGCGAATGGGGCCTTATGGCGCTGCTGGGTGTTCTGTCAGCAGCCTATTTCGTTGGAGTGGCGCGTGCCTACCAGATCGCGCCACCCTCCATCATCGGCACATTCGATTATGTCTACCTGGTGTCAGCCGCCGTCTGGGGCTTCATTTTCTTTGCCGAGACGCCGGACGTCTTCACCATCTGCGGCATGGTGCTGATAACCGCGGCAGGATTGCTGGTCGCGGTACGCCCGGCCAAGCGGGTGGCAGCAATCGATTAGCGCTCCTGAAGCGCAAGGCGCAGCCCCAGTGCGCAATAGATTGAGCCTACCACCCTGCCCTGCCATTTCACCACGGTCGGGTGTCTCCTCAAAAAGCCACCGACGCGGCCGGCGCACAGGGCGAAAAACACGGTGCTGGTCAAGCCAAGGGCCACCATGATGATACCGAGCATGGTCAGTTGCAGGAACACAGACCCGTTTTCCGGCTTCACGAACTGCGGCAGGAACGCCAGGAAGAACATGGCGGTTTTCGGATTGAGCACTTCCGCCAGTATGCCCTGCCGGAAGGCATCGCCAGGTGTCAGGCGCACCGGTTGTTTGCCGACGGCAGCCGGAGCCTTTTCGAAAATGGCTTTTATCCCGAGATAGACCAGATAGGCTGCGCCGAGATACTTGATCAGCGAAAACAGAAAAGCCGATGCCAGGATGATCGCAGAAATGCCCAGCACTGCGAGGGCCGTGTGGATGATATCCCCGACCGCGATGCCAAGACCTGTGGCCAGGCCGACGCGGGTACCGGACGTTGTGGCACGGGCCACAGTCAGCACGGTTGCCGGACCGGGAATGAACACAAAGCCGGTAACTATGGCGACATAGGTGATCAGCGTAACCTGGTCAATCACTCTTCATTTCCTTTCCTGATCAAATACAAACCACCCGGTTCAACGGCCCACGAGCAGGCGCACACCCAGTGCGCCGAGTACCACTGCAGCGACGCGGTCGATATACACCTTGGCCCTGAGATACGTCCTGCTGACGGCTTCCGTGCTCATCCCGACTGCCAGTGCGGTGTAGAACAGCAGTTCGATGACGAGATGGTTGAGCACGACAACCGCGTTCTCGAACAGGGTCATCTCGGCGGGGAAAATGACAATGAGGACCGCCGCTGCAAACAGCACCGACTTGGGGTTTGTCACATTGATCAGAATACCCTGCCGGAAGGCGTGGCGCGCTGGTTTGACGGATGGTTCAAGCCTGCTGCGCGCGCCCTGCCACATGCCCCAGGCGATATAGAGCAGATAGACAGCGCCAACGATCCGGGCCGCCGCATAGGCCCACGGCACCAGCTGGAAGACCGCCTCCAGGCCGAGCAATGCCATCATGGTCCAGGCCGCCGCCATCAGGCCAAGTCCGCAACCCATGGCGATGCCTGACGCACGACCCGACCTCAACGTGGTCTGAATTGCAACCAGCAGCGCCGGGCCCGGACTGGCAATGGCTGCGAACAGGGCAATGTTGAAAGCAATCAGGTGTTCAATTGTCATGGGGGCAAACCTCACGCAGGAAGCGAACAAAGCAAGATAGAAGGGCAAAATCCGGATAACCGCAACCCGAAATTACCGCCCTGCGCACTGTAGGCAGCACAATCGCTCATTGCCCTTGACTGCATCCCGTTCAAATGGAACATTCAGCGAACACAATAAACTTCAAGGGGCCTGCACCATGGAAAACCTGTCCGTCTATCTGCCCGGCATCATTCTGGCCTATTCGGCGTTTCTGCTGGCTATCGCCAGTCCGGGCCCCAACATTCTGGCAGTGATCGGCACCTCGATGAGCGTGGGCCGAAAATCAGGCATTGCGCTGGCCTTCGGTGTGGCCGGTGGGTCGTTTGCCTGGGCCGTGCTGACGGTTGCCGGCCTGTCGGCACTGCTTGCCGCCTATTCGTCCGCCCTGTTGGTGATCAAGGTGTTCGGCGGGCTTTATCTGTTGTGGCTGGCCTACAAGTCGTTCAAGTCCGCGGCGTCAGCCCATGATATCGAGGCAAAGCAGCTTGCAGGCGGCGAGCGCACGCCGCTGGGCTATATGACACGCGGCTTCATCATCCAGATGACCAACCCCAAGGCGGCGCTGGCCTGGATCGCCATCATCTCGCTCGGCCTGAAGCAGGGTGCGCCCATGTGGGTCGGGCTGGTCATCGTCGCCGGCACCTTCGTCCTGTCGATCATCATTCACACGCTTTACGCGGTAGCGTTTTCAACACCGATCATGGTCACGATCTATTCGAAAGCACGGCGCTATATCCAGGCAACCCTGGGTGCCTTCTTTGCCTTTGCAGGTCTCAAGCTTCTGACCAGCAGGACCTGATTTCAGTGCATGGCCAGCAACTGACCGTAACCTTCGAACCGATCATCGATGCCGGCCAGACGCAACGTGTCCCAGATCATAGCCTGGTTGGAACAGATCGCAGGTTTGCCTATGGCCGCCTCGATTTCCCCGATGACGTCCAGGGTTCTGAGGGCACCGCAGGAAATGAACACTGCATCAGCATCCTGCCGATCCAGCGATATGGCAAAGTCACGGATGAAAGACGGCGCGACACGCACCATGTCGCTGTCCTTTTCCAGGTTCAGTCCCTCAATCGCCAGAATGTCGAAACCGGCTGCGGCCATATAATCCGCCTCACGCTGGTTGACCTCGTCGAGATAGGGTGTGCCAACGACGATTTTTTCAGCGCCTACCTGGCGCAGTGCACGCATGACGCCGGTGATCAGCGAGGTTGCCCTGGCCTGCGGCTGGCCCTTGTTCAATTCAACCATCACCTTCGGTTCGCCAATGACCAGTGAACCCGACGTGCAACCGTAACACACCACATCCAGGGTACCGTCCGGCAGCAAGGTGGCAGATGCCTGTGCCAGAAGGTCGGCCTGGGCGGCCAGTGTCTCGCTGGTGATACTGTCGGGAATCGCAGCGCGCGCGATATGAATACCGACACCATCCGGACGCAGGGCCATCACATCGTCCTGAATGGTTTGCTCCGTGGCAAGCAACACATAACCGATCTTGGCTCGGTCATGGCGGCCATCATCAAAAACGACATCATAAGCTGCCGACTGGACCGGTGTGAGCATCATGAGAGACCCCAGCAAGGAAAAAGTGCGGACGATCGCCAAGCCTATGCCGGGAATGTCGTTTTCAGCAAAGACTTTGTCTTTGGCAAACCTAAGGTTGCAATTACCGGCAACCCATCCAGGACAATTTACATGCTCGAAGAAGCCCGCACCCGTACTGCACAATTCCAGGCCCGAATGAAGGATGCAGGTCTTGAGATCGCCCTGATTACCGATGAAAGCACCATTGCCTATTTCGCTGGTTTCTGGGGCTACCTGTCGGTTGAATTCGGCCGCCCGACCTTCCTGATCATCCGGGCCGATGACGCGCCGATCGTGGTCACCCCGCTGATGGAAAGCGAGATGGTAGGGGCCATGACATGGGTAGACGATGTGCGCACCTGGGAAGACGCAGGCGACAATCGCTGGGAAAACGTGCTGGCCGATACACTGGGCAGATCACACAAGGCCATCGGCATCGAGCGCGACGGCCTGCCGATCATCGTGCGCAACTGGATCGATGATCAGCTTAACGGTGTCGAGCTTCGCGATATCACACCACTTGTGGGCGCCATGCGGATGATCAAGTCGCCGCTTGAAATCGAGGTGATGAAGCAGGCCGGCCAGATTGCAGGCGCCATGATGGGTGCAGCCGAAGGCGCGCTGGCTGAAAACGCGCCCGAGTATGAAGCGGCACTGGCGGTGATCAATGCCGGTACGCGCAAGGCGGCCGGCTTCCTGACCGCAAAGGGCTGGGAGCAGTTCGTCTCGCCGATGATCCACAACCTGCAGGTCATGCAGTCCGGCCGAGACACATCCATGGTGCATCGCCGGGCCAGCGTGAAACTTCTGGAGCGTGGCGATCCGGTATATTTCTGTTTCTGCAACATGGCCCAGTTCAAACAGTACAAGCTGGGCTTTGACCGCATGTTCCACATTCTCGAGGTGTCGGACGAAGCTGCGAGAATTCAGCAGGCGGCGATCGATGCGCAGCAGGCCGCCATTGCCGCCATCCGGCCCGGGGTCACGGCAGAGTCCATCGCCGAGGCCGCCAATGAAGTCTATGACGAACGCGGTTACGCTACCGGCTACCGCACCGGGCGCTCCATCGGCATGGCCTATCTTGAAAGCCCGGAGCTGAAACAAGGCGACAAGACGATCCTCAGGGCCGGTATGACCTTTGCCGTCGATGGCGGCATCAGCGTCGATGGCGAGCTCGGCGGGCGCATCGGCGACTCGATCGTGGTCACCGAGACCGGGTGCGAATACCTGACCGAATATCCACGGCAATTGCTGGTGGTGGACAGGTGAGCATGCTCAAGGCCGGCATATTCCAGAGCAATGGCGCGGGGCTCAAACCAGTTGAGCGGTTGGCCAACCTTGAAGAGGCCATTGCGGACCAGCAACTGGACCTTGTCGTATGTCCCGAACTGTTCATGTCCGGTTACAATGTCGGAAGCCAACTGCATGAGCTTGCTGAAACTGCCGACGGACCTTTCGCGCAACGTGTTGCGGAGCTTGCGCAGCAGGCCGGCACCGCCATTTGCTATGGTTATCCTGAACGTGATGGTGAAACCGTCTACAATTCAGCGCTGGTTGTATCGGCAGCCGGCCACGTCCTTGCCAATCATCGCAAGCTCGCCATTCCACCGGGCTTTGAGCAGAACTTCTTTGCTTCGGGCGATCAACTCACCCATTTCGAGCTTGGCGGCATCAAGTGTGCGCTGGTGATCTGTTATGACGTGGAGTTTCCCGAAACCATTCGTGCCGCGTGCACGGCAGGTGCGGAGATCATCATCATCCCGACGGCACTCGGTACGCAGTGGGATCAGGTGGCCCATCGGGTGGTGCCGGCACGCGCGTTTGAAAACGGCTGTTACGCGCTGTACGCCAATCATGCCGGCGGCGAGGGTGATATCACCTATGCCGGCGCAAGCTGCATTGTCGGCCCGGACGGGCGCGATGTGGCGCGCGCCGCGGAGGAGCCTCAGCTGGTTACGGCAACACTGGAGGCTGCGCGGGTTGCCGCTGCCCGCCAGCGGTTACCTTATTTGAGTGATCTGGTGGCATTGCGTGCGAAACTTGCCTAAAAACACAGCATGTTCGCGCAAAAACGCCTGAAATCCGGCGTGGACAGTTGCCACATTCAACTTGCGTGCTAACGTGCGCGGCATATCCTGTTGCAGGTACAGGGATGTTTTCCGGGAGGATTCAATGAGTAAGTTCAACAGACGTGATTTTGTAAAATTGACCGGCGCTTCGGCTGCCACGCTGGCAATGCTTGATGCAGCCGCGTTTGCCGACGAGCCGCTGAAAATCGGCTTCGTCTATGTCGGTCCGGTCGGTGACCATGGCTGGACCTATGCCCATGACCAGGGTCGCCTGATGATCGAGAAGGAACTCGGCGACAAAGTGAAAACGTCGTTTGTTGAAAGCGTCAAGGAAGGCCCCGATGCAGAACGCGTTATCCGCCAGCTCGCCCAGGACGGCAACAAGCTGATCTTTACCACCTCGTTCGGATACATGGATCCTACACTGAAGGTGGCAAAGCAGTTCCCGGATGTGAAGTTTGAACACGCAACCGGCTTCAAGCAGTCGGCCAACATGTCGATCTACAATGCACGCTTCTATGAAGGTCGCGCCGTCATCGGCACCATTGCGGGCCACATGTCGAAAACTGCAACCGCCGGCTACATCGCCTCGTTCCCGATCCCCGAAGTGGTCATGGGCATCAATGCCTTCACCCTTGCTGCCCAGAAGGTGAACCCGGATTTCAAGACCAAGGTACTGTGGGTATCAAGCTGGTACGATCCGCCGAAAGAATCCGATGCTGCCAAGGCGCTGATGGACCAGGGTTGTGATATCATCACCCAGCATACCGATTCACCGGCGGCCCTGCAGGCTGCGGAACAACGCGGCATTTATGCGTTTGGCCAGGCTTCCGACATGTCGAAATTCGCGCCGAAGGCACACCTGACGTCCATCCTCGACAATTGGGGCCCGTATTATGTCAAGCGCGCCAAGGACGTCATAGACGGCACCTGGGCATCATCGTCGTTCTGGGGCGGTTTCAAGGAAGGTGAAGTCGCACTTTCTGCCTACAATGAGGTGATACCGGCCAATGTGGTTGAAGCCGCCGAAGCCGTGCGAAAGGGCATTATTGCAGGCACGCTGCACCCGTTCACCGGCCCGATCAAGGATCAGAAGGGCGTTGAGAAATACGCCGCCGGTGCAACCGCCACCGACGAGGAAATGCTCAAGATGGACTGGTACGCGGCCGGCGTGCAGAGCTAGGGCGTATTTCCTGAACTTCCGCGATATCCTGCAACAATACCGGTTCAACTGAACCGGTATTGTTTCACAGGCACACGATTCAGCTTGTGAACAGCGGCTCACCCAGAACATCCATGACCGGCTCCACACCCAGGCCGGGCGCATCGGGCGCCTGCATGAAGCCACCTGTCACGACGGGCCCGCCGGTCGCGATGGCCACCGTGTGATAGTCGTGGAATGCCGATGACTGGAAGTGGAAGCCTGCCGGTGTCGACTGGGCCAGATGAGCAATGGCCGAGGTTGCAATCTCTCCGCCCCAACTGTCCTCAATGGTCATGACGATGCCCAGCGAAATGCACAGGTCGCGCACCTGACGGGCCCGGGTCAGCCCGCCCATGCGGTTGATCTTCAGATTGATCAGGTCCATGGCCCGGTCATTGTAGCCCCTGAGCAGGACGGCAAGGCTTTCCATGCACTCATCAAGGATCATCGGCAGATCGGTGTGCTGGCGCACCACCAGACATTCTTCATAGGTCAGGCACGGTTGCTCGATGTACAGCCGGATGTCGTGCTGTGAGGCGAGAGGGCGAACCGCATCGACAACCCGGATGGCATCGTGCTGGCGCCAGCCGGTATTGGCATCGGCATCCATCACTTCACCGGGCTGCATGGCGGCAGCCACTTTCCTGAAACGTTCGATATCGGTTGTCGGGTCTTCCCCGACCTTCATCTGGAACTGGCTGAATCCAAGTTCGCGATACTCGCCGACACGCGCTGCCATCACCTCCGGATCGGTGCGCGAAATCACCTTGAACAGCTTGACCTGATCCTGGCGCCTGCCGCCGAGAAGAGAATAGACCGGCTTGCCGACCGACTTGCCGAGTATGTCCCAGCACGCCATGTCGATGGCCGATTTGACATAAGGATGACCTTTTAAAAGCAGGTCCATACGATCATTGATGCAGTCCAGTTCGGTCGGATCCTCACCGATCAGGTCCGGCGCGATCTTGGCGATTCCGGCGCGTGCTCCTTCGGCATAGGCCGCCAGGTAGGACGGGCCAAGCGGACAGGTTTCGCCATAACCGGTAATGCCCTCGTCGGTTTCAATGGCAATGACGGTGCTGTCGAATGCTGAAAACGACTGCGTCGACCAGCTGTATGAGCCTTCCGTCATGGGCAGGTCTACCTGGTAGATTGAAATGCGGGTGATCTTCACGTCCGGTTTCCCCTTAAAATTCAGTAATTCCGCTTCATGTCAGTTGCGATCAGCCGGATTTGTAAGACAGGCCCTGTCACTACGTCAAACCGGCCTTTTCATCACTGACGGCATACTCTGCGCTTACTGGGATTGGATCCCCGTTTTCACGGGGATGACGATAGTGACAAACTCCCCTTCGAAGCACGCGAGTGCTGAGGCAAGACCGACCGGCCGCCGCACGAAGTGCGCCCTCGCGGAGCGCAGCCGAAGGCTGGTTGCGTGAGCGGAACAAGACCAGGCTGTTCGACCAACAAAAAAGAGCGGCTCCCAAGGGAACCGCTCCAGTCATTGTCATACTGCTTGAAAGCCTTTGCGGCAATCAGGCGTTCAGCCACCAGCGTTTTACGAAGTGGCCACCGTCCATCTCCCAGCCACCGCCGATTTTCGGACCGATGCCAACCTTCTTGTTGGTTGCTGCCACGTCCTGACCGAACGCCGGTATCAGCGTGCCGCCGTCCCTGGAAATGAGCATCTGTACATCCTTGTACATGGCGTTGCGCTTGGCGTCATCCAGTTCACCGCGGGCTGCCTTCACAAGCTGATCGACCTTGTCCATCTTGATGACGGTGTCGTTCCACGGTGCATCGCTGAGATAAGCGATCGACAGGATCATGTCCTCAACCGGACGGGCACCCCAGTAACACGAGCAGAACGGCTTGTTGTTCCAGATGTTATTCCAGTAACCGTCCTTGGCTTCGCGGATGACATTCAAGGTGACGCCGATCTTGGCGAAGTGCTCGGCAAACAGCTGGGCTGCATCAAGCGCGCCGCCATAGGCGGTTTCGGCAGAATGCATGTCGATCTTGGCGCCTTCCATGCCGGCTTTCTTGAGCAGCGACTTGGCCTTGTCGAGATCGTACTCGGTCTGCAACTCGCCATCATAGGACGCAAAGGCAGGGCCCAGCGGCTGATCATTGCCGACCGAACCGTAGCCGAACAGGATCTTGTCAACAAACTCCTGCCTTGGCAGAGCGTGCTTCAGGGCCATACGGAAATCATGGTTGTCAAATGGCTTCACATCCATGCGCATGGGGTGGGTGAACGCCAGGTTCGACTTCACTGCAATCACATTGACATGCGGCAGGCGTTGCAGCAGCCCAACAGTTTTCAGGGCCGGCCGGTTGATGATGTCCACGTTCTGCGTACTCAATGCCGTCTGGCGAGCGGTGTCGTCCAGGATGGTGGTGATTTCACAACTGTCGACGAAGCCGAAATCAGAGCCCTGCCAGGCATTGGGGTTCTTCTCGAAGGTGGCACGAACACCCGGGTCGAACTCTTTCAACAGATAACAGCCGGTGCCGTCGGTCGAGGTCACGTCTGCCTTGCCGTCCTTGGTCGGCACCACGTTCATGTGGTAATCCGTCATCAGATACGGGAAGGCTGCATTGGCTTCCGCCAGTGCAACCACGACCACATCCTTGCCGTCGGCGGTTACGTCGGTGATGCCGGCAAACACACCCTTTGCGCCTGATTTGGAGTCTTCACCACGGTGCACATTGATCGAGTTGATGACATCTTCGGTCGTCAGCGACTTGCCATTGGAGAACGTAACGCCGCTGCGCAGCTTGAAGCGCCAGGTCTTGGCGTCTGCTGATGACTCCCAGCTCTCGGCAAGACCGGGAGCAGCGGAGTTATCCTGTCCGACCTCTACCAGACTGTCGCGAAACGCCCGGCTGATGGTGATCATGCCGGTCGCGTTGAAGCTTGCCGGATCGAGGGAATCGGTTGTGTTTGAGTCGTTCAGTCCGGCTTTCATGTGGCCGCCGCGTTTCGGCTCCGACGCACGCGCCTCCGTCCACATGTTTGATGCGGCAGCAACGCTGAGACCCATGGCGGTTGCACCAACCATGAACTCACGCCTGGTTGTGCGGCCTTCGCCGAGGATCCGGCTCAGCAGTGTTTTATCATCCATTTCAATTTCCACCCGTTTTCATTTTGTAAATTTTTCTGTCGTCCCTGATCCGTTCCGGACACTTGTACTCAGTCTCCCGGCTCATGGAGCCCGGCACGGTAATACAAACTGTATACAAAACACAATGGTGCGAAACGGCTATTTTTGATGTTTTTGCCAGTATTTAACGATATTTAACACCCGACCGCTTGTGTCACTGCCGCAAAAAACAGACCGCAGCGGCAACGTTGGCCGGAAACCGGCTATAACTCGGCACCTGCCCTGAATTCTCCCCACCGCATGACGGCATTGGCGCCAATCGATGCAATCGGTTCCGGCGGCAGTCGGCGGGGCCCCGGCTGGGCAAGCATGTAACGCAGATGATCGGTCTCCCTGCCGCTTGCCAGTTCCGCTGTCAGCATGCCCGACGACGTACCCCTGGCAGCACCAAGCCCGTTCTGGCAACACGCGGAGAACAATCCCTCATCCACTTCACCGAATGCCGCAACATTGTTGCGGCTCAGGCACAAAAAACCGCCCCAGCAGTATTCCATCGCGACACCGTCCAGCATGGCAAACCGGGCGCGGAAAGTTTTCTCATGGGCTTTGCCGAACGTTTTCAGTCTTGCCTCGTCAGCGGACCGGTCAGGATTCCAGGTAAAGCGGTTGCGAACTACAATTCGGGTGCCGCCAGTGCCTGCAACTTTTCTGACCGTGGTTCCCATGGGGTCGGCGGGCGTAAACGCCCACATGCGTTCGCCACCCAGTGCGCGCTGTTCATCTTCGCTCAGCGGTCTTGTCATTGATGCATACAGGCAGACATGCATCAGCTGCTGTTTGAAATACCCAAAGCTTTCAGCATGGCCGTTCACTGCCAGAATGACCTTCGGCGATTGAACCGACCCCATGCGGGTTTTGGCGTTCCAGACCCCTGTAGCCCGGCCCAGTTCCACGACCGGCGAACTCTCGAAAACCTTCACACCCTGCGCAGCGAGACCTGCTGCCATGCCACGCACAAACAAAGCCGGCTGCAGCATGGCTGTTCCCGGCGTATAAAGCCCGCCGTGATAATAGTGAGAACCGCACATCTCGAACATCTGGCGGCCATCCAGAAGCTCGTGCTGTTCACCCAGTGTTGCCAGATGCCTGGCATAGGCGAGGTTGTGCCGCATGCCTTTTGCCGAAGCTGCAACATTGGTCTTGCCGCTGACAGCAAAAGCCTCGCCGCACATGTCATATTCACCGGCGGCTTCACCTGCAAAACTGATGGCTGAGCGGTTCATGGCCGTCTGCACGCGGTCAGCGTCCAGTCCGCCGGCATAGTCGCTTGATGCAAGATTGTGCGGCAGATCAATCATGAACCCGGAATTGCGGCCGGCGGGGCCTTCGGCAATCCGGCGGGCTTCCAGCAAGACAATCGAAGCCTTGGGATGCAGTTGCCGCAAGCGCCGCGCTGCCGCCAGACCTGCAAAACCTGCACCGATCACCAGCCAGTCAGCGATGTAATCTTCTTCCAGCACCGGATGAGCCGAAGCCGGCGGCAGAATGGCATCCCAGGCAGGCGGACCTGGATCGCGGGCCTGACGGCTTACCCTGATCATTGCCGCCTAGTGCTCATCATTGAGGGCGTCAACTGCCGGGATTTCACGCTCGCGCCGTGCAATGTAATCGCGTAACGCTTCGTCAACGGCCTCGTCGAGCTTCGGTTCCTCATAGGACGCCAGCAGTTTCTGCACATGCTTCAGGGCACGTTCGGTTATCTCCTGCGATCCGTCGGCAATCCATTGCTCGATGGAATTGTTGTCGAACAGCTCAGGCATGAAGAACGCTTCCTGAAAGTTGGCCTGGGTATGGGGGTGGCCCAGATAATGGCCGCCGGGGCCTATGTCACGAACCGCGGCCAGCGCTTCGTCGAAATCATCCCACTTCACACCTTCAGCCATCCGGTAGCCCATCGCACATTGCTCCGCATCAACGACGAACTTGGCCATCGAACAGTGCATGCCGGCCTCATTCCACCCGGCCGAATGCCAGACATAATTGGCACCTGCCATTAGGGTCGCCATCATCGTGGATGCGCTTTCATATCCGGCCTGGGCATCAAAAGTCTTGGCCCCGCCCAGCGTGTTCGAGGTGCGCCATGGCACCTGGTAATACCTCGCCATCTGCCCGATCATGAAGTTCATCAGGCTGATTTCCGGCGTGCCCGCCATGGGCGCGCCGGACTTCATGGACACGGTGGACAGATAGTGGCCGTAAATCGCCGGACAGCCTTTTCTGACAACCTGGGTATAGGCAAGCGCTGAAAGTGCTTCCGCGTTCAATTGCGCAACCGAGGCAGCGGTAGACGCCGGCGTGTTGGCACCCCCCAGCACGAACGGCGAGCACAGTACCGGCTGGTTACGCCTGCAGAAGGCGCGCATCGCACCAAGCATGGTCTCATCCCAGACCAGTGGCGAATTGCCGTTGCAGTTCCCGGTCGCCACGGCATGGGTTTCCATGAATTCATCACCAAACAAGATGGCACACATGTCCATCACGTCCTCGGCATTCTTCGGGCTGGTTGTCATGCCCATGAATGTCTTGTCGGAATGCTTCATCGATGAATAGGTGATGCGCAAGTGCCGGTGTGCCACCACATGATCCATCGGCTCGACAATGTGATGGGCCGAGGAATGGATGGCCGGCAGCATGTGCGACAGCTTGTGGAAACTGGCGAGGTCTTCCAGCGTCGGGCCACGCCGGCGATCTTCCAGATCACGCAGGTACGGCGCACCGGTCATCGGGACGAAAATCGAATGATCCTTGCCGAACGGCAGGTTGTTGGCCGGATTGCGGGCGTGATAGGTGAAGCTCTCGGGGATGGATTTTATCAGCTCCCTGACCAGGCCCCTGTCCAGATGAACCCTGTCATCATCCCGGATCTCTGCGCCGGCGGACTTCCAGTCGGCAATGGCCTGCGGGTCACGGAAGATGACACCGACGTCCTCCAGTATGTCCATCGACGCCCGGTCAATACGCTCGACCTGGGCCTCGTCCATCGGCTCGACAAGCGGCAGCTGCCGCTTCAGCGCGGGCAGCATGGTGGTGTTGATTGCACTGCGCAGTTCGCGCCTTGAGCCTCGCCCGCCGCGGCGGGTGCGCGGGGCGTCGTCGACCATATTCATTCCACTCTGTCTCCGGCTGCCGGATCACCGAGATCGATCCATATGGTCTTGATTTCGGTGTACTGGTCGTGAGCATGAATGCCATTGTCGCGGCCGCCGAAACCGGACTGCTTGTAGCCGCCGAACGGTGTCGAGATGTCGCCTTCGCCATAACAATTGACGGTTACAGTTCCCGCCCTGATGGACCGGGCCGCCCGCAGCGCCTTCCTGCCGTTGGCGGTGAACACACTGGCGGTCAGCCCATAGTCTGTATCGTTTGCGATCTCCATGGCCTCGTCGAACGAGCCAACCGTGATGATGGACAGAACCGGACCGAATATTTCCTCGCGCGCCAGCCTGTCGCCGCGCCTGACCTCGTCAAAAATTGTCGGTGAGACAAAACTGCCGTCGACCTTGCCGCCGGCCAGCAGCTTGCCCTTGGCGGATTTCAGATAACCGGCAACCTTCTTGCAATGAGCCTTGTCGATCAGGGCACCGAGATGATTTTGCGGATCAAGCGGATCGCCGGTCTTCCAGTCACGCAACCGTGCCAGAACCGACTTCAACAACGGCTTCTTGACCGCTTCGTGCACAATCAGGCGTGAGTTGGCCGAACAATTCTCACCCATGTTCCAGAACGCGGCATTGACAATGTGCTCTGCCACCAGGTCTAGGTTTTCGGCGTCGTCGAGCACAACTGCAGGATTCTTGCCGCCACATTCCAGAACAACCTTCTTGAGATTGCTGTCGGCGGAGTAGCGCAGGAAACGCTTGCCGGTCTCGGTTGATCCGGTGAAGCTGACCATGTCCACACCTGAGTGCAGCCCCAGTGGTTCGCCAACGGCAGGGCCATCGCCGGGAAGCACCTGCAGCACACCGCGCGGCACGCCAGCCTCAGCCGCCAGTTCGGCCACGCGAAGAGCGGTCAGCGAGGTTTGTTCGGCGGGTTTTACAATCACCGAATTGCCGGCAGCAAGAGCAGGTCCGATCTTCCAGGCCAGCATGAGCAGCGGGAAATTCCACGGCAGGACCGCGGCCACCACGCCGACCGGTTCGCGCACGATCATGGCAATGGCGTCGTCGCCACCCGGTGCCGTCTGGTCATAAAGCTTATCGGCGGCCTCGGCATGCCACTTGATGGTGTGGATGGTCTCGGGGATATCAATCAGTTCGCAGTCGCGTATGGGTTTACCGCTGTCGAGGCTCTCCATGACCGCCAGTTCACGGCGGTTGCGGGTGATCAGTTTGCACAGCCGGATCAGAACATCCTTGCGTTCACCTGGGTGCAGTTTCGCCCAGTGACCCTGGTCGAAGGCTTCACGTGCCTTCGACACGGCAAGATCCACGTCGGCCTTGTTGCAGGCGGCGATTTCACAGATCGGCTTGCCGGTGGCCGGATTGTGAGTCTTGAGTTTTCCCCCGCGACCCGCACGGTACTTGCCATCGATAAAAGCTGCCTTGGGAAAATCCATCGCGTCGGCAATGGCAGCATATTCTGCACGGGTCAGAAGATCGCTCATCTCACGCTTCCTTCTCAATCGCCGCAATGGCGGTGTTCATTGTGGCAATCACTTCCGCCAGCTCGCGCTTGTCATCCTTGTTCAAAGGCTGCAGCGGGCGCCTTGGCGGGCCACAGTCGATGCCGCGCAGCGTGAGCCCGTGCTTGATGCACTGCACGAACTTGCCGCCCTGCTCCAGCACCCGCATCAGCGGCAGCATGGCGGACATGATGGCGCGGCCCTTGGTGAAATCGCCCTCGAAGGCGCAGGCCCGGTACAGGGCCAGATGAGCTTCGGCGGCAAAATTTGATCCGGCGCACACCCAGGACCTTGCGCCCCAGGCAAAGAATTCCAGCGCCTGGTCGTCCATGCCGCAGGACAGCTGAATATGCGGATAGTCGCGCGCCAGCATGTGCAGCCTGTTGGGGTCGCCGGAGCTTTCCTTGATGGCGCAGAAGTTCGGCGAGCGGCCGAGCCTGTCAAGGGTTTCCTCATCCATGTTGACCGACATGCGGCCGGGATAGTTGTACAGCATGGCCGGCAGGTTGGCCGCCCTGTCGATGGCCAGGGCATGCAAGGCGATTTCCCGCCCGGTCGGATAGGCATAGGGCGGTGTTGCGATGAGCAGGGCGTCGGCACTGATTTTTTTGGCGGCCTCGGCAAACACAATGCTGTCTTCGGTTCGAATGGCGCCTGTGCCGACAATCAATGGCAGGCGCTTGCCTATGATCTGCCGGGCGAGCCCCATAAGCTCGATGCGCTCTTCGGTTGATTGAGCATAGTATTCTCCGGTTGTGCCGGCGACTATGATGCCATGAACACCACAATCGATCAGATGTTCTATCGCCTCGCCGAACGCTTTCCTGTTGATCGAAAAATCAGTGTTGTAGGGCGTGACGAGCGGCGTGTAGATGCCTTCAAAGCGCATGCTTCTTGCCCTCGGACAAGCCCAGGTCGAATTCCGTTGGCAATGGGTCCGGGCGTACATATTTTTCCATCCTGCCACGCGACAGGTCCCAGTGCTCCATAGTCAGTTCGACAACCAATGCAGGTTCACGCTTTTCGATTGCCTCAATCATCCGGTCGTGCTGATCGCACGCAGTCCAGATCAACTGCTCTTCCCTGTCGTTCTTCGGGTTGTAAAACAACTGACCCATTCTGGTGTGGTCGATCAGCAGACGGTTGAGGCTCGGGGTCAGATAGGCATTGCCGGCCATTTCACCAATAATGTGATGAAACGAGTGGTTGAACATCGCCATACCGAATACGTCACTGTTTTCGCCGGCCTTGCGGAAAGACCGCTGGGCACTCTTGAGTGCCGAAATCTGACTCGGCAGCGCATTTTCGGCGGCCAGCCTGCCGACAGCGGCATAGATCAGCGGCGCCGACTGAAAGAAGTTGCGCATGCTGGCAATGTCCATCGACGAGACCTTGGCGCCACGGTTTTCTTCCAGTGTGAGATAGCCTTCACCGGCAAGGCGCTGGAACACCTCTCGCAAGGGTGTTCTGGACAGTTCGTATTGCTGGGAAAGCACGGTTTCATCCAGTACGGATCCGGGCTCGATATTGAGCGTCAGAATGCGTTGCCTCAAGTCAGCCTGACACGCCTGCTTCTTGTTGATTTTCATATCGGTCTTCCTCTGATGAGAAGATTAATATACAAATTGTATACAAATATCAATATTCCATTTGTGGAGCCAATGAAATTCCGGTGCCGCTGTCAATTGGCAGCACATGACAGGACTGGCCAGGGACAGGACGGCGAATACTGAATAACACTCAACGTGATGTGATCTACGACGCGTGCAAACTTCGTGCTAGAAGTTGCCGGGTTCGATAAATGTTCAACTCCAACAGGGAGATCACAATGGCCGGACCGCTGGACGGTGTTCGTATTCTGGACCTGAGCAATATGGTTTCCGGGCCGCTTGGCGGGATGATACTGGCCGATCAGGGGGCCGATGTTGTCAAGGTTGAAAGCCCCGCAGGCGATGCCACCCGCGCCGTCGCGACACGCAGAGGCGGGTTTTCCGCATCGTTTCTCAACAACAATCGCAACAAGCGATCCATCGTCCTGGACCTGAAGAAGCCGAACGGGAAAGACACCCTGAAACGGTTGATTTCGACCGCAGATGTGATCCTGCAGAATTTCCGTCCTGGTGTCGTAGACCGCCTCGGTATCGGCTATGAAGATGCCAGGGCGCTGAAACCCGACATCATCTATGCCTCGATCAACGGTTTCGGCGAAGACGGACCCTATGCCCACAAGCCGGTTTTTGACCCGCTGGTGCAGTCGCTGTCGGGGCTGACCACCGTGCAGGCGGGATCCGACGATGTACGCCCTGCCCTGGTGCGCACCATTGTGCCAGACAAGCTCACCAGTTTTACCGTCGCGCAAGCCATAAGTGCCGCCCTGTTTGCCCGGGAACGCACCGGCACGGGCCAGCACATCCAGCTCTCCATGCTGGATACCGTGGTGCACTTCCTGTGGTCTTCCGACATGGGGGGCCACACCTTCATCGGTGATGAGCTGGAGGCGGAAACCGCCCAGAGTTTCATCGACCTGATCTATGAAACGTCAGACGGTTATATCTCGGTCGCGGCGTTTCGGCGGGTGGACTGGGAGAAGCTGGCCGATGCCTGTGACCGTCCGGACTGGAAAACCGATGAGCGCTTCCTCACGTCTGCCGGGCTGGAAGAGTTCAAGAATGACCGCCTGGTCATGACGCAGGACGCCCTCAAACAGCGAACAAGCCAGGAGTGGATCGACCGGCTGAACGAATTTGATGTGCCCCACGCCCCTGTCATGACGCGCAGCGAGATGATCCGGCATCCGCAAATCCAGGCCAACAAGCTGATTGTCGAACATGACCATCCCGAAGCCGGGCCGCTTCGCCAGACCCGGACACCGGCCCGGTTCGGCGGAACACCTGCTGAGTACCGCATGGGCGGGCCACGGCTTGGACAGCACACCACGCAGGTGTTGAGCGAAGCGGGTTTCTCCGATGCCGAGATAGCCGCATTGCTTGAGGATGGGGCCGCAATGGCGGCAGAATGAAACCTATCGGGTAATTTTTGTCATTAATCAGGTGCCAAATTTCACTTGTGTGAGAATTTTTGTCACATCATGCTGCTCTCCATTCATGATCCCCGACCTGAAGGAGCGCTGAAATGAGCAAAGACACCTCCCCCTTGCGTGCCCGCGTGGACGGCGGCGGCACACCTGAGATGTCGGACTGGTATCTGAAATCCGAAACCGGTGTGCTGCGCGATGTTCTGCTTGGCCCGGCTGAAACCTTCCGCTGGCTGGGGCTGGAAAATGCCGCCTGGTCGTCACTGGTCCGCGATACGCTGCGCCGTGGTCTGAGGTTCGACAAGCAGCTTGCCATGCGCCAGCACCGCGAGATGGTCGATGCTTACGAAAGTGCCGGGGTCACCTGCCATTTTCTGCCGGCGGATGAACAGACACCTTACCAGATATACGCCCGCGACTCGTCTTTCATGTCGCCCTACGGCGCGGTGATCTGCCAGTTGGCCAGTCCGCGCCGGCGCGGTGAGTATGCACCGGTGCTGCGCTTTTACCTGGAGAACAATATCCCGATCTACGACATGGTGTCGGCGGGAAATTTCGAAGGCGGCGATTTCAACATCATCCGCCACGGCGTGGCCCTTGTCGGCTATACCGACCATCGTTCCGAAGAGGTTGCCGCCAACCAGGTGGCGAACTGGTTCAAGGCCGAAGGCTGGGAAATCAAGTATGCGCCCATTGACCAGTTCTATGTCCATATCGACCTGATGGTGTGCATGCTCAACGACAACTGCGCGGCCGTGTGCCTCGACACGACGCCCGATGACATTGTCGCCTGGCTGAAGGAAAAGAACATTGAGATCATCCCGGCGACCTTCAAGGAAACCATGGCGCTGGGCTGCAATGTCGTGGCTCTGGGTGGCGACAAGGTATTGTCCACCCTGGGCGCCAGCGACCTGAACGCCAAAATGCGCGCCGCCGGATTTGAAGTCTACGATCCCGACATGACCATGTTCACCTGGGCCGGCGGTGGCGTTCACTGCATGTGCCAGCCGCTGCGCCGGGAAGCGGCCTGACGGCCTTGCGGGTAGCAGATTGCCGAAACCGGCAATCAGGCCTTGACCTGGAGTTACTCCAGCTTGGTAGTTGTTCTGAAACTATCAGCAAGGAAGTGACACATGCGCATTTCAGAAGCAGCGCTCAAGAGCGGCCTGAGCGTGGATACGATCCGCTATTACGAGAAATCCGGTATCGTCCCTGAGATTCGCAAGGGGCCGGACGGGCAGCGCCGGTTTTCAACAGAGAACGTCGACTGGCTCACCCTGTTGTTCTGGCTGCGCGAAACCGGCATGCCGATGAAGATCATGTACAGGTTTGCCAGCCTGTACCGGGCTGGTGATCAGACCATTCCTGAGCGCAAACAGGTGCTGCTGGCCCATGCTGAACATCTGAAAAAGCGAAGAGCTGATCTTGATCGCTGTGAAGAGATGCTCGCCTACAAGCTGGCGATCTATGACGATATCGAGGGCTAGAACAATGAAGATAATCGTAATCGGAGCGCAAGGCGACATCGGCCGCGCGGCGTGTGCTGAACTGGCAACCCGGCACGAAGTGATCACAGCCGGCCGCAGCAGCGGCGACATCCGGGTTGATATCGCCGACCGGGCATCCATTGATGCGATGTATCTGCAAGCCGGCAAGGTTGATGCGGTTGTTGCAGCCGTGGGCGAGGTTCACTTCGGCCCCTTGTCCGAGTTCACCGAAGATCAGTTCATGCTGGGCCTGACCCACAAGGTGATGGGTCAGGTCAATGTCGTGCTGGCGGGCTTGAAGACAGTTAGTGAGGGTGGGTCGTTCACCCTGACCAGCGGCGTTCTGGACCGTGATCCAGTCAGGCAGGCAACCGGCGCCGCCACAGCCAACGGCGCGCTGGGCGGGTTTGTCAAAGGAGCGGCCATTGAAATGCCGCGGGGATTGAGGGTCAACGTCGTCAGCCCGGGTCTGCTGGATGTATCCGTTCCGCGCTATGGCAGTTTTTTCCCCGGCCATGAACCGGTGTCATCGAAACGGGTGGGCCTGGCCTATGCCAAGAGTGTTGAGGGCGCGCTTACGGGGCAAGTCATCATCGTGGAATGACATGCCTGTGACAGTACATCAGGTGCCAGCCAGCAGCGATGTGTCCGCGGCCACGAACTCGACAGTATTACCTTCCGGGTCCTGGATGAAGATGCCGCGCCAGCCGATCCAGTCGAACACCTGCACCTTGTAGTCGATAGCGTTGTCGCCCAACCACTTCATGATCGCGTTCTGGTCGTCAAAAGCCACGGACAGCGCCAGATGATGCAATGACGACTTCGCACCGGTCTCAGGCGCGTTTGAGCCACTCGGATGCAAGTCGGGGCGGCCAGCACTGTTGTGAAACAGAGCCAGAACTGTTGTGTGCCCGCCAAATCCGGCGCAAATCCTGAAAAATGCAATGCCGGCATCGCGTGTATCACTCAACACGTCCAGGCCGACAATATCCCGGTAGAATTCAAACATGGCATCCATGTCGGAACAGCGAATGGCGATTTCGCCCAACTGGCGAACCTTGAACGGTGGGCGAGGCATGTCCTGCAACTCCTCTATCTTGCCGGCAGTTGAGCAAATTCACCGCACCAGGTCCACCGCTCTGACAGTGATCATTCCTCCGGCATTGTGATGCCCGGCCAATCCCCGGTCACCTCCGCCTGCACCGGCCGTTCAAGAAACGTCGACAGCGTAATATAGCTCTTCGTGGTGCGCACACCGGCAAGTTGATACAATTGCGACAACAGCAGTTCCAGAGAGTGTGCATCGGCGGTGCGCACCTTGATGATCATGCCGCTATCTCCGGCAACAGAGTGCATTTCCTCCACCTCGGGAAAGTCGGCAATCTGCATCAGTTTCCTGCTCTTGCCCCAGCCTTCGAACTCCACGTGAACGAATGTCAGCAACGGCTTGCCGATAGCAGGTCCGTCCAGGCTCACGGTTGTTTGCTTTATGACGCCTGACTTGCGCAGCCGTTTGACCCGCTCGTGTACCGCCGGGGCGGAAAGCCCGACGATTTCTCCGAGCCTGGCGTAGGAACAACCGGAATCGGCGACCAATGCACCTAATATTTTTCGGTCAAACGGGTCCAGACCTGACTTCACCGCAACCTTGTGCTGAACAGCATTCGCATTTTCATTCATTCGCTAATTTCCGATTTCACCTGACGTTTAGTCGGCATAATCTGCATAAATCCGAACGAAATCAATACATATTGAGGGTCAGGTTATTGAAAATACAGCAAGTAAACGCACCGGATGCACACAATCTGAAGACCGGGTATTCCCAGGCAATGGCCGTTTCTGGGGTTAGCCGCACAGTATATGTGAGCGGACAGATACCCGTCCGGCCTGACGGAACCGTGCCGGAAAGCTTCACCGAGCAGGCGGAACAGGCCTGGGCCAATGTCGAAGCCCAGCTCAAGGCCGCCGGGATGGGGCTTGGCAACATCGTAAAGCACACAACGTTTCTGGCGGAGCGGCGCTACAGGGTCCAGAATTCACAGGTTCGCCGCAAGGTTCTGGGAGACCTGGAACCGGCGCTGACGGTGATCATCACCGGCATATTCGACGAAGCCTGGCTGCTGGAGATTGAGGCGGTTGCTGTCGAGTAGCCTTCCGGGCAGACCCGGCACCGCTTCTCAGTGATGCGGCTCAAGATCATAATGCAGGAGTTCGTTCGGAAACGGCCGGTCACCCAGAATGCGCAACACCTTAGGATCAATTCGTCCGCTGTCCAGGGAGAACAGTCCGGTCGAGTTCAGCGCGGTCCTGATGTCGATATTGCTACCGATGTACTTCCACACACAGCGCGACACATAGGGATGGCGCTGCTTGCTGGACAGACCGAATGTCACGCCGCGCAACAGTGTTACCTGACTGCGGGGAGAAGGATACAGGACCGTTTCCACGATAGCATCGTCTGCAAGGCTCTGATACTCCATGAGGAAAATCCGGTTGCCCAGCAAGGACACCTGCCCGTCATACTTGGACAGGTAAAGAGCGCCCTCTTCCGGGTCATGGGTGCGTTCGATGGTCTTTGAGCAGACCAGGCCGTCACGCTCATAAAGGTGGGTGATGGCACGCAGCACATACCTGTCCCAACTGAATGAATGGCAATGAGTAATGTAATATCCGAGATAGCGGCTGAGCGCCTTCCGGTCACCGGGAAACGCCTGCCGGAACAACTGATCCGACACCGGACCGCTGTCGCGACTGACCCTGCCTGCACGATATTCCATGCGGTCTGCAAATTCGTCCGCAGGCAGGAACAGATCGGCCGGACGGATGGAGAAATGATCACAAATCTGGTTCAGGTTGTAGGCGGAAGGTTGCGATGCACCGGACAGATACTTGCTGAATTGCTGCCGATTGATGCCGATTGCGCGGCATACCTGAGATATGGATTTCTCGAAACTGCACAGCAGTTTCAGATTCTGGGCAATATCCATGCTGACCCGATCAGGTAAATCTACAGTTGGGATGTCAGGTTAGCGCACACTCGACCATATCTTAAGCGAATTGTTGCGCCATCAGCATAAAACCGCGTCAGGTAGTGCGAAGCCGCGAAATTGCACCAGCCCGCTCCTGCCCCGATCATCAGGCTGTCTGACCGATCGACAGAGGCGCTTTACATGGATGTCCGCAATTACGGCTACACGATCATAGAGAACGAATGGATCGCGATGCCCGATGGTTGCCGTCTTGCCGCACGCATCTGGATTCCCGACGAATGCCACAGCCAGCCGGTTCCCGCCATTCTGGAATACCTGCCCTATCGCAAACGCGGTGGCACGGGCGCCCGCGACAACATCACCTTCGATCACTTTGCCCGCTCCGGTTATGCCGGCATCCGGGTGGACATTCGCGGCAATGGCGAGTCCGAGGGCCTGATGGAAGATGAGTACACCGCCCGCGAGCTGGATGACGGCAAGCACGTGATTGCCTGGATTGCCAGTCAGAATTGGTGCAACGGCAATGTCGGTATGATCGGCCACTCATGGGGAGGTTTCAACGGCCTGCAGATCGCCGCACTGCAACCACCGGCGCTGAAGGCGATTATCACTTCATGCTCGACCGATGACCGTTACAACGATGACATTCACTATATGGGCGGGTGCCTGAACAACGACAACACGACCTGGTCACAGCAGATGCTGGCCTATTCCTCACGCCCGCCTGACCCGGCCATTGTCGGAGATGAATGGCGCAGCAGATGGCTGCAGCGGCTGGAAAACATGCCGATGCTGGCCGCCAACTGGCTGCGCCACCAGCGTCGCGACGAGTTCTGGAAGCACGGCTCGGTGTGCGAGGATTATTCTGACATCAAGGCTGCGGTGCTGGCGGTGGGTGGCTGGCACGACTGTTATACGAACGCCATACCTCGCCTGCTGGAAGGACTGACGTCCCCTGCCAGGGGAATCATTGGCCCCTGGGAGCACGCCTATCCGCACCTGGCACGCGTGACGCCGGGGTTTAACTTTCTCGACGAGGCGGTTCGCTGGTGGGATTTCTGGCTCAAGGGCATCAGCAATGGCGTGGATCGGGACCCGGCCCTGCGGGCCTATCTCATGGAGGCATCCGCACCGTCTGTGAAAAATGGCTTCCGGCACGGTCACTGGGTCAAGGAAGAGGTCTGGCCCGCCCCGTCCATAAAGCCGGTTGTGCTGCATCCGGCAGAAAACGCGCGGCTTGACTGCAGCCCGGGTGACGACAGCGAGGCCATCATCTCGACACCACAGGATACCGGCCTTTCATTCGGCAACTTCTGCCCCGGCATGCGGGTCGATGACGAACTGCCGGGCGACCAGCGCGACGATGATGCAAAGTCAGTGCTGTTCGAGACGGCACCGCTTGAAGAGTCTTTGACCATTCTGGGGTTTCCGGAGCTTCAACTTGAGATTGCCTGTGACAGACCGGTCGGATTTGTCGTGGCGCGTCTGTGCGATGTTGCGGCGGATGGGGCGAGCACGCGGGTGTCGCACAATCCCCTCAATCTCACTCACCACAGTTCCCATGAGGTGCCCGAGAGCCTGCAACCCGGCAAGTTCTACAAGGTGAAATTCAAGCTGTGTGCCGCAGGTTACGTATTTCCCAAGGGACACCGAATCCGGCTGGCGTTGTCATCGACGTACTGGCCCGCCTTATGGCCGGCGCCGGAAACAGCAGTGCTCACCTTGCGCCTTGCCGGCAGCAGTCTCACCCTGCCGGTCAGGCAATCATCGGCCAGCGAAATTACCCTGCCACAAACATCGGCACTGCCCGACAACGGTTTTACGATCCTGCGGCCGGCCGGCAATGAACGGGTTTGGGAGCGCGACAACCAGACCGGTGCGGTCTTCATGGAGATCCGTGACGACCTCGGTCGCCAGCTTGATGAAGCCAATGGCCTGGAGAGCGACAGCCAGGCGCGGCACTCCTACTGGATCAAACCCGATGACCCTTTGTCTGCGCGCACGGAAGGCGCCTGGACGTTCGAATTCCAGCGCGGAGACTGGCAAGCGCGCACCGAGACACAGACACGCATGACGAGCACCGCAACCAGTTTCCGGCTGCAGGGATATTTGCGGGCATTTGAAGGCGACCAACTGCTGTTTGAGAAGAAGTGGGATGAAGAAATCCCGAGAGACCATGGATGAACAACCGGGCGGCGACTGCACGACGGAAGTTACGGATAAACCAAAGGGAGAAGATCATGACATTCGACAATGAACGGCACGCACAATGGCTGATCGGCCAGATGCAGAAAGGCCGCCTCTCGCGGCGGGAGTTTCTCGGCAGGGCGGGCGCACTGGGCATTGCGGCCACACTGGGAACCAGCATGATCGAACGCGCCCTTGCTGCTGAACCGAAAAAAGGCGGTCACATGCGCCTCGCCATGGGCCACGGCGCCACCACCGACACCCAGGACCCGGCAGTTATTGAAAACGGACTGCAGTGGGTCGTGGCCTATGCCGTGGCCAACACGCTGACCGAACTGGCACCCAATGGCGACCTGCTGCCAGCCCTGGCAACCGAATGGTCGGCAAGCCCGGACGCCAAGGTCTGGACATTCAAACTGCGCAAGGGTGTGGAGTTTCACAACGGCAAGACCATGACTGCCGATGACGTGATTGCCTCCATGAACCACCATCGCGGCAAGGACACCAAATCCGTCGGCAAACCCATTCTTGCACCGGTGACCGACATTCGCGCCGACGGGCCGGACACCGTTATCTTCGAGCTTTCCGGCGGAAATGCCGACTTCCCGTTCAGCTTCAACGAGGCGACGTTCGGCATCTACCCGGCCAAGGCTGGCAAGATAGACTGGCAGGCCGGCGGATCGGGCGGCTACATCATCAAGAACAATGATCCCGGTGTCAGGGTCGATTTCGAGCGCAATCCGAATTACTGGAAAGACGGAGCCGCCCATGCGGACAGTGTCGAGCTGTTGTCCATCATCGATTCCACCGCAAGAAACAATGCATTGCTCACCGGCGCAGTCGACGCAATCGACCAGGTCGATCTGAAAACGGTTGCCCTGATGTCGCGCAACCCGGCCATCGTCGTGGAGGAAGGCGTCGGACCCCTGCACTATGTCATGCCCATGCAGATAGACGTGGCACCGTTTGACAACCTGCACCTGCGCAAGGCGCTGAAACATGCCATCGACCGGGAGGAAATGGTCAAGAAAATACTTAACGGTCATGGCAGGGTCGGCAACGACAACCCGATCGGACCATCATACCGGTATTTCGCCGAAGACCTCGAGCAGACCACCTATGACCCGGACAAGGCCAAATTCCACATGCAGAAGTCGGGCCTGGGAGATATTACTCTCGACCTGAGTGCGTCTGATGCGGCGTTCTCCGGCGCCCTTGACGCCGCTCAGCTGTTTTCTGCGTCTGCCAAAAACACGGGCATCAACATCAATGTGGTTCGCGAACCCAATGACGGTTACTGGTCAAACGTGTGGCTGAAGAAACCATGGTGCACCAGTTACTGGGGCGGTTATGCAACCGAGGACACCATGTTCACGACCGGTTACGCACCGGATGCTGCGTGGAACGAAACACGCTGGAAGGACGAAAAGTTCAATTCGCTGCTGGTCTCCGCCAGGGCGGAACTGGACACCGACAAGCGCAAGACCATGTACCACGACATGCAGAGGATGCTGCGCGACGACGGTGGTGTCATCGTGCCGATGTTCGCCAACGGCGTGTCCGCCCGCAACAAGAAGATTGCCCACGGCGATATTTCCTGGGGCCGCGCCTTTGACGGCCGCCGGATCATGGAACGCTGGTGGATGCTCTAGACCCTGCAGGCTCTTTGTGACCTGTCTCTCCCGGCTGCACGCCGGGAGAGGTATCGGCAGGTGCTCTGCTGCTATTGTCGGCGCAGTCGTCCGGTCATTTTCAGGCCATCACGGATGTTGAGCCCCATCAGCGTCAGGTTCAGTCCGCCTGCGACCAATTCCAGCGACTGGACGAGATAAAACTGCATATCAAAGCTGTCCGCTGCAGCCTTCGACTGGAGATAGAAGGCCGCCGGTAAAAGGATCAGCAATCCGTTCAGGGCGATAACCGGCATCCGCTTTTTCTTGGCCGCGGCAGGCGCGTCGCGGCGGCGCTTTCCCATGACCATGCCTGAGGCGCCGACAATCACCATGGCCGGGATCAGCACGAACATGCCGTTGAGGATCATGGTCTTGACTGCAGCAACCATCTCTTTCGAACCGAACAATTCACTGATCGCCGTCGATGACCAAAAAGTCGCAATGGCGAGAAAACCGATCAGGCCGGCAGCCGCATGTATTTTGCTTTTCATCGAACTCGTCCTTCCATTGATCAGGCGGTGCAGTGGTTTTCAACGGCCAGCTTCCTGAACAGGTGCGGCCTGGTAACTGCACTGTCGGGATAGTCGTTTATGCGGCGCAGGAACTCCGGATTGGTGAACGCGGCGCGGAAGCTCGCAACATCCTGCCAGACGGCGTAATTTAGATAACTGGAGCTACCGGCAATTCCGGCGTGCAACTGGGTGGAGATGTAGCCTGGCTGGGCCTTCATGAAGTCGGCGTCGTGTGCCCAAGCCTTAAGGAGCGCAGCTTCGTCCGCCGGATCAACCGTGAACAGGTTGATCAGGACAATTGGCCCTTCTTCGGATTTCATCTGATCTGCCAGGCTTACAACTGTATCGAGTTCTTCAATTTTCAACATTGCCGGTTCCTTTCGGTGCTTGTTCAATCATTTATATAGCATGCTATATACTATTGCATAGCATGCTATGCAAGTGCTAATTCACGCCATGGCCTTTGAGAAAGAAACATCCGCCGGGTATCTCGCCAATCACATGGCACGCCTGTTTGCCAAAGGACTGCAACAGCGCATCGCGCCGCTCGGCATCGTTACCGGCCAGTTCCCGATCTTGCTGGAATTGTGGGAGAAAGACGGAACGACGCAGAGCGAATTGCTGGCAAAACTCGATATCGAGCAGGCCACGCTTGCCAACACGCTGACCCGCATGGAGCGCAACGGCCTGATCAGGCGCACCAGGCATCCGGCCGATGCGCGTTCACAACAGATCTGGCTGACGTCAAAGGCAAAGGATATCAGCAATGACGCATATCAGGCCGCACAGGATCAGAATGCTCAGGCCCTGTCCGGCCTGTCCCAGAAAGAACGGGCTGAATTTCTCGATTACATGAGCCGGGTCATCGGCGCCATGCGTCAGGACTAGCGCCATCTTTCGGCATTCGGTTACTCGCCGGGCTGCGGCATTGCCGCACCGGATTTTGCAGCATCGAGTTCCTCGGCCAGCCGCTTTTCAATGAAGCCACGCGGGCGGGTAAACCTGGCGAGCAGATCATACAGGACCGGTGTCAGGAACAGGGTCAGAATACCGGCACACAGCAGTCCGCCAATCACCACCGTGCCAATGGCAATGCGGCTTTCAGCACCGGCACCGGAGGCCAGCACCAGAGGCACCGCGCCGAGAACAGTGGAGATCACCGTCATGACAATCGGGCGCAGGCGCAGCACCGACGCCTCAACCACCGCCTCGCGAACCGCCATGCCGTCGTCGCGCAACTGGTTGGCAAACTCGACAATCAGAATGCCGTTCTTGGCCATCAGCCCGATCAGCAGGATGATGCCGATCTGCGAGTAGATATTGAGGCTCAGGCCTGCCCCCCACAGGGCATACAGGGCACCTGCGACCGCCAGCGGCACCGACAGCATGATGATGAAGGGATGCACGAAGCTTTCAAACTGTCCTGCCAGCACCAGGAACACGATCAGGATGGCCAATGCAAAGGTAATTGCCACGCCTGACGATGTTTCCAGATACTGCTGCGACTGACCTGAGAAACTCAGGCTGGCTTCCGGCGGCAATGTCTTGGCGGCCTCGTCGCGGATGAAATCAATGGCATTGCCGAGCGCGTAGCCTTCGTTCAGCGCCGCAGACAGGGTAATGGATGGCAACCGGTTGTAGCGTCTGAGCGCCGGCGCTTCCGAAGTTTCCACCAGCTTGACGACAGATGACAGCGGCACTACGGACTCGCCATCATCGGTGCGGATGAACAGCTTGGAGATGTCGTCCGGCGACTGCCGGTCACGGTCTTCAGCCTGCACGATCACCGGGTATTCCCGGCCCCGGTCGATATAGCTGGTGATCTCGCGCGAGGCCAGCATGGTCTGCAGGGTCGACGCAATGGTGCGCACCGAAATACCAAGGTCGTCAGCGCGTTTCCTGTCCACCGTCAACCGGAACTGCGGCTGGTTCTGCTCAAAATCGATATCGACATTGGCAAGGCCGGGATTGTCGCGGGCCTTCTGTTTCAGCTCTTCTGCCCATACCTTGACGCTTTCATAGTCGGGTCCGCCAATAACGGCACGCAAGGGGGTGGAGCTGCCGCGCAGGCCCAGGCCGGACGGCATCACCGGGAAGCCGCGCGCGCCGGTAATGCCCGCGACCATCGGGATAATCGAGCGGCGCGCCTCAACCACCGAGATATCGCGTTCGTCCCACGGTTCGAACCGGATCACCATGAACGAGCGGTACGGTCTGCTCCGGAAGCCGGTGAACGAATAGATGATCTTGATGTCGAGCTTGTCCTTGACCTTGACGAGCTGGTCTTCAAGCTTTTTGACCTGCGCATCTGTGAACGCCAGGGTGGAGCCCTGCGGCGCGGTCATGGGCACAAAGATAAGGCTTCTGTCCTCGGTTGGCGTCAGTTCGCGCTGGGTGTTCTGCATCGCGATATAGCTGGCGCCGGAAAACGCCAGACATGCGGCAATTACAATCAGTGGAGCATTTATGGACGCTGTGACCGCCTTGCGGTACCAGCGATACACAAACCCCTCCGGCCGCTGCAGTTCATCGGCGGACACGCCGTCGCGCGCCTTCAGTATCTTTGACGCAAGCGCCGGACACGCGCTCAGCGCCACGAAGGTAGAGATGATCACTGCGCTTGCCAGGACAAAGCCGAACTCGGTGAACAGCTTTCCAGCTGCTCCCTGCAGGAACGAAATGGGAATGAACACAGCGATCAGGGTGACCGAAGTCGCCAGAATGGCAAACGTGACCTGACGCGATCCATTCACGGCCGCCTGAAGCTTTGTCTCACCGTTTGCCAGACGGCGTTCGATGTTTTCCAGCATGACAATGGCGTCATCCACCACCAGTCCGATGGCCAGCAGCAGGGCCAGCAGCGTCAGCACATTGAGCGAGAACCCGAGCAGGTAAATCAGGAAAAAGCATCCGACAAGCGACACCGGAATGGTTATGGCCGGGATCAGGGTGGCGCGCACCGAGCGCAGGAACAGCAGGATCACCAGCACCACCAGCACCAGCGACAGACCCAGCGCGATCAGCACCTCCTTGATCGACGCACTGACGAACACCGCATCATCGGAGCCGACGAAAATCTGCATCCCTTCAGGAAGTTGAGTATTCAGGACGTCAAGCTGCGCACGCACCGCATTTGAAATGGCAATGGTATTGGATTGCGACTGGCGCAGAACCGCGATGCCGATGGCATTCAGCCCGTTGGAGCGCACAATGGTACTGTCGTCCTCAACGCCCCTGTCGACACGCGCCACAGTGCCCAGTCTGATCGGCACACCGCCTGCCTCGGTGACCACGATGTCGCGAAACTGCTGCGGATCGGTCAGCCTTGAATCCAGGCGCACGGTGAACAGCCGTGTGGTTGATTCAATCTCGCCGGCGGGCAGTTCCACATTGTTCTGGCGCAAGGCTTCCTCGACATCCGCCACCGTGAGATTGCGCGCCGCCAGGGCACGCCGGTCCAGCCAGATGCGGATGGCGGCGCGGCGCTGGCCGTAAATGCGCACATCCGCCACACCGTCAATAGTGGTGATGCGATCCTGTATGAAGCGTTCCAGGTAATCGGTCACTTCCTCCGGGCTCTGCCGGTCGGAATACACCGCCAGTCGCATAACCGGGTCGGCATCGGAATCGCTCTTGACCACCTGCGGCTCGTCAACTTCATCCGGCAGCTGGCCCCGCACCCGGCCGACAGCGTCACGCACATCATTTGCTGCCTGGTCGATATCGCGGCCAAGCTCAAATTCTATGGTGGTGGTCGAGCGCCCTCTCTGGCTGGTCGAGGTGATGGTCTTAACCCCGGAAATCCCGGCCACGGCGCTGTCAATGATTTCGGTAATGTCGGTGTCAACGACTTCCGGCGCGGCCCCCACATAAGTGGTGGTCACCGACACGATCGACGAGTCGACATCCGGCAGTTCACGCACGGATATGGCATTGAGTGACGCCAGGCCTGCCACGATGATCAGCAGCGACACAACCGCAGCCAGAACAGGCCGGCGGATGGACAGCTCCGACAGTGTCATTGGGTGCTGCCCCCGGTTTCGGCATTCACCACCTTGACGGCAGCGCCGGGACGCACTTTGGACGTGCCGTGGGTTACCACTTCATCGCCTTCGGAAAGCCCGTCCACTATCTGGACAAACCCGGGTTCACGCGCGCCGATTGTGACCGTTTGCTTTCGGGCCTTGCCGTCGGCGACCACAAATACATGAGTGTTGGGGCCTTCCACGGTCACGGCAGCTTCCGGCACCATCACCATGGCCTGGCTGTCCAGCTCAAGCGTCAGTTGCATGAACATGCCGGATGGCAGCGCACCGTCGGAGTTGTCAATTTCAGCCCGCACTCTGAACGAGCGGTTAATGGGGTCGACCGTAGAGTCGACCTGGGTGATTTTCGCATCGAATACCCGGTCGGGATAAGCAGCTGTTGTCGCCCTGGCGTGCAGTCCGACCCGGGCAATGGCGAAGTATTCTTCCGGTACCGCAAACTCCAGCAAAACCGAAGACAGATCATCCAGCCGGGTCAACACCGTATCCCTGGTCACCCGCGCGCCCGCATCCACCGCATGAAAACCCGGCGTGCCGCCGAACGGCGCCAGGATGGTGCGGTCGGCCAGTCGCGACCTGGCGCGATCAACCTGAGCAGACGCCGCCGACATTGCCGCCTGCAGTTCTTCGACCGACGCGCGCGCGGTGATACGCGACTGGCTCAGCTTGTCGCCCCGCTTCAGGGCCAGATCAGCCTTCAGCAACTCCGCTTCGGCCTGGGCCAGATCAGCTTTCTCTATGGTGTCGTCCAGCGTAAACAGCACGGCATCCTTTTCGACCCGGCTGCCGGGCTTATATCGAATCTCGGTAATCGTGCCGTCCGCCTTGGACCGAATTTCGACATAGCGCACGGCGCGGGTGTTGCCGACCGCCTCAACCGTGCGTGCCAGAGTGCGCACTTGCGCTTTTGTGGTTTCAACGGACGTTTGCCGACCGCCACGACGTCTGTTGCCGGCGGCCGGTTTGCCGCCTGCCTGTTTGCCTGCATCGGGCGAAGTTGCAGCAATTCCGGCTTTCCAGTGGCCATAGCCCGCATAGCCGCCGTACGCGACAGCGCTCAGCACCAGCAAGACCAGTATCTGTTTCACAATTGACATTATGCGCGCAGCACTTCCATTCCGTTGTGACGTGTTTACGGCGGTGTTTCCGTTGGTCGCCCGTCACATTAAATCATATACGATATACGCTGAATCAAGGATGACGACCAGAAACATGTCACAAACGTGATGAACGCCTGCATGATCGCATTGTCAGCGGCAGGTGTAGTGGGCTAGCGTCTGCCGCATGTCACAACCCAGCGTTTCAAACTCTCCTGACCTGCCCCGAATCAAACCGCTCAACGCCAGTCTTGACAGTGAGATTGCCCACGCCATCGACACCAAGACCAAGCCGCCCGGCTCGCTGGGCCGGGTTGAGGCACTGGCTGCGCAAATTGCCCGGGTCCAGCAGACACTCGCTCCGGTGATGCATACCTGTTCGCTGACTATTTTCGCAGCCGATCATGGTATCGCCAAGGCAGGCGTATCGGCATTTCCGCAGGAAGTGTCGCGCCAGATGGTGATGAACTTTCTGGCCGGCGGGGCTGCCGCCAATGTATTCGCCAATATCCAGGGCATCGATGTCCGGGTGGTCGATGCCGGACTGGCCGGTGACCCACTGTCGCATGACAATCTGATTTCGCATTGTATTGCCCCCGGCACCGCCAGTTTTCTCGATGGCCCGGCCATGACGCGCGACCAGTTGTCCAAATGCCTGGCACACGGTGTCGAGCTGGGAAATTCCGCTGCGGGAGAGGCTGTGGCGTTTGGAGAGATGGGTATTGCCAACACCTCATCGGCAGCCATGCTGGCACACAAGCTGACCGGCGAACCGGTGAGGCATTTCATCGGGCGCGGCACAGGCGTTGATGATGATGGACTTGCCCGCAAGCTGCAGATCCTGACGACAGCATCTGAACGCACGTCAAATGAACTGAGCGCCGCTGAGGTCATGGCGGAGTATGGCGGCTTTGAAATCAACATGATGGCCGGCGCGATGCTGGGAGCAGCCGCAACCGGACGCCTTGTTCTGGTCGACGGTACCATTGCGACTGCAGCCGCCATGGCCGCAGTTCATCTGAAGCCGGCTGTGCGCGACTACCTGATATTCTCCCATGCATCGGGAGACGCCGGACACAATGCCATGATTGCCGCCCTTGAGGTGCGCCCCCTGCTCGACCTGGACTTACGCCTCGGCGAAGGCACCGGCGCGTTGCTCGCCTGGCCTCTGCTGAAATGCGCTGCCGCCATGCTATGCGACATGGCCAGCTTCGACAGTGCCGGAGTATCCGGCAAGACATGAACGACACGTTCCGCAACCAGCTTTCGACCTTTGCAATTGCGCTGCAGTTCATGACACGGCTGCCGGGCCTCGGCGATGTTGGCTGGACAAGGGAACGCGAGCGCGCTTCGGTCGGGTATTACTGCGCATCAGGCGTCATTGTCGGGATTATTGCCGCCATCGTGTACTGGCCGGCCAGCCATGTATTCGCTCCCCTGTTAGCCAGCCTGATCGCCGTTGCCGCAGCCATTGTGGCCACCGGCGCGCTGCATGAAGACGGGCTGGCGGATGTCTGCGACGGCATTGGCGGCGGGCAAACCCGCGACAAGGCCCTGGCCATCATGAAGGACAGCCGCATCGGCGCTTATGGCACACTCGGCCTGATGGTGTTTGTCGGCGCAAAGGTGATCGCGCTGTCCAGCCTGCCTGCCACCATGGCAATAGCGGCTCTTGTAGGTGGCCATGCCAGCAGCCGCGCGGCCATTCTAGGGGTTCTGGCGACGGCACACTATGCGCGCGCGGAAGGAGGCACTGCCAGTACTGTAGCGGCGAAACCGGCACCGGAAAGCTGGACCGTCACCGGCGTGACGCTGGCGCTTGTCGCCGCCGCCTGCCTGTTCATCATGCCGGTCGGCGCAGCCCTGAGTGCGTTCGCCGGAGCCGCAATTCTCACACTTGCCATGCGGCAAGTGTTCATGCGCAAGCTTGGTGGGTATACGGGCGACTGCCTTGGCGCCGTGCAGCAGGCTGGCGAGCTTGGCTTCTACCTGGGGCTTGCAGCATGGGTTTAATTCTGCTGCGCCACACCAAACCGGATGTTGCAGACGGCACTTGCTATGGCTCCACCGACCTGAAACCCGGCACCAATTTCACCAGCGAAGCCGAGACAGCCCTGAAAAATCTGCCCTGGAAGGCGGATCAGATACTGTCCAGCCCGCTGATCCGGTGCGCCAGCCTGGCCGGCCATATAAGCGCGGCACAGAACACGTCAGCATCATTTCATGATGGCCTGAAAGAGATGGACTTCGGGGTATGGGAAGGTCTGCGCTGGGACAGCGTGCCGATCGACGAGTTGAACCAGTGGGCCAACGACCTGCTGCATGCCAGGCCCCATGGCGGGGAAAGCGTACACCAGATGCAGCAGCGCGCGCTGGCAGTGCTGGAGGCGGAAGGTGCCTGGCGGGCAGACACCGCTACCCTGGTGGTTACCCATGCAGGCGTCATTCGCGCGATACTCGACCATACAGGCGTGCGCGATGCCTGGGTCACCCAGACACCCTATGGCGGCGGCTGGATGATCTCGGCAGACAAAACCGTTACGGCGCTTGGCTAGGCCGCGCTTTCGTCCCAGCCGCTGATGGCCTTGACTTCCAGGAAGTCTTCCAGGCCCCATTCACCGCCTTCACGGCCATTGCCCGACATCTTGTAGCCGCCAAACGGGCTGCCGGTCGGACGCTGGGCGCCATTCAACAGCACCATGCCGGCACGCAGTTCGCGCGCCACCTTCTGGGCTCGGGCCTGATCTCCGGACTGCACATAGGCTGCCAGACCGTATTGGGTGTCATTGGCGATCTCGATGGCTTCGGCTTCGGTTTCAAACGGGATCATGGCGAGAACCGGTCCGAAAATCTCCTCGCGGGCGATCGCCATGTCATTGTTGACATCGGCAAACACGGTCGGGCGGACAAAATACCCGCGGTTGAAACCGTCCGGGCGGCCAGTGCCTCCCGCGACCAGCTTCGCACCTTCGTCGATACCCTTCTGGATCAGCGTCTGCACCTTGTCGAACTGCATCTGCGAGATCAGCGGGCCGATATGATTGCCCTCTTCAGCCGGGTCTCCGACCTTGCAGTTTTTCGCCGTTTCAGCGGCGATTTCGACAGCGCTGTCATAGACGGAGCGTTCCACCAGCATGCGGGTCGGGGCATTGCACGACTGACCGGTATTGTTGAAACAGTGCAGCGTGCCGCGCTTGACGGCCTTCGGGATGTCGGCGTCTGCAAAAACGATGTTGGGTGACTTGCCGCCCAGTTCCAGGGTTACCCGCTTGACCGTTTCGGCGGCAGCCTTCTGCACGGCAATACCTGCGCGGGTGGAGCCGGTAAACGACATCATATCGATGTCCGGGTGGCGCGACATGGCTTCGCCGACGGTCGGCCCATCACCATTGACCAGGTTGAAAACGCCGGCCGGGAAGCCTGCTTCATGCATGATCTCGGCAAAAACAACACCGGACATCGGCGAGATTTCCGAAGGCTTCAACACAACCGTACAGCCTGCAGCCACGGCGGGAACCACCTTCAGGCAAATCTGGTTCATCGGCCAGTTCCACGGTGTGATCAGGCCGCACACCCCGATCGGTTCATGTGCAATGTGCTCGGTTGGCACTTTTTCACTCAATGGCGCATCGAACTCAAAATTCTTGAGCGTACGAATGAAAGCCTTGATATGCGCCCAGCCGGTGCCCGCCTGCTGCTGTGTGGACATGGTGATCGGCGCGCCCACTTCGCTGGAAATCATCTTGGCCATATCGCCAGAGCGTTTTTCATAAACCGCCAGCAGCTTTTCAAGGTATTCCAGGCGCTCTTCGCGACTGGTCCTGCTCCAGGTCTTGAAAGCCTTGCGCGCAGCGGCAACAGCCGCATCAACGTCTGCGTCAGAGCCGAGCGAGATAGTTGCAAATGCAGTCTCGTCTGCCGGGTTGATAACTTCAAGATCATGCGCCTTGGCAGGTGCGACCCATTTTCCGTCTATGTAAAAATCTGTCTTGCGAAGCATTTGAAGCCTACCTCTTAAGCGTTGTTGACCGCGTGACGAATTCAATGTGTCACAAGTAGCCGGGCAAGTCCCCGCTTACAAGCCCCCCGACTTCATTGCAGTCATGCAATTTCATGCACGAATTGACACGGCACAACGACAGAACGGCGATGGCTCGAAAGCGCCTACGCGTGACCTCTCACACAGATACGAGCCAGTTTCAACCAGTGCATCAGTCCCGAAAACGGTTGTGATTTACCGACCGAGCGATCCTCGCTGACGACCATCGTGGCATCCGGCAACACACCATAGCGTTCGTTGACATGCGCCAGCAAATCAGCCTGGCGGTCATACATGTGCACAACCGGGCAGGGTTGACCGTCCCGAATCCTGATTTTTCCATCCGGATCAATCACCATATCCGTGTCCCGGTAGACATTGGCGACCAATTCATGGTTCGGCACCACGACACAGGGTCCGGCCATGAGCGAGTGGGCAATAAGGTTGGTTGAGATATTATCGAGGCCGGTTGTGTGCTTGGTCCATTCGTGTGTGGTCAGCGCAATGTTCAGCTTTGCCCGGCACATTCTCTCTATGCCGGCAGGCGTACCTGCAATCACCCCTCCGTTCACGATCGGCTTACCCTTGAGGCTTTGCCGCAACGCTCCAGGCAGCATGGCCCAGGCCCAGCGGCCATTGGTGTTGGCCAGGGTCCAGCTCGATGTGTCGTTGTTTTCAGCAAAAACAGTCAGATCGTTTTGCGGCAGGGTGGCGAAAGGGTCGGCCTGAAACATCACATCCCGGCTATCCACAAGCAGTAGCTGCTCGATACCAACCGGCATGCCTTTGAGTATATCCAGATAGTATTCAAGCCTGGCCAGGGCCGGATATGGCCGGTAGCCGGTTGTTTTGGAAACCGGATAAACCGTCACACGCTGATCTGCAAAAACCTCTTCAAATCCGCTGTCGGCATGAGCAGCAACAATCAGATGTGCATCTGAATGCTCACGCAGCGAATTAATCAGAGGTTTCAACAAATTCGCCGGATAGCCAGTCGCTACCGTGATAACACACTGGCTGACTTTCCGGTTTCCCAGTGCCAGTTTACTGCCTTTCGGATCAGAAATCCGCGCCACCCACTGCGCGAAGCTATCTGACGTGCCCACATCAGACATCAGGCTTCTCCATGCACACCCCTGCTGCAACAACATACAACTTCTAGATTGGCGTTGGTGGACAAGTCAATGTCCACCACAATTCGCGCCGGCTTCAATCCACTTGACAATTGCCGCGTGAACACCGTGAACTTGTAACCTGACGGAGGTTTGTCATGTCAATCAGCTTGTCTTCATCTCAAGTCGCTACCTACCAACGTGACGGTTTCGTGTTCCCGGTTGATGTAATGTCATCCCAGGAAGCCGGGATTTTGCGGTCTGACATTGAAACCCTGGAGAAGGCCTATCCGGACGGGTCGCTGCCACAGCCGATTTCGCAATACTTTCGTGTCGGTGCGCATGTGGTCATTCCGTTGATGGCCGAAATTGCCAGGATGCCGACCGTGCTGGACGCCGTCCAGTCCATCCTTGGTCCGGACCTGCTGGTGTGGTCATGCGAGCTTTTCATCAAGGAGCCGAACACCAGCAAGATCGTTTCCTGGCACCAGGACCTCACTTATTGGGGAATGGGTGAGACCGACGACCAGCTCACGGCCTGGATTGCCCTTTCACCGGCAACACCGCAGTCAGGCAGCATGAAATTCGTGGCCGGTTCCCACAACAACAAAATCGTTGAGCACCGCGATACGTTCCACGAGGACAACCTACTGTCTCGCGGCCAGGAAATCGCCGTGGATGTTGATGAAGCAACTGCAACGAATATCGTCCTGCAACCGGGCCAGATGTCCCTGCACCACGGCCGCATGTTTCACGCGTCAGGTCCGAACACTTCCGATGACCGGCGCATCGGGTGCGCCATCCGTTATGTAACGCCGCGCGTAAAGCAACTGGTGGCAGAGCGCGACTACGCCATGCTGGTGCGCGGTTGCGACAGGGAGCGCAACTGGATCAACGTTGCGGCACCGTCTGCACCATTTGGCGATGATGCAATGGCGCTGTATTCCAGAATCCGCAGCGACCAGTCGGTTGCTCTTGCACAAGGTGCAAGCCAGCAGGTGGGTCTTTATGCCGACACCGCAACAGGAGGTAAGCTGTCATGAGCGATAATACTGCGACCGTGCAGTTCACCGAAATGAAGCACGGCACCCGTGACGAATATCTCATGCTGCGCGAAATGGAACAGGCGCACGTGAAGCTGACACCGGACCGCATTCTGAAAGCCCTGCGCGACCAGGAAGACGAGACCATTGAGGGCTACAAGATCACCCGGCTGGAGCACGGCCTGCAGTCCGCCACGCGTGCCTGGCGTGACGGTGCCGATATTGACTGGGTGGTTGGCGCTGTCCTGCACGATATCGGCGACGGCCTGGCACCACAAAACCATGACGAGTTTGCTGCGGCTATCGTGCGCCCGTTCCTCAGGGAGGAAGTGACCTGGTGCGTGCACCATCACGGGGCGTTTCAGATGGTGTACTACGCACATCACTATGACTGGAACCAGTTTGAGCGGGAGAAATTTGCCGGCGAGCCGTACTTCCAGTCATGTGTGGATTTCTGCGAGTTCTGGGATCAGGCGAGCTTTGATCCTGATTATGACACCCTGCCACTGGAATTCTTCGAGCCCATGATACGGGAGGTTTTTGCCCGCCACCCCTATGCGGACACCACCTTGCAACCCGGTGCGAAAAGCCCGTTGCGGGATGAGGCCGTTGCAGCGCAAAGAACGGCGGCCTGAATTCTCAGCGCAGGCCCAGCTTGCTCAGCAACCGGTCGCGGCGTTCCAGCCACCAGCCGGCTTCAATGGGCCAGTGCTTGTATCCTGCATCTGTTTCAAGTTTTGCTTTGGCCGTCAGCGGCCAGTTGGGATCAGCCAGCACTTCGCGCGCCAGGGCAACCATGTCTGCCGAGCCGTCGGCGATAATCCGCTCCGCGGTTTCCGGGTTCCAGATGAAACCGACCGCCATTGCGGCCATGTCGGCCTCAGCCCTGACCTGAGCAGCAAACGGTGCCTGAAACGCTTCTGCAAGTTGCATGCGGCGTGGCCGTTCGCGGCCACCAATGCCGCCGCTGGAACAGTCGATCATGTCGACACCGCACGATTTGAGCGCTTTGGCCAGTTCGGCGGTGTCTTCAGCCTCCCATCCGCCGTCTACCCAGTCGGTACACGACAACCGGAAAACCAGCGGCAGGTCATCCGGCAGATTTGCCCGTATGGATTGCGCGACTTCACAGGCAAACCTCATTCTGTTGCCGCGCGATCCGCCATATGCGTCGCTGCGCTGATTGGAGATCGGAGAATAGAACTGATGCACCAGAAACCCGTGCGCAGCATAGACCTCAACCGCCTTGAAACCCGCAGCAACAGAACGCCGCGCCGCCATTCCAAAGGCTTCCACCACATCTGCAATGCCGGTTACCGACATCTCTTCCGGCACGGGCCATCCGTCCGCATAGACAAGAGGCGATGGCGCAATCGCCGTCCAGGGCGCCTCGTTGCGTAACGAAATGTCTTCGTCAACAACCGGCGTCTCGCCGTGCCAAGGGCGCCGCTCAGACGCCTTTCTGCCGGCATGGGCGAGCTGGATACCCGGCACCGCCCCTTCTGCTTCCAGAAAGCCGTTGATACGGGAAAGCCCGTCAATCTGAGCATCATCCCACAGGCCCAGATCGCCCGGGGTGCGCCTGCCGCGCGCCTCAACCGCGGTCGCCTCGCAGAAAACCAGTCCGGCACCGCCCAGGGCAAAGCGACCCAGATGCACCATGTGCCAATCGTTTGCGAAACCGTCCTTCGAGCGGTACTGGCTCATCGGCGAGATGGCGACACGGTTTTTGAAGGTCTGCCCGCGCATGGTGAACGGGCTGAACAAGTGCGATGTCATGAGTTCTCAATCTGATGAAATTGGCGGCGAAGGATGGATAAAATCGTCCTAACACAAACGACCCTGTGCCTCCATGCGTCAAGTGATCAGGAATGTGTGATGGTCCTCTTTGCCGGTGCTCGCACGCATGCTAGCAATGCAGCCATGACACAAAGCATTTCCCATCTTGCAAACCTCATCGCATTCAACACGGTCAGCCGAGACTCCAATCTGGCGCTTATCGACCATGTCAGCGAACTGCTTCAACCGCTGGGCTTTCGTGTTCAGCTGGCGCCGTCCGAAGACGGCAGGAAGGCCAATCTGTATGCCTCCATCGGCCCTGAGGATGTGCCGGGTGTGGTGCTTTCCGGCCACACGGATGTGGTGCCTGTAGAAGGCCAGGCCTGGTCGTCCGACCCGTTCATCATGCGCCGCGACAAAGGCCTGCTGTATGGCCGCGGCACCGCTGACATGAAAGGCTTCATCGCCTGCTGCATCGCCATGGCGCCACGCGCTGCCGCACTGAAGGACAAACTTACCGCGCCGATTCATTTTGCGTTTTCCTATGATGAGGAAATTGGCTGTGTCGGCGTGCGCCGCCTGATCGACATGCTGGAGCCGGTATCACCAAAGCCGCGCTGCTGCATCATTGGCGAGCCGACACTGATGCAGGTTGTCACCGCTCACAAGGGCAAGGCCGGTGAACGGGTGAGCTGTACCGGTCTTGAAGCTCATTCGAGCCTGGCGCCAACTGCCATCAATGCCGTTCATCTGGCCGTTGACCTGATCAATGAAATCAGACGGCTGCAGGCGGAGATTGCGGAAACAGGCACCAGGGACGGCGATTACGACGTTGCCTACACCACGCTTCATGCGGGGAAGCTGCACGGCGGTGAAACGCTTAATATCGTTCCCAATCTGGCCACGTTCGAATATGAAATCCGCCATTTGCCGGCCGATGATCCGCAAACCCTGATAGATCGCATTCACGCGCACGCCGATGAGCTTGTGAGCGAGGCACGCAAGGTGTTTCCCGGCGCGGATATCAGCTTTGCGCCCGGCACAGCCTATCCCGCACTGGATACCGCGCCGGACGCGGAAGTCGTCAACTACGTAAAATCGCTGACCGGTGGTAATTCCACCGGCAAGATCGCGTTCGGCACCGAAGGCGGACTGTTTCAGACACGGCTTGGCATTCCCACGGTCGTATGCGGTCCCGGCTCCATCGGTGTTGCCCACAAACCGGACGAGTACATCGCGGAAACCGAAATGGCGGCTTGCGACAGAATGCTGGAAAAACTGCTGGAAGATCTGACCGGAACCTGATCTCGATCAGTATCGTTTCGAAAAACTTACATTTGTGTATCATATTGAAACACATAAGTGAATCTGGACGCAAGCGCCGGATTACCGCCGCATTATCTCCCCGTAATTTTCACATTCAGGGGGGACGCTTGCTGCCAAGACGGCTTATTCAACTGCCCGAAAGGGAGGTTAGTCATGTTGCGTACCCCTATTGCGGCCCTCACCGCCGCGCTATTACTGACTGCGTTTTCCAGCCATGCATCACAGGCTGCCGATCCACACTGGTTTTATGACAACGCCGCCGCGCCATCCTATGATGAGCGTTACAGCGAAGATTATCGCCGGGACTGGCAAAACGGACGGGTTTATGAACCCAGACCCTCTGTGTATCAGCGCCAGCCCGAATACAAGCATCGCCGTCCGAGCCATCGTGATGATTATGGCAATTACAATGGTAATGGCACCTACACCGGCAGGCTGTCCTGCCTGCAGGCGGTTGGAGACCTGAAAGATGCCGGCTTCCGGCATATCGAGGTGGTCACCTGCCGCAATGGCGACTATGTCTATGACGCCGTACGGGACCGTGAACCCTGGCGCATCCAGGTCAGTCGCGCATCGGGCGAAATCGTCAATGTGGAACCACTTGGCGACTGAAACCGCAACAGCGCCGGAAAACCACTTGCCGGGTTGACAAATTGAAGGGCAGAAGCCACTAACCGCATTCGTTTTTTCGGAGTGTGTCGGTGAGTTCTGAACCTGGCAAGTCATGTCGTATTGCAGTCGCCGGCGCGGGCCTCATAGGCAAGCGCCACGTACAGGCAGTGGATCGATGCGATACCGCGCTGGTGTCGGCGATAGTTGACCCGGACCCCGCTGCAAGAGACTTTGCGGCCGCCGCCGGCTGCAACTGGTACGCTTCGATCGCAGAGATGCTGCGTGCCGGTTCAACCGACGGTGTCATCGTTGCCACCCCCAACCAGATGCACGTCGACAACGGCCTGGAATGCGTCCGCGCAGGCGTTCCCGTCCTGGTCGAAAAGCCGATTGCCGACAATTCCGCCTCAGCCGGACAGCTTGTGGATGAGGCGGCCAGACTTAAGGTGCCGGTGCTTGTCGGGCACCACAGACGGCATAATCCGCTGATCAACGCTGCCCGGCAGCAAATCGAGAACGGCGCCATTGGCGACATCGTGGCGGTGCATGCCGCCTGCTGGCTGTATAAGCCGGATGACTATTTCAACGTGGCCTGGCGCACCCGGCCAGGTGCCGGGCCGGTATTCATCAACCTGATCCATGACATCGACCTGCTGCGCCACCTGGTTGGTGACGTGGTATCGGTGCAAGCGGCAGACTCCGCTCATGCGCGCAAACACGAGGTGGAAGACACGGCCGCCATCATCGTCGGTTTCGCCAATGGCGCACTGGGCACCATCACCGTTTCGGACAGTATCGTGGCGCCATGGAGCTGGGAACTGACGGCGGCTGAAAATCCCGCCTATCCGGAAACCGGGGAGACCTGCTATTTCATTGGCGGCACCCGCGGCTCGCTTGAAATCCCCAAGGGTAAAATCTGGTCGCAGGCGGGCGAGCGCAGCTGGTGGCAGCCGATCAGCCAAACTGCTTATGACACCGAGCTCAAGGATCCGCTGGACCTGCAAATTGAACATTTCTGCAAAGTGATTTCCGGCGCCGCGCAACCCGTAGTGTCGGGTCTGGAGGGATTGAAATCATTGCAGGTAATCGAAGCCATCAAGGCGTCCGCCCGTGACGGCAGGAGAATTGACCTGTCCTGATCCGGGTCGGTGGTACAGGTTGCCGGGAACTGGACTACCTGCCGTCCTGAGCACTCGAATATCCGTGGATTTCCGCCCATTTGAGCAGCGTTGGCAGAACTGTAACCATATGGGAACGATAGCGCCGCCAGCGACCTGTCGCACGGCTGTAAATCGGCTGAACCACCTGATGATAGCTGGGTGTACCAATGCGCTTCCGGTCAACTGCGGTCGCCTTGTAGTTCGCCATAGCCGGCTCCCAGTCCAACTCGAGAAAACCCAGCACCTCACGGACGGTCTTTTCGAGATCACCGACAACCTGTTCATATTTCACAGTGTGAACCGGCAGGTTCAGCGCACTGGTGTACGTAGTCCACAGTGACATTACCTTGTCGTAGCACTGTGTTGCACTTTTCAGGTCCAGGAAATTAGCCATGGCATTGTTGAGCCCGAAATTCTGCATGAAACAGCTCAGCACACAGTCACAAGGATCGCGTAACACAAGCAGAAATCTGGCGTCAGGAAAGACCTTGCTGATCAGTCCGGCCTCGACAATGTTGAGCGGGAGCTTGTCGATCACCACGTCGCCATCTCCAACCGGATCAGGTAAATGCTGATCAAGCCTGGTCGTATAGGCGTCGCGCAATTGTTTCACCTGGTCTTCGGACAGGTTCTCGTAGTCGGGCAATTCACCGGCCTGCCAACTGGCGGCCAGCGCGACCATGTCCTGAACCATCGGCTTTTCTTCCACGACCGAGATGTGGCTGTGTGCCAACAAGACGGTATCCAGCAATGTCGTGCCGGAGCGCGGGAACCCAACGAGAAACACCAGTTGCGCAGCGTCCGGTAGTGCAGCCGCCTTTACATTCGTTTCCGACGGCACCGCGCGGCGCACCGACTTGTAGGCAGCTTGCAGATCATCCAGTTTGTCTATGAATTTTTCCGGTTTCAGACCGCGCCCGCCCACAGCTTTTGCTGCCCAGATGTTGGCCTCGACAAATGCCCTATAAGCGGTTTGGGCATCTTCAAGCCGGTCGCAGATGTCGCCCAGCAGATACCAGTAGGCAGAATTCAATTTTGCCTGCGCAGGATGGAACTTCTCAACGCCGGACAATATCTTGCGCGCACCTTCCAGATCGTCGTCGCGGCGCGCCAGCTGCGCCTGCCTGATGGCAATCCTGATATCGTTGGGCCGGCAGACGGTAAGTGCATGCGCGACAGCTTTTCTCAGTTCGTCGGTCTGGTTTGTCTTCTCCAGTACCTCGCAGAGATTGTCATGGGCCTCTACAAACGCTGGCTGCAACTCCAGCGCGCGGCGAAAACAGTCTATGGCTTCTTCCGTGCGATTGAGCCGGAACAGGACGCCTCCGAGATTGCTGTGCGCAGTGTGGTCCTTAGGCGATACCTCAACCAGTTGCTGGAACAGCTTTTCCGCCGCGTTCAGTTCTCCCAGTCCGCGCAGCACAGTGGCCATGTTGAACACCACGTCGGAATCACCCGGCCTGATCTTCAGGGCGGCACGGTAGCTTGCAAGAGCTGGCTTGAGGTCGCCCTTGTCGCGCAACACATTGCCGAGGTTGAAGTGGACGTCGCAATTGTCCGGTTCCAGTGCAATCGCTCTTTGGTAACTGTCGATCGCGGCTTGGAAAGCGCCCTTTTCAGCGGCAATCACGCCATGGACATTGTGAACGATGGCAACATGACCATGGCTTTGGCAAAGCTGCCCCGCCATCTTGAGCGCGCGGTCAAGCTGACCCGCCTCAAACACTTCAATGGCTGCGCGCAGTTGTTGGTCAAGTGCGTTACCAGCCTGCATCAGCCAGCCCAGAGCCTGCAATTCATAACAAACGCCCCTTCAAAACATGATCCACAACTCACTTCCGGACCCTGGTTCATGTGTGTATCGCAAGCATGCCCCATGACGCAAACATTGCCAACTGCGCCTGCAGCCTGACACACTCCTTTCACGCAGCCCACGCACACGATAGACTGGCAAAAACACTAAACCGGATTTGCAATACCCTTGGCATCACAAACATCCCCCTTCCCGCACCTGTTCACCCCGTTGAAAGTTGGCCGGCAAACCCTGTCCAACCGCATTTTGATGGGCTCGATGCACACCGGCCTTGAAGAACAGGGCAAGGCAGGCCTGGCCCGTCTTGCGGCTTTTTATGCCGAACGCGCCCGTGGCGGCTGTTCGTTGATGGTCACCGGCGGGTTCTCGCCCAATTCAGAAGGCCGGCTCGGCACAGAAGGCGGATTTCTGGTTGATGCTGATGCCGACCATCACCAGCAGGTCACCGATGCCGTGCACGCGCATGGTTCCCGCATACTGCTGCAACTGCTGCATGCGGGCCGCTATGGCTATCAACCGGACATCGTAGCGCCGTCGCCCATTCGCGCACCGATCAACAAGACCACGCCGCGTGAAATGGACGATAATGATATTCAGCGTACCATCGCCGACTATGCCCGCGCGGCGCAGATTGCCCAGGCCGCCGGATATGACGGCGTCGAACTGATGGGATCGGAAGGCTATCTGATCAACCAGTTTACCGCGCCGCGCACCAACAAGCGCACCGACAAATGGGGCGGCTCGTTTGAAAACCGCGCCCGGTTTCCTGTCCAGGTCATCAAGGCGGTGCGAGCGGCAACCGATCCGCAGTTCATCGTCATGTACCGGCTGTCGGTGCTCGATATCGTCGAAGACGGCAGTCCGTTTGAAGAGGTTGCCGCACTTGCCAGGCTGGCTGAAGCCGCCGGCGCTGACATTCTCAATTCCGGCATCGGATGGCATGAAGCCCGCATTCCCACCATTGCCCAGGCGGTGCCCAGGGCGGGCTGGACCTGGGCCACTGAGCGGCTGATGGGCAAGGTTGAAATCCCGCTCATTGCCACCAATCGCATCAACACGCCGGAAACAGCCGAACAGGTGATTGCTGACGGCCATGCCGACATGGTGTCGATGGCACGGCCGTTCCTCGCCGATGCGGATTTCGCAGGCAAGGCAGCCCGCGGAAAACCAGAAGAAATAAATACATGTATTGCCTGCAACCAGGCCTGCCTTGATCACTATTTCAAGGGCAAGGACGCAACCTGCCTGGTCAATCCGCGCGCCTGCCGCGAAACCCTGCTGACCTGGAAACCGGCCGACACGGCGCGCAAGGTTGCGGTGGTCGGAGCCGGTGTTGCCGGGCTGTCATGCGCCGTGACGGCGGCGGAACGGGGCCACGACGTGACCCTGTTTGAGGCGGCAAGCAAGATTGGCGGCCAGTTCCTGCTGGCCCGCCATATCCCGGGCAAGGAAGAGTTCAACGAAACGCTGCGCTATTACCGCAACCGGGCCGACGCCTTCGGTGTGTCGTTGAAGCTCAACACCCGCGCAGAAGCTGCCACGCTTGCCGGCTTTGACGAGGTGATCATGGCAACCGGCGTCGCGCCGCGTGTGCCTGACATCGCCGGCGTCGACCACCCGAGCGTCATGACCTATGAAGAGTTGTTGTCCGGCGCACGCCAGCCCGGCAAACGGGTCGCTGTGATCGGTGCCGGTGGTGTCGGTGTCGATGTCGCAGTGCACCTGGTTGAGCGTGGGCTAAAAAGCCATCTCGATCCGGCACAGTTCCGGTCAACTTGGGGTGTCGCGCAGGAAGCCGCAGATCACGCGCCGTCGCACGATGTGGTGCTGCTGCAGCGGTCGACCGGGAAAATGGGCGCCGGACCCGGCAAGACAACCGGATGGGTCCATCGTCTGGTGTTGCTGCGCGCAGACGTCAAAATGATCGCAGATGTCAGCTATCGCAGAATTGATGACGATGGCCTGCACATCTCGGTCGGCACCGAGGACAGGCTGATCAAATGCGACAGCATCGTGCTGTGTGCCGGCCAGCTGTCGGTCAACTCTCTGGCTGAGGAGCTGCAGGACGGTGACCGCCCGATCCACGTCATTGGCGGGGCAAGCTTTGCCGGTGAACTCGACGCCCAGCGCGCTATAGAGGAAGGCACACTGCTGGGTTCAAGACTGTGACCGCTGGTCTGCTGCCGGTGCTTGGTCTCCGGGTATCCTGTCAATAGCGAACCAGGCAGACAAATGTGCCTTTTGGGAGTTGGGTCCGCCTGGTTCAATTCCGATCTTGACGATGTTTTCGAAACACGGTGTCGCCCAGCACCAACAGGTCCAGGTCTGCGGTAAAGAACACACCGAGCGCATCTTCGATGTCGTGTACCATCGGTCGTCCCATGACGTTGAAACTGGTGTTGAGGAGAATCGGCAACCCGGTTTTCCGGTGGAACGCCGAGATCAATTTGTGGAAACGCGGATTTGCCTCACTTGTCACGCTTTGCAGACGTCCCGTATCGTCCGCATGACGAACCCCGGCCGGTGCGAGCCCCGGCCGCCATTTCAAGGTTTTCTCCATATAGGGAGATGCAGCGTAGTCTTCGAAATACTCCTCGCCGAACTCATGAAGAATGCTTGGAGCAAACGGTCGGAACTCTTCTCTGAATTTGACCGATGAGTTCAACCGGTCGCGGATTCCGGCAGGTCTTGGATCTGCCAGGATAGAGCGGTTTCCAAGTGCACGGTGCCCAAATTCAGCCCTTCCTTGAAACCAGCCGACGATGGCACCGGCAGCAAGCTCTTCTGCGACAAATTCTGAAAGCTGATCCGGATTTTCAGCAACCAGACATGGGTCCACACCGTGTGTTTCAAGCCGCACCAGTGTTTCCTCCGGCAGATCAGACCCCAGATAGGGCGAGCTGTACCTTGGCACGGTTTTGTCCGGGTGCGCAGCCTGCCATGCAAGCAGTGCAGCCCCAATCGAGTTGCCATCATCACCAGGTGCCATGGGTACATGCAGGCGCCGGAATGGCGTCGATGAAAGAACCTTGCCGTTGGCACTCGAATTGAGTGCGCAGCCCCCGGTCAGAATCAGGTTTTCTCCTCCCCAGCGGCTGTGGGCCGAATTGAGAAATTCAGACAGTACCTCCTCAAAGACTTTCTGGACCGTAAAGGCAATATCCGCATTCTCCTGTGCTGCCCTGTTCCTGTGGGGGAACAGTTCTGCGAGTTTGGCGGCATATGAACGCGAGAGTGAGAAGTGATTGCCGGCCACCTTTAGCGCAGGTCGCAGGAGGTCGTACAAATCCGCATCCAGCTTGCCGTATGCGGCCAGCCCCATCACTTTCCATTCCTCTCCGGCGTGTGGATCAAATCCAATTGCAAAACACACCTGGCTGTAGAAAATGCCCAGGCTTGCCAGATTGGCGAACCGTGGGGAATCGAGACGCTTGATCTTCCCTTCGCGGAACGAGAAGACAGAGGAACTGGAGCCTTCTCCCATGCCGTCCACCACGACACAGAGCGCATTATCGTATGGGCTTGAGTAGCAGGCGGTTGCAGCATGGCACAGATGATGGTTCCAGGCCTGTTTGTGGAGCTGGTAGCGAAAGCCATTGCGCTCCCGCAGGCGCAGTTCCAGGTTCAACAGCAGATTGGATGCAGATGTCGGCGCCCGGTAGAGGGCGTGACGGAAAAGCCAGCCCCGCCACAGCAACGCTTCCTCACCGGACGGGCGCATGAGTTCAATCGCACGAAGCGCCCATCGGCTCACACAGGCGAGATAGTTCGAAGACCTTAGAGCAGTTCTCGACCAGGTCAGGTTTGCCGAGATCTCTGACCCGGGCGCGTATTTTTCCAGGATGGGCTCAATCAGGCCGAAAGCGTCAGGTGGTGCGTGCCAGCCTCGCTTGCATTTCAAGGCGCGTTCATTGGCTTCGGCAAAGATCACTTCGCCATTCTCGTCGACAACTGCAATCGAGGGGTCATGCTGCGAACAGGAAAAGCCGAGATAGATAGTCACTGTGGCGCTTCCAGCAAATCAAGGATGACTTTAACGCCGGCCGGTGCGCCGCCTGCCTGTTGCAACAGCTCCTGAATCTTCACCCAGGAATAGTCACGAGCCTGAATGACCTCGAGGGCGAGCGCAATCGCGTGAGCATCGCACTCATTGCCGCTCTGCAGGCGTTTTCCCAGGCCGTGCCGTTCGAGTTGACTTGCAAATACCTTTTGATCGGCGATTGTCGGGATGAAAAGTGCCGGCTTGCAATGCCTGACCACTTCCCATGTCGTTGCCATCCCGGCGTGATGGATCACGATATCGGCTGCGACAATCAAAGTCTCAAGGTCCGGGACGGATTCCAGTATCGTTACTGTCTGGTCGGGATATTCGGTTTCCAGTGATCCGGCAACACGGTCCAGATGCTCACGGTCGACCTTTGCGCCGCATTGCACAACAGCCGAATAGCCAGCCAGAACCGCGCCACGCATGGCAGCTTCAAAGCGTTCGGTTTCGCTGTTCGACAGCGTGCCAAAAGTGATCAGGGCATAGCCCTGAGAGATACCTGGCAGATCCGCCTTGCGATCCTTCCAGGTGGGTCCGATATAATGGCGGGCAACGTCGCCATATGGATCGCCAACCTGGACGGCTTCAATGCAGAACACCAGTTCGCATTGGGGCGGTGTCAGATTTCGCCAGGATCGCTCCAACCCGAACGCCTCGCGAACCGAGACGGCGAAACCCGATTTCACCTTCGCCCGGATCAAAGCCGGCAAGCCTTTGAGAAGGTCGCCAGCGAGCTTGGCCACTCCGTCTTCGCTCCGCATCTGTCGTTCAGTTGCGGCATTGAACACCAATGTCGGGATGGTATGAACTCTTGGAATGCCGAGTTCCGTACCGATCCTGCTTGCCCACAGTGCCATGAAATCCTGGAGGATCAGTTGCGGCGCCATCGCCTCGATTTCGGGCAGCAGTTTCGGGTAGATCGTTTCGGACGTATGAATGAGGTCAGCCGCCATTTTGACAAGGTTGAAATCCGGCGCGTCGGTATCATAGGCAATCTCAGGGTACGCACAAAAGTCAGCTCCGGACGATCGGATAATGGCGTCAAACTTGTTGTCACCGAAGCAGACAACTTTCTGTCCACACTCTACCAGCCCGCTCAACAGCGGCATCATGGGTTTGACGTGGCCCATAACAGGAAGTGTGAATGCCACAATCACGAAAGAAAATATCCTTGTTCTCCAGCCAGGTTCGGCGAATGCCATCTGCCGAACAACTTGAACTGAGACTCACTTAAGCTATTGTATCATCAGCAACAATCCAAGCAAACATCGCCGTTTGGATTGAATATTGTCCCGCCCATTGCAGGTTTGAGTGCTGTAACCATGCCTGGCGAGCTAGAAGGCACTGATTTTGAGGCATTCATGAAACGTCTTGTTGTGTCCGGATCGTCGGGGCTGATTGGCTCAGAGGTGGCAAGGACGTTTGCGTGTGCAGGCTGGGAAGTGCACGGTCTGGACAACAATATGCGCGCCGACTTTTTCGGGCCATCAGGCGATACGCGCTGGAATCAGAGCCGCCTGGTCGCGGATCTACGTCACTTCCACCATCACGAGATCGACATACGCGACCGCGCAGGCGTCGATGCGATGATCAATACGGCAAAGCCCGATGCCATCGTTCACTGCGCCGCCCAACCAAGCCATGACCTTGCAGCAAACCGGCCGTTCGACGACTTCGATATCAATGCTGTCGGTACCGTCAATCTTCTTGAGGCATGCCGGCGTCATGCAAGGGAAGCACCGTTCGTTCACATGAGCACCAACAAGGTCTATGGCGATGCACCAAACGAGATCGCGCTGGTCGAGACAGCCACCCGCTGGGACTATGCTGATCCGGCCTACACAAACGGCATCCCGGAAACATTTCGCATTGATCAGAGCACACACTCGGTGTTTGGCGCCTCGAAAATCGCAGCAGACGTGATGGTGCAGGAGTATGGTCGTTACTTCAGCATGCCTACATGTACACTGCGAGGTGGCTGTCTGACGGGACCCAACCACAGCGGGGTCGAGTTGCATGGCTTTCTAAGCCACCTGGTTCGCAGCAACATCCATGGCCACACCTACAAGATCTTCGGTTACAAGGGTAAGCAGGTGCGCGACAACATTCACAGCGCCGATGTTGCAGCCTTCATTTCCGCCTTTATCGCAGCCCCCCGCATAGCTGAAGTTTACAACATTGGCGGCGGCAAGGAAAACGCGGTCTCGATTCTCGAAGCTTTTCAGATCTCCCGTGAGATATCCGGCAAAGAAATCAAACATGAGTACATTGATGAGAACCGCGTCGGAGATCACATCTGTTACTATTCCGATCTCACGAAAATGAAGGCCCACTATCCGGACTGGAAGATAACCAGGACAGTGCGCGACATGATTGCCGAGATTCATGCTGCGTGGGATGAATGAACCGTCGGCATTTTGGTGCAGATGACGGCGGTCGGCTTTCGCGGTTTAGGTGTCAGCAGAGTTCCTCACACGGCTTCCAATCCGGTTTTGAACGTATAGGCGAACTTTCATACCGATCTCGAAATCACCGAGCCTAATGTTCACTTTCCAGGTTTCCGTTACCAGGAACTCTGCCGGACAACCATCGCATACAATCTCACCGTCCGGCACTTGTGAACGTCATGAACTGCCCATCAATTGCCGCTCACCTAACCTCCGAAGCCGGTGCCCGGCGGTTGCACGCCAAATCTCACAAGCCTGCTGTCGAGAACACCTGCCTGCCTGTGCACCATCGCCTCGCGGTATGTGGCATCCCTCATCATCTCAACAAAAGCGCTGACGCCCGGATATTCCGCGATGAAGGCGATATCCCAGGTTACATCTTGCGGTCCGACCATCATCAGCTCGAAACCGCCGCGCCAGACAATCCTGCCGCCAAGCCTGTGCAGCACCGGTGCACTGAGATCACTGTAGCGTTGATAGGCCTCGGCCCCGGTCGCTTCATGTCCGTCTGCGTACTCTGCCTTTTCTCTCAGTCTGACAAGATTGAGCATGTGGATCGGCCCGGCGCGATCTGTGTCCTTGAAAACCTGCCAGGTCTCTTTGTCAAAACTTGTGAACATCGGTATCTCCCAATCTGTTCGGTTCAACGTCCTTCATAGTCCGGTACCCGGCGCTCTATCCAGGCACTCAATCCCTCCTTCACATCGCCCGTTGCCGCCATGCGGGCAAACTGCTCGCGCTCGATCAGCAGGCCTTCCTCGATGGTGGTGTTGATGCCGCGGGTAACGGCTGAAATGATGCGGGACGCGGCAAGCGACGAATGGCGCAGTATACGCTCTGCCAGTTCAAAGGCTGCAGGAAGCAGGTCATCGTGCGGCACAACCTTGTTGACCAGCCCGATCTCGCAGGCGCGTTCGGCGGAGAAAACATCGCCGGTCAGGAGCAGTTCAAGCGCCCGCTTGCGCCCGGCAAGCCGAGGCAGGCGCTGGGTTCCGCCAAAGGTCGGCGGGATTGCGATGTTGATCTCCGGCTTGGCGAAGGTCGCCTTGTCGCTGGCAATTGCCAGATGAACAGCCTCGGTGATCTCACAGCCACCGCCAAAGGCGATACCGTTGACAGCAGCAATGACGGGTTTGGGGAATGCTTCCAGCCTGGCGGTCATGGTTTGCCCACGTCTGCAGAATTGCTTTACCGCCACATCCACGCTCGCATTGATGCTTTCGGCGAATTCGTGAATGTCCGCGCCGGCTGAAAACGCACGGTCCCCCGCCCCTGTCAGGATGACGGCACGGACGGCCGGGTCGTCTTCAATGGCATCAAGCAGCGCCAGCAAACGGTCATTGGTTGCATAATTCAAGGCATTCAGCTTTTGCGGCCGGTTCAGCGTCATAACGGCAATGGCGTCGTGCCTTGCGTATTTGATCAGCTCTGACATTGGGTTCTCCAGTTTCGTTATGGAGATGCTATTGCAGCGGGAAATTGACGTACACTCACTAGATAGTATACTTGAGAGATGATACAGCACCGTCCAGCAAAAGACCGCATCATCGACGCAGCCAACCGGTTGTTCTACGCCGAGGGCATTCGTGCTGTGAGCGTCGATGCGATCGCCGAAAAAGCCGGTCTCACCAAGAAGACGCTCTACTATCACTTCAAGAGCAAGGATGACCTGATCGAAGCTTACCTTGAGTCCCGCGACCAGCCCAATCTGGCGCTCTACCAGAAATGGTTTGAAGAGGCCGGTGGATCAATTGCCGATAAGGTGGAGGTGATATTTCTGAAAGTGGCAGAAGCTGCCCGTCACCCCAAGTGGAAAGGATGCGGCTTTCTCCGGACAGCCGCTGAACTTGCCAACATGCCGGGGCACCCGGCAATGAAAGTCGGTGCCCACCACAAGAAGAAGTTTGAAGAATGGCTGTCAGGAAGATTTCAGGATGCGGGTATCACAAGCCATGAACAGCTTGCCAGGCATGTGGTGTTGCTGATGGATGGTGCCTTCTCCACCGTGCTGGTGCACCGTGACCCGGATTACATTGAGGCTGCGGGTGCGGCAGCAAGGTCATTGGTGAATTCTGCCGGCAAATGAGCTTGTGCAGCTATCAGCGGGTTTCGAGGTAATCAAGCAATCTCATGAACCAGATGGCCGTGCCAACACCCCGCATCTTTACCGACCGGAACGGGATGGATTTGATCGGTGACGTGGGGAACGGCAATGCGTCGGCTTGCGCGCCGAGTATGCGTTCAGCCATGACACGTCCCATCACATTGGACATGGCCACGCCGCGACCATTGTAGCCAAGTCCAACCAGAATGCCGGGTTTCGGCTCATGCAGATGCGGCAGATGATCGTCGGTAAGTGCGATCCGCCCTCCCCATCTATAAGTCCAGTTTACACCTGTGAGTTGGGGAAAGACCCACTCCGCATCCTTGCGAAGCCAGTCGAAACCGCCAATCTGGCCGGCGCGGTCAAGCTTGCCGAGACCGCCATAGACCATGCGGTTATCGGCTTCCTTGCGCGCATACATGATGACACGGCGGCTGTCTGAGATGGTGTGCCCCTGTGGCAGGATGCTGTCAATCACATCGCCCGGCAGCGGATCTGTCGCCATTTGAATGGGGGTCAGCGGAAGGATCGTGCCGGACAGCTTGGGGATCAGGTCGCCGGTATAGCCGTTGGTAGCCACGACGACCCAGTCGGACCTGACGCTGCCATGTGCCGTCTTCGCGACCCATTTGTCGCCGTCTTTTTCAAGATCGATCACCGCGCTGCGTCCATGGATTGACACCCCGCGCTGCACTGCCGCCGCGGCAATGCCGCGAGCCAGGGACATGGGCTGAACGGCGCCACCTCTGGGCGTCACGACACCTGCACCATAGGCAGTACTGCCTGCAAGCTTGTGCAGATCGCCACCTTCAACCACGGTCATGCCGGCGCCGTGGACGTTCCATTCCGCAACGCCTTTCCTGGCTGCGGTCAGGGCACGCTTGTTGTGGCACACGCGCAACCAGCCATTCTGCCGTGCCTGACAGTCAATCTGATAATTCTTGATAAACGAAAACAGTTCGTCGGCCGAGGCGAGAGAGGTTTCCGTCAGCCGCTCAAAATAGGTCTGCCCCAGCAGTTTTCTGAGCTGGTCGGGTGTATTGAACGGCAACATCGGGTTAACCTGACCGCCAGTGCGACCGGACGCTCCATACGCGACATCCCCGGCATCCAGTACAACGGCCTTGACGCCTGCCTCGGACAATTTCAAAGCCGTGCGCAAGCCGGTAAAGCCGGCACCGATTATCGTGACTTCCGCCTCAACATCTGCCGACAAACGCGGATGATCCGCGCTCGGCGGCGCTGTTGCAGCCCAAAGCGATGGCGGCTTGTCTATGGGAGCGGACATTTGCACTTTCGGTCATTATCCCATGAAGAGGCTTGTGCATGTAGCAAGTACTGTCCATCAAGCATTGGGTTTGGGCAATGCCCTGAACACGAAAACCGTTAAAAAACAGGCGGCCAGCAGCGCCGAACCAAAATGAAATGCCGCACTCGCCGTACCGGCCCGATCGGCCAGATGACCGGCGATCACCGGAGCGAAAACGACACCGGCATAGAACAGCGTAAAGAAAACACCCATGCCCGCCGCGCGGGTTCCGGGACCAAGAACCGTTGACGGCAGGGCCATGATCGGGCCTGCCGGCAGCCCGGCACACAGTCCGAGCAGGATGAACACCAGATACACATTGTTTGCGCCCGGGGCGACAAGCAGCAGCAACCCGAACACCACCAGGCCGACCAGCAACACACGATCACGGTGTCCCAGGCGGTCGGCCAGAAAACCACCCAGAGGCACAGATATCGCCACCAGCCAGAGCGTGACACTTGTCGTTGAACTTGCAGCCGCCAGGGACCAGCCGCGTTCGACCAGCATGGCAGGGCCAAAACCGAACACCATTGCAAGGGCCCCGTTATACAATCCCCAAATAACTCCGGCGATGATCGTTGCGGCGAGCCGGACACCCAGCAAGCGTTCTGAGGCGGCAGCTGACGCCGCAGTTGAGGCAGCTTCAGCAGGATTTCCGCGACTGCCGACCACAAACAACAGCAGACCACACGCTGTGCTGACCGCAACAGCAGCCAGCGCCACCGTCAGACCACCGGCGACAGCCACCAGGGGCAGCATCAACAGCGCGGCTGCGATGCCAACCGGCCAGGAGTTGATGAAAATCCCCATCGCCGTGGCGATTTCGCGGCCGGCAAAATGATCCGTGACGACCTTGGTCATCAAGACATTGAGCAACACACCGCCAGTGCCGGCGACCAGCCGCCCGGCGATCTGGCCTTCCCAGCTCTGTGCAGAAAACATCACCCCGGCACCAATCAGCATCAGAACCATGCCAAGTGCGATCACTTTGCGGTCGCCGAAACGCTGTCCGATGGCACCGCCGGGCAAGGCGAATATCAGGCCGGGCGCCAGATACAACCCAATCAGGAAACCGATATCCGACAACTCGACCCCGAAGACCGTCATATAGACCGGAGACAGGGCCGCAACTGACTGGAACTGAAAAGCCATTGTCACGCGCGCCGTAAACAGCACGGCGAGCACAAACCAGCGATTGGAGGCGTGCTGTTGCATTATCTGTCCTTTAGCCGCTGATGGGGATCGCGGAACCCGGGGCGCTATGCCTGCAGGAACACCCCTGGTGTTTCGATCAAGCCCATCCCAGCGCCTTCAGCGAATGATCGGCGTTCCAGACCTTGGTCATGTGAGCGATCCTGGAGCCCTTGAATTGCATGACATAGACATAGTCTGCCGCAACCGTCTTGCCGGTCGGAGGCACCGGACCGCCGTCGCCGGTGTGGGTGCCGTGAAACACCGCAGCAGCGACAACCGCGCCGCGATCATCATCAACCGCGAAGGCCTTGAGCTCATAGTGGCCATCGGGTATCGGGCCCAGCAGGCCCTTCATCCACTCCGTGTAGACTTCAAGGCTGGTCACCTCGGCCAGTGCGTCGGACTGGCAGGAGAAGGTCGCTGCGTCCTGACACCACGCCTTGCAGGCATCCCACCCCTTGCCGGTTTCGCAGGCTTCGAAGAAGTCCCTTGCAGTCTCATGAATAGCCATTGTTCGATCCTCCACTGATTTGTCAGCATGTTTGCAGCTTGAACATCGGAATGAGTGTCGCCCATAAATTGAGGCCGGGATATCGGCCATATGCAGTATTTTCTGGTCCAACTGCGGCGGCTGGCCTACAGCACTTGCAGTATTGACGCCCGATCTAACGATCAACACGATCAGTCTGCCCGGAAAGTCTGCTGAAAAAGGAACCGGCCTTGCACGAAGACCGCCTGAGCCCCAGGGAACTTGAAATCGCCCGAGCCTATGCGCTGGGAGACACCTACCACCGCATCGCCGACCGGCTCTGCATCGCACCATCCACGGTTCGCACGCACCTGGCGGCGATATACCGGAAGCTTGAAGTGTCCTCAAAACTTGAACTGCACAAGATGCTGGACGGCGCGACACCCAGCCGCAAGAGCCAGGCCGAGCAGGCGGAAATCATTTCAGAACTTGCATTGAGCCTGGAGGAGGCGATCAGCCGCGAGCGCGCACTGAGTGAAGTGCTGCGCATCATCAGCGGGACCGAAGGCCAGGTCAGGGAAGTCATCGCGGCGCTGCTGGATTATGCACTGGAACTGTGCGACGCCGAATTCGGGCTGCTGTTTATCTGCACCCCGACAAACGGTTTCAGGGCCACCTACAGCAGAGGCATCCCGCAGGCTTTTCAGGAGTGGTTCACAGCGCAGGGTGAAATTCTGGCCGGGCCCGAAACCGCGCTTGGCCGAATGGCAGCCAGTCATGAGGTCGTGAACATCAGCGATGTACGGGCCGAGGAAGTTTACCGGACAGGTGATCCGCTTAGAGACGCAACAGCCAAACTCGGCGGCGCCCGTTCGTTTACGGCTATTCCAATGCTGGCAGGCAAACGCCTGGTCGGCGCTTTCACAATTTACCGGCAAAGCGTACGCCCGTTCGATGAAAAAGCCATGCAGTTGGCCCGCATGTTCGCCGACCAGAGCGTCATCGCGGTCGAGAATGCGCGGATGATGAGTGAACTGCGCTCAACGGTCGGGCAATCGGCTCAAAAACCTGCCGCTGTGTGACGGCCAATTAAGCTTCCAGAAAACCACGGTGCGACTTTTGCCGGGAGGCGCAATTTGCGGTCCCATCGCCAACCCCACGGTATTCAGATATGTCAGCAGGTTAGCAGGTTAGCAGGTTAGCGGGTTAGCGGGTTAGCTGGTTAGCGGGTTGGCGGGTTAGAAGGCGAGCAATCCGAAGTGACCGGCTGGATCAACGTCTCGAACGGGCGGTGTGTGGGATTGACTGAATGTGAGCATGTCGAAAACATGAGTAACCGTGCAAACTACACGGTAGAGCGTGACGATGCCCTTTGATGAAAAGATCGACCTGATTGCCAAGCTCAAGTCCGAGAACCCGGCCAACATTGCATTGCAGTGTTTCGATCCGGCCTATTTCCAAACACTTGATTCAGACGGCCAGCGCCGCCTGATGGCCTGCCTTAACTCCGGCATCGAAAACCCAGACAGCGAGATGGGCTGTTATGCCTGCCAACCGGGCGATTACGACGACTTTCGCCCATTTTTCGCTAAAGCCCTGGCGGCCCGTCACAAAGTCCCGAAGGACGCACGGCACGAAAACAACTGGTCTCTTGAAGGAGTTGGGGAGCTACCGGACGGTGGCGTTCTCGACTTCTCTGCCATTGGTCTGCCTGCGCTGTCGATGCGCGTGCGGGTCGGGCGCAACCTTGCCGACTTCTCATTGCCCGGCAGCATGACACGCGACGACCGTGTCTCGCTTGAAGCCCGGATGATGGACCCATTCGGGAAACTCATTGCCGATCCCGGTTTTGGCGGAGCGTATCATTCATTGACCCCCGGCAGTCCGAACGAAATTGATGCGGCTGCCTATCAGAAACTTGTCGATGACCACATCATGTTCAAGGACATGAGTAATGATACTTATCTGACCGCTGCCGGCATCGCGTCGGACTGGCCTTACGGACGCGGATGCTACGTTTCGGCGGATCGCGGCTTCATCGTCTGGGTGGGTGAGGAAGACCACCTGCGCATCATTTGTATGGAGCATGGCACGATCCTCAACCGGGTATTCGACAGGCTGAAAGCAGCGCTTGACATGGTTTCAGGCATTGAGGGGCTGGAATTTGCCATGTCCGGTGATTACGGCGTTGTGACCTCCTGCCCGACAAACCTGGGAACGGCAATGCGCGCTTCAGTGCTCATTCAATTGCCAAACCTGACTTCAGACGGAACTGATAAACGCGCAAAGCAGATTGCGAAACCGCTTGGTCTTGCAGTTCGTGGCCTCGGCGGCGAACACACACCGATCGGGGCTGACGGCACAGTGGACATCTCGCCCTCGGCAAGGTTCTGCATCACCGAAGCTGAGATCATAGCAGCCCTTTACAAGGGCATCTCGCTGTTGAAAAAGGAAGAAGACCGCGCGTCCTAGCATCGCCACGTGTCTATCTGTTCGGTCCTGAACCGGCAGTTTTGAAAAAACCGCAGCGCGAAGACCATATCCTGACAAGGCCTGGGCCTTTATGCGGTAACACCGCCGAACACCAGATACAACAAGAGCCCGACAGACATCAGTCCCTGGACAATGATGATGGCATACCAGACATTTGGCCGTTGCCTGTGTGGGGAGTGCTGGCTGACGACCGTCATTTGCCCCCGGGACTTCTCCTGCAGCCATTTTACCTGCGACGCCGGCATCACCAGTTTCACATCCGGCGCACTTTCAAACTCCAGCTCGCAGGATTTTGCATTCAGGTACCAGAACTGCTTCCAGCCCTTGATCTCGGCATACGGAATGAACAGCGGCTTGTGGAAGAATGAAAATGGCGGAATGACACTCAGTGCAAGGCCCTGTTCATGAACACCAATCGTCAGTATCCCGTTGTAGGATTTCGACGCAAACGCCTTGCCGTAAGCGACAGCGTGTTGAAAGTACCGGGTTTCGATGGGGCGTTGCCACGGGGCTTCGTAAAACTCGCCGAGATAACGCCAGTAGTGAGAATCCCTGAAGTAGATAATGTAAAGAGAGCCGCCAAATACGCCGAAGCCTATCAACATAAGCCAAGCTTTTTCGAGTATTTCCGCGATTGTCATCATGCCTCCTGCCGTTCCCCCGGGTCTTACCTGAACACAAGGCCTGCGTGTCCTTGCCAGGAGGGGTGGGCCGAAACTACGAAAACACCTTTAAGATTTCCTGATGGCGTTCTGGTTTACGCGCGAAACCGCCGCTCCGTGCGCCTGCCTGGCAGGCACAGGAGGCGTAAGACTGCCACAAGGGTTGCCGGACCGAACGGTGCTGACAACCGTAGCCCTATTCCGCCGCCACTTTCGCAGCGCCCGACTTGTCCGGGCACAGCCTGGCCACCAGGTATTTCTGGAAATCGTGGATTGCGCGCTCCAGATAGCTCAAGGGTCCGGCCTTCGCCAGAGCACCGTGGGCGCCCTTGAAAATGCCTTCCACGACGAACCGGTCTTCCTCGTTGACATGGTCAAAAAACGACACCAGGTCTTTCAGGGCTGCCTTTTTGTTGGGAAACGCGGCAATGCGTTCCGGCGCAAGTGCTACACCAAAACGCACATGCACTTCTCCAACACCCTTGGGCCTCAGCGACAGATACCAGACATGATCGGGAGCCAGCACGTACATGTGGGCCGGGAACACTGTCGGCATGATGGTGGTATACCGCCAGCGGCCTTCAAGATAGTCGTTGGCCTCAGCCGCCAGCCCGTAGGTCGCGGTTTCGCCCTTGGTGAAGGTCTGCCAGGTAAAATGGGAACTGACTTCGTCCGGAAACACCGTGTCTTCGAGCCCGATCCACTGCCCTACAGTTGCCTTGTGCGCTACGGGAAGATGATAGCCTTCCATGAAGTTTTCAGTCAGCAGCTTCCAGTTTGTCTGCCAGACATGATCCTGGGTTTCGCATGGCACATACCTGTCCATGCGGAACTGCGCGACCAGATCGTGCATCGGTGCCAGCAACTCCGCGACCGGTGCAACATCCCGGTTCAGCGTGATGTAGATCCAGCCGTTCCAGATCTCGGTGCGGATCTCCGGAAGGCAGAAATCTTGTTTGTTGAAGGCTTTGGACCTGTCCATCTGAGATGCCCCGCGCAACGACCCGTCCTGTCCGTAGGTCCATGCGTGATAGGGGCAGACAATGGTTCTGGTGTTGCCGGAGCCTTCCAGCAACTGCATCATGCGATGACGGCAGACATTGGAAAATGACCGGATCAACCCGTCTTTCTGGCGAATACAGAACACCGGCTGATCGCCGATGGAAAACGTCACATAGTCGCCGGGCTCGGGGATATCTGCAGCCAGTCCGGGGCAATGCCATTCGCGTTCAAAGAGTTCACGCAGCTCAAGCTCCAGCATTTCCGGACTGGTGTAAATCTCCGGCGGAGAGCTGAATGCCTCGTCAAGCGGGCTCGCCGCCGTATCCTGCAATTTCCCAAGCGCATCCTGAAGAACCATCTGAACATCCTTCCATCATTCCGGAATGACCGCTGTCACCTCGATTTCAACCACCCATTCAGGCCGGGCCAGAGCCGGCACGACAAGTCCGGTAGAACAGGGAAATACCCCTGCCAGCCACTTGCCCATTTCCTGATATACCGCTTCGCGATAGCGAATGTCTGTCACATAAACGACAATCCGGCAGATATGCGCGAGCTCGGAACCGGCTTCTTCCAGCAGCATCTTGATGTTTTCCATGGCCTTTGCCGTCTGCTGGCCCGCATCTCCGGCATGCAGGCTCTCGCGGCTGTCCAGATCCTGCGCCACCTGACCGCGCAGGAATACCATGGTGCCGCGAGCCACCACCCCCTGTGACAGATCATTGGACAAATTCTGCTCAGGATACGTATCCTTGGTGTTGAACGGTCTGATGCGCTGGTGCACGGGCATTGGCTGGTTCTCCTGGTTCCACTTTCCGTGTATTAATTCCTCAATCTGCCCGTTCCACAAGCAAGTTTTATCGAAGCAGAAAGAATACTGTGTCGAAGCTGAAAACACCCCCGCCCCAGGTCACCATCATCGGTGCCGGCATCATCGGAATGTCGACCGCCGTGTTCCTGCAACGCGAAGGATATGCGGTGACTGTCATTGACAAGGTCCCGCCCGGTGAAGGTGCGTCATTCGGCAATGCCGGCGGTGTTGTGGTGTCCAACATCGTGCCGCCAGTGCATGGCGGCATGCTGCTGAAGATACCGGGCTGGCTGCTGGATCCGAAGGGTCCGGTCACGGTGCACTGGCGGCATCTGCCTGCTGCCTTGCCATGGCTTATGGCGGTTGGGCGAAACGCATTGCCTGACCGGATGAATAAGATCACCGACGCCCGTGCCCAGCTCGGAATGCGAGCACTGAGCGATCACCGCGCCATCCTGGCCCACGTCGGTGCGCCCGAGCTGCTGGCGATGGAAGACGGACTGCATCTGTACAGCACGAAGAAGCAGTATGATGATGATGCCGGCTGGCGGGCCATACGCGCCAGATACGGTTACGACGGCCAGAAACTCAGTGGCGACGAGGCCCGTGAGGTTGAGCCTGATCTCACACCGGATATCTACAAGGCCGTGTTCTGGGACGGCTGGCACCGGATTGTCGATCCGTTCGAGATGGTTCAGAAACTGGCCGAACAGGTGGTACGCGATGGCGGCACCATTGTGCAGGACGAGGTCATCAGCATAGACCAGGACGGGACCCGGGCCACCCGGCTGCACCTGATGAATGGCGGCGAGCAGATGGTGGAGAACCTGTGCGTATGCGCCGGCGCCTGGTCACACGACCTTGCCCGCATGCTGGGTTCGAAAGTGCTGCTGCAGGCAGAGCGCGGTTATCATGTGATCATGAAGGACCCCGGTGTCCGGATTGGCCGGGCGGTGACCCATGCCGCCCAGCCCGGCGCAGTGACACCGCATCATGACGGCGTCAAGATTGCCGGTTCCGATGAAATTGCCGCAAACGACGCGCCGGCAGACTGGCGGCGCGCTGACCAGATGTATGTTTACGGCAAGCGAATTTTACCGGAATTACGCGACATGAACGGCACCGAAACGAAATGGATGGGCCGTAGACCGAGCACAACGGACTCCCTGCCGGTGATCTCACCGTCTCCAAATCTGGTCAATGTGTGGTATGGCTTCGGCCATGGCCATATGGGGCTGAGCTGGGGCCCGACAACGGGCAGAATGATCGCCGACATGATGACCGCACGCACCAGCAATACCGACCCCGCCCCCTTCCATATCAACCGGCCAATGTAGCCACGCCCAGGACCCATGATGCGCACCGAAACCCCACCGACCATTCGCCTGAAAGACTACAAGCCGTCAGACTACCTGATTGACCATGTGTCTCTGGACGTCGCCCTGCAGCCGGACGCGACCAGCGTTGTCTCGGTCCTGAAGATGCGGCCCAACCCGGCCTCGAAGACCATGAATGCGCCCGTACGCCTGGATGGCGAGGCGCTGGAGCTCAAATCCGTCGCCATCAACGGCGAAACAATTGGCGACAACCGGTACACTTTGTCAGACAGCCAGCTGGTCATCGACGATGTGCCCGAGGGCAAATTCGAACTGACCATCGAGACGCAATGCAATCCGGATGCAAATACGGCGCTGTCTGGCCTGTACCGCTCCAACGGCGTGTACTGCACCCAGTGTGAGGCGGAAGGCTTTCGCCGCATCACTTATTTCCTCGACCGGCCGGATGTGCTGGCTACCTATCAGGTACGTGTCGAAGCTGACCGGGAGAGTGTCCCGGTGCTGTTGGCCAACGGCAATCCGGTCGAAACGGGTGAGTTGGCCGATGGCCGCCATTTTGCGGTCTGGCAGGACCCGTGGCCGAAGCCCGCCTATCTGTTTGCCATGGTGGCAGGCGACCTGGCCTGTGTTACGGATCATTTCACCACCATGTCGGGGCGCAGGGTGGAACTGCGGATTTATGTCGAACAGGGCAAGCAGGACCGCTGTGACTGGGCAATGGAAAGCCTCAAGGCGTCAATGGCCTGGGACGAAACGGCGTTCGGCCGGGAATATGACCTTGATATCTTCATGATCGTCGCCGTCTCCGACTTCAATATGGGCGCCATGGAAAACAAGGGTCTCAATGTTTTCAACGACAAGTACATTCTGGCGCGCCCCGACACGGCCACCGACCAGGACTATGTGAACATCGAGGCGATTATCGCGCACGAGTATTTTCACAACTGGACAGGCAACCGGATTACCTGCCGCGACTGGTTTCAGCTATGTCTCAAGGAAGGTCTGACGGTATTCCGCGATCAGGAGTTCACCTCTGACATGCGCTCGCGCGCGGTCAAGCGCATCCAGGATGTGCGGACCTTGAGATCGCATCAGTTTCCCGAGGACGCCGGGCCGCTGGCACACCCGGTCAGGCCGCAGTCATACATCGAGATAAACAATTTCTACACGGCCACGGTGTATGAAAAGGGCGCCGAAGTGGTGCGCATGTTCAAGACACTCCTGGGTGCGGAAAACTTCGCAAAAGCGCTGAATATCTACTTTGACAGACATGATGGTGACGCGGCCACCGTGGAAGATTTCGCAACCTGCATGGAAGATGCGTCAGGCCGCGACCTCAAGCAGTTCTTCAATTGGTACAATCACGCCGGCACGCCGTCCGTAACTGCCCGGCTCGACTGGGACCAGGCAGCGGGCACCGCTACGCTTGCCGTCACCCAGGCGCTTTCTCCGACACCCGGCCAGTCCGAAAAACCGGACATGCACATCCCCCTTGCGACAGGTCTGATCGGGCCGGATGGCGTTGATATGAAGCTGGTTCTCGATGACGGCAAAGCTGTCGACTCAGGCATCCTGGAACTGCGGTCGGCCAAACAGAGCTGGACTTTCACCGGCATTGCAGATCGTCCGGTGCTGTCAATCAATCGCGGGTTTTCCGCCCCGATCAACCTGACGACCGGGCAGCGTGACGACGAGTTGCTGTTCCTGATGGCAAACGACCGTGACGCGTTCAATCGCTGGGAGGCCGGCCAAACCCTGTCACGGTCGATCATCATGTCGACAATGCAGGCAATCAGGGACGGCGACGAACCTGAAGCTGTTGATGGCTATGCCGATGCGCTGGCCGGGGTTTTGGCATCCGGGGAACTGGAGCCCGCGTTCAAGGCCCAGATGCTGGCGCTGCCAAGTGAGGCGGACATTGCCAACATGGCGGGCCGCAATGTCGATCCCGACCTGATTCAAACCGCCCGGGATCAGGTCCGCAGGGCCGTCGGCACCAGGCTGGCGGACCAGCTTAACAGCCTGGCCGATGCCCTGCCCGCCGGCGAATATTCGGCAAGCGCTCAAGCCGCCGGGCAACGGGCTTTGTCCTATGCGGCACTGTCGCTGCTGGCCGCTGCAAGTGCGACCGAGACCGCCGTCAAGGCCCTCAACCGTTTCAAGACCGCGCGGCACATGTCCGACATGATGGGACCCTTGAATGTACTCGCCGGTCTGGATGTGATCGAACGCGACCAGGCGCTCGACATGTTTCACGACAGGTTCGCCACGGACCACCTGATTGTCGACAAATGGTTTTCCCTGCACGCCATGCGCAAGGGCCCCGACGCGGCCGCCCACATACGGCAACTGATGAAACATGGTGACTTCAGCATCAGTCGGCCGAATCGGGTCCGGGCGCTGATCGGCACATTTGCCGGCGTGAACCAGACCGGTTTCAACACTGCTTCGGGCGCAGGTTACGACCTTGTGGCGGAAGTGGTCATGGCGCTGGATGAGCGCAATCCGCAAGTGGCAGCCCGCATGGTATCCGCATTCCGGTCCTATCAATTGATGGATATGGTCCGGCAGGACAAGGCCCGCGCGGCGCTCGGCATCATCAGGGACAAGCAGGACCTGTCAGCCGACACACTGGAGATGGTGTCGAGAATGCTGGATACCCAAAAGCCCTGAGGCCCGGTTTGCCGGCCTTTCTCATCCCCAATGGCGATATTTATTTCGTATCCGAAACATTATTTTTGCAACACAGCGACGTGACATCAAGGCGAGGTGGCGAAATCGCGACGATTCCCCATTCTCCGTACACTAACATCGCGCAACGTAAGAATTTTGTCCCATTGTTGATGTAATTGATGTATTTTAGAGCCGTTTCGGGTCCGGAAGTATCCTTCAAGCTTGCCAAATCAGGTGCATTTCGAATCAATGGCCTGGACTGATTCGACGGGGTTGGGGGGCGATGTATCAGCCCTTGTGTGAGTACTGTCAGGGGCGGCAGACCATCACAGACTTGAAGGGTGTTGCCTGTACGGTCACTGCATTTCAGCAGTCGGCTACAATGGGGATGATTACGTGTCCAAGGCAAAACTTGGAGAGCTGTTTTTCAAGGAGCGGGCGCTGAAGGTCAGCGTCGGCTCCAAACGTGTACCGTCGATTGCCATCTCCGAACGCATCCTGCGCAACCTGATCACCGGGCTGATCCTGCTGTTTCTGATGACGCTGGCCACGGCCTTGTTCCTGCAGCTGTCGGCCAGCCGGGAACGTTCCATCGTCGCCTCCACCAAGCATACCTCGTTAGTCCTGCGGGCAGCCGCCAGTGATCTGAGCGCAACACTGGGCGCCGGGTTTGCCGGTGGCCGAACGGTGCGCGCACTGGTACCTGAGGATCTGGCTGAAGTGTTGCCGCACGATACCGGCGTGCGCGGCAGGTTGTTCATCGCCGCAGACGAGAAGGGCTACATACAGACAAGCTATCCGGAAGACCTCGGCCTGAAGGGAGCAAACCTGTCGACCGTGTTCGGCCAGGACGGAATCCTGAACGCTGCCCGGCAACTCGGCGCGCCGGTGCTTGCCATCACGCCGGCAAACGAGGAGGTCTATATCGGGCTGCGCTCGCTCAGTCCCTATCTGGGCCAGATTGTCGTCATCCACCCGAAAGCCCAGGTGCTGCAGGACTGGCGCTCTGACGTTACCCAGATCGCGACCCTGTTCGTGGTCACGCTGGGGGTGCTGGTGTTGCTGGGAACCGCCTTCCACTGGCAGGCGTCACGCGCTGCGGAAGCGGATCAGACCCTGGCCGTAGCCACCGAACGCATGGACAAGGCACTGGATCGCGGGCACTGCGGGCTGTGGGACTGGGATATCGCGCGCGGCAGGATTTTCTGGTCGAAGTCCATGTATGACATTCTTGGCCTTCAGACCAAGGGCGAATTCCTGTCCTATGGCGAAGTTGCAGAACGATTGCACCCTGATGACACCCCGATCGACCAGCTTGTCGATATCATGTTGCGCGGCGGACGGCCGGCCATCGATCAGGAATTCCGCATGAAGCACTGCGATGGTCACTGGGTGTGGCTGCGCGCGCGGGCGGAATTGTCGGAAGCACCGGGCCAGGATTCGCCCAACCTGGTCGGCATTGCCATCGACATTACCGAACAGAAGCGGCTCGACAAACTGAATCAGGAGGCTGAACTGCGCCTCAAGGATGCCATCGAGAATGTATCGGAAGCGTTCGTGCTGTGGGATTCAGACAATCACCTGGTGATGTGCAATTCCAAGTACCAGCAGCTTCACAATCTGCCAGCCAGCGTGTGCCGGCCCGGTTCATCCTATGAGGATGTCACACGGGTGGCCCGCGAACCGGTGATCCGGCAGCGTTCGGCAGCGTCAACCGACACCGCCCTGCCCGCCAGTATTCCCGAAGGCAGCGACGGCAACACATTTGAAGTGCAACTGGAAGACGGGCGCTGGCTGCAGATCAATGAGCGGCGCACCAAGGACGGCGGTTTTGTCTCGGTCGGCACGGATATCTCCAATCTGAAACTGCACGAGGAAAAACTGCTGGAGTCCGAACGCGAGCTGATGAACACGGTGCGCGACCTGCAGAAGTCGCGCATGGAACTGGAACAGCAATCACAGCGCCTTGCCGACCTCGCCGAGAAGTACTCCCGCGAAAAAACCCGCGCCGAAGCGGCCAACCGGTCAAAGTCCGAGTTCCTGGCAAACATGAGCCACGAACTGCGCACGCCGCTCAACGCCATCATCGGGTTTTCAGAAGTCATCGAGCAGCAATTGTTCGGCAAGGTCGATATCCCCAAATACCTGGATTATGCCCATGACATCCACAGTTCCGGCCAGTATCTGCTGGATGTCATCAACGACATCCTGGACATGTCGAAGATCGAGGCCGGCCGGATCACCCTGGAAGTCGAGAAATGCTCGGTACCTGCCGTCATAGAAGAAGCATTGCGGATCGTGTCCGGGCGCGCCCAGGACGGCGGGGTCACCCTGCGCAAGGATCTGCCCGACTCGCTGCATGCGATGGCTGATGTGCGCTCCCTCAAGCAGGTGCTGATCAATGTTATCGCCAACGGCGTCAAGTTCACGCCCGACAGTGGCAGCCTCACCATTTCGGCACGCCGGGTCAAAAAGATGGCTGAAATCGTTATTGCAGACACCGGCATCGGCATTCCGCCCGACCAGATATCCAAACTGGGCCGCCCGTTCGAGCAGGTCGAAAACCAGCTCACCAAGACCCGCTCCGGTTCCGGTCTCGGCCTGGCCATTTCAAACTCGCTGATCCGGCTCAATGACGGCTCGCTGCATATTGCCAGCGAAAAGGGCAAAGGCACCACGGTGACAATAACCCTGCCAATCGCACAGAAAGGCAAGCAGCCGAAACGCATTGTCGAATCCGATGCGGTCATCGAGCCGATCGCCACCGGCACGCAGAGTTGATTCCGCTCACGCAAGCAGCCTGCGGCTGCGCTTCTTTGGTGGTCGAACAGCTTTCTTCGCTTCGCTCAGGCCGTTCTCCGACCCTGCACAACCGAACTGATGAACTCCTCCGAGGCACGAAGTGCCGAGGCAAGGCCGACCGGCCGCCGCGCGAAGCGCGCCCCAGCGGAGCGC
>CANKYU010000008.1 GCA_947488295.1 uncultured Anderseniella sp.
GTCAACGTGACCAATCGTGCCGATATTGCAGTGCGGCTTGTTACGTTCAAACTTTGCCTTGGCCATTTTACAGTCTCCCTCAGTCAGGGTTAGTCAGTTAATTCACGAAGTTCCGATTACGCGTACTTTGCGACCACTTCATCGGCCACATTGCGCGGCACTTCAGAATAGTGATCAAACGACATGGTGTAGGCAGCGCGACCCTGGCTCATCGAGCGCAGGTTGTTCACGTAGCCGAACATGTTTGCCAGCGGCACCATTGCATTCACGACCTGGGCGTTACCGCGCGAGGTGGTGCCGGCAATCTGGCCACGGCGGGAATTCAGGTCGCCGATAACCGATCCGAGATATTCCTCAGGCGATACCACTTCAACCTTCATGACAGGCTCAAGCAGAACCGGGCCCGCCTTAGTAATGGCTTCACGAAGAGCGGCACGCGATGCGATTTCAAAAGCGATCGCAGACGAGTCAACCTCATGATAGGCGCCGTCCATCAGCGTGACCTTCACGTCGACCATCGGGAAGCCGATGATGTTGCCGGACGTCATCACTGAATTCAGGCCCTTTTCAACGCCTGGCAGGTATTCCTTCGGAACATTGCCGCCAACGACCTTGCTCTCGAACACCATGCCGGAATTCTCCTCGCCGGGCTCGACAACGAACTTCACGCGGGCGAACTGGCCGGTACCACCGGTCTGCTTCTTATGCGTGTAGTCGATCTCAGTCGGCTTGGTGATGGTTTCACGATAAGCCACCTGAGGCGCACCGACATTGACGTCGATCTTGTGCTGGCGACGCAGGATGTCGACCTTGATGTCGAGATGAAGCTCGCCCATCCCCTTGATGATGGTCTGGCCGCTTTCCTCGTCGGTAGACACATAGAAGGACGGATCTTCAGCCGACAGCTTGGCAAGTGCCAGACCCATCTTTTCCTGGTCGGCCTTGGTTTTCGGCTCAACAGCCATTTCAATAACCGGATCGGGAAATTCCATCTTTTCCAGGATGACGGGCTTGGCCACATCACACAGCGTGTCACCGGTGCGGGCATCCTTGAGACCCACCAGGGCCACGATATCGCCAGCGTAGGCATCGGAAATCTCTTCACGGCTGTTGGAATGCATCAGCACCATACGACCGATACGCTCTGTCTTGCCGCGTGTGGAATTCAATACGGTTGAACCCTTGGACAGCTTGCCGGAATAGATACGGGCAAATGTCAGGACACCGTATGGATCATCCATGATCTTGAAGGCGAGCAGAGACAGCGGCTCGTCGTCGGATGACTTACGAACCGTCTCTTCTTCGGTCTTGGTGTCGATACCCCGGATGGCCGGCACTTCCAGAGGAGAAGGAAGGTACGCAACAACAGCATCAAGAAGTGTCTGCACACCCTTGTTCTTAAATGCGGAACCACACAGAACCGGGAAGAACGCAGACGACAGCACTGCCTTGCGCAGCAATGTCTGCAGCGTATCGAAATCAGGCTCGGTGCCTTCCAGATAGGCTTCCATTGCAGGCTCGTCCATTTCGACGGCGGCCTCGATCATTTCAAGGCGCAGTTCGTCGGCACGGTCCTGCAGTTCAGCGGGAATATCCATCTCGGTATATTCCGCGCCCATGTCTTCGGTCTTCCAGACAATGGCCTTCATGCGGACCAGGTCGATCACGCCCTTGAAGTCATCTTCAGCACCGATCGGCATCTGAATTGCGATCGGGCGAGCGCCAAGGCGCTCCTTGATGTCGGACAGGCACTTATCGAAGTCAGCACCGATCTTGTCCATCTTGTTGCAGAACACGATGCGAGGCACCCGGTACTTGTCGCCCTGGCGCCAGACTGTCTCGGTCTGAGGCTCAACGCCGGCATTGGAGTCAAGCACGCAAACCGCACCATCGAGCACACGCAACGAACGCTCGACCTCGATGGTGAAGTCAACGTGGCCAGGCGTGTCGATGATGTTCAGGCGCTTGCCGAGCCACTCGGTCGTGGTCGCAGCGGACGTGATCGTGATACCGCGTTCCTGTTCCTGCTCCATCCAGTCCATGGTGGCAGCGCCATCATGCACTTCGCCAATTTTGTGGCTCTTGCCGGAATAGTACAGAATGCGTTCGGTCACAGTGGTCTTGCCGGCGTCAATGTGCGCCATGATGCCAAAGTTCCGATAGTCTTTAAGGTCGTGCGTGCGGGCCATCTGCCTGATCTCCGAAATGAATTACCAGCGGTAGTGGGAGAAAGCGCGGTTCGCTTCTGCCATCCGGTGAGTGTCTTCACGCTTCTTTACTGCCGTGCCGCGATTGCTGGCGGCGTCCATGAGTTCGCCGGACAAACGCTCGATCATTGTATTCTCGTTGCGTCCGCGTGCGGCCGTGATCAGCCAGCGGATCGCCAGCGCCTGACGGCGCTCGGTGCGCACTTCGACCGGCACCTGGTATGTAGCACCACCAACACGGCGCGAACGGACCTCAACAGCAGGAGATACGTTTTCCAGCGCCTGGTGAAAGACGGTGAGCGGCTCTTGGCGCAGCTTTTCCTCGATCTTGTCGAACGCACCATAAACAATGCGCTCCGCGACAGACTTCCTGCCGTCGAGCATCAGATTGTTCATGAATTTCGACAGGATCAGATCAGCGAACTTGGGGTCCGGATTGATTACGCGTTTTTCTGCGCGGTGACGGCGTGACATGGCTTTACTACCCTCTTCCTACGCTTATTTAGGACGCTTCGCGCCGTACTTGGACCGACGCTGGCGGCGCTTGGCCAGACCTTGCGTATCCAGAACGCCACGAATGATATGGTAACGGACACCGGGAAGGTCCTTCACACGGCCGCCGCGGATCATCACCACGGAGTGCTCCTGGAGGTTGTGGCCCTCACCGGGGATATAACTTGTAACTTCGAACCCGTTGGTCAGACGCACACGAGCAACCTTGCGGAGCGCCGAGTTCGGCTTCTTCGGGGTTGTTGTGTAGACGCGGGTGCAAACGCCACGTTTTTGCGGGCATTCCTGCATCGCCGGCACCTTGTTGCGGGTCTTTTGCGCAACTCGGGGTTTGCGAATAAGCTGGTTGATCGTGGGCATATAGGTCTCGCACTCTCGAACAGGTCACGTTAAAACAAAACACACGCGCGACCCGCTGAATGAGCGCACGCATAAAAATAAACGCTGAGACACCATTTACTTTGGTGACCAGCGCCTCAAATCCAGAGGACTTTCAGGCACTTGTGTCCTGAGAGTCATGTTCCGATCTGACTCAGCTTGCTTTCCCGGTAACGTCTAGACTATTTGCCTACGGCCTACCGCCTCGAAAGTTGGCCGAAACATACTCATCCGACCCCCTGTCGTCAAGACCTGAATTTGGTCTATTTTCACCCGTTTTCAAGGTTTTAATCCAACAAATGTCCCGTCTAAGCCTTAATTGAACTGTGGAGCACAAACAATAGCCCAGATCGCGCCATACCGCGGCCAATTGCGTGAATCACCTTGATTTTCAGGGACGGCCCAATATCCCCCTCGCTTTGAACAAACATATGCGGGAATTTCCGGAGGGCAATATGCAACAAGACGTAACATGGTGGCACGAACTGAATACCTGGGATGCGCTTGAAGCGCGCAATTTCTACAGACGCACTCTGGGATGGACGTTTGAACAGGTCACCCTGCCCGATGGCGAACCTTACTGGCTGGCACGCAAGGGCGGACAGACTGTTGGTGGTGTCTACTCCCTGTCGGCCCCGGCCTACAAAGGCATTCCGGCACACTGGATGACCTATATGGCGGTTGATGACCTGGACCGGGCAGCACAGGAAACCGCGTCGGCCGGTGGTGAAGTAACCCGCCCGGCCACGGAAATCCCCGGCATTGGCAAGATCGCCATCGTGACCGACGCATCAGGCGCCCTGCTGGGACTGATTGAACCGGCCATGGCGCAGCTTGACGAAAACGCCAAGACCGTAGACCGCGACCTGATGGATGAAGACGACGCGATCGAATTCGCCCCGGAATTGGCAACCCCCAACCGCAGAAACGCCAGATATTCGTTGCCCAACTAGCATTACTGCCTGACGGCAGTTTTGGCGCGTCTTAAACCTGAGCGGGATGGGCGTGAGTGCGTAAGCCTCAACCTCATTCCGCTTTCGGCCTTTTACAGCTCCCGGTAAGCAGGCATTTCCTGCCGACCGGTTTGCGTCACGCCTGGCGGGGCGGGTTCTCGGCGGCGCTGTCCTCGGCCTTCACGTCATAAACGATAATACCGCGTTTGCCGTCACGCGCTTCCTGCCATGCATCGTCGTGGGGTTTCTTTTCAGGTTTGTCCGCCACCTCGCCGCCTCTCAGGATTTCGACCTCCTGCCAGCCACGCTCTACCAGGGCTTTTTCAGCCTCCTTGTGCGCCGCCCCGGGATTTCTTGCCGAGACAAATATTACAAATCCCCGATCCGGATTGTCGGCAACACCGTCCTTATGCCCGCCCTGCCCGAGGAACATGTAGACTGACCGTTTCAAGTTGAATGCCACCGGGACCTCCTGTTACCAGAGCGACATGGTTTCAAATGAATCCATAGCTGCCCGAACACTTTTAGAACGATCAGGTTTACGATTTGTGGTTGCCACAACCGAAAATCATCCTGATCTGCATGAACCGCGGATACCTACAAAAATAAAACCGCCGCGATCCATGGTGATCGCGGCGGCAAAAGTTTGTCAATCATCTCACGTCGGTTGACGGCAAAGTCTACTCGCCTGCCGCAACCGGTTCTTCCGCGGCAGGTTCGCTTGCGTCTTCAACCGCCACCTTGGCCTGTTCATCCAGGATCAGGCCGTCGCGCTTGTCCGCAACCGACTTGAAGCGGGACAGCATGCCGCCGGTACCGGCCGGGATGAGACGGCCCACGATGACGTTTTCCTTGAGACCTTCGAGCGTATCGACCTTGCCGCTGATTGCGGCTTCGGTCAGCACACGGGTTGTCTCCTGGAACGACGCTGCGGAAATGAACGATCTGGTCTGCAGGCTGGCCTTGGTGATACCAAGCAGAACCGGCACACCGGATGCAGGCTTCTTGCCTTCTTCCGCCATTTTGGCGTTGATGTTTTCCAGTTCAGTACGGTCAAGCTGCTCACCCGACAGCAGCGAGGTATCGCCGGTGTCGTTGATTTCGACCTTCTGCAGCATCTGGCGAACAATAACCTCAATGTGCTTGTCGTTGATGCTCACACCCTGCAGGCGATAGACCTCCTGCACTTCGTTGACCAGATAGGTCGCCAGTTCCTCAACACCCTTAATGGCAAGGATGTCATGAGGTGCGGGGTGACCATCAAGGATGTACTCGCCCTTCTCGATGAAGTCGCCTTCCTGAACCGGAAGATGCTTACCCTTCGGGATCAGATATTCGGACGGCTCAAGAGATGCGTCTTCCGGCACAATGCGGATGCGGCGCTTGTTCTTGTAGTCACGACCAAACTCGACACGGCCGGAGATTTCCGCGATGACCGCGTGATCCTTCGGACGGCGTGCCTCGAACAGTTCGGCAACACGCGGCAGACCGCCGGTGATGTCGCGCGTCTTGGCACTTTCCAGAGGAATACGGGCGAGCACGTCACCGGCTTTCACGGCTGAACCCGGATCGACCGACAGGATCGCATCAACCGACAGAAGATAGCGGGCCTCGCCGCCACGTGGCAGTTTGAGGATTTCGCCCTTCTTGTCCTTGATGACGATCGCCGGACGCAGGTCCGCTCCGCGTGGGCTGGTGCGCCAGTCAATCAGAACGCGGTTGGTGATACCGGTTGATTCATCGGTGACTTCCGACACCGAGACGCCGTCTACGACATCTTCGAATTCAATCTTGCCATCAACCTCGGTCATGACCGGACGGGTATATGGGTCCCACTCGGCCAGACGCATGCCGCGCTTGATCTTGTCGCCTTCGTTGACGAACAGACGCGCACCTTGCATCAGCTTGTGGACCGCGCGTTCATGACCCTGTTCGTCTTCAATGACCAGGGACACGTTGCGGCCAAGCGTGATGATCTTGCCGGAGCTGTCCGTCACAACATTGGAGTTGCGCAGCTTGACGATGCCCTCATGGTTGGATTCCACGAAGGACTCATCAAGCACCTGCGCCGTACCGCCAATGTGGAACGTGCGCATGGTCAGCTGGGTTCCGGGCTCACCGATTGACTGAGCGGCAATAACACCGACAGCTTCACCGTGATTGACCGGTGTACCGCGAGCCAGGTCACGACCATAACAGCGCGCGCAGACACCAAACCGGGTCTCGCAGGTCAAGACCGAACGAATGCGGAATTCCTGGATGTTGGCATCCTCGATCTTCTCGACATCTTCCTCGGTGATTTCCCGCATTGCCGGAATGATCACTTCATTGGTCTGCGGATGCAGCACATCTTCAGCCGCTGTACGGCCAAGGACACGTGATCCCAGAGAGGCAATGATCTCACCGGCATCAATGATCGGACGCGCGGTGATCGAGTTCTCGGTACCACAATCATCTTCGGCAATAATGGCATCCTGGGCAACGTCAACCAGACGGCGCGTCAGATAACCGGAGTTGGCCGTCTTCAGGGCGGTGTCGGCCAGACCCTTGCGGGCACCGTGAGTGGAGTTGAAGTACTCCAGAACGGTCAGGCCTTCCTTGAAGTTTGAGATGATCGGCGTCTCGATGATCTCACCGGACGGCTTGGCCATGAGACCACGCATGCCGCCGAGCTGCTTCATCTGGGCCGGAGAGCCACGCGCACCGGAGTGGGCCATCATGTAGATGGAGTTCACCGGCTTTTCACGCTTGCTTTCCTCGTCGATCTGAACCGCCTGAATGCGGCCCATCATTTCATCGGCGACCTTGTCGGTGCACTTGGCCCAGGCATCAACAACCTTGTTGTACTTCTCGCCCTTGGTGATCAGGCCGTCGATATATTGCTGTTCATATTCCTTGGCCAGTTCGCGCGATTCAGAAACCAGCTTCTCCTTGGTATCGGGAATGACCATGTCATCCTTGCCAAACGAAATGCCGGCCTTGAAGGCATTATAGAAGCCAAGCCCCATGATCTTGTCACAGAAAATGACGGATTCTTTCTGACCGCAACCACGATAGACGTCATCGATCATCTTCGAGATTTCACGCTTCGTCAGAAGCTTGTTGCAGATCTCCAGCGACATGCCCGGCTGTTTCGGCAACAGTTCACCGATTTTCAGACGGCCAGGTGTGGTCTCGTAAATGCGCGAAGTCGGATTACCTTCTTCGTCCAAATACTTGAAGCGGCCCTTGATCTTGGTGTGCAGCGTAATCACACCGGCATGCAGTGCATGATCCACTTCTGCGACATCGCCGAACAACATGCCTTCGCCGGGCTCATTTTCCTTCATCTGGGAAACGTAGTACAGGCCAAGCACGATATCCTGCGACGGCACGATGATCGGCTGGCCGTTTGCAGGGTGCAGAACATTGTTGGTCGACATCATCAAAACGCGCGCTTCAAGCTGGGCTTCCAGCGACAGCGGAACGTGCACCGCCATCTGGTCGCCGTCAAAGTCAGCATTGAATGCCGCACAGACCAGCGGATGCAGCTGGATTGCCTTGCCTTCGATCAGCACAGGCTCGAACGCCTGGATACCAAGCCGGTGAAGGGTCGGCGCCCGGTTGAGCAGAACCGGATGCTCGCGGATAACCTCGTCCAGGATGTCCCAGACTTCCGGTTTTTCCTTTTCAACCAGCTTCTTGGCCTGCTTCACGGTTGATGACAGGCCCTTGGCGTCGAGGCGCGAATAGATGAACGGCTTGAACAGTTCCAGCGCCATCTTCTTCGGCAGACCGCACTGATGCAGCTTGAGTTCCGGGCCCACCACGATGACCGAGCGGCCGGAATAGTCGACGCGCTTGCCGAGCAGGTTCTGACGGAACCGTCCCTGCTTGCCTTTCAGCATGTCGGCCAGCGACTTCAGCGGGCGCTTGTTGGCGCCGGTGATGACGCGACCGCGGCGGCCATTGTCGAACAGCGCATCCACGGATTCCTGCAGCATCCGCTTTTCGTTGCGGATGATGATGTCAGGCGCGCGCAATTCGATCAGCCGCTTCAGACGGTTGTTGCGGTTGATCACACGGCGATACAGGTCGTTGAGATCCGACGTAGCGAAGCGGCCGCCATCAAGCGGTACCAACGGACGCAACTCAGGCGGGATCACCGGCACGACGGTCAGGATCATCCACTCCGGCTTGTTGCCGGACTCGATGAAGCCCTCGACGATCTTCAGTCGCTTGGCCAGCTTTTTCGGCTTCAGTTCGGTGGTGGCTTCCGCAATCTCGACACGAAGCTGGTCACGCAGCTTCTCCAGCTCGATGCCCATGAGAATTTCACGGATGGCTTCAGCGCCGATACCGGCGGTGAAACTGTCGGCACCATAATGGTCCTGGGCTTCCATGAACTGTTCTTCGGTGAGCAGTTCGCCGTGCTTCATCGGCGTCAGACCAGGCTCTGTAACTATGTAGTTTTCAAAGTACAGGACCCGCTCGACATCCTTCAGCGTCATGTCCAGCAACAGTGAAATCCGCGATGGCAGGGACTTCAGGAACCAGATATGCGCAACCGGTGCCGCGAGATCAATATGACCCATGCGCTCACGGCGAACCTTGGCCAGGGTCACTTCCACACCGCACTTTTCACAGATGATGCCCTTGTACTTCATCCGCTTGTACTTGCCGCACAGGCACTCATAGTCCTTCACCGGACCAAAAATGCGCGCGCAGAACAGACCATCGCGCTCCGGCTTGAAGGTACGATAATTGATGGTTTCCGGCTTTTTGATTTCGCCGAATGACCAGGAGAGAATCTTCTCCGGCGCTGCAATACCGATCCGGATCTGTTCAAAGGTCAGTGGCTGACCTGCCGGATTGAAAACGTTCATGACCTCATGGTTCATGTAATACCTCAATTCCTTGTTCGCGGACGGGGCTGTTTTCCGCTTTTCGGAGTGTCTGGTTTTTCAAGGGAAACCTCCGGACTGGCCCGACGCCGGTTGTTTCCATATCCGGGCAGGAGTGTTGGCCCCTGCCCGGCAATTCTGTGTTTCTACTCGGTACTTTGAAGATCGACGCTGAGACCCAGCGAGCGCATTTCCTTTACGAGCACGTTAAAGCTTTCCGGGATACCGGCCTCGAACGCATCATCGCCACGTACAATCGCTTCATAGACCTTGGTTCTGCCTGCAACGTCATCCGACTTCACAGTGAGCATCTCCTGCAGCGTGTAGGCTGCGCCATACGCCTCGAGAGCCCAGACCTCCATTTCACCGAACCGCTGTCCGCCAAACTGCGCCTTGCCGCCCAGCGGCTGCTGGGTAACGAGCGAGTAAGGGCCAATGGAACGGGCATGGATCTTGTCATCAACCAGATGGTGAAGCTTGAGGATGTAGATATATCCTACAGTAACCTGTCTGTCGAATGGCTCACCTGTGCGACCGTCGAACAGCGTTACCTGCCCTGACGTGCTCAGGCCGGCATGCTCCAGAAGCTCGGAGATGTTTTCCTCCTTGGCTCCGTCAAACACCGGCGTTGCAATGGCGACACCGCCACGCAGGGAATCGCCCAGATCGGCAAGATCATCGTCTTCCAGCGCCGAGATTTCCTCGTTTTCGCCGTAGATGTGCTCAATTTCCTTGCGCAGCGCCTTGGCATTGTGGTTTTCGCGATACACGTCAACCATTTCACCAATTTGCTTGCCGAGACCGCGGCAGGCCCAACCCAGGTGGGTTTCAAGGATCTGACCGACGTTCATGCGGCTAGGCACACCGAGCGGGTTCAGCACGATATCAACCGGCTGGCCGTCCTCAAGATACGGCATGTCCTCATCTGCAACGATTCGCGACACCACGCCCTTGTTGCCGTGGCGGCCGGCCATCTTGTCACCCGGCTGGATCTTGCGCTTCACAGCAACAAAGACCTTGACCATCTTCATGACACCAGGTGGCAGTTCGTCACCACGCTGCAGCTTTTCGACCTTGTCGAGGAAGCGGTTTTCAAGACGCTTCTTGGACTCGTCATACTGCTGGCGCATGGCTTCAAGCTCCGCCAGTGCCTTTTCATTGGACAGGGCGATCTGCCACCACTGCGACCGCGGTACATCATCGAGCACAGCTTCCGTAAGCTTGCCCTCAATCTTGTGACCCTTCGGTCCACCGGCAGCCTGCTTGCCTTTCAGGAAGTCAGCAAGGCGGCCATAGGAGTTGCGGTCAAGAATGGCGAGTTCATCGTCACGGTCCTTGGCGAGGCGCTCGATCTCTTCGCGCTCGATGGCCAGGGCACGTTCATCCTTGTCGATGCCGTGGCGGTTGAACACCCGGACCTCGACAACCGTGCCGGCCACACCCGGCGGCAGGCGCAGCGACGTATCGCGAACGTCGGACGCCTTCTCACCGAAGATGGCGCGCAGAAGCTTTTCTTCCGGCGTCATCGGGCTTTCGCCCTTCGGCGTAATCTTGCCACACAGAATGTCGCCCGGATGCACTTCGGCACCGATGTAGACGATACCTGCCTCGTCCAGGTTCTTCAGAGCTTCCTCGCCCACGTTCGGAATATCGCGGGTGATCTCCTCAGGGCCGAGCTTTGTATCGCGGGCCATGACGTCGAACTCTTCGATGTGGATCGAGGTGAACACGTCATCGCGCACCATGCGCTCGGACAACAGGATGGAGTCCTCGAAATTGTAGCCGTTCCACGGCATGAACGCGACCAGTACGTTCTGGCCAAGTGCCAGGTCACCCAGATCGGTCGACGGGCCGTCGGCGATGATGTCGCCGGCCTTCAGCCGGTCACCGACACGAACCAGCGGGCGCTGGTTGATGCAGGTGTTCTGGTTGGAGCGCTGGAACTTGTACAGCGTGTAGATGTCCACGCCGGACTTGGTTGGATCGGTTTCCTCGGTTGCGCGGATAACGATACGCTTCGCATCCACCTGATCCACGACACCGGAACGGCGCGCGGTTATGGCTGCACCGGAATCGCGGGCAACAACAGCTTCCATGCCGGTGCCGACCAGCGGCGCGTCCGTACGTACAAGCGGCACCGCCTGGCGCTGCATGTTCGAGCCCATGAGTGCGCGGTTGGCGTCATCGTTTTCCAGGAACGGGATAAGCGCGGCTGCCACAGACACGAGCTGCTTCGGCGACACGTCGACAAAGTCCACCCGTTCCGAAGGAACCGTGATCACTTCACCATGCTGGCGAACCAGAACAAGGTCTTCGACAAACTTGCCATCCTTGGTCAGTTCCACGTTTGCCTGCGCGATGTACGGCTTGGTTTCCTCGATTGCGGACAGATAGACAACTTCCTCGGACACCTTGCCGTCGATCACCTTGCGATAAGGTGTCTCGATGAAACCATACTTGTTCACGCGGGCAAATGTGGCCAGCGAGTTGATAAGACCAATATTGGGGCCTTCAGGTGTTTCAATCGGGCAGATCCGGCCGTAATGGGTCGGATGCACGTCACGAACCTCAAAGCCGGCACGTTCACGGGTCAGACCACCCGGGCCAAGCGCCGACAGGCGGCGCTTGTGGGTGATTTCAGACAGCGGGTTGGTCTGGTCCATGAACTGCGACAACTGCGATGAGCCGAAGAATTCACGCACAGCAGCAGCAGCCGGTTTGGCATTGATCAGGTCATGCGGCATGACCGTGTCGATATCCACCGAAGACATGCGCTCCTTGATGGCGCGTTCCATGCGGATCAGGCCCAGGCGGTACTGGTTTTCCATCAGTTCGCCGACAGACCGCACACGACGGTTGCCGAGGTGGTCAATGTCGTCGATCTCGCCCTTGCTGTCGCGCAGTTCGGCCAGTGTCCTGACAACCGCAATGATGTCTTCCTTGCGCAGGACACGCATGGTGTCGGGTGCATCCAGTTCAAGCCGCATGTTCATCTTCACACGTCCGACCGATGACAGGTCATAACGCTCGGCATCGAAGAACAGGCCGTTGAACAGGGCTTCAGCCGTCTCACGCGTCGGCGGTTCGCCGGGACGCATGACACGATAGATGTCGACAAGTGCCTGCTCGTAACTTTCGACCTTGTCGGCCATCAGTGTGTTGCGGATGTAGGCACCGGTATTGATGTGATCGATGTCCAGCAGGCGCAGTTCCTTGTAACCGGCTTCGGTAAGGCCGGTCATCAGGGCTTCGTCGATTTCCGCACCGGCTTCGGCATGGATCTCGCCGGTCTTGGCATCGACAAGCTCATCGGCCACGAAATGACCGTAGAGGCTCTCGTCGTCGACCAGCAGCTCCTTGAGGCCTTCTTCGGCCAGCTTGCGGGCCAGGCGCGGTGTGATCTTCGTGCCCGCTTCAACAACAACTTTCTTGGTTTTTGCGTCGACCAGATCGGCAGTCGGCTTCACGCCACGATAGCGATCGGGGTCAAACGGCATCCGCCATCCGTCTTTAGACGCCGTGCACGACACGGTGTTGTAGAAAGTGTGAAGAATCTCCTCGCTGTCCATGCCCAGTGCATGCAGCAGTGCGGTCACCGGCAATTTGCGGCGGCGGTCGATGCGCACATGGACGATGTCCTTGGCGTCGAACTCAAAGTCGAGCCAGGACCCGCGGTAGGGAATTATGCGAGCTGCAAACAGCAGCTTGCCTGAGGAATGGGTCTTGCCACGGTCGTGATCAAAGAACACGCCCGGCGAACGATGCATCTGGGACACGATAACGCGCTCGGTGCCGTTCACGACGAACGTTCCGTTTTTGGTCATGAGCGGAATATCGCCCATGTACACGTCCTGCTCCTTGATGTCCTTGACCGACTTGGCACCGGTGTCCTCGTCGATTTCAAAAACAATCAGGCGAAGCGTCACCTTGAGCGGTGCGGCAAAGGTCATGCCACGCTGCTGACACTCTTCAACGTCGTACTTCGGTTCCTCGAACTCGTAGGTGACATATTCCAGCATTGCCTGACCCGAAAAGTCACTGATCGGGAAGACTGACTTGAACACCGCCTGCAGACCCTCTGCAAGACGGCCTCCTTCAGGATCAAGCACCTGAAGGAATTGATCGTAGCTGTCCTTCTGCACCTCGATGAGGTTCGGCATCTCGGCAACTTCATGAATGTTGCCGAAGAACTTGCGAATACGTTTGCGGCCAATAAACGTTTGCGACATTTCTGTTCCTTCGCATTTTGGCTCTCGCGCCCGGGCATGGGCTAAAGAGCAATTCAATCAAGCCAGAGCGGCGGCTTGCCGGGCAGTCTTTGAATTTCAATTCTCCAGGAGAACCAAAACAGACCGCACGGAAAACCGCCCCAACGCCTCACTTTTCATTTTCTGCATACCGCATCATATCGGAGAGCAGAACCGGCGGGGAGAAACCTGGTCAGACCGTGATGGCCTGGCGCGCATGTTTCTCCCGCGCCGGAATTTGTCGTCGTACCGCTTACTTGAGCGCGACCTTGGCACCAGCGGCTTCGAGCTTCTTCTGAAGTTCTTCTGCTTCTGCCTTCGGGCATGCTTCCTTGACGGTCTTCGGTGCGCCTTCAACCAGGTCCTTGGCTTCCTTCAGGCCCAGGCCGGTGATGGCACGTACTTCCTTGATGACTTCGATTTTCTTGTCGCCAATGGCTTCAAGAACAACGTCAAAGTCGTCTTTGGCTTCTGCAGCGGCTTCACCACCACCACCACCAGCGGCGGCAACGGCAACAGGAGCAGCAGCAGATACGCCCCATTTTTCTTCAAGCATTTTAGAAAGCTCAGCAGCTTCCATAACTGTCAGGTTCGACAGGTCGTCTACAATCTTAGCAAGATCAGCCATTTTTTCGTCTTTCGTATTACGGTTTAAACCAGTTCAGTGTTTGGACACGGCCGTTCAAGCCGCTTCTCCCTTGTCAGCATAGGCCCCGATAACCCGTGCGAGCTGACCGGCAGGCGCCTGCGTAACACCCGCAATACGGGTGGCCGGCGTCTGGATCATGCCCACAAGCTTCGCCCGCAGCTCATCGAGCGACGGCAGGTCAGCAAGTGCCTTGACACCATTGGCATCCAGAACCGTCGATCCCAGAACACCACCGAGGACGACAAGCTTGTCATTGCCCTTGGCGAAATTCGCGATGATCTTCGGCGCTGCAACCGGGTCATCCGAGTAGGACAACATGGTTGGACCTGTGAACAGGTCTGTGATACCGGCGGCATCAGTGCCTTCAAGAGCAAGTTTTGCCAGACGGTTCTTGGCAACTTTCGTTGCCCCGCCAGCCTCTGCCATCTTTTTACGCAGGTCGTTTACCTGCGGAACTGTCAGGCCGAGATTGTGGGTCACCACCACAACACCGGTTTCCTTGAAAACGGTGTTGAGAGTTGCGACGAGCGTCTTTTTTTCTGCTCTATCCACTAGCTCTCTCCAGTTTACCCGGCTTTTGAAGACCGGGCGGTTGCACGAAACCGCTTGTTTCAAACAGTGCTGCAACCGGCCTTGTCGGCGAGATGCAGTGCCTTGAAACAAACGGCACTCCACTTGCCTGTCCTCCTCCCCACCAGACTTGCCGGTGGTTCAGATCACTGAGGGTTCAAACCGAATTGCCGGAAACAACTGTGAAACAGTCACTTACGGCGCAATCCTTTTTGAACACCTATCTCATGCGGGCTGCCGTAACGTGGCGTTTAAGTCATGTAGAAACATGACGCCTGCAATCTCGGACAGGTTTGGACCGGTTACCCGGTCCAACCGCCAGACCCGAACAAATGCCCGGATCGGACGGTAACTCTTGCGCGTCCTTGTTCGGCCTACTCGCCGCCCAGGGACGCAACGTCGATTTTCAGGCCAGGGCCCATTGTCGACGAAACAGATACACGCTTGATGTACGTACCCTTGGACCCTGATGGTTTGGCCCGGGACACGGCATCGATGAATGCCTTAACATTTTCAAGCAGTTGATCTTCCTTGAAGCTCGCCTTGCCAACACCGGCATGGACAATGCCTGCCTTTTCAACGCGAAATTCGACCGAACCGCCCTTGGCTGCCTTGACTGCACCGGCAACATCCGGTGTCACCGTGCCGACCTTGGGGTTTGGCATCAGGTTGCGCGGGCCCAGAACCTTGCCAAGACGGCCGACCAGCGGCATCATGTCCGGCGTGGCGATGGCGCGATCAAAATCGATGTCGCCCTTCTGCACCTTCTCAACCAGGTCTTCCGCTCCGACGATGTCGGCGCCGGCTTCCTTGGCTTCATCTGCCTTCGCGTCGCGTGCAAACACGGCAACGCGGACATCACGGCCGGTACCGGCTGGCAGGGCCACAACACCGCGGACCATCTGGTCGGCGTGGCGTGGATCAACACCGAGGTTCATGGCCAGTTCAATGGTTTCATCAAACTTGGCAACGGCTCCGCCCTTGACCAGTTTTACCGCTTCAGCGGCACTGTAGAGCTTGTCGCGGTCGATACCTTCAGCCGCCTTGGAATACCTTTTTCCCTTTTTAGCCATCGTACTTATCCTACCACTTCCAGGCCCATTGACCTGGCTGAACCCGCGATGATCTTTTCTGCGGCGTCGAGATCACGCGCATTGAGATCAACCATTTTCTTCTCGGCAATTTCACGCAACTGGGCGCGCGTAACCTTGCCGATGAAGCTGCCCCTGCCGGTTTCCGAGTGACCAGCCTTGATCTTTGCAGCCTTCTTCAGGAAGAACGACGCAGGCGGCGTCTTCATTTCGAAGCTGAAGGACTTGTCCTGGAAAGCAGTGATCACAACCGGGATGGGTGAGCCTGGCTCAGCCTGCTGGGTTGCGGCATTGAATGCCTTGCAGAATTCCATGATATTCAGGCCGCGCTGACCGAGAGCGGGACCGACCGGCGGGGACGGGTTTGCCTGCCCTGCCGGAATTTGCAGCTTGATATAGCCGAGAACTTTCTTCGCCATTTTACATTTCCCTCGCCTTTCACACCGCGTGCGGCAATCAAAGGCATTAGAGGTTAGTGGTCCGGATTTCAGGTTGCGACACCTGTCAGCCTCCCACCGTTACACGGTTCAAGACAGTGAAACCTTCTACAGTTTCTCCACCTGACCGAATTCCAGCTCGACCGGGGTTGCCCGGCCAAAAATCGAAACCGCCACCTTGAGCCTGGCGCGTTCCTCATCAACGTCTTCGACAAGACCGTTGAAGGACGCAAACGGACCTTCGGCAACACGTACCTGTTCGCCAACCTCGAACATGATGGTCGGCCGTGGGCGCTCAACACCTTCCTGAACCTGGCTCAGAATGCGGGTCGCCTCGTCTTCGGTGATCGGCATGGGCTTGTTGTCATGCCCAAGAAAGCCGGTCACTTTCGGTGTGTTCTTGATGAGGTGATAAGCCTCATCCGTCATATCCATCTTCACCAGCACATAACCGGGAAAGAAACGGCGCTCGGACTGGACCTTGCGGCCACGGCGCATTTCGACAACTTCCTCTGTCGGCACCAGAACCTCATCGAACAAGTCACCGAGACCCTTTATGGCCGCCTGCTCCTTGATCGATTCCGCCACCTTCTTCTCGAAATTCGAGTAGGCGTGGACGATGTACCACCGCTTAGTCATGTCGCGCTCCCGCCGATCAACCTGCTCAGGATCTGAAGAGGATCAGATCGACAACCCATTTCAAAATCGCATCTACGCCCAGAAAAAACAGAGCCGCGGCAGCCGAGAGTATCAACACCATGATTGTGGTGATGATGGTTTCACGCCGGGTAGGCCAGGTAACCTTTGAGGTTTCCTGACGGACCTGCTGTAAAAACTCGAACGGATTGGTCTTTGCCATATTCCTGTTTCACTCTTTCCGCCAGCCTGATGGCCTGGCAGTTTCGTTGTTTTCCCGGTGGCAGGGGCGGAGGGTCTCGAACCCCCGACCTGCGGTTTTGGAGACCGCCGCTCTACCAACTGAGCTACACCCCTAAACCGGGCGCGCGGAACCGGATATGGTTCCACACCTATGTTTGTTCAAGCAAATCCGGGTTTTTGTGGACTTACTCTATGATGCCGGCGACGACTCCAGCACCGACGGTACGACCACCTTCACGGATGGCGAAGCGCAGCTTCTCTTCCATCGCGATCGGTGTGATCAGTTCAACCTCAAACGACACATTGTCGCCAGGCATAACCATCTCCGTACCTTCTGGAAGTGTCAC
>CANKYU010000009.1 GCA_947488295.1 uncultured Anderseniella sp.
TCTGCCACACCGGGAGTGGATTACACCACCCTGTCCGGCACCGTCACCATCCTGGCAGGTCAGTTGACCGCCACCATTGATGTGGAAGTGCTCGACGACGGCCTGATCGAAGGCGATGAAGACGTTATTGTCACCCTGACCTCCATCACTTCAGGCTCCGCCACCCTTGGAACCCCGGTATCGGCGACCAACACCATCGGCGATGAAGACACCGCCACAGTCAGCATCGCCAATACCACCGACGGCACCGAACCCGGCACCGACGGCGTGCTCACCGTCAGCCAGAGTGTCGTCAGTCCGACCAACACCGTCATTGCCTATTCTGTCGGTGGCTCCGCCACGCCAGGGTCCGACTACACCACCCTGTCCGGCACCGTCACCATCCTGGCAGGTCAGTTGACCGCCACCATAGATGTGGAGGTGCTCGACGACGCCCTGGTGGAAGGCGATGAAGACGTCATCGTCACGCTCACGTCCATCACATCCGGTGCCGCCACCCTGGGCACGCCCGTCTCGGCCACCAACACCATTGGCGATGAAGACACCACCACGGTGACCATCGCCAACACCACCGACGGCACCGAGCCTGGCACCGACGGCGTGCTTACCGTCAGCCAGAGTGTCGTCAGTCCGACCAACACCGTCATTGCCTACAGTATCGGCGGCTCTGCCACACCGGGAGTGGATTACACCACCCTGTCCGGCACCGTCACCATCCTGGCCGGCGACCTGACCGCCACCATTGATGTGGAAGTGCTCGATGATGGCCTGATCGAAGGCGATGAAGACGTTATTGTCACGCTCACGTCCATCACATCCGGCGCCGCCACCCTGGGCACGCCCGTCTCGGCCACCAACACCATCGGCGATGAAGACACCGCCACAGTCAGCATCGCCAACACCACCGACGGCACCGAGCCTGGCACCGACGGCGTGCTCACCGTCAGCCAGAGTGTCGTCAGTCCGACCAATACCGTCATTGCCTACAGTATCGGCGGCTCTGCCACACCGGGAGTGGATTACACCACCCTGTCCGGCACCGTCACCATCCTGGCAGGTCAGTTGACCGCCACCATTGATGTGGAAGTGCTCGACGACGGCCTGATCGAAGGCGATGAAGACGTTATTGTCACCCTGACCTCCATCACTTCAGGCTCCGCCACCCTTGGAACCCCGGTATCGGCGACCAACACCATCGGCGATGAAGACACCGCCACAGTCAGCATCGCCAATACCACCGACGGCACCGAACCCGGCACCGACGGCGTGCTCACCGTCAGCCAGAGTGTCGTCAGTCCGACCAATACCGTCATTGCCTACAGTGTCGGCGGCTCTGCCACACCGGGAGTGGATTACACCACCCTGTCCGGCACCGTCACCATCCTGGCAGGTCAGTTGACCGCCACCATAGATGTGGAGGTGCTCGACGACGCCCTGGTGGAAGGCGATGAAGACGTCATCGTCACGCTCACGTCCATCACATCCGGTGC
>CANKYU010000010.1 GCA_947488295.1 uncultured Anderseniella sp.
TCCTCGATCGGCATCAGGAACGGCTGGTCAATCGGACGCTCAGGCTGAGGAATGTACTCATCAACAGCCGCCATCAGCTTCAACACAGCTTCCTTGCCGATCTCAGGCGTCTTGTCTTCAAGCGCTGCAAGCGCAGAACCGCGGACAATCGGAATATCATCACCGGGGAAGTCATAAGACGACAGCAGCTCGCGGATTTCCATCTCGACAAGCTCAAGCAGCTCTTCATCGTCGACCTGGTCAACCTTGTTCATGAACACCACAAGCGCCGGCACGCCAACCTGACGGGCAAGCAGGATGTGCTCGCGGGTCTGAGGCATAGGACCGTCAGACGCAGACACAACCAGAATGGCGCCGTCCATCTGGGCTGCACCGGTGATCATGTTCTTCACATAGTCGGCATGGCCGGGGCAGTCCACGTGGGCATAGTGACGGTTTTCCGTCTCATACTCGACGTGTGCCGTGGAAATGGTGATACCACGTGCCTTTTCCTCAGGTGCCTTGTCAATCTCGTCATAGGCGGAAAATTCCGCTCCACCAGATTCAGCCAGAACCTTCGTGATCGCCGCCGTCAGCGACGTCTTGCCATGGTCAACGTGACCAATCGTGCCGATATTGCAGTGCGGCTTGTTACGTTCAAACTTTGCCTTGGCCATTTTACAGTCTC
>CANKYU010000011.1 GCA_947488295.1 uncultured Anderseniella sp.
ATCCGCGAGTTTGTGCTCGGCGCCATGATCGTGCCGTCGCTGATGTGCTTTGTGTGGTTCACCTGGGCCGGTGGCACAGCCATTGACCTGGAGCTGAACGGCGGCGCCGGCGGCGTCATCACCTCAGCACCTGACGGTGACAAGATCTTTGCCATGACCAACTACATGCTGGCCCCGATCTCGGAAGTGCTGTCGTGGCTGATGGCATTCATGATCGTGGTATTGCTGATGACCTACCTGGTGACCTCGGCTGACAGTGCGGTGCTGATCGTCAACACCATCAATGCAGCCGGTGATGAGGGCCCCAAGGCGCGTCCGCACATCATCTTCTGGGGCATTGCGCTCGGCGCGGTGGTTGCCGCCCTGCTGCTGGTGGGTGGCCTGAAGGCCATTCAGACGGCCATGGTGATCGGGGCACTGCCGTTTTCCATTGTGATGATGTTGATGTGCTTTGCGCTGATCAAGGCCATCTACAATGACAGCCGGCGCGAAAAGGCCGGTATGGAGACAGTGGTCAACGCGGCTGAATAGGCCAGACAGACCAACAGGAACTCAAGGCCCCCGCTGCTGATCGCAGCGGGGG
>CANKYU010000012.1 GCA_947488295.1 uncultured Anderseniella sp.
GTGCCACCGGCCCAGGTGAACCACACAAAGCACATCAGCGACGGCACGATCATGGCGCCGAGCACAAACTCGCGGATCGTCCGGCCCCTGGAAATGCGCGCCAGGAACAGACCCACAAACGGCGCAAACGCCACCCACCAGGCCCAGTAGAACACAGACCATGCGCCCTGCCAGCCGGCCAGCTTGGTCGCCACGCTGTCCGGATTGCCGTCACCGTGCCAGACCCGGAACATCATGTCCGGCATGGCAATCAGATAATCCCACACGCCGACCACAAGCGCCTGCAGGCCGAAGAACGTCGAGCCGAACAGCAGGAAGAACGACAGCAGCGCAATCGACAGCACCATGTTGATGTTGGACAGCCACTTGATGCCCTTGCCGACACCCGACAGGGCCGACAGCGTCGAAGCGCCCATGATGGCCACGATGGCCACGATGATGCCAAGTGAACTGGCCGTGCCTTCCGGGGTCTGCAGGCCGCCGATGCCGATACGCGCCAGACCCGATACAAACTGCTCGACACCAAAGCCCAG
>CANKYU010000013.1 GCA_947488295.1 uncultured Anderseniella sp.
ATCGGCGGCTCTGCCACACCGGGAGTGGATTACACCACCCTGTCCGGCACCGTCACCATCCTGGCAGGTCAGTTGACTGCGACCATAGATGTCGAGGTGCTCGATGATGCGCTGGTGGAAGGTGATGAGGACGTTATTGTCACCCTGACCTCGATAACCTCAGGCTCCGCCACACTGGGCACGCCCGTCTCGGCCACCAACACCATCGGCGATGAAGACACCACCACGGTGACCATCGCCAATACCACCGACGGCACCGAGCCCGGCACAGACGGTGTGCTCACCGTCAGCCAGAGTGTCGTCAGCCCGACCAATACCGTCATTGCCTACAGTATCGGCGGCTCCGCCACGCCGGGGTCCGACTACACCACCCTGTCCGGCACCGTCACCATCCTGGCCGGAGACCTGACCGCCACCATAGATGTGGAAGTGCTCGACGACGGCCTGATCGAAGGCGATGAAGACGTTATTGTCACCCTGACCTCCATCACTTCAGG
>CANKYU010000014.1 GCA_947488295.1 uncultured Anderseniella sp.
GGCCAGGACGGGGAGAAGCCGGAGTTTTCCAACTTCTCCTGGTTCTCCATGATGTTCGGCGCCGGTATCGGCGTCGGCATGCTGACCTGGGCGGTGGCCGAACCGGTGTATCACTTCGGCAACAACCCGGAGGTCATCAAGGGCCTGACCACTGGCGGCAGTGCGGACAATATCCGCATGGCCTACAAATGGTCGTTCCTGCACTGGGGGCTCGGGGCGTGGGCGTGTTATGCCATCGCCGGGCTGGCGCTGGCATTCTTCAGCTATCGCCGCAACCTGCCGCTGACCATCCGCTCATCGCTGACGCCGCTGTTCGGCAAGTCACTGTCCGGCCCGTTCGGCAATGTGATTGATATTGTCGCCGTGGTGGCCACCATTCTTGGTGTGGCCCAGACGCTGGGCTTTGGTGTCGAGCAGTTTGTATCGGGTCTGGCGCGTATCGGCATCGGCGGCCTGCAGACCCCGGAAGGCAC
>CANKYU010000015.1 GCA_947488295.1 uncultured Anderseniella sp.
GCCAACGGGATTGCAGTATCCTCGTCACCCGACGCATCAGAGGCGGCCACAGTCGGTGTGTCGGCAACCGCATTGACCGTCACCGGCACCTGGAACGTGGTATCGGCAGACAGGGTATCGACCTCACCACCGTTCGGTGATGTCTCGGTGGACGTCAGGGTTACGGACAGGTTGAAGTCAGCATCGGAATCCGCCGGCGGTGTCGCCGTCATCGCCGCAAGCGCTGCATTGATCTGTGTCGGCGTGCCAGTGATCGTCCAGTCCTGACCGCTCTGGACCACTGTAGCACCGGACGGGCCGAACCCGCCCAGGACAATGCCCGCCGGCGCCGTCACAACGGCCTGGGTGATTGTCTCCGACCCGTCTGTGTCAGACAACGTCGCAACCACCGGAACCGCTATCGCGGTATCCTCATCGCCTGCGCCGGAACCTGACCCCGTCGGGGCATC
>CANKYU010000016.1 GCA_947488295.1 uncultured Anderseniella sp.
TCGGTGCCGGGTTCGGTGCCGTCGGTGGTATTGGCGATGCTGACTGTGGCGGTGTCTTCATCGCCGATGGTGTTGGTGGCCGATACCGGAGTTCCAAGAGTGGCGGCCCCAGACGTAATGGACGTGAGCGTCACGATGACATCCTCATCACCTTCGATCAGGGCGTCATCAAGCACTTCCACATCAATGGTGGCGGTCAGGTCGCCGGCCAGGATGGTGACGGTGCCGGACAGGGTAGTGTAATCCACTCCCGGCGTGGCGGAGCCACCGACAGAATAGGCAATGACGGTATTGCTCGGACTGACAACACTCTGGCTGACGGTGAGCACACCGTCTGTGCCGGGTTCGGTGCCGTCGGTGGTATTGGCGATGCTGACTGTGGCGGTGTCTTCATCGCCGATGGTGTTGGTCGC
>CANKYU010000017.1 GCA_947488295.1 uncultured Anderseniella sp.
TCATCGTCCGGTGCGCTGGTATAGGCAAACGTATCCAGCGTGGCGCGAATCTCCGCCTCGGTGCCGGTGATCGAAAACCCGCCGGCAATCGCCGTCACCACGGCTGCACCGGAAGCCGTAAAGGTGATCGCGGCACCTGACGGCACACCGGTTACATCGACCTGCGAGATAACCTCAGACCCGTCGGTGTCGACAAGGCCGTAGACAATATCCGTACCGAACACACCGGCTGCATCTTCGTTGACCGTGGAACTCGCAGCAGACACCGTCGGTGCATCGGCAACTCCGGCAACGACAACATTGAACGGGGTCGAGTTCTCTGCCGTATCCGCATTGGCACCTTCGGTGGCAATAGACACCAGCGTCAGCGG
>CANKYU010000018.1 GCA_947488295.1 uncultured Anderseniella sp.
TCCTGGCAGGTCAGTTGACCGCCACCATAGATGTCGAGGTGCTCGATGACGGCCTGATCGAAGGCGATGAGGACGTCGTTGTCACCCTGACCTCGATAACCTCAGGCTCAGCCACACTGGGCACGCCCGTCTCGGCGACCAACACCATCGGCGATGAAGACACCGCCGAAGTCAGCATCGCCAACACCACCGACGGCACCGAGCCCGGCACCGACGGTGTGCTCACCGTCAGCCAGAGTGTGGTCAGTCCGACCAATACCGTCATTGCCTATAGTGTCGGTGGCTCCGCCACGCCGGGAGTGGATTACACCACTCTGTCCGGCACCGTCACCATCCTGGCAGGTCAGTTGACCGCCACCATAGA
>CANKYU010000019.1 GCA_947488295.1 uncultured Anderseniella sp.
GCGACCAACACGATTGGCGACGAGGATACAGCGGAGGTCACGATCGCCAATACCACCGACGGCACCGAGCCCGGCACAGACGGTGTGCTCACCGTCAGCCAGAGCGTGGTCAGTCCGACCAATACCGTCATTGCCTATTCTGTCGGTGGCTCCGCCACGCCAGGGTCCGACTACACCACCCTGTCCGGCACCATCACCATCCTGGCAGGTCAGTTGACCGCCACCATAGATGTCGAGGTGCTCGATGACGGCCTGATCGA
>CANKYU010000020.1 GCA_947488295.1 uncultured Anderseniella sp.
TCCGCCACACTGGGCACGCCCGTCTCAGCGACCAACACGATTGGCGACGAGGATACAGCGGAGGTCACGATCGCCAACACCACCGACGGCACCGAACCCGGCACCGACGGCGTGCTCACCGTCAGCCAGAGTGTCGTCAGCCCGACCAATACCGTCATTGCCTACAGTGTCGGCGGCTCTGCCACGCCGGGAGTGGATTACACCACTCTGTCCGGCACCGTCACCATCCTGGCAGGTCAGTTGACCGCCACCATAGA
>CANKYU010000021.1 GCA_947488295.1 uncultured Anderseniella sp.
GCACCGAGGCGGAGATTCGCGCCACGCTGGATACGTTTGCCTATACCAGCGCACCGGACGATGACAGCAATGTCACCTTGTCGGTTGCGGTGACCTCGACCGATACCGGCGGCGATACCGCGACCACGGTTGGCAGCCATGAACTGCTGGTGGCAGCTGTTGCCGATGCCCCGACGGGGTCAGGTTCCGGCGCAGGCGATGAGGATACCGCGATAGCGGTTCCGGTGGTTGCGACGTTGTC
>CANKYU010000022.1 GCA_947488295.1 uncultured Anderseniella sp.
TTCTCTGCCGTATCCGCATTGGCACCTTCGGTGGCAATAGACACCAGCGTCAGCGGGATCGTGCCCTGGAAGTTCAGCGGCGGCGTGATCGTCAGACCGGCAAGTTCACCCGGTGTCAGCAGGACAATGCCACCCGGCTGCACAGTACCGGCAGACAGCACCGCGCCTGTTGGCAAACCCTCAATCCGGTAGCTAAGCGTCTCCGACCCATCGGTATCCGTCAAGGCACCGCCAAGACC
>CANKYU010000023.1 GCA_947488295.1 uncultured Anderseniella sp.
GATTACACCACCCTGTCCGGCACCGTCACCATCCTGGCAGGTCAGTTGACCGCCACCATTGATGTGGAAGTGCTCGATGACGGCCTGATCGAAGGCGATGAAGACGTCATCGTGACGCTCACGTCCATCACCTCAGGCTCTGCCACCCTTGGAACCCCGGTATCAGCCACCAACACCATCGGTGACGAAGACACCACCACGGTGACCATCGCCAATACCACCGACGGCACCGA
>CANKYU010000024.1 GCA_947488295.1 uncultured Anderseniella sp.
AAGAACGACAGCAGCGCAATCGACAGCACCATGTTGATGTTGGACAGCCACTTGATGCCCTTGCCGACACCCGACAGCGCCGACAGCGTCGAAGCGCCCATGATCACCAGGATGGCCACGATGATGCCAAGTGAACTGGCTGTGCCTTCCGGGGTCTGCAGGCCGCCGATGCCGATACGCGCCAGACCCGATACAAACTGCTCGACACCAAAGCCCAG
>CANKYU010000025.1 GCA_947488295.1 uncultured Anderseniella sp.
GTGCCACCGGCCCAGGTGAACCACACAAAGCACATCAGCGACGGCACGATCATGGCGCCGAGCACAAACTCGCGGATGGTCCGGCCCCTGGAAATGCGCGCCAGGAACAGACCCACAAACGGTGCAAACGCCACCCACCAGGCCCAGTAGAACACAGACCATGCGCCCTGCCAGCCGGCCAGCTTGGTCGCCACGCTGTC